>OZ252223.1:0-1142500 GCA_965249145.1 Dehalococcoidia bacterium
GCCGGATTCAGGCAGCATAGCCAGTCAACGTAACGTCACCATAGGTTACCTCAAGCAAGAGCCCGCCCTCTTTTCTGGTAAATCGCTCCTCCAGCAAGTGCTGGACGCGAACACCGAGGCGATTGCTCTGATGGGCAAGATAGCTGCCACCCGCGAAGCCTTGGCGTCAGAGCGTGACCCCGCGAAACAGAGCGGTCTTCTTGAGCTCCACGGCCAGCTCGACTTGGAGTTGGAGGCCGCAGGCGGCAGCGACCGGGAATACGAGGCCAAGGTCATCCTATCGGGCTTGGGCTTCAAACAGGGCGACTTTCTGCGACCGATGAGCGAGTTCAGCGGCGGATGGGCGATGCGGGCAGAACTGGCCATGCTGCTGTTCAGGAAACCCGACCTCCTGTTCTTGGACGAGCCGACCAACCACCTGGACCTGTATGCCAACCTGTGGTTCGAAAAATATCTGGTCTCGTTTGACGGCGGGGTGCTCGTCACCTCCCACGACCGCGCTTTTCTGAACCAGGTGGCAACCAGAGTCCTCGCTATCGAGCCCGATGAGGTTGTCCTGCACAAGGGAAACTACGACGATTATCTCGTCGCGCGCGAGCGCTCCCTCCAGATCAAGCAAGCAGCCGCGGCCAGGCAGGAGCGGGAAGTACAAAGACAGATGCGCTTCGTAGAGCGTTTTCGCTCCAAGGCCAGGAAGGCCAGCCAAGTACAGAGCCGCCTCAAACAGCTGGAAAGATTACAGGCAGTGGAGCTGCCCCGGGCGACCAAGAAGATCCGCTTCTCGTTCCCGGAGCCCCCCCGCAGCGGCTCCGAGGTCATGTCGCTGACCAACGTGAGCAAGTCCTACGGTGAGAACGTGGTCTACCGTGGCACGGACCTTGCTCTTTCCCGCGGGGACCGCGTTGCCTTGGTGGGGCCGAATGGCGCTGGCAAAACCACGATGTTGAAAATGCTCGCTGGTGTCATACCGATAGACGAGGGGGAACGACGGACTGGTCACAACGTCGTGACGGCCTACTACGCACAGCACGTCCTTGAGCTCCTGGACCCGAACAATACGCTGCTCCAAGAGCTCCAACAGGCAGCGCCGAATGAGTCGGACCAGAACCTGCGTAACACGCTCGGCGGCTTCCTCTTCAGCGGGGACGATGTTTACAAGCCGGTTTCCGTGCTGTCCGGCGGCGAGAAAGCTAGGGTAGCCCTAGCCAAGCTGCTGCTCCAGCCGAGCAACCTGCTCCTAATGGATGAGCCGACCAACCATCTCGATATAGCCTCCAGGGAGATTCTTGCGGACGCTCTAGGCGATTATCGAGGCGCGATTTGCCTTATCACCCACGACCGGGCCCTCATCCGTCAGGTCGCCAACAAGATTGTTGAGATCAATGCCGGCCAGCCAACGGTATTCCCCGGCGATTACGACAGCTATCTCTACCGCAAACAGGCCGATGCCAGTAGCAAGCAGGCCGAGAACGGCAGGTGGGACGCCAAATCAGCACCAAACGGAGCGACCGTTGCTGCCCCTGAGCCGGGACCCGTCAAACGGAGGTCCGGCCGTCCGCTGAATCCAGAAGAGGGACAACTCCGTGAGCTTAGTAGAGAGGCCCGCAGACTCGCCACTCGGATAGAGGACATCAACGGGTTGCTGGCTGGGCACGAGGCCCGCATCGCAGAATTGGAAGCCATGTTCTCCGAGCCAGACCAGTTCGACAATCCAACCCAGCTTGCGGCCTCCGGGGAAGAGTACCAAGTTCTCAAAGAGCAGTCGGAGTCGCTCTGGGAAGAGTGGGAGAGACTGTCGTTAGAGGCCGAGAATATCGACGGAAGACTGGCCGTGCTAAAGGGCGGCTAGAACGCCATACCTGGCGGTTCGACGAGGCAACTTCATGCGCAATCGCGACCACCATCGGCACGAAATCGAAAGAACGGTTCCGCGCCCCCCGTGGCTCAATCAACTCCATACGCTGCTCATAGGTCAGGCTATCAAGTCTTCGCTCCACACACGTCCTGCTTCGTTTGACCGCTTCCGATGCCTCCATTAGACTCAAAAGGAGACCCTCTATAATGGAGTTGCCGCCTTCATGCTTGAACATTTGGAACACATGGGGATACGTTGGGGATATGTGTTCCTACGGTCCGCCAACTATCTGGGGCCGGAGCAGTTTCGCGAGTTGATGGTCCAGGCTGTGGAGATGTTCCTGGCTGGCGAGACCGAACGGGCGGTGAAGCACTCCGAGTTCGAGGGCCGGCTATTCACCGAGCAGAAGTACGAGCTCATGGGCTCCTTGGGCGGCCAGCGCTTCGACGCCGACTTGGAGACCGCGTACGGGCGGGACCAGGCTACGTTTCTGGTCAACGAGCAGACCCGTGGGGTGGGGGCGGCGATCTCGCGAAATTAGACTAAACGGCAGACGCGCCGAAAGCGCGAAGTTTCTCCCAAGCGAGGTGGTGCTATGGCAATTGACGGAATTCTGCTGGCCAAGGAGTTGGACCGGGTGCCCTCTTCGGTCGTGCCCCTAAGCTCCAGCGAAGAAGTCCGGTTTCAGGGGATCATGGAAGAGGCGGTGATGATCGACGTGCACCAGCACCCCTTCGTGATGCCAGAGTCCATGGACCACTTCATCGATTATCTCCGGGGTAGCCGATACCAATGGGGCTACCAAGCGGTGAAGCACGGCGGCTGGACCGCAGTCACCACCGCCAACGTCTTCAGCGGACTAAAGAACACGACCGACATGTCCTTCGTGGAATACGAAGACCTGACCGCCGAGGTCGGCACGATGCTGGCCGACGTGGCGGCCCAAGACGGCGTGGTGCGCGTGGGCAACGCCAACGACATCGCGGCGGCGAAGCAGCAGGGCAACGTTGGCTTCCTGCCCACACTGGAGCACCTGGCCATCGGCAACCGTATAGAGCGGGTCGATGCCTTGCACAGCATGGGCGTACGCCTCGCCGGGATCACCTACAACCGCAAGAACTTCATCGGAGACGGTCTATACGAGCGCAACCCCGGCGGATTGAGCAACTTCGGCATCGAGGTCGTCCACCGGATGAACGACGTCGGGATGGTGGTAGACCTCTCCCACGCCTCTATGCCCACCGCCGAGGATGCCATCGAGCACTCCCGCGCCCCGGTAGTCTTCAGCCACAACGCCGCCTACACCCTGCGGCCCAACCGCCGTACTCGAAGGGACGCCGAGCTGCTCGCCTGTGCCCAAAAGGGCGGTCTCATCTGCATAACCGCGGTGCCCAACTCGCTAAGCGACGACCCGGAGCAGGACATTGAGTGCGTCCTCGACCACTACGACTACATGGTCAAGTTGGTGGGCATCGACCACGTGGGGATCGGCACCGATACCACGATCGGCGACCATGTGGCTTTCCACAAACAAATGATGGGACGGGACGGCCCCACCGAGTTCCCCGCCCCCTACCTGAACGGGCTGGAGTCGCCCGCCGACGGGACCAACATCGTCCGCGGCCTAATCCGCCGGGGCTATTCCGACGTAGACGTCAACAAGATCATCGGCGACAACGCCCTCGGCTTATTCCGCCGCGTCATTTCCTGACTGGAGGACCCATGGACTGCCCACGCTGTAGCGCCACCTTGACCGAACGAAAATTCAAGGGTATTGGGGTGGACCGTTGCCCCGACTGCCAGGGCATCTGGCTCGATTACCACGAGATGGACGACCTTGAAGACGCCGCCGCTCGTGAAGACGTCGTCAAGGGTATGCGCGACTACGCTCGGCGGGCTGGCGACCTGCCCTGTCCTCATTGCAACGCAATAATGGACGTCTTCAATTACCGCGCCAACGACCTGCCCATCGAGCACTGCCCCAACGACCACGGTTATTGGTTGGACAAGGGCGAGGAGGAGCGGGTGATGGAGTTGATGCGAGACCGGGCCCGTGACTTACGGCGGTCTACCGCCGCGGAAGAGCGGTGGGCCCAGTTCCTGGAAGGCGGCTCGGGCAGTTTTCTGGACAAGCTGAAGGGACTCTTCGGCGGCCGCTAGCCTCGTAGTTCGATTTCATCCATGAACCGTCTGACCGATTCCTCGGCCTGACGATAGTCGTAGGTGGCGTAGCGCCGCATCCGTAGCTGCACCACATCGCCGTTGAAGAAGCGTTCGTACAGCGTCTGCCGTGATCCGAACTCAGAGCCGATCAAGTCCCAGGCCAACCGGCAGAGGCGGACGCGCTCGCTGGCGGCCATGTTCGCGCCTTGGTAGTATTTTTCGATGGTCTCCTATTGCGGCCCGGATAAGTCGTCCTCGGTCGGTGTTAGCATCAACTCACCGGCTGCGAGCTGCTCGATGATCGTCGCGATGCGGGCGTAAGCTTCAGGGTACCAGTGACGCATGGCGATCCAAGGCTCCGGGGCAGGCCAAATTCCCTCGGCCTTCATTCCGTCCAACTCCAACGGCGCGGCATCGGCTTCGGCGGCCCGTAGGTACGAACGCGTGGTCTCTATCGTGTCGATTTTCTCGGCCGTCTTCTCCTGAACGTGGCCGTATACCCCAATGCCGATACCTTCGGTAATCCAGTGCACGATACTCAGGATGAACTCCGGTTTGGCAATGTTCTCGGCCGACACCTGTTGCATGTACTGGCGCCAAAGCGTCACGTGCTGCACGGTGTAGTTGGCCAATTCCGCGTGGTCGTTGACGAAGACCCGCTCCCATGGCACCAGCACATCGTCGAAGACCGCAAGAGCATCCATCTCGTCGAACTGACCGGAGAGCGGATAGTCCAACAGCAGCCGCCCCAGATCGTGGGAAGGCCGACACAGCAATTTGAGCCCCTTGGTCGCGGAGGCCTTGGAGGAAACTGACTGCCGGTGCGTACCGCCATGGGCTTCCTTGGCTACGTCTCGCCGACGATCGGGTTACGCAGAGTGCCGATGCCCTCTATCTCAATCTCGATCACGTCGCCGGGATGCATGTTTAGCGTGGCCCCTTCGGTACCAGTCCAGATGACGTCGCCAGGCTGCAGGGTGTGATAGCGAGTGATCTTTGCGATGTAGTCGGCAACCGCCCAGATCATCTTGCCAGTGTTGAAGCGTATCTTTTCGTCGTCGTTGAGCCGGACCTTGACCTCCAGGTTGGTTGGGTCTAGGTCCGTGCCAATGAACGGCCCCATGGGGTGGAAAGTGTCGGAGTCCTTGGCCCGCCAGTTGTTGGGGTCGTCGCGCTGCCAGGTGCGCTCGCTAACGTCGTTGCCGATGGTGTAGCCGAACACGCAACTGAGCGCCTCGTCCCTGGACAGGTGCTTGGCGCGCTTGCCGATAACGGCCACCAACTCGCCTTCGTACTGGAACTCCTCGGTAGCGTCCTTGGGCTTCACGATAGCCTCGCCGTGAGCAATCAGGCCGTTTAGGGCCCGGGTGCCGACGATAGGCTCCTTGGGCCACACCGGGGCGGTGCCAGCGTGCTCAGCAGCCCAAACCACGTGGTCCGGGTAATTGAGGCCGCCGGCATAGAGCGTTGGCGGTTCTACAGGCACCAAAAGCCTCACTTCGCCCAGCGAATACCGGCTGGAGGTCTCCCGGTAATCGTCGAACGGACTGCCCTCTACCGCAGTGATTTCTTCGCCTTCGACGATCCCGAAGGCGGTTAGACCACCTGACTCGAATCGGCACCATTTCATGGCCTTTCTCCGCTTGATCGGCTAAGGGTCCCAGGTTTACCAGCGGTCGTAGGAGCAGACTTCGGACAGGGGGAGCCGGGTCACCGGCCCGAAGACGCCCCGGGGGTAACCGAAGGGCATGCAGTAGACCACCTGGGCGGTCTCCGGGATGTTGAACAGCTCATGGACCCGCTCCTCCACCACCGGGTGCAGCGTGGCGATGGTGCCGCCGATCCCGAAAGCGCGGGCCGCCAGCAGCATGTTTTGGGCCGAAGGGATAACCGAACCCGCAGCCTGCGCTCCCTTAGCGGTGGCGCAGATCAGCACCATCACCGGCGCGTCGCCTATTTCATTGGCCAGCCGCATCGCCGAGCGCATCGAATTCCTACCAGGAGGCAGGTCTTCAGGGCCGTGGATCCCAGCGTCGGCCCGCTTGGCCCACCAAGCCTCATGGTACAGTTCGCCCAGCTTGCCCCGCATCTCGGCGTCCTGCACCACGATGAAGTGCCATTGCTGGTTGTTGCCGCCGTTGGGGGCACGGATGGCCGCCTCCATGATGTCGGTCATCACATCCGCGGGGATTGGGTCCTTCTTGAACCGGCGTATCGCGCGCTGGGTGAACATCGCTTCGCCCAGCGCCATCGAGTTAAGACGGTTGGCGGTTGTCACGATTTGACCTCCGTATGTCGTCGGGTAACCGGTCGCTCCTCGGCCAAGAGACGTCCATAGCCCTGAACCGGGTCGGACACCCCAGCCAGGCTTAGGGCCCGCCAGAGGGTCGCCGAATGGGAAGTAACCACCGGCTTGCCGATGGAATCTTCCAGGTCCTGGGCCGCGGCCATGGCGTCGAAGTTCATGCAGCTGATGAACATGCCGTCGGCTCCGTCACCGTGCTCATTCCACACGTCCAGGGAAAACGTGTAGATCTCGTTGGCCGGGACAGCAGCGAATTCGGCGGCTGTGTGAAAGCCCAAGCCCTCCATGGCCACCGCTTCGATGCCGGCCTCGGCCAAATAGGCCCGCTCCGACTCGTGGTGGCTCTCCGGGTATGGGCTGGTGACGACCACGCGGCGGAGACCCATGTCCCGCAGCGCTTCAGTTGCGGCCAGCATCGTCGACGTGGTGGGAATCCCCCACCGGTGCTCCATGTCGTTGCAGAACTCCCGGTCCTTGTCCATCCCACGCATGGCCCCGCTGACGGTGCAACAGTAGGCGATGGAATCCATCCGGGCGCTGGCCAGTTCCTGCACCGCCCGCTCGGCGTTGGTCTCCATTTCGATGAGCCCCTGCAGGCCTTGGTTCTCGCCCAGCAGCATACGGCTTGCGAAAAATCCGACGCCGGGAGGGGCCGCCCTGGGGTATCGCAGCTCCGAGATGGTGGAGGCGCTGACCACCACCAAGCCGATTTTCGCCTTCAGATCCAGCTTGTCCACGCCCGCATGTTACCACAAGACAATTGATATAATGTGGCGCAGCCCAGCCGCGCGACCAGGAGAAAACCGTGACACGATCCAGCGCTTCAACCCCCGGAGAACAGGCTTACCAAAGGTTGGGGGTCACCCCAATCATCAACGCCTCCGGGTCGGTGACCCGCTACGGCGGCACTCGCACCCGCCCCGAAGTGTTGGAGCAAATGGCCCACACCGCGCGGGTGATGGTCAACATCGATGAGCTAAACCAGAAGGCTGGCGAGGAAATCGCCCGGTTGACCGGAGCTGAAGCCGGTCTGGTCTGTAGCGGCGCGGCTGGAGGACTGTTGTTGCAAGCCGCCGCCTGCATCGCTGGCAGCGACCCGGTGAAGATGCGCCAACTGCCCGACACCAAGGGCATGAAAAACGAGATCATCATCCAGACGATGCACCGGTTCCCCTACGATCAAGCTTACCGGGCCGCCGGGGCCACGCTGGTGGAGGTTGGCAACTACCTGTTCAACCACCCCTGGGAGCTTGAAGGCGCTATCAACGAATGCACTGCTGCGGTCGCCTACCTGTGCGCACCATTCAGCAGCCGGAGGGTGATGCCGCTGGCCCAGGTGTGCGACATTGCCCACGCCCACGAGGTGCCAGTGATTGTCGACGCCGCCTCAATGCTGCCGCCCCGGGCAAACCTGTCCCGCTACCTCCGGGACGGCGCGGACATGGTGGTCTTCAGCGGCGGTAAGGGAGTGCGCGGCCCCCAAGGTACCGGCATACTCTGCGGGCGTGAGGACCTGATCGCAGCGGCCGCGGCCAATGGAAGCCCGGCGCAGTTCTTGGGTCGGCCCATGAAGGTAGCTAAAGAGGAAATCGTCGGATTGGTGACCGCCCTGGGAATGTTCGTCGAAGAGGACGAAGCGACCGAGATGGCCTATTTTGAGTCGTTGGCCCAGCGGGTGGTCGATGCGTTGGTCGAGACACCAGGGCTCCAGGTTAGCCTGCAGCACGACGGCGTCGATTACCTCATCCCGAACGCCGTGTTAAAGTTCGGCGACGCCTGGCAGGGCCCTTCGCCATCTCGGGTGGCGGCAGCGATGGAGCAAGGTGCACGGCCCGTCTATCTGTCACAGCTCGGCCCCCCGGACCAACTTGGCGTGGACACCCTGAACCTGACCGAAGAAGAGACGGACTATATCATCCGCCGACTGCGGGAGACGCTGGCCGGAGGCTAACAAGAGCAACTCAAGCTTGGAGAGAGACGTTCATGGCAATACAGATAGACCTGAGAGTTCCACCCTGCCAACCGGCCCCGGAGGTGGCCGATTTCGTGCGCCAATGCGAAGACGCCGGTTTCGATGGGGTCGGCATCCTAGACTCGCAGCTGCTGGAGCGGGACGTTTTCGTCAGCATGGCGGCGGCGCTCCAAGCGACCGACCACATTCGGGTCGCCTCGGCGGTGACCAACCCGATCACACGCCACCCTTCGGTGGTTGCGTCGTCGGCGCAGACGGTCTCCGAAATCGCTCCGGGCCGGGTCCAAATCTGGATCGGACGGGGTTATAGCTCCACCGCCACAGTTGGCTTGCGTCCGGCAACGGTCCGCCAAATGCGCAACTCCGTAGTGATGATGAAGGAGCTCATGAGTGGTGACATGGTGCAGTTCGGCAACGACGCCAACAGCCGCATGCGTCACGGAGACAGCGCGATTCCGACGCCGGTTTATATCGCCGCGACCGGCCCCCGGGCGATGCACGTGGCGGGCGAGGTGTGCGACGGGGCCGTGTTGATGACCGGCCTCCATCCGAACGCGGTAGCCGAAGCCCGCGAGTTGATCGCCGACGGAGCTCGCTCTGCTGGCCGCAACCCCGACGACATTGAGACCATCTTCACCGCCACCACCATCATCAAAGACGATCTGCAAGAAGCCCGGGAAATCGCCCGCCCGCTGGCGGTGCAAAGGCTGATGGAAGATACTCACAAGCGCTGGCTACAGGCCGCCGGGCTCGACTTTGGCGATCTGGAACTCCCCTCGGGCCTGTGGGACCTGTATCCCGACGTCCCCCACGCCGAGGACTGGCAGAAAGCCCGGGAACTCTGCGCCTTCCTTCCCGACGACGCCTTGGCCCAGATATGCGACACCATGGGCCTGATCGGGACGCCGGAGTACGTCGCCAAACGCATTCGCCAGGCGGAGAAAGACGGGCTCACCCACATTTACTGCATGACCGGGGCAACCTACGAGTTTGCCGTCGGCGAGTTGGCGGCCTTCCGGGACCGGATCTTCCCGGACCTCGAGCGCTCGAAGCAACCGGTCTAGGATCGTGGACCCGAGCAGGCCATGGTTCATCGCAAGTCTCATCGTATGGGCATTGTCGGCAACCCTGGCTTGCGGCACGGCTAACACCCCGCAGCCTATAAGCACACCGACGTTGGTTCCGCCGCCCACGGCCACCGCGTCGCCCGCGGTGGAGCCATCGCCGACGACCCATCCCACCCCCACGGCGCCGCCACCGATTCCCAGTGGTCCCAACGCCGCCGGCGTGGAGCCGGACCCGCATTGGCCCGCCGCCGTCTCGGCCGCCAGGTTCTCCACTGGCGGCTGGAAGACCGAGTTTGCCTACCACACCGTGCGCTACGACGAGCTGATATCCGGTGGTCCGCCCCGGGACGGCATTCCTCCTCTGGACGAGCCCAACTTCATTTCAACCGCCGACGCCGACCAATGGCTGAAACCCAGGCAGCCAGTCATCTCCTTGGAGCTGAACGGCGAAAGCCGAGCTTACCCGCTACAGATCCTGATGTGGCACGAGATTGTGAACGACGAGGTGGGCGGCGAACCCGTGACCGTCACCTTCTGCCCTCTATGCAACTCGGCGATCGCCTTCGACCGCAAGCTGGATGGTGTCGTATACGATTTTGGGACCTCGGGCAACCTGCGTAACAGCGATCTCGTGATGTGGGACCGTCAGACCGAGTCTTGGTGGCAGCAACTAACCGGCGAAGGCATCGTCGGCGAAATGGCCGGACAGACCCTGCGTTTTCTGCCAGCGTCAATCGTCGCCTGGGAGGACTTCAGGACGTCCAACCCCGACGGCCTGGTCCTCTCCCGCGATACCGGCTACCCGCGCGAATACGGAGCCAACCCCTACGTGGGCTACGACAAGGTGGACTACCCACCGTTCTTCTACTTCGGGGAGTTGGATTACAGGCTCATGCCCAAGGAACGAGTGGCGGCCGTTAGCCTCGAAGGGTTAGAGCTCGCCTTCCCGTTCTCTGTCCTGCGGGAGGAGCGCGTGGTCAACTATCACCACCAAGACCAGCGCTTGGTGGTGCTCTTCAAGCCTGGGGTGCGGTCGGCGTTAGACCAGATGAGCATCAACGCTTCCCGGGAAATCGGGGCCGCGGGAGTTTTTGACCCGGTGTTGGACGGCGTTGAACTTACCTTCGAGCTAACCGACGAGGAATTCCGCGACCTGGAGACCGGGTCAACTTGGAACATCCTGGGGCGAGCGGTGGCTGGGCCGTTGGCCGGAGAGGCCATGGACCGGGTGGTCCATGGCGACCACTTTTGGTTCGCTTGGGCCGCTTTTAAACCAGAGACTATCGTGTACACGGGAGGAGAGTGACCGTGCACCTTAAACACCGGGGCAGCATACTAGTCTTGTTAATGATCGGGGCCATGCTCTGGGCCTGCGGAGGAAACCCGACCATTACCGACACGTCCCTTGCGACGGACACACCTCCGCCCACGCAAGCGCCAACATCGCCTCCGCCGGGTCCCACGAACACCCCGCCCGCAGCGGATTCACCGGTGCCCGCGCCGACCGTTACAGCGGCCACACCCGTCCCGACGGCGGCTGCTCCAACGTCACCACCAGCGCCGGCGCCCACGGACCCGCCGACACCCACGCCAACGCCAGTACCGGCCGACACTCCTGAGCCAACCCAGGCTCCGGACTTCGATGGCGTATTTGTGATCACGGTCGCCCCTCCCGAGGGTGAGAATTACTTCGGGAAGACGGTCGAGTTCCACATTGGCAATTTGATTGCCGCGGAAGTATCCCTATGGCAAGAGGGCGGGATAACTGAAACTGCGCTGACCGCCACCGGCACTCTCGGGAGACTGCCGAGCGCGTCGGGCTTGTTGGCCAGTCCCCCGAACCAAGGCGGCCCGCCGAGCATCCCGCACGTCTTCGTTGGCACGGCAACGGTGAACGGCTTCGGGGCTCCCGAAGGCGCCATCGTGAGCGCTTGGGTCGACGGCGTGCTCGTTCCCGCCGCAGAAGCGGCCTTGGTTCCCGCGCTGGAGGCATCAACTGGGGATAGCGGGGTGGCCGGCGCCCTTGCCCCGGTGGGCGACAATCTGATTAGCGTATGGAAATTCCAGCCAGCGACTCAGTCTTGGATTTTCTACGACCCTCGACCCGCGCTTGCCGCGTACAACACCATCACCGAATTAATACCCAGTCAGATCTACCTCTTCACCGTAGTAGCCAACCAAACGGCCGCCTTGAACGGCCGCAGCGTGTCCCTGTACGCCGGCATCAACCACGTTCCGTGGTAAGACCTGGGGACAACCCGTAACGGGCTTGGGACGATCCTTGGTGTTGTTGAGCCCCGTCAAGCAAGACCGAGGACCCCGTTCGTTGCAGTCGCCGAGCAAGATGGGTACACTCTAAACGCACCCGCGTGATCCCATCCTTAGCCTCGTAACAGGGGAGAAACTTGTCCGATTCAACCCTCGATCAGCTGTGCATCAACACCCTCCGGTTCCTGGCCATAGACATGGTGCAACAGGCCCGGTCCGGTCATCCCGGCGCTCCAATGGGCGCCGCGTCCATGGCCTACGTGCTGTGGGACCGTTTCCTCAAGCATAACCCCGCCGACCCGCTTTGGCCCGACCGCGACCGGTTCGTGCTGTCCGCGGGCCACGCGTCGGCGATGCTCTATTCCTTGCTGCACATGACCGGTTACGATCTTCCGATGGACGAGCTCAAGCGGTTCCGGCAGTGGGGCAGCAAAACGCCCGGACACCCGGAACACGGAGTGACTCCAGGAGTCGAAGTGACCACCGGCCCATTGGGCCAGGGTTTCGGCAATGCGGTGGGTATGGCTCTGGCCGAGCGGTGGCTGGCCACCAAGTTCAACCGCCCCGGCCACGAGGTCATCGACCATTACACCTACTCCATGGTCTCCGACGGCGACCTGATGGAAGGCGTCGCCGCCGAGGCTGCCTCCCTAGCAGGCACCCTCGGATTGGGCAAGATGATTTTCTTTTACGACGACAATGGCATATCTATTGAGGGCGACACTGACATTGCCTTCTTGGAGGACGTGCCACGCCGCTTCGAGGCATACGGCTGGCAGGTGCTGGGCCCGTTGGGCGGACAAGACCTGGCCGCCATAGAGGCCGCCATCGCGGAGGCCAAGGTGGAGACCTCCAAGCCTAGTCTGATCGTCTGCGAGACCGTCATCGGTCACGGCAGTCCCAACAAGGCGGGCACCGCCGGGGTCCACGGTGCTCCCCTTGGCGACGATGAAGTGTTGCTTACCAGGGACCAACTGGGTTGGCCCTATCCCGACACGTTTACCGTTCCCGGCGAAGCCTGGGAGCACTTGACCAAGGCCAGGGAGCGTGGGCGTCAATGCCAGCAAGAATGGCAGGCAATGATCGAACGCTACCGGGAGGCCTATCCCGAAGAAGCCAGTCAACTCGAAGCCGCCCTTGACGGGCGACTGGCCGCGAATTGGGCCGATGGCATGGCCGGACTGTTCGACGCAGGTGGCTCGGTCTCGACCCGGGAGGCGTCGGGCCGGGTGATGAACGCCATCTCCAGCGCTGTCCCCAACCTGCTGGGAGGCTCGGCAGACCTTGCTTCCTCGACTCTGACCATCCTCAACGATGAAGGGCACATCGGCCCCGGCAACTTCGACGGGCGCAACCTGCATTTCGGGGTGCGCGAACACGGTATGGGAGCGGTCGCCAATGGGATCGCGGTCCACGGCGGAGCGATTCCCTACGTTTCGACCTTCCTTATCTTCTCCGACTACATGCGTCCCTCGGTGCGCCTGGCCTCGCTGATGGGCCAGCGGGTCATCTACGTTTACACCCACGACTCCATCGCCCTGGGTGAAGATGGTCCGACCCACCAACCAATCGAGCACCTGATGTCCCTGCGAGAGATGCCCGGGCTGACGGTATTGCGTCCGGCCGACGCCAACGAAACGGCAATTGCCTGGCAGGCCGCTCTGGAGAAGGAGGACGGCCCCACCGCCATCGCCCTGACTCGCCAGAACCTGCCGGTATTGGACCGAGATGGCCTGAGCGACGCCGAGGGGACCAAGCGGGGCGCCTACGTCCTCTGGGAGTCCGGCAGCTCGCCAGAGGTAATCATCATCGCCACCGGCTCCGAGGTGCACATTGCCCTAGAAGCAGGGCAAACTCTGGCCGAAGAAGGAATCGGTTCCCGAGTGGTATCGATGCCCTCCTGGGAACTGTTCGAAGCGCAGCCGCAAGAGTACCGCGACTCGGTGCTGCCCCCTGACAACCGCGCCCGGCTTTCCGTCGAGGCCGGGGCCACCAACGGCTGGGCCCGATACGTGGGCTTGGACGGCGCGTCGGTCGGCATGACCACCTACGGCGCCTCGGCCCCCGGCGGCGTCCTCATGGAGCAGTTCGGATTCACCGCCGCCCGGGTGGTGGACGAAGCCCGCAGGCTGGCCCAAGGATAACGCAGTGGCCTCAGAAGGCCGTGTCACCTCCACTGCGGCAATCGAAGCTATTCTGTCTGGCCTCGACCGCAGTAAGGCTGTTCAACGGGTCTGGCGGAGGGACCATACCCTCTGGCGACCAGACCCCTACGAGATCGCCAATCGACTCGGGTGGTTGGACATCATTGGCGCTATGCAAGGCGAATCCGCAGCCCTCGCTTTATTCGCGAGAGAGATACAGGCTGAAGGCTACCAGCACGTGGTGTTGCTTGGCATGGGCGGCAGCAGTCTGGGCCCTGAGGTGCTGTGCCAGACGTTTGGGACAGTGTCCGGCTTTCCTCGCTTGATCGTCTTGGACTCCACGGTGCCGGCCCAATTGCGGGAGGTTAGTGGGACCATTGACCCGTCCCGGACTCTCTTCTTGGTCTCGTCCAAATCGGGCGGCACCATCGAGACTCTATCCTTCTATCGCTACTTCCGGCACACGGTCGAAGAAGTCCTTCCGGAAAGCGCTGGCGTCAACTTTGTAGCGATCACCGACGCAGGGACCCCATTGGAATCCCTTGCGGGGCAGGCAGGGTTCCGGCGGGTGTTCCTCAACGATCCGGACATCGGAGGCCGCTATTCGGTCCTATCCTATTTCGGGCTGGTTCCTGCCGCGTTGGCCGGGATAAACGTCTCAGAGCTACTGTCTCGTGCCAACACGATGCGCCAACAATGCCAGAATGCCGACGTGCAATCGAACCCCGGAGCCAGGTTAGCCGCGCTGATTGTCGGTATGGCGGCAGCGGGCCGGGACAAGCTGACCATCGTCGGGTCGCCGCCGATAGAGAGCCTTGGTCTCTGGATCGAGCAACTGATAGCCGAAAGCCTGGGCAAGGACGGCAAGGGCATCATACCGATCGCTGGGGAGCCGTTGCTCGGCCCGGAAGCGTACGCCGAAGACCGGCTGTTCGTCTGGCCGCAGGTGGCCTCCAACACCGACGCCGCAACGGAGAGCGCCTTACAGCGCCTGGAAACCGCGGGCCACCCGGTCGAGCGTCTCGAACTGCGGGACCCCTACGATCTGGGCGCGGAATTCTTCCGCTGGGAGTTCGCCATTGCTGTCGCCGGGGCCGTGCTCGGCATCCACCCCTTCGACCAACCCGACGTACAATCGAGCAAGGACATAACCGACGGTGTGCTGGCTGGCTTCGCCAAGGATGGCCGTTTGCCGGAGCCCACAGGGACCAGCGGATTGGCGGAGCTGATGTCCCAAGCCAGGCCAGGAGACTACCTGGCTATCATGGCGTACCTACCGATGACATCGGGCATGCTCAGTCTGCTGGACGTGCTCCGTCGGCGTCTGATGCAGCAGTACCGGACCGCCACCACCGTCGGATACGGGCCCAGGTTCCTCCATTCCACAGGACAGATGCACAAAGGAGGAGTGGACTCGGGCCTGTTCTTGCAATTGACCATGGACCACCAAGACTATGATTTACCCATCCCTGGTCAGGACTATAGCTTCGGGACCCTGGCAACCGCCCAGGAAATCGGAGACCTTCAGGCGTTGTCCGATCTGGGCCGCCGCACCGCCCGCATCGACCTAGGCCCCGCCATCATCAGCGGCCTGCGCCGCCTTGTTGACGAGGCGGCATCTCTAAACGGCTCGTACAATAACATCCTTTAGGAGACCATCGCTTGGAACTGGGACTGATTGGATTGGGACGAATGGGCGCCAACATGGCCCAGCGGTTGGCGCTGGGCGGCCACCGAGTGGTCACCTACGACCTTGACTCAGGGGCAGTCGCGGCCAGCGCTGGCTTTGGCGCAGAGGGCGCATCGTCCCTGGAAGAGTTGGTTGAGCGCTTGCAGCCGCCCCGGGCCGCCTGGGTGATGGTACCCGCTGGCCAAGCCACCGAAGACACCATCGCCAGCCTCTCGCCGTTGCTGTCCCAGGGCGACGCAATCCTCGACGGCGGCAACGCCAACTACAAAGACACCATGCGCCGGGGCCACGATTTAGCCAAGCGGGGTATCGACCTGATCGACGTTGGCACCAGTGGCGGCATTTGGGGCCTAACCGGCGGCTACTGCCTGATGGTTGGAGGAAACGAAGCGGCCGTACAGCGGTTGGAGCCCATCTTCCGCACCTTGGCTCCGGGCGAAGACACAGGCTACAGCCACGTCGGGCCCAGCGGCGCGGGCCATTTTGTGAAAATGGTGCACAACGGCGTCGAATACGCCCTCATGGAGGCCTACGCCGAGGGCTTCGAGTTGCTCGCGGCCAAGGAAGAGTTCGACCTCGATCTGGCCGCCATCGCCAACACCTGGCGCTACGGCAGCGTGGTGCGCTCTTGGTTGCTCGACCTGGCTGCCGCCGCGCTGAACGAGGACCCGCGGCTGGAAGGCCTCCAAGCCTACGTTGAAGACTCGGGCGAAGGGCGTTGGACCGTCGAAGAATCGGTGGACTTGGCCGTGCCCATCCCCGCCATCACGGCCGCGCTGCAACAGAGGTTCCGCTCCCGCCAAGACGGGCCCTTGGGGGCCAAGCTATTGGCCGCCCTCCGCCAGCAGTTTGGCGGCCACACCGTGCGTCGTCCCGGCGAATGAATACATCCTGCGAGCCTGCCTTGTATTGTCAGGCTCGACTTGCGCCCCTGTTGGAGCCCTATCTTGTCATCCTGAGGGAGCGCGGCGATAGAAGGACCTCGGCTACTCTCAAGCTACAAGGACTGAATCATGGTTGACTTCCGCGTCGGCGTGGACATCGGCGGCACCTTCACCGACATCGTGTTCCTGGGCAGCGACGGCCGGGTCCTGGCCCGGAAGATCGCCAGCACCCCCGACGACTACAGCCGGGCGGTACTCAGCGGCATCGCCGCCGGCGTCGAAGAATTGGCGATTACTCCAGCATCGGTGTCGGAAGTCAGCCACGGATTCACAGTGGCCACCAACGCCATCATCGAGGGCAAGGGCGCCCATACCGCGCTGATCACCACCGAGGGGTTCCGGGACATCCTGGAGTTCCGTCGCAACCGCACTCCCCGGCTTTACGACCTTTACTACGAGAAGTCCCCGACCCTGATTAAACGGCAGCACCGCCTAGAAGTCGGGGAACGTCTGAACTTCCGAGGCGAGGTGCTGCGGCCCCTGAACGTCGAAGACGTCGACCGGGCCGTGCAGGCTGTTCGGGACAGCGGAGTGGAATCGGTGGCCGTGTGTCTATTGCACTCCTACGCCAATCCCAGCCACGAACAGTACATCGCCGAAGTTCTCCGGGAGCGGGCCCCAGACGTGATACTAACGCTCTCGTCCGAGCTGCTGCCCGAGATGAAAGAGTACGAGCGCACCAGTACCACCGTCATCAACAGCTACGTTCGGCCGGTGGTGGAGCGCTACCTGACCCTGCTCACCGACGGGCTCACCGACATGGGCGTTACCGTGCCGCTGACGGTGATGCAGTCCAACGGCGGTCTGGCTACCTCCGGCATAGCCAAGGAGCGGCCGGTCTACTGCATCGAGTCCGGCCCGGCGGCTGGCGTGGTGGGCGCCTACCACTTGGGCCGCCGCCTCGGGATGCCCAATTTGATGACGCTGGACATGGGCGGAACGACGGCCAAGGCATCGATCATCGAAAACGGCGAGATGCTACAGGCCCCGGAATACGAGGTCGGCGGCGGCATCAGCGTCGGCCATCGGTTGCTGCGGGGCAGCGGCCACATCCTCCGCGTCCCGGCCATCGACCTGGCGGAGGTCGGCGCGGGGGGAGGCAGCATCGCCTCGGTGGACCGCAGCGGCTCCCTGCGCGTCGGGCCCCAGAGTTCTGGCGCGTTCCCCGGCCCCGCCTGTTACCGCCTCGGCGGCCAAGACGCCACAGTTACCGATGCTGATGTGCTGCTGGGCTACCTGAACCCGCAGCACCTGCTTGCTGGCGACTTCGAGATCGACGCCGAGTTGGCACGGCGGGCGGTCGCCGCCCACGTGGCTCGTCCCCTTGGTCTCTCCGAAGTGGACGCCGCCCACGGAATTCATGCGGTGGTCAACTCCAACATGGGACGGGCACTCCGGGCGGTTTCCAGCGAGCGCGGCCGCGATCCCCGGCGCTTCGACCTCGTCTGCTTCGGCGGCGGCGGTCCGGTCCATGCGGCCGGGCTAGCAGAGATGCTGGACATTGCGCGGGTCGTGGTCCCGCCCTTCCCAGGAGTGTTCAGCTCCTTCGGGCTGCTGGTGGCCGACGTGGAGCACCACTTCGTCCAGACCTACTTCAAGACCTTCGACGAGATAGAAGTCGACGCCCTGTCCGAACTGCTGGAGCGACTGTGGGGAGAGGGCTGCAGTCAACTTCGCCTTGAGGGGTTCGACGACGCGCACCAAGAGTTTGTTACTCAAGTGGACATGAAGTACGAAGGACAGGTCTCCGACTTGACGGTGCCGTTCCCGTCCGGACCGGTCAACCGCGCTTCGTTGGCCGCAGTTGCCGAGAGCTTCGACCAAGAACACGAGCAGTCCTTCGGCTATCGCACCGACACCGGCTACCAACTGGTGAACGTGCGGGTGATCGCACGGGGCCTGTCCGAGCAATCCCGTATGCCCGAACGCTTCGAGCTAGCCACCGGCTCCGGCGGCTCACAGACCAGCCGCAACGTCTACTTCGGTCCGGCGCGAGGCTGGGCTAACACCCCGGTCGTGAGCCGCGGCAGCTTGGTCGGCCAGTCCGTCACCGGCCCGCTGATCATCGAAGAGTACGACTCCACCACCGTTGTCCCCCCAAGTTGGACGGCATCGGTCGACGAGTCCAGCAACATAATCTTGGAGCGGGGTTAGCACCCAGCAGGTCATTGGATCAGCAACCTCTCCCAGCGGATAATGGTGATGGTGATGGTGATGGTGATGGTGATGGTGATGGTGATGGTGATCGGGCCATGGCTATTCGGAACCCGCAAGACGCCGTCTTGGAACGCAGCTTGGAAAATAGTATCGACGCAATGACCACTTCCGCGATTTGCGAGAATTTAGGCACAAGGTTTTGGGGAGTCCGCAATCAACGCCCGAAACGCGTCTCACCAAGAGCGAACATCGACGCCGTGTTGGCGTACCTGAGGGAGCTACGGGCGAGCTAGGAGCGGGGCGCCTCTTCTAACCGATAGCCGCCCAACCTAAGAAGGCGTCCACCGCCTCCGACCACACATCCTCCCGAGTGCGGCCAGTGCTGCGGGGGATGGCGAAGCCGTGGTCGGCATCTTCCAGGAAGTGGAGGGTGGCCTTCGGGACGTCGGCGGCGGCTGAGCGCGACTCCTCCGGAGTCCCGAAGGAGTCGCGGGTCCCGGAACAGAAGAAAGTCGGGACGCAAATGCTGGGAAAGTGGCCGTCGCGGGGCCGCTCCGGATTCCCCGGAGGATGCAGCGGATAGGCGAACAGCGCCAACGCGTCCACCGCCGCACCCTTGGCGGCGACCATCGAGGCGTAGCGCCCTCCCATTGAGCGCCCGCCCGCGATGATACGCGAAGCGTTGGGTTTGACCGCCTCGATCACATTTAGCCATGTCTCTTCGAGCACCCGCGGCTGGTCCGGCCGACGCTTTCGGGCCTCTTGGTAAGGGAACTGGAAGCGGACACAGGAAATGCCCGCTTCCACTAAACGCTCGGCCAGATACTTGCCGAAGCCGTCGTTCAGGTTCGATCCTGCTCCAGCGGCGTAGATGAAGCAGTCGCGGCCTTCACTTTCAGGCTCAGAGCGCAGCGCCGAGATGCTGCCCTCACCGACCGGAACGGTGAATCCCTGCTCGGTCATTTAGGCCGTCGCCCACTCCACTCCGTTGAGCACTATCCGCTGGAACTCCGGAGTCTCGAAGCTGCGGCCGTCGTGGCCGAGGAGCAGGACGAACACCTTGCCGTCGCCGTAGCTGCGGGTCCAGCCCATGGGATAGGTGCCGCCGGGCATGAAGGTGTCTTCGCGGTCTGGGCCCCAGGGATACGAGCCGTCTTCGGCATCCGCCGTGATGAACACATCGTTGCCCTCGCCGAAGGTGGTGTTCATGTACAACTCGTCTTCGGTGGAGAAGTCGGACACCCCCGCCGCTCCCTTGTGACCGGCGTTGCTGACGTCCACCGTCATTGTTCCGTAGGGCGGGTGATAGCTGGTGCCGGTCACCCAACCGCCGCCAGTGATCTCCTGGAACTCCGGCCATCCTGTGGGGACGCAGCAGGCGATGTGGATGCAGACGAACCCCTTCCCGGAGCGGATGGTCTCCTTGAGTCCATTCTGCTCAGCCTCGGACAGGGCCCATTCGCCGAAGTCGGGCAGGTTCTCGCGACGGGTGTTGAACACCAGGGCGTCGTAGCCGGACATGGCGGCGCTGTCGGTCAGTACCGAGGCGTCTTCCATCACCGACACGTCGTGACCGGCTCCCTTCAAAAAGCCCTCCAGGATGGGCGTGGACTCGTGGTAAGGGTGACGTCCTCCGGACATAACTAGCAATTTCATTGTTCCTTCTCCTAACTGGCAAATTGTTCGATCAATGCTTGGTCGCCCTCGACGGTCACCTGGCCGCT
This sequence comes from Dehalococcoidia bacterium, assembly GCA_965249145.1. Taxonomy (GTDB): domain Bacteria; phylum Chloroflexota; class Dehalococcoidia; order Lucifugimonadales; family UBA3495; genus VXOI01. The sequence continues at coordinate 20,290 of OZ252223.1, forward strand.
CTGGATGGCCTCGTGCAGCCCGATGCGCCCGTAGACCACCAAGGCGAAGGTCCCGGCGTCGCAACCGAACGTTCCGGCGGCCGGGCCCGACCCGGCAGGGCCCATCCTCGGTTCCCCGTCGCCGACCGTGATGGCGAAGGAGCCCGCCACGCCACCGGTGAGGTTGAACCGGAACGTGGTGGGGCTCGTGATGGACTGCCCGGGCGCATACAGCCGCCCGACTACGAACGTGGGTAGCAGGTCCAGCACCGCTGGCATGACGTTGGCGGGCAGGCTGGCCGACGGCTCAATCCGGGAGCGTATGTCCCACTCATGCACCACCATCTCCGTGAGCCGAAGATCGACGAAGCTGGCCACGGAGATCACCCTCGCCGGGTGATAGCACAACTTGGCCCAGTCCTCGGGTTGGAGCCCGTCCAGCAGCTCGTTGAACCGCCCGCACTGGGCGGCAAAGTGGGGCAGCAGTCCGACGCCCAACTCTTTGCGGGTATTGACGGCGCGCTGCGCGTTGGCCATCATCCGCGCCGCCAGTGCCTCGGGACCAGGAGGAGGCGCTCCCTCGGGGGCGGAGGAGTCTCCCCGGACTCCCCGGCCGAGGTTGTCGTTGAACATGTCCACGGCCATGCACAAATGCGCCACCACGTCGTGATTTTCCCACGCGTCACAGGAGCTCTGGATGGCCCACTGGTCGGGGCTCAGCGTTTGGAAGTACTGGCCGATACGTTCGGCTTCGGAACGCACCAAGGCGATCCGGTCGGTCATGTTGCTCATCGGTCCCTCGCTCTCCTCCTTGTTTGTCGGCGTTGCTAGGCCAAGAATTCGGCCAGCGCTTCGTTAACCGCGTCGGGGCATTCCCACTGCAGGAAGTGGCCGAAATCCCCCAGGTGTTTCGACTTCACTCCGGGGATCACGCCCCGCCAAGCGTCGTCCAGAGGCCCGGCGCCCATTTCCTCGGCGGTGCGGACCCGGCGAGTACCATAGAGGAATAGTGCCGGGACCGACAGTTGCTTACCCTCGTCGGCTCGCCAGTCGGCCGGATCGAGGTAGGCGGCGGCCCGGTAGTAGTTGAAGCCGCCGCGTAGGCCGCCGGGCGCCGAATACACCTTCACGTACTCGTCGATAACCTCTTGGGTCAATGGGTACTTGTTGATCACCCAGTCCCTGAGAATGTGGCGCAGGTAGATCTCCTCGCGGCCCTCCAGGAGCTTCTCCGGCAGGTCGAACTGCTGGTGGAAATACGAATGCCACCGTTCCCGGACCACCGACGGTACTTGGGGGCCCAGCTGTTCGTAAGGAGGCGTCGCGTCCAGGAATGCGATCTTTTGCACCGATTCCTCGTGGTCGAGGGCAAAGCGGAAGCCCACCCGAGCTCCGATGTCATGGGATACGATCCGAACTTGATCGTGACCCAGCTGGTGCACCAGCTCGTACATGTCCGAAGCCGAGGTGCGGGTGTCGTAGCCGTAGAACGGTTTGTCAGAGTGGCCAAAACCGCGCAGGTCGGGGACTATGACCTGGTATCGCTGCGAGAACTCCGGAATCTGGTGCCGCCAGGCGTACCAGAACTCCGGCCAACCGTGAAGGAACAGCAACGGTTCGCCGTCGCCCTCCAATACGTAGTGAATGTTGATGCCGTTGACCCTCGCGGTATGGTGGTTCCATTGTTCAGGGTTGAGATCCGGCATGTTGGTCCTCCTTCAATTCAAGACCCGTTTGCGGACCGCCGCGTCGCGTTGCCACCGGTCAATCCTCAAAGAGATTGTATGCCCGCGGGCTGGAGTGTCAAACCCCCATCGGGAGCCAGGCGGCTCCTGAACACGTCCGTCGGTGCAGACCAAATTGGCTAATTCGATTGCGCTCCTCGGCTATATTGGTTAGAGTTTGCCGGGATGTTTCTACGGAGCGATTATGTGGCATATATCACGTTCGAGAGGCCTGTGAAGGGCCTCCTACTTCTGCCGGTGTCGCTGGCGGTCTTCTTGATAGTCGGTCTGGCCGCCTGCGGCGGAGAAGACGCTGACCCAACTAGGACGGCGGAACCGCTGGCCCCAACCGCTGCCCCGGTCTTACCGGTCGTGACCACGGAGCCGCCTCCAACCACTGCCCCGGTCTCACCGACCGCCACTACCGCCGTCGCCACCTCCGCGCCCGCATCCACGCCGCAAGCGCCATCCGCGCCGGTTCCGACGCCGACCCCATTCGACGCCCCGACTCCGCAGCCCACGGCCCCGGCCATCCCCTCCGAGTCAGCAATGCTGGCGGAATACGCGGCGTCGGTTGCCAACGGCCCAGGGGCCATCTACGTTGGCGATTTCCGGCAACTAATTGGCCCACCGCCCCACGAGGGCCTGATGTTCGTGCCTGAGCAACAGTATACCCAGGCGTTCCAAGCCGCATTGTTCGGTGTCGAGGCACTGGGTGTGCCCGGCCACCAGTTCATCTACACCAGCGACTATTATCAAGAGTTAATTCAAAAAGCGAATCTGCTCAATCCAACTCCGCTGGCTTCCTCCGGCGAGGGCATCGAGATTCAGCACACCTGCATCGACCGCAACCTGCCCACCTGTGTGCTGATTCAGACCTTTTGGGCGCCCAACCTGGCGGCCCGCACCAACGGACAGGTGCAACTCTCCGTCACCTCCTTCCCGGAGTTGGGCATCGGCGGTTCCGACACCCTGAACCTGGTTTCCGAAGGCACCCTGGAAATGACCAACATCTACACCGGCTATGTTGCTGGAGAGCTTCCGCCAATTGAAGTGAAGTCTCTTTGGGGAATAGGGACGGGCTGGGAGGCCAGCTATTTGTCGCAGGTCGGCATGGGTCCGGACATAGACCGAATGTTGTCCGAGGCCACCGGCGGGGGCATACCCATCAACCGCAACTGGTTCGCTGGCGCCGACCAGTGGTTCTTCAGCAAAGACCCTATCCAGTCGCTTGAAGACTTCCAGGGCAAGAAGGTACGCACCCACGCCGCCGCCCTCACCGACCTGATTCTGGGGCTGGGTGCTGAGCCAGTATTCATTCCTCCCGCCGGTCACTATCTGGCGGTGCAGACTGGGACGGTGGACATCGGGACTACCGGCGCCCTGCTGGCGGTTTCCGCCAGGCTTCATGAGGTGGCAGATTATATGACCGGCCCGGTGATTGGCTTCGGCTACACCAACAACGTCATCAACGCCGAGGTCTGGGGCCGGATACCGGCCGACCTGCGACAGATCATCATCGAGGAGGGAGCCAAGACAGAGCTGGAGGCGCTGCGGCTCGCTCCATACCAAAACCTGCTCGCCGTGCAGATCAACCAGGCGCAGGGGATACAACCGGTACCTTTCACCGAAGACCAGATTCGGTACATTGTAGGCGTGATTGGGCCCGAACGAATCATCCCTGGCTGGTTGCGGCGCTTGGGCTACCCGGAGCGTAACCATGAAGCCGTCGGCATTTTCAACGACCATGTCGGGCCATATTTCGGGGTGAGCATCGAAGCCGACGGCTCGGTGACGAGGACCGAAATCACCAAAGGTCCGCAGGCCAACTGAAGCCGCCGCGTCGTCCCTCATTCTTGCGCCGTCCGGAGTTATGGCAACATGCACGCAGCTCCCTCCTCTCCTCTCCCTCTGGGAGACGGTTGGGGCGAGGGTAGAAAGGAGAACCCGATGCAACAGTTGACGGACCCGGTTACCCGCGAAATCATCAAGAACGCCCTGATGAGCACCGCCGACACGATGGCTCTCACCGTGGTTCGGACGGCCCGCTCGGCGGTCATCAAACACGGTATGGACTTCTCCACCGCTCTGTTCAACGCTGAGGGACAACAGGTGGCCCAGGGCCTTACCCTGCCGCCGCACCTCGGTTCCATGGCCCCGGCGCTGGAAGGAGTGATGAAGGCCTTCGGGGACGATGTATGCCCAGGCGACGTGTTCGCCAACAACGATCCCTACGAGGGCGCCAGCCACCTGCCAGACATTTTCCTCTTCAAGCCCATCTTCATCAACGACGTCCTGATCGGCTGGAGCTGCTGCATCGGCCATCAGACCGACATCGGCGGCCGCGTGGCTGGCGGCAACGCCTGCGACAACACCGAGATCTACCAGGAGGGGCTCATCATTCCGCCCCTCAAGCTCTACGCCGAAGGAGAGCTGAACCAAGCGGTCTGGCGCATTCTGGAGAAGAACGTCCGTGTGCCGGAGAAGGTCCTGGGCGACGTGCAGGCGCTATTGGCGGCGGTCCGCTTCGGCGAGCGCGACCTGCTGCGATTGGTCGACGAGTACGGTCTGGAAGAACTCAAGAGCTACATGACCGACATCCTCGACACCACCGAGGCGCTGACCCGCGCCGAGATCTCGTCCCTCCCCCAAGGCGAATGGGATTTCATAGACCATATCGACAACGACGGTATCGATCCCCAGTCCATCAACATCCACATCAAGGTGAAGATCGACGGTGACGAGGTATTCGTCGATTTTGACGGCACCTCACCACAGGCCAAGGGCTCAATCAACCCCAACTTCGCCTATACCAAATCGAACGTATACGCCGTGATGAAGTGCCTGATCGACCCGGCAATCCAGTCCAACAGCGGGTTCTTCCGGCCCTTCAACATCACCGCCCCCGAGGGCTGCTTCGTAAACCCACAGCATCCCGCGCCGGTCGCGGCCCGGGGACTTGCTGGCTTCCGCATCTGTCATGCCATGTTCGGCGCGATGGCCCAAGCGCTGCCCGGGCGGGTGCCCGGGGCCTGGGGCGGCGGCGAGGTCGGCCTCTCGTTCGGCGGCTACCACCCCAACCGCAAGGCCTGGGTCTACCTGGAGTTCAACAACGACGGACCTCGTGGCGGCGGGCCGAGTATCGACGGCGCCGACGGCCTGGCCTCCCCGGTGCTGAACATGGCCAACACGCCGATCGAGACAATAGAAGCCGACCAACCCCTGCTGGTCGAGCGCTACGGCCTGGTGCCCGATACCGGCGGCGCGGGGAAGTACCGAGGCGGGCTGGGCATGGTGCGGGAGTTTCGGCTCCTGGCCGAGGAAGCCACCTTCCAACTTCGGTCCGACCGCACCATCTTCCGGCCTTGGGGCGTCGAGGGCGGCAAGCCCGGCACACCCACGCAGAACTTCCTCAACCCGGACACCCCCGAGGAGCAGGAACTGCCTGGCAAGCATCTGATGACACTCAAGAAGGGCGACCTCTACCGCGTAATCCAAGCCGGCGCCGGCGGCTATGGCGACCCCTTGGACCGTGATCCCCACGCCGTCCTGGAGGACGTGGAGCAAGAGAAGCTGAGCATCGACTACGTCCGCGAAGAGTACGGCGTGGTCATCGACCCCCAGACGATGACCCTCGACCCAGTGGCTACGGAGAGGCTGCGGGTGCGGTTACGATCGGACGCCTAGCGGCCCGAACATGGGAACGTCCCTTTACACCCATAAAAAACGCCCCGGCGAGATGCCGAGGCGTTTTCGTTACTGCGATGTTTCCCGGTAATCTCTACTGATCGTACACCTTGACGGTGTTTTCCGTCGGGTTGTACTGGTACCGGATAACGCGGTCCAGCTTCTGCGATTCGAGGCGGACCACCAAGGAGCGGCCTTCCTCGAGGTTCAGAGTGTCGTGGATCTCTCCGGGGAGGAAGAAGGCCGCCGCGCCGTCCTTTTGGACGAACTCACCGGTCTCCTTGATCTGAGGGTAATCTACGCCCTCGCCAGGGTAGTACCAGCGCCACTTGCGCTGCCGAATGGAGCCCTTGTACACACCGTAGACGACCCAGGCTGCGCCGTGGTCGTGGGGCAGGTTGTCCTGTCCGGGCTTTTGCACCGAGGCCATCAGCCACCAGCCGTTGCCAGGGTGCCCTGCGTCTTCGTCCAGATAAATCGTGTAGCGGCCGTAGCCTTCTTCCTCGGGCAACTCGATGGCCTGCTCCAACCAGTCGGGCTCGGCCAAGAGCGCCTCCAGGTGGTCGGACACGCCTTGGGCCTGCTTGAGCGGGTCCTGGGTCGAGGCGAAGATCTCCTTCACGTCGGCAACGAACGCTTCCACGGTGTAGGCTGCAGTTTGGACCATTGACTTACCTCCGGAGGCTTTGTGCCTATTGCGGACGCCTGTTGACAAGAATTGTGAACGAGCGACCAACCGGTGTCAACCGCCCTCGAAGCAGCCCAATTCTGGTGTTTTCGGCACTCTGGCGTTATCATAACGGCATATCCGCAAGCAGGCGCCAATTCCCCATAGAGAGGAGGAAACGTCATGGCGAATGGCTACTCGATTTTCGTTGGCACCGTGGGCCAAGGGCTTAACATAAGCTCTGATAGCGGCGACACTTGGACCAAGATTCGCACCCCGATCCCGACCGAGGGCAACGTCCGCGCGCTTCAGGTATACCCCGACGACACGCACCGGATTCTGGCCGGCTCCGATGGTTTGGGTCTATTCCGCAGCGACGACAACGGGCTCACCTGGCAGAGCATCGATGCTCCCACCGGCGATCTGCAGGTCTGGTCGGTGGCGATCGACCCGTCGCACCCCGACACCATCTTCGCCGGTACCCGCCCCGAGGGCTTCCGCTCCCGCGACGGCGGCAAGAGCTGGGAAAAGCTGTCCATGGGAGTGAACATGGAGTGCCCCATCGGCACCCCGCGCACGACCAACATAATCGTCGACCCGCGAGACAGTCGTACCGTCTGGGCTGGCATCGAGGTCGACGGCGTCTACAAGAGCTTGGACGGCGGCGACAACTGGGTGCATCTGCCCGACCTGGGCCCCGACCCATTCCACGGCGACATCCACGGTATGGCCATCCGGGCGACCGACAATCCGGCCTTCTACTGCACCAGCCCGTTCGGCATAGCCACCAGCACCGACGAGGGCGAGAGCTGGGACTACCACTACTTCCCCAAGTTCAACGACGACGACGCCCGCTCTTACTGCCGCGGTATGCTGATCAAGTCCGACGACCCCGACACGATGTTCGTCGGCAACGGTGACTTCATCCCCGGCGTGACTGGGGCGGTGCAGGTAACCCGCGACGGTGGGCAGACCTGGAACCCTGCCAACCTACCTGTCGACCCCAACTCGGTGGTCTACTGGATGGCCAACAACCCGGAGATGCCCAACGTCGTGGCGGCCGCCAGCCTCTTCGGCTACATCTACGTTAGCGACGACGGCGGCGAGACCTGGAGCAAGCTGAAGAAGGAATTCGGCGAAATCCGCTCCTTGGCCGTAACCCCCAACTAACCCACTCGCCGGCACGATGGCCAGCAAGAAGGGGCAGGCGTGACGCCTGCCCCTTCTCCGTTTGCTTAACCGATTCTCGTATGGTCCTCAAGCGCCGCGATGAGATCGACCGTCGTACAATAATCTAAATTCTGATCGCTCTAAATTTGGGGGCAGGCGTTCGATGACCACGCGACAAACCGGATTCACCCTGGACGACCCGGACTCTCGTGCTCGGGTCGATGCTCTCGACATTGTTTGTGCGCGCGTCGAAGCTGTTGGACGGTTCGACATGGGGTTATTCAGTGGCTTCTCGTCGATGCGGGCGCTCACCTGCACGCCAAGCATCCCGATGGTCCTGGGTCTCCTTCGAGATTATGACTTCGAAGATTTTGAGTGCATCTTTGGCCATAACGGGATACTTCGGCGTGATGCAGCCGACCTCCTTAGCTTCCAAACGGCGGTGGATGAATCGCTGAACCGTGGGTTCGTCACCGTGAAGAGACGCCGGATTATCTATGACCGGACAATTGAAGGCAAAGCCCGCTTCTATGTCGTCAAAGATGCTATAGCTCACGCGAAAATCTACTTGCTGGAGCGCTCGGGACTGAGGCGGGTCATCGTCGGTTCAGCCAACCTCTCAGAGATCGCATTTTCGGGAAGACAAGCCGAAACACTGATCGCTTTCGACAATGACGACCGAGCTTGGGGCCACTATTCAGATCAGTACGAAGCGGTGCGCGGAATAGCGACGAGCCGTCTTGCCCTCCGGGACAAACCGGTGCCGGCCGCCCTGATTCCCTTGGAAGAAACACCCGTGCTGACCGAGGCGGAATCGACCGACGACGGGGTCACGCTGTACATCCTCCCCGCTGAGCATGAGGAAGAAGCCGAATACAGTGTGCCCCAGGTCCTGGCACAGGTGGAAATGAAACGGCCGGTTCGGCGGAAAGCCCTTGCCGATCTAGAGCCCGACAGGTCCGGCAATTTCAAGCTGGTGCCCCGAATCGTAAGGCAAGGGATTCGGATTGCGACCGCTCGGCAAGACGACGAAGGGCCGAAGACATACCTAGCCTACGATGGCGACAGGTTCACCCTTTCGGGACAAGAATTCAGCCTGGAGGTGAGCCACGAGGCCGTGCGAAGCGACGTTGCCGCTTGGGTGGAGTTTTTCGGCAACTACCAAAATGGATTCGTGGGTGATGTGCCGCGGCTACAACGTGATTATTTCACGTTCATGTGCTGGGTCTACTTCTCCCCGTTCGTCTGCGATGTTCGAAACGCGACTATGCGGCAAAACCACTTCAGCTTCGACCAGCAGATGTTCGCGGTGCTTTACGGCCAGAGCAATTGCGGGAAAAGCAGTCTCGTCGAGACCCTGATGGCATCTATATTTTCTTATCCTCGCATGGTAGAGACTCAATACTTTACCCGCACTCATCTGCGAGGTTTACCAGACTCGTTCAAACGATTCCCGGTGGTGTTCGATGACGTGGCCCGCGACAGGTTCAGGAACCACGCATCGGAGATCATCAAAGACGAGACTATCCAGTCTGCAGAGTACCCCTGCTTCGCTATCTCCATGAACGCCGAGGCCAGGAATTTCCCTGGAGAGATTATCAAGCGCTGCCTGATGATCTATACCCGGACCTCTCTGCCCGGAGATGATCCATCCTCCCGCCGACGGCTCCAAAGGTCGGTCGCGGGGAATGGTTGCGCCTGCCCCCTTTCGGTGTTGGTCGTCTGGCATACGCCTGACAGTTGCGTCTGTTGTGTCTGGGCTTTCCACTATATACTGGTGATCAGGTCACCATCATGACAACGATCAACACAATTGAAGACCTGATCAGGTTGCTGGATGAACACCCCGAGTGGGCCGAAGCCCTGAGGGTACGGCTTCTGACACGCGACCTGCTTGAGCTCCCTAGCAAGGTTGACGCGCTTGCCACCCGGGTTGACGAGCGGTTCGCCCAGGTGGCCGAAACTATCGCCAACTTGGCCGAGACCGTGGACGCCCGCTTCGCCCAGGTGGCCAAGACCATCGCCAACTTGGCCGAGACCTTGGACGCCCGCTTCGCCCAGGTGGCCGAAACCATCGCCAACTTGGCCGAGACCGTGGACGCCCGCTTCGTCCAGGTGGCCGAAACCATCGCCAACTTGGCCGAGACCGTGGACGCCCGCTTCGCCCAGGTGGCCGAGACCATCGCCAACTTGGCCGAGAGCGTGGACACCAGGTTCGCTCAAGTAGATGAACGGTTCGCACAGGTCGACGCGCGCTTTGACCGGGTCGATGCAAGGCTCGACGGCATGGCCGATGACATCGGTCGCCTCAACGGCTTTATGCTTGAGTCGAGGCTTCATCTGAGAGTCATCCCGCTGGTCAGCCAAAAGCTCGGTCTTCGCCGCGCGGAGATACTTCTTGGCCCTGTTCACGGAATTCATCCCGAATTGAGGGATCCTTTGGAAGACGCGGTCGATCGTCGCGAGATTAGCGACGACGAGGAACTCCGAGTGTCGGTCACCGACTTCGTCATTCGTGCCATTCGGCGAGATACAAGAGACCCTATATGGGTCGCGATCGAAGCATCGAACGGCGTCGACTCTAGGGACATCGACCGGGTCCAAGAGACTGCCAACGTTTTGGCATCTGTTTTCGGTGTGGAGGCCGTGGGAATGGTGGCCGGATACGGGATTGGTGACCCGGCCCTGCAGCGGGCGAACGACGAGAACGTAGCTTGGCTAGAAGTAAGCAGATCGTAGCGCAGCGACTACCGTCGACTCCGAAACAAAGAGGGGCAGGCGTTGTGCCTGCCCCCTTTTGCTGTTAACGGTGAGGAGCGGGCCTAGAGCGCTTCCAATCCCTTCCGCACACAGTCTTCGTCCTGCTGGGCGCTGCCACCGCTGCCGCCGATAGCCCCGACCAACTCGCCGCCCTGGTAGATCGGTATCGCGCCTTGGGCCGGGATAATGCGGCCGCCTTGAGACGCCATGATCGCCTGCATCACTGGGGAGTCTGCATTGATGGACGCGCTGTCGCGTCCGAAGAACACCGAACCGACCGCCTTGCCCGGCGCGGCCGTGGCGCTCACCGCAATAGCCCCCTCCATCCGCTGGAATGCCAACAGTTGCCCGCCACCATCAACCACGGCCACGCTGAGTTTGATTCCTACATCGCCCGCCGCAGCGATCGAAGCGCCGATGATCCGGTTTGCGTCCGCCAACGTTAGAGCCATTTCCTTCCCTCCGTTGCCTGAGATTTGTTTCGTCGCAATCACCCAATCACGACGCCCAAATGTTACCCCTTAAGCCAGGCGCTCACAACCCGAAACTATTCCCGGTTGCTCACTCCCGCCACATTGACTATAATTCGGTCAATTCATACGCGGGAGTCTTAGAATGGTCGATCAGCTAGCGCGGCCCAAAGACAAGGCGGAGATCTATTGGTTTTCCGAGCAACCCTACGGACATGTCGGCAACGAGGACCTCGAGAAGTACGATTCGGGGCGTCTGGGATTCCCCAACACCTACTTTGATCCCCATAAGGCCAGCATTCTATACAACCAGTACCACGAGCAGTACGCCTTGGCCGACGAAGTGGGATTCGACGGCATCATGAGCAACGAGCACCATGCCTCGTATTGGTGCATGAAACCGGCGGTCAACCTCGACGCCGCTGTCATCGCCAAGCTCACCAAGAACGTGAAGATCGCGATCCTTGGTAACGTCATCGCCGTCAACGACCCCATCCGCATGGCGGAAGAGATCGCCATGCTGGACTGCTACTCCGGCGGTCGGATCATCTCCGGCTTCGTTCGCGGCACCGCCGTGGAAACGCTGCAGGGCGGTATCGAGCCCTCCGAGAACCGCGCACGGTTCGAGGAAGCCCATGACCTGATCATCAAGTGCTGGACCGAGCCCGGTCCCTTCCGGTACGAGGGGCAGTATTACCACTACCGTGTGGTGAACCCTTGGGTCGTGCCGATGCAGAAGCCTCGCCCCGACATCTGGTTCCCGGGCACTGGCAGCCCTGAGAGCGTCGTCTGGGCCGCCAAGCACAAGCACCCCTACATGAACTTGGGCGCCCTGGTAGACACCACCGAGTGGCTTAAGCAGATATACATCGACACCGCCGAGGAAGAGGGCTGGCAGGCTGGCCCCGAGCACTTCGGCTACCTGCTGCGCTGTCTCGTCGCCGACACCGACGAGAAGGCCATCGAGCTCGGCCGGGAGTTTATGTGGACCATCGAGCACCGTCAGCGTGGTCCGATGGAGCACAACGACCCGCCCGGCTACCAGTCCCGCGCTTCGGTCGAGATCAAGGCCCAGCGGCCCACCGGCAACGTGGCTGGCGCCGGCGGTCTGGGTGTGGGTCTTAGCTACGACCAGCTTCGCGGTGTCAACAACATCATTGTGGGCAGCCCTGACACCGTCACCCAGAAGCTGACCGAGGTCATTGAACGCCTGAGCCCGGGCTACATCCACATCTACGGCAACGAAGGCGCGATGGAACACAAGGACGTCATGCGCTCCATCGAACTGCTAGGGACGGAAGTCATCCCGGCGCTCCACGAAGTGCAGTTGCAGCCGTACGACAACCGGCCTAGGGCCGACCGTCCGACCTCCGGCACCGCGGGCTTGGCCCCGTAAGGTCCCTTGGTCGAGCACATCGAACTGCCCCGCCAGCGCTGGCGGGGCAGTCTTCTTTTGCAAGGGTTGTTGACGCTGTCCGTCGCTGCCGCGGCCCTCGTTGGCTGCGGAGGTGTCGCCACCTATACGGTCGAGACCCCCGCCCTCACGCCTCAGGAATGGTATTCCAGCGCGGTTGAAGCCACGACCTCCGGGGTATCCTACCGCGCCGAGGTGGAAGAGGTCCACCGAGTGCCCCACGACGACTTCTTCTTCGTGGACCGTCGGCTGTTCGATTGGGTCTACGTATCTCCGAGCGAGCTCGAATTCTCAGCGGAGATCGTTTTGGAAGCGCCCACCGGCAAGACAACCCTTCACGCTGGGGCCATCGTTACGGGAGGGACAATCTATGCGCTAGACCCGGAATCGGGTGAGTGGTCAATCGATACCCGGCCGGTCGTCGCTCCCGCGGACGAGCTCGATAGAATCGTCGTGTCGGCTATGAGTCTTGAGTTTGGACCGGATACAGAGCTCCGGTTCGGGCCGGATATAGAACTGGAAGGGCCATGTGGTACACCTGCTTCGCTCAGAGATCGACCAAGAATCCGGTCTCACGCATAAGTCCGAGTGGCGGACCGATCATATGCTCAAGCAGGTCAAATTCACCGTTGAGTGGCCCGGAGGGGGCGACTATGCCAAGACCGTCCGGTTCTCCGAGTACGGCGTCCGCGCTGAAATCAAAGCGCCGGAGCTACGGGCCACCCGCCGAGACAGACACCTGCGTCCTGAGGATATCGTGCTGATGGATCCGGTCCAAAGAGTGGTTCAGGGTAAGAGAAGAGACGAAGGTTGCGCATTCACGATCGAGTCCAAGCGGTGGCCTGGCGAACCGCCCCGGCTGACGAGACTGATATCGACGGACCACGAGAACTGTCTGGGTATCTTCGAAGAGGGCGAGATCAGCGAGGACGCCGCCAAGGCCCTCGGCAAAGGTCCCGTCGGATCATCTACCCAGATATTCATGGTGCCATCGCCGGATTAATGGATTGTGGTCGAAGCCCCTACCCAGTCTGCGGGTTTCGACCACACGGTCACGGATATAATCTATCGTGTGCAGTGGGAGAGGGCTTTGGGACCTATAGACTCATCGAGGCTTGCCCATGGCGAAAGCCCGTACCACTTACCTCGCAGCCGGGATATTGCTGGCGATCATCGCGGTGATCGTCTTCTTCATGATCGCCGGACTCGGCGGCCAGACCAGCGCGGCAGGGGACGCTCTCAACCGTGGAGGCGGAATCGAGTCCTCCAGTTCCACCGGAACGGTCGCAACCCAGTAGGCGCATGGGCCAGCCTGGTCTGAGCGTAGTCACCGGGGCCTTCAGCTACACCGGCAGATATATCGCGAAGCAGTTGCTGGATGCGGGTGAAACCGTCCGGACGGTCACTCGTGCTATGGCCTCCCAGAGTCCCTTTGGTGACCAAGTTGAGGCGCACCCACTTGATTTCGGCGACTTCGGCAGGTTGGTAATCAGCTTGGAAGGCGCCACCACGTTGTATAACACGTATTGGGTCCGCTTCGCCCGCGAAGGTACCACCCATGACACCGCTGTCAACAACATCCGCACTCTGTTGCGGGCCGCAGCCGAGGCGGGAGTTCGGCGAGTTGTCCACATAAGTATCACCAACGCCTCCGAAGCCTCGTCCCTTCCCTATTTCCGCGGCAAGGCGCTGGGTGAAAGAGCCGTCCGCGAGTCGGAGCTGTCCTACGCCATCATCCGCCCAACTCAGCTGTTCGGCGGCGAGGACATCCTAGTCAACAATATCGCGTGGTTTCTGCGACGCTTCCCGGTATTCCTGATCGCCGGCTCCGGCGATTATCCCATTCAACCGGTCTCAGTGGAGGACGTGGCGCGGTTAGCGGTATGTGCCGCCGGGAATCTCGAGGATACAGCTACCGACGCCGTCGGTCCTGAGAAATTCACCTTCGAGGAATTCGTGCGCCTGCTGGCCCGTCGCGTGGGCAGCAGGGCCCGTATGGTCCACGCTCCTTCTTCGGTGGCGATGCTGGGAGCCCGTATCCTCGGCCGATTGGTGGGAGACGTGGTGCTTACTAGAGATGAAATCGACGGTCTCATGGCGGGCCTTCTGGTCTCGGCAGGACCGCCAACGGCCCCGACTCGCTTCACAGAGTGGCTGGAGGCGGATGGAGGGGACTTGGGCCGGAAATACGCCTCGGAGCTAGCCCGGCATTACCGCTAAAAATTCGATCTCAGGGCATGTACTGTCGCAGGTCTTCCAATCCGCTGGTATCGAGCTCATTACCGGCCGGGTAGGCGGTGCTGGAAATCAGGCGTCTCGTCCGAGCATCCAAGACAATCGATAACTGCCTATATTCGGAGTCCGCTTCACCGCGTATTGCGCCGTCGAACGCCACGAGCCAGACCAAGGCACTCCTGTTCTCCCATTCTTCCGAACCCTCGGAAATTGGTTGGCCGGTGGTAAAGAATTCTGCCTCGGTGAGAGTCATCATCGTACCTTGCACGGCAGCGGGCTCCCCGATGATGCCGCCGAACCCTTGCAGTCCGACGCTACCCGTATCCTCCGCGTGCCTGGCAGCGACCGGAACTATGACCTCGGGACCGAGAGTGTCTCCGTCCTCCGAGCCCGTACTCATCCGCACCATTACCAGTGCGATGAGCACGATGCAGACCATGACGAATATCGAGGTACCGAGACTCCTTCTCGAGAACCCGGAACCCTCGATGCGCGGGGGCAGCGGAGGCGGTGGAGGGGCTATCATCGGCAAACCTGTAGTGGTCTCACTGGCCGCAAACTCTATCCGCAGCCTTAATTGCCGCTACAGGTGCACCCGTCGACATTCACAGCCGGACCGATGAAGCCAACCGTGATACGGCTACTCCGGCAGCCACATCACGCTGGAAATTTCGCTGAACTCCCGGCGTAGCTTGCTCCACGAATCGCCGCCGTCGTCGCTGCGGTAGAGGTAGCCGTAGCGGCTGCCGGCAAAGACGATCTTGGGGTCGGTGGTCTGAATGTTAACCGTCCACATCGCGGTGTTGGGCTCCACCGGCAGTGGCAGGTCCTCCCAAGTCTTGCCTGTGTCCTTGGAGCGCATAATGGTGCCAGTCTGACCCGGTGTGGTGTCGCCGATGGTCACGAAGACCACGTTCGGGTTGTCCGGCTGCACCATGATGCCTCGGGGATAGGTCAGCGGGAAGACTTCGCGGATGCCCAACCGGTCCCAGCTCGCCCCGTTGTCAGCGCTGGTGTACACGTCGTTGTTCACCACGACAACCACCGTCTTGGGCGGGCCAGCGGCCACGGCTACGTTGTGAACGTCCGGGTTAGGGATAGCGCCGTTGATCGACTCCCAGGTATCGCCAGCGTTGGGACTGTGGCGTAGGCCGTCGACCTCCAGGCCAACCCACACGTCCTGATGGTTCTGGGGGTCGATGGCGATACCGGTAACACGAGGTACGCCCACGTTCGGGCACTCTTTGGCAATGTCGACAGGGCGCTGCTCCCACGTGTCGCCGCCGTCGCTGGAGCGGAAGATTCCGGCGGGGTCGGGGGTGCCGGTACCGGCAAACATCAGCTTGGGATCCGCGGAGTCGATGGCCATCGCCCACACGCAGGTCCCGCTCATGGCGGTGTCCAGCAGCTTCCACTGCTGGCCGCCGTCCTCGCTGCGATACAAGCCTTTGTCGGTCCCGGCGAATACGACGCCCGGGCGGTCCGGGTGGTTACCCAGAGTCCGCACCAACGCATCGGAGTGCATCCCAGCGTCGATCCCTACCCTCCGCCAAGACTCGCCGCCGTCGGCGCTGCGCATGATTCCCTGTCCGATGGTGCCTACTAGGACTGTCTTTACGTCGGCCATGACGCTTACCTCCCGTTACAGCTTGTCGACTCTATGTAGCGGCATTAGTTGGAGAGAGCGGCAATCACCTCGTCGGTGTTGCGCACCCGCACCAGCAGGGGCAGTACGTGCTTAATGGTCATCTCGTGGACGTCTTCTTCGCCAGCCGTGCAGCAGTCGCTGACTACCACGCACTGAATGTCCCGGTTCTTGGCGTCGCGAGCGGTGCCTTCAACGCTTCGCTGGGTCGAGATGCCCCCAACCAAAATGGTCTCGGTACCCAAGGACTTGAGGATGCCATCCATGTTGGTGCCATAGAAGGCGCTGAAGCGAGGCTTTACTACCAAGTAATCGTCGGGTCCCATCGCCAGCTCATCGACCACCTGGACCGCCGGGGTGCCAGCCTGATTTCCGGCCCCGGCCCCACCGATATCGGAGATGGTCTTGGGGGCGTCGGAGTTGTCGGCGCGTCGGTGGGTGGTGATGTATATGAGTGGGGTGCCGACCTCTCGGCAATGCGCGATCAATCGGGCGAAATTATCGGTGACCGCTTGTCGGTTGGCCGGAGGGTTGTACGGAGGACCGTCGCCCTTGGCCACGGCGTTGATCATGTCTACCAGGATTACGGCAGTCTTCTTGGGGTCCAGGGTGATCGGGTCAGGCATCGTCGCTCACTCCTTGCGGCTGCTGGATGCGTCTCGGGAACTGGCTGGCCTAGCTGGTGTAGGTGGCGGGGCTGGCTAGGAACTTGGTGCGGCACTCCAGTCCGCAGAAGTATATCCAGGTACCATCGTGGAAGATGCGGGTCCCTAGCTGTGGGTCGACCTCGGACGCGCCGTGGCGGGTGATCGAGGTCTGAGCCCGGGCCTGTTCTTCGTCGATTTCCTTCCCGCAAACGGGGTCTTGGGCCATCTGTTTCCTCCAGGTACGGTCGAATGTGGTATCCCGCGGCTGGTCCTACACTGGCAGCGGCAGGCCGAGCCGGACCTTACCCGGCTTGTCCAGCAGCGCGCTCGCAATTCTCGCCCGGTGCTCGAAGGTGGTGCCCAACCGCATGGTCCAAGCGGAGACGCGACGGAACCAAAGGTGCAGGTCGAACTCCATCATGAACCCGATGCCGCCGTGGATCACTTGCGCGGAACGCACCACCGATTCGCACTTCTCGTTGCAGAAGGCTTTGGCCTGAGAGACCTCCACACTGGCGGGCAGGCCTTGGTCCATCTTCCACAGGGCTTCGTAGGTCAGAAGTTGGCCACCATCTACGTGCAGCAGCATATCGGCGCAAAGGTGCTGGATCGATTGGAAGGAACCGATGGGCCGACCAAAGGCGACCCGGGTTTTGGCGTAGTCGGTGGCCATCTCGGCGTCCTTGCGGGTCGCGCCCACCATCTGGCAGCAAACCAGCGCCGTCGCCCGGTCCAACATCGCCTCGATTATCGGCCACCCTTCGTTCAATTCGCCGACCAAGTCGGCACGGGTAACGCGGACGCCGTTGAAGTTGACCCGGCTCTGCTTGTCCTTGGCGATGGTGACCAGCGGGGTGTGGGAGACACCGGTGCCGTTGGGGTCGACGATGAACAGAGAGATTCCCTCGTTCTGGCTGGAGGCTGGGGCAGTACGGACTGCCACCAGGCATTTGTCGGCGACAATGAAATTCTCTACGAACATCTTCTGGCCGTTCAGCACCCAGCCGTCGCCGTCGGGTTCTGCCAATTGCGATAACGCTTGGGGCGCCAGCCGTGGATCACGCTCTGTAACGGCCCAGGTCAGTACCTGGCTGCCGCTGGCGACCGCTGGCAGAATTTCCCGCTTCTGGTCTTCGGTCCCTGCCTCGGCTATCGTCAGCGCGGCGACCATAGTGCTGTGGAAGGGCACCGGCGCCAATACCCGGCCCAGCTCTTCTAAGACCATCCCCAGATAGGTCAGAGGCAAGCCCTGCCCGCCGTACTGCTCAGGTATGGCCAGCCCCAGCCAGCCCAAGTCGGCCAGTTGCCGCCAAAGGTCGGGAGGATAACCCAGGTTGTCCAACTCCATCTCGCGGACCATGGCCGTGGAGACCTCGGCCTCCAAGAACTCACGGGCCACGTTCTTGAGCATCTGTTCTTCTTCGGAGGGAAGTATGTCCATCGTTATCTTCGTCGTTTTGGATTCGTAGGGGCGCTTCGCGAAGCGCCCCTACGGTAGTCTCTTGGGTCTTGGTGCGTAATCAGCCTCGGGGCATGCCTAGGCCGCGGCGGGCCATCTGGTCGCGCATCACTTGGACGCTGCCGTGGTTGATGCCCGACTGGAAGGCGCCCATCACGTTGTGGGCGAACACGCCATTCTCGATGGCCTCCTCGGAACTGCTCAATAACTGGGCGTAGGGCCCCAGGATCTGGGTGATGGTCTCGGTGGTGTGGACGCCGTGCTCGGGCGCCCAGACCTTCTCGGCGGAGCCCTCGTAGGTGAAGTTACCCCCGCGCTCGACCAAGGACATGCTTCGCATTGTCATCAGCCGACACACTTGGGCCTCGGTCCAAAGCTCCGCCAGCTTGTCGCGTACCGCCGGATCTTCGGCCGGAGAGTGGCCACCGAAGTCGTGCTCCTTGATGTAGTTGACTATGTCCTCGTCGCGCCGCACTGAAATGAGGTAGCGGCTGGCCCCGACCCGGTCCAAGTTCAAGCCCATCGCGCCGACGTACCAACCGGAGTTCTCCTCGCCCAGCAAGCAAGAGGCCGGGATGCGGACATCTTCGAAGAACGTCTCGTTGGTGCGGGCCATGCCGTAGGTGGTGCCAATGGGCGCGGGCGGATCGCTCTGGATGGTCCACAGCGGGCGCACGGTGATGCCCGGGGTGTCCATGGGCACCAAGAAGATCGAGATGCCCCGGTGCCGTGGCGCGTCGGGGTCGGTTCGGGCCATCAGGTAGACGTGGGTCGCATAGTGGGCGGCCGAGGTGTACATCTTCTGGCCGTTGATCACGTACTCGTCGCCGTCTCGCACCGCGCGGCACTGGAGACCCGCCAGATCAGCCCCGGCTTGGGGCTCGGTAAAGCCAAGGGCGAAGATAATGTCTCCGTTGATCAGTCCGGGAATGAAGTGCTGCTTCTGCTCCTCGGTGCCAGCGGCCAGGATTGCCGGAGCGCCGCTGCCCGCGCCGCCGACCGCGATTCCCAGACGGGCGAACTCTTCTTCCACTATGTACTGTTCGATACGGCTGCCGCCCTGACCGCCGTATTCCTCGGGCCAACTGATCCCGATCCAGTTGCGCTCGGCGACCTTGCGAACCAACTCACGGTAGTGGACGCCGCGCCCGCCTTCTTCGCCGCTTTCCAGTTCATCGAGCACATCTTGGGTTACATGCTCGGCAATGAACTCCTGCAACTTATGGCGCAGGGTTTCCTGTTCAGGCGTGTATCCAAAGTCCATGTGTGGCCTCTTTCGTTGGACGTGTAGTCAAAGCTAGCTGGTCGATGGGCTCGCTCGCGGCGCGCGGGTCCGGAAACCCTTGACCTAGCTGGTCGATGGGCTCGCTCGCGGCGCGCGGGTCCGGAAACCCTTGACATTGTCCCCGCGCCGGAACATCAGTGTCAAGTAACGCTGAGGGCTTCAACGAGCTGCTGGACCCGGCTAGCAGAAGCGTTTTCAAGGTCCTCAATGATCTCTATAAGAGTTTCGACAGCGCCGTCACTGACCACCCGAGAAGCGCATTGCCGCACCTTCGTCAGCCGCTCTTCCCGGCTGAGGGGGTTGCCCCAGATGCCCCTGGGACGTTGGCAGACCACCCCGATGTTCATGCCGTCGGTCGTGGTTACCTGCACCCTAATCCACATGTCCTCGAAGTTCGACGGAATGTCCGGCCGCATGTCGACGTGGGTCTTGGCCAGCAGCGACCGTATCGCTGGCCGGTGCACGCTCTCGTCGGTGAAAGTGTCAATGGTGATCCGGCGGTCAAGGAGCGCGGCGGCCACGGTGTATTGGAAGCTGAACTTCCCTTCCAAGCCGGTCTGGGGAGACGGCCGGCCGACGTATTCCATCACCGGCGTCTCGATGTGTACCGACGCGATCCGCTCCGGGTCAATGGAGTATTTCGCCTGCATTTCCAGGGCCGCGTCGATGCCCCGGTGGGTGCCGTACTGACTGGGGTGTTTCTTGATGGCCACACCGGGGTCAACCATCCGGTAGGGGTTACCGAAGTTGCGGCTCACCGCTTCGAGCTCGAACCCCTCTCCAAACATCACGGCGGCGTAACCGGTGGGGTGGTCGAAGATGTCGTGGTGGGCCGTGAATCCTCGGGCGGCCAATAGCGCGGCCTCCAAGCCCATGCGTCCGGCGTTGCCGCAGTGGGTGGACTTGGTCATGGTGCCCGTGTTGGCCGACACGGTACCGGCGCGGCTACCAGCGATGCCGAGGGCCATCCGGGTCTGCTGAGTGTCCAACCCCAACATCACCGAGCCAGCGGCGGCGCTACCCATCACGCCGACCAAGCCCGGCGGGTGGAAGCCGCGCAGGTCCATGTCGGCCGAGGCCACACGGATACGCCCCTGCACCTCGAAACCGGTAACCAGCGCGGTCAGGATGCCCTGCCCGGTCGATTGGTTACGTTCGGCCAAGGCCATGATGCCCGGCAGGGTCGGTGAAGTGGCGTGGGTTGCAGGATGCCACATCACTTCATAATCCAACACGTGGCCAGCCACGCCGTTTACGAAGGCAGCCATCGGCGGCGAGGTCTTGAACCCCTGCCCAAAGACCGCACACTGAGGATTGCCCCCCATCTCTTGGGCGTAGTCCGCGACGATTCGGGCCGCTGGCTCCAGAGAGCCAGCCAGGGTGACAGCCAAGCCATCGAGGATGACGACCTTGGCGGCTTCCACCGCTTCGTCAGGCAGCGCGTCAAAACGTGCGCCGGATATGTGTTGGGCCAGGTCTTCCGTCACTGACATAACGCCTACCCTACAACCCGGCCAACACTGGCCGCAGCTCCTCGATCAGCGGTGGGAGGAACTCCTCCCAGGTCCCGACTATGCCAAAATCGGACGAACGGAACATGGTTGCCCTGCGGTTCTGGTTCACCGCCACGATGATTCCGGCGCGCTGTAGACCAACGGTGTGGTTGAAGGCTCCGCGTATGCCCACGGCCACGTAGACCGTCGGTGCGATGGTCCGGCCGCTGATACCAACTTGTAGTTGTTGGGGCAGCCAGCCCTCATGGACCACGTCGCGGGTCACCGCCACAGAAGCGCCTATCGAACGGGCCATCTCCACAACGCGGTCGACGTTGTCATGGCCGACGCCCATGCCCACACCGAGCACGACACGTGCTCGGGCCAATTCCAAGCCCTCCTGGTCTTCTTGAAACTCCTCGCTGACCACTTTGACGTCTGGGCCGTCGAAGGGTTCGGCCGGGATTCGTTCCACCGCCGCCTTGGCGTTAGGCTCGGCAACGGCGGGGGTCAGCAGTCCGGGGCGCAGAGTGACCAAGTTCGGCAGGGTTTTGGACAAGATCGGGGCTACCACATTGCCGCCGAGGGCTGGCTTAAGCTGTACCAGCCGGCCATCATCGTCGATCTCAAGGTCGATGGCGTCACCGGTCAGCCCCAATCCCAAGCGGGCGGCCAAGCGGGCGGCCAAGTCACGGCCATCGGCGGTGGAGGCGAAGAGGATGGCGTAGGGGCGTTCGCGATCGACCACATCGGCCAACGCTCGGCCAACGGCCCGGCTGCAGACCGGCCCCAACTCGGAGTTGTCCAGAAGCAGCACACGGTCCGCCCCATGCGCCGCGAGGCTATTGGCCGAGTCTTCGCCGCTGCCGGAGACGACGACGGCCACCACTTCGCTTCGAGTGACCCGAGTCATCTCTCGCGCTTTCCCCAGCATTTCCAGGGTAACGTGGGCGAGTCCGTCCCGGGTGGTCTCGGCCACTACCCAAACGCTGCGCTCGCGGCCTTCGGGATACCTGGGCAGTGCCGTCGGTGTGTCGTCGGGGGCGGCCGCGGCCAGTTCGGAAAGCCGGGCGCGCACCGAGCCAGCGATCTGGCGGGCGGCGTCCACGGGCTCGGCGTCCTCCAACATCACGCCTAATCGGTTGGGTTCAACCAAGCGGATTTCGTTGACCCAGGTTGGCGAGCCCTCAACACCGAATTGGGACGTGTCGTCGGTCAGGTCCGCGGCAGTGACTTGCGAGGTTGGCTTGGCGGCGGCCTCCTCCATCTGCGCCCGGTTGGGGTAGATCTCCGGGGCCACGCCTTCGGTGACGCAGACCACCGCCGGGAGAGGGCACTCCAGCACCTGGAACCCCTCGTCGGTGATGCGTTCCGCCACCACGGCAGTGCGGTCAGCGTTCAATTCCAGTTTGCGAACGGAGCTGACGTGAGGTAGGCCCATCAGTTCGGCGACTTCCGGCCCCACCTGCCCGGTCTCGCCGTCGGTGCTGTTGCGGCCGCAGATAATTAGATCGGGCTGCTGTTGGGCCAACGCCAGCGCTAGGGCCCGTGAGGTGGCCAAAGTATCCGAGCCGGCCAGGACCCGGTCGGTGACCAGCACCGCGCGGTCGGCCCCCAACGCCAGGCAGTTGGTCAGCCCTTCGGCGGCGCCAGGAGGCCCCATCGTCAGTACAATAACCTCGTCCTCGGCCTCAGTCTTCAGCTCGACCGCCCGAACAACTCCCAGCAGGTCGAATGGGTTGACCTCCGATGGGACCCCGTCGCGGACGATGGTCTTGGCCTCGTAATCGAACTGCATGCGCGCGATGATCGGCACGTATTTCATGCAAACGGCGGTCTTCATAGGGCGGTCACTTCTTCGGGTTGGTTGGGGTCGCGGACTTCGGTGGGCGACTACGAGGCATCGCCCGACACATTGGCAAGGACGGCTTCTTCCCTCACCGTGGCGGTGAGCCGTTGCAGCCGGGAGCTGACGGAAACCGGATAGTGCGGCGGATTGTGCAGCGCCTTGAACCTACTCTCCAAGGCTCGGAACTCTTCTTCGAAGCGGCTGCGCAGCTCTTGCGCCGGTCCTTCCGGCGAGAGGCGGACTCCGTCGCGCATTACCTCTTCCATCACCGGCTCGGCGCCCACGGGAGTCGGCTCGTCTTCAAGCCCGATTACATCACCGGAATACAGGCCATCCTGGCCGCGCCGCCGGAACACCTGCTTGGCCCCGGGGAGAGACACTTTGCCAGTGCTGAGCTTCATCAACGGGCGGTGGTCGAAGCAGACGATCTTGTAGACCATGTCCGACCAAGGAGCGTCGGCCGACACGCCGGCCTTGGTGCCCACGCCAAACAGGTCTATAGGGGCCCCGGACTGCACCAGCGACTCTATCTCATACTCATCCAATCCACCGCTGAGCAGGATTCGCACGTAGTCCAAGCCCGCGCCGTCCAGGACCTGCCTGACCTGTCGGCTGAGTTGGCCGTAGTCGCCCGAGTCCAACCGCACACCGGTTAGGCGGTCTCCCCTGGCCTCCATCTCCTTGGCGACCTCCACAGCGTTCCAAGCCCCCGCCAAAGTGTCATAGGTGTCGAGCAGGAGTATGGTCCGGGAAGGGAATGCCTCAGCATAGGCCCGGAAGGCGTCGATCTCCGACGGAAAGCTGGAAATGAACGAATGTGCCATCGTGCCCGCCGCTGGAATCCCGTATTGGCTGGCAGCCAGAACGTTGCTGGTCGATGCGAACCCGGCGATGTAGCTTGCCCTCGCCATCTTCATTGCCGCATCGGTGCCTTGAGTGCGTCGAGAAGCGAAGTCGGCCAGCCCGCGCCCTTGGGCCGCCCACACACAGCGGGCCGCCTTGGTGGCCAGCGTAGACTGCAGGTTCATCTGGTTGATGATGTAGGTCTCCACCAACTGGGCCTCGATGATGGGGGCCGTTACCTCCAGCACCGGTTCCTCGGGAAAGTACAGTCGTCCTTCCGGGACGGCCCTAACGCTTCCTGTGAAACGTACACCACGCAGGTAATCGAGAAAATCGTCGGCGAATATGCCGGTGGACCTAAGGTAGTCCACCGATTCGTCGCCAAACTGAAGGAGGGTTAGATAGTCGAGGACGTCGTCCAACCCAGCAGACACGAGGTAGCCACGGTTTGCCGGGTAGCTGCGCACGGTTAGACTGAAGGTAGCTGGGGAGTGCATGCCTTGGCGAAAATAGGACTGGGCCATGGTCAACTCGTAAAGGTCGGTAAACAACCCGAGGCCATCGCCCGTTTGCGCCAGATTCGGTCTGCTCATGGGGGCAATTATGTTGAAGGGCTTCGGGGGTGTCAACCAACGAACTGCCTACCCTGTCTCAAGGAGTCAAGGAGACGCTCGCCTTGACACTTTTGGGGCCCCTTAGTAGTATTCAAAGCGTTGGGTTAACAATCGAATACCGCCTGGTTACCCTTTATATAGAACGGCTGAGGGGACGGCCCTGTGAAGCCTGGCAACCGGTCAAAGCCCGATTTCTCGGGCCCGGACACGGTGCTAACTCCGGCGCTCCGAACAAGGGACCACTGAGGGTCCCGTTGGGGCGAGATATGAGGGGGGCTCAGATCCTTTATGAGCTTCTCGATTGAGAAGCTTTTTTAATGCAACGCGCTATCGTGTTTTTGCCCAACCCAGGAGCGCTCTGATTGAACGAGACCCGGCTGAACGAAATTAGGCCCATTCAATGGGCCGACGGCAACCTCCTTTTGATCGACCAGACCCGCCTTCCGGCAGAAGAGACCACCGTCACCGTCACCCGGTACGAACAGGCAGTCGATGCGATCCGGGAGATGCGGGTACGAGGCGCCCCCGCCATCGGTGTTACCGCTGCCTACGCGATGGCGATTGCCGCCCGGGACATCGTGGCCTCCGAACGTGAAGACCTCTTGGCCCAGCTATCCGCCGCCGCTGAGAAAATCAGGGCGGCCCGTCCCACGGCGGTCAACCTCCACTGGGCGGTGCGCCGCATGATGGAGGTGGCCACCTCCGCGGGCGACGTCAACGACATTCGGGAACGGCTCTTGGGCGAGGCAAAGGCCGTCCACCAAGAAGACGAGGCCATAAACCGGCGTATGGGTGACTTTGGCCGCGAGCTCATGCCCGACGGCGGGTCGGTGCTGACCCACTGCAACACTGGAGCTCTGGCTACTTCCTCGTTCGGCACCGCCCTGGGTGTCATTCGCGCCGGATGGGAAGCTGGCAAGCGTTTCGAAGTCTACAACACCGAGACACGTCCCTGGCTGCAAGGCGCCCGGTTGACCTCCTGGGAGTTCCAGAAACTGGGTATTCCAGCGACGCTGCTCGTGGACTCGGCCGCTGGAATGTTGATGCGGCGCGGCAAAATCGGCTGCGTCATCACTGGCGCCGACCGCATCGCCGCCAACGGCGATACCGCCAACAAGATAGGCACCTACACCTTGGCTGTTCTGGCCAAGGAAAACGGTATCCCTTTCTACGTTGCGGCGCCAACAAGCACCATCGACCTCAGCTTGAGCGACGGCGACCAGATCGAGATCGAGGAACGGGCCCAAGACGAGGTGACCCGCTTCCGGAGCGAGCAGACCGCGCCTATCGGCGTCGAGGCGGTGAACCCGTCCTTCGACGTGACCCCGTCGCGCTACGTTAGCGCCATTGTCACGGAGGCTGGAATCGCCCGCCCGTCCTTTAACGAGAGCCTGATGCTGGCGGTGCGGGAAGCGGCGATTGATTCCAGACCGGGCGGGAGCCGATGACGACCGCCGCGCGGGCCACGATCGGGGTAATTGGGGGCAGCGGTCTCTACGAGATCGACGGACTGAGCGACGTCGAATACCTAAACATAGATACACCCTACGGCCGGCCCAGCGACGCCGTGGTCTTGGGTACCTTGGAAGGCGTTCGGGTGGCGTTCCTGCCGCGACACGGCCGGGGTCATCGCTTCAACCCTTCCCACATACCCGTGCGGGCCAACATCTACGCGTTGAAGACGCTGGGGGTCGAGCGCGTTATCTCAGTAAGCGCGGTGGGCAGCCTGAAAGAGGAATTCGCACCCCTGGATCTCGTGATCCCCAATCAGCTTATCGACCGCACCCGCCTGCGGGACAACACCTTCTTCGACGAAGACGTGGTGGTGCACATCGGACTGGCCGAACCCTTCTGCGCTCCGACCAGCCGGGCGGTGCAGCAAACGGCTCGGACCATGGGCGTCACGGTGCACCCGGGCGGCACGCTCGTGGTGATGGAGGGACCAGCGTTTTCCACCCGCGCCGAATCGTTCATGTACCGCTCTTGGGGCGCCGACATCATCGGCATGACCGCGCTGCCCGAAGCTAAGCTGGCCCGGGAAGCGGAGATGTGCTACGCGACGATGGCCTGGGTTACCGACTACGATTGCTGGCGCCAAGGCGCGGAGACGGTCACCGTGGAGATGGTGGTCGAGAACCTGCGCAAGAACGTAGCGACCTCCAAGGAGCTGCTGCACCGGGTGGTGCCAGCTCTAACCGGGCCGCGGGACTGCTCCTGCCAGTCCTCACTCCGTGACGCCATAATCACCCGCCCCGAAGAGGTCCCCGAAGCGCTCAAGCGAAAGCTGGCCCCAATTACCGGCAGGTACTTCGGCTGACGGCGAAACGAAATCCAGGAGGTATTACCATGCCAAGACAAGACCCTGGCGAACCGTATTTCCGCGTTGATTCCAACGAGGCCAGGGCAATCCTGGACGGCGATCCCGGCAACACCGTGGTCGTCGACGTCCGGCGGGATGACGAGTGGGTCACTGGCCACGTGAGCGGGGCAGTCCACATCCCGATCGACGACCTTGCCGATCGGATTGACGAAGTGCCCCAAGACAGGCGCCTGCTGTTCATCTGCGCCGCTGGCGTCCGCAGTGGGTTGGCCTGTGAACTCGCGTCCTCCTTCGGCTACGACACGGACAACCTGTACAACATCGAAGACGGCACTCCCTCTTGGATTGCCGGGGGCCACCCAACTTCGATGGGCAACAATCCATAGGACAACACACAGGGACGCAAGACCTTGATGGGCAACAATCCATAGGACAACACACAGGGACGCAAGACCTTGGCTAAGGAGAACCGCTATTGGCATCAAATCAAGCTAACGGAGACGTCAAAGACCTCTCTCTAGCGAAAGCAGGCGTGAATCGAATCGAATGGGCTGGCCGGGAGATGCCAGTGGTCAACCTGATCCGGCAGCGCTTCAGCGAAGAGAAGCCGCTGGCAGGACTGCGGCTGGCCGCTTGCCTCCACGTTACCAGCGAGACCGCGAATCTTGCCCTGGCCCTGCGGGACGGCGGCGCAGACGTGTACCTCTGCGCCAGCAACCCGCTCAGCACCCAGGACGAGGTCGCTGCTGCCTTGGTGAGCGAGTACGGCATCCCCACCTTCGCGATAAAGGGCGAAGACGACCAGACATACTACCGCCATCTATCGTCCGCGCTGGAGTCCGAGCCCCACATTACACTTGACGACGGCGCAGACTTGGTCACGGTGCTGCACACCCAACGCGAGGAGTTGGTCCCGGGGGTCATCGGGGGCACGGAAGAGACCACCACCGGGGTCATCCGCCTCACCGCGATGGCCGAGGACGGGAAACTGCGGTACCCGATAGTCGCAGTCAACGACGCCGAGACCAAGCACTTCTTCGACAACCGCTACGGTACTGGCCAAAGCACCCTCGACGGCATCACCCGCGCGACCAACATCCTCTGGGCTGGCCGTCGCGTGGTGGTGGCTGGCTATGGTTGGTGCGGACGTGGCGTGGCCTCACGCGCAAGGGGCATGGGCTCCCACGTCATCGTCACCGAGACTAACCCCATCAGGGCCCTGGAAGCGGTCATGGACGGCTTCACCGTAATGCCTAGCATGGAGGCAGCCCGCGTTGGGGAGGTGTTCATCACCGTCACCGGAGGTCTCCACACCATCGCACGAAGGCACATCGAGGTGATGCCCAGCGGGGCAATCCTGGCCAACAGCGGGCACTTCAACGTGGAGATCGACATTCCTGCCTTGGAGGAGATGTCCACTGCCAAACGGGAGGTGCGCCCGTTCGTCGAAGAGTACACCATGGTCGACGACCGCAAGCTCTATCTGCTGGGAGAGGGGCGCTTGATCAATCTGGCCGCCGCCGAGGGCCATCCGTCCGCCGTGATGGACATGAGCTTCGCCAATCAGGCCCTGTCGGTGGAATACATCGTTAAGAACCAAGGGCAGCTCAAGCCGGGAGTACACAGCGTTCCCTTAGACACAGACCGGGAAGTGGGGCGGCTGAAGCTCGAATCCCTGGGAATCAACATCGATTCCCTCACCGCGGAACAACGAAACTACCAGGAAAGCTGGTCCCAGGGGACCTAAGTCCCTGTTTCTAGGAGTTTTCTTATGCCATTACTTTTTGGCACTTCGCCCAAATATCTGCTGACCTCGGAATCGGTCACCGAAGGCCACCCGGACAAGCTATGCGACCAGATCTCGGACGCTGTGTTGGACGCCGCGCTGGCTGGAGATTCGATGAGCCGTGTGGCCTGCGAGACGGTGGCCACCAAGAACCTGGTCATGGTGACCGGCGAGATAACCTCCAACAGCCCATTGGATTTCAACCAGATTGCCAGGCAGGTCATGCTGGATATTGGCTACGACCATGTCAAGCACGGGCTAGACGGCAACTCCTGCGGGGTGGTCGCCCACGTTAGCCAGCAGTCGGCCGACATTAGCCAGGGCGTCACCACTGCGCTGGAGTCGCGCACCAACGGCGACGCTGCCGACGCCCGCCGCGCCACCGGAGCGGGCGATCAAGGGATGATGGTCGGTTTCGCCTGTAATGAGACCGAGGGCCTGATGCCACTGACCGTCGACCTCTCCCACCGGCTGGTGCAACGGCTGGCGGCGGTACGCAAAGACGGCACCCTACCCTACCTGGGCCCCGACGGAAAATCCCAGGTCACCGTCGAATACCGCTATGGCAAGCCCCACCGGGTCGACGCCGTGGTCATCAGCACCCAACACGAGGACCAAGACGACCGGGGCGCGTTCACCGAGATGATCCGGCAGGACATCATCGAGAAGGTGATCCGGCCGGTGGTTCCCGCCGACCTGCTGGACGAGGATACCAAGTACTACGTAAACCCTAGCGGTTGGTTTGTCATCGGAGGACCCCAGGGTGATACCGGACTCACTGGCCGCAAGATCCTGGTGGATACCTACGGTGGCATCGCCCGCCACGGCGGCGGCGCGTTCTCCGGCAAGGACCCCACGAAGGTGGACCGCTCCGGCGCCTACGCCGCCCGCTACGTTGCCAAGAACCTGGTGGCCGCTGGCGTGGCCGACCGGGTCGAGGTCATCGTGTCCTACGCTATCGGCGTGGCCCAGCCGATCTCAGTCTCCGTGGAGACCTTCGACACCAACCACATGCCCAACGAGAAGATCGAACAGTTGGTGCACGACAACTTCGACCTCCGGCCCGGCGCCATCATCGAAGACCTCGACCTCCGGCGCCCGATCTACGGGAAGACGGCCGCCTACGGTCACTTCGGGCGCAACGATCTGGACCTGCCCTGGGAAAAGACTGATAAGGCCGAACAACTGCGGAAAACCGCTGGACTGTAGACTGATTGGCTGACATAAGATTCGGCACCGACGGCTGGCGCGCTCTCATTGCCGACGATTTCACCTTCGAGAACGTCGCGCGCTGTGCTACGGGTCTGTGCTACTACCTTATGGACCATGGTACGGCGGGCGACGGGCTGGTCGTCGGGTACGACACCCGCTTCCTGTCCCGGGAGTTCGCCGAAACGGTCGCGGGGGTCTGCGCCAGTCAAGGGATCAGAGCTTACCTGTCTTCGACCTTCGCGCCAACTCCGGTTCTCAGCTACAACGTACTGCACCGTGGCACGGCGGGGGCCGCCATAATAACCGCCAGCCACAACCCGGCCGCGTGGAACGGCTTCAAGTTCAAACCGGAGTACGCCGGCAGCGCTAGCACCAGCATAACCGACGCCATCGAGGAGGCCATCCTACGGGTGGACTCGGTGGACTTGGCCGCCATCGTCAAGGCCCGGGAGTCGGAGCTGGTCCAGGAAATCGACGCCGCCAGCCCCTATCTGGAGCGCGTCGACAGCCTGGTTGACCTAGACGCTATCCGCAACGCCGGCTTCCACTTGGTCGTCGACGCGATGTACGGAGCGGGCCAAGGCTACTTCCCTCGCCTGCTAACCGGAGGCAAGACCACGGTGGAAGAGTTGCACGGTGAACGCAACCCAGCGTTCCCCGGGATGGCCCAGCCGGAGCCTATCGCGCCGAATCTGACGGAATTGCTCGCCACCGTCCCTGCGAGGTCTGCTTCCGTCGGCATCGCCCTAGACGGGGACGCCGACCGCGTGGGCATTATCGACGAGACGGGAGGGTTCATCACTACGCTGGACACCTTCTCGCTGCTCGCCCTCGACCTCTTGGAGCGCAAAGGCCTCCGCGGGTCCATAATCAAGGGCGTTACCGCCTCCAAGGCGCTGAACAAGATGGGCGGCCTGTTCGGCATCGACGTTCACGAGGTCCGGGTAGGCTTCAAAAACATGGGGCCGATCATGGGGGAAATGGACGCCCTGATTGCCGGCGAAGAAAGCGGAGGGTTCGCCTTCCGGGGGCACGTCCCCGAGCGGGACGGCATCCTCAGCGGGCTGTACGTACTGGAAAACATGGCCGGTTCGGGAAGGACGCCTTCGCAATTGGTGGAGCACCTATTTGCACAGGTGGGACCCCACTTCTACCACCGGCGCGATGTCCATTTTCAGGCCGTCGACCGGGAGCGGATCCAGGACTTGGTGGCGGACCCGGACCTGGACCGGTTGGGAGACTTTCCCGTAGTGCACTCGGACACCATCGACGGGCGGCGCCTGCACTTCGACGATGGTTGGTTGGCGGTGCGCTTCTCCGGCACGGAGCCCCTGCTCCGGATCTACGCCGAGGCCGACGAGCCGGAAAAAGTAACGAGGCTGCTGGAAGCAGCCTCGGATTACCTCGGCGTTTGATCTCCGCCCAGTCCTACCGTTTGGTGTACTGAGGGGCTCGGCGGGCGCGCTTCAACCCGTACTTCTTGCTCTCCTTGATCCTCGCGTCGCGGGTGACATAACCAGCGCGGCGCAGCGCCGGTTTCATGTTCGGGTCGAAGACGATTAGCGCCCTGGTGATGCCGTGGCGCACCGCTTCGGCTTGGGCGTTCACCCCGCCGCCGATGACCTTGGCGACGACCCGAAAACGCCCCTGCGTCTGCGTGACCTGGAATGCATCATTCACGATCTGCTGCCAGGTTGACCAGCCGAAATACTCATCCATCGGTTTCCCGTTGATGATGATCGGGCCGCCATTGTCGGCGTACAAACGAACGCGTGCGATGGCGGTCTTCCGTTTTCCGGTCCCGTAAAAATACTGTTGGGTTGCTTCAGCTTGGACCACAGTTAGTTTTGACCTCCGTCCACGTCGATAGCCCCAGCGCTCCGGGACGCGCCCACAACTTGGGCTTGGTGGGGATGCTCAGGGCCGGAGTAGACCTTCAAGCGACGTAGCATCTGCCGTCCTAAATGGTTGCGCGGCAACATGCCCTTCACCGCCAACTCGATGACGCGCTCTGGCCGAGTTTCCAACATCTCGCGCAGCCGGAACGCCCTGAGGTTACCGACGTAACCGCTGTGGCGATAGTAGTATTTTTGGGTCGGCTTGTTGCCAGTGACCCTTACCTTGCCAGCGTTGACCACCACCACAAAATCGCCGGTCAGGGTGTTCGGCGTGTATGTGGGCTTGTTCTTCCCCAGCAGGAACACGGCGATGTCCCGGGCCAAGCGACCCAGAGTCTGCCCGGTGGCATCCAACACCCGCCAGTTTTCGGCGACCTCGCCGGGTTTCGCGAAATACGTGCTAGTCCTCTTCATTCTCCTGGTCCGAAAAAACCGGTTCCGGGTATTTTACCTCAATTAAGCAAAGGCCGTTCGCCGGTAGCATTGGTATGTCGGGGACACTCTCCCCGCCCTCCAGGACTCGTGCCACCAGGGCTTCCGGCTGTTTCCCTTTCCCGATCTCTATTAGTATTCCGTTTGCCTTCCTTATCTGGTGCTTGAGGAACCCATTGGCTTCGCTCTCAATTGTGAGTGCATCGCCATCGCGGGATACCTCCCAGCGTCTTACATCCCTAACCGCACTGCGCTCTTCCGGATGCCCAATTGCCAAGGGCCGGAAGTCGTGCGCCCCAACCAGGTCTTTGGCCGCCCGGCGCATGGCCTCCAGGTCCAGGCTGCCTCGAACCCAAAAGTGGGTGGTCCGACGCAACGGCGAAGGCCATTCCCGCTCCACTATCCGGTACCGATAGATACGGCTGAGGGCGCTGTGTCGCGAGTTGAACTCGATGTTTACTCTGCGGGCCTTCAGGACCTTGATGTCTTCCGGAAGGAAGAAGTTTAACGCCGGTGCGAACCGTCCCAGCGGGTGGCGAGTGACGGTCAGAAAGTCGACGACCTGCCCTTCGCTATGGGCTCCGGAATCAGTGCGGCTTGCGCCTCGAATCCGGATTGCCTCCCCGGTGAACCGGACTAGTGCCTGCTCCAAAGCCCCTTGTATCGTAGGTTGGTTAAGCTGCAGTTGAAACCCGTTGTAGTTAGTCCCCAGATACTCGACCAGTAGAGCCGCCCTCCACGGGTCGTCCACGGTCTGTCCGCCTCCGTTAGACCAGCTCGATTACGGCCATCTGCGCCGCGTCCCCTTGCCGAGGGCCAAGTTTGACGATCCGGGTATAACCCCCGGGCCGTTCCGCGTAGCGAGGCGCAAGATCATCGAAGACCTTTTCGACCACCCGCGTGTTGGGCAGCCGGGCCAAGGCCAAGCGGCGGTGGTGGACGCTGCCCACGGCGTCCTTCAGGGCGCCTTTCTTTCCGTGGGTGATCAGCTTCTCGGCCACTATACGGGTTTCCTTGGCTTTGGCGACGGTGGTGGTGATGCGCTCATGCATGATTAGGTCGGCGACCAAGCCGCGCAGTAGCGCCTTGCGTTGGTCCTTGTAGCGGCTGAGCCTTCTACCTGAAACACGATGGGATGCCATGGCTAGTAGTCCTCATCATCGTCTAAGTCGTCGTCGAGTTCCTCGTCGTCGTCAGCTTCGTCTTCGTCCAAGTCTTCAATGGACATACCGGGCGCGACGATCGCCACATCCCCGTCGCCGCCGATTAGCTCGCCGAGATCAGCGGAGGACAGGTCGGGCATCAACCCACCGAAAGACGTCCGCGGCGTACCGGAGCCGACGATGCCGTGCTCGGTCAGTTTCTCCTGCAACTCGACCAGCGATTTCTCCCCGAAGTTGCGAATCTTCAGCAACTCTTCGTCAGACATCTCTAGGACCTCGCCAACTCGACTGACGTGGGCCCGCTTGAGGCAGTTGAGAGTCCGGGGAGAGAGTTCCAGCTTCTCGATGGGCATTTGGTAGACCTCGGGGGATACGACCAAGGGGGCCCGGTCCAAGCCGGTCTCGGCAACCCGGTTAAGGTTGCTGAACAAGAAGAAATGGTTCACCAGGTTTTCAGCGGCCTGTTGGACGGCTTCCACCGGGCGGATCGTCCCGTCGGTCCAGACCTCCATGACCAGTCGCTCGTAATCGGTGACCTGCCCTACCCTGGTGCGTTCCACGTGGTAGTTCACCTTACGGACCGGGCTGAAAACCGCATCCACCGGCAACACGCCAGCAGGAGGGCTGGCCATTCCGTCGCTCTGTACTGCGGGCTGGTATCCGATCCCTTGCTCCACGTTAAACTCGATGGAAAGCCGGGTCTGATCGGTGTCCAGGGTCGCCAGATGGAGTTCCGGGTTCACGATCTCGAAGTCGCTGGAGGTTGCAATGTCTCCGGCGCATACTCGGCCCTCTCCGGCAACGTCCAAGCGCATCTTTCCGGAGCGGTCGGAGCTCGAGCGGATGCGGACCCGTTTGATGTTGAGGAGGATCTCCATGACCTCTTCTTTCACGCCAGGGATCGCCGCGTATTCGTGCACCACGTCGTCGATCTTGACCCAGGTAATGGCGCTGCCGCGGGTGGAACTGAGCAGGATGCGGCGCAAGGGGTTTCCAATAGTTAGCCCAAACCCGCGCTGCAGCGGTTCGACAGCCACCATCCCGTAGGTCTCATCCGAGTTCATCACCCGGATGTCGGGTTTTACCGTCCCTGGCCCCTCTTCCGGCGAGCCGGCGGGCAGGACGTAAGTGTCTAGCATTGACAAGAGCTACCTCGAGTAGAACTCAACGATTAGTCGGGAATCCAAGACCGTCTGCAGGTCCTCGTCTGCCGGGAGGGAAACCACCCGGCCGGACATCTCGTCCATATTCAAGGCCAGCCAAACGGGAAGGGGCCGTTTGGGAATACCCTGGGTGCGCTCGGCGTAGAAGTCGGTGGTCTTGTCGGCTTCCTTCCAGGAGATCACATCTCCGGCTTTGACCGAGTACGACGGCACGTCGGTCTTGCGGCCGTTGACGCAAAGATGCCCGTGCAGCACCATCTGACGAGCCTGCTTTCGCGAGTCGGCAAATCCGAGCAAAAAAACCACGTTGTCCATGCGCCGCTCCAAGCTACGCAACAGGTTCATGCCAGTTACGCCCGGAGTGTTGAACGCTTCGTCCATGTACTTGCGGAACTGGGATTCCAGCACCCCGTAGATGTACTTGGCCTTTTGCTTTTCCAGCAGATGCACACCGTAATCCGAAGGCCGCCGACGTCGGCGGGACACGTCGCCCGGTGGGTTGCGGCGCTTTTCAAACGCGCAGCGTGGGGTGAAACAACGGTCGCCCTTTAGAAATAGCTTTTCGCCGGACCGCCTGCAGAGGCGGCACGCGGGTCCTGTATATCTTGCCATTCGGTTTGGCCTACACTCTCCTTCGCTTGGGTGGCCGGCACCCGTTGTGCGGGATGGGCGTCACGTCGCGGATGCTGATCACCACCAGCCCCACGCCTTGGAGGGAACGGATCGCCGCCTCCCGTCCGGCGCCTGGGCCCTTGATAAACACGTCTATGTGGCGCATACCGGAGTCCATGCCCCGGCGGCCAGCCTGCTCAGCAGCCCTCTGCGCGGCGAAGGCGGTGCCCTTGCGCGATCCCTTGAAGCCTACCGCGCCAGCGCTAGCTGAAGCGATCACGTTGCCCTGAGGGTCGGTGATGCTGACCAGGGTATTGTTGAAAGTGGAGTAGATGTAGGCCCGGCCTTGCGGCACGGAGCGCCTTTCTCGACGTCTGGTCCTGGGTCGCGGCATATTCTATCTCCCCTTACTTCTTCCCGCCGGTGCGGCGACCGCGTCCGGCGACGGTGCGACGTGGCCCCTTGCGGGTACGGGCGTTGGTGCGGGTACGCTGCCCGGCCACCGGCAAGTTGCGTCGATGCCTCTGCCCCCGGTACGAGCCGATGTCGATCAGGCGACGGATGTTCTGGCTTACCTCGCGCCGGAGGTCACCTTCCGAGATGTACTCCCGGTCGATCAACTCGCGGATCCGGTCGACCTGCGCCTCGCTAAGTTCGTTCATACGAGGCGGGGTCACCGGGTCCAGGTCGGCCTTGACGCAGATCTCCTCGGCCATCTTAGGGCCGATCCCATAGATGCTTCTGAGGGCGACGTGGGCCCTCTTCCGGTCCGGTACGTCTACTCCGGCTATACGGACCATGGTTCCTCCTAGGGACTCAGGATGGACTGGCTAACCCTGGCGCTGGGAGTGCCGGGCATTTTGGCAGATGATTCTCACCACCCGCTTCCGCCTGATCACACGGCATTTATCGCACCTGGGCTTGACCGATGCTGTTACCTTCATGGCTCGCCTCGCTACTTGAACCGGTAGGTGATGCGTCCCCGCGTGAGGTCGTAAGGAGAAAGCTCCACCAACACCCGGTCTCCGGGAAGAACGCGGATGAAATTCATGCGAATCTTGCCCGAAACGTGGGCCAAGACTTCGTGGTCGTTGGGCAGTTCCACTCGGAACATCCCATTTGGCAGGGCCTCCTTTACGCTGGCCTCCACCTCGATTGCCTGCTTCTTAGCCATACAGCCCCCTTAGCCGTGGACCGTTAAGATTACCGGCCCTTGGTCGGTTATCGCGATTGAATGCTCGAAATGGGCTGACAGCAAGCTGTCTGCCGTTACCACCGTCCATTGGTCGTCCAGAACCTTGGTCCGCCAATCGCCCATGTTGAACATGGGCTCGATTGCGATGCACATTCCGGGGCGGAGCAGCGCTCCCCGGCCCGGCTCGCCGTAGTTTGGTACCTGCGGGTCTTCGTGAAGGAATCGCCCCACTCCATGACCCACGAACTCCCGGACCACCCCATAGCCCCTGGACTCGCCATAGGCCTGCACCGCAGCTCCGATGTCGCCAACACGAGCTCCTGGGACAGCCGCCTGTATTCCGGCCTCAAGACCCAGGCGGGTATCTTCCATCAACGCCAAGACCTCCGGCGGTACTTCTCCCACCGGAATGGAGACCGCCGCGTCACCGATTAGTCCGTCCAAGGTGGCGCCCACGTCCACTTTCAGGACGTCGCCTTCTCGGAGGACCTTGCGGCCCGGAATACCGTGGACTATCTCATCGTTCACCGACGCGCAAATGCTTGCCGGGAAACCACGGTAGCCCTTGAACGTCGGAGTCGCTCCGTGCCGCCTGATCTCCTTGAATGCGATGCGGTCGAGCTCCCGGGTGGTGATACCCGGCTCCACCGACGCCTTCAGTACGTCAATCACCGCGCCGACCACGGCCCCGGCGCGGCGCATGACGCCCAATTCCTGGGGGGACTTGATCGTTATTCCCCCGGAATACTTGGACGCCGAATTGGACGCGGTCTCTAATTTCCGGTCGCGGTCCACTGTGGCTATTGTACTCCCCTATGGTACGGATGGGAACCGGCTGGCCCAAGCGCAGCCCGTCTAGGCCGTGATCACCTCGACGATGCGCCGGTTCACTTCTTCCACGGTCTCATGTCCTGGGATGTCGACCAACAGGCCCCGTTTCCTGTAGAAATCCAGGACCGGCATAGTCTCTTCCCGATAAACGTCAATGCGCTTTTGCATCGCTTCGGGGCGGTCATCGTCGCGCTGGTACAACTCTCCGCCACACCGACCGCAGACCGGCGCGGAGTCCGCCGACCCCAGCGCATGAGGGGCCTGACACTGCCGACAGACGTATCGTCCACCCAACCTCCTCACCAGCTCCGGCTCGGAGACTTCGATGTGGACGACGTAGTCGATCCCGCGGGCCCGGGATTTCAGAGCCTCCTCCAATTCGGACGCCTGGCGGGTATTGCGCGGAAAGCCGTCTAGAATAAATCCGTCGTCCGAGTTTATCGACATGACTTTGTCTAGGACAATATCGATCACCACTTCGTCGGGCACCAAGACTCCTTGGTCCATATACTCTTTGGCGCGAATGCCCAGCGGCGTGCCCTCGCGAAGGTTGTGGCGAAACAGGTCCCCGGAGCTAACGTGGTTGAGCCCGAACTGGTCAATTAGCAATTGCGCTTGGGTGCCCTTGCCCGCTCCAGGTGGGCCAAACAGCACTATTCTCCGGCCTTGGTCCAATCTACCTTAGGAACCCTTCGTAGTTGCGCATCATCAGTTGCGCCTCCAACTGGCGCAGGGTATCTAGACCGACGCCGACCATGATTAGCAAACTAGTGCTGCTCAATAGTACGGCCTGTACGCCGGTTACTAACGACGCCAAATAGGGAACGATGGCGATGAAACCCAAGAATAGCGCCCCGCCCATCGTAATCCGCACGATGACCCGGTTTAGATAGTCTTGAGTCGGCCGGCCTGGTCTTATTCCCAGCACGAAGCCGCCGTTGCGCTGCAGGTTTTCCGCCAAGTTTTGCTGGTTGAACACCACAAGCGTGTAGAAGAACGTGAACAGGACGACCAGGATGAACACCAACACCCAATAGAGTGGCGCCGTGGGGCCAAAGCTGGTAACGAAGAAGTTCGCGACGTCGCCAACCCACGTGGTGCTGGTGGCAAAATACGTGGCGATCGTGGTGGGCATAATAACGATGGAAAAGGCAAAGATCAGGGGAATCATCCCCGCCGAATTGATACGCAAGGGCAGGTAGGTGGCCCCGCTTTGCCGGTACATTCTCCCGCCACGGAAAATACTGCGCCCGTATTGCACCGGAATTCTGCGGTGGGCCTCGTTGAACAAAACTATGAGGGCAATGATCAAGACGCCGATTATGGCGAAGAATCCGATGCCCAGTACGTTATCCCGGTCCAAAAAGGCCTGGGTCAGCAAGCTGGGGAACCCGGCCACGATTCCGGCAAAAATTATCAGCGAGATCCCGTTGCCAATTCCGCGCTCGGTGATCAACTCACCCAGCCAGACCAAGAACATGGTCCCGGCGGTAATGGAGAAAAGCCCGGCCATTGTCGGCAGCAGGGCTTCGCCGGTCAAGCCTACATTGGTCAAAACACCGCTAGATTGCAGCAGTGCCAATTGACCATATCCTTGGGCAAGCGCGATTGGGACCGTGATCCAATGGATGATCCGGTTCATCTTGGCCCGGCCAGCGTCCCCTTCGCGGGAGAGTTCTTGGAGCTGGGGCAGGACGGGCGTGAGCAACTGGATCACAATGGAGGCTGTGATGTAGGGGAACACCCCCAGGGCAACGATGCTCATGCGGCTTAACGCGCCGCCGCTGAACAGGTCCAGGAATCCCAGGAGCTGATTGTTACGAAAGAGTTCGTCTAACTGTATCTGGTCGATACCTGGAAGGGGTATATGTGCTACGAACCGGTAAAGTGCCAGAATACCCAGCGTGAACAGTATCTTGGCCCGTAGGTCCGGCAGGCTGAATGCGTCGATGGCCGCCTGCAGTAGCCTTGGAAACCTCCCACCACCCTGAGCCTCCGCCGTCATCATCTCGTCGAGGTTTCCTCCACAGTGCCGCTGACCGCTTCTATCTTCTCGCGGGCCGAACGGGTGAATTTGTCGGCAACCACGGTGAGAGCTTTGGTCAGTTCCCCATCACCCACCACCTTCACCGGACGCTTGAGGTTACGGATATAACCGCGGTCCACCAGCTCTTGGGCTGTGACCCGGTCGCCGGCCTCGAATTTCTCCAAGTCTTCCAGTTTGACCAACGAGTAGTAGGTCTTGAAGATATTATTGAATCCCCGCCGCATCGGGAGACCCTTGATCAGCGGTAATTGGCCGCCTTCGAAGCCGACGCGCGGCCCCTTCCCGGAACGGGAGTTCTGACCCTTCATTCCCCGGCCGGCAGTGCTGCCCTGACCGGCGGAATCGCCACGGCCGATCCTTTTCCGTCGCTTTCTGGCGCCCCTACTGGGGGCCACTTGATGTTGCATCATATCGAGGCCTAGACTTCTTCCACCTTGATCAGGTGGACAACCTTGTTGACCATTCCCTGAATCGTCGGCGATTTTTGGTGTACCACGGTGTCATGCAGGCGCTTCAAACCGAGGGATCGGATGATCTCGCGCTGGTTCTTTGGCCGCCCAATACAGCTTCTAGTCCAAGTGATTTTTAGTTGGGACAAGCTATCCCTCCCTGGCGGGAACGGCTCGACCGGTCCGCTTGGCGAGCTCGATCTCTGGGTCGCGGAGCTGACGGAGCGCTTCCATGGTGGCGTAGACGATGTTGATGGGGTTCCGGGAGCCCAGGGATTTGCCCACCACGTCCTTCACGCCGCCCAACTCCAAGATCGCTCTCATCCCACCGGCCGCAATGATTCCAGTGCCCTCCCGGGCCGGTTTGATCAGCACGATGGTCGCGCCCTTCTTGACCGTAATTTGCTGCGGGATGGTGCTTCCGCGAAGGGGCACGTCTACCATCTCCCGGCGGGCCACCGCGTTTCCCTTGCGTACTGCGTCGGGGATGACCAATGCCTTGCCTAACCCGGCTCCCACCTTGCCCTGTCCGTCCCCCACCACCACGAGGGCGTTGAAACGGAGCCGTCGGCCACCCTTCACCACCTTGGCGATCCGCCGGGTAAAGACAACCCGTTCCGAGAACCCGCCAGTATCTTCTTCTCGCGGCGCACGGTCCCGAAACTGCCTCGGCTGACCCGGGGGGCCTCCCCCCCGGCCCGGACCTCCGGGGCCGCCCCGACCGGGGCCACCTCGTCCTGGGCCACCGCGGCCTGGGCCGCCGCGGCCTGCTCCCTGGGGTCTACTTGGGGCTGCTTGTACCATTAAGTGCTAGTCCCTCCCATATTGTCCACCATCGCAGCTCTTAGATGCCACGGTTTTGAACGGCTAAAACTCTAGGCCCGTTTCCCGCGACGCTTCGGCCAATGCCTTGACGCGGCCGTGATATTTGCACCCGCCTCGGTCGAAGACCACCTTGGTTACGCCCTCGGCCATCGCCCGCTCGGCAACAACTCGTCCCACGACGGCGGAAATCGCCATCTTGGGTTGGGTTGCGTCGGCGCCTAGCGATTCCTGGCTGGAAGCGGCAACGATCGTCCGACCGACGGTGTCGTCGATAACCTGGGCATAGATGTGCTTCAAACTCCGGAACACCGATAGCCGGGGCCGGTCAGCGGTGCCCGTAACCTTCTTGCGGACACGAGCTTGGCGCACTTTTCTGAGATGTCGAGCGTTCTTGTCTTTTGGCATGTTCGAGCCTGACGAAAATTTAAGCTTTTCGGGCCGCCGCCTTCCCGGGTTTGAAGCGCAATACTTCACCCCGGTAGCGGATTCCCTTTTCCTTGTAGGCGTTGGGCGGTCGCACCTTCCGAACTTGGGCGGCCAACTGTCCAACCTTCTGCTTGTCGATGCCCCGGACGTGGATGCGGTTGTTGCCCTCCACTTCCATGGTCACGCCGTCCGGGGGATGGATTTCCACCGGATGGCTATAGCCCACGTTTAGCACAACGCCGTCGCCCGCGGGCTGCGCCCGGTAACCAACACCCATGAGTTCCAGGGTCCGGGTGTAGCCGTCGGTTACGCCGATTATGGCATTGGCGATTAGGCTGCGGGTAAGCCCGTGCAGCGCGTGATGGAATTTGCG
Organism: Dehalococcoidia bacterium; assembly: GCA_965249145.1. Classification (GTDB taxonomy): domain Bacteria; phylum Chloroflexota; class Dehalococcoidia; order Lucifugimonadales; family UBA3495; genus VXOI01. The sequence continues at coordinate 60,963 of OZ252223.1, forward strand.
TTCGCTAAGACGCTCTACCACCACCTCTCCGTCTCCTACCTTCACCACCACATCCGGGTGATACCCTTGGACCAGGGTACCCCTTGGCCCGGTTACCGTAACCTCCCCGTAGCCGACGTCGATGCTGACGTCACTGGGCAGCGGGATTGTTTTCCGCCCTATGCGGGAAAGGGTCCGCTCCTTCCCGTTTCCATTAGCCTCACCAGACATAACAGAGCAACTCTCCTCCAACGCCTTGCCGCCAAGCCTGGCGTCCCGGCATGACTCCACGGGAGGTCGAGAGGATGGCGACTCCCAGTCCGCCATACACCCGGGGTATCTCTCCCTTACCAACGTAGACCCGCAGTCCGGGCTTGCTGACCCTGCGGAGCCCGGCGATGGCCGGTTGTCGTCCTTCCCGGTAGGAAAGGTGAATCCGTAGAGTCGGATGGGCCTGGCCACGGGGCAAGTCGTAGTCGCGGATGAAGCCCTCGTCTTTGAGGATTCGGGCAATGGACAACTTCATCCGTGAATGGGGCATCGAGACGGACTCGTGGCGCACTTGGATGGCGTTCCGAATCCTGGTTAACATGTCAGCTATTGGGTCGGTTACCGGCATATTCGCCTACGCTCCCCTCTTATAACGCTAAAGGCTTGCTTTTCTGACACCGGGCAGCTCGCCGTTCAGGGCCAACTCCCGGAAGCAGATCCGGCAAAGCCCAGCGTGCCGGATGTAGGCCCTAGGCCGGGCGCACCGCTGGCACCGGTTATAGGCCCGGACCGGATATTTGGGCTTCTTCAGCCACTTTTGGATCATCGACGTCTTGGCCAAGGGCGCCTCCGTTATGTCTCTCTGATGAAGGGGAATCCGTAGAGCTCCAGCAGGCGCATCGCCTCGGCATCGTTCTTGGCGCTGGTGGCGATGGTGACCTGTAGCCCACGGATCCGGTCAATGGAGTTGTAATCGATCTCCGGGAAGATGATCTGCTCCCGGATGCCGATGGAGAAGTTGCCGCGTCCATCCATGCCCCGCCGAGGAATGCCCCGGAAGTCACGGATGCGCGGTAGCGCGGTGTTAACCAGCCGGTCGAGGAAGTGGTACATCCGGTCGCCGCGCAGGGTGACGGCGGCCCCGATGGCGTTCCCTTGGCGAATCTTGAATCCGGCTATGGACTTCCGGGCCCTGGTGACCACTGGCTTTTGGCCGCTGATCGTCGTAAGGTCCTGGGTAGCGGCCTCCATTGCCCGCCCGTTGGTCAGGGCCTCGCCCAAGCCAATGTTGAGCACGATCTTCTGGAGCCGAGGCACTTCCATCGGGTTGGCGTAGTTGAATTCGCGCATCATCTGGGGGACGATCTCGTTGCGGAATTGGTCCCGGAGCCTTGGGCGTGGCGGTCCTTCCGGCGGCGCTTCCGCAACGGCCACGCCACCGCCGTCTCCCACCGGGGATGCACCGCGCTGCCGCCGCTCCCGGCGTTGACCACCGCCTCCTTGGCCCTGCTGGCGTCCGCCGCCCGTCGAGGCCCCGTTCTCGGCTACCTCTCCGGAGCTATCCGCTGTCGGCTGTTGTGTTTCGTCATCGAGCATCGTCGATCACTTCCTGGCACTTCGGGCAACTGCGGACCCGCGACCCCGTGTCCAACACGCTGATCTTGGGCCTAGTGGGGCGGTTGCACTTGTTGCAGATTAGGGCCACGTTCGACACGTGGAGAGCCGCTTCCTTCTGGATTCGGCCCGATTGCCGAACACCCGGGCGGCCTTTCATGTGGCGGGTTACGATGTTCACCCCCTCCACGACCACCCTGTCGTTCTCCGGGAACTGGCGCTCCACCCTTCCGGTCTTGCCCTTTTCCTTGCCAGCAATGACCATCACGGTGTCGCCGGTGCGGATTCGCATCAGACCACCTCAGGCGCCAGGGAGACTATCCGCATGAAACCACGGTCGCGGAGCTCCCGGGCAACAGGTCCGAATATGCGGGTGCCCCGGGGCATCTGGTTATCGGCGATGAGCACTGCGGCGTTATCGTCGAATTTGATGTAGGTCCCGTCGGGACGGCGCTTGGACTGGGCTTGGCGGATGACCACCGCCCGCACCACGTCGCCCTTGCGGACCGGGGAGTTGGGAGCGGCCTCGCGGACGTTGCAGACCACGACGTCGCCGACGCTGGCATACTTGCGCCGGCCGCTGCCTGGGATGTTGATCAGGCGAATCACCTTGGCGCCGCTGTTATCGGCCACGGTGAGCCTAGTATAAGTCTGAATCATTCCTCTATGTCCGCCTCGTCCTCTAGTTCCAGCCCTTCCAGGGCTGCCATGATGTCCAGCCCAATATCTTCTTCCGGCTCTTCAGCGACAGCGGTGTCGGCGTCTGCTTCCAACTCGATCGGCCGCACCTCGGCCACCTGCCTCCGTCCCAGGACCTCCAAGAGCCGCCAGTGCTTCGTCTTGGAGATTGGACGGGTCTCCTCGATCCGTACCAAATCACCCACCTGGCACTGGTTCTCCGGGTCGTGAACGTAGAATCGGGCGACCTGGCGTACCTGCTTATGGTAGATGCGGTGGCGCTGCTTCCAGACCATTTCGACCACGGCGGTCTTGTCCTGTTTCGTCCGCACCACGGAACCGGTGCGGACCTTGCGCATTGCCTTGGCCACTAATCGCCCTCCAGCAGTTGCCGTTCTCGAATCACTGTGCGGAGCCGGGCGATGGTCTTGCGGACCGAGGCCGGCTCGTTGGAGTTGGGCAACTGATTGGTAGCTGCCCGGAATCGCAGGTGCATCAGTTCCCGGTTGGCCTTCTCCAGTTCTTCGGCCAACTGGTCCTCGCTAAGCTCTCTTACTTCATGGATACGCATCTTGGCTCCTAGACAACCCCAACAGCCTGGGCGTTGGCGAGCCGGTCGCGGAACACCGTCTTGGTGGGGATGGGCAACTTCTGGGAAGCCAGTCGCAGAGCCTCCACCGCCTCAGCCTGGGGAACTCCGGCAACCTCGAAGAGGATGCGTCCCGGCCGTACGACCGCTACCCAGTAGTCCACCCCAGCCTTGCCGCCGCCCATGCGAGTCTCCGCCGGCTTCTTGCTCACTGACTTGTCGGGGAAGACGCGGACCCACACCTGGCCGCCGCGCCGAAGGTGGCGGGTGATGGCAACGCGGGCCGACTCGATCTGCCGGGCCGTGATCCAAGTGGCCTCCATGGCCTTCATGCCCACCTCGCCCGAGTTGACGGTGCTGCCGGTGGTGGCGGCCCCCCGCATGCGGCCGCGGAACTGTTTCCTATATTTCGTGCGCTTAGGTTGCAGCATCAGGTTCTCCCTGGTTTTCGCCGATTTCCTTAGTTGTCGTCCAAGTCCAGCAGAATGTCGAGCTCGTCGTCTGGCTCGCCGGCTTGGACCGTGACTTCGATGGTCTCCAGTTCCAAGACCTCTTCCGCCCGGGGCGGCAGAATCTCGCCCTTGTAGACCCAGACCTTGACCCCAACGCGGCCCATGATCGTGTGGGCCTCGGCCAAAGAGTAGTCGATGTCGGCCCGCAGCGTATGGAGCGGCACCTGGCCCATCATCAGCTTTTCCACCCGAGCGATTTCCGAGCCCGAGATCCGTCCTTTGACGATGATCTTGATGCCCTCGGCCCCGGCCTGCATCGCCCGCTGCGCGGCTTGGCGCATCGCCCGGCGGTAGGCCACCCGCCGTTCCATCTGGTCGGCCACATTTCGGGCCACCAGGTAGGCGTTCACCTCGGGCTGCTCGATCTCAAGGATGTTCAGCTGCACCCGGCTCTGGGTGATGGCCTCAAGCTTGGCCCGCAGGTTCTTCACCCGCTCCCCGTCCCGGCCAATGAGGATGCCCGGCCGGGCGGAGTGGATGTTGATCACGCTGTCTTGGGCGCCCCGGTCTATCTCCACCCGGGCGATCCCGGCGTCGGAGAAGGCCTTGTACTCGTCGCGGATACTATTGCGCAGCTTCAGGTCCTCGGTGACCAGCCCGCGGTAGGCTGAGCTGTTGGGGGCGTACCAATGGGCTTTCCAGTCCTTAATCACTCCGAGGCGAAAGCCGTATGGATGGGTTTTATGGCCCATTCCTCAGTCTCCTATTGTTCGTCTTCGTCCACGACCACTGTAACGTGGCTGGACCGCTTGGTGATGCGGCCGATGCGGCCCCGCGCCCGGGGCCGGAACCGCTTGAGGGATGTCGCATTGTCGGCTGTTATCTGGATGATCCGCAGATTGTCCCGGTCCATGAGCATATTGTTTTCGGCGTTGGCGGCGGCGGAGGCCACCACCTTGGCGACCGACTTGGCCCACGGCGACGGCAGAAGGCTCAGGGTGTTCAGTGCGTCGTCCACCGTCCGTCCCCGGACCAAGTCCAAGATCGGCTTCAGCCTCTTTTGGGACGCGCCCAACTGCTTGGCGATGGCTCTTACGGGCGGCACTTCGCTACCTCACCCGGCTGGAGCGTTCCGACCGGGCCACGTGGCCGCGGTAGGTGCGCGTGGGCGAGAATTCGCCCAAGCGGTGCCCGACCATGTTCTCGGTGATGAACACCGGTACGTGGCGTCGCCCGTCGTGCACCCCGATGGTCAGCCCAATCATTTCGGGCATGATCATCGAGGCCCGGGACCAGGTCCGAATGACCGTGTTTACCCCCGTGCGTTGCACCGTGTCTACCTTTTTCATCAATTTGGGATGGACGTACGGTCCCTTCTTGATCGATCGGGACATTCCCTAGCGTCTCCTGCCCCTGCGGATTATGAATTTCGTGGATGCCTTCTTGGGGTTGCGAGTCTTGTGTCCCAGGGTTGGCTTGCCAGTGGGCGACTTCGGCCCCGGCATCCCGATAGGCGACCGGCCTTCACCGCCGCCGTGGGGATGGTCCACCGGGTTCATCGCCACGCCCCTGACCTTGGGGCGCCGACCCATGTGCCGGGTGGCCCCGGCCTTGCCCAAGCTTTCGTTCTTATGGTCCGGGTTGGAGAGTTGGCCGACACTGGCCCGGCAACGCAGCAATATCCGGCGCATCTGGCCAGACGGTAGCCGGATCAGCACGTACTCGCCCTCCCGGGAAAGCACCTGCGCCCCGGTGCCCGCACCGCGCACCAACTGACCGCCTCGGCCCGGTGTCAGCTCCAAGTTGTGCACCACGGTCCCGGTGGGGATGTTATGGAGCGGCATCGCGTTGCCCAGGCTGACTTCGGCGTCCGGGCCCGACTGAACCCAATCGCCCACCGACAGGCCGTGGGGTGCGAGAATGTAACTCTTCTCGCCGTCGGCATAGAAGATCAACGCTATACGAGTGGAGCGGTTGGGGTCGTATTCGATGGACTTCACCCGCGCCGGAACTCCGTCCTTTTTGCGCTTGAAGTCGATCTCGCGGTACATCCGGCGTGACCCGCCGCCGCGGCTTCGGGTGGTGATGCGGCCTTGGTTGTTGCGCCCGGCATGGTTCTGCTTACGGGATATAAGCGTCTTCTCGGGCTTGCTGGTCGTAATCTCCTCGAAGGACGCTCTTACCGCGTTCCGGGTCCCGGGAGTTATAGGACGAAAGTTCTTGAGCGGCATAGGAAACTCTTATAGACCCTCGATCAGATTTATGCGGTCGCCCTGCTGCAGGGTAACGACTGCCTTCTTGATGTCTGGCTGCTTGACCGAGCGGGGACCGTAGCGCTTTCGTTTGCCCCGGAGCTTCAAAATGTTAACGTCCATGACCGTGACGCCGAAGCTCTTTTCCACGGCTTCTTTAACTTCCACTTTGTTGGCTTTGAGCGCAATCTCGAAAGTGTACTTACCGGACTCCTGCTGAATCGTGCTTTTCTCTGTGATAGTCGGCTTGAGCAGCACACGGTGAATGTCCATTATTCTTCACCCTCCGCTTCGTCAGCCACGGTCTCCGCCGGCCCGTCCGTGTCGGCCGCCGACTCCTCGGCCTGAGCGGTGGCGCGCCTCCGTCGGCGCGCCGGGCGGGGCTCTCCATCCGTAGCGGGTTCCGGCTCTTCGGCCCCGGTCGCCTCATCGGGTTCCGAGGCGCGGGTGCGGCGCGGCGGAGCAGAGGTTTCATCCGCCACCTGTTCTTCAGCGTAGTCTGCCACCGCGTCTTCGGGGATTTCAGCTTCGGTCCTGAATTTACGCCCGCGGCGCCCGTGGGGTTCGACGGCCAAGGTCTCTTCGGCCCAGCGGAGCGCTTCGACCGTCATGATCAGCGTCTCGCGGGAGAGCAAAGTCTCAGCGTTTAACTGGTTTACGGGGAGGGTATAGACCTTTTTTAGGTTGCTGGCGGCCCAGACCACATTGGAATCGGGTTCGCGGGTCACCACCAATGCCGAGCCGGAGACGTTCAGGTTTTGCAGCAAGTCGACCATCGAGCGGGTCTTGCCGTCCAGCGAATCGGTGGCGTCCAAACAGACCAAGCGGTCGCTGCGGGCCTTATCGGAGAGGACGCACTTCAGGGCCAAGCGGCGCATCCGGCGGGGCAGGGCCTTCCGGTAGCTGCGGGGATGGGGTCCAAAGACCACACCGCCGTGACGCCACTGGGGAGCGCGAGTGCTACCTTGCCGGGCACGGCCCGTGTGCTTCTGGATCCACGGCTTGCGTCCGCCGCCGGACACTTCGGCCCTGGTCTTGGTGTCGTGGGTCCCCTGCCGCCGGTTCGATTGATAGATCACCATTGCCTGATGCACCAGAGACTGGTTCATCGGCACGTTGAAAACGGCGTCGTTGAGATCGATGCTCTCTACGGACTCTCCAGTCTGGTCCCTTACTGTTACTTGCATGGTCTGCTTGCCTGTTCCCTAGCGCCCGGACCGCCGAATCGTCACCAGACTGTTGGGCGCCCCCGGGATGCCGCCTTTCACTATTAGGATGTTGCGGTCGGTATCCACGTCTACTATTTCCAGTCCCTTGACGGTGATCCGCCGGTCGCCCATGTGGCCAGCCATTTTCATGCCCTTGAAGACCTTGCCCGGCGTGGTGCCGCCGCCGATTGAACCAGGAGCGCGGGCCCGGTCCGATTGACCGTGGGTGCGGGGACCGCCGCTGAAGCCGTGGCGCTTCATGGTACCGGCGAAGCCTCGCCCTTTGGATTTTCCGATGACATCGACCTTCTCGCCAGCCTGGAAGATGTCCACGCCGACGGTCTGGCCGACCGAGAATTCGCTCGGGTCGTCGGCTTCCACCTCTCGCAGGTAGCGGGTGGGGCGTGTGCCCTTGAAGTGGCCGCTGATCGGCTTGTTGCGGCGCTTGATCTGGCCGAAGCCCAACTGCACCGCTTCGTAGCCGTCGCTTTCCTTGGTTTTCACCTGGGTGACAATACAGGGCCCCGCTTCGATGAGGGTTACGGGGACGACAATGCCGTCCTCCCGGAACACCTGGGTCATACCGATCTTCTTGCCTAAGAATCCTTGGAGCATAGCTGACTACCTTAGCGTTTCCCTTACAGCTTTATAGATATGTCGACGCCGGCCGGCAGGTTGAGCCGAGTCAGCGAGTCGATGGTCTTGGAGGTGGGCTCCAGGATGTCGATAAGCCGTTTGTGCGTACGGATCTCGAAATGTTCCCGGGAGTCCTTGTCCACGTGCGGCCCACGGATGACGCAGAAGCGCCGGATGTGAGTGGGCAGCGGCACCGGTCCCGCCACGCGGGCTCCGGTACGCTCGGCCGTCTCCACTATCTGGCCTGTCGAGAGGTCCAGCATCTTGTGGTCGAACGCCTTGAGAATAATTCTGACTTTTTGCCTAGTTACCATACATCAACTTTTTGACCCCGCCATTGGCCGCAGCCGCCAGCGGGGGGAGTTAGTCTACACGTTTGATAAGGACTTGAGAACACCCTCGGGGACCGGTTCGTAATACCGGAACTCCATCGTGTAAGAAGCCCGTCCCTGGGTGATCGAACGAAGGGCGGTCGTGTAAGCGAAGGTTTCACCCAGCGGGACCAAGGCCCGCACCGTCTGCAGGTCGTCTTGACCCTCGATGGTGCGAATCCGGGCGCGACGAGTGCCGAGGTCGCCTATGACCTCGCTCAGGTACTCGCCGGGCGTAACCACTTCCAGATCGGCTATGGGCTCCAGAAGGGCGGGAGAGGCCTTGCCGGCCCCCTCCCGGATCGCCATCATTCCGGCGCTTCGGAAAGCCAACTCCGAGGAGTCGACCGGGTGGAAGCTTCCGTCGACCAGAGATACCTTTACGTCCACCAGAGGATACCCGGCCAATGGACCATTGTCCAGCGCATCGCGGACGCCGCGCTCCACTGCCGGGATGTATTCGCGGGGGATGACCCCACCGGCGATGGCGTTGACGAACTGCACTCCCTCGCCCCGGTCCTGCGGTTCCAGCTGCAGCACCACGTGCCCGTACTGACCATGGCCGCCGGTCTGGCGTACGAACCGGGCCTCGGCCCGGTAGGGACGGGTCAGCGTCTCCCGGTAGGAAACCCGAGGGCGGCCAACCTGGGCTTCGACGTTGAACTCCCGGCGCATTCGGTCGACCAGCACTTCCAGGTGCAACTCGCCCATGCCCGACATGATGGTTTGCCCCGTTTCATCGTTGACCCGGACCACAAAAGTCGGGTCTTCGTCGGAAAGCTTGCGGAGAGCGTCGGTCAGCCGGTCTTGGTCGGCCCGGGTCATTGGCTCGATGGCCACCGAGACTACCGGCGCGGGGAAGACGGGCGGTTCCAAGATCACCTGGTCGCGGTCCAAGCAGATAGTGTCCCCGGTGAAAGTGTTCTTGAGCCCCACGGCGGCGCAGATGTTGCCCGCCGTCACATCTTCCAACTCTTCACGGTGGTTGGCGTGCATCAACAGCAACCGGCCCATCCGCTCGCGGCTCTTGCGGCTGACGTTCTGCACCGAGGCGCCGGTTTTGACCCGCCCCGAATAGACTCGAAGAAAGACCAGCCGCCCCACGTAGGGGTCGGTTGCGACCTTGAACGCTAGGGCGGCCATCGGGCCGTCCTCGTCCGGGTAGCGGAGTTCCACCTCGTCGTTTCGGGGATTCACCCCTTCCACGGGCGGGACGTCGGCTGGCGAAGGCAGGTAATAAAGTACCGCGTCCAGCAGAGGGTGAACGCCCTTGCCGGAGATCGCGCTTCCGCACATGACCGGCACTAGGGTCTGTTCTCCGACGGCCCGGCGGAGCGCTTCGCGAAGGTCCTCGGCACCCAGTTCCTCGCCCTCAAGATAACGGATGAGCAGTTGCTCATCCGTCTCGGCAATCTTCTCGATCATGGCTTGGCGGTAAGACTGAAACTGGTCCTCGAACTCCGCGGGCACCGGTATTTCCTCGTAGTTCTCGGGGTTGCCGCCGTTGACCCGCCCCACCGGGTACACCGTGGCCCGGCCCCCAATGAGATCGATCATCCCGTAGAAGTCGCTCTCCTCCCCCATGGGGAGCTGAATGGGCACCGGGTTGGCGTTCAAACGGCGGCGGATGGACTCGATGGTGCGCTCGTAACTGGCGCCGACCCTGTCCATTTTGTTGACGAAGCAGATGCGGGGGACCGAGTAAGTGTCGGCCTGACGCCAGACCGTTTCCGACTGAGACTGGACGCCGGCCACCGCATCCAGAACAACGACTCCGCCGTCGAGCACCCGCAAGCTTCGTTCCACCTCGGCGGTGAAATCGACGTGGCCGGGAGTGTCGATAATGTTGATGCGGCAGTCTTGCCAGAAGGAGGTGGTGGCGGCAGCGGTGATGGTGATGCCCCGTTCCCTTTCCTGGGGCATCCAGTCCATTGCGGTGGTGCCGTCGTCTACGCCGCCAACCCGGTGGATGCGTCCGGTGGCGAAGAGGACCTGCTCGGTAACTGTGGTCTTACCCGCATCGATATGGGCGATAAAACCGATATTCCTGATTTTCTCGATTGGGAAGCTGTTATCCATGTTGTGGGCACTGGGATGCGGGCGGCGGGGGCTTCGTTCTTAGCGTCGGTAATGAACAAAGGCCCGGTTCGCCTCGGCCATTCGGTGCAACTCCTCCCTACGACGGACCGCTGAACCCTCGCCACGGGAAGCGTCCATCAATTCCAATGCCAGCCCCCGCCGCATCGGCATGCCGTTGCGGGAGCGGGCGCCTCTGATCAGCCATCGCATGGCCAGTGCCTCGCTGCGCTCCGTGCGCAGTTCGGTGGGCACCTGGATGGTGGAGCCACCAACACGCTTCGGTCGAACTTCAACGGCCGGGGTGGCGTTGCGCAACGCTTGCTGGAAGACCTCCAGTGGTTCCCGGTTGGTCTCCACCTGAATGATGGAGAAGGCGTTGTAGGCCACACGCTGGGCTACAGTTTTCTTGCCGCGCAGCATGAGCCGGTTGATGAACCGGGCCAACTCTACGTTGTTGAAGCGCGGGTCGGGGGCAGTGGTCCGCCGCTCGGCACGTCTTCTTCTCGACATAACTTCACCTTGCAAAAGTTACCCCCGGACTGCTGCCCGGGGGACTTGGACCCAAATCGGGGAGGCGCTAGCTGCGGGGCCGGGTGGCCCCGTACTTACTACGGCCCTGACGCCGGTCGCTGACTCCCTCGCAGTCCAAGGCGCTTCGCACCACGTGGTAGCGGACGCCCGGCAGGTCTTTGACCCGGCCACCGCGCACCAGCACTACCGAGTGCTCTTGGAGGTTGTGCCCCTCGCCGCCGATGTAGGCAGTTACTTCTACACCGTTGGTGAGGCGCACCCGGGCGATCTTGCGCAGCGCCGAGTTGGGCTTCTTGGGCGTCATGGTGCGGACCTGGATGCACACACCGCGGCGCTGGGGGCAGCCCGGACCCCACTTGACCCGGTTACGCAGGGAGTTCTGCACCCAGTGCATCGCCGGAGCCTTGGTCTTTTTACGGACCGGCTTCCGACCCTTACGTACCAATTGATTGACTGTAGGCATAGGAAATCCCCGCTCGCCCGACCGGCGGCTTCGCCATACTCTAACAATCGACGGGGTTATTGTCAACGAAAAACACACTGCCGCCCCCGGTCTTCAGTGCGATGGTATTATCTAAATCCGGCCCGCAGATTAGGCTAACGTTCGTCCGGCATCGGAGCAATGAACGAAGCGACCAACAACGTCACAATCGTTAGGGTCGGCCCGGGCGACGGACCGTTTCCAACCCTGCGCGCCAAAGAGCTACTGGAGCACGCCGACGTTGTGGCAGGACTCCGGACTGTGCTCGAAATAGTCACGCCACGGACCGCCAATGCCGAAGTATGGCCGATGGCGTGCCCCTGCGACCTCATTCGTGCTACGTCCGGTTCGCCAACGATGCCCAAGACACCCTGCTTATGGGGTATTTTCCCAACCCGCGCTTGGACGATAACTCGAAGCGGACTGACTCCCAGCCGGAATAGTTCCAGCGATTCGCCGAAGTACGGGACCGGTACGTGGGCAACAAAGGCATCGTTTTCGTGAAGCGGGCCAGACAGCGATAAGGAGCGACAGCATGCCATTCGCGGAGATCAACGGCTACAGGATGCACTACCAGGCCATCGGGGACGAGAGCGCGCGGGTTTTGGCCTTCGTTCACGGCGGTTTAGGCGGAGGCGACGGCAGCCGCGACACCATCAACCGGCAATCGGCGGCGTTCGCCTCGCACTACCGCTGCATATTCTATGACCGCAGGTGCTGCGGCGAGTCGGACAATCCTTCGGCAGGGTACGACATCCCCAACTGTGCCCGGGACCTAGGGGGCCTGCTGGACCATCTGGACATCGACCAGGCCCACGTACTCGGGTCGTCGGCTGGTGGCCCCATCGCCATGCAGTTCGGACTGGACTACCCGGAGCGGACCGAAACTCTGCTGCTGATCAACACGATGAGCTATTCTCAAGAGGCTCAGCGGGAGGTCCGCCGACAGGAGCTACAACTGCTCAAGGAGCGGATGGCTTCCGTGGGCCGCTCCGCCGCGGTGGCCTCTGCTCTGTCGGACCGGTTCCCCCAGTTGGCCGCGGAAGAGCCCGAGCGCTTCGCCCGCCTCGCGGCCGAAAACTTGGAGCGCGCCGACGGCATTGCCTCGACGCATCAGGCCTACATCGACATCGGCGACTCGTTGGAGAGCCGGTTGGCCGAACTCAAGATGCCAGTGGCCATCGTCCACGGCGATCACGACAGCCGTATTCCCATCGAGTGCGGCCGCAGCTTGCACCAAGCCATCGCCCAGTCCAGATTCCACGTGATCCCGGGCGCTGAGCACGGCCTGATGACCAATGCCGTCGCCGAACAAACGCGGGAGATTGTCTTAAAATTCCTGGTCGGAGTAGGGGCCGTTAGCTAGTTGACATGCTGGTCGACCAAGTCTAACATGGCTCCATTAACAACTTAGAAGTACGCTGAACGGTGTCCCGATCTGATCGGGATGAAAAGGGAAGCCGGTGTGAGTCCGGCGCGGTCGCGCCACTGTAACTGGTGGTCCCCTCCCAAGATGCCACTGGCCCGGATGGGCCGGGAAGGCCGGAGGGAACCCAACCAGGAGTCAGGAGACCTGCCTTCAGCACGACTTGATTACGCTTCGCGGAAGAGGGTAAGAGTCAGTTTATTATTGACAGCATAAGCCCGGCCGAAGCGCCGGGCTTTTCTATTGCCCTGAATCTGCCAGCGCCAAACTGAAATCGAGCCCTATCGCAGTAGCTCCGGCTGGAAATCTCTCTAGGGAGCATATTCGGCAGTTCCGCTACCTGCTATACCGCCTAAAAGGGGTCCACGCCTACCGGGCCCCGTCTGCTCCCTCATCGGAGCGGGCAGACTAGACCGGTGTAGCAGGATACCCTCCCAATCGGGGCATCGGTTAGGTTGGGGACGCCCTCCAGGCCCGCTTCCCCTCGTCCGGGAAGCCGACCTCCCCTTCCTAACCGGCGCTCCGTCGCCGCTTGAAGGCGCCCGCAAGGGGGCAATTCTTTCGTTGTTGCTGGACGCCTACCAACGCCACGACCGGGTTCGCTTGGTCTCATTCCGGGGGGCCCGTCGGCCCAACTACACCGAGGGCGGCTATTGGCAGCTCGGTATGGCCAGGCCCGTCGCCGAGGCCGTGCCGGCCCGCTACATCCGCCTAGACGAACTCCGCGCCGAGGCGCTGGCCAACACCCTTCGCCTGAACGCGCCTACCGCGGGGCAAGCGCAGTTTACATATCCTGGGTAGAATTGGTAACCTCAGTCAGCCAATTTTGACTTGCTCGGCGCCGTCGCCTATGGCCGTTGTCGACTGCGCTAACAAGAAAGGAGCAGCCCCTTGCCCCGTTCCATTCCCTATGCCGATATGGACAAGATGATGTCGTTGTCCAAGCGCCGCGGTTTCGTTTTCCAGAGCTCCGAGATTTACGGCGGCTTGGGTTCCACCTGGGACTACGGCCCCTTGGGTGTGGAGCTAAAGCGGAACGTAAAAGAGGCCTGGTGGCGTTCGGTGGTGGCAGGACGGGATGATATGGTCGGCTTGGACGCCGCCATTCTGATGCATCCGCGGACCTGGGAAGCCAGCGGCCACGTCGAAAACTTCAGCGATCCGTTGGTCGAATGCCGTGAGTGCAACAGCCGCTTCCGGCAGGACCATCTATTAGAAAGCGTGGGCATCGACCCGATGGGCCCTGAAGCCGCAGCAGCAGCTCAGGGACTCAGATGCCCGGAGTGCGGCGGCGAGTTGACCGAACCGCGCCGCTTCAACTTGATGTTTCGCACCTTCATGGGCCCGGTGGAGGATACCGCCAATGAGGTCTATCTGCGGCCCGAGACAGCCCAAGGCATCTTCGTCAACTTCCCCTCCGTGGTTAACTCCTCCCGCAAGAAGCTTCCCTTCGGGATCGGGCAAATAGGCAAGTCATTCCGGAATGAAATCACGCCCGGCAACTTCACCTTCCGCACCCGCGAGTTCGAGCAAATGGAGGTGGAGTTCTTCGTCAAGCCCGACACCGACCTGGAATGGTTGGACCGGTGGGTCCACGACCGCTTCGAGTGGTACGTGGAGCTGGGCATCCGCCGGGAAAACCTGCAGCTGCGCCGGCACGGGCCCGACGAGCTAGCCCATTATGCCAAGGACTGCTATGACATCGAGTACCGGTTTCCTTGGGGTTGGGCCGAGCTGGAAGGAATCGCCGACCGCACCGATTTCGACTTGAAGCAGCACGCCGAGTTTAGCGGCCACGACCTAAGCTACTTCGACGACGAAAACCAGTCCCGCTACTATCCCTATGTGATCGAGCCCTCGGGCGGCGTCGACCGGGCGACTCTCGCTTTCTGGCTGGACGCCTACGACGAGGAGCCCGACGGAAACACTGTGCGCGTGGTATCGCGCATCCACCGATGGCTAGCCCCCGTCGCCGTGGCGGTGCTGCCGCTGAGCCGCAACGAGCGCCTGCTGCCGACGGCTAGGCGCATCCATGGTCTGCTCCGCAAGCACTTCAACACCCAGTTCGACGACGCCCAGAGCATCGGCCGCCGCTACCGCCGCCAAGACGAAATCGGTACCCCTTACTGCGTGACCATTGACTTCGACACCCTGGACGACCATCAGGTGACCATCCGCGACCGGGACACCATGTACCAGGCTCGAGTCCCGGTCAGCAACCTGGTGGAAGTTTTGAGCGACAAGCTGGAGCACGGCTGGTAGACCCGCTTCCCTTAAGTCGGGCGGCCGGGTGACGGGCTGGGGAGGGCAAGATGACCAGCGGCAATCAGGCCCAGAGATATATCCGAAGCATCCAACGCAACCTCGACCGGTTGGGCGAAACGCTGCGGGACATGAACGCCGAGCCCCAGGAGCTTCGTCCCCACGATGCCCGGAGCGAGCTGTTGGAGCAGGTGCACTTGGCCGGGGCAATGGACCAGCAGCGGCTATTCGAGTTGCTCGATCAGCGCGCCATCGCCCACACCTGGATCGGGGCCCAGGTCGCTGCGGAGTATCTCGACCTGTGGCACGCCGCCGATGGGCGCACGTTTTACCGGGTGACGGACCGCGCCGTTCGGGAGCTGCACCTAGGCCAACTAGCCTCCCACGCCACCTTCGGCGGCCCCGGGTTCGCCGACGATTGGCTCAGCGCGGAGGACTCGGTTTATGACCGGCTTTAGTCCAGGCGAGGTCATTCTGGTGGCTTATCCGTTCGACCAGCGCGCCGGGGGCAGGAGGCGTCCCGCCCTCGTGGTGAGCCCATCCAGCTACAACGAGCAGACCGGGGAGTTGGTGATCGCCCAGATCACCAGCCGAGTCAAGGCCCCGCCTCGTCCTGGCGACTACCGCATCCAGGACTGGAAGCAGGCCAACTTGCCCCGGCCTGCGATGGTGCGGGCCCGGCTGGCCACCATTCCAGCGATTCTGGTATTGCGGTCTCTGGGCAGCCTCTCGGCGACCGATTTCCAGGAAGCAATGGACGGGCTAGCGGGTCTGTTGCGTCCGGCCGCCACACCCGCAGCGGTCCTCCCGCCGCAAGATGCCTAACCTCGTCGCGGCGACCATTCGCCAAGGCCTTTACACCCATGTGGTCGGGCGTCGGCTGCTCTATTTCCCGGAACTGACCTCCACCATGGACGAGGCGGCCCGTCTCGCCGATGAAGGCGCCGAGGAAGGAACGGTGGTGGTCGCCGAAGTACAGTCGGCAGGGCGCGGGCGGCAGGGCCGCAGTTGGGTCTCGCAGCCCGGCAACCTGCTGTTCTCGGTGCTGTTCCGGCCCGACGTAGCCCATTTGCCGTTTATCAGCATTCTCGGCGGGCTGGCCGCCGCGCGGGCGGTGCGCAAGACCACCGGGCTGGACGCCCGGATCAAGTGGCCCAACGACCTGATGATCGGCGGGAAGAAAGCTGCGGGCATTCTTGCCGAGAGCGCCATCGCCGGAAATTCCGTATGGTATGCTGTTTTGGGTATCGGGGTAAACGTGGCTTTGGACACCGGGAATTCGGAAGAAATCGCGGCCTTGGCCACCAGCATCAACGCCGCCGCCGGGGAGGAAATCCCCCGGGAAACCCTGCTCCGCCAATTGCTTCTGGACCTAGATTCCCTCTACCTCCAAATGCGGCGGGGCGGGTCGCCGGTGCCGGAATGGCGTGAACTCTTGGAGACCATCGGACAGCGCGTCGACGCGGTCTCCGGAAGCGAGACCCATAGCGGTCTGGCCGAAGGTATTGACGACAGCGGCAACCTTCTGCTCCGCCAAGACGATGGCCAGTTGGTCACCCTGACCGCCGGAGACGTTACGCTGAGGAGATAATCGCCCATGCTTGAGTCTTTGAGCCTGGACGGCAAGTCAATCGTAATCACCGGAGGGGGCACCGGGCTTGGTCTGGCCATGGTCCGGGCCCTCGCCCGCGCCGGGGCGGACCTCGCCATCGCTGGCCGACGTCCCGGTCCCATCGAGGAAGCGGTTGCCGAAGTGAAGTCATTCGGCCGCGACGCCGTCGCCATCCCCACCGACGTTACCGACTCCGCCCAAGTGGACAACCTGATCGATTCCACCATTCAGCGGTTCGGAAAGATCGACGTGCTGATCAATAATGCGGGGGCGGTACAGGACAACGTCCGCAAGCCAATCTGGGAGATCACCGACGAAGACTGGCGCCGCATCATGGACGTGAACCTGAGCGGGGCCTTCTTTTGCTCCAGGGCGGTCTCTAGGCCGATGGTGGACCAAGGGCACGGCAAGATAATCAATGTGGCCTCCGGCTTCGGAATGAGGGGCGGACGCGATATTTATATGTACTGCTGCAGCAAGGGCGGCATGATCCAACTGACCCGGGTGCTGTCGTTCAACCTGGCCCGCTACGGCGTCACCGCTAACAGCATCGTCCCCGGCTTCGTGCCCACCGGCGACATGGGAGCGACCACGTCCAGTCTGCCCCGCTCCGGCGACTTCCTGCCGATCGGGAAGCTGGGGAAGCCCGAGGACTTCGGCCCGTTGGCCGTGTTCCTCTCGTCGAGTGCCTCTGACTACATGACCGGGGAGATGGTCATCGCCGACGGCGGCGGCCTCGCCGGAGGCGTGACCCCCACCGGCCACGCGCCGCTAATCCCGATGGAGGCCTAACCCCAATGCCCATTCTCCCTGAGTACAGCCTCGAGGGGCAGGTGGCGGTCCTTGCGACTTCCGGCGGCGACGAAGCCCCATTCTTGGCCGGAGCCCTGGCCGAGGCCGGGGCCGAAGTGTTTGCCGTCGCCCGCAATCAACGGAACTTGGATGCCGCCTTGGCCGCCCTCCCGGCGGGCAGCACGGGAGCGGTCATAGACCTCTCTTCCGGCGGGGCCGCCGCCATGATGGCCGAGTTCGACCGGCGCCACAGCCGGGTGGACATCCTGGTAAACGACGCCCGCAGCATGTTCGCGGCTCCCTTGACGGACATAACAGGCAACGAATGGGACGAAATACAGTCCAGAAACGCTAAGCTACCCTTCTTGCTCTGTCAGCAAGTGCTTCCACGGATGGCATCCAAGGAGTACGGCCGGGTGGTGAACGTGGTGTCGGAGCTGGCCGAGCGGGGGATGATCAACGGGTCGGCCTTCGCCGCCAGCCAAGCGGCGTTGCTTTCTCTCACCCGTTCATTGGCGGTGGAATGGGGCCGCCACAACATTCGGGTCAACGCTCTGGGGACAGGCTGGATCGACACCCAAGACCAGCCCTTGGAAGTGCAGCAAGAGGAGCTGCTGGTGCGCTACACCCCGCTCCGGCGCAAGGGCGCTCCTCGCGACATCGGCCCTCTGCTGGTCTACCTCTGCTCCGAGTCCTGCGACTATTCCACAGGACAGCCGGTCTACGTCGACGGCGGTCTTAACGCCCATCCCTAGCGCCCTGGTCAAGCCCGCATTTACCCAAACCGCGGCGCTCACGCCGGTTGGTGAGGGCCAGGCGCTGTTGTACAATATCGAGCGTCGCTGATGTACCGATCGCCCGCCGAATCAACCCGGACCGTCGCCCGCCTAACGGGCATGAACGACGTTTCCGGCCCGGAGCGGCGGAGGCGAGAGGACCTCCAAGACCGGCTCGCCGCTCTCCTAGGCAGCTACGGGTACCGCCAACTAGAAACCCCCTTGCTCGAACCCACCGAGCTCTTCTTGCGCAAGTCCGGTGGAGAGCTCGCCTCGCAGCTCTACAGCTTCACCGACCCCGGCAGCAACTTGGTCAGCCTACGCCCCGAGTTCACCTCGCCTATCTTGCGCCACCACCTGGAGCATCCCGGGGCGACGGAACTACCGGCGAGGTGGCAGTACTGCGGCCCGGTATTTCGCTACGACGGCACCGGGTTGATTGCCAGCCCTAGCGACTCGAGGCCGTCTTCCAGCGGGCAATTCGTGCAAATCGGCGGGGAGATGCTGGGCGCGTCGAGCTTGATGGCGGACGCCGAGCTGCTGGGACTGGCCGGGTCGGTGCTCTCGGAATCCGGGCTGCAGGGCTGGACCCTCCAACTGACGGACCTGGACGTGCTTGACAGCTTGCTCGCTCCGGTCGGGCTCTCGGCGCGGGCCCGGGAATTTGTGGTGCAGAGCGTGCCGAGGCTGCGTGAAGGGCACGATGCAGTGGGCTCGCTGATGGACGAGGGCCGCCATCTGCACCTCATCGGGGAAGAGGCCGGGGACGGCTATCTGAGCCTGTCGGTGCAAGGGTTGGACGACGAGCAGGCGCGGGTTGTGGTGCACGGCCTGTTGCGTTCCAACGGCGCCGACCAACTCGGCCAGCGGACTCCGGAGGAAGTGGTTGAACGTTTGCTCCGGAAAATCCGTGGGACCGACGACGAAACCAAGTTGCGGCACGCGCTGGAACTGGCCTGGGAACTGGCCCAGGTGCGGGGGCGTCCCATTGACGCCTTGACCGGGGCCACCCGCGTTTTGGTCAACGCCGACGCCGACGAGTCAGCGGTCCGCCGGTTGGAACAGGTCTATAGGCTATTGGTCCACCAACCGGAGATAAGCGAGCATTTCGTGTTTGATTTCGGGTTGGTGCGCAGCCTGGCCTATTACAACGGCATCATCTTCGAGGTGACCCACCCGGACTGGCCCCTGCCTCTGGGAGGGGGCGGCCGCTACGACGGATTGGCCAGGGCCCTCGGCGCTGACCGGCAGTTGCCGGCGCTGGGCTTCGCCTACAACCTAGACGCCCTGTTGGCCCTCACCTCGTCGAATGAACGCCTCCGCCCGGCGGAAGACGGGCCCTCCGGAGCTCTAGTCGTCGCCGCAGACGGCGCGGCCCAGCTTCCTGCTCTGGCCAAGGCCCAAGAAATTCGACTCCAAGGGGAAACTGCGGAACTGGAAGTGAACGGGCGAACTTTGGAGGAAGCCAAGACCTTCGCTGCCCTTCGTGGACTGGCCAAGGTCATAATGATCGAATCCGGTGGTCAGGCCACCACTCACGAGCTGCGTTGAACCGTTTACCGCTGAGCCGCACCGAACCGGAACGCAACGGACCACCTGCCGAAGGCGGGCCAGCGCTGAGAATCGTGCTGCCCAGCGACGGCGAGCTTTACGAACCGACCTTGAATTTCCTGCGGGACTGCGGGCTGCCGGTGCTGCGGCCCAACGCGCGGCGCTACACCGGCGCCATTCCCGCGTTGCCGGGCGCCGAGGTGCTTTTCCAACGCTCGGCGGACGTGGCCCAGAAAGTGGAGGAAGGGAGCGCCGAGCTGGGCGTGACCGGCCTTGACCGGGTACTGGAGTACCGCAACGACCACCGGCGGGCCGCGGTGTTGGTGGAAAGCCTTGGCTATGGGCGGTGCGAGTTCGTCTTGGCGGTGCCCAACTCCTGGCTTGACGTCACCTCTTTGGCCGACCTGGCGGACCTAGCCCTAGAGTTCCGGCAGGAGGGCAAACAGCTCCGCATCGCCACCAAGTACCCCAGGTTGTTGCGCTCGTTTCTATACGAAAGGGGCATCAACCACTTCACCCTGGTGGCGGCTTCGGGCACGATGGAAGCCGCTCCCGCCGCCGGTTACGCCGATCTGATCGCCGACCTCACCGCCAGCGGCGCAACCCTTCGCGAGAACCACCTGAAAACGCTGGACGGCGGCACGGTCCTGACATCGCAGGCCTGCTTGGTGGCCAATCCTGTGCTGCTGGCCGAGTCACAAGACGCCCTGGACCTGGCCCGGGCGGTCACCGACATGATGGACGCCCACCTGCGGGCCGAACCCTATTATCGGATCACCGCGAACGTGCCGGGAGGGTCCGCCGAAGAAGTTAGCGCCATGGTGTTGGCGCGTCCTGCCCTTGCCGGACTGCGCGGCCCCACCGTCGCCCGCGTCTACAACGTGGAAGAGCAGGACTGGTTCAGCGTTAGCCTGCTCGTCCGGAAGGAACGGTTGCTGGACGCGGTGTACCACCTCCGGGAATGCGGAGCGGATGGCGTGGCCGCGGAGCAGCTAAGCTACCTGTTCGACGGCCATTCACGGGCCTACGACGCCCTCTTTGGTGACGGTTCGACAAGCCGGGAGTGAGCGGGTAATATAGCCCAAATGCCAAACCTACCGATGCATATCTACCTGGCGAGCCAGGTAGCCGAGCAGTTGGACCGCGGTTACGTCTACGACAACATCGGTAGCTTCTTCCTCGGCTCCACAACCCCCGACATCCGGGCCATGACCAAGTGGCCCCGGGAGAAGACCCACTTCTCCCTGCTGTCGGTCGAAGAAGTTGGCGCCGGCACCAGGACGATGTTCGAGAACTACCCCGATCTGCTGGAAGGCGAGGGGGTCACCGAGGCCACCCGGGCGTTCATGCTTGGCTATATCAGCCACTTGACCGCCGATGAAACCTGGATCACCAGCGTCTACCGAGCAAATTTCGACACGACCGTTGTCCAGGCACGGATCACCGTCGATCAGGTCGAAGCCGACATCTGGGACCGCGCTATCCAGCTGGACATGGACCGTCAGTCGCTGCCCCGGCTCTTGCAAACGGTCGATGCCCAGGAGGCGGTGTCCTGTGGCGACGAGGGGGTTTCGGTCGCCTTCCTCGAAGACGGCCTGCTGGCCGAATGGAAGCACTGGGTGGCGCGGTTCATGGGGATGGAATTCAACTGGGAGCGGTTGAAGCGGGCCCTAAACCGGATGTATCGGGACAACGACGACGTGCAAAATACGGTCGGCGAATTCTTGGAGCGGATGCCCCGCAGCCTGGAAGAGGTGTACGAAAAGATACCCGAGGCGCGCGTCGAGGCTTACCGCAAACAGGCCGTCACCGCCACCATCGACCAAATCCGCGAATTCCTGCCCGCGTAGAGCGATCAACTAATCGGAGCGCATTTGTGACCCTCAACATAGTCCGAGGGCTGAAAAACGCCGAAGACGTCCTGGTCCGCATCGACCCACTGGACCTGAGTTCCCTGCCCGAATCAGTCTTGGCGCGGACCCGCCAGGCCTTCGGTGACGATGTAACTCCGGCCGAGTCGGTCGTGAAGATTCTGGCCGACGTCCGGCGCGACGGGGACGCCGCCGTGCGTCACTACGCCAAGCTGCTCGACGGGGCGGACTTGGAGAACTTCCGCATCGACGACGCGGAAGTCGCCGACGCCAAGAAACGGGTGAGCCCAGAACTCCGGGAGTCCTTGGAGTTGGCTGCCGCCCGCATCCGCTCGTTCCACGAATCCACCATGCCGGTAGACTGGATGGACTCGCAGCAGGGTTTGGGGGAACTGGTGCGGCCTCTGGACCGCGTCGGGCTCTACGCCCCCGGGGGAACGGCGGCTTATCCTTCCACTGTGCTGATGACCGCGATTCCAGCCCGCGTCGCCGGAGTACGGGAGGTCATTCTTACCACGCCCCGACGTGGCGAAGAACCGTTGAACCCGGCGGTGGTGGTCGCCGCGGAGATCGCTGGAGTCGACGGCCTGTATCAGTTGGGGGGCGTACCCGCCATCGCGGCGATGGCCTACGGGACCGAGTCGGTGCCCAAGGTGGATAAGATCTGCGGCCCCGGAAACGTCTTTGTCGCCTACGCCAAGAGACTGGTGCAGGGCTCGGTGGACATCGACGGCGTGTTCGGCCCCACCGAAACCATCATTCTGGCCGACGATTCGGCCAACGCAGACTTCTGCGCCGCCGACCTCATCGCCCAAGCCGAGCACGACCCCCTGGCCACCGCGATCCTGATCACCGACAGCGCCGCCCTGGTGGCCCGCGTCGAGGTCCGGTTGGAAGAGCGCTTGATAGCCGCGCCCCGGGGCGAAGTCGCCCGCCAGTCCTTGGAGCGTCAGGGCCGGGTGGTGCTGGTCGACTCGCTGGACGACGCCGTGGAATTGGCCAACCGCATCGCCCCCGAGCATCTGTGCCTGCTGTTAAGCGAGCCTTGGGGATGGGTAGACCGCATCAAGCACGCCGGGGGACTGTTCTTGGGTGAGTATTCCCCCGAAGTCATGGGTGATTACATTGCCGGGCCCAGCCACGTGATGCCCACCGGTGGCACCGCCCGGTTTGGCTCGGCGCTGAGCGTCCACCATTTCCTCCGCACCATGCCGGTGGTGGGGCTCAAACCCGACGATTTCCGGGCGCTGGGGCCCGCCGCCATCCACATCGCCAACGCCGAGGGGCTCTCCGGTCACGCCGGTGCGGTACAGGTCCGCCTCGATGCCCTACGAAATTCCTAGGCCGGTCGATAGAATTATGGCCGTGGACCCTTCAGCCATCCGCAACGCAATGCTACCCCACATTCAAAGCATGAAGCTCTACCACGGCGTGGACCCCATGGAGGTCATGGCGGAGCGCGCCGGCATCCCTCCGGAAAAGATCATCCGCCTAAACGGCAACGAAAACCCCTACGGCCCCTCGGAGAGAGTGTCCGAGGCGCTGGCCAACTTCCATAACTACAACCACTACCCCGACCCCGACCAGCGGAACCTGCGCCGGGTCCTGTCGGGCTACGTGGACGTTCCGCCGGAAAACATCGTGGCGGGCAACGGCAGCGACGAGCTGATCGACCTGCTGTTGCGCATCTTCGTCGGACCCGGCGACAACGTCATCACCGCCACCCCGACTTTCGGGATGTATTCGTTCAACACCGGGCTGTGCGGAGGGACGTTGATTGGCGTGCCCCGCGACGAGAACTTCCAGATAGACATTGAAGGCGTCAAGCTGGCCATCACCCCCAACACCAAGGCGATTATCCTGTGCAGCCCCAACAACCCCAGCGGCAACCTCGCCACCGAAGCCGAGGTCCTAGCCCTGCTCGATACCGGCCTGATGGTGATCGTCGACGAGGCCTATTTCGAATTTAGCGGCGCGACCGTGGTGCCGCTGCTGAAGGACTACCCGAACTTGGTGGTCCTGCGCACCTTCAGCAAGTGGGCCGGTCTGGCTGGCCTGCGCATCGGCTTGGGCGCGATGCACGAGGAACTGGCGCAGACGATAATGGGCATCAAGCCGCCCTACAACGTCAATCTGGCCGCCGAAGTGGCGCTCACCGCATCGCTGGAGGATGTCCCCGCCCTGCTGGAGCGCGTAAACAAGATCGTCGCGGAACGGGAACGGATGGCGGGTCTGCTGAGCAGCCTACCCAGCGTAAAGCCTTGGCCCTCCCAAGCCAACTTCATTCTGTCCCAGTTGCCGGAAGGCAGCGGGGTAAAGGTGTTCGAGGGACTGTGCAGCCGCGGCATCTTCTTGCGGCACTGGAACAACGACCGGCTCCGGGACTACGTGCGGGTCAGCGTTGGATTCCCCTTCGAGACTGACGCGGTGGTCGATGCGATGAGAGAGCTCACGGGAGACAGCAATGGCCTCTAACGGTGGTAGCCTGCCCGCCCAGTTCGGCCCCCGGTCGGCCAGTATCGAGCGGAGCACTGGGGAAACCGAGATATTCTTGGCGATGGACCTAGACGGCACCGGCGCCTACGAGGTCGACACAGGGAACGGCTTCCTAGACCACATGGTCAGCCAGATTTCACGCCACGGTCTGATTGACATAACTCTCAAGGCCAAGGGCGACCTGCACACTGGCTGGCACCACTTGGTGGAGGACGTGGGCATCACCTTGGGGCGCACTTTCCGGGAGGCGCTGGGCGACGCGCGGGGCATCCGCCGAATGGGCCACGCCATCGTGCCGCTGGACGAAACGCTGGCGATGGTGGCGTTGGATTGCTCGGGGCGGGGTTACGCCGTTATCGAGACCACGATTGACGACACGATGGTGGAAACGTTGCCAGGCTCACTGGTGCGCCACTTCTTCGAGTCCTTCGCCATGGAAGGCAAGATCAATCTTCACGCGAAGATACTCGCGGGTATCGACCCCCATCACAAGGCCGAAGCGCTCTGTAAGGCGCTGGCCCGCTCCCTGCGTGACGCTCTGGAGCCCGATCCCCGGGCCCCAGGCCAGGTGCCCAGCACCAAGGGTACGCTGAACGCCTAAAGCTCCCGGCCCTTGCGGGCGATGAACTCCGGGAAGGCATCCTCCACGCCGTAGCCCTTCACCTTGGATGTGAAGTTGCGCTCGTTCTCCCACATCTCCCGAAGGTCGGCGGACTTGTCCTCCAAGAGTATCTCTTTGATGCCGCTCACCGACTCTGGGCGGTGGCTGCCGATGAGCTTGGCCATCTCCATGGTCTTTTCGCGGAGTTGCTCGGCTGGCACGAGATGGTTGAGCAGCCCCACCCGGTGGGCTTCCTCGGCCTCGACAACCCGGCCAGTGAAGAGAAACTCTTTGGCGACGGGCCAGCCGACCTGATTGGTCAGCGTCCAAGTGCAGTTGATGCGCCCGTAGGCCACCGCCAAGAAGCGGAACTTGGTGTTCTCGCAACCGACGCGCATGTCCAAGCAAGACGCGAGTACCGCCCCGCCGCCGTAGGCCAGCCCGTTCATCATGCCGATGACCGGCTTGGGCGAGGCGGAAATCTGGTACATCTGCTCTTGGTATTTGAGGGAGTTGGCCTCCAACTCCTCGGCGGTTAGAGACACCGCGTGGACACGCTGCTCGTGGATGTCGCCGCCGGCCGAGAAAGCCCGCTCGCCAGCGCCCGTTATGACGATGCAGCCAACATCGTCGTTGTCGTTGGCCGCCATCACCGCGTCGTACAGCTCGTCGTCGAGCTTATGGTTCATCGCGTTCAGCACTTCCGGGCGATTCATGGTGATGACCATCACCCGGTCTTCTATCTCCACCAGCAGGTGCTCGTAGTCCATCCGAGAAACTCCTCCGATCGTGCGGGATTTGTCGTGGTGATGCTGGCGGGAGACGCCGCAACCAACATTCGGATTGTACGTAGGCATCCGATGAACGTCAATTTGTCTGGAAATACAAGACTTGCGCTACATGACATCGCTGCTGGCACAGCCTCGGGATCGGTAAAGCACGGCGCTCCCATATGTTAAACTCCGGTGGCTATTCGAGCTTAGGCCGACAGGCCGGAGGTGGCGAATTTGGGCCAGCGCTTCAAGGCCGGCGAGGCGGTCATAGAGCTGCTTCGGCAGGAAGGGGTCTCCCACATATTCGGTATTGTAGGCTCCTCTTTCCTGGACATTCTCGACCCGCTCTACGACCGCGACGACATCGAGTTCATCGGGGTGCGGCACGAGCAGGGCGCGGCCTTGATGGCCGATGGATTCAGCCGCATCTCCGGCGCTCCCAGCGTTTGCCTCGTGACCAACGGCCCAGGCGTTCTGAACCTCACCTATGGAATCGCTTCGGCCTACGCCGCCCACTCGCCAGTGATTGTGCTGGCGCCGTCGGCCTCTCGCAGCCACCAGTACCGCGACTCGACCCAAGAATTCGACCAAGTCTCGCTGTTCAAGCCCATCACCAAAGCTGCCTTCCCCATCAACCGCATCGAGCGGCTGCCCGACGCCCTGCGCCACGCTTTCAGGGTCGCCACCTCGGGGCGCATGGGACCGGTGCTGCTGGACATACCCCGCGACCTCCTGCCCGGCGCCGAGGTGGAGTTGGAGTCCCAGCCTCCCGAGACTTACCGCTCCGGCCAGACCCGCAACCGTGGCGATTTGGGGCTGGTCCACAAGGCGGCCGAGTTGCTCTTAGCCTCGGAGCGTCCGGTTATCCTGGCGGGCGGCGGCGTTCAGTGGAGCAATGCCGGTCTCGAAGTGTGCCGGCTGGCCGAAGCGACCGGCGCGGCCATCGTCACTTCCTACGGCCGGGCCGACGCCGTGCCCAGCGACCACCCGCATTTCTTAGGCCACCTCGGACGTCTCGGCGCGCCTGAGGGCATCGAGGCCATCCGCGAAGCCGACACCATCCTGGCGGTGGGCACGCGATTGGGCCAATCCACCACTTTCTTCGATCACCGGTTCATCCAACCCGGCGTCAACATAATCCAGATCGAAATCGACCCCGAGGCCATCGGTCGCAACTACCCGGTCTCGGTGGGCATCGAGGGCGACGCCAAGGCGGTGGTGGAAGGGCTGTTGGAGTTGGTGCGGGAGCGGGAACCACGGCCCAACCCGGCCTGGGTTTCCGAGATCGAGAACTGGCGGGCGCGCCGGACCGATAGGCTGCAAGGCGAAGAACGGTTAGACACCCTGCCGATGAAGCCGCAGCGGGTCTATGCCGAGCTCCGGCGGGTGATGCCCAAGGACGCCATCGTGGCCTTGGACGCCGGACTTGCCCCGAACTTCGGACAGGACCGCCTCGATTACTTCGAACCCCGTAGCCTGATGACGTCGCTGGACCTCGGCGGGCTCGGCTTCAGCTTCCCGGCGTCCTTGGGCGCTCAGTTGGCCGCGCCCGGGCGGCCGGTGGTGAACTTCAACGGCGACGGCGGCTTCCTCTTCAACGCCCAAGAGTTTTCCACCGCGGTGGAGTACAACATTCCGGTGGTTTCGGTGGTGATGAACAACGGCAGTTGGGGGTCGGAGAAGGCCTACCAACGATTCGCCTTCAACGAGCGTTACGTTGGAG
This sequence comes from Dehalococcoidia bacterium, assembly GCA_965249145.1. Taxonomy (GTDB): domain Bacteria; phylum Chloroflexota; class Dehalococcoidia; order Lucifugimonadales; family UBA3495; genus VXOI01. The sequence goes on from OZ252223.1 coordinate 87,707, forward strand.
CAGACACCAACAATCCGCGGTTCGACAAGTACGCCGAGATATTCGGCGGCGTCGGCTTCTACGTGGAGCGCCCGGAAGACGTGGGCAACGCCCTACAGGAAGCCCTAAAAGCGGGCCGGCCCAGCATCATCGAGATTCCCATAGACCCCGACGAACTGCCTCGCCCGGCCCGGCTAGCAGACGTACAGGCACCCCAATCCTAAGAGTTTATACTCCGAGAGAACGCGAAGCAGGCAACACAATAGACTCGGCGTGCTTTTTGCATGCTCGGGGTTTACAAATGGACCGAATGGAAGAAAGAATCTTACCTCAAGAGATCAATTTGGAGAGCAACGCCGTCGTCATACTGTGGGACGATGGGCATCGCAGCCCCTATCCACATCGCTTTTTGCGTCTCCGCTGTCCCTGCGCCAGTTGCGTGGACGAGATGACGGGGCGGGTTACGTTGGACCCGGACTCGGTGCCGCAGGATGTTGTTGCGGTGGACCAACTGCCGGTGGGCAACTACGGCGTCCAGTTCCTCTGGACCGATACCCACTACACTGGCATCTACACCTACCGCGCCCTGAGAGCGGCCTGCACCTGCCTGGTCTGCAACAACGCCCGCGCCGAGGCCGCCGCCGAGGGGAGCTAAGAGCCGGACCCTGGGCCCTGGCTGCGGGAGCGCATCGGCTTTTCCAGTGAAGCCTTGAACTTGGGAGCGGTGAAAGTGTTGGACTTGAATGCAAAATTCGAAAGCTGCCGCTCGGCTGGAACGCCGCATTCCGAACATTCCGCAGGCTCGTCCGACCGGGAAACTGGCCGGATGACTTCGAAGTCCCTCTCGCACGTTGAGCAATAGTATTCATAGATAGGCATGTTGTCCTCTCCCCGAATCGCAAGGGTTTTCTATATTCTACCGCTGGGCGGCAGCCGGAGTCACGGCGGCCCGCACGAGGCATTACATCGATGGCCGAAACCGCTGATGTCGCGATAATTGGAGGTGGCGCAGCCGGGTGTTCCGTCGCCTACTATCTGGCCGAAGCTGGCGTAAAGTCGACCATTATAGAACGCGAAGGCGTGGGCACGCAGGCTTCGGGCTTCGCCGCCGGAGGACTGAACCCGCTCACCGGCGCGGGTATCCCCGGACCGTTGAGCAAGTTGGCCTGGGAGTCGTTCCGCATGCATCACGGGTTGGCCGACGAACTTCTAGAACGTACTGGGATCGATTCCCAGTTCCGCACTGTCTCCGCAATTCACCTGGCCTTCGAAGAGGGAGAGTTGCCGGGTCTCCAAGAGACCGTCGATACGTTCGCCTCGGCCGAGGGCTTCGAAGCGGGTCTGCTGGAGCCGGCCCATGTCGCTGAGTTGGAGCCTAGGATCACGCACAACTTCATACGCGCGGTCTACGAGTACGGTAACGCCGCCTTGGACAGCCTGAATTTCACCCGGGCCCTGGCCGCCGCAGCCAGGGAGTCCGGGGCCGAGGTCCGACACGACACAGTTCGCGGGATCGAAGCCAACGGCAACAGCTCGGCCCGGGTGGTCCTGGAGGACGGCGTAATAGAAGCCGGTCAAGTGGTGCTGGCTCTGGGGCCTTGGTCCCGCCGGGCCGAAAGCTGGCTCCAGACCTACATACCGGTTGACCCGCTAAAGGGAGAAATTCTACGGCTGGATACTGCGGGCAGACCGTTTGCCTACGACATCTCCGGTGGGGGTGGCAGCGTCTACAACAAGCCGGATGGCTTGGCCTGGTGCGGCACAACCGAGGAGTGGCGCGGGTTTGACCGGTCGCCCTTGGCGGAAACGGAACAGGAGATAAGACGCAAGATCGGGCGTCTGGTCCCGGACCTGTTAGAGGCGCACTTGGCCCGGCACACTGCCTGCCTGCGTCCCGTAACCCCCGACTGGCTGCCAATCCTGGGCGCGGCACTGGGCTATGACAACGTATACCTAGCCACCGGGGCGGGCAAAAAGGGCATTCTACTGGCGCCGGGCATCGGCAAGGCCATCGCCGACCTGCTCACCAGCGGGGAGACCACCATGCCCATCGCCGAATTCTCACCGGAGCGGTTCCAAGGTCCGGACTGAGCGCCGAGAGCGCAGACAATTGCCTGAAAAGCTCGGCGCTTTCTGCGCCCTTGGCAATCGTTTTCAACGTCATTTTGATTCCAACATGCGGAGGCAGGCGTGTCCCTGGGCTGGGCCATCGTCGGCATTGGCAGCCACGCGCACCTGAAGATCGCCCCGGCAATGGACCGGGCCCACGGGTCGGAGTTGGTTGCGGTGTACAGTCGCGACCAAGAAAGGGCCGAAGCCTTCGCCGAGACCCACGGGGCGGCGGCGGCCTATTCGAACCTGACCGACGTGTTTGCCGATGCCAGGGTGGACGCCGTGTTCGTGGCATCGCCCAACGCACTTCATGCCGAGCAGACCATCGGTGCGGCCAAGGCTGGCAAACACGTCCTGACCGAGAAGCCGATGGCGACCAGTGTCGAGGACGCCGCCAGCATGGTCCGGGCCTGCCGGGAACATGGCGTGACCCTCGGCTTGGGCTTCGAGCTCCGGTTTCATCCGGCCCATTTGCTCGCCCGTAGGCTGATCGCAGATGGCGTGATCGGCCGCATCCGGTTGGCCCACGGCCAGTGGGGACGGGGCCAGCGCGGCGAGCCGGAGCACCTGCCCCGCACCGGCCTCCGAGCCTGGTGGGAGCAGACCGATTATATGGGCGGAGCGTCGGTGTTGATGGGCCTGGGCGTCCACGTCTTCGACCTCATACGCTTCCTAATGCAGGAGGAGATCGTCGAGGTGACCGCTCTCACCGACGGCCAGACCACCGAGCAACCGCTGGAGCACATCGCATCCATCTCCCTACGGATGAGCGGCGGCGCCATCGTTAGCGTGATGTGCGGGCGCATGTTGCCCGACACCCAGAATGACCTGGCGTTGTACGGGTCGGACGGACGGATCGCCACGAAAGAGACTGTCTGGGAGGCTCGCCTAGGCCGGGCCGAAGTGGTCAGCGCCACCATGAACCAGTCCGAAGACTACCAATACGACTACCTGGCCAACTTCGTCGATGAGTTGGACGACTTCGCCGAGGCGATCGAGCAAGGCCGTGAGCCCAGGGCAACCGGCATGGACGGCCTGAAGTCGGCCCAGGTCATCAGCGCCGCCATCGACTCGGCCAAGACGGGGCGGGTGAGGAAAATCGAGCATCTGGATTTGTAGGCTAGAGGGACGATCATGGTTGAAGCCCAAGGGGCACTGAAGGGTATCCGCGTCGTGGAATTCGGGCAGTACATCCCCGGCCCGATGCTGGGGATGCTGCTCGGCGACCAAGGGGCCGAGGTGATCAAGGTGGAGCGGCCCGGCGGAGACCCGGCCCGCGTCGAGCCAGCCTTCGCCACTTGGAACCGGGGCAAGCGCTCCATTGAATTGGACCTGAAGACCGCCGACGGGCGGACCGCCGCCCAGGGGCTGGCTAAGAGCGCCGACGTGGTCATCGAGAACTTCCGTCCGGGCGTTGCCGACCGGCTGGGCATCGGCTACGAGGCGTTGTCCGACGGGAATTATGGTCTAATCTACTGTTCGCTACCCGGCTTCGGCGAAGACAGCCCGCATCGGCAGCAGAGGGGGTGGGAGCCCATCGTAGCCGCCGCCACCGGTTCTCACCAACCGCTGGAGGGCATGGGAGAGCCGCTGTTCCTGCCGTTGCCTGCAGCTTCTACGTTCGCCGCAATCATCGGCGCGGTTTCGGTCTCCATGGCGTTGATAGCCCGCCAGCACACGGGCAAGGGCCAGAGAATCGAAGCTCCGCTGCACAGCGCCATGTTCGCCGCCATGGGCCGCCACTTGGTGCAATTCCAAGACATCAATCCTCCCGACCTTTTCACCCTGCCCCGCAACGTGATGTCACACCAGTACGAGTGCGCCGACGGCCGGTACGTCCAGAACCACGGCATGTACCAGCGTTTCGCCAGCCAGTTCCTCCGCGCCGCTGGCCGGGTGGAATGGATTGAGGAGCTGGAGGACCTATACGGCGCAGAGGTGGACCCAGCAACAATCCACCTCTGGAAAGAGCGAATCGAAAACCTGTTCAAAGAGAAGACCGCCAAGCAATGGGAAGACGCCATCGCCGAGACCGGCGGCGCCTGCACCGTGTGCAAGACCGTGGATGAATGGCTCGTGCACGACCATGCCATCCAAGGCGGCATGGTGGTGGAGGTCGACGACGCCCAGCGCGGGCGCATGAAGCAACCAGGCGTTCAGGTCCGTCTTCGGGGAACGCCCGGCGCAATCCAGGGCCGGGCCCCCACGCTGGGAGAACACAATGACGAGTTGTCGGCCGAGACCAAGCGGGCCGCCGCCCGGCCCTCCAGCGCCAACGGTGCTAAGAGCGTGATGTCCGCGCTAGAGGGTGTGCGGGTGCTGGACCTGTGCATCGTGTTGGCCGGGCCCACCTGCGGACGCACTCTCGGCGAGTTCGGAGCCGACGTCATCAAGATCGACGACCCGTCCCGCCCCTACGACCTGAACGGCAACTTGGACGTGAACCGCGGCAAGCGCAGCATCCTGATCGACCTGAAGAAGCCGGCGGGACGCGACGTGTTTTGGCAGTTGCTAGAGACGGCGGACGTGGTCGTGGAAAACAACCGTAAGGGAAGCCTGGCCCGCTTGGGCTTGGGATACGACGAAGTAAGGAAACGCAAGCCCGACATCGTCTACGCTTCCCTGAACGCCTTCGGCTACGACGGCCCTTGGGCGGACCGCCCCGGCTGGGAGCAACTGGCGCAAGCGACCACCGGAATCCAGGTGCGCCGCGGCGGACGGGACGCCGCACCGCAGCTCTTGCCCTATCCCATGAATGATTACGGCACCGGGTTGCTCGGAGCCTACGCCGTGGCCCTGGCGTTGCACGAACGCAACCGTACCGGCCAAGGTCAATCGGTGGACAGCGGCCTGGCCCTCACGGCCGGCCTACTCCAATCGCCCTATTTCCTAGACTACGAGGGTTATCACCGAAATGAGCCCGAAGGTCTCTCGGTACGGGGCCACAGCGCTCTCTCCCGCCTGTATCAGGCCACTGATGGCTGGCTCTACCTGCACTGTCCCGACGATGCGGCTTGGGAAGGACTCATCGACGTCGCCGGATTCGCTGGCATCGGCGACGACTCCCGGTTCGTCACGCCAGCGGCCCGAGCCGAGAGCGACGAAGCGCTGGCCGACGCCCTGGCCGCCGTCATGATGTCGAATACCCGTGGCCATTGGATTGAGATCCTAAATCCGGCGGGCGTCAGTGTCGTCAACAATCAGACCATCTCGGAGTTCCGCAACGACCCGGCGGTCCGCGCCGCCGGTCTCATCGTGGGCCGTGAGCACCCGGGCTTCGGCATGGCCGATACGCTGGGTCCAGTCTCACGTCTGTCGGACACTCCATCGCGGTTGGGCCGCCCGACTCCGGTGCTGGGCGCGGACACAGACGAAATTCTCGGAGAGGCTGGCTATGACTCGGAGCAAATCAGGGCGCTAAAGGCAGCGGCGGCGGTGGCACAGGCTGTGGGATAACCCGGCAATCCTCCCACCTAGGCCATCTCTGGGTGTTAATCGAGCCCGCAGCGGTGGTCACCGCTGCGGGCTCATGCTAAACTACCCGTACTCCGGAGCGAGAGGCGAAAATTTGCTGCGCATCTACAACACCCTGTCGAAGCGCATTGATGAGATCGAACCGTCGCAGCCAGGGACCATCCGGATGTACACCTGCGGCCCCACGGTCTATCGCGACGCCCACATAGGCAACCTGCGCACCTACCTCATGGCCGACTGGGTCCGCCGGGCCCTGCTCCATCACGGCCTGGAAGTCCAACACGTAAAGAACATCACCGACGTCGGGCACATGCGCCAGGAATTGGTGGAGACGGGCGGCGATAAGATGCTGTTGGCCGCTTTGGCCGAAGGCAGGACCGTCCAGGAAATCGCCAACATGTACGCGGCGCGTTTCCACCGCGACGAAGCCCGCCTCAACATACTGGAGGCGGCGGTGTTCCCTTGGGCCAGCCATCACATCCCAGAGATGATCACCATCGTCGAGGCTCTTTTGGCGAAGGGCCACGCCTATGAGAGGGGCGGAAACATCTACTTCGACGTTCCCTCCTTCGAGGGATACGGCAAACTCTCCCGCAACACCGGGGCCGACCTGCTCGAGGGAGTACGGGCCGAGGCCGACCCGCTCAAACGCGATCCCCGAGACTTCACCTTGTGGAAAGCGGCGGAACCGGGCCGCGACCTGAAATGGGCCAGCCCATGGGGCGACGGCTTCCCCGGCTGGCACATCGAATGCTCGGCCATGGCCTCCAAATACCTAGGTGAGGCCTTCGACATCCACACCGGCGGGGTCGACAACGTCTTCCCCCACCACGAAGACGAAATCGCCCAGAGCGAAGCTGCCTTCGGCAAGGAACACGTCCGCTACTGGATCCACGGACAACACCTGCTGGCCGACGGGGCCAAGATGGCCAAATCATCGGGCAACGTCTTCCTCATCGAGGAGTTGATCGAACGCGGATTCGACCCGCTGTCGTTCCGCTACCTGTGCACCAGCATCCTCTACCGGCACCGGATGAACTTCACGTTCACCTCCCTGAAGGCTGCGGAAAAGGCCCTGACCGGGCTTCGCCAGAGGGTGTGGCTTTGGAGCCAGGCGCCGGAGACCAACGGCCGCAACGAGCAGGCCGAAGAGTACCGGCAACGGTTCTGGAACGCGATAGACAACGACCTCGACCTCCCTGGGGCCGTTGCGCTCACTTGGGAGATGGCGCGCTCCAGTCTGCCGGACCGCGCGAAACTCGACTTGATCCTCGAATTCGATCAAATGTTTGGCCTGGACCTTCACATGGCGCCAGCCTCAAACACCGTCGGCGAAGAGATCGTCGTTGCCTTGAAGGAGCGGGAAACCCTCCGTCAACAGGAGACCTTTGAAACCGCCGACACGATGCGAAGCCAACTGTCCGCCGACGGCTACGTAGTGGAAGACGCTCCAGGCGGCACTCGGGTCCGTCCCAAGACGCCGATGGAGCAACGGCTGGAACGATGGGCTGCCGTCTCTTCCTCCCGCGAGGTCGAGTCCTTGCTCGACCAGCCGTCCGCCTACGAGTTCACGTTCATTTTGAACGCCTACGGATACCCGGAGGACGTGGAGCGCTGCGTCAATTCCATGCTTCGCTACTCCGAGGGCCACTCCGCCGAGATCATCGTGATTGACAGCGGCTCGACCGACGGCACTGGCGAGCTCTTGGAGGAGATCCAAGAGCGGCACGACAACGTGCGTGTCGTCCATTGCGACCACGTAATCGGCGACGCCGCCAGCAAGAACATTGGCATAAAGCAAAGCCTCGGCGAGCACGTCATCATCGTCGACGGCTCGGCCGAGATTGTCGGCGATGTCCTCGGGCCCATCGCCGATCAGCTGACCGACCCCACGGTTGGCGTTTTCGGGCCCTACGGTCTCACGACCGACGACCTGCAGCACTTCCACGAAGAGGTCGACTCCGGAGATGCCGACGCCATGCAGGCCTACATGATGGCCTTCCGCCGGGAGGCCGTGAATACCGTTGGCCTGATGCGCGAGGTATTCCGCTTCTACCGCAACCTTGACATCGACTACTGCTTCCAGTTCAAGGACAAGGGCTACCGGGTGGTGGCCGACTCGTCCCTGCCCTTGGTACGCCACGAGCACCGGCAGTGGACCGAGTTGGACGACAACCAGCGCGACGAACTTAGCCGCAAGAACTTCGGCCGCTTCCTCAAGCGGTGGGGCAACCGCCCAGACCTCCTGATCACCGCCGGCGGCAGGGGTTTTGGCGGTGGGGCCTTCCGCCACTAGTCTCCTCCGTTGACCGTTGACTGACTTTTCTGAACGGCTGTTGGCGGGCGACCAGCGTACGTTGTCCCGGCTCATCACCATGTTGGAGCGGGGAAACCCGGCGGCAGCCGAAGTGATGAAGACGGTCGATGCCCACACGGGCAACGCCTACACCGTTGGCATAACCGGCCCTCCCGGCGCTGGCAAGAGCACCGTCGTCGACCAACTCACCAAGCTCATCCGCTCCCAGGACAAGCGGGTTAGCATTGTTGCCGTAGACCCCACCAGCCCCTTTAGCGGCGGCGCGCTCCTTGGCGACCGCATACGCATGCAACGCCACTACCTGGATTCCGGCGTCTTTATCCGCAGCATCGCCACACGGGGCCAGTCCGGGGGCCTGCCTCGCATCGTCAAGACCATTGTCCGGGCTTTGGACGCCGCTGGCTCCGACGTTATCATTGTCGAGACCGTGGGCGTGGGGCAGACCGAACTGGGCATTATGGGAGTGGCCGACACCGTGGTGGTGGCCCTGATGCCGGAGTCGGGAGACGCCATCCAGGCCCTTAAAGCCGGTGTCATGGAAATCGCCGACCTCTACCTGGTCAACAAGGCCGACCGTGAAGGCGCCCAACAGATGGCAACGGCTATCACTGGCATGCTGCAAATGTCGTTGACAACCCCGGATTGGCCGCCGCCGGTGGTGCTGACTGCAGCGAGCTCCGGCCAAGGCATCGAAGAACTCTGGGAAAAGCTGGAGGAACACCGGGGCTACCTGGAAACCAGTGGAGAGTTGGGGAAGCGCCGGGGCGAACACCGCACCCAGGAATTCTTGGAGGCGGTCGAGGAAGAGCTTATCCGGCGGTTACGCCGCTTGGTCGAGCAAGACCCTGAGCTCACCTCCATCCTGGAACGAGTCGCCAAAAAGCGGGCTGAGCCCTATTCGTCGGCCTTGGAATTCCTCGAAGGCTCAAACAAACTTCCATTGTAGAAGTATTGCATTTCCCGATGAGAATGTCGTACGATACTCACCCGCTCGGCGGCTGGGGAGATTCCAGAGCGCTGGAGGTGCAACAATGGACCTTCGGATTCGTGGCCGAAACCTGGAGATTACCCCCTTGGTCCGGGAGCACGTGGCCGCCAAGCTTGCCACCATGGACCGCCACCTGCCCAACATTAGCCGCGCCGAAGTGGAGTTAGTATCCGAGCCGACCGCCGCCAGTAAGGACCGGGTATTCGTGCAGGTAACACTGGCTGCCGGGAAGTACCGGTTGCGGACCCAACAGCGAGGCCCCAACGCCGCAGCCGCCATGAACGCTGCGGTCCACGCCCTCGACCGTCAGATCAAGCGCTACAAGAGCCAGGTCTACCGGAGCGAACGCGAACAGCGCGGCGCGTTGGACCCCTTCCAAGAATTGCTGGCGGCAGCCCCCGAAGAGGAGGCTGCCGAAGCCGAACCGGCGACTCTTTAGTCGTCGGAGCCGTTTCCTTGGCGGTCGCCGTTGCCGCTGGCGGTGCTGCCCATCGACATGAAGTTGCCCAGCATGGAGGTGAACTCCATCGGGAAGATCCACTTGGTCGATGGGCTGTCGCCCAAGGACTTTAGCGTTTCGAAATACTGCAGGCTCATCGTCCTTCCGTCGGCAGTGGTCGCCACTTGGTTGATCCGGTCCAAGGCCTCGCTGAAGCCGGTGGCCCGTAGCACCGCCGCCTGCTGATCACCTTCGGCAGAGAGGATGGCCGCCTGACGCTCACCCTCCGCGGAGAGGATGGCCGCCTGCTTCTCGCCCTCGGCGCGGTTTATCTGTGATTGACGGGCGCCTTCGGACTCGGTGATTTCGGCCGTCTTGATGGCCTCAGCCGACTTCTCCCGTTCCATCGCAGCCTTGACGCCGGGCGGCGGGTCGATCTCGTTGATTTCCACCTGAGAGACCTTAACCCCCCAACGCTCGGTTACTTCGTCCATCCGCACTTGGAGGGCGTCCCGGATGCGTTCGCGCTCGGCCAACGCGTCCGCCAGAGTAGTGGACCCGATGACCGCGCGAAGGGTGGCAAACGCCAGATTGATCACTGCCAACTCAAAGTTTTGGACTTCTAAGACCGCGCGTTGGGCCATTTCGTCCATCACCCGGTAGTAGATGACGAAGTCCATGTCCACGACCACGTTGTCCGCAGTGATGTATTTCTGGGTTGGTACCCGGGCCACTCGCTCACGCAGGTCGACCTTGGTCCCGTGGTAGACAAACGGAATCAAGAAATGGAGCCCAGAGCTCTTGTTGCCAACGAACGTGCCGAATCGCTGGACCACCATTCGCTGGTATTGCTGCACCATAATCAGTCCGGCTGACATTGGTCCCCTCCTGATGTCTGGTTACGGTTGGTTCGAAGAAGCATTCCGGTCGGTCTTGGAGACAGTTAAGACCAATCCGTCGACGGCCACGATCCGCACGAAGCCTCCTACTTCGACAAACGTACCATCTTCACTAACGGCTGTCCAGGTATCGTTGGCCACCCTTATCACACCCTGGGGCTCCAGGGCCCGTGTGACGAATCCCGTCATACCGACCATCGCTCCGGCCCGGTCGCTGCGGCCCTCGCGCCGAGATTGGACCGCGCTAAAAACCGCGTAGCCTAACGCTGAAGCGAACAACGCCCCCGTGCCACCGACCAGCCACGGGTTCACCGAGATCGGGGGCAACGTCGGCGATGCGTCGCCAAACTGGGCGAAAAGAAGGAAGCCGCCCACAACCAAACAGACAATCGCCCCAATCCCCAATACCCCGAACCCCGAGACCACCACCTCGAATCCGGCCAGCACCCCCGCCAATAGGATGAACACCACCCCGCCCCAATTCACTGGCAGGTTGCCGATGGCCAAGAACGCCAGCAGCAAGCAAATCGCTCCGACGACCACTGGCACGATCAGTCCGGGGTTGAACAACTCGATCACGATACCCAAACCGCCCACGCTCAGGAGCAGAAACGACACGTTGGGGTCGGAAAGAATCTCCAGGAAGTTCTCCAGCAGACTCTTCTCCAGCGGCTCCAGCGCCAATCCCGAAGTGTCCAACACCACCGGCCCACGGGAGGTCTCGGCGGTCCGCCCGTCGAGCTGCGCCAGCAGATCGGCACTGTTTTCGGCGATGAAGTCCACCACGTTGCCGTCAACCGCTTCTTGGGCTGAATACGAGGCTGCCTCCCGCACCGTCGCCTCCAGCAGATCGGCGTTGCGCCCCCGCTCTTGGGCGATGCTCCGGATGAGGGCGGCCGCGTCGTTCTCCACCTTGCTGGCCAAGGTCTCGTCGAGGTCTTGACCCGTACTGGAGACCGGGGTCGCCGCACCGATGTTGGAGGCCGGGGCCATCACGGCAAAGTTGGCGGCGGCGGTGATGAACGTTCCGGCGGAACCGGCCCGCGCCCCGCTGGGCGAGACGTACACTGCGACCGGCAGCGGGGATTCCAGCAGCAACTCGACAATTTCCCGCGTGGAGCTCAGGAGTCCGCCGGGGGTGTCCAGGTTGATGATGAGCAGCGCCGAATCCTGCTCCACCGCCAGTTCGATGGCCCGGGAGATGAAACGTTCTTTCACCGGGTTGATCACGCCGTCGACCGTTATCACCAGCGCATGCGGCCCGGGTACGGGCTGGGCCGCCAATTGTCCCGCCAGTCCGGCATGGAAAACCAAAACGGACAGGAACAACAGCAGATTGCGGACTACAAAACGCTTTCCCATACACCGAATTATAGTTGACAGAACCAAGCCCCGGAGTATAATAACGCCAAACCTTCAATTGGTCTGACCACTTACCGGATGCAGTCCGAATTAGAAAGCCCCCAAGGACAACGCCTGCACGAAGGAATCGTGCAGCGATTGCACGCATTGATTCGTCAAGGCGCGCTACAACATGGTGTGCGCCTTCCCTCGGAACGGGTGCTTGCCGAGCAGTACAAGGTCGGCCGGAGCTCGGTGCGCGAGGCCATCCGGTCCCTCGAACTACAGGGTTTGGTGGTCACGCGCCACGGATCAGGCTCATTCGTCAACACCCAGAGTCTGGGGGCCGTCGCCAGCTTGATGGCCTCGGAAAACGGCTATGATGGCGACGAGTTGCGGGACGCTTTCGAGATGCGGCACCTCTTGGAGCCCCAGATCGCGGGCTTGGCGGCGCAGCGGGCAACCTCGGAGGACGTGGCGCGGCTAGCCTCCATCTTGGAAGAGCAAAAACGCCAGATTCTCGAAGGAGAGACCGGCGTAGACGCTGACACTGAATTCCACTTCGCCTTGGCAACGGCCACCCACAACTCCGCGCTAATCAAGGTGGTCAACGCGGTCGAAGACGTTCTTCGACGCTCCAGGGACCGCTACCTGCAACAGCCAGGACGGCCCGAGCGTTCGATGGAGTCCCACCACGAGATTCTCGAGATGGTCCAAAACGGCGACGATGCCGGCGCTCGCCGCGCGATGGACCACCACCTCACGGCGGTCGAACCCGCCGCATTCGACGAAATCTCTCAAGACTAGGAGGAAGGATATGTCCACCCTTGCTGTGGAGGTCGTCTACCGGGGCATTTTCCAAAAGACCCTGGCGCGGAACATCGTCCGCTCCATCGTCTTCGCGGCCCGCAAAGACGGCAAGATCGGCACCGCCTTCGGGCGGTACGGCGACTCTCCGGAACGCAACGGGATCCCGGCCAAACAGTTTGCGGTAGTGGCCGACAATCCCGAGGAGCTGGAAGAGAGTCTGGCCGTTTACGAGGCTTCCAATGTCGACGTGACCATCAACGTCGACGACACGATGTGCAAAGGTGTCGAGTCCTGGGCTTGGTACGGCCTCCAGCCGATCAACGAACTGACCCGGCCCGGCGGTACCCTGATCGTCACTTCCCGCCAACAGGCCGATGCCCTTCTGGAGGACATCCACCAGAAGGAAAGCCCCTACAACCTGGCCATAGTCACCGGCACGGCCAGCTTCTCCGGGCTGTGGGTCTACAAGGACGACCACACCGACGCCCGAGTTTTGGGCGCGCTCTGCAAGGTCTGTCCCGAGTTGGTCAGCCTTGATTCCATGCTGGAGACCATCAACGAGCAGATGGGTGGCGGCACCAAGTTGGCCTCGGCCCAACGCGCCTTCGACCGCACCAACACCCGGCCCGTCGAGCCCGGCGAAGGCAGCGACAATACCCCCTTCAAGTTCGAGCTTCCCGGATGGCAGACGATGGAAGAGGGGCTGGTCATCAGGGGCATTGCAGAGGGTGGCGGATTCCGCGGGGAAGAAGGCGGGTACCAGCCAGGCCGTAATGAGGTGTTCAAGAAATTCAGCACCCGCTCAATGCGCCCGGTGGTCAACTTTGAGACCTGCATCAAGTGCACCCTCTGCTGGCTGCAATGCCCAGACACCTGCTTCGACGTAACCCCCGACGGCTTGTACGACGCCAACATGGAAGCCTGCTGCGGCTGCGGCGTCTGCGAAGCGGTCTGCCCGGTGCCCGATTGCGTCACCATGGTCAACGAGGCCGAGTTCAACGAAAACGACTCCCAGTGGGAATGGTGGCAGAAGGACAAAGAAGGCTACAACAAGTGGATGACGACGCTGGTTGAACAGCAGAAGGCCGAGACCCGCACCCACGGCTTCCACCACGTCGGCGGCTACGCCGAAGATATCCAAGCCACGGAGGTAGACTAATGACCACCGTGCAACAAGAGCTGTTCCAGCAGTCCACCGAGGAGCTGATCAGCGGTAGCGAGGCCATTGCCATCGCCTGCGCTCTGGCCGACGTGGACGTGATCACCGCTTATCCAATCCGGCCCTACGACACCGTGATGCAGTACGTGTCGAAGCTAAAGGCCGACGGCGCTTTCGACTGCGACTTCATCGTCGCCGAGAGTGAGCACTCCCAATTCGAGATCGTGAAGCACGCCTCGGCCGTCGGAGCCCGCACCTTCTGCGGCTCCAGCGGCGTAGGCTGGTTCTACGCCTTCGAGGCCATCACCGTCACCGCCGGGCTCCGTATGCCAGTGGTGGCGATGGTCGGCAACCGCGCCCTCGACGACCCGGGCGCCTTCGGTGTCGAGCACAACGACGCTATGGCGGTCCGCGACCTGGGATGGCACCTGTACTGGGTCGCCACCGCCCAAGAAGCGTTGGACACCGCGCTTCTGGCCTACAAGGTCGCGGAAGATCCCAGAGTGCTGCTTCCCTTCGCCGTTAGCTGTGATGGTTCGTTCCTCACCCACTCGCAGGCAATCGTGCAGGTGCCGACCCGCGAGCAGGTGAACCAATTCCTGCCGAATTACGACCGTGGACGATTGCAGCTACACCCTGACAACCCGATCACGATAGCGCCGCAGGTCAACGAGGACTGGCTGATGGAAATTCGCCGCCAGACCGATGAAGCCATGCGGCGGACGGTGGGAGTAATCGAGGAGGCCTACGACGAGTTCAAACAGGTCTTCGACCGCGGCGATCCCAGCCCGTTCATTGAAGAGTACATGTGCGACGACGCCGACGTGATCATTGTCGGGATGGGCACACTGGCGATGCCGGTCCGGGTGGCCGTGCGCCGGATGCGTGAAGAAGGGAAGAAGGTCGGGTTCCTGAGAGTGAAATTCTTCCGGCCCTTCGCCGCCGCGGAGGTCCAGAAGGTCCTGGGCAAGGCCAAGGGTGTCGCCGTAATCGACCGCGACTACTCCTACGGCTCCCCGTCATTCGGTGGCGTGCTGTTCCACGAGCTTCGCTCCACCCTGTATCCCCTGCAAGAACGCCCGATAATGTTGAACTTCATTGCCGGGCTCGGCGGCCGGGAGATTATGGTGCGGGACGTAAACGAGATAGTGACCACTATCGAGAAAGCCTTGGAGACTGGTAAAATCGAGCAAGAGACTACTTGGGTCAACGTTAGGGAGTAAGTACCATGACAACCGTTCAAGACTTACCCCGAGTTAGGGGCGTAAAAAACATACCCGTTGAGGAGTTCTACTCCTCCGGACACCGGACCTGCCAGGGCTGCGAATCGGCGCTGGTAATGCGACTGATGATCAAGGCCGCCGGGCCGCGGTCCATCGTTTTGGGCAGCACCGGCTGCATGTACGTCGCCAACACGACCTACTACAGCACGCCTTGGGTGGTGCCGTGGATGCACACTCAGTTGGGGTCCTCAGGCTCCGCTGCCACCGGCACCGCCGCCGGTCTGGCCTCGATGATGCGCAAGGGCAAGATGAAGAGCGAGCCGATCAACGTAATCGCCTTCTGCGGCGATGGCGGGGGCGTGGACATGGGACTCTCCGCCATCTCGGCGGCGTTGCAGCACGACGAGTACAACTTGCTCATCCTTTGCTACGACAACGAGTCCTACGCCAATACCGATATTCAGGTCTCCGGCAGTTCGCCTTGGGGCGCCAACAGCACCTTCAGCCCTCCGGGCAAACTCCACCGGATAATGAACACCCGTTGGAAGAAGAACATGGCGCCGATGCTGGCCACCGGTCACCCCGACGTGCGCTACATCGCCACCGCCTGCGGCTCCTACGGCTTGGACTTCAACAACAAGATCCGCCGCGCCTTGACCATCGGCGGGCCGACCTTCATCCACAGCATAGACCCCTGCCCCAAGGGTTGGGACTACGACCCCAAGTACTCCCACGAGTTGGGGATGCTGGCCATCGAGACCGGCTTGTGGGTGCAATACGAGATCGCCGACGGAGAGCTGGTGCTGAACGGGCCCAGCCGCTCCATCGCCAGGGGCATACGCAAGCGGAAGCCGGTGGAAGATTACCTGAGCCGCCAGGGCCGCTTCGCCCACTTCACCCCGGAAGACATCAAGCACTTCCAAAACCGGGTGGACGAAAGCTGGGAAAAGTGGTGGATGCCTGGCGTAGTGCCGTTCACCATGAGCGACGAATAAAGCTAAATCGTTTATAACCCTCCGGCAATGAAGAGGGCGGCCATTCGGCCGCCCTCTTCTGTTGGCCCGAGCTAGACAGTTCGTCGCTTCCGGGCTTTGAGTGCTGGTTGCAGAATTCGAGCCCATATCGCGCGTATTCTTCCATCCTAGAATTACATAACACTATATACGTCGAATACCGATGCACTTTGGGGCGAAGAAGAAGGGGCCATGTACGAACTTGAAGCCCTGCGCCTGACCGCCATCCACAATGTTACCGGCATCACCCGCAACATCGAGGCCGGTCTGGAACTGGTGGAGTTCGGTCCCGAGGCTCAGGCTCTCAGTCGGCGGGCTGGCGCCGAAAGCGTACTGCCCAACTGGCTGGAGCGCTTGGGCTATCCCGACATTCAACGACTAGATTGCCCTCTTTGTCGGCCTGGAAGTCGAGCTCGATCCCGGTTCGGAACGGGCTTCAAGGTAATGGGCGTCCCCATCACTCAGGGACCCCACGCCCAATAGTCCCTACGGGACCCCCATGGCTCCACGAAGAAGGGCGGCCAGATGGCCGCCCTTCTTCTCTGCGACAAGAAATCGGGGCGTGGCTAGAAAAACACGCTCAGGTTCTTGGCCAGGATCACGTTGGAGTCCAAGACGATCGTTCTGCGGGCGATCTTCCAGGCTCCGTCTTCCTTCCGCAATCCGTCCTGGCGGTAGCCAGCGAATATGTTCTCGTCTGTCTCGTGGTGGGAGCGGTAAACGATGAAGGCGGTCTTGGCCTTCGCCTCGGTCTCGGACACAGGGTCGACCACCAAATTGCCGACGATGTGGCGGGTGCGCGACGGCGGGTCCTCGGCCCAAGCCATCCCGGTCTCCAACCGCTCCACCCGCATGGTCAGCCAGGTCTTGTCGTCCTCGAAGATGGCCAAGTCGCCCTCCTCCGAAAGCTCCCGGGCCAGCTCATGGCGGTGAACGTTCATGCGCCGGGGCATGAAGTAGAAGGTGTCCTCGGTAAAGAGGTCCAACCATTCCCGCAGGCGCCGCTCGTCCAACAACCAAGCTTCCTCGATGTAGAACTGCATTAGCTCATGCCAGAGTTGCTGACGGTGGACTTGGTCCAGGTGCGTTTCGGCAGCCATGTTTCGGCCTAACCTCGCAGCGTAGCCGTACCCTTGTAGTCGGCGGTAGACGGCTCCAGCGGAATGTCGGACCAGCTATCGGCGTTCATGAATTGCTGCCAGCGGTGGTAGAAATGGCGCTGGTTGCTCTCGGAGGTGTAACGCTCTGAGACCAGGCCAGGAAAATCGGCGCTGGGTCCGGAGCGGCCAAGGCCCATGGATAGATCTTGGCTGTACTTGCGTCCCAAGGGACTCAGGGCCGAGCGGGTAACGCCTCGCCAGTTGTCCATGTCATCCTGCTCGAAGATGCCGGTTACGCCGTTGTAGTTGCCGCTACCCCGGCGGAGCGCGGTCTTAAGCTCCTTCGGCAAGTCCTTTTCCATCACCACGAAATGCCAGAACTCGGTTTCCAGCGGCCCTCGCGGATGGGCCAACCGGAACCCCAAGACTCCATTGGGGAACAGGCTGTGGTTGCCCAAGTGGAGCTTGCGGGCCCGAAGCGCGCCCAACCGACGCTCCGCCTCCTCCAAGGTACTTCGGTAGTAGTCCTCGAACAGGTGGCGATTTTCCGAAGTGACACCGTGGGTCTGACGGGCTTGGTCCGCCCGCTCCAAGTACCTCATGGTCAGCGAGTGGCCGTTGACGAACATGTGCTTGTTGTCCGACTGGAATTGCTGCTCGTGGGTCGTCCGCGGCACTCCCATGTGCCGGCCGGCGACGATGATGCTGGAAAGATGGGTGGTCGGTACGTGGTAGTTGTCGGAGCAGTTGTCCACCGCGGCCTTCCAGTTAAGGGGTTCGATCCATTTGATCGGGCCGATGGCCTCGGTGCCGTTATCCAGACGGTTGAACAGCACATCCAAGCACCAGCGAGCGTCGCCCAAATACTCTTCGAGGGTCGGGCCGCCCTTGTCCCAAGTGGCGAACACAATCCCCGCGTAGGTGTCGGTGCGAGCCTCGACCAAGCCCAGGCTTTCCCGGTCCAGCGCCCCGTAGTAGGCCTCCTCCTCGCCGGGCAGATATTCCAGCCTGCCGTCGTTGGAGTAGGTCCATCCGTGGTAGGCGCAGGCGAAGTTGCGGGCGTTGCCCAGGTCGGTACGGACGATGCGGTTGCCCCGGTGTCGGCACATGTTCAAGAAGGCGTGGAACTGACCTTCGCCGTCCCGGGTCAGGATCACCGGGTCTTCGCCCATGTAGGTATGAAAGAAATCGTTGGGCTTGGCCACCAGCGATTCGTGGCCGATCATCAGCCAGGCGCGGCCGAACACCTTCTCCTGCTCCTCGGCGTAGATGTCCGGATCGACGAAGATACTCCGGTCCAGCTTCCCGGTCTCCAAGTCGATAATCTGATGCTTCTTCACATCGGCCATTTCGTGGTCCTGCCCGTTTCGATTAGGCTCCGTGCCGGATAGTATGCAATCACCAAGCGTTTCCTGTCCAATGGCTATCGATTAACATTGGCCGGACTCGGGTGCGACTGGCCAGCAGGATTCATGGGCCTATCCATTACACCCCAACCGCTCGTATTCCTGATGGCCGTCATAGCTGGGGGAATACTTGGCTTCATTGGCTTCGCCTCTCGCTACGCCGTAAA
The DNA here is from genome assembly GCA_965249145.1 of Dehalococcoidia bacterium. GTDB lineage: Bacteria > Chloroflexota > Dehalococcoidia > Lucifugimonadales > UBA3495 > VXOI01. The sequence continues at coordinate 106,134 of OZ252223.1, forward strand.
GAAACCATGGTCTGGGAGGCTCCCGGCCACCGGCCGACCGAAGACGACGAGACCAAGTAGCCGAACCGTCGGCCATGCTGGATGGTCTATCCTCGCCTGTCCTTCTTGCCCAACGATGTAGTAAAGTTGCCGGACTAGGTATTCAACACAGCCGTCCAGGAGGCCACGATGAAGTTTGGAATCTTCACCATCGTTCCCTATCACGAGGACTTCACCCAGTCCCAAGCGCTGAACGACGCGCTGGAGCAGATTGAATACGCGGACCAACTCGGAATCGAAGAAGCATGGCTCGGCGAGCACCGTTTCTCCCGCCACGGACTGCTCTCGGGCATCTGGTCTTTCTTGGGGGCCGTCGCCGGACGCACCAAGAACATCCGCATTGGCACCGCCGTAATCGTGCTGCCGCTGCACAACCCGGTCTTGGTGGCCGAAGAGGTCGCGATGCTGGACGTCATATCCGGCGGCCGCTTCAACTTCGGCATCGGCGCGGGCTACCAGCAGCAGGAGTTCGAAGGCGTCGGCGTGGACATCGACACCAGCCGGGATCGGTTCCAGGAGGCGGTTGACGTCATCATCAAGGCCTGGACTGAGGAACGGCTGACCTACCACGGCAAGTACACCAACGTCGACGACTTGTGGGTGCTGCCCAAGCCGGTGCAGCAGCCCTACCCGCCGTTGTTCCAAGCGGTCAGCACCAGCCCGGAGAGCATCGACTTCGCGGCAAGCCGCAAGATACAGGTCATCGCCGGCGGCCCCACCGACATCCTCGGCCAAGCGCCGCAGGTGATCAAGCTCTGGCGGGAAAAGATGGACGAGTACGGCCATCCCCACGCCCACCTTGATCCACCGATGTCAAAATCCATCTACGTGGCACCGACGATGGAGGAAGCCGAGAGCGATCCTATCGGGTTGGAAGATTTCTCGTCACGGATTCTGCGCTCGATCGGGAGCAACGGTGCGCCGATCGGCATGCCGGTGGACAAAGACGGCAACGTCGCCAAGGGCTACGAGCACTGGGCCAACCGGCAGCGGGACCGGGAACGCCGCGACGACGTTGGCCACGCCGGACTGCCGCCGCTCCGGGGCACGCCCGAGGTGGTGGTCGAGCGGCTGAAGCAGACCCAGGAGGCGGGGATCAACCATGTCTTCGGCAATTTTGGCTTCGCGGGCCTGCCCCACGAGAAGGTGATGCGGTCCATAGAGCTCTTCGCCAACGAGGTGATGCCCCATTTCAGGGAAGTGCCCGTCGCATAGCGGGCCGCCAGCCAAGCTTCACGGAGCGTATTCGACATGACCGCCGAGGCATTCACCGAGAATTCGACCAGCAGGACAGCGCAAGTGGACGGGATGAGCGTCCACTACCACGACGTGGGCGCGGGTCCACCGTTGGTGATGCTCCATTCTTACGGACCGGGCACCACTGGCTGGATCACGTTCCACAAGGTGCTGCCCGCGTTCGCCGAGCATTTTCGTTGCATCGTGATGGACCTGCCGAACTTCGGGCGCACCGGACCGGTGGTCTACGAGGAGCCGCTCCACAACCTCCAAGCCCGCACCGCCCTAGGACTAATGGACCATCTCGGAATTGACCGCGCCCACATGGTGGGCAACTCCCAGGGCGGCCAGAGCGCGATGGTGCTGGCGATGAAGGAGCCGCAGCGGGTCGACAAGTTGGTGTTCGGCGCGTGTCACATCCGCACCGGCGGCGATCTCTATCTAATGGGCAACCGGCCCTCGGAGGGTAGCCGCGCCACTCGCGAGGTGCTGAACGAAGGCAAGGACGCCAGCCGCGAAACCGTACGCCGTTATCTGAGGGTACACATCGACGACGAGACCCAGGTAACCGACGAGTTGGTTGACTACATACACGGCAATTTCACCGGGCGCCCCGACCACATCGAAGCCAACCAGAAGTCGGTAAGCGTACCCTACGACCACGGCGTCGACCTGCCCGACATCACCGCTCCGAGCCTGGTAATCTGGGGCCGCTACGACCGCATGTGCGTCTTCGAGATCGGCATCGCCGCCTTGAACAACATCGCCGACTCCCGCCTCGTCCTGCTGAACAACTGCGGCCACTGGGTCCCCTTCGAAAAACCCGAGGAATACACCTCCCACGTGCTCAACTTTCTGCTGGAAATGCCCAGAACCCAATAAGGCTTAGACCAATACCAGTCTTTCGCTCACCACGGGTCTTCCCGGGCAATCTCCCGTGATCCCGAAAGGCTTGCCATCGGAGAAACGGGGCGTGGGACTCACCCGCATCCACCCATTCCGTTTCTCCCGCGAAGCCGCATTAGAAGCGATTCCCCTGACAATCCCTCGAACTTGCGAAGGTAAAGTGTGCTCGGTCTATGGTAATTTTTAGGTAACCATCCGGAGCATAGACGTGGACATTATTCGCAAGTTACTAGCCGTCGCCCTTTGGGTGCTTGCCGCAGTCGTAGGGGTCCACTTCGTCTTTACCCCAGTCTACGATCACGTCTTGAACATTGGCCAAGCCTGGGAGATTCTGGGCTGGTTTATGATCGTTGGGATCGTAGCGGTGCTTGTGGTCCAGTGCACCCGTAAGCGTGGCTCGGGCAGTCACTTGGACGATGCGCCAGTTGGCCGTGAGGACTTGGCGGCAAGCGTCGCCTTCTATGCCTCGGTACTTTTGGCGATATGGTTCCTCTGGAATCTAATAGACTCCATAGCGATCGGTACAGGCTCCCAGGATGACAACCATTTGCTGATTTGGGCCTTCATACACCCGCTGTTCATCATGGTTCTGGGCGCCACCGGCGGCTACCTCTGGAGCAAAGCCAAAGAGTAGCTAATGTTTCATGTAGAGATGTAGCAAGATTCCGGTGTTGAACCTACGTCTAGGTGAAGCCGCTTATCGAATATCGGCTATCGGAGGATAGACGTGATTAGCAAACTCATCGCCGCCACCCTTTGGGTCCTCGCTGCTGCCGTAGCGGGCCACTTCCTATTTGCTTCGGTCTACGATAACGCCGTGGACATTGCCCGAATCTGGGAGATTTTGGACTGGTTCATGGCTGTTGGCGCCGTGGTGGTTCTGGCTCTCCAGTATCGCCGTAAACGTGTTTTAGACAGCCCCCAAGACGACGCGCCGGTTAGCCGTGAGTACCTGGCGGCAAACTTCGCTTTCTATGCCTCGGTCCTTCTGGCTATCTGGTTCTTTTGGAATTGGCTTGACTTCCTAGCGGTCGGCGGCTCCCAGAGTGACGCCAACTCGCTGATGTGGGCCTTTATTGACCCGCTGTTCGTAATTGTCCTAGGGGTAACTGGCTGTCATATCTGGAACAGCGCCGGAGACTAGTCATATCTCATATTGCAGTGGAACAGGCGACGGGCTGCCACATGGCAGCGAGGCTTCGTTAGCGGCGACGGGCACTGCCAAGAATTGACCCCCGCAGCGGAGTCCCCTCTATTTCGCGCATCGCTCTTTCGAGCCGAGCGCTCCCCGTCATTGTCCCCGCAGGTATCGCTCCTGGAGGGCGATGAACTCGTCGGTGCGGTTTACTTGGCGGAGCAGGGCGGGCGGTGCTTGGTTATCGGCTAGGGCCTCCAGCGCGCCGCCGTCCTGCAGGTGCTTCAGGCTGTCGTGGATGGCTTTGACGGCCACGGCGTAAGTGGGATTGCCCAGCATCAGGATGCGCATGTTGGCGTCCAAGAAGGCTTGGTCGTTGCGAGCGTCGGCGGGCGGGTTCAGGACGCAGAGGGGGAGCGGGGTGGCTTGGTGAGCGGCTTCTATCTGCTCCCGGGTGCTGACTCCGGTTAGCATGACGGCCTCGGCGCCGGTTTGCGAATAGGCCCGCAGACGCTCTAGGGCTTCGTCATGCGCGACCAGCCCAAAGGCGGCGGAACGGGCGACGATTACCGTGGTAGGGTCGGTACGAGCTGCCACCGCTGCTTCCAGCTTGCCCACCTGTTCTTCGGTGGAGATTAGGCCAGGATCGGCCGCGTTAAAACGCCGCGGCACGAAATTGTCCTCGATCTCGATCCCGGCAACCCCGGCGGCTTCCATTTCCCGGACCGTCCGCACCGCGTTCACCGCATTGCCGAACCCGTCCTCGGCGTCGACCATCAGACTGACGTCGGCGATACGGGTGATGCGGCGGCAGTGGTCGACCACGTCCGACATGTTGGAAAGCACGATGTCGGGCACTCCCAGGTTGGCCACCTTGCCAACGGAGCCGGAAAGCACGCAGACCTCATAACCTAGCATGTGGGCGATCCGCGCCGACAACGGGTCGAAGATGTTGGCCCCCAGGGTGCAACTCGGCCGGGATAGCACTTCACGGAACAGCTCGCGGGCACGAGACATAGCAACCCTCCCATCGATTAGGTATCGGGTTCCGCAGGACAGGGCGCGACGAAGGACCTGCTAAGGAGTGAGGATCACCTTGCCCCGGGTGCCTCGGTTGGCCAGATGCTGGTGGGCGGTCGCAACATCGGACATCGGTAGTACTTGGTCCACCACCAGCTTTGCCTTGCCGTCGGCCAACATCGGGAAGATCTCAGCCATGGCGGCCTGATGGTCCAGCGTGCCTTGGGGGGAGCGGCCGATGCTGAACCCGATGACCGTTCGGTTGACCGGGAATATGTCGGCCGCTGGCAGGTTGGCCGGAGTGCCTGAAGCATTACCGTAGGTCACCAATCGTCCGTAGGAGGCGATGCACCGCACGCTCTTTTCCAGCACCGGACCACCGACGCATTCCAGGATAAGCTCGACGCCGTTGCCACCAGTCTCTTCACCGATGGCTTCTTCGAAGTCCCGCTCGGTGTAGTTGATGGTCACGTCGGCGCCCAGAGACCGGCAGAGCTCCAGTTTCTCTTGGGTCGAAGCGGTGGCGATTACCCGGCCGCCCCAGGCTTTGGCCATCTGGATGGCCACCGTCCCAACCCCGGAGGCCCCTGCCTGGACCAGGACGGTGTGCCCCGGCTCGAGCTGCCCGCGGGTCTTCAGCAGGTGATACGCGGTCAGGAAGACAATCGGCATACCCCCGGCCTGCACCGGATCGACGGTCTCGGGATAGGGGAAAACGAAATTAGCGTTAACGGCCACGTACTCGGCCTGGCCTCCAGGCCCCATGGCCATCACTCGCTGACCGACGTCGATACCGGTCACCTCTGAGCCAACCTCAGTCACGGTGCCAGCCGCCTCCAACCCCAGCGAGGCGGGCAGGTCCGGGCCGGGATATCCTCCGCCTCGACGCATCAAGTCTGCGTAATTCACTCCGGCGGAATCGACCTTGATCATCACTTGATGGGGACGGGGCTCAGGATCAGGGCTGTCTTCCCATTTGAGCACGTCAAGGCCACCGAATTCGTGGATGCGGACTGATTTCATCGGTTTCGACTCCTGGTCGTTTATTCGTAGCCGCGGAATTGGGGCGCGGCCAACACTTCTTCGTTTACCATCCGCACCGGCTCGCCGCTGGCGAAGGCGCGGATGTTCTCCACCACGTCGGCGTAGAAGGCGCGGTAGGAGTCGTCGGTCACGTACCCAAGGTGAGGACAGATGAGCGTGTTGTCGAGTTGGAGCAACGGGTGTCCCTCCGGCAGGGGCTCAACGTCGTAGGTATCCAGCGCCGCCCCCGCAATGGCGCGGCGTTCGAGCACGTCGACCAAGGCGGCTTCGTCCACGATGGGTCCGCGGGAGATGTTGACCAAGTATGCGGTGGGTTTCATCAACCCGAGCTCATGGGCGCCCACCAACCCTCGGGTCCGCTGGCTGAGCACGACGTGTACGGACACGATGTCCGAGTCTCGGAAAAGTGTGTCCTTGTCGACGAGGGTGGCCTCGCACTCGGCGGCCCGCTCACCGGTGAGGTTCTGGCTCCAAGCGACGACGTTCATGTCGAACGCGTTGGCGACCCGGGCCACCAGGGATCCAATGTGCCCGAGGCCCAATAGCCCGATGGTCTTGCCCTTCAGGCCCAGGCCAACTGTAGTTCCCCACTTGCCCTGCCGCGAGAGCTGGTCTTCCAGGGGGATCTGCCGGACGATGCCCAGGATTAGCCCCCAGGTCAGTTCGGTGGGACCCTCGCCCGAGCCGCCGGTGCCGCAGACCGGGATTCCGAGTTCGGTTGCGGCCTCCATGTCGAAGGCGGCGTTCCGGCGCCCCGTGGTAACCAGCAGCCGGAGGTTGGGCAGACGTTCCAGCAGCGAGCGTTGGAAGGGAGTCCGTTCCCGCATGCCCATAATCACGTCGAAGTCCCTCAGCCGTTCCGCCAGCGCATCCTCGCTCGTCAGATGGTCGCTGAAATACACGACCTCGGTGCCGGGCGGCAACTGCGACCAGTCGGCCATGTCTTTCGCGACACTTTGGTAGTCGTCTAGGACTGCGACTCTCATGCGGGAACTCCTTGGCAATGATTACCAACACTGCATAACGGCGTGGGGTCGGCCGAAGGCGTGCCTAGCGGAAGGCCGGCATCACCTGGTCGGTCAGGACCCGGAGGCTGCGAGTGACCCGCTCTTCGGGGATCAGACCACCGGCATTTAGCTCTCCGACCACGCTGTCTAATCCCAATTCCTCTTTCAATTGGGTGAACCGGTCGATCAGAGACTCGCCGGTGCCGAAGGCGACCTTGGTCTCCAGCATCTGCTCGGATGACATGGACGCCAGGACCTCGGCGCGGCCCCTGCGGAGCTCGGTGGCCTCGATGCCCGCTTGGCCCGCTGACTCGCGGTATAGAGCGCCCATGCGGCTGAAGTAGGCGCTGATGCTATCCCATGGCTCCTCAACGGCAGCCGCCTCGGTATCGGCGGCGTATACCGGGATGCGGAGGGAAACGTCACCATCGCCTGAATGGCCCGCTTGGTGCCAGGCCTTCCGGTACTCCTTGAGGTTGGACTTGAGCTCTGGAATATCCATTCCCCGCAGACCCACGAAAATGGGATATCCTTCGCTGCCCAGTCTCGGGAACGTCTCGGCGGTGGTAGCGGCGATCCGTATCGGCGGGTGAGGCTCCTGGTAGGGCGTGGGAGACACCGTGGCATCTTGAAAAGCGTAATACTTACCTTGGTGGGAGAAGGGCTCTCCTTTCCACGATTCCAGGATAATATCGAGGGCTTCGCGGAACCTCTCGCGGCTCTCGGCGTAAGGGATGCCGTAGAGGTCGTAGGAGCGGGCAAATCCGCTGCGTCCAACCCCGAAGTCGAAGCGTCCCTCGCTGATGTGGTCGACGGTGGCGGCCTCCTCGGCGATGCGCAGGGGGTTGTTCAAAGGGAGCACGTGCACCGCCATGCCGATGCGAAGGCGCTCCGTGCGGGTAGCGATGGAACTGGCAACCATCATGGGCGAGGACAGAACAGACCGGGCCGGGTTGAAGTGCAATTCGGCCAACCACACCCCGTCCAAGCCCATCGATTCCGCGTCATCGACCAACCGGAAGCCCTCTTGAAAAGCTTCGGCCTCGGAGACACCGACCCGGTTGCCGAATTCCATGAATATTCCGAACTGCATTCGCTCCTCCCGGCGGACCGCTCAACGCTGACCGCGCTAGCGTCATTAAGTTAAAGCATGGCTGCTTGAGGGTCAAGAAAGGCCCGAACTTGACCCTCCAACCCTCCGGGACTACTCTTTACGCCAACGGCCACGGCCCGCTGCAGGGGGTGCAACTTTGGAGTCTCACGAATACGACGTCGCCATCGTCGGCGGCGGAATCATCGGGCTTTCCACCGCCATGCACCTGTCACACCGGGCGCCCGGATGGCGGGTTGCCGTCCTGGAAAAAGAAAGCGGCCTAGCTACTCATCAAACAGGCCACAATAGCGGCGTGATTCACTCGGGCATCTACTACCGTCCGGGATCGTTCAAGTCCCAGTTTTGCGTAGCAGGCGTCCAGAAGTTGCTGCGTTTCTGCGACGAAAACGAGATCGAGTACGAACAATGCGGCAAGGTCATTGTGGCCACCGACGAGTCCGAGTTGGGGCGATTGGAAACCCTCTACGAGCGCGGCGTGGCCAACGGCGTCGGCGGCCTGGAAATGATCGGCCCGGAGCGCCTCCAGGAAATCGAGCCCTACGCGGCCGGGGTCAAGGCCCTGTGGTCGCCCCAGACGGGCATAATCGACTACACCAAGGTCACCCAGGCTTATGCCATGCGGTTCCAACAGACCGGTGGCGACATTTTCACCGAGGCCCCGGTCGAAGACATCAAACGCACGGGCAGTTCGTTGGCGCTTGAGACACCCAAGGGCGCGGTACAGGCCAAACACATTATCAATTGCGCCGGTCTCTATTCCGACCGGATCGCCGAGATGACTGGTGAGAAAGTCGACGTCCGAATCATCCCCTTCCGGGGCGAGTACTACACCCTCAGGCCGGAAAGCCACCACTTGGTCTCGGGGCTGATTTACCCGGTGCCCGACCCGCGCTTTCCCTTCCTTGGGGTGCATTACACCCGCGGCATCAATGGTAGCGTCGAAGCTGGGCCAAACGCGGTGTTGGCCCTAAGCCGCGAAGGCTACCGCAAGCGCGACTTGGACGTCGGCGAGACCTGGGGCACGGTCTCCTACGGCGGCTTCTGGCGGATGCTCCGGCGCAACTGGAAGATCGGGCTGGGCGAGTTGCACCGCTCATACAGCAAGGGCGTATTCCTAAAAGACCTGCAGAAGTTGCTGCCCGGCATACAGGAGGACGACTTGGCATCCGGCGGTTCGGGCGTGCGCGCTCAAGCGGTTGGCCGGGACGGGACTCTGCTGGACGACTTTAACATCATTCGTGGACGCGAAGCGGTGCACGTGCTGAACGCGCCGTCCCCGGGGGCAACTTCCTCGCTGGCCATTGGAGAATACATCGTTGGCCTGGCCGCCGAAGCGTTCGGGCTCCCCGAGTCTCAGCCTACATAACACGCCGGTGTCCGTATCGTAATTTGTTGCTGGGGCAAGCTGGCCCTGAGTATAATCGGGGCTGCCAAACCGCCGTCCCCATGAAACGGCCGGTTTGGGATCTTAACACGCGGCCCGACCAGGGGACGCGTCGGTGATTGGGGAGGCGGGCTGGCCTTGTTGGTTGAGATCGAAGCCATCGGAGAATCGGGCCTGAGCGTAGAGTTGGGCTCGGTCGAGGCGACGCAAGCCAACGTGAACGCCTACCTCGAAGCCGTCAGCAACGGCCTTCCCCTGTACACCGAGACCAGACTCGCCCCACCACTTTACCTGTCTGCAACCTCGCTAGGCCTGTTGTTGCGGGAACTTCGCCTGCCTGCGGGCACGGTGCATAGCCTCCAGGAAACCGCAGTGTCCCTGCCAATCGCCATAGGCAGGGCGTTCGAGGTGAGCGCTCACCTGGAGCGGCCCCGAATGCGGGCCGGACTCAAGTTTCTGACGGTTAACTGCGATATCCACTCGCTTGATGGCCAGCGGGCCATGACCTCCAAGAGCACGGTGATGCTCGCCGAGAACTCTCAGGCCGAGGAACCGGCTCCGAGGCAAGCGGTGGCGCCAGCGCACGCCGACGGCACTAGAGCCAGCGAACTCCCGCCGGTTGCCCGTACCATCACCCAGGAACAGCTGACAGCCTATGCTCTGGCCTCGGGCGACGACAACCCCCTGCATTTGGACGCTGAGTTCGCGGCGAACACCCGGTTTGGGGGCGTCATCGCCCATGGAATGTTGACCCTGTCTTTTATAGACCAGATGATTGCGGCGTCCCTTGGAACGAGCTGGCTCGAAACGGGCTCGCTTCGGGTGAGGTTCAAGGGTGCGGCTTACCTGGGCGACGTGGTCGAGTCCTGGGGCAACACGGGAAGGAACGGCGAATTCGCCGTGGGCGTGTGCAACAGCGTCACCGGACAAGAACTGGTCTCGGGGACCGCCACATTACGCAACAGTTGAGATCGCCCTGCTGCGGACCAGAGCTACCGCCGGGCTAGGGATACGGGCTAGGGATAAAGGAAAGCACATGGGACAGAATGGAGCTCAAAGGGCCGTCAGGGTTGCGGTGGACGCCATGGGCGGCGACTTCGCCCCGGTGGAGACCGTGAAGGGCGCGATTCAGGGTTTGGATTCGGTCAACGCCGAACTTTTCCTGGTGGGCGACCTCGACGTGGTCCAGAGGGAAGTGGATAAATACGATCTTGCCGGACGCAGCGTCACCATTGTACCGTCCGAGGGCAAAATCGGGGACGACGAGCACCCAATCCAAGCGATGCGCAGCAAACCGAAAGCGTCGGTGGTGGTGGCCACGCAAATGGTGAAGCACGGCCAGGCCGACGTCGTCGTGTCCATGGGATCGACCGGCGCGGCGATGGCGAGTGCCGTATTGGCACTCGGTTTGATGGAAGGACTGGAACGCCCTTGCCTCGGTGGGCCGTTCTTAGGGCTCGCCCCGAATACCGTGTTGGTTGACATCGGCAGTAACCTGGACTGTCGGCCTGGACTGCTCCTCAGCTTCGGCGCGTTGGGAGTAGCCTTCGCCCGTACCTACATGGGCATCGAGAACCCCAGGGTGGGACTGCTCAGCGTCGGCGAGGAAGCGGCCAAGGGCAACCGGCAGGTGCAGGAAAGCTACCAGCTCTTTCGGGACAGCCACCTGAACTTTGTCGGCAACGTCGAGGGAATGGACTTCTTCACCAACAAAGCCGAAGTCATAGTGTGCGACGGATTTGTGGGCAACATACTGATCAAATTCACCGAAGGCTTGGGCGGCGCCCTGGCCACCTACCTATATGAGAACTTGTCGAAAGTCCTCGACGAACGCACCGTGCAGAAACTTGCCGCCGACCTGTGGGAGACCACCAACCGGCCGCGGGCCGTGGGCGGCGGTCCGCTCTTTGGCGTGAACGGCCCGGTTATCCTGGGCCACGGTTCATGCCGGGCCGACGGGGTAGCCGGAGCGGTGGGCGTGGCAGTGCGCTACGTCGAGGTGGGACTCCTAGACATAATGCGCGAAGAGCTGGCAGCGTTGAATTTGGCCAAGCCAGCAAAGGCGGAATAGTGCCTGTTCCCGGCATCGATCTTCAGGGCCAGGTAGCCCTGGTTACCGGCGCCTCCCGGGGAATCGGGGCCGCCGTAGCGTGCCGCTTGAGCCAGGCCGGGGCAAGGGTCGCGGTCAACTACCGGACCAGCCCAGACGCTGCGGGCGAGGTGGTGAAATCCATCCGGTCCGCCGGTGGCTCGGCCATTTTGGTGGACGGGGACATCTCCCAGGAAGCCGCGGCTGAGCATGCGGTCAAGGCCGCAGTCGAAGAGTGGGGCTCCATCGACATTCTGGTCAACAACGCTGGCATCAACCGCGACCGGTTGCTCTTGCGCATGAAGGCCGAGGACTTCGACTCGGTGCTGGAGGTGAACCTTCGCGGGGCGTTCCTGTGCACCCGCTACGTCATGCCGTACCTGATTAAACAACGCCACGGAAGGGTCATCAATATGTCCTCCGTGGTTGGACTCTCCGGCAACCCGGGCCAAGCTAACTACGCGGCCGCCAAGGCCGGGCTGGTGGGCTTCACCAAGGCGGTCGCACGGGAGGTAGCCTCCCGCAACGTGACGGTGAACGCACTTGCCCCAGGCTACATCACCACTGGCATGGTGGAGGAGCTTTCCGAAGAGACCAGGAAGAGCATCCTCGACCGTATCCCAATGGGCCGCTTCGGGATGCCGGAGGAAGTGGCGGAAGCCGTCGCATTCCTCTGCAGCGCTGGCGCCAGCTACATCACCGGCCAAGTTCTCACCATCGACGGCGGCATGATCGCCTAATCTTCCGCCGTCCTCCTTCTCGACGGAGGCGGGCCGGCGGTTTACTCCGCGCAACGTGTGGGCCGCGCTACGGTATGCCGACTAGGGCTCTCCGAAGCACTGTACAGCGTTGTCCCATAAGATTTTCTGCAACAGGTCCCGGTCCAAATTCTCCCAGTTCAACACCAAGTCCACCGAATCGGGGAAGCGGGTCTCCGCATGGGGGTAGTCTGAACTGTACATCAGCAGATGACTGCCCATCAGATCGGACACCATCTTGACCATTTCCGGGCCTTCGTGAAGCACGATTGACGCGAAGAAGCGGCCTCCACTCATGTACTCGGCGATGGTGTGATTCAGCTCCGGAACGTACCCCATATACTCCATCTGGTCCTGGGTCCGGGCGGCCCAGAATGGCAACCAACCGAAACCGGACTCCAGTATGGAGAACTTGATCGTGGGGTAGCGGTCCATTATGCCCGACCCCATGAACGACGCCACCGCTCTCATCGCGCCCCAAGGGTGGGAGGCCGAGCGCCCTAGGAACGGGCTCTGCCACAGGTCTCGGTAGCCGGGATAGCCACCGGAAAAGGAGTGATGGACCACGCACATCCCCTCTTCTTCCACCGCGCCCCAAATTGGGTTCAACGCCGGGTCGTCTAGAGGGAAGTCCAAGGGCAAGTTCAGCCATATCCCCACAGCCCAGGAGGTATTCCCCCAAGCCTTGATCTCTTGCACCGAGTCCTCGATAAACCTGGCGTCTAAGGTGAGCAGTGCTTTGAGACGGTGGGGAGACGTGCCGCAAAAGTCGTTCAGGAACCGGTGATTCGCTCTGATGAATTCCGCGTCTATCGAGGGGTCCTCATGTCCCCTGGGCACTCCGGGAACCAGCAGTTGGACATCCACGCCCTCCTCGTCCATATCGTGGAGCCGGCTTTGGGCCACCCACTCCCCATCAGGGGTGGGCAATTTGCTTCCCATGAACTTCTGCCTTCGACGCTCGACGCCCTCTTGGGGCGCGGCATCCCCCAGGGTGCGGGGAGCGTCTTGACCCCAGCCGCCGCCGAATCCGCCGAAGTTGTAGCGGTGGGAATACGGTGGCTCCAGCGTGCCTCCGGAAGAGTTGGTCGTGATGGCCGCACGGTGCCGCTCCAGGTCCGGCAGCATTCTCCTGACCGACGGAGCCAGGTAGGGCTCGAGTCCCTCGGCCGAAGCGGTCACGTGGGTATCGGAGTCGTAAACCCTTAGTCCGTTTCTCATCGTCCGCTCCTCCCTTGCATTTTCCCTTGCTTGAAAGCAAATATAGACGCATTGATATAATCGCGGCAATCACCTGCAGCGAGGAGACCATGCGCGCAACCACTCAATTTCGCCGACTGCTCAGCCAGCCGGGCATCATCATGGCGCCCGGCGCTTACGACTGCATCACCGCCAAGCTGATCGAGACCGCCGGTTTCCCCGCCGTTTACATGACCGGCGCCGGGACTTCGGTGGCCCGCCTCGGCTATCCCGACCTAGCGCTGGCCACCATGACCGAGATGCTGGACAACGCCAGGTCCATTGCCAGCACCGTGGCGATTCCGGTAATCGCCGACGCCGACACTGGCTACGGCGGCGTGCTGAACGTCCGACGAACGGTGCGCCAGTACGAGCGCAGCGGCGTGGCAGCGCTGCACCTCGAAGACCAAGACTTCCCCAAGCGCTGCGGGCACTTGGACGACAAGCGGGTTATTCCGGTGGACGACATGGTCCAAAAGATCCACGCCGCCGTCGACGCCCGCACCGATGACGACTTCACCATCATCGTCCGCACCGACGCCCTGGCCGTCACTGGATGGGACGACTCCATGCGCCGCTGCGAGGAATACGTCAAGGCCGGAGCCGACGCGCTATTCGTTGAAGCGCTGCGGACGCCGGAGGAGGTGGAGCGCGCCGGGCGGGACCTCGAAGTGCCGCTCCTGTATAACTACGTGGAGACTGGCAAGTCTCCGTTGCTGCCCGCCTCGGAACTGGAGCGCATGGGCTTCAAGATCGTCATCTTCCCGGCCAGCGCCCTGCTCAGCGCGGTCCAGGCCGTCCAGCGCGTGTTGGCGGAATTGCGGGAAAAGGGCACTACCGCCCACCTGGTCGAGAACATGACCAGCCTGCGGGACTGTTTCGAGGCCGTCGGCCTTTCCGAGATGCTGGCCGACGACGCGCGGTTCGCCATCAATCAGCCGGCGGCAGCCGCCGATTAGCCGGGCTGGCAGGAATGAACCGGGAACTTCGCGCATTCATCAAGGAAGCTCTGGAGCGAGGGCATGACCGAGGCTCCATCGAGAGCGTCTTGTTGGAAGCCGGTTGGCAGCAAGCGGAGGTGCGCAACGGACTCGCCAGCTTTGCCGCGGTGGATTTCTCCGTCGCCGTGCCGAGGCCGACACCGTACCTCTACGCCAGGGAAGCCTTCTTCTACCTGGTCTCGTTCATTGCCCTTTACGTCTCGGCGTTCAGCTTTGGGGCCCTGGCGTTCGGACTAATCGACCACGCCTTTTCCGACGTCCTCGATTTCCGAGACCGTTATCCCTCCGGGGAACAGGCGACCGCGGTTGCTTCGGTCATCGTCGCCTTCCCGCTCTACTTGTTCCTGACGAGGCGGTTGGCCCTTCAGGTCGCCGAGGACCCAGAACGGCGTCAGTCGCTGGTGCGACGCTGGTTGACCTACCTCACGCTGGTTGTTGGCGCGGGAATTATCCTGGGGGACCTGATTGCCCTGCTATCGAACCTGCTGACCGGCGACCCGTCGGTCCGCTTCGTCCTGAAGACGATTTCCATCCTGGCCATCACCGGCTGTATCTCCGGCTTCTACCTCTGGGACATGCGCCAAGCTGAGTCCTCCACGGAGGGCGGCAGCTCCACACTCGCGCTACGGGTCTTGGTGATCGGCGTAGTCGTTGTAGTCGTAGGCTGTTTGGCATACGCCTTTTACCTGATGGGAACGCCGGGGCAACAGAGGGACGTTAGTTTCGATCAGGAGCGAGTGTCCAATCTGTCGAATATATCCCGTAACATCGACCTATATTGGGAATTGAATCAAGAATTACCAGAAGCCTTGGGCCAGATGTCTGGCCCCAGGTATTTCGTAAATCGGGTCCACGATCCGGAGTCTGGGGGCCCCTACGGGTACCGTGTCCTCGATGGCGCCGACTACGAGTTATGCGCGGTCTTCTCCACCGACACCACTGCCTTGGACGAGCGAAACCGCCCATTCTCTGAACGCTCGTGGGACCACGGGGCAGGGCGGACGTGCTTCGAACTGAAAGCTCAGGCCCCGACGCCAAATCGCTAGGGCCACAAGTCACTCCAGCAAAACCAAGCGCGCTAGGGGGTCAGCCATGGCGAACGCTCTATTGGTCGTGGACATGCTCAAAGGGTTCTTGGAACCGGGCCACAATCTTTACCACGCCGAGTCCCGCGATATCATCCCCAACGTGCACCGGCTGATCGAGCAGGAGTTGGCGGCGGGTTCGGACATTCTGTTCTTGGCCGACAACCACGACCCCGACGATCTAGAGTTCCAGGTTTTCCCAGTGCATTGCGTCGAGGGCACGGAGGAGAGCGAAGTAATACCGGAACTGACTGGGTTCGTCACCCCCGGCAGCATTGTGCCGAAGAAGCGTTACAGCGGGTTCTTCAACACCAACCTGGCCGACCGGCTAGAGCGGCTGGGGCCCGACAAGCTGGTGGTCTGCGGCGTCGCCACCAACGTCTGCGTCCTGCACACCACGTCCGACGCGCGCAACCGCGACTACCCGGTGGAAGTGTATTCCGACTGCGTGTCCGGCCCCGACCCGGAGGCCCACCGCTGGGCGTTGTCTCACCTGCAGCAGGTGCTAGGGGCGAAGGTGCTCTAGCCAACCGCTCCCGACACTACGGCGGCCAAGACCTCCTCGTCGCTCATGCCCAGCACGTTTCGCAAAACGTGTTCGGTATGCTGGCCCAGCACCGGTCCGGGACTGCGGGGACCGCCGTCGTAGCCTCGGATTCGCGCCTGGTGGCCGCCGTAGGGCACCCGCCCCATCTCTTGATGCTCCAAGTAGCGATAGAAGCGACGATGGGCCAGTTGCGGGTCTCGGAGGAGGTCGCTGCTCCGCTGCACCACGCCCGCTGGTACGCCCTGGGCCAAAACCAACCCCATGACTTCCTGGGCCGACTTGTCCGCAGTCCATTGAGCGATGCGAGCGTCCACCTCGTCATGCCGTTGCAGACGGCCCTCGTGGGTGGACAGGCCCGGGTCCTCGGCCCAATCGGGACTGCCCAGCGCTCGTTTCAGACCCGCCCATTGCTCTTCGGTCTCCACGGCGATGGCGCACCACTGGTCGTCTCCGGCGCAGGGATAGGCACCTTGGGGGGCGGCATACTCGGAACGGTTCCCCCGCCTGGTGACGTTTCGGCCGTTTACCGCAAAGTCCAGTACCTGCGGGCTCAAGTAATGCAGGGACATCTCCAACTGCGATGCGTCGATATGCTGGCCCTCGCCGGTACGCCGCCGATGGTCGAGAGCCGCCATGATGGTGACCGCCAGAATGCGCGGCGATACCGCGTCGGTGTAGGCGGTCCACGGCCCGTCAGGCGGCAGGTCGGGCCAACCGGTTATCTCGTAGTATCCGGCGATTGCCCCGGCGTGGAAGCCGTATCCGCCGAAGGGCGACGCCGGACCGGTCTGCCCCATCAGGCAGGTGCTGGCCATGATGATTGACGGATTTAGCTGCCGCGCTGGCTCGTAGCCGATGCCGAGGCCGCCGACGGTGCCTGGTGTGAAACTCTCGATATACACGTCGGCCCACGTTAGCAGGCGCTTGGCGATCTCCAAGCCCTCGGAGGCCTTCAAGTCCAACGATAGGCCGAGCTTTGAGGCATTGAACTCAGCGTAGAATTGGGTGCGGTCGGGGCCGGGCACGCCATCTTTGAACGGGCCGACGGTACGGAGGATGTCCAGTGGCTCGCTGGTCTCGACCCTCACCACCTCGGCGCCGTGGTCTGCCAGGTAACGACCGGTATTGGGGCCGACGACCACCCAGGAGAAATCGGCCACTTTGACGCCCTCGAAGGGTAGCGTGCCAGCCATGACTCCTCCTACGCGCCGGTCGCCGCCGCGATTTCAGACTCGCTTAAGCCCAACATCCCGGCCAACACATCCCGATTGTGCTCGCCCAACCGGGGGGCCCAACCACGGACCGTCATGGGGGTGCGGGACATTTTGGCGACGAAGCCCGGCGTCTGCGTCTGCTGGCCGTCGGGTAGCGGCGCCTCCAGCCAATAATCCCGCTCTCGCAGGTGCTGAAAGCGGGCCAAGTCCTCCATGTCGCTGACCGGGGCCAGAGTCACGCCCTCCCGGAGCCCACGGTCCAGCAAGTCCTGCTTGGGGTAGCGGCCGACGAACCGGCGGATGGAGTCCAGCACCTCTTCCAGGCTGTAGGCGATGGGTTGCTGCTGCAGCAGCCGGAAGTGGTAGGTGGGCCAGTCTTCGTTCTCCAGCCATTCGGCCGGCACAACTCCGTCCTCCACGAACCACGGCACCATCCCGGCGAGAGTGGGGCCGCTGGGAATCAGCACAACATAACCATCGGCGCAGTCGAATACGATAGGAATGGTTGCCCCGCCCAATTGAAGGGCCGAGCCGCCACGGTTGTAATCGTAGCCCTGCACTTCATAGGCGCCGATGCCTTGAAGCATGGTCGCCATCATGGCCGCTTGGGCTGAAACGTCGACGAACTGGCCTTCGCCGGTCTTGACCATGAGGGCGTGGGCGATCAGCGCGGCCGTCGCTGCCTCGGCCCCTGTGTGCAGCCAGACCTGGGGAACAGAGAGGCGGACCGGCGCTCTGGAAGGGTCGCCTTGGACGCTCATCTGTCCGCCCATGGCCGCGATGGTGAGGTCGCTGGCGGGCATTCCGCTATACGGCCCATCCCACCCCCAAGGCGACATGGCTACGTGTACCAACCGCGGGTTGCGTGTCTTGAGGACGTCGAACCCCAATCCCACAGAATCCAACAGCGCTGGCTGGCCCGACTCAAAGAGGAAATCGGCCTGCTCCACCAACGCCAACAGAGCCCGTCGCCCTTCGTCGACGGTCAGGTCCAAGGTGATGCCCTGTTTATTGCGGTTGAAGCAGAAGAAGTGGAGACTTTGTTCCAGCGGGGGAGCCGAGTCAATGAACGGTGGAGTGCGACGGCCAGCCGAGCCTCCGGGTGGTTCGACCTTGATCACCGTCGCGCCCATATCGCCCAAGACCATGCTGGCGAAATCGCCATCGCCGCCGGTTAGGTCCAGCACACTGTACGGGCTCAGCATCGGGAAATCACCCCCTGTCCTGGGTTGCCGATTATAGCATGGGCGGCGCATCCCTTCCCCGGAGAAGTCGCGATTGTTGCTAACGCTGGAAGGCACCGGGTATCATTGGCCGATAGTGGCCGGGGGCCTGGGAGGCATGATGCTTTACCGCACCTACCGTTACTCCCGCTGGGACGGCACCCAGAACATCTTCGATATCGACGCCGACGAGCTGATGGACCTGCTTTCCGAAGACGTGCTAAACAAGGGCGACGTGATGCAGGCGCTGCGGGACCTGTTCCGGCAAGGGATGCAGAACCGCGACGGACAACAAATGCCCGGTTTGCGGGAAATGATGGAGCGGTTGAAGAACCAGCGCCGCCAGCAAATGCAGCAGCACAACATGGACTCGGTGCTGGACGATCTGCAGGAACGCCTCGAAGACATCATCCGCACCGAACGCGAAGGGATCCGGCGTCGGCTGGAGGAGGCGCGCCAGCAGGTGGAGCAGGCCTCCGAGGAAGACCAAGCCCAGCAACAAATGCTGCTCGACTTGCTGCAGCAGAGGGCCGACCGAAACATGGAACGGTTGGGCAACCTGCCCGACGGCGTGGGAAGTCAGCTTCGGGAACTCATGGAATACGACTTCATGGACCCGGAGGCGCAGCAGAAGTTCCAAGAGCTGCTGGATATGCTCAAAAGCCAGATGGCCCAGAACATCTCGCAACAGATGCAGCAGCAGGTCCAGAACATGAGCCCGGAGGACATGGCCGCCACCCGGGAGATGATGCGCCAGCTCAACCAGATGATGCGCGACAAGCTGGACGGGCGGGAACCCGACTTCGACGGGTTCATGCAACAGTGGGGCCAAATGTTCGGCGACAACCCGCCCCAGTCCTTCGAAGAACTGATGGAAATGCTCCAGCAGCAGTTGGCCCAGATGCAGTCGATGCTGGAGAGCATGTCACCCGAAGCGCGCCGCGAAATGGAAGACGCGCTGATGCAGGCCCTGAGCCCGGAGATGCAGCAGGAGATGGCCCAATTCGCCAACCTCATGGAGCAGTTGATGCCCATGGACGACTTGCGCCGCCAGTACCCCTTCCTGGGCGACGACAGCCTGTCCATGGAACAAGCGATGCAGATGATGCGCGAAATGCAGGAGCTGGACCAGCTCGAAGCAGCCCTGCAAGAAGCGATGCGGACTGGCGATCTTCGCGACATCGACCCTGACAAGCTGGCCGAGTTGCTGGGCGAGGAAGCGCGGCGCGCCTGGGAGGAGCTGGACCGCCTGCGCAAGCTGCTGGAGGAAGCAGGCTACATCACCAACGATGGCAAGATGGACCTGACCGCCCGGGGCATCCGACGGATTGGGCAGAAGGCCCTGAAAGAAGTGTTTGCCCACTTGAAGAAAGACCGGCTGGGGAGCCATCAGCTCGATACCCGGGGCAGCAACGGTGACCTTCTGGGCGAGACCAAACTCTATGAGTTCGGCGACCCCTTCCAGGTAGACCTTCAGGCCACCGTCAAGAACGCGGTGCTGCGGGGCGGCCCCGAAGTCCCAGTCAAGTTGAGTCCGTTGGATTTTGAGGTGCACCGCACCGAGCATATGACCAAGACTGCCACGGTGGTACTGCTGGACCAGAGCCGGTCTATGGGCCTGTTCAACAACTTCCAAGCAGCCAAGAAGGTCACCCTCGCCCTGATGGCCTTGATCCGTTCCCAGTATCCCAGGGACAGCCTCCACATCGTCGGTTTCTCGGACTATGCCCGCGAGATCAAGGAGGAGGACCTGGCAAAGATTAGCTGGAACGCCTGGGTCTCCGGGACCAATCTACACCATGCCCTGATGCTCTCGCGCAAGATGCTCTCGAAAGAGAAGGGGGGCTCACGGCAAATACTGGTGATCACCGACGGCGAACCGACCGCCCACCTGGAGGGCGACCGGGCATTCTTCAGCTACCCGCCCAGCTACCGCACCGAGTTGGAGACGCTAAAGGAAGTGCGCCGCTGCACCCAGGAAGACATCCTGATCAACACCTTCATGCTGGAAAACAACTACCAGCTGGTGAATTTCGTCGACCGTATGACCCGCATCAACCGGGGCCGGGCGTTCTACACCAGCGCCGCCAACCTCGGCGAGTTCGTGCTGGTGGACTACCTGACCAACCGCCGAAAGCGCGTGACGGCGTGACAGCGCAACGGGCGGTCTGCTAGGATAGACCCACAATCGAATTCACCATTGGACCCACTTTTAAGACAGTCCCGAGAGGCTGGCAAAGTCGGACGTCCGGCCCGCGCAACAAGGCAATCCCTTGCGGCCTGGATACAATCACCCTTGCCACCTTTCAGGCAAGGGCTTTTTCTTGGCCAAAGCGTCGGCCCAACAGATGGACGAGCGGCAGATTATGGACGAGAGCGGCATCAGTCGCGCCCTCTCCCGGATCGCCCACGAGATCCTCGAGCGCAATCGAGGGGTATCCGATGTCCTGCTGGTTGGTATCCACACCCGCGGTGTTCACCTAGCCCACCGGTTGGCCTCCCGTATCGCCGAGTTCGAGAGCACTTACGTACCGGTAGCGTCACTCGACATCAATCTTTACCGCGACGACCTCCAGGAACGAGCCCAACCGCTGGTGCGCCCCACGGAGATGCCCTTCAGCATTGATGGTAAGCGAGTGGTCTTGGTCGACGACGTGCTGTTCACTGGCCGCACCGTTCGGGCGGCCCTGGATGCCCTCAACGATTTCGGGCGGCCCAAACAGGTGCAATTGGCAATCCTGCTGGACCGCGGCCACCGGGAACTGCCCATTCGGGCCGACTACGTGGGACGAAACGTTCCTACGAGTCTGGAGGAGCTCGTAAAGGTCCGGTTGGTCGAGAGCGACGACACCGACGAGGTGGTCTTGACCAAACGGGTTCTAGGGCTTCCCATTTTCACCGAAGACGACGGGGAGTGAGGAGGGGCTGAAATGACGACGGCCAGAGCGGTAGGACCCGCGCCCATCGAAGGCGTCGCCCAACCCGACAACCTGCCGGCGCGCCAGCACGTGCTCGACCTAGACGATTACTCGCGGGAAGAGTTATCGGCCGTTCTCGAGTCCACCCGGGGTATGGCCGAGGTACTGCAGCGAGACATCAAGAAAGTCCCCGCCCTCCGGGGCAAGGTGGTCGTGACCCTGTTCTACGAATCCAGCACTCGTACCCGAATCTCCTTCGAAGAGGCGGGCAAGGTGCTCAGCGCCGACGTGATCAACATGAGCGCCTTGGGCAGCAGCGCCGACAAGGGCGAGTCCTTGCTCAACACCGGCCTCACGTTGCAAGCGATGGGAGTCGACGCCTTGGTCGTACGACATCCCCATTCAGGAGCGCCGAATTTCTTGGCCCGCAACCTGGAGCGGGTCAGCGTCATCAACGCTGGCGACGGGCTGCACGCCCACCCAACGCAGGCGCTGCTTGACCTGTACACCGTCCAAAACAAGGTTGGCAAAATACATGGACTCAAGTTGGTCATCGTGGGCGACGTGCTCCACAGCCGGGTCGCTCGCTCCGCCATTTGGGGGTTCGCCAAGATGGGAGCGCACGTGGTCCTCAGCGGCCCACCAACCCTGATTCCCCACGATTTCATGACTGCCCGCGCAACCGAAGACTCCGGTCTGGCCTCGATGGTCGAGGTGGAGACCGACTTGGACCGGGCGATCGAAAACGCCGACGTGGTCATGGCCCTGCGGCTGCAAGCAGAACGGCAGCAGGGCGGGTTTCTGCCCAGCCTCCGGGAGTACATCCGCCGCTGGCAGGTGACGGAAAGCCGGTTGGCCAAGGCCAAACCAAGCGCGTTGGTGATGCATCCGGGCCCGATGAACGAAGGGATCGAAATCGGCTCCAGCGTGGCCCACGGTGGTAGCTCCGTCATCGAAGAGCAAGTCACCAGCGGGGTGGCTGTCCGAATGGCAGTCTTATACCAACTCTGCACCGGACCCCGGAGATAGTCGATGATGGAGGGAGGTGAGGTGTCCGGACAATTGTTGGTCCGCGGGGCGCGAATAGTCGACCCCGCCCGAGGATTGGACCAGACCGGTGACATCCTGGTGGCCGGGGGCGAAATCGTGGCTTCCGGGCCGGCCCCGATCGAGATAGCCCCCGACGGGTGCGAAGTGATCGACGCTGCGGGGTTGGTGGCCAGCCCGGGATTCATCGACCTGCACGCCCACCTGCGGGAGCCGGGCTACGAGTACAAAGAAACGATAGCCACCGGCGCATTGGCGGCCGCCCGAGGGGGATTTACCACCATCTGCTGCATGCCAAACACCGACCCGCCAATAGACTCGGAGTCGGTCGTTGAGTTCGTGCTGCGCCGGGCGCGGGACGAGGCTCCGGTCCGGGTGCTGCCCATCGGCTGCGTGACCCGGGGTCGCAAGGGGCGCGAACTGGCCGACATGGAAGAGTTGGCGCAATCCGGGGTGATCGGATTCAGTGACGACGGAGACCCGGTGTTTGACGCCAACCTGATGCGATTGGCCCTGACCTACAGTTCCGAATTGAGGCTGCACATAAGCAATCACTGCCAGGACCTCTGCCTGGCGGCCGACGGCGTGATGGCGGAGGGACCGGTGGCCACTCGGCTGGGACTGCCCGGTATCCCGGCCGCCGCCGAAGAAGCGATGATCGCCCGCGACATATCATTGGCCGAATTGACCGGCGGCAAGCTCCATGTGGCCCACCTAAGCACAGCTGGCAGTGTCCCGCTTGTGCGCCAAGCCAAGGAACGCGGTCTTTCGGTAACCGCCGAGGTCTGCCCCCATCACCTGACAATCACCGACGATTGGGTGCTGGGCGGCCAAGGGATACCCAATGCTGGGTCCGGCAAGTCGGCCTACGAGACGGCCACGAAAGTTTATCCCCCACTACGGGCTCGACACGATATCGACGCCCTGGTAGCCGCCCTGGCGGAGGGTGTGATCGATTGTGTAGCCACCGACCACGCCCCGCACGACATTGTCGCTAAACAGGTTACCTATCAGGATGCCGCCTTCGGTATCAGCGTGCTGGAGACCGCCCTAGGCTCGGTCCTCCAGTTGGTGCATTCCGGCCGGTTGACCCTGTCCCGGGTGGTGGCGAGCCTCACGTCGGGTCCAGCCGGCGTTCTGGGCCGGGACCATGGCGTCCTATCCTCTTTATCGCCGGGCACGCCGGCTGACATCGTCCTTTTCGACCCCGACCTGGAATGGACCGTGGACGCCAGCCAATTCGCATCCAAGGGAAAGAATACCCCACTGGACGGATCGCTCTTGAAGGGAAAAGTGATGGCAACCATCGCGGCCGGAAGGCTCGTGTACCGATCTTCTGATATACGCTCCGAGTCCACCACCGGGCGGGAGGATTAGGTGACGCACCGCGCAAGCCTGGTGCTGCAAGACGGATCGGTCCACCGGGGTTATGGCTTCGGAGCGGAAACCGACGCCCTCGGCGAGGTGGTCTTCAACACCACGATGACCGGCTACCAAGAGGTGCTGACCGACCCGTCCTACTCCGGGCAGCTAGTCATGCTGACCTACCCGCTGGTGGGCAACTACGGGATCAACGAAACGGACTACGAGTCGCGCCGCATCCAGGTGGGTGGGCTGGTCGTCCGGGAGCATTGCGATGCGCCCAGCCACGGCTCCAGCAGCCGCACCCTGCACCAATTCCTCGAAAGCCAGGGAGTGCCGGGAATCAGCGGGCTCGACACCCGTTCGATTACGCGGCGACTGCGTTCTCAGGGCGTAATGATGGGCTTGATCACCACCGGCTCACCGGACGACGCCTTGGCCAAAATAGCCGCTGCCCCCCAGTATGACGACCTAGACTACGTGAGCGGTGTGAGCACCGAGTCAGGCTACGATTGGGAGCAAGGTCACGAAAGTGGCCCGGATACGCGCTACCGGGTGCTAGTAACCGACTGCGGGCTTAAATACAATATCCTCCGTGAATTGCGCAGACGCGGCTGTCGGGTTACGGTCGTTCCGGCAGCGACCCCGGCGGAGGAACTGCTGGCCTTGGAGCCGAGCGGAGTCCTTCTTTCCCCTGGTCCGGGGGACCCGCAGCTGCTGGACTACATTGTCGACAACGCCCGCCAGTTGTTGGGCCGGGTGCCGGTGATGGGCATCTGCTTGGGGCATCAAATAGTGGCGCGGGCGCTGGGAGCCGATACGTTCAAGCTGAAATTTGGGCACCGTGGTGGCAACCATCCGGTAAAGGACCTGGCCGACGGGCGGATATACATAACCGCGCAAAACCACGGGTACACGGTGCGGGCCGATTCGCTGCCGACGGGACTAGAAGTGTCCCACATCAACTTGAATGACGACACCGTGGAAGGGCTAACCCACCGGGATTTGCCCGTCTTTACCATCCAATACCACTCTGAAGCTTCGCCGGGACCCAGGGACAATGAGTACCTGTTCGACCAGTTCACGCAGATGATGGACAGTTTCAATTCGTAGCACTGGTCCGTCCAAGGGAGGTGACCAACCAGCCGAACATTAGGACCTAGAAAATCGGGCAATCTTGATTGCCTCAGATACTCCCCACGAACAGCATTCCGGAGGAATTATTATTCATGTCTTCTTTTGCAATGTTCTTGCTGGAGGGGGGGCTGGATTTGGAGGTGGAGGTCGACTTCGCGGGAATGACCTCGATTCTGGATGAGGAAGTGCCGCGGTATATCTGCGGAGATTATGCTTACAACATTAGACCAGCTAGAGGAACAATCGGCAGCCGCTGGACCTTCATTATCAACGGATACGACCCAAAGGAGCTTAACCCAGGCCTCATTCCCCTGGGACGTATCGAGATCGAGCCCATGGATGTTGGACATCTGAACCTGTGCGTCCCACCTCGCGCGGAGCAAGCTGTGCCTGGCGCCGATGCCGCGGACTGGGACGGGAAGCTGTTCTCGTCGTTCGTCTTCCAACTCCTCAACTCCTTAACGGCGAGAAAAGTGATCGAGTTACCGGGCGTTCTACCAACGGTCTAACGCCCGCGGGAGGTCAAAAATAGAGGGTCCACCACAAAAGGTACTGGTCATCGGTTCCGGTCCGATCGTAATCGGCCAAGCCGCCGAATTCGATTACGCCGGAACCCAAGCCTGCAAGGCCCTCCGCGAGGAGGGAGTGGAAACCGTCCTGGTCAATTCAAACCCGGCGACCATCATGACCGACGAGGGCATCGCCGACCACGTGTACATCGAGCCGCTTACCGTTGAGGTCCTCGAGAGGGTCATCCAGCGGGAGCGGCCCGATGGCCTGCTACCCACCCTGGGAGGCCAGACTGGCCTCAACCTGGCAGTGGCTTTGGCCGACGCCGGCGTCCTTGAGAAGTACAACGTCCGGCTCCTCGGCACTCCCCTAGACACCATCCGCCGCTCTGAAGACCGGGAGTTTTTCCGCAACTTCCTTCACGAAATCAGCGAACCGGAACCGGAGAACGTCACCGTCACCACCATGGAGCAGGCCCGGGAGGTCATGGGTCGCATGGGGCTGCCTCTGGTCATCCGCCCGGCGTACACCCTGGGTGGGAGCGGCGGCGGTATCGCCACCAACCAAGAGGAGTTCGAGACTATCGCTCAGTCCGGCCTCTCCGCGAGCCCCATCTCTCAGATACTCTTGGAACGTTCGCTGGTGGGCTGGAAGGAGATCGAGTATGAGGTGATGCGGGATGGCGCCGACAATTGCATCACCGTCTGCAACATGGAAAACCTGGACCCGATGGGGGTCCACACCGGCGACAGCTTGGTCGTCGCCCCGAGCCAGACGCTCACCGACAAAGAGTACCAAATGCTGCGCTCGGCCAGTCTCAAGATCATACGTGGCCTGGGGATCGAAGGTGGGTGCAACGTACAGTTCGCCCTTCAGCCCCACCCCAAGGTCGCCAAAACCATCGGCCTGGAATGGGAGCCGGACAGCCCTTATTTCGTCATCGAGGTGAACCCTCGGGTGAGCCGCAGCTCGGCGTTGGCCAGCAAAGCCACCGGCTATCCCATAGCAAGAGTCGCGGCCAAAATCGCCGTGGGTAAGCGGCTGGACGAAATCGCCAACGCGGTCACCGGACGGACCAAAGCGGCCTTCGAGCCAGCCTTGGACTACTGCGTGGTCAAGATCCCTCGCTGGCCCTTCGACAAGTTCCCTCACGGTGACCGCCGCACCACCACCCAGATGAAGGCCACGGGCGAGATCATGGTCATCGACCGGTCCTTCGAGGCAGCGATACAGAAGGGGGCCCGCTCATTGGAGTTGGGGGGCCGCACTCTTCTTTGGGAAGACCCTGAATGGGGCGCCGGTGACGAGTGGGACCTAGACAAGCTTCCGCTCGGCCCCAACGACTTGCGTCTTTGGGCCATAATGTCTGCGCTGCGCCGGGGCGCGAGTGTGGACCGGCTCGTGGACCGCACTCTAATCGAACCCTGGTTCCTCAGTGCCCTAGAGCGCATCGTGAAGATGGAACGGCGTTTGCTATCCGAGCAACTGACGCCAGACCTGCTCCACCAATCGAAACGCATGGGGTTTTCCGACGCTCAAGTGGGGACCTTGGGAGATATGCTTCCGGAGCAGGTACGCAATCTGCGCCACCAATGGGGGCTTCGGCCTGTCTATAAGACGGTGGACACCTGTGCCGCCGAGTTCGACGCCGTTACGCCCTACTACTATAGCACCTACGACGAAGAGAACGAGGCCCCGCCGTTGGAGGGTAAAAAGGCCTTAGTCATCGGCAGCGGGCCGATCCGCATCGGTCAGGGCATAGAGTTCGACTACTGTAGCGTTCACGCGGCTTGGGCGCTCTCCGACGCGGGCGTCCGGAGCATTATGGTCAACTCCAATCCGGAGACCGTCTCCACCGATTTCGATTCCAGCGACCGTCTCTACTTCGAACCGCTGGACGAAGAGTCGGTCCGCGACATCATCGAGAACGAGACGGGCGACGCCGACCCGCCAGCCTCGGTGGTCCAATTCGGAGGTCAGACGGCGATCGACTTGTCCCAATCGCTGTCGATGGCGGGGATGCCTATTCTGGGCTCCAGCGCCGAGGCCATCGACATCGCCTCCGACCGCCACAAGTTCGAGGACTTCCTCTCCCGGCTCGGCATCCCTCAACCGCCCGGCGCGGCGGTCACCTCGGTTAGCGAAGCGCTCCAGGTGACCCAGAACATCGGCTACCCCTCGGTAGTCCGTCCCAGCTACGTGTTGGGAGGACGGGCGATGGAAATCGTGCAAAATGCCACCGAGCTCATCCGCTATCTCACTGCGGCCACCGATTTATCTCCGGACAAGCCGGTGCTCATCGACCGGTACATGGAGGGTAAGGAGTGCGAGGTGGATGCCGTTTGCGACGGCGAACGGGTGCTTATCCCAGGAGTGATGGAGCACGTGGAACGGGCTGGGGTGCACAGCGGCGACTCGATGGCGATCTATCCTGGGCTCAACCTGAGCGAAGATGAGGTCGCAACAATTGTCGACTACACCACCCGCATCGGTCTGGCCTTGGGTGTGCGGGGCCTGATGAACGTACAGTTCGTCATCCACGGCGGACCGGCCTACCGCAGCCCCCGGGTGCCCCACCAAGACAACGGGGCCACCACGGTGTACGTCTTGGAAGTAAACCCGAGGGGCAGCCGCACCATCCCGTTCATCTCCAAAGTCACCGGGGTCCCGGTGGCCCGCCTGGCCACGCGGGTAATGCTAGGCCACACCTTGGCCGAGGAAGGCTACGAGGGCGGTCTATGGCCGAAGCAAGACCTGGTGGGGGTGAAGGCGCCGGTGTTCTCCATGGCCAAGCTGGTTGGAGTCGACTGGCACTTGGGTCCGGAGATGAAGTCGACCGGCGAA
Organism: Dehalococcoidia bacterium; assembly: GCA_965249145.1. GTDB lineage: Bacteria > Chloroflexota > Dehalococcoidia > Lucifugimonadales > UBA3495 > VXOI01. The sequence continues at coordinate 133,993 of OZ252223.1, forward strand.
GTCATGGGCATCGACCGGGACTTTTCCGGGGCGTTGACCAAGGCGCTGTTGGCAGCCCGGCTTAATCTGAGGCAAGGGACCGGGGTGCTGTTGAGCATCGCCGACCAGCATAAGGCCGAGGCGGTGGCACTGGTCCAAGGGTTGGACCGTGCCGGCTGTCAGCTCTACGCCACCGAAGGCACCGCCGCCATGATCGAGGCCATGGGGTTGCCAGTAACCATGATCACCAAGAAGCTGAGCGAGGGCCATCCCAATGTGGTGGACGTGATTAACGATGGTATCGTCGGAGCGGTGATCAACACGGTTACCGGGGTGAGCGAGGTGCTGCGAGATGGCTTCAATATTCGCCGCGCCGCCGTGGAGCATCAGATTCCCTGCTTCACGTCGCTGGACACCGCCCGCGCCGCAGTCGAGAGCATGTTGGCCGAAGAAGCCAACTACTCCATCGGGACCACCCGCGACTACCTCCGCCAGGGTTAGCGCTAGGCTACCAGTCCAGCTCGGTGCCTAGGCCCTGAGCTTTGGCGGAGTCATAGGCCACTTTGGCCGCGGCCACGTCGGCGACTCCGGTGCCCATTAGCTTGGCGTAGACGATTTGGTCGGGACCGTCGCGGCCCGGGATGCTGCCACATACGGCGTGGCGCAACTCGTACAATTGGCTCCACTGGAGCAGACCCTTGTCCACTGCCGCAGCCAGGTCCCCGGCTTCGATGGCGGCTTGCTCAATCGAGTCCACGAACCTCTTTCCGGCCCTCGCAATGGTCGCCTCGTCGACTTCCTGGGAGCGCCAAGACGTCGGTCCGGCGCCGATCACGGTGGCGCCCTCTTTTAGCCATTCGCCTTGCACGACCGGGGTGGCGGTGGCGGCGATGCCAATAACAACGTCGCTGTCTCGGACCGCTTCTTCATTAGTTGCGACGGCGGCGACATCGATGTCCATCGTTTCGGCCATGCGGGCCGCGAATGCCTCGCGGCGCTCGGGAGTGCGGCTGAACGCCTTCACGTTCTTGATTTCGCGGACCATGGACACGGCTTGGAGTTGCGTCGCGGCCTGGTTCCCGGTGCCCACGATGCCGATGCTAGCCCGCCCAGCGTTGGCCAAGTGCTTGACCGCAACGCCGGTGGTCGCGCCAGTACGCAATTGGCCCAAGCGGTTGGCCTGGGTGTAGCAGAGAAGTTTGCCAGTATCGGCGTCGTAGAGGCTCACCTGGAAAGAGTATGAGCCGCGCACGACCGTGTAGGTCTTCACGCCCAGCAGCCCGTCGTAAAAGAGCCCACCGCCCATGACCGACAGCATACCGCTTTCAGCGATGATCTTGCGACGGGTGAGGTTTTGGGCTTGGCCCTCGCCGTAGCGGCGCTGCATATTCTCGATGGCGGCTAGCATCGCCTCCATCGTGACGCACTGGGCCACTTCTTCATCCCTGAGAAACAAGGCCATAGAAGCGCCCCCTACCGTTTCTTGTAAAACTCCCGGTTGATTGCGATGAAATGCCGCATGTTCCCGGGAACTCGGAATTCGTCAAAAATCGCATTGACCGGGCAGACCGACTCGCAGTAGGAGCAATCAATGCAGGTCACGGGGTCGATGAAGTACTGCGGGTCATCTTCGGTGGTATTGATGCAGTCCACCGGGCACACTTCGACGCACGTAGCGTCTTTAACCCCGATGCAGGGTTCGGTTATTACGTACGGCATGCCAAACCCTTGGATCAGTGCCAGCCGTCGAACGCAGCCGGTACCGAGGAGATTGTAGGTAGCCACTCAAGGAGCAAGTCCATTTTTTATTGGCCCTGATATTTTGTCAAGGGATAGTATATGATATATTATATCGGTCGATAAGTGGTCTCCGGCGGAGATTTAATGGAACTTAGAGAGTTGATCAGTTTCTATCACGTCGCGCGGCTGCGTAGCGTATCCAAGGCTGCCCGTACGTTGGAACTGGGCCAACCCACGGTGACCACCCACCTTCGCAAATTGGAAGACGAGTTCGGTATCACGCTTTTCGATAGAATCAAGCGCCCAATCCAACTCACCTCGGAGGGCCTGACCCTTTTGGAGCTGGTCACCCCGGTTGTGACCTCGGTGGACGCCCTCAAGACCCAGATGGACTACGCCGAACGGAGAGGTTCCTTCGTGGTCGGCGCCTATCCCGACTTGGTTACGCACCACATCCCCCGGGGTATCCAGATATTCCGGAACGAATACCCAGAGGTCCGCATCCGGCTCTTGGCCCGTTCGTACAATCCGTTGGTGCAACTGGTCCGCTCCGGCGAAATCGACCTGGCCTTCTGCTCACCTCCCCCGACCGATGATCCCTCGTTCGAGTTCCGGGACCTGTTCCCGTACAACGTTGTGTTGATGACCCCTCCCGGTCACGACCTGCTGCACCGCGGCGAGATCACCTTGGAGGATATCGCCGCCGAGCCTTTGATACTCCCCGGACCAGAGAGCTTGCTGCGGCAACGAGTTGACCAAGCCCTGAAAAGCGCCGGCTTGTCGGGCGACGTAGTGTTGGCGTTGGACGACACCGAGTCGATCAAGCGCTACGTGGAAATCGGCATGGGTGTGGCAGTGGCCAGCGACTTCACCGTTCACCCCGAAGACCATCACCGCATCGGCATGGTCCGGCTCGACCACCTGTTCCCGAGCTCCGTAATCGGCATCTGCAACCTCAAGGGCAAGTTCGCCGGGCAGGCGGTGCGAAACTTCACCCAGCTAATGTCCGACCAATTGCGCGGCTACCGGCCCCAGCTGAACGAGTGGGTCAACGACGCGGTCGGCGAGCCGGTGCTCGTCGGCTCCGAAGAGGGCTAAAGGATTAGGCTGACAGTCCCCCGGGGGCATCGGTCCGAGGCGTAATTTCCCTGACCCGTCGGGCTAGCTGTGAGCGCGCCATCATCACGTAGCGGCCGCACCCCTGACAAGCCATGCCGATGTCGGCGCCCAGCCTCGTCACGGTCCACTGGTAGCCGCCGCAAGGGTGCGGCTTCTTCATCCGCAAGACATCGCCCGTATGCAGCTCTAGGACCATCCCAATCCGTCATCGCTGAGTACCGCGTTGATTCCGTCCCGGAGCTTGTGCGCTTCTTCTGCGGCTCGTTCGGCGAAGTCATCGCCAGACGAGGCGTAGATAATCCCACGGGAGGAATTGATCAGCGCTAGGCGACCGGCAGCGTCGGTCCCCAATCGCACCGCCTGCTCCAAGTCGCCGCCTTGGGCCCCCACGCCGGGTATCAATAGCGGCATGTCCGGGCACTCGGCGCGGATGGCTGCCAACTGCTCGGGAACGGTTGCGCCAACTACTAAACCCACGTTCCCCTTGTCGTTCCAAGAGGCGCAGGCCGATGCCATCCGCCGGTAAACCGGGCCGCTGGTGGTTTCGAGATCCTGAAAGTCGGCCGATCCGGGATTCGACCCCCGGCACCACACGAAGACTCCCCGGTCCGGATATTGGAGGAACGGCGCCACCGAATCGTGTCCACCCCAAGCGTTGACCGTGATCGCATCGTAGCCCCAAACGTCAAACATCGCCTTCGCGTAGGCTTCCGCCGACGGGCCGATGTCACCCCTCTTTGCGTCGCCTATGATCACCGCATCCGGGCTGACCGCCCGGATAAAATCGACGGTGCCCTCCAATGCGCGAAGCCCAACAAGCCCTAGGGCCTCGTAGAAAGCGAGATTGGGCTTATAGGCGCAGACCAGTCCGACGGTGGCGTCGACGATGGACTGGTTGAACGCCAAGACGTCGGGCAGGGCCATCCGCGCCGGGTCAGGGTCCAGACCGACGCACACCAAGCTATGGGTCCTTCGACTGGCTTTCTTGATTCGTTCGACGAATGCGCTCATCACACCACGCTGCCGCCACACTTCCGGCGGAACCGTTGCCCCTTCTGACCAACCATTGTTACCATTACACCCGCCCCTGACAAGCCCATCCGCCTATGGAGCGGCCTTGCATCTCGGAGACGACCTCATCGAAGGGCATTTTGTAGCCCGTCTCAACCGCTTTCTGGCCACCATTTCCATCGATGGCCGTGACACGTTCGTCCACGTTGCCAACTCCGGCCGGATGAGGGAGTTGTTCATCCCAAATGCCCGGGTTTGGGTACGCCCCGTCGAGGGCTTACAGCGTAAGACCCGGTTCGACCTGGCATTGGTCGAAGCCGCCGGCGTGCTGGTCTCCGCCGACGCCAGGCTGCCCAACGCCCTGGCCGCCGAGGCAGCAGAGTCGGGCATGTTAACGCAGTTTGCGGGGTTGCCTGACGTTGCCCGTGAGGAGACTCTGGGGGAGAGCAGACTCGATCTCGTGTTTCGGGGCCCATCAGGTAGGTGCTATGTCGAGCTGAAGTCCATCACGTTAGTGCACCAGTCCCTTGGCTTGTTCCCGGACTCACCGACGATACGGGGGGTCAAGCACCTGGAATCGTTGGCCGGAGCAGTGGAAACCGGCCACCGGGCCGCCGTGATTTTCGTGGTACAGCGTCCCGACGCCTCGGCAGTAGCCACCAACGACACCGCCGATCCCTTGCTGGCCGCAACGTTCCGCAAGGCGGTCGCGGCAGGAGTGGAGGCCTACGCCTACAATTGTGCGGTTTCCCGCCGGGAGGTCCGCCTTGACCAGAGGATACCGATCGTGCCGTACCCGTGGGCGAACTCGTGAGCGACTCGACTTCGCGCATCCCGCTAACCGGACTCTATCGGCGCCTGTATGCCGAATACGGGCCCCAACATTGGTGGCCAGGCGATAGCAGGTTCGAGGTAATCTGCGGGGCTATCCTGACCCAATCTGCAGCTTGGACGAACGTCGAGAAAGCTCTGGCTAACATGAGGGCCGCGGACTGCTGGACCTTCGAGGCATTGCTCAAGACACCGGAGGAACGGTTAGCCGAGATCATTAGGCCTTCCGGGTATTTCAATGCCAAGGCAAAGAAGCTACGGGCCTTCTCGCGGCACGTGGTTGTAGAGTACGCGGGCTACCTTGACCGATTCTTCGCCAAAGACACCGCAACCCTGCGCCAAGAATTGTTGTCGATACACGGGATCGGGGAGGAGACGGCGGACGATATTCTGGTCTACGCCGCGGAGCAACCGTCTTTTGTAATCGACGCCTACACCCGGCGGGTCTTGGACCGAATGGGTTTGAGGCTGGCAGGAACACGGCAGCGGTACCAGGACTACCAGGCGCTGTTCCACCAAAACCTACCCTCCGACGTGACGCTATACAACGAGTTTCACGCGCTCTTGGACCGTCACGCCAAGGACACCTGCACCAAGCGGGACCCTAGCTGCCCCGGTTGCTGCCTAGCCGACCTGTGCGACTTTGGCCAGTCGGTCGGGACGTAGGCGCCGGCCAAATTGACGCTCGTGATGGGCAAGGTTATCATTGGCCCGCCGGTAATGCCGGGCTTTCCCGCCTTGAGCAATCGCCGTGTTGGAGGGTGCTTATGCAGGTCGTGAAAATCTACACAGGTAGCGACGGCGAATCCCACTTCGAGGACTTGGACCTTCCCTTCGAGCAGGTCGCCAACGCGGAGCGCACTGCCGGGCAGAACGCTGGCAGTGTCTCCTTCAGCCGAACCCAACCCGGCGCTTTCCAGGACTGGCACCCTGCGCCCCGGCGTCAATACGTGATCACGCTGGCGGGCCAGACCGAAATCGGCCTCGGCGACGGGACCAAGCGGGTGTTCGGACCCGGAGATGTGCTGTTGGCCGACGATCTGACCGGCCGAGGACATACCACTGCCGTCCACGGAGACCAGGTGCGGGTCTCCATAGCGGTTCCAATCGTCGACTAAGGGAGCTGGTGATGCCGTTCGTCAAGATCGATGATACGCTGGACATGTTCTACGGGGATGACGACTTCACTGATCCTTGGCGCAAGCCGGAGACGGTGGTGTTGCACCACGGGAACGCCAAGAACGCCCGGCTATGGTACGCCTGGGTCCCGCTCTTGGCGCGGGAATACCGCGTCGTGCGTTTGGAGGCCCGAGGATTCGGTCGCTCAACCGTCCCGCCCGAGGGCTATGATTGGTCGTTGAGCGGCTTCGGCAACGACATCCTGGGGCTGCTTGACCACCTCGGGCTGGACAAGGTCCATTTGATTGGCGAAACGGTCGGCGGTACTATCTCGCTGAATTTCGCCTACGAACACCCGGAGCGTCTGCTGTCCGTCGCCGCCTGTACCTCGCCCTACAAGTTCGTCGGGGTCCCTAGCTATTTGCAGTCCCACGACTTGGTGCGGGACGAGGGGGTGGAAGCCTGGGTACGGCACACCGCCAGCAACCGTATCGAGCCTGGCGAAAACCCGGCCCACCATGAGTGGTACATCAACCAGATGGCCCAAACCCTGGCTCGGGTGGTCATGGAGACGCTGGCCTACCTGTCTCAACAGGACCTGAGCGACAAGCTGCCTCAGATTCAGACCCCGGCTCTGGTTTTGGCCTCGGAGGCCAACGCCCGGAACAATCCCGATCGGACCTCCGGGATGGCAGCGCTGCTGCCCAACGGCCGGCTGCGGGTCATCCCCGGCACCAGCGGCTACGTCCAGCACAGCGCACCCGAGGCATGTGTGCAGGCCTGGCGGGAGTTTATCGGGTCGCTAGCTTAAAACAACGACCGCGATTGCCCTCCATCAACGTTCAGGCAGGTGCCAGTTATCAGGTCGGCCTTGTCCGACGCCAAGAAGGCGACCGTTTCGCCGATGGGCTCAGGCCAGCCGAACTTCCCTGCGGGCAGGTTGCGGGAGATGAAATCGTCGACCACCTCGGGCGAATTGTTTTGCTGGAAGCGGTCCCAGGTGCTGCCGGGAAAGTCGATCGACCCCGGTGCGACGCAGTTTACCAGCACGTTTTCCCTGGCCAGGTTCAGGGCCAGGTGCTTGGAGAAGGCGATCAGCCCGGCCTTGCCTGTCATATAGTCCACCGAGCCGCCGTATTCACGGCCATAGATGGACGAGATGCTGATGATGCGCCCCCACCTCTGTTCGCGCATGTGCGGCAGTACCAAAGCCACCAATTCCACAGCGCTGAACAGGTTAACCTCCAACCCTTCCCGGAACTTCTCCATCCCGGTTTCTAGGAAGTCCGTCGAACCCCGGCGTCCCCCCACGTTGTTTACCAGGATGTCCACCTCGCCCAGCGCGGCGACGGTCTCGTTGTGGAAGCGCTCCAGATCGTCGTGGACTGTAACGTCGGCTTGGACCGCCAGGTTCTGATAGCCTAGCGCGGCGAACTCGGCCCGGGTCTCCTCCAGTTGCTCGGCGCCCCGGGCGCAGATGGCGACTTTGCATCCCTCGCGCGCCAGGGCGGCGGCCGATTGTTTGCCTAGGCCGTGGCTGCCCCCGGTGATCATTGCTACCTTGCCCTCTAGCGCCAGGTCCATGTCCGCCTCCCGTTATGACAGATTCGTCGGTGGGATTATAGAGCCAGACCGCGCCCCATGCACCCGGTGAGCAGCGCCTGCCTCGAAAGTAGAAAGCCTTGCCGCGCCCCATGCACCCGATGGGTATAATTGTCGCCAAGGAATTTCGCACAGGAGCTGGCCGATGCTCGCTCTCGAGGGCATCAAAGTACTCGACTTCTGCCGCAACGCCCCCGGCATGTTCGCCACCATGATTCTGGCCGACCTCGGCGCCGAGGTCCTGATGGTGGAGCGCCCGATGGACGAGACCCGCGCCGCCTACGAACGCATCGTCGCAGGCATCAACGGCCCGGAGGACGAACAACGCCACGCCGCTTACAACGCCCTGCAGAGGAACAAGCGCAGCGTCGCCCTGAACCTCAAGGAGCCAGAGGCCCAAGAGATTTTCCACACGCTGGCAAAAACGGCCGACGTCGTGGTGGAAGGGTTCCGTCCGGGCGTCATGGACCGCTTGGGTGCGGGCTACATGCAGGTGCGAGAGCTTAACCCCAGGGTCGTTTACTGCTCCGTGTCAGGATATGGTCAGACTGGGCCCTATTCCCAAATGGCGGGTCACGACATCAACTACATCTCCTTGGCCGGGGCCCTGGGTCTAATCGGGGAATCGGAGGACACCAAGCCAGCCATTCCCCTTAACCTCATCGCCGACTACGCTGGCGGCGGGCTGTGCGGCGCCGTGGGGATCTTGGCGGCGCTAATGGCACGGGAGAAGACCGGCGCGGGGCAATACGTGGACATAGCCATGACCGAAGGCGTCCTCTACATGCTGTGCGGCCTGGTTTCAGACGCGCTATCCCGGGACCGCACGCCTCGGCGGGGTGGCAACCGGCTAAACGGCGGCGCGCCGTACTACAACGTGTATAAAACCAAGGACGGCAAATACTTCTCAATTGCCGCCATCGAACCCTGGTTCTGGGAAAACCTCTGCGATGCCATCGGCCGGGAGGACCTAAAGCCGCACCAAGAAACGCCGGGCGAAAAGCGGACCGAGGTCGTAGCCGCTTTGAAGTCCGCGTTCCTCGCTAAGACCCGCGATGAGTGGTTTGAGGACCTGAAGGACCGGAACATTTCGGTTGGTAAGGTCTACTCCATCGACGAAGCCTTGGACGACCCCCACGCCTTGGCCCGCGGGATGGTGGTCGAGGTGGAAGCGCCCGAGCTGCCGGAGGGCATGGTCCGGCAAATCGGCATCCCCATACACCTCTCGGAGACCCCGGGCAAGGTACGCCACGTTGGGGCGGTCACCGGCGGTCACACACGTGAGGTCTTGGCCAGCTTGGGACTCTCCGAGGATCGTATCGACGACCTCGAGCGGCGATCGGTCGTCCAGTAGCATGCTATACTTAGGCCGCTCCATTATCACGAAAGCGTGATGGTATACGCCCGATAGTCTGCGTGGATCGAGGATGAAACCAGGCGAATGATCAAGCGATTTTCAGTGTTGTACGTGGGTCAGATCGATCTGGAAGATGTAGGCGCGGGCGGACGCAACCCGGACGCCCGGCGCTACAAGAACGAGCAATTGGTCCAGTCGCTTCACCACGCGATGGCGTTGGCCAAACAAATGGATAACTCAGGTTTCCACTGCCTCTGGGCGGCGGAGCACCATTTCCAGCGGGAAGGATACGAGTGCATCCCCAACCTGACGCTGCTCGGCGTCCATCTAGCGGCCCATACCAAGAACCTTAAGTTCGGCGCAGCCTTCAACATCGTGCCGATGTGGCACCCCCTGCGCCTCGCCGAAGACTTCGCCATGGGTGACGTGCTCACCGGCGGCCGTCTTGTCTTCGGCATCGGACGAGGCTACCAAACCCGGGAAGTCGAGACCTTCGGAGCCCCCTTGCTCGACCAAGCAGCCAATCGCGAGCTCTTCGAAGAGCAGGTGGACATAATCCTAAAGGCGTTCAACCAGGATTCATTTAGCCACCACGGCAAGTACTACCAGATTCCTCCCGACGTGCCCTACCGGGGCTACCAACTCAAGGACATTACCTTGGTGCCGCGGCCCCTGAACCTTCCGGTGGATATTTGGCAGCCGGTGACCAGTGGCCGGACGATCGAGTTCATCGCCCAGAAGGGCATCAAGGGCATGGTCGGCTTGACCGGAGAACAACTGGTGCACCAATTCTTCCGCACCTACCATGGTGCCGCCGCCGAAGCCGGCCGCAACCTCGTGCTGGGAGAAGACATGGCGCTGGCCTTCGGATTCTATATTGCGGATACACAAGAGGAGGCCATCAACCGCGTCCGCCCCTTCCACGACGAACGCTATAAGTGGTTCGCTCCCTTCGGCCTGGTGCGCTACGTCGATCCCCAGGGCCGCATGTGGGGCTCCCCCGGTGCGCCAGCCCGGACACCCTCGGTGGAGGATGGAGTCGACCAAAAAGCCTGGATATGCGGCTCTCCGGAGTACTTTATTGAAACCCTGCGCGAATTCGAGGAGCGCTACCCCGGACTGGAAGACATAATCCTGCAATGGCCCGAGGGCATGCCCTGGAAGGAAGTTAGCGCCCAATTGGACATTTTCTCCAAGGAAGTGATGCCGGCCTTCGCCGGACGCTCCTAGACGCCAGCATCCCCGGCCCGGCAAATCATCTCTATCTGCGAAGGAAGCCGTTGGCAGACCCAGAACACGTTGCATTAGTCAGGGCCGGGGCCAGCGCCATCGCCCGATGGCGGGAACTGACCTTTCGCAGCCCGAACGACCGTATTCCTCGGTTTGTTCTGGACTACCGCCTCGAGAACCGCGCCGCCAGCGAGACCTTCGAGCCCGAGTTCATCTACGGCCGCCCCTCCCTCGACCTTTCCGGAGCGATGCTAAGCGGTTCCAAGCTGGCGGGGGCCGACTTTTCCCACGACAACCTGAGCGGGGCCGACCTCACCGGCTCCGACCTGCACCTTTCCGACCTGTCCGGGGCCAACCTCCACGGCACCCATCTCTGGCGCTCCAACATTTCTCGCGCCAACCTGGCCGAGGCCCAGATGAGCGGCTGCACCCTGGGGAGGACTAACCTCACCAACAGCGTCCTCTGGGGGGCGGACCTCAAGGGGGCCGACCTCTCTTACGCGGACCTATCCTACGCCAACCTGGCAAGCGCCAACCTCTCCGGGGCCAATCTTACCGAGACCGACCTGTCTTGGACCAACCTCACCAACGCCGTGCTCCGGGGCGCCGTTCTCACCGCCTCGTCGTTGCGAATGGCTAATTTGACTGGCGCGGACCTCCGGGGCGCAAGGGTAACCAAGGCCGACTTGGACAGCACGATCCTCTACAAGTCGGTGCTCGGAGTAACCCTGTTCGCCAACTGCGACCTCAGCAACGTCATCGGTTTGGAGTTCGCCGAACACGCGGGCCCCACCACCATCGCCCTCGACACCCTGGCCCGCTCCAGCGGCAGGATTCCTCGAGAATTCCTGGAGGGCGCCGGAGTAGCAGAGCCCCTAATCGCCATGCAAAACGCCATGAACGGCGGCATCCGGGTCTACCCGACGGTGCTGCTCATCGGCTCCAAGGAAGACGACGGGCTGGCTTCCCGCTTGCGAGCCGGGTTGGCTCAAGCCAAGATTCCAAGCTGGACCATGGCGGCTGACGACGAAGAGGCCATTCAGTCGGGAGCGGTATCGCTGGAGCAGGTGGTCTACTACGACCGGCTGGTGCTGCTATGCACCCGCAGTTCCCTGGAAAACCCGCTGACCAGCCGTTACTTCTCGGAATTGGTCCGCTCCCACGGCCGCTCGTCCATCGACTCGCTGATTACGCTGGGCGCCGACGCGCTCTTCTACGAACGGCAGGACCGGCTCTGCAACCGCCTCAAGAGCGGCATGGTGATGGACTTCCGGGGTTGGGAGGCCGAGGCCGCCTATGGCTTGGCGCTGCAGTCCTTGGTGGATACGCTGGCCACGGGCGCGGTGCTTCGCCCGGAACGGGACGAGGAATAGCCGAGGCTACTCCGCTCGCGCCCCGCTGTCCAGCATCAAGCAAGCCTCTCCCCACTGCGAGCCGTCTTTAAGGTCCCAGTTTCCTGTTGACCCCGCGGGCCGAAGCCGGATGCCGTGGCCGCCTCCGTAGACCAAGAGCACCACTCCCTCTCCGGAGTCTTCAGACAGCGCCGCCCTCGCCGGGCACGGGCCATCGTCGCTCCACCCGGTCACCTCGCACCAAACGTCCTCATCACCACGGGGTCCGGGGGCCATTACCCGCGATACTTCCCTGGCATCCGAGATCAGATCGAACATCCGGTGCAAGTCTAGTGGGCTATTCTCCCCGGCCACAATTTCAACTTCCAACAGCATGGGCGGTCGCTCCCTGTTAGGGTTGGGTTTCGTTGACACCCCTCTAGACCCTCCGTATCATACCGGGCAATCGAAGACAGCGCACACAGGGGGTGCATAGTGGCCATTGGCGTAAGGACCTACCGGCCTCTGGTAGCAGGGGCGAACCACATGGTATCGAGCGGGCATTACCTTGCCACCTCAGCCGGTTTCCGGATTCTGGAGCAGGGCGGCAACGCAACTGACGCCGGTGTGGCGGCGGGCATCGCAATCAACGTCACCCTGCCCCAGTGGACCAGCTTCGGCGGTGTCGCGCCGATCATCATCCACGACGCCCAACGCAACGAGACTGTATCGATCAGCGGCTTGGGCCGCTGGCCCAAAGCGGCCAGCATCGACTACTTCAACAAGCACCACGGCGGCAACTTGCCCGCCGGTGTGCTGCGCACGGTGACTCCGGCGGCGGCCGACGCCTGGCTAACCGCCCTTAGGCTTTACGGGACCATGAGCTTCGAGCAGGTGGTCACGCCGGCCCTGGAACTCGCGGAGTCGGGCTTCCCGGTGCCCGCGACCCTCCAATCGGCCCTGGCTCGGACCGGCGATCAGTTGACCGGCGATGCGGTTGGGGACGCCAAGTGGCCCACCACGATGGAGGTGTTCTTCCCCGGAGGGCGTGCGCCGGTCATGGGCGACATCCTGGTGCAGAAGGACTTGGCCCGCACTTTCCGGCGGCTCGTCGCGGTGGAACGGGACCACGCCTCGAGTGGCCGCGAAGAGGCCTTGCTGGCCGCCCGCGACTTCTACTACAAGGGCGAGATTGCCGAGGAGATGGTGCGCTTCATCCAAGGCGAGGGCGGCTTCCTGAGCATGGAAGACCTGGCCGATTTCAGCGTCGGAGTCGAGACCCCGCCTTCGATCAACTACAAGGGTGCGGACGTGTTCACCTGCGGTCCTTGGTGCCAGGGCCCGGTAAGCCTGCAAGCCCTGCAAATCCTTGAAGGCTTCGACCTCAAGGGCATGGGCCACAACAGCGCCGATTATGCCCACGTGCTTCTGGAATCATTGAAGCTGGCCTTCAGCGACCGGGACGCCTATTATTACGACCCGGACTTTGCGGAAGTGCCGATGGCCGGGCTCACCTCCAAGTCCTACGCCGAAGAGCGGCGACAGGCCATCGACCTTCACCGCGCCACTCCCGGGATGCCCGAGGCTGGCGATCCGTGGCCCCATCAAGGCATGCGCGCGCCCAACGGGCGTCCGGCCCGGCCCAAGGCCGTCGCTGGCGGGCTGCAGGCCGACACTAGCTATGCCGCCGTGGTCGACCGCTGGGGCAACGCGTTCTCCGCCACGCCGAGCGACACGATCCAGAATTCGCCGATAGCCCGGGGGCTCGGTTTCGTGGTGTCGGCCCGCGGCTCCCAGACCTGGCTGGACCCCGAACATCCGCGGGCCTTGGAACCCGGCAAGCGCCCTCGGCTCACGCCCAACCCGGCGTTGGCCATGCGCGATGGCAAGGTGTTAATGCCCTTTGGTACCCCCGGCGGCGACGTGCAATGCCAGTCGATGGTACAACTGTTCCTGAACGTGGCCGAGTTCGGCATGGACGTCCAGCAGGCCATCGAAGCGCCGCGTGTTTCCACTTGGAGCTTCCCCAACTCGTTCTGGCCCCACGCCTATAATCCCGGGCTGGCCGGAGTGGAGGGACGGGTAGATTCTCAGGTGAGCGCCGAGTTGGCCCGGCGGGGACACAAGGTTGAAGTGTGGGACGACTTCACCCCGCGAATGGGCTGCGTCTGCGCTATCGAGGTTGACCAAGGTAGGGGCGGCCGCAGCGGGGGCGCCGATCCCCGCCGCGACGGCTACGCCATGGGGCGTTAGCACCTACTCAGCGGTACGGCCCCCGTCGATCACCAGTTCGGCGCCGGTGACGAAAGACGATTCGTCGGAGGCCAGGTAAAGCACCCCGAAGGCGATGTCCTCGGGCGTTCCCAACCGCCCCAACGGGGTGCGGTCGATCCGGTCTTGACGGTACTCGGGCGACGACAGCATATCTGCCGTCATCTGAGTCTCGATGGTGCCTGGGTGCACCGAGTTGGCCCGGATACCTTCACCAGCGTACTGGATGGCGGTGGACTTGGTGAACAGCCGCACCGCGCCCTTGGACGCAGTGTAAGCCGACGAAAAGTGGTTGCCAACTAGGCCAGCCACCGACGAGATGTTGATGATCGAACCGCCGCCGGAGTCCCGCATAGCGGGGATGGCTGCCTTGGTGCCTAGGAACACGCCCTTGGCGTTGATGTCCATCACTTGGTCCCATTCCTCGACGGAGGTGTCGACGACGTTATGGGTGCGGTAGATACCCGCGTTGTTGACCAGTATGTCCAGCTTTCCGAAGCGGGAAACCACTTGGTTCACCGCGTCGTTCCACGAGCTCTCGTCGGTCACATCCAACCGGACGAAAACGCATTCCCCGCCGGACTCGTTGATCTCGGCCTCTACTCGCCTTCCTTCCCCCTCGAGCACATCGCCGATTACGACCTTGGCGCCTTCGCTGGCGAATAGCCGGGCCTCGACGGCCCCCATACCCCTAGCGCCTCCGCTAATCAGTGCCGCCTTGTTCTCCAATCGCATTTTTGTCCTCCGTAGCTGATACCGGGCTGCGTCCTGCCAAGATTTTAGTAGCTACTCCGGGCGAGTCAAGGATAAGATAGTTCTATGAGGCTAGGACTTACCCATCCCTTGCTCGCGATTTTCTGTTTATCGCTCGTGGGGTTACTTGCGGGCTGCGACAGGGGACAGCCAGCGCAGGACTTTGAGGTTGTGGGGTTCGATGGAGAACGCTTTCGGTTGTCGCAGCAAGCAGAGAAATCGGTCGTGGTGCTGAATTTCTGGTACCCCAGCTGCGCGCCTTGCCGCGATGAGATGCCGGAGTTCCAGCGGGCATGGGAGGCCCTGGACGGTGAGTCCGTCGAGTTCCTCGGGCTCTTCGTCCCCAGGGGGTTCGACTCGGAACAGGACGCCCGGGATTTTGTGAGTGAACTCGGCCTCACCTTCTCTTTTGCCACCGACCCTCGCGCTCTTATATCGTCGGCCTACGAGGTCGAGGTCTACCCCACTACACACTTCATCGATCGCCGGGGGAGGCTCGCGGCCACCCATACCAGCCTGCTCACGGCGGAGCGCATCATCGAGCAAGTCCGAAGACTCTCCGGATAGGCCTGTTTCCGGTCGATAGATGCACCTTCTCGATTGGATACTGGTGGTCATCCAGTGGGCCCATAACCTGGCTGCGGTGGCGTGGGTTGGCGGAGGAATCTTTTACCTGATGGTGCTGCGGCCGGCTATTAGGAGGGCACGAGGATTGCCGGCCGAAACCACAGCCGAAGTCGGCCGGGAGTTCCGTGGGCTGGTCACCACCGCGATTGGGGTGCTGCTGATAACCGGGGCCATCATGACCGCGTCGCGGCTGACCGAAGGTAGCGTGGCGACGCCGTACGTGGCGGTGCTGGTGGCGAAGATCGTCCTAGCGTTGTATATGTTCTACGTAGTACGGTTCCTGCGCCAACGCAGCTACCCGGAGGAGCCGGAGACACCGGCCAGCCGGTTGGGTCGTTTCACTGGCCGGCTATCGGGGACGACGGCCCTGCTCATCATCGGAATCGCCGTGATCGGTCTGTCCGACGTTCTGGACGCCTTGGTGGAGGACGCGCTGGCCGGACCGTAGGCAGCGGATGTTTCGGAGGCACTTGTGAAAAAGGACTTGATGGAGATACTGGCCTGCCCCGTATGCAAGGGCGAACTCGAACTGCGAATTGAGGCCGAGGAGGGGGATGAGGTGGTCAGCGGCGAATTGCTATGCGCCGCTTGCGGCGAAGCCTACCCGATAGTGGACACCATCCCCAACCTGCTGCCTCCGGAATTGCGAAGGGAGTTGGCCTAGCCCTCGCCGGTCAGCACCTGGACGACCAGCGGAGCCAACTCCGCGGCCCGGGTGCGGAGGGCCTCCCGGCTCAGGTTCTCGATGGGGTGTTCGGTGTAGATGGTGGGGTAGTCAGGCGCACCCCACATCCGCGCCATCCCGGTGGCCGTCGGCACGAACCGGTCGGTGCAGATGGTGGCCGAAGGTATACCCGCGTTCTCGATATGAATCCCGTCGTGCACACTGCACGCACTGCAGGAGCCTCAATCGCCAATGGCAATGATCACCGAATCGCATTCTTCGGCCAGCATCTGGATTGCCGCCGGGTCCGCGGGGCGGGAGGCGCTGGGCTTGCGGTGCCACTTGACGTCCGTAATCTCGTAGCGGGTCCGGAGCAGCTCGGCCAACTCCTCAAGCAGCACATCGGCGTTGCGCTTGCTGTCGTCTATGATGCCCAGCTTGGTACCAGCCAGGCTGGCCAGCCTTGGCGCACCGTTGAAGGGCGCTATGACTGGCTGAGTCACCGGGTTGACCAGAACATGTTCATTGGTCTGGGTCATGGTTTCACCCCTGGGATATGGCTTTGGTTACCGCGGTGCAGGCCACCTTCGGGCCCCAACTTGGTATCACTGACGACATGTTGGACTCCTCGCCGCCAGCGAACACCAACAGTATATCGTCATGCTCGGGGATTAGCTGCACCATTTCGGTCTCGTCCGACGCTTCCAGGTCGCCGGTCAGCACCTGCGCCCGCTTCAGGTCGGCGATGGTTCGCTGGGCCCGGCCGTATATGTAGTCCTTGATCTGGGCCTTGCTCCAGTCCCTCCAAAGTCCGGCGTTACCCGCGATGGTGACCACGATTTGGCCCTGACGCACGCCCGTTCCGCTTTCGCCCACCGAGCCCGAGGTGGACATATTGCTGCCCAGGGTAGAGGCCACGTCGGCGATGGCGTACAGGATTGCCTCTGGGCGGCCCACCGCCCGCACCTGCCGGGGCGACTCGCCAGCGAACACCGTGACCGCGCTCTGGCCGGCTTCCAGACCCCGCTCCACGTGGAGCGGGGTCCAATGGGTCTCGGTCTCCGCCTCGGCGATGCAGTAGGTGTACTTACCCGGATGGCCGATCACGCTGCGGTCGAACACGCCGGGAATGGCGGCGCACGCGTTCATCAGAATCAGCCGCACCGCTCGGCCGATGGTGGCGTTGGCCCGGTTGCCAGGTCCGAAGAGGTTGTTGCGGGAGTTGATGTTGAGCTCTTGGACGATCGGGCCGTTGACGATGGACAGGATTGCCGAGCCGCCCATGCTCGAAGACGGGCCAACCAAGTTGAACACCGGCTCCAGCATCGCCTCGGTGGCCGCTACCACCACGGGCATGTACTCGGGGAGGCAGCCCGCCATCACTGCATTGGCCGCCACCTTGCCGACGGTGATTTCGCGCCGCCGTTCCGGTAGCTCGCCGATGACGTCCGATGCCGGGCGGCCGGTACGTTCGATGAACTCGCCAACCCGCTGGTCCGTGGGCGGGACCACGGGGAGGCCGTCGGTCCAGCCCAACTCATAACACCGCTCAATGGCTTCGAGAGCGCTATCCCATTGGACTGTCGTGGTCTCCCCGATGTCACTCAAAGTGATTTGCTCCTGCCTAGTTTAGCGGACGCGGGCGTACTTGGACAGCGAGCGGAGTTCACGCGGCGGGTCCATGTGCTGTCCGCGAATGGTGAAGGAAACCTCGGCCACGTAGATGTCGCCGTTGGAGTCCACCGCAATGCCGTGGGGGGCGATAAACTGACCACCGCCCTCGCCCTCCTCAACGGCTCCGAACATGCAGACCCGGTTGCCATCCAGGTCGTAAACTGAGACCCGGTGACCCAGGCCCGGCGCGTCGTCTACGCCGCCCATCCCGTTGAGTTCACCCACGTAGATGTGCTCGCCCCACAGGACCATGGCATCGGGCCGGTGAATGTTGCTCCACATGGTGATGAACTCGCCTTGGGGCGAGAAGATCTGAATCCGGTGGGCCTCCCGGTCTACCACATAGACGCGGTCCTGACTGTCTACGGCGATGTTGTGCGGGCGGATGAACTGCCCGGCGTCGATGCCGGGGCTGCCCCAAGAGAACTTGTACTCAAGCTGACTGGAATACACATGAATCCGGGAGTTGCCGTAGCCGTCGGAGACGTAAATGTCGCCGTTGCTGGGCATGACGGCGGCGGAGGTGGGGCGGTTGAATGGCTCGCCACTCCAGCGGCCCGCTGGGTTGTTGGGCTCGCCTAGCTCCCACACCTTCTCGCCGTTGGAAGTGAATTTTTGAATCGTATGGATACCGTCGTCAGCGGCCAGCAACGAATCGTCGTGGCCGATGTACAGGCCGTGAGTCCGGGTGTCGCTAAATAGTCCTTGGCCGAAGGAGCGCATGTAGTTGCCGTCTTTGTCCAATACCATGATTGGATTCTCACCACGGGTCAGGACGAAGACGTTGTCTTGGGAGTCGACGGCCACGCCGGGGCACTCCTTGAAGGTCGACCCCTCGGGCAGCTTGGCCCAATCCTCGACGAATTCGTAGCGGAAGTCACCGGTACCGTAAACTTCTGGCATGGTCAACACCTTCCGGTCGTGAATTTTGCCGGGATGGCATTATCCGCAGGCCAGCGGGATACGCTTCCCGGTCTTAGGGCACGCCTATCCTAATTTGGGCCGCGAGGGCCGTCAATAGAAATGGAGCGGGCCTCAGTAGGCCGCGCTCTCATCGCTCTGGAAGAAGCCGAACATGGTCCCTTCGGTATCCTTGCAAATAGCGATGAAACCGACGCCAGGGATGGGCATCTTCGGCTGGAATACACTACCGCCGCTGGCCTCCACCTTGGGCATGTACTCGTCGATGGACTCAACGTCCACGTAGTTGATTCCGGCAACTCCCTCGGGTGGCCGCCCGGTAATGCCGCCGTCAATGCCCGGCCCTTCCCGGCCAGTCACGGCGAAACGGTAGTCCATCTGAGCCGGACCATTCCATCTCTCGGTCTCCCAACCGAGAACATCAGAATAAAACTTGCTGGCCCGGTCTACGTCGTCGGCGTAGATCTCAAAATGCCCTATCCTGGGCATGGTTCTCCTAGCGGCCTGGGCCGCCGGTTTACGGATGTGAGTCTTAGCGGATGGAGTCACGCCCCTCGCCCTTGAGGTAGTCAGCGGTGCGCAGGGCCAGTGCTTGGATCGTGGCCGTGGGGTTGATGCAGGCGCTGGTGGTGAAGACGCTTCCATCGATGATGTACAGATTGGGCACGTCGTGGGCCCGGCCCCAGCGGTCGACTACCGAAGCGGAAGGGTCACTTCCCATGCGAGCGGTGCCCAGCAAGTGCCAGCCAGCGTTGCGGCGCAGGCGGGACGAGAGGACTTCCTTGGCTCCGGCCGCTTCCATTACTTCCTTGGCACGTTCCACCCCGTGGTCCAGCATCCGGTCGGTATTTTCGCTGACCGTATAGTTGACCTTGGCGGCCGGGATGCCGTTGGAATCGGTATCGTTAGGATCGAGCATGACCAAGTTGTGTTCCTCGGGCAGGTCTTCGGTCATGATGGCGATGCCAACGGTGTGGCCGAACCGGGCGTCAAAGGCCTCGTGGTGTCCGTTGCCCCAAGGGACCCGCTCGCCGAGCAGCCCGCCGAGGGCGGCCGACAATGGAGCGCTGCCCAAGGCAAGAATCTGCATGTCGTAGCCACGAACGAAGCCACGGGTTAGATCGGTCTCGTAGAATTCCTGACTCAGCATGGTGCTTCCGCGGGGGCCGCCCTCTTCGGTGCCCAGCCAATCGTCGAACACGCCCACCACCACGCCCGCGGGGTGGTGCATCAGGCACTTGCCGACCAGCCCGCTGCTGTTGGCCAGGCCGTTGGGAAATAGGCTGGACGTGGAGTTGAGCAGCAATCGAGGGGTGCCTATGCCGTTGCAAGCCATGACCACGGCCTTGGCCTTCTGCTCCAGAAGGTTGCCGTCGCCGTCGTAATACAAGACGCCGGTGGCCTTACCAGTGGCATCTACTAGGATTTCCCGTACCCGGGCATTGGTCTTAAGCACGGCGCCCAACTCGAGCGCCCTTGGCCAGTAGGTGATGTCGGTGCTGGCGAGGGACCGGAGAAAGCCACCAGTGTCGGGTTCGCGTCCGTCGTAGGGCACCGAGGAGATAGCGGTATCGGACGACCACCAGTGCCAGCCCAGCTTGTCGAAGGCCTTGGCCAGCAACTCTCCGCCGGGGCGGATGGACAGTGGAGGACAAGGGCGCTCCGGCTTGGGCGGGTACGCCGGGTCGCCGGCGAGACCAGAGACACCCATCATCCGGTCGTTCAAGTCCATGTAGGGTTCGAGCTCCTCATAGGAGAGGGGCCAGTCGTCGGCCACACCGTCGAGGGTCTTAACCCGGAAATCCGAAGGGTGGAAGCGAGGGTAATGGGAACCGTAGTGGACGGTGCTGCCGCCCACGGCATTGTACATATAGGGCGCTACCGGCGAATCGATGCTGTTCACCGGATAGTCTTGGGGAAGGCGGCGTACACTCGGGTCTGGATGAAAGTCGGTCTGCCAGTGCAGCAACGCATCGGCCTCCGACATGGGGAAGGCGTCGCGAGGCACCCAATCGCCCTGCTCCAAGCACATGACCTTGATTCCGGCCTCGGCCAAGCTCCAAACGAAGGCCGCGCCCGAAGCCCCGGCCCCTATCACTAATACGTCGGGAATTTCCTCGTGATTGACCATAGTCCTCGAATCCGTCCTCTGTCTGGATTAACAGCCCAGCCCTCGTTGGCTAAAGACTACGCTCGCTCGAAGACGGCGGCCACGCCTTGACCGCCTCCCACGCACATGGTCTCCAAGCCAAACTGGGCGTCGCGGCGCTCCATCTCGTGGAGCAGCGTGGTCAGGATTCGGGCGCCAGTGGCGGCGATGGGGTGGCCCAAGGAGATTCCCGAGCCGTTGACGTTCAGGTTGTCCTCGTTGGGGAGCTTCCACTCGCGCAACACCGCCAGGACCTGGGCCGCGAACGCCTCGTTGAGTTCGATGACGTCCATGTCTTCGAGCGACATGCCGATCTTGTCCATCACCTTGCGGACAGCCGACACCGGGCCGATGCCCATGGTGGCCGGATGGCAGCCGGTGACGGCCCAGCCCTTCAGGAAACCCATAGGAGTGAGTCCCAATTCCTCCAGTTGGTCCTCGGCCACCACCAAGCAGACCGACGCGGCGTCGTTCTGGCTGCTGGCGTTGCCGGCGGACACGGTACCGTCTCGCATCACCGGGCGCAGACGGGTCAGGGTTTCCATGTTGGTGTCGGCCCTGGGGCCCTCGTCCTTCCCGAAGGGCACCGGGTCGCCGCGGCGCTGCGGCACCGGCAGAGCCACGATCTCGCGGTCGAACAGCCCAGACTCCTGCGCGGCGACAGCGCGTTGGTGGCTGCGCAGGGAGTACTCGTCCTGCTCCTGGCGTGAAATCTCGTATTCCTTGGCCAGGTTCTCGGCGGTCTCCACCATGCCGGAGATATTGCCGAACCGGTCTTCGGGGGAGATTGTCTCCCGGGACCGGGCCAACCGGTCATGGAAGGTCACCGAGCCGAACCGCGCGCCCCAGCGGGACTCGTTGGTGTAGAACTCGGCGTTGCTCATGCTCTCGACGCCGCCCGCGATGACCACGTCGGCGTTTTCCGTCTGCACCAGCATGCAGGCGTTCAGAATGGCTTGCAATCCGGACGAGCAGCGGCGGTCGAGCTGGTAGCCGGGCACCTCTATGGGCAGTCCGGCCTTGAGCAGGGCGAGGCGCCCGATGGCGGGGTTTTCCCCGCTGGGGTAGCCGTGGCCTAGGATCACGTCGTCGACCTTGGCCGGGTCCAAACCGGTACGGTCAAGGGTTTCCTTGATTACGGTGCTCGCCAGGTCGGCGGCCGAGATGTCCCGCAGCGTACCGCCAAAGTTTCCGACGGCGGTGCGGACGGGCGAGACGATGGCAACGCGGCGCATACGGTACTCCTAATTACAGGGCCGCTGTTGGGCCCAGCTTGGATTCGGCCAATCTGAAATTCCAGGCAATGATAACCCGGCAGCGGCGCGTGTGTCGATTGTCGCCAAAAGAAAACAGGCCGCCCGGCTCACCGCCGAATGGCCTGTTTCCCGAGGGGTTTGGGTGAATGGATGGTACCGTCGGAAAGGTGCCCGGCGCAACTACCAACTGTCAGTAAAATAGTCCGCCGCTGGCATGTTCTCTTCGGCCAAAATGCCCTCGCGCTTCCGTGTCGTCACCCTCGGGGCGACTCGCTTATCAGCTGCAGGTACTTATAACCGGAACCGGTGTTGAACAGGACCACTGTTTCGTCGCGCGTAAGGAATCCTTCGGACAGCAGCCGCTTGTAGCCCACCAGGGTAGCCGCACCCTCGGGACAGGCGAAGATGCCCTCGGTGCTGGCCAGTTCGTACATCGCGTCGATCATGTCTTGGTCCGAAACCGCCAGGGCCGTTCCGCCTGTCTCGCGGATCGCGCTCAGCATAAGATAGTCAGCGAAGGGTCCGGGGACCCGCAGACCGTCGGCCACCGTCGTGGCGTTGGGCCACGGCTCGGCAGTAGCTTTTCCTTCATTAAATGCCTTGACGATCGGCTGGCAACCCTCGGCCTGCACGGCGATGAACTTGGGAAGACCGCCTTCGATCCAGCCCAGCTCCAACAACTCCAAGAATCCCTTGTGCATCCCGATGATGCCGGTGCCGCCTCCAGTCGGGTAGATGATCGCCTCGGGCATCTTCCAGCCGAGTTGCATCGCCAATTCCAGTCCCATCGATTTCTTGCCCTCAGCCCGATAGGGTTCCTTTAGGGTCGAAAGGTCGAACAGCCCCTGCTCTTGGGCCACCGACACGGCAATGCGTCCGGCGTCGCCGATAAGCCCGTCCACCAGGTTCAGCTCCGACCCCGCCACCAAGCACTCCTTTTTGTTCGACTCCGGAGCGTCTTGGGGCATGTAGACTTTGGCCGACAGCCCGGCGCGAGCGCAGTAGGCGGCGGCGGCGCCAGCGGCGTTGCCGGCCGACGGCATGGTGAACCCCGAAGCGCCCAACTCCAGACCCTTGGACACCGCCGCGGCGATACCTCGGGCCTTGAAAGTGCCAGTGGGATTCAAGCCCTCTTCCTTGACATAAAGATTGGTAACTCCCAACCTCTCTTCCAGGTTGGCCAAGCGCATTAGCGGCGTTCCGCCCTCTCCCAGGGTTACGATGCGGTCGGGGTCGTCGACCGGCAGCAATTCGGCGAAGCGCCACATGGTGCCGGGCCGCTCGGCCAGACGGTCACGGTCGACTTCGGCCTTGATACGCTGCAGATCGTATCGGGCGTACAACACCTTCTCGCAGCAGGGGCTCACGTTGATCAGCTGCCCGGCAGGATAAGTCTGGCCGCAGATTGTGCACTCGAGATGCGAGAGGTAGCTTGTCATGAGGGCTCCCAGAAAGCGGTATGAGTCGGTCAGGTATCCCCCATTTAATCACATCTTCAACCGGTGGGTCCGATTTGCCCGGGGCCGCTCCTGTGCCAAGGATTGTTGCGGCTGGTATTGCCGCCTGCGTACAATGCCAGTCAATATGACCAACCAAACTCAGTTAACATGACGGCACCCGGCGGACTAAACCCAAGCGCTATTGCGTTCCTGGAACGCCTCGCCACCAGTAGGGCGATGATTTCCGACGGGGGAACCGGGACTTTCCTGCAACAACAGGGGCTGGAGCCCGGCGGATGCCCCGAAGAATTCAACGCCAGCCATCCGGAGGTGGTCCGCAAAATGGCCCGGCAGTACTTCGACGCCGGATCGGAAATGGTCCTGACAAATTCCTTTGGCGGCTCGGTGTTCATGCAGAAGAAGTACGGCTACGGGGAACGGGTCGCCGAGTTCAATCGGCTAGCCGCCAGCCACGCCCGCAGCCAAGCCCGTGAAGGCGCGTTCGTTGTCGGCTCGGTGGGTCCCACCGGCGAGTTCCTGGAGCCTCTGGGCCCGGTCAGCGAACAGGAGATGTACGCCGCCTTCGTCCAGCAGGTGACAGCGCTGGAAGAGGGTGGCGCGGATGCCGTGGTAATGGAAACCATGACCGCCCTAGAAGAGGCGACGCTCGCCATCCGGGCTGCCCGCGAGAATACGGGTTTGGCGGTGCTAGCGACCATGGTGTTCGACAAGGGACCGCGAGGCTTTTTCACCATGATGGGTGTGACGCCGGAGCGGGCGGCAACCCAGTTGCATGATGCCGGGGCCCACGTGGTCGGCGCCAACTGCGGGAACGGCATCGACTACATGGTGGAAATTGCCAGCCGGATGCTAGACACGGCCAGCGGCTATACGCTGGTCCATTCCAACGCGGGGATCCCGGCGATGAGAGGCGGGGAGATCGTTTACCCCGAGTCGCCCGAATACATGGCCGAGCGGTTCATGGTGCTGGCAGAACTTGGCGTTAACATAATCGGAGGCTGCTGCGGCACCGGTCCTGAGCATATCCGCACTTTTGCCCAAGCGCTGGGGCGGCAACCTCGGGGTTGAGAAATGACGTCTGAGACTGACTACCGGCTTCGGCCGGCTCAGGTGATCGAAAAATACGGCCAGTGCCTGGAACTGGTGCCATTAGACAAACACTTCCATGACATCAGCGTCGGACTCTACGTGAAGCACGGCATCTGCACCATCTGGACCTATAGCCGACGCGAAGGCGTGGCTGAACGGGTCCGCGCCATCCGCGACCAGATGATCGCTTTGGGAGGCATGGAGGCCATCAAGGGAACCCACAACCAGCTCCGCTTCCCCTGCGGAGAGCTTCATCAGCGTACGCTCCGGTTCCTGGTAGCCCAAGCCGTGGGCAAAGCCCCCGATTACGCCCCACCCGAGGGAGCCATGTTCGTCCGGGACTCCAAATCCGAACTCACCATCCACATCAATCCGGAGGGGCCCGACAAGAGCATCTATCAGGTATCGCTGGTAGGTGAATCGAAGAACGCGGCCCTCCGGCTGAGAATGGTGCTGGCTGGCTTCTCGCGCTACGGCGAGATGGAGCAGGTGGGAGAAAGCGGCGTCGCATTCTCCTGCGGCCATAAGCACGACGCGTTGATGCGCATCCTGCTGCCCTACTCCCGCAACATCTCGAGCGTCGAGACCATGATGGCCGCCGAGGCGATGCGCGGGCAGATGACCACCGGCACCCTAGGCTTCACCCCACAGTGAACGAGCCAGAACCAGGAGGCGCAACCATGGCTTTTACCGAAACGATGACACCCCGCCAGCGGACCATGGCCGCGCTGAACCGCCGGCCGGTTGACCGCGCGCCAGTGGCCAACCCTACAAACGTGGCCACCGTGGAGTTAATGGACCTGGTGGACGCACCCTTTCCCCAAGCCTGCCAGGACCCGGAACTCGCGGCCCGGTTGGCCGCCACTGGCCACACCGAGCTGGGCTTCGACTGTATCTCTCCATACTTCAGCATCATCCAGGAATCGTCGGCCCTGGGCTGCGAAATGCAGTGGGAAGAGAAAGACAACTGGCCCACGGTCCGCATGTATCGCCCCATCTGGAAGACTGCGGACGACGTGCACATTCCTCCTGGGATCCTCGAACACCGGGACATGCTCGCTATCACTGGCGCCATCCGTAACCTGAAAGCCGAGTTCGGCGACGAAGTCGCCATCATCGGCAAGACCATGGGTCCATGGACCCTCGGATACCACGTGTTCGGCGTAGAGCCCTTCCTCTTGGGCACGGTGGACAGCCCCGAAGAAACTATGCGGGCCCTGCACAAGCTCAAGGAGCTTTCGGTGCTCTTCGGCGAGGCCCAGATCGAGGCCGGGGCCGACGCCCTGACCTTCCCGGACCACGCCACCGGCGATCTGGTGAGCGGAGACTACTACCGCCGCTTCCTCCAAGACATCCACGCCGAGATGGCCGAACGGCTGCCCGTGCCGCTGATCCTGCACATCTGCGGCAAAACCATCGACCGGATGCCGTACATCGCGCAGACCGGGATGGCGTCCTTCCATTTCGATTCCAAGAACGATCCACAGGAAGCGATGGACGCGGTCAACGGCGGCATCGGCTTGGTCGGGAACATCAACAATCCCAACACCCTCTACGCACGAGGTCCCGAGGAAGTGCGGCGCGAGGTATACCGGTGCTTGGACGCCGGAGTGCAGATGATCGCCCCGGAATGCGCCGTCCCCTTGGCCACCAAAATCGAAAACCTAATGGCCATCCCCGCCGCAGTCAAAGAATGGACCGCCCAGCACCAAGTGTAAACAGAAGCTAACGAGGACCGTCACATGCCCGTCGTACACCAGGGTCTTGAACAGCAGTTGGGTTACATCGAAAACCAGGACGAGTTGCGTCACATTAGAGCGCTATGGGACGAAGCTGACCCCTTGATGCAGGAGATCTCTCACCTGCTAATCGTCGGCAACAACAATGAGGTCGACCGGCTGACCCAGCAGGCGCTGGACGACGGATTTTCGGCCAACACGATCATGGACGACGGGCTGATCGCCGGGATGGCGGTAGTGGGGATCAAGTTCCGGGACAACATAATCTTCGTCCCCGAAGTATTGGTGGCGGCACGGGCCATGAAGGCGGGGATGGTGCACGTTGAACCCATCCTCTCGGCCTCCGGTATCGCACCCATCGGCACCGTCGTCATGGGAACGGTCAAGGGCGACCTCCACGACATCGGCAAGAACCTCTGCATCATGATGCTGCGCGGCGCAGGCTTCGTGGTCCATGACCTGGGAGTCGACACCCAGCCCGACAACTTCATCGAGGAGGTCGTTGATAAAGGCGCTGACATCCTCGGCATGTCGGCCCTGCTGACCACCACCATGCCTAACATGGGCCGGACGATCGACGCCTTCGAGGAGGCGGGACTACGCAACGAGGTGCGCATCATGGTCGGCGGCGCCCCCCTGTCCCAGGAGTTCGCCGACGACATGGGCGCCGACGGTTACGGTAAGGACGCCATCGCCTGCGTCGACCTGGCCAAGGAGTTTGTCGGCCAGCCGGGCGTCGAGTCTATGGCGGCAGCCTAACGCGGCCAGATGTCCAGCGACGGCCATAGAGTCGACCGAGAGAGGTATCGCAAGAGCCTCGCCCGGCTCGATGAGATATTCCGGGGCATTTCCGATACCGTGAACCAGGTCTCGATGTACCGATGCCCCTATAAGAACGTCGAAGACCGGTGCACCGCCCAGTTCGGCTGCCGAAACCAGGACCACAACGTCCCTGAAGGCCAGTTGTTCGTCTGCACCGGCAGCGACGACCTCGACTACCGCTCGGCCTGGGAGAGCTAATCACCACCATCTTCGACCTGGCCGATGCCCTCAAGCTGCGGGTGCCCACATCCTGCGGCCGCACCGGCCAGTGCCACGAGTGCATCGTGGAAGTGCGCCGGGGACTGGAATCCCTTAGCGCGCCCAGTGCGGCCGAGACGTTTCTGCGGGGCAACTACCGCCTCGCCTGCCAGGCGGTGCTCCAGTGTCCACCCGACGAACTGGACTTCGCTGTGCTGCGCCGGCAACCTAGAATCTTGACCAGCGGGGTGCGCCGGCCCGTAGCCCCTGATCCCTACGTCTCCCGGTCCGGCGATTTCGTGCATATAGCTGGGGTGCGCGCGGAACGCTACCAAGGGCGCATCCTGGGTCTGGCCGCCGACATCGGCACCACCACGGTAGTCTTGAACTTGGTCGACTTGGAAACCGCTCAAATCATCGCGGCGTCCTCCTTCGAGAACCCGCAGCGCTTCGGCGGCAGCGACATTATGCACCGCATCTCCTACGACGGAGGCGAATACCGTGGCGAGCTCCGGCGGGTCATGCTCTCGGCAATCAACTTCGAGATCGGGGAGATGGTCCGCGAGGCCGGGGCGCACCGTCGGCGCATCTACGAGGTGGTGCTGGTGGGCAACACCACCATGCGGGACCTGCTGTTCGGGTTGGATGTTCAGGCGGTCGGGGTCAAGCCCTACAAGTCCCTCATCGAGTTAGCGTATGAGGCTGGAGCGCGCGAAGGCACCGCGCTGGAGACGACGGCAGAGGAGATCGGGCTCCGCATCTTCCCGCAGGCCCACGTCTACGGAGGGCCACTGGTCGGCTGTCATGTGGGGGCCGATGTCACCGCCGGGCTGCTCGCCGTGGGCATGGACGAGCAGGACAGGCCGGTGATGATGGTCGACGTCGGCACCAACACCGAGGTGGTAATCGGGGACCGGCATCGGATGGTGGCCGCGTCCTGTCCGGCTGGCCCCGCCTTCGAGGGTGGGCAGATAACCTACGGGATGCCGGGATATGACGGAGCAGTGGAGTCGGTGCGTATCGGCGCCCACGGCGCGGAAGTATCCACGATCGGCGGCGCTGAAGCCCAGGGGATCTGCGGCTCCGGGCTGGTCGATCTACTGGCCGAACTAAGGGCCCACGGGCTGATGAACGACCTGGGGGCATTCACCGATGGCAGCGGCCATTACACTTTCCACGCCGAAAGGGGAATGGCGCTGTCCCGGGCGGACATCAGCGCACTAGCCCAGGCCAAATCGGCCAACTATTGCGGACAATTCATCTCGCTTCGTCGTTACGGGGTACCGGCCACCCAAATCGAACAACTCTACTTGGCCGGCGGATTCGCGAACTACGTCAACGTGAAGAACGCGGTGGACATCGGCTTCATCGCCGACTTCCCGGTGGAGCGAATTACCAAGGTGGGGAACACTGCTGTGGAAGGGGCCACCATCATGCTGCTGTCGCAAGCTATGCGGCGGCGCGCCGAGGAACTGGTACGGCGTATCGAGCACATCGAGCTTGAGACCACACCCGACCTCTTTGACATATTCGTCGAAGGCTGTATGTTTAAGCCGATGCCTCGTAACATTGTGCCCATGACCGCCGGCTAACAGGAGGCGACAATGGCTGGACCCTGGAAAGTGTTGATCACCGACCACGTTTGGCCCACCACCGACCCGGAGCGCGCGGTGTTGGAGGCCGGCGGGGCCACTGTCGTCGTGTCGCCCGACGGCGAAGAAGGGACTCTGATCGAGCTGGCTCGGGACGCCGATGCCATCATGACCTGTTTCGCCCAGGTGACCGAACGCGTGGTGCGCGCCGCCGAACAATGCCAAGTAATCGGGCGCTTTGGGGTCGGGGTGGACAACATCGCCGTCAGCACCGCCACCGAACTGGGCATCGCCGTCACCTACGTCCCCGACTATTGCGTGGATGAAGTGTCGGACCACGTAATGGCCCTACTTCACGCTTGGAACCGCAAGATCACGCTCTTTGACCGTTCGGTCAAGGAGAGCGGTTGGGGCAGCCAACCCCTCACCATGCGGATGATGCGCCTGCGGGGCAAGACCATTGGCATCGTTGGCTTTGGGCGCATCGGCCAAGCCGTGGCGGCAAAGGCCAAGGCCTTCGGGATGAACCTACTGGCGGCCGACCCGGTGGTACCAGCGGAGACGGTCTCCGCCCACGGCGGCAGCTTGGTGGACCTGGCCTCTCTCTTGTCCGAGTCCGACTTCGTGACCCTCCACGCTCCGCTAACGTCTGAAACGCGCAACCTGATCGGAAGCGAGCAACTGGGGTTGATGAAACCCGAGTCCTTCCTGATCAACGCCGCCCGTGGTCCCCTCATCGACGAGGAAGCGCTCTACCACGCCTTGACCCAAGGGCAAATCGCCGGGGCCGGGCTCGACGTGATGGTAGACAACGTCCCGCCCAACGATCATCCGCTTCTGGGACTGGACAACATAATCATCACGCCCCACGTCGCCTTCTTCTCCCAAGAGTCCACACTCGAGTTGGAGCAGCGCGCCGCCGGAGAGGTGGTTAGCGTGATGCACGGCCGGATTCCCGACAACCTCGTTAACCACGCGGTGCTGGCACACCCCAACCCAAGGCACTCGCTACCACGGAGTTAGCCGGCCCCTTTGGACACTATCCTCCGTAACGCCAGGGTCTCCGACGGCCCGGACGCCACCTTGCCGGACATCGGCATCGAAGGCGGCCGGATCGCGGCCATCGAGGTCGGATTGACCTCCGAGGCCGAAGTGATCGACGTGAGTGGGCGTCTGGTGACAGCCGGATTTGTCGAGACCCACATCCACTTGGACAAGTCCTGCATCCTCGACCGGGTAGGTTCGCAGCGCGGCGACCTAAACGAGGCCATAGCCGAGGTTGCAAGGTTAAAGCACGAGTGGACCCCGGAAGATGTTTACGAGCGGGCCAAGCGCACCCTGGAGAAGTGCGTGCTGAACGGCACGACCCACATGCGCACCCACCTGGAGGTAGACCCGGCCATCGGTCTGCGCAGCCTGGAGGGCATCCTGCCGCTGGTGGACGAGTTCAAGTGGGCCATCGACATCGAGGTCTGCATTTTCCCTCAGGAAGGCCTACTCAACAATCCGGGAACCGACGAATTGATGGTCGAGGGCTTGCGCCGGGGCGGACGGGTGATCGGTGCGGCCCCCTACACCGACAGCGACCCGCACGGCCAGATCGACCGGGTGTTCGAAATCGCGAGTGAGTTCGACGTCGACATCGACATGCACCTCGATTTCGGCCCGGATGCCAACAACCTGGACCTGGGTTATGTTTGTGACCTCACTGAGCGTTACGGCTTCGGTGGCCGGGTCGCCATCGGCCATGTAACCAAGCTCTCTGCGTTGCGGCCCGAGCAACTCGTCCAACACGGCAAGCGCTTGGCCGAGGCCGGGGTCGCGGTCACGGTCCTTCCGGCGACCGACCTCTACTTGATGGGCCGCCACCAAGATCACTCGGTGATGCGGGGAGTCGCCCCCGTCCACCGGCTGCTACACGAGGGGGTGAACTGCTCGCTGTCCACCAACAACGTCCTCAATCCGTTCACGCCATTCGGAGACTGCTCGCTGGTGCGCATAGCCAACCTTTACGCCAACGTCTGTCACGTCGGAGCACAAAGCGACATCGAGGAGTGCTACGAGATGGTCACCAACCGCCCGGCCCGGCTGATGCGTCTGCCCGACTACGGCCTCCAGGTCGGCCAAGCCGCCGATCTTGTTGTGCTGGACTGCCGGAGCCGCGCTGCGGCGGTGGCTGAGGTCGTCTCGCCGATTATGGGATTCAAGTCTGGACGCCGCACCTTCACTCGGCATCCCGCCGAGTTGCACCGGCCGGCTGAGGCGCATAATGACTAGCCCGGCCGTTTCCGGTCCGCCCGACGACCCGTTCGGCGCGTTCTGCCCCGAGACCCACGTCGCCCTCGCCGGAGCGCCCGAGGGCCGGCTGGCCGGACTAACGTTCGCCGCCAAAGACGTGTTCGACGTCGCCGGGCATCGGACTGGCTTCGGCAACCCCGACTGGCTCAGGACTCACCCACTAGCCACCGCCACCGCTCCTGCGGTGCAACTCCTGCTCGATGCCGGCGCCGACATGACCGGCAAGACGCTGACCGACGAGCTCACCTACAGCCTGAGCGGGCAGAACGCCCACTACGGCACCCCAGTGAATCCGGCCGCGCCCGGCCGCATCCCCGGCGGCTCTTCCAGCGGATCGGCATCGGCGGTGGCCGGTGGCCTGGTAGATTTCGCCCTGGGCACGGACTGCGGCGGCTCGGTGCGGCTACCCGCCAGCTACTGCGGTATCCTGGGCATCCGCCCCAGCCACGGGCGGGTCTCGCTGGGAGGGGTGGTGCCCTTCACTTGGAGCTTCGACGTCGCCGGCTGGTTCGCACGGGACGCAGACGTTTTCGCCGCGGTTGGCGACGTGTTGCTGGACGACGGCGGCCAGATGCCATCGCCGAGCCGCCTGCTGTACGCCCGCGACGCCTTCGGTCTGGTCGGTGTGGGAATGGCCGAAGCCCTTGCCCCGGCCGTTGAACTGGCCGCTGACGTTATAGGCCAGCGCCGAGACATCGTCGTGAGCCCGGACGGGCTTCCCGGCTGGTACGAGACCTTCCGGGTCATCCAGGCCTGGGAGATATGGTCGAACCACGCCGATTGGGTCCGGGAGGTCAACCCCACGTTCGGCCCCGGAATTCGGGAGCGCTTCGAGTGGGCCTCCCAGGTTTCCGACGAAGCCGCCGAAGCCGCACGTTCCCGTCGAGCCGACATCGTGGAGCGCATCCGCGGGCTGTTCGGCGAAGGCGACGTATTATGCCTGCCCACGTCCCCGCGGGTCGCCCCACTGCTCGATGCCCCGCAAGACGAGCTGGAAAACCAGGTGCGGGCCCAAGCGATGAGCCTGCTGTGCATCGCCGGCCTGGCGGGCCTGCCCCAGGTCACCCTGCCCTTGGCCACCCTTGATGGCCTGCCGCTGGGATTCTCGTTGGTGGGCCCGTGGGGGACCGACCGCCAATTGCTATCCCTGACCCGAGAACTGATGTCACGATATTAAGGAGGAAATCATGGCCCGAACGCCGATCATTGCCCGGGAATCCATCCCCGAAGGCCAGCGAGCCACGTTTGACGGTATTGTGGAGGAACGGGGCGGCGTCCCCACCGCCGGTCCCGCCTCGGTGATGCTGAACGCGCCCGAAGTGGCCCGTCGCGCCTTGGATCTCGCCCTCTATCTACGCACCGACACCTCGCTCAGCCCGCGGATCCGGGAGTTGGCGATGCTGCTGGCGGCCCGCGAGAACAACTGCCAGTTCATCTGGAACGCCCACGCTCCTCCGGCCAGGCAGGCGGGCCTGCGCGACGACATCGTGGACAACCTGAGGGACGGGAAGGAACTCGCCAACCTGGGAGCCGACGAAGCGGCGGTAGTAGAGTACGGCCGTCAATTCTTCCGCACCCGCAGCGTCAGCCAAGGCGCCTTCGACGCGGTGGTGGCACAGTTTGGCACACTCGGAGCGACGGAATTGACCACGCTGATGGGCTGCTATGCCATGCTGGCGTTCAACGTGAATGCCTTCGGCGTGGAGCTGCCAGCCGACCTGACCGAGGAACCGCTGCCGGTTTAGAGCAGGCCCCTGACCCAGGATTCTCAGATTCGAGGATTGGTAAGATGGCCTCCTTGAATCCTGATTCAAAACGTCAAGCGGCCTGGCGGTATAATCACATAGGGCCACCGTGGGGATGTAGCTCAGTCGGGAGAGCACCTGCTTTGCAAGCAGGGGGTCAGGGGTTCGAATCCCCTCATCTCCACCTCATCCGGGTCGGCTTATCGGCCTGGGCGGGAGAGATAGCGCCTAGAACCAATTGGCAATATTCCTTGTAATGGTCGGAATCGTATCGGTGTTCTCCTTCGCGGGTTGCTCCGGCGGCGACTCCGAGTCGGACGAACACCGTATCGGCGCGGCGTCTCGCGAGCATGAGGGCGAGTCAAAGGGGGCAGAGCACAACGGAGGAGGGGAGGCGGATGACGAAGGGGAAGAGTCCGCCGCCCAGTTCGCGTCGGACGAGACGTTCGACGAGGTGCGGGCTGGGGTCCGATTGGTGCTGTCGTATGACCCGGCTGCCAACCACTTTCGTGGATCTATTGAGAATACCACCGGGGCCACGCTAAGCCAGGTCCGGGTGGAGGTCCATCTTTCCAACGGGGTCGAGTTGGGACCGACCGCTCCGGTCGACCTAGAGACCCGGCCGGAAAGTGGCGGCAGCCGGAGCGGCTATACTTGGGATGATACGGGAAGGTAAGGGGTGGGGATGCTGGGAGAGCGGTCTGATCAAAGGGGCCTCTGGGAAGCCGACCGGTTGTACCTCGACCATGTGGGGCGGGACACCTTCTACGGTGTGCTGGCCTCGCTGCGTGGGCAGTTGTTCCGGGATGCTGACTTTGCCGAGTTCTACTGTCCCGACAACGGGCGCGAGAGCGTGCCGCCCAGCCAGCTGGCGACGGCGCTTCTGCTCCAGTGCTACGACAAGGTGAGCGACGCCGAAGCCAAGGCCAGGGCCGACTTCGACATCCGTTGGAAAGTGGCCTTGGGGATTGAGGTTGAAGACCGGCCCTTCGCCAAGAGCACGCTACAGGTATTCCGCGCGCAGTTGGTCCTCCACGACAAGGTGCGCCAGGTATTCGAATCCAGCCTGCGGCTGGCCCGGAAGTCCGGCTACCTGAAAAGACGTGGCATGAGGGTGGCATTGGACACGACGTACATCCTGGGCCGGGGCGCAGTCAAGGATACCTGCAACCTGGTGGCGGACGGGATCGTCAAGCTGTTGCGGGCGCTGGCAGCCGTGGAGAAGTCCTCCGTCAAAGAGTGGGCTGAATTCCACGACTATGGGCGGTACACCGGCTCCAGCGTGAAGGGTGAGGCGGCCATCGACTGGGCGGACCAGCGGGCGCGGGCGTCCCTGCTGGCATCGATCGTGGCTGACGCGGACCGGCTGTTGGGACTGGCGCGGCAGGCGCGGCGGGAATTGCCTGAGGAGAGCGTTGAGCGGCAGGGAATCGTGAACGCGGCGGAGCTGCTGGGGCAGTTGCTGCTCCAGGACGTGGAACGGTCCGGTGGGGAAGTTGGCCTAAAGACAGGGGTGAGCAAGGACCGGATATTGTCGGTCCACGACCCGGAGATGCGCCACGGCCACAAGAGCAGCAGCAAGCGGTTCGACGGGCACAAGGCGGCGGTGGTGGTGGACACCGATTCCCAACTGATCACCGCCGTGGACGTTCTGGCCGGCAACGCTTGGGACAGCGCCGGCGCGCTGGAACTGGTGGAGCAGAGCGAGGCCAGCACCGGTGTGCCGGTGGCGGAGGCCATGGGCGACACGGCGTACGGAGATGGAGGCACCCGTCAGGCTTTCG
This sequence comes from Dehalococcoidia bacterium, assembly GCA_965249145.1. Classification (GTDB taxonomy): domain Bacteria; phylum Chloroflexota; class Dehalococcoidia; order Lucifugimonadales; family UBA3495; genus VXOI01. The sequence goes on from OZ252223.1 coordinate 168,354, forward strand.
CCGACGCCGGACGCCGGCTGATTGCCAAGGTGCCCGGACGTCCCAACAGGTCCCACTTCCCCAAGGAGGACTTCAGGATTGACCTGGAGGCTGGGACCTGCACCTGTCCGGCTGGGCAGGTTACCGGCAAGATGCGCAAGGCGGAGCGGCGGACCGACTTGACGGGCCGAAATCACAAGCTGGAAGGTTTCCAGTTCGGCGGGGCGGTGTGTGGAGCGGGCCCGCTGCGGGCCCAATGTGTCGCGGCGGGACCGGGCATCGGCCGGACGGTGCGGCTACACCCCCAAGAAGCCCTTTTGCAGGAGGCACGCGCCCTCCAGCAGAGCGAAGCCTTTGCCGAGTATCGACGGCGACGGGTCGTGGTGGAGCACCGGCTGGCCCGGATGGTCCAGTTGGGGGTCCGTCAGTCCCGCTACTTCGGTCGCATCAAGACCCGGTTCCAGCTATACCTGGCGTCCACGGTGGCGAACCTGACCCTGATCGCGGCCAAGGCGGGAATAGGCGCCAATACCGGGGCGGGAACCCCGAACCGTGCCGCCTAACCGGGCCCTGCCCGGTTCGGGTGGGCTCGCGGGACAGCCGTGACCGCGCCGCTCCTGATGCCGGATTCACTCTTCAAAACAAGGGGTTTCCGTCCGGGTTTCTAGGGCGTAGCTCGTTCTCGTTCAGGGCAGCGATAAACTGCATGAGGTCTAGTGGCTGACTCCTGAGTTCCAGGGAGGTCGATATCTTCGCCGACCAAGAACCGCTGGTAGTATTCGCCGGTCTTGTCAACCAAAGTGCGCCCGTAGCTCACAGGCGAAATCCCCTTGTCGGGTGTTCCTCATGCTCGTTCCACGAATACAAGACCAGCAACTTGATCTCGTCCCGATAGTCCACCGCCGCCTGCCACATCTGCTCGTAGGCATCTTCCCCGAAGAATGGATCGACTATCCTTAGCTCATGGTTCAGGGTCTTACCAAAGGCAGCCTGCCAAGACTCGTCGAATCGTGGGAACACCACGAATACTCCGTCGTCGGACAAAAGGTTCGACGCCAAGGAAGGGTCCGGGTACAGTTCCAGTCCAAGTTCCCGGGTTCCCTCCAGTCGGGATAGTCCGTGCTAGACCAATTTTTCACAGTGAAACGGGAGTCACCCGCTTCCTTGAGGTCAACGCTGGCCCAAGGAATAACCAAGGGCTTGGCATCGGAGTCGTCCTCGTTCCGTCTCCACCGGAACGTGATGTCCCAGTGAGGTTCGTAGAATTCTTCCCAAAGCAAGTCCAAGATGTCCCGCTTATCGTCGACGGTAAGGGATTCAGCGGTCCTGCCATTTCCGAAGTACGGCTCTACCAGGATGGCCACCTTGAACGGCTTATCGTTGTCACGGATGTAGTCCAGCATCGCTTTAATGACCCGGTGGTTTGCTTTCTTCTCGTGGTCGTCAATTGTGCCGTCAAGGTCTATGTCGCCGTTACCGTGCCATGAGGGGAAGATGATGCTGATCTCTGCTAGTTCCATGTCCTTCAACTGCTGAGCAATCACGTTGGGATCATCAGAAGTGTAGTAACCGTATCCCGGCTCAGCCGTAACCCCGGGTCCCGTAGTCCGTGTTCCAGTGACTTGACCCGATGCCACCTTCACTATCCCCGGTCGACAGATTAAACCCGAACCAGAAGTACATGAGGGCGGCGAGGGGAGGTCGTTCAGTAGCGTTACGTCCTAACACGGCCTCGTCTCCCGCCCCGCCCGGTACAACCACCAGCCAAGCCCCGACCACGGCCCCAGCGTATCAGCGATCCGGCGTTTGTGGTGTATCGGCGCACGAAATCCATGTTGGTTAAACGTCCACTCCAAGCTCGATGGGTTCGGCCTCACCCTCGTCCTTGGCCACGGCAGACCTCCGGCGCCTAGGGCCGGTCCCGGCTCCAGCGGCGGGTCGGCCTGCAGGGACTCCAGCATCAGCCGGTCCCCGTGAAGCGTCTGCGGGACCGCCAACTCTCCGGTCGTCAGCTCGTAGACCGCTGGTCTGATGCTGAACCTCAGTCCGTCGAACTCCAGCGTCCCCCGCCGGGTGACTCCGCGAAACTTCATGCTCTATCCGCTTGCAAAGGTGACCAGCAGCACGGTGCCGCTGGTGTCGGTCATACTGAGCTGGATGTTGCCGTCCGAGGTCACGGACGCCTCGGAGAGCAGGTCGCTTGCGGCCCACGTCCGGGTGTTAGGGGTCCCGTCGGCGAGGGTGAAGTCCAGCTTCACCACGCCCACTAGAGTGTGGCGAGCTTCAATGCCGGTTACCGCTATGTAGGTGTTGGCGGCGGCACCGTCAACCACGGTGGTCTTGAGCCGGTCTGCCGAGACCTTCTCCGTCTGCGTCGCCTCCAGACCGGCAACCTTCTCCTGCAGCTCCACCAGAATCTCCCGGAGGACGCTCTGGTTCAGATGGCACCGCTATAACCGAGGTTTCCCGGAATCTCCCGCATCATGGTCATGCGTTATCTCCCTAGCCCTCCACGTCAGGCAGCTTGACGTTGATCATGCTGGCGTAGGCTTCCGGGTTCTCCACGTTCATGTCGCCCCGGGCGCTGATGGTCAGCTCGTACATCATCTTCCGGGGAACCCGCTCTATGTCGACCGTGACGTTCCACTGGAAGCCGATCACGATGTTGCTCGGGTAGACCAGCAGGGCGTCGGTCACGCCGGTCACGTCCTCATCGGCGCTGTCCACCATGTCCCGTGTCTCCAACCGGAGCATCGGGGCCGAGACCACCGGGATGCCCAGATGGAACACCGGCACCGCGTCGAACAGGGCCCGGTCGCCGAGTGGGGTGCTGCGCTGGCCCAACTCCGTCCGGTAGCGCCGCTCCAGAGCGTTGTTGACGTAGAACCAACACTCCCCCGCCGGCCTGCTGTTCAGCAGCTTGGAGGGGATGGCGTCCATCAGCTCGGCGAAGAGTTCGCGGCACGAACCGGGCTGGGCGCCCTGTTGGTCGGTCAGGTTGTCGGTCAGAAGGAGCAGCCCGTCGTGCGGGGTGCCGCCCAGGTTCTTCCGGAAGGCGTCGCCCGCTTCCTCGGAGTCGGGGAAGGCCGGAGAGGTCGTGTCGTCGGCGTTGCCGTAGAGGAACAGTTCTTCCATATCGCGGGAGTGGAGCTGGCCCACCCGGAAGTTGGCTAATTGTGGTCCCTCGGGACCGTGGTGGCCATTAACCGGCAGTATTCGCCCGCATAGTCACCCGTGGAACCCAGTTTCGGGGGAGGTTGGGTAGGGGTGGGCGGACGACTTCGAAGCCAGCTCGGCCGAAACAGGGGTTCGGTGCCGAAGAAGGCGTTGTCGTCCCCGGTACGGGCATCACCGGCCCGTGGGTAGGCTTCCACTATTGAGGCATCTTGGGATGCGGCGAACTCAACCGCGGCTTTGATGAGGGCAAGGGCTATTCCACGGCCCCGATGCGATTTCCTCACGGTGATGCACGGAATTACCCAAACCTCCTGGTCGTCGAAGGGCGGGGTGGCCCGGGAGCGGTCAACGCGCAGCAATTCCGTTCGTGGGGCGATGGCGATCCAGCCCGCCGGGGCGCCGTCTTCGAATGCCAGCAGGCCCGGAGCCCGGGTTGCCGCAACTCGGTCATTGCGGCCCGCCGACGGTCGCCCACGCGTCCCTCGCCCGGCAAGTCCCGGAACTGAGCGTCGGTCAGACGCGGGTACATGCACCAGCAGGTCGAGCCCCAATTGCCGCGAAGCGCCTGACCCATGGCATCCATCAGCTCCGGCGTCAAAGGACGGATTACGAGTTTAGACGCGGCGTCCATCCGGTGCTCGGCCTCCTATCGCGACGGGAAGCGGGCGGCGAGCATATCCAGAATCAGTCGGGCGGCGACTTGCACCGTGAGCTCCGAGGAGTCGTAGGGTGGGGCCACCTCGACCATGTCAAAGGCGACAAGATTGGACTTTGAGATTAACGCTTGCAAGCAGTCCCGGGCCTCCTCGTAGTAGAGACCGCCGGTCTCCGGTGTGCCGGTACCGGGGGCTTGGCTGGGGTCCATCACGTCGATGTCGAAGGTGATGTAGAGGTTCTCGCCGGCCGGTACCAGGTCGGCGACCGCCTGCGGGCCCAGGCTTCGGAACTGCTTGGTGGTGACGATCAGACTGCCGTCGCGGACTGCCTCTTCATAGGGCGTACGCCGGGCTGAACGAATGCCGATGGACGTAATGTGCCCCACGTGGGCCAGCTCCCGGCAACGGCGTATGGGACTGGCGTGGGTGAAGAGATTGTCCTGCACGTCGTGGGTGTAGTCCAAATGCGCGTCGAAGTGGACGATGTTCAGCGGCGCGAACTGGCTTAGACCGCGCACCACCGGAAAGGTGATTGCGTGGTCGCCCCCCACCACCACCGGCAGCGCGCCCCGCTCGGCCACAATCTGCACCGCCGCCGTGATTTTCTCGAAGTTGTGCAACACGTCCGACGGGATGATGGTGACGTTGCCGCAGTCGGCCATGGTCACCCCGCGCAGCAGCTCGTCGGTCGCGTCGACATCGAAGAATCCCTCGGCCTCGGCCTGGCGCCCATAGGGGTCGGAGTAGGCGTAGGTCCGGGGAGCGTCGCGAATCGCGTCGGGCCCAAACCTCGCGCCCGGACGCCCCAGCGTCCCTTGATCGAAGGGCACGCCGATCAGTGCAACATCCGCGTTCAGTTCCGCCAGATCATGGCAGAGCGGCACCCGGAAGAACGACCGCGGCTGCGCCCGAAGGATGGGCCAGTTGGCTTCGCTAGGCTGGTCCGGCTGGCTCGCCGGTGCTGGAGTTGTCATAGTTCGGAAACTCTCCTCGGCCTGGTCAGGCGACCCATGAGCGGCTTCGGGATCACGGGGCGGGCAACGCTATACCGCATTCATCGACGTCGTCGGCTAGCCAGAATGTGGGAGACCAGTTGGAGATAGGAGTTCCGTCGTCCAAGGTCAGGCGCAACGTCAACAGCACTTTGGGGTCTTCAGCCCAGACGCGTTTTCCCCACTCGCCTAGGTCTATAGTGACCTCCGGCCCATCAGCTTCGACCAAGTCGCTGTCCCATGATATCCGTTCTAGGTGAGAGGTGGTCACCTTTCGGAATTCGATCTTATTGCCTGCCGCGCTTGAGGAACCCGAGACCGTCAACCCCAACGTCATCTCGTAATCATGGACCGACTGGCGCAGCGCACAGTAGGGCAGCTCCGGACTGACCGACTCGACGGTCATCGGGTATTCGCGGAGCGGAGCGGTCCGCGCTGTCGGCGTTGACGAAGGCTGCCCAGATTCCACCGGCGGATTGTCGAAGGGATTCCAATACACGAGTACCCTTGCTCGATTGATGTCGCCAACATACAGGTTATCGTTTTCATCGAACGTGGCCGCATAGGGCATGGAACCGAGATCCTTGAGGAACCCTGTCGGCTCACTACTCTGCCCTAGGGGATCGCCATAAACCCCAACAAACCGGCCCCCGGTGTACATGTTGTATCCGACGGCCATGTGGTTGGCGCTGTCGAACGCCGGCTGCAAGGTGGCCGACCTCATAGGCCTGGGCCCAATGAATTCCATCACGGTATCTGGGTCATAGTACCCCACCCGGAGATTATCGCCGTCCCCTCCGTGTTTGGTGAATCCTTTAGCGGATTCCGGAGCCAGGAACACCGATGAATTATCGGTCGGGAACAGGTCGCCCGGAAACATCAATAGGCGTTGGTTGCCCGCTATTTCCAACGAGTGGTCCGAGACGAACAAATTATGCGACCGATCGAATGAAAGCGCTCCTGGGAAGCAGATCATGTCCAAAGCCACCCCGTCGGGCCAGAGGGGAGGTCGGTCCCACGGCCCGATCCGCTCCAGACGGTTGCATTTGTCGCCGTTCGGCTCAGCCTGTCCGAGGATTACATCCACTACCGGGGCCGTCAATGGGTCCCTGACGCGGAGCACACGATGGTTGTCGGTATCGCTCAGCCAAAGAGATTTACCGCCGCGGTTGAGGGCGATCCCAAATATCCGGTCCCCAAGACTGAGTTCGACGTCTGTCCCCAATACCGGAAAGACCGTGTCTTCGGTCCAGATGGTGTGTACCGGACCCGACTCCCTAGTAAGGGGGAGTTCGTAGATGTCGAGGAATAATCTCCCTTCGAAGCCCATCACCCACAGCCTCCCAGAGGAGCCGGCGTCTATCACCCCGCAACATCGGGGCCAGCCGGAAACCCGGTGCTCATCTCCGACCACTCCGTCCGCGTGCCGGCCATTCGCCAGCGAGTCCAAACCATTCCAGAACATGAGTCTGCTTATATCGGAAACGATCAGTTGGTCACCGAAAGTCACAATCCCGCGAGGCGATTCAACCCCATTCAAGTCCTTAAAGTTGGCGCCACCCGGAGGATAGAAAAAGCGTATGTCATGCCGGAGGCCTTCACCGATACCGGAGTCGCGTGGGAATCTTCTGACGTCTTGCGCTGCGAATGGGAACACACCACGAGGCCGCCCGCCGCGTCGATCGCCACTCCACCTGTCGGTTGATATCTGCTTTCAATCGTCTCGATTATCCGCTCTCCGTCCCGGTCCCACAGGGCGACGGTCTTGCCCGCCAAGTCATTCACCCAAAGACCGTCCCCGTCCAAGTCGGTCGCCAGGGACGTCGGATTGACAAAATCGGACCCAAATAAGAATGATGCCGCCATGCCGGACTCAAAGGGGGGATCGAAGGCTAGGACCCGGCCATTGTACGTATCGGCGACGTAAAGCCGGCCCTGTTCGTCGAGCCGGACTGCCCCGGGAGCCCACAGACTGTCCAAGCCCAGGTCATCTGCGTCAAACTCCATCTCTCGGAAATCCGAATGCCCTATTACGAGATCGGCGTTCTTGGAAGGCAGTCCTGTGGACCTATCGGCCGAGAACCGCAGGACCCGGTTGTTGCCGACGTCGGCAACCCAGAGGTTCCCCTCCGGGTCCACTGCCAGGCCCGCCGTTGGCCAACCTATCCCGGTTGGCCCTCGTTCGAAGGTGAAACTGGAATAAAAACACAAAGTGTCAGCCGCGGGCACGTAGAACTTGCCGCGGTTGCACATGACACCAGTGAATTCGGCTTGGCCCCACACCTCGTCGGCCACCGAATCGTTCTCGAAGGGGTTCTCGTAGTACAACACCCTGTTGTTGTAAGAGTCGGGCACGTAGAGGTTGCCCTGGCTGTCGACCGCCATATTTACGAACGAAGGTTGCTCCCCCGGGCTCTCCGAGACTTCCGGAAGCCCACACAGCGTCTCCGCGCTGGCAAGAGGCCGGTTCGGGAAGCCCTGGACGCCGCTGTCACCGTTGCAGGCCGAATGGCCGTACCCCGGCGGCTGCCCGATGACGACCTCGGCGCGGCAGGGGCTCGGGCCGTCGTAGCACTTTGCAAGATCGACGCCGAGTATCCGGCTGTTGCCGCCATCCCAGATGTAGGCCCGGCCCGGAGAGACGGAACGGTCGACGACCACCCCGCCGGGGTTGAAGACCTTGAAGGGTACCACCTGGTTGGGGGTGATGACCGAGAAGTCCGGCTTGCCGATGATCACGTCGGCCCACAAATCGCCGGGTACCCCGCGGGGAGGCGCCGCTTGGGGGAAGGGAGCTGCCTCAGGAGGAGGACAATCTTCCTCTGCCTGTACCAATATGACCTCTTGAGCAGACCAATCGGAGATGGGCAAGTATTTCGCATCGGTCACCCGCACCCGGTAGACCGCCCGGTCATGTTCGGGGAAGAATCTTCGGATCGACCTCATGTCGACCCTTCGTTCAGAATCAGAAATCCACCGGACCTCCGAGCCAAAGTGTATGGTGCGGAATCCGGTCACGGAGTCCATGAACTGCAGACGGCGGCCGCCGAGGCCGGAGAGGTTCTTACCGGTCACGGTTAGGGTCCGGTCGACGAAGGACCGGGCCGACAGCACGATACACTCGGGCGCAGCAGGTTCTAGCGAGTGAATCTCGACATCAAACGGCGAGTCCTGGGCTCGTACCGTCCCGAGCAAGGCGAAGCCTACTGACAGGGCTAGAGCGAGAATCGCCACCACTCTAGACAGCCAGGCCAGCTTCGTCTGGCCGCCAAATGGCTGTAACAATCCGTACCCTCTACTGCGCCGTCGTCCCGCCGTCGATCACCAATTCGGCGCCGGTGACGAAAGACGATTCGTCGCTGGCCAAGTAAAGGATGCCGTTGGCGATGTCGTCGGCATTGCCCAGGCGCCCCAGCGGGATGCGGGCCAGCGACCACTCGCGTCGGCCCTCCTCGCCCGAGTAGCCAGGGTTGGTTAGCGGCGTCCAGCAGTAGCCGCCGTTTTCACGGGTCTGGGCGGCGGCCGCATCCCCCATTTTTGCCTTGATATCGGCCAGAACCCCAGGGTTGGTCATTTGTCGCCGTTCCTCTGGTACTTAATTATCCTGCGGGCGACTGGCACCGTCACGGAGAAGGCCAACAACAATCCGAGCCAAAGGCCGGTTCGTGCACCTTGCGACGGGGCTGAACACCCGCCGTTTGTGCCGACAGGAGCGGGCGCGCCCTCGACTTCGGTCGAAACTGGCCTTGGAGTGGGCGGCGCGCGAGTTGGGGTCGCAGCGGCGCGCGGTTCCGTTCGGCGAGTCGGCGTGAGAGTCGGCGCTGTTGTGGGTACTGGAGTATTAGTCGGGGTTGGAGCGACGGTAGCGCTCGGGGTAGGAGCCACGGTAGGCGCAATCGTAGCCTCAGGATATGAAGTCGGCGCTGGAACCGGAGTCGGGGTTGGCGGCGGTGGTGGCGACGCTATCCCGCATGATTCTACGCTGTCGGCGAGCAAGAACGCGGGGGACCAGTTGGAGAGAGGTTGTCTTACCTCGGGGCCACCGGTAACGATTCTAACGGTCAATGTCACGTTTTCGTGATTCGGCCACAACCTCTTCCATAGCGATGAGTCATCAAGGCTGATCCCAGACCCGTCGTCGTGAACGTACTGTGCCTCGAGATTGAAGATCTGTGCCTCGAGATTGAAGATTTCCCGTCGGCTGGAGGTGACTCTGCGGAAATCGAGCTCGAGGTTCCTGGGCTCAGCAAGTCCGCTGAGGTCAAGGTTTAGGGTTCTCTCGTACGTTGCGGTTGACACTCGTATGACGCAATAAGGTGGTGCAGGGCCCACAGATTCGATCGTTACCTCGTGTTCCGGAATCAGCTCGGCGTCAGAGGCAGCCGGCTCGACCCGCAACGTTGTAGATCGTTTGAATGGGTCCAAGTAGACGAGCACCCTAGAGCGGAGTAGGTCGCCGATGTACAAATCTCCATCGGAGTCGAAAGTCGCCGAATAGGCTGTCGTGACGAAGTCAAACAGGTAATGGTCTGGGACTGTCTCCTTCCCCATCGGGTCCAAGTAGACTCCGACAAAACGGGGAGATCGCTCGGCCACGAAAGCGTCGTAGCCCACCACCATCCGATTGTCGCTATCGAAGGCCGGCTCCCAGACTGGTAGTGGAATACTATCAAGGTTGGATTCGATTGCGGTGCCGTAACTGAAATTGGGAACCACTACTCCTAGTTTCCTCGTCTCTGGGCCGGAGAGCACTTTTGTTGCCGAAGGTGCAAAGATCGCGACTGAGTTCTCTTCCGGAGTTAATTCCCGAGAAAACACGAGGAGACGCCGGTTGCCTTCGTCCCAAACTGAATCGTCAGAGACGTACAGGTTGCCCAAGCGGTCTACGGACAACGTCGCCGGGAAACAAAGGGTATCAAGATACGGAAATCCGGCGGTTCCGCCCTTGCTGTTATCCGCCCGGTTGCAGGAAATGCGTGAGGCGTCCGGCTGCCCCAAGACAACGTCGACCACTGGGTCGGTCAATGGATCGCGAATACGTAGTACCCGATGGTTGGTGGTGTCCGACAGCCAAAGGAACTCCCCAGCCCCCAAGGGAGCGATACCCATGATCCGGTCGCCCAAGGAAATATGGCCGTCGGTGCCTAGCACGGGGAAAGTCGCCCCCTTGGTCCAAATCGTGTGAACCGGTACCGAATATCGGTCCAACGGGAGTTGATAAACGTCCACGTAGTCGGTCGGATGAACACTCGCAACCCACAAATGTCCCGCTTGGTCTACTTTGATCCTCGCACAACACATCGGGAAGAGGCCAGTGAGAGACTCGTCCCCTATCAGACCATCGGGGGGCCTGCCGTTGGCCAGTGTGTCGGTTCCATTCCAGAACAACAACCTGTAGGTGTCGGCGACAATTAATTGGTCTTGCCAGACCGCTATGCCGCGCGGTGAACGAAGGCTACTCTTCGTCATCACGTTGTAGTCATTTACGGGATGGAAAAGCCTCCAGTCCGGTTGACTGGAGGCTTGGTCGCCGACCGCACGGAACCGGAACACATCGTGGTTGGGGTGATACGCCGGAGCGAGCACGTTCCCTTGGGAGTCGAACCCCAGTCCACCGCCCATGTTGCAGCCCGCGGCGCTCCCGGGCAGCCAGCGGAAATCGCTACCACATCGGTCATCCAAGTAATCCGGAATATTCCCCAGAACATTCAAAACCGTGGTACCTGTAGGATCCCAAAGCTCAATGACGTTGTCGCCGGTGTCATTAACCCAAACTCCGCGACCCTTCGGGTCCATTTGTAGCGACGTCGGACTTAGGAATCGGGATGCGAACATCTTCCCAGCCGGTCTGGTGGAATCGGAAGGGAGAGTGAAGGTTAGCACTCGGTCGTTCTGCGAGTCAGCGACGTGAATCTGACCTTGGGCATCCACCGCTACGGCTGAAGGCGTATGTAGCTCGTTCAATCCGATCCCGTGTCCACGTGTCGTGAGATCGGGTTGACCCAAGACGATGTCGGCGGTCTTTGAGATTTCCCCAGTCCTCGGATCCAAAGGGAACCTGAGGACCCGATTGTTTCCTGCATCCGCTACCCAAAGGTTGCCATCAACATCCAATTCGACACCTGCACCAAACATGCCTGAGCCGGGACGGTTGGTTGGCCCGTAGAAACACAGGGACCGAGCAGTTGGCAGGCTTGGGGAGCCCTCGTTGCAGAGGCTCGCAGTGAAGTCCGTCTGTCCCCAAACGGAGTCGGCGATTGTATCAGTCTCAAACGGGTTTTCGAATTTCAAAACCCTGTGATTATAGGAATCGGGAACAAACAGGTCACCTTCGGCGTTAACCGCCATAGTCACAAAGGCCCGATCAAGGATGGGATTCCTGGTTGTCTGCGCGAGCCCACACAGGGTTTCCGACCCCGCTTTTGCCAGTACCGGATAGCTCTGGAATCCGCCGTCCCTGTTGCAACCAGAGGCTTCGCTTGCCGAGGGCTGACCGATAACGAGGTCCGCAGGGCAGGCCCCTGCCCTGGCATAGCACTTCGCGAGGTCAATACCTAGGATACGACTGTTTCCGGCGTCCCAAACGTAGGCCCGACCGGGAGAAACGGAGCGGTCGACGGCTACTCCGCCCGGGTTGAACAGCTTGTAGGGCACCACCTCGTTGGGCGTGATCTCGGTAAAGTCCGTTTGTCCCAGAACAACATCGGCCCAGAAATCTGCCGCGATACCGCGGACTGGCGCTGTGGGTGGAAAGGGACTGGATGGCGCGCAGTTGTGCTCATCCACAGCAATTATGACCTCTTGAGCAGACCAATCGGAGATGGGCAAGTATTTCGCATCGGTCACCCGGACCCGGTAGACCGCCCGGTCATGTTCGGGGAAGAATCTTCGGATCGACCTCATGTCGACCCTTCGTTCAGAATCAGAAATCCACCGGACCTCCGAGCCAAAGTGTATGGTACGGAATCCGGTCACGGAGTCCATGAACTGCAGACGGCGGCCGCCGAGGCCGGAGAGGTTCTTACCGGTCACGGTTAGGGTCCGGTCGACGAAGGACGGGGACGACAGCACGACACACTCGGGCGCAGCAGGTTCGAGCGAGCGTCAAACGGCGAGTCCTGGGCTTGCGCCGTCCCGTGCAAGGCTGAGCCCACTGACAGGGCTAGACCGAGAATCACCACCACTCTAGCCAGCCAGGCCAGGTTCATCCGGCTGCCAAATGGCCGCGACAATCTGAACCCCCTACTGCGCCGTCGTACCGCCGTCGATCACCAACTCGGCGCCAGTGACGAAGGATGATTCGTCGCTGGCCAAGTAAAGGATGCCGTTGGCGATGTCGTCGGCGTTGCCCAAGCGCCCCAGCGGGATGCGGGCCAGCGACCACTCGCGTCGGCCCTCCTCGCCCGAGTAGCCGGGGTCGGTGAGCGGCGTCCAGCAGTAGCCGGGATGCACCGAGTTGACCCGGATGTTCTCGCCAGCGTACTGCACCGCAGCGCTTTTGGTGAACAACCGGCTAGCCCCTTTGGCCGCGTGATAGGCGGTGGAGGTGGGGCTGCCCACGATGCCGTAGATGGACGAAACGTTGATGATCGAGCCGCCCCCCGTCCGGCGCATCTCCGGGATAGCGTGTTTGGTGCCGAGGAACACGCCCTTGGCGTGCACGTCCATCTGTGCATCCCAGTCCCGCTCCGACGTCTCCTCAACGGTGAAACGAGCCCCGGTGCCAGCGTTGTTGACCAGAACGTTCAGCTTGCCGTAACGTTCGACCGTCTCCTTGATTACCTCAATCCAGCGCGCCTCGCTGGTAACGTCGTGGGGCAAGAACACCGCGTCGCCGCCGTATTCCCGGATTTGGGCAGCGGTCGCTTCCCCCATTTCTTCCTTGATGTCGGTGAGGACCACCTTGGCGCCCTCGCGGGCGAATATTCGAGCCGCCGCGCCGCCGAAACCCATGAGTTGGCCTTCGACCCCGGCTGCGGCCCCGGTGATGATGGCTACTTTATCTTCCAAACGCATGAGCCTGTCTCCTAACCAGAATACGCTTGCCCGTATTTTTCGCTCGAGGCGATTTCCGTCAGTGGCTTCCGCTGTTTGCCTGACGAAGCTCCCTCGGCTGGATACCCAAAGGCCATCACGGTAACCAATTCCTTGTCCTCGGGGATACCCAAAATCTCCTTCACCTTGTCGTTGTCCTCGCCACGGACCCCCGCGACGCACCCGCCAACACCCTCAGACCAGGCTGCCAGCTCGATCTGCTGCAGCGACCGGCCCGCGTCGAACTCCGGCCGGCCGCCACGGTCCATGACCACGGCGATGGCTAGGGGCGCACTCCCGATGAACCCGCCCGACGACGCGGCCGCGCCGATGGCATCCAGGGTTTCCCGGCGCTGCACGACCACGAAATGCCACGGCTGACGGTTTCTGGCGCTGGGGGCCCAGCGGGCCGCCCGCAGCATTCGGTCGATCACATGGCCCGGAACAGGGTCGGGCTTAAAGTCTCGGACGGACACTCTGGACCTGATGCACTCGTAGACTTCCATCCCGTCCTCCTTCTGGTTCAGGTGGGGCTATCTTAGAGGCGCGGGTAGTTCCAGCACAACCGCCGGTGCCGGGACGGCGCCGGATGCGGAATCAATCCAGCGGAACATCTCTGGTTGCGGTAGAATGCGCGTGACGTCGATAGCAGGAGGAATACGATGGCCGAGACGATCCGCGAAGAATACATCCGTAGAAACCCCAGATCGGCGGCCCTTTTTCCCCGATTCCAACAACATTTCCCCTCCGGCGGCGCGGGCCACGACGGTTACGTTGCCGACCCCTTCCCCATAACCATCGAACGCGGACAGGGCCCCCGGAAGTGGGACGTAGACGGCAACGAATACATCGACTACGGCCTCGGCTCGGCCTCGCTGCTGTTGGGACACGCTCACCCTGAGGTGGTGGAAGCGCTGGTCCGGGCCGCCCCGGCGGGCTCCCACTACGGATCGCCAGTGGAGACGGTGTTGGAGTGGGGCGAACGGGTTTGCGAGCTGATACCCTCTGCCGACAAGGTACGGTTCGTCGGTTCGGGCGCCGAAGCAACTTCCTTGGCGATGAGAGTCGCCCGGGCCTATTCCGGAAAGGACAGGATCATCCGCTGGCAGTCCCATTACCACGGCTGGCACGACTACGTTATGCCCGGAAACCTGGCGCCGTTCGACGTGCCTTCGTCCACCGGTATACCGCGCGGCGCCGTCGAGTCGGTTGTGGTGTTGCCGCCGGACTTGAATGCTCTGGAGCATATCTTATCCACCGATAATGACATCGCTGGCGTTATCACCGAAGGTTCGGGAGCCTCGTATGGAACGGTGCCTCGGCAGCCCGGCTTCGTCGAAGGCGTGCGCGAGTTGACCAGCAAGTACGGCGTGGTGATGATTCTCGACGAGGTGATCACCGGGTTCCGATGGAGTCCCGGCGGTCTGCAGCAGGTCCTGGGGATTGAGCCTGACCTTTGCACCATGGCCAAGATCCTCACCGGCGGTCTGCCCGGCGGCGCGGTGGCAGGAAAGAACGAGGTTATGGCCGTAATGGAACAGACCGGCGATTCCCATCACGACCGTTTCGAACGCGTCTACCACGGCGGCACGTTCAACGCGAACCCGTATTGCGCCGCCACCGGCAACGCCGCGCTCCGCATCGTCGCCACCGGCGAGATGCAGGCCCAAGCCGACGCCATGGCCGCCCGGCTGCGAGTGGGTTTGCAAGAAGTCGTCGACCGCTATGAGGTCTCCGCCTGTGTCTACGGCGAGTCCTCCACTTTCCACATATATTTCGGTGCTCGGTCTATCGACGGACTGGACGCCAACACCCTCAAGGGCGTACCCGCTGAGATTCAAAGCAACTTCCGGCAGGCGTTGCAGGTCCGCGGCGTCGACCTGATGTCGCGCACCAGCGGCGTGCTCTCCGGGGTCCACACCGAGGCTGACATCGATCAGAGCCTGGACGCCTTCGATGGTGCCATTAAAGCATTGATGGACGAGGGCCTGATAAGCCACCGGTAAGGTAACCCGGAACAATTGACATACCCAACCCCCTGTGTTGGAATCCGGATAATTCACACGGAGACTACCGTTTAGGAGTAAGGCAATGGCAAAGCGCTCAGTGGTGTATGCCGGCCTAGCGGGAGAGACTGCCCCGGGCCGGGTAATCAAGAGCGGTCTATACCGCATGGAGGACGACAGCGGCGATTGGTCCTCTCTGTCCAACGGGCTTCCCCAATCCCCGGCGGTCCGCGCCGTCTCCGTCCACCCCACCAGCCCTGAGACCGTCTACGTGGGCACCCAAGACGGCCCCTACCGCAGCGGGGACTACGGCGACCATTGGGAGAAGGTAAATGTCGGCGACCACGGTCTCCCGGCGTGGTCGATCATGTTCCACCCGCGCGACCCCAAAGTGATGTTCGCCGGATACGAGGCCTCGGAGATTTACCGCAGTGACGACGGCGGCGAGAACTGGGAGCAGTTGCCAGTCAGCGTGCGGTTCCCCGAGGTGACAGTAGGTCCCGGCGCGAACCTGGCCAAGCGGGTGCTGATGATGTCGGGCAGCGTGGCCAACCCCGGTCTGATCTATGGCGCCATCGAGGTCGGCGGGATCATCCGCTCCACCGACGGCGGCGAGCATTGGGAGAACCTGAGCCACGGGCAATACGTGAATGACGACCCAGTGGACATGCACGGTGTGTTGGCCAGCAGCCTGCGGCCGGGCACGGTGATCGGCATCGGCCGGGCCGGTATGTTCCGCAGCGACGACGGCGGCGACCATTGGCTGCGGGTGCCCATAGACGCGATGAATGAGAAAGGGCAGACCTACTGCCGCAGTATCCGGGAGGCCCCCGGCGACAACCGAAACATCTGGGTATCCGCTGGGCCCAACTTCCAGAGCGACAACGGAGTGCTCTTCCACAGCGCCGACGGCGGGGCCGAGTGGCGCCGGGTCGAGACCGGCTTCGAGGCCCATTCCACTATGTTCGGCTTGGCCTTCGATAACAGCAACGCCCGGCGCATGTACTGCGCCACCAACGGCGGTCAGGTGTTCGGCAGCGCCAACGGCGGCCACACCTGGAGCGAATACCCGCTGCCCGAAGGCGCCGACCAACTCTACGCCCTGGCCTGCAGCTAGCTGATTCACCGCAGAGGACGCAGAGAGCGCGAAGATAAGATCATTGATTACTCGGCGTTCTCTGCGTCCTCTGCGGTAAGAAAGAAGGTTACGATGCCTAGAATTGCACTGGACCTGAACAGCGCCGAAGACCGGGCCAAGGTTGGTGGGGAATGGCGGGTCGGTCACGGGCTGGTGCCAGGAGAACCCAACGAGGGCCTAACCGCTCAGTTGCTGGCGAGCCCGGCACGGCTCGCTGACTACGATGACTCTGGCTGGGAGGTCTGGCCCAACGTCCGGCAGAGCCTGTCGGTGGGGTTTACCTTCGCCTGGTATCGGATCACGGTGGAGTTGCCGGAGACGGTCAACGGAATGCCTGTAGCCGGGTCTCGCCTTTGGTTTGAAACCAACGCCGACAACTACGGTGAGGTCTGGGTAAACGGTGGGATCGACCGCACCGCAGGGGCCATCGTGGGCCTGAATCTCCCCCACCGGGTGGAGTTGGCCGCCAGCGCCGAACCCGGAGCGCGTTACGTCATAGCCTGCTTGGTGGCCAACGGGCCTTTGGGTGAGCCCCGCGGCGGCATCTTTCTCCGCTATGCAACCCTGGCCTTCGAAGCAACCGACAACTGACCCGGAACGGGCTAGCACACGGCAGCGCGGACCAAATCGTAGAGGCGATTCGCGAATCACCCCCACCGCGCAGGAGGAGTCGATGGTCAAAAAGAAAGGCGCCGCACTGCTGATCGTTTTCACCGATGTGGATATCGAGCACGACGCCGAATTCAACCGGTGGTACAACGAGGAGCACATCCCGGAACGGTTGAGCGCACCGGGATTCTTGGATGGCGCACGCTACGAGGCGCTGAAGGGTGGTCCCCGCTACCTGGCCGTCTACGAGCTGGAGACCGCCGACGCCCTCAACACCGACGAATATCTGCGCCAGAGCCAGAACCCGACGCCGTGGACCCTGCGGATGTCACCCAACGTCGTCGGCCGCAGCATGGTCCGCAACGTCTACTCCCAGATTTACCCCGCCCAGAGCGACTCCGACACGCTGGGACGCGGCATGGCCCCGGCGCTTCAGATTGGTCGTATGGACGTTCCGGCCAACCTGGAGGCCAAATACAACGAGTACTACGACGATATGCGCACTCCTGGCAACCTCCAGATTCCGGGATGCCAGTTCGTGCGCCGTTACCACGCGGTCGAGGGCGGCCCCAAGTACCTGACGATGTACGAGTTCGAGCATGAGAAGGTGCCGGAAACCCTGGCCTGGGAGAAGCAGCGCGGACAGGACACCATGAACGAGTACATCGGCGGCGCCTACGGCCATGCGCCGGGTTCTCCCGGCGTCTACCGGCGAGTGTTCCCACCCCGGGCGTTCTGACCCGAGGTAGCCCTGCGGACGGGGCAAAGCTTATAGGAGGCGAGACATGTTCCTGATGCGGTTTACCGAGCGGGCCTACGTGGACTACACGGAGGAGGCCGTTCGCGCCAGTCCCAATGAGGCGGTCCGCCTCACATTCTCCAATTCCAACTTCGATCCGCAGCGCGGCGCCGATCTCTACAACATGTACTTGGACGAGTACGAGTACTCGGAGGAAATGGGGTTCGACGGGCTGATGCTCAACGAGCACCACAACACCCCGACCTGTCTCGGCGCGACCATGAACCTGGAGGCGGCGATCCTTGCCCGCATCACCAAGAAACCCAAGATCGTCTTGCTGGGCAATCCCCTGCCCATCTTCGACAACCCGGTCCGTTTGGCGGAGGAATTGGCCGAGATCGACATGATCTCGCGCGGGCGGCTGGTCTCCGGTTTCGTGCGGGGCACCGGCGTTGAGAGCCTGGCCACTAATACCAACCCGCTGCACAACCGCGAACGGTTCAACGAGGCCCACGACCTGGTTATCAAGACCTGGACCGAACCGGGCCCTTGGCGATGGGAAGGCAAGCACTACGAG
Source organism: Dehalococcoidia bacterium (assembly GCA_965249145.1). Classification (GTDB taxonomy): domain Bacteria; phylum Chloroflexota; class Dehalococcoidia; order Lucifugimonadales; family UBA3495; genus VXOI01. Next base: position 186,261 of record OZ252223.1, read on the forward strand.
TTCCGGGTGGTCAACCCTTTCCAGGTCCCGATGCAGAAGCCCCACCCCCCGGTCTGGATTCCAGGCACCGGCAGCCCCGAGACCCTGGTCTGGTGCGCCGAGCACCGCTACCCCTACATCTTTCTGGAGACCGATATTCAGGCCACCCAGGACATGAAGGACATCTACGCCGAGAGCGCCGCCGAGATCGGGTACGAACCTGGACCCGAGCACTTGGGCTACTTAGTGCGGATCCACGTCCAGGACACCGACGAGAAGGCCCGGGACGTGGGCCGCGGCTACATGAGCGGCAACATCGGCGTGGGCCGCATTCCCCTGCCTCGGGACTACCAGTCGCCGGTTGGCTACGCCAGCGCCAGCCAAGACCCGCGCTACCTGCGCATCCGGGAGAAGATCCGCTCGGACCCCTTCCGTGTCGGCGGTCTCGATACCGCCGCTTACGATTCGATCCTGGATTCCAAGCGCTGGATCATCGGCAGCCCCGAGACGGTCATCCGCGACCTCCGGGAGGTACTGTCGGTGATGCGGCCGGGCATATTGGCGGTCTGGACCAACGATGGCGATATCGGCCACGAAGACACGATGCGCTGCTTGGAGCTGATGGGCCAAGAAGTGCTGCCTGCCTTGAAGGAGATAGGCGAAGAACTGGAGCTGACCGACCCGTTCCAGCGCACACCCTAATCGGACTCTTTGGCAGCTGACCCAAGACGAGGGGCTGGAGATCAGCCCCTCGTCTCTTTGCTCTCTTAGCCGGCGTCCTTGGCCCAAAGCGCTTCCAGGATCTTCCCGGGAGTCATGGGCAGTTCCGGCATGCGGACCCCCACGGCGGCGTGAATCGCATTGGCCACAGCCGCCATCGGTGGCACCAACGGTACCTCCCCGGTGCCACGCACCCCGAAGGGGTGTCCGGGGTTGGGCACTTCCACGATCACGGTGTTGATCATGGGCAGGTCGAGGCTGGTCGGCATCCGGTAGTCCAAAAAGCTAGAATTCAGCATCTGGCCTTGGTCGTTGACATAATACTCTTCGTTCAGGGCCCAGCCGATCCCCTGCACCACGCCTCCCTGAATCTGGCCCTCCACGTAGCTGGGGTGGATGGCCTTCCCGCAGTCCTGGAACGCCGTAAAACGAAGTATCTCTACCTTGCCGGTCTCCGGGTCCACTTCCACGTCCACAATGTGCAGTCCGAACGCGTTGCCCACGCCGCCTGGGTTGACCGTGGCCCGGCCGACCACGGGCCCGCCGGTGCCGTTCAGGCGTGGCGCCAGAGCTTTGAAGCCGATGCGGAGCTCCGGGTCGGTCTTGTGCACTAGGGTGGCATGGTCGTACTCGACGTCCTCCGGGTTCGCGTCCCAGATGCGGGCGGCGCGCTCGACGAGTTGGCGCTTGATGTCCTCGGCCGCATCGTGGCAGGCGGTGCCCATCTTGAAGGTTACGCCGCTGCCGCCGGCGCCCGAGCTGTAGCCTATGGAATCGGTGTCCACTATGGCGGGCTTTACCTCATCCACGGGGATGCCCAACACCTCGGCCAGTTGCATCGCCATGGCTGCCCGGGAGCCTCCGATGTCGGGTGAGCCCTCCACCAGGCTAACGGTGCCGTCGGGGTTGACGCTAGCCACGGCGCTGGCCGGGCCGGAGCTGTTGAACCAAGCCCCGGCCGCGACCCCCCGGCCCCGGTTCGGACCGGATATAGGCTCGGCCAAGTGGGGGTGGTCTTGCGCGGCTTGCAGCATCTCCACGAAGCCAATCTTCCGGAAGACCGGTCCGGTTGGCTGTCGGGAGCCCTCCTTGGCGGCGTTGCGAAGGCGGAACTCCACCGGGTCCATCGACAGGCGTTCGCAGATTTCGTCGATCACGCACTCGGCGGCAAAAGCGCCGGCAGGCGAGCCCGGCGCCCGGTAGGCAGCCGCCTTTTGAGTGTTTACAACAACGTCCACGCCCTCGATATAGCTGTTTTCGATTTCGTAGGGAGCGAGCATGGTCCGGCAGGCCGACGGCACCGGAGAACCAGGAAACGCCCCAGCTTCGAACACCAGACTGCAGTCGGCAGCAACCAAACGTCCGTCGTTGGTCGCACCCAGTTTGACTCGCATGTGGGTCGCCGATGTTGGGCCGGTGCCTTCGAATACCTCGGTGCGGGTCATGGTGATCTTAACGGCCTGTCCGCACTTCTTGGAGAGCGCGGCGGCCACGGGCTCCAAGTAGCAACCACCCTGACCCTTGCCCCCGAACCCGCCACCGATCTCCATGGGGACCACCTTCAGCTTGGAGACGCTGACTCCCAGAATGGCGGCGGTGTGGTCGCGCAGGGCAAAGTGGCCTTGGCTACTGGCCCAGATGGTCACCAAGCCGTCGGCGCCCCAGAGCGCGGTGGCCGAGTGGGGTTCGATATAGCCTTGGTGGACCGGCCTGGTGTGGAATTCGCGCTCCACTATCACATCCGCTTCTTGGAACCCCTCGTCGGGATCGCCGACGCGAAACTCGAACCGGTTGGAAACGTTGCTTCCGGCGACGTCTCCCCAACCCCCTTGGCGCATGTTCGGGTTGGCCAGCGTAACCAACCGGTCGTGAAGTGTCGGAGCGTCGTCCTTCATCGCATCTTCGGCGTTTAGGACCGGCTCCAAGACCTCGTAGTCCACCTCTATCAACGCCAAGGCCGCTTCCGCGGCCGCAGCGCTGGTTGCGGCCACTGCCGCCAAGGCATGCCCTCGGTAAAGGGCCTTCTCGCGGGCCATGACGTTCCGGCTGTAGAAGCCGTAGTTAACCGTGGAGCCCTCTTCTTGGTCGGCGATCTCCGCCGAGGCCTCGGGCAGGTCGGCGGCGGTCACCACCGCGCGGACCCCCGGCGCGGCCACAGCCCGGCTGGTATCGATGCTCCTGATCACCGCATGGGCGTGGGGACTCCGCAGGATCTTGCCGAAGAGGTAGCCCGGCGGGTGAATGTCGGCGGCGTAGCGGGCCCGGCCCGTTACCTTGTCGGGGCCATCATGGCGAATGGGACGGGTGCCGATTACGTCGTACTCGCCCTCGGCGAGCACCATGTTTCCCGGATGTGTGACCACGGCTGTCCTCCTGGCGGATCGATTGCGGGTCCATCTTTACGCGCCTCCCTTGGGGGCGCTTCGTGTAGGAACGCGTCGGTAAGCGCCCCCACGGTCATTGGTACGGGCCGTTCACTACTCGGGCCAGAGAATCGATCCCCGGTGGCCTCCGGGATTGTTAACCCGGAACAAGTGGCCGCCGTGGGTCGTGACGTACAGTGTGTCCAATCCCGGCCCCCCAAACGCGCAGTTGGTGGGCCAATCGACTGGCACCGGGTGGGTTTCGATGATCCGGCCGGATGGGGCGAACACATGGATCAATGACCCTGGGCCCGCCTGCCGCCAACCCCCAGCGGCTATGATGTTTCCTTCGGTGTCCAAACACATGCCGTCCAAGCCCCGGTGAACGCCGCGGTGGTCCTCTCCGAAGGCGTGTAGCACAGTGAACTGGCCGAGTGAGTCGTCCTCAAGCAGCGGATAGGCCCGCAGGTCCCGGGTACCTTGGTAGTTGCTCTGCACCACGTACAGCGTCCGGTCGTCCTGGGAGAGCAGGATGCCGTTGGGGGCGAAGGTGTCGTGGGTCATCCGATGCAACGTCCAGCCCCCCTCGGCGCTGGGGTCCGGGTCGAGGCGCAACACCGAGGCGTGGTCCAGCTCCAGCTGGTCGGGAGGTATCTGCCCGTTGGGGTCGGTGAACCATATGCGGCCCTTGCGGTCGATGGCCAGATCGTTGGGCCGGTTGTGCCGCTTGCCGTCCAGCAGCGTCGGCAACTGGGTGGTGGAGCCGTCGGGGTGGAATTCAAGGATGCAGCGGCCTCCTCCAGAGCAGCCGAACAGCCGCCCCTGCAGGTCAAAGTTGAGGCCGTTGGTCCCGTTGGTGCCGGTGCGGTACTCGGTGGTCTCGCCGGTGGCGTGGTCGTAGCGCATGATGCGGTTGTTCGGGATGTCGGTGAACAGCAGCGCCCGACCGTCCCACACCGGCCCTTCAGAAGTACCGCCATAGGGCCCGGCAACCAGCTCAAATTCCCAACTCATGATTCCCTCCAAACGCCGTCAAAATCCTGGAATCCGGAGAATCCTGATTCAGACCTAAACGAACCGCGCCCCAATGGTGCCCAAGCGGCTGTAGGTGACCTTGACGAAGTCGCCAGGCTTGAGCCGCACCGGCGTAACCATGGAACCGGAGATGATGGTCTCGCCAGCTTTCAGGTAATCGTCATACTCGGCCAGTTTGTTGGCCAGCCAGACGATGGGGTTGATGGGGTTGCCCATCACCTCAAAGCCGGTGCCGGAACCGTGGAGCTCACCGTTGAACTCCACCGTGACGCCTTCATACTGGAGCTCGAACTCCGAAGGATGGGTGAGGCGGGTGCCGGTCACCACTCCGCTGTGCAGGGCGTTGTGGGCAATGACATCGACGATCTGGATACCCTCGCCCTGGACTTTCAGGTCCACCAGCTCCAGCGCGGGCATCACTCCCAACGTAGCCTTCATCACCTGCACCGGGGTAACGCCGGGTCCCCGCAGGTCTTCCGCCAGCACGAAAGCCGTCTCGGCCTCGATGTGCGGGTCGGCCAAGTTGCCGATGGGGACCTCGGAGTCGCTGGCGTAGACGCAACGGTCGAGGACGTGGCCGAAACAGGGCTCGTTCACCCCTAGGTGCTCCCGCGCCGCCTTGGTGGTCAGCGCCACCTTGTGACCAACGATGACTTCCCCGTCGTCCCGCAGTCGCTGGACGAGGCGGTACTGGGCCTCGTAGGCGTCGGCTTCGGTGATGGCTGGATCGGCGAAGGGACGGGCGGCCACGCCGGTGCGGAAGTGGCGCTGCACCGTCTCAAGAAGCACGTCGGTATCAGCTATGGCCATGTCGTCCCTCCCGCGACTACGATGAGGGCCATTGTACATCCAACGGAACGATTCGGGCAGTTCCAGCATAGTATCATTCGCAAGGGATAAACCCGGAGGTTGCCGCACTCGTGCTTCGAATATCGCTGGTTACACGAATATCCCTGGTTATAGGACTCGCGCTGGCCGTCGTCCTGCTGCTGGCTTGCGGAGAAGACCTGCCCGAGCCCACACGGCCCGCGACCATCGCCCCGGCCCCCCAGACCATTACGCCGACGGAGAACGTCCGCACCACCGAAAGTCCCCAGCCCACGGCGGAGTCGGTCGTCGAAGAGCTGCGCTCGGAGAAAAGACGTTCCTCCGCCTCGGTCGGGCAGGACCTTGACGACCTGGCCCAAGACAACGGAGAGTTCGCCCTCGATCTCTACCAGGCGCTGATGGGAGGGGACGGCAACCTGTTTTTCTCGCCCTTCAGCATCTCGCAAGCCTTGGCCATGCCGTTCGCAGGCGCCCGGGGAGAGACCGAGCGCCAAATGGCCGATACCCTCCGGTACCGCCAGCCGCAGGACCGGCTGCATCCGGCCTTCAACGCCCTGGACCGGACGCTGGCGTCTCGGGGCGAGGACCTGCCGAGCATGGGACCTCCGGGAGCGCCGAAGCCCGAGTTCCGGCTGAACATCGCCAACGCCGTATGGGGACAGGCCGGGTTTTCCTTCCTCGAAGACTACCTGGATACGTTGGCCGAGAATTACGGGGCTGGCTTGCGGCCCATGGACTTCGCCATGGAGCCGGAAGAATCCAGAGTCCGCATCAACGACTGGGTGGCCGATCAGACCGAGGACAAAATCAAAGACCTTCTACAGCAAGGAACGGTCAACGATACGACCCGCTTGGTGTTGACCAACGCAATTTACTTCAACGCCTCCTGGTTGTGGCCGTTCAACCCAGGAGACACGGTCGAGCAGCCCTTCAACCTGTTGGACGGGCGAACCGTGGAAGTTCCGATGATGAACGAGACCAACGACAAGTTCTATGGGTACGCCAAGGGCGATGGGTTTCAGGTCGTCGACCTCCCCTATTTCCCGGACGATCTGGCGTTCACCATACTGCTGCCCGACGACGGGAAGTTCAGGGATTTCGAGCGTTCGCTAACACCCGCCCTGTTGGGCCAGGCCATCGACGAACTGGAAACCGCCTACATCACCCTGACGATGCCGCGGTTCGAGTTCGAGTCGGCTTTCAGTCTCAACGAGACGCTTGCGGGCATGGGGATGCCCAACGCCTTTGGCGACGCGGACTTTTCGGGCATCACCGGCAGTAAGGACCTTTGGATTTCCGAAGCGGTGCACAAGGCATTCGTATCGGTGGACGAGACAGGAACGGAAGCAGCCGCCGCCACAAGCGTGGCCATGCCCGAGTCGGGACCGATCACTGAACCTGTCCCGGTCACGATCGACCGGCCTTTTATCTTCTTGATTCGGGACAAGCCCACCGGAACCATCCTGTTCCTCGGACGGGTGATGGACCCGGAGTAGTCTGTCGCCTCCAAACTGGCTGCCCGGCGACGCCTCATTTATAATCGGGGCCACCAATCTGGGGAGGCGGATTATGGCCGGTTCCATCGATCCCCGCAGCACCATCGGCGATGTTCTGGACCTGCAGGCCCAGCGGTTCGGTGAGCGCGACGCTTTCGTGCACGTCGATACTGGGGCGCGGTTCACCTATTCCGAGTTCCGCACCGAGGTAAACCGCGTTGCCCGCGGGTTGATAGCCTTGGGCATTCAGCCGGGACAGCACGTCGGCATCTGGGCCACCAACTATACCGAGTGGGCGCTGTCCCAGTTCGCAACCGCCAAGATCGGTGCGGTGCTGGTGAACGTGAACCCGGCCTACCGCACTCACGAACTGGCCTACCTGCTCCAGCAGTGCGAAGCCAGCGCCATCATTCTGATTGGCCAGTTCCGCACCTCTGACTACGTGGCCATGGTCAACGAAGTGGTCCCGGAACTGCAGGGCTCACAACCCGGTCAGTTGTCCTCTCCCAAATATCCCTATCTGAAGCACGTGATATACATCCCGCCGCCCGACGGTCCCGCTGCTCCGACCCCACCCGGCATGTGGGCCTGGCGGGAAATGGTCGAGAGGGGCCAAGAAATCAGCGACAGCGAGCTGGCGAGGCGGCAATCGGCCTGCGACCCCGGCGACGTGGTCAACATCCAGTACACCTCGGGCACCACCGGCAATCCCAAGGGCGCCATGCTCACCCACCAGAATATTGTGGCCAACGGCCTGTACGTTGGCGACGCCATGGAAATGACCGAACAAGACCGGCTGTGCATCCCGGTGCCCTTCTATCACTGCTTCGGTTGCGTCATGGGCAACCTGGGCTGCCTGACTCACGGCGCAACAATGGTGGTTCCCGCCGAGCACTTCGATCCCCTCAAGACCCTAGTCGCAGTGGAGAAGGAGCGATGCACCGCCCTCTATGGGGTGCCGACAATGTTCATCGCGCAGCTCGGCCACCCGGAGTTCGCCAACTTTGACCTGTCTTCGCTCCGCACTGGCATCATGGCCGGTTCGCCCTGTCCCATCGAGGTCATGCGGCAGGTTATAGACCAGATGGGCGCCCACGGCATCTCCATCGCTTACGGGCTCACCGAGGCCTCGCCCGTGGTGACCCAGACGCTGCTCGACGACCCCATCGAGCGCCGCGTTTCCACCGTGGGGGCGGTGCTGCCCAACGTCGAGGTCAAGCTAGTGGACCCGGAGACCAACACCGAAGTTGCCATCGGAGAGCAGGGCGAGCTCTGCACCCGCAGCTTCATGGTCATGAAGGGTTACTACAACATGCCCGAGGCCACCGCTGCCGCCATAGACGCCGACGGCTGGCTGCACACCGGTGATCTAGCCACGGTGGACGAGGACGGCTACTACAGGATCACCGGCCGTCTGAAGGACATGATCATCCGGGGAGGGGAAAACGTCTACCCCCGGGAGATCGAGGAGTTCCTCTACACTCATCCCAAGGTGTCGGACGTGCAGGTTGTCGGCGTGCCCGACGATCGCTTCGGCGAAGAAGTGATGGCCTGGGTGATGCTCAAGCCCGGCGAAAGCGCCACCGACGAGGAGATCAGGGAGTTCTGCCGGGGCAAGATCGCCCACTACAAGGTCCCCCGCTACGTTAAGATGACCGCTGAATTCCCAATGACGGTAACGGGGAAGGTCCAGAAGTTCCGCATGCGGGAGATGGCGGTTGAGGAACTGGGCCTCCAGGCCGCTAACCGGATAGAAACAGCGTGAGGCTTAGTTGGTGCGGCCGACGATGCCTTGGGAGAGCCAGTCGAGGGTTTGCAGCTCTTCGTCGGTAGGGGTTTCGCCCTCCTTGATGCGGACCTCACCGTCTTGGCCGTAGATGGGGCCCGTGAAAGGGCTGATCGAGCCGTCGCGGAGGCCGTCGACGGTTTCGAGCACCAAAGCCTTGGTCTCCGCTGGGACAGCCTGGCCGAAGGGGGCCAACTTCACCCACCCGGCTTCCAGTCCCGCCAGCATGATCGAGCTGCGGTAGGTGCCGTCTCGGATCTCCGCGACCAGCTGGGCTAGAACCGGTCCCCAGTTCCACGACGCCCCGGTCAGCCAGGAGTTAGGAGCGGCGGCACTCGCGTCGTAATGGTATCCGGTCACCCAGACCCCTTCTCGCTCCGCTGCTTCCACGATGGTCTTGGTGCAGTCTTGGTGCTGCGTCAGCACGTCGATTCCCGCGTCAACCAATGTCTGCACGGCGGTGGCCTGTTTGGCCGGGTCGCACCAGTCGTTGGTCAGCACGAAGGTGGTCTCCACGTCCGGGTTGACCGATCTCGCGCCCAAGTGAAAGGCATTGACGTTGAGCATGGTCGGGGGAATCGGGAACGCGGCGATGAATCCGAGTTTGCCGGTCTTGGTGACTTGGCCGGCGGCGGCCCCAGCAGCGTATTCCAACTGCCATATGTTGGCGAAGAACGATCCGTAGTTCTCGAAGATCTCGAGGTCGCCCATGTGCAGAAACACCGTTTCCGGGTACTTGCCGATTATCTCTTTTATCGGCCCGGAGTATCCGAAGCTGGTGGGGAATACAATCGACGCGCCGTCACGAATCATCTGCTCGGCCACCGCCTTTACGTCGGCAGTTTCGGCCACGTTCTCCGCCCGCAGCACCTCGATGTCGGGAAAGACCTGCTCCAGGTAGCGGCTGCCCTCTGAAGCGGCCTGATTGAATCCCAAGTCGCGCTGAGACCCAACGAATATGATTCCGATCTTGAGGTCTCCTCCTTTGCCTGGGGGCTGAGCCGCCGTGGCAAACTCGGACGTTGGCCGGAAGGTGCTGGAGGCCCGGCCATCGTCGAAGACCTGCATGAACATCTCGGGAGATGCGCCACCCAGTTGCTCGACCGTTGGCGCGGCCAGAGAGAATCCCGGCACAGGCGGAGCGGGGGTTGTAGTGGGCACCGGAGTAGCCTCCGCGCCGCAGGCAGCAAGTAGAAGCGCTGCGGCCGTAGCCACAGCGCCAGCGAGAACCCGGAGGAGATATTTAGGAGGATGCAATTCGCTACTTCAGCAATAAAGCGGGATACGAACAACTACCACGCGTCCCATGGTGTTGCTAGTCGGCGGTTGCGTGGGCGTACCATTCGGCGCCCTCTTCGCCGGGTTCTGGTAGCACCGCGCCACCCTCCATGACCCAGGATGCCGGAGTCTCCAGGATTCGTCCGGTCACCTCGTCGGCTGGCACGCCGACGATCTCGCTGAAAGAACGGGTCAGGCTGTCCAGGATTTGCTGCTTGACCGACTCCGGCCGGCCAGCCCGGTTCACCGAATCGACGTAGAACCTGGTGGGGTACTTGGACTCGATGCCCTGCTCGTCGAAGAACACGTGGACGAAGCTGCGAGGCGCATCGGTAATTCCACAATGTATGTCAGTGACCGCCTTGGCAACTTCCTGCCGCTTCTCGAACGGTACCGACTCGGTAGGTACCTTCCAGCGATAGATAGGCATATCGTTCTGCTCTCTGATTATTCCTAGACGGCCCGACCGCGGTCAGCAGCCGAGACGACCAATTCCTCCACCGGGCATCCAAGGATTTCGCACCAAGTATCTTGGACCTTCTGCATGAAATCGACACGGACGCTTTGCTCGCACCCTGGGTCGATGACCGAACGTACCATCGATGTTGTCGACAATTCGCCGCCCCTGAACCCAAACGTTTGCGGGATTGCCGAGAACTCCACAGGAATGTCGTCCGGAGACCCGCCAAAGACCTCTACTGCCACACCTCGTAGGGCCGTGGTTAGGGCGTTCTGTTTCTGCTCGGAAACAACGCCCTCTTGGATTATGCAATCGAAGTTGATCACCGCATCCATCATAATGCGGCGCTCCCCTCCCTTCAACTCCCGACCTGGATTAGGACCGAAGGACCGACTTGAGTCCCTCCGGCATGGCCCGGTCGGCAGCGCCGGTCCAGACTGCCAATACCATCAGGGTTATCAGGTAGGGGAACATCTCCAAGAAGAACGGAGAGACCGGCGCACCCACGGCTTGAAGCTGCAACTGCAGGCCCACGGCGCCGCCGAACAACAATGCGCCAACCATTCCCCGCAGCGGCGACCACAGCCCGAAGATGACCAGCGCGACGGCGATAAAGCCGCGTCCGACGGTCATGCCCTCTGACCAAGTATGGGTAAACCCAACGGACAGTTGGGCCCCGCCCAAACCTGCCAACATGCCGCCTGCTACGATGGCATACATTTGGATCGCCGCCGGGTTGAGGCCGGCCGCAAAGGCCACTCTGGCGTCTTCGCCCACAGCGCGGAGGCCGAGACCCCAGCGGGTGTACCGCAGGAAGAACCAGAGGGCCGGGCCCAGAGCGTAGGCGAAATAGGCCAGTATGTCCTGCTGGAACAGCGCCCCGCCGATAACCGGAATATCGGCCAAGCCGGGAATAGCGATTGGTTCTAAGCCGGTGATAATGCGGTCGACATAATCGCGGCCGACGTATGCTGTCAGCCCTCCGCCGAACAGGGTCAACGCTAGGCCAGAGGCGACCTGATTGGCGTCGCGGTACACTACCAGAAGCCCATGCACGGCGGCCAGCAGCCCACCCGCAGCCGAGCCCGAGACCACCCCCAGGCTGGCCGAACCGGTCACGGCGGTGACCAAGAAACCAAAACAGGCGCCCATGAGCATGCAGCCTTCCATGCCCAGGTTGATACGTCCGGACCGCTCGGTAATCAGTTCGCCGTATACTGCGTACAACACCGAGACGCCCGGTCCCACGGCCCCGGTCAGCGTGCCGCCGATAATCAGCCATAGGGTAATCATGAATTGCTCCGGTCGCGCTGCCGGAGACCCAATACGAAGAACAGCACTAGACCAATGAGGATGAAGGCGGCCGCCGAGGGCAGTCCGCTGCTAATCTGCAGCACGTTGCCGCCGACCAAAAATACGGCCAGCAGGAAGCAGGCAACAACCGCCGCCAGTGGATTGTGGCCAGCCAGCCAACTAGCCAGAAACCCCAGGTAGCCCAGGTTGTGGGCTATCCCGGGGCGAAGATGATGGTGCACCGCCGACACTTCGATCATGCCTGCCAAGCCAGCCAAACCACCACCAACGATCATGGCGTAAACCAAGTAGAGTCCGACGGGCAGCCCGGTGCGCAGAGACGCCTCCGGGTTGCCCCCGACGGCCCGCATCCTGAAGCCCCACTTCGTCCTCGTCAGGACGACATAACAGACGGCCACAGCGAGCATCGGAACGACGAACCCCCAGTGGAACCTGGTCCCGCCGATGTTCCCGATGATTGCGGCAGCTTCAAAATCAGCGGTGTATGGATAGCCCAGTCCGTGCGGGTTCTTCCAAGGGCCGAACACGAACACATTCACCACCAGGACCGCCAAGTAGTTGGAGAGGAGGGTCGTGATCACCTCGTTGGCCCGCCGTAGTTGCCGGAGCAACACCGCAGCACCGGCCCACAACCCTCCGGCGGCGGATCCGGCGGCCGCCATCAAACCCAGCATGGACCAGCCGTGACCCAACCCCAATGCCAAGGCCACCCCGGTGGCCGCCCAAGCGCCGATGAGGAGCTGGCCCTCTCCGCCTACGTTGATGAGCCCTACTCGGGCCGGGATAACGCCAGCCAAGGCTGCCAGCACCAGCGGCGCCATTAGAACGCCGATTTCGCTCCAGCCCAACCCGCTGCCGAGGGTGCCTTGGAACGCTTCCATGGCGGCGGCGGCGGGGTCGCGGCCCGTGGTCAACAGAAACAGGCCGAATGCGATCAGGGCGAGCAAGACGGCGAGCAGGGGGCGGGCCGCCGACGGGGACCTGAGGAGGAAACCAACGAAATCCCCGCTCGGCGACGGCGGTGCGGGTACCATCGGCGTTTAGACGGCGCCAGTCATCAGCAGGCCAATATCGCGGGCGGAAGCGTCCTGCGGCATGAACTCGCCCATGACCCGCCCCCGATACATGACCAGTACCCGGTCGCTGAGCGCCAGCAGTTCTTCCAAGTCTTCGGAGACCAAGACAATTCCAGTGCCCCCATCCCGCAGTTCCAGCAGGAGCCGTCGGGCCGTCTCCGCCGTGAGCACATCCAGACCGCGAGCGGGATAGTAGGCTATTAGGAGCCTGGGTTTCTTCGACAGCTCTCGGGCCAACAATACGCGCTGGATATTCCCGCCTGAGAGATGGTCCATCCGGGAGCCGCGATCAGCCAGGGTGACCGGAAATCTGGCGACCAAGTCTTCGGCGCGCCGTCGGAGACCGGTGGCGTCAACCCAAGCCGTCCGTCCCGCCCACCGTTCGCCCAAGACCAGGTTTTCGTCGACCCGCATGTTCGGGACCAACGCGAAGCCCGCAGCGTCTTCTGGGATGTAACCGACGCCGCGCTGGAGTATTTCGCCGACTGTCAGCCTGTCGGTGCTTTCACCGAATAACGATATTTCTCCAGACACTCGGCGTACGGTTCCCAGGAGCGATTCCCCCAAGTCTTCTTGACCGTTGCCGGCTACTCCGGCCACGCCAAGAATCTCGCCGGCTCTGACCTCAAAGCTCACCCCGTTGAGTCCGCGGCCTTCCGGAGGGCCGGTAACTACATTGCAGAAGTCCAAGACGACCCCGCCCTGCTCTTCAGGCTGCGTAGACGGGTTTTTGACCGGGACCGGAGGGTCGGCGCCTACCATCAGGGACACCATTTCATGAGCGTCGATGTCAGCCCTGCGACGGGTACCTACGACCTGGCCGTGGCGTAGGACTGTTACCGTGTCGGCCACGGCCAGTGCTTCGGCCACTTTGTGAGTGATGAAGATGATAGAGTAGCCGGAATCCCGTAGCGAGGCGAGAACTCCAATAAGGCTTTCGACCTCATGGGGGGCCAAAACGCTGGTCGGCTCATCCAATACCAGTACTCGAGCGTCGGCAATCAGGAGCTTGGCCAACTCGACCCGCTGCCGCTCGCCCATAGACAAATCGCTGACGCGGCAGTCGGGTTTCAATCCCAAGCCATGGGCTTCCGAGACGTCCACAATCCGTCGGGCCAATGTGTCACGTCTCAACAACCGTCCCTGTCCCGGAAGGAAGAGCGCGATGTTCTCGAGCACGCTGAACCCCGGAACTAGTGAGAAGTCCTGGAAGACCATGCCTACACCAGCGCTACGGCTATCCCCTGGGGAGCGGAACCGGGTATTCACGCCGTCAATTATTAAGGCGCCGGAGTCGGGCGTATAGAACCCGTAGATGATTTTCATTAGGGTGCTCTTGCCAGCGCCGTTCTCGCCAACGACCGCATGTACCTCGCCGGGATAAATCCGGAAGTCTATGCGGTCGTTTGCGACCACACCGGGGAAGGTCTTGGTGATTCCCCGGAGTTCCAGCACCGGTGTGCCACGGACTCCATTTCCGGGAGGGGCAAAGGTCATCCGGCAGCCAGGGCGCGCACCTCTTTGGCCTTTTCCGGCAACGGATTGTCGCTCCAGGTGTTGCCATCGTCTAGTGAGATGAAGACCTGGCCGTCGCGGGCGACGCAGGAAACGTTGCTCGGGGCCCGCGGGTCCACCGCGACCGCCATCATGGTCGAGGTGGCCGTCACGCCTCGGTCCAAACGCTCGAAGGTCTTGAACAGGTCGCGGCTCCGATAGAGCGCGCCATGCTTGCTGCGGGCGGCGGCGCCGATGGAGACGTAAAGCATGTTGGGGTCGTGAGGCGCGGCCCTCAGGTCACGCGTATAGGTGATTTCGGAGAACTGTCCGAAGTCCACCGGCAGCCACTCCCCACCGCCTCGGTCCGGGCCAAGGAAAGGCCCTTGACGGGTGGTGATAAATACCGTGTGGGGCAGGGCCGCCGCGCACTGGACGCCGTGCAGGTCGAGGGTGTCCTGGCTGGGAGCAAGGTTGTGAGTTATCTCCTCCCAGGTGTCGCCGCCGTCGGAGCTGCGGATAACCCCGGCGACTTCCAAGGCGGCGTACATCTCGTCAGGGAAGTTGGGATCGGCGGCCAGCGCGATAACCCGCGTGGGAAACGACATGGAGACTTCGTTGGACCCCATGCCAGCGTTTAGCTTTTGCCACGAGTCGCCGTCATTGACGCTGCGATAGATCTCTCCGGGAGCGGTGCCCAGGTACATCACGCTAGGGTCGCCCGGCCGGAACAGGAACGACCAGACCGGCGGCGCCAGTCGTGGGTAATCCAGCCTCTCCCAACTATTCCCCCGGTCGGAACTGCGGTAGGGTCCGTCCTGGGTACCGGCGAAGACGACTTCCGGGTTATTGGGGTGGATGGCGATGCCGCAGACCGAAGGTTCCTCCGGCAGCCCGCGGGTCAGTTCCTCCCAGCGCTCCGACCCCGGCGACCAACGGTAGAGACCGCTGGCCTCGGCCCCTGCATAGATATGCGTGCCATTACTGGTGGTCATGGAAATTCCTCCGCCTTAGGCTACGGGTAACTCTTCCAGCTCGAAGCTGTAGTCTTCGATGACCGGGTTGGAAAGTAGACCGCGACACATCTCGTCGACCCTCGTTGCCGTTTCCTCGCGCCCTAGCCCGTTTATGCGCAATTGCAGGTATTTCCCCATGCGCACATCTTCGGCTCCGTCGTGTCCCATCCGGCGGAGGGCGGCCAAAACGGTCTGGCCCGCCGGATCGTTAACGGTCGGCTTGAGGGTAACGTATATCTTGGCCAGGTAGGTCATAACCGCCAAGACCCGCCTAGCCGGCGGGCATACTCTGTTGAGCTCTGGAGCATGGGATGGCGCCCTCGGGGCCCAGTGTGCCGAGGTAGTGTTCGAAGAACCGCTCGATCCGGTCTTTGTCCACACCTTGCATGACGTCGTACACACCCCAAGCCGAGAGGGCCACCTGGCCAGGGGCGATCTTCGAGTAGCGGCGGGCAACGCCGAACGTTTGGGCCTCCGCGCCCAAGTCGTCAAATGCATCCCGCAAAGAGCCGACCTCTTCCTGGGACTGAAGGTTATGGCTAATCACGATGTTGGAGTGTTCGAGGTTGTGGACCGCAATCTCATCCGGGATTTCGGTTTCGTAGAACCCACAAGGCTGAGGGACCTCCCAATGGTCTCCAGACGTGGCCGGCACACTGTTGTATTCAATATTTTCCCCGTCCAAATGGTACCGCGTGGGCAATTCTTCAACCTTGGTGCCGACCCCGTCAACGTAGGCGCTGGAAATGCCAGGGGTTACGCCCTCGCTGCCCGGTGAACTCGGCCCGCCGGAGAAGCTGGCGAAGGCAAAACTGGCGATCACCAGCACGGCGATCACAATCGACGCGAGCAGGTAAAACTTGTTGGTAGAACTGCGACGGGAACCGCGGACTGGCTCGACGGCACGGGGGACCCGGCGGCCACTACGGCCTCGGCGATTTCTGGATAAAGGCAAGGTCCCTCCTCCCCTAGAGACTCTCGCCGGTGAGTCGCTGGTATGCTTCCTTGTACCGCTCAGTGGTCCGGCTCACGATGTCCTTGGGAAGCTCGGGGGCGGGCGGTTCGTGGTCCCAGCCCTGGGCGTCCAGCCAGTCGCGAACGAATTGCTTGTCAAAGTTAGGCTGAGACCGGCCCGGTTCGTACCCTGATGCTTCCCAGAAGCGGCTGGAATCGGGGGTCAGCAACTCATCGATTAGGATCAACTCCCCGTCGAGCATGCCGAATTCCATCTTGGTATCGGCGAGAATGATGCCCCGGTCCCGAGCGTAGTCGTGGGCGAAGGAATAGACCGCCTTGCTGGTGTCCTCGAGTTGTTGGGCCAATTCGGGTCCGACCATGGCCACAACCTCTTCGGCGGACATGTTTTCGTCGTGTCCCTGTTCGGCTTTGGTTGTCGGCGTAAATAGCGGTTCGGCGAATATTTGGCCCTCGACCAACCCGGTCTCCATGGCCATTCCGGACACGGTGCCCTGCCGCCGGTACTCGCCCCAAGCGGAACCGGTGATGTAGCCCCTGACGATGCATTCGATGTCGATGCGCTCAGCTCGGCGCACCACCATCGACTGCCGCCGCAGGTCCTCGGTGAGGCCGGTAGCCGCACCGCTGCCAGCGAAGTATTGCTCGGCCTCTTGAGAATCGGCCAAGCAGATAAGGTGGTTGGCCACGATGTGTTCGGTGAGCCCGAACCAAAAGCCGGATATCTTGTTTAGCACCAACCCTTTGTCGGGTACCCCGGTGGGCAGCACCACATCGAAAGCGGATATACGGTCGGTGGCCACCATGAGCAACCGCCCTTCGGACAGATCGAAAGTGTCGCGCACCTTGCCACGGTGCAGTAGCCCGGGGAGCGTAGCCTCGATAATCATCACACCCTCACTAACCCTCGCTACGGGGGCGGGGAATTTAATCTCCTACGGACGCCGATGGCCGTTGGAATTCGTTTGTTTCGGCGGTGGGAAGCAATCCAACCCGGCGAAACGTGTCGTCGACGAACCTGGTGTAATAGCCGTAGTCGAACAAGCGCTCGATTTCGGATTCCGATAGATGGGCCGTGGCTGCCGGGTCCGACTTTATGAGATCACGAAAGTCCAACCCCTCGTCCCAGCTCCGCCCGGCATTGGCCTGAACGATCTCATAGGCGTCTTCCCGGGCTAGGCCCTTGTCCACCAATTCGAGCAGCACCCGTTGGCTAAAAATAAGCCCCTTGCTGCTTTCGATGTTGGCCCACATCCTCTCGGGGAACACCCGGAGACCCTCGATGATCCTGGTGAACACGCTAAGGATGTAGTCTAGCGCCAGGCAGGAATCGGGCAGGATGATGCGCTCGGCCGAGGAGTGGCTGATGTCCCGTTCGCCCCAGAGGGCCACGTTTTCCATCGCGGTGACGGCGTTGCCACGGATAAGCCGGGCCAATCCGCAGATGCGCTCGGAGAGCTCAGGGTTCCGCTTATGGGGCATGGAAGAAGAGCCAGTCTGGCCTTGGCCGAAGGGCTCTTCCAACTCGTGGATCTCCGTCCGCTGTAAGGAACGGATTTCTGTTGCAAACTTCTCAAGCGAAGCGCCGATAAGCGCCAGCGTGGTGACCAAGTGAGCGTAGCGGTCGCGCTGAACGATCTGGTTGGACACGCCGGCAAAGCCCAGCCCCAGCAGTCCACAGACCCGTTCCTCCACCGAGGGCGGCACGGTGGCGTGGGTCCCGACCGCGCCGGATATCTTGCCGACACGCACCGAATCCAGCGCGGCCAGCAGCCGTTCGCGCTGGCGACGCATCTCGTCCCACCACAGCGCCAGCTTGAGCCCCAGCGTCATTGGCTCGGCGTGGACTCCGTGGGTGCGCCCCATCATCAGCGTGTCTTTGTGCCGCAGCGCTTGGGCCTCGAGGGCTGCCAACGACTTATCGATCTCGGCCAGTAATAGGTCGCCCGCCTCCCGCAACTGCAATCCTAGGCCGGTATCTAGCACGTCGTTGGAGGTGAGGCCTAGGTGCAGCCAGCGCCCCTCTGGTCCTAGGGACTCGGTGATGGACGAAATGAAGGCGGTTACATCGTGCCTGGTGGTCTCGAAGATCTCTTCCATCCGACGGTGGTTGTAGCGGGCGGTGCGCAACCTAGCCATGTCGACGGCGGGGACCACGCCCTCTTCGCACCAGGCTTCGCAGACCGACAGCTCCACGTCCATCCACTTCTGGTACTTGTTCTCGTCGGACCACACCCATTTCATGGCGGGCCGGGAGTATCGGTCGATCACTGGCACATCTCCCGAACGGCCAAGAGCACGCCCTTGAAGTCCTCGAAAGGCTCGTAAGCAATGCCCTCCTCGTCACAATACCGCGCCAGCGTGCGGTGAGCGAAGACCAGGTCGGCCTTCCGCGATGCCTCCAAGTCCGAGAGACCGTCACCCGCATAGACGACATAATACCCGCGGTCTTGGAAGGACTCCACGATAAATCCCTTGGAGTTGCCATTGCTTTCCTGGCCGGGATAGGCGTGGTTGTACTGGTAGGAGATGTTGCCGGCATCGAACGTGGTGTTCACCGAGAAAATTGGCACGTCGGAGAAGCCGTCGCGTTCCAGAAGGGCTGAAATGTAGAAATCCAGCCCTTGACTCACCACGGCCAGTGGAATCGAGTGATTGCGGCAATACCGCCACAACTCGCGGAAAAAGGGGCGCAGGCTGGCGTATTCTTTCACGTAGTGTTGCATCGCGGCGCGGTCGGCGCGGATGTTGCGAAAGGTGATTTCCTGGTATTCCTTGAGGTCCAACTCCCCGTCGCGGAACCTCTGGCGGACGTCGGTCCACGTGGGGTCCCCAAACCGCCGAAGCAACAGCTCCGCCACGTTTTGGACTGCGGCGGTGTCGTCGAAGTCGGTTAGAACGGCGGGAAGGCGCCTACCGTTCGCGCAGTTGGCGGCGGTAGTCGTCATACGCTTGCCTAATTTCAGAATGCTGCAACCCCAGGATCTGGGCCGCAAAGAAAGCGGCGTTTCGAGCGCCCCAACCGCCCACGGCCATACAGGCCACCGGAATTCCGGGAGGCATTTGGGCCGTGGACATCAGGGAGTCGATGCCGTTCAGTTCGCTGGAGGCCAGGGGGATACCGATGACCGGAAGGGTCGACCAAGCGGCCAAGGTGCCGCCCAACGCGGCCGAACCACCAGCGGCGGCGATCAGGACCTGGATGCCGCGTTCGCGGGCTTGCTGGGCGTACTCTTGGACCCGCTCCGGGGTCCGGTGCGCCGACATGACCCGCACTTCGTAATCGATACCCAACTGCTCCAGGGTATCCACCGTTCCCTGCACCACCGGCTCGTCGGAGGCGCTCCCCATAACCACACCTACTAGCGGCACAACAACCTCTCCGTCATAGTTCTAGCTCGTCCCGGAAGGCTTCGACCAGGCTGTCCTCCAATGCCGCTCGGTCCTGTCGCACTTCGATACCGTTTACCTGGAGAAAAATACCGTCATCGGACAGCCCCATCTCGACCACTATCTCCAGTTCACCGGCCTCTTCCCAAGATAACACGCTGGTGATCACGTCGACTTCATCCAGCTCCTCTTCGTCCCCTTCGTCTTCCTCCAAGCTGGGGGCCCAACTGGCCATCGTAGCCACGCTGCCTTGGCCGTCGAGCAGTGTCGAGTTCATATCCGAAAGGAGACCGAGGATACCCAACGAATCGGACCGCACGTGGAGCTCAGCACGCTCCTCCGCAATCTCCAGTTCCTCTTGCTCCAACCGTTCTTGGCGAGAGGCGCGGGCGGCGGCCAACTCCTGCTTAATGCTGTTAAGGGTGTCCTGCCAGGCCATGGACCTCCTAATTCTCGCGCTTGGAGCGGGCTAAAAGGTAACCCAACTCGTCCAATAGGGTAAAGTCACCGAAGCCCAAGTGGTACCGCAGACGGACCGATGCCTCCAAGAACTCCAGGTACCGTATCCCGACCGGGCCGCGCTGCATGGATTCCGGGTACAAGCCCGCCCGCCGCAATAACCGCTCGGCATTGGCGTTCCAGACCCCGAAGAGGCTCGGATCGCGTAAGCACAAGAGGTACGAGACGAATTCCTTGCCCACGCCACGCAGCTTGTAGGCCCCATCGGGCGCGGCGCATTCGTCAAACCGGCCTTCCAGCTTGATAGTATCATACAGAAGGAAATCGAAGGTATCTCGCAATTCCTCGATCCCGTTGCCGATGAACTCGCGGGGCTCCCGGCCGCCAGAGCAACGGTATAGCGTCAGCGCCTGGGATTCGTCCATCGCCCACAGAGCTTCCTGTTCCAACCAGGAGATGAACTCCCCTCGTCGGCCCCATTTCCGGCGCCGATATGAGACCAGCTGTCCTGACTGGTCGGCCGCGGCGTAGACCCCGTGTAAATCCAACCGGCCCGTGGTGGCCACGGCTAGTCTCTCTCACCGGAAAGCGCTATATCGGTCCGCCACTGCGCCCCGGGGAAGGAGATGCCCTCCAAGCGCCGGTAGGCCTGGATTCGAGCTTCCTCCTTGGTCGCGCCGTCACCGACAACGGTAAGCACCCGGCCTCCCGAAGTTACCGGACACCCGTCCGGTCCCACCGATACGCCAGCGGTGAATACGATGCTGCCGGGGTGTCTCATCTTCGAGACACCGCAATCGAGCCCGCGAACGGGCAGACCCGTGGCGTAGCGGTCGGGGTACCCCTCCGAGGCCATGACCACTCCGACGCAGTGACGGGGCTCCCAACGGACGTCGGCACGGTCCAAACGGCCTTCGGAGCAGGCTACCATCAGCTCCAAAGGGTCCGAGGCCAGCAGCGGCAACACTACCTGGGTCTCGGGGTCGCCGAGGCGGCAGTTGAATTCGAGCACCTTCGGTCCAGACTCGGTTATCATAAGGCCAGCGTACAGCACACCCCGGTAGGGTGAGCCCCGCTCGGCCATGGCCTCCAAGACCGGACGAACGATGTTCGTTTCCACGTCATCGGCCAACTCGGGCGTCCAAAAGCCGGGTTGGGCGAAACTGCCCATTCCCCCAGTGTTCGGTCCCTCATCGCCGTCCCGCAACCGCTTGTAGTCGCAGGCCGCCACCAGCGGGGAAAGGTGCTCGCCGTCGCAAAAAGCAAACACGCTCACTTCCGGCCCAACCAGCGCCTCTTCCAGTACGACCGTAGTTCCGGCGTCACCGAACAGCCGGTCCGACATGCATGCCCGCACGGCGAACGAGGCATCTTCTCCGCTGGCGCAAACGGCAACCCCCTTGCCAGCCGCGAGGCCGTCGGCCTTGACCACGATGGGGCCGGGATGGCGTTCCAGGAAGTCTAGGGCCGCAGCTTCGTCGCGGAATACCTGGTATTCCGGACAGGGAACGCCCGCTTGGCGCATGAGATCTAGAGCGAAACTCTTGCTCGACTCCAAACGGGCAGCGGCCTGGCTGGGGCCGAAGACCGATACCCCCAGAGTTGTCAGAGCGTCGGCTAGTCCTTCGGCCAACGGCGCTTCCGGCCCGACGACCACCAGGTCCGCTCCAGTTTCCCGGGCGGCGGCGGTTAGGCGGTCGACGCTTCCAAGGCCCACATCCAAGTTGGTGCTCAGGGCAGCGGTCCCGTAGTTGCCGCCAGCGGTCCACATCCGGCCCAATTGCGGACTGCGGCTGATGCTCCAAGCCAGGGCGTGCTCCCGGGCACCAGAGCCAACGATCAAAACGTCTATTCCCACTCGATGGTTCCCGGCGGCTTGCTCGTGATGTCGTACACCACCCGGTTGACGCCGGGGACCTCGTTCACGATGCGGTTGGAAATGCGGGCCAGCACCTCGTAGGGCAGGCGTACCCAGTCGGCGGTCATCGCGTCCTCGCTGGAGACCGCCCGGATCGCACACACATAGCCATACGTCCGGAAGTCGCCCATTACACCCACGGTGCGGCTGTCGGTCAGCACGGCGAAGCTCTGCCACAGACGGTCGTAGAGATCGGCTGCCTTGATCTCGTCGATGACTATCCAGTCGCAGGCCCGAAGCATCTCCAATCGCTCGCGGGTGACGTCACCGACTACCCGGATCGCCAGGCCCGGCCCGGGGAATGGCTGGCGGAAGACCATGTCCCGAGGAAGCCCCAGCTCCAGCCCGACGTCACGTACCTCGTCCTTGAAGAGGTAGCGAAGGGGCTCGACCAGCTCCAGCTCCATGTCGTCGGGAAGTCCTCCGACGTTGTGGTGGGTCTTGATCCGGGCCGAGGCGCTGTTGCCTGGGGTTTCGCTCTCGATGACGTCGGGATAGAGGGTACCCTGAGCGAGGAACGCCGTCTGGCCCAATTCGGCGGCCGCCTCCTCGAACACCCGTATGAACTCCTCCCCGATCACCTTGCGCTTCAGTTCCGGGTCGGTCACTCCCTCCAAGCGGTCCACGAACCGGTCGGAGGCGTCAACGTACATCAGGTTTAGGCCCATGCCCCGCTTGAAGGTCGCCTGCACTCGCTCGGCCTCTTCGCGGCGCAGCAGGCCGTTGTTGACGAAAATGCACGTTAGCTGGCTGCCGATGGCCCGGTGAAGCAACGCTGCGGTAACCGCCGAGTCCACGCCCCCGGAGAGCGCACAGATGACCTTGCCATCGCCCACCTGCTGGCGGATGCGGTCGATCGAATCGTACACCACATTTCCGGGGGTCCAAGCGCCGACGCAGCCGCAGGCGTTGAACAGGAAGTTCTCTAGGATAGACTGGCCTAGGGGAGTGTGGTTTACCTCGGGATGGAACTGGAGCCCGAACATGTTATCGCCGTTGCCGATGGCGGCCACCGGCGAGTTTTCGGTGTAGGCCAGACCCGAGAAACCCGGCGGCAGTTCCTCGACCCGGTCGCCGTGGCTCATCCAGACTTGGAACGAAGGCGGTAGGCCCCGGAACAGGCTGTCTGCGCCGCCATTCTGGTGGAGCACCGCGTAGCCAAACTCCTGCTTGGACCCGCGGGCGACCTGCCCCCCCAACTGGTGGACCAAGGCCTGCATCCCGTAACAGATCCCGAGGACCGGCAGGCGGCGCTCGAAGACCCAGTCGGGTATCAAGGGCGCGCCGGCATCGTAGACGCTGGCCGGACCACCGGAGAGGATTATGCCCTTAGGGTTCAGGTGGCTAACCGACTCCCATGAGCCGCCGGCATAGATGATCTCGGAGTAGACCTTGAGCTCTCGGACGCGACGGGCGATCAGGTGGCTGTACTGGGAACCGAAATCGATGACTACGATCCCCTCTTTGACCGATTGTTGGCTGCTCTCTCCCCGCGCCCCGGAACTCTCCAACCCACTGGCAATCTCAAGGTAAGCCGACAACTCGACGTCGTCACTGGTGGCAACCCTTCGGCCTTTCGGCAGCTTTTTCTCGGTCGTAGCGTACCTCCTTCGTCGGGTAGACTAGGTCCGCGACAATGGGGGAGTTACAGGGAACCAAGCCCTTCCGCACCACACAGATTATAGCTTGGAGTATAGCCAATTCGATGGACATAATGTCAACATTTCGACCTTGACTAATTCCATTCTCGTCGGCGTTGGCAAAAGGCCCTGTGATACACTCCAGTGACTACTCTACGAGGCAACCATCACACCTTGACCAGCATCGAAATCGGGTCCCTTCCTCCCCTAATGCAACTCGGCATCGAACGGGCCGTCCGCTGCCTGCGCATGGGCGGAGTGGTCGCTTTCGCCACCGACACCCTGTACGGATTGGGGGCCAACGTATTCGACACCGCCGCGCTGGATAAGCTCTTCGAGATCAAAGAACGCCCCTCGGGATTGGCGTTGCCGGTGTTGATCGACGGTTGGGACCAACTGCAAATGGTCGCGGACGACGTCCCAGGGAGCGCCAAGGCCTTGGGGGAGCGGTTTTGGCCGGGCTCCCTGACCCTAGTGGTCAACAAGTCTCCCAGAGTCCCCGGCCGGTTGACCGCCGACGGCACCACCGTTGCGGTCCGGATGCCGGACCATCCCGTGCCTCGTGCCATCGCCCGCCGGTTGGGCCGGCCGATCACCGGCACCAGCGCCAACATTAGCGGCCGAGCCAACCCGGGCACTCTGGACGAACTTCGGGAGCAACTGGAGGGCCGTTTGGACTACATCGTGGATTTCGGTCCGGCTCCCGGAGGTGTCGCGTCCACGGTGGTGGACATAACTCGCGGACCACCGGTCCTGGTCCGGGAGGGGGCAG
This sequence comes from Dehalococcoidia bacterium, assembly GCA_965249145.1. Taxonomy (GTDB): domain Bacteria; phylum Chloroflexota; class Dehalococcoidia; order Lucifugimonadales; family UBA3495; genus VXOI01. Next base: position 210,260 of record OZ252223.1, read on the forward strand.
TCCCGTTCAGCGAGATAACGAAGATAATTTGATTTCCAAGTATGCCGAATACCAGCAGGCGGTTGGCAAAGAGTTGCAGGACGTCTTCGAGGGACGCCGCGGGTTCCTCTACAACGTGTTGCGCTACCACCTGGGTTGGGTGGACCAGCAGGGCGAGCCGGTCCCGGGCGGGCCGTTGCTCCACTTCCAAGGGGCGTTGGCGTTGGCGGCCTGCGAGGCTTTGGCTGACAATTTCGGCCCTGCGCTGCCCGCTGCGGCCGGGGTCGAATTGGTGTACAACTTCACCCTTGTTCATGGAGAAGTGCAAGCAGGAAGGGCCGAAGAGACGGGGCGCCCCAGCATCTGGTGGGTATGGGGTCCTTCTCAGGCGATCAACGCCGGAGATGGCTTGCACGCCTTGGGACGCACAACTATAATGCGCCTCGCCCAGCGAGGGGTGCCTCCGGAACGTGTGCTCCGGGCCGTCGAATCCCTCGACCTGGCCTGCCTCACGCTGTGCGAAGGCCAGTACCTGGACCTGGAATTCCAGGACCGGATGATGGTAAGCAGGGCGGCTTACCTGGACATGATTGGCCGCAAGGCCGGGGCCCTTGCAGGCTGCGCCGCCGAATCCGGCGCGCTGGCCGCTGGTGCGCCAGAAGAAACTTGTCTCCGCTTTCAAGAGATGGGCATAAAGCTGGGGTCCGCATGGCAGATCGCCCGGGATGTCGAGGACCTCTGGGGTGAGCGGGGCGACGGGGTCACCCCCAGCAACATCCTCAACAAAAAGAAGAGCCTTCCACTGCTTCACACCCTGGAACAGGCCAGCGTGGGCGTAAAACGCGAGGTGGGGGCTATATATATGAAGCGGGTCTTGGAGCCGGACGACGCCCGCCGCTTGGTCGAAATTCTCGACGAGTCCGGCGCCCGGGCCGCCGCTGAAGCGAAGGCCAGCGAGCTGGTGGAAGAAGGGTTGGACCGAGTTGGCGAAGCCGTGGCCGCCGATGGCGGACGATTGCTTCGAGAGCTCGGCGATTGGGCGCAGGCGGCTGGCCGGTAACCCAGGAGGCGGACCGAGCAACCTTCCAGAGGTGCCGAGTTGGTGAAGCGTAGCCTCTCCCAGATGGACGTGGCCGGAAAGCGGGTCTTGGTCCGGGTGGACTTCAATGTCCCCATCGAGCAGGGAATTGAAGCCATCGCGTCCTACGACCAACGGTTGCGAGCCACCCTGCCCACGATCCAGCACCTGATCGGCCAAGGCAGCCGCACGGTCCTCTGTTCCCACCTGGGCCGCCCGAGCGGGAAGGTGGTTGAAGAGTTGCGATTGGCGCCGGTGGGCGAACGGTTGACTGCACTGCTAGACCACCCCGTTCAGTGCCTGACCGAAGTTACCGGCCCCGGTGTGGAGCGGGCGGTCAACTCAATGGGGCCCGGCGAGGTGGTGTTGCTGGAGAACCTGCGCTTTGACGCGGGCGAGGAGGAGAACGGGCCCGACTTCACCGCCGCCCTTGCCAGGCTGGCCGATGTTTTCGTAAACGACGCTTTCGCCGTGACCCACCGGGCCCACGCCTCCACGGTTGGCATCACTCGCCTCCTCCCCTCGGCCATGGGCTTCTTGGTGGAGAAGGAAATCGTCTCCATGGGCAACGCCTTGGAATCCCCCGAGAAACCGCTAGCCGCGTTGATGGGCGGGGCCAAGGTCAGCGACAAGATCCTGATCTTGGAGAATATGCTGGACAAGCTCGACCACCTGTTTATCGGCGGCGGCATGTGCGTGACGTTTCTCAGGGCTCAGGGCCTCGAAACCGGCGCCTCGCCAGTGGAAGAGGAACGACTGGACTTCGCCCGTGAGGTCTTGGACCGGGCGTCCATGGGCGGGGTCAAAGTGCACCTGCCCGACGACGTGGTGGTGGCCAGCGAGTTCGGTCCATCGCCGTCTCGGGTGGAAGTTGTACCGGCCGCCCGTGTGCCAGAGGACTGCTATATCATGGACATCGGTCCCGGCGCGGCGGCCGAGTTCGTCGGGGCCCTGCAAGAATGCAAGACCATCATTTGGAACGGACCGATGGGCGTGTTCGAAATGCCCCGATTCAGCGAAGGCACCCGCACCGTGGCCGAGGGCATATCGTCGGTCAGCGGCGCGACCAGCGTGGTAGGTGGCGGCTCGACCGCCGAAGCAGTGGAAGCTCTGGGCCTCATGGACAGAATGACCCACGTCTCCACGGGGGGCGGCGCATCGCTGGAATTCCTTGGAGGAATCGAGTTACCTGGAATCTCGGCGCTCCCCGACGCTTAGTCCGGAATCTGGCGTAAGAAAGGACAGACAATGATCGACTTGGAAGTTCTTCGAGACTGCTACGTGCCCTCTCCGTCCAAGATCGTATTGCTGGTGGTGGACGGCTTGGGCGGTCTGGCCCACCCAGACACTGGGCTTTCCGAACTCGAGACGGCGAATCTGCCCAACCTCGACGCCATGGCCCGGGAGAGCGCCTGCGGGCTCACCACACCGGTGCTGCCAGGGGTAGCGCCGGGCAGCGGCCCGGGACACTTGGCGCTATTCGGCTACGACCCGCTCAAGCACATAATCGGTCGAGGCGCATTGGAGGCCCTCGGCATCGACGTTGAGATGCAGCCCGGAGACGTGGCCGCCCGAGGCAACTTCTGCACCGTGGACGGAGAAGGACTCCTGCTAGACCGGCGGGCTGGCCGAATTCCCACCGAACTGAGCTCGCCCATTTGCGACCGGCTGGACCAGATTGAGTTGGACGGGGTGCAGGTCGACGTATTCGCGGTGCAGGACTACCGCTTCGTGCTTAGGCTTCGTGCCGAAGGTCTATCGGAGGCGGTATCCGAGACGGACCCTCAACAGAATGGAGTGCCGGCCCTGCCCGTGAGGGCGCTTGTTCCCGAGGCGGAAAAGACGGCTGCCTTGGTAAACCAGTTTGTCGAAAAGGCGGCTCGCCTCCTCTTAGAGGAGGAGCGGGCCAACATGTTGCTGTTGCGAGGCTTTGCCCAGCTTCCCAGCCTGCCGCCCATGGGCGACGTTTACCGGCTCAACCCAGCAGCCATCGCCGCCTACCCCATGTACCGGGGCCTCGCTACGGTCGCGGGAATGAAAATAATTCGGACCGGCCGGAATTTCTCCGACGAAGTTGAGACTCTTCAGGCGAATTTCGACAATCATGACTTCTTCTTTATCCACTACAAGCCCGCCGACGCTGCTGGCGAGGACGGCGACTTCGACGCGAAAGTGCAACGCTTGGAGGAACTGGATCCGCTGATTCCGGCCATCCGGGAGCTGGAACCGGACGTGTTTATGGTGGCCGGAGACCACGCAACCCCGGCCATCACCGCCGGGCATAGCTGGCACCCGGTGCCCTTTATGCTGAACTCGAAACTCACGAAGGGCGAAGGAGTCGACTCCTTCGACGAAAGGGCCTGCCGCGCCGGTTCCATCGGCAGCATCCCGGCAACCAACGTCATGCTGCTGGGCATGTCCCACGCTGGAAAAATGACCAAGTTCGGCCCGTAACCACCCCACCTGCGCCACAGGAGTCAGCATATGCCCAGCCCAATCATTGCGGGCAACTGGAAGATGAACACCAACCTAAGCGAGGCCGTTGCCTTGGCGTCCGGGGTACGTAATGGGCTCGCCGGCCTCTCCGGAGTGGAGTTGGTTCTTTGCCCGCCGTTCGTCTCATTGGCGTCGGTGCGCGAAACGGTGGCTGGTTCTGGGATCAAGGTTGGCGCTCAAAACATGCACTTCGAAGACTCGGGCGCATATACCGGTGAAGTCTCGCCGTTCATGCTCCAAGACCTCTGCGAATATGTTGTGCTGGGTCACTCGGAACGCCGGCAGTTGTTCGGCGAGACTGACGAGACGGTTAACCGTAAAGTTCAAGCAGCCCTGAGCGCCGGGCTGAAACCCATACTGTGCGTTGGGGAAACCTTGGAGCAGCGAGAAGCGGGTAGCGCTTCTGCCGTTGTCGGGGCCCAAGTGCGAGGCGGGCTGGCCGGGGTGGATGACATAACCGGCGTGTCGGTCGCTTACGAGCCGGTGTGGGCCATCGGCACCGGGCAGGCGGCGACGCCGGAGATCGCCTCCGACGTTATGGGCGGCGCGATTCTGTCCGCCTTGGCCGGTCTATTCGGCGCGTCCGCCGACGCCGTGCCCCTACTGTACGGAGGCAGCGTCAATCCCGGAAACGTGGCCGGATTTGCCGCCGTGTCTTCCATCCATGGGGCCTTGGTCGGCGGGGCCAGTTTACAGGCGGAGCCGTTCTTGGAGATCGCCCGGGCCGTTGCCGAGGCCAAGGGCTAACGCGGTCGACGGACCGGTGCCAGGCCCTCCGCTTATCTGCATTGTCGGCCCTACCGCGGTAGGAAAAACGCGGCTCGCCATCTCCCTCGCCCAGAGGTTTGGCGGCGAAATTGTCAACGCCGACAGCCGACAGGTCTACCGCGGGATGGACATCGGCACCGCGAAACCCACCCTAGCCGAGCGGGCCCAAACTCGCCACCACGTCGTCGACCTCGTTGACCCGTCGCAGAATTTCAGCTTGGCGTTGTTCTTGGAATCCGCGGCGGCGGCTCTTTCCAGCATCCGGCAGCGGGCTATGTTGCCCGTAGTGGCCGGCGGCACCGGCCACTACGTGTGGGCGCTCCTCGAGGGCACAAGGGTTCCGGCGGTGCCTCCCAACCCCGAATTTCGGGCCGAGCTGCAAGCAGAGGCGGCCAAGGAGGGCCCGGCGGCGCTTCACCAAAAGCTCATGCACATCGACCCTGACCGCGCCGCTGCACTCGACCCCCGGAACGTGCGCCGGGTGATCAGAGCGCTGGAGATCCACGACGCCACGCGACAAAAGCCGTCGGAACTCCGATATCGGGAGCCACCGGACTTCAGCCCTTGGGTTCTAGGGCTCACCATGCACCGCGAAGAACTCTATCGAAGAATAGATCAGAGGGTCGACCGGATGATGGAAGCCGGCTTCTTGCTTGAGGCGTCCAGGTTGGCCGAACGGGGATACGAGCTAGGGTCGGGGCCGCTGGCATGCCCCGGTTACCGGGAACTGGGGCTCCATCTTGCTGGCGTTCTTGAGCTGGAGGAAGCGCTGCGTCGGACCAAGACGCAGACGCACCGGTTGGCCCGACGGCAATACGGTTGGTTCAAGCCATCGGACCCGCGCATTCACTGGCTCGACGTTTCAGACCCGGACGTTGAGAGCCGGGCCGTTGAGGCGGTCACGGCGTTCCTGAGCGCAGAAACCCCTGTGCTAAAATGAGCCACACTCCAACCTTCTCCACTGGAGTAGGGGCACGACGGGCCAGACAATGAAATTCACCAAAATGGAAGGCGCCGGGAACGATTACATCTACATCGACGCCCGGATTGAAAACCAAGATTGGCCGGAGCTATCGCGGGCGATGAGCGATCGCCATTTTGGAGTCGGCGGAGACGGGCTGATCCTGATCGAAGACTCGCGAATCGCCGACCTCAAGATGGTAATGTTCAATGCCGACGGCTCCCAGGGTGAGATGTGCGGCAACGGCATCCGCTGCTTCGCCAAATACGCGATCGAGCGAGAGATAGCAGTCCCGGCAGGCCGAGGGCTTACCGTCGAAACCCTGGCCGGGGTGCGCACCGTGGTGCCGACCTATAGCGGGGGCGGGATCCAGGGCGCCCGCGTTTCCATGGGTGCGCCCATTTTGGAACCGGCCGAAGTGCCGGTGGCGCTGGAGGGCAATCCCCTAGCGCCGGTCCTAAACTTTCCGTTCTCCATGGACGGGTTCGACCTGCCGTTGAGCTTCGTCTCCATGGGCAATCCCCACGCGGTTACGTTCATCGAGCAGCCGGTGGCCGAGTTCCCGTTGCTCACCATAGGGCCTAGAGTCGAGCATCATTCCATGTTTCCGCGGCGGGTCAACTTCGAGATCGTGAACGTCGAGGGGCCGGGAAAGCTGACTGCCCGGGTATGGGAACGGGGTTCGGGCGAGACCATGGCCTGCGGTACCGGGGCTTGCGCCATCGCAGTGGCAGCCCGGCTGGCCGGCATCTGCGGCGACACGGTCGACATAACGCTACCCGGGGGCACACTTCGCATCGAATGGGACGGGCAGGGCGAGGTCTTCCTGGAAGGCCCGGCGACGGAAGTCTTCAGCGGCGAGTGGGCGATCCAGTGAGCACGGTAAGGGCAACCAAGCTGACCTTCGAGGAGTACATGGCGCTCACAGCGACCAAGGGGCGAAGTGAAGTTGTCGACGGGGTGTTGCTCGTGCCGCCATCTGCATTGCCCGATCACCAATGGATCTCAGGGGCCATCCACATGAGCCTTGGAGGATTCGTCAGGGGTAACGGTCTTGGAGTGGTCATCGCGGCCCCCAGCGACCTGTTGATTCAGCGTCAGCCATTGCGCGTACGACAGCCCGACGTTATGTATTTCAGCGCCCAGCGGACAGGATTCCGGGGGCGCCATGAGATGAGAGGCTTACTGATATTCGAGGTTCCCCCGGATTTGGCCGTGGAAGTGCTTTCCCCCAGTAACACCAGGCGAGCGTTTCAGGACAAGCTCCATGACTATCGCCAGATCGGTGTACTGGAGTGCTGGCTGGTGGACGCAGAAGCCGAGACCGTGCAGGTATTGGACCTGAGCGCGGCGTCTCCCGACGTCACCTACTCTAGGGGGGAGACGCTGGAATCGAAGGTACTACCCGGTTTCGCACTGCCCTGGGACGAAATATTCGGATAAACATAATCTTTTGATGTAGGACCGCAATGAAGTTCTCCGACCGCCTGGGAAAGCTGGCCCCGTACCCGTTCGTGGAGATCTCCCGGACTATCGCCGCCAAGCGAGCAGCCGGCGCCGACGTGGTTACGTTCGGCATCGGCGATCCTGACATTCCGACGCCGCAGCCGATCATCGACAGACTGCTCTCGGCGTCCCAGTACCCGCCCAACCACCGCTACCCTGAGACCGACGGGCTGCCGGAGATGCGCCGGGCCATCGCCGAGTGGTACGACAACCGGTTCGGGGTAAAGCTGGACCCGGACACCGAGGTACTGCCTCTCATCGGGGCCAAGGAAGGGATCGGCCACGCCGCCTTCTGCTTCTTGGACCCGGGCGACATCGCATTGGTGCCCGACCCGGCGTATCCGGTCTACGGTGTCGGCACGATGTTCGCTGGTGCGGAAAGTCACGTCATGCCCCTGTACGAGAGCAACGGTTGGCTCCCGGAGCTGGACGCCATCCCCGTTGACGTAGCCAGGGCCGCCAAGGTGATGTGGCTCAATTACCCTAACAACCCCACGAGCGCAGTCGCCAGCGAGGAGGACTTCGCCTCGGCCATCGCGTTCTGCCGGGAACACGACATCGCATTGCTCCACGACGCCGCTTACAGCGAAGTCGGCTACGACGGCTACCAGGCCATCAGCTACTTGCAGTTGGAAGGCTCCCGGGATATAGGCATCGAATTCCACTCGCTTTCCAAGACCTACAACATGACCGGTTGGCGCATTGGGATGGCGGTAGGCAACGCCGACATGATCAAGGCTTTATTCCAGATCAAGGCCAACCTCGACTCCGGAGTCCCGCAGGCCGTCCAGGAAATGGCCATGGAGGCCTTGACCGGACCCCAGGACTGTGTGACCGAGAATGTCGAGATCTACCAGCGGCGCCGCGACCGCGTGGTCCGGGCGGTGCGTAGTCTGGGCATGGACGTCGCTGTGCCCCGTGCTAGCCTGTATATTTGGGCGAAGGTGCCCGAAGGCCATACCTCGGCGGAACTGGCCCAGCGTATGTTGGAGGACCTCGACCTAGTGGTCACCCCGGGCTCCAGCTACGGGCGGTACGGTGAGGGCTACATCCGCCTGTCATTGACCACACCCGACGAGCAGGTGGAGAAGGGTTGCCAGAGGCTCGAGTCCTGGGACATCCCCGCTCCACAAGGAGGCTAAGCCCATCCCTAAACGTCCGGTAGACACAAAAGCGGACACTGAACGAGCGATACTGGTCGCGGTTGAAGTCCGAGGCCGCGACCAGTTGTGGTCGCTGGAAGATTCTCTTGCCGAGCTGGAGTACCTGACCGCATCGGCCGGAGGCCAGGCCGTCGGAAGGGTCCATCAGCGGGCCGAGCGCACCACCCATACCTACGTCGGCAAGGGCAAGCTGGAAGAACTGCGCGACGCAGTAAGAGAACGCGAGGCCGACGTAGTCATCTTCGACGACGAACTGACCCCAACCCAGCAACGCAACCTGGAAGCGGCCTTGGGCGGCCTCAAGGTCATCGACCGCACCGCCCTGATCCTCGACGTATTCGGCCGAAATGCGTCGTCCTACGAGGGCAAGCTGCAGGTTGAGTTGGCGCAGCACGAGTACCTATTGCCTCGGCTCGCGGGACAGTGGTCGCACCTCGAACGGCTCGGCGGCGGGATTGGCACCAGGGGTCCCGGCGAGACGCAGATCGAGACCGACCGGCGCCTGGTGCGCCGCCGCATCCAGAAAATCCGTTCCGAGCTGGACGGCGTCCGCCACCGGCGGGGCCTCCATATGGAGCGGCGCAAGAAATCGACCATCCCCATGGCGACCCTGGTCGGATACACCAACGCGGGCAAGAGCACGCTGTTCAACGCGCTGAGCGACGCTCGGGTGCTGGCGGCCGACCAACTGTTCTCCACGCTGGACCCCGTAACCCGCCGGGTGCGGCTGCCCTCTGGAGCGCCACTGCTTTTGAGCGACACGGTGGGGTTCATACAGAAGCTCTCTCCCAAGGTGATCGCCGCCTTTCGCGCCACCTTGGACGAGTTGGAGCGGGCCGACATTTTGCTCCACGTCATCGACGTGACCCACCCCAAGGCGCCGGAGCAGACCGAGGTGGTGGAGCAGACGCTGGGAGAACTGGGATTGGGCGACCGTCCGCGGCTGCTGGTCATCAACAAGATGGACCTGCTGCAATCTGGCGGAGACCAGCCGGCCGGCCACGAGCGTTACTTCGCTCAGACAGCCGCCCCCGGGGTGCTGGTGTCGGCGGCCAAGCGCTGGAACCTGGACGACTTGCTTCGGGAGATCGAGGAGCAATTGGTGGAGCTCGAGGGTCCGCTGCTGGTTTCGCCGGAATACGCCGGCCAGTGGCGCTAGCCGTGGGCCCTGCACGTTGGTTCGCACAAGATACGTTATGTAACCATCCGCCCTTGGCGGCGTTTACATAACTGAACTCCATGCATTCCAGGGTCTCGTAGCCATTTTGTATCGTACGTTTCGTGTTTCTTATGCGAGTTGATGGAAAGGTTGCTTTGGTTAGCGGCGGAGCCGGGGGAATCGGCGCCGCCACGGCGCGTTTGTTGGCGAGCGAAGGGGCAGCGGTGGTGATTGGAGACATTCTTGAGGAGCAGGGCACGGCCACTGCGGCACAGATCGTAGAGACCGGCGGCCGGGCCCGCTTCCTGCGGCTCGACGTCATTAGCGAAGAGGACTGGGACCAAGCTGTCCGTGATGCACTCCACAATTTCGGCCGTTTGGACATCGTCGTGAACAACGCTGGGGTGAGCCACCGTTCCGGAATAGAAGATACGACTGGCGACGACTGGGACCGGGTGATGGACGTCAACGTTAAGGGCGTGTTCCTAGGAACCAAGGCAGCAATCGCAGCGATGCGCGACGGCGGCGGTGGATCGATCATCAACATTTCGTCGATTTACGGCATCGTCGGGAGTGCTACATCGGCCAGCTACCACGCCTCCAAGGGCGCTGTCCGGATTCTAACCAAGTCGGTAGCGCTGCAGTACGCCAAGGATAATATCCGTTGCAACTCGGTCCATCCCGGCTTCGTAGACAGCCCAATGACGGCGTCCCACCATGCGGTCCTCGAAGTATGGCAGGACCGGGTGGCCAAGACCCCCTTGGGACGAATGGGCACTCCGCAGGATATCGCGGCGGGAGTCCTATACTTGGCCTCTGATGAAGCGTCTTTTGTGACAGGAACGGAGTTGGTAATCGACGGAGGCATGACGGCTTCCTAAGCTGTCTTTACCGTAGGTAACGGGGCCATTCCGGACCTGGGATAGTTGCGCAAGTTACAGGCCCCTGCCTATAATTCAGACTGTTCGAGCGACTGGGGCGGTTAGCTCAGTGGTTAGAGCGCCTCGTTCACACCGAGGAGGCCGAAGGTTCAAATCCTTCATCGCCCACCATGCAGACGGGACCACATGTCGGGGCCGTACTGCCTGGCCCTCCCATGCCGAGGTGGCGGAACGGCAGACGCGCTGCGTTCAGGGCGCAGTGTCCTTACGGATGTGTGGGTTCAAATCCCTCCCTCGGCACCAACTCCCCGGCACTTAATAGTCGGTCAGGCACCATCAACCGCGCGCTTGTAGCTCAGTGGAGAGAGCGCTGCCCTGCGGAGGCAGAGGTCGTGAGTTCGAATCTCGCCAAGCGCGCCATTTTCAACCCTCCAAGCCCATGTCCTCTTGAAGTAACCGCCCGCCTCGCTGACTTTCCCGCCAAAAGCACCCGGACTGACCTGCTCTTCGACGCTGTTGAGATAGGCGACACTGAATAGAGCGGGGCGACCCTGGCTCCAGGGTCCTCAACCCCTTTCTGGCACACATCCCGTATCCCGGACAGCACCCCTATATTTCCCATGAATCGCTCCTGTTGACTGATTACCATCACCAATCACGTGTTATCGGCGAACATATTCGTAGTGTGTAGTGTGATTCGCAATAAGATGCTGCGCCGATGCGAAAACTCAGTGGTTGACGTTCTGGAGATAACACTTTACAGTTCGATGAACCAAAACGGTCGCGATAGCCGGTGACCGGCAATCGCAGGAGGCGGTAGATGGAATACCGCAGGTTCGGGCACACCGACATGACCACGTCGGTCTTGGGCTTCGGCTGCTGGGAGATGGGTGGAGGGTACGGCGACATCACCGAGTCCGAGGTCATAGACGCGGTGCACCGGGCTATAGACGTCGGAATCAACTGTTTCGATACCGCGCCCGCCTACGGACGCGGTCAGTCCGAGGTTATGTTAGCCAGGGCCCTGGGACCGCGTCGGAAAGACGTGCTGGTGGTGACTAAGTGCGGCGTCGGTTATGAAGGCCGCCCCAAGGGTCGGGACAGCCGGCTGGTTTCGATCATGGAGTCCGTCGACCAGAGCCTGCGGAACCTTCAATCCGATTATGTGGATGTCCTGCTGGTTCACTGGCCGGACGTAAATACGCCCTTCGACGAAACGATGACGGCTCTGGACAATATCGTCCAACAAGGCAAGGCCCGGGCGATTGGGGTGTCCAATTTCACTCTGGAGCAAATCAAAGAGTGTACGGAAACCCGGCGGATGGACGTGGTCCAGTATGGGCTCAACTTGTTCGACCGGCGGGTGGAGCGGGAGATCGCCCCCTATTGCTTGGAGCAGGGGATAAGCGTGATGGTGTACGGCCCGCTGGCGTTTGGCCTGTTGACGGGCGCCTTCACCACAGACACAACCTTCGGCGAGAACGACTGGCGGGCCACGGGCGGCAGGCCCGGATGGAACGTGGGGGTGTTTGCCGAGGAGAATTTCCAACGCAATGTACGAGTGGTCGAGGAACTGATGCCGATTGCCGGAAGGCGCAGCAAGAAGATGCCGCACCTTGCCCTGAGGTGGGTCTTGTCCAACCCAGCGGTTAGCGTGGCGCTGGTCGGCACCCGTAGCGTTCGGGAGATCGAGGACAACCTCGAGGTCTTGGATTGGGCGCTATCCGGGGTGGATTTGGCCGAGATCGACCAAGTGTTTGCCCAATATGGCGTGGAGACCTCGCCGGACATAGTCATAGACCCCGACGAATAGCGCGGTTTAGGGTAAGAGACCGAGATGCAAAGATATATCACAATCCGGTTGATCCAAGCCGTGTTTGTCTTGGCTGCGGTCTCTGTGATCGTGTTCGGTCTGGCCCGGGCGTCCGGAAATCCGGTGCTTTTAATGCTGCCCATCGACGCCGGTCCGGAGGACTTCGAGCGCCTGAACAAGTTCTGGGGCCTGGACCAGCCCCTGCACATCCAATATTGGAGGTTCATCGGTAACGCGGTCCAAGGGGACTTCGGCGATTCGATCAAATGGCCCGGCCACAGCGCGATGGACATGGTGGCCAGCAGAGTAGTAGCCACCCTGCAATTGGCCGGGACCGCAATGATCCTCGCGGCAGTGATGGCGGTAGTCCTCGGTGTGCTCACAGCGGTCCAAAAAGATACCCCCTTCGACTTTTTTGGCAAGGTCTTTGCCCTTTTCGGCCAGTCCGCCCCAGCCTTCTGGATCGGGATCATGCTGATCTGGCTTTTTGCCGTCGAACTTAATCTATTCCCCACCTCGGGGCGGGGCGGGGTATCGCATATGGTCCTGCCGGTGGTCACCATGGGATGGTTCGAGGTGGCGGCCATAATGCGGTTGGTGCGGTCATCGATGCTGGACACGTTGGACAGTGAATACATCAAGATGGCGCGCCTAAAAGGGGTACCGGAATGGAAAGTGGCGTGGAAACACTCCCTGCGCAACGCGGGGATCGCGCCCTTGACCTATTTCGGAATCATCGCGGGCGCCTTGGTGCTGGGGTCGGTGATAGTAGAAACGGTCTTCTCCTGGCCTGGCCTGGGAATGCTGACCGTTGAGGCCGTCTTGGCCCGAGATTTCCAGGTGGTCCAGGCGGTGGCGATGGTCTTTGCGGTCGGGTTTATTGGGCTCAACCTCATCGTGGATATTCTCTACGCCTACTTAGACCCTCGGATCCGGTACGGATAATCCATTCGGCAACGCTGGTAGTTGGGGAGTCTGACATTCGATGGCTAATATCGCTCAAGTAGGGCAGACAATTCTCGATACCCCGCAAGCCGTAGGCAAGTCCATCAAAACTGCGCGCCGGTACCCTGTTTTCCCGGTGCTCATCATGATGATCATACTGGTCTTGCCGTCTATCTTTGCTAACCTGGTCGCCCCTCACGACCCCATCCAGGCCGATTTGTCGCACCGGTTGGAGCCCCCAGCCTGGATCGACCAAAAATCCACCATAAAGACGGTTTCAGAGACACGAAACAACAATCAGCTGATTTCGCTTGGCAGAGCTCAAGCCCTCAAAGTGGGCAGAGCTGCCGGTCAGACCAAACATCCTAATCCGGAATTGCTATCGCTCGGAGACCAGGTCGAGATTATCGACCGGCCCGCCGGTGACTGGGCCCGTCCTCTAGGGACGGACAAACTGGGCCGCGACCTGCTAACCCGGATCATCTACGGCGCACGATACTCCTTGTACGTGTCCTTGGCGGTCATTTGCATCTCGGGCGTCATCGGCACGTCGTTGGGCATCGTGGCGGCCTACTTCGGCGGTTGGGTCGACTATCTGATTTCCAGGATCATCGATATCTTCATGGCGCTGCCGGGTATTTTGATCCTCTTGGTGCTGGTAGTCGTGATCGGGCCCGGTCTAACTGCGTTGATTGCCGTTATTTCAGGGCTCCTCTGGTCCCGGTACGCCCGGCTGGTCAGGGGAGAGGTATTAGCGATAAAGACCCAGGACTATATATCTAAGGCGAGGGTTACCGGGTCATCGCACATTCGCATCATGATCAAGCATATCTTCCCCAACGTCTTCAATAGCCTGGTCATCCTGGCGACCCTGCAGGTGGGTTATGTCATCATCATCGAGTCCTCCGCCAGCTTCCTTGGGGCGGGGATTCCCAGGCCCACGCCTTCTTGGGGGTCGATCGTTGCGGACGGCAGGGATCTGATCGTACAAGCGGCTTGGTGGATCTCCTTGTTCTCGGGGTTGGCAATTGTGATGACCGTGCTGTCGGTAAATCTGATTGGCGACTGGCTCCGGGATAAGTTGGACCCCAAGCTGAGGCAGATATAAGCGGGGTAATCGGGCGAATCGATATATCGATCGGCCTATATACCACAACTCGGGAGGCAGCTCTAGTTGCGAGGCAGTATCCCCGGACCGTTCATGTTCATTACCTTGGGTGTCCTAGCGCTGGTGCTTGCCTGTGGCGGGGCGGCGACCACGGCCCCACAAGCAACATCCGCTGCCCTAACAGCCGCGCCCGCCGCTGGCGCTAGCCCGGAGGCCGCTCCCACTGCGACTCCGGCTCCCACACCGGCCCCATCGGCTGACGATTCCGCATCCCGGCTTAGGGTAGCCGCAGCGATAGAGCGGGAGGGTAACGACCCGACCCGGGTCGTCCCCCAGTTTGGTTTCCAAAACACCCCGATGTACGAGGGCCTGACCCGGATGGGCCTAGACGGGGAATACAGTCCAGTAATGGCCGAAAGCTGGGAAGTTAGCCCGGATTTGAAGACTTGGACCTGGCGTTTGAGAGAGGGCATAAAGTGGCACCGGGAATTCGGCGAGTTCACCGCCCAGGACTTAATGCATTCCATCAACAAACGGGTCGAGGAGCAATCGGTTTCCGCTTGGGTGCGCTTCTTTGTGGAGCTGTCCGAGAGGAATGGGGCCGAGGTGGTGGACGACTATACGGTCGTCTACAACCTGGCCGAGTCCAAGCTAGACATGTGGAACCTTGAAAGTGACGACCACTATCACGCTATCCTCAGCAAGGCCCACTTCGACGCCGAGGGCCAAGAAGGGATAGAAAACAATCCGGTGGGGACCGGTCCTTACCAATTCGTCGAGCGGGTCTTGGGGTCCCACGTGCTGTACGAGCGGGTGCCTTATGATCATTATCGGACCAAGCCAGACTTCGATGAGGTACAGATCCTGCGGGTGCCCGAGCACTCCACCAGGCTGGCAATGTTATTGGCGAGGGAGGCGGACATCGCCATGCTGCCGCGGGACCTGGAGCCTACTGCCATTAGCGCCGGTATGGAGGTAATCGAGGGAGCCATACCTTCGGTGCCGGTTTACACCATGTTTGGTGGCAACTACCATGATGATGGCGTTATCCGGGAGGGAAGCAAGCGGGGCGGCATACGAGAGGAACTGCCGTATTCGGACATCTTCCACCCCGTGACCAAAGTACCGTGGGTTAGCAAGAAGGTGCGGCAGGCCCTGAACATGGCGGTAAACCGCGATGAGATTCGGGAGACCCTCTTCCATGGGCAGGGAGAGAGCATGGCCGTCACTTTCTATCACTCCAGTCTGCCCGGCTGGAACCAGGAGTGGTTGGAGAACTTCGACGAGAACTACGGATATGAACCGGACCGGGCCAGGGAGTTGCTGGGGGAAGTGGAGGAGGAAATCGGGCAACCACTGGACTGGTCCAACACGATCTACCTCCTCACCATCCGGCCGGAGTTGCCCGAGTTGGCCGACCTGGGAGAGGCCATCGTCAATTACTGGCAAGCCATCGGCGCGGACGTGAAATTGGAAGTGTCGGAGCTGTCCGAGTGGCGGACCCACTACCTGTCGGGGACCATGGGTGGCGTCGCCTGGACCGACGCCACCGTTAGGTTCTTGGATCCCCGGATTCTGGAGATAATCTACTACAGCAAGAACAATATCTGCTGCCACTTTTTCGAAAGGGACTACATAGATGAGACTTTCGAGAAGCTGCGGCCGGAGACAGACCTGGCCAAGCGAGACCAGTATCTGCGGGACGCGGGCAACTATATCTATGATGAGTACGGTACCGTTCCGCTGTTCTGGTTCTCGGCTACTTTCACCGTGAATCCAGAGGTAGTAGCTGCTTACCCCACCCCGGGCAACCTCCCACCGCGAGACTTCGAAAACATAGTCGCCGCCAGGTAATCGGAAGCCCATTGACACCATGATTCGGGAGGATAATCAATTTGAGCAAAGGTAATCCGCCGGGACCGCTGATATTCATCGCCTTGGGCTTGCTAGCGCTGGTGCTGGCATGTGGCGAGGCCGCCACCTCAACCCCGCCAACCGCTGCAGCCACCGCAGCCGCGCCCGCCGCCGGCGAGACCCCAGAAACGGTTCCCACGTCTGTTTCTGCCCCCACACCGGCCCCATCGGCTGACGATAGCGCATCCCGGCTTAGGGTAGCCGCGGCGATAGAGCGGGAGGGTAACGACCCGACCCGGGTCGTCCCCCAGTTTGGTTTCCAAAACACCCCGATGTACGAGGGCCTGACCCGGATGGGCTTGGACGGGGAATATGAGCCCCAGTTGGCCACCTGGGAGGTAAGCGCCGACTTGAGGACCTGGACGTGGCACCTGGAGAAGGGTGTCCGGTGGCACCGGAACTTTGGCGAGTTTACGGCACAGGACCTTCTGCACTCCATCGTTAAACGCATCGAAGACCAATCGGTTTCAGCCTACGTTCGGTTCTACCAAGACCTGTCCGACTCGGAAGGAGTGGAAGTAGTGGACGACCATACAGTCGTCTACAACCTGTCTGCGGCCAAGTTAGATATGTGGGCCCTGGAAAGCGCCGACTTCTACCATTCCACCCTGAGCAAGGCCCATTTCGACGCCGAAGGTCAGGAAGGTATCGAGAATAACCCGGTAGGCACCGGCCCCTACCAATACGTCGAGCGGGTCCTGGGGTCCCACGTATTATTCGAGCGGGTGCCCTACGACCACTATCGGGCCGACCCGGACTTTGATGAGATACAGATCTTACGAGTGCCCGAGCACTCCACCCGGCTGGCGATGATCCTCGCGGGCGAGGTAGACATCGTCATGCTACCGCGGGACCTGGAGCCTACCGCCATCAACGCCGGAATGGAGGTTATCGAGGCAACCATCCCTTCGGTGCCGGTTTACACCATGTTTGGTGGCAACTACCACGATGATGGCGTGATCCGGGATGGAAGCAAGCGGGAAGGGATACGAGAAGAGCTGCCCTATTCGGACATTTACCACCCCGTAACCGAGGTGCCCTGGGTCCACAGGAAGGTGCGGCAAGCCTTGAACATGGCGGTCAACCGGGATGAGATCCTGGAGACCCTCTTCCGTGGCCAAGGGGAAAAGATGGCGGTGACCTTCTACCATCCCAGCCTGCCAGGTTGGAATCAGGAATGGGTGGACAATTTGGAGGAGAATTACGGGTACAACCCCGGTCGAGCCAAAGAGTTGCTGAAAGAGGTTGAAGATGAGATTGGACAGCCTCTTGACTGGTCCAATACCGTCTACCTCCTGACCATCCGCCCAGAGTTGCCCGAGTTGGCCGACCTAGGCGAGGCGATCGTCAATTACTGGCAAGCCATTGGGGCTGACGTGGACCTGGAAGTAAAGGAGTTGTCAGAATGGCGGACCCATTACCTGTCGGGAACGATGGGCGGCGTGGCCTGGACAGATGCAACCCTGAGGTTCCTAGACCCGCGGATTCTTGAAATCATCTACTACAGCAAGAACAATATATGCTGTCACTTCTTTGAAAGAGACGTCATCGACGAGATCTACGAAAAGCTGGCGCCCGAAACGGACCTGGCCATGCGGGACCAGTTTCTGCGGGACGCGGGCAATTACATCTACGACGAATATGGCACTCTCCCGCTGTTTTGGTTCCCGGCCAGCTTCACCGTAAACCCAGAAGTGGTGGCAGCCTACCCCAACCCGGGACACTTCCCACCGCGGGACTTTGAAAATGTAGTCGCCGCCAGGTAACGGGAGCCGAGCCCATCCACCAGACCCCCGTAATCCCTTTCGGCAACCCCAACGGGGGCCACGGGATGAGGGACCACCCACCTGAAACAAGGGGAGACCGATGAGAAAGCGCAGAATCCAGGCACCACTAACCGGCATAGCTTTGCTTTTGATTATGGTCATATTGGCCTGCGGCACGTCAGCGACGGCCACGTCACCTCCACCAGCCACCGAAGCAACGGCTCCGGGCGGCGCGCCGACGGCAGTTCCCGCGGCCACACCGGAACCGGAGGAAGCTACATCGATCGGCGGCGTCGGTCGGTTGCGAGCAGTGGCCGCGGTCGAAAGAGAAGTGAACGACCCCTATATGGCGTCAATCGACGCGTGGGTCCAGGCTGGATCCGTGTTTGAAGGCCTGACCGAGGAACCCCCGGACCTCGATTACGGTCCAATGCTCGCCACCGAGTGGGAAATGAGCGCCGATGGTAGGAGTTGGTCGTTCACATTAAGAAAGGGGGTGCCCTTCCATTTTGATTGGGGCGAGTTCACGGCTAAGGACATAGTCCACTCCTTCGACCGTTACCTCCGAGAGGACTCCGCGGTTAGCGAAAAGCCCAAGTTCCAAGAGTGGCGAGACAACATGGAAACTCCCGATGATTACTCCGTGGTGTTCCACACGCCCGGGATCGAGCCCACACTCTGCTGTGACAAAAAGATTGTGTACCGCTATTGGGGTGCCGTCTTGAGCAAGGAGTTCTTTGACGCCGAAGGCCAAGCCGGCGTCGATCGCATGATGGTGGGGACTGGCCCCTACCAGTTCAAAGAGCGCGTACTCGGCTCCCATGTAATGTACGAACGGGTGCCCTACGACCACTGGCGGATCACTCCCGAGTTCGATGAGATCCTGCTTTCGATCGTCAAAGAGCCTTCCACCCGTTTGGCGATGATCCTAGCGGGCGAAGCGGACATCGTCGTATTACCCTTCGAGCTACAAAAGACGGCGGTTGACGGGGGGATGGAGGTAGTCGAAGCGGTGTCCAAGACCATGCCAATTTATGTGGAGTTCGGCGGGAATTACCTGCCCAGCAAACCCCACTATGACCCTACGATTCCTTGGAACAACCTCAAGGTCCGCGAGGCCTTGAACCGGGCGGTGGACCGCGAGGAGTTGCAAGACACGATACTAGGCGGCCGAGGGGAACTGATGGCGGTAAGCTTCTTCCACTCCTCTCTCCCGGGTTGGAACCAATCGTGGATCGACAACTACGACGAGCACTATGGGTATGACCCTGAGAGGGCGATGGAGTTGCTGGCTGAGGTCGAGGAAGAACTAAGGGCTCCCTTGGACTGGTCCGAGACCCGCTACATCATCACCCCGCGCCCCGAGCTGCCGGAGCTTGAAGACGTAGGCGAAGCGATCCAAAACTACTGGAAAGCGGTCGGCGCCGAGGTCCAGCTGGAGCAATGGGAATTCGAGCGGTTCAGAGACAAGATTTACGGGGATAGCGTCGAGAACCATCACAACAACTTGGCCTGGACCGATGCGACAATTCGTTTCCCTGACCCCGCGATGCTCCGCATCATCTACTACAGCGGCGGGTGCTGTCACTTCTTCGAGAGCGAGACGATCGATCGAGTCTACGAGGACCTACAGGTAACGGCGGATTCCGCCGCCCGCGATGTGCTGATGCGGGAAGCCGGCGACCATATATTCGAGCAATACGGCACGTTGCCGTTGCTATGGCTTTCCCAAGAGTTCGTGGTGAACCCGGAGGTTATAGCGGAATATAAGACCTCCGGCCTAGGCCCGCCACGCCAACTGGAGTACGTCAAGGCAGCTAGATAGATACAAAGAACCTCGACGTGGCCTATGACCCGACAATCCCCTGGAACAATCGAAAGGTGCGCGAAGCTCTGAACCGGGCAGTGAATCGAGAGGAGTTGCGGGATACTATCCTCGGTGGGAGAGGGGAAACGATGGCGGTCAGCTTCTGGCACTCCTCATTGCCGGGCTGGAACCAATCGTGGATCGACAACTTTGAGCAAAACTACGGGTACGACCCGGCGCGCGCCAAAGAGTTGCTCATAGAGGCCGAAGTGGAAATGGGCGCGCCTTTGGACTGGTCGGGCATGACCTATGTCATAACCCCACGTCCGGAACTTGCCGAGCTGGAAGATGTGGGTGAGGCAATTTGGAACTACTGGAAGGCCATCGGGGCGGACCTGGAGTTAGACGTATGGGAGTTCGAGCGCTTCAGGAAAATAATCACTGGCGACAGCGTGGAAGTCCACCACAACGATGAGGCCTGGACCGATGCAACCATTCGTTTCCCGGACCCGGCGACGCTCCGAATAATCTACTATAGTGGCGGCTGCTGTCACTTCTTCGAGAGCGAAACGATAGACCGAGTGTACGAGGAGTTGCAGTTAACAACCGATCCCGCCGCCCGTGATGCGCTCATGCGCGAAGCCGTAGACCATATCTACGAAGAATATGGAACCCTGCCTTTGTTCTGGCTCTCTGCGGAATTCGTGCTAAACCCGGCGGTTGTCGCGGAGTACAAGACTTCCGGTCTCGGCCCCCACGCCAACTGGAGTACGTCAAGGCAGCTAGATAGCGACAAAGAACCTCAACGTGGCCCCCAAAGGGGGCCACGTGCCGCAAGAGTCCGAGAATCGAGCCCCGTCACCCGGTCCGCCGGGTGCTGCATCGGTACCCTGCTCAGAGACAAAGGGGAAGGAGGTCTTCCATCATGAGACGACACGTTTCCCAAGGACTCAGCATTCTTATCGTTGTAGCGCTGATCGCCGCCATCGCCTGCGGCGAGGCATCGACTGCAACTTCCCCGGCGCCCGCGGCTCCTTCGTCCGCGCCTACAGCTGCGCCCGGTGAGACTCCAGCACCCATCCCGACCAGGGCTCCCGCAGCTACGCCAATCCCGGAAACCGGCGGCGCACCGGCGGCGCAGCGCCTGAGGGTAATCTCACGATCGGAACGTGAGAGCAACGACCCGGCTCAGGTCATATCACATCACATGCACCAGTTCGACAACGTGTTGGAAACGTTGTTCTACGACGACCAATTCGCCAAGTTCATTCCTCATCTTGTCAGCGAATGGAACGTCAGCGCCGACGGAAAGACCTGGAACTTAAAGCTACGGAAGGGCGTCCCATTCCACCATGACTGGGGAGAGTTCACCGCCAAGGATGTTGTGCATACCATAGGGCGGTTAACTCGGCCCGACAGTGCGAATACCCGGATAGACGATTTGAAGATGTTCCTGGCAAGTCATGAGGTGGTCGATGACCATGAGATGATCTTCCGTCTTGCCCAGCCCTTCCTGGATGTCCCCTTCTTGTTCAGTGGTCAAGTCCAAACGCACATGTTGAGCAAGGACTTTTATGACGCCAAAGGTCAAGAAGGAGTGCAACAGGAGATGGTTGGGACAGGTCCCTATCAGTTCGTGGAGCGGTCCTCTGGCGCATATGTGCTGCACGAGCGCGTGTCGTACGAACATTGGCGGGTGACTCCTGATTTCCAGGAACTTCAATTCTTCTTTGTGATCGAGCCGTCTACGACCCTGGCCATGCTATTAGCCGACGAGGTAGACCTCGCAGTATTACCCTTCGATCTCCAATCCACCGCGCTGGACCAGGGCCTTGAGGTGGTGCAATCCACCGCTCCGACCATCGTGGTGTATGCGGAGTTCGGCGGAAATTATCTGCCGACCTCCGATTATTACGACCCCACCATTCCCATTCCTTGGGCCCTCCCGGGAGAACTCGGCCGGAAGGTGCGGAAGGCCCTTAACCTCGCGATAAACCGACAGGAAATCCAAGACACCCTCCTGGGCGGGAGGGGTGAGACGATGCCGATCACGTTCTGGGCCTCTCATCTGCGAGGGTGGGACCCGGGATGGATTGAGAGATTCAAGGTGGATTACAGGTATGATCCCGAGCGTGCCGAAGAGCTGCTGGCCGAAGTCGAAGCCGAACTTGGGGAACCTCTCGATTGGTCTCAAAGCGTCTACCTGCTTACTCCGCGCCCGGAGCTTGGGGAGCTGGCGGATATCGGGGAAGCTGTCGCCAACTACTGGCGGGCTGTCGGAGTGCCAATCAAGCTGGAGGAAAGGGAGTTTGCCTATTTCCTCGAGAGGTTCCTGGCCGGGAAAATACACGGCATTGCCTGGACCGATGCCACACCGTGGCGGTCCACCGATCGGGAGCAGATCAGGGTCATCTACGCTAGCAAGAGCAAGGGCGGGCCTGTCAATTTCTTCGAGAGCCAGTTCGTCGAGGACAAGTACGACGAATTCTTAGCGACGGTGAGCCTGGACGAACGGGACCGAATTCTGAGGGAGATAGGCGAGCATCTCTTCGTCGAATACGCTACCGCACCCATGTTTTCGATCCACAGCGAATACGTCATCAACCCGCGGGTCGTGGCGGATTATCAGACCTCGGGTCTCCGGCCTCCGCGGCATTTAGAGTACGCCAAGGCGGTCATTAAATAGGGACAGGCCAACACAGGCACTCTCCAAAATCAACCCAGGAGGGCTCAAGTCATGGCCGACTACCGGATCATATCGTCAGACAATCACGTGGCCGAGCCGGCGGACCTGTGGGCCAGCAGGGCCGAACCCAAATTCAAGGACCGCGCCCCTCACATCGAGTCCATGGAAGACGGCGACTTTTGGTTCTGCGACGGCTTGAGGTTCGGCGGCCTCTCCGCCTCCGGCGCCAACGTGGGCCTGCGGTTCGAGGACCCCGAAAAGCTGAGCACCAAGCATCGAATCGAAGAGTCCCGGCCGGGGGGCTACATCCCGGAGGAACATGTCAAGGACATGGAAATCGACGGGGTGGACGTAAGCATCGTCTACCCCACAATCGGCCTCTTCCTGTACCGGGTGCCAGACAGCGAGCTTCTGACCTCCCTCTTCCGGACCTACAACGACTGGCTGGCTGAGTTCTGCAACCCGTTCCCACAGCGGCTTAAGGGTATCGCGATGCTCAACGTGGACGACGTTCCGGGTAGCGTAGCGGAGCTGGAACGCTGCGCCAACATGGGGCTCGCGGGAGCCATGATTACAGTGTATCCACCCTCCGGCCGGGGCTACTATTTGCCGGAGTACGACCTTCTATGGGCAGCAGCCCAGGACCTCGAGATGCCCCTCGGTCTCCACTTGGTAACGGAGCGCCCAGGCCAGGACTCCGGGGCCAACGTAGACCGCGGTTTTTCGAGACCCGCCGCATTAACCAACGCGGACCACTGGATACGGATGGCCACCGGCGACATGATCTTCAGCGGGGTCTTCGAGCGCTTTCCGAGGCTCCAAATAGGAGCGGTGGAGTTCGAGTTGTCCTGGGTCCCCCATTTCCTGGAACGGATGGACTTCAACTACAACGAGAGGTCTGCCAGAAACGAGATCTACCGGTTCAAGGAAGACATGCTCCCTAGCGATTATTTCCACCGAAATATCTTCTTGGGCTTCCAGGAAGATTCCCTGGCGATAAAGCTCCGGGACATCATCGGCGTGGACCAGCTATTGTGGGGCTCAGATTATCCCCATACTGAGTCCACCTTCCCGAGGAGTCGACAAATTCTCGAGGAGATTCTGTCCGATTGCACCGAGGAGGAGACTGCCAAGATCGCCGGCGGCAATGCCGCCAGGGTGTACAAGATATAGCGTAAACGATCTCGAAATACCACCGCGGATATTGCAGTGCTGGTCGCGGAGCGGCCTCCAATAGCTCTTGACCGGGAGGTGCAACGGTATCCCGCTCAAGGAGTCTGGGAAAGAGGTCTTCCATCATGAGGCTAAACGTTCCCCAGGGACTCGGCGCTCTCATCGTTGTAGCGTTGATCGCGGCCATCGCCTGTGGCGAGGCGGACGCTCCAACCGAAGCTCCGCTCCTACCCACGGCTATCTCTGCGGCTCCTACAGCTGTGCCCAGTGAAACTCGGTCGCCTGTCCCTACTGCGGCTCGTACCGAGACACCACCACCGGTTGCTGCGCCGGTCGCTCAACGTCTTAGAGTGGCCGCTCTATGGGACCGCGACACGAACGACCCTGCTTTGGTGACCATATCCCGGAGTAACCAGTATCTCCCTATGTACGAGGCCTTGGTGGAATACGATGAGTTCGCACAATATGGGCCCATGCTGTCTACCGATTGGCAGGTAAGCCAGGACGCTAAAGTGTGGACATTTAGTCTGCGCGAGGGAGTCAAGTGGCACAAGGACTTCGGTGAATTCACAGCCAAGGATATAGGTCATACCTTTGAGCGATATATCCGGCCTGATTCCCTTGCTCCGGATTTGTCGACAACGTTCCAACCCATCTCAGAGAACGGCAGTCTCGACATCATCGGAGACTACCAGGTAGTCTGGCGCTTAGATGTCCCCAGGGTGGACTGGAGCGAGACTATGGCCAATAACTGGCACTTCTCGATTCTTAGCAAAGCCCATTTTGACGCTGAGGGCCAGCAAGGGGTAGAGGAAAACGCGGTGGGAACAGGGCCGTACCAGTTTGTGGAACGAACAACCTCCTATGTGCTGTACGAAAGGGTGCCATACAGACACTGGCGAATCACCCCCGACTTCCCCGAACTGCAACTGCTCAATGTGACCGAGCCTGCTACTGTCCTAGCCATGATAATCGCTGGCGAGGCAGATATCGTTCAGTTGCCCACCGACTTGTTACAGACTGCCGTATCCAGAGGGATGGAAACCATCACCGCTAGGGTCCCAACAGTTGCCATCTACAGTATGTTCGGTGGGAATCTCCGTGAGGATACCCTTGGCACGAGGGTGGGGGACAAGCCGGACCTACCCGGCTCGGACGTATTCCATCCTGCCTCGGAAGTCCCTTGGGTGGACAGGAGGGTGCGAGAGGCCCTGAACCGGGCAGTAGACCGGGCCGAACTTCGAGCAACCATCTTGGGTGGCAGAGGCCAGCCCATGTACGTGACCTTCTGGCAGCCTTCAATAAGAGGCTGGAATGAGGATTGGGAGAAACGGTTTGACGAGGAGTATGGCTATGACCCCGAGCTTGCCCGAGAGCTACTCGAAGACTTCAGGGCAGACGTTTTTGGTGACAAGCCGATAGATTGGTCCAAGACAGTGTTTATGATCACTCCACGCCCTTCATCCCAAGAAACCGAGGACGTAGCTGAAGCCATCGCTAGCTACTGGCGGGAGGTTGGAGTGGAGATCAAGATAGAGCAGAGGGAGCAGGCATTCATCATCCAGAAGCACATCATTCCGGGAGCGATGGGAGGTATTGCCTGGACCGACGCGACCCGACAATTCAGTGACCCGTTGATGTTAGGGATAATCTACTGGAGCGGGAACTTCTGTTGCCACTTCTTCGAAACCAAGGAACTGGACGATATCTACGATAAGCTGGTGCCGGAAACAGACCTAAACGAGCGTGACCGACTTTTGAGAGAGGCTGGCGACATTCTCTTCAACGAATACGCTACTCTTCCACTATTCTGGCTATTCGCCGAGTTTGTGGTGAATCCCGATATCGTGGCCGACTACCCCACCAGCGGTCAATTCCCGCCCCGCGATCTAGAAAAGGTGAAAGCGGTCGTGAAGTAGACATGCAATCGGGCTCAAGTCATGGAGATGACCTACAATTAGAGCCCGAATTAGCCTGCCGAGTTGTGTATCAGAAGCCTATCCAGACAGTACGGTCAGGGGTTATTTCATGATGCGACTAAGCTCTTCCCGAGCACTCAGTATTATTGTGGTTGTAGCGTTGATGGCCGCGATCGCCTGTGGCGAGGCGGACGCTCCAACCGAAACGACTCCCCCACCCACGGCGGTCACATCCTCGGAACCTGTACCTACGGCGGTCCCCGAGGAAACGCCCCTGCCACCGGCTGACGCTCAGCCGGTGAGCGAGCGGTTGAGAGTGGCCGTCGCTATCGAACGAGAGAGCAACGACCCTCATCAGGTGCCCCTATCCGCATCGGCCCAGAATCTGCCCATGTACGAGGCCTTGGTCCGGTTCAACCAGTCCGCTGAGTTCGTCCCCATGCTAGCCACCGGTTGGGAGGTCAGCCCTGACTTGAAGGACTGGACTTTCACCTTGAGAAGGGGCGTCGAGTGGCACCGAGGCTTCGGAGAGTTCACCACAGCAGACGTAGTGCACAGTATCGTGCGCCACACCCGCGAGGAGAGCATATCGGCCGATGCTCTATTCTGGCGGGAGAGCGTGGTAGACAATATTGAGGCGGTGGATGACTATCAGATCATCTATCACCTACCCGTGCCCAAGCTTGATGTCCCCGAAATATCCATCACCCACCGCCATGCCTGGATGCTTAACAAAGCCCACTTCGATGCGGAAGGCCAGGAAGGTATCGAGAGCAATCCCGTAGGCACCGGACCTTACCAATTCGTGGAGCGGGTGGGGGGCTCACATGTCCTGTTCGAACGGGTCCCTTACCAACACTGGCGCAAAACGCCCGATTTTCCCGAGCTTCAGGTCCTCTTCGTTAAGGAGCAGTCCACCCGGTTGGCCATGATTCTGGCCGGCGAGGCCGACATCGTCACACTACCTTCCGACCTGGAGTCTACGGCGGTGAACAATGGCATGGAGGTGATTCCCGCAAGGGTAGGAACGGCACCCCTCTACTTGATGTTTGGCGGGAATTTCCACGCGGACCACCCTGTTGGCACGCGAAAGGGAGAACATCCGGACCTGCCATTTTCCGACATGCTACACCCGGTCACAGAAGTCCCTTGGGTGGACAGAAGGGTGCGTGAGGCGCTCAACCGGGCAGTAGACCGGGACCAGCTTCAAGCAACCATCCTGGGCGGGAAGGGCGAGCCGATGCCGGTCCCCTTCTACCATGCCTCGATGCGGGGTTGGAACCCGGAGTGGATGGGGAGCTACGAGGAGAAATACGGGTATGACCCCGAACGGGCCCGAGAGTTGCTGGCCGAGGTCGAGGCCGAGATTGGACAGCCCTTGGATTGGTCCAACCTGGTGTTCCTGATTACTCCCCGTCCGGAGGTCACCGAGCTGGCCGACGTGGGAGAGGCCATCTCAAATTACTGGAGAGAGATTGGAGCGGACCTGAAGCTTGAAGTCCAGGAGTTCGCCACGTTCCGGGAACATATTATTCGTGGAAGCGTTGGCGGCGTTGCCTGGACCGACGGAACGATCAGATTCGAAGACCCCCGAATGCTGGAGGTTGTCTACTACAGCGGGCGCGATCCGGCCGTTGGAGGTATATGTTGCCACTTCTTCGAACGGGAGACCATTGACGACGTCTTTGAGAAATTGGTCCCGGCAACAGACTTTGATGTCCGTGACCAGTTGCTCCGGGAGGCCGGAGATTTCATCTACGAGGAATACGCGTTGCTTCCCCTTTTCTGGATGACGGCTAGCTTCACGGTGAACCCGGAAGTGGTGGCCGACTACCCCACGACGGGATTCAGGGGAGCACAGGACCTGGAGGATGTGGTGGCGGTTAAGAAATAGGCCCGCCACCCAGACTGGTCCACAAATACTCAGAGTTAGGGGAAGAGGATTTTCGTCATGAGACGACACATTACCCAAGGACTCGGCATGCTCATTATCATAGCGTTGCTTGTCGCCGTGGCTTGTGGCGAGGCATCGACTGCAACTTCCCCGGCATCCGCGACCCCTTCTTCTGCGCCTACAGCTGCGTCCGGTGAAACTCCAGCGCCTGTCCCGACGACAGCTCCCACGGCAACGCCAATCCCGGACACCGGCGGCCAACCGGCGGTGGACCGCCTCAATGTGGCTGTGGTGGCTGATACGGAGGGAAACGACCCTCACTTGCTCCTTATCCCATTTCACCCGCAGATCTTGCCGATGTACGAATCTCCGACCCGTCTAGATGAAATGGGCCAACGCGTTCCTATGCTGGCCGAGAGCTGGGAAATCAGCCCAGATTTGACGACCTGGACCTGGCACCTCAGAAAGGGTGTGCCCTTCCATAAGGGCTTCGGCGACTTCACCGGCCAAGACATGGTGCACACCAACGAACGCCACGCCAGAGATGAAACCACCACCTCTTACACTGGTTTCTACCGAGACCAGGTGGTGCCTTCCACCGAGGTCGTGGATGACTACACGCTCGTCTATCGCCTCCCGGAGGCTAGGCTAGATTTGGACTACATTGAGTCCAGCCTGTGGTACCAGAAAATGCTGAGTAAGAAGCACTTCGATCAGGAGGGCCAGAAAGGTGTCGAGAGCAATCCCATAGGCACCGGCCCCTATCAGTTTGTCGATCGGGTTTTGGGCTCCAACGTCCTGTACGAACAGGTCCCTTACCAACACTGGCGGGTCACGCCCGGCTTCCGGGAGCTTCAGATCTTCTTTGTTAAAGAAAACTCCACCCGGCTGGCGATGCTCCTGGCCGGCGAGGTGCATATCACTCGGTTACCCCCAGACTTGGAGACTACCGCCGTCGACCGGGGCATGGAAGTGATTTCCTCTAGGATCCCGGTGGTGCCCCTCTACACGATGTACGGCGGAGTGTTCCATGATTATCCCGCCGGCACGCGAAAAGGCGAATCCCCAGACCTGCCCTTTTCCGACATGCCCCACTCGGTGACTGAGCTCCCCTGGGTGGACCGAAGAGTGCGGGAGGCCCTGAACCGGGCAGTAAACCGAGAGGAAATTCAGGCCACGTTGCTGGGCGGCAAGGGCGAGCCCATGCCGGTGCCCTTCTACCATTCTTCCCTGCCAGGCTGGAACCCCGAATGGCTGGAGCGCTACGACGAAATGTATGGGTATGATCCAGAGCGGGCAAAAGAACTGCTGGCCGAGGTGGAGGAGGAAATCGGCCGACCCCTGGACTGGTCTGGGACGGTCTTTGTGCTCACTCCTCGCCCGGCGCTCCCTCAGTTGGTAGATGTTGGGGAAGCAGTACATAACTACTGGAGAGCCATCGGGGTCGACGTGAAGCTCCAGGAAATGGAGTTCGCCACCTTCGTTCCAGCCATCATCGAAGGAAAGATGGGCGGTATCGCTTGGACTGACGGGACTCGCAGAATGTGGGACCCGGACATGCTCAAGACGATCTATTACAGTGGGCGGGAGCTGTACGCTCACTGTTGCCATTTCCACGAGAGTGACGTTATCGACGAGCTTTACGAGAAGTTGGTGCCGGAGACCGATTTCGACATCCGGGACCAGGTCCTACGGGAGGCTGGCAATTACATCTACGACCAATATGTTACCGTTCCCCTTTTCTTCCTCAATGCCGACGCCACGGTCAACCCACAGGTGGTGAGAGATTATCCCACCTCGGGTTGGTACGGGACGCGTGACCTGGAATACGTGGTGCCGGCGACTAACTAAGCCCAACTTGCTTGCTGGATACTGGACTCAGACACCAACGAACGGAGGGTACATATGATGAGATTCGGCGTTTCACAAGGGCTCGGCATAATCGTCGTTCTGGCGTTGATCGTCGCAATTGCTTGTGGCGAGGCATCGACGGCGACTTCCCCCGCGCCCACCACCGCATCTGTGGCGCCAACTGCTGCGCCCGGTGAAACCCCGGCTCCGGTCCCGACCACCGCCCCCACCGCTGCGCAAAGCCCGGCGGCCGACGCAGAGCCGGCAGGCCGCTTGCTGGCGGCGGTGGTGATCGAACGGGAGACCAACGACCCGCACCAGGTAACCGCGGTACACCAGTCCCAGTTTTTGCCCATGTACGATGACCTGGTCCGCTACGATGAGAACGCCACGTACGTCCCCATGTTGGCGACTAGCTGGGAGGTAAGTCCCGACTTGAAAGACTGGACTTTCAATATTCGCAAGGGCGTCCAGTTCCACAAGGGCTTTGGCGAGTTCACGGCCAGGGACTTGGTCCACACAGTAGACCGCCACGCCAGAGAGGGGAGTGTATCGGCCCACGCCACTTTCTACCGTGATGAGGTGCTAGCCAAGGGCAGTATCGAGGTGATCGACGATTACCAGATAATCTACCATCTGGCGGTACCCAAGCTGGACATGGAGGTTTTCAACGCCAACCGCTGGTACAACCACATGTTGAGCAAGGACCACTTCGACGCGGAGGGGCAGGCCGGCGTCGAAAATAACCCCATCGGCACCGGCCCCTACCAGTTCGTGGAGCGGGTCCTGGGAGCCTACGTCCTCTACGAATCAGTGCCGTACGATCACTACCGTGTGACCCCCGACTTCCCCGAGCTCCAAATGTTGTTCGTCAAAGAGCATGCCACTCGTCTGGCGATGCTCCTCTCCGGCGAGGCCCACATCGCCGCCCTGCCTCCAGACCTGGAAGCGACGGCGCTGAATAATGGCATGGAGGTGATTGCCGCCAGGACTCCCACCGTGCCTCTCTACGCGATGATGGGTGGAAACTTTCACCAGGAATTGGCCGGCACCAGGACGGGCAACTCACCGGACCTGCCCTACTCCGATGTTTACCATCCAATAGAGGAAGTACCCTGGGTGCACAAGAAGGTCCGGGAGGCCCTGAACCGCGCGATTGACCGGGACGAGATTCAACAGACGCTGTTGGCCGGAAAGGGAGAGCCGATGCCCGTCCCCTTCTACCACGAGTCGCTGCGCGGTTGGAATCCGGAGTGGCTGGAACGCTACGACGAGAAGTATGGGTATGACCCGGAGCGCGCCCGAGTGCTGCTGGCCGAGGTCGAGGCCGAGATTGGCAAGCCCTTGGATTGGTCCAAGGTGATCTACTTGCTCACCATCCGGCCGGAGTTGCCTCAACTAGCCGACGTAGGAGAGGCCATCGCCAACTACTGGAGAGACATCGGAGCGGATGTGGCATTGGAGGAACGGGAGTTCGCCTGGTTCCGGGAACACATCCTTAAGGGAGAAGTGGGCGGTGTCGCTTGGACCGATGCGACCATCAAGTTCGAGGACCCGGACCAGCTAAGAATTGTCTACTATAGCGGCCGGGAGCTGCAGGGCATCTGCTGCCACTTCTTCGAAAACGAGGGCATCGACGCGGCTTACGAGAAGCTGGTGCCCGAGACCGACTTCAACAAGCGTGACCAATACCTGCGGGAGGGGGGCAACATCGCGTTCGAGGAATATGCGCTCCTTCCGCTATTCTGGCTCTCCGCGGACTTCGTGGTGAACCCCGAGGTTGTAGCGGATTATCCCACTTCGGGCCTCTTTGGGATGCGAGACCTGGAGTACGTGGTGGCCGCGAGATAAGGATTCGTGCAACCGAGGCCCGCGCCGGTCGTCCCAATGGCGGAGCCGGCGCGGGATTCCCCGGAT
Organism: Dehalococcoidia bacterium; assembly: GCA_965249145.1. Taxonomy (GTDB): domain Bacteria; phylum Chloroflexota; class Dehalococcoidia; order Lucifugimonadales; family UBA3495; genus VXOI01. The sequence continues at coordinate 241,044 of OZ252223.1, forward strand.
TGCGTCCATAGTTCGTTTTCCAGGGTTTGGCTTTCCACGGAGAAATGTGCTAACGTAGTGGAAAATAAGCCAGTTCAAGTAATTTCTCCACCGATACGGCAAGGAGGTAGAGCGTGCCTGTACAGCGATTCCCGAGCATGAGCAAGGACTATGCAACCTTTGACTGTGATGCCCACATAACCGAGCCCGCCGAGATTTGGGAGCGGGCTAAGGACAACCTGACCAAAGAGGAGATGGAGGCGCTAAAGGCCACGATGTGGTACGACGCCGATAGCGGCCAGCTGATCGTCAATGGGAAGGCCGGCGTCGGAATTGGCTCCCAGCGAAGGGGCGGGACCCCCGGCATGACCCGCTCCATCACCACGGCCGGGCCGGGCGTCAAACATGACATCCAGCGGGCCCTAAACGTCCGCAACCTTGACCCCGAGACCGCCCTCACCAAAGAGCAAGCGGCCTATCTGGACCACGATGGCTCCTACGAGCCCGGGCCCCGCCTGTTGGACATGGACGTCCAGGGTATCGACCAGGTGATGATTATCCCTTCCGACATCGATACCTACCCATGGCTGCAGAACGCCATGGGTGCCAAGGCAGCCTGCAAAGCCTACAACGACTGGGCTTACGCGTATACCCTGGAGAACCCCGACCGGCTATTCTTCGCCGCCCTGCTTCCGATGCAGAACCCTCAGTACGCGGTGGAGGAAATCTACCGCGTGGCCGACATGGGATGCCGGGTCGGCCTTATTCGCCCCATGGACGCTTGGGGTAACTACCCTGTCCAGCCCAAGTACGAGCCAGTCTGGAACGCATTGGAAGACACCGGCTTGGTGTATGGAATGCACCCGTTCCCGGCCAGCGGCGGCCTCAAGCCGACTGGCTACAGCGAGCAGTACTCCGGAGCAGAGTTGATTCGCCGGACCATCTCCACGTCGGGGCTGCCTCACTCCTTCCTGTCGAATGTCCAGAATTTCCAGGCAGAGGCCTCCCTTTGGGTCACCATGGTGCTGCTGTCGGGCTTTTTCGAGCGGCACCCCAAGATCAACGCCGCCGTATTCGAGGCTTCTTCCACGTGGTTGAGCTTCGTGTTGGACGAGTGCGACAAGGTCTACAAGCTTTATCGCAACGATCGTCAAATGGCCCCGCTAACCCAGCTGCCCAGCGAAACCTTCTTCCAGCACTGCATGACCGGTTTCGAGGGAGATGAGGCTCCGCCCTCCCGCTTCCCCGAGTTCTACCGGGACATTTTGATCTGGGCTTCGGACGTCTATCACCACGACGGCGACGACGCTTGGAGAGCCATCGGTACGATGCAACAATGCGAGCTGCCTGTCGCCGACCAGGCCGCGTTCTTGGGGGGCAACGCCCGCCGCCTGTACAATGTCAAGGCGCCCAAGAACATCATCCGCCAACGGGTCACGGAGATCGAGCGTCCGGACTGGTGGCCCACCGAGGAGGAAGTCAACCAAGCCCTTCTTCCTGAGTCCAGCCTCCTCCGCCGGTAGATTGGAGGCCAAGGGAGCATCGGCAAGAAGCCCCTCGAGGGAGGGGCTTCTTTCTTACTGAATGGGGCGCAAGTACCCATATTCGGGGAGATGAGAAGGAATGACGACGAACAAGCGCTTTGCGGTTTTTGACAGTGACTCCCACGTCGTAGAGCCCAGGGAGTTGTGGGAAGAATACCTCGACCCGGAATACCGTATCCTGGGCAAGTCGGCGCTGTGGCGGGAAGAGGGGAACACCAACTCCTACCTCAAGGTCAACGGCAAGGTGTTCCGGGACTCCAATAACTCCAACATCCCCCGCCATGCCATCTGGCAGCCCGGGATGACCTGGGAGGCGGTGGGAGGCTTGGACCCGGACACGCGGCACCCGGAAACAGCGGGTGCCTCGGACCCCCAGGCCCGGCTCCTCGACATGGACGCGATGGGCGTGGACCAAGCCTTCCTTTACCCCACCTGGTTCGCCGAGGGCTTCCACCTCGTCGAGGACCCCGATGTGGCCCACGCGCTGGCCCGAGCCTACAACGACTGGATCGCCGATTTTTGCAAGGCGGCCCCGGACCGGTTGTTCGCCGCGGCCATGTTGCCCCTTCAGGACATGGACCTGGCCCTAGAGGAGCTACAGCGAGTCTCCAAGATCTCCTGCTTCCGCGGCGCCTTTATCCGGCCCATGTTTCTCGAAGGGCGCTACTTCACTCATCCCTATTTCGACCCGCTCTGGGGCGAACTGGAAACCCTTGGAGTGTCGGCCGCCGTTCATCCGACGCCCGGTTTGTGGAACCCCGAGTGGACTTCCCACGGCCAGTTTATGGAGAAGGTGAAGGGACGGCTCAATCTGGTCCCCTTCGATTTGGGAGGAGGCGGAGGGCCCTTCGCCGGTGGAGGAAACGGCGAAAGCCGGCCGTTCATGTATGCTGGGACACCGTTGGGACATCCGATCGCGCCGGTCATCTCGAATTGGCTGGACAATCACATGTTCGTGGCTTCTGCCTTGATCGGATTCACCGTGATGGAGCGGTATCCGCAGATGAAGGTGGTGATGGCTCACGGCAAGGCTTCCTGGATGGAAGAGGTGCTAGAAAAGATGGAGGCTTCCACCCGCGTCATCCCGCTGTTGCACCACTACCCGGTCTCAACCGAACCGGAAGAGACGTGGGAAGAGGGACAGGTGATGCTCGGCTTCGACGCCGAAGAGCGGCTGATCCAGAAGCTGCCTCACCTCTTTGCGGAGAAGGTCGTCTGGGGCTCCCGATATCCCAATCAGGATACAACCAGCGCTTGGGACGCCATTCAGGCTCTCAGCGAGGCGGGCTTGGGCGAAGCCGCCATTGCTCGCATGTTGGGTCATAACGCCGCCCAGCAATACGGCATCGAACTCGTGCAGTCGGTCGGGGCTAGCTAGCTGCTGACCCTCGGTTAGTCTTGGCCAACTTCTGCACCCTCTGATTGGTGGTGTCTACGCCGTAGATGTCGCCCCTGGAGTCAGTGTAGACCTGGTGGGCATACTCGAACGTCCGGCCCCGCGCCAATAGCTGACCGTCCAGGTCCAGGATGCTTATCCGCGGGACCTGGTCGGTTACGTACACGGTCTGCTGGGCGTCGATGTGGATGCCCATCGGACACTTGAAGTCGGTCCACTGGTCCAAGAATTCGCCTTCGGTCGTGAATACCTGCACCCGGTTGTTCTCCCGGTCGGCCACGTACACCCGGCCGTCGTTGGACACCCGGATGGCGTGGGGCACCAAGAACTCACCTGGCCCTCGGCCCGGACTGCCGAACGACGTTATGTGAGCCCCATCGGCGGTGAAGCGGTGGACGCTGGAATTGCCGTAGCCGTCGGCCACAAAGAGCTCGCCGGATGGGGCGACGCAGATGTCTGCCGGGTGATTGAAGGGCGCTTGCAGGGCGGCCCGGTCGCGGGTACCCATCGTCATCAGTAACTCCCCGTCGGTGGTGTATTTCAGGACTTGGTGCGCGTCTCGGTCCACCAAATAGACCGAGTCGTCGGGTCCCACGTGGATGTGGTGGGCGTCGGCGGGCACCCCGTCGGGTCGCTGCCAGGGAGCGAGGAAATGGCCCTCGCGGTCGAAGACCAGCACCGGTGGGCCTTGGCGCTGGAACACGTACACCCGGTCGTGAGAGTCGACGGCGACTCCACTAACCCCACGGACCGACAGGCTCGCGGGCAAACGGGCCCAATCGGGCCGGTACTCATAGACGTACTCACCCATGCCTATTGTCGTAGCCACGGCTGCCTCCTTTATGTCAACCAGTCCCAGGCCATTCTAGCAGCTAGCGAAGAAAAACCCCGTGCTATACTGCGTGCCAGACCACAGGTGGCAAGGGCTGATCTGTATGGACACTATCATCATAAAAGGTTGCTTGAACGGCAACCGAGGGCGCGAAGACAACCCAAACGTACCGTTGACGCCACAGGAAGTAGCCGCTGAAGCAGTGCGCTGTTACGAGGCCGGGGCCTCCATCGTACATATCCATGCGCGTACGCCGGAGGGCGGCATCAGCTACGACTCCGATTGGTACGCGGAGACCGACGCTCTGGTCCGGGCCCAATGCGACTTGGTCTTGAATCACACCACGGCGCGGCAATCAAACGTGCCGGTCGAGGCGGTAACAGGCTATCTCTTGCAGACGCCTCAACCGGTGGAGATGGTGTCTCTCAACCTGGGTATGGGGGTGCGGTGGGCGTTGAATCCCGAGACGGGCCGTCGTCAAACGGCGGTCAGCCCGAACTCACTCGAAGACATCTTGGCAACCCTGGACGCCTGCTATCAACGGGGCACGTTTCCAGAGCCGGCGGTCCACGATACCGGGATGCTGAACAACGCCTTCACGCTGATGGAAGAGGGCTACATCAAGGACACCCGGTATTTCCTGGTCGAGCCGGGCGCTCATTGGGGCGACGGGCGGCAGTCGATGGTCGGCTCGCCGCGGAACTACACGCTCATCGCCGAGACCATCCGGGAACGGTACCCGGAGGCTACCTGGCTGGCCCACAGCAGCATGGGGCAGACTTTCCCGCTCTGTGCCATCGCAATTGCGACAGGCGCACACGTCCGGGTCGGAATGGAGGACAGCCCTTTTTTGCCGAACAACCCCCAGCCCACCTCCAACGCACAGTACATAGAATGGGCGGTTGCGATGGCACGTCTGAACGGCAGGGAGCCGGCAACGCCGCAACAAGCGCGGGAGATGCTGGGACTGATTCCGTTCCCGCAGGCATAATCGGGCATTCATAAGGGGGAAACCGTGGCACTCGACGGTTCTGTAATTGTCGTTAGCGGATCGGCGACCGGACTCGGCGCTGCGGTCGCCAAAGGGGTCGCAGCCAAGGGGGCCCGGGTGGTGATCAACTACACCAAAAGCTTGGCCGAGGCCGAGGAAACGGTCCAAGACTGCGCCGACCTGGGGTCTGAAGCGCTGCTCTGCCAGGGGGATGTGTCGTCCGACGCCGATTGCCGTCGTCTGGCCGCCGCCGCCCTGGAAAAATGGGGCCGGATCGACGGCCTGGTCAACAACGCCGGAGCGTCCAAGTTCGCCAGCCACGCCGACTTGGAATCGCTCACCGGCGACGACTTTTTGCATATCTACAACGTTAATGTGGTTGGCGCTTACCAGATGACCCGGGCGGCCGCTCCGCATATGAAGGCCCAAGGCCGCGGCACAATCGTCAACGTCTCCTCGATCTCTGCTATCACTGGTGCGGGCAGTTCCATCGCCTACGCGGCGTCCAAAGGCGCGCTGAACACGATGACTGCCTCGTTGGCCCGCGCATTGGCGCCCGAGATCCGGGTCAACGCCGTGTGCCCCGGTCCTCTCCCCACCCGCTGGTGGGGTGAAGGACTTGGGGAAGACGGCGCTCGGTCCCTGTTCGAGAAATTCGCCGAGCAGGTGCCCCTCCGCGGAGCTCCGACCCCGGAGCAAGCGGCCGAGACCGTGGTCTGGCTGCTGGACGCAGCGGAGTTCATCACTGGCGAGACGATCATGATCGACGCCGGAATGCACCTTATCGGCTTTAGGCCGTAACCGAAGACACCGGTATACCGCTAACCCAACCCAGGAGGCCCTCCCATGGGACCCAGGCTGGTGGACTACCTGCTCTACGAACCCGAAGAGTCAGGTATCCTTTGGATCAAGTTTAACCGTCCCGAGCGAATGAACGCGCTGATCGGCAATTCCCAGGAGAACGGCACCGTCGCGAAGGTAGGCGAGTACATGCGAGCAGGCGACGACGACCCCAACGTGCGGGTCATCGTGCTCACCGGGGAGGGCCGCGGGTTTTGTTCCGGAGCCGACATGCGCCGCGACAACGACCCGTCGGTCACTGGCGAAAACTTTACCGGTAACCGGGGTACCGAAGAGGGTCCGGACACCGCCCGCCAGCACTTCTTCCATGGATTTACCCACCTCCACCGCGATATCTCACTGGTCCGCAAGCCCACTGTGGCCATGATCAACGGCCCGGCAGTGGGTTCCGGCATGGACATGGCGCTGCATTGCGACATCCGGGTCGGCTGCGAAAACACCCGGTTCATCGGTTACCAGCAGTTGGGCCAGATTATCGAGAACGGTGGCAGCTACTACCTGCCCAAGATGGCCGGTCTGGGCCGGGCTTTAGAGTTCGCCTACACCGGGCACTTGGACGCCCAGCGCGCCTACGATTGGGGGCTTTTGAACTACTTGGTGCCGTCGGAAGACCTGGAGCAAACCACCAGGGACCTGTGCGACCGGATCATGCGCACACCGCCAATGGTGCAGTGGGTCAGCAAGCGAATCATGCGCACCGCCATGGACACCAGCTTGGAAAACACCATGGTGCTGACGTCCAACGCTGGCGGCATCCTGAACGGCTCGGACGATGCCGACGAGGCCCGCCGCGCCTTTTTGGAGAAGCGGGCCCCGTCGTTCAAGGGGCGTTAGATACCGCGGTCAGAACGCCGCTACCGCCAGGGCTCCAACCGCCACAGACGACAGGCTGACCGGTATCGGCTCCCAGGTCTCGCCGCGGTCTTGGCTGCAGTACAACTTGCCGCCGTCGGTCCCGGCATAGACTTGGTTTGGCGACTGAACATCCCACTCGAAGGCGACCACCATGTCCTCGGGATTTTCGCCCGAGCCCAAGCCCTCGACCAGCCGCCAACTCTTGCCGCCGTCGGTTGAACGGTAGAACTGAGGGTTGCCGCGCCGGGCGTTCTCCGACACCGTGACCAACACCAGGTCGGCGTCGTCGGGAGCGGCCGAAACGTGCAGGGTGTAACGTCGGGCCAAGCCGTCGTTGATCAATTCCCAGCTCTCGCCTTGGTCATCGGTACGGAAGGGCGCGCTCGCCGTGGCGACGTAGACCCGCTGCGGACGGTCTCCGCTCATGCTCACGCAATGTATGTCGTCGTCCAGACCGGGGAGCTGTTGCCAGCTATTGCCGCCGTCGCGAGTGCCAACCATGCCGCCGACCTCTATCCCGGCGTATAAGTGGCCCGGGTCGGCAGGCGATACCCGCAGATCGCGGACATGGGAATCACGGGTGGGGGCGTGGAACCCCCAATTACTCGATTCCGGGACCGCGCGGAACTCCGACCGTTCCCGCCAGCTGTTGCCGCCGTCGTTGGACTGGAAGATAGCGGCCGGCTCGCTGCCAGCGTAGACCGTGTCTACTTCCAGCGGATGGGCCAAGACGCTGTGGGCATAGTCGCTGGGGTACGACCCGATGTGCCTCCAAGTGGCGCCTGCATCGTCGGTGCGGTAGACCCCGGCCTCGTAGGCCGCCAGATAGGCCCGCTCCGGATTCACCGGGCTGGCGGTCAGGCGGGCGGCGGCATGGGGCAGTAGAGTGAACGGCCCTTGCCGCCAACTCCTGCCGCCATCCTCGCTGCTGACGGCGCAGACCCCATCGTGCATGCCGACGTAAAGAATACGGTTATTTTGCAACATCGTGTGTTCCTCGCGTTATGACAAGGTTCTTGGCAGTTACCCCGATTATATTCCAGATAGCCCCGCTGGGGTTAGAACATCCGGACCACCTGGGTGCGCCCCCTTTACGACCTTGAGTGCCCCTACTATGATAACTACCTGCCGGGTGGTTAGCTCAGATGGTTAGAGCACCTGCTTTACACGCAGGGGGTCGCAGGTTCGAGTCCTGCACCGCCCACCAACCGCGCGTCATGTCTTCGCTTGGGTCCGCGGATGGTACCATAGGTTGACACAACGGCTTCCGAACACCCGAGTCCCTTCCTTCGTTTTCCCGTACATTTTCCCAGTCAATGCCAGATTGAGACCAAGAGGAAAAGGCAGTTGAATAGCGAGTCACAATCGTCAAAGCTCGATTGCACCATCGTAGACGTGTTCGCCGAGAAGCCGCTGGCCGGCAACCAGCTGGCGGTAGTACGGGGCTGCGCGCACCTCGACGCCGCGACCATGCAGGATATCGCCCGCGAGATGAATTTTTCGGAGACCACATTCGTAGTCGAAGAGCGCTCCGGCGAATCAACCGTCCGCATATTCACCACCGAACGCGAACTTCCGTTCGCCGGACACCCGACACTGGGAACAGCCTGGGTCCTGGGCCGGGCGGATGGGAGCTACGTCCTCGATTTACCGGCCGGGCGTGTCCCTGTGAGTTTCGACGATGATGGAATTGCCTGGATGGACCCCCCACCGGTGGAGTTCGGGGATGGAATCGACCTCCCGGCTGCTGCCGCCCTGTTGGGGTTGGACGAAGACGACATCGATCCCGAATTCCCCTGTCGGCTGGCCACCATAGGCCCGTCGTTCGTCCTTATTGGCCTCAAAACGCTGGATGGCCTCAGACGTGTCAGAGTAAACGCGGATCTCCACGAGGAAATTTCCCAAGGCAAATTCCTCAATCCCTTCATCTTCTCCCGTGAGGCTTACAGCTCCGACGCTGATTTTTCCGCGCGCATGTTGATGGTGCGCTCAGGACGTGAAGACCCGGCGACGGGCAGCGCCAATTCAGCCTTTGCCGCCTATTTGAGGACCCTGGGTCGGGACGGCCGTGTCGTCGTCGAGCAGGGATTCGAAATCGGCCGCCCCTCACGGCTCTACCTGGAAGTGGAAGACCGCCTCCGGGTCGGCGGGAGAGTGCGCCGGGTCCTCACCGGCTCGCTCGAAGTCTGATCGGGTGAATCGGCCGAACAGACCCCGATGAGGTGATGGAATTGGTTGATAAAGAACAGGACTGGGAATACGGGACCCGCACCGAAGGCCACGGGACCGAAGGCCAGGGTGCCGGTCCCGTGGTAATCGGCGAAAACGGCTTCCACTATCGGGTATCGGGGGAGAACTGGGGCGAGCTTCCCGACGGCGTGGTCTACAAGGAAGGGACGGCGGTCGATGTGGATTCGAGAGACCATGTTTACGTCTTCAACCGAGGGACCGTCCCAATGCTGGTGTTCGACCGGGACGGAAACCTGTTGCGGACATGGGGCGAGGGGGTGTTCGCCAACCCCCATGGCGTGACCATCGCTCCCGACGACACTGTGTTCTGCGTGGACAACGGTGACAGCACGGTCAGGCAGTATACCCCCGATGGCACGTTGCTGATGACCCTGGGCACCCCGCACAAGCCGAGCCCCAAGATGAGCGGCGAGCCATTCTCCGTTCCCGCCCACGTCGCCTTCGATAAGCGGACCGGGGAATTCTACGTCGCCGACGGTTATTCCAACGCCAGGGTCCACAAGTACGCGCCCAACGGCGACCTGTTGTTCTCTTGGGGCGAGTCTGGCACCGGCGACGGGCAGTTCAATATCGTTCACAACGTCGCCGTCGACAAAGACGGCTGGGTGTACGTTGCCGACCGTGAAAACCACCGGGTCCAAGTGTTCAGTTCCACCGGCAAATACGAGACCCAGTGGGGTAATCTTTCTCGGGCCGCTGCTATCTGGATTGACGGGCGCTCGGACGAGGAACTGCTCTATATCGGGGAATATTTCTGTGGGATAGCCACCAACGACATCGGCGCCGACCTGGGCCCGCGCGTGACGGTGATGAACACCAAAGGCAAGGTCTTGGCCCGAGTGGGGCGTGAGAGCTACGGAGACCAGTCCGGCCGCTTCTACTCACCCCACGGGATAGCGGCGGACTCCAATGGGGACATCTACGTAGCCGAGGTTGCTTGGACCGACTACGGACGGCACATGGACCCACCCAGGGAATTGCGTTCGATGCAAAAGCTGGTTAGGGTCCCTAATTAACGGGACAGGCGTCGCCCCTTACCGTTAAGCATCTGGCAAACGCCGTTCGCGATTTGTGCCGCTTCCATGATAGGGTTGCGAGCAGCGCCACATGGAATAGACTTATAGGGCTGCACCCCGAAACGTATCCCGGAGTACCAGCAGTGAGGAGCAGCTTTGAGATACGGCGCCACCCGGCCGTTGAGGCCCGACCCGGAACACTCGGCGGTTGAGGGCTCGACCCCTCCCCCGGGAAGGGACGGGTACGGGTGGCGCGAGCGCTTGAGCGCCTTTCGTCGGCGTGCGGCGGTCCTCATGCCTATTTCCCTCGGCCTAGTCGTGCTGCTGGTCGCCTTGGCCTTGTGGAGAAGTTTCCAGCCGGGCCCCGAGCAACTTACCACGGGTGAGGTCGCGGAGACCGTTTCGGCAATCATGGCCGAGGCCACCCCTGCCCCTGCGATCTCGACGCTGGTCTATCAGGCCATCCTCCCATCCCTGGTCGTGGTCCAGACGACCGGCGCCCAAGAAAGCGAAGATGGCTGGGTGGGCGTTGGCAGCGGCGTGGTTGTGAGCGCCGACGCCGCCGTGCTTACAGCGCTGCACGTCGTAGAAGGCGCTTCGGAAATACAAATCACCTTCGCCGACGGCGTCCAAGCACCCGCAACTATTGCCAGCGCCGACCCTGAGAACGACATTGCAGTCTTGACGCCGGCTATATTGCCCGGCCTGATAGTGCCCGCGACCCTTGGGAACCCCAGGTCGGTGCGCGTTGGCCACGAGATTTTCGCCGTCGGGCACCCGCTGGCCTTGGCTGGCTCGTTGAGCGCGGGGGTGGTGTCCGGACTGGACCGCGACTTCCATCCATCGAACAACGACCGGGCGTTTCAAGGGCTTATCCAGTTCGACGCGGCGGTAAACAGGGGGAATTCTGGGGGGCCTCTGGTCGACCGCCGCGGGCAGGTGGTCGGTATCGTCACTGGCCTGTTGAATCCAACGGAGCACGATGTATTTATCGGTATCGGATTCGCCGTGCCCATCGACATCGCAGCGCAGGCCGCTGGCGGGCCAGGCCTGTAATCAAGAGATCGGGGTAATGACGCCATGACGGGGAATGACGACAGCCCGCCCATGGAGCGGGTCCTCTACGAGGTCAAGAAGGTCATAGTGGGGCAGGACCACCTGCTCGAACGCATGGCGGTCGCGTTGCTGGCCCGGGGGCACATTCTGGTTGAAGGGGTCCCCGGACTGGCAAAGACAATGGCGGTCAAAACCATGGCTCAGACCATCGACAGCGAGTTTCACCGCATCCAGTTCACACCCGACCTGGTGCCCGCCGACCTAATCGGGACCCGGATCTACAACCAAAGGACCGGCGAATTCAACACCTCCCTCGGGCCGGTGTTCACCAACCTGCTGTTGGCCGACGAAATCAACCGGGCCCCGGCTAAGGTCCAAAGCGCTCTGCTCGAAGTTATGCAGGAGCGGCAGGTCACCATCGGGCGCGAATCGTTCCCGGTGCCTAGGCCCTTCTTGGTAATGGCTACCCAAAACCCCATCGAATCGGAGGGCACCTACCCTTTACCTGAAGCCCAAGTGGACCGCTTCATGCTCAAAGTGTTGGTCGGCTATCCCAGCACCACCGAGGAATTTGTGATCGTGGAGCGGATGACCGGGGTGTTGCAAGAGGTGCAACGGGTCTTGGACACGGATGGCCTGCTGGCCCTCCAGCGCCAAGCCGACGCGGTCTATGTGGACCCGGCCCTCGTCGAGTATTCTGTAAACCTGGTTACGGCCACCCGTCAGCCTGAAGCCTATGGTCTCGGCGATCTCGCGCCCTATGTCCTGTATGGAGCCAGCCCACGCGCCTCCATTAATCTCATAATCGCTGGACGCGCCCTAGCCTTCTTGCGCGGCCGAGAATACGCCCTCCCCCAAGACGTGCGCGACGTCGCCCGCGACGTGATCAGACACCGATTGGTGCTGTCCTACCTGGCTCTCTCCGACAACGTCCAAAACGACGATATTCTAGGGCGAGTGATGATGGCCATTCCGATGCCGGAAGTGCCGCTGCGGGAACATGCAGACTCCCGTCCGTAGCGAACGGTCCCCCGACCAGGTGCTGCACCGCCTTGACTGGCACGTCGTGCGACGGCTCGACGGCCTCCTCCAAGGGGACTACCGGAGCTTGTTCCTCGGCGGCGGCCTCGATTTCGCCGAACTGAGGGAGTACGAGCCGCCAGACGACATTCGCCAAATCGATTGGAACGTCACTGCGCGTATGGACTCGCCCTACGTGCGCCAGTATCTTGAAGAGCGCGAAATCACCGCTTGGTTCCTGCTCGACTTGAGCCCATCGATGGCCTTCGGGTCTTTGGAGCGGCGCAAGGAGTCGGTGATGGTCGACTTCGTGGCCACCTTGGCACGTCTCCTCACCCGAAGCGGGAACCGGGTCGGAGCCATCCTCTTCGACAACCGTGTGGAGGCCACCATCGAGCCAAGAGGCGGCCGGGCCCAGGTGCTGCGCCTGATCAACGACCTCCAAAGACGAAAGGCGGCGCCGGACGGTGCCATGACCGACCTGGCCAGCCTCCTGGAATCGGCTTTTAACAGCATCAAGAGGCGGTCGCTGCTTTTCCTGGTATCGGATTTCATCTGCTCGCCAGGTTGGGAAGGCCCCGTGGACAGATTGAACCGGAAGCACGATCTGCTGGCGGTGCGTCTGTGGGACCCCCGCGAATACGACCTGCCGGATGTGGGTGTGGTGCTTGTCGAAGACTCGGAAACCGGTGCCCAACTCAGCGTGGACACCAGCGACCAAGGCTTCCGAAGCAGGTTTCGCGAAGCGGCCCGGCACCGGGAATTGGAGCTGGCGGAAACGTTCAAGCGAAGCGGAGTGGACGAGCTAACTCTTGCCACAGATGAAGACTTGGTCCTAGCCATCCTGCGGTTTTCTTACCTGCGAAACCGGACGCGGCAGCAACGGCGTTAAGAATGTCATTTGTCTGGCCGTGGGTCCTCCTCTCGCTGGCGGCGCTCCCTTTTTGCATCGTTATCTACGGGCGTTTGCAACAGCGGCGGGCCCGGAACGCCGCCCGCCTGGGTACGCTGGGCGCGGCGCCCGGAACGGTCTCCGTCCCGGTGCGTCGTCGGCATGTTTCTCCCCTCCTGTATCTCTTGGGTTTGGCGCTATTGGCGTTTGCCTCGGCTCGCCCACAGGTAACGATGCCTTTGCCCCGGTTGGAGGGCACGTTGGTTTTCGCGTTCGACGCCTCGGCGAGCATGGCCGCTGATGACGTATATCCGACCAGAATGGACTCCGCCAAGGCAACTGCGCACGCCATAGTTGACCGGAGACCCGACACCGTGAAAATTGGTGTCGTCGCCGTCGGCGACACCGGGTTGGTCGTTCAGAAACCCACCAACGATGACCAAGCGGTCCACGATACCATCGACCGGCTGGTCCCCCAGAGCTGGACCTTGTTGGGCAGCGGGATTCTCTCCGCCTTGGACGTCGCCTTGGACGCGGCCGACATCGATCAAGACCGCGAGGGGGACCTGGAGGTTGCTCTGGAGGCATCAGCTCGAAGCTCATTCGCGCCCGCGATTATCGTCCTTCTGAGCGACGGCGAAAACACCGACCCGCCGGACCCACTGGAGGCAGCCCAAGCGGCCATCAACCAAGGCGTTCGCGTCTATACCGTAGGATTCGGCACGCCGGAGGGGACTACCCTGGAGATCGATGGCTTTAACCTCTTCACTCAGCTCAACGAGGGGGTGCTGCAAGAGATTGCACTGCTGACCGAGGGCTCCTACTACAAGGTTGAAGGGGCCGAGGACGTTCCGGCGGTATACGAGGACTTGGACACCCAATTCGTGGTCAAGCCCAGGGAGGTAGAGCTCACCCCGTTCCTTGCCGGTCTAACCGCGCTGGTACTTATCTCCGGCGGCGCTCTGTCCCTTCTATGGTTCGGTCGAGTCCCGTGAGTCGGAGGCGTTCATGGGTCTGATTTCGCCAATTTACTCGCTGCTATTGTTGGCGCTCCCGTTGGTCCTGCTAGCGTATTTCCTCATCCTGAGACGCCGCGGAAGGTTCGCCGTCCACTACTCCAGCCTCTCGCTGATCCAACGGGCGATGCCAGGACGGTTGCGCTGGAGACGTCACTTGCCGTTCGTCCTGATGCTCCTAGCCTTGGCGATGCTCCTGTTAGCGTTGGCTCGCCCCTTCGCCAATGTCAGCGTTGCTTCCAGCCGGACCACTGTTATGCTGGCACTGGATGTATCCCTGAGCATGTGCGCCACAGACGTCTCTCCCAACCGGCTCACCGTCGCGCAGCAAGCCGCCGAGAATTTCATCCAGAGCCAGGAGCCCGACACCCAGGTGGGCCTAGTCGCCTTCGCCGGTTTCGCTCAGGTGATCGTTCCGCCAACTATAGACCGGGAAGTCCTCTTGGAGGCGGTGGGAAACCTGACCGCGGCCCGCGCCACTGCGGTTGGCAGCGCCATCGCCCGCTCCCTGGATGCTCTCGCCGAGATCAACCCCAATATTCCGCCGGTCAGTACTGCCGTGGAGTCGCGTGGGAGTGGGTTTCTGCCCAGCGCAGATTCCGATTATCAGCCGGACCTCATCGTCCTGTTGACCGACGGTGCCAGCAACAGGGGAGTGCTTCCCCTGAACGTCGCCCGGGATGCAAGGGACCGAGGGGTCCGGGTGTACACCATCGGCTTCGGGACCACCCGGCCGTCCCCACTGTTGTGTACGCCGGAACAACTGGGAGACGATCCATTGGCCAATCGCATCGGAGGCGGCGGGTTCAGTCTTGCGGGCCGGTTTTCGGGCCGAAATCCCTTGCTGCTCGACGAGTACACCTTGGAGCGAGTCGCCGAGATCACCGGCGGCGAATACTACGTGGCCGAAAGCGCCGACGAACTGCTCCAAGTGTTCTCGGCGATCCCGGTCCAGCTCGAATACAAAGAGGTCCGGATGGAGGTCTCGGCTCTGTTGACCGCCGTCGGCGGCCTACTGATGCTCGGAGGGGTTGGCCTTGGTCTGCGCTGGAGTCCTTTGCCGTAGGCCCGCCCTAATTGGCCTCAGCGCTTGTCAAGGTCTCCCGGAAGTGGGCCATGAATGGGGCAACAAACATCGCCGCCCTGAGCCGTTAAACTGTCACGCGCTTCGCCTCTGGAATCTCGAATGCACCCGCCATATGCCATAAATTGTATTCACCTAGAAACCCGGACGGAAACCCCTTGTTTTGAAGAGTAAATCCGGCATCAGGAGCGGCGCGGTCACGGCTGTCCCGCGAGCCCACCCGAACCGGGCAGGGCCCGGTTAGGCGGCACGGTTCGGGGTTCCCGCCCCGGTATTGGCGCCTATTCCCGCCTTGGCCGCGATCAGGGTCAGGTTCGCCACCGTGGACGCCAGGTATAGCTGGAACCGGGTCTTGATGCGACCGAAGTAGCGGGACTGACGGACCCCCAACTGGACCATCCGGGCCAGCCGGTGCTCCACCACGACCCGTCGCTGTCGATACTCGGCAAAGGCTTCGCTCTGCTGGAGGGCGCGTGCCTCCTGCAAAAGGGCTTCTTGGGGGTGTAGCCGCACCGTCCGGCCGATGCCCGGTCCCGCCGCGACACATTGGGCCCGCAGCGGGCCCGCTCCACACACCGCCCCGCCGAACTGGAAACCTTCCAGCTTGTGATTTCGGCCCGTCAAGTCGGTCCGCCGCTCCGCCTTGCGCATCTTGCCGGTAACCTGCCCAGCCGGACAGGTGCAGGTCCCAGCCTCCAGGTCAATCCTGAAGTCCTCCTTGGGGAAGTGGGACCTGTTGGGACGTCCGGGCACCTTGGCAATCAGCCGGCGTCCGGCGTCGGCGAAAGCCTGACGGGTGCCTCCATCTCCGTACGCCGTGTCGCCCATGGCCTCCGCCACCGGCACACCGGTGCTGGCCTCGCTCTGCTCCACCAGTTCCAGCGCGCCGGCGCTGTCCCAAGCGTTGCCGGCCAGAACGTCCACGGCGGTGATCAGTTGGGAATCGGTGTCCACCACCACCGCCGCCTTGTGCCCGTCGAACCGCTTGCTGCTGCTCTTGTGGCCGTGGCGCATCTCCGGGTCGTGGACCGACAATATCCGGTCCTTGCTCACCCCTGTCTTTAGGCCAACTTCCCCACCGGACCGTTCCACGTCCTGGAGCAGCAACTGCCCCAGCAGCTCCGCCGCGTTCACGATTCCCTGCCGCTCAACGCTCTCCTCAGGCAATTCCCGCCGCGCCTGCCGCGCCAGTCCCAACAGCCGGTCCGCGTCAGCCACGATCGATGCCAGCAGGGACGCCCGCGCCCGCTGGTCCGCCCAGTCGATGGCCGCCTCACCCTTCACGCTGGAGCCGGTGTACCGCCCATAGTCGTGGAATTCAGCCCACTCTTTGACGGAGGACTTCTCCACGGCTGCCAGCGCCCGCAACAGCTTGACGATCCCGTCCGCCACCAGGTTGCAGGTATCCTTGACTGCGCCCCGGCCCAGGATGTACGTCGTGTCCAATGCCACCCTCATGCCACGTCTTTTCAGGTAGCCGGACTTCCGGGCCAGCCGCAGGCTGGATTCGAATACCTGGCGCACCTTGTCGTGGAGGACCAACTGCGCGCGGAATACCTGTAGCGTGCTCTTGGCGAAGGGCCGGTCTTCAACCTCAATCCCCAAGGCCACTTTCCAACGGATGTCGAAGTCGGCCCTGGCCTTGGCTTCGGCGTCGCTCACCTTGTCGTAGCACTGGAGCAGAAGCGCCGTCGCCAGCTGGCTGGGCGGCACGCTCTCGCGCCCGTTGTCGGGACAGTAGAACTCGGCAAAGTCAGCATCCCGGAACAACTGCCCACGCAGCGAGGCCAGCACACCGTAGAAGGTGTCCCGCCCCACATGGTCGAGGTACAACCGGTCGGCTTCCCAGAGGCCCCTTTGATCAGACCGCTCTCCCAGCATCCCCACCCCTTACCTTCCCGTATCATCCCAAGTATAGCCGCTCCGGCTGCCGCCACTTTCCGGCCGGGTCTCTAGGACAGGAGGACCCTGATGCCGGCGACCTACCGAGCCGACCACGTGGGTAGCTTGCTGCGGCCGGACGAGATTAAGGGCGCCAGGTCTCAGCTCGAGCAGGGGAACCTGAGCCAAGAGCGGCTGCAGGAAATTGAGGACCAGGCGATATTGGTCGCCATTCAACGTCAGCAGGCTGCAGGCCTCGACGTCTTCTCTGACGGTGAGTTTCGCCGGACCGGATTCCAGAACGACCTGATCGAGGCCGTCGAAGGATACGTGACTGTAGACCAACCGGCCGTGGTGCGTATCTGGCAAGGACCCGGGGGCGAGCCGCGTGAACAGGGGACCCGGCAGGTCGTCGGAAGCAGACTGCGCCAACTGCGGCGGCTGACTGAGCGACAGTCATCGTTCCTAAGGGAACACGCACCCGGTCCCTTCAAAGTCACCGTGCCGAGCCCCAGCCAATTCCCTGCGATCAACTATCAGCCCGGTCTGACCGACCAATTCTATTCGACCCGTTCCGACCTGCTCTGGGACATCGCCGAGATAATCAAGTCCGAGATGGTAGCCTTGGCTGAGGAGGGTGTGCCCTATATACAGATCGACTCTCCCCGCTATAGCTATTATGTCGACCCAAAGTGGCGTCAGAACCTTAGGGACATGGGAGAGGACCCGGACCGGATGTTCGACGAGGCCTTGGCTGCCGACAACATGTGCCTGGAAGCAGCGCGTGGGAAAGGGGCCACCCTGGCCTTCCACGTTTGCCGCGGAAACAACGAGGGCAAATGGTACGCCGAAGGAGGCTATGACCCCATCGCGGAAAAGCTGTTCGGTACCCTGAACGTCGATCGGTTCCTGCTCGAATACGACACCAGCCGGGCCGGGACTTTCGAGCTGCTCCGGTTCGTGGCGCCGGGCAAGATGGTCGTTCTTGGTCTGGTCAGCAGCAAGGACCCGAAGTTGGAGACCGTAGAGACCCTGCGCCGAAGGATTGACGAAGCCAGCCTCTACTTGCCGGGCGACTACCTCGCCCTTAGCCCCCAGTGCGGGTTCGCTTCTACCGCCGCCGGCAACCTGCTCACCGAAGACCAGCAGTGGCGAAAGCTGGAATTGGTGGCTGATACGGTCCGAGAAGTGTGGGGTCGTTAGCCAGTGGTTTCCACCGCCGCCCGCCGCCAATCGTGTTGACACCGTTGGGGAGATGGGGCAAAATCGCGCTAGCCCCAGTTGCGTAACGAAGGAGTTATCGTAATGTTGAAGATTGGCCATACCGTAGTGCGGCCAGGACGGAGGATTAACGACGACGCTGTCGAGATTCCCGTTCCCGAAGAGTTGGAGACCGTTCCCGGCATCCCGATGGTGAGCAAGGACGTCGATTTCTACAGCCGGGAATACCCGTTGCAGCGACAACAGGTTGAACACGCCGCCGATACCGAGTGGGCACCCACCGTGGGCACCGAGGCTATGAAGGCCTATAAGGTCGAGCATGATGCCGCAATGGAGGAGTTCTATCCGCTGATGGACCGCTCCGGCGACCTCGAACCCACCGGCACTCCCACTGGCGAGGACGTCACCGGCCTGATCCGCCAGAAGGCTCGCGAAATGGGCTATCTGGAAGTCGGTTTCACCTATCACGACCCTCGCTATATCTACCAGGACCGGAAAGCCCACGTTAAGTTCCAAAACGCGGTCTGCATGGCACTAGAGCAGGACTTCGAGGAGACCCAGTCGGCCCCCAGCATGGCCGCCGAGCACGGTCACTACGGGACCTACGAAACCCAAGCTCCCATGGGCTTGGAGATGGCCGACTACATCCGCTCCTTGGGCTACGGCGCCCAGGTCCACGGCCCCAGCAACCACAGCGCGGCGACCATCCCGATGTTCGTAGCCGCCGGCCTGGGCCAGCTTGGCGCCAACGGCCAGCTATTGACCCCCCACGCGGGGGCCCGCTGCCGCCTGCAGATCATCACCACCGACGCTCCGGTCACCTATGACGCGCCAGTGGACTACGGTTTCCACGCCTTCTGTCAGGTGTGCCAGGTCTGCGTGAACCGCTGCCCCGGCCGAGCGCTGATGCGCGAAAAGATCTGGTGGCGCGGCGTCGAGAAGAACAAGCTGGTCTATAAGCGCTGCCGCCCAGTTATGTCCCGGTACGAAGGCTGCGCCATCTGCATGAAGGTCTGCCCCATAAACAAGTACGGGGCCAAGGCCGTGATGGAGTATTACGTCCAGACCGGACAGGTGCTGGGCAAGGGGACCCACAACCTGGAAGGCTACACCCTCCACGAGGAAAGCTCCGGCCAATACGCCACCGGCTACTTTGGCCCCGGAGAACTACCGACCTTCAACGCCGAATTCTTCAAGATCCCCAGCGGCACCCGGGAAGCGGCTGCTTTGGACGAATTCGTGGACTACCTGAAGGAGAACAAGGACGTCTTGGACCGGCCCGAGGCTGAGAGGGTCCTGTTCGACTTCCGCGACCGGATGCGCAATATCGTGGCCGCCGAGACCGTCAGCGACAGCACGATGTTCTAAGGCTTGAATAGCCCGGGACCGCACGACCAAAGGGAGGAGGAACGTCTCTCCTCCCTTTTTCTACGCCTACGAATGGGCATCACAACATAGAATGCGATACGCTTGAAGCACGATTGGTGGATCGAGGGCGAGCTTTTCGAGGGTTGCAACTGCAACCTGCTATGCCCTTGCCACGTCACTTTCCGGCAACCGCCGAGCAATGGGTTTGTGACGCCATCTGGGCCATGCGCGCCGACAGCGGCGAATTTGGCGAAGTGGACTTGGCTGGGTTGGGCGCCGCCATTTTCGTCCACTCACCGGGCCCAACAATGTACGACGGAGACTGGACCTCGGTGCTTTATATCGACGACCGGGCAGCCAACGAGCAATTCGAGGCTTTGCGGGCAATCTTTGGCGGCGGCGTTGGCGGGCCGTGGGCGGTCCTCGGCCAATTCTTCCGCGATGGGCAGTTGACCGCCGTCAGGAAGATGCCGTTGGAGATCGCGATCAACGCCCGCTCTCGCACTCTGAAGGCGTCCGACCGGGTACTGCTGGAGGTGGAGGCTATCCGTGGCGGTGACCGCCAAGGACTGGCCACTATCACCAATCTACGCAACGTGGTCCACGGCCGCGAGCACGTCATGGCCAGATCCAACCAGAGGATCAACGACGAGACCCTCAGTTGGGAAGAACAGGGCAAACACGGCCTATACAGCCGGTTCCGCTGGCAAGGCGCCTCGCCCGAATCCGGCATATAAGGGCGATGGTTCCCGTAGGGGCGATTCGCGAATCGCCCCTACGTCGTTATCAGGTCCCGGTACACCACGCCGTCCTTCATCACCAGCTGGATGCGCTGGGTCTCTTGCAGGACAGTTATGTCGGCCAGCGGGTCTCCGTCCACCACAACCAGATCAGCGGCCATACCCGCCTCGATGGTGCCCAGCTCGCCCTCAAGCCCGCAGCACGCGGCGGCGTCCTTGGTTCCCGCCAGCAGAGCCTGCATTGGCGTCATGCCAGCGTCCACCAGCAACTCCAACTCTTGGGAGTTGTTGCCGTGCACCCAGCCCCCGGCATCGGTCCCGGCGGTAACGCGCACTCCGAACCGTATGGCCTGCTGGATGGACTCGATGTGATGGTGCCGGAACGCCCTCGCCTCTTCTTGGGCAATTGGATTCCCCTGGGTCGCGTGAAACGTAAACACAGTCAACGTGGGTACGAAGGTGATGTCGTTGTCGGCCATCATCCGTAAAAGGTCGGGATCCAGATCGAGGTAGCTTCCGTGTTCAATGGAGTCGACCCCCGCCTCGACCGCCGTGCGCAGCCCCGAGCCGCCCACCGCGTGACAAGCGACCTTGCGTCCTTGGGCATGGGATTCGGCGACCAGCGTTCTTAACTCCTCAAGCTCGTAGCCAGCGTCGGAATCTCGGTGCCTGGGATTACCGAACCCGGTCTGAAACACTTTGATCAAGTCGGCCCCGGCCCGGGCGTTTTCCCGGACAACCGCCCGTATCTCGTCGTGACCGTCGGCGATTCCGTAGGGGAGGTTGGGGTCGGAGGTGACGGGGCGGCGATAACCGGAGCCGGTGGGCCGGTCCTGCACTCCGTGGGTTGGCGACATCGGCCCGGCCGCCACCAGCAAGCGAGGACCGGCGACCAGACCCTCGTCGACGGCCAACCGGAACCCCGCATCCAGCCAGCCGCAGTCCCGAACGGTCGTATAACCAGTCTGGAGGGTCTCCTCCATCACGCGGGCGATACGGACTGTCCGGGTGCTTTTGGGCTCGGCCAACCCCCAGCGGCTCATGATGTCATAGGTGAAAGACGACAGGTGATCGTGGCAGTCGATTAGGCCGGGAATCAGCGTTCTGCCGCTTATGTCCACCTGTGGCATCCCTTCGGGAATCGCTATTGCCGCGCCCGGTCCGGCCGCCGCAATCCGCCCGTCGTTGCCGATCAGCACCGTGGCGTTAGCCAAGGGCTCTCCGCCGTTACCGTCGATTAGAGTGCCGCCTATTAGTGCCAGCATATTGGCTTACTCCATTCGCTCAAAGCCCGGAGGTGAGCGTAAGTATCCCTTGGCTACGTGGATGAGCCAGTATAATACGCCTCGGCTAGCCTGCGGGAACGGCAGGTACGATCGCGTTCGGTAACGGAGGTGTCCAGTGGCGATCGGCGATTACCGAGTTCGGGAATACACCGAGCAGGAACAGCGAATTTTCGATGACTGTTGTTCGAGATTGTGGACGCCACGGACCAGCTCCGGGAGATCATCAACCGCATCACCGTCATGGAGTTGATGGTCAGCGGCAAGTTCGTGTAGCCGGGCGGCTGAGCTCCCGAATGGGAAGCTGCGGTCGCGGGGTCATCCCAAGGACTGCTGAGGTGCATCGCACCATCGGACCGTCCCGAGTCATTGGCGTCCGGACTCCTCGCAAACTCGGTACTTAGACGGTAGATGGTAACGATCAAGTGGCCCCCGACCACGATCAGCATGTAGGAAAGGCCAGTCAGTGCGGACCATGCGAATCCAGCTCGCAGCCTTTCGGCCAGTTCAACCGGCGGATAGCCGAGCGCGAAGAAATTGATGTCCCAAGATCGGACCAGATTATGGTCGGACACGGCGAGCGCGCTGGGTCCCAGATAGACGATCAACAACCCCGCTATGCCCATCATGGTCAGCACAATAGCTATCGCTATGGCCTTCCAGAGGAGGAACCTCCGGTCCCACTCGCGGAAGTGCCGTCTTCATCCCGAATGACGACCAGCGCGGTGAAGACGCCGGCCAAAACGGTCAACAGGACCAAGAGATAAATCGAGGACCCAATATTTGAAAAGACGACTACGGCGCCGTAAATGAAACCGATGGGAGCCAATACGACCCAGGTGGCCCGGGTCTAGGCCCTTATCTCGCCCCTGCCGCCCGAATACTGCCACGTCCATAGCTAATCGAGCATCACACAGGCGCCCATCGCCAGAATCAGGTTGGTCAGCAGCGCCAGGATGAACGGTATCGGTGTGCCCGCAAAGTTGCCTACAGCGTTGAAACCGTAGTGGTCCATTCGGGTCAACGGCGCCTGCAGCAAACGGGGTGCTGAGCAGGAAGAACAGGGAGACGAACAACAGATCCCTTAGCTGATTGCTCCGGCGCAGCCTCAGGAAACCCTGCCCCAGAACCAGGACCAAGGCCACGCTGACGTAGAGCGTGAGCATCCAGGTGGCGCTCCAACCGAAGGACGCCAGCGCATACCCCGCTCCCACGACGCACAGCCCAGGCAGCACGAATCGGAGCAGGGAACTGCGGATGACGTCGCCGGCATAGGAGCCGCCGCCTTCATCGTCGCTAGCCGGGTTGCCGTTGGCCTCGGCTTCGGAGGGTTCGGTCTGGGAGTATCCGGTGGCCCGGCGTCGTCTCCCCAAGCGGCTCCGAGAACCATTGCAGTCCGGCTATTTCCGCGGGCAGTGCCGAACCGCGGGCGTCCAAGTTGGTATGGACTGCGAGTTCCCCGGGTACCTACTTCGTAAGGGTTGCATCCTATCAATACCGGTATATCGGGACGTATGCGCTGATGCTGTCCGGAAAGGCTGGGCCACGCTCGCCAGTAAGATTGCTGGCCTTTGCCGAGAGCGAGTTCGCCCTCCCCCTGGCCGGCAACAAGACTGGCACCGCATTTGTGGATGTGACCTTCGAGCCAACATCGGTGAACGCAGGTGCCATCGTCATCAGACATAGTTTTTCAGACCCACTGACCGAAGGGGAGCGAAGGATTAGAGAAGGAGGCGGAAACGCCGGTCAGGTTGGCGCAAGGCCAACCGGCGGGTTCACATTAGCTGTCCCCGAGTCGGTTACTGTAGGTTAAGACGGCATTGATATGCACTAGCATCAGGACGGTATGCGTCGGCCCTACAGTCCACCGGGTTCCGGATCGAGAATCCTCAATGCTCTGTTGATGTGGTTGATAAACCTGAAGACCTTCGGAATTCCGGGGCTGATTGTTGATTTGTCTGAGTCAGGCTCCGGTCCGCAGCGGGGTGATCCGTTCGAACAGCATAACTGCTGGGACTCGGTGATTATCTCCTGGAATGGACTGCCGAACGAGATCTACACTCTGGAAACCAGGATTCCAGTCAGCGGCATGCCCCCGGACTCTTACCTGTCGCTGATCTCCCACGTGTCGCCGGGTCCGGTCTTTGAATTCCCGGACTTGTTGAGGGAAGGAGACACGAGTGCGCCCAGGTGTACCGCGTCCCGTGCCGGGCGAAGCACCACGACCGTGGTCCGTACCCCAGTGCCGCCCAGGCCGGCACCGACCCCCCGGCCCGCGCCAACACCGACCCGGCCCCTTGCTTCGACTCAGCTGCCTCCGACCCCCGCGCCCCAACCCTCTGGGTTCCACGACTACTTCCGGCAGACCGAGGGCCGTGTACCGGCGACCGAGGCGGAGAGTCTCGTCGCTAGGGAGTTGGGTTCCCAATGGCGGTTGGCGGACTGGAGCGATCTGGTTAGCGCATGGGGGACCTACAATGATGAGATCAGGACCCCGTTCCAAGAGTCCGGATACGTGGCCGTCACATACAACGGAGAAGCCCGATGGGGATCAGGGAACCGGTGGTTTTTCATCGAGGACCACGACGGCTCGAAGCCCGGATTCTTCCTCGCCCATGCCGAACTCGGCGGCCATGAAATCAGCCTGGGATCCTGGCGTGGTGAATGGTCGGTCCTGGCGGTGCGAAGAGACCTACGCTAAAGGGCACACCCATCCTTTACCGGAAAGCGGCAGTCTGCCTACCCCTCCAGCCTCACCTCCACCCCGCTGCGCTCCTCCTGCAGCGTTAGCACCACCAACGAGTCCAGGTTTTCCCAGCCTCGGGCCATGGCTTCGGTGTAGAGCTGGCGGCAGACTTCGGCGAGGGGCATCGGGACTTCGTAGGCTTCGGCCAGCTCCTCGCCGAGGCGCAAGTCCTTTTGGGCGGTCTTCAGGGCGAAGCGGGCCTGGAAGTCGCCCTTGAAGAAGGTGTCGGGCAGGCGCCCCCACAGGTTGCTCATCCGGCCGACGGCCCCGTTGCGGAAGACGTCCACAATGGTCTCGGCGGGCACCCCCGACTTGATGGCCAGCGTCCAGCATTCGGCCATGGCTAGATCGATGGAGAACGCCGCCGTGTTGTGCATGATCTTGCAGATGCAGCCGTTGCCGATGGCCCCGGTGTGCTTCACCCGCTCGCCGATGGTCTCCAGCACCGGCAGGCAGCGCTCGAAGGTCTCCTCGTCGCCGCCCACCATCACCAGCAGGTCGCGCACCCGCGCGCCTTCCACGCCGCCGCTGACCGGGGCGTCGAGCATGGCCACACCCTTGGCGGCGAAGGCCTCGTGCACCCGCCGGGCTAGCAGCGGCGAGTTGGTGGTGTGGTCGATGTAGACCGAGCCCGGCCGCGCCCCCTCCAGGATGCCGTCGGACCCCAAGGTGACGGGCTCCATCTCCGCCGGGCCGGGCAGGCAGGTGCAGGTTATGTCGCATTGGGCCGCCACCTCGGCGGGCGACCCGGCCCAGAGCGCTCCCTGCCAGACCAGCGGCCCCGTCTTTGCCTCCACAATGTCATGGACCACCAGCTCGTAGCCGGCTTTCAGGATGTTGGTCGCCATGGGAGTGCCGATGTTGCCAGTGCCGATGAAGCCGATACGCATGTTTCTACCCCTATTTCACCGCAGAGGACGCGGAGACCGCTGAGATTGATATGATAGCCATCCTGGGAATACGCAAATTCTGAGAATCCTGATTCAAAAGGTGCGTTATGGCGAGAGAATATATCAATCCCCCGAAACTGGCAGCCCCGCCCTCGGGACTCTACAACCATGTGGTAAAGGTCGGCAACACCGTGTATATCGCCGGGCAGGTGCCCCGGGACCTGGACGGGAAGGCGCTCCATCCCGGCGACGC
Organism: Dehalococcoidia bacterium; assembly: GCA_965249145.1. GTDB lineage: Bacteria > Chloroflexota > Dehalococcoidia > Lucifugimonadales > UBA3495 > VXOI01. The sequence continues at coordinate 266,218 of OZ252223.1, forward strand.
GGCGGCCCAGATCCGCCAGGTGTGGACCAACTTGGAGATTGCGATTAAGGCGGCCGGCGGCACCCTCAACGACATCGTCAAGACCACCACCTACGTCGTCGGCTCCGAGAATCTGGCGGTGATTCGGCCGGCCCGCCTGGAGATGCTGCCCGATGAGGGCCGACCCACCAGCACGACGGTCGTAGTGGCGGGACTGGCCGACCCCGACTTCCTAGTGGAGGTCGAGGCGATCGCCGAACTGGGCTGATCAAACGCCGAGCACGCAAAGCACGCAGAGATTCTCGATAAAAATCCCAGCGTTCTCTGCACCCTCGGCGTTTAAACCATCCTAGAGCTGATAGAGGCGGGCCGGGTTGTCCCAGAGTATGCGGCGCTTGCTCTCGTCGGATACCGGGAGCTTCAGGAAGGTATCGATAGTGTGGGGGTATTTGGCGTCGCCGTGGGGGTAGTCGCTGGTGGTCAGCAACCGCTCGTCGCCGACGGCCTGCACCACGTGGGACACGAACTCCTCCTCGCACTCGACGGCCGCGTAGCCCTGGCGGTTGAAGTATTCCGACGGCAGCATCTTCAGGTGTTGCATCTCGCCATAGGGGTGGCGCCACTCGTAATGCTCGTCCATCCGGCCCAGCCAGAAGGGCAGCCAGCCGCATTGGCCTTCTAGGAAGGCGAACTGCAGCTTCGGGAAGCGCTCCATGACACCACCCATGACGATGTCCAAGCAGCACATCATCTGCTCCACCGAGTGCGTGGCGATGTGGGCAATGCCCAGGTCGTCGGGGAAACGGTCGGCGCCGGCGGCGGGCATCCGCGAGCCGGTGGTCTCGTGAAATCCCACCGGAACGTTCAGGTCCTGCACGGTGGCCCATAGCGGGTCGTAGTGCGGGTCGTGCCACGAGCGGTTGTTATACATGTTGGGGCGTAGGAAAACCGCCTTGAACCCCAGGTCTTTGACGCAGCGCTCGGCTTCCGCGGCTGCCGTCTCGACATCGTGGGGCGAGAGGGCGGCCGCGCCGAACATGCGCTTGGGGTCGCCCTCTTGGATGTAGTCGTGGAGCCAGTTGTTGTAGGCCCGGCAGGCGGCCTCGGCGAAGCGGGGGTCCATTCCGTTGCGGGCGGTGATATACATGCCGGAAGTGGGGTATAGCACCGCCAAGTCCAGCCCCTCCCGGTCCATCGCTTTCACTTGTGAAGCCGGGTCGAAGTTGGCGGCGATCTCCTCGGCGTAGCGCTCGGCCAGGGTGTCCTCCTCCTCGGTGCTGCGGGCCGGCCAGTTGTAGTCGGTCATGCTGGCCATCACGTCGCCCTCGACCAAGGTGCGAATATCCCAGCGCTTTTCGCTCAGCCGACGAGGAGCGCGGTCCTTGAACTCCGGGTCGATGTATCTCTCCCAGAGGTCCACCGGCTCCATCACGTGGAGCTCGGCGTCGATAATCTTGAAGCCCTTCTTGGCCATGGCTGTTGTCCCCCTACGTTCTGATCAAACGCAAAGAGCGCGGAGACCGCCGAGAACTTTAGAAAGAACTCGGCGCTCTCCGCGAGCTCGGCGTTGAATGGTTCCTAGATGGCCTGCCAGTAGCGGCGGCCCTCGGTCCGGACGATCCGGCCGAAGCCCGGAGAGGCGAGGTGGACAGCGGCCACGGGTATGCCGTCGCGCTCCAACCGGTCCATCATTTCCCGTCGGGTGATGCGGGTCTGGTCGGGGTCGATGTCGGCGCGGGAAACCCAGTCGGTATTCTCGATCTGGGCGGTATTGTGCAGTACGTCGCCCAGCACCAAGCCCTGCTCGCCTTGGGAGTTGATTAGCAGGCTCATGTGGCCCGGGGTGTGACCCGGCGTCGGCAGTGTGGTTATCTCCCTGGTGAGCTGAGTCTCGCCATCCATGAGCTCCAGCACGCCCAGGCCTTCCAGGGGCCAAACGCAGTCGGGGGCGTTGGGGAAGCGGGCCTCGATTAGCTCAGGGTCGTGGCAGGCCTCCCAGTCCTTGGCGCTGACATAGTACTTTGCGTTGGGGAACGTGGGGTGGTAGTGGCCGTCGTGGGCCGTGACGTTCCAGCCGATGTGGTCGCGGTGGGCGTGGGTCATCACCACCATGTCCACTTCCTCGGGGCGGACGCCGTGTGCCGAGAAGTCGTTAAGCAACTCTCCCCACGGTGTTTCGGGGGTCGGCTTGGGACCCAGGCCAGTGTCGACCGCGATGGTGCGGCCGTCGGAACGGATCAGGAAGCAGGCGAGGTTGAAACGGACGTTCCCATCGTCGGTAAGATGATGTTCGTGGCCGCTCCAGTCCTCCCTGGGGATGGCCGGGAAGAAGTTGCAGAGGTCGAATTCCAGAAGTCCGTCGGAAAGGGAAGTGATCTCGACGTTGCCGATGGTGAGCTTGTTGCCTGGCATCGGGGCCTCCTACGGGACGTACCCAAAAGATGCCCGATTATAGACTCCGCCGGGGGCGGTGGCAATTTGGGGTGGCCCTTTACGGGCGGTGGTCGGCGACGACCCTCCCGTCCTTGACGACCAGCAGCAGTTGGCGAACGTTCTGGATGTCGTCCAAGGGGTTGGCGGCCACGGCAATCAGGTCGGCCCGCTTGCCGGGTCCGATGGTCCCCAGCTCGCTCCCCACGCCGCACATCTCGGCGGCGTTCCGGGTGGCGGCGGCCAGGGCCTGCCACGGCGTCGCGCCCGACTTGACCCACAGGCCCAACTCCAGCAGCGCCGACTCCCGCAGCGGCTGCACGTCGGAGCCGAGGGCCATCTTGACCCCGGCAGCCAGGGCGGTCTGGAACCAGCGGCGGTGTTCGTCAGCGGCGGCGTCGGCGCGGCGAATTAGGTCGGGTGCGATGTTGCGGCGCTCCACGTAGGCGAGTTCCGGACCCGAATCAACCTGCGAGGGGGTAAGCTGGGTGATGCCGAGAGTGGGCACGTACCAAGCGCCGCTCTCTAGGAACCCGGTGATGCAGTCTTCGTCCATCACGTAGCCGTGCTCCACGGTGTGGGCACCCGCACGGATCGCCGACTTCACCGCGTCGGGGTTGGTGGCGTGGGCCATCACCGGCATCGAACGCTGTCGGCAGACGTCGAAGGCCGCCTGCAACTCGTCGGGAAGCAGAAATGAGTCCAGATGCCGGTCCCAGAACGGGCCCATAATGCCGCCGGAGAGGTTCAGCTTGATGTGGTCCACGCCGTTCTTGATTTGCTCGCGGATTGCCTCGGCAAAGCCGTAGGGCCCGTCACACTCGCGGGCATGGCCCGAAGTTAGGAAGTGACCGCCGGTGGTGGTTAGGAAGTTACCGGCCGCGAACACGTTGGGCCCAGCCGGGCCGCCAGGCGACTTGAAAGCACGCTTCCAGGCGACATCCATGAAATGTCCGGCCCCAGCGCAACGCACCGAGGTCACTCCGGCCTCGGTGAGACCGCGCATCAGGTTCAGGCCGAAGTTGGCAGTCAACTGCGGGATGCTGGTGCCGGGCGGGTTGGGGTACTCAGGGTGGATGTGCACGTCCCACAACCCCGGCATCAGATAGGCCCCTTGCAGGTCGATGGTCTCAGTGGTGGTGGCGGGAACCGAGGAATCGATCCCAATGATCCAACCTTCGTCCACCACGACCGTGACCCCCACCTGCACCGCAGGATTGACGCAGTCGATCAGGTTGCAGTTGACGAAGGCGAGAGTCATTGGCCAAGCCTACGACGTTGGGGCGGCGGCCAGCTCGCTCAGGTCTTTGATCTGGATGTTGGAAACCAACATGATCAGCTCGTCGAGGCGGCGCACCTCGAACTCCATGAAGTCGTCCTCCACCACCATGTAGCGAGAGACGACCTGCCAGATCTCCCGTTTCATTGCCTCCATTTTGTCGGGCGCGAGGTCGATACGGTCCTGCACCAACACCAGCCGTAGACGGTTGCGTGCGGTGTCCTTGGAGTGCTCGTCCCGGTCGGCGAGGCCGAGCAGCCTAAGCAGTAGCTCACGCATGGGAATAAGCCCTCCCATTCATACCCACCATCTCTCGTATCTTGTGGAAGAGCCCCGATTTGGACTCCACCGCCACCAGCGGCACATCGTCGCCGTCGATACGGGCGCCGACTCGCAGGAAGGCGGCCCCAGCCGGCGAACGCTTGTCGTGCACCACCGGGACGCCGCGGTTAGCGGCTACCACGGTGCGTTCGTCGGCAGGAATCAGCCCAATAACCTCCACTGCCAAGAGCGCCTCGACGTCTTTCTGGTCCATCATGTCGCCGCGCTTGACCATGTCGGCGGCGATGCGGTTGATGATCAGCCGCGGCCGGTGCAGGCCCTCCGCCTCCAGCAGCCCAATCACCCGGTCGGCGTCGCGAATGGCCGAGACCTCGGGAGTAGTCACGATGATCGCCTCTTTCGCAGCGGCGGTGGCGTTCTTGAATCCCTGCTCGATGCCAGCGGGACAGTCGATTAGCACGTAATCGAATTCTTCCTCTAGTTCGGCGCACATTGCCCGCAGTTGTTCCGGCTCGACGCTGTCCTTGTCTCGGGTCTGAGCTGCAGGAATCAGGAACAAATCCAGGTTGGTCTTGTCTTGGATCATGGCCTGACGCAGCTTGCAGACGCCCTCGATCACGTTCACCAGGTCGTAGACGATGCGGTTCTCCAAGCCCATGATCACGTCCAAGTTGCGCAGGCCAATGTCGGTGTCGACGACTACGACACGTTGGCCTCGCATGGCCAAGGCAGTGCCCAGGTTGGCGGTGGCGGTGGTCTTACCGACGCCGCCCTTGCCCGAGGTAATAACGATGGTCTTACCCGTCATAAGGTACCCCTTTGGTGTATCTCGCAAACCGGCCCACGAAGGGTGCTACGTGGATGGAGCGGCGGCGCACGTAGGCAATCTTGGGGCTTGGCGAGGCGTTCTTCGTAGATTTGCGGACGGCCGGTCCCGCCTCGGCTTCGTAGTCCCCGATTCTGATGCGGGGCGAGGCGAGCTCCAAAGCGATTATCGTAGCCCTGGCATCGCCCGACGCCCCGGCGTGGGCCAGTCCCTTCAGGGCACCCAAGACCACTATGTCGCCGTCGGCCTTGATCTCGGCGCCGGGATTGACGTCGGCCATCACCACAACGTCGCCGTCGTGGTGGATGGACTCTCCAGAGCGGAAGGTTGCGCGGACCAGCAGCGCGTGCGAGCGGTTGCGGCTGCCACGTGTGCCGGAGGCGGACGCACTCGGCTTCCTCGCGGAAGGAGCGGGGGAGGTCTCGGCCTCTGGGGCCCGACGATTCACCGGTGGGTCGTTGTGGACGATTTCCCGCTTGGTCTCCCAATTGTAGACACCGGTCTCTAGTGCGTCGGGAGAGCACCAGAAGCGGGTGACGGTGAGGCCGGAGTGGGTCTCGATGATGCGCCGGATGCCCACCAGCTCATCCTTAGACAGCAGCCGGGTGCCCGCGTCCACGGTGATGTTCCCCTTGGAGAACATCCCGCCGTTGGCCGTCAGGTAGGCCCTCAGCTCCTCGGCCACCTGCTCGAAGGGCGCCTCGGCGTCTATAACGAACGCAATATCGGTGCCCCGCCCGGTGAGTTGCACCGCCGGGGCCTTGACTGCTGTATTCGCGGATTCGGAAACGACCACAACCACCCGTCACCAAATGTTACGTCCGCTAGCTTTATATCAAGCGCACCTGCTGGGAACAATGAAATCGTGGGCGGGTTTCAGTCAGTATCCCAGGTTATGTTCGATACGCTTGGAGGCAGATGAGCGATCTATTCGGAATAATCGCCAGACACCGGTGGGAAGTTTGGCTGCTCATAGGCATCCCACTAGCCGCAGAGGCGGCGGTGTACCTGTTGGTTACGCCCCTTGGCATCGGATACGGCCTGTTTTATCTCCCCGTATTGGTCCTTCTCGGACTGTCTTATCTGGTGGTGCGTCGGCTTGGCCGGCGCCCTTCCTCGCCTTGGTGTGGACCTACGCCATTGCGTTACTAGCCGCGCGGATGAGCGTGTGGACCGCCTTGCATTCTCGCATCATCGGCTGGCTCTACCTACTCTTCGCCTACGGACACAATCCCTTTATCTTTCCCCACAGCCACAGCTTCGACGCCGCAATCGTGACCTCGGCCCTGGCAGTTGCCCACGCCCTGATCGCGTGTTGGCTTCTGGGCCTCCGAATGGACTCCAAACTGCCGCTTGTTCCGATACTTGCGGGTACGTTGTTGGTTGTCGCGTTGCTGGGACAGGCCGCCGCAGTCACGATCGGGATACAGACGGACTGGCTAATGGATACTTCGGGCACTGCTTCGCAGATCTTGTTTCAGCTCCTCGAGTCCTTGATTTTCTACCTGATTGCGTTGGCCCCCGTCTTTTTGTTGCGCGTGCGGCATACGCAAGGCGGCGAGCAAACGGCAGAATAAAGGACCGGCGGCCCTACGTCCGCCGGTCCGGAATGCGCGGAGGTGTCGTCGGTCTAGAGCTAGTCGCGGGTGCCGAAGAGCGCCACGGAGCAGGTGAACGAGCCGGGTCGGCCGCCCAGGTTGTGGGTCAGACCGAGGTCGGCTTTCTGGAGTTGGCGGTCGTCCGCTTTCCCTTGGAGCTGCTTGTAGACTTCGTAGATCATGCGGATGCCGCTGGCGCCGATGGGGTGGCCGAAGCACTTCAGGCCGCCGTCTGTATTGACCGGCAGGTCACCCTCCAAGGTAAACGACCCCGCCTCCACGTCGGCGCTGGCCCGGCCCCGGGGGCTGAAGCCCAGGTCTTCGTAGATGATCAGCTCGGTGATGGTGAAGCAGTCGTGGACCATGGCCAAGTCAATCTCTTGGCGGGGATCGGCGATCCCAGCCTCCTGGTAGGCGGCCTGGCTGGCCCGGACCGACTCCGGGAAGTGGGTGAAGTCCCAGTCGTTGCGCATGATGCCGAAGGCGCCCACCGAAAGCCCGATTCCCTTGACCAGGATGTAGTCGTCCCGGAAGGTCTTGGCGATCTCGGGAGTGGTGATGATCGCGGCGGCGGCGCCGTCGCTGACGCCGCAGCAGTCGAACAGGCCGAGGGGCCACGCAACCATCGGCGCGTTGACCACCTGCTCGGCGCTGACCTCGCGCTGGAAGTGGGCCTTGGGGCTCATGGTGCCGTTGTGGTGGTTCTTGGCCGCGATCTGTGCCAGAGTGCGCTTCCCTTCCTCGAAGGGAATATCGTACTGGTGGAAGTAGCGGGTGGCCGCCAACGCGAACTGGGAGGGCGGCGGCACCGGCGGGTTTACATCCGAGCCGGGGGACTCGGCGATGGCGAGGCCCGAGAAGCCGGAGTCTTTCAGCTTTTCCACACCCAAGGCCAGCACGATGTCGTAGACACCGGCGGCCACGGCGTAGCAAGCGTTGCGGAAGGCGTCGGTGGCGGTGGCGCAGGCGTTCTCGACTCGGGAGATGGGGATGTAGTCGAGTTTGAGCGCGTCGGCCAAGGGCTGGCCGGTACGGAATGAGGAGACGGTGCCCAGCCAGGCAGCCTGGATGTCCTTGCCCTCGACCCCGGCGTCGGCGTAGGCCTCGTAGGCGGCCTCCACCATCAGGTCGGCCGAACTGGCGTCCCACCGCTCCCCGAACTTGGTGCAGCCCATGCCGATGATGGCAACCCGGTCTTTGATTCCTGCCATTACTGCTCTCCTATCCCGCGATTCGGCGGGGTGTCGCCTTCCAATAGTAATTGTGGATGCCGTTGACCACCCGCAGCTTGCGGAAGCTCATTTCGACGGGCATCCCGATCTTAATTTCGTCAAGTTCCCGGTCGGTCACCATGCAAAGGGTCCGGCCGCCTTGATCGAAGTCCACGACGGCAATTACCAAGGGCATGTCGGTGGTCCCGGCCAGGTAGTCCATGGAGTAGGTGAACACCTTGCCCGGCTGGTCGCTCAGGCGCAACGGCGTGGAGTCGTCGCGGGTCTGGCAGCTAACGCAGACGCGCTGAGGCGGGTACTGAACGAATCCGCACTGGTTGCAGGTCGCGCCGTAGAAACGGATGTTCCGGTCGCCTTCCCGCCACAGGGCCGACACCGACGGCGACTGCGCTTGAGGGCGGCGCGAGGCGGCGTCGGTGAGCCAAACGTCCCGCCAGCGAGCATAGGTCTCGTAGCTGTCCAGCACTTGCTTGGAATAGAGGAATCCGTTGACTCCAACGCTGGCCCGGGCGTTGCCAGCGCCGCCAGTGGCACGGAAGCCCAGAACGTCGCTGCCGTCACCGTAGGACGCGGTGACTATGAGTTGGTCCCGTGTGGCGTCCTCTAAGGCAGCAGCCAGCAACATCAGAGGGAAGGCGGCGCCCGTGTTGCCCAGTTTGCCGAACATGGGGTCCTGCACCTGCTCGGCGCCGAATCCCAGCTGACGGGCGAGTTGGCCGTGGCGACGTCCGTCGGGGGCGTAGAGGGCCAGCTTGGCAATATCCCGCGCCGCGATGGCCTGCTTCGCCATGAACCCGGCGAGGGCGTCTCCGAGGATTCGCTCCAGCCCTTCCTCGACGGCGAAACGGTCTTCCCAGGATCGGACGAAGGGGTCGCCCGCGCTGCGCCAAGTGTCCATCATGTTCTCGGTGATCGAGTAGGCGCCCTCGTGTTCGGCAATTACGTCGTCGCGGGAGACGATGAAGGCGGCCGCGCCGTCGCCGGAGTTGCGCTCGGCCTCACCCTTGGGGGCGCCCTGCCGGTTGTCGCTGGCGATGACCAGCACCTGAGCGGCGGACCCGGCGGAAACCGAATCGAGGGCCGACTTTAGTGCGGTGGTCCCAGCACGCAGCACGTCTGTTATATCCGCAGTGAAGATGTCCCGGCGCAGGTCTAACGCGGTGGCGATAATCGAAGCGCACTGTTTTTCGGCGTAGGGCGGGGTTGTGGTGGCAAAGAACAGGCCGTCGATCTCCTGGCGATCACGGCCCTTCAGGCAATCGGCCCCGGCAGCAACCGCCATGCTAACGCTGTCTTCATCGAAATTGGCGATCGAGCGTTCGGTGCGCGAGTTCCAACCGTCGGTTGCTTCCCCCAATCGGTAGCGGGGCACATATGCGCCGAAAGCGGAGATTCCGGGCAAGAACATCCTCCGGGAACGATTGCCGCCATGCTAGCAGCTTGCCAATTCGAGTGTCAACGCACGGTGTGATACAATTACATCCCGTATCACCCTATCGCGACGACGTGCGCAATCCGACGACACTCCGCCGCTTTTCTACCGCTGAGGAGACTACTTTTGTCTAGGTCCGTTGTATTGCGCCTATCGAATATGGTATTGGTTATGGCGGCCGTCGGTCTGCTGGCCGTGGCCTGCGGGTCCAATTCTCCGGGGCCCGCCGATTCCGTTTCCGCCGCTCCAGAACCGGAGGCCATCGAGGGACTGCCACCGGAGTTCGCCCGGTTGGCAGAGGTCTGGGAGATTCTGCAACGTGAGCACATCGACGCCGACAACATTAACGCGCAGATGGTTAGCGACGGAGCGATTCGAGGCATGCTGGCTGCCATCGACGACCCTTACGCCGCCTATCTCAGCCGAGAGCAATTCCCGGTCGAGCGGCAGGACATCCAAGGGTTCTTCGAAGGTATCGGGGCCGAGGTAGGGATGAGGGACGGCCTCATTACCGTGATTTCTCCGATGCCCGACTCGCCAGCCGAGTCCGCCGGGATCCGCCCGGGGGATGTGATTCTGGGGGTTGACGGAGAGAGCGTCCAAGGGCAGAGCCTCCTGGAGGTCATCAACCGGATCAGGGGCAAGGAAGGCACCCCGGTCCTCCTGTTGGTCCGCCACCTAGACAGCGCCGACTCGGTGGAGATCGAGATCGAACGGGCCAGGATCACCCTGCAGAGCGTCAATCTCTTGATGCAGGTGGGACGCATAGGGCACCTGAAGCTCAGCGGGTTCACCGGTACCACCTTGGACGAGTTGCAAGCGGCGCTTGAGCGGTTCGAGCGGTCCCAAGGCGTCGGGATGGTGATCGACCTTCGCAACAATCCCGGCGGGCTGGTATCGTCGGTGGTGGACGTGACCAGCCAGTTTGTCGGGGAAGGGCTGGTGCTTTACCAAATCGATGCCAAGGGCAACCGCCGCGATTGGGAAGTGGAATCGGGTGGCGTCGCCCACGACATTCCGGTGGTAGTGCTGGTCAACGAATACAGCGCCTCGGCCAGTGAAGTCTTCGCCGGCGCAATCATGGACCACAGCCGGGCGCCGGTGGTGGGCGAGACGACCTTCGGCAAGGGCAGCGTCAACAACCTTTGGCCGTTGTCCGACGGCTCGGGCATAAACGTTACAACCGCCCGCTGGTACACACCAGCGGGCACGCTCATCGAGGGTGAGGGTATAATCCCAGACATAGTAGTGGAGGCTTCGGAAGACGAGCTGGAAGACCCGCAGCTAGACCGGGCCATCGAGTTCCTCCAGCAGGAGATAGCCAAAGCCAGGTAGTCATGGCCAAGAAGAAGTCGGCAAAAGCGAGCCAAGACGGCAAGAACGGCAGCGCCAACCGCGTCGCCGCCACCAACCGTCGCGCCTTCTTCGACTACGAGATCTTGGAGCGCCACGAGGCCGGGCTGGTGCTCACCGGCACCGAAATCAAGTCTGTTCGGGCCGGTAAAGTGGACCTGAGCGATGGCTACGCCCGTACTCGCGAAGGCGAGATGTGGCTGTTCAACACCTACATTGCCCCCTACGATCCGGCCAGCCAGTTCAACCACGATCCACGGCGACCCCGCAAGCTGCTGTTGCACCGTGAAGAGATCAAAGAGCTGGAGAGCGCCGTCGCCGAGAAGGGTCTGACCCTAGTTGCCCTTCGCCTTTACATCAATAAGCACGTGGCCAAGGTGGAGCTCGGCTTGGCCCGGGGCAAAAAGCGTTACGACAAGCGCCGGGCCATCATCAACCGCGACATGGACCGGGAAGCCCGGCGGGCCGTGGGCATGGTACGTTAAACCCCGGCATCGCCACCCCCTAGCAAAAATCCCTATCCCCAAAGGAGAAACGACTTGATCCGCGCTCTAAACGGTGTGACCCCGAAGGTTGCCGAGACCGCTTGGGTCAGCGAATTCGCGTACGTGGTCGGCAACGTTGAAATCGGCGAATACGCGAGCATCTGGCCCGGCGTGACCGTCCGTGGGGACGGCGACAACGCGATCGTGATCGGCGATCACGTAAACGTGCAGGAAGGATCGGTGGTGCACGGCGACGGTCTCGTGCTGGAGCCCCACGTGTCGGTGGGGCACTGCGTGGTGGTGCACTGCGACCGTGTTGGCAGCGGGTCCCTTCTGGGCAACAATTGCACCGTTTTGAACAAGGTCAAGCTCGGGGAGAACTGCCTAGTGGCGGCCAACTCCGCGGTACTGGCTGGCGCGGACATTCCCGCCAACTCCTTCGTGGTCGGCGCCCCGGCGCAGGTGAGGCGCGAGGTTACCGAGGCCCAGAAAGCGGCGATGCGCCACACCAGCGAGGAATTGGTGCGCCGGGCCAAGATGTTCCGGGACAGCGGCCTCTAGCCCAAGCGACGAGCCAGCGGGAGCACTGCCTCGGCCAACCGCTCCATGACTCGCACGCAATCGGCCAGCTCGCTAACACGGAAGTCGTAGGTGAGTTGGTCGATTCCTATTTCATGGCAGGCGTGCAGGTCGTCAATCACTTCTTGGGTCGGACCGACCAGAGCGCCGCCGCTTCGTTCCGTCGATCCCTCGGGCAGCCCTATGTCGGTGAAGTGCAGGCTGCGCTTGAGGGAAACGGTAACGTCCGCCGGGTCCCGACCTTGTCGTTCCGTCTGCTCTTTGAGATAGGGGATGTGGCCCGCCACGAACTCAGGAGTTTGTCGGGTGGTGTGCCAGCAGTCCCCGTACTTGGCGGTGCGCCGCAGCGCTGCCCGGGTGTGGCCGCCAACCCAGATGGGAATGTGGGGTTGCTGGACTGGCTTCGGGTAGAACTGGATTCCGTCGAACTGGTACCACTTTCCCTGGTATACCGGATCGCTCTCGGTCCATAGCACCTTGAAGATTTCCAGGAACTCGTCGGTCATCGGGCCACGGTCTTTGTAATCGAGGCCCAGGGTCTCGAACTCCTTTTCCAGCCAGCCCACGCCCACTCCGCAGATTATCCGCCCCTCGGTGAGTACGTCGAGGGAGGCGAACATCTTGGCCTGCACCACCGGGTTGCGGTAGGGGAGGATGAGCACGGTGGTGCCCAGCTTGATACGGGTGGTCCAAGCCGCCAGGTACCCCAACAGCGTCATCGTTTCCAAGAACGGCTCGTCGACAGGACGGGAAAATCCGCCAGTGGGCGTGTAAGGGTATTGGGTAGTGCCGCCGGTGGGCAGGACGACGTGGTCGCCCACCAACATCGACTCGAACCCAAGTTCCTCCGCGGTTTGCGCGAATCGTTTGAGTCCGGGGCCGTCGGGCAGCCGAGGCATCGATACACCTATTTCCAAAGTCATTCCTCCCAGAGTCCGATTGGTCCCGCCCATCCTACCATTCTGGTCGTGCTCCGTTGGCGAGTATTCGCTGCCGTGATATAATTCTTGGCAACCGGTGGGAATAGGCCACCTTGGGTACCTCTATTCGGTATCTTTAGGCACCCTACCGCCGAAAAGTTTAAATATTCGGTAAGCCGACTAATCAGGAGGAATACTGTGGATAAGGGTAACACCGTCATCGACGCGGGTCCCGTCGAGTTCGCAATGAGCTACCGGGCAGAAATCATGGACGACCAGGGCCTGTGCCTACAGGTCTACTCGGAGGTCGACGGCAAGGACACCGAAATCCTTCGCTTCGACTGCTTCGACCAGGCCCCTCATTACCACTATGGGCCCGAGAACCACAACATCCGGTTGCACCTGGACAAGACCACCGCCGGCAATCCGTTCGGCTGGACGATCGGAAATCTTCGGAACAACCTCTCGACCATGGTCCGCCGGTCTGGGTACGAAGACCTGGCCTCCGACCTCGAAGCCAACCCGATTTCCACTGCGAAGTTGGACGAACTCGAGGAGACCGGCCGTCAGATGTCCCTCGCCGGCCGCCGCACCGTGCATCACATGATGCCCGAGATGCTGGACGGCGACAAGATCATCGTCGGCAACCTGAAGTTCGGTCTGGAGTATCGCCACCTGCCGCAGATCAACGATCAGGGCATGGCTATCCACGTACTGAGCGACGTCGCCGGTCAGGAGATCGAGCTGCTGGCCTTTGACTGCTTCCAGAACGGCCCCCACTACCACTATGGTCCGCGCAATCAGGACGTCCGGATTTACTGGGACGTCACCACCTCCGGCGAGACCCTCCGCTGGACCCTGGACCAGTTCAAGGCTGGCAAGCTGCGCTCCATGATCGCCCGCGCCGGCTACCCAACAATCGCCAACGACGTTGACGAAGAGTTGGTCCAGGACATGCTCCCGGCCATCGAAGACCGCTGCTGGGAACTGGTAGGGATGAACACGGACGCCAAGCCCGCCAACGACCAGCGCAAGACCAAGGCCGAGCTGATCTCCGAGCTGGAAGACCTCCGCGCGAAGGTTGGCGCCCGCTAACCGACTCCGTAAGCTCTCGGCAACCCGAACGGCCCGGAAATTCCGGGCCGTTTCTCTTTGCCCTGGGCCAACGCATACGGTTCTCTATTAGGGTCGGCAAACCGTGGACGTAGGGGCGATTCGCGAATCGCCCCTACGCGTAGAGGGCGCATGGGTCTCAGATCATCGTGTAGCCGCCGCTGACGCTCAGGGTCTGGCCGGTGATGAAGCTGGCGGCGTCGGAGGCCAGGAAGACGACGGCGTTGGCTACTTCTCTAGCCGTGCCGAGGCGGCGCAGGGCGTAGTTGCGCTGCACGCGCTCGCGGACCTCGTCGGTGAATATGTCCCGCATCTGGTGCCACATGCTTTCGTCGCTGATCGTCTCCTCTTGGGGCGGTACGGTCACTCCCGGGCAGACCACGTTCAACCGCAGCCCGTGGCGGCCGGTCTCTCGGGCGATGGACTTGCTAAGGGCGATGATGCCCGCCTTGCAGGCCGAGTAGACCGCCTCGCGGTACTCGCCGATGCGACCGGCATCTGAGCTGATGCAGACTATGGAACCGCCCCGTTGTTCGACCATCCCGGGAACCACTGCGTGGATGCAATTGATCGCGCCCCAGAGATTTACTTGGACTTCTTTCTCCCATTCGGCGCGTGGCTTGTCCACAAACAAACGGTCGATGGTCCAACCCACGTTGTTGACCAGCACGTCGACGCGGCCAAACTCCCTAGTTGCCTGCCCAACCATGGCGTCGACAGACTCAGCCTGGGTTACGTCGGTCGGCACTACCAAAACCCGGCTGCCGCTATTGATTGCGGCAACTTCGGATGCCACCCGCTGGCCCTGCTCGGGGGCCAGTTCGGCTATGATGATGTTGGAGTCCTCTTCGGCGAAGGCGTGGACAATAGCGCGGCCGATGTTCGAGCCGCCGCCGGTCACGATTACGGTCTTTCCCTTGAGTCCCAGTTCCATTTGGCGCGATTCTCTCCTTATCGATTGGTCTTAAGCATCACGGTCCGGCGGCAGCACTCTGGGCACACCGCCAAAACGAAGCCGGAGGAGGCCTTGGATGTCCTCGGCCGCGGTCTTTACCACGTTGACAGTGCTCGTGGGGTCGTCGTCCCACTTCACCGGGACCACCTTGATGCGGTAGCCCCGCTTGGCAGCGATGATCAGCATCTCGGTATCGAAGAACCAATTGTTGTTTTGGACGTTGGGCAAGATGGCTTGGGCGGAGGCGCGGGTCATGGCCTTGAACCCGCACTGAGCATCCTGAAAACCCGTGAAGAACATAGCGCGGATGAGCACGTTGTAGCTGCGGGATGTGAATTCGCGCGTGAATCCACGGGTAACACTAGACCCTTTGCTAAGACGGCTGCCGATCGCCACATCGTAGCCCGACTCCAGCGAGCCGACCAATGCCGGGAAGTGGGCGATGTCGGTGGACAGGTCGACGTCCATGTAGCTGACGATGTCGGCTTGGCTGTCTAGCCACGCGGCACGGAGCGCCCTCCCTCGTCCCTTCTGGGGCAGATGGAAATAGGCTACTCCGGAATGCCGCTCGCAGAGCGCTTCGGACACGGCGCGGGTGCCGTCGGTGGAAGCGTTATCGGCAATTACGATACGCCACGAATTGGGCAAGTTTTCACCCAGGAACTCGGAGAGAACGCTTATGCTGCCGGGCAGCGCCTGTTCCTCGTTGAAGACAGGGATAACGACGTCGACGGAAGCGCTCATGGCGACAGCTCGCCGGAAGCCCGGTGGCTAGTGGCGGAAATGACGCACTCCGGTGAAGACCATTGCCAGCTTGGCTTGGTCCGCGGCAGCGATGACTTCCTCGTCGCGGATGGAACCGCCGGGTTGAGCGATGGCGGTAACTCCAGCCTCCGCTGCCAGCTCGATATTGTCGGGGAAAGGGAAAAACGCGTCCGAAGCCAGCACCGATCCTTTTGCCTTGTCACCGGCTATGCGTTGAGAGAGATGCACGCTGACCACCCGGTTCGGCTGTCCCGCGCCCATTCCCACCAGCATACGGTCCTTGGCGAAGACGATGGCGTTGGACTTGATGTGCTTGGCCGCTCTCCAAGCGAATGCCAGGTCCTCCCTCTCTCCGGGGGTCGGATGGCGCTCGGTTACAGTCTGCCAAGACGTCGGGTCTTCGTCGATTTCGTCAGGGCGTTGCACCAGCATTCCACCGCTGATGGGGCGAAGGTCGTAGGAATGGCCGCCGGCGGAGTCGATTACCAGGATACGTAAGTTGCGTTTTTGTTGGAGGATGTCCAAGGCGCCTGGCTCGTAGTCAGGCGCAACCACAACCTCGTAGAACACCGGCCCCATCGCCTCGGCGGCGGCGGCGGTAACGGGGCGGTTGAAGGCCACGATGCCTCCAAAGGCGCTTACGGTATCACCCTCGTAGGCCAACAGATAGGCGTCGGTCAAATTCGGACGACTGGCCAGACCGCAAGGGTTGTTGTGCTTGACCACTGCCACGGTCGGACCGGCGAAGTCGGACACGGTGCGCCAAGCGGCGTCGGCGTCCATGAGGTTGTTGTAAGACAACTCCCGGCCGTGAAGCTGACGCGCGCCCGCCATGCCGGAAGCGGAATTCCTAGCGGGAGCATAAAGCGCCCCCTGTTGGTGGGGATTCTCGCCGTACCGGAGCCCGGTTATTTTCTCCAGGCTTATGTTGAGCAAGCCGGGCAGCCCGTCTTCGGACTCGCCCTGACTCAGGTATCCGGTGACCGCGGCGTCGTATACTGATACGTGATTGAAGGCCTTGGCGGCGAGGGCCCGCCGGTCTTCCGCAGTCAGCCCGCCGCCCTGCAGCTTCTCCGCCACCCACCCGTAATCCGCAGGATCGACGACCACCGCCACCGAGGGGTAGTTCTTGGCCGCGGCCCGAAGCATCGTGGGCCCGCCGATGTCGATGTTCTCCAGCGCGTCGTCCAGGGTTACGTCGGGCTTGCTGATGGTCTCGACGAAGGGGTAGAGGTTGACGGCAACGAGGTCGATGGTCTCGATGCCGTGGGCTTGAAGCTCGGCCATCTGGTCAGGCGAGTCTCGCCGGGCCAGCAGACCACCGTGGACCACCGGGTGAAGCGTTTTGACCCTGCCGTCCAAGATTTCCGGGGAGCCGGTAACATCGGCCACTTGCCGGACCGCCAGCCCTCCCTCGGCCAGACTACGGTGGGTACCGCCGGTGCTGACCAGCTCGTAGCCAGCTTCGATGAGCTTGCTTCCGAACTCGACGATGCCGGATTTGTCGTATACGCTGATTAACGCTCTCAATCGCTCTCCCCACCCATTGGCCCAACTTTTTTTCCGGCCAAGGGATAGAATTTGCCCACCGCTAACCAGTGAACACCACCCGCGAGCCGGAACCGGCCCGGACTACCCTGCCCACGGGTACGGCATCGGCGACGGCCTCACGGACGGCAGGGACGTTCTGCTCAGGACACACCGCCACCATCCCCAGTCCCATGTTGAAGACGTGGTACATCTCTTCTTGGTCCAGTCCGCCCTCTCGCTGCAGGACATCGAACACCGGTGGAATCGGCCACGATCCCCGCTCGATCCGGGCGGCCAGCCCATCGGGCAAGGCCGCCGGGAGCTTGCCGGGAAGCCCGCCGCCGGTAATGTGCGCCAAGCTATTCACCAGTCCAAGAACCGGCTCCAGCATCGGATAGTAACAACGGTGCCGTAAGAGCAGCTCTTCGCCCAACTGGTGGCGCAGGCCCTCGAATCGATGGTAGAGCGCCGACGAGTTAGAGTCGGTTTCGAACACCCTGCGTACCAATGAAAAGCCATTGGTATGCAGCCCGCTGGACGGCACCCCCAACAAAACGTCGCCTTCGTTCACCCTGCTCGGCCCCAATAACCGGTCCGGCTCCACCACCCCAACCACGAATCCGGCCAAATCCAACTCACCGCTGGCGTAAACCTGCGGCATCTGGGCGGTCTCGCCGCCGATCAGCGCGCAGCCAACTTCGCGGCAGCCCCAAGCGATGCCTCGCATCAGAGCATCCAGAGATTGAGCGTCCATGTCGCTGAAGGCCACGTAGTCGAGGAAGAACAACGGGCGAGCGCCTCGGGTTAGGATGTCGTTCACGTTCAGGGTGACTAGGTCTTGGCCGATGGACTCAAAATGACCCAGTTGGGCGGCGATTTTCAGCTTGGTTCCAACCCCGTCGGTGCTGGCCACTAACACGGGACCGTCGGTCCCTCCCAATTGATAGAGGCCAGCGAAACTACCGGAGTCGTCCACAACTTCAGGGCCGTGGGTCGATGCCGCCAGGCCCCTGATCCTCTCCTTGAGCTCGTCCATGCGGAACAAGTCTACCCCAGATTCGCGGTACGATTCACCAGGGACACGGGTGCACAACAACGGCCTCCTGGAGGGCTTGGCGCCTGTTACAAGGCGCGAATCAAGGTTAATTGAAGGCGAATGGGATGGCAAGTGAACGGCAGCGCTGGCTGGTGATGGAGGGTTAGGTGGTGGAAGCGGTGTTGTTCTCCAAGACCAGCTTGGTTAGTTCCAACTGGACTGGCACCGGGTAGTTCCCGGTGAAGCAAGCGTCGCAGAAGCCGCCATCGGCGCCGCCGACAACCTTCAAAAGGCCCTGAACGCTAAGGTAGCCCAGGGTGTCGGCTCCGACCATCTCTCGGATCTCCGGTATCGTCTTGTTGGCGGCGATTAGCTCGGCGCGCGAAGCCATGTCCACACCCATGAAGCATGGATGCCGAATGGGTGGGGCGCACACACGCATGTGCACCTCTTTGGCGCCCCCCTTGCGCAACAACCCAACTACGTGGGGGGTCGTGGTGCCGCGAACGATACTGTCGTCGACCACGACAAGCCGTTTGTCCCGTACCACGTCAGACAGGACGTTGAACTTCTGACGGACTCCCAGCTCGCGGAGGCGCTGTTCGGGCTCGATGAACGTACGCCCGACGTAGCGGTTCTTGATCAGTCCTTCACTGTAGGGAATTCCCGATTCTTGAGCGTAGCCCACCGCCGCCGCCGTGGAGGAGTCGGGAATGCCGATAACCAGGTCGGCGTCCACCGGGTGTTCACGGGCCAATTGGGCTCCAAGCTCCTGGCGTGTGGAGTGAACCAGCCGGTCGTCCATCTGAGAATCGGGCCGGGCGAAATAGATCAGCTCGAACACACACAGGGCCCGGCGGTCCGGGGCCCCGGGCCTCACCGCCGACCGGATGCCGTCCCTGGTGACCACAATGACTTCGCCCGGTTCGACTTCGCGGACAAATTCGGCGCCCAAGTTGTCTAGGGCGCAGGACTCGGAGGCAACGATCCAGCCGTCTTCCAGCCGTCCGAGGCACAAAGGACGGATGCCCAGAGGGTCTCGGGTCGCGATCATGGTGTCGGCGGTCAGTCCCACCAGCGAGTAGGCCCCCTCCAACTGACGCATGCACTGGAATACACGCTCGGCCCAATCGGGCCCAGTGGCGTTGGCCAACATGTAGGCAATCACTTCGGTGTCGGTGGTGGAATTGAACGAGCACTCCCACTCGTCTTGGAGTTGCTCCTTGAGTTGCGGGGAATTGATGATGTTGCCGTTGTTGGCCAAGGCAATCCGCCCGGCGCGGCCCTCCACCACCATCGGCTGAGCATTGCATAGCTCGCTCCGGCCGGTGGTGGAATAGCGGGTGTGACCGACGGCCATGTCGCCGGTGAGAGGGTAGAAGTCCGGCTCCCGGAAGACCTGGCTCACCAGCCCCATCTCGGCGTGGACTGCAAGCCGTTCCCCGTTCGAGGCGGCGATGCCAGCACTCTCTTGGCCACGGTGCTGGAGGGCGAAGAGTCCGAAGAAAGCAAGACGGCTGGCCTCTTGGCCGGGGGTATAGACCCCTATGACCCCACACTCCTCTTTGGGAGAGTCGAAGGGCAGCCGCGCGAATGGTAGCAGGGGGGAGGCCGACATGCTACTCACGGCGCTATTCTATTGACCCCCTAAGTCAGCGGTCAACCACCGATTGTTCCTAATTCCGGGTGAATTCCTGGAAAATGGGCATCCCGCGGCCCAAAACCGGCGGGATTGCCCTGTTCGCGCACTATTGGTGGAACAGGTTTAGCGCCGAACCAAGGCGGAACCACGCCAACTGCGACTCGCTGTAGGAGTGGTTGAGCTCTAGGGTCTCCGATGTGCCGTCGGAGTGGCCCAGGGTACACTGGACCGGTTTGCCGGGGGCCAGCCCGCTGAGCCCGGTGAGGCTAATGCGGTCATCCTCGCGGACCCGTTCGTAATCGGCGTCGTCGTTGAAGGTCAATGCCAGTAGGCCCTGTTTCTTCAGGTTGCTCTCGTGGATGCGCGCGAAGCTGCGGGCTATAACCGCCGCGCCGCCCAGCAGCCGGGGCGAAAGCGCAGCGTGTTCGCGGCTGCTGCCCTCTCCGTAGTTGGAGTCGCCTACGGCCACCCACTTGATACCGCTGGCCTTGTAGTCGCGGGCGATGCGGGAGAATCCCGCGTCCCTCTCGCCGGATACCACATTTAGGCCCTTGCCGGCCTCGTCGGTGTAGGCGTTGATTGCGCCCATGAACATGTTGTCGCTGAACCGGTCGAGGTGCCCACGGAACCGAAGCCAGACACCGGCGGGCGAGATGCTGTCGGTAGTGGTCTTGCCCTTGGTCTTCAACAGCACGGGCATATCGGTGAAGTCGTTGCCGTCCCAGGCTGGCCATGGCTCCAGCAGTTGAATGCGCTCGCTGTCGGGCGAGACAGTCAGCTCGATGCCTGTACCATCTTCGGGCGGCGCTTGGTAGAAGGAATGTCCTTCCTCGAAGTCGCCGGGGGGCACCTCCGGGGCTGCCTGGGCGGATCGAGCCTGAACTCGGTGCCGTCGGCGGCGGTCAACGTGTCGGTGAGCGGGTTGAAGGACAACCGGCCGCCCAAGGCCATGGCGGTAACGATCTCCGGGCTACCGATCAGGTTCATCGTCGAAGCCTGGCCGTCGTTGCGGGCCGGGAAGTTCCGGTTGTAGGAGGTGACGATGGTGTTGGGATTGCCGACCGACTCTCCGGCCCGACGCCATTGGCCGATGCACGGGCCGCAGGCGTTGGCCAACACCGTGGCGTCGATGTCCTTGAGGGACTGCATTTGCCCGTCTCTCTCGATCGTGGCGCGCACCTGTTCGGAGCCCGGGGTGACCATGAAGGGCACGGCGGACTTGAGACCCCGGGACTTGGCCTGCTCGGCGACATCGGCGGAGCGGCTCATATCTTCATAGGACGAGTTGGTGCAGCTACCAATGAGGGCAGCCGAGATCTCGTCGACAAGGCCTGAATCAACCTGCAACTCTGCGGCCATTTGCGAGATCGGCCGAGCCCGGTCCGGCGAGTGGGGGCCCACCAAGTGGGGCTCCAGCTTGGACAGGTCGATTTCCACGATCCGGTCGTAGTACTGCTCCGGGTATTGCTCGCATTCCGGATCGGCGGTCAACAGGTGACGATACCGGTCGGCTAGGTCGGCGAGGTCGCCGCGCCGGGTGGCCCTGAGATACCGGGCCATGCGCTCATCGTAGGGGAACACCGACGTGGTAGCGCCCAGCTCAGCGCCCATATTGGTGATGGTGGCCTTGCCGGTCGCGCTGATCGATGCGGTCCCGGGGCCGAAGTACTCGATGATGGCGTTGGTCCCGCCGGACACGGTGAGCTCGCCGGCCAAATAGAGGATGATGTCCTTGGGAGCGGTCCAACCACTCATTTCTCCGGTAAGGCGCACGCCGATGAACCGGGGATATAGGACTTCCCAAGGCAGTCCGGCCATCACTTCCACCGCGTCGGCGCCGCCGACGCCCACGGAGATGGAGCCGAGGCCGCCGCCCATGGGGGTGTGCGAGTCGGTGCCGATCATCATCTCGCCGGGGTAGGCGTAGTTCTCGAAGGCAACTTGGTGGATGATGCCCGCTCCGGGGGACCAGAAGCCGACGCCGTATTTGGCCGACGCTGTGCGCAGAAAGTTGTAGACCTCGTCGTTCTCGGTTAGGGATTCCAGGAGATCGGCGGGACCTTCAACGCGGGCTTGAATAAGGTGATCGCAGTGTACCGATGTGGGCACCGCGGTGGAGCTGCGCTGGGTCTGCATGAACTGTAGCATCGCCGTCTGGCCCAGCACGTCCTGCAGAATCACCCGGTCCGGCCGGAGTTGCACGTATGTTTCGCCCCGCACCATCCCGGTGGCCGCGGGATCGTCGAGGTGGCTGAGCAGGATCTTGTCGGCCAGGGTCAGTGGCCGCCCCTGGGTGGCGCGAACAGTCTGGAGGTTTTTGTCCAGGGTCTCGTAGACCTGGGCGACGACATCGCGGGTCGGTTCAATCGCAACCAAAATTTGGCCCTCCCGAAAATTATTTCTTCAGTCGCTTCGCTCCCGCGAAATGACAACGAATCAGTGCCCCTATATTAACAAATTAGTCGCGGTGCGGCATGATGGTGACCTTGCGGTTCTCGCCTTCGCCGGTACTTTCGGTCCGCACTCCCGGATGTTCCGACAACGAGGTGTGTACGATGCGGCGGTCGGCGGGCGGCATGGGCTCCAGGGTGATGCTGCGGTTGGTCTGGACCACGCGCGAAGCGACCTTGCTGGCCATGTCCCGCAACCTGGTTTCTTGGCGCTGGCGATAGTTTTCCACGTCGAGCACCACACGAACGTCGTCTCCGTACTCCCTGCGGACAATTAGCGTAACCAGGAATTGCAGCGCTTGTAGAGTCTGGCCCCGGCGGCCGATAAGCAGCCCCGAGTCTTCACCGGCGAGGTCGATAATTGGACCGCCGACTTCTTGGTCGTGGGCGGCCCGCAGGGTGCGGCTCACGTTGACCCCGGCGGCCTGCAGGATGCGGCCCACGGTGGCGGTAGCCAGTCCGGCAACGCTGCGGTCTTGGGACACCCTGGTGACCCGCACCCGGGCCATTTCGGCCCCGATGCCCAGGAAACCGGTCTTGCCCCTACTTAGTACTTCTACCTCGGCCTCGTCGCGGTCGGCGTCGAGCTCTTTCAGCGCCAGCTCTATTGCTTCTTCGACGGTTCGGGCGCTCATTACCAGAGGTTCTTCCATCGACTTCAACCTCCTCCGAATCAAAGGATGTGGATGATGGGCCCGGAGCCGCCGGGACCGGCTCCGCCCTGGGGAACAAGGGGAAAATGGGCTGCCATCCGCCTATGAAGTATTGGATACCGATACCGATTACGTTGGAAACGATCCAATATAGGGACAGTCCGCTGGGCAGCGTGAATGAGAAGAACCCGATCATCAGCGGCATCAACCACAGCATCATTACCTGGTTGGTACTCTGCCGCGGGTCGGTCGAGGGGGTCATGGTCAGCTTCTGCTGCACCCAGGTGGACACGAATACCAGCAGAGGAATGATCAGGCTGGTGGGGTCTGGTGCGGCCAGATCCAGCCATAGGAAGTCCGACTCCAACGGGGCTACGGCGAAGATGGGCACGACCGGTATCCAAGCGTAGAACTTCTCCGAGAGGGCCACCATATGGTCGGGGCGGGAGAACAACGTCTGCACCAGCACCCGGAACAGCCCAAAGAGGATGGGCATCTGGATCACCAGCGGCCCCAGGCACCCCACTGGGCTGACCCCAGCCTCTCGGTACAGCCGCATCGTCTCTTGGGAAACCCGGGCCCGGTCCCGCCCGTAGCGCTCCTGGATTTCCCGCATCCGCGGCTGAAGGTTGCTCATCGCCCGCATCTGCCGTAGCTGCTTGATGGTCAGCGGAAGCGTGACCAGCCTAACGATCACCGTGAACAAGATGATGGCGATCCCCATGTTGTTGTAACAAACGGAATAGAGCACCACCAGCAGGTTCAGCATGGGGCGGATGATTATTTCCCGCCAGAGATCGGTGAAATCCAACGAGCCCTACCTCATCACGCCAGCTTTACCCGGTTGGCCGGACCGGGCTAGCATGGGGTGTTCTCCGGTTTCCAGCACCACATCTCTTGTTGACCGCCGCCCTTTACCTGGATCCGGCGAACGGAATCATCCTGGGCTCCCACATATACCGAGTCCCCGGAAACGGCCAACGGAGCGCGGATGTCAGCATCGTTCAAAACGAAAACTGACAGCTCCCGCGAAACCCCTTGGGCGCCTAGCCCAACCTCCAGCAAGCTGATCTTTCCGTCCTTGTTGGCCACCACCAAGCCCAGCGGGACCAGCGCGGGTTGGGAGACTATGGCGGCCCCCATGTCATGGGACCATAGTAGCAACCCCTCGGTGTTCAGGGCATAGACCTTCCCGTCCATGTTGGGTGCGTAGATGGTGCGTCCGTCGGTTATGGCTCCGGCCCAGAACCAGTTTTCGCCCTCGAACTCCCACACCACGCTGCCGTCGGTGGCGTCAAGGGCATACAGCTTCCTATCGAAGGAACCCGCAATAACCTTGCCGTCTACAATTAACGGCTTCCCTGCGACGACGCCGCCCGTCTCGAAGCTCCAGAGTTCCTGGCCATCGGCGGTCCGGACGGCGTATATACGGTGGTCGTGCGAGCCAAAATAGGCCACCGCGTTGTCCACCGCCGGGGTAGACCAAATCCGGTCACCGGTCTCGAACGCGTCCCAAATCTGCGTACCGGTCTCCGCCTCGTATCCGTAGAGATGCCCATCTTCGGACGTTACCAGTATCAAGCGGTTTACCGGATCGTAGGCCGGACCGGACACCAAAGGTTGCAAACCGGATGCCTGGCCTTCCGGTCTTCGCCAACCCCGGTCGGTGACCGAGCCGTCCTCGGTATCCAGGGCGTAGAGATAACCGTCCAAACTGCTGATGTAGACCAGCCGTCCTTGGACCAGCGGGGGGCTGTATGCGCCCCCGATTTCGATTGTGCTTCCATTCGGTGGGAAGGACCAACCCGGCACATAGCCGTCAAACCCGTTGTCGGTCAAGAGCTGGACCTGACCCTGCTTCGTGGTGACGTATACCCTGTCTCCGGTGCTGTACAGGGTGTTCCATCCGGAGCGTTCACCGGCAAGGCGCTCGGCCCCGGTGCATCCAGCCAACGCCAGTAGAAGCACGGCAACACAGCCAGCCAGGAGGAATTTGGGAAGTGGACTTCGGGAGCGGAAGACGCGCATCTAGGGCACCGGGTCGTAACCCCTGCCTCCCAGGGGATGACAGCGGGCCAAGCGCTTGGCGCCCAACCAGCCGCCCTTGAAGACGCCGTATTTGGTCACGGCGTCTTGGGAATAGTGGGAGCAGGTGGGGAGGTAACGGCAAGAGGTGGGAAGAAATGGGGAAAGGGTGCGTTGATACAGCCAGATTCCCCAGACGACGGCCTGCTTCATGTGGACGATTCACCACCCGCGATTGAGGCGCCGTCTTGGGGAGCGCTACCCACCAACCGGGCCCGGCGCAATAGATTATTAGTCGCTCGTTGCAACTGTTGAAAAGAGGTGTTCTCTATGCCCCGGCGGGCAATGAACACCGCGTCCCATCCATCGGTGAGTTCATGGCCCCGCACGGCTTCCCGGAGGCGGCGCCGGACTTTGTTGCGGGCAACAGCATTACCGATCCGTTTGCTAACCAGGAACCCGTATCGGCTGTGGTCGAGACCATTAGCCAAGTATCGGACTACCAGGAGCCGGTTGGCGGCGCTTTTGCCTTGCCTGTGGATCTGGGAGTACCGTTCGTCTCCGGTGAGGCGGTGCCTGCGTTGCATTATCAGGCGTTCCGAGCCCCAACGATCACACGCTTAACTTATGGCGTCCCTTGAAACGGCGGCGACGCAGGATGGCCCGCCCATCCGAGGTCGCCGAACGAGACCGGAACCCGTGGACTCGGGCGCGGCGGCGCTTCTTCGGTTGATACGTTCGTTTCGGCACTTGTCTTCCTAACTGTTCCCGTTGGCGATTATAGGGTTTGCGAATTTCGCCCGTCAAGGCGTCCGACTGCAAATGAGGCAGCGGTTGGATATAATAGACCGACGGCCGAAGTGGCGAAATGGTAGACGCGCCGGTCTCAAAAACCGGTGGGGGTGACCCCGTGTCAGTTCGACTCTGACCTTCGGCACCAACTTTCCGGCATTACACCTCTCCCCGGCGGAGGCCACAATGGAACGAGAGCAGACCACCTACAACCCGCTAACGCCGCAGGAGCGGCACATCATCGAGATGAAGGGCACGGAGCGGCCCTTCACCGGCGAATACGACGACTTCTACCAAGACGGCGCCTACGCCTGCCGCCGTTGCAACGCCGAGTTGTACCACTCAGTCGACAAATTCGACGCGCACTGCGGCTGGCCAGCCTTCGACAAGGAGGTCCCAGGCGCCGTCAACCGCCTGCCCGACTCCGACGGCTACCGCACCGAGGTCGAGTGCGCCAACTGCGGCGGGCATCTAGGACACGTCTTCTTCGGCGAGCGCCTCACCCCCACCAACACCCGCCACTGCGTGAATTCGCTTTCGATGCGGTTCGTGCCCGCCGCAAAGTAGGGGCGATTCGCGAATCGCCCCGACGGGTGCCAGGGCTATTGCGGCGGGCAACAACAAAGTTACCCCTCCCAATTAGCGCGGTCACGAGTTGCCGCCGAGGAACGCCAGTATCTCGGCGGCGGTCTCTTCGGGCGCCTCTTCGGCCAGGAAGTGGCCGCAGTCTATCGCCCGCCCCCGTACGTCTCCGGCCCGGTCCCGCCAGGTGGCGAGCATGTCCAGGCTTCGACCCGTTTGCCAACCGGGGCGCTTGGCCATGTTGCCACCCCATAGCGCCAGCATCGGGCACTCGAGCTTGCGCCCCCGGTCCTCCTCGTCGTGGGCCAGATCTACCTCGATGGCCCGGTAGTCGGCGCAGGCGGCCCGCACCGTCTCCGGGTCGGAAAAGCAGCGCAAATACTCGTCGTAGGCTTCTTCGGTTATCGCGCCTTCTACCGCAGCCCACCGGTCGAGGAAGTAGTCCACGAAGAGCTTCGCATTGCTGCCGATGACCGTCTCCGGGAAGGGTTCAGGCTGGCGCATCAGGTGCCAGTGGAACCAGGAGAAGGCCAGGTCGCTGTCCATGGCCTCGAAGGCTGCCTGGGACGCTACCACGTCCAGTGAAGTGAACGTGCGGACCCGCTCCGGGGCGTCCAAGGCCAAGCGGTGGCCGACTCTGGCCCCGCGGTCGTGACCGACCAAGTGGAAGGACTCGTGGCCCAACGCCGTCATGAGTTCCATCTGGTCCCGGGCGGTACGGCGCTTGCTGTAAACGCTTAGGTCGCCTTCGGCGCGGGGCTTGCCGCTATCCCCGTAGCCGCGCAAATCGGGCGCGACGACCGTGTATTGGTCAGCCAGAATCGGGGCTAACTTGTGCCACATCACGTGGCTCTGCGGGTAGCCGTGCAGCAGCAGGATGGGAGGGCCGGAACCGCCGCGCGCCAGGTTGATCACCGTTTCCGACGTTTCTACTCGCTCCCGTATGAAGCCCTCGAACATTGGCATTTGGCTCGTTGTCCTCGGCCGCTAGCCGGTATGCCCGGCCCTTGCTCCAAAGTCATTGCGGGCCGCGGATAGCAGTTCCGGCGCGTTTAGGAAATCGCAGGCGGTCAGAGCCAGCGCATGGGCCACGTCCAGGGCGCGCTCACAGGCGTAGGGCGTGGCGGCAGTGTCGCACATCTCACGGGAATGCGAAGGGACGGGCGTTTCGCTCACGGCGTAGCGGAGTTCGAAGGCGGGAATGGCCTGGCTCAGGTTCCCGAAATCAGTCGAGGCAGCGCTGCCCTGACGTCCGGGAAACGGCGCGTCCAGGTTGATGCCAATCGCCTCGGCATTTGCCTTCAGAGCGGTGGCGACGACCGAATTGGGCCGGACGTTTTCGTAGAACGGGTAGAATTCCTGGACTTCCAGGGTCGCTCCGGTCATCAAGGCCGCCCCTTCCGCTGCCTGCATCATGCGCCCAACAACCACGTCGGCCAAGTAGTTGCGGTCGCGGCAGCGGAACATGAAGTTGGCGGCGGCAAACTCGGGCACCACGTTGGGGGCCCGGCCGCCGTCGGTGATGATCCCGTGAATCCGCACGTCCTCCCGCAGGTGCTGACGCATGGCGTCGATGCCAGTGAACAGGTGGATGACGGAGTTCAGCGCGTTTATCCCCGCCTCGGGAGCGGCAGCGGCGTGGGCCGCCTTGCCGTGGTAGATGAACCGGTAGCCCACCATCGCCAGGCTCCAACTCTCGCTCAATGGGGTATCGACTGGTATCACGGTGCGGTTGGACGAGGGGTGGGAAGACAGGGCAAGGTCGACGTCGTCGAAAACCCCAGCTTCCAATAAGCGTATCTTGCCGCCTCCGCCCTCTTCCGCCGGGGTGCCAATTACCAATATCCGTCCGGCCAGCGAGTCCAAGTTGGCCTTCAGTCCCAGTCCGGCCGCTACGGCAGCGGTGGCGATAAGGTTATGGCCGCAACCGTGACCGATCTCGGGAAGGGCATCGTACTCGGCCAACACCGCCACCGTCGGCCCGTCGCCCGCGCCGCCCTCGAGGGAAGCGCGGAAGGCGGTCTCGACGCCACCGATGCCCCGCTCCACGGCGAATCCATGCCCTTGGAGAGTATCGGCCAGCAGGGCGGAAGCGTGGTGCTCCTCGTAATTAAGCTCGGGGTGAGCGTGGATATCCAAGGCGATACCGACCAGTTGCTCCTTGGCATTGTCGATGGCACGCCCGGCGGCGGCGGAAAGTTGGTCTCTTGAAGCTGCGGTCATATCCACCTCCCGGTCTGTTTGCGGAGTTTCTTGGGTTACCTTAGCCGTATAATATATCCCACCGCGGCCCGTCACGCCGTGGAACTAGCGCAGGTGAAGAGATGTACGCTGTAGTAAACCGGCTCAGGATCCAGCCTGGTCATGGGGATGAAATGGAGCGGGTGTTTGGTCACCGAGGTGGAGTGGAGAGACAATCGGGGTTCAAGAGCTTCGAACTCTGGAAGCTGGAAGAGGAGGCGGACCACGAGGAATACTTGGTGGTGACCCGCTGGGACTCCAAGGATGCCTTTGAGTCGTGGACCCAGAGCGATTCGTTCCGCCAGGCCCACTCCGGCGAGCCGCCCGCATTCATCCTGGGCCCGGGCCAGATCAGCAAGTTCGACGTAAGGCTGTCGCAATCGGAATAGAGTGTCCCGCGCCTAGTCACCGTGGCAGCGCTTGTACTTCCGCCCGCTGCCGCAGGGGCATTTTTCGTTCCGCCCGATCTTGCGGCCTTCGCTCTTGATGTTCCGCTTTTCCATGCACCGCACACAGGTGCAGGCCGGCGGATGTTCACTGTACCAATTCGTTCTCGTCGACACATGCCTATCCTACCTTGACGAAACCGCCCGCGCCACTACAATACCAGCCAACCATTCGCCAACCGCACTGTCTTAGAGGGCCGATGAGCGGCAGAGAACCGGGATTCCTGCTTAGTCCCTATCGGGTGCTGGACCTGACCGACGAGCGCGGCCTGCTCTGCGGAAAGATTCTTGCCGACCTGGGCGCCGAGGTGCTGCAGGTCGAACCCCCGGGCGGCAGCACGGCGCGCCGCATCGGGCCTTTCCATGGAGACGACCCGGCGCCCAACAAGAGCCTGTTCTGGTGGGCCTACACCGCCAACAAGCGCGCCATCACCCTGGACATGGAGCACCCGGACGGGCGGGACTTGCTCCGGCGGTTGGCGGGCGACGTAGACTTCCTGATCGAGTCCTACCCTCCGGGATACCTGCCGGGTCTGGGCCTAGGATACCGCGAGCTTTCGGCCATCAATCCACGGCTCGTCATGGTGTCGATCACCGCGTTCGGACAGGACGGCCCCTACGCCGAATATGAAGCATCGGATATCGTGGGCATGGCTCTGGGCGGGTTCATGCACCTAACCGGGGACCCGGACCGGGCCCCGTTGCGGGTCAGCTTCCCCCACTTTTACCTGCACGGCTCGGCCGCCGCCGCCACCGGCGCGATGCTGGCCCACACCCACCGCGCCCTAACCGGCGAGGGACAGCACGTCGACGTTTCCTGCCAGCAGGCGGTGGCAAAAACCTTGGCCCACGCTCCCCAAATCTGGGACATCGAGGGCGCGGTGCTGCAACGAATGGGCGTGTTCCGCCAGACCTCGGGCGAGAACCGGGTGCGCATCAACTGGCCGTGCCAGGACGGTCATGTCAACTATATGCTTCAAGGCGGCAGCGTTGCGAGCAGCACCCGCGCCTTGTTTCAGTGGATGGAAGAGGACGGCTTCGAGGTCGCGAACCTGCAAGCCGTCGACTGGGAAAACCTGGGCTATGGCGGCATCTCCCCAGAGCTGATGGACGCCGTGGCTCTCCCCATGGAGCCCTTCTTCCGGCGGCACACTCGAGAGGAACTGACCCGCGAGAGCCTATCCCGGCGGATTCTGCTCTTCCCCGTGGCCACTCCCAGCGATCTAAATCAGCACCCCCAACTGGAAGCCCGCTCTTACTTTACCGAGATGGAGCACCCCGAATTGGGCGCGTCCGTTTCGTACCCAGGGGCCTTCGCCAAGTCCGGCGACGGGGCAAGCATCGTCGGCTTCCGTCGGCGGCCGCCACTGGTCGGGGAGCACAACCTGGAGGTCTATCAGGGGGAGTTGGGACTGTCGGCGGAAGAGGTGGACTCCTTGCGCCGTGCAGGAGCCATCTGATGCCCGGCTCCAACGATAGGCCCTTGGATGGCGTGAACGTGCTGGACTTTTGCTGGGTGGCGGTCGGCCCGATGACCACCAAGTATCTGGGGGAGTTCGGGGCAACGGTCGTCCGGGTAGAGTCGGCCAAGCGTCCCGGCACCCTGCGCCGCGCCGCGCCGTTCAAAGACGGCGTCTCAGGCATCAACCGAAGCGGTTATTTCGCCAGCTACAACGCCAACAAGATGGGAATAACGGTCGACATGCGCCATCCCAGGGCCAGCGAGTTGATGTTGCGCATGGCTTCGTGGGCCCACATAGTTACCGAAAACTTCACCCCCGGCACCATGGAGAGCTGGGGCCTGGGGTTCGACCAACTCCGGGAGGTCAACCCGGCCTTGGTGATGTTCAGCACCTCCATGATGGGCCGGGGCGGCCCGATGGAACGCCAGCCCGGATTCGGTCCGGTGCTATCGTCGTTGGTGGGTCTGACCAACCTGACCGGCTGGCCCGACCGCGCTCCGGTTAACCCCTATGGAGCATATACCGATTTCATCGTGCCGCGGTTTGCCGTAGCCGCGATTTTGGCCGCCCTCGACCACAGCCGCCGCACTGGCGAGGGAACGCATTTGGACCTCTCGCAGTTGGAAACCTCGCTGCACTTCTCGGCGCCCAACCTCCTCGACTATGCGGTCAACGGGAGGGAGTTGGGACGCTTGGGCAACCGCGATCCAGGAGCCGCGCCCCACGGCGTCTATCCGTGCCGGGGAGACGACCGGTGGATCGCCATCGCCTGCTTGACCGAGGCCCATTGGCAGGCGCTGAAGTGGGCGGCTAATCCGTCGGGCGGGCCGCTACACGACCACCGGTTTGCCACTCTGTTGGGCCGTAAGGCCCATGAAGACGAGTTGGACCAGGCCATAGCAGAGTGGACGGCGGGGCACGATGGCCGCCAGCTGATGGCCATGCTCCAAGCCGCGGGTGTTCCGGCTGGCATGATCAACGATCCCCGCGACCTTTTCGACGACCCGCAATTGCAACACCGCGGCCATTTCCAATGGCTCGATCACCCGGAGATCGGGCCCTACGCCACCGACACGAGCGAACTCCGTCTGTCGCTAACTCCCGGCGGCCTGGAAACGCCAGCCCCGTTGCTGGGCCAGCACACGGAGCACGTGCTCCGGGAGTTGATCGGCCTCTCCGAAGAGGAGTACCGATCGCTAGAGGAAGAAGGCGCGCTGGAGTAGCCTAGCGCTCCTCCCAGTTGGTGTTCCGCTCGAATGCGTTGGCGACCCTGAGCACCGTGGCGTCGTCAAAATGGCGGCCCACCAGCATCAGACCCACGGGCAACCCGTTGGACTTGGCGCAGGGGATGCTGATGGCCGGATGACCGGTCATGTTGAAGGGCGCGGTGTTGGCCAGCATGTCCCAGCCGTGAGTCAGCATCGCCTGGGTGTCGTTGTTGGCGTCGTTGCGGTGGGCCTTCATCGGGGTGGTCGGCATGAGCAGCGCGTCGTAGCGCGAGAGGGCCTCATCGTACGCCGCCCGTAAGTCTCGGCGCACGTTCTGGGCCTTCGCGTACATCCGCCCGTTGTAGTTCTCGTTCATGTAGGCGCCGACCAGCATCACAAGCTTAAGGGTGGGCGGGAAGTCGTTGGCCTGGGCCCGGCGTCCCCGGCCCATCGCTTGGGCCAATCCGGGGTTATATTGCCCCATCCAGTGGTGGCCCATGCCGTTGCTCTGGAGCAAAGCGTTGGCGCCCTCGGCGATCAGGCCCCAAGCCACTCCCGGGCCCTGGCGGTGGAAGGGCACTGAAACGTCCTCGACCTCGGCCCCCAGTTCCGCGAACACCTGCACGGCGGCCCGCACGCTCTCATCCACATCGGCCTCGGATTCCGGCAGACCGAAACCCTCCTGCAGCACCCCGATCCGAAGTCCGGCCACGCCCCGGTCCAAACCGTCGGTGTAGGAGTAGACCGGGACCTCGCCCTGCCGCGGGTCCATCGGGTCCTTGCCCGCGATGACCTCCAGGGTGAGAGCGGCGTCGGCCACGGTGCGGGTCATCGGCCCGGCGTGGTCGAAGGTGTTGTCGATGCCGACGATGCCGGTGTAGGGCACTAGGCCGTGGGTCGGCTTGTGTCCCACCACACCACAGAAGGAGGCGGGGATGCGGATTGAACCGCCCTGATCGCCGCCGATGGTTATGTCGATATCGTCATAGTAGAGGGCCGCTCCCGACCCTCCGGAGGAACCGCCGGCCAGATGGTTGGTGTCGTGGGGGTTGAGCGTGGGCCCGAAGGCACTGGTGTCGCCAGCCCCGGAGAAAGCGAAGTTGTCCAGGTTGAGCACGGCGTTGATGGTGGCCCCTTCGTCCAGCAACCTAGTCACGATAGTTGCGTCTAAGTCCGCGATGTAGTCCTCAAGGACCTTGGAGGCGCAGGTCATAGGCATGCCGGCGATGCAGGTGTTGTTCTTCAGACCGATGCGCTTGCCAGTCAGCTTGCCCGAACCGGACCCGGTCAGGCGGCATCGGTAGAGGATGGCGTTATACGGGTCTTCCTCGGGCGAGGGCCGGGAGCCCAACTCCCGGTCCGGATATTTCAGTGGCGCTTTGTGCTCCGGTATGCGGTCCAGCACCTCGTAGGAGCCGAACAGGCCAGGGATGATCGCCAGGAAGCCGCTGAGCTCGTTGTCGGTCAGCTTCATGTGGTTGGCTTCGGCCAAGCGTATCAGGTCGTCAGGAGTCGGTAGACGCAACGGCATGGCGGGCCTCCCTGCATCGTTTGCTACAGGATACTCCCAACCGTCATCCCGGCGAAAGCCGCGACCCAGGCCCGGTGGACCACCCGGCTAGGGCGCGGACGCTAGCCGCCCGAACCTGATTGTGGTGCCCGCCATGACCAAGGTTATGGGAACGAAGCTCATGATGATCATGGCCAATCGCAGATCGTCGGTAGCCTCTTGGAGGTAGCCGGTGAACAGCGGGCCGAGAGCCTGGCCTATTGAGGTCATCATCATGGTGAACGAGAAGGCCACCGCCAGCTGCCTTGGCTCGATGCCCTGCAGGTTGAAGGGCACGGTGATCAGTATTGGGAAGAAGCTCCAGGCAAACCCGTTTATAACCGACATGACGAAGATCACCGGGACCGATGCGGTAAGGACCATGCCCAAAAAGGAGCCGATCATGACCACTCCCAGCACTTGAAGGAACAAGCCTTCCTTGCGCCAGGCTGCCGCGTAGTAGGCCGTAGCCAGCCCGATCACGCCGCCCAGAATCACGTCGATGGCCAAGGCAGCGCCGCTGATGCTCAGCGGGATGGCGTAGTCCTCCAGCATCAGCGTCGGGTAGAAGGCAATAAATGCCGAAAATGCCATGGTGGCCCCGGCGAAACCGGAGCCGCAGAGCCACAGGTCCCGGTACCGCAGGGCGCTGCGCAACAGCGAGAGCACCGGTTGCGATTCGAAGCCGCGGAACTCCTCGGTCATCCGGTCCCGGCCCAGCAGCAGCCAGATTACCGTGAGGGCGACGTAGTAGAAGCCGAGGGTGCGCAGGGAGAGACGCCAATCGTCGGCCAGCAAGATCAGCAGCACTGGTGCGAGGGCCAGCCCGCCGCCGACCACCAGTCCGAAGAACACGTTGGAGAGGCCGTTGACCATGACGACCTCCCGGGACGGGAACCATTGGCGGGTGAGCAGGACCCGGGCGGGCTGCTGGGCGATGGTTCCGACGCCGAACAGGAGGCGCCCCAGCAGCAGCACGGCGAACACCGGCGCCCAACTCTGCAGGAACAGGCAGAGCGCGCCTCCGGTCAGGGTGGCGGCGGTGAGCCACTTGGGGGACATTCGCGACCCGGCCCAGCCCAAGGGCAGGGCCAGCACGATAGTGCTCCAGAACGGGGCCGAGCCCAGCAGCCCCTGCTGTCCCGGGGAGAGGGAAAGGGCGGCGGTGATCGAGGGCAGGAGAATGCCCAGGGTGTTGATCACCATCTGGGCGGAGACACTGGCCACTAGGTAGAGGCACATCACCACCCAGCGATAGCCTGGGTAGTCTGCGGGAGGGGCGGCGGGCGCGGAGTGCAATCGATGGTCCTAAGCCGAAGTACGCTGTCTAGGCGCGACGGCAATTATCGCATATCATACTTTCCGATGGAGCGAATAGGCGTAGGATTCTCCGGCGGCATGTCTCCCACCGATTTGGTGGAGTGCGTTCAGCTGGCCGAGCGGCTGGGCTACGAGTCGGCTTGGGTCGCGGAAGGCCACGGCGGCGACCAATTCTCGATTCTGACCGCCTGCGCCACCGCCACCAGCCGCATCAAGCTAGGCACCAGCATCACCAGCGTTTTCGTCCGCACCGCCCCGACAATCGCGATGGCCGCGGCTTCGGTGGACTACTTCTCCGGCGGTCGGTTCATCCTCGGGTTGGGCACCAGCCACAAGGTGCAGGTAGAGCCTGAGCACGGTCTGGAGTTCACCAAGCCGGTGGCACGTCTCCGCGAGTGCGCCGACATCATCCGGACGCTGCTCCGTGACGGCAACGTCACCCACCACGGCGAGGTCTACGACATCGAGAGGTTCGACCTCTGGTTCGAGCCCCTGCGTCATGAGATTCCCATCTACGTCGCCGCCGTGTTCCCCAGGATGCTGGAGACCTGCGGCGAGATTTCCGACGGGACGATCCTGACCTGGTGCACGTTGGACCACGCCTCGACCGCCGCCGAGCACGTGGCGATTGGCGCTCGACGGGCGGGACGAGACCCGGACAGTATCGACGTGGCGACCCTGCTGCCCTGCGCGGTGTCCGAGGACCGCGACGAGGCCCGGGACCGGATGCGCCAGCCCATCGCGATGTACGCTGGCCGCTTCCCTCGCTACCGGCGGCTGATGGCCGAGGCAGGCTTTGCCGAGGAGATCGAGGATGTGCGGGTCGCCTATCAGCAGGGACACACTCAAGAGGCGCTCGACCTGGTACCTTCCGGGCTAGTCGACAGGATCGGGCTGGTGGGCACCCCCGACGAGTGCCGCGCCAAGATCGACGCCTACCGAGAAGCGGGTATCACCCTACCCATCATCTCTCCCCGGCCTTCCGGGGGCGACGCCAAAGAGCAGGCGTTGGCGATCATCAGCGCGTGCGCCCCTCGCTAGATTCCTCACCTAGGCGGCCAATGGATGGACTTCGAGTTTAGCCCCCAGCAGACAGAGTTTCAGGATGAGCTCCGGGAGTTCTTGGACCGTGAAATGCCCCGAGAAATGGAAGAGGTCTACGGGGTATGGACCGAAGGGCAGTACCAGTTCGGACGGGAATTCGCCGGAAGGTTGGCCGAGCGCCGGTGGCTGGCCGTCGGCTGGCCCGAAGAGCACGGCGGAGGAGGCAAGGGCCCGATGGAGATGGGCATACTCGCCGAAGAGCTGGGCTACCGCCGTGTGCCGAGGACAGGATACATCGGTCTGAACATAGTCGGTCCGGCTCTCATGGTGTTTGGAACACCGGAGCAAAAGGCAATTTACCTTCCACCCATTGCCAAGGGAGAAGTCGAATACTGCCAGGGCTTCAGCGAGCCCAACGCGGGCTCCGACCTGGGATCGCTGGAGTTGCGTGCCGAGCGGGATGGTGACGACTACGTGCTCAACGGCTCGAAAATGTTTACGAGCTACGCCTTCCAGTCCGACTACATGTACCTGTTGGCCCGTACCAACCCCGAGGCCCCCAAGCACCGGGGCATCAGCCTGTTCATCGCCGACATAAACACCCCGGGCATCAGCCGACGACCATTGCCCTACATCAACGGCGAGATGGCGGCGCAGACCTTCTTCGACGACGTCCGGCTCCCCATCTCCTCTCTGATCGGCGAGGAGAACCAGGGCTGGTACCACGCGATGACCACCCTGGACTTCGAGCGGTCGGGGCTCGGACGCTACGCCATGGTACGGCGGGTTTTCGACGATTTTGCCGATTTCTGCCAAGAGTCATTCAACGGCGAGTCCCCCTTGGCCGACGACCCGGTCGTGCGCCACCGGCTGGCTGAACGGCGGGTTGGAATGGAAATGTGGCGGCTCCTCTGTTGGAAGGTCGCCTGGATGCAGAGCAGCGGCCTAGTACCCAACGCAGAGGCGTCGGTCGCTTTCTTGTTCGGCACTGAGGAACGGCTCCGGTTTGCCCAGATGGCTATGGACGCGCTTGGGCCCTTCGGAACGCTGCGTCCCGGCGCCCCCTTGGCCCCGCTTCTGGGCAACATCGAAGGCATCCACCGGGAGAGCATGCACATGCACGGGGCGGGGACCACCGAAGTCCACCGCAACATCATCGCCCAACGCGGCCTCGGCATGCCCCGGTAGCCAGCGCGGTAAACACGATGGACCTGGGCCTCTCTGAACAACAGACCATCCTCCGCGCGGCGGCCCGTGAATTCTTGGAAGCGGAATGCCCCACGTCTTTGGTGCGTGCCGTTGAGGAATCGGGGGAGGAATATTCCGTCGACCTCTGGCGCACGATGGCGAGTCTGGGCTGGTTGGGGCTCGGCGTCCCTGAGGAATACGGAGGCAGCGGCGGGACCGTCGCCGATCAGGTGGTGTTGTTCGAGGAATTGGGACGGGCGCTAGCGCCAGGACCGATGCTGTTCTCGCCCGTGATTTGCGCCCAAACGATACTTCTCGGAAGCGACGAAGCGCTCCGTCGTAGCTTCGTTCCGGCCCTCGTGGCGGGCCACACGATTATGACGCCGGCCCCCGGCACTGGGAGGCCGTCCTCACTGAATGTCCATTGTGAAGGCGGCGATTACCGAGTAAGCGGCAGAGCACTCTTCGTTCCCTTCGCCGAAGCCGCCGACTATCTGTTATGTCGACTAAACGCCCCCGACGGTGAGACGCTGCTGGTGGTGGATGCCGGTACCGACGGTCTGGCCAAGAGCCGGATGGAGTCGGTAGCCGGTTATCCGCAATACGAGATCGACTTTCAAGACGTGGCGGTCGTTCCCGGCAGCGTGTTCCTGCCGGGTCCGGCAGGCCTATCCGGCTGGCAGGCCGCACTGAGCAAG
This sequence comes from Dehalococcoidia bacterium, assembly GCA_965249145.1. Lineage (GTDB taxonomy): Bacteria > Chloroflexota > Dehalococcoidia > Lucifugimonadales > UBA3495 > VXOI01. The sequence goes on from OZ252223.1 coordinate 303,313, forward strand.
GCCACGGCGCTGCAGTGCGCCAGCTCCGTGGGCCGGGCCGAGAAGGTGCTGGAGATGGTGGCCGCCTATTCCAAGGAACGGGTCCAATTTGGGCGGCCCATTGGCAGCTTTCAGGCCATCCAGCACCGCTGTGCGGACTTGAGGGTCGCCATCGACGGGGCGCGGCTGCTGACTCATCAGGCAGCGTGGCGCTTGGACCGGGGCGAGGACGGCTCCATGGAATTAACAATGGCCGCCCACCAAGCCAACGCCGCGAGCCGCGAGGCGACGGTCGCCGGACATGCCATCTTCGCTGGCATTTCGTACACCGTCGAACACGACATGCAGCTCTATTCCTCCCGCGCAAAGATTGCTGAGGCCGCCCTAGGATACTCGGCCAACCAGCTTCGAGCCCTCTCCGGCCTGATGGGCTTGCCGGGCTAGCCACCGCCGCCCGTTCTCCTCTCTCAGATATTCTTCATCGCTTCCTCACATTTGAGTGTTCCAATGGATACACTCCCACTACAACATTCCTATCGAGGTGTGGGTAATGGCCGCTACCGATATTTCCGCCGAGACGCTGGAGGTGCTCAAGAGTATCCCCACCCAAACCCTGATCGACGGCCTATGGGTCATGGGCTGGCCGATGAGCTTCATCCACGGGGCCAAGCCGCTGCAACCAGGCCAGCACATGGCCGGGCGGGCCGTCACCCTGCGCTTCGTGCCCCACCGGCCCGACCTGGCCGCCGACAAGCCCAAGGGCGTCGATTCAGCGGAGTACGTGGCCTTCGAGCTATGCGGGCCCGGAGAGGTGCTGGTGATCGACGCCATGGGCTGGGAATATAGCTCCATCGGCGGTGACATCAAGTTCATGCGGCTGATGCAGCGTCAGGTCGGCGGCTTGGTCACCGACGGCGCGGTGCGGGACAGCAACGCGCTGAAGGAATACGGCTTTCCGGTCTATTCGGCCAACGCCACCGCCAAGCAGGGGCCCGCCGAGTTCTGGCCCTGGCAGGTGAACGACGCCGTCCAGTGCGGCGGCGTGCTGGTACGGCCTGGCGACGCCGTGGTCGGCGACGACGACGGGGCGGTGGTGGTGGCCAGGGCGGCGGTTGACGAAGTTATCCGCATCGCCCACGAGCGGGAGAAGGTCGAGGAGGTCATCAAGGCCCAGCTGGAAATCGAGCAGTGCTCCCCAGGCAAGTACTACCCGTTCAACGACCTGACCTGGGAGCTGTTCGAGGCCAAGACCGGCAAGAAGCGCAACGCCTGATCCTAGACCGCAGAACGGTATCGGACGGCGGGAGAGTAAGCAACGGGAGGCTAGTGTCGTGCAACAGGGTAAACACATTCAACACCGGTCGGGCCGACGGAAGCTATTGACGTCTCTCGCCGGTATGATGGCTATTCTTCTGGCCTTGGCCCTGGTTGGTTGCGGCGGCGACGAGGCCGCAAACGCCAACAACTCGGGCACTCAGTCTGTTTCCGCCCAGTCTGAGTTGGAGTCCGAAGCGAACGTCACAACCCAGGTCAGTTACGTGGGAGACACCAGAAAGAATCCGGATGAAGCAGCGGCCTTGACTTCACTCGTTGCGGACTCCAGCCCCACCGCCCAAGCCGCCCAGGCCGCCCAAGCCGCCCAAGCCGCCCAGACCGCCGAGGCCGCCCAGGCAGCGCTATCTCCGGAGGAAATTCTGGCGGCAATCGAATCGGCGATGATGGGAGTCTACCGGGACGTATTGCCCTCGGTGGCCCATATTCAGGTGGTGCAAGCGGCGCCCAATTCGGAGTCCGGTCAAGAGCCCATGCCCGACCTCCGTGACTTCTTCCGCTTCCGTGATCCCGACGGCCCCGAGTCTCCGGATATTCCCGATATTCCCGACTTCCGGCACCGCGGCGAGGGTTCCGGCTTCGTTTGGGACGATTCCGGACACGTGATCACCAATCATCACGTGGTTGACGGGGCGGAATCGGTGAGGGTCCGCTTCGCCGACGGTACGGAGGTCGAGGCGAGCGTGCTGGGCAGCGACCCGGATTCCGACCTGGCGGTTCTCAAACTGGAGGAAGAAGTGGCAACGGCGGTGCCGGTGACCCTGGCCGACAGCAGCCAGGTGCAGGTGGGGCAGACCGCCATCGCCATTGGAACGCCCTTCGGCCAAGAATTCACCATGACCACTGGCATCGTCAGCGCCGTGGGCCGAACGATTCGCAGTGGCGACAGCGGGTTCAGCGTGCCCCAAGTCATTCAGACCGACGCCGCGATCAACCCCGGCAACTCCGGCGGGCCGCTTCTCGACCGGCAGGGCAGGGTAATTGGCATCAACACCCAGATCCTTACCCGCAGCGGTAGCAACGCCGGTGTGGGGTTCGCAGTCCCGGTGAACATTGCCAGCCGGGTCGTGCCAGCCCTGATCGAAGACGGCAAGTACGAACACTCTTGGCTGGGCATCAGCGGCCAGGACGTCTTCCCGGAGTTGGCGGACCTGATGGGTCTGCCGGAAGACACGCGGGGCACCCACGTGCGCCGCGTGGTGGAAGGCAGCCCGGCGGATGAGGCAGGACTTAGAGGGAGCGATGGCGCCGATGAGTTGGACGGCCACGAGATCCCCGTCGGAGGGGACGTCATCGTTCAAATCGGCGGAGCGCCGGTCGCGAGCATGACCGAACTAATCGAATACCTGTCGATCGCCACCAGACCCGGAGATTCGATCATCTTGATCGTAATCAGGGACGGGAGCGAATTGGACGTAGAGGTAACGCTGGGCGCACGCCCCTAGACGCACCCTTGAGAAAATACTGACTCTCGACTGGCCGTGGGCGCAACAATTGCGCCCACGGCCAGTGCTGTGTCCGGGCAACGTGCGCCTCGGCAAAGCAGTGTAGAATACCCCCGGAGATAGGACGAGATACCCATGTCGACCATCGCAGCCATTTATACCTCGCCAATCAAGTCCTTAGCGCTTCGCCAAGCGGATTCGGTGCAAGTTGGCCCCGCCGGAATCTCCGACGACCGGCGCTTCCACCTGATCGATGGCGGCGGCCGCTTGTTGACCCAACGTCAGCGTCCCTGGCTGGTGCGGGTCTCTGCCGAGTACGACGCCCTCAGTGAACGGTTAGCCTTCGAATTCCCGGATGCGGAAACCCTGGAGGATACGGTATCCCTTGGGGATGCGGTGGTGACCCAAATTTGGGGCCGCCAAGTCCCGGGGCGAGTCGTCGACGGACCGTGGAACGCGGCGCTTTCAGAGTTGTGCCGAGGACCGGTGCGGCTGGTGCAGACCGACGCGGTCTGCCAAAGCTTCGACGAGTACCCGGTGTCGCTGCTCTCCCAAGGCTCGATCGACTTGCTGGGTCAGCGCACCGGCGGCGCCATGGAGTTCGAGGGCAAGCGCTTTCGCCCCAACTTTCTGATCGCCGGAGGCCAGCCCCACGAGGAGGACTTCTGGCTCGGCGGAGTCATCAGTATCGGACCGGAAGTCCGCCTTCGGGTGGTGGCGCCGGACCCCCGGTGCGCCATAACCACGGTCAACCCCGAGTCTGGCGAACGGGATTTCGATACGCCAAGGCTCATGCTCACCTATCGGCCTGCGGCTCGGGCCCCTTATTTCGGGGTGTACGGCTCGGTGGAATCCACGGGCACGGTGTCCGTTGGCGACACCGTCGAAGTCGCCGTGGCGTCGCCCTACTTACAGTAATCCGCACCCAGGAGAGAGCTGATGAAAGAGAACCGGGTAAAGCGCGTGATGCGGGAGGGAGGACTGGCCATTGTGAGCCACGTTGGGTTTGCCGACCCGGCGGTGGTCGAGATCATCGCCTTGGCCGGGTTCGACGGCGCGTTCATCGACATGGAACATTCGGTGTTCGACCTCCAGACCGTCGGCGAGATGATCCGGGTGGCGGATATGACCGGGGTGACGCCGATTGTCCGGGTGCCCGAGAACAACCCCAAGACCATCCTCCGGGTGCTGGACATGGGCGCTCAAGGGATTCAGGTGCCGCACATCGAGGGGGTGGCCGGCGCCAAACGCGCGGTGGCAGCGGTCCGCTATCCACCGGTCGGGGAGCGCGGCGGCGCGGGCAGCACCCGAGCGGCGGGCTACGGCTCGGTCCCATGGCAGGAACACATGCGCACCTCCAACGAAGAAATCCTGCTGATCGTAATGACCGAGGACGAGCTCGGGCTCGGTGAGATAGAGCAGATTGCGGCGGTGGACGGCGTCGATGTCATTTCCCTGGGCCCCACCGACATCTCGGCGGCCTTGGGATTCACCGATCCCGCAGACCCCAAGCTGCGCCAGACCTTCGTGGAGTTGGCGGCCAAGGTCAACGCGGTGGCCAAGGCCCGGGTGTACATCCCGGTAAATCACGTCGCCTGCCGGTTCACTCCCCAGGACCTGCTTGAAATGGGAGTTAACTACACTTCGGTTGCCCCCGCGCCGCCCACGATCGTGCTAAACGCCCTCCGGGAGTCGGCAGCCCGGATCCGGGAGGAGTCGGCGAAAGCGCTCACACCGGCCTGATATCGTGCTCCGTTTCGCATCCGGAAAAGATTGGAACTCGTTCGGCCCGTCGTTGGCGAACACCCGATGTGTCACTTATACTCTACGTCTGGATATCGTAATTCTACGGTCCCGTTCCACATCGGGGCTGTAGCTAGATCGGAGTCGAGGAAATAGCTGCAGGAACGTTAAGTGGCCGCGCCATAAGCCTTGGCGCCAATCAGGAACGCCTTAGCGCGGCGACCGAAGATTCAGTCCTCAGGGAGGGCGACAAAGAGTACCTTCAACTGAGACGGCTGGTGGCCGAAAGGGGGCTGCTGGACCGTCAGTACGCCTACTACGCGGTGCGGGTGACGCTACACCTGGCGATGCTGGGCGCCAGCTTCGTGGTCTTGGCGCTGGTCGACATTCTGTGGGTGCAGTTGCTGAACGCGGTGTTCTTGTCGCTGGTCTTTGCCCAATACGGGTTCCTGGGTCACGACGCCGGGCACCGGCAGATTTTCAAATCGGCCAAACGAAACGACGCCATCCTGTTGCTGTGCGGTTTCGTTACTGGCCTGACGCCCAGTTGGTGGCAGGACAAGCACAACGCCCACCACGTGAGCCCGAACCAGATCGGCCGCGACGGGGACATCGAGGTCTCAACCTTCGTCTATACTGAAGAGCAGGCCCTAAATTCCACAGGGTTTCTGCGGTTCATGGTCAAATACCAGGCGTTTTTCTTTTACCCGGTCTTGCTCCTCACCTCGCTAAGCCTGATTTTTGGCGGTATCGCCTATATGATTCGCCGGGGGCACGTGAAATACCCGCTGCTGGAGCCAATGCTGGTGATCGGGGGCATGGCATTGTACGTCGGGATGATATTCGCCTTTCTGCCGCCCTGGCAGGCGGGACTGTTCATCGTGGTCCACCGGGCATTGGCCGGCCTCCACATGGGCTCGGTGTTCGCGCCGAACCACAAGGGCATGCCTGTATTGGAAGAGGACGACGAGCTCGACTACATGCGCCAGCAGATACTAACTTCGAGGGACGTGCGGCCAAGTCCGTTGGTGGACTACATGTACGGTGGGCTGAACTACCAGATCGAGCACCACCTGTTCCCGAACATGCCCCGCAACCGCCTCAAGAGAGCCAAGGAAGTGGTGAAGCAATTCTGCCGGGAGCGGGGGCTTCCCTACCACGAGACCGGAGTCTGGCAGTCCAACAAGGAAATCCTCGGCTACATGCACGAGGTGAGCGCGGTGGTGCGCCGCAAATAGCGCTATTCCTGCACGAAGCGCCGGTAGAGGTCTTCCTCGGAAAGCACGTCAGTGTGAAACCAGGCATCTTCGATGGGCCTTGTGCAACTCGTCCAAGATCTCCAGCGTTCCACTGACCAATTCGGCCATGGAGGGGCGTTTGGCCCACGTCCTCCATCGAGAATAGCCTAGTTGGTTGTCGTTATGGATAACGGTGTCCGAGTAACTGTAACGAGCTGCGTAAATGTACGACGCGATCGCCGCCTAGCTATCCACCGTACCACCCACGTCGGTTTGCATAGGCCACCAGACGAGTTGTTTGTGATTCGCCCACCCGCCAATGCGACCCGGCTCAACCCTCCGGGAAATACGGTTACGTCGCCGTCGCGAAGACTCTGAGGTCAACATAGCGGGATTCAAGCTGCCCGGTCTGTTCGTTGAAGACCATATGATGCGAGAAATCCAGGGTCTCTTGCGCGATAAACGCGTGCGGGTTTTCCAGAATATTCTGAGTGACCCGCGACTGTAGGTCGTGCCCAAGTCGGGCATAACGAATACGCCAAGCCCGCCGTAACCTTGGCGCGCCTTGATCAAGAGGCCGTCCAGGTTCTCGACCACATAGCGCCGGTTCTCGGGGTCCTGCAGGTTGTAGCTCGGCCTGCTCCAACACCGGCTTTTCGCCGAGGTAGCGCGCTCCACCATCTCAGGCACCCACAGAAACACCAGCTTGTCGTCGTCGGCGCCGGTGCCGATGCCGATGCCGTTGACCAGCACAACCTTGTGGTCGAGATAAACGTCGCGCAGTCCGGGCACGAACATATCCAGGTCTTCGACACGGCGGTAGATCACGTCAACCGGGATGTCTCCGTCGATGGTGCGGGCGTAGACCCGCCCGTCGTGGCCCACGTAGAGGTCGCCGCCCTCGACCAGCGGAACACCCAGCAGTTCCGACAAATAGCGGTGCTCGAAGAGGGCCGAACCGAACTTGCCGTCGGTGAGGATTACCGAGACCGGGGAGTCCGTGTCGCAGAGAGAGGGGAACAGGTTGTGGTAGGTCTGGCCGATGTCGAAAGGAACGATGTCGTAGCCGGAGGCGATCTCTGGGATGTGCTGCGAGACCAGTCCCAACGCCTTAAGCTGATAGCTGATACCGGACGGGATGCGGAGGTTGTCTTCCAACACCACGGATCGGCCGTCGCCCAGATGGACGAGGTCGATGCCGTAGATGTGCACGGAGACGTCCTTGGCCGACGGAAGCCCAGCACCTCGGGGAAGAAGTGTTGAGAGGTGAACATCACATCTTCCGGCACAACGTCCTGTCCGTCGTTATACAGGTCGAGCAGGAAACGGTTGATCGCCCGGATGCGTTGGGCCACACCGGCAGCGATGACCTTCAAGTGGCTGTTGGGGATCACCCGAGGCACCAATCGGCCGGGGTAGGACGGTACCTCTTGGGATCTAAACGAAACGTGAAGGCGTCTAGGGCTACCTGTCGCCCGGCCCGGCTCCAACGGTCAGCCAAGCCCTAGGAGCCCAACGCTCCGGTGATTCCGGCGATCGGTCCGTAGTGCGTAGGGTCCCGTTGACATCGGAACACTCGCTATAGGTGGCTGCCACGGCAGCGGATGTCGAAAGAGTCGTGCGCCGTCTCTTCGTAGATCTATCCTATGGGTTGGCGATGGCTAGTCGGGAATGAGCTCGGCGAACCGGGGCATCACGTCGTTGGCGAAGAGCCGCATAGACTTCTCCCAGCCTTCCTGGTTCTCCATGTTGTCGTAGATCAGGGTGAGGAGCGTGCCGAAGCCACCGCACATCTCGTAGAGGCTCAGCAGCCGCTTTTCCACGGTGTCGGGCGAACCGATAAGCCAAACGTGGTCGGCCATGTATTCCGGGGTGACCGCGGAGTCAGGCACCGAGGAGTCGTGCTTGATCACGTGGAGCAGGCCAAACGTATCGAATAGCGGAAGCAGATATTCGCCCCAAACGCGGCCCAGCATGCCATTTAGAGCCTTGTCGTAGGCCTCGTCGTCGGAGTCGGCCACATAGACGTCGCGGGTGATTCGCCAGTCGCTGCGGAGCGGGGTCCTGCCGCTGCGGGCGGCGCCTTCGACGATGGCGTCCCAATGGCTGATCACGTAATCGTGGTTCATCGCCAAGCTCATGGGGATGAATCCCCGCTCACCAGCGATCTTGAGCGTCTCGGAGCCGATGCTAACCGAGGCCACGCCGATGGGCGGGTGGGGCTTCTGGTAGGGCTTGATGAAGAACTTCAGGGAATCGAGCATGGGCTCCGGGTAGTTGACCTTCCAGAAGTCACCCTTGTACTCGAACGGTTCGTCGCTTTCCCACAGTTTGAGAATTATGTCAATCGCCTCGCGGGTCATGCGGCGGTGTTGGCCACCCATGCCGTCGACGTCGAAGAGCCGGTAGTCGGTGGGCAGGCCGCTGGAGCCGATGCCGAACATGAACCGGCCTTGGGCCATGTGGTCAAGGTAGGCCACGCGACAGGCCAACTCGGCCGGGTTGTGGTAGGGCAGCAGGTGGACGCCGGTGGCCAGCTTGATGTTCTTGGTCCGCATCAGGGCTTGGGCGATCATCAGATCGGGGGCCGGAATTGGCTCCCAGGTGGAGGTGAAATGCTCGCCGATCCAAGCCTCGGAAAAGCCGAGATTGTCGGCCAGTTCCAAGCAGTCCAGGTCCCACTGGTGAGCGATGTGCAGGTCGCGTTCCGGTGGATGCGACGGCATCATGAACATTCCGTATTTCATCGTTCCTCCAGCGCCGGTTGCGGTTTGGGGCAGTGCTCCATACGAAAAGTGCCAGCAGGTACCGGCGGTGTCCTTAATCTAACATGTTCGCTATAGATTTGCTAATGTAGGCGGAATTGCACCACTAGGGGGCGAATGGCGCGAGAAACCACAGCGGGCGCCGGAGATCCGGGCCCTTCCGGGGTCTTCTACGGCGTCTGGATGGGCTTGGTGGCCGGGATCGTGCTGGCCTTCATGGTACTGGCCAGCGGATTCCTGGTGTCGGGCTCTCTCTACGACACTTGGGCCATATTCGTTGCCTTGGTCCTGTTCGTTACCGGGTGGACCTTGGCCGGCTCGATCGGGATGGCTGCTTTAGTGAACCAATGGTTTGCCAACCGGTTGGGGACCGCCTTGGGTCTCCGGCCTTGTAGGAGCGGATGGCGCCTCGGCCATGGGCGCTCTCATCGGCCTCGGCGAGTTCCTGGGCTGGCAGGGCCTCTGCTCTATCTTCGCCGGTTTGCTCCTGGCGGCCACCGCTGTTTTACCGCGTCTGGTCCGCGAGCAGCCCGGGGGTCCGGAGATGCTCCCCGACGTTGCCAGTCCCGGAGCCCCGACAGCGGACACCCGGCCCGCGCCGGCCTTCCGGGAAGCGGTCGCTACGAGGACGTTTTGGTTTTTGACGGCAAGTCATTGCCTGTAAGCGATGCCGGTCACGGCGATGATCACGTTCTCACGACCGACCACGGGGTCGAGCTCTCGGACCTGAGCCTGATAACTCGGGCGTCTCCTTGGATCACGACGGCTTCCTATGATATCGGAGGTCTGGCCGGGGACCGGACCCCCAAGAACCGGGCACTGCTTGCCTGCGCCGGATTGCAGGCGCTGGCCACCTTCATGGTCATCGGCGCTCCGGGCACCTATGCTGCGGCGATGGTCCTGGCCTACGTTTCCCTCGGAGCGTGTGCCAACCTGATCGTGGCGGTCCTGGGGGACTACTTCGGACGGTCACCTTTCGGCAGGCTGCTGAGTCTATCGTTTCTGGTATCCGGGATCTTCGGTCAGGGCAGTTTTTGGCTCTTGGCCCTGCCGGACCGTGTCGGGACCGGGGCTCTACTCGCGGTCTTCGGCGTCTTCGCCGTGATCGGGGCCGCCCTCTACCTGTGGCCCGGCGGACCGAATCCCCGTCAGCTACGGATTCCGCCACCTTATAGCCGGAACGCTTGTAACCAAGGTTATTGTCGTATATGATATGGTGGTTCTTCTAGTATAGCGAATCAGTTGGTTAGCGGGCCGCCGCCACCCGGTTTCTCGCCTACTAGAATTGTCTTGCTCTCATGATTCCCTCTTAGAGGCTTAGATTTGGCGCAGACCGTAAGCCGCGTACGCGGCGTCTACTACGGCTGGTGGCTCTCCGTCATTGCCGGCATGATCATGGTCGTGTCGGCGGTGCCAGTCTTCCACGGTATGACGGTGTGGGCCATTGCGCTCGAGCACCACTTCGGTTGGAGTCGCTTCCAACTCGGCGTTGCACTCTCGCTAACCCGGGCAGAGGGGGCATTGTTCGGACCCCTCGAAGGGTATCTTGCCGACCGCTTGGGCCCCAGAATCATGGTTTTTGTCGGCCTGTTGGTGCTTTTCGGGGCCTTTCTAGTTTTCAGCCAGATCGACGACTTCCATATTGGGACCCTGGAGTTAGGCGGGCTATGGTTTTACGCCGATGCCCTGCTCATTTTTTACCTAGCGTTCATCTTGATGTCTTTGGGCCAAGGATTGGGTGGCTGGGTCCCATTGATGACCATGCTGAACCATTGGTTCAGCCGGTACCGCGGTACATCGATGGGCATCTCGATGGCCGTCATGACCACCGGTGCTATCGTGGTGGTACCGGCCCTCGCTTGGGCCGTGGACCCAGACCAACAAAGGATCGGATGGCGCACGACGGCTATGATCATCGCTGGGGTCATTCTGGTCGGCGCGCTGCTATTTCCGTTGGTCCTTCGTAACCGCCCGGAGGACATGGGCCTTGCGCCGGACGGCGACCGCTTGGCCGACGAAACGGCCGCTCAAGCTCACGCCGCAGAAACTGCGGCGGCCAACGGCGAAGGGCAAGACCTGACCCTTAGACAAGCCCTGCGGACCCAAGCGTTTTGGTGCATCGCTTTCGGACACGGCTTCGCGTCAATGATCATCCTGGCCGTTATGGCCCACCTGGGCTTGATGATGGCCGACCTGGGCTATTCGACGCTCACGGTAGGTTTCATCGTCTCGGTCTACAGTTTCGTTTCCCTGCCTTTCCAGTTGGGCGGTGGCTACTTGGGAGACAAGATGCCGACGAACGTCGCGCTCTTCTTGTTCACTGCGATCCAGGGCGGGGCCGTGGTGCTGATAACCATCTCTACAAGCCTTTACATGTTTTATGTGTTCGCCGTTCTCTTTGGCATCGGCTTCGGTGGCCGGACGCCGCTTACCACCGCGATTAGGGGCGAATATTTTGGGCGCGCCTCATTCGGTAAGATTCTCGGCATCTCTACCGTCCCAATGAACATCCTGCTTCTCATCGCGGCGCCCATGGCTGGCTTCATGGCCGACAAGTTGGGCGACTACCGGTGGGCCTTCCTCACGCTGGCCATGCTAAATGGCGTAGGAGCCGTGCTCTTTCTCATCGCCCGCAAGCCGAAACTGTCGGCCGCGTCGCCGGTAGCGGCCACCCCCCAGCCGGCATAACCCGGGCCAGCGGCTGATGCACATCCTAAGACGGCTCTTCTACGGCTGGGTGCTAGTCGGGACCTCCGCCGGGATCATGGTCATCGGCACCGTGCCGCTTTTCCAGGGAATGTCGGCCTGGTTCGTCGTGCTAGAGAAGCACTTCGGTTGGAGCCGGACCGAGCTCTCCATCGCCTTCGTCCTAACCCGGGTCGAGGGCTCGATCATGGGCCCGGTTAGCGGCTACTTGATCGACAAACTGGGCCCCCGCCGTAACGTCCTAATTGGCATGGTCATCGCTGGCGGCGGCTTCATAATCCTGTCCCAGATGCAGCAGCTATGGCATTTTTACGCCGCTTTCTTAGTCACCAGCGTCGGCGTCGGGTTGGGCACCTGGATGCCCATGATGACAGTGCTGAACAACTGGTTCAGCAAACGACGGGCCACCGCGATGGCACTCGCCATGGAGGGTTTCTTGGTCGGCGGGGTGCTGCTGGTGCCGGTGCTGGTTTGGGCCATCGACCCCGACGTGCCTGGCCGGTTGGGTTGGAGTAAGACGGCCCTGATTCTCGGCATCTTCATGATGGCGGTGGCTTGGCCTATTTCCAGACTGGTGCGCAACTCTCCAGAACCTTACGGCCAGCACCCCGACGGAGTGGCGCCGGTAGCCGCGCCTTCGCCAGGGACCACGGCGGTAGGGACCACGGCGGTCGCCGCCAACGGTGAGCCCAACTTCACCTGGCAGCAGGCGGTGCGCACCAAGGCATTCTGGTTGATCACCATGGGCCACGCCTGCTCCTCGATCGTAATCGTATCGACCATGGTGCATCTGGGGCCGATGCTCACCGACCGGGGATTCTCGCTACAGACTCTCGGTTGGGTGATTTCGGTCTACACGGCGGTCGGGGCTGTATTCACCCTGATTGGCGGTGTCGCGGGCGACCGGGTACCGATTCGGTTGGCGATCTTCGGGTTCTCTTCGATACAGACACTGGCGATTGCCGTGCTCTTGTTGTGGGATTCGTTGTTGACGGCCTACGTCTTCGCGATACTGCTGGGGATCGGATTCGGCGGGCGGACCCCTCTTACCACGGCGATTCGGGGCGTGTACTTCGGGCGGAAAGCGTTCGCCAGCATCACCGGGATCTCAATGATACCGATGAACGTGCTCCTGCTGATCGCCCCGCTGGCTGCCGGCATAGACTACGACCAAAATGGCAGCTACGTCCTCTCCTTCGGGATCATCGCCGTCGTGAACGTGGTGGGCTCCGCTATGTTCCTGCTGCTGGGCCGGCCGACCGGCGCCCCCAACGCCGCGCCCGCCGCGACCGACACCCCCGCCGAGAGCCCGGCTTAGCGCGATTTACCCCCTCCCCGGTTTGCCCCCGCGCCCCGCGCCCGCTACATTGGGCCAATGCTAAACCGGCTCTTTTACGGCTGGGTGTTGGTCGGATTGACGGCCGGCATCATGATCGTCGGGACCGTCCCGCTGTTCCAGGCCATGTCGGCCTGGTTTGTGGTGTTCGAGCGGCATTTTGGCTGGAGCCGCACCGAACTATCCATCGCCTTCGTCCTCTATCGGGTCGAAGGTTCGGTTCTTGGCCCGGTCAGCGGCTTTTTGATCGACAAGCTGGGTCCCCGCCGCAACGTATTGATTGGGCTGATTCTCTGCGGCGCCGGGTTCGTCCTTCTAAGCCGCACACAGGAGCTCTGGCACTTTTACACCGCCTTCGTGGTGATCACCGTTGGGATCGGCCTGGGAACCTGGATGCCCATGATAACCGTCCTGAACAACTGGTTCGAACGCCACCGGGCGATGGCGATGGCCCTGGCTATAGAGGGTTTCCTGATTGGCGGCGTGGCCTTGGTCCCGGTGATCGTGTGGGCCATAGACCCCGATGTGCCGGGCCGCTTGGGCTGGAGAAACACGGCGCTGGTGATCGGGATCATCATCATCGCTGTGGCATGGCCCCTCTCACGGCTGGTCCGGAACTCCCCGGAACCGTATGGCCAATTCCCCGACGGAGAGATGCGGGCCCCGCATCCTGAGCGGGCGACGGAAACACCGACGGCGGATGCCCTGGAAGAGTACGGTTACACTTGGCAGGAGGCGGTGCGGACCAGGACCTTCTGGTTGATTACCATGGGCCACGCCTGCTCTTCGGTCGTCTTCACCATCGTGATGGTCCACCTGGGCCCGATGCTCACCGACCGGGGAATATCACTGCCCGACATCGGATGGGTGATAGTGGCCTACACCGCGGTTGCGGCGGTGTTTACGCTGATCGGCGGTTACGTGGCCGACCGGGCGCCGATCCGGTTCGTCGCTTTCGCCTTCTCATCGTTTCAGGGAATCGCAATCGCGGTGCTGCTGGTCTGGGACTCGCTGGCGACGGCATTCGTGTTCGCCGCGCTCTTTGGGATCGGCTTCGGAGGGAGGTCCCCGGCAACCACGGCGATCAGGGGCGTGTATTTCGGCCGCAAAGCGTACGCCAGTATCTTGGGCATTTCCATGATACCCATGAACCTGCTGATGCTGGGCGGCCCCTTGTACGCCGGCGTGATGGTGGATAGGACCGGGAGTTACCTGGTCCCATTCGCGGTCATCGCCGCCCTGAATCTGGCAGGTTCCGCGATGTTCCTGTTCCTAGGTAGGCCCACCGTCGCTCCAACGAATACCCCCGCCCCGGCCCAAAACGCCGCCTAACATCTAAACGCAGAGACCGCCGGTACGCAGAGATTCTTGAGATACTCCTCGGCGCACCCCGCGGCCTCGGCATTGAATTCCGTTACGAGACGCTGGCGGTCAGCAGCTCCTTGATCTCGCGGACGGTCTCCTGAATCCAGTAGTCGGCGCGGGCGGCGGTGCGGGTCCGGCGCTCACGGCCGAAGGCCTGGTCGTCGATGTCGGGGTTCTCCGCCCTAATGTCCAGCTCGATCTGGTGCATCTCGTTCTCGGCGGCAACCGGACGCTCGATCCAGTGACAGATATAGTCGTGGTCGCCGGTGTAGAAGACCGCGACCGGGATCGACATCCATTGCCCGTTCTTCAGGTACTCGTTCATGATGTCGTGGTGCTGGTCTCGGGGGAAGATGCGCATCTCTAGGTCGGCGGCCTCGCAGATGCGGGCCAGCACACCGAGGCCGCGCACCACGTCGCCGCACCAGTCTTCGCCGAGCACCAGCATCTTTTTCGGCCCGTTTGGCTTGGCGGCCAGGTCCCTAAAGGCTTGGACATCCTGATCGGTTAGCTGGCCGCTGTCGTAGAAGCCCTCGAAGCGGGCCTTGTTCACCTTGATTTCGTTCATATATGCGATGTAGTCGAAGCCCTCGGAATACCGCTGTGGGGTTACTACGCTGGTCTCTCTGGCCATAATGCCCCCGTTGTGTTGCTAGAGTTTGGAAGCCTTGTAACGGGCCGACCGCCCGTTAGCCGATTTCTCAACCAGTCATCCCTTTGAAGCCGACGACGATCTTCCCGTCGGGATAGACGATGATGGGAACGGTGTCGGCCAGGTCCAGGGCTTCGTCGAGGGTGTCTTGGCTCTGGTCCACTCGCCGCTCCTCATACTCGATTCCTTCGCGCTTCCAGGCCGCACGCAGCGCGTCGCAGGCGGGGCAAACGGTCAGGGTATAGACTACCGGAATATCGGCCATAGATCGGCCCCCTTGCCGGAGTTTCGATTGGGTTTAGGCCATTCTACAATGGGGCGGAAGGGGGTGTCATCAGCAGCCGCTTCGGGCCCTAGTCGAGCGGCGGCTAACCTTGTATATTGGCAGCGGCCGCTAATTTGCCGAGGGAGAAGTTATGTTTACCCTTTTCGTTACCGTGAAGATTAAACCCGGACACCGGGACGAGTTCATCGAGGCCACCAAGGGCGACGCCGCCGGTTCCAATACCGCCGAGACGGGGTGCCTCCGCTTCGACGTGCTGGCCGACAACAACGACCCAAACACCGTCTACCTTTATGAGGTATACGAAGACCGCGACGCCTGGGAAACGGCCCACCGCGGGATGCCCCACTACACCCAGTGGCGCGAGACCGTGGCCGAATGGTTCGACGGCGATCCGGTCCGCATCGAGACCACGCCCCTGTTCCGCAAGGAAGACTTCTAGCCGAGACCCCTAGCTCCGGCGCTCCAGCACCCGCCGGAACGCGCCGATGAAGCTATCGGCTTCGGCCTCGCCGAGTTCAGTTGAGATGGCGCCCACCAAGTTGGGCGCCATTAGTATTCCCTCGTTCATCAGCCCTAGAAAAACCTGCTGCCGGAAGGCCGCGTCGGCAGTTGCGATATCCCGGTAGCCCACCAGCGTCTCGTTGGTGAAATGCAGGCCGAAGAGGGACCCGAGCCCGGTCACCTGCACCGGCACTTCCAGCTCCCGCCCCGTCTCGCGAAGCCCCTGCCGCAGGTACTCGGTGACCTCGGCGATTCGACGGTACACCTCGGGGGTCAGTTGCTCCAGCGTTACCGACCCGGCCAGCATGGTCACAGGGTTGGCGTTGAAGGTCCCGGCGTGGGCCACCCGCGGAGGGCCGTTGGAGGGGTCGTAAAGCGCCATGATGTCGCGGCGCCCCCCGAAGGCCCCGACGGCGAATCCGCCGCCGATGATCTTGCCAAGTGAGGTCATGTCGGGGGTGACGCCGTAGTACTCCTGGGCCCCTCCGGGGGCCGCTCGAAAGCTGATCACTTCGTCGAAGATCAGCACTATCCCGTGCTCGGCGGTGAAGTCCCGGAGCATCGTCAAGAACTCGTGGGTCGCGGGAAGCATGCCTACAGAGCCCAACATCGGCTCGACGATCACGGCGGCCAGTTCGTGCTTGTGCTCCTCCAAGCGTTCCCGGGCCGGGCCGGTCTCGTTGAAGGGGAGAACAACCACCGAGTCCAGCACTCCTTCGCCCAAACCCTCGGTGGCGGCCAGGGAGTCGGGCCGGAGTCGCTCGCCGGCCTTCCGAGGGTCGACGCGGACGCTCACGCTCACCGTATCGTGGCTGCCGTGATAGCCGCCCTCGACCTTGGCGATCAGGCTCCTACCGGTGATGGCGCGGGCCGCCCGGATCGTGTTCAGCGTGGCCTCGGTGCCGGAGTTGGTGAAGCGTACCTGGTCGAAGCAGGGGATGCGCTCGCAGAGCAGTCTCGCCAAGCGGACCTGGAACTGGTTTGGGGCATTATAGACCAACCCGCGCTGCAACTGCTCGCTTACCGCCTCGACCACCGGCTGCGGACCATGGCCCAGGATGAGGGTGGTCATGGTGCCGATGAAGTCCAGCCGGTCAGTGCCATCGGCGTCGACCACGTGGGCCCCCGACGCTCGGTCGACGAATATGGGGTAGGGTTCCCAGAAGATGGAGTTGCGGCTGTCCCCGCCGGGCAGGTATTCCTTGGCGGCCTCCCAGGCGGCTTTGGACTTCGTCGTCATTTCCAGGTAACGGTCAAACTCGCCGGCCATGGGGGCCTCCAGACATAGGTATACGCTGCCGCTGCCGTCAGGCGGGGGTCGGGCTGGCAACGGGGCGTGGGAAGTAGATGCGGCGCAATGAGCCGCTGCTGAGACTCACAGTGACAGCGCCAATGAATATGAGCCCGCCGACGATCATCACTGCCGGGGCGTTGAAAACGTCAGCCAGTTCGGCGTTGATCCAGTTGGTCACCGCCATGCTACCGCCGACGTGCACCGAATACACTCCAGCGACACGGCCCCTGACCTCATCGTCGGTCAAGGTCTGGATGATGGTGTGGCTGATGGTCATGAAGCCCGCCTGGTTGATTCCCATGATCACGGCGGCGAGTATCGACAACTCCGGAGTGCCTGACCAAGCAAGGAGCAGCACCCCGATGCCGCTCAAGAACGCAAACACCAGGAACAACATGCCACGGGCAGAGGGACTCCGAAGTCCGGCCAAAGCGATGGATGACACCAAGGCTCCAGCTCCCACTCCACCCAGTAAATAGCTCACTCCCACCGACCCGGCTCCGAGCTTGTCCACTGATATGGCGGGCAGGATCGATTCGTAGGACATAGTCAAGGAGCAATGAGCCAGCACCAGCAACACCATTGCCAGGATCATGGGCCGCTGGTAGACGTAGGCGAACCCGGCGACTAGGTTGCTCCAAAAACCTTGGGTCTCGTCAATCTTTCCGGTAGAGCGGGTACCGATTCGGGAAACCTCCGCCAGCCCGATGGCGTAGAAGGCAGTGCACAGCCAGAACGCCATTTCGATATTGACGAAGGCCATCAAGGGCAGGATGGCCAGCGCGCCCACCATGCGGGAGCCCTGCTGGGTGGCCTGGTTCAAGGCCAGGGCGTTTAGCAGGTGCTCTCTGGGCACCAGGTTGGGAATGAGGGCAGTGGCCACGGTCATCTGGCCAGCCCGCAATGTGCCGTTGAACAAGGCCAATCCCATCAACGCCCAAGTGCTGGTCATGTCGTTCATCACCATCAGCGCCAGCACGACGTTATGGGCCAGATTCAGGGCGTAAATCCATTGGAGCAACGTCTGGCGGTCGAAACGGTCGGCCAGGTAGCCGACAATCGGGGTGGTGAAAACGCGCGGAGCCATTGCCGCAAAGGTGATGATGCCAACCCACGCTGAAGCGCCCGTAATCTCCCAGGCAAGCCAGCCCCGGGCGACGATCAACGCCCAGGCGGCCGCCGCCGAACAGGTGGTGGCGATCCACATGGTCCGGTAGTCCTGGTATTGCAGGCCAAGCAGGAACCGGTCCCGGACAGAGGCAAGGTAGTTGGAAGCCGTATCGAGCATGGGCGCCATCCGCAAAACGGGGAGGATGATTCCAGACGGGTAGCGACCGGGTGATTATACCAGCCTTGACGCCCCACAAAGGGCTTATCTACAATCCTGGCGGACACTCTCCGCAATCCGCCATCCTCATCGCCCCGAGGAGTCTCATGCCCTTGGAAGCCCCGCAAGAAGGAAACCTGCTCCCCTCGTACCGCGTCTTGGACCTGAGCGGTCCGGAGGCGGTCTTCTGCGGCAAGCTGCTGGCCGACTACGGGGCCGACGTGATCAAGGTGGAGCCGCCCGCCGGAGACGCATCCCGGCAGCGAGGCCCCTTCGTCAACGACGAACCCAACCCGGAACGAAGCCTCTACCATCTCTTCTACAACACCAACAAGCGCTCCATCACCCTTGACCTGCAATCGGAACAAGGACGCGGCATGTTCCAGCGACTGGCGGCCCAGGCCGACGTGGTGTTGGAGACCTACCCGGTGGGCTATATGGCTTCCCTGGGCCTCGGGTACGAAGACCTCCGGGCGGTGAACCCGGCAATCATCATGGCCTCGGTCACCCCCTTTGGGCAGACCGGGCCGTGGAAGGACTACAAGTCGAACGACCTGATCGCGCTGGCCTCCAGCGGCTTCATGCAGATTACTGGCGAGCCCGACGGCCCTCCGATGCGCCAGGGCAACGACCAGTCCCACTTCGCCGGGGCCCAATTCGCCGCCGCTTCGATTATGGCGGCCCTGTACCACCGCGACATCGGGGGCGGAGAGGGACAATACATCGACGTCTCGCTGCAAGAAGCGCTGATCACCTACTACACCGACGCCCATCCCGCCTTGGCTTGGATGCTGTTGGAGCAGAACGTGACCCGAGTCGGAGCAACGTCCACTCTCGTGATTCCCCTCGGGGCCTATCCCAGCCAAGACGGCTGGATCTCCGCTGGCATAATCACTCCCCGCGAGTGGGACACCCTCTCCGAATGGATTTTCGAGGTCACCGGGAATGAAGAGGTGCTGAACCCGGACTACAAGGGTGGGAATCAGGACCGGGCGCCCTTCAATGACATCATCACCGCCTTGGTCATCAACTTCACGACCCGCTTCACCAGCGAGTATTTGTTCCACGAGGGGCAACGGCGAAACCTGGTGTTCATACCGGTGAACACGGTTTCCGACCTGCTGAAAGACCCGCAGTTGGCAGCCAGCAACTTTTGGTTCGGTATCGATCATCCGGAGACCGGAGTGATCCAGTATCCCATTGGAGTGTTCGACAGCGACGAGGTGTCCCCGGCCACAGCCCCGGCGCCGACGCTGGGCCAAGACAACGAGGCGGTCTACATCGGGGAGTTGGGGCTGGCGCAGGACGAATTGGACGCATTGCGGCGGGACGGGGTGATTTGACCATGCCCAAAAGAGCGTTGGCCAAGAAAGCGCTGGAAGGAATCCGGATACTGGAACTGGGCCCCTACGTGGCCCTACCACTTACCGGGAGGATCCTGGCCTCCTTTGGCGCCGAGGTCATAAAAGTTGAGACCAACAAGGTCTTGGACGAGATGGCCTTCATCCCGGCCTGGTCCCGGGGCGCCGGGCAGCCCGACTTCCAGCGCATCAAGAAGCGCGTTTCGCTGGACGTCCGTACTCCCGAAGGACTCGAAGTCTTCAAGGAGTTGGTCAAGGTCAGCGACGTGTTCATGACCAACTTTCGCCGCAACATCTTGGACCGTTGGGGCATCGACTTCCCTGCGGTACGGGAACTGCGGCCCGACATCATCTTGATGTGGCAGACCGGGCTGGGTGGCATCGGCCCGTATTACACTTACAAGTCCTACGGGATCCTGGTGCAGCACATGGGCGGGGTGTCGCTGATGACCGGCGACGAAGGAGACCCGCCGTCGGCCATCAACACGTCCTACTCCGATTACCACACCGGGGTGTTTCAGCCTACCGCCATCATCGGCGCTCTGATGCGCCGACGGGCCACCGGCCGTCCGGTGACGATGGAGTCGTCGATTTTCAAGTCGGGCGCAGTCACCGCCGGGCCCGCGCTGTTGGACTTCCAACTCAACGGTCGGCTGCCGCCGCGAATCGGCAACCGCCATGGTTCTCACGCCCCCCACGGTGTCTACCGATGCCAAGGGGAAGACCGCTGGTGCGCTATCGCGGTGGAGGACGAACAGCAGTGGGCCGGGCTGCGGCGGGCCTTGGGCGACCCGGAGTGGGCCGCGCGGCCCGAGTTGGCCGCCATCGAAGGGCGGTTGGCCAGCCAAGACGAGCTGGACGCGCGCATTGGGGAATGGACCGCCGCCCGGACCGCCGAGGAAGCGATGGAAGGGATGCAGGCGGAAGGGGTGCCCGCCAGCATCGTTTCCCAGGGCAACGACCTCTACCACAGCGAGCACCTGAAGGCTCGCGGGTTCTACGAGCCGTCTCCCTACTACGTGGCTGAGCGAGGCACACCAGCCTGGGAGTGGGAGAAGCGGGACAGCGTCGCTTGGACTTCGCCGGTAAAGCTCTCGGAAACGCCGATGGAGTTCGGTCACTACAGCAATATCGGCGAGGACAACGACTACGTATTCCAAGAAATCCTCGGCATGCCGGAAGCCGAGGTGCGCCGGCTGGAAGAGAACGGCGCGCTCTATTAGCCCCAAAGAGGACGGTATTGATGGCGGACTATAGCGGTTACAAAGACTTGATCATTCAGAAGCAGGGCGGGGTCGCGCTATTGACCATGAACCGCCCGGAGGTATTCAACGCCACCGGCTTCACTCTGCACAACGAGCTTAGCCGGGTCTGGCTGGACCTGGGCCGGGACCCCGAAGTGAGGGTGGCGGTGATTACCGGCGCGGGCAACGCCTTCTCCGCTGGCGGCGACTTCGACATGATCGAGCAGAGCATCGGCAACGCCGAGATAATCGGCGACACGATGCAGGAAGCCCGCGACATAGTCCACAACATGATCAACTTGGACAAGCCGATTATCTCCGCCATCAACGGCGTGGCAGTGGGCGCTGGCTTGGCGGTGGCGCTGCTGGCTGACATCTCAATCGCGTCGGAGCGGGCCCGGTTCACCGACGGCCACGTCCGTTTGGGCGTGGCGGCGGGTGACCACGCCGCAGTTATCTGGCCGCTGCTCGTCGGAATGGCCAAGGCCAAATACTACCTGATGACCTGCGAATTCCTCGACGGCGCGGAGGCCGAGCGGCTGGGACTGGTCAGCATGGTGGTACCCCACGATGAGCTCATGGAGCGAGCGATGGGAGTGGCCCGAAAGCTGGCCTCGGGGTCGCAGCCTGCCCTGCGCTATACCAAGCGTTCGCTAAACCAGTGGCTGCGGATGGCGGAGCACACCGCTTTCGACTACTCGCTGGCCTTGGAGATGCTGGGCTTCTTCGGGAACGACGTCCGGGAGGGTCTGTCAGCGGTCCGGGAGAAGCGGGACCCGGACTTCCCCTCGGCACGCTAAGCCTGGTCCGCTAGGGCCGGGTCATCAGCACCGCCAGGACCACTATCGCCAACACCAGCGCCAAGTTCACCCGCGCCGCCCAGAGCACGAACGTCCGCGCCAGGCCCCGGGGCAACGGGTCGCCGGACTGCCGGGCGGAGTCGAGGCGGTCCATCATCATCGGTCCCAGCCAAAGGTCGTGGGCCAGGCTGATCAGTATTACGATCAGAAACAGTCCTGTCTTGATCTGCAGGAAATCGAGGAAGTGGGTCCCGCCGCTGAAGAACTCACTGACCCCGACGCCGTAGCGGTCTGTAGCCAGGTAGCCGCCGGTAACGGCCAAGACGATCATCGCCACCCAAGAGATTGGCACAAACCGCTCCGCCACCTGACGCAACACCACGAAGCCCTGACCGCCGCCGGTGTCCCGGCGCGCCAGTGGCGCCATCACCATGACCAAGAACAACATCCCGCCCAACCAAGTGATGGCGGAAATCAGATGAACAACGACGATCGCTTGGAACACAATTAGTCCCCTTGGCCGTCTATGAGAGCCACGGAATTTCACCCGGCATGTAGTGGGTTGACCGGAACACGCGGTTGGCCAGTTGGCCCTCCACGTCCACGTGGAAATAGGGATTGATGTACTCCCAGACTACCTCGCTGGCCGGAGTCACTTGGAACATACGCCCGAAGGCGCCCTCCGTGATCAGAGTGTTTCCGTTGCCAAGACGCCGGGCCCCGGAGATGTAGGCGCTGAAGAAATTATAAGCCGGATTGTCCCGGTACTCCCATACGATTTCGTCGGTCGCCGGATCGACTTCTATCACCCTGGAGAACGGCAGGCCCGTGTCCTTGCGATGGGACCCGTTGTCGAACACCAGAACGTTGCCATTCGGCAGCAAGTTGGGGTCGTGCTGCTGGGCCAAAACCTCATCGCCCAACTGCCAGACGATTTCGCCGGTGGCTTTTTCGATTATCCCGATGGTCGAGATGTTGCGGAAGCTGAACATCACGCGGCCGTCGGGCAGAGGCGCTACCGTGTTGCCATGACTCCACTCGTCCCGCAGGTCGTTGAAGGTGACTACGTGGCGGTTGGGGTCCAGGTGATCGGCCGCGTGCCATTCCCAGATGCGGTTGCCGTCGGCATCGACCTCGACAATGACGTCATGCCACATACCTTCAGGAGCCGAACCGGTGACCCCTCCTTTGACTCTAGCGGCTAGGTCGGCGGGCATGAGCTCGACGGTCAGGTAGAGTGCGCCACCGGATTTGGTGCGCCGGGCGTCGTGATGGTGGCCCGGATCGCGGTGTTCCCAGACCACATTGCCTTGGGGGTCCGCCTCCAGCATCACGCCGCTCTTGAAACGCTTCCAGGAGAGGAAACGCTCCCAGGTCTCGTCCTGGATCTTGCCTCCGTAAAACAGGTTGCCGTTGGGCAGCAGGTAGCCGTAAAGGCCGGGTGGATAGGGCATGGACCAGTGGTGCGTTTCGTTGCCGTTGACGTCCACGAGGTAGACGTCGCCCGGACCGGACATCGGTGAGTACAGGAGGAAACCCGGACAGGCCTGGTCTTCGTCCGAAGCGGTCAATCCGGTCCGGGCCATGCGGCGGCGAGTCTGCGAATCGACGGGCATCATACAACCTCAATGCGTTTATTGGGCGACGTAGCCGCCGTCTACCGCCATGCTATGGCCAGTGACGAAGGAGGCGGCGGGGGAAGAAAGCCAGAGCACCGCTTCGGCTATCTCTTGGGGCTGTCCAAGACGGCCGACCGGGTGGCGGGAAACCACGCGCTCCTCGAACCCTTCGTGGGCGGCGAGCACCGGCTGCAAGAGCGGAGTCTCGATGTAGCCCGGGCACACGGCGTTGACTCGGATGTTGTCGCGGGCGTACTCCAAGGCGGCCGCCTTGGTCAGGCCGACCACGCCGTGCTTGGCGGCCATGTAGGCCACCGAGCCTTGGGCCGCGATCAGGCCCATGATGGAGGCCGTGTTGACGATTGCGCCGCTGCCTTGCTTCAGCATCTGGGGGAGTTCAGCCTTCATCGATAGCCAGACCCCCTTTAGGTTGATGCTGATTACCCGGTCCCAGTCCTCCTCCCGGTAGTCGGCGGTCAGCGCCCGGTCGCGGGCCCCGGCTATTCCGGCGTTGTTGAATGCGCAGTCCAACGACCCGTAGGCCTCGACCGCTCGGTCGACCATCAGTTGAGTGCCGTTCGGGTCGGCGACGTCGGCGTGGACGAGAATGGCGTCGCCGCCCGACTCTTTGATCATCTGCACCGTTTCTTCGCCACCCTCGGCATTCAGGTCGACCACAGCCACCCTCGCCCCTTCCCGGGCGTAGGTCAGCGAGGCCGCCCGGCCGATGCCCGAGCCCCCGCCAGTGACCAACGCTGTCTTTCCTTCCAGTTGTCCCGCCATGCGCGCATCTCCATAAGCGAAATACCAGATTGGATTATAATATGCCTCTTAGTCTTCGCGGACCCGTCCTCGGGGTAAAAAGGAGGAGCCATGGCCGAAGCGCCGCTCAACATGCCGGACTACGAGTGGGCCTACCGAAACGAACGGCTGGAAGTCCCGGAGTTCTTCAACTTCGGGTTCGACGTGGTGGACAAGTGGGCCGAGGACCACACTAAGCTGGCCTTGTTGTCCGTCGATCCCGGCGGCTTGAACGCCCGTCATCACACGTTCTGGGATATGAAGTCGTTATCTGACCGCTACGCCAACTCTTTGCGCGAACTGGGGATCAGGAAGGGCGACCGCGTATTCATCATGCTGCCTCGGATCCCGGAGTGGTATGTCGTCATGGTTGCGCTATTCAAGCTGGGCGCTCTGCCCATGCCGGGCACCCCACTCTTGACACCCCGGGACATCGAATACCGCATAAACCGTGCCGAGGCGGTTATGGCGATCACCGACGGCGAGAATGCCGCCAAGGTGGAGGAGGCTGCCGGGGCCTGCGATACCCTGAAATACCTGGTATGTGTCGGCGAGGACCGGCGGGGCTGGTTATCATATAACGAACAACTCAACGCTGGCTCTCTTATCTTGGAGGGCGTCGAGCGGACACGAAGCGACAACCCGCTGCTGATTTACTTCACATCGGGTACCGTGGGCTATCCCAAAATGGTGCTGCACACCCAAGCCTCCTGCGCCATCGGCCACACCCTCAGCGCCAAGTATTGGCACGACCTGAAGAGCACCGACCTGCATTGGACCCTGTCCGACACTGGCTGGGCCAAGGCCGCCTACGGCAAGCTCTTCGGCCAATGGGCCTTGGGCGCGACGGTGATGCAACACGACGCGCGCGGCCGGTTCGATGCCCCGATGACCCTGAGCATGCTGGAGCGCTTCGGCGTGACTTCGTTCTGCGCTCCACCGACCGCCTACCGCATGATGGTCCTAGAGGACCTGACCAAGTACGACCTGCGAAACCTGCGCCACTGCACCGGCGCTGGCGAGCCACTGAACCCCGAAGTGATGAAGCAGTGGGAGGAAGGCACCGGCCTCACCATTTACGACGGCTACGGGCAAACCGAGACGGTGCTGCTGGTCGGCAACTTCCGCTGCCTGCCGGTGCGTCCCGGCTCCATGGGCAAGCCGGTTCCCGGATTCACCATCGGCGTCGTCGACGAGGAAGGGGCGGAGGTCCCGCCCGGGGAGGAGGGGCAGATCGCCGTCAAGATCAAGCCGGAGCGCCCGGTGGGGCTGTTTCAGGAGTACTGGCGGGATGACGAGGCCATGGAGCGCTCGTTCCTCGGTGACTGGTATCTCACGGGAGACAAGGCCTACAAGGACGAGGACGGGTATTTCTGGTTCGTCGGCCGGGCCGACGACGTGATAATCTCCGCAGGCTACCGCATCGGCCCCTTCGAGGTGGAGAGCGCCCTGATCGAGCACCCTGCCGTGGCCGAGTCGGCCGTGGTCGCCAGCCCGGACCCGGTGAGAGGCGACATCGTCAAGGCGTTCGTCATCCTCGCTCCCGATTACGTGCCCTCGGATGAGTTGGTGCAGAGCCTGCAGGAGCATGTCCGCACCACCACCGCGCCCTACAAATATCCCAGGTCGGTGGAGTTCGTGGCGGAGCTACCCAAGACGGTCAGCGGCAAAATCCGCCGGGTCGAGTTGCGCGAGATGGAGCTGGCCCGGGTCCAAGGAGGCACACCGTGAGCTTTAGCGAGCAGCTAAGGAGCGAGGCCGGACCCATCTGGCGGCAAATCTTCGCTCATCCGTTTCTCAAGGGTATCAAGGACGGCACCCTGCCGCTGGAGACGTTCCAGTACTACCTGACTCAAGACTACCGGTACCTGGAAGGCTTCGCCCGGTCGGTGGCCATCGCTTTGGCCAAGGCCCCTGATTCCGGCACGCTGGAAGACCTGGCCCACCGGGTGCTGACGCCCATCGAGCGCCCCCTGCACCACCGGCTGGTGACCGAGGCCGGGCTGACCATGGAGGCGGTGTCGGCGGCTCCGCCTTCGCCGACCAACGCCGGTTATGTCAACCACATGCTCTCCACCGCCATGCAGTACGGACTAGGCCCCACGGCGGCTGCGATGCTGCCCTGCCCGTGGACCTACCACATGCTGCGGGAAGAGCTCGGCCAGTCCGAGCACCCGCTGTACGGCCAGTGGACCAACTTCTACGTCTCCGGCCTGCTGGAAGAGAGCGTGGCGGCTTGGCGCGGCTTCGTGGACCAGATGGCCTTGGAGGCCGGGCCCGCGGAGTTGGAGGTCATGCGCGAAGTCTTCATGACCAGCAGCCGCTACGAGTATATGTTCTGGGACGCCGCCTACCGGCGCGAAGGGTGGCCGGTTTAGCCTCAAGTTATCTGCTAGGAGGGCCAGAAATGCCCAAGGCCTCGATTAACGGAATAGAGCTTTACTACGAGTGCCACGGCGGCGGCCCGCCGATGGTGTTCGCCCACGGCCGCGGCGGGAACCACATGAGCTGGTGGCAGCAGGTGGCCCGGTTTTCCGGAGAGTACCGCTGCATTACCTTCGACCATCGCGGGTGGGGGCAATCCCTGGCCCCCTTCGGCTCACCGCTGCGCGAGAACTTCACGGCCGACCTGACCGCCCTGCTCGATCACCTGGGCATTCAGGAGACCTTTCTGGTAGCCCAGTCGATGGGCGGCTTTTGCTGCCTGGAGTTCGCCTTGGCCAACCCCGAGCGGACGTTGGGCCTTGTGCTTGGCGACACCACCGGCGGCGTGGCCAGTCCGGGAGTCTTGGAGGCGCTGCGCCGGGCGACCCCACCGCCCGATGGCCCAGCCCGTTCGCTGGCCGCCGAATTCATCGAGCACGAACCCGCGCTAGCTTTCCTCTACCAGCAGATCGGAGGGCTGAACCCGGAGCGGGGCGAGGACGGGGTAATTCCCGGCTTCCGCCGCGAAGACGGCCCCGGCGAGGCGGCCTTCGTCGGCTGGCGGACGCCCACGCTGCTGATTGTCGGCGACGAAGACGCCATCTTCCCCCCGGACGTTATCGAAGAGGTGCACAAGGTCATTCCCGGCTCGCGGCTGGAAGTCGTGCCAGGGGCGGCCCACTCCACGCACTTCGAAAAAGCGGATGTCTTCAACTCCCTGCTGGCCGAGTTCTGCAGCCAGGTCTTGGCTGGCCGGACAGCCGGAGCGCCAGCGGACTAGGAGCCCGTCCGATATTCAAAAGCTGCGACGAATATAGCAATAATATGGGATAGTTGTGGCTATTTCAATTTTTGACCTGTAACCAAACAATGCCCGTTGCCGGTTTCGCAACGATTATCGTATGCTCCACTTAATTGTTAGACAGGCTCCTAGAAAGGGGTAAGCAAAAGGGGCACGCCATGGCGTGCCCCGTGCGCATCGTGGGGATGGGAATATTCTCTACGGTGCGGTGGTGCCGGCGCCCCAGCCGTAGGGAATGTTGATCAGGCCGGGTTCCAAAGAGTTCACGTCGGTCTGACCGCAGTAGCCCAGTGCGCGGCTGACCTCTTCGCGTAACAGTTCCAAGACCCCATGCACCCCTTCGGCCCCATCTACGGCCAAGCCCCAGAAGAGGGGGCGGCCAATAGCAACTGCCTTGGCGCCCAGTGCCAGCGCCTTGATCACGTCGCTGCCCCGGCGCACGCCCGAGTCCACGTACACTTCGGCCTGTCCGCGGGCCGCAGCCACGACCTCGGGGACCATCTCGATGGCGCCCATGGTCATGTCCAATTGGCGACCGCCGTGGGTGGAGACCAAGATACCGTTCACCCCGTTTTCCACAGCTTGATGGGCGTCTTCGGCGGTGCGCACCCCTTTCAGCACCAACGGCAGGGAGGTCAAACCGCGCAGCCGCTCCAACTCCCGCCAAGTGACGGAGGGAGCGGAGGAAACGTCCCAGCCAGGCGTCTCGTCGGTGCCGCTGACCACGTTGCGGTCCGCGTTCAAACCGCGGAAGTTGCCCAGTTCGAACTCCCGCTGGAAGTGGTTGCGCAGGTCGCGCTCCTTGGGGCTGGGGAGAGGGGTATCGATGGTGAGTACGATGGCCTTGAACCCAGCCTCCTCGGCCCGGCGCACCAGCATCTCGGAGAACTCCCAGCCGCGATGATAAAGCTGGAACCAAAGGGGACCGGTGGCAGCCTCGGAGACCTCCTCCATGCTGTAGTTGGAGGCGGTGCTGAGCATCATCAACGTGTCCGACATTCCGGCGCCGCGAGCGGTGGCCACTTCGCCCTCGGGGTGGGCTATCATGTGGCTGCCAGCCGGAGAGACCATTACCGGCATGCTTATCTCTTGGCCCAACACGGTGGTCGAGATGTTGCGCTCGGAGACGTCGCGCATGAAGCGGGGCCGCAGGGTCAACTGCTCGAAAGCGCTGCGGTTGCGGCGGGTGGTGAACTCGTCCATCGAGCCGGCCTCGATGAACTCCCAGTTATTGTGGGGCAGGGCCAGTTTGGCCCTGGCTTCGTAGTCGTACAAATTGATTGGATCGCTGCTCATGGGGAGCCTCCTGACTTCGGGTTGGGAGCCCCCATACTCTAGCCCGAAGTCGTTGGGCTGGCAAGTATTCGTAACGGCTAGTCGTGGCTGGCAAAGAGGACGTCGGCAACCTGCGAATAGGTCTGCGGTTCGCTCCAGAGGCACTCGTGGTCCAGCAGTTGGGAGAGCAATTGTTGCTCCGGAAACCCGCAGCCGTTCGGCAAGAGAGTTGCGCCCGGAAGAACGTCGCCGATGGCCGAAGAGTTGATGTGGAAGAAGGGGACCCGGCCTGTGGTCCGCGAATAGTCGTTTATCGCCGCCACTACGCCGGAGCTCCCGTTGATGTCTCGCCAGGATGGGGAGTCGGTTGGGCAACTCGAAAAGGGATTGTAGAGTGGATGACCATCGAATAGCGGGCTGTCCAAAGTGATGACCGATCCCACGTGGTCCCCGAGGAAGGAACTCGGCTGCTTGGATACCCAATAAGCCGCTACCAAGCCGCCCAGGCTGTGGCCGAGAAGGTGGACCACCGCATCGGGCTCCCGCAAGACGGTACTCTTAACCAGTCGGTCCAACCGCTCGGAGGCCTCGGCCACGCCGGAGCAGGTGTCCTCCCGGCTGTGCACTGGCGCGGTCCAATCGCCGACCTCGATGCTATCGGCTTCACGCGACTTTGCGGACCGTGTTTCGACGTATTGGCCGCCGTAGCTGAACCCGATAACGTCTTCTTCGTCAAACCTGACCCGGGCGGCCTCGGGTCGCGAATTCAAGTGGGCAAGTATCAAGTTGCGCCGATAGTCCAAATCCAGGGGGTGACTTGTTATCTTGTCGTCGGCGCTAGAGTCCAACCCCTGTAGCAGGACAAGCTTCGGATTCGACCTTCCAGCATCACCCGGAACGAGCACCGGTCCTGCGCTGACACCACCCCCGATGATCGATTCGGGTGCGACTCCGAATCGCCCGGCAATTTGATCGAGTTCGGCCCCCTCGGAATCGAACCAGAAGTAACGGCCGGCCGGGGCGACACTTCTGGGACCGGGGCACGACAGTTCACTCCACTGAAGTATCTCTGAAGGAACGCCAAGGGTGGCGGGTACGAGCGGCGACCGTTCAAAAGAATCGCCCGTACCTGCCAACACCCGCAGTTGCAGCCGCATCTTGTACCGCCCCGGTGCGAGGCGCTCGAACTCCGCCCACTCGGCGGGAGCGGTCCCCGACCGGACTGTCCTGTCGTCCAAGGCCAACTCGACCTCATCGGCGCCAGATCCCGTAAACAGAAACACTCCCTCCCGTTGCACCACCACGTCCATTTCCGCAGTGATCACCAGTCCGGAAGACGGCGCGCCCATGGTTGGCGGCTCAACGGTGAAGCTGCCCGGCAACTCCAGTTCTTGGACTAAGTGTAGCGCCGAGCCATCGTCGGCGATGCTCCAGGACTTCGCGTCCCATCTGGCAGTGTGCGGGAACGGTTCGCACGGTATAGGTTCCGGTTCCGGCCTGGCCGTGGGTACGGGCATCGGCGTAGGGGTAGGAGTAGGCCGAAGCGTCGGCGATGGCAGAACAGGGACCGAAGGCGTCGTAACGGGGGCCGGAGTCGGCGCGTTTGTGGGCGTAGGCGACGGAGCGGTCATCGGAACGGCAGTCGGCCCTCGCGCCGGGGTCTCCGGTACGGGCGGACCTCCTCCGCAAGCAACTATCAACGCCCCGGACAACAGCGCCACGGCGAGCAGGAGCGGCGCTTTGTTGGTACGCGGCCCCGACCCACCGTGGCGGTGGTCATTCGTAACGAAGGGCTTCCGCCGGGTAGATTCGGGACGCCTGACGGGCGGGCAGGAACGTTGTGAGCAACGAGAATCCGTAGGCAATTCCGATGATGATCAAGATCTGCACCCAGGGGATGGTGAAGCGCACTGTTTCAATGTCCTCTTGGATTTCGTTGACGATGTTATACGAGATGATGGTGCCCAAGCCCACTCCAATGGCCACGCCCAACAGCACCACAAATGATGACTCGATCAAGAAGCCAAGCTGGACCATCCCCCGCCGGTAGCCGATGGCCCGGAGCACGCCGATCTGTTGGCGCCGCTCGACCACAGCTCGTAGGCTGACCACGCCCAAGGCCGCGACGCCCACCAAAAGGCCAAGGCCCATGAATCCGGTGAACAGGTAGTTGAACGCCCGGTTGGACGCGGCGGACTCATCCACCAACTCCTCCAGTACCCGGCTTTCCATGCCATTGTCCCGGAATGCGGAGTCGAGGTCTTGGGAGAGGGCCGCCGCATCGGCGCCTTCCGACAACCTGAAGCGATAGTCGGTCACAGGCACATCGAACGCCACCGCTTCGTCAAGGCCGGATTTGGATGAGATCATGCCCGAGCCGAGCTCTCCGAAGTTATCGGCGGCCACGTTCAAGACCCCGATTACCGTCAAGCCGACCACTCCTCCGGTGCGGGGTTCGCGCAACTCGATGTCGATGGGAGTCATCGACTCATCCTCGTAGAGCAGTCCTTCCAGCTCGAAGCCGAACCGGTTGTTGGCAAAGCCTCCCCCCGCAGCCGTGGGCACGACCTCAGAGTCCACCACGACCAAGGTGGGGT
Organism: Dehalococcoidia bacterium; assembly: GCA_965249145.1. Taxonomy (GTDB): domain Bacteria; phylum Chloroflexota; class Dehalococcoidia; order Lucifugimonadales; family UBA3495; genus VXOI01. The sequence goes on from OZ252223.1 coordinate 334,205, forward strand.
CTTCGCGCATCGCCGCCCAAACGTCCTCGGGCGTCTCGCCAAACCCGTCGGCGATCAACTTGATCTCCGTTTGGTTGTTGGCCAGATACTCGTCGTCGGCAGCGCGGACAGCATAACGTTGCCACGACTGGTCTTCGGCGTCCAATTGGCGGGCCTGCACGTTCAGGTAGGTGTAGCCGCCAATGGCTTCGAAATCGTCGATGTTCAACTCAGGGTGCGCGTCGATGGCGCTCCGGATGTCATTTATCGGGCCGTTGAGGTTAACCTCTGCCTGAATGTCCCAACCTCCGGTTGCCGTCCCGGAATCGCCGGTGGTTGAGCCGAAAGCCTCGGTTAAGATAGACATTACGATCAAGGTGAATATCACCAAAGCAAACATCGCCAGGGTCAAGCCGGTCCTGAACTTGGCGCTCATGGGGTAGGCAACGGCGGTCACGAGCACGGGCCGAATCCGGCCGAACCGGCCAGTCACCGCGGTGAGGCCCTTGAGCAACAGGTCGGCGTTGTACATCACCGTCCAGACGGCAGCCGCCACCATCGATATCCCGGAAATGAAGAACAGCTCGATCCCGCCTTCGAGAGTACCGAACGCAGCTTCCAGGAAGTCAAATGGGCTGATCCAGAAAACGAGCCCTACCACTCCCATTAGGGTGTAGCCGATACGGTCAGCGATCTCGGCGCGTGACCCGGAGCGGATAAGCAGCCATCGGACCATCAATCCAACGCCCACGATGGCAATCGATACTCCGATTCGCATCAAGGCGGCGGAGTTGGAGTCCCCGGCAGTACCCCACCAAGTCAAGAGCACACCCAGGATGATGGCCAACCATCCCTGGCTGAACGGACGCCACGCCAGTTGGAGCAGGGCCGCGATCACCGCAACGGGAGCCGAGACCAAGGCCCATCCTGCCTGCAGCAGCAGGGCGAGCGCCCTACCCGGATTCAGAGAAGCTAGAGCGCGAGCGCTTCGTCCGGCCAGCCGCGCCGGGCGGACCAGGACTCGCACCGGCTCCATCAGGTCCCCTCGGAAGGTACGGTCGGAAGAGTCCGGAGGGGGCGGAAGGCCCCGTACCGCGGCCACGATGTTCAGGCGGCTGACCCGGTAGGCCGATACCGCCACGGTAGCGAAGGTAATCACCATGCCGAGACAGTAGGCAACCACGGCGCTGCGCAATTCGAAGTGGGTGGTCAAATGGAAGTCGTCCGCCCCACTGGCGAAGATCTGGTTGGAGATGGTCACGATCGCCATGCTGGCAAGCAGCCCCAGACCTACCCCGACGGCCCCAGCCAGGATCGAGTAGGCCGTACCTTCGAATACGAACATCTGCACCAAGTGATTGCGCTTTGCGCCAATCGCCCGAGCCATCCCCATCTCCGACCGGCGGGCTGCGGCCAGCATCACGAAGATGAGGAAGATCAGCAGAATGCCGACCATGATAGAGAACAGCCCCATCAGGATAAAGAAGGTAGTTACGCCGCTGCCAATAGCGTCGGCAAAATCCAGGGTCTGTTGTTTCGCCTCGATCACCCGGAATTCGGCGAGGCTCTCAAAGGAGGTGAAGAAACGGCGCATCAACTCAACGTCGCCAGTAGCTTCGACCGCCCCGAAGACCTCTTGGCGGACCGAGTCGTCGGCCAAGACAGATACCAGTTCGTCGCTCAGACCCGGCCCGCGGAGTCCTCCGACGAGCGCTTGCAGGTCTTCGGCGAGACCCTCAGCCGCCCTCAGTTGCCGACTCTCCAGGTCTTGGAGTACATCGTCGCGGCTCAGCATGGATTTGAGGTCGCTGGCCACCTCGCGGTCGGTGAACAGCACCCGCAGAACCGTGGTGACCTCGTCGCTCACTTCGGCCCCGGCGTACTGGTCGCCTTGGTTGGAAACGACGACCGAATTGATCGAGCCTTCGCGCCCGAAAATCTCCTGGGCCCGGTCTAGCCTTACCAACAGGTTCGAGTCGTCGCCAGCCAGACCACCGCCCGCTACGATCCCCTTTACGGTAAAGGAGACCGGCTCTCCATCGACAACGGAGACCAACTCGTCTCCTGTGACGGCCTCCAAGGCTTCGGCGGCGCTCTCGTTGATGTAGGCTTCATTGCGTCCGAGGTCGTCAACCCGCACGTCGCCTCCGTCCAAAAGGACGAAGCCCCCGAACCCGTCCAGGGAGTCCGGGTCCACGCCGGCGATGCGCATCTGGCCCTCGCTGAGGGAGGTCCGCGCGTTGAAAGTGGGTACCACTTCGCCGATGCCGGGGGCTAAACCGTCAATCTCGTCGACGTCCGCCAACTCTTGCCGCAACTGGTCGAAGCGTTCCATCGGGAAGTACGTGGCGGACCCCAGTTGGTCTTCGGCCCCAGCCCTAGCCGAGACAATCACCTCGTCGATGGGGCCCAAGGCGTCGACAGAGTCTTTGCGTATCGAGAAAGTGATGGTGTCGCCGGTGCCGAACGCGGCAGCCATGATCAACGTGGAAATCATGATGCCGACGATGATCAAAGAGGTCTGGGCGCGGCGTCTAGGGATGTTTCGCAGAGCCAGCTTCAGCATCACGCGGTTTCGCCAAGCCATGACGATCACCACAGCCAACCCAGCCAGAAAGACCGCCAGCAAGACGATCATTATGGAGTCCATCGGGATTCCGAAGAGTTCTTCCATCGCTTCGTCCGTTCCGCCTTAGGATAGGGACCAGGAAACCGTTGGGGTTGGCGCTACTTGGCGAGACCGTCGTCTACGATCTCGCCGTCGCGCATGCGGACGATGCGGTGGGCGCTATTGCCCACTTCGATTGCGTGGGTGACTAGCACGAAGCTCTGGCCGTTGCTGGAATTGAGGCCAGTCATCAGGTCGATAATCTCGGCCGCGGTCTCGCTGTCCAGGTCTCCGGTCGGCTCATCGGCCCATACGATGGCGGGTTGGTTGATCAAGGCCCTAGCGATGGTGACCCGCTGTCTCTGACCCCCGGAGAGCTCGGCGGGAAGGTGCCGGGCCCGGTCGGCCAAACCCACTTGGTCCAGCAAGTCCAGGGACCGCCGACGGGCTTCGGAAGCGCCAACCCCCGAGAGCAACAGGGGCATTTCGACGTTTTCTACCGCAGACAGCACCGGTAGCAGGTTGTATAGCTGAAACACGAATCCCATGCTGCGGGAGCGGTAATCGCTGCGTTCATCGTCGGGCAGGTCGTGGAGGACCACCCCGTCTATGACCACCTCCCCGGAGTCGATGTCGTCTAGACCAGAGAGGCAGTTGAGCATGGTGGTCTTGCCGCATCCGCTGGGCCCCATGATGGCGACCATTTCGCCGCGGGCCACGGTGAGGTCAACACCCCGCAGGGCGTTGACCTTCACTGTGCCAGTATCGTAGGTCTTTCGGATTCCGGTAGCGCGGACTATGGGATCAGGCATGAAAACCCCCGAGGAGATTCCGGGCGGGACTGGGGGTCGGTCCCGGCCTCGTCATTCCATCATATCTGCTGCTGAAGGGCTCATCAACGGCGGTAGATGCCGGTAGCGGCGCGTTTGGGGCCAAAGCGCAAGCGGAATGGGGTCGTCGGATCAGCCGTTGCCGACGCTGCGCGCCTTGATCTGCTCTAAGAACCACCAAAGCCGCCGCCAGACCAATCGTCTTTCTTGGTCCCCCAAAGACCGGCCCAACTCCAGGCGAGCCGCCGTTACCCCCTGGCCCGCAAGATACCCCCAAGCTCCGGCCTCCCCCCTTATCCAAGACACGACCTTGTCTTGGTTATCGCGTACCACCTGTACCAGTAGCGGGTCCAGTTGCTCCAGACCCAACGCGTCTCCATCGTTCATGTGGCCTCAAGAGCCCCAGCCGTCTGCTAACCGGCACGTAAAAAGACCCGTCGTGGCTATTACGAACGGGCCTTCCTCGCAGATCTCCCGGCGCGGAATTTAGCGGACTAACCGCCGCCTACGGGGCGTACGATCTCCAGGATATCACCGTCTTGGAGGGTGACCTCCGGAAACTCGTCCCGTTTGATAACCTCACCGTTGTAGCCCACAGCGATGTGTTGCAGATCGAGGCCGAAGGAGTCGAGGTAGCTTTCCAAATTAAGGCTGTCCTCGATGGGACGGGGCTTGCCGTTCACGATTAGGTTGATCATGTAATCTCCACTTCAGGAGAGTTCGGAGCGTCTTTGCCAGGCTGCCAACAACGATTCCTTGAGTACTTTAGCGGCGCTTCGGGGGTCGTTCGAGCCGAGGATGCTGCGAATTACGGCGACGCCGGTGGCGCCGGCTCGGATCACATCGCCCAGGTTGTCCGGGATGATTCCCCCGATCCCTAGCAGCGGCAACCGGCAGCGCGCGGCTACCTCGCGCATCAGTTCCGGACCGGCCGCCCGAGCGCCTGGGTGAGAACCGGTGGCGAACATTGTTCCAACCACCAAGAAATCCGCGCCGTCCCGCTCTGCCGCCACCGCCCCTTCCACCGAATGCACCGATCGTCCGATCCAAGCATCCGGCGGCAAAATGGCTCTGGCGTCTTTAACCGGCAGTGCATGTTCACCCAATTGGACCCCGTGGGCCCCGGCGGCTACAGCTACGTCCACCCGCTCGTTGATCACCAACTTGGCTTGGCCCCCCAGCGCTTCCAGAATTTCATAACCCAAGACCTGTAGATTGCGTCCGTCCAGGTCCTTTTCCCGCAACTGCACCAGGTCCACACCGCCCGCCACCGCATCAGCTACCCGCCGCACCATGTCCTCCCCAGCCACCGACCGGTCGGTCACCAAGCAAAGACAGGGTTCGGGCAGGTCGCCCCTCTTGGCGGTCAGCTTCGGGCCGGCACCGGTTGCGGCACGTCGGTGGTGGGACTGCTGGCGGCGGCGTAGGCGCGCCGCTCGATGCGGCCGGCCAGGTATGCCTTGCGGCCTGCCTCAACTCCGTTCTTGAACGCCTCCGCCATCAGCGCCGGGTCGTTGGCTTGGGCGATGGCGGTATTGACCAGCACCGCATCGGCCCCCATCTCCAGTGCTTCCGAGGCGTCGGAGGGCACGGCCAGCCCGGCATCAACCACCACTGGCACGTTGGCCTGCTCGATGATGATGCGGACCTCCTCGGTGGTATGGATTCCCTGGCCGGAACCGATGGCCGATCCCAAGGGCATCACGGTGGCGCAACCCGCCTCTTCGAGGTTCTTGGCCAGCACTGGGTCGGCGTGAATGTAGGGCAAAACTATGAAGTCTTCTTCCACCAAGCGCCGGGCGGCCTCCAGGGTAGCCGCCCCATCGGGGAACAGGTACTTGGGGTCGGGAATGACTTCTAGCTTGACAAAGTTGGTCTGCCCAACCTCACGGCCCAAACGGGCCACGAACAAGGCTTCCTCCACGGTCGCGCAACCAGCGGTGTTGGGCAGCATCTGGTAGCGGCCCCAGTCAATGTAGTCCAGCAGCGTCTTGGCGGTCGGGTCGTCCAGGTCCAGGCGACGGATAGCCACGGTGATTATTTCCGTCCCGGAAGCCTCGACCGCAGCAACCATTTCTTCCATGGTGCGGTAACGCCCGGTGCCGACGATCAAACGCGAGTTGAAGGTCTTGCCACCGATGACCAGTTCGTCGGACATGTCGGCCATTCTCCTCTTGGCGATTGGGGGGCCTGCGACCGATTGGCAGAGCGGACAGAAAGCAAATAGCCGCCTGGTCTGAGCCTGGCGGCTTGAACGGGAAGCCAACTGTTGCGTCTTCTCCCTGCGCCAGTATTACCTGGGTCAGGTACAGACGGTCGGCGGCGATAATGGCCACCCTCTCAGCCTGGCTTACCCAAGCTCCCGCCAAACAATCGCTATGTTTAGTGTCGAAAAGCTTAACACCGGGCCGTTGAGCAAGTCAAACGGACTGCCGCTACAGCTCGAATTCCTTCACGTCGGGAGCAATGGAGAGTCGGGCCCCGGTGAGGAGCTGGATTTCCTCAGGAGTCCAGTCCGGTGCGAACTCCTTGAGGACAAGACCGTCGTCGGTACATTCGATTACGGCCAGGTCCGTCACTATCAGGTGGACGCAACCCTTGCCGGTCACCGGGAAGGTACACTCTTCAACGATCTTGGGGTTGTTGTTTCGGTCGGTGTGCTCCATAGCGATGATGACGCCGCGAGCCCCGGCGGCCAAGTCCATGGCTCCCCCGACGTTTCCGACGCCACGATGCGGCAGCATCCAGTTGGCCAGGTCCCCCTTCGCCGATACTTGATGCGACCCGAGGACCGTGACGTCCACGTGGCCCCCGCGAATCATGGCGAAGGCTTGGGCCGAATCGAAAAACGCCATACCGGGCACGGCTTCTAGGAACTGTCCTCCGGCGTTGATCAGGTCGATGTCCTCGTCGCCCTCCTGGGCCAGCGGGCCGCAGTTCAGTATCCCGCTTTCGCTGTGGTAGAAAACGGTCCTGCCCTCGGGGAGGAAGCTGGAAACCAACGTCGGGATACCGATGCCCAGGTTCACGTAGGCGCCGTCGGGGAGCTCTTTGGCCACCCGCATGGCGATGATTTCCCGGGGGAGGCGTTCTTTGTCCTCGAACATTTGCGGCCCTCGGTGCTCAGAGATAGGGCGAGAAGTCGTCGGGCCGCCTGACGATGCGGTCGACGAAAATGCCAGGTGTCACAATGGCCTCCGGTCCCAGCTCACCGGGCTCGACGATCTCGTCCACCTCGACTACCGTGACTCTGGCAGCGGTCGCCATGACGGGGTTGAAGTTGCGAGACGTTCCCTTGTAGACCACGTTGCCCAGGGTATCGGCCTTGTGTCCTCGCATGATGCAGAAGTCGGCCAAAATCGCCCGTTCCAAGACGTAGTCCTTGCCATCGATGGCGCGAGTCTCTTTGCCTTCGGCCAGCAGGGTACCGGCTGCCGTCGGCGTATAGAAGGCGCCCACACCGGCGCCGCCTGAGCGCAACCGTTCAGCCAACGTGCCCTGCGGAACCACCTCCAGGGTGGCGTCGCCCCGCTGGTAAGCCTCCTCGAAGGCGCTGGGGCGGGAGGCCGATGGGGAGACGGGGTAGGAGTTGATCGAGTGCGCGATCTGGTTTTGCTCGACCAGGATCGTGTGGTCGATGGGGGTCACGCCCTCCGGAGCGCCGAACCGGACCACCCTGGCGATGCCAGCGGTGTTGCTGATTACGGTCAGGCCTTTCGCGCCCAGCTCCCTGAGTCCGGTCATAAGATAGTGGGCCATTCCGCCCGGACCACCGAAGCCGTCCAGGTTCACCACCGCGCCGTCGGGCACGTCGTGGACAGCCTCGAGCGCCGTGGGATAGACCTTGTTGGGCCAGGGAAGATCGGGCGCGTCGAAGGTCATTTCCCTGATGCCGTCGGCCTTGGAAACCCGTCCCCCGGCCAAGGCGATAATGTCGTCCGCCGTCCATCCCGGCGCGACCTCCACGACTTCCATCGCGCCGCCAGCCGACCGCAGCACACCGTGGCCGGTGATCAGAACGTCTACTCGCCCGGTCTGGCCCGATGCGGCTCCAAGGTCGCGGGCGATGGAGACAAGTCTGTTGGCCTCCACGAGGTCCAGTTCGAACCCCGGATGTACGTCGAAGGACCCGCCGACGAAGCGGACGGCCACGTCCAGGTAGCCGCCGCGCATGATGGACGCCACATCGCCCACGCCAACGTAGGCCGACCCCGGCGGCAGTGCGCGGCCACCGGGGCACAAGAGGCCGGCGAGATCGAGGAACCATACCCCGATCCCATCCGGTAGTCCATATGGCGTGGCGTCAAGCGCCACCACTCCCCCCGGTCGAAACTCTTGGGTTGCCCGGCGCCAAAGGTCGGCATCGGAAATCGTCTTTGGCGAGGATGTCATTAGCGCTTCCGTTCCACGATCCGGTCGATGAAGATTCCGGGTGTTACAACCAGTTCGGGGTCCAGCTGTCCCGGCGCCACAATTTTATTCACTTCGACAACCACGGTCGAAGCGGCCATGGCCATGATCGGATTCCAATTGCGCTGGGTGCCGGAGTAAACCAGGTTACCCAAGGTGTCGGCGACATCAGCCCGCAGTAGCGCAAAATCGGCCTTGAGCGGCGGGTACAGAGCGTGAGGGCGGCCGTTGATCTCCCGGACTTCCAGGCCCTCGGCGTAGGGTGTGCCCAAGGCAGTGGGCAAGAACACCCCGCCCAGCCCGGCTCCTCCCGCCCGAATGCGCTCGGCGAGCACTCCGGCGGGTGTTGGCTCCACCTCCAGGCTCTCTATCGGGTCTCGTGGGTGGGAGCAAACGAATTTCCGCACGAGTCCGGCGGCGCTCAAACTGGGCAGTCCATCCTGACATATCACCGTCAAGTCCGTGGGCCCCACCGAGACCAGCATACTTAGCAACACTTCCGGGAGGTGCTGGTCCAGGTACCCGCTAACCATGACCGACGAGCCGTTGGTCAGACCTTCCAGCGCCTCTTCGCCCAAGGGATACACCTTACCGTTGGCTGCCATGCACCTCTCCCAGTTGGTAAATGGGCCGAGGGCAATTATACCCGATAGCGGGCGGAGCTACGCAGAAAAGAGGCCGCCCCGACGGTATCGGGGCGGCTTTGGTTGCCTGGGTGGCAGCGAGGTTGGGAAGGGACTAGAAGTCCATCCCGCCGCCCGGGGGCATGGCCGGCATGGCCGGAGTAGCCTGGGGGATCTCGCTGATCATGGATTCGGTGGTCAGCACCATGGCGGCGACGCTGGCTGCGTTCTGCAGGGCTGAGCGGGTCACCTTGGCCGGGTCCACAATGCCGCGCTCCAGCATCGGCCCGTACTCGCCGACCTCGGCGTCGTAGCCGTAATCGTCGGCCTGTTGCTTCACCTGGTTGAGCACGACCGCGCCTTCGAAGCCTGCGTTGTCGACGATGAGCTTCAGTGGCTGTTCCAAGGCCCGGCGGATGATGTCTACGCCGACCTTCTCGTCGGCAGGCATCTCGGCGACGCTATCCAAGGCGCGCTGGGCACGGACGAGGGCGACGCCGCCGCCCGGTACGATGCCCTCCTCAACCGCGGAACGGGTGGCGGAGAGGGCGTCCTCGACCCGAGCCTTGCGCTCCTTGAGCTCAATCTCGGTGGCCGCGCCGACCTTGATCACCGCGACGCCACCGGACAGCTTGGCCATCCGCTCCTGCAGCTTCTCGCGGTCGAACTCGGAGGTCGTGTCTTCGATCTGGGCCTTGATCTGGGTGATGCGGGCTTGGATTGCATCCTCGGAGCCGCGCCCCTCGACGATGGTGGTCTCGTCCTTGGTGGCGGAGACCCGGCGGGCTTGACCGAAGTCCTCGATGGTGGCGGAGTCCAGCTTGCGGCCGGTCTCTTCGCTGATCACGGTGCCGCCGGTCAGGATGGCGATGTCTTCCAGCATGGCCTTGCGGCGGTCGCCGAAGCCCGGGGCCTTGACGGCCAGGGCGTTGAGGGTGCCTCGGAGCTTGTTGACCACGATGGTCGCCAAGGCTTCGCCGTCGACATCCTCAGAAACGATCACGACGTTCTTGCGGCCGACTTGGAGCAGCTTCTCCAAGGCCGGCAGCATGTCGGCAACGGCGGAAATCTTCTTGTCGGTGATGATGATTGTCGGGTCTTCCAGCACCGACTCCATGCGGTCGGCGTTGGTGATGAAGTAAGGCGAGATGTAGCCGCGGTCGACCTGCATGCCTTCCACGTATTCAATCTCGTCGGACAGGCCGCGCGACTCTTCCACGGTGATCACGCCGTCTTTGCCGACCTTCTCCATGGCTTCGGCGATGGTCTCACCGATGGCTTCCTCGTGGGCGGAGAGGCTGGCCACCTGGCCGATGCGCTCCCTAGTCTCCACCGACTGGGACATGCCCTGCAATTCGGACACGATCAAACCCACGGCGGTCTCGATGCCGCGCTTGATCGCCATGGGGTTGGCGCCGGCGGTCACGTTCTTGAAACCGTCGGTGATGATGGCCTGAGCCAGCACGACCGAAGTGGTGGTGCCGTCGCCAGCGGCGTCGTTGGTCTTGGTGGCCGCTTCCTTGAGCAACTGGGCGCCCATGTTCTCGAAGGAATCGGGCAACTCGATCTCTTTGGCGATCGTCACGCCGTCGCTGCAGACTTGGGGCGGGCCAAAGGACTTGTCGAGCACCACGTTGCGTCCCTTGGGGCCCAGGGTAATCTTCACCGAATCGGCCAGAATATCGATCCCGGTGCGGAGGGATTTACGGGCTTCCTCCGAATAGACCAGTTTCTTGGCTGGCATCCAATCCTCCTCAAATTCTTGGCTGGGTCCAACAGGGACCGTGCGCCGGTGTTAAGAAATTTTTGCCAAAATATCACTTTCGCGAAGAATCAGGTACTCGTCGTCGCCGTCCTTGTATTCGGTGCCAGCGAACTTCGAATAGATGACCCGGTCCCCTGCGGCTACGTCCATCGCGATGCGGTTGCCATCGTCGCTGACGCGACCGGGACCGACCGCAACCACCTCTCCCTCCTGGGGCTTTTCCTTGGCGGTGTCGGGCAGGTATATGCCTCCCTTTGTAGTCTGCTCACCCTCGATGGGCTTCACCACCACGCGTTCTCCCAATGGCACGAAATTTGCCACCGCGGCCTCCTTTGCTACGCCGGTCATTCCGGCTAAATTCTATCCAAACTTAGCACTCTGGAGCTGGAGAGTGCTAATCTATGTTAATTAAGCCCATATGCCTTGTCAACATTGGTTTGACCGCCCTGCTAGATACTGGCTCCAGGCCGATTCCGGGGCCTTCCGGGTTACTCCATCAGGGCGACGGGAGCTGCCCTATCATTCGTCGACCCAGCCTAGAACTGAACCGTGACGGACCCTCGGCCACCATCGTTTTGGACCGGGCCGAGACCGGCAATTTGATCGACGAGGCGATGGCCGAGCAACTGCGCTCCGCTTTGGCCGAATTGGCCGAAGACGACGCCTTGCGGCTGGTAATTTTGACCGGGTCGGGAGAAATCTTTTCCGTCGGCAGGACCCCGGCGCCCCTAGGCGCGGACACGACTCTGGCCGACGCCGCTCATCTAGCGGGCGGACTGCGGGTCGCGTCGGCTCTGGCAGCTATCGAAGTCCCGGTCGTCGCAGCCTTCAATGGCAACGCCACCGATCACGGCCTGGAGTTAGCGTTGGCCGCTGACCTTCGAGTATGCGACCCCGGGGCCCGCTTCGGTTTTTCACCCCCGTCGGAATCGTGCTTTCCGTGGGACGGAGCCACCCAGCGGCTTCCCCGCCTCGTAGGCTCGGCGTGGGCCCGGGACCTGCTTCTAACCGGACGGCAGGTCGACGCCAAGGGAGCGTTGTCCATCGGATTGGTCAACCGGATTGCGGCGTCGGGCCAGCTATTGATGGATGCCGTCAGCGAGTTGGCCGGTCCAATCCTGGATGGCAGCCCCTTGGGCGCACGGTACGTCAAAGAAGCTATATCCAAAGGCCTAGACATGACCCTTGATCAGGGGTTGGGCATGGAAGCCGATCTGAACGTGATACTGCAAAGCACCTCCGACCGGGCTGAAGGGATAGCTTCGTTCTTGGAGAAGCGGTCCCCCAAGTTTACTGGTCAATAGCCGCACGTCCAAAGGAGAGACGAGACCTTGAAGCTGAAACTCGACCTGCACACCCACGTCCGGGAGGCCTTCAATTTCGTGCCGCCCTCCATCGAGATCGCCGAGAAAGTGGTCGACCGGATCAAAAGCCGCGGCATCGACGGTATTGCCATCACCGACCACCACAACAAGGACTGGTCTTTCGAGTTCCGGGAGTTAGTTGAGCGCCATTTTCCGGGCGAGGTGGTGATCATCCCCGGCTGGGAGATCGAGGTCCGGCCGGAGCAAAACCCCTTCGCGGAATACCAAGTGGCAGAATTGTTCCTGCCCGGCGGCGGAGTGTTCCGCAGCTACTGCCATCCCGGCTACTACTCCCCCGAGATCATCATCGAAAAAGACGTGCATGCCATCGAGATCGACAACTACATTCACAACTGGCACATTCGCAAGGCGCAGGTGGCCGATATCGCCAAGTCGAACGACCTGCTGCTGCTGGAAGTCAGCGACGCCCACAACCTGGAGAACATCGGCCTTCGCTTTTCCGAGGTGGAGTTGGACGAACTCTACGCCCGCGCCACTCCCCTGACCTAGCCAGCAGATGCGCCCGTTCGAGACATTGTTGCTGGAAAAACGCGGTGCTGCCGCCCGAATCTCGTTGGACCGACCCCGTGTTCTGAACGCTTACAGCGTCCAGATGCGAGACGACTTCTCCGAGGCGTTGGCAGCGGTGCGCGATGATCCCGATGTGGGGGCGGTGCTAATCACTGGGGAGGGTCGTGGGTTTTGCGCTGGCGCCGACCTGACCGAGTTCGGCGCCGCGCCTTCCTTGGTCATCGCCAGGCGGGCGCGCTGGCAGCGGGACGTTTGGGGACAAATGATAAACTTGGACAAGCCGCTGGTGGCAGCCGTCCACGGTTATTGCATCGGGTCGGGCCTAGAGATCGCGTTGCTATGCGATCTCCGAATTGCCGCCGAGGACACGGTATTCGCCATGCCCGAGGTGAGGCTGGGAATGATACCGGCGGCAGGCGGTTCGCAGACCCTGCCTCGGAACGCCGGACCATCCCGGGCCCTTGATCTGCTCCTTACCGGGAGGCGGTTTGGCGCTAGCGATGCGCTCGATATGGGCTTGATTACCCGGGTCTCCCCGTCGGAGCGGCTGCTGGAAGACGGCTGGGCGGTCGTCGGGGCGCTGGCCGGCTTGGAGCGGGGCCCGGTCGCCGCGCTGAAACGAGGGTTGCGGCGCCAAACTTTCAACGCTTAGGGCTTTCACATGAATACGTCTGAGTTTTTGATGATTGCCGGGGCCATCGTCCCCGACCGGACCGCGATAGTCTTTGATGGCCGAAGCTACAGCTTCGAAGAATTGGCGGAGCGGGTGAACCGGCTGGCCAACGCGCTCAGTGAGCTGGGGGTGGAAGCCGGAGACCGGGTGGCCACAATGCAGGTCAACACAAACCAATGCGTCGAAATCTACTTCGCCTCAGCCCAGTTGGACGCCACCTACGTGCCAATAAACTTCCGGGCCAAGACCGAAGAACTCGCCCAGATGCTGTCCATCTCCCAGCCGTCGTGCCTCTTCATCGGCGAGCGATATTTACCCCTCCTACAGAACGATCTTGGCCTCCCCTCGGAGCGAATTATCGTCTTGGACGGCCAGACCAACGATGGGCGTCCCGGCTACGAGGAGTTGCTGGAGGGCGCCATACCGGACCAGTTGAACTTCCCCGAGGCGGCGGACGACGACACCACGGTCATAATGTTCACCGCGGGCACCACCGGGGTGCCCAAGGGAGTGATGCTGACTCACGACAGCTTCGCATCGTTCATCCTGGCCACGATCGACCCCGCGGACCCCGAGGCCGAGGAGACCAACCTGATCACCGTACCCTTCTACCACATCGCCGGTCTGCAGGCGGCGTTGGCGGCGGTTTACGGTGGGCGCACGCTCTTGGTTATGCGCCAGTTCGACCCGGTGGAATGGATGGAATTGGCCCAAGAATACCGGGCCAACCGGGCCATGCTGGTGCCCACGATGCTCAAACAGATGATGGACCACCCCCGATTCGGGGAATTCGACCTCTCATCGCTCTCGGTGATCACCTACGGGGCTGCGCCGATGCCGGCCGAGGTCATCCGGCAGGCCATCGCCAACTTCCCTCACGCCAGCTTCATCAACGCCTTCGGCCAGACCGAAACGGCCTCCACCATTACGATGCTTCCGCCGGAGGACCACGTGCTGGAGGGCAGCCCGGAGGAAATCGAAACCAAGCTGCGGCGGCTTGGCTCCATCGGCAAGCCGTTGGAAGACGTCGAGGTCGGGATAGTCGACGAGGGAGGGCAGCCGGTGGCTGCCGGGGAGACCGGGGAGATCGTGGCCCGCGGAGCCCGGATGATGGCGGGCTACTGGCAAGAGGAGTCTGCCACCAGCGCCACCCTGCGCTCCGGTTGGGTATACACCGGCGACCTGGGCTATCAGGACGAAGACGGCTACATCTTCTTGGCGGGCCGGGCCAAGGACTTTATCAAGCGCGGCGGCGAAATGGTCTCCCCCGAAGAGGTGGAGCAGGTGCTCCTCTCCCACCCAGAAATCGACGACGCAGCGGTCATCGGCGTGCCCGACGTGGAGTGGGGAGAAGAGGTCCGGGCGGTGGTTGTCGGACGCACCGGTGGGGTGACTGAGTCCGATATCATCGAGTTCTGCTCCGGCAGGCTGGCTGGGTACAAGCGGCCGCGGTCGGTGGTATTCGTCGACGAGTTGCCTCGCAACGTGATGGGCAAGGTGCTCAAGCGTGACCTGCGGGAGGACCACGGCTACCCGGTGGCCCGAGACTAACCCCAAGGAGTCATCATGAAAGTCGCAGTTATCGGCGCCGGCGGCGTCGGCGGTTATTTCGGTGGGTTGCTGGCCCGGCAGGGGCACGACGTAACTTTCGTCGCCCGCGGCGAACACCTGGCCGCCATCCAACGCCACGGACTCCGGGTGGAGAGCCAGCTAGACGGGACCTTCACCGCCCAAGGGAGAGGCGTGGACAGTACTGTCGAAGCGGGCGAGCAAGACCTGGTGCTGTTCACCGTGAAGATGTACCACAACGCCGGGGCGCTTCCTTTGGTCACGCCGCTGATCGGCCCGGGCACCGTGGTGCTAACCCTGCAAAACGGCATCGACAACGGGGAGCAGCTCGCCGAATTCGTCGGGCCCGGTCCGGTGATGATCGGCTCGGCCTACATGGAAGGCCGCGTGTCCGAGCCGGGGGTTGTCACCCAGGGCGGCCCCGGGGTCGCCGCATTCGGGGAGATGCAGGTAGGCATCACCGAGCGGGGCGAGTATCTGCTGGGGCAGTTCAAGGATGCTGGCTGGCGAGTCGATTTGCACGAGAACATGCCTGGCATGCTCTGGAAGAAGTTTGCCTACATCGCCGGGTCGGCTGCGGTTTGCGCCGCCGCCAACTGTGTATACGAGGAGATGCGCACCATTCCAGCCACCCGAGGCCTGATCCAGCAGGCGATCGAGGAAGCGTTGGCAGTGGGCCTAGCCCGGGGCGCGCCCATCATGGACGACTCCTTGGAGTGGGCGATGACCGCCTTGGACAACTTCCCAGCCCAGGGGCGGGCCTCCATGGCCAAAGACTTCACCGACGGCGCACCCGTCGAGTTGGAAGGACTCACTGGCACGGTCATCCGTTGGGGAAGGGAAGCCAGCGTGCCCACCCCGGCCAACGAGTTCTTGTATGCCGTGTTGAAACCGGCGGCGGCCCGTTCCGGCTCTTAAGCCCCATTACGTAAACCCGCCGTTAGCGCGATGGTATACTCTCCGTGCCGCCGCGGGAGGGTGGCTACCCGGAACAGCAGAGGAGGCCACTGGTGAGGACAGTCGACGCGATTACTGAGATCCTCAAGCGCGAGGGCGTGGAATACCTTCCCTGTTTCCCGACCACACCGGTGATCGAGTCCGCGGCCGAGGGCGGTATCCGGCCCATCATCTGCCGTCAAGAGCGGGTGGGCCTCGGCATCGCCGACGGGTTTAGCCGGGCCACCAACGGCGACCGCATGGGCGTCTTCGCCATGCAATACGGCCCCGGCGCCGAGAACGCTTATTCGGGCGCCGCCACGGCCTACTCTGACTCGACGCCACTGCTCTTGCTTCCTTTGGGTCATCCTCGCGAGCGCCAAGGGGTCCATCCCCTTTTCAGCTCTCTGCAGAGCTACGCCTCCATCACCAAGAGCGTCGAGCAGATCAACATGGCCGACCGTACTTCAGATGTCATGCGTCGGGCCTTCGCCGCGCTTCGCCAAGGACGCCCCGGCCCGGTTGCAGTGGAAGTGCCGGCCGACGTGGCGTTGGAAGAAGTGTCCGAAGAGTCGTTCTACTACACACCCAGCCGGTCTGTCGGCTTTCAAGGCGACTCGCGCGACATCGAGGCGGCGGCCCGAGCGCTCTGCTCCGCCCGCTACCCGGTGATCATGGCCGGGCAGGGTGTCATGTACGCCAAGGCCAGCGAGGAACTCCAGGAGTTGGCCGAACTGCTGCAGGTCCCGGTGACCACCACTCTGCTCGGCAAGAGCGCCTTTCCGGAGACCCATCCCCTGGCCTTGGGCTCGGCGGCCCTGACCTCGTCGGGTACGCTGGTGCAGTTCGTTCGGCGGTCCGACTTGATATTCGGCGTCGGCACCAGCTTCACCAAGCACAATATGGTGATGAACATCCCGCCGGGCCGGACCATGATTCAGGCCACCAACGATCCGAGGGACATCAACAAAGACTACAACATCAACTTCCCGATCGTCGGCGACGCCAAGCTTGTGCTGCGCCAGATGATCGAGGCCTGCGCTGAGATCGTTGGCCAGAGCCGCCAAGAGGATACCACCACGGTTCGCGAGGTGGCCTCGGAGCGGGACGCTTGGCTGGCCCAATGGAGTCATAAGTTGACCGACTCCAACCGGCCGATCAGCCCCTACCGGGTGATTTGGGACTTCATGCACACCATTCCCCCCCAAGATGCCATCGTTACCCACGACTCGGGCAGCCCCCGCGACCAGATTGTGCCCTTCTACCGGTCCAACGGCCCGCGCACCTACCTGGGCTGGGGCAAGTCCCACGGTCTGGGCACCGGGCTGGGATTGGTCATCGGCGCCAAGCTGGCCCAACCGGACAAGGTATGCGTCAATTTCATGGGCGACGCCGCCTTCGGGATGGTGGGACTGGACTTCGAGACGGCGGTGCGCTCCAACATACCCATCATCACCGTGGTGCTCAACAACTCCACCATGGCCGCCGAGACCAACGCAATGGCCGACTCCCACCGGCTCTACAACAGCCGCGACCTGGGCGGCAACTATGCCGACATGGGCCGGGCCATGGGCGGTTACGCCGAGCGCATCGAGGACCCGGCGGAAGTGAGCGGGGCCTTCAGCCGGGCCCGTCGCGTCACCGAAGACGACGGCCGGGCCGTGTTGCTGGAGTTCATCACCACCTCGGAGACGGAGGCGTCATTCCGGCGTCCGTTCTAGTCCATTCATCGCAAAGGGCGCCGAGACCGCAGAGATTGATTGAAGTATCTGCGGTCTCGGCTTTTTGATTGCACACGCTGGTTGAGGAGTGAAAAATGGCGCGGTCGAAATATCTATTCGTGGCAAGCATGGACGTGGACCCCTCGAAAGAAGCTCTATTCCACGAGGTCTACAACACCGAGCATTGCCCCGAGTTGGGGAAGGTGGCGGGAGTGGGCGAAATCACCCGCTACGAGGCCCAGCCATTTAAGGTGCTGATTGGCGGCGAGACCCGGACCGTCACCCCCGACGGACAGCCCCGGTTCCACGCGGTCTACGAGATCGAGAGCCCTGAGGTGCTGACTTCGTCGGCTTGGGGAGAGGCGGTGGAGTTGGGCCGCTGGCCGGAACAGGTGCGCCCCTACACCACCAACCGGCGTCACACCGTACTCCGCCTCACCTATCCGGGCGACTAGGGCCAGACCATGCCCGGCGCGCTAGAAGGCGTTAGAGTCCTGGACCTCACGCACCGGATCGCTGGCCCCTTTTGCACCAAGTTGCTGGCGGATTTTGGCGCGGAAGTGGTGAAGGTCGAGCGGCTCACCGGCGATCCGGGGCGCCAAATGGCGCCCTTTTTCCACGATGAAACCGGACCGGACAACAGTCTTCCCTTCGCCTACCTGAACACCAACAAGCGCAGCGTGACGATAAACCTGAAGTCCGATGAGGGACGGGAGATCGTGCGCGCGCTGGCCGCCGAGTCCGATGTTTTAGTCGAGAATTTCGCTCCGAGGGTGATGCCCTCGCTGGGGCTGGATTACGAGACTCTGAGTGGGGCCACGCCGGGCTTGGTGATGGTGTCCATCTCCAACTTCGGCCAGACCGGTCCCTACCGGGACTACAAGGCCGCCGACATCGTGGAATACGCCCTGGGCGGGTTGATGTACATCTTCGGGGCCTACGACCGGGAGCCGTTGAAACATGCCTTCAACCAAGCCCAGTTCAAGGCCGGGACCGACGCCGCTTCGGCCTCGCTGATGGCGCTCTACCACCAACGATTGACTGGCGAGGGCCAGCACGTGGACGTTTCGGTACAAGAGGCGGTGGCCACCGGTCTTCGGGACGTGGTCAATAACTTCACCTACACCGGAGCGGTGCGACGCCGACAACCCAACCATAGCGGCGACCTGCAACGCCTTCGGGCCACCGCCGACGGGTACATGCTGCCCAGCCCCGGGTTGGGCGGGGGCGACTGGAGCACGGTGGTCAATTTCTTGGACCTGCCCGACTTGGACGACGACAAGTTCCGCACTCCTTCGGCAAGGTTGGTCAACGCCGAGGAGCTGGGCCGCATCCTGGACGACTATTTCATCGCCAAGAACAAATACGAGATGTTCTACGCTTCCCACCAGCACCGGTTCATCTACGGGGTAATCCAGTCGCCGGAGGAGGTGCTGGCCGACCCGCAGTTCGAGTCGCGGGGTTATTTCGTCGAGGTGGACCATCCCGCCACCGGCCCGGTGAAGTACCCCGGCGCGCCGTTTAACATGGGCGCGACTCCCTGGCAGGTGAAGAACGCGGCGCCCGCCATTGGACAGCACAACCAAGAAATTCTGGGCGAGCGCCTGCATTACTCGGGCGAACAGCTGGCCCAACTGCGGGCCGAAGGCGCGATCTAATGCGACGGCGCGGAGAGCCGATAGGGCCGCTGGCCGGGGTCCGCATCATCGAGATGGGTCAATTGATCGCCATCCCGTTCGCCATGAAGCTGCTGGCCGACATGGGTGCGCAGGTGATCAGGCTGGAGTCCACCGGCAGGCTGGAGAGCTATCGCAGCGACTCAGTCTATCTAAATGAGGTGGACGGCGAGTTCTGGAACCGGGGCGCCAACTTTTATGAGCAAAATCGTAACAAGCTGGGTATCACCCTAGACCTGGCTCGCCCGGAGGGGCTGGCAATCCTGAAAAACTTGATCGCCGTGGCCGACGTGTTCGCCGAAAATTTCACACCCCGCGTCATCAAGAACTTCGGGCTGGAATACAGCGACCTGAGACAGATCAAGCCGGACATCATCATGGTGTCTTCCACCGGCTACGGATACACCGGGCCGTGGGCCAACTTCGGCGCCACCGGCCCCGCGACCGAGGGCGCTTCGGGCTTGGCCTACACCACGGGATACAATGGCGGGCCGCCGGTGATGGCAGAGATTCCTTACGTGGACTATACCGCGGGCGAGCACACGGTCTTCGCCGTGATGACGGCGTTGATGCACCGGCTGCGCACTGGCGAGGGACAGTTCATCGATGTCTCACAAGCCCAAGCCGCCAGCTCCACCATCCCTGAAGCGTTGCTGGATTACTCGGCTAACGAGCGGTTGCCGACACGGACCGGCAACGCCGACTCCCAAATGTCGCCCCACGGCTGCTATCCGTGCCGAGGCGACGATCGTTGGATCGTGATCGCTGTGGCCACGGACGAGGAGTGGCGCGCGCTCTGCCACACGCTGGACCGGCAGGACTGGGCCGATGACCCCCGATTGTTGGACGCCCTAGGGCGGCTGGAGAACCGGGCGGTCTTGGACGAGTTGGTCGCCGGGGCCACCGCGGCATGGGACGCCCACCAGCTGATGCACGCCCTACAGAGCAACGGCGTGGCCGCCGGGGCAGTGCTCGATAGCAAGGACCTGCTATTCGACCCACATCTTCGGGAGCGGGGATTCTACGAGGTTGTGCGGCACCACCCCAGCACCGGTATGCCGCCTTTGCCCTACGCCGGACGCCCCTGGCAGTTCTCCAAGACCCCGGCGGTGAAGCCCAAGGCAGGACCGATTATCGGTGAGCACAACACCTACGTGCTAAGCGAACTGCTGGGCATGACCGTCGAAGAACTGGCCACCCTGGAGCGGAACGGGATTATCGGGACCGCGCCGCGCGACCCCCGGCCGGTTACTCGTCCGTCGCTGGACGAACAGGTGCGTCAGGGCCGGATGCAACGCTACGAGACCGACTTCCAAGAGCAGGTGGCTGGCGCCTACCCTCCGCCCGAGGAGTAGGCGCCGTCCTCATCCGGAGAAGCCTCCACACTGTCCCCTTCCGGGGTTGGCCAACGTCGCCGCGACTTCACCAGGATGCCGAAGGCCTTCCATACCACGTCGAAGTCCGCGTCGCTAAGCTGAGCGATTTCGTCTATGGAGAAACTGAGCGTGTTGGGGACGGGAGGGCCAGCGGAAGAAGCCTGGGATAGGACTGGGCCGTTGGTCGGCTCGAGTTCTGGTTCCGCCACAACTTCCAGAGGCGGAGCAGGGTCCACAGGATTCGGAGCGGTGGCCGAAGGGCCGGAAACCGCGAGGTAAGCCCGGTCGCCGGAGAGGGTGAGCACTTGGGTGTCGCGGGCCGATTCCATCAACAGCTTCTCGGCCTGCTGCACTCTCCCCCGGTCGACCTGAAACTCCCTTTCCAATACGTTGCGCAGCGATTGGCTATCGGGCAGGTATTGGCCGCGGTAGCGCTCGGCCACGGCACGGAAGAGCGGGATGGCCATGAATGCCTGCCGGTAACCGTTGACCGCCTCGGAGTGGCTTGTGGGTCTGAGGATCGACTTGGCCGTGGGGGTGGAACTCAGGGTATCGCCCTGCTTGTTCAGCAAATGGAACTGGCGGGCCGTTAGGCTCTTGAGGCGAAACCCGCTGCCCTTGACCGACAGCCCCAACCCCACGGCCAAGACGTCCTCGCTAAGGGTTCCCCCGCCCCCTTCTTCCACTCGGCGAGCGAAGTCCAACGCCGTCGAGAACCCGTAGGCTGGAAAGAGGTAGACTGAACGCTTCCTGGTCCTTCTCCCCGGACTCAGGTTGTCGGTTCGACCGGAATTTAGGTCTTCCGGGCCGCCATCCTCCAAGTCGGACGTCCTTTCCACCCAGCCCCCCTCCCCGGTTGCTAGTCTCGGATTCCGAGCTAAAGCCCTCGGGCCGTCTCGTAGGCCGTGATCTGGTCTTCGTGTTGCAGCGTTAGGCCGATGTCGTCCAACCCGTTGACCAGATTGTGACGCCGGGCTTCGTCAACCTCGAACGAAATTGCGATCTCTTCGTCCTCGTCCCACAGGCGTTGGTTGACCAAGTCGACGGTCAGGTTGACGCCGGGTTTGGACTGGGACTTCTCCATGATGGCCCGGACCTGCTCTTCGGGCAGACGAAGCGGTAACAGGCCATTCTTGAAGCAGTTGTTATAGAAGATGTCGGCGAAGCTGGGGGCTATGATGCATTTGATCCCGTAGTCGCGCAGAGCCCACGGGGCGTGCTCCCGGGACGAGCCGCAGCCGAAGTTGTTGCCGACGACCAGGACGCTGGCGCTGCGGTACTCCGGCTGGTTGAGCACGAAGTCCTCTTGGGGACTCCCATCGGGGTGGTAGCGCCACGGCGAGAACAGGACGTCTTCGAACCCGGACCGCTCGATGCTCTTGAGGTAAATGGCGGGTATGATGATATCGGTGTCGATGTTCACCCGGTCTATTGGCGCAACCACGCCGCTCACAGTGGTAAAGGGGTCCATAGCAGTCCTCTCGGTTACCAAATCTCTTGAAGGTTGAGTTCGAAGCCAGACAGCACCGGGTCGCCGGAGACCGTTTCCGGGTCCTCCAGGACTTCGACCGGTTGACCGGCCCGGTAGATGTGCACCGTCCGGTTGTATGGATCAACCAGCCATCCAAGTAGCACACCGTTCTCCAGATACTCGACCATCTTGTTCTGCTGGCTTCGGACCGTGTCGGAACGGGATCGGAGTTCGACAACGAAATCGGGCACTATATGGGCGAATAGCTCCTGCTCGTCCTCCGGCAACGCATCCCAGCGTGAGGCGAGAATCCAACAGGCATCAGCGGCCCGCATGGCCCCGTTGGGCAGTCGGAAGCCAGCCGACGAACCAAAGGCTAATCCTCGCCCATCATCCCGGGCCCAAATTGCCAACTCCCTCAACAAGACGGCGCTTCTGGCGCCGGTCTTCAATCCTTCAGGGGGCATGATCAGCAGTTCTTTCTTGGCGGTGAGTTCAAACCGAAGGTCTCCGTTATCGGCACAGAATTGCACCAACTGCTCGTTGGTGATGTCGAAAGACTTTAGGTCCAGCACCAGCGGATTGGACAAAACCAACCCGGAGTCCAACGCTTCCTGAACTAGCTTCGCTATCTTCGTCGTCACAATTACCTGTCCGCTAGCCGCAAGCCCCTACAGGTCTCGGACGTCCACGAAGTGGCCAGCGATGGCGGCGGCCGCGGCCATTGCCGGGCTAACCAGGTGGGTGCGGCCGCCCTTGCCCTGCCGGTTCTCGAAGTTCCGGTTGGAAGTGGCGGCGCAGCGCTGGCCGGGGTCCAGGATGTCGGGGTTCATGCCCAAGCACATCGAGCAGCCAGCGATCCGCCAATCCAAGCCCGCCTCGGTGAAAATCCGGTCCAAGCCCTCTTCTTCCGCCTCTTTCTTGATCTTCGCCGAGCCGGGCACCACCATCGCGTAAACGTCAGGGTGGACCTGGCGGCCCCGGACCACCTCCGCCGCGGCCCGCAGGTCCTCGAGACGGGCGTTGGTGCACGCGCCAACGAATATGCGGTCGATCTTAATGTCCTGAATCGGCATCCCGGCCTGGAGGTCCATGTAGGCCAAGGCCCGAGTCGCCGCCTCCCGGTCCGCCTCTTGGTCGAAGGAGGCCGGGTCTGGAACGCGACCGCTGATCGGAGCCACCATATCGGGCTTGGTGCCCCAGGTCACGTAGGGCTCCAGTTCCGCGGCATTGATGACCACGGTTTTATCGTAACTCGCGCCGGGGTCCGTGGGCAGTTGCTTCCACTGCGCCACCGCGGCGTCGAAGTCCGCTCCTTGGGGGGCGAATTGGCGGCCGCGCACGTACTCGAAGGTGGTCCCGTCAGGAGCGATCATCCCAGCGCGGGCGCCCCCCTCGATGCTCATGTTGCAGACGGTCATGCGTCCGTCCATGGACATGTTCCGGATGGCCTCTCCAGTGTACTCGATGACGTGGCCGGTGCCGCCGTTGACTCCGATGCGCCCGATGATGCCGAGAATAACGTCCTTGGGACTGACGCCGGCCGGCAACGAACCGTCAACCCTTACTTCCATGGTGTTGGGCTTGAACTGGCGCAAAGTCTGGGTAGCCAGCACGTGCTCGACCTCGGAGGTGCCAATGCCCACAGCGAAGGCGCCCAGTGCGCCGTGAGTGGAGGTGTGGCTATCGCCGCAGACCACGGTCTTGCCAGGCAGGGTGTAGCCGAGGTCCGGGCCGATAATGTGCACGATGCCCTGGAGGGGGCTGAAACGGTCGTACAGGGTAACGCCGAACTCCTCGCAGTTGCGGGTCAGGGCGTCCAGTTGTGCCTGGGAAATCTGGTCGGTAATCGGAATCGAAAGGTCCCAGGTGGGGGTGTTGTGGTCGGCGGTGGCCACCGTGAGATCGGTGCGCCGCACCTGGCGTCCGGCCATCCGAAGGCCATCGAAAGCCTGGGGTGAAGTGACTTCGTGGACCAGGTGAAGGTCAACGTAGAGCAGGGCCGGTTCGCCCGCTTCTTCGCGAACGATGTGGGCGTCCCAAATCTTCTCGAACATGGTCTTCGGGGGCATGTATTTCCTCCTGATCGGGGCGGGGTGAGCGGCCCGTATTATAACATCAACCATCCGCCGACAGCCGGGCCGCCAACGGCGGCCTAACCCACGGACCAGGGCCGCCAGGGTAGCCAGATTGCCGGATAGTGGTACACTGGGAACACTTCCTCACGTTGCATGGAGGTTCGCGCTATGCCATCCGCCGACGCCGTCATACTGCCGCAGAATGTAAGGCCCAGAAGGTACAGTCTGCGCCTGCAGCCTGATCTCTCCACCTTCACATTCTCCGGCCACCAGACGGTGGACATCGAGGTCCTGGAGCCCACTTCAAGCATCGTAATGAACGCGATGGAATTGGAAATCGGCGGCGGCTCGGTCAACGTCAACGGCTCGGTCTTGGAGGCCGATAGCATATCCCTGGACTCGGAGAACGAAACGGCCACTATGGAATTCGGACGGGAACTGGCGCCTGGGCCGGCCCAGTTGGAAATGTCGTTCACCGGGGTCCTGAACGACAAGCTATTGGGGTTCTACCGTTCGGAATACGTCGACCAAGCCGGCGAGACCCGCTACCTGGCCACCACCCAATTCGAGGCAACCGATGCCCGCCGGGCCTTCCCCTGTTGGGACGAACCGGCGCAGAAAGCGGTCTTCGAGGTTACGTTGGTCTTCGACGAGGCCTACAAGGCGGTCTCCAACACCCCGGCCGTCGAGGAGACCTCTCCTTCGCCGGGACTGCGGGCGGTGCGATTCGCGGACACGCCGGTTATGTCTACCTACCTGCTGGCCTTCGTCATCGGAGACCTAGTCTCCGTGGAACAGGAGTCCCACGGCACTCGCCACGGCATCTGGACCACCCCCGGCAAAGAGAGCCAGGCCCAGTTCGCCTTGGACACCTCGGTGCAGTTGCTTGAGTTCTTCAACGACTACTTCGGCATCCCCTACCCACTGCCCAAGATCGACCACATCGCCATCCCCGACTTCGCCGCCGGCGCCATGGAAAACTGGGGCGCGATCACCTATCGGGAGACCGCGCTGCTGGTGGACCCGGAGAACTCCTCGGCCGGCACTCGTCAGCGGGTCGCCGAGGTCGTGGCCCATGAGATGGCCCACATGTGGTTCGGCGACCTGGTCACCATGGACTGGTGGGATGATCTCTGGCTGAACGAGAGCTTCGCCTCCTGGATGGGCACCAAGGCGGTGGACTGGCTGTTCCCCGACTGGGAGATGTGGACCCAGTTCGTCAACATGGACACCAACCGGGCCCTGAGTCTGGACGGGTTGAAGAATTCCCACCCCATCGAGCAGGAGGTCAAGAATCCAGCCGAGGTCAGCCAGTTGTTCGACGCCATCAGCTACAGCAAGGGAGCGTCGGTCATCCGCATGCTGGAGCAGTTCCTCGGCCCGGAGACCTTCCGCCAAGGGCTCAACCGTTACCTCACCAACAACATGTACGCCAACGCCCGAACGCAAGACCTCTGGTCGGCCTTGGAAGAGGAATCGGGCCAGCCGGTGACGACCATCATGGACTCCTGGGTGAAACAGATGGGCTACCCAGTGCTTCAAGTCGACGCCGAGCGGGCCGAGGAGCACCTCCAGCTCTCCATGTCCCAAGAGCGGTTCGTCTACGACCGGCTGTTGGGCGACGGGGGAGACGACCCAGAGGTCTGGCAGGTGCCAGTAACGGTCAATTCCGGTGGAGAAGCGGCGGCCGCCACAGTGATGGGGGACCGTCAGGCGCAAATCGAGATGGCGGCGGTTGGCGGCTGGTTCAAGGTCAACTCCGGCCAGACCGGATTCTACCGTGTCAATTACAGCAACGACGACTGGCAGCGCCTGGTTCCCGCGGTGGGTTCCTTGGAGCTATCGGCTACCGACCGGCTGGGCGTCCAAAACGACGCTTACGCCCTGTCCAAAGCCGGGTTGCTGCCCATCTCCCAGTTCTTGGAACTGGCCCGGGCCTACGTCAATGAGACCGACGCTTCGGTCTGGAGCGACCTGGCCTCGAACCTGAGAGACATCGAGCAGCTGATCGTTGGAGGGACGGTGCACCCGTCCTACCAGCGGTTCGCCCGCGAGCTGTTCGGGCCCGCCGCCCGCCGGGCCGGTTGGGAGCCGCGCCCCGGCGATGGCCACCTTGACTCCCTGCTGCGCACCACCGTATTGGGACAGGCGGGTAGCTACGAGGACCAAGAAGTTCTGCAGCAGGCAACCGAACAGTTCCAGCGCTACTTGGACAACCACGATTCGGTCCATCCCGACCTGCGCGGCGTGATGTTCAGCCTGGCGGGCCAGGCGGGGGACCGCACGACCTACGACCAGCTGTGGGACCTCGAGGGGGAGAGCCAGCTTCAGGAGGAGAAGGTACGCCTTCTGCTGTCCTTGGCCCGCTTCCAGGGCGTGGAGCTGCTCAACGAAACGCTGGAGCGTTCGTTGTCCAACCGTGTGCGCTCCCAGGACACGATCACGGTGGTAAGCGCAGTGGCCGCCAACTGGCGGGGCCGAGACCCGGCCTGGGAATTCGTCAAGTCCAACTGGGCCGAATTCGACCGGCGCTACGGAGGAGGCGGCTTCGGGCTGATGCGTCTGGTGTCGATCTGCAGCGGCTTCACCACCGAAGAGAAAATGGAGGACGTTCAGAGGTTCTTCACCGACAACCCCGCTCCCGCCGCCGAACGAACGATTCGCCAGGCCCTGGAACGAATGCGCCTGAACATCACCTGGTTGGAGAAAAACCGCAGCGACCTGAATGCCTGGTTCGCCGGGTGAACGAAAGCCTCCGCGACTCCGAATGCCGTTCGCTTCGACTATCAGGGCGCTTAACGAGCTAAGACGACGCCGGATAATCAGGGACTATGCTCTGATTGGAGCGGTGGCTGCCACCGTGTATATGGAGCCGGTGTTTACCGATGTTTTGGACGCCATAGTCCTGGTGGATACCGACGACGAATATCGGGATACCTTTCGCCGGATAGCCGACAACTCCGAGGGTCAGGAGGTAATGCACCAAATTCTGGGTGGGATACCGGTCCAGTTGTTTCCCTCCACCGTGTCTCCGCTGTATTGGGACACCGTGGAAAATGCGAGGCAGGTGCGGGTCAACAACTTGCGGACCAAAGTCGCTTCACCGGAGCACCTGATATTATTGTACCTTCTTGCCAACCGGGAACGAGACCGTATGCGGGTACGACTCTTGCTGCCGGACGTCGACCAGGATCGATTGGGTACACTTCTGGAACGATACGATGACGCCGAAAAGACCATTGCCAGCCGACTCGAAAACCTACGCGGAACAAGCGTTCCGAGAGAAGGAGAAATTGCGCCGTCGTCGCAAGCGGATGAGCCTGGGCCGTAAGTTCGAGGCTTTAGACCGGTTGCGAGAAATGGGCCGGGCATTGGCTTCGGTCCGTTTCTAGGACTAGCCCCCATTAGAAGGGGCAATCCCGACGGCGATTGTTATGAGCAACACCGAACGCATTCAAGCCCTCAAGTCCGCTCTCGCCCAGCGCATCTTGGTGCTGGACGGCGCCATGGGAACGGCAATCCAGTCCCGCGACCTGGGCCCCGACGACTTTGGCGGCCCGGAATACGAGGGCTGCAACGAGTGGCTGGTGATTACCCGGCCCGACGTCATCGGTGACATCCACCGGGGGCATTTGGACGGCGGCGCCGACATCGTCGAGACCAACACCTTCGGAGCGACCTCGGTGGTCTTGGCCGAGTACGACCTGGCCCACGAGGCGCGGCGCATCAACGTCACGGCGGCGGCGCTGGCCCGGCAGGTTGCCGACGATACCTCTACTCCCGAGAAGCCCCGTTTCGTGGCCGGGTCCATGGGTCCCACCACCAAGACCATATCGGTCACGGGGGGCATTACCTTCGACGAGTTGGCCGATAGTTATCACGTCCAAGCCGCCGGGCTAATTGAGGGCGGTGTGGACGCTCTGCTGTTGGAGACGGGGCAGGACACGCTGAACATCAAGGCCGGACTGGAGGGTATCGACCGCGCCTTCGCAGAGCTTGGCCGTGAAGTCCCCGTGGCGGTGCAGGGCACCGTGGAACCGATGGGTACGCTCTTGGCCGGCCAAGACGTTGAGGCGCTTTACGTCTCCTTGGCCCACCGCGACCTGCTTTGGATCGGCATCAACTGCGCCACCGGCCCCCAGTTCATGACCGACCACGTGCGCACCCTGGCTGGCATCTCCCGGTTCCCGGTGGCCTCGGTCCCCAACGCCGGAATGCCCGACGAGAACGGACGATATAACGAGTCACCCGAAGCAATGGCCGAAACCCTGGGCCGGTTCGTGGAATCCGGTTGGGTGAACGTCATCGGCGGGTGCTGCGGCACCGTCAACGACCACATAGCGCTGTTGGCCCGCATGGCCGAAGGCAAGTCGCCCCGGCCGTTAGTCGAGTCGCCGGAGACCCGTGTCTCGGGCATCGACGTTCTGCTGGTGGACGAACAAGTGCGGCCAGCCGTGGTCGGCGAGCGCACCAACGTGCTGGGCAGCCGCAGATTCCGCAGGTTGATCAACGACGGCGCGTTCGAGGAAGCTGCCGAGATAGGCCGACGGCAGGCCCGCAACGGCGCTCACGTGCTCGACATCTGCTTGCAGGACCCGGACCGGGACGAAGCGGCCGACATGGAGACCTTCTTGGACCTGCTCACCAAGAAGGTCAAGACTCCCATCATGGTCGACTCCACCGACGCCAGCGTCATTGAACTGGCGCTCAAGCGACTCCAAGGCAAGTCGATCATCAACTCGATTAACTTGGAGGACGGCGAGGCCCGCTTCGAAGCCGTGGTGCCCTTGGCCCGCCGCTACGGGGCCGCCTTGGTGGTCGGCTGCATCGACGACGACAAGGAGCAGGCCCAGGCCATCACCCGCGAGCGAAAGCTGGAGGTGGCCCTGCGGTCGGCCAAGCTGCTGACCGAAAAGTACGGTGTGCCCGAGGAAGACTTGATTTTCGACCCGCTGGTGTTTCCCGTAGGCACCGGCGACGTCAACTATATCGGCTCTGGGGCCGAGACGGTCGAGGGCGTACGACTGATCAAAGAGGCGCTGCCCAAGGCCAAGACCATCTTGGGTATTTCCAACGTGTCCTTCGGTCTCCCGGCGGCTGGCCGAGAAGTGCTGAACTCGGTGTTCTTGTACCACTGTGTGCAGGCCGGGCTGGACATGGCCATCGTCAACTCCGAAGCCATGATGCGCTACGCTTCGATCCCCGAAGAGGAGCGCAAGCTGGCCGAAGACCTAATCTGGTACCAAAGCGAGGACCCGGTTGCCGCCTTCGCCGCCCACTTCCGGGACAAGGCCCCGGCGGCCACCGCCGAGGAGCGCCTCAACCTGCCCTTGGACGAGCGCTTGGCCTTGGCCATCATCGAAGGGACCAAAGAGGGATTGGCCGCCGATTTGGACGAGGCGTTGCAGGACCGGACGCCGTTGGAGATCATCAACGGCCCGCTGATGGCCGGCATGACCGAGGTGGGCCGCCAGTTCAACGCCAACCAATTGATCGTGGCGGAAGTGCTCCAATCGGCGGAGTCGATGAAGTATTCGGTAACCCACCTGGAGCCGCACATGGAGCGGGTCGAAAGCTCCATCAAGGGCCGGGTGGTGCTGGCCACGGTTAAGGGCGACGTTCACGACATCGGCAAGAACCTTGTCGAGATCATCCTGTCCAACAACGGCTATCAGGTGATCAACCTTGGCATCAAAGTCCCGCCCCAAGAACTGATCGACGCCTATCATCTCCACCAGCCGGACATCATCGGGCTCTCGGGCCTGTTGGTGAAATCGGCCCAGATGATGGTGGAAACCGTCCGCGACTTCACTCAGGAAGGCGTGGCTTGCCCGGTATTGGTCGGCGGCGCCGCCCTTTCCAACCGCTTCACCCGGCTGCGAATTGCCCCGGAATACAACGGCATGGTGGCGTACTCCCCGGACGCCATGACAGGCTTGGCCTTGGCCAACACCATCCAAGAGGCCGACGAACGGGTGCAGTTGGCCAACGACCTCCAAGCCGAAACGGAGGCGATGCAAAGGGACGACGCCGAACGTGCCGCCGTTGACGACGGGCGGGCCGACGTACCGCCGGCCCAGGTGCGCCACGACTTTCCGATACCCAATCCGCCGGACCTCCGCCTGCACGTTATCAGCGACTACAACCTGGAAGAGATTTTCGGCTACATCAACCCCCAAATGCTGTACGTGCGGCACCTGGGCTACCAAGGCCGCTTCGCCGACGACTTGGCCGCGGGCGCGCCGACCGCCGTCGACCTGCGAGACTCGGTGCGACGGGTGGAGGACCTGGTGCTGGCCCGGCCCGACATTACCGCCGACGCGGTGTTTAAGTTCTTCCCCTGCCGCTCCGACGGCCAAGGGCTGCTGGTGTACTCGACCGACGGGTCCACGGTGCTGGAGCGCTTTCACTTCGGTCGACAGTCGCAGCGCGACGGTCTCTGCCTTTCCGACTACATCCTGCCAGGACCGGCCGGCCCCGGCGGCGGACTGGAAGGAATGGACTACGTCGGCCCCGGCGGCGGACTGGAAGGAATGGACTACGTCGGCCCCGGCGGCGGACTGGAAGGAATGGACTACGTCGGGATGTTCGTAACCACGGTCGGGCCGGGAGTGCGCCGTCTTGCCGCGCAGTGGATCGCGGAAGGACAGTTTCTTAACGCCCACATCCTGCAGGCGTTGGCTCTGGAGAGCGCCGAGGGATTCGCCGAGTTGCTGCACCAGCAGTTGCGCCAGATGTGGGGTTTCGGCGACCCCGCCGGAATTATGCCCTACGACCTCTTCCGCACCCAATACCTGGGGCGGCGGTTCTCCTTCGGCTACCCGGCGTGCCCCCGGCTGGAGGACCAAGAGCAGCTGTTCCGGCTGCTGGAGGTATCCAACCACTTGGACGTGGAGCTGACCGAAGGGTACATGATGGACCCCGAGTCGTCCGTGTCGGCGCTGGTCTTACACCACCCCGACGCCAAGTATTTCAACCTGAGCGAACAAGACATCGACCGCTTGGAGGCCGAACTGGGCTCGCCCTAGAAGCCCGCGCCGCGGTCGCACGGAGAGAGCAACGTGGAAGTGATCACCAAGATTGCGGATGATTTGGGAATCGACAATGAACACGTCCTTCCCTACGGCCGCCACAAAGCCAAGATCTCTTTGGAGGCCCTGCGCGACTTGGGCAACGGCCAAGGCAAACTGGTCGTGGTTACCGGCATCACCCCCACCCCTGCCGGCGAGGGCAAGACCACCACCGCCATCGGTCTAACCCAAGGCATGGGCCGCTTGGGGCACAAAGTGGCCGTTAACCTCCGGGAGCCCACGCTAGGCCCAATTTTCGGCATCAAGGGCGGCGGCACTGGGGGCGGCAAGGCGCGCGTCGTCCCTGAAGACGAAATAAACATCCACTTCACCGGCGACGCCCACGCCGTGGCCTCGGCCCACAACCTGTTGGCAGCCTTGGTGGACAACGCGGTGTTCCGCAACGCGGTCCCCGACTTCGACGCCACCGGCATCCACTGGACCCGGGTCACCGACGCCTCGGACCGCGGCTTGCGGCAGGTGGTGGCCGGGGTGGGCGGCACCGGTTACGGGCCGCTGCGCGAGGCCCGCTTCGACATAGTATCCGCCTCCGAGATCATGGCCATCCTGGCCTTGGCCGACGGGCCGGAGGACCTGCGGGAACGAATATCCCGCATCGTGGTTGGCGTCACCAAGGGCGGCGAGCCAGTTAGCGTAGGCCAACTGAACTTCGAGGGTTCGTTGATGACCCTGCTGCACCAGACGGTGATGCCCAACCTGGTGCAGACCACCGAGGGCCAGCCGGCCGTCGTTCACGCCGGTCCCTTCGGCAATATCGCCCACGGTTGCAGCTCCATCCTAGCCGACAAGCTGGCCTTGGGTTACGCCGATTATGTCGTGACCGAGGCCGGGTTCGCTTCCGACCTTGGCTTCGAGAAATTCATGCATATTAAGACCCGCCAGAGCGGGCTGCTGCCCAGCGCGGCAGTGCTGGTGGCGTCGGCCCGGGCGCTCAAGTGGCACGGAGGCGCGCGGCGCGCCGACCTGGACCAGCCCAACGTCGAGAGCGTCTTGGCCGGTGGGCCAAACTTGGCCCACCACGTCGGCATAGTTAAGGGTTTCGGGCTGCCCTGCGTGGTCGCCATCAACCGCTTCGGCTCCGACAGCCGCGAGGAGCTGGACGCCGTACGGCAGATCGCGACGGAGGCTGGAGCCGATGCCGCTGTGGAGTGCGACGGTTTTGCCAACGGCGGCGCGGGCGCTGAGGACCTAGCCCAAGCAGTGATCGAGGCCACCAAAACCGGCAGCGAGATAATCTATGCCTACCCCCTCGAGGCAACGGCCCAAGAGAAGGTGCTGGCGCTGGCCCAGAAAGTATACGGCGCGGCCGACGTGACCTGGTCGGCCGTGGCTAGGCGGCAGTTGCGCTACTTCGAGTCCCAGGGCTGGGGTCACCTGCCGATTTGCATGGCCAAGACCCACCTGTCGATCTCCCACGACCCCACCCGACGCAACCGGCCCCAAGGCTATACTTTCCCGGTCAACGACATCCGGGCCTCGGTGGGCGCGGGATTCCTCTACGCCTTGGCCGGTCGCATCGAGACCCTCCCCGGCCTACCAACCCGCCCCCGGGCGATGGACATGGACGTAACCCCCGAGGGCGAGGTCGTCGGGCTTAGCTAGCTGCCAGCAACTCAATCACGAGGAAACCACATGCGAGTCGTAATGATCCATGCCTTGGCCGAGTCCATCCAGCCGGTTAGGTTGGCGTTCCAAGAGGAGTTCCCCGAGGCTGAGGTGGTGAACCTGCTGGACGAAGGGCTGCTCATCGATTTCGACGACGAGCTCACACCGAAGCTGCGCCGCCGTATGAGTGAGCTCATCGGCTATTCTCAGGACCACGACGCCGACGCCGTCGGACTGGCTTGCTCGGTCTATGCTCCGGTGGTGGACAGCGCCCGGGATTTGGTGGACGTGCCGCTGGTTTCGTCCTACGGGCCGGTGATGGCTGACGCGGTGGCCGCCGGGTCCAGGGTCGGCATCATCGCGTCGGTGGCGGCCACCATGCGGGACTCGGAATACTATTTAAATTTAGCGGCGCAAGAGGCCGGAAAAGAGGTCACCATCGTGACCCGGCTAGCGGAGGACCTGATCGCAGTCTTGCGGGCCGAGGGGCAGCAGGGATTCGAGCGCCGCTTGGAGGAAGAGGTTCTGGCTCTCGCCCCCGATGTGGACGTAGTGCTGCTCAGTCAGTTCTCCTTTGCCTCGGCGCTGGACCACCTGCGGAGCGTCTCCCCGGTGCCGGTGCTGTCGGCGCCCCACAGCAGCGCCCGTACCCTCAAGAGAATGTTGGAGGTTTAGCGAATGGCAAAGTCGCCGCAGTTGGATGCAGCAATAGAGCTTTTCTCGCAATTGGCCGATGTCGACGACTCCCAAGGCACAATCGAGGGAATGCGCCGCGGTTTCGAACGCCTGATGGACCGGTTTTCCATGGATGAAGGTGTCGAATGTGAGCGTGTCAACGCCGGAGGAGTGGCCGCCGAGTGGTTGACCGCTGCCGGATCTGACTCCGGCCGCGCGGTCGTTTACGTCCACGGAGGAGGCTACGTCATCGGCTCCGTGCGCACTCACCGCGTGATGATGGGCAAGCTAGCCAAGGCCTGCGCGGGCCGGGTCTTGGGCTTGGAATACCGGCTCGCCCCGGAGCACACTTTCCCCGCGCCAATTGAAGACACCCTGGCGGCCTATCAGTGGCTGCTCTCCAGCGGTTATCACCCCGCTAGGATCGCGATCGCCGGTGACTCGGCCGGGGGAGGGTTAACGGTGGCGGCCATGATCGGCATCCGGTATTCCGGCCTGCCCATGCCCGGCGCAGCCGTCTGCTTCTCGCCCTGGGTGGACCTGGAAGGCGTCGGCGAATCAATGACAAGCAAGGCCGAAGACGATCCGGTGGTCCAGCGGGAG
This sequence comes from Dehalococcoidia bacterium, assembly GCA_965249145.1. GTDB lineage: Bacteria > Chloroflexota > Dehalococcoidia > Lucifugimonadales > UBA3495 > VXOI01. The sequence goes on from OZ252223.1 coordinate 367,789, forward strand.
GGACTGACCTTCATGGCCCAAGCCTACCTGGGTGACCGAGACACCCGGGCGCCACTCGCCGCTCCGCTGTACGCCGACCTTGCCGGCCTGCCTCCGACCCTGGTGCAGGTGGGTAGCGCCGAGACCCTATTGGACGATTCGACTCGACTGGCGGAGTTGGCCCGGGCCGCGCAAGTCGACGTCGAGCTCGACGTTTGGGAGGACATGATCCACGTCTGGCAGCTATTCGCCCCGGTCCTCCCCGAAGGCCAAGAGGCCCTGGACCAGGCCGGAGCATTCATCAAGAAGCACACCGGAGGTTAGTGATGATCTACGATTTCAGGATGTATACCCTAAAACCGGGCTCCACCCCCGACTACCGCGCAGGCGTGAAGGAGATCGGACTGCCGGTCCGGCAGCGGCACGGTGTCGCGCTTTCCGGCTGGTACTGGAGCGACGTTGGAGCCCTGAACCAGGTGGTGCACATCTGGGGCTACGAAAGCCTGGAGCATCTGAACGAAGCGAAGGCGGCGGTCTACGCCGACCCCGACTGGAGCGGCAAATACGTGCCCAGGGCACAGCCACTGGTCGAGACCCAAAAGACCTGGCTGATGATGTCGCCCGACTTCGCCCCCAAGTACCCGGTGGTTGGCAACATCCCGGAAGAGGGCACGGCCGAATTCGCGGCCAAGAACGATATGGTTTTCGACTTCCGGCAATACACTCTCACCCCAGGTTCCACCGCCGCATACCGCTCGGCGGTGGAAGAAGTGGGGATTCCCATCCGTCAGCGCCACGGAGTAAAGCTGGCCGGTTGGTTCTACAGCGAGCTGGGCGACCTGAACCAGGTGGTACACATCTGGGCGTTCGACAACGTTAAGCACATGACCGAGGCCAAGGCCGCGGTGGCAGCCGACCCGGAGTGGGGCGGTCAATACATCCCCAGGGCCCGCGGCTTAGTGGCCTCCCAGTTCACCTACCTGATGAAGACCAGCGAGTTCGGTCCGGTCCCGGAATAGGTAGTCGCCTAGCCCGAATACCACGAACGTAGGGGCGATTCAAGAATCGCCCCTACGGGTCACACAACGGTCCGGCGCCACCCGCACCGGGGCTCGTTCGCCGTCTACGAATGGCAGCCCCGCGCCTGAATGTCCCAGACCGCCTCGACCTTCCCGTTTCGGATGCCGACGAAGCGGTTCCAGCGGCTGACCATGGCGTCCTGTTGGGCCGGGATTAGCAGCACTTGGTCTCCCACCCGTAGGGATGCGCCGTTGGTGAGCTTGAACACGGCATGGTCGCTGTCCATGGACTCGACTTCCACACCGGGCCGGTCCCAGACCTCCGGCATCCCCCGGAGGGCGCCGACGCAACGCACCCCGGCGTCGCCGATGGCCACACCTGGGCGGGGGGTGCTGATGATGGTGGTCAGCACCTTGCCGGCGTACTCGAACTCGGTCATGTAGCTGTAATGGGTCTCCATTAGCAGATAGCTGCCGCCCTGAATCTCGGTTACGCCGGCGATTTCGCCAGCCACATCGTAACTCCAGGTTTCGCCGGTGGAGACGACCTCCACCGGGATACCAGCATCGACGATGGCGTCTTTGAGATCGATTACGCCCTTGATCACCCGGTTTCCCTCGGTCACCCGGTCTTCCCGGTCGGGCATCGCTGGAATCACTTGATGGCTCATGATGCCGCGGAAACTCAGGTTTGGCATCCCGCTGATCTGTTGGGCCAGCGACACTCCCTGCTCAATATCCTGCACCCCACAGCGCCGCAGTCCCGTCTCCAGCTCGATCACCACGCCTAAGTCAACGCCCCGCTCTTGTGCCGCCCTGGACAGCGCCTTGGCATTCTCGGCGCTATCGCAGGCGACCATCACTTCGGCTTGGCCGGCGAGGGCGGCGAGACGCTGCACCTTCAAGTCGCCCACCACCTCGCTGGTGATGAACACGCTGGGCACTCCGCCGTGCACCATCACCTCGGCCTCCGAGACCTTGGCGGCGCAGACACCGCCAACGGTGCCGCCGCGCCGGATTTGCCGCAGGGCGATGGCGGGCGTTTTGTGGTTCTTGCTGTGGCCCCTCAGCTTGGTTGGCCGGTCGCGGTAGTAGTCAGCGATCACGTCGATATTGTGGTCCAGCGCGTCCATGTCTATCACCAAACATGGCGTGTCGAGCTCCTCTACCGGGGTGCCAGGAAGCGGGCGGTATTGCTCGTCCATCAGGGACTCCTTGCTGTGGCCTAGGTAAATTGTGGTCTAGGCAAACCGGCCGCGGGCGGACAGGGGCCAGAATCCTTCCAGCTTACCGTCCCGAACGGCCCGGATGTAATCGTACTGGTTGATACATGCGCCGAGCTCATAGGGATAGAGCCGGGCCTTGTCTCCGACGTTATAAGCGTCGGTCGCGCCTCCCTCCAACTCGACGATACCGTGCTCGGCGCTGAAGCGGGTTGCTCTTGCGCCGTCGACCCCCAAGACCGGCAAACCTTGGTCCGGGCCGGTGGCCTTGTGGCCAGCGTCCAAGACGGCCATTCCGTCCACCGGGTGGCTGATTACGGTGGCGAGGACTGAGGCTGCCAACGATAGGTCGGGCAGGTAATCATGGAGCCGGACGTCCATGAGCGGGTACCGTCCAGCCCGGACTTCAGTGACGCCGGGCAGCTCGGCGGCCACCGAAAAACAGTGCGCTCCACCAACGCTGACTTTAGGGACCGAAAGGCCCGCGCTTTCCAGCAGGTCCTTGGCCTCGATGGCGACGGCCAGGTTCCGCCGGTTCTGCTCCCGGTGTTCCTCGGGGTCCGCGCCCCGGGGCCCGGGCACGGTGGCCATGATGCCCTCGAAGCGCAGGCCCGGTGCGTCGCTCGCCTGGCGGGCCAACGCGACTGCGTCGGCTCCGGGAGCGACGCCGCAGCGGCCCATGCCAGCCTCGATCTCCACCAGCACGCCCAACTCCACGCCAACGGATTCGGCGGCCTGGGAGAGCTGCGCGACGTTCTCGGCGCTGTCTACCGCGACCGTGACTCGGGCCTGCCTGGAGAGAGCGCACAGCCTCCGGACCTTGGCGGAGGTGACGACGATGTTTGCCACCAGGATGTCGTCGAACCCAGCGCTGGTAAAGACCTCAGCCTCGCCCACGGTGGTCACGGCCACGCCGCCGATCGTACCGCCGGCCGCCAGTTGCTGGCGGGCGATCTGGGGGCACAGATGGCTGGTCACCACCGGGCGGACCTTGGCGTTGGTGTCCTGAAAATACCCTTGGTAGGTACGGATATTCCGCTCCATCAAGTCGAGATCGACCACCAATGCCGGGGTGTCCAACTCGTCCACCGAGGTGCCGACCGGCTGAAAGACAGGGCGTTCCATCTAGGCAAATCTCCAAGAGCAAGGGCGTTAGGCCAGAAGAATAACACACCACGCTATTGAGGAGGCGTCGAGGTTGGGGTCCGGACATCCAAGGGAGGGCAGCCCCGCAGACCGAAGTCCTTGAAGGCCTTGCCCGCTTGTAAACGCTCGATGTAATGCGCAGTCTTTCGCAACATGGTGTCTTTGACAGCGCATGGGCCCATGCCCTTATCTGGTTCCAGGTAGTTTTTGGTGGCGTATTCGTTCCAAGCGATCACCCAGACCCCGTTCAATGCGCCTTTATCGCGAAGTTCGGTGAGCCGATTCCAGTGGGAGTCGTACAAACCCTCCTCAAGGTACGGGTCTTCTCGGTTGCCTCCGACATACTTCCGCTTCCAGTCCGGCCAGTTTGTGCGGTGCTGGGCGAGATAGTGGGCCCATTCGTCCCATCTGGGTTTGATCATTGCCATGCCGTCGGGATTGAGATTATTCGTATGCTCAAGCCAATCGTCAGGACCGGGCCGGTTCCGGAACGGGTTGTCAGCTCCCTTCAAACAGGGAGGTCTGCCGACCCCTCCGGGTTCGCCGAAATGAACGTAGAAGTTACGGATGGTTACTTGGTCGTAATCGACGTCCAAAAACCCCATCTCAAAACCCGTTACCAACAATGGCAGGTCCCCCCAGTGGAACACTTGGCGCATTCTTGGGGCGTACATATGCTCCCATACGTAGTCTAAGATCATTGCTCTCTTTGATGCTGAAATAGGACAACCAAGCAGCTCAACGGGGAAGATGTGCACAAAGATGGCAAACTGCAGAGGGGCGTCAGGATTGGTGTCAAACCAGCGCATCCATTCTGAGATAGTGTCGTTCATGCGCTGGTGGATATACGGGGCTGGCGTTCCGTCCAAATCACGATCACCCCATCCTTGCCAGTCCAATATCACATAGTCGAACCCCGCCTCCATTATTTTTCTCGCCTGCCAGTCGACCAACCTCGGGTCGTCCGAAGGGTAAAAGCCCGATTCCGTCCAACGATCGCGAAAATCGGGCCGCGGCTCGTTCGTAACAAAGCTGCGGTGGTGGGCTCCAGTTAATCCGTTCCAACCGTAGCCTCCAATACCCCACATGCTGGGCCACCCATCCGCTTCCCCGTCTACGTCGAAACCATAATCGGTGAGAACGCCAACGCCCACAGGGATGTCGACTGGTATTGCGTCCCAATCCCCGCTGCTTACGAGGCTGATGACAGATCCCACAGCGATCAGGGCGATCAGCATGGCGACGGGAACAAACCTGCTCATTTCCTGTCCTCGCTATCCTAGGGTAACGAAACAAGCTTGGGTAACGAAACAAGCTTAGCTACAGCCGGAAGATTTGCAATGCGCCCCTGCCGGTGACACAATCGACCGCGGCTGATTCGAAGCTCGGAGAAACCGATGTCCGGTCTTTTGGAGGGGGTCAAGGTCGTCGACCTGACCCACTACATCGCCGGTCCCTATTGCACCAAGCTGATGGCCGGCTTGGGAGCCGATGTGGTGAAAATCGAGCGTCCGGGAGGTGACCCGGTGCGGGCGTTGGGGCCCTTCGCCTCCGGGGAGCCCAACGACGACGCGCCATCGGAAGACGGGGCCTGGCATCTGTACCTGAACACCGGAAAGCGTAGCGTCGTTTTCGATTTGAAGGACCCTGACAGCCGACCCGCGCTGCTGGAACTAGTGACAAAGGCCGACATCCTGGTCGAGAACTTCGCTCCAGGGACGATGGACGGCTTGGGGCTGGGCTACGGCGCGCTTCAGCAGACGAATCCGGCTTTGGTGATGACCTCTATCTCCAACTTCGGTCAGACCGGGCCGCACCGGGACTGGAAGGCCGGCGAGATCAACCTCTACGCCATGGGCGGCCTGATGAACATCACCGGCGAGCCCGACCAAGCGCCGCTGAAGGAAGGCATGCCCTTGGCCCAGTTGGGGGCGGGCCAGAATGCCTTCGTCGCCACCATGGCCGCCCTGATGTTCGCCGAGGAAACGGGCGAGGGGCAGCAGATCGACGTTTCCATTGCCGAGTACGCCACCAACATTCTGGAAAACGCGCTGATGCAGTACAGCTACTCCGGCCAAGAGTACACCCGCGTCGGCAACCGAGGTTACGGCCGGGCCGCGTGGGGCATCTACCCCTGCCAAGACGGACATGTCGGCATTATCGCCGGACCCGACCACCGTTGGCCCGAGGTTGCCCGCATCATGGAGCGCGAGGAACTGGCCGACCCGCGCTTCGCCTCCCGGCGGGGACGGCAGGACAACGCCGACGAGATAGACGCCCTGATGCTGCCCTGGCTCTTGGACCACGACAAAGTGGACATCTTCAAAGCCGGGCAGGAAAGCGGATTGGGCTTCAGCTTTGTCGCCACCATGAAGGACATTCTGCAGATGGAGCAGCTGGTCGCCCGCGGCTATTTCGCGACGATCGACCACCCGCGGGCGGGCCCGTTCGTATACCCTGGAGCTCCCATTGCCTGCGAGCCGGAAGCCGCCGCTTGGACGTTCTTCCGCGCCCCCTTGCTGGGGGAGCACACCGACCAGGTGTTGTCGGAGTGGGCCGGAGCGTGATGCCGTCCTCCGCTGGTGCTCAGCCGCTCCGCAACTACCGGGTGCTGGACCTCTCGCGCATCTGGGCCGGGCCCTACTGCACCAAGCTGATGGCCGACCTAGGCGCTGAAATCATCAAAATGGAGTCCCTCAGCGTTTACGACTCCCACCGTGGCCCGGTCAACCCGGCCCGAGGGATCGCTGCCTATCCCGACGGCGAGCCTGGCGATGAGCCCTGGAATCGCAACGGCTGGTTCAACTGCCTTCACATGTCGAAGTACGGCATCACCCTTGAGTTGACCAGCGACCAAGGGAGGCAGATGTTCGAGCGGTTGGTGTCGATAAGCGACGTGCTCATCGAGAACTTTCGCCAGGGCAGCCTAGAGCGCTTGGGCTACGACTACCAGGCCCTGCGCCAGCACCGCCCCGACCTGGTCTATGTGTCGATGCCCGCTTTCGGAAACACCGGACCTTGGAAGGGCTACTTGGGCTACGGCATCGGGCAGGAGCAGCTCTCCGGCATGGCTCACCTGACGGGCTATCCCGGAGACGGGCCGATGAAGTCGGGAATCAACCACGGCGACCCCATCACCGGGTCCCACGCGGCGGGGGTGTTGCTTGCCGCGCTGCGCCGTCGGCGGCGCACGGGCAAAGGCATGTACATCGACGCTTCCCAGCAGGAATCGTCGGTGACGCTGATGGGCGCGGAGCTCCTCGCCTACCAGATGACCGGCCGAGAGAGCGAGCGCCGCGGGAACCGGTCGGCTTGGTATGCGCCCTACAACGCCTACCGGTGCTCCGGAGACGACCGATGGATTACCATCGCCGCCACGAACGAATCGGAGTGGCGGGCCTTGGCCCAAGAACTTGGCCTAGCCGATGACCCGCGGTTCGCGGATGTGGCAGCGCGTATGGCCAATCAGGACGCCCTGGATGCCATCATCGGCGAATGGACCAGCAAGCAGGACGCGTTTGAGCTAGCCGAACGCTTGCAGGCCCTCGGAGTGCCCGCCAGTCCGGTGCTGCGAGGCCCGGACCTCCTCGAGGACCCCCATTACCAAGACCGGGGCACCTTCGTCACGGTGGACCACCCTCAGGTGGGCCCCAAGCAGTACCCCGGATTGCCCTGGAAGATGAGCGCAACCCCGGGGAAAGTGCGCTGGCCCTCCCCCACCCTAGGACAGCACAACCGGCAGATATTCGGCGGGCTGGTCGGCCTTACTGCTGCCGAGATCGACGCCCTAGAGGACAACGGGGTCATCGGCGTCAAACCCACCGGATCGAGGATAATCTGAACTAAGACATCCCGGTCATACCGGGAACATTCCCGTCATACCCGCAACCGCGGGTATCCAACCCGTTTCATACCCGTCAAGGAGGCCTCCGTTGACCGAACCGGAAGTCATCTACGAGATCAAACACGGCATCGCCTACATCACCCTGAACCGTCCGGAGAAGCTGAACGCCATCAACCCCGAGATGCGGCAGATGCTATGGGACGCTTTCCAGGACGTTAAAAACAACCCCGAAGTGCGCTGCGCCATCGTCACCGGCAACGGGCGAGCCTTCTCGACGGGCCACGACCTGGTGGCCATGGCCAACGCCCGGGCCAACGAGGGCCCCAGCACCGGCGATCTGTACGTGGTTCAGTCCAACATCTGGAAGCCGATCATCGCTGCCATCAACGGCATCTGCTTGGCCCAAGGCTGCGGCATTGCCCTCGGCAGCGACATCCGCATCGCCTCGACCGAGGCCCAGTTCGGCTGGCCCCAGGCCAAGCGGGGAATTTCGTCGGTCAGCGGGCCGGCCTTGCTTTCGCAGGTCGTGCCACGGAACGTCGCCTTCGAATTCCTCTTCACCGGAGATTTCGTAGACGCGCATAAGGCCTTGGAGCTCATGCTGGTGAACTACGTGGTGGCCCCGGAAGATGTGATGCCCCGGGCCGAAGAGATGGCCCACAAGATAACCGCCAACGCCCCTCTGGCCTTGGCGGCGATCAAGGAGGCGTCTATCAGGGGCTCGGAGATGGGGCTGGAGGAGCGAGTGGCCTTCGCACAATCCAAGCGCGATGAAGTGTTGGCCACCGAAGACGCCAAGGAGGGCGTCACCGCCTTCGCTGAAAAGCGGGCGCCGGTCTGGAAAGGCCGGTAGCCATGCTAGAATAGCCCTGCTCCCATCCCGTTATGTTCAACAATTGTCTGGAGGGCTTAAATGGCCACTTTGACCGCGCCTGCATCGGTATCAATGGACCCCCAGAAGCTGGAACGTGTGACCGAGCTGTTCAACCGCCAGATTGGCGCCGGGCTGCATCCTGGGGCCGGATTGGCGGTTTACCGCTACGGCAATTTGGTGCTGGACATTCACGGCGGAGTGGCCGACGCCAAGACTGGCAAGCCGGTGGACGAGAGCACCATGTTCGTCCTGTTCTCCTCCACCAAGCCGCTGGCCGCATCCTGCCTGTACATGCTGAAGGAACGGGGACGCTTGGAATGGGACGACCCGGTCGCCAAGTTCTGGCCGGAGTTCGCCGCCCACGGCAAGGACAAGGTCACCGTGCGGCACATTCTCAGTCATCAGGGCGGCTTCCCCGACACTCCAGCCTCCCTGCCCTGGACCGACTGGGCCGACTGGAACAAGGTCTGCCATGCCATGGAGCAGGCGGTGCCCAAGTACGCGGCGGGAGAGGTACTCTCGTACCACCCGATCAACTATGGCTGGGTCATCGCGGAGTTGGTGCGGCGGATCGACGGCCGCAGCTTCGACCGCTTTATGGCCGAGGACCTGGCCGCTCCGCTCCAGATGGAAAGCGCTTATGTCAACCTGCCGCCAGCGCACGACGGTCGCGTCTCCCGCATTCACCTGCTAGAAGACGACGCCGACCCCAACGGCTACGCCATCACCTTCGACAAGCCTGAGGTGCACCATACCATCACCCCCGGCGCCAACGGCATCGCATCGGCAGGCGACCTGGCTCGCTTCTATGCGATGCTGGAGCGGCGTGGAGCGCTGGACGGAGCGAGAGTCCTTCGGCCCGAGACCATCGAGGAGGGGGTCACGCTGCAGGTAGAGGGCATCGACCAGTCCTTGGGGCTATTCGCCCAGCGGTCTCTGGGCCTCGCCTTGGCTGACGAGCGGATGGGCAAGCCCACCGGCGAACCGCTCCACACCTTCGGGCACGGCGGCGCTGGGACTTCCATCGGATGGGCCGACTTCGACACCGGACTGGCCGTCGGCTACATCACCAACGGCTTCCGGGCCGCCGAGAACAACAACGCCCGGCTCGCTGAAATCTCCCAGGCCGTCCGCGACGCCTGCGTCTAAACCTCTTCGGTACCGGCAAACTCCAACGGGCTGCTACTGACAGCAGCCCGTTGGAGTTTGCCTACCGATTCCCCGCTAGGATAATGCCGTGCTCGACCTGCTGAAGACTCACTTCGGGTACGACACCTTCCTGCCCCATCAAGCCGAGATCATCGATTCGGTGATGGCGGGCAAGGATAGTTTCGTGCTGCTGCCCACCGGCGGGGGAAAGTCGCTCTGCTACCAACTGCCCGCCTTGGCGCTGGATGGCCTGACGCTGGTGGTCTCACCGCTTATCGCACTGATGAAAGACCAGGTTGACGGTCTGCTCGCCAACGGGATTGCGGCGGGCTTCATCAACAGCACGCTGACACCGGGCCAGATCGTCAAGGCGCAGGAGCGTGTCCGGCAGGGCGGAATCAAAATACTGTACGTTGCGCCGGAACGTGCGGTGTTGCCCGAGTTCCAGCGCTTCCTTGCCAGCCTCAAGGTCAGCCTCATCGCCATCGACGAAGCCCACTGCGTGTCAGAATGGGGCCACGACTTCCGGCCTGATTACCGGCAATTGAAGGCGCTCAGGGATTGTTGCCCCGATGCTCCGGTAATCGCCCTCACCGCCACCGCCACCCGCCGGGTGCGGGACGACGTGCTGTCGCAGCTGGGCTTACGCAACCCCGGAATCTTTATTTCCAGCTTTGACCGGCCCAACCTGGGCTACTCGGTGGTTCCCAAGAAAAAGGCCTTCGCGGCCCTGGTGGAAATACTTAAGCGTCACCAGGCGGAATCCGCAATAGTCTACTGTGGTAGCCGCAAGTCGACCGAGAGCATCGCGCAAAACCTCTCGGAAATCGGTCTTAAGGCCGAGCCGTACCACGCGGGCATGGATCCCGAACTCCGCAGAACTACCCAGGAACGGTTCATCAGAGACGACGTGCCAATCGTGGTAGCCACCATCGCATTTGGAATGGGCATCGACAAGCCGGACGTCCGCTCGGTGGTCCACTACGACCTTCCTAAGAGTATCGAAGGCTACTACCAAGAGACCGGCAGAGCGGGACGGGACGGACTGCCCAGCGAGTGCGTGCTCTTCTATAGCGCCGGGGACCGGTCAAAGCAGGAATACTTCATCAATCAGATCGATGACCCCGCTGAGCAGGCCCGAGCCAGAGCCAAGCTGCAACAAATGTTAACTTTCGCCGAGCTACGCACCTGCCGTCGGCGATACCTGTTAGATTACTTGGGCGAGGATTACCTCGCCGACGAATGTGGCGGCTGCGATGTCTGCACCACTCCAAGAGAGCGGGTCGACGTGACGGAACTTGCGCAAAAGGTCCTCTCCGCTGTTATCCGCACAGGGGAGGTTTTCGGGGCGAAGCACGTTCTAAACGTCTTGCTGGGGTCCACCAGTGACCAGGTCACCGCCAAAAGGCACGATCAACTGACCGTGTTCGGGATTGCCAGCCAGAGCTCCGCCGAGGAGCTGAAGGACCTGTTGGCCGACTTGCACACCGAGGGATTGGCCACTACGTCTAACGACCAATATCGCTCGATTAGCGTTACGTCCAAGGGACGGTCGTTTCTAAAGGACCGCGAGACCCTCGTGTTGGACCGGCTGATGACCAGCTCGTCGCCAACACGCGCCAACAACAACTCGACGGACTACGATGCCAGGCTGTTTGGGGAATTGTCGGAGTTGCGGAAGCAATTGGCCGACGAACGCGGGGTACCGGCTTACATCATTTTTGGGAACCGCTCGCTCCAAGACATGGCGCGCAAGGTCCCGCGGACTACCGAGCAATTTGCCGAAGTGTCGGGCGTGGGTGAGGCGAAGCTGCGGGAGTTTAGCCAGCCGTTCCTGGAAGCCATCGGCAGCCACGTAGAACGGCATGGCATGCCAGAGCTACGCGACGACGGTCCACCTGTCTCGAAAATCCGCCCGGAAGTTATCGGCGAATCTTTCCGGGAGAGCGGAAGGCTGGTCTCTTCGGGGTTGTCACTCAATGAGGTGGCACAGCGGCGCAACCTGAAAGAGACCACGGTCCTCGGTCATCTGGAAAGGCTTGCAGCTGTGGGAGTGCTCATCGACCCGCAATCGGTGATGCCATCGCCGGACCGCGTAGTCCGCATCGAAGAAGCGTTCGCTAACCTGGGGCACGACGTGCTGCGCCCGGTCCGGGATGAGCTTGGCGAGGAGTTCTCCTACGATGAGCTCCGCCTAGTACGCATAGGCATATACCTCAGGGAGCAGGGCGAGAAACAACCCTCCCCCAAACGCTGGGGCTCCGGCCCCCAAGGCTAAGGCCCTAGAGCCCCAGGGCTTCGGCCAACTGTCGGCGATGGAAGCGGGGGTCTCCCAGGTAGTGGTAGAGGGTGCGCGAGGCGGTGGTGTGGAGAGTCAGACCGTACTCGGTCATGCTGCCCACCCCGGCGTGGACCTCATGGGCGTAGTTGCAGGCTTGGTAATAGCCTTCGCTCCCCACGGCTTTGGCCAAGTGGATGCTGTCGGCGGCGTCCCGGCCGGTGTCCAGCTTCCACAACGCTTCGTAAGCTGTCCATCGTGCGCCGTCCAAGTGGTTGACTAGAGCGATTACTTGGTCCTGCACCCGCTGGAATCGGCCAATCGGGGTGCCGAACTGTACCCGGGTGCGGCTGTAGTCCACCGATAGCTCGTAAACGGACTGGCAACCGCCGACCTGGAAGGCGCAAATCACCGGAATGGACTTGGCGATGCCCCGCTCCAAAGCCTTCCAGCCGCCTTGGAACGACTCGCCCAGAAGGTCGGAGGTCTCGACGGCCACGTTATCGAAGCGGACTTCAGACGTATTCCAAGCGAAGCCCGCCAACTCCCGGCATCGGACTCCAGGCGCTTCGGCAGACACCAGCGCCAAGCCCACCTCGTTGCTGGTCTCCGAGCGGACAGCGCAGAGATAGTGCGAGGCCGAGCCGCCGTCGTAGACGTAGGCCTTTACTCCGTTCAGACGGAGATTGTCGCCCTCCTGTTGGGCGGTCATGCGGACGTCGCCTTCATACCAGCCGTAGTCGGCCTCGGTCACGCCTGTAACCACGCGCATCTCGCCGCTGGCTATTCGGGGCAGCCACCCTTGCTTCTGGCCCTCGGTCCCGCCTTCGAGGATGGTCAGCGCCGCCAGTACCGCGGAGCTGATGTGGGGGCCCGGCACGGGGCCGCGGCCCAGCTCCTCGAACAGCACCCCGGCGTCGGTGAAGGTGCCGCCCTCTCCGCCGTATTCTTCGGGAATCAGGATGCCCAGCCAACCGGTCTGGGCCAGCCGGCCCCACGGCTCCAATGGCGTCGTCTCGTCGGGCGATGCGATTTGGAGCAGGGTCTCCTTGGGATACTCTTGTTGAACGAAGCGGCGCGCCGCCGCCTTCAGCATTTCTTGTTCCGGGGTCAGGGACAGGTCCATGTCGCTCCCGATCTATCGACGATTGAAAATTTGGGTGAGAATTTGGGCAGGCGCCGGACTAGGACAGCGCTCCGGCCCTCTCCCTAACCTCGCGGCCGATGCCGATCCGACGGGCCATGATTACCCTCTGAATGTCGGTGGTGCCGCCCGGATGGATGGCAACGATGCCAGCGCGGGCATGGGCCTCCATGTGGCCCTCGGACGCCCCCAATTCTTCGTCGAAGGTGAGACCCGCAGGACCCAAAATGTCGAGCATGGCGCCAGCCATCCGCAGCCCGGCGGTTTTGCGCATGTAGGACGCCTGCGGACCCTCGTAGGTTATGTTGGCCCCGCTGTGGCGCATCCAATAATTCCGCAGGTTAAGCAGGCGGACGATTTCGGCTTCCACGTAAACGTCTACCAGGCGATCGCACACGTCCGGGTCCTTGGTCATCGGCTCGCCGCGGCGGGTGTGGGTGCGGCAGTGGTCGAAAAGACGGTCGACCAGCCAGTTGCGGCCGATCCGCCCGCCCGTGCCGTGCTCCAGTTCCAAATGGGTGGTGGCCACCTTCCAGCCCTCGTTTTCCCCGCCGACCAAGTTGAAGGCTGGCACGCGTACGTTGTCGAAGAAAACCGTGTTCTTGACGCCGGAGCCCGCGCCCGACTCCCCGCCGGAGATCAGGAGGTCCATTGGCTGCACCGTGATCCCGGGCAAGTCTGAGGGAATCATGAACCAGCCGAGGTTTTCGTGGCGCTTGGCCTCGGGATCGGTGACCGTGATCGTCCACATGAAGTCGCAGCCCAAGGAGCTGCCGACGAAGATTTTCTGGCCGTTGATGACGTACTCGTCGCCGTCACGAATGGCGGTGGTTTTGACGTTGGCGAGGTCCGAACCTGCCTCGGGTTCGGAGAGCAACTGCCAGGTCCGGACCGCACCGGTGAATATTGGAGGCAGGAACGCTTCTTTCTGTTCTTGGGAGCCCCAGACCAGGATGGAAGCGCCGCCCAAGCGTCCGCCCGAGTCGTAGTAGGGGGGGTTGGTTAGCCCGTAGGCGTCGATCTCTTCCTCGATGACCACGGCGTGGTCCACGTCGAGCCCGCCACCGCCAAACTCGGCGGGCGCCGTGGTCCAGAGCCAGCCCTTGGCTCCCAGCCTGCGTCCAAGGTCGCGCCTCAACTGGTACTGCTCCCAGGTCAGATCGATGGGATCGGCCGGGTGGGCGATGCCCTCCGGGACGTTCTCCGTCAACCAGGCCCTCACCTGCTGACGGAACTGTTCCTGCTCTTCGGTGTAATTCGGTTCAAAGTCCATGGAGCCTCCGGGCTCTGCTATTTGGCAGCGGTTGGTTACTGTGAGCGCAGCGCCCTGCCTGGGAACGCGCCGGTGTGAACCCCATTATCTATGACCAGTTGGCCATTGACCAGCACGTGGGAGATGCCGTCAGGGTACTGTTTGGGGTCCTCGAAGGTGGCGTTGGCCCGCACCTTTTCGGAGTCGAAGACCACGACGTCGGCCTTCATGCCGTCGCGAAGAATGCCCCGGTCGGGCAGTCCCAAGCGCTGGGCCGGCATCGATGTCATCTTGCGGACGGCGTCTTCCAGCCGCAGCAGGCCTTCCTCCCGGACGAATTGGCCCAGTACGTAGGGGAAGGTGCCGTAGGTGCGCGGGTTGGGCATGTCGCCGGTCATCAGCCCGTCCGAGCCCACCATCTGGGCGGGGTGTTGGGCGATGGTGCGTATGTTGTCCGGGTTGCCGGTCCGGGCCACGAAGGCGACCTCCAAGTCCTCCTCGATGAGCAGGTCGCAAATGGCGTCGACCATGCGCTTGCCTTGGTGATTGGCCAGGTCCGTTAGCGACCGGCCCTCCCATTCCTTGTTCTTGGCCGAGCCAATGTTGCTGAAGATGTAGTGGTCTAAAGTCAGGCCCCACTGGGGCTCCACCGCATCGCCGATCTCGTCGCGGATGGCCGGGTCCTTGATGCGGGACATCAGGGCATCCGGACCGCCGGCATGCACCCAATAGGGCAGCAACGAGTGCAGGATGGTGGAGGCGGCGGCGTAGGGGTATTGGTCGAAGGTAACGTCGACCCCGTTGTTGCGTCCCTCGTCGACCAGTTCGACCATGCGCTCACCCATGCCGTCCACCGGGTTGTGATAGTGGGAGATATGGACCGGCACTCCGCTCAGGCGTCCGACGCGGACCGCTTCTCGGAACGGGTCGAGAAGCTTGTCGCCAAGTGAGTACCGGGCATGGGTCATGTAGAAGCCGCCCAAGTCGGAAATAGCCTCGCAGACCGACACCAACTCGCTGGTGTCGCTGAAGGCTCCGGGCGGGTAGGTGAGCCCGGTGGCAAATCCGAAAGCGCCGTCCTCCATACCCTGACGAGCCAGCTCTCGCATGCGGGCCAGTTCCGCCTCGGTGGGCAGGCGGTCCTCCCAGCCCATGGCCCCAACCCGGATGGCGGCGTGCGGGACCATGAAGCCAACGTTGCAGGCCGTGCGACCGTCGAAGAGGTCCAAGAATTCCCGCACCGACCCCCACCGCACGTCGGGCGGCGGCGTGCCGTTGACCGCCGCCAGGTAGTAGAGCAACTGCTCCAAGACCTGCGGGGAGGCCGGAGCGTACGACAGACCATCCATGCCCAATAGCTCGGTGGTAACGCCTTGGCGCAGCTTGGCCTCGTGTCTCGGTTCGGAAAGCAGCACCAGGTCGGAGTGGGTGTGCATGTCGATGAAGCCGGGGCAGATTACCGACTCGGCGACATCGATAATCCGGCCCGCGTCAATCTGCGAGCTATCTCCTCGCACGACGGTTACGGTATCGCCTGAGATGCCGACGCTGGCCCTGAACCAAGTCTGGCCCGTGCCGTCGATGACCCGCCCATTGCGAAGCAGCAGATCGAACATGTTATAGCCTCTATCAAGCCTTGGATGAGCGACCCTAAGTTATCACATCTCGCCCAGGCAGGGGTCATGACAAATCGCCCTTGCCAGAGATGGGGGCAGTGGCTAAGATTGGGGCGTCCCCACCCTCCCGGCTAACGCCGCGCGGGACGCGGGCGCGCACCATAATTACCGCCGAATTGCCTAGCCGAATCCCCAAGGAGGTAGAAGCGTGGGAACAGTTAGCATCGATCACATTGCCATGCCCACGGCCAACGCCGAAAGGCTGATCGAGTTCTACAAGCAGCTTGGGTTTACCATCAACGACGAGGAAGCGTGGAGGGCTGGCAACGCCAACATCTTCTCGATCCAGATCGGCGACTCCAAAATCAACGTGCATCCCGAGGGTTACACCGCTCATCTTCGCGGCGACTCGGCGCTCCCCGGCTGCACCGACATCTGCTTCGTCTGGGACGGCACCGTGGAAGAGTGCCAAAAATGGCTGGCCGAGGCTGGCGTTGAGGTGGTCCACGGACCGGGGCCGCGCAAGGGAGCACGGGCCTTCGGCAAACTGCCGGCCGAGAGCCTATACGCGCGGGACCCGGACCACAACCTGTTGGAGTGGATGGTCTACCTGTAAAAGCCCCCGGACAACCGCAGACGAACTAAAGAGGAAGGTGGCCCCATGGCCTTGATGACCGGTAAGGAAGCCCTGGTGCGGATGTTGATCGCCGAGGGTTGCGAGCACATCTTCGGCAACCCGGGCACCAGCGAAACCCCAATGATGGACGCCCTGCAGGACTTCCCGGAAGTGAAGTACATCCAGGCGCTGCAGGAAGGCACGGCGGTGGGCATGGCCGACGCCTACGCCAGGGCCACCGGACGGCCCGCCTTCGCCAACATCCACATCGCTGGCGGCCTGGCCAACGGGATTAGCGCCCTCTATAACGCCTACCGTGGCGGCACGCCGGTGGTGCTGACGGCCGGGAACTCCGACACCCGGATGCTGTTGGCCGAGCCGACCCTGTCCGGAGACCTGGTGGAGATGACCAGGCAATACACCAAATGGAGCCACGAAATCCACCATCCGGGCGACGTGCCGGGCGCGGTGCGCCGGGCCTTCAACGAAGCCAAGACCCCACCCACCGGGCCCACCTTCTTGTCCTTCCCTTGGGACACCATGGACCTGCAGGCCGATGTGGACATCATCGGGTCCAGCCGCGGTTACCACCGGGTGCGGCCCGACCGCGACGCTCTGGAGCAAGCGTCCAAGCTGCTCTCTCAGGCCGAAAACCCGGTCATTGTCATCGGCGACCGCATCGCCCAGTCGGGCGGGGTCCAGCAGATGGTGCAGGTGGCCGAGCGGCTCGGAGCCAAGGTGTTCGCCGCGTCTTTCTCGGAGGTAAACTTCCCCACCAGCCATCCGCTGTGGGCTGGGATGCTGAACACCAGCAGCCCGGTGACCCGTCGCCTGCTCTCGGGAGCTGACGCATTGTTGGCCGTGGGAGCAAACATCTTCTCGTCCTTCCTGTACGTGGACGTGCCCTTGCTCGACCCGACCACGAAGCTGGTGCATCTGGATAGCGCCACCCGGGAGATGGAGAAAGTCTACCCCACCGAGGTCGGCGTCTTCGCGGACCCGGCTACCGGCTTGGCCGAACTTGCCGACGCGCTGGAGCAGGATATGTCGGCGTCAGCAAAAGAAGCGGCTGCCACCCGCATGGCCGAGTTGGGCGAGCAGCGTCGCCGCGCCGCCGAGAATTACCGGCAGCGGTTGCGGGACCGCTGGGACAACAGCCCGATGGCCGTGGAGCGGATGATGCATGAGATCGCCGGGGCGGTCCCGCCGGGCACGATCGTCGCCGACGAGGCCGTGACCTCCCGGCCTGCGATGATGCAGTCTTTCGACTTCGACGAGCCGGGGAGTTTCTTCGGTATCCAAGGCGGCGCGCTGGGTTGGGCTATGCCTGGGGCCCTGGGCCTCAAGCTGGCCAAGCCCGACCGTCCGGTCTTGGCCGTGGTCGGCGACGGGGCTTCTATGTACACGGTACAGGCCCTCTGGACCGCCGCCACCTTCAACATTCCGGTGGTGTATGCGATCTGCAACAACCGCGCCTATCGTATTCTAAAGGTAAACATGGACATCTACCTGAAGCGGATGTTGAAGGATGAGGCCCGGGAAAGCCAGTACATGGGCATGGAGTTCGCCAACCCATTGGACCTGGCGGCCGTGGCCCAAGGCATGGGCGTGGCCAGCGAGAAGGTGGAGGACCCGGCGCTGTTGAATGAAGCGGTGCGCCGGGCGTTCGACAGCGGCAAGCCGTACCTGCTCGACGTCAGCATCGACGGTTCTCTATAGCTCGCTGGGGATCATTCTGCGACGGATTATGTCGTGTGAGCTACGATTTTTATGTCAACAGGATACCCTATTGGCCAGGAATCCGGCGCCGGGTTTGACACGCAGAGTACAATATTTAGTGTTTCGGATACTGTTTCAACGGTATCCGGAGGGTGCATTTCGACCCTCTGAGAGCAGGAGGATTAATGGTATCACCGGCCCTGAGAAACGCGCCGCTGCCCAGGTTGGGCGCCAACGACTCCGTCCGGAGGGTGGCATCCCCCTCCGTGGTGATCGGACTCGGCTCCACCGCCTGCCAGATCGTCAGAAAGCTGGAGGACAGTTCCAGCGGCTGGAACTACACCGACCGCAAGAACCTGGCATTTCTCTACATGGACACCAGGGAAGCCACCCGGGGTGAGATATCCCGTGCGGCCCGCTTCATACCCTTGACCCTGCCCCATTTCTCGAATCTGCGGGACATGCGTCCCTGGATCACCGAGTGCGTGCCGGAGCTCAAGGACCTCAGCCTCTCCAGAGAGGGGGCGCTGGGCACGCTGGCCAACGCCGGGGTCGCCGCGCGGTTCAATTACGGCAACATCCGGGGTCATCTGGACGCCGTAATCGACGAGGTGTGTCCTTACTACGAGGGTGTGACCTACCTACGGATACACGTGGTCAGCTTCCTGGGCGGCGGCACCTGTGGCGCTCTGCCGGTGCTGTTGGCGGCGCTGGCTGAAGCTCGGGGCACCGCTTACAATTTCAGCGTGGTGCTGCACAACGTGCTGCCGCAACGCGGTATGTCACGCGACCCGGAAACCACCTATCCGTTGCAGTTGCGCAACACCTACGCCATCCTGCAGTTTCTCCGCTCCATCACCGGAGTGCAAGCTGGTCAAGGGACCTACACCGGCCACGACGCGTTCACGGTCACGGTGTACCCGGACAAGCGCGTCGAAGCTCCCGGGCCACATTACGACGTGAGCCTGCTCCACCGCTCGCCCAAGGACTCGTTGCCGATTCAGCGCACCCACGTCGCCCGAATCCTCGAGGACTTGGTGGCGGACGCTTGGGGCACTGGCCAAGACTGGTGGGCCCGGTTCCACGAGACGATGCGGGAAGCCAACAGCCAGGTCGATGCCCGGTTTGGTTCGATCAGTTCCAGAGAGGTGGGGCTGCTGGACGGGTTCTTCGTTCAAACGGCAAAACAATACCTGCAACATCAGTGGCGCAGCAGGCTGTAGGGGAGTGGACCGATGCCTCGAATAGGTCTCCGCAGAAACCGCCGTTCCTTCGGCGAAATGACGAGTCGGCTGCCAACGCCGCTCGACCCTTTGGACTTCATAACTTCCGGCCGCTCCGGAGGCGCCCGGGACGCCTATCTGCAAATTCACGGCGCAATCCACGGTGGTCTGGTCGAAGTCGAGCGCACGATCAACGCCATCTTCGAGCGGCTACGCCCTGAAGGCGAAGTCACCGACCGCATGATCATCGAAGCCAACGGCGACGTCCGCACCGAGCTGGCGCGGGCCAGTTCCTTTGCCGACATGAAGCGTGACGACCTGGAGCGGGATATCGCCCGTAGGACGGAAGTCCTCTTCATCCAGCGCCTGATACTGGCCCCTGAAGAGGAGCCGCCGGTCCAACGGTGGGTTAACCTGGCCGACCGAGCCGTACGCCGCGACCTCCCACCGGTCTCGGAACCGTCGCACACCGAATTCGGCTCCTCGCCATCGGACCGCCGCCGCCGGCTGGCCCGCTGGCAGTCCGAGACCGACGAGTGGCTGGAAACACTATGCTTGAACCGCGTGGGCGAAATCATCGCCGCACTGCTGGAAGAAGTCGCCGACTACTCGGCGACCTGGGCCGACACCACCAACGAGCTGCGCCGCCATGCCAACATCGGCGGGCAGCTGTACGAGGACGTCAACGACCCGGAGCAGTGGACTTTCTCCAGCGACGACCCGACGGTCAAGAACCTTCTCTCAGGAGCCCAGGCCCAGGACATCTCCAACCGTATATTGAACCGGTTCCAGTTGAGCAACCACGACGTTCTCGCCATCGCCGAATCGGTCTACTCGGCTTTGGACGGCAAGAGTGTCTACGGGGCCCACCGTGTCGAGAGCGAGGTCCTGGAAGAGCTTCTAGCACTGGCCACCGCCCGCAAGATTCGGGACTCCGTCTCGGTCGACACCGGCTTCCTATCTCTGATTTCCACCGGAGCGAGGTTCGGCGAGGAATTGGGCGAGTTGCTGGTGGACATGCACATGGGCACCACAGCCATGGAAGAGAAGATGTGGAGAGTCGGCGAGGTCCGGGTGGGCCACGTTGACTGCGCGTCCGGCGTTGGAATCACCTCTTCCAGCCTGCACGATTCGGTCATCCGCGGGCTGGGAGGCGGGCGCAAGTTCGCCGCCGTCGAGGGACATCCCGGTGACAACCACCGGATCGAGGTGCAGATGTCCACCGTGGGCGCTCCCATCTCCGACCTGGCCATCTTCCGCGACATGGTTAACGCGTGGTATTCCTGGCATTTCGAGGACCGCCGAGGCGGGAACGGGAACCAGGATGCCTGGGTCGAGGCGATGCAGAAGGAGTCCTGGAAGCTCTATCCCGACGTCGGAAAGGACTCCGGCACTCACGGCGCAATCATTGAGTTGATCGATGACGACATGAGGCAGCTGTGGAACGGCCGGGGGGACATCGCCACCCGGCTGGTCAGCGGGCAACTGGACGGGTTCGACAAAGACCTGTCCCGGGGTTCTGCCAACGGCCAGGCCTACGTCGGCAGCTCTTCGGACAACGAATAATGGACCGCCCCCGGTTCAGGCTGGATGGCAAGGTGGCCATCGTTACCGGCGCTGGCTCCAGCGGCCCCGGAGTGGGCACCGGCAAAGCCACCGCGACCCTGTTCGCTAGGGAGGGCGCCAGGGTGCTCTTGGTCGATCAGTCGGCCCAACGCGCCGAGGAGACCCTGTCGGCAATCCAGGAGGTGGGCGGAGAGGCGTCGGTGTTCGAAGCCGACGTCACCAACTCCGAAGACTGCCGGGCGATGGTTGACGCGGCGGTGGACCGCTACGGCGGTGTCCACGTGCTCTTCAACAATGTCGGCATCATCGGCAGAGGCACCGTGGTGGACGTGGACGAAGACCATTGGGACCGGGTGTTGAACGTGAACCTGAAGTCCATGGTCCTGACCAGCAAATACGCTGTCCCGCGCATGGCCGAGGGCGGCGGTGGCTCGATCATCAACGTCTCGTCCATCGCTGGCGTACGAGCGGGCAGCGGCGGAGCGGCCGTGCCCTACGCCGCCTCCAAAGCCGGAGTGGTCGGGCTGACCACCACCATGGCGGTGACCCACGGGCGAGACAACATCCGCGTAAACTGCATCGCCCCCGGGCACATCTACACCCCGATGGTTGCTGGAACGATGCCCGACGAGTGGCGCGACCTCCGAAGGCGGGCCGGGCCACTGGGAACCGAGGGCGACGCCTGGGACATCGGATGGGCCGCCGTGTTCTTGGCCAGCGACGAGTCGCGGTGGGTCTCGGGCATCGTGATGCCGGTGGACGCCGGGCTACTGGCCACAACGCCGCTGGCCATGTTGGAGCACCTGCGCTAGCTTACGGCCCTACTCCGCGTCGGGGTGGGTGGTGATGAACCGCGCCGCCTTCGCGGGGTCCACATGGGGCGCCCGGACCTCTATCCCCGACTGTTCCTCTTGCAACCGGAACGTTACCGAACTGTCCATGTCTCCCCAGCCCCGGTTCATGGCCTCGATGGCGATCTGCTCGGCCAGGTTGGCCACCGGCATCGGCACGTTGTACTCTCGCCCCAGGTCCGTCGCCAAGCCGATGTCCTTACGCGACAGGTTCAGGGCGAAGCTGGCCGGTTCGTACTCTCCCTTGAACACGGTGCGGGCGATGCCCTCGTGGAGACCGCTCATCCGGCCCAACGACCCGCGGCGGACGCACTCCCAAAGCGCGTCGGCCTCCACGCCAGCCTTGACCCCCAGGGTCAGACCTTCGGCGATGGCCTGCCGGACGCCGTGACCAATCATGTTATGCACCAGCTTGGCCACCGACCCGGCCCCGATGCTTCCGGCGTAGAACACCTTGTCACCGAACGCATCGAGCAGGGGCTTCATACGGTCAAAGACCTCCCTCTCGCCGCCGACCATCACCGCAAGGTTACGGCTCGCGGCTCCCGACTTGCCGCCGCTGACTGGAGCATCCAAAACATGGACTCCCTTGGCCCGGAAGCGAGGCTCCAGCTCCCGGATGAGGGTCGGTCGACTGGTGGAGAGGTCTATATACACGGACCCCGCGCTGATGCCATGCAGCACACCCTCGGGCCCGACCGCCACTGCCTCGACTTCTCTTGGGCCAGGCAGAGACGTCAGAACCACCTCGGTACGGCTGGCGACGTCGGCCGGGGAACTGCCCAAGCGAGCGCCCGCCTCCAAGAAGGGCCGGGTTGCCTCCTCGCGGATGTCGTACACCACCATCTGGTAGCCTGCCTTCTGGATGTTGTTGGCCATGCCGCCGCCCATGTTGCCAAGGCCAATGAACCCTACAGTTTCCATCGTGCTCCCTCCGATTGACTTAAGGCCGATTTGCACCGGGATTATAAACTAAGTTTGGTAAGATACCGTTGACTTGATGCCCTGCGAGGTGCCGTGTGCTGTTTCCCACCGAAGAGACCGACCGTTTGCTAGCCAACCTGAAATCTGGCCAGCCGTCCCTCTGCGCCTACGTGTTCAGCCACCCCAACATGGTGGAGGTGGCGGGATTGGCGGGCATGGACTGCTTTATGGCCGACATGATGTTCACCGCCCACGATTGGGACAACATCGCCCACTTGATACGGGCCGCTCGGGGCACCGGGATCTCTCCGATGGTCCGGGTGCAGGCGTTTCCCTGGGCCACCGGGACCGACCGCCGGACCGTTTCGGACGCCGCCCGGGCGCTGGCATTGGGCGCTACCGCGGTCACCGTATCCGTTGGCTCCAAGGAAGAAGTGCAAGAGTTAATGGGCCTGCGGGACGATTGGCACCGCCTTATCCACCTGCGGCGATTCAATTCTGCCGAAGACTTCCCGGAGTACAACAACATGACCCGCGAAGGTACGCTGGTGGTGCCCACGGTCGAGAGTGAGGGCGGCCTGCGTGACCTGGACGAAATCCTGGCCATCGACGGCATCCGGCTGGTGTGGCTGGCCGCCGGAGACCTGACGAAGATCCTCGGCGTTCCCTTCAAGTACGAAGACCCCAAGGTGATGCGGCTGCTCGAGAACGCAGTGAAGACGGCGGAGCGGCACGGAGCGGCGATCATGTACAACATGGGGCTGGACTCCCCGGACTTCGACGCCATGGCCGCTTCGGCAAAGCGCTACTTCGAGGTGGGCGTTAGAGTGGTCGGGTTGGGCGCGATGGAATGGCATATGCAAATGGCCCTTCAGCACATCCGCAAGCAGGCCATCGGGTAAGCCCGGTCCCGGCCCAGGCTAGTCGTAGAGCCAGTCGGGGACCGGCCGCCGTCCTCCATCGGCTCCGCGGGCCAATGAGTCCTTGAGCATGCCAATGCGGGAGCGGAACGGCCGTACCTGGTTGGGCCGGCCGGTAACGCCAAGCCCGACCAAGAACATGAGGCTCTTCCCGGCGGCATGGGGCGAGAAGAACGCAGTGACCGCGTCGTCGAAGAAGGTCATCCCGGTTGCGCCCAGGCCCAGGGCATGGCTGGCTAGATAGATCCGGCCGCCGAGAATCCCCGCTTCGAGTTGAGCAAGCCGATAGCCGCGGTTGCCGAACCGTTCCAAAGCCGAGTCCAAGTCGACCATGAAGAAGGCGACGGCACTGGCGTCGGCGGCCAAGGCCTGCTCGAAGCAGAGGTGCCCCGCCTCCTCCCGCATCTCACCCTCGCGCAGCATGACCAAGCGGACCGGTCCACCAGCGCTGCTCGAGGCATAGAAGTATGCGCCCGGATCAACCCCGTCGACGGCATTGACGATCAGGTACGTGTCGACGAGCCCGCCGCCGTAGTCCGACGGGACCGGCGACGTGCAAGCCCGCAGCAGTGCCGAGAACTGCTCCCCGGCGAATGGCTCGCGGGCGAAGCGGCGGGTCGAGCCGCGCTTGGTGATCACCTGGTCTAGGGCTATCGACTCCGGCGAGGGAGGCCGAGGCACATTCGCACTATCGGTGGGTCGGCCCCGCCAACGGCTCACTTCGTCGACGTGCGCCAAGCGGGATTCGGCATGGAGCACGTCGGATTCAGGATAGTTCACCCGAAGATCGTCACCCAGGACTCCTTCGACGCCATCGAAAGCGAGGTCAGTTGCCTGTGCGGCCGGATTACCGGCGCCCAGGGGGACCAGACAGTTGCTGGCCTCCCGTTCGCCGTCCAAGCCAAGCAACCGGTCAACGTCGGTATCGACGAAGCCGGTGATCAGGCGGGCCGGGTGGCCCTGCCCGTTGGCGGCGGCCAGCAAGTTCGAAAGGACGGTGCCATTGTCCCAAAAGCAATAACGGTAGCCGCGAGTGCGGTACTTCCAAGCGGAGCGCCAGAAGACCACACTGCATACGATGGTCGCTGCGGCGCTGGCCACTCCATCGTCAACTGCTGCTTGGGCCAAGTATCCTCGGTGATCTCCCGCCCGCAGCGAGACCAGGGCGTGCTCGGCGGGAGCATAGTGGTAAACGCCGGCGTCCAGGCCCGGAATATCCCCGCAGACCAGGTATAACTCGATGGGGTAGAGCGCTCCAGCCGACGCGGCCGCGCGGTAATGGACCTCACCGGCCGACGCGATCTCGCTCTTGCGAATGAGGCCAGCGGAGTAGTGGAGCAACTGCGCCAGCGCTGGCAGGTCTAGGCCGGCATCGCCTGGCGAAAATAGCCCGGTCAGGCAATCGAGGGTGGGAGAGTCCAACGGGGGAACGTCGGGCAGCGGAATCTTAGTTCGGTCCGGATAGGTCTTGTAGAGCGGTGGCTTGGTCTTCAGGTCGATGTAGCGCAGCTTGGTGGTCTGGTGAAAATCGCGGGCTGCGGCGGTGTCGTCGTTCGCCAAGCCTCTCCTCCGGTGGGCCTAGATTGTGCCTTTGTATTCCGGGGCGCGCTTCTCCACGAAAGCGCGGGCCGCCTCCCGGTGGTCGGGATGGCGGGCGCTGCGTTCCTCCAAGGACAGGCCCATATCGAGCGGCAGATTGAGATCGTTCCAGACCTTTTTGTTGATGGCGTGCTTGGTGCCGCGCACTGCCAAGGCCGGGCCGTTGGCCAGCCGGACGGCCAAGGCCATCGCTTCCTCCATTAGGTCGTCGTGTGGCACCACTCGGTTGACCAGTCCGATGCGCTCGGCCTCGGTTGCGGTAATGATGTCGCCGGTCATCAGCAGTTCCTTGGCCTTGGCAACTCCCACCAAGAGCGGCCAGATAACCGCCCCGCCGTCGCCGGCAACCAGTCCGGCCCGAACGTGGGTGTCCCCAATGCGGGCTTGGTCCGAGGCGTAGACGATGTCGCAGAATAGGGCAATGGTCGCGCCGAGTCCGGCGGCCACGCCGTTTAGCGCGCAAATGATCGGCTGCTCGACCCAGAGCATGTTGTGCAGAATGCGCCGCCCACCCTGGGAGACCGCCCCCAAGGGCCGGTCCTGCAAGGCGATGGCCCCGCCGCGCTCGTCCATGGCCCGAACGTCTCCCCCGGAGCAGAAGCCCCGCCCGGCGCCGGTGACTACCACGGCGCTGACCGAGGGGTCGACGGACACCTCGCCGAACACCCGCTCCAACTCCCGGTGCATCGTTTCGTCCACCGCGTTCAACCGCTCCGGGCGGTTCAAGGTGATAGTGAGAACGTTGTCCAGTTGCTCAACCAGCAAGGTTTCGTAAGCGTATTCGGGCATTGTTATGCTCCCGGTTGGCTGCCCAAGGCGACTATCTCTTCGAACTCTTTTTTGGCCACCGGCTGAATGGAAAGCCGCATGCCGCGTCGGATCAACAACATGTCCTGCAGCTTGGGGTTGGCCTTGATCTCGTCCAAGGTAACCGGGCGGGCGAGTTCACTCTCAGACTTTATGTCAACCACCACCCAAACGGTGTCGCCCGGACTGCTCTTGGCATCGTAATGCTTGTCGTTGGGGTCCCAAGCGGTGGCGTCGGGGTAGCCTTCCTTCACCACGGTGGCAGTGCCCACCACGGCAAGCGGCTTGGCGGTGCTGTGGTAAAACAGCACCCGGTCGCCGATCTTCATGTCGTCTCGCATGAAATTGCGCGCCTGGTAGTTGCGCACGCCGTCCCACTCGGCGGTCTGGTCAGCCTCATTTTGAAGGTCGGTGAAAGAGTAGGCGGTGGGTTCCGATTTGAACAGCCAGTATCGGTTCTCGGCCATGTCTTACTCCCGTGTGGGGCCCCGCGCGTCGGGCCTCGCCCAGCCCTAGCGCAGGCGAATTCCGGCGGCCTCGCGGTCAAAGCACCCGGCGATGAGGTCTTCCCGCTCCTGACGCAGCACGTCCTTGCGGACCCTTAGGCTTGGCGTACGGGGTAGTTCGTCCCGGATTTCCAGGTACCGCGGGACCTTGAAATAGGCGAGGTGCTCGGCGCACCAGTAAATAATCTCCTCCGGGTCTACCGTGGCCCCGTCTCGCGGCGTGACGTAGGCTTTGACCTCGTCTTCGCCAAGTTCCGACGGGACGGCCAACACCGCGCAGTCCAGCACATTGGGATTGCGCTTGATTACATTCTCCACTTCCTGGGAGGAGATGTTCTCGCCACGCCTGCGGATGATGTCTTTCTTGCGGTCGACGAAGTAGAGGAAACCATCCTCATCGACCCAGCCCAAGTCGCCGGTGTAGAGCCAGCCATCGCGCAGCGTTTCGCGGTTCTGCTGTTCGTTGCGCCAGTACCCGGGCATGATGGCGGGGTTCTTGATAGTGATCTCTCCGACGGTGTTGGGTCCGACGTGCTCGCCAGTCTCGGCGTCCGCTATGCGCACCTGGTTTTCGAAAG
Organism: Dehalococcoidia bacterium; assembly: GCA_965249145.1. Taxonomy (GTDB): domain Bacteria; phylum Chloroflexota; class Dehalococcoidia; order Lucifugimonadales; family UBA3495; genus VXOI01. The sequence goes on from OZ252223.1 coordinate 394,622, forward strand.
CAGGATTTGGGTGCTGCCGCGGCCGTCCGGAAGAGCCAGCCCTCCGGTCTTCGCGGATGCCCTCGATGGTGCCGTAGCAGGTCTCGGTCATGCCGAAACCAACGATGATGTCGGTGCCGAAGCGCTCTTGGAACTCGCCAAGAAACTCCGGGGAGAACGATGGGGACCCATAAAACAGGCGGACGGTGTTGTCGTGGTCATTGGGTGACTCGGGATTCTTGGCCAAGACCGGCATCATCATGCCGATGAAATTGACGACCGTGGCCTCGGCCTCGCGTACCTGGTCCCAGAAGCGGGAAGCGCTGAAGCGGTCCACTACGACCAGCGTGCCCCCGGCGGCCAACGCGCCCATGGTCGAGTAGTACTGGATGTTGGCGTGATAGAAGGGGAGGCAGGTGAAGAACCGGTCGTCGGGGGTGGCTTGAGTCCAGTGGGCGAAACCCTGCCCGGCGGCCACGTACATCTGGTGTGTCACCTGTACGCCCTTGGGGTTGCCGGTAGTGCCCGAGGTGTACACCAGCATCGACACGTCCTCGGGGCCCACTTGCGGTAACGCTTCAAGCGGTGCGGCGGCGGCGAACGCTTCGGAGAAGCCGGTCCAACCAGCCGGCGCGGCGCTATTACCCCGCAGGATGCGGTTGCGGATGCTGGGGGCGAGGTCGGCGGCGGCTCCGGCCACGTCGGCCAAGGTGGGATCGGTTACCAACGCCACGACATCGGCGTTGTTCAAGATGTAGGCCGTTTCGTCGCGCCGGTAAGCGGTGTTGACCGGCACCGAGATTGCGCCGATGAACGAGAGTCCGAACCAACAATACAGGTACTCGACGCAGTTGGGCATGAACAAACAGACCCGGTCGCCCTTGGAAACGCCCATTTCCTGAAACATCGCTGCCGTCTTGAGCACAGCGTCATAGAACTCGCGGTAAGTATACTTGCCGCCGCCAATCTCGACGAAGACTCTATCGCGATTGGCGCTCACGATTTCGCCGACAAACCGGCCCAAGGATTTCTCCCACGGCCGGACGTCCCGGGCACTATCCGTTGGGGTTGAACTCATGCAAACTCGCCGCTTAGGTAGGCTTAGCGCCAACCTACCACGCGGCCCCAAGACGGTCAATGGGGAGCGTCTTGGGGGCGTTAAGACGGCACGCCCACTTCAGTAGGTTAGAATTAAGCGGTGCCTGTGTCCTTCGTGCCCAATGCCAGCGATTCCTATGTTGCTCGGGAAAAGATAACCGGATACTTGCTTGATCCTAGCCATCCCTCGGGAGGAAGTAAGGCCGAGTTTTTCCAGGGATTCGGGTTTACGCTTCGGGAGTGGGGGCGTTGGCCGAGGCTCTACGAGCACACTGCCGTAGGTATCCTTTTGTAGAGATCGAAGAATCTGACTACGGGGTAAAATACGCGGTAACAGGACCGCTAGATACTCCCGACGGCCGAGACCCAATCGTGCGACGGCCGAGACCCAATCGTGCGGACTATCTGGCAGATTGATGAGAGGGCAACGCAACCCAGGCTCATCACCGCACGCCCGGAGTCCTAGGAGGACAACCATGTATAAGGAGCTTGACCTGGTAGCGCTGACCGCCAGTATTCCCCTCGACCGCTTGTTTGATGTACCTTACACTAGCCCGTTGCGGCGGCACGGTTGCACGGAGGGTGGGCTGATAGCGGGCGATGTCGGTACCATTGTCTGCATGTACGACGGCGGTGAGGCTTTTGAGGTGGAGTTTTTGCAACCGGGTGGGAAGACCGTGGCTTTGGCTCGAGTGTTGGCAACCCAGGCGCGGCTCGCAACTAAGCAAGACATCGCTAACTACCGTTTCCGGTAGCGGACCGTAGTCATGGCAGAATCCGTAGATCCCTCCCGGCTTAAAGTCAGCGACGATTCCGGCTCCGACGCCACCCTTGTTGGGTTCAGGTGCCGCGAATGCGGAGTCACCGTGTTTGGGTCGGCAACATTCTGCCAAGCCTGCACCGCTTGGGACGTGGAGCCGGTGGACCTAGGGCGCTCCGGGACACTTTATAGTTATACCATCGTCCGAATTCCCCCAGCCGGTTGGCCTGGGGAGGTCCCCTACATCTTGGGTCAAGTGGAACTCCCGTCGGGGCCGCAGGTGCTGGCGGAAGTAATCGATTGCGCGCACCACGATCTCCAGATCGGCATGCGCGTCGAGCTGGCGATACAGCCCGTACGCGCCGAAGCTGGTGGCCCCGATAAGCTGGTCTACAAATGGCGACCGACAGACCGTACTACGGAGTCATAGATGAAGCAATTGCGCCCTAGCCGTGAAGTCGTGGTGGCCGGAGTAGGCCTGCACCCCTTCGGCCGCTTCCCGGAGAAGGATCTGAACACCTTGGCGCTGGAAGCGGTGTTGCCCGCCCTTAAGGATGCCGGGGTGCGTTGGAAAGACATCCCCATCGCTTACTTCGGCCACGTGTATTACCACGGCATGTCGATTGGCGAGACCACCCTGTCCAAGCTCGGGCTCACCGGAGTACCCATAGTCAACGTGGAAAACGCCTGCTCCAGCGGCTCCACCGCCTTCTGGCAGGCCTACTGGGGCATCGCCACCGGAATCTACGACATGGCGCTGGCCTTCGGCGCGGAGAAGGTGCCCAGGGGTCCGGTGACGGTGACCGCCGAGGACGCACCGGAGCGCTACATCGGCGGCGACCACATGATGGCTGGCTACGCCCTGCGCGCCCGGCGCTATATGGAGGAAACCGGGGCCCCCGCTGCCGCTTTGGCCCAGGTATCGGTGAAGGCCAGGCAGAACGCTGCGCTTAACCCCTACGCCCACCGCAAGGACATCTACACCATCGAGGAGGTCCTTCAGTCACGGCTCGTCGCCGACCCGCTGACGCTATACCAGTGCTGTCCGACCAGCGAGGGCGCGGCGGCGGCGGTATTGTGCGCTCGCGACTCGCTGGGCCGCTACGGGATCGACGAGAGCCGGGCCGTCACCATCGCGGCGGCGGTGTTAACTTCCGGCGAGTACAACGGGCGGGGCGCCGACCATTCGGCCTTCAGTCCTTACCGCACCGAACCCGCCGCGCTGCAAGCCTACGAAATGAGCGGACTAGGACCCGAGGACGTGGACGTGGTCCAAGTGCATGACGCCGCCACCATCGGCGAACTGCAGCAGATCGAATCGTTGCACTTGGCCCCCTTCGGCGAGGCTTGGCAGGCGACGGTCGAGGGCCGGACCGCCCTCTCCGGTGACATTCCGGTGAACACCGACGGCGGTCTGCTGGCCATGGGCCACCCCTTCGGCGCTTCGGGCATTAGGATGGTCCACGAGACTGTGACCCAACTACGGGAGGAAGCAGGGCCCCGACAGGTGGCCCGGCCCAGGGTGGGGGTCGCCCAGTGTTCGGGGGCGGGAGACGTGACCACCGTTCACATCCTGAAGAAGTAGCGGGCACGTATGCCCACCTACGTCGTGCTGGCAGCGATGAAAGGCAGGTTCGTTTCCGACTTCGGGAACACCTACGATAACTTCCAGATGATGGGCTATATCACGGTGCCGACCGAGTCCACGCCCCGGGACGCGGTGGGCGCCTTTTTCGACCAGCCGCCTTACCCGATCCAGTGGCAGGACGTCGAATACATGTGGGCTGAACTTCTAGGCGGCGGCGCGGACAGCGCCCACTACGGCGACTATGACCGCGTTTACGTGGAGAGCCTCCGGGCGCGGTGGGAACGCCGACAGCAGGGTTAGACTCCTAGAGGTCGCGAGCGAACTCTCTCAGCTGGCCGAAGTCGCTCTTGAATCCCTCGGTAATCGCGCGGCGGTCGGTGCCGTGAAGCACGAAGCGGGCGCCCTGGCTAATCCAGAATGTCGACAGTTCCGGACTCTGATGGTGCACCAACACGGGTACTCCGTGGGCTTCGGAAGTGTCGATGACGTGTTTCACCGTGTCCTGGTACTCTTTGCGATCGTACTGGTCGGGTATGCCCAGCGAGATGCTCATGTCGTTTGGACCGACGAAGATTCCGTCGATGCCCGGCACCCCGAGCATCGCTTCCAGGTTGTTCACTGCGGCCACGCTCTCGATGCCGATGATGGCGATGCTGTTCTGGTTCCGCGCTTCCAGGTAAGAGCGGGTGGCGTCGCTAACGTGTTCGCCCGAGGCGACCACCCGTTCGACGGCCTCCCCCTTTAGAGGCCGCCACTTGGCCGCGGCTACCACCTCGCGTACCTCGTCGACGGTCTCGCAATAGGGGGCCAACACCCCTTGGGCGCCAGCGTCCATCACCATCGTCACGTAGTGGGAGTCGGGGATGGGGATACGGACAATGGGGACCACGCCGGTGGTATTGAACATGGCCAAATAGTCGCCCAGCTCGGCCCGGCCGCGGGGGTTGTGCTCGGTATCGATGACCACGTAGTCCAGCCCAACTCCGTCGAGCACCGGGGCCCACCGGGGACTGCGCCCAATGGTGATCATTGTGCCGAACACCCGTCCACCGTCTCGTAGCGCCTGCTTTAGCTCTGCACCGTTCATCCTGCCCATCCTGTCCTATGCATCAATTGTCGCCTCCGTTGGGAAGGCGGCCAAGTATAGCACCGGCGAGACCCAGCGCGAAAGGCGCGCCCGAAGGTGCGCCAAATCAAGGCTGTTATACTGCTATTTCCGCTCCACAAACGATTTAGGAGGTGGCGTGAGAGGGACCCAATACATCGACGACCAACAAACTTGGAATCAGGTTGGGGCCGGCCTGCTTGAGCGCCCGGTGTTGGCGCTAGACACAGAGGCTAACAATTCCCATGTGTACTACAGCCGGGTATGCCTGGTCCAGATCGGTACGACTTCCGGAGAAATCATCGTCGACCCACTGGCGGTCAACGACCTTTCCCTGTTGGGGCGAGCCCTCCAGGATGCTTCGATTCTAAAAGTGGTGCACTCCGCGTCCAACGATCTAGCCTGGCTCGACCGGGACTTCGGCTTCACCTGCCAGTCCCTGTTCGATACCGAGGTGGCTGGCCGGTTGCTTGGCCGTCGTAGGCCGAATCTGGGCGCGCTGGTCGAGCACTTCCTAGGCATCCATATCCCCAAGGACCCTGCCATCCAGCGGTCCAATTGGGCGCTGCGGCCGCTTGGGCAAGCTGAGTTGGAATACGCGGCCAAAGACGTCCGGTATCTGACCAGCCTAGCAGTGGCCCAGAAACGGGAATTAGAAGCCAAAGGCCGCATCGGATGGGCGCTCGAGGAGTTCCGGCGGGTGGAACGGGTTCGGCACGTGGCCGTCGCCCAGCCGGACGATGCGTTCCTGCGAATCAAGGGCAGCTATAGGCTCAACCCGCGCCACATGGCGGTGCTTCGGGAGTTGTACGCTCTGCGAGAGCAGGAGGCGGAGCGCCAAGACCAGCCACCGTTTCGGATCATAAATAGCCAGTCGCTATTGGCGTTGGCCCAATACCCACGCCCCAACGGTGAGCAGCGGGGAGGCCTTTGGCCGGCTGGGAACGCCGCCCCTCCACAGGACGCGCCCAGTTGGCTGATGGCCGAAATTGCGGACGCCATCGAGAGGGGATGGAGTGGGCCCGAGTATGACCTCGTGACAGACGCCAAAGGCGCCCGAGGCCGGACGTCGGAACAGAACAGCCGGTTTGAGCAGTTGAAACGCCTGTTCGCGGACTATGGGGAAGAGCTCGAGATGGACCCGCCGCTGCTCTGGCCCACAGTCAGCTTGGAACGGATGGCGATAGCGCCGGAAACATGGCGCTTGGAGCTATACGGAGAGGACGTCGCCGAAGTGAGGGACTGGCAGCGGGAAATGTTCGGAGAGACGCTGGCCGACTTGTGCGCCAGTCCGGACTGGCAAGCGGGCGACGCCAAGTGGTCGCCCGCTTAGGGATTCGGAAGGGACTGCGGGCTGTCTAGGCCCGCGCGCGTTGGTTGGGGGTCATCAAGCTCTGACAGAAGCGGGCGGTGGCCATCATGTCGGGTATGACCACGTATTCGTTTACCGTGTGCATCTCGTTGGTGGCCATGCCGACCACGATACAGTCGATACCGTTTAGCCGCATGGCGTTGGCGTCGGTCCCGCCCCCGGAGGGACGAATGTCGGGCTCCATGGCCATGCGCCGGAGTTCACTGGTCACCAGCCGCACCACCGGCTCGTTCGGGTCCAGATTGTACATCTGGAACATCATCTCAAGCTCTTCGTTGATCGTCGCGTCGTGGTACTTTTCCCGCGCCCGCTGCAGAGTCGAGGCCACCTGCATCCGAAGCAGGTCGATGGTCTCGGTGTTGTGGCTGCGGAACTCGCCGCCGAAGCTCGCCTCCACCGGCACGGCGTTTCGGACGGTGCCGCCGGTTATTAGGCCGACGTTGAACGTCGTCTCCTCGTCCAAGCGCCCGTTGGGAAGGTCACCTATGATCTCCGAAGCGATCCGTATCGCCGAGAGTCCCTTCTCCGGCTCGACTCCGGCGTGGGCGCCTCGACCGGTGACGGTGACGTCGAATCTCATGTAGGTAGGGCTAGCCCCGGTGATCGTGTTCACCGGGCCATTGCCGTCAAACACCACCGCCTCACGGCAACGCAGCATCGAATAGTCCAAGTTGGCCGCGCCAACCAAGCCGATTTCCTCGCCCCTGGTGAACACAACCTGCACCGGGCGGCGGGGAGAGCCGTCTTCGGCCGACGATTCCAACGCCTCAATGATGGCGGCGACTCCGGCCTTGCAGTCACCTCCGAGTATCGTGGTGCCGTCGGAGGTGACGCGGTCGCCCACAACCTGGGGCTGGATGCCCCGGCCCGGTTCAACCGTGTCCATGTGCGCCGACAGCAGCAGGGGGTCTGCGCCCTCTTCGGATGCGATCAGGTTGCCATGGGCGTCGCGCTCCACGTTGAACCCGAGGCCGGTCAACCTCTGGGTGAGGTGCTGAGCGACCTCCTCCTCTTCGTCCGATGGGCTGTCAATCCGCACCAAATCGCAGAAGGCGTTGACCAAGCGGTCTTGATCTATCATTCCAACTCCAGTGTGGCCCTGGCTGGGCGTTGATTCGTGGCCGGTATTATACAATAGTTGCCCAGATGACCCCTTCCAAATCAGGCATGTCTCCCCAGGACGCGCTCGCCCAACTGACGGCCGAGATAACCGCCTGCCGCCTGTGTCCCAGACTGGTGGAGCACCGGGAGGCGATGGGCGTGAAGAAACGGGCCTCCTACGCCGACTGGGACTACTGGGCCAAGCCGGTGCCCAGTTTCGGCGACCCGGACGCCCCGCTCTTGATGCTGGGGCTGGCTCCGGCATCCCATGGCGGCAACCGCACCGGGCGTGTGTTCACCGGCGACCCTTCGGCGTCCTTTCTTACCAGCGCGATGCACCAGGCCGGGTTGGCCAACCAGCCCAACTCCGATCACCGTGAAGACGGCCTGCAGCTTACAGGCGTGTACGTTTGCGCCGCCGTACGCTGTGTGCCCCCGGGAGACCGGCCGACCCCATCGGAGCAGCGCACCTGTCTCCCCTACCTGGTGCGCGAAATACAAATCCTGCCCAACCTGCGTGTGGTGATGGCCTTGGGCCAGATCGCCTTCCAGGCCGCCCTGCGCACCTTCTCTGAAATGGCCAACGAACGCCTCCGCGCCAAATTCCGGCACGGGGGAGTCTATGAGTTCGGCCCCGGTCTGCCGTCCATCGTCGCCTCCTACCACCCCAGCCCCCGCAACACCAACACCGGCCGCCTCTCGATGGAGCAGTTGGTGGACGTGGTGGTCAAGGCCAAGGAAATCAGTGCAACTAATTGGACTTCGACGGATACGAGTTAGACCAGCCGGTCGAGGACGAGAAGTTTCTGTTCCTGCCAGGAGCTTCGAGACCTAATCACCGCCAGCTACTTCTAATGCGCCGCCCGTGACGTCCCCAGGCGCTAACGCCGGTCCGGACCAGCGAGCAGGGAACGTTTCCCTGTTCCAAGCCGTATTGGTTATTGGGCAAACAACATTGGTCAACGGAGAGGATTCACCGATGCAAATCAGATTCTGGATACCCGTTCTAATCGCGGCGACCGCTCTTGTCGGAGGGGGCCTCGCTTCGGCGCAGTCCGTCGCGGCGTGCGGTGGTTTTTTTCTGTACGACCGTCCCGGTTGACCAAAACGCCGAGAGGATCATCTTCACCCAGAACAACGACGGCACGGTGACCTCCTACGTTCAGATTGAATACACCAGCTCAGCGCCGGACTTTTCTTGGATATTGCCCCAGCCGGAGGCCATCGACGTCGAGGACGTCGAGGTGCCCGAGGACGCAATTGCGGCCTTCACCGAGCTTGATGTGGCCACCGATCCGGTGTTCATTCCTCCCCCGCTCCCGGAATGCCTCACCATTGCCGCAAGCGCGCCAGCGGCCTCCGCCTCAGTGGAGGTGTTCGCCAGCGGTGAGGTGGGTCCATACGGGTTAGACGTGGTGGGCTCGGCGGACCCCAACGCCTTGATCGGCTGGCAGAGGGACAACAGCTATCGTGTCACCCCAGAGATGGAGCCGCTGATCGACCTCTACGTGGAGGAAGGGTTCGTCTACTTGGCCATGAAGCTCCGGCCGGACCAAGGCGTTCAGGACGTGGAGCCAGTCAATGTTACCTATCCGTCCAGCGGGCCGATGATCCCGTTGCGCTCACAGCTGTCGCGGCCAATCCACATGGCGGTCATGGTTCGGATCTATGCCGATAAACAGGCAACGCCGACGAACTACGCGAAAATCGACATCGCCAACGAGGAGCTAATCCTCTTCGGCCGAGGCGGAAGAAATAACTACAACCAGCTTATGGGCGACAAGGCGGATGAGTACGGCAGCTTCCGCCAGCCTGCTGCTGGTCGTGACGCGCCGTTGGGTGGGGAGGGCCTAGGAACGTGTTCGTTAATTTTGAGTCCGTGACCTGCTAACCCCCTCGTCGTCGTTCCGGCCGCAGCCGGAATCCAGGCTCGGATTCAGCAGCGATCGGAAAGATACTATCTCAAGCAACCACGCCCCTTGAGTCCCTCCAAGGCACCAGCATTGCATCACAGGAACGTGGGTGTTGCACAATCTGCCAGGCCCGGCGAAGAGGTCTCACCTGCTGCCCTGTTGCCTGTGGTAGATTGTCGGAATCAGAATATGGAGCGACTCGCCTGGACTGGAATGCTCGAACGCGACGTCGAAGCAGGTGTTATATGTCCGACAATCAGATAGCGGCCGACCATAGCTTCGATCTAGTCCAACCCCGGATTGGCGATGTGGTGTGCTTCGGGTTTTTGACCTACTGCTTGCTTTTGATGGTCGAACACCTGCCTTCAAAAAACGGCGGCGCTTTCGTATTGGATACGGTTGAAACTGTAGGGGACGATGCTGTGATCGTCGCAAGCATTCTGAACAAATGGAGGGTCCCGACTAACCTCATCTCCTCTCCGGTGGGGTATGACTATCACGGAGAGAGAGTAATAGAACACTTAAAATCCTGGGGTGTAGAGGCCGAACAACGAGTCAGTAAGGGGCTAGTCACACCGCTGGAGGTCGCAATCGTTGATGCCAGTGGCGCCCGTACATATTTCCAACGACGGGACCCTTCGGCCGTAGCAGCCCTGACGCCGCCTAGCGCTGGTCAATTGCCTCGACCGGGGTTGCTATACGCGGACTGGTACGATGGTCCCAGCGTCTTGGCGGCTATGGAAATTGCCTCATCCCAAGGAGCACAGGTTTTCCTGAATCTAGAATCGCAGTACGATGACAATCCCACACTACCAAGGTGGCTCCGGTATACCAGTATTTGCCAGGTATCCATGGACGAACCAGAGGCAGACCCGGCTGATATCGCCCGTTGGCTGATCAATCAGGGCGTGGGCACGGCCTTAGTAACTCTGGGAGCGGACGGCTGCGTTGTCGCCCAGAAACGGCAGGCCTTTAGTATCCGGCCTCCAAAGGTCCAGGTAATTGATTGTTATGGGGCCGGCGCGGCTTTTTCGGCCGGAATCATATACGGGCTTCGAGCAGGATGGTCGCTAGAAAGCAGTGCCCGGTTCGCCAGCGCCTACGCCGGACTTAAATGCGAAATGGGAGGAATTGCGGATTTGGCCATCAGTGAGATCCAGAAGGCCGCCGCAACCGTGGAGGCTCGACCGTTGGTCCTTTGAAACGGATGCCCCTAATTCTTCCTCACCCAGAAGGCACAATAGCGCATCGGTTTGGGGTCGCTGAAATAGAGCATTCCCCCCAGCTCATCGCTTCCGGCCGCCTCCACCAGATCGCAGCCATGGTCTTGCAATATCTCTAACAACCGGTATTCATCGTACAGCTGAAACGATCGGTCCACTCCACCCGCTCCGTAGGCGCGGTCACTGACTGTCACCACCCCGGAACCGGTCTTGAACATCAGTTGCAGCACTCCATGGGGAGCCAGGACTCTGGCCAACTCCGGGATCGTTGTGGATTCGGTCGTTTCGGGAAGCAAATGTTGTATCACAGCATTACACAAAACGAAATCGAAGGACGCGTTCTCGAAAGGTAGGGGTTGTCGCAGATCAGCGACGCGAAGGTTGTCCGCGATTTCAGGGTGCAACTCCTTCCCCAGGTTGATGTTCTCTTCCACCGCATCGATTCCGTAAACGTCGTACCCCCGAGTATGCAATAGATAAACGTCCCGAGCCCCCGCGCCACACCCCGCGTCCAGCCCGCGGGTGCCAGTCACCAGGTCGGGAATTCTATTCAGTAGGTCCATATCGCCCTTTAGGGCCGGATGGGAGGAGCCACTGTACAGCGAATGAGTGAATTCGTGAGACAGCTCCGAATACCGTTCAGCGTGCTCTTTATAGAATTCCAACGAATCGAACTGCATGTGGTCCTCATTTGGCAGACTAGATTTCGGCCGGCGGAAGATTTAGTACCGTCTTACCCGCCTAGTTGAATTATTTGTTAGTATCTGGTTAATTTGTTAACGACTAAGAATCAATGCAAGGCCACAGCCGAGCTAGTTGCTTTCTTTCCGTGAGTTGAGAGTGGGTAATGAATTCCGTAGAGAGTAGTTTACCTGATCTTTTCAAGACTCAGGTTACCGAAACCCCGGATAGTCTAGCAATAGTGTTCGGCCATGAGCAATTCACTTACTCGCAACTGGATGAGGCAACGGATTCCCTGGCGGCCTATCTTCGAAATTGCGGTGTCTCTCTCGACGACCCGGTCGGCATATTCATGGAGACCTCCCCGGAGTATATCGTTTCGGCCATCGGCATTTTGAAAGCTGGGGCTGCATTCATGCCGGTGCCCCTCGATTCCCCCGACCATTTGCTACGTGCCATCTTGGGTGAATCACAGCCCAAGGTTGTGATCACTAAGGCACAACACTTGTCCAGGCTTAGCCGGTCCGAAGGGACGAACATATTGGCCATCGACGCCGATCAAACCTGGGCGGGGTCTTTTACTGCGGCCAATGGTCCGCGCGTCGCCAGCGATAATCTCGCTTTCCTTCCTTACACTTCCGGCACGACCGGAAATCCAAAGGGAGTAATGCAGACGAGCGGCTCCGTCATCTCGTCCTACTGCGCCAGATACAAGTTTAGCTCTTATGGTGTTGGAGATAGGGTTGCGTGCAACATCTTCTTCCCCTGGGAATTCCTCCGCCCACTTCTGAAAGGGGCAACGGTTTATGTAATCCCCGACAATGTAATTTTCCTGCCGCGGGCTCTCGCCGCATTCATCTCAGAGAACCGTATTTCCGAAATCCTGTTTACTCCGTCACTGCTACAAGGGATTTTGAATTCGGCCGGCCATGACCTACTGCGAGCCCAACTGGCCAGCTTAAGGGTGGTCTGGCTGAACGGCGAAGTGGTACCGAGCACCTTGTTGGAGCAGGCGTTAAACGTGTTCCCTGATTCAACTCGTGTGTTCAACACTTACAGCATCAGCGAGGCCCACGATGTTTGCACCGTCGACCTGACAGATTTGCCCTTGGATGGAAGAGATGTGTGTCCGGTAGGTCTGCCGATGGACGGAGTGACGGTCCGAGTCCGTCCGGAGGGGGAATCTGGTCTCATCCCGAGCGGAGTCGGTGAGTTGTTTATTGGCGGTCGCGGACTGGCCCGGGGGTATCTGGGTCGGCCCGATTTGGATGCCCAGAGTTTCGTGTGTTGGGATGGCGAACGGTATTACGCAACAGGGGACCTGGCCGGGTTAGATCCGCGAGGAATGACGACAATCATTGGCCGTGTCGATTCAATGGTCAAGATCAGAGGGTACAGCGTTTATCTGGGCGCCATCGAGGAGATGCTCCGCAGGCATTGTGGTGTGGCGGACGCTGCGGTATCCGCGGAAGCCGAAAGTGAGAATAACAAGCGGCTGGTGGCATACGTTGTCCGCGAACCGGGGGCGACATGGCGGGTCGACGCCAAGAGCGGCACGAGCCGGGACCTGCGGACTCTATTGGAGCGGTACCTGCCTTTATACATGGTCCCCAGGCGGTTCCTGGAACTGAAAGCCCTCCCGATAAATCGGCAGACGGGTAAACTAGACCGCAAAGCCCTTCCCGCATTGCGCGATGCGGGACCCGATGTCAAACAGCGGGCGCAACTCCCAATGCGTGTTACGGCCGCAGAGCACAATGGTGTTCTGCGGGAGCTATGGGGCGAAGCTCTGGATATTGCCAGCGAATCTCTGGATGACGACTGGAACTTCTTTGATCTCGGCGGCCATTCTCTGACAGGCCTGAGCCTTACTCTGGGCATGGAGCAGACATTTGGAATCCAGCTCCAGGGCACCGAGATTTACGAGTACCCGACTATCAATAAGTTGGGGGCATACCTTCAAGGTAGAGGATCACACATGGAAACGAGAGTTCCGCTGGCCGACGACGCAATCCTGGACCCAGGGATTGTCCCTACTGGCGAACCGAGAATCACACGTCTAAGCGAGGCGTCTTCGGTCCTCGTCACAGGCGCAACCGGCTTTCTTGGCGCTTTCTTGCTTGACGAATTGCTCCGCGCTACGGGCCCAGACACCCGGTTTTACTGCCTTGTGAGGGACCGAGCCTCCGGACAAGACCGGCCAACGAACCGGGTATTGGATGCACTGAAGTTTTACAGCCTGCCGAGTCAATCCCTTGAGGATCGAATCGTCCCGGTTACCGGGGATCTTACCCAGCCTCTTTTGGGATTGGAAAACAGCGAGTACCAGCGACTCGCCGAAAAGATTGACCTAATCTTTCACTGCGCCGCCTCCGTCAATTACGCCTACCCATATGCCACGGCCAAGCCCCACACCGTCGATGGGACGTTGGAGATTATCAAATTCGCCTGCAGCGGCAGAACGAAACCGGTGCAATACATTTCCTCGAATGGCATCTTTCCGGGAGGGGACGATGCTCCCTACCTGGAGAATGACGAGATAGATGGCTTCGTCGATAGGATGGAAGGCGGCTACAACCAGGCTAAATGGGTTGCGGAACGGCTCGTTTGGTCGGCCATATATCGAGGACTGCCGGTCTGCATGTTCAGGCCCGGCAACCTGGGCCACCATAGCGGTACTGGAGTGGTCAATCCCAATGACTTCCAGTCGTTGATAATCAAAGCCTGTGTGCGGTCCGGTTGGGCTCCCTTGGCGCCCGATTGGAAATTCGAGATGACGCCGGTCGACTTTCTGGCCAAAGCGATCACGAAGGTCTCCGACGATCCGGCCCACTTGGGCAAGGTCTACAACGTGGTGCAACAGAGTCCTGTTACTGCAGACGAGGTGTTCGCTTATCTCGAAGGCGATGGCTCCGTGGCAGACCGCGTCCCGTTGGAAGAGTGGAAATCGAAATTACAAGTGACGGCGGACCTGGAAAACGACCTGGAACTGAAAGTCCTGGTCCAGTCTCTGGATTCAGTTGCTCCGTACTTGGCAGATAACAGCGTCTACGATATTAGCCGGTTTAGCGAAGCCCTCGCGCAGATCGGTCTGCCCGCGCCGACGGTGGACTTGGACTACGTCACCAGATTCCTAAGGGTCCCCTAAGGTTGGAAATCCTACCGTTGGGCTAGAAATGGCGAACCCGCCTTGACAGCATGAATTTCCGCGCAGCTTGCCAACTTTTGTCGTTCTCACAACCCCGGATACACCCAATGCGTCTCCCTTGCAGATAGCAATTCGAGAGCAAAACGGCGAAAGCACGATTGTCGAGTTGGACTTGCCTTCATCGGCTCCTTCGTAAAGGAAGTGTCGGTCCCGTTCAGCTATCAGAAGCCCTGAGTTCTAGGAGAGGAAAATCCCCAGAAAGTCGCACTGGACGAACCGGGCCTGTCTGCAGTCCCTTTTTGGTAGGGCGTAGGGGATTCGAACCCCTGATCTCCGCCTTGAGAGGGCGGTGTCCTGGGCCGCTAGACGAACGCCCCACCTGATGAAGAGGCCCGGGCCTCGGCCCAAACGGGCCCGGTCTCTAGATGCTATCAAACGCCCCGAAGGTTGTAAACCGGCGGGTTAGCTCGCTTCGCGAACGATAAAGTCGCCGAACATGGTCGCGTTGTGGCCCGGGAAGGTGCACACGAACTGGTAGATCCCGGCGGCCGGCGCAACAAACTGCACCACTCCGGTGGCCCCAGGGTCCTGCAATGCCGTCTTGAAGAGCACCTGGGGATCGTCCGGGTCGATCCAGCCGTCGGGAAAGCTGGCTCCCCGAGTGGACACGTCGTCCTTGGCGTCCTCGGGCACCAGGACCCAGTTATGCTGGTTGATCGTTGAGACGTTGTTCAGGGTGACTTCAACATTGGAGCCAGCCTGGGCGAACAAAATTCCAGTGTCGAACTCGAGGGCGTCACCATTTACGCCGATGGACAGCTTGAATCCACCCGGCGGTTCGCCAGGTGTTGGCGTCGGCGCGGGAGTGTTGGTCGGCAGCGGAGTGGGCAGCGGAGTCCGGTCCCCAGGTGCGATGGTGTCCGGCGGGCGCGGGGTCGCCGTGGCGTTGGGGTTTATCTCGTCACCGCCGCAGGCCGCGGACAGCATGAAAACGGCCCCGATAAGGGCCACTATCAACCAGCCTGCCGACCGCTCCAACCGTCTCAACCCCAAGACTTTCAAGGTAAGTCCTCCATGGCTCTCGCCTAGCTTGTAATCTTTATCACAATGTCTTTTCGGGTGTCAATCTAGCTACGGCTGCACTAATATAGTTCTGCACCGCATCACGATTTTTCAAGCCACCGGAGCACCAACTTGCAAGCCGGAAAATTCCCTCACCATCTTATGGAAAGTCTCCTTGGTGAGTTGACCATCGACGACCCCCGAGTAGTGCTAGGGCCTGGAGTCGGCGAGGACGCGGCCGCCTTGGACATGGGGGACCGGCTTCTGATAGCCAAGAGCGACCCGGTGACCATGGCCACCGACCGCATCGGCTGGTACGCCGTCCAGGTGAACGCCAACGACGTGGCCGCCAGCGGCGCCACGCCCCGTTGGTTCCTGGCGACCATCCTGGCTCCGGCGGGGTTCACTGAAGAGCAAGGGGCCGAGCTTTTCAAGCAGGTGGCCGACGCTTGCCAAGCATTGGACGTGACCCTCGTGGGCGGTCACAGCGAAGTTACCTTGGGCATCGAACGTCCGATCGTCATGGGAACGATGCTAGGCGAGGTCGAGCGCGACCGGCTGGTCCGGACCGGCGGCGCCCAAGAGGGTGACAGCATCGTGATCACCAAGGGCATCGCCATCGAGGGCACGGCTCTCTTGGCCCGCGACCGCGCCAACGACTTGCGCCGCGCCGGGGTGGACGAGAGCGTCATAGAGAGCGCCGCCGGGCTGTTGGACGCTCCGGGGATTAGCGTTCTTACCGACGCCCGCGTGGCCGGTGACCTCGGGACGGTGCACTCGATGCACGACGTAACCGAGGGGGGACTGTACACCGGGCTGCGCGAGATCGCGACGGCTTCCCACCTAGGCCTGGCCATCGAGGAAGACACCGTACCGGTGCTCCCCGAGACCGTCGAGGTATGCCGGGCACTGTCGTTGGACCCGATGGGATTACTGGGCTCGGGAGCGCTCTTGATTACGTTACCGGCCGCCAACGCCCCCAGACTGCTGGGGCAACTGGAGCGAGCCGGGGTCAACGGTTGGGAAATCGGCCAGATGATGGAAGCGGAAGAAGGGCTGGTCCTATTCACCCGCCAAGGCGAGGAAGTGGCCTTGCCCGAGTTCCAGCGGGACGAACTGGCCCGCTACCTTTCGATGCGATAACACATCGGTGACTACTCCCGGTCCCGGTACACCCGTAGAGAGTCGGCCAGATTATCCGCGGTGATGTTTGCGCCGGTTACGGTTATAGATACCTTTTTGCCACGAACCCGCTCTCTGTGTTGCACCGCTCCCGCCAGCGCCACGGCCCCCGCCGGTTCGGACAAGGTGTGGGCCTTCTCCACCATGAGGCCAATGGCGTGGCGTATGTCGTCGTCGCTGACCAAGAAGAAGTCGTCCAAGTACTCGGCGATGATGCTCTGGGGTAGCTCGTAACCGGACTTGGTGGCGATGCCCTCGGCGAAGGTAGACATGTCGGCTTGGGCAATCTCCTTGTTCTTCCAAGAAAGGTAACCGGCGGGCGCGGTCTCGGACTGCACGGCGAATACCTGCACCGAAGGGTCGATGGTCTTGGCCACGATACAGGCGCCGGAGACCCCGGTGCCTCCACCAATCGGCAGCATCATTACCTCAACGTCGGGCAGGTCCTCGATTATTTCCAAAGACGCCGTGGCCACGCCAGCGATGAGCAATGGTTCGTTTACCGCGTGCACGTAGCGGTACCCCTCCTCGCGGGCGAGTACTTCGCAGTGCTCCCTGGCCTCGTCGAAGTCGTCCCCGTGAAACACCAGCTCCGCGCCCAGCGCGCGCATCGCCGCTACCTTTAGGGGATTGGCGTTCTCCGGCAGGCCGATCCGTGCGCGTACTCCGAACTCACGGCAGGCGCTGGCGATGGACTGGCCGTGATTGCCGGTGGAAGCGGTGATCAGGCCCCGCCCGCGCTCCTCCTCGGACATGTTGGCCAGCAGATTGATTCCGCCCCGGGACTTGAAAGCGCCGAGAGGTAAATGCTCCTCGTGCTTCAAGTACACGTCCGCTTCCAAATACTCGCTTAGTGCCGGGGAATAGTGTAACGGAGTCTTAGGAAAGTAGGGGAAGATGGTGCGCTTGGCGCGGTACACGTCCTTTAGGGTCGGAGCCCGCATGATGCCCGCCTCGAATGGTATGGATGGGTCTGCCGGTCCAGCTTATGTCCCGGTAACGAGAAGTGTCAATCGGGGCCCTTGGAGAGCGCTCGGGGCTTGGCAAACGTCGATCACTAGGCTAGACTGCCTCTCTCAGCTTGGGCTGGATGTTCTAAACGTTTCTTAAACCCGTTTAAGAAAATGTTTGACACTTGGCCAAGCCCGTGCTAACGTAGCGGTGGTCACCACAGAGATACGCGGACCGTGGAGTCCCGGCAAGAGTAGGAGGGAGAACTGTGGCGCGAAAGACTAAGCTGATGCAACGGGTGGAAAAGGAGCACCAGCGCCCCTTGGAACGGTTGTTGCCAGAAAAGGTAAACGAGCTGGGCCTGTCGGCTACCGCCGACGAGTTGGGCGTCAGCAAGGCTACCCTGGGGTATTGGTTGCTCAAGTTGGGGATAAATGTACGCCGGGTGGCACTGGCGCCGGGCGAAACCCTGGAAGTGAAGCGGATCAGCTAAACCCCGGCCACTACGGTTTACGCAGCGACCGTAGCATTATTCCCCGGAACCAAAGAGAGCCCCGATTCGGTCGGGGCTCTCCTCTTTCTGCCGGTGTTCACGCCGCGCACTACCCCTGGAAAATGTCCTCCGGAAGGAACGCCGATACCGTGACGTTGGGCAGGTCGACTGCGTTGCTGATCTTTAGATCGACCGCCACGCTACAGATGATGTAAGCCTGCTCGCGGCTCCAACCCCGTTCTTCGAGCAACTCGATCATGTTGACCAAAGCGTTACGGGCCGCCAGCGTCAGGTCCTCCCCCTCCTGTGTCCCGTCGTCGCGGATCGGGAACCCCATCGTCGCGATGAAGTTTCGTGGCGCCGCCCATTCGGGTGGCAGGAAGTAACCCGGATGGGCGTAGCGTGGAAAGCGGATGTTGTGACGTTCCGCCTCGCCCTTGTGCAGATGGAACTTCACCACGGCGGTGGCGCCCATCTCGATGGCGGTGATACAGCACTCGGAGTCTCCTTGGGCGAAGTGACCGTCCCCAGCCGAGTACAACGCTCCCGGAACGTTGACCGGGATGAGGAGACGAGAGCCCTTGGTCAGTTGCTTTGCGTCGACGTTGCCGCAGTTCTCCCGGGGCGGCAGGGTCCGCAGCCCTTGGGCCGCGACTGTGCCGCCAGCGGGAATGGCGTCCTCGGAGTCGGGCGGGGCCGCCGTTCCACCCCGCCGCACCAAGTCGGCCTCCCGGCGGGTCCACTCCTCCATCTGAGCGTGGGACGGGGCGATGCCGGCTGTTCCCATAAACGAGCCGTCGTGGATGCGAACGCCCGGCAGCCCGGCGGAGGTGGCCCAGCCGTCCTTGATCTCCCAATGGACGGCGAAGGGCTCTTGGAACAGGTCGCGCAGGAACCCGGCCCCGGGTCGGTTCCGGGTCCAGCCGTAGGGCTGAGCAATTACGTCGACGTACTCGATCTCCAAGAGGTCTCCTGGTTCCGCCCCCTTTATGTAAACTGGGCCAGTGAGGGGGTGGGCGACCTTTTGGTCGAAGCGATCGAAATCGGCGACCGCAACCGTAGGCTTCATCTGGCCGTCGGAGGCGTCGCGGGTCTCCAGCACGACTTCCTCGCCGGGGTCGGCCTCCACGATGGGCGCAATGTCGGGGTGCCAACGGTTATGGCCCTTTTCCGGCTCCTCTTTCAACCGCTTGCTGCGGTCGATCTCAACGCTCTTCACGGCCAGCTCCTTTACAGGGTCCAGTCTTCCGGGGTCTCGGGGGTGGGCATCGGCCGTATCAGCACCTCAACCAAGGCCGCCTGGCCCGACTCGGTGGCCTCTATAGCTCGGCGGAAGGCGGCGGGCAGGTCGTCCGGGTTCTCTACCCGCTCCGAGTGGGCTCCAAGGCCTTGGGCCACCACCGAGAAGTTGCCGCCCAGCTCGGCCATGGTCGGCGGGGCCGCGTTGTTGTTGGCCATCGCCATCAGGCCGCCGCCGGTGCCCCCATTGTTTAGCACCAACGTCAGGGTGGGCAGGCCCATGCGCACGGCGGTCTCCAGCTCCATGCCGACCATGCCGAAGGAGGCATCGCCCAGCACGTTGAACACCAGATGGTCGGGCCGCCCCAGCTTGACGCCAATGGCGGCGGCCATCGACCAACCCATTGCTGCCATTCCGCCCATGCCGATGTAGTTGCGCGGCCGGGTGGCGGGCCAGAAGGGAGACAGGTAGCCGCGGCTGCCGCCAGCGTCGTGGAGGGCAATCGTCCGGTCGGGGTCGATCAGTTTGCGCAGCTCCTGGACCGCCCGGTAGCCATTGGTCGGCGTCGAGGGGTCATTGAAAACCGACTCCCACTCGCCGAGCCACTTGTCTCGCGCCTCGGCGATTTCGGCGACTATCTCTTCCTTGATGCCGCCTCGGCCCGGGCCCAAGCGGTCGCGCACCGCCGCCACCAAGCTGCCCAACGCCAATTTGGCGTCGGCCAAGATCGGCACGTCGGCTTGGTAGATCTTGTTCAGGTCGCCCGGATCGGCGTTGATGTGTATCAACTGCACGCCCTCGGGAATCGGGCGACCGTCGGTGGCGTTGGGCAGGCGGAAGGAGTTGCCCACCGCCAGCACGGCATCGGCCTTGCGGTTCATGATCAGCGCTTGCCCGGAGGCGTATCGGCTCTTGGGGTAGGCGCCGCCGCCCAAGGCCAGCGGGTGGTTCTCCGGGAACGCCCCCTTGCCCACCAGCGTCGAGGCCACCGGCATCGACAGCAACTCGGCGAGCTCCATGGCTTCGTCCCAAGCCTCCGCCGCCAATACGCCGCCGCCCACGTTCATTATCGGGAAGTTAGCGTTGACTAGGATGTCCGCCGCCCGCTCGATGTCTCGGGCGTCCGCCGCGGCGCGGCGGCCCGGCCCAACCGGTTCGTAGTTCAACACGTTGTCGGGGGCCTCGGACAACAACACGTCCGACGGCATTTCCAGCACCACCGGCCCCGGCGAGCCGGAGCGAAGGTTGGTGAAGGCCCGGCGCATGATGGCCGGAATGTCCTCGATGCGGGACATGGTGCCCTTCCACTTGACGAAGCTGTCAAAGATGCTGGAGGGCACTTCCTGCTGTATCTCGCGGCCCATGCTGCCCAGCGGGTGTTGTCCCATGAGCAGCAGAACCGGGATGTTGTCAGCGAAGGCCCCGGCTATCCCGGTCAGGGTGTTGGTTGCGCCCGGTCCCGTGCCGGTGAGCGCCACGCCCACTTTGCCAGTGGCCCTAGCGTAGCCATCGGCGATCTCCACCCCCATCCTTTCGTGGCGGGCCGAAAACACCGTGATGTTGGACGCCCGGAGGGCTGGCCAAAGAGGGGCCTCGCCGCCCCCGGCAAAGCCCGAGATGTACTCTACCCCTTCTTTCTCCAGCGCGTGGACTACTGCGTCGCCGCCTCTCATGGCTGCTCCCTGCCGTGAAGTATGAAGCCGGGCCGAACACGGTCATTCCTGGGACCTGGTCCGGCGCGGAATGTGAGGATAATACGCCCGCGCCATTCGAGGGTCAAACTCGGCCTTCCTTGACCCTGTATAGGGCGAAAGGTATCATCGCCCCACTTCCAAGTCCTCTGCGTTCTCTGCGTGCCCGGCGTTAATTTGAGGCAGGAACGCCACGGAGTTATGTAATGCCAACCGCCAGCGAATTGATTGTCCAGACCCTGGAAGAGGCCGGGGTGGAGTACGTGTTCGGCATTCCAGGAGGAGGCACCGGTCAGATTTTTCAACTTCTGTACGGAAGAGAGGACCGTATCAAAACGGTACTGGTGCGCCACGAACAGGTGGCGGCCATCATGGCCGACGCCGTGGGCCGGGCCACTGGCAAACCGGCGGTGGTCATGGGCCAAGGGCTATTCATCGGCTCCAACGCCAGCTTCGGCATCATGGAAGCAATGCTCAGCAGTTCGCCGATGCTGGTGCTGACCGACACCTCCGACGGCGGCTCGGCCCAGCGGCCAGCCAATCAGTCGGGGGCTGGGGAGTACGGCAGCATCGACCTGCCCAATATCTTCAAGTCCATGAGCAAATACACGGCACTGGCCGCCAGCCCTAAGGAAGCGGTCCTGGCCACCCAGATGGGAATCAAGCACGCCATGGGCGGGCGTCCGGGTCCGTCCTCCATCGTAATGCGGTCGGCGGCCATTGGCGGCGAGGTGGACTTGGAGTCGCCGCCCTTTATTCACCACGCCGCCGGGTTCCTGAACACAGCCAAGCCGCAAAGCGCGCCAGCCGACATCCAGCGGGTGGTCGACATTCTCAGCCAATCGCGCCGCCCGGTGCTGGTCGCTGGCAACGGCGTCCACATGGCCGGGGCCCACGAGCAACTGCAGCAGTTGGCCGAGATGTGGGGCATGCCAGTGGCGACGAGCTACAAGGGCAAGAGCGCCATCGCCGAGACCCACCCGCTGTCGGTGGGCATGGTGGGCACCTACGGCCAAGACGCGGCTAACCGGACGGTGGGCGACGCCGACACCGTGATCGTGGTTGGCGCGCTCCTTCGCTCTCAAGAGACGGTGCGGGAGCGTCCCGACATTTTCGACCCCCGTCGCCAGCGGGTCATTCAAATCGACATCGACGAGCGCAACGCGGGTTGGAGCTTCCCGGTAGAGTTGGGGCTAATTGGCGACGCCGGAAGCGTACTCGGCCAACTCGTGGACGCGTCAGGGGAAGCAGCCGAAGTCAGCGCCTCGCAGCGCAGCGAATGGACCGGCTCGATTCCGCAGCGCAAGGACCAGTTGTCTTTCTACGACGACCCGGACATGCACAAGGACACGTCGCCGGTCACCCCGGGGCGTTTGGTCTCGCTGCTCAACGAGCACTCCGACCCATCGACCATCTTCACCCTCGACGCCGGGAACAACCGTACCTGGATGGCTCACCTTTACAAGGCCAAGCAGGCCGGCACCTTCTTCTGTCCCGGTGGTACCGCCGGGATGGGCTGGGGACTTCCGGCGGCGGTGGCCCTGAAGCTGGTCTACCCGGACCGGCCGGTTACCTGTGTCACTGGCGACGGCGGTTTCATGATGACCGTCAACGCGCTCTCGACAGCGATGCAGTACGACCTGCCCATGACCTGCGTGGTATTCAACGACAACGCTCTCGGCATGGTGCTCGACCATCAACCACGGGGCCAGACCATCGCCTCGGAGTTCTACCCCACCGACAACGCCGCCTTGGCCCGGGGATTCGGGGCCTTCGGGGTGCACGTCGAGGACTCCCGAGACCTGCCTGACGCCCTGCGGGAGGCCCAGGCCTCAGGCCTACCGGCGGTGGTGGACGTGGCCGTTGACCGAGAGCCCAGCCCCGACGACTGGCGCGCCGACGCCCGCCGCTCCGGCGAGACGTAGGAGAGCGCTGCTCGTATACTGGTACTTGGGCTCCTGGAGGAGTTGCCGATGACGACGCAGGCCAAGAAGCTGACATACCGGGAATACTTGAACGGGCCAGAGATCAAGGCACGCTACGACATCGTCGATGGAGTAATGATCATGGCCCCGGCTCCTACATTCCGGCATCAGGGCAATTGCACTTTCTTTTGCGTCAATTCCTAGCGCAATCGAGACTCGGCCAAGTGGTGTATGCGCCTGTCGACGTCATTGTTCAAGAGGAGCCATTGCGCACCCGGCAACCGGACTTGCTGTTTATCAGCAACGAGAATCCGATTGAGCGAGACCCCGTGGTTCGCGGCGCCCCGGACTTGGTGGTCCAAGTACTCTCGCCTAGCAACTTCCGAAGCGATGTGGCCAGCAAGCTGGAAGACTACGCGACCCTGGGGGTTAGCGAGTGCTGGATCGTATCTCCTGAAGCGGGAACCGTTGAGGTGCTTGGGCGAGCGGACCAAGGTTGGACGCGAATAGCCCTTCGCAGTCTTGGCGACAGCCTCGAATCTGCCGTTCTGTCCGGCTTGAATCTTGCGGTCGCAGAGATATTCGACGAACCCTAAGCGAATTGGAGAACCAGCTATGCCAGGCACTTTGCAGGACAAAATCGCGTTGGTTACCGGAGCTGGCTCCGGCATCGGCCGGGCGACCTCGCTGGTCATGGCCCGGGAGGGCGCGACTCTGGTGGTGTCGGACATCAACGCCGAGGGTGGCGAAGAAACTCTGAGCGCGGTCAAGAGTATGGGCGGCGACGGCATCTTCGTCCATGCCGACGTCTCCAAGAACGACGAGGTCGAGGCCCTGATCGCCCAGGTTGTGCAGACCTACGGGCGCCTGGACTGCGCCTACAATAACGCCGGCATCGAAGGCTACATGGCGGGCCGGTTGCACGAATACCCCGAGGATACCTGGGACCGGCTGATCGACATCAACCTCAAGGGCGTTTGGCTCTGCCTGAAGCACGAGATCCCGCGGATGCTGGAGCAAGGTGGCGGGGCCATTGTCAACACCGCTTCAGCCGCTGGCTTGGTGGGCTCGCGGCGCCTGTCGGCGTATGTCGCCAGCAAGCACGCGGTCGTCGGTCTGACCAAGGCCGCGGCGCTGGAATACGCCGCCGACGGAGTACGCGTAAACGCGGTTTGCCCCGGCATCATCGACACGCCGATGGTGGCGCGGTTGATCAGCGGCCGGGAAGCCGACTACGAGGCAACAATTCCCAATCGACAGCCCATTGGGCGCCTCGGCACCCCTGCCGAGATCGCCGAATCGGTGGCCTGGCTGTGCTCCGACGCAGCCTCGCTGGTTACCGGTCTAGCCATGGCCGTGGACGGGGGCTTCACCGCCCAGTAGGCTCATACAACCGGTTGGACGGCCAATCACGCCGGTGATAGTATACGGCGACACCACCGGCTTCCCGGAGGACTGATTGGCCAACACGCTGGAAATCCTGGACCTGCGAGAACAGCTTCAGGTACAGGTCTCTTTCGTCGACGAATCGGGTGTCCGCGAATCCGCGCACCCTTCAGCTTTTCCGTTCCCACTTAGCGACTCCGAAATCCAAGAGATCAACTGGTATTTCAAGGAGTACCCCGACAACCCCTACGGCCCCAACAAGGACCGCGCCGAGGCGGTCGAAGCTGGGTTCAGGGACCTAGGGCGACTCTTGGCCGAGGGCGTCTTCCAAGTCGGGTCGGAGGCCCGCCAGTTGCTCGACCGTGCCCTCGCGGCCGGGTCCAGCTCATCCCTCTTGGCCATTGTCTCAGACAAGCTGGACTTCTTGGCGCTCCCTTGGGAGTTGATGAACGAGCCCGAAGCGGGCTACATGGTCAACCGTTTCGTAGGAGTCACCCGCCACGGTGAGGGAGTCCTCGAACTCTACCAACCCGAGCTATCCGAGAGCCAGTTCAGCGTTTGTCTGGTCGCCTCTCCGGGACCGGAAGGAGTTTCCGCCGGGATAGCCATCGAGTCCATCGCAGCCATGGAAGGACTTGACGCGGAGGTTGAGCTCGACTGCCTGCGCCCTGGCGCGTCGGCCGGACCGGGGGACGGCGCACCCAACTACCATCTGCTACACCTCGATGGCTCCGCAGCGGGGGCGAATCTCGACCGTCCTTCGTCAACCGCCGCTCCAGTAGCGTTGCTGGTGACCAACTCGCCCGATGCTCACGAGGTTGCCCGAAGCTTAAACCAAGAGCCAGGTATTCCCTACGTGGTGCTCTTGCCTCAGGCCCTCACTGGCGCGGGTCGCAGCTTGTTCGCCGAAGCCTTCTACCGGGCCTTGGCCAACGGTCCCGGCGTGGCGGAGGCGGTCGCAGCGGCGAGACGAGCCTTGATGGAACACCCGCACCGCCCCTCGGCGGCGGGGCCCTTGGTCTCCTGGGACTGGATCACCCCGGTGGTCTACCAGTCGGCCGAATACATCCCTTCCCCGATTCGGCCCAAAGAGGAGGAACCAGTAATTCCCGGGATGCTGCCCGCAACCCAAGAGGCCCCGCCCCGCGAACTGCCCCGCGGCGGTCCCTACGGGTTGATCGGCCGAAGGCGGGAATTGCTCGAATTGGAAGAGGCCCTGAGCGAGAGCCGGGTCGTCCTCATGACCGGAGAGGTTGGCTGCGGCAAGTCTCAGCTTGCGCTGGGTCTCGCGTCTTACCTGGAAAAGACTGGGGCGCGCCCCCAAGGGGTGTTCTACACCGCCTTCGATGTCGGAGCGGGGCTGGAAAAGGTCGTCCATGAGACTGGCACAGCCCTAGCCGGATTGGAGTTCGGGGACCTGCGGCCCGCCGACCGTCGCCGCTGGCTGCTGGAATACCTGCGAACTAACGAAACTCTGCTTGTTTGGGACCAGGTGGAAAACCTGGCCGGATTCCCCTCCGGCGCTGCGGGGCTGCTGGAAGAGGGCGAACTGGAAGACTTGGACAGTCTTCTATCCGAGCTGGCCGAGGATGGCGGGAATT
The DNA here is from genome assembly GCA_965249145.1 of Dehalococcoidia bacterium. Taxonomy (GTDB): domain Bacteria; phylum Chloroflexota; class Dehalococcoidia; order Lucifugimonadales; family UBA3495; genus VXOI01. The sequence goes on from OZ252223.1 coordinate 420,121, forward strand.
CCTGGGTGTTGCTGGTCAGCCGCCGCGAGGAAGGTTGGCTTTCTACACCCCACGCCGTGTACCAACTGCCCGGACTCAGCCCGCGTGACCGGGTGGAGTTCGGAACGCGCCTGCTGGAAGAGTCGACAGTCGAGTCCAGGCGATTGGGCCCCGAGTTCGTCGAACTACTGGAATTGGTCCAAGGTCACCCGTTGGCCTTGGAGTTGGCCGTTCCTCTGTTGAAGGAAATACCGGCTTCGGTGCTGTTGGGGGAACTGCGGCAGGGGTTGGAACGGCGCCAAGCTGGCCCTGGTGAGGAGGGCCGGCCCGCGTATTTGACGCTGCTGATGGAGCAGTCCTTCTCGCGGATGTCGCGCCGTAGCCGGACCCATCTGCCCTTCCTATCTATGTTCCGTAACCGGGTCATGATGGACATTCTGACCCACATCACCCAAGAGAGCGCCTACCGGTCGGTGATGGGAGAGCAGTTGGGTTGGGGCGCTTGCCGCACGCTGCTCCGCTCGGCCCGCGATAGCGGTTTCCTAGAGCCCATCACGCCCAGCGTCTACCAGATCCACCCGGCTCTGCCTTGGTTCTACGGGCGCAGTCTGTACCAACAGCTGCCTGTCTCCCGGATCACCGAGTTAGAGTCGGAATTCGTGCGGGTGTTCGCCGACACCGCCGACTACTTCATGGAGACGCTATACGAAAACCAGGACTCGGGAACGACCGCTATCCTGGCGGAAGAGGGCAACCTGACCCAAGCACTGGCCTTGGCCTTGGAGGGCAAGCAGTGGGACAACGCTCAACTGCTGGTGCAGCCGATCGCCCAAGTTTACCGGATGCAAAAGCGCTACCCGGAGCTGCGGCGCCTCCGCCGTCAATTGCTGGACGTTAGCGGCCATACCTCCGCCGAGGCGGAGAGTAACGGCGCAACGGAGCTCTGGCTCTACCTGCTGGGCACCGAAGCCGGCGAGTGCATCGAGGCCGGAGAGTTGGGGCGCGCCGACGAGATGAACCGCCAACTCCTCGACTACCTGTCCGCTCAGGAGGGCTCCGAGGAAGATCCACGCACCGCCGCCGTCTATCATCAGATGGGTGAAGTGGCGCTCAAGCGTTGGCAGTTGGACGAGGCCGAGGAGTGGTACACCAAGTCGTTGGCGATCATCGAAGAGGGCGAAGACCGGTCTCCCGTAGCCGACGACTACTACGGTATGGGTCTGGTACGGCAATACCAACGCCGGTATACCGAGGCGAAAGACTGGTTTTCCAATTCGCTGGACATCCATCAGCGGCTGGAAGACGTTGAGGAAATGGTAAAAGACTACCGTTCCTTGGGACTGTGCGCCCAGTTCCGCTTCGAATACCAGGAGGCGGAGAGCTGGTACCACCGGGCCCGCGAGGTACTTGAGGAGGTCCGGGACGAGGAGACCTCGGTCTTGGTCTACCACGCCTTGGGCACCCTGGCCCACGCCCAATACCAATTTGACGACGCCGAGAACTGGTATTTGCAATCCCTCACCCTCAGCGACCGCATGGGCAACGGCGCTCAGATGGCCGTCGAGTTTCACCACCTGGGGCTATTGTCCCAGGCACGCCAAATCTTTTTCGACGATGCCGAGAATTGGTTCAACCTGGCCTTGGGGAAATTCCAAGAGCTCGGCGATTGGCGCAGCGCCGGAGACGAGTGCCGACAACTCGGTGTGCTTTGCCACGAACACAAACGGCTGGAAGAGGCCGAGGCCTGGTACCATCGGGCCCGCGAGATTTTCGAGGAAATCCAAGACACCGCCAGGGTCGCCCGCACCTACGGGCAATTGGGCATGGTCTCGGAGGAGCGGGAGGACCTGGACGCGGCGCTGTCGTGGGCCGGGCGCACCTATCAGCTTGCCGCCGAGAACAGCCTTCCGGTGCTGGACCAAGCGCGGCTCCACCTCTCCCGGTTGCGAGATAAATTCGGCGAGGATAACTTCGCCGCTTGGTGGCAGGACTTCACCGGGGAGGACACGCCGCCTGATCTAAACGTGGACCCCGAGGATCTCCCCTAGTACCAAGCCGACCTTGGCCCTGGTAGGACCGAGGCCGTGGGAGAGGTGACGCATGGCCGTTCGCACTCTGGAGATTACGAGCCGTCGGTCCTTCGCGGAGGGCATCGGCTTCGGCGAAGTCGGCCGGTACGAACAGATCGATGGCGTGGCCCACTTCCGAGTCGACCCCAAGGCGGCCGGCAACTCGTTGATCGCCGACATCGCCCTGGCACCCCGAGACTCCGATGGGATGGTCTCCTTCTCTTCCGATTTTCGCATTCTGACCCCAGCGGCGCCCGCGAGAGGTTCCAGGCGGTTGCTGTTCGACGTGGTCAACCGGGGGAGGCCGCTGGCTTTACGCCACTTCAACAGCTCTCCGGAAGTGCTGCCCGACGCTCCCATGCCGCCGGGCAATGGCTTCCTATTCCGACGTGGCTACACCGTCGCATGGTGCGGCTGGCAGCACGACGTGCCCAGCCAGCCCGGCCTGCTGCGAATACGAGTACCCAACGCCGCGACCGACAAAGGACCGGTCAACGGGCGCATCGCCGTAACCTTCCAGCCGAATGAGCCCCAGTCTACGCAGCTGCTGTCCGACCGCGGCCACCTGCCCTACCCGACGGCCGACTTGGAGGACCCAGCCGCCGAGTTGACCGTGCGCAACCACGATTTCGCTGAGCCCCACCCCATCCCCAGAGAGGAATGGGCCTTCGGGCGGTTGGAAGACGGGAGATTAGTCCCGGACAATTCCCACGTCTCGCTGCTCTCCGGCTTCGAAGCGGGCAAAGTCTACCGCTGTGTATACACCACCAACGAAGCTCCTGTGATTGGGCTTGGAATGATCGGCGTACGAGACTTCAACTCCTTCCTGCGCAACGGCGGAGTCGCCAATCCCTGCGCCGGGCAACTAGAGTGGGCCCACGCTTTCGGGGCGTCCCAGAGCGGGCGGTTCCTCCGGCACCTGCTTTATTTGGGACTCAACCAAGATGAAGAGGGCCGCCAGGTTTTCGACGGGGTGATTGCCCACATTGCCGGGGCCCGCCGTGGCGAGTTCAACCAGCGCTTCGGACAGCCATCGAGCCTGGTCGAAGACAGCGCCGGGGCTCTGTTCCCCTTCGCGGACACGGAGCAAACCGACCCTGAGACCGGCCTCACCGATAGCCTGCTTGGGCGGGTGCGAGCCCTCGGCGCTTCCCCCAAACTGCTGCTGACCAATACCTCGTGCGAGTACTGGTCCGGTCACGCCGCTCTCATCCATGTGGATGCCGCTGGCTCCAACGACCTCCCGCCAGAGGGGGATGTCCGCATCTATCACTTCGCCGGGACTCAACACACCGCTGGCGAACTCCCGCTGACCAACTTTCAACCGGCGACCGGGGCTCGCGGTTTGAACCGGTTCAACTGGGTAGACTACCGTCCCCTGCTGCGCGCCGCGTTGGTCAATCTGGAACTTTGGGCCTCCCACGGGATCCAACCTCCATTGGGAAAGCATCCTCGGTTGGACGACGGCAGCGCTACAGCGCCAGGCACCCTCCGGGACACATACCGCCAGCTTCCGGGTGGCGCATTTCCCACGGTGCTTCGCTACCTTTCACGCTTGGACTTCGGCGCCGACGGAAGACCCGAGGGAGTGCCGCCCCAGGTTGGCACTCCCTATCCCGCGCTGGTATCTGCCACAGACCCGGACGGCAACGAGACCGCTGGCATCCGGTTGCCCGATGTCGCCGTCCCCATGGCGACTCTGCTTGGCTGGAACCTGCGCCACCCTGAGACTGGCGGCGAAGGGCAGACCCACAAGACCATGGGCTCGACCATCCCCTTCGCGCTGACCAAGGCGGAGCGCGAGGAGTCCGGCGACCCTCGCCCATCGATCGAAGAGCGCTACTCCTCGCGGGAAGACTATCTTACCCAAGTGCGCATTGCCGCCCGAGAGTTGATCGGCCAAGGGTATATGCTCGAAGAAGACCTCGCCACTGTAGTCGAACAAGCTGGCGAGCGCTACGACCTGGTCCAATTACGGGTCGCTGCCCTCGCGGATTAGCCAAAGTTACCAGGGAAAGGAGAGCTAATGAGCGTCGGAACGTCGGTGCCACTACCCGCCTATACTATCGACCCGGCTTTCATGGCCAAAAAGGCCGAGGAGTTGGGCTTCGAATCGCTTTGGTACGCCGAGCACCCGGCAGTACCGGTGCGGAGCAACAGCCCGTTCCCTGCGACCGGGGGCGAAATTCCGTGGACCTACTCCCACTTCACCGATCCCTACATCGCGCTGGCCCGGGCCTCAGGAGCCACCAGCACCATCAAGCTGGGCACCGGTATCACGCTGGTACCCGAACGCAACCCGCTGCTGCTGGCCAAGGAGATCGCCAGCCTCGACCTGTTCAGCGGCGGCCGGTTCCTGTTCGGCATCGGCACCGGCTGGCTCCGAGAGGAGACCGAAATCATGGGCGGCGACTTCGAGCACCGGTGGACCCAGACCCGGGAAGCCCTAGAAGTGATGAAGGAGCTTTGGACCAAGGACGAGGCGGAATATCACGGCCGCTACTACGACTTTGCGCCAGTAAAGTCGTTCCCGAAACCCGCCCAAAACCCGCACCCTCCGATTATCATCGGCGGCATGGCGCGCAACGTGCTGCGCCGAGTGGTCGCTCACGCCGACGGTTGGATGCCCAACCGCGTCAGCCCGGCCGAGGTCGAAGAGAGCCGCGCCCGCATCGACGCAATGGCCGCCGAGATTGGACGTGACCCGTCTTCGATCACCATCTCGATCTTCGGCCAAGCCCCCGACCACGATGTGGTCCAGTCCTATCTGAACGCTGGCGCCGACCGGGTGGTTGTCCGGCCCGAATTCGTGGCCAACGACTACGAGATGGGCGTCCAGTTGGAGCGCATGGCCGAAGCGGTGCTGCGCTAGGAGAGGCCGATGGACCGCACCACCGAAATGCTGAGCGCCTATGCCTGCCGCCTCGGTTATGAGGACTTGGACCCGAAGGTGGTCCATCAGGTGAAGCGCACTGTGATCGACACCTTGGGCTGCGCCATGGGCGGATTCGTCTCCGAACCGGGCAAGATCGCTCGCAGCCTGGCCTCGGGCGTCACTAGCGCCACGCCGGCCCGCATCCTGGGTACTCGCGACCACAGCACACCCGACATGGCGGGTTTCGCCAACGGGGTGATGATTCGCTATCTGGACTGCAACGACTCCTACTTCTCGCCCGGCGGTGGTCACCCTAGCGACATGGTTCCCGCGGTGCTCGCCATGGCCGACCCGATGGCCAGCGACGGACGGGACGTGATCACCGCAATCGCGCTGGCCTATGAAGTATTCTGCCGCCTGTCCGACGAGGTGGTGGCTAGCGACCTCGGTTGGGACCAAGGCATCTTCGGCGTTATCGGCGCCGTGTGCGGCGCGGGCAAGATCATGGGCCTAGACCAGCAGCGCATGGGGCATGCAATCTCGCTGGCCATTACACCCCACGTGCCGCTGGGTGTAACCCGCACGGGCGAACTATCGATGTGGAAGGGCTGCGCCGCAGCCAGTTCCGCTCGCTCCGCCATCTTCGCCGCCATGCTGGCCGCGGAAGGGATGACCGGCCCCTTCGAGCCCTTCGACGGTCGCCGGGGACTATGGGAACAAGCGGTCGGTCGTGCCGTTGATGTCCCGGCCTTCCCCATCGGAGGCAGCCGGTCCGACCACGATTCGTTCCGTATCACTCGTACCATCTTTAAAGGCTACCCGTCGCAGATACACACTCAAGGCCCCATTGGCTTGGCTATCCAGTTGCACGACGAGGTCGCGGTTAGCGACATCGACTCCATCCACATCGACGCCTACAAGGTTGCCGCTAGCACCGCTTCCAACGAGCCGGAGAAGTGGGACCCTAAGACAAGGGAAACAGCGGACCACAGCATTCCGTTCTTGGTCGCGGCCGCGCTGAAGGACGGCACGGTGAATCCTAGCACCTTCACCGACGCGGGTATTTCCGATCCGGCGCTCCGGGACATCATGAGCAAGATGACCTTGGTGGAGGAGCCTTCCTTCACCCAGAAATACCCCCAAGAATACAACTGCCGGATCACGGTCACCGACCGCGCCGGCGGAATCCACAGCGCCCAGACCTCCTACCCCAAGGGGCACGGGAGCAATCCGATGTCCGACGCAGAGGTAGAAGCCAAGTTCCGCAACCTTGCCTCGGGTGTGCTCACCGACGACCAATGCGGCGAGGCGCTGGAAACGGTCTGGGCTCTCGACAATCTGGCCGATATTGAAGACCTCTTCGATAGCCTGTTAGTGTAGGCCGGTTAGTGTAGTAATGAGTACCCAGGGCCAAGGCGAAGGATCGGGCAACTTTCGGGACCTGTTCGCACGGCAGATCGGGCGTCCCGAGGAGGATTTGGCCCTAGACCGCGCGGCCCTCTTCATGGCGGGCGAAGAATATCCCGAAATAGACGTGGAAGGCTACTTGGACGAGCTGGACCGCCACGCCGAGGTTGTCCAAACTCTGGCCGGGCCGAATCCATCCCCGGTGCATCTAGCAGCCACCCTGGGCCGCTATCTGTTCGTCGAACTCGGTTTCCAAGGCAATGCTGCCGATTATTACAATCCGGACAATAGCTATTTCAATCGCGTGCTGGAGACCCGGACCGGTATTCCCATAACCCTGTCGCTCCTATTCCTCGAGGTCGCCCGGCGGACCGGACTTCGGGCCCGGGGCGTCGGACTGCCAGGGCACTTCATCGTCAGCTTGGAAGGGGAGCAACGTTATGTCGACCCGTTCAACGGCGGCGTGGTGCTGACCGCTGACGGCTGTCGGGACCTGGTTGGGAATCTGTTTGGCGAACGGCTCCAGTGGAGCGACGATTACCTGGAACCGTGCACCAAATACGAAGTGCTGTTTCGGATGCTCAACAATCTCAAGGTGGTCTACGAAAGGAACCAGGAATTCACCAAGTGCCTGGCTGCCACCCAGCGCATGAACATGCTGTTTCCGGAGCGTGTTTCCCTGTACAAAGACCTCGCTTGGTGCCACTACCAGTTGCAGCAGTACCGGCTGGCCATAAGGGACCTGGAGGCGTACCTTCAAGAGGCCCAGGAACCCCAGGACGCTGACAACATACGCGGACAAATTCGTTCCATCCGCGAGACCCTCAATCGCCTCAACTAACCCGCTAGCGCCGCGTTGAATCCGAATTCCGTCTCGCCACGTATAACCTGATAGTAGCTCCAAGTTGCCGTCTTGAAGGGGAACACAGACGTGGCCGACTTAGAGTCGTTGGAAGACCATCAGCTCCTGCAGCGAATCTCTGACAGAGACCGGAACGCCCTCGATGCGCTCTACACCCGGTACATGTCGCCCGTATATTCATTGGCCATGTACATGTTGAGGCACCAGACCCTTGCCGAAGAGGTAACTCAGGACGTTTTTCTTAATATCTGGCTAAAAGCGACCAGCTTCAGACCAGACCGAGGTCAACCTCGCTCTTGGATCATGAGCGTGGCCCACCACAAGATCGTGGACGTCATACGGTCCCGACGCCGGGCCGCCATGATGATCAATTCCGAGGGGGATGAAACCCTGTCCCAATTCCCCTCTCGCGGCCCCTCCACCGAAGAGGAAGTCGAGCGTAGATTGGAGAGGGAGCGCATCCAAAGGGCAATGGACACCCTGCCGCCCAGCCAAAGAGTGGTAATAGAGTTGGCCTATTTTGAAGGGTATTCACAGTCCGAGATGGCCCAAAGACTCGGACAGCCACTTGGCACCGTGAAGACGCGAGTACGTTTGGCGATGCAAAAACTCCGTATGGCTCTGCAAGAAGATGACGACTGATAGTTATATGGGTGGCGATCACCCAGAAGAATCGTTGGAAGCCTTCGCCCTTAACAGCCTCGAACCAGAGGAGACGATGGCGGTCTCGGCACACCTCGGCGGCTGCCCCCAATGCGCGGCAGCCGTCGATAGTTTCCGCAGGGCGGCGGCGGCCCTCGCCGAAACGGTCGAGCCGCTAATACCGCCGGACAATGTCCGGGCCAGGCTGGCAAGAAGCTTGGACACCGAAGTACCGGCGCCCACCATCAAAGCCAAGCCACCTCGGTCCGCCGGGGCGCCGAGCGGCCGGTGGCTCCGGCTGCTGGCGCCTGTCACGGGGGTTGCCGTCGTCGTATTGCTGGTATTCACGGTTCTCCTGAACCTGCGAACCCTCGGCCAATTGGAGGAAGTGCAGGCAGAGAATGGCTCCCTTCGCGCCGCTATCGAAGAGAACTCCGGCAACTCACCGCGCGCGGTCTCCATCGGAAGTGTGACTGACGGTGTGTTGGAAATCACCGGTGACCATGGCCCGCCACAGGAGGGGACCTGGAAGATCTGGCGTAATCACGACGGCGAAAGGCAACTGCTTGCGGAAATGACCATCGATTCCGGTGGGACCGCGATTGTGCAAATGCACACCATGACCCCGGTCTCTTTGGCTGAACGGCTGCAATTGATATACCTGAACGGCCGAACCCCGCCCTCACCGGATTAAACCCGCGAAACTTCGCCTCCTGAATCCACGACACTTTCGGTTAGCGCTTGCTATGCTCCGGTGAACGATGGCGGGGTTGGTGTGCTGTGTGTCTAGGTCCGACTTCCTTCGAACTCACCTGCGAGATCTGCGGCTGCCACATGGTTGAACAGAAGTGCAAGATCCGCTGCCCTAACTGCGGTTTCACCCGAGACTGCTCCGACCCCTAGGTCAATCCCAATGGTAACTTCCATACTGGTCCTCTACGATGCCAAGGGCGTATCCATCGAGGAGTTAGCCGTTGCCGCCGCTCACGGCGCGACCGACTCCGCCTTGTCCGAAGTCTCGCTCAAACGGTGCGAAGACGCCAGCCGGGCCGATCTAATCGCCGCCGACGGAATCATGCTGGGTTCGCCCAACTGGAGCGGGATAACCGGCTCGATGAAGGAATGGCTGGACTCCCAAGGCGACCTGTGGGAGGAATTGGCGTTGGCTGGGAGGCCCGGCGCAGCGTTTACCTCTGGCCAAGGCCGCCATTCCGGATTGGAGATTACCCTGCAGCAACTAATCCATTGGATGCTAGCCTGCGGCATGGTCGTGGTCGGCCTACCCTGGTCCGAACGCATGCGGACCTCCGGCTCCTACTACGGCGCGACCACCACCGGCGGCGTCACCGGCGACGACCGCGCCCAAGCCTACGAGCTAGGGGCTCGGCTGGCCCGCGTTGCCCATCGGCTCAAATCAGGCTAAGCGGCTCCCTGCCTAGTCCCTGAGTTTCAGGTGCTCGAAGAGGCGGGGGTGGACCTCGGAGGCCAACCGCATCGCTTCCTTGACCGGCTCTCGGATGGACGAGTGGGCCATGGGCGAGGTTCGCAGCTTGAATAGGTGGTAGCACTCCCGCAGGTTCAGCTTGGAAAGCACCCGCCGGTTGTGGGCGTGAGTCACCAAGTATTGTGCAACCACCGGCGAAAGCTCCGAAACCCTCCAGAAGGCCTCCTCGGCCTGACCAACCGCCTGATCAAATACTTCGGCCATGCCAGCGTCACGCACCACCGCTGGCACCCGATAGCCGTGGGCCACGGTCGCCAGCTGCGGGAAGTAAGACTGCATCCGGTGGCGCTTGAACTCACGGTATGCGCCATAGTCCATCAGGTACTCGAAGGTGTAGTCCACCACTTCCAATTCCCTTGGCGGTGCATCGTGGGGACCCATGCCCTCCAGCGCCCGCTGGAGAATTTCCTGCCGCCCTACCGGCCCAAGTTCACTGGCCTTCGAGCGCGTTTCCGCGTAGGTAAGGTGCGACCCTCCGTAGAGCAACGCAGCGGCCAACTTCTCTTCCGCTTCCGAGTCCCACTCTACGAGACGCACCTGCGGCCCAGCGTCGTTATGTCGTGCAACGGCCGGAACCTCGGATTCCGGCAGACCCACAGAATAGTCCAGCAGGGTGCCTGACTTTGCGGCCAGGTAGTCGTTTCGTTGGGCGTACTTGATCAGCGTTGGAGTGATGGTCCGAGCCTGCTCGCGTACCTCCAACCCTAAGCCTGCCTCTTCTTCAAGAGCAGACGAGAGCAGTTTGGAGATAGCGTGTTCAAGGGTACGAGCGTTGGCGGTCACTCCGACGTTGGTCAGGGTAGAAGCCGGCAGAATGGCCCGGCAGTCGTCGGTAACGATGCGTCGCAGCCGCAGACTGTAGGGGCCATCACGTTCGTCATTTCGCTGCGGAAGTTGGGTCTTGAGGTAGGCAGTGCAGCCGTCGATCAACCGGAAATAGGCTTGGAACAGTCCCTCGCAGGCCGCTTGGTACTCAGCTTTCAGGGCGGGATGCCCGCCCAACTCCTGCGGGACGTGGAAGTAGTCTTCCGGCATCACCTGGTATCGGGAGGACTTTTCGGTGTAGGAGGCCAGGCGGTTGTCTTCCAGCGCGTCGCAGGCCAAGCGCGACACGTTCTCCACCGCCAGGTGCACCACGGCGTGCTCGGCGACGGAGGCGTGCCCATAGCCCAATACCCACCGCTCGTGAAAGTCGGCCGCTTTCTCCTGGCTGACCTGACCGGCGATCTCGTCGAAGGGCTCGGGCCGCCTAGAGGTCATCGCAAAAGCGACGGCAATCTGCTCCTCGCTAAGCTCATGGGCGTCCAGCGGGTAAACCCGCCGAGTGTGGGCCTGCTTCTCGACCACCACCGCCTCCACCTCTGCCGCGTGTAGCTTTCTTAGACCAACGCCCCGAAGCCGTCCGGGATCATCACTTCCACCAAGTGCGTTTTGCCGGAGTGCAGGGCCTTGTCCAGGGCTCTGGTCAGCTCGTCCACCGTGGTCGCCTTGGTGGAGTCGAATCCGTAGGACTCGAATAGCTTGCCGAAGTCGGGGTTCACTAGGTCGGTCGCGAACAAACGGTCGCCGAACCGGTCCTGTTGGTACTTCTTCAACACGCCCCAAGCGTTGTCGTTGAACATCAGGATAACTGGATGGATGTCGTACTGAGCGGCGGTGGCCAACTCTTGAAAGTTGTACTGGAACCCGCCGTCGCCAGTGACGCAGACCACCGGACTCTCGGGCTTCCCAACCTTGGCGCCCAGACCCGCCGGGAACGCGAATCCCAAGCCAGCCCAACCGTGGGGATGCATGAACGTGCGGGGGCCGTAAATTGTCAAGCAGCGGCTGGCGCGGCTGGTGGGGACCGTCGGGTCGAGCGAGAATATGGTGTCGCGCGGGGTGACTGAGCGCACCGCCTCGAATACCCGGAGTTCGTTGCCCCAAGTCTCCTGCAGCGTACGGTAGATGTCGCCCTTCACCGACTGTACCTCGGCGGCGTAGCTCTCGCCCTTGTGTACGTCGGCATCGCCGATGGCCCCGAGCCACTGGCGCACCACGGCTTGGGAGTTGGCTACGATGGGTACTGTGGCGGCGTAGTTCTTGCCGATGGCCTCGCCGTCCAGCAGAACGTGGACCACGTTTTCCGGCAGCTTCAGTTGGACGCCCGCTGTGGAACGGTAGGGCAGGATGGACCCCAGGACCACGACGACGTCGCAGGTGCCGAGCCATTCCTGCACCGGGTTCTCCCCCCAGATGCGCCGGCCCAACACTTGGCCCAACGATAGGGGATGGTCTTCGGGAAACGCGCCCTTGGCTCCGTCGGAAGTGACCACCGGCGCGCCCAGGACCTCGGCCAGCCTGACGATGTCCTCAGTGCCGCCCAGCATCTGGACCTCTTCGCCAACCAGAATCGCTGGCCGCTTGGCCCGCAGCAGCATTTGCAGAGCTTGCTCGACGCGGGGGGGTTCGCCTTGGGGCACGTCCGGCTCCCGGGCGCCGATAATCTCCACGTCGGCCGCTTCCGCCAGCAGGTCGGTGGGCAACTCCAACTCGATGGGCCGGGGACGGCGCGTCTGAAAACGCTGGAACGCTTCGAGGAAGTGGTCGGGGATCGACTCCACCTCGTTAATCATAGCGTTCCAGTCGGTGACCGCCTCGAACATCTTGAGCTGGTCCTTGGTCTCGTGGGTGGAATTACGGCCCTGCCCCAAGAATTCCCGCTCCACGTTGGTCGTTATCTCCAAAAGCGGAGAACCGGAGAAATAGGCCTCGCCCATCGCGCCGACCGAGTCGGCGGCCCCGGGGCCAGTGCTGGTAATCAGCACACCGGGTTTGCCAGTGGCGCGGGCGTAGCCATCGGCCATGAAACCCACGCCCAATTCCAGCCGGCCGCCGATGAACCGAAGGGTATCCTGACGCTCGAACAGAGCATCGAACAGGTCCAGGTTATGTATGGATATGATACCGAATACGGTATCCACCCCCTGGGCCGTCAGGGTCTCGGTTATCGTCTGGCCGCCGGTCAGTTTGGGCATCTAATCGCTCCCTAGGAATGCGTTTCCGGTATGAGCAACCCCCCATGGCAGAGGCGAGAATCCCCGCCGCGCACAGCAAAAAAAGCTGTGGCGAACGGTTAAAGCAGCAGCGCCACCGGGTTCTCCAGCAGCCGCTTGATCTCCATTAGGAATTGGGCCGCCTCGGCCCCGTCGGCCACCCGGTGGTCGACTGATAACGTGGCCTTCATAATCTGGGCGATGGCAATTTGGCCGTCGCGGACCACCGGCTGTTCCTTAACCGAGCCCACCGCTAGGATCGCCGCGTGGGGTGGGAAGATGATGGCGGTGAAACTGTCGACGTCGAACATGCCCAGGTTGCTGACGCTATAGGTAGTGCCGGTATACTCCTCGGCCCGGAGCGTCCCGTTGTTGGCGCGGTCGATCAGGTCGGTGCTGGCGGCGGCGATCTGGGCCAAGCTCAGGTTCTCGCACTCCGGTATCCCCGGAACGATCAGCCCCGACTCCAGCGCAATGGCGATCCCCACGTTGATCGAAGGGTTCATCTGCAGGTGGTCGTCCCGGAAGAATGAGTTGAACTTGGGATGTTTCACGATGGCCAAGGCCGAAGCCTTCACGATCAGGTCGTTCACCGATACACGGACGCCGATCGGCAGCTCATCGTTGATGTCGCGGCGCAGCTCTATCGCCTTGCCCATGTCGACTTCAGCGGTAACGTAGAAGTGGGGAGCGTCGCGTTTGCTGTCGGACGTGACACGGGCGACGGCTTGGCGCATCCGGGACAACTCGACCCGCTCGGCTGCAGGCGCTTCGGGAGCGGCGGCCTCTGCGCCCTGGATCGTGGGTTGGACGGCTGCCGCCAGCACGTCGGCTTCGACAATCCGCCCGCCGGGGCCGGTGCCAGTGATCGTAGCGATGTCGATGCCCTGCTCGCGGGCGATGCGGCGAGCCAATGGGGAAGCCAAAACACCGCCGGGCGCAGCCAGGACCGCCGCCGCAGCGGCCACCGCCTCGGCAGCCGCCAAAACGTCGGATTCGACTATGCGGCCTCCGGGTCCGGTGCCAGCGACGGCGGCCAGGTCTATACCGTGCTCGCGGGCCAGCCTCCGGGCGAGGGGGGAGGCGCGGACCTCACCGCCGTCGGCAGGGGCAGCGGCCGCTTGTGGGGCGGCGGGCTCTGGCTCTGCGGCGACGGGTGTCGCAGCGGCGGCCGGCGCTGCTGCGCCGTTGGACGGTCCGGCCAGATCGTCGGGGAGCGCCTCGTCCCGGTCTCCGATAACTGCGATCGGCTGGCCCACCGCCACCGCGATGCCCTCATCGGCCACGATTCGCCGGAGCACACCGCCGGTGGTGGGGCTGAACTCAACGACGGCCTTGTCCGTCTCGATTTCGGCGATGACCTCGCCCCGGGCTACATCGTCGCCCTCCTGCTTGAGCCAGCGGACTATGGTGCCCTCCCGCATGTCGTAGCCCAACTGGGGCATCACTATCGATGTGGCCAAAGCATCCTCCTCCAAGGCAAGGGCCCCGGGGCCTGGGATTGGACCCCGAGATCGCCCATAGATATTAAAGCACCCGGCCTAGGGCAGCAACACGGGGCCGGGAACAGAAAAGGGAGCGGCCAGCGCCGCTCCCCCGATGATGGTCTGTAGTTGACCGTACGCCTACATCATCCGCTGGATGATGCGCTTGGCTTGGTCTTCGTCCAAGCCCAAGTGCCTCTTGGCGAGGGGGCCTTCCTTGGACAGCACCGGTTCGGCCTCGCCAAGGGAAACCGATTCCTTCTGGAAGAAGAGACCAGTGTAGATGGTGTCCCCCCACTCCAAGCCCTTCTCGCAGGCTGCCTTCCAGTCCGAAGGGTCGTGGCCTTCGTCTTCCAGTTTCACCACCCGGTCCTTGAAAAACTGGTGGGTGTTGTCGAGGTTGAAGGTCACGCAGGGGCTGAAAACGTCGATGAGGGCGAACCCCTTGTGCTGTACGCCCTGCTTGATCAACTCGGTTAGGTGCCGGACGTCGCCGCTGTAGCCGCGGGCGACAAAGGTGGCGCCGTTCATGATCGACGAAGTTACCGGGTTCACCGGGGCCTCCACGCTGCCGAAGGGAGTGCTCTTGGTGCTCATCCCGAAGCTGCTGGTAGGGGAGACCTGGCCGGTGGTCAGCCCGTAGATCTGGTTGTTCATCACAATGTAGGTTAAATCGACGTTGCGACGGGCGGTGTGGGCGAAGTGGTTCCCGCCGATGCCGTAACCGTCACCGTCGCCGCCGGTAACAATCACCGTCAGCTCGTGGTTGGCCAGCTTGGCGCCGGTCGCCACTGCCAGAGACCGTCCGTGCAGGGTGTGCATCCCGTAGGAGTTGAAGTACCCTGGAAGGTTGGACGAGCAGCCGATGCCGCTCACGGTGAGTATCTCGTGCGGGCGCAGGCCCAGTTCGGCGCAGGTGCGCTGCAAGGCGTTTAGAACGCCGAAGTCACCGCACCCTGGGCACCAGTCGGGATCGACCTGCCCTTTGAAGTCTCTGGCAGTCAGCGGTATTTCGGGCCTGCCGTTGGCTAGGTCGACCGTTGCCATCCGTTCACCTCTCTAGATCGTGAGATTAGGTTAAACCACCACTTCCTGGTAGGGAACGTAGCGGTCGATGACACCCTTCACATGCTCCGCGACGCCGTCGGCGACGTGGTGCGGCATAAAGGGTTCTCCGTCGTACTTGCGAATGTGCCCGTGGGCCGCGAATCCGGTCTCGCTCCGCAGATAACGGGCGAATTGGCCGGAGAAGCTGTTTTCGACTATTATCACGCGCTTGGCGCTGGTCAGCACCTCGTTTACATGATCGGCGTGGAAGGGCACGATCCACTTAATCTGCAGGTGATTAACCGTGATGCCACGTTCCGCCAACAGCGGTATGGCCTCGTTGATAACGCCGTCGGTCGAACCCCAGCCTACCAGGGTGACCTCGGCGTCAGCCGGACCGGTCAGTCCTGGCGGGGCGATTTCGCCGATCGCGCCAATCAGCTTGCGGGCCCGCTTCTCGACCATCATCCGTCGCTTGTGAGGATTGGTGAATTCGTCGCTAATTAGGGTGGAATCCTCGTCGTGCTCGTCGGTCGCGACCACATGGACGTAGCCTTCGATGCCGGGTACTGCCCGCGGCGAGATCCCACTTGCGGTGTCTTGGTACCGAAGGTAGCCGTTCGGGGAAGTGGGCTCGGTGATCAATGCGCCCCGCTCGATCTTGGGGTGCATGTTGATGTCGTCGGGATCGACGCTATAGCGGCCTTCGGAGATCAGCAGGTCGGAGATCATGATGGCCGGGCACTGGTACTTGTCCGCCAGGTTGAAAATCTCCGGCATGGTGTTGAAGGCGTCCAGGGCGTCCGAAGGGGCGACGATCAACCGCTCGTAGTCGCCCTGGCTCGCCCCCAAGACCTGCCACAGGTCTCCTTGCTCGGTCTTGGTAGGCACGCCTGTGGAGGGGCCAGCCCGCTGCACGTTGACGAACACCGCGGGGATCTCCATCATGCCAGCGCTGCCCACGGCCTCGGTCATCAGGGCGAAACCGCCTCCGGAGGTCGCGCACATAGCACGTACTCCGGTGTGAGCCGCGCCGACGACCATGTTGGCCACGCCGATCTCGTCCTCCACCTGCCGCACCATGATGCCCAAGTTGCGAGCGTTGGAGGCCATCCAGTGCAGGATGCCGGAGGCGGGGCTCATCGGATAGGCGGCGTAGAACTTCACCCCCGCCGCTGCAGCGCCCATTGCGATGGCCTCATTGCCTGACCAAACCGCCAAAGGCTTGCCGCCGCCGGGCATTTGCTGCGGGTAGGGAGCGAAGTTGGCTTTGGCGTAATCGAACCCGGCCCGCGACACGCCAACGTTTTCGGTCACCACCGTCTCGCCCTGGCGCTGGAACCGCAGGGCCAAGCTCTCTTCGAGGACTTGGAAGTCTAGGCCGAGGAGAGAAATCACCGCGCCCATAGCGACGGTGTTCTGGATCAGGCGGTTGCGGCTCTGGGTCAATTCGCCGACAGGTAGCGGGCAGAGATCGGCGCCGTTGGACTCCCCAGGAGTAATGGTGTCGCTGTTGTAGACAACCCGGCCGCCAGGACCGATCAGGTGCTGATGGCGGTCCATGGTGTCTTGGTTCAGGCAGAACAGCAGGTCCAGCTTATCGCCGTGGGTGAACATCTTCTCGTCGGCGAAACGCAGCGTGAGGAAGATGTGACCCCCGCGTATGATGGACTGGTAGGCGTTGTAGGTACTCAGATGGAGTCCGCGGCGGACGATGATGCGGGCCAAGATGTCGCCAGGGGTGGCGATCCCCTGTCCAGCTTCTCCTCCGATCCCCATCGCGAAGTCGAACGTTCCCACTGCCATCGATGCGCTCCTCTATATGGCTCGTTGCCCTAGTATACCGCCCTCAATCTTCGTTAACAAATTTTCGGCGGTTTGCGGAGAATTGTTTCGTCTTTGTTACGTGGTTCGGATGTCGGGATGTCTGCACAGAATGAAGTGGCGTCATAACTTACGAAAAATCACATATGTACAGCCCGGCCTTGGGCGGAAAGGGCCGCTTCCTTGATCATCTCCGAAAGGGATGGGTGCGGATGCACCGTCCAGCCCAACTCCAAAGTGGTACCTTCCAACATCCGGGTCATCGATAGCTCGCCCAATAATTCGGTGACCTCTGGTCCAATCATGTGGCCGCCCAACAACTCCCCGTAGCGCGAGTCCACCACCAGCTTGACCAATCCGGCGGTCTCTCCCATGGCCAGGGCCTTGCCGTTGGCCATTACATTGAACGTACCCACGCTCACTTCATGCCCGGCATCCCGCGCCTGAGCCTCTGTCAACCCAAAGCTGGCGATCTGGGGCTGGCAATAGGTCGCCCGAGGCATGTAGGTGTAGTCCAGCGGCTGTACTTCCAGTCCGGCAATGTGCTCGATAGCAGTCGTCGCTTGGGCCGAAGCTACGTGGGCCAAAGGCATCTTCCCGGTAACGTCGCCGATGGCGTAGACCCCCGGGACGTTGGTCGCCATGTAGTCGTCGACCTGGATTCCGGTGTTGTCGAAAGCTACGCCAGCGGCTTCCAAACCAATATCTTCGATATTCGGGCGAACCCCGATGGCCACTAGGACCTTGTCGCACTCGAGGGTTTGGGGGCTACCGCCGTGGTCCACGGACACTGAGACACCGGCTGGCGTGGACTGCACCCCGGTAACGCCTGCGCCGGTTAGGGCGTTGATCCCCAGCCTTCGGAAGGCCCGCTCCAATTGAGCGCTGATGTCTTCGTCTTCGTTGGGCGCCAGCCGAGGCAGAAGCTCGACGATGGTTACCTCGGCGCCATACATGCGGTAGATGTAGGCGAACTCGACGCCGATGGCCCCCCCGCCAACGATCACAACTGAACCGGGCAGCTGGTCCAACACGATAGACTCGCGGCTGGTGATCACCCGGTCGCCGTCGATCGGCAGCGGAGGGATGGTCCTGGGGCGGGAGCCGGTGGCGATGATGACATTCTTGGCGTCGATGGCTGGCCCGCCGTCCACCTCGACACGGTTTGCGGACACGAGGCGGCCCGCGCCTTGAACGTGCTCCACGTTGTTCTTGTTCAGCAGATACCCAACGCCGCGGGTGTTCCGGTCGACCACCTGTCGGCTGCGAGAGACGGCGACGGAGTAGTCGGCGTGGAAGCCATCGAAGGACAGGCCGAATTCCTCGGCCCGGTTGATGTAGGAGAGGATTTCGGCGTTCTTCAGGAGGGCCTTGCTTGGGATGCAACCCCAGTTGAGGCAAACGCCGCCTAGGGCGTCTTTTTCGATGATGGCGGTCTTTAGTCCCAACTGCCCGGCGCGGATGGCTGCAACGTAGCCCCCCGGCCCGGACCCGATGATCGCGACGTCGTAAATAGAGTCCATCAACCTCCGCTAAGCCAAGATTATACTGGCGGCCACGTTACGTTAACAATACATACGAATACCGGTTAGAGCCTAGCCTGTCAATTGTCCGGCTATTCCGTTTCTGCTACCATATGCGTCAACCGTGATATGTCAGTCGTGCCTGTTGGATGAGAGTCTGAAATGCCGATAATCCCCCTGCGCATTTTTGGTGGCCTCGGCTTCCCCGAAATCGCCATCATCGCCGTGGTCATCCTGCTCATCTTCGGAGCGCGGCGGTTGCCGGAGATCGGCTCGTCGATGGGCAAGGGTATACGCACTTTCAAGAGCGCTCTGATGGGCGAGGATGAAAAGCCCCAAGGCGAGACCCCGCCGACGGCCAAGAGCAACGACGAAGGTCGGCCCTACTAGGCCGCCCCTACCTGGGCCCACCGAAACACCCGCCGGAAGCAAAGGGCCGGGCATTTGTCTCGGCCCTTTCCGTTTTCCGCCTACTGCCGCATGATCGCGGCTTCGGCCCGCTGGCGGTTCCGGCCGGCGAGCCGGGCCAGCAATACCCCGATTTCGTAAAGGGCTAAGAGCGGGAACGCGACCAAGGCTTGGTTCACCGGGTCAACCGTGGGTGTGATCATCGCCGCCAGCACGAACGCCACCACCACCCAGTAGCGCCGGAACCGTCCCAGTCCCTTGGCGGTTACCAACCCCAACTGCGCCAGCAGGAACAAGACCAACGGTGTCTCGAAGGCCACACCCATCCAGAACAGCAGCCGGACCATCAGGCCGACGATGTTGCTCACCTTGATTAGCGGTGTGGCAATGTCGCTGCCGAAGGTCAAGAGGAATTTCAGGGCTGGCGGCGTGAGCACGTAATAGCAGAACGCCACCCCGGCCACGAACGCCAAGAACGCGGCGGGCAGGGCTGCAAAGAGCACTCGGCGTTCCCTTCCGGTCAGTCCGGGGGCGACGAACATGATCGCCTGGTAGAGGATGAACGGAATCGCGAGGATGAACCCGCCCAGCAGCGAGACCTTGACTGCCGTACTGAGAAGTTCGGTGACCTCGGTATAGACCAATTCTATCGGCTTGCCATAGGCCTGTTCGGCTGGCGCCAGCAGCAGCTTGATAATTTCGTCGAAGAAGTAGAAGGCTACCGCGCTGCCGATGATGATCGCTGCCACGCAAAGAGTGACCCTTCGACGAAGCTCGCCTAGGTGTTCGGTCATCGACAGTTCGCGCATTCCGGCTACACCCGGTCGGCGTCGCGAGGGGAGCTGGCCGGAGGCTCTCCCGAGGCCACTGACGCATCATCTCCGGGCAGCTCGGGCCGCGACGGGACTCCCGGCGGTGGGGGCGCCGTCCCGCGCGAGCCCTGGCGTTCTTCTTGGGCCACGGCGTCGGTTACTTCGCTAAATGTGCGGCGCAGGTCACCCAGCACTTTGCCAGTGCGGCGGGCCATGTCGATGGAGCGGCCCGGCCCTAGCACCAAGAACCCGACCAACAGGATGACCGCCACCTCCATCAGGCCAACGCCCATGATGTTCACGGCGCGGCCTCCGGTGGGCCCGCGCCGGCGGCCAACCGGCAGTCCGCCTTGCAGACCGCCGGGCCGGGTATCTCCCAGCCTTCCGGCCACTGGTAGCCCAACTCGTTCAGCATTTCCATAAGGCGGCAGGTCGGCAACCCGACGATGTTGCTGTAGCAACCCTCCCAAGCCGACGCCGGACGCAACTCCGGGTCCTGCACCGCGTATGCGCCCGCCTTGTCGCGCGGCGTACCAGAAGCGATGCTCTGCTCTATCTCGTCGTCGGTGATGTGCCGCAGCGTGATCTCCGAGGTCATGCTGTCCGTCAACGATCGGCCCGTAGCCGCGTCAGCCACCGTGATTCCCGTGGAAACGTGGTGGGTGGTGCCGCGCAACCGCCGCAACATCACCCGCGCGTCGTCGTTGTCCACTGGTTTACCCACCGATTCACCCAGGTGCACCACCGTGCTGTCCGCCCCGATGACGAAGCCCTCGGACATACCCGAGGCAACCTTGAGCGCCTTGCCGCGGGACAATCGCTCCACCATCGCTACGGGGCTTTCGCCGGGCAACGGCTCCTCGTCGACGTCGGCCGGGACCACCTGAAAGTCCAACTCCAGACTGTCCATGATTTCCCGGCGTCGCGGTGAGGCCGAGGCCAAGACCAACGACGCGGCGGGTGGTTTCTCCCCAGCCCACCGCAGCAGGGCCACGCATTCAACGTGATGGGTCTGGGGAAACATGTCGATGGGGGCCACTTCCCCAAGCGAATAGCCGCCCTCGCAGAGGATTTTCAGGTCGCGGGCCAGAGTTTCGGCGTCGCAGGACACGTAGGCTACCCTGGGAACCGCCAGCTCGATGAGCCCCGCCAGGGCCCCCGGCTGGCAGCCCGACCGAGGCGGGTCCAGCACCATCGCGTCGGGAAGAGACGGCAAGCGTTGGATGACATTTTCGGTGCGCCCGAGCAGCACCTCTATGTTGTTGAAACCGGAAACGTTCTCCCGCGCATCGGCCACGGCAGCCGACGATTCCTCCACGGCGACCACCTTCCCGACCGAACCGGCCAGCAGCACGGCAAAGGCGCCAACGCCGGTGTAGGCGTCCACCAAGACGTCCTCTGGGCCAAGTTCCAGGCCGCGCCGCACGATCTCGGCGGCCTTGGCGGCCTGAGCTACGTTCACCTGGAAGAAAGACGGCGACGAAACGAAGAACCGGTGACCGTCGACCGACTCGGTGTATCGTTTCTGTCCCGTGGCCACGGTAACGCCAGGGTCGTGCAACGCCGGTTGTACCAGGAAGTCCTGAGTCTCTTTACCAGCCCGAATGGACAACTGCGTGGTCTCCCGGCAGTGGTCTTGGAGCTGGGTTAGGATGTCGTTGATCCCTTGGTGCATCAGCATGCAATCGTCGATACGGACGAAGCGGCGGGTCTCCCGGTTGACAAATCCCAACGCGCCTTCGCGGTTGACGGTGAACCGGGCGTGATTTCGGTAGCCGTAACGGTCGTCCGATGGCTCCACCGGACGGACCATTGGCTGCTCGAAACCGCCAACGCGTATCAGGGCATCCGAGACCCTCTCCCGTTTGGCGGTCAACTGGGCGGAGTAGTCCACGTGCTGCCACTGGCAGCCGGTACATTCGCCGACGTAGGGGCACGGCGGCGCGACTCGGACGGGAGAAGAATTCGACACCTCTATCGTCCGAGCGGAAGCATACTTGCGGTGGACTCGAACGATCTCGGCGGTCACTCTTTCGCCGGGGATGCCGCCGAAAACGAACACGGGCTGCTCGCCCCGCCAAGCCATTGCCTCGCCAAGGCGGCCCCAAGACTCCAGAGTCAACTCCAGCCGGTCGCCAACCTGCAGCTTCTCTGGCGTTGGAGTCGCGTCTGCCGCGGCGTTGGCGGCGTCAGGAATCAATTGCGTCAAGCGTATTCTCCCCGGATACTATACAGTGAAGCCGACGGCGAATCCAAGAATGGCAGAACGCGGTTGACCGAAGGGAAAGGGCGAATTAAACTGGCAATGACGCCCTATTCCGTTTGCTGTCAGCGCGTTTGCTCGCGCCATAGACGGCGCAACGTCCGGAGGATAGTAATGGCAGAACCCATCGAGGTAAACGAACAGAATTGGGAAACCGAGGTTACCAACTCAGAGGTCCCGGTTCTGGTGGACTTCTGGGCCGAGTGGTGCGGTCCCTGCAAGATGATCGCGCCGGCAGTCCACGACTTGGCTGTGGAGTACGACGGCCAGTTGAGCGTGGGCAAGCTGGACGTGGACAGCAGCCCCAACATTGCCATGCAGTACGGCATCCGCAGCATCCCCGCACTGATTTTCTTCAAGGGCGGCCAGCCCGTAGACCAGATCGTGGGCGCGGTGCCCAAGGGTGCCCTCAAGAAGAAGATCGACTCCGTCCTGGCCAGCTAGGCCCTCCTCTACATCGACGCGGCTAAAAATACGCCGCCCCTGCGCGCAAGCCGGGCGGCGTATTTGCATCCAGACACATCCAGTCCTGGCCGGCGCTGTTCTCAGGCTGGTCGGGACTACCACACCAAACACGGGAGTGGATGGGGCCCGGTGGCTCTTGCGGACTTCAAATCCGTTATGCCTCGTGACGAGCGGGGTAGGTGGGTTCGACTCCCTCGCACTCCCGCCAGAAACCTTCTCAAAGCTAGCTACAAAACCCCCGCAAATCCCTCGTTTAGGGCCATTTTCAGATACAAATGTGCGATTTTGACAATTCCGGTAGCGGTCGGTATTGTCCGGGGTAGTGCGAGGCAATCCGTGCAAAACTCGTACCCGGATGTGCACCCGAAATGCCGTACCCGGTAAACGCCCTTACCGCCCGTAGAGTCCAGACCATCAAAGACCCAGGGAGGTACGCGGACGGCAACGGTCTGTACCTCTACGTCGATCCGTCCGGGATTAAACGGTGGAGACAGCGCGTTCGGATCAAGGGCGGCAGGCTCCGCAATCTAGGCCTCGGCGGATACCCTACGGTGAGCCTGGTTGATGCGCGGGAGCAGGCGCTGGCGAACAAGAAGCTGGCTCGCACCGGTATCGACCCGCTGTGGGAAAAACGTGCCGCGATGGTGGTGATCCCAACCTTCTCGGAAGCGGCGGCAAGGTACATCGAACTCAACCGACCGTCTTGGAAATCGGCCCGCCATGCGACGCAGTGGGCGTCAACGCTGCGTACCTACGCCTTCCCGACACTGGGCGACCGGCTGGTAAGCCAGATCAGCCGCTCCCACGTCCAGGCGCTGCTGGAGCCCATCTGGACAGGGATGCCGGAGACAGCCCGCCGAGTCCGACAGCGTATCGCCCGCGTGATGGCGTGGTGCAAGGCCCGGGAATACTGCGACGGCGACAACCCGGCGGACATAGCGGGACTGTCTTTACCTGACCAACGATACGCCAAGTCGCATCTGCTGGCTCTGTCCTATGCCGACGTGGGCAGGATGTTGCACCAAATGCGGATGTCCACAGCGCACCCGGTGACGAAGCTGGGCCTGGAGTTTCTGGTGCTGACTGCGGCGCGGTCGGGCGAAGTCCGGATGGCAACGTGGCCGGAGATCGACTGGACATCGAAATCGTGGGTCGTGCCAGCGGAACGAATGAAGGCCAACCGCGAACATCGGGTCCCGCTGTCCAGCGGTGCCTTGGATGTGCCGATGCAAGCGCAGGGGTTAGGGCAGGCCGAAACAGGGCTGTTATTCCCGAGGCCGCTCCGGGATGGGCCGCTGTCCAACATGGCGTGGACGGGTCCTCTTCGGAGGCTAGAAGTTCCGGCAACCGTACACGGCCTCCGGTCGTCGTTCCGGAACTGGGCAGCGGAGCAGACGGACGCGCCGTGGGCCGTGGCGGAGGCTGCTCTGGCCCATAGCGTAGGAGACGCTACCGAGGCGGCGTATATGCGCAGCGATCTATTCGCGCGGCGGCGGGAGTTGATGGAGCAGTGGGCAGCATGTCTAATACGGTAGCCCTTCGCGCCGGACGTAGATTCGTAGGCTCTGCCAACCTGAAACTACCACGTAGCGAAGTGCGAAGGTCCTTCAAGCGAATGAAAAAGAGCCCTCCCGACCTATCAGGGTCGGGGGGCTCTGATTGCGTACAGCATTTATCTCTTTCAGTCACCTTCGGAGCGAGGGCACGTGTGCCCGGAGGACATCACCACTTCTTCATGCTGGGTGTAGGGTTGTCGGAGCGTCAAGCCAACTTGGTCGTGCGGCAAGGCCCGTCTGGCAGCGGCATTCACGGCGAGGAAGCCTTAGCGTATCTCCACATGAAGGCGACTGCTATCGTGAAACCGAATGCCGAGCTGGTCGCCATCATGGTCAGGTTAAAGAATTCCCCAAGCAAGCCTAAGCCCTCTAAAAATGGGGTTGCGAGAACGCAGATGGACGTTACCGCCAGCGCGCCGAAGGCCCGCAGTTTGCAAGCGACGAAATATTCGAGAACCTCTTCGGCTGGCCGGGCTTTCAACCCCCTTTCACCCTTTAACTGAGAGTGCATCCCCCTTGTCACCTGGTCGGCGACACCGTGGGAGTCGGCGTCGACGTCGGCGCATGGCCAGCGCCGACTCCAGATCCTCCACGCCGCGGGGCTGGAAGAGCTCCGCGTATGCGTCCGTGTCCTGGATTTCATTGGGGGTCGGACGCCAGGGGTCGGAACCGCCTGGTTGTGGTTCCTCGCCCAGTATGAAGGCCGTTACCGCCGGATTGTCCCTGAGAACCTGGAACAGGCCCGAAGCTAAGGAGCCGACCAGTGGCTCCGGCAACTCGTAGTCCGCCGCCCTGTAGTTGACGGACACTGCGCTGACCAACTCGCGGAGCAACGCCAAACGGATTTGCTGTGGCGCGATTGAATCGACGCCGATCCGAATTTCCAAGCGCATGTGGTTGGTTAGCGCAGTGCCCCGCAATCCACATTGGGCAACGACTTCGCCACCAACAGAAGCCTGGAGATGCCGGTGGCGTCGCCGCCCGCCAAAGCCGCCCCCTGGCCGACGTCGAGGCGCTGGAAGCCCTCAAGAACCGTAGGGAGAAATTGGCGGCCGGGCAGCAGGACATATTCGAGGAAGACACTAAGCTTGCCAAACCTAACGTCCCTCCCAAGGGCTCCTATGATGACGCGCAGGACCAGTCAACCGAAGCGGGAGAGCCAGAAGCGGTCCCCCAGGGGGGTTGGCAGGAAGGCTCGCCGGAACCCACCATCGACACCCCTCCGGAGCGTCTGACGCCGGACTGGGACCTGTCCGAGGATGAGTGCCTGACCCTGGGCGAGTCCTCCCTGTGCATGGTCTCGCCGGAGGAGCTGCGGTTTGACGCAGCGACCTTCCAATACAAGTCCAACACCGATTCCAGCGGCATTAGCGACAAGCTCCAAGACGTGAAGGAATGGGACCCCGACCTCGCCGGGATCGCCTACGTGTGGGAACGGAAGGACGGGGCGCGGTTCATAGTCGACGGCCACCAGCGCCTAGGCTTGGCGCAGCGCCTTGCCGCCGAGGGCCAGGACCCCAAGCTGCTGGTGAAAATCTGGCGGAAAGAGGACGGGGCCACCGCCGAGGATATGCGGCTGCGGGCCGCCAAGAAGAACATCGCCGAACAGAGCGGGACTGCGGTCGACGCCGCCAGGGTGTTGAAGCAGAAGCCCGGTCTGCTGGACTCGGTCAGCCGTCAGAACGCGGTGGCCAGGGACGCCCGCCGGTTGGTCCAGCTCGATGACGAGGTGTTCGAGGAAGCCGCCGGGTCGATCAACGCGGGCAAGCTGGACGCCACCGTAGCCGGTCTTATATCTCAGAACACCCAAAACGCCGCCCTGCAGCGAAGCCTGCTTCGCACCTTGACCCAAGCTTCGGCCAGCGAGGACATGACCGTCGGCAAGGCGCAAGAACTGGTCTACGCCTACAAGGAGGCCCAAAGCCGCCACCAAGAAAGAAGGGAAGGCCCAGGGCGCGATGTTCGACGATTCAGCCGTGATGGAGTCGGCCTGGAAGGAACGGGCAGCCCTCCTGTCCGGGCTGGTCAAGTCGTTCAAGGACGACAAGCGGCTCTTCGGCGCCGTCACCCGAAAGGAAGGGAAGCTCGAAGACGCAGGCAACGTGCTGGACGAGATTTCCAACCAGCACCATCTGGACGACGCCCAGAAGGGCATCTTCATCTTCGAGACGCTGGCCCACACCAGGGGCCCGCTGGCCGACTACCTTACCCGTCAAGCCGAGCGAATCAAGCAGGCGGCCGATGCCTCCGGCAAGCCCGCCGGGCAGGTGGCGGGCCCCATCGTGGGCGAGTCGGCCAAATTCCTGCGGCCGTTCCTTCGGGACTACCACCACGGCGGGGCGGACCGGCTGCAGGTGACTTTGAAGAGTCTGGAGCCCCCAACAGTAATTGACCCGGAGCCAGTGGCGGACACCGGCGAATCAAACGGATTACCAGAAGCGCCCGTGCCGGCGTCGGACGAAGCGCCGCCGCCCGTCACCCGGCGGGTGCGGGCCAGACCCTCCGGGAACACGGCAGCCACTACGGCGGTCCCAGCCGCCGCGGTTGCCTCACCGGCCCGCCGGGTGAGAACCAGAGAGAAGGTGCCTGCGCCGGTCGCATCACCGTCTACGGGCGGGTCTCGGAGGGCCGCTCCAAAAGCGTCACCAGCGCGCCAGTTGAGCCTGGATGAACAGATACTACAAGAGGCGGCCGCCAAGCTGGGAGGCAAGAAGAAGTCCCATCACCAGGGCATCAAACAGCCCAAGATGGTCAAGGGCCAGGTGGCCACACCCGGAAGCAAGGGCAAGAAGCGGTCCGGCCGTATGCCCTTCACGGGCGGCATAGGTAGGGGAAAGTAGAGGGCGAGGGTGCAAACCATGAACTGTGAAGAGACCGTGTGGGAGATGTGCACCGCCAACGGGATCGGAGGCTACAACATGCTGATCCTAGTGATGCTGGCCCGGGAAAGGGACTCCCGGCCGGACGGCGGATGGCTCTCGAAACGTGAGATCGCTTGTCGCCAAATTTGGGCTTCGGTCCCGGGACATATCAGGTCAGCAGTGATATACAGCCGGGACTGTATGCGGGCAAAGCCGGTACCGGGGTGCTCGATTCCTGCTATTGGGCGCGGTTGAGTGGGGTATCAGGCGAGCTTTCTGACATTATTGCCAACGACAACGCCGTCGGTCAGTTCTATATTGAGGTTCTGCCTACCGATAAGTACCTCAAGGTTGCCTGCAATATCATCCCGCTCAATGCATGGCCTGAGCCAGTAGACCCGCTTTCGGACATTGAACCTGGTGTCTACTTGATAGACCGAGACATCGCCCCTGGCACCTATCGAGGGGAAGCCGGTGCCGGGGTGCTCGATTCCTGCTATTGGGCGCGGTTAAGTGGGGTATCAGGCGAGTTTTCCGACCTTATTGCCAACGACAATGCCGTCGGCCCGTACTTCGTCAACGTCGAAGACTCTGACTTCGCCCTGTCAACTTCATGTGCCCTCGAATCGGTAACAAAGTAGCTGCCGGGCTGAGGATCAGAGGATGCCGACCCCCAAACGCAAGCGGACGAAGGCCTGGACAATCAGGCTCTAGCGCAGATGGCAAAACGGCGGCAGCCGGCTAACGTTTCGACACATCATTGCGGACCTCAACGAACGTTTCGGCATAGAGTTGGGCCCAGAGCACCGCATCACCCTGGGTAGGATGATGGACCGTTTGGAGAAGGATACGGCGTTGGAGGCCGCGACCAAGGTCAACACCCTGGAAAACGTGCGGATTACCTTTGACCACAAGGTGGAGCGCGAGGGCCTCAGTGGATGCGAAAGCTGGGACCAGCCTGGGAGCTTTACAAAACGGACCATTTTGTAAAGTTTCCCGCTGTGGCGGCCCCCGTCCTCACGGTCGGGCTGACACCCGCCACTGGCGCTGGTCCCGCCCGTTTCTTTACACTATTGCCAATGGGTTAGTTGTGAGGAGATGGGCGATGACGCTGGCACCCAGAAGCTTGCCTGCGGTCCGAGACGTCGAACTAGGGGCCGCCGCCTTCGTCCCGCACCTGACCTGGACACCGTACACGCCTTGATGGCGGCGGCGGGGTCTCGCCACGGCGAGCGGAACGCCCTTCTGATCGCCCTCCTTTTTGACGGGTGCCTCCGGGTGTCCGAGGCCCAGGGGCTGCGGCCGGTCGACCTGGTCCGCAGCAGTTGGATCCCCGAAGACCCGGAAAATGTGGTGACGACTCGCCTGACGTTCCGCATTTATCTTCCTTCCTGGATCCTTGATAAGAATTAGTTCCAGTCAGGGAGACATTTCGGACCGGCTGCGCCTTGCGCTCTGGAAGGCCAAGAGGTGCTGGTGGCCCGCCCGACATGCCCCGTAATCTACTACGCGCAGGACGGTCAAATTCTCTTGGGGCTGGAAATGTCCGTTCTGGTTCAAGAGCAACTCAGGATGCTGATGCCGAACGCCTGGAACAATGTGGTGGCTCGGGGTCAACTACCGGGAGAATGGAAACAGCCTAGTGGTACGGTGCACCAGGAGGGCGAGGGTTGAACGTTCCGGATACGGAACCAAGCCAGGAATAGGCCGTTGGCTAGGAAGGCATGCACACGAGCAACAGTGTGGTACCCATCCGTCAGGATTTCTCAGAGGACTTCTTGGCATAATAGCGGATCCACAGGAAATGGGTCGCCACGCCTAAGAGTAGCCCGACAGCGGCCCCGATGGGATAAGCGATGAACCATGGGTTGTTGTCGCTCAGGCCGACGATCGTGCCAGTAGTGGTGCCAGAGGTTACTGCGATCGTTATGTACGTACCCATTTTGTTCTCAGACTTGTTATTCACGGGTTAGTTGCCTCCACCTGTAGTCTTTCAAGATTGTGGCAAACTGGAACTCGCGATTCAAGCAGATGTCATCGCCGGTGGAATAATGACCCAGTAGCGCCGGAATGGAATTGACCCACCCCAATGCCCCGGAGCATTTTTGGCATCTGCTGGAAGCTGGTGTGGAGGTGGTCCGGGAGGTGCTAAGAGGTGGGACAGTGAAAGACCTGTACGAGCTAAAAGGCGAAGGAACAAGCATCCGTGGCATTGCCCGGGAACTGGGCATCTCCCGGAACTCGGTGCGTAAGTACCTGAGATCTGAAGGGGTGCCCCAGCCCCAGGGCAGGCCGGAGCGGCCGTCCAAACTTGACCCCTACAAGGAATACATCGACGGGCGTCTGGCCGAGGGGCTTGGGAACTGCGTGGTCTTGCTCCGGGAGCTTAAGGAGCGGGGCTACGGCGGAGGCTACAGCATCCTCAAGGACTACGTCCGGCCCTACCGTCGCCCGCGGCAGCCCAAGGCGACGATGCGATTCGAGACTGGGCCCGGGGAGCAGGCCCAAGTGGACTGGGGCAGCATGCCCTACGTTACCGGGGAGGGAGGCCGGGGGCGGCTGTGGGCCTTTGTCATGGTGTTGAGCTGTTCCCGGGCCATCTACGTGGAGCTGGTGCGCCGGGCTGATAGCGCCACCTTCATGCGCTGCCACTTAAACGCCTTCGAGTACTTCGGGGGAGTGCCCAGGATTTGCCTCTACGACAATGCCAAGGTGGTGGTGCTGGGAAGGGACCAAGACGGCCGGCTGGAGTGGAACCGGGGGATGCTGGACTTCTCCCGGCGGGTGGGCTTCGAGCTGAGACTGTGCCGGCCCTACCGGGCCCAGACCAAAGGGAAGGTGGAGAGCGGGATCAAGTACGTGAGGCGTAATCTGTGGTCATCGGTGCACTTCACCGGCGGCGATGGCGACCTGAACCGCCAGGCAATGGAGTGGTGCGATAGCGTGGCTAACGTCAGGGTGCACGGGACCACCAGGGAAAGGCCCCGAGACCTGCTGGCCAAGGAGCGGGCGCACCTGCTCCTCTTGCCCGACCGCTCCAGGCTGGCTGGAGCCCTTCCTCCGGGAAGAACGGAAGGTGGGCCGGGACGGCTACGTCAACTTTGACGGCTCGTGGTACGGGGTGCCCTGGCCCTTTGCCGGGAAATCGGTGCAGGCCGGGACCAGGTCGGTAATGGTGGAGATCTGGTCTGGCGAGGAGCGCTTGGCGCTGCATCCCAGGGCACAGCGGCCCGGACAGCGCCTGACCCTGCCCGGCCAGTGGGACGGACTTGATACCGGTGACGGGCGGCCCCGGAAAGAGGCGGTGGCGGTACAGGTCCCGGTGGAGCAGGTCCAAAGGCGCTCCTTGGAGGTCTACGAGCTGGCGGGAGGTCTACGATTTGGCGGCCTCGGGAGGCGGACGATGATCCCCCTAGAGCAGGCACGTCATTACCTGGAGAGCCTGGGCTGGAGAGCCTGGGCTGGAGAGCCTGGGCTGGAGAGCCTGGGCCTGGGCTGGAGAGCCTGGGCTGGAGAGCCTGGGCTGGAGAGCCTGGGAATGAAACAGGCCGCCGAGGTGCTGGACAACAGACTGGATGCCGCCGCCAGGAGGCAGGTGTCCTACCCGGAACTCTTGGCCGACCTCTTGGGAGTCGAGGTGTCGGCCCGCCGGGAGCGGTATCCGCATGGCCCACCTGCCCTTCCGCCGCACCCTGGAGGACTTCGACTTCTCCTTCCAGCCCTCCATCGACGAGCGGCAAGTGAAGGAGCTGGGGAACTTGGCCTTCGTGGCCGAGGCGGCCAACCTGTTGCTCTTGGGGCCGCCCGGCGTGGGCAAGACCCATCTGGCGGTGGCTTGGCCCTTAGGTCCATCGAGCGAGGCTACGGGGCCTATTTCGTCCGGGCCTACGACCTGATGGAGGACTTGAGGACGGCCCGGGCCGAACGCCGTCTCGACCGGCGGATGAGAGTCTACCTGGCCCCCAAGGTGCTGGTCGTCGATGAATTCGGCATCTGGCCCCCTATGACCGGGAGCGTCCCGCCGGCAGTGGTGGGGGATGCTCCGGTACCTCGCTCAGTTCCAGGGCCTGGACCAGGATGCGTTCCACCCGGCGCACGTCGATGAGGTCCACGTCCAGGGCCCTGCGGCAGGCGGCGTCCAGACGCTCGGGGGTGTAGCGCTGTCCCAGGCGGACCAGCTTGTGCCCCTGCTTGACCTTGGCCCATGGAAGGGGCCCATCAAAGAGCCGCTCGGCGAATTCGGCCACCGCCGGTCCCTGCTCGGCTGCGCTGCGCTTGATGCCCTCGGGGGCTCTCAGGGTGTAGGCGGTCAACTCGGTTGGATAATCGGCGGCATCGGTGGGGCGGCCGCCGCGGGGCTGGCGGGGGTGGAGCTTGAGCAGCCTTCCCCGAGGTAAATGCGCACCAACTTGCTGCCCAGCCCGATCTCGACCTGCTGTCCGGGAGGGCACAGCGCGGCTGGCACCGAGTAGAGGGCGTACTGGCAGGCCACGTGGTGGTCGGGATGGACCTTGGCGGTGCGCCAGCCGGTGACCTCGTAGGGCTCGCCGTCCCCAGGGGGCCAGGTGCCAGAGACTCCTCCTAACATGGGCTACCTTCTTGCCAACTCGATTCTGCCGCAAGGACATAGCCCTTCAGAATCTTCACTACTTCCATGATCTTCCTTTTCTTGGTCTGTGTGATCATGAGGAAGACGAAATCGGCGAGGAATATGGAGTTGAGGCTACTCTTTTCTGACGCGTAAGGAACCAACCCGTGAACCGCCGCGTGCCGGTTCGGGATAGGACTTTCCTCGAACATACTCCGGTCGTTCTCGTTGTCTATACGCTTGTACAGGTGGTTTTCCAAGATAACAGATATTTGCTCGTGTCCAGCTCGATCTTGTGGCGGACTTCAGCCCATCTCTCCTTGTAATGGGCCATTATTGCCTCGTCTAGGTCATCTTCTGCGGCATCGTCCAGCAATGTTGTTGGCAGGGTGTGATGAACTACCCACCCCAGGTTCGCCGCCATACGTGCCTTCGGATGAAAAAGAATCGGCCTCAGGATTGACTGGAAATTGACGAGCTGCAGTTGATCCTGAAATATCGTGGTGATCCTGGCTAGATTTTGGGTGATTCCTCCGACCAGCGTCTGGAACGCGTTGGCGATGTCCAACCATTGAGAAAGACGTGGGGATAGTTGTCGAATCAGCGAATCCGTAATTTCCAACCTCGGAGGAACGAAGGGCTGTGCCTTTTCCCGGTTGGTTTCGGTCTCCCCCTCCCGGTCATTCGGTTCCTCTTGGATACCCCAAGGGCCGTGCCCGCGTTCTGCGTCATTGACCTCACCGGTTCCAGTGACCTGGGCTTTTTTGTTGGCGTCTGCTTTCAACGTTCCGGATTTACCTCCGCTGTTGGATGCACCTGACCTACCTCCGATAGTCGGACCACCTATTACCTTATACCGTTATCGCCGGTGGGGAAATGACCCGGTAACACCGGAATGGAATTGACCCATGCGGCACTTTCTTCGATAGGATGAAGAGGCAATGGAACCTGTGGAACGGGACGTTCTCCAACAGCTTCAGGAGCTTCACAACGCGGACTGGATCGACGCCGCCGTGGATGATAAATCCGGCGTCCCTCGTACCGCTGTTGCAAGGTGGCGCGCCGGGGTTCATGCCCTTACCGCGCCAGGAATGCTGGAGCGAGCCTTAAACGTACTCAAGCGGAGGAAACCGCCCGTCCGGGGTCGTGGGGGAGGGTAGCCTACTGTACAGTCAGATGTGCCCAGGTATTGTCGGAGCTCAGCGGCTTGGGCTGGTCAGATGCAGCCTTGGCGGAAGCCTTCGGCGTGTCGTGTCTGTACCAACGGGATCGAGGGGTCAAGAGGTCGAGGCCTCGTCAGGAAGGTAGCGCCTAACTGGAATCTGGATACTCTCGGAGTTGTTGCCGGTCCACGAGCGCCATAGGCTGGTGTCAGTCACTCTTGGGGGCCGTGGTCGACCAGTACGGGAGAGTTCACGGTACACAGGGACTGCGCGTCATAGACGCCTCCATCATGCCCGAGGCCGTGCGGGCCAACCCGAACCTGACCGTCTTCGCCATGGCGGAGATGGCCGCCGAGGAATGCCGATACCACGACTGCGGATCAAGCGAAGGTAGAATTGGAGCAGTCGATCAGTGGTGAGCTGTGGCAGGGCATACTCCGGGACGGCACAGATATGCCTCCCCAGTCAATACCGATCCTCGCCGGGGGCGGTCGATGAGCATCCAGGAAGTAAGAGAAGCCATCCTAAAGGTGCAACCGCACGTCATGGCGTTCGAAGGTGCAACCGCACGTCATGGCGTTCGACCCGGGACCGGGCAGAAATCTCAACCTAGACGCCCCGGCAAATAACCACGAGACCTCCACTCGGTACCTGATCATCGACCCGATACTCAGGTCCCTGGGGTGGGATCTTGCCGACCCCAAAGACTGCATCGTCGAGTTCAGGGTCTCGGCGGGAAGCCAAAGGGCCGTTGACTACGCCCTCCTAGACCGTCAGGGGAACCCCACAGTCCTAGTAGAGGCCAAACGGATCGACGACCACACAGAAAGAGACGAGAACTGGGATCAGGTGTACGGGTACATGCTGGAAGTCCCAACCGCTAGGGTCGTCGTGGTAACCAACGGTCAATACTGGACCATTGAGATGCGGGACGAAAACCGCCCACGCGGTTCCACTCACGGTTGGGAGCAGGAGAGCGACCGGCCGCTGGGTCTCCACTGGCGGGACGTTGGGGAGACCGCGGAACGGCTCCACCGACACCTGGACAGGTCAAAGTATCGGTAAACGTGTGACCACGGCAGGACCACGGGACCCGCTCCGGTCATTCAGCCTCCTTAGTCCAAGTGGTCGTCAGGAAGCAACGCCTCAGACAGAAAATCGGACTCCTCTGCCACGCAGCGTCTCGACTGGGGGCCACCCACTTCACATGCGCCGACCAAGACCACCACATTCCCACCAGCATGCAGGAACATGTTCAACACCCACGGAGTTCGGCGAGTAGCGCCTAACAGTTGAGCCCACGGCACCCCTCCCCCAGCCACGACCGTCGGGAAAACCATCGACCTCGCGCCGAGGTTTAGCTCTTGATATGCAGTCTTCCGCCCCCGCCCGAAGATGGGGGCGGTTTCTTTGACCGTATAATCCACCATCCCTATGACCAAAGGAGGTGAGGTGATGGAGACGAGAGTAGCGGCCGCTTCCTTTCTGGAGTATTGCCGCCTGAGAAGCCTGCAGCCGAAGACGTTGGAATTTAACCGCTGGGGGCTCAAACACCTCGGCCAGCATTGCCGCCAGCTTCCAAGCCACCACCGGGATCTGGTGGGGCCGTTGACAAATCCCAACCTGGGCCAGGAGTCCCGCCACGACCTGGAACGGGTTCTGCGTCGATTCTTCCGATGGGCCAGTAGGGAATACCGGGTTGTCAATCCCATGCTCAATGTAGAGCCAATCCCCCGAAAGAAGACAATCCCAAGAGTGCTTTCCGAACCAGAGATCAAAGCGGTGTGGAACGCTTGCGAGTCCGAACGTGACCGCGCGATGGTCGCCCCGGTCCTTGATACTGGACTACGTTTGGGTGAAATCACCGCGATGGAGAAACGCCACCTGCTCGACGGCGTGATCCGCGTGTACGGCAAGGTTGGTCAGCGGCAGGTGCCCGTAACGCCTAAGGTCCAGGAAATGCTCCTGCGCTTGGGGGATGACGTGAGCATTTGGGTCGGGCGCAGCCGGCGGCTGACCATTTCAGGGGTACAGCAGGCATACCGGAGAATCTTGAGCCGGGCCGGGCTAACCGGGCCGAAGCTCGCTGGGCCACATTGCCTGCGCCATACATTCGGAACCGAATACGTAGCCCGCGGCGGAAACGTTCGGGTCCTACAGTCCATCATGGGACACCAGCGCCTCGAAACGACGATGGTCTATGTTACCCTGGCCGGCCAGGCCATGGCCCGTGATCACGCCCAATACTCCCCGTTCCGGCAACTGCTGTTGTAGAATCATGCCCTAGCATCGCAAGGGGCTCTAGTCCGTATGACCACCTGCTTTGCACTCAGTATGTCGCAGATTTGAGTTGTGAACAGCCCACGAAAATGCGAACCGGTCATTCAGGAGACTCACTCTTACAAGCTTCTATACAGCTCACCTGCTCCGCCTTTGGAAGCACCAATCGGGACCGCAGGGCGTGAATGCCCAACCCTTCTCCTTGATAGGGTCTCCAAATCCCAACATCTTTTCCTTCGTCTCTGGTGCGAGGTCGAGAAGACTCAGGTACCAGAAAGCGCGATGGCCTGCGTTACTCTGTGAATATCCATCCATACAGCGCAGTCCCCCCGGTTTTCACCATGAACCGCTTCCAAGCTTCTCTGGACTCATTGATGATCTCGAAAACATCCTGCATGGTTCCGTCGGGCCGAACATTGTGGCCCCTTCCCGGAATGGGCAACGTTCGGTTCATGTGCTTGATACCGTTGCAAAGCTGCCGGCAGAGCTTCAACGCTGCGCTCCTATTCAGGGTGCCAATGACATTGGCCGCAGCGGTTCCTCACAGACGCGTATCACAAGGACCGATTCACCTTTGACGAGCAAAGCGACAGTTTTACGTGTCCACAGGGACGGAGGCTCAAGTTCCTTCGCATCCAACATACGAATGGAGTTCCGCTGCGTCTGTACCGAGCCTCTGGAGCCGTCTGCCAGGCGTGCCCGGCCTTCGGAGTCTGTACGAGAGCCCGCGAGACCGGCCGCAGTCTGGCGATAGGGCCCCATGACGGAGTGCTACGCCGCCACCGCGCTTGGAGGACCACGTTAGCCGCCAAAGAGGCGTACCGGCTGAGAAAGCAGCTGGTCGAGCCGGTCTTCGGAATCATCAAAGGAACAACAGGGGGCACGTAGGTTCCTGCTACGTGGCCTCGCCAACGTGGCGGCCGAGTGGACCATGTTGGCCACCGCCTTCAACCTGCGCACGCTCTACCGTGTGTGGAGCTCCTCCCTCCATCTTCAACCCTCTACCTGACCGCCTGGAACCTTCTCATGTCTCGTGAGCTGAGGCCATTGACAGCGATCCCTCACCCCATCGTCTGCGGAATACTTCGCCTCGGATTAAGCCTGCCAACGGACGTCCTTCTGAAACAGGCTCAAAAGGGTCCTTTTTGTAAAGTGTGGCCAGGGGGCGGAAGTCAGTCCTCGCCGCGTCGCGCCTGATGGTACCACTGGCCTGTGAAGTGGTTCTTGAACACGTGAATCCGGGACCGGTCGACGGTAATCAGCCGGTAGTATGACCACGCAGCCCCTCCGACTGCGGCGTCTCCATCGTCGGCCTGGCCTTCGTCGAACGACGACTCCACAGCTTCCACCTCGATCCAATTGCCCAACAGCTGCAGGGAAGAGGGAACGCCTTCGGAGTCTTCCACCACCTTTATGGGAATCGGGGTCAACTTCTCACGTACGTTGATACGGCTTCGGGGCTTCATAATCCTCCCCTCCTAGAGGTCTGGTTTGATCCAGACTCTAGGGAGCGGTCACGCGGCCCGGCAACCGGCGTCTGTCAGTAAATCTCCGGTCATCCTTGCGCGAATGGGCAATCCCAGGGTCGGAGCCGCCGGGATTCTTTGGGCGCGGCTGCCGAGAGATCCAAATCGTCGGCGGCTTTCGGCCTTTCGGCATGGTGTATGCGGTGGGGGTGGCCCAGGAGCTGGCGGCCCACGGTGCCGAGAGCGGGCCTGATGTAGGCAAGGCGTTTGGAATCCGGCCCGGTACACCCGGGCCGCCGTTAGCCAGCGGGGCAGTGACACCACCCCCTTGACCACCCGATTGCTTGCTGTTCTAGACTCCGGCCAAATCTTAGCCGGAGGCTCCGATATGGGAAATATGTTCGGGGGAAAACTCACAGTTGGCATCTTCGCCATCATTGGCGGGATCATCGCCATGATCATGGTCGGGATCATGGCAGGGCCGTTCGGCTCACTTGTGGCCTACTTCACGCCGGCCGCCGAGGACACTTCCGACGGCTCCCGGTTCTCTCGCGTGTACGTTGGGGTCAGCGGAGACGAGGACCCGAGTAGCCACGAAATCAATACCGACACTAACGTTGCCGGTGGCAGCGGTTGGAAACTGGTGGAGGGCACCAGTAACGCGGCCAAATTCACGATCATCGCGGCCGATTCCACTGAAGTTGGCTTCACTGCGACCGAGGACCTGTCTGGCAAGTCGTTCTACAACGAGCAAGGGGAGTCGGTCAGCGTTACCGGCACTCTGGCAACCAGCGCTGGGAGCGGAACGTTAGCCAGCACCTATAAGTGGAAGGGGCCGCCGCCCGCCTTTAGCCAGCTGAATTTCTTGAATCGAATCCTAGTTACCCTGCTGGCGTTGGTCGCGGCGATTGGCCTGATTATGAAGACCAAAAACGCCTATGACGCCTTCCAGCAGGGCGGAGGCTCCGACCTGGCGCCGGTGGTGCTCAGGGAGGTCACTACACTGGTACTGGCGGTTGTAGGGGTAATGCTCGCCCCCACGATGCTGAACATCCTCGCGGACACCGCGCACGTCTACACGTCCGGGCAGTACGATTTCAGCTTCGTCGGGACCATTCTAAGGATCGTCTTCGCGGTTGTACCGACCATGGTAATCGTCGGCATCATGGGTCTCGTGCCAGCTCCCAGGTCCAGAACACGGTGGCCGCACGGACCGGAGGAGTCCTCGGGCGGATGCGCCCGAGGAGGCAGCGAGGTAGGGCGTACTCCTAGGACCCGGCAGGCAAAGAATTGCTAAAGGGGACGTGTATGAAGGGACAAGCGCGGCGTGCCGCGCCGACAGCTGCTAAGGGGCGAGGTGGAGTGCCAAAAACTGCAAATGGTCGCCCCAAGATTAGTGTTCGGAAAACCACATCGGTGGCGACCAGCAAGGCCGGTCGGCAGGTGCAGGAAAAGTACACGCCGAGGGGAAGAGGCAACCCTAAGACCGGCTACACTGCGACGGCCAAGACCGCAGATGGCCGGGCAAAGATGCAAACCCGTTCTTCCTCTCCCTCAGCGGACCGTCAGAGAGTCGCCCGGGCCCCCGGCAAGAGGGCCCAAATTGGGAAGGATGAAGCCGACGGTCTACTACGAGAACAGGAAAAACCGCAGCGACGCTGATAAGCGGAAGTTCAGGTAGCGGTCACTGAACGTGGATAGTCCTAGGGGGAAGGACGCCCTTCCCCCTAGGGACCTTTCATATCCCCCTGCCCACCGCCCGGTGAGATAGTCGCAGAGAAATTCGACCTATCGCAAAGCTGACGTTACTGACTTAACTCACTATAATCACTCCTGCTATGACCACTCGCTTTACCAAGCAGGAAGCCGCCAGCGCCAAGAGAGTATCCTTGGCCACGATTGACCGGATGATCCGGCGGGGTGAGCTCACGGTTGAACGGGAGCCGTGGGGGAACCGTGAACGAGTATGGGTGTTGCTTGACACGGCGGAGCAAACTGATGCGAGTGCCGCAAGCAGTGATGCTACAAGTGCTATGAGTGATGATCCGATAACCGTGGCAGTGCTGCAGGAACGCCTTGACGCACGGGACCGTGAGATCGAGACCTACAAGGAGCGGCTAAAGGAGTGGGAGTACCGGTATCACGAGTTAGTTCAAACGTTGCCGAAGTCCCTGCCACCCGCACCGCGGTCGTTGCTGCGGCGCTTATGGGACTGGCTTCCACGTGTTCGGTGACAGGGAGTAATAGAGGATGTAGAAGATATTGCGGCGGTCTCGCCGAGTTGCGGCTCACGTAGCGGCGGTATACGACCAGGGCGACGACTTTCGCGGATTCTGTCGAACGGGTGTGGGCATCGGCATTGGTGTCCGGGATGGCGATGGCATTCTTGTTCGTGGCTTGCGAGGAGAGTCTAATACTACAGCCGAACTAACGCTAACTCGGTACTTTCGGCCTCACATTTCGCTTGGTTTCATTGAGATCACAGACGTTGGCGGTAGGTAGACGTTGCGATTTACAAGGCCGCCCAACACTCCAAGCGGCGATGTGCTGCTGTAGTACTAGGTAGACGTCTTCTCTGTCGAGTTCCCCCCGCATCAGGGTGAAGCCCTCGAACCACTTGGGATCGAAACCAAGGGCCAACCCCTCGTGGAGTTCCCCGCTGAGAGACAGAAACGTAAACGGATTCTGAGGGACGGGATCAGGCGTCCACACGCCCCTTGCTGGGTCTTTGACAAACGCCCATGAGCCGACCAGGGTGTATTGACCTGAGGGCCCCGGAGGCAGGGCCCACACCGGTGGCCATCAAATACCGGAACCGGTCAGGAGCCTGGTAGTCTCCCTGTCGGAGTAGGCATTGTAAATGGCCCGGTGCCCAAAAGGTTTTTCGGCAAATGCCGTA
The DNA here is from genome assembly GCA_965249145.1 of Dehalococcoidia bacterium. GTDB lineage: Bacteria > Chloroflexota > Dehalococcoidia > Lucifugimonadales > UBA3495 > VXOI01. Next base: position 459,133 of record OZ252223.1, read on the forward strand.
GCGAACTGATGTGAATTATAAGTGATTTCACTCGTTGATCCTGGTCATTATTTCCCTGCAACCCGCCCTCTGGGACGCCGGGTGAGACGGACCTGGTTAGTCGGACACAACAGTAAACGCGGATCTGCAGTAGAAGCGAGGTTTATCTTAGCGCCCCTTGAGTTAGGTTCGGTTTTGTGGGGTTGAGAGAGAGGCAGGCCTGGCCGGTCTGCCAATCACGGGCAGAAATTCACTTCGCCCAGGGTGGTCAACCCCAACTCCAACTGGTCTTGCAACAGGCTGGACGGAAGACACCCGCTCAACTGGTTATCCTCCAGACTCAGATATCTCAGGTTGGTGAGGTTGGCCAGTTCCGGCGGTATCTCTCCGCTCAACTGATTAGAACTCAGCTCCATCCCATCCAGGTTGGCCAGGTTGCCCATCTCCGGCGGTATCTCTCCGCTTAAGTCGTTCGCCCTTAGGATCAGCGTTGTCAGGTTGGCGAGATTGCCCAATTCCGGCGGTATCTCTCCGCTCAAACCGTTCCTCTCCAGATCCAGCGATTCCAAGTTGGCGAGGTTGCCCAGTTCCAGCGGTATCTCTCCGCTCAAACCGTTCCCCCCCCCCCCCCAGATCCAGGCTCGTGACGCGGAGGTCGCGGTCATAGTGGACGCCTTTCCATCTTAGGCCCCGCGTCTCTACCGAATCGCTCAGCCACAAGGAGTTGTCACTCCACTCTTCGCCGTTCGTAGCGCCAAAAAGGGCGGTCAGCGCTTCCCGGTCCGTTTCAGCAGAAGTTTGCCCCAGGGGTGGTCTGGCCGTGGCTCTGGGAGTGGGTTCGGCCCTTTCCGACGTTGAAGCGGCGGCTGTACTCTGGCCGGTGCTGGGCCCTTCTGTCGGCTCATCGGAGCTGCAGGCAAGCAGTAGAAGCGGGACCAGGAGAATCAGAGCAAGGGCGCAAAGACGCAGGAAAAACGGAGGGGGGGTAGATTTCGGCGCCGGTCTTTTCAGCACACTATGTCCTCCACCAAAGGCACAACCCCAACCACCGCTTGCCATCCGGTGCCGGTATCTGGATCGTAACACTTCTTTGGGGGCACCCGGCCCGGTGGACCGAGCTTCACCGCGCAACCACCCACTCAAAAATTCGCAGTACCGCATGCCTAGCTAAGATCGTGGTGGGCCTGGCGGCCAATTTGAGCGAGAATGCGCTCTCCGGCTCTCCCTCATGACTCGAATGTGACCGTAGTGTGGAAGTCGCCAAGGTCAACGGTGAGGATTGGGTCGCACACCAGCATCGGAACGGATTCGGCGATGGTCTCTTCCACGAGATACAGTCGTTGGATCTCCCACCGGCCATTCGACCTAATCGCCGCAAAGCGAGGCGGCAACTCACGGGGGTCGGCTGGGAAGTCACCTTTGAACCGTCGTCGCTGTATTCATACGCCATTGAATGCCGGTCCAAGTAAGGCCTCCACCTCTAATCACATGGGCGTTCCCGTCATCCATGGGGAAGATATACCACTGCTCAACCGGCATCGCCGACGTTTCAAATTTAGCGTCTTCCGCAAAGTACAGGTCGGCTTGTATTGCCCTGGTCACTCCCGGACGGTGGTCTATGGCGAAGAAATGAATAAGAAGAAACAAGTCCCGCTTGGCGTAGCCCTGGCACCACCAATGAGAGCAGTCGCGATGGACAAGGGTGACCATGCCCATGAAAGCCTCGATGCCCGGCTTCGCCGTCATCTCGACCGTCAGTGGTGGCTGCCACGGGGATATGATGGGCCTGTGATCCGGTGAAAACGGCGGGGGCGGGGGCGGCGGTTGCACGGCGTTTCGATAGGCGGCTTGCGCCTTGGTGTCTCGGCGGGGGTTGCCGTGGGTTTTTTGGGCAGGCGCCGAATCGAAGGTGGCAGGCTCGCTTAAGTCGATAACCGGAGCATCCCAAGGGTCGGGCTCTGGTTGCTTCTTCTTCCTGAAAGGCCACCCCGGCATGGTATTTACTCCGCCCGGAGACTTTAGGGCACCGATGCCAACTGGCCCGCCGGGTCCGGGACCAGCTCCAAGTAGACCAACGTCGTGCTGATAGAACGGTGGCCGAGCCACCTCGACAGGTAGTTGATCGGTACGCCGTGCAGCAACAGGTGGCGGGCATAGGAGTGACGAAAGGTGTGGGTTCCGACCTTACGGCCTGCGGGCATGGCCCCCAGCTCCACCGCCCGGTCGACCGCTGATCGCACCCACCGCCATGCGGTCGACCGGCTGGCGGGGATGATCCTTCCCTTTGAGAGGTCCGCGAATTGAAGGACAGCGAGTAAAGCGTTCTGCAATTCGGGGTGGACTGGCACAATGCGGCTGCGCCCTCTCTTTCCCTCGCGGACCCTAATGCTCGGGCGGTCCGTCTCTAGGGTGAGGTCGGCGGCCTGGAGGGACAAGGCTTCGGACACCCGGAGCCCGGCACGCCACTGAAGTAGCATGAGCAGCCGGGCGCGGGGATTGGGTGCGGCTGTCAACACCGCCCGCACCTCCTGGGCTCCCAGGTACTCGGGTAGGATGGGACATTTCCGCCCGGGGAATTGTTGCGAACCGGGTCGCCTAGGGTTCACGCCCCGGGGGCGGCGCGTGATTGCGGTGTTGGGGTTCGCCAGCATAGGTGCAACAATATGGCTGATTTTGTTGCACGGTCAACCGGCCAGCGTCAGTACCACCAGCGAAGCCTATCGCGCTGGTGGACCGGCGACCGCCCCAGCTCTGACAGCATCCAGATTCTTGGCGGTGGGCAGTTAGGCGCTACCCGCCGCACGAGGCCTTGGCCTCCTGACACCTCGGTCCCGTGCTCGGCACCGGGCGGTGGCCGGCTGGTGCCTCTTCAACTCGCCTGCCGCCAGGAGCAACATTCCCGGCGATAAGCAAGATGCCAATCCGCGCCTCCAAAGAGACACCGTTGGTACCGACACGCCAAAGGCTTCTGCCAAGGCTGCGTCTGACCAGCCCAACCATGGGGAGACCCGCTGGGACATGCTGAACGCGGTGACCGAGTTCGTTGACCACCGCCGCGGAGGCCAAGGGTCGGTTGAGCCGGGCGTATAGGGCAAGCGGCTGCACAGCGTTTGGTTCGGGGCCGGCGCACAACTGAAGCAGAGGGCCTGAGACACATTGGTGCGGCGTCAGACCCCCTTCCGGTCCCGCTGAGCAGTAGGGGCGGTCCAGACCATACGCCGGGGGACGTTCGCGGCTGGCGACTCTGCGTACAACAAGCTGTCGTTCCAGGCCCACGCTGACTTGCCCAAGTGTGCGCCCTACTTCACAATGTGTGGACACCCTGTCCTGGATTGAAGTTGGGGAGGGGTGATCGAAATGTCCCACACGGCAACATGGCTGACTTCCTTGCGTCTTTGCGTACTCGGCTTGGTTCTTCTGGCGCTGCTGGTCGCCTGCGGCTCGGATGCGCCGCCGGAAACCCCCGCGTCTGACGGGGCTACGGCTACGCCCCGGGCCACAACCGCATCAGCAACGGAAGGGGCCGCCCCCACGAACGCGCCTGCGCTTCCCCAAGCATCGCCCACGGCTAGGGCCGTGCCAACACCCAGGCCAGCGCTTGCGATCACATCGCCCGAAACGGACCGGGAGGCGCTCGTCGCTTTCTACAACGCCACGGACGGCCCAAACTGGGTGCATAGCAAAAATTGGCTGAGCGACCTAGCAGTCTCCCATTGGACCGGAGTCTTCACTGACGCCAACGGTCGCGTTACACGATTGGACCTCACCTGGAACCACCTGAGCGGGGAGATACCGCCGGAGTTGGGCAAGCTCGCCAGCCTGGAAGTGCTGGACCTCAGCATTAACCAGCTGAGCGGGGAGATACCGCTTGAGTTGGGCAACCTCGCCAGCCTGAAAGTGCTGGGGCTCAATCTGAACCAGTTGAGCGGGGAGATACCGCTTGAGTTGGGCAAGCTCGCCAGCCTGGAAGTGCTGGAGCTCAGCTATAACCAGTTGAGCGGGGAGATACCGCTTGAGTTGGGCAAGCTCGCCAGCCTGGAGGAATTGTATCTCTCCCCTAACCAGTTGAGCGGGAAGATACCGCCGGAGTTGGGCAACCTCGCCAGCCTGGAAGTGCTGTACCTCAACCTGAACCAGTTGAGCGGGGAGATACCGCTTGAGTTGGGCAAGCTCGCCAGCCTGGAAGTGCTGGACCTCAACCTGAACCAGTTGAGCGGGGAGATACCGCCGGAGTTGGGCAACCTCACCAGCCTGGTAGGGCTGGACCTCACCTGGAACCAGCTGAGCGGGGCGATACCGGCGGAGTTGGGCAAGCTCGCCAGCCTGGTAGATCTGGGCCTCACCAACAACCAGCTGAGCGGGGAGATACCCCCGGAGTTGGGCAACCTCGCCAGCTTGGGATTCCTGGGCCTCGGGGGCAACCAGCTGAGCGGGGAGATACCGCCGGAGTTGGGCAGGCTCGCCAGCCTGAGAGACCTGGATCTCTCCGGAAACCCGCTGAGCGGGGAGATACCGCCGGAGTTGGGCAAGCTCGCCAGCCTGGTATACCTGGCCCTCAACAATAACCAGTTGAGCGGGGAGATACCGCCGGAGTTGGGTAAGCTCGCCAGCCTGGAAGCGCTGCATCTCGAGGGCAACCAGTTGAGCGGGGAGATACCGGCGGAGTTGGGCAACCTCGCCAGCCTGACAGGGCTGGACCTCAACAATAACCAGCTGAGCGGGGAGATACCCCCGGAGTTGGGCAAGCTCGCCAGCCTGGAGAGTCTGCTGCTCGCTGTTAACCAGCTGAGCGGGTGCGTACCAGGCAGCTTGCAACGCCGATTGTTTATGAGTACTCCGACTTGGGCGGCCTGCCGTTTTGCTGAGGGCCTGCCTCATTATTCGGCAGCAATCGCAGGACGGTAAACGGAGTGATTTCGCGTTCTCCACGTGCCCCGTAATTGGGGCCACCCTACGGCATATCTACGACCCCCATTGCCTCCGAAGCGGAGTTGATGTGGTAAACCAGCCGGCGGTGCTGGCGGGCAAGCCGGGTATTGTTCCGCATCGGCCTGGCGTCGGCAAATCCCGAGTCTGTCAACAGCATAGCTATCGCCACGTCGGCTCCCATTACCGCAGATTCCTAGCGGGGGTGCTGGCCCCGGGGTCGGCGCGTGATTGCGGTGCAGGCGGTGGTCGTCATTGACGCAACAAAATCCTCTGTTTTGTTGCAAGGTCAATGCTATGTCCGTACAAAGCCCTTTGATCTCCGGAAGCCCCTGATGGAGGGATGGGCGGAGTACCTGATCGCTGATGCTGCATAGAATCGGTGTGTCATTCAGGGTGTTGTACCTTGACGCTGGTACGGGGAATTTGCCTCCGGATAGATAGCGGGTGCGCCTGTCCGGCAGGGTCTAGGTCCCGACAGGCCGTTTGAAAGCGTGCTCGCCGCACGCTGAATCCCTCCGCACGGGAGACCTTCCGTGCCTACCTCGAGATGCAGGACCCAGGTGAAGAGCCGTTGCGCCCGCTGGGGTACCGCCTTACACTGGCGGCGTTTTGAATCGGGCACACGCTATGGAGGCACGCAATGAGTGAACTGGACGATCGCTACGAACGAGGACAGGAAACGCGGAGGATGTTTGGCGGCGGCCAAATCACCGGCGGGGCGGCACCTGGGGCGTGGGACATTGCGCCGGACCTGGAAAGGATTCTTGGTGAGGCGCTCTTCGGCACCATTTGGAAGCGACCGGCCCTGACCCCGGTGCAGCGGGAAATGATCACCCTGTCGTGTCTCATAGTGATGAACCGCGAGGTACAGTTGAAGCGGCACTTGGGCAACGCGCTGAACGTAGGACTGACGCCTGACCAGATCGTGGAATTGATCATTCACGACACCTGGTACAGTGGAGCGCCGGCGGGCATCCAGGCGCTGACACTGTGCAAAGCGGTCTTTGAGGAGCGCGGGATAGACTTCACGCCGGCCCGCATCCACGATGCCAGCGAAGATCCCGACAGCCTGTTCCAGCGGGGGGACGAGTTCCGGCGGAACTACATGGGAACCACCTCCGCGGCACGGCCGGCTCCGCCGACGCAAGCTGAGAGGGAGTTGGGGCGTACTACCGGAGAATACTACTGGGGAGCGACCTGGACGCGACCGGGGCTTGATCTCCCCTCCCGCTGCATCTGTACTATGACGTGCCTGGCGGCGTTGGGCCGCGAGGGGCCTCTGCGGAGCCACATCCGGGGAGCGCTGAACATCGGCTTTACGCAGGACCAGATCATCGAGGTGTTCGGCCACATGACGCTCTACGCCGGTATACCGTTTGCCAGGGGTGCGATGGACATTGCCAACGAGATTTTCGCCAGCGCGTGATGGTACCGTAGCGTGAACGAAGCGTGATCCAAGGCCGATTCGCAACCGCCAGATTGTTGATGTTCGGCGAAAACGCCCGCCACCACCCATAGGCTTGGAGTCCAGCCTATGTCCAATCATCTGGAAAAGGGTATTAGCGAAGTGGCCATGGTTGTCGTTACCCTGCCACAACCGGATACGCTGGACTCACAGCTTTGGATTACGGCGAGGTCAATTCGGAGACTCCACCCCCGTTGTTGGCCTGTTCGATCTGGTATGTCGAGTCCTTGCGCAATGGCCTTGGGTTGCTGTGACTCGCGGTACGAAGCAGTGTCGCGTGTCAATGAAATATTCACTTTGGCGTCATGGACAGTCCACGCTGTAACTCCTTGCCGCTGCCCCGCAGCTATCCCGGCGCCTGCGGGGGAACCATCAGCCACAGGGAGGAAAGGTAGATGCCCCACGGTCTATCCCCGGGCCTGCGGGGGAACCGGCTCGAACGAAATCGGCACGTAGTCGATCTGGGGTCTATCCCCGCGCCTGCGGGGGAACCCGCCGATCTTCCTAGTACTACAGTCGCACTAACGCTAACTCGGCACTTTCAGCCTCAGATTTGGCTCAGTTTCATTAAGAACGCACACGGGTGGCCGCAGCTTGACGTTGCGAGTCTCAAGAGCGCCTAACCCAGCGGCCATCAACGTCCGTTACACGAACCAGCGTTTCCCGCAACAGCGGCAAGTGCGGTAGACGGCGGCATTGCGGCGGTGTTACGGTTCCGCTAGATTGCGGGGTGTATGGTCAACGCTCTGCGCAAGGAGCAACTGAGATTCTGTGTCTGAGACAGCCGCAGTCGCAGAAAGCATGAGTCCTGCTGATGCCAGCCAAGAATGCAAGCGATGATCCCAAGTGGCTGCAAAGTGCCTCCCATGATTTCCAGTCTGCCTGCGCTGGTGATACTCCTTTCCGCGCTGCTTACGTTGCTGGCCTGCGGGCAGACGGCAACGCCAATGCCGACGCCAACTATGGGGCTTGAGCCTGTGGCAACGCCCGCGCTAATGCCAATGGCAACGCCAGCGCCAACTGAGGGGCTTGAGCCTGTGGCAACGCCCACGGCAACGCCCGCGCCAACTGAGGGGCTTGAGCCTGCGGCAACGGAAGTTGTCACGCCTCCGGCTTCCGAGGTGCCTGACGCCGAGAGGGACGGAGATAATAAGGTCAAGGGCGCGGTCCAGCTGCTTTCGATTCTTGGAACCGGGCGCTCGTGGAGAGGGACGCTGCGCTTTTCCATTCCTTATTGACGCGAGAGTTGGCCGGGAGTTGTGGGTTGGAAAGATTGCAGTCCTGGCTCGACCAAGGCGAGGGGTTTTTTGAGGACATCGAAGTGCGCTCGGTGTTTCTGAATATCGCCGACCCCAGCCGGGCCTTAGTGGAAAACACCGCCAGGCTGCGTGCCGGAGAGCCGGAAGTGCCTCTATCTTTTCCGTGGCCCGTGGCGCTGGAAGAAGGAGAGTGGCGGGCAGGTTTCCCTGCAGGCTTTAACGCAGAAAGCTGCCCATATAAGGCATCTGAACCGCCCTCTGGACCCGACGGCAGGGAGCGCCAATTCCCGCAGATTCCCGGCCTGAACCTGGAACGTAAGTACGATGTTCTTGACGCAGTGCCGGGAACCAACGTCGTGAACGGCAGTTTCAGGACCGATAATTCCAGCACTGGCTTCAGCTCCGCCGGCTCCTTCAGCTCCGCCGGCTCTATGGCAGGTGGCCTCAATCAAGTCAACATTTACGCTGAGTTGGAGACGGACGCGGCGGGCGCCGAGTTGGTACGCCTCTACCGCGACGGTCTGAAGCATCCGAGTTGGGATATTCTCGACGAAGGCTCCTCCGGCAACTTTGGCTGGTTCTCTTGGACCGTCTTCGACGGCGAGGGGCTGCTGTGGCACGGCAAGCTGGTGGTGACACCCTCGCACGAGGGTTGGAGGCATGTATGGCTATCTCTATATTCCGGCGATTCGGACGAGATATTCCGGCGATTCGGACGAGCCTAAGTAACCGGATGAACGCCACCGGGTCTACAGCCGCACAAACGCTAACTCGGTACTTTCGTCTCAAATATAGCTCAGCTTCATTGAGAGCCCACACGGTTGCCGTAGCTGGACGTTGCGATTTTCAAGACCACCCAGACTCCAAGCGGCCATCTGCGGCTGTAGTACTAGAGTACACGCTGGGCCAACGGTCTATCCCCGCGCCTGCGGGGGAACCTGAATGTTCCCGCCGAAGATGCTGTGCGCCTGAGGTCTATCCCCGCGCCTGCGGGGGAACCTGAATGTTCCCGCCGAAGATGCTGTGCGCCTGAGGTCTATCCCCGCGAACCTCTCAGAAAGACATATCGACGGGTCAATCGGGATTATCCGGGCAAGGCAGTTCGGCCATGGTCGTTGAGTAGAACGATGAACAGCGCCAAGTTTGTGTCCATCTGAGCCGTGGTAGCGAGGTGGTAGGGAAGGGTGCTGAACAACGACAATTAACATTTTCCGGTGAGGCAACAGGCCGGCAGAAGTAGTTGACGCTGAACACTGGTCCGACGCGTCTCGGTGGTCACGTGCATCTGCTCCTCTATTTATCAGGTACTTCGTCGGGGATTTTCTTCCGGTCCGTAGAACGCCCTGTTGATAGAGAGGAATAATTGTTCCGCGGCATCTAAGAATCCTCTGAAAAAGGGCCGTCATCGTTAGGGGTGGTGATAGGATGCGGGGGTAGGAGAGAGGAACCGGGGAGGGGTGCAGATGCGGGGAGCGAGCTTTTCGGACTTGGAATACGAAGGGAAGAAGCGGAAGACGCGAAGGGAACTGTTCTTGGAGCGGATGGACGGGCTGATCCCCTGGCGGCGGTTGGAGGAGAGGATCGAGCCCTTCTACCCCAAGGAGGGACGGGGCCGAAGGCCCTACCCGTTGCCGGTGATGCTTAGGGTCCACTGCGTCCAGCTTTTCTACAACCTGAGCGACCCCGACATGGAGGACCTGCTCTACGAGGCCGAGTCGGTTAGGCGTTTCGTGGGGGTCAGGCTGTCCGACGCCCTACCCGACGAGAGCACCATCCTGCACTTCCGCCATCTCTTGGAGAGGCACAATCTGGGGAAGGCCCTCTTTGAGGCGATTGGCGAGCACCTGGAGGCGCAGGGGCTCCGGCTCAGGGAGGGGACGATAGTGGACGCCGCCATCATCGAGGCACCGTCGTCGACCAAGAACCGCCGGGGTGAGCGGGACCCGGAGATGCACCAGGTAAAGAAGGGCAACGAGTGGCATTTCGGGATGAAGCTGCACATCGGTGTGGACGCCCAGAGCGGGGTGGTACACAGCATGTCGGTCACGGCGGCCAACCGACACGACGTTACGGAGGCCCACCGGTTGCTGCACGGCGGGGATCGGCGGGTGTGGGGGGATGCCGGGTACAAGGGGATCTACAAGCGTGAGGAGACCCGTGGGTTGGCTGTGGAGTGGCGGGTGGCGATGCTGCCGGGGCAGCGCAGGAAACTGGACCCGGGCAGCCCGGAGGCGGCGTGGGAGCGGGCCAAGGCGTCGGTCCGGGCCAAGGTGGAGCACCCGTTCTTACGGGTAAAACGGCAATTTGGCTACGCCAGGGTGCGTCACCGGGGTTTGGCCAAGAACGGGGAGCGGCTGGCGCTGCTGCTGGGGTTGGGCAACCTGATCACCGCCCAGCGCCATCCGGCGGCCTGACCGGGGGAGCAGTGCGCCCTCTATCCCGGTGAGAGTCCCCGGTAGGGGAACCAAGAGCCTTTCCCAGACCAAAGCTCCCTTCAGATAGCCGTCCTCAAGACCCTCGCCCGGTCTGACAGCCCATCAGGCCGGGTTGTTCAGAGAATTCCTAACAGTTCATCTGGCAATGTTGTCTTGTTTTGGGCCCAAGTGCCTACCAATTCGATGGCCGCTCGGGCCTAAGTCGACTCCTTTCTTTTTCGCGGTGGTCTGGATTCGGTTTACTACTTTCCTCCAAGACACTGGTTCTGATCACTTAGCTCGAAAGGAGTTCTCAAAATCCTGGATACGCCCTCGATAACGATTTCCTCTTCGATTATGTCCTCGATCTCTATCTCATCGCCTGGACGTCCTACTGCCTCATCCAGCATGACGATGCTCGAGTGCGACCCAGACAGTGGACGCTGCATCTATGGCCGGGCTTTGGCTAAAGAACGACCGGGAGACGAAGGGGGAGCGGAGAACGATTATCGCCGGTCTCGTGAACTGGGGTATGACGATACGGAGTGATGTTGGGGTGCGTACCTCAGCGTTATCTCAAAATTGAGGCGTGCCTAGCAACATCCCAAGACATACGCTCCCAACGTTGGCGTCCCAACTGGCGGTTGCCCCTTGCGTTGGGTACCCTGGGCGGTTGACAACTTTGCCCTTCCACCCCTCTTAGTCCGGCCTCTGTTCGGCCACCGCCCACAACCTAGCCCCGGCCGCGGAGGAGGCTTCTCCCCACTTGGGTCCATGTTCCATCGGGGTGGAAGCGTAGGCATGGGCGAGCTCGTGGATGATCCATCTGCATCTGCTCGGGGCCGCGCCGTGCCAGCCATTGTTCAAGGTTAGTCATTGGAAGCTCCTTGAATCTGGTTGATAACTGTGGCCAGGTCGATATTCCCAACGGGGCCTTGGGCAGTCTCACCGTCAATCACCAAGTGGAACCTGGGATAGTAGTCGGTGCCCACCTGTTTGACCGGGCCACCTTCAATACCTTCTCCCAAAAAGAGCAACATTTCGGCCCCTTGGGTAAAGGCTTCGCTCCAGTTGTGTATATAAACAGTGTCGTTGGTCTCCCCACCCATGAACGAGAAGCTGAACGCCTTGGTTGAAGCTGACCTTGAAACCGCCCTCGGCGAGCTCCCCGATCCGGTCGCGCCAAAGGGGTTCGGGCTGGCCAAAGAAATCGTTGTCCAAGAGGACAACGCAGCGGTCCGTCCCAGGACGCCAGATGTCGGCGATGCTGTTCACCCCGCGCGGCCGACCCTCCTTAGCCGGGACCACGCAGAACCCGCAGTTCAGACGGCAGCCTCGTTGGGTGAATCCGATGCTCCACGGATAATCGGGATATATCGAGTAATCGTAGTGCTCGTACTCTTCGACCCCGAGATGGTGTTCGACCGTCTCGGAATAGGGCATCCCCGACCCGGTGCCGCCCATTAAGGCGTCGGGGAACGCCTCCCTGAGCCGCTTCACCAACGGCGCCGACCACCCGGAAATGGCTGACCCGTACACCTGGTGGTATAAGGGCTCGAACATCAGGGAGACGGGGTTTCGGCCAGCACTACCTCGTCGCCACGCGCCCGGTGCCAGTGCGCCAGCTTCATCAGCGCCAGGTTCGGCAGCTTGCCGTCCAGATGTGTCAGCCGGACTTTCATGGTCATCGTGGACTACCCGGCCAATTTCGCCAAGGCGGGGTGTTCCAATGCCGGATACTGGTCCCAGTCCTGCCGTCCAGTTCCCGGTCCCGGCCCGGATGGTGATGATTGCCCTGCTTGTGCATGGGCGGCAACGCAGGCGTCACGGATGCGCCAAAATCAGTCAAGGGCGACCGGACGCCGGCCGGAACCCGATTCGCGACACGGATGACGATGCGCTACCTCAAGACCACATCAGCCAAGGCCCGCAGACCAAGAACTGCGGACATCCGGAAGGACCCAGTCGAGTGGCTACCCTAGCTGAATGAGTGTCGGCACGTTGACCGGGCGGTAGGAGTGCATCAGAAGTACGGAGTCTCCATTGACCTCCCCGGGCCCGACGCTATTGACAAGACTCTAGCAGGGTGTGAGTCAACCAAGAGGGTAACTCTGACCCCTGGCTAGTAATCCGTTGATAATTGACACCGGAATTGGGCTACACTAGGCTGTCGATTAAGCGGCGCCGGTATCCGGTGTTAGTCCACTCGTGGTTTAATCGGCCCCAGTGGTTTAGTCAGCCCAAAAGGAATACAGGTCTGGAGGTAAATCATGACCGAAACTGCGTTGCCGATAAGGTCATTCACCTCCCCTCAGGTGAAACGGGTCCACTACGGTGAAGGCTGTCTTTCCAGTCTTCCGGCGGCGGTGGATGAGCTGGGCGGCGCCCGAGTGTTCATCATCACCGGGCACTCCCTGATGCAGCAGGGAACTATCTTGGAGCGAATTCAACAGTTGCTTGGCAACCGCTGTGTTGGAGTTTTTGGTGAGACACGGCAACACGTTCCCAGAGCCACGGTGTTGGCGGCTACCCAAGCGGCCCAGAGTGCTGATGCAGACCTCCTGATCAGCTTTGGTGGGGGCACTCCCAACGACACCGCCAAGTTGGTAGCGTTGTGCTTGGCTGAGAATGTCACCGATAAGCGCCAACTTGACCGCTACCGTATCCGGTTCCAGTATCCGGATAAAGTAGAAATACCGGCGGTGCACAACCCGTGCTTACCCCACATTTCGGTCTCCACTACTCTATCAGCCGGCGAGTTCACCAACTTTGCCGGGGCCACCGATGAGGAACGCAAGGTAAAGGACCTGTATACCGGCGATGGGCTTTGGGTGTCGGCGGCGTTTCTGGACCCAGTGGTCACCACGGCGACACCGGGATGGCTCTGGGCCTCGACTGGTATTCGAGCGGTGGACCACGCCATTGAAACCGTCTGCTCCAAAATCAGCTTTCCCTTTTCCGACGGACTGGCCTTGGAGGCGCTGCGGCTCTTGCAGCAACGCTTACCCCGGTCCACCAGCGACCGTGACGACCTGGAGTCGGCCGGTTACTGCCAAGTAGCCGCCTGGATGTCCATCTATGCCTTGACCAACGTCCAAGTGGGCCTGAGCCACGGCTTGGGCCATCAGCTTGGCGCTAGGAATGATGTTCCCCACGGGGTGACTTCCTGCATCATGCTGCCCCGAGTGATGGAATTCAACCGCTCGGTGACGGCTCCGCAACAACGGCGGATTGCTGAAGCCATGGGTGTCGATACCCGGAACGCCAACGACGACGAGGCCGCCGCGGCGGCGGTCTCGGCCTTGGAGAACCTGATCGACACTCTCGGCATTCCCCGTCGGCTTAGCGATTGGGGTGTTTCAGAGGCTGACTTGGCCCTCATTGCTCAGGACGCCTTGGAAGACTTGGTGGTCGCAACCAATCCTCGCCCCATAGCCACTCAAGAAGAGGTCGTGGAGCTACTGCACCGGGCGCTTTAAGCGTTGCCATGGACCGCCGGCGACCTGCAGGAGCGAGCAGGGAACCACGAGAAGCGGGCACCGCACTCCAGTTAGATGGCTTATGTGAGCTTCTCTCCTCCCTTGACGCGGAGAGCAGAACTGCCGAACCTTAATTGCTGAACGCAGACTCGATGATCCAACGGATGTAGGTTGCGAGAGAAGCACGAACGATGCTTAGTCTTGTACGGAAGGGATTAATGAACGACGAAGAGTTGCGAGAGCCGGCTCCAGAGGTAGATGAAACTAGCGGTAGAGAAGGTCCATCCGAGGTATTGGCCGCTAGGCTTGACCCATTGAGACCATTCGTCGAGAGAACCGCTAAAGTAACTTTCGACGGTCAGAATGTCTTTGTGGCTTGTCTGACAGCTGCGTCTGTGAAGGCCTTCGATTTCGCGGAGTTGACTTCTCGGATCGGCCACGACAGTGCTCTATACCTAACGGCATCGCTTAGAAGCATAGCTGAAGAGATCATCCTACTCAATCCTCTCTGGTTCCTGCGACAAAGAGCGCGAGTTTGTCCTTATACGGCTTATGGAACTTGAAGTGGCACAGAATGCTAGGAATCAAAACATATTCTTTGGAAGGTTTCGTCCGTTCCAGGCTGTCATGCCAGCGAGAGCCATCGATGAGGAACTACTAAAGAATGAGTTGAGAGACTTTTGGCAACAGAAAGGATGGTCGAAGTTCCAGCTAAGATCGACGTCGGTCTTAGCGCCCCGGACCCGGGCGACCAGATGCTTCCTCGGCGGCGTGAATGCGCTCCAGTCAGGGGTCAGAGGGTCCCCAACACCGACCTGCGTGGCGGAAAGGACCTTGGCCACTCCCCTGACGACTAACGGCACGGGCTCTCCAGCGTCAGCCATCCGGTCGCCGATCACCTTGCCGTCTGGGGTGTGGACTACACCGACGAGCCGCTGGGGACCAATACCTGGCGCGATTCGGAACAAGCGCGCTTCGCCTGAGTCCTCCTTGACGCCGACCACGTCGCCAGCGCTCAGGTCTTGGCCAGCCTTGAAGCTGTCGTTCATCAGGCGGCGGCCGACGAAGCCGGACTCGGTTAGCACCGGCATCTTCATTGGCCTGTCTTCTCTATCGGGAGTTCCGTAAATCGGTGAGAACTGTCCGAACGGGATGCCAAATCTAGACTCGACGTACGACGCTTGCATAGCGGCAGCCTCAGTTGGCCGGTCGAGTCGATTAGCAGCTAGGAAGACGCCGCACATTTTGAAAACACCGCTGGTTTCTTCGAATAGACATGGGGCGCCAGAGTCACCGCGCCCCGTGTCGGGTCTCTGATCGACTGAGAGAATGATCACGCTCCGGCCTGTGATCCCTTCATAGGGAGAAATATCGTCGATCCTTTTGACAGTCGTTATTCCGACACCACCGGAGCGGCCAACAACCATGAGGTCCATCCCCACCTCTGGTTCTTTGATGCCTTGCACGACGACTCCCAAATCATGGTCGGTGCTGTGGACATCGAAACTTGCATTAATGCCAGGTTCAAGATCGCATATCCCGATATCGATCATGGGGTCGGACTCGCGGGCCCATTCAACTAGGTCACCGACTTTGCGGGACTGCCCGCTAAGGTAGTTAGGTTGGGTCATTTCCTCGTCGCCTAGAACATACACCTGTCTAGTGGGATCGAGTGGACTAGGTGGGATGGACGGGGCTATGACGTGTGCGTGAGAAACGAGGACTGGGGAGCCGTCGGCATCCCTGGTAGCCAGACCTGTCAACGTCCCTTCTCGTGGAGGTAGCTGCGGGTTGCCCGGGTTGGTGCCATCTATCGGCACCCCGGCCATGAGAGGATGTGGCGAGTTTCCAGTATCCATTTTTTCTGGCCTCAGCTAGCCTTAGTTAGAGATCCGATCTTAAGATACGAATTCGTAAGTCTCGATGATTTGGACCGGAACGCCGTCAAGGGTTTCCGGTATCCGGTCCTCTGGAGCCAAAGTGCTTTGGTCGACCTTCTCGCTCACACCGATTACGATCCCGACGGTTTCTGTCAGTTTGCCGTGTTCGTCTTCAAACAGTCCAACTCCAACTGACAGCAAGTTGGGTTGGCGCCACAGCAGGTCTTCGTACTTTTCCTTGGCCGCCATAGCACGTTTCACGGCCCCACGGTATCTCTCATAGGGGCGAGGCGTGCTAGCTGGACTGGTAGGAGTGGGTGCCACCATAACATTGCTCCTTTGATTGGAATTGCCTGCGTCAGTGGGCGTGGCGTCCGATCCGCAGCCAAAGGCCGCAAAGACCAACACTACCGCCGCCGTGAGTCCGAGGCTCCGGCAGAGTCCTTTGAACATGGTCATTTCTGGCCTCCATCGTTAGCTACGTGCCCGTCGTGGCTGTGGCCGACACGAACGAGCTGTACCCTTGGGTAGTGCCGCCGGAGTCCCGGTATTGCGCCCGGACCTGGACCTGGACCTCATACGCGATGCCGTGGGACAAGCCGGTGATCTCCTCGGTGAGTCCGGGACGTGCTCGTTATGGACCCGATATTCGTCCAGGCAGCCGTGCCGGACTGCCGGTATCTCAGGTGATACCGGTCGTTAGAGTCGATGCCGGAGGGAGCAGACCAAGTGCAGGACAACTGGCCTGCCGTCGACGTGGCCGCGACCGAGAAGTTCGTCGGCGGGTTGTAAGCGGTCGTGGTCGCGGTGGCCGACACGAAGCTGCTGTAGCCTTGGGTAGTGCCGCCGGAGTCCCGGTATTGCGCCCGGACCTGGACCTCATACGCGATGCCGTGGGACAAGCCGCTCAGAGTCCGGGACGCGGCGGACTGTGAATGGTTGGTCCAGGCAGCCGTGCCGGACTGCCGGTATCTCAGGTGATACCGGTCGTTAGAGTCGAAGCCGGTGGGAGCAGACCAGGTGCAGGACAACTGGCCTGCCGTCGACGTAGCCACCACCGAGAAGCTCGTCGGCGGGTTATAAACGGTCGTGGTCGCGGTGTCCGAAACGAAGCTGCTGTAGCCCTCGGTATTGCCATTCGAGTCCCGGTATTCCGCCCGGACCTCAACCTCATACGTGATGCCGTGGGACAAGCCGCTCAGAGTCCGGGACGCGGCGGACTGTGAATGGTTGGTCCAGGCATCCGTGCCGGACTGCCGGTATCTCAGGTGATACCGGTCGTTAGAGTCGAAGCCGGTGGGAGCAGACCAGGTGCAGGACAACTGGCCCGCCGTCGACGTAGCCACCACCGAGAAGCTCGTCGGCGGGTTGTAAGTGGCCGGAGTCGCGGTCGTTTCCACGAACTCGCTATAGCCGAGATGGTTCCCGTCCGAGTCATACTGCGAGGAGCGAACGTGAACGTCGTAGAGTTCGGCGCCGCTCAGCCCGGTCAGCGAGTAGGACGTAGATGTGGTCGTGATGTAGGTGTAGGCCGACGTACCTTCCGAGGCCTTCTTGTATCTCAGGCTGTACTCGTCTATCTCAGGCTGTACTCGTCGGTGGAGGCGTCGAAGTCGCTCGGCGCGCTCCACGAACAAGCTAGTTCCCCTACCGTGGACGTGGGCGCGGCCGTGAAGCTCGTCGGCTGACCGAACGTGAGGGTAGTGGCGGTCCCCGAAACCCACTCGCTGCTTCCCTCAAGGTTGTCGCTTGAATCGTAGTAGTGGGCCCTAACGCGGACCGTGAATGCACCGCCCTGAGAGATCACATACAGGTGATGAGAGGAACCGGTTGGCGAGGCATTGACCCAAATGGTGTCGCTGGTCTCCCGGTATTGCAACTGGTAGGAGTCGGTGTCCGAATCGAACCCCGAAGGCTCGTCCCATGAGCAGCTCAAATAGCCAGCGTACTCCGAGGCCGCGACCGAAAAGTTCGTCGGGACGTTGTAGGTGGGAGTGATAGCCGGGGTGCCAGTAGCCGATGCCCAGACACCGTAGGCCAAGACATTCTGGCTGGCATCGCGGTGGACGGTCCTGACCTCAACATCGTAAAGCACACCCTCGCTCAGCCCGGTCAGGGTGTGGGATGTGCCCGAACCACTTACGGTTACGTAAGTCCAAGCTGTGTCATCTTCCGAGTCTTGCTTGTGTCTGAGGCTGTACTGACCCGTAGTTGTGTCGAAGTCCGATGGGGCCGCCCACGAGCAGGACAATTCGCCGCCCGTGGAAGTAGCCGCCACCGTGAAGCTGGCCGGTGCATCGTAGGCATCGGTAGTTGCAGTGCCGGAAACGAACGTGCTGTAGCCTTCGTCGTTGCCGTCCGAGTCCCGATATTGGGCTCGGACTTCAACCTCATAGGCCACACCGTGGGCCAAGCCGGTCAAGGTACTGGACGTGGTGGTGATTGATGGAACGTTAGTCCAAGTAGCCGTCCCGGACTGGCGGTAACGCAGGTGGTACTGGTCGGTCGCCGAGTTGAAATTCTCCGGCTCACCCCAAGTGCAGGACAACTCGCCCGGAGTGGATGTGGCGGCCACCGAGAAGTCCGTGGGTGCGGTGAAACTGGCGGTCGCCGACGTAGTGGCGGTCGTGCTGACGTATGCGCTCAGGTCGCCACCGGCGTCCTTGGTGGCCACCCGGAACGTGTATTCGGTACCCGAGGCCAAGCCGGTGATCGTCCGGGAGGTGAGCCTAGTGGTCGATGTGGTCACGCTTCCTCCAGTCTCCCCGTATTCGATCTGGTACTCGCCACCACTCGGGAAGTTGTCGGGAGCGTCCCAATCGAGGGTGATACTGGTCTCGCCGTTGACCGTCGCCACCAGATTCGATGGCGCCGGGACGCTCGCGGTGCCCGTCTGCTCGAAGGCGTAGAAGGTCTAGTCCGAGGCGTCGGACGTGTAGCCCCAAACGATGGCGTCAGCCGTTTCCCAGACTCCACCAGACCCGACGTTGGTGGTTGCAACGGAAATGTCAGTAGTGGACCCGCTCAGCATCGACCAAGTCCCGCCTTCCAACTTCGCCAACTCGTTCGCCAAGTCGCCGGATGCGAACGATTCCTTGGGGGCGAAGGCGTAGACTTGGACCCCGCCGATGAATTGGACGTTCCCGCCAGTGACTCTCCAGAAGATAGGGGAGACCCGAGGGGTGACGATGATCGAGCTGACGTAGCTGCTCAGGCTCACTGTGCCGTCCGGCGCAACGGTCCTGGTCGCGACCCGGAACGTGTAGAGCGTAATTTCGTTCAACCCGCTAATGGTCGCGGGGGAGGCGGTCACCACCCGAGACCCGGAACCGGCCAAACTGGTGTACTCGATGATGTAGGTCGCGCCGGTGGAGGCGTCCGCAGGAGCGGTCCAACTCACCACAACCTCGTCGGCATTGGTGCCTTCGGCGAGTTGCAGGTCCGTCGGTGGCGGCAGCTCTCCAGCAAGGACGTACAGAGACAGTGCAGACTCGGCCAACGTCAGGACCGTGCCGTCCTGGTCGGTGAACGTGTAGTAAACGACCCATACGCTGCTTTCTAAGCGCCACTCACGGAAGGTGACGAGACCGTGGCTGGTGCCGTCGGTCACATGGTCCCCGGTCACGAAGGATGGGGTGGCCATGTAGGAAAGGGAGGACTCGGCCACCCGCTGCTCGGTGCCGTCTTGGCCGGTGAACGTGTAGTACCAAGTGTCGTCCGACGGGTCGTACTCCCGGCTGGAGATGTTGCCGTGATTGGTGCCGTCGGTGACGTGTTCCCCGACCACAAAGGTGGGAGCGGACACCAGCGAGAGGTCGGACTCTGGGAGTCTGGTCAGGATGTCAGTCTGGTCGTAAAAGGAGTAGTACCACACGATGTCGTGGTCGCGGCGGGTCACGACGCCGTGGACCGTTCCGTTAGTCACGTGCGCGCCGATGTCGTAAGCAGGGGCCTGGCCAGTGTGGTGGGACAGGACAGACTCGGGCAGGCGCGATGCGTGACCGTACTGGTTCAGGAAAGTGTAGTACCAACCATCCCAGCCGTAATCAGTAGTCTCAATGACTCCGTACAGATTGCCGTCCGTCACTAGGTCGCCGACGTTGAACTGACCATCCCACGGAGGAAGCAAGAATGTGGCCCGCCGGAAGTTTGACCCTGTGGCATACGAGTGGCCGCTCATGCCTTGGTCGTCGTTACCCACAGCACGGACAAAGATTTCATAGGCATCAGGCGGAGCCATGAGCAAGGCTGGCGAGGACGCCACATCAAGAACAATGGGGGCCTCTATCGGCAGCCGCTCTATTCCCGGAGCGTGGGCTCCGATACGGTAAGTAATCCCGATGGGCAGGTCGCTTGGAACGGCCCAACTCACTAGCAAATTTCGATTTCGAGTGATGCTGGCTTCAACCAATTCGGGCTTGGGTATCTTGGTTGAGATTCTCATTGAGAACTCGGCCAGATTAAGGCTCCTAGCCACGATGGTATAGGTACCGGGCCCGAGGGCGACCGGGCCAATCTCAATGCTCCCGGAATAGTTCAGAAATCCGGTCTGGACAATAGGGCCGTTGATGTCATGACCCCGAACCAGGAATAGGTCGTCCGGCTCCCGGTCATTGATCGCCGTGCTGACCGATGGGCTTGGGAAAACCGGCCTTATCTTGATATTGACTTCCGTTGCGTGAGCCAGCGTGAAGCCGTAGCAACGGGCGTACTTGCCGTGATGGATTTGGTCATCTTCGTAGCGGTTACCAAATTCCAGGCTGGAGTTGTATTCCAACGTTCCCAAGGACTCCATTCCTGCGGCCAAGGCCGACGGTGTGCCATGAGGGAACGTTCCTGCTATGTCTACGAGGACGTCCACGACCCGATTTGGAGCGGTTGCGGGAGTCAAGCACCGTCCGATAACGGGTTCGATGTCTGGGTTCACCGTGGCCTTCACGGTAGCGACTGCATCTTCCGGGCGATAGGCCAACGGGTCAGTTATGCCAGGACTGTAATACAGTGAACCAACCCTCCTGGACGGAGAAACGGAGTCTCCCACACCAATCGGACCGGCCGTGAGGGCCTTCGCTACACCATGCACGACTATGGGGACCAACTCTCCCAATGACGCGATGGGGTCACCGACTGTCTTGCTGGGCGGGGTATGGACGATACCGATGATCCGCTTCGGGTCGAGACTCGAGTTAGTCCGGTACACCCGAGGATGGTACGGGTAGTTGAAGTCCTGACGGATCCCAACCACGTCTCCTGCGTTGAGGCTCTCTCCGGCGACGAAGTAGTCGTCGATGATGAGTCGCTGGCCGACGAAGCCTTCGCTAGTTAGAATCGCTATTCCACTCACTTCTCAACCTCGCAACGATCTCGGTCTTATCCGAAGTTGCCCACGTACATATCAAGAGCCTTCCAGTACATCAACGTGCTTTCGTAGCTCGCGTTGGCCTGGTTGGTCCAATCCAACTGGAATGGCATTGTTATGCCGAACAATTCTGCGATCTCCTCTGCTCCGGTCGCCAACGGCGGTATCCACGCCCTTGAAACATAGCTCTGACCTGACTCGTCCCAGTCGTAGCCGTCGAATACCCAACCTGCAATGTCAGGGTGCATCCTCTCGACCAAGTTGCCATCGGTGTCGATTTCTTTGTAGATACCCGAGGACGGAACCCTCAGATCCAAGATTCGCCGGGTCGTCTCGTGACATAGTGGTTCAACTACGCTCAAAATGTCAGGCTGATCGGCGAACTTGGCGTAGCGCCAGACCATATTGCAGGCCATAGCGAACGAAGCTAGCCAGTATCCCTTGTATCCGGGACTCCCCGCGAATGATCCATGGGACCCAAGCAAAGTCTTGGCTGGACCACGACCATCCCACCCGGCTTCGTCGAGCATAGCGAACACGGAATCAAGTTTTACCTCTGCTTGGCGCCATAGCGAATCTATTGCAGCCTTCATTCGATACGATCGCGACCAGAACCACACATATATGCGGTAAGACCGAGACGTGGAGAAAGTGGCAGTCCGGTCGCGGTATGGGTAAGACCCGGGACCAACGGGGACGTGATCGTGAAATTCAGTCTGATACCAAGTTTTGTCTGCACTCAGGTAATAGGCGAGGGCTTCTTCTGGGACTCTTACATCAGCTTTTTCGATAACTTCGTAGTCGCCCCAGATAATTCCGTCGTTCTTTGGACCACTAAAACTTTGGACCACCACTAAAACTTTGGACCACTAAAACTTTCTATACGGTAGCTGGCTCTGGACCACGTTTTGCCCGTGTCATAGGTAACGGTATACCTCAAGGTGAATTCGATTCGGGTCTCATAGCTAACCAACAACCTGCGCTCCACGTATTTGACGTGGAGATACCAGACCATGTCGCGGGTCCCGTCGCCATTGTCTTGAACAACTGTCACCGGCTCGTACAGGATCACACCATCTTCCGGCGGGGCAAAGCCCCCAGGCCACTCGAACTCCGTTCCGACTATTCTCGCGTCCTTGCTCAGCTTGACCGGATAGTAGCCAACTCCACCGGGGCCGTCTTCTTGCCACTCTCCCTTCGCCCAGGTGCCTTCCCGAACGAGCGTGATCGGCGGGCTCACCTGCGTCGGGCGCTACTTTGATGGGGACAGTTAGTCGACGTATTACCTCACCCAACTTACCCCGGGTTTCAATAACGTCGCTAATTGTTGGCGGCGCACCAATTACCATGCCCAACCCACCTAAACGTAGAGATGATAGTCCGGGTTCTTCTCGATAATCGCAAACGGAGTATCCATGCTGCCGATGGTGACCGCCGAGAGTGAAACGTGAGTCACCAACATTGCCTGGTCCGATAGAGGTGTCTGTATGCTATTCATATAGGCCCATGGTAATTGGAGCTCGAGGCTGTAATTCGAGCCGCGCTCCAAAACCAAGCTGACCTTGCCAGGCTGAGACGCCGTGAGCAAAGCCGCAAGGTCGGACCTGCGGGGAAAGCAAGCGTCAATTCAAACGTAGCCTCGATACTCCCCAACACGAACTCCCTTGGGGTGATCGAGCTGAACCGAATACCGTCGTTTTCAGTAATCCCGTTGGAAATCGAAAACGTGGACTCCCTAGCGTTAGCCGCTAGGTCAAGAGTCAGTCCGGTTCCCTCCGGGTCGTAGGTCAAGGCAGTGACGTCGGCAAAATTGTAGGCATCCATCGCCAGCAGACTGAAGACTGGCGGCGTCGCCGGGACCGCTTGCAGGTCGCTGGCAGCAAACAAATCGAACGACAGGTCTAGGAATTCTTGGCCGAGGCTGGCCTGCATGCCATTAGCCACCACTCCCTTGAAACTCTGGGAGCTGAAGTCCTTCACCACATCAATTTGGGCCGAAGGAAGGTTGCGGTCTTGAGAGGCGCGGTAGAAGTGCGTGTAGGGAGAAACGACTTTCTGGACTTGCGAGTCCTGTTCGTCGCCCCGAAGGAGACCTTCCTCAATCGTCAATGATCCGGTGGCCACGGCGGTGACCTTATGCAATTCAGAGTGCACGAAATCGGAACCGATCTGGATTATGTCTTCCGAGGCGAACCCGGATTCGTCGTCAACGCTCAGTGTCGCAGCGCCTTCGGCCACATTGGTATTGAGTTCGGTTTCGACTGCTGTCGTAGGGTCGGAGCCGAAGCAGCCGTAGTAGCCAGCAAGGATACGATAGAGAGGCCCGGTCTTCCTAATGTCTGCTGGCAGTACTATTGAACCAGCAGGGATAAATGGCGCTGCCACCGCCGCCGTGGGAGATCTGCCGACCCCTCTAAAGATGGTGTAGCGCTGAGCAGGGGTCTCCAACCCCGCTGAGCGCACGTTGGTGAAATATTTAGCGAGGGCACCAGCCCCGAACGTTGATTCCAATGCTATGCCGATGTATCTCTGCATATCCTAAAGCGGCCGTTGGAACTCAAGGCTGATCACCAGGACCAAGGTGGCCGAGATATGTTCAGGGCGTTCTTCGATCTCACCTATGGAAACCCGCTCAATATTCGTATCACGAACGGTTCCGTTCAGTTGGCGGTCGTTCCAGAATAGGTCAAGCAAGGCGTCCGACAGCCTTTCGAGCTGCTCTAGGTTTTCTGCCGGATCGGCTAGCCCGGAAAGAACGTCTAGGTGTACCCGAAGTTGGGCAAGTCCCCAAGTGAAGGTCTGCTCGATGGGAGAGACTGACCTCTCCATCACTACGATAGCGGGAAGCCGGAAATTGACAGGCACGATCGATCCTTCATAGAACGTCGCATCATCAAGCAATCCGTCTCTACGAGTAGCAGCCTTCACAACGGACTTAACTTGTTCCCATGCAGGGTTTCGCCGAGGCGATTAAACTCACGGCACCAACACCTGGATCCCTTTCCTTTGTCGAAAAGCCGATAAGTCTCACTTCATGCCATCGGTGAACACAGTGTTGGCCAGATCGTCGACCCCAAACTCGCCGACCCTGACTAGATTTCCGCTCTTCGTGGAGAGCAGGTAGTTGTAGATGGAAGACGATAGTCTCGTCACAACCTCTACTACGCCATCAGGCACGGGCTCGGACGAGTCGAATGACCGCCTCAAATACGTCGATACGTGGCTCTGAGCCTGCCTGATGATCCGGTGAAGCACCTGGTCTACCTCGGCTTCTGACCTGAGATTGAGCTGCTGAGGAGAAATCGGGTTCAATGCTGTGCAGAAGTCTTTGACAGCAACCCAGTCCGGCTCGAACATCTGGAAGGGCGCACCACTCAAAAATCTACGGGCATACCAAGCGGTCTTGCGTACCAGCAAGTCACTGGCCGGTGCAGCACCGTTTTCACCATCATCGGGCTCTATATAAAGCTGCTCCATCCGAGAGTTCCAAGCCCATAGGATGATCAGGTCGATGTCTTCGCGCCGCTCGTAGATTTGACGCCACTCGAAATCGTACAGGTTCTCCTTAAGGTACGGATCGTGGCGGACGGGGCCGGTTTCCAGACGACCCCAGGCTTCTGGCCACCAACTGGGATTAGCAGCGGCCAAGAACCACTCGTCATATCTGGGCGAGAGAATAGCGATGGTCTCTTCGTCCTCGGAATCTTGGAGGTGGACATCCTGAATGTAGGGAAGGGTATCGGTAATAATCCAATTCCAAGCGTTGCCCGGGTCAATGTCCTCGTGCCTGAACCGTGGATTGCGCAGCGTGAACCTATCGTCGGCGTCTGCTCTAAAGAAGAGCCTAGGCACCGCGATCAACAAGGGCTTCCCCTTCCACTGGAATATCTGGTCCGGGTAAACGTCGTACACGTTGCTAGCCAAATAGTCGAAAATGACCTGCTTCTGAGCATCGGAAAGATTCAATGCCGCGTGATTCAATGCCGCGTTAGGGGGCCGCTGATAGTCAGGGGTTGGCATCGCAATGTCGGGCCAAGGTTCGACCATCACCGTTACTTTGAATTTGAGGTCCTTCGATTCGATCTGATCGAGCAACTTTAGGAGGGCGTCGTGGCTTCGTTGCTCGATATAGCGCTCGGCTTGTTCGTCAATATTCCCGTCGAGGTCCATGTCGCCCCAGCCCCACCAAGACACGATGATGGTATCGATCCCCGACCGTTACATCTGTTCTAGCTGCCAAGAAATGGTCGCGTCGTTGTCGCTGGCGTAGTAGCCAATCTCGTCCGGGCGGTTGGCCACAAAGCCGGTAATCAGCTGGCGGTCTACAACGTCATTCCAATGGAAAGTCCCAAGACCACCGTTGGCGGGCCAGCCATTGTCACGGTCGTGAGCATAGCCATACCATTGGTAGAGGACCGTAGCCACTGGGACTTTACGCGGAGCGCTAACCACTTCTTGGTCTTCAATCCGAGCGACCGACAACCACGCCCCGGCCACGGCCAGCGCCGTCACTCCGAGCAGAGCCACTACCCCGACTATCTTCGTCATTCCGCACCTCCACAGAAGTGCAATAGTCCAAGCGTATCAGCGTTTTCCCGGTTGCGGAGTATTTGTGTCCGAAGTCCATGTTGGTTACTGGTCCACTCCAAGCTCGACAGGCTGGGCCTCGTCCTCGCCCACGGCAACTGTCCGGCGCCTCGGCATGGGCGCAGGCTCCAGAGGCGGCTCGGCCTCCAGGAACTCCAGCGTCACCCGGTCCCCGTGGAGGTTCTGCAACACCGCCGCCTCATCGGACGTCAACTCGTAGATCGCGGGTGTGCTGCTGAACCTCAGCCCGTTGAAATCCAGCTTGCCCCGCCGGGTCACTCCTCGAAACTTCATCCTGTCCTCCAGCAGCCGGTTACGAGGCGTCCGGCAGCTTGACGTTCAAGATCGTCGAATACGCGCTGGGATCCTCGACGTTGCAGTCGCCCCGGGCGCTGATGGTCAGCTCGAACATCAGCTTCCTCGACGGGTACTCGACGTCGACCATGACGTTGCGCTGGAACCCAACCACAATGTTGTTCGGGTGGACCAGCATGGCGTCGGTCACGTCGGTCACATCGTTGTCGGCGCCGTCCACCATGTCCCGGGTCTCCAGCCGCAGCATCGGGGCGGAGACCACCGGAATCCCTTGGTAGAACACCGGCACGGCCTCGAACAGGGCCCGGTCGCCGAGCGGGGTGGACCTCTCGCCCAACTCCGCCCGGTAACGCCGCTCTAAGGCGTTGTTGACGTAGAAGCGCCACTCCGACATCGGGCGGCTATTCAGCAGCTTGGACGGAATGGCCTCCATCAACTCGCCGAAGATGTCGCTGGCCGAGTCAGCCTGCGCTCCCTGCTTGTCGATCAGATTGTCGGTGAGCAGCAGGAGTCCGTCGTGAGGGGTGCCGCCGAGGTTCTGCCGGAAGGCGTCACCTGCTTCCTCGGCGTTCGGAAAGGCGGGAGACGCCAAATCATCGGCGTTGGCGTAGAGGAACAGCTCCTCCATGTCCCGGGCGCGGAGCTGGCCCATCACCTCGACCAGGGTGTTCTCCAGGTTCTCGCCCTCGATGTTGTCCTCGATGGTCTGCCGGGACCAGTCCTCGGCCGCCATCATGTCGCTGGCGATCAGTTGGCGCTGGGTGAAGTTGATGGACCCAGCCACTTCCACGTCGGAGCCCTCGTTGGGAAACTTCATCACCCGGCCGGAGTGGACCAGCCGATCGATGTTCTGGGTGTTGGACGCCATCACCACCCGGCGCGCATCGTTGATGATCACCGACCGCTCCACGATTTCTTGGAGATAGCGGTTGGCGGTGGCGGGCTGCATCACGCTGTTGCCCAAGGTGCCGGTCAAGATGGCGTACATCGCCATGTCGATGCCGTATTGGTTGACCAGGTCTCGGGCCGAGAGAAGCGCGGTAGTCATTGGTAGCCTCCGGTCTGCTGGTTGGGCTGGCTCGCGGTTAGGACTGGTCCGTTCTTTGGTCCAGACTTCGGGGCTTGGAGCCGAAGTTGGTCCAAGTCGGGGTATCTTGGGACTCGCCGTCGTTGGGGGAGCTGGCGGTGCGGCCGGAGGGCCAGGCGCCGCTGCCGGAGAAACGGGCCCGCCTCCTCTCCAGGGTCAGTACCGACTGACGTAGCGGCGCCACGGCGGTTTCGACCAGCGGCTTCACCTCATCGTCCAAGAAGGCCGTCATCTGGTCGCGGAACATCTGCATGATGCTCTCGGCCATTTCGCTCGGCGGGGCAGCTGCGGTCTCTGCCCCGTTCTTCGGGGCCCGCTGTCCCTCTGCGGCACTCTCTTGCTCGCCGGTGGGAGCGTTGTCCTGCTCACCAGCGGGGGGCGCTCCTTCCTGGGGCTCCTGCCCGGCGCCGGTCTCGCCGGGGGTCTCGGCGTTATCGCCGTGATAAGCGGCTACCCTTCGGATGTTCCTCATGTCCTCGGTCTCCTGAGTTGGGTTATCGGGTCCCGTGATCACCGGATGCCCGTCCGGGGCCCGGCGCATCTTCACGTAGGTCGCTTTGTTGACGGCGGGCTTGTCCACCAACGACACCGTCGTGATGTCCCATTCGTCGGCGGTAATGTGCCGACCGTCCGGGGCTTGTCCGTTTGGAGTCTCGTAGGCGCGGTCGGCGCGGGCCTCTTCTTGGTCAGCTTGATCGCCAACATGCTGTAGCCCTTGAGGCCGCCGGACTTCACCAATTCCCAAGCGTCGTCGTCCTGGACCCGGGAGCCGAGCCACCAAGAGCCCGCCGGGACCGTCTCCCCGTAGATGGTGTAATCCTCTTGACCGCCTTCCTCCGGAGTCGGGAAGTAGTAGGACTCTACCGGGGTGGCCAAGACCTTGGTAGTGTGCATCAAGTCGATATGGCGGCTCTGCTCCATGAAGCGGTATGCCGACACCCGGATGTCGTCCACCTCCCAGATGTCCCCGAAGGCGTTGTCGTCGCCGGGTGTCAACACCAGCCCGCCGACGTAGCGTTCCTCGTCGCGGTAGGCGCGGAACGGGACTTGCAGCAAGCAGCCCTCGCCGGAGTTGGCCCTGGCTTCCGTAGCGGGAACGGAGGGCTCCTGCGGCTCGGGGTCTCCCAGTCCGACAAACCTGGCGGCGGTGCGGATGAAGTCCTGGGCAACACCGAACCGTCTCCGGCCACCTGCCGACTCACTGGAGGCTGAGGCGGCCACGAACTCTTGCACCACCTTTACTGGTTCACTGAACGTGATCAGCCCGTTCTCGTCTACCGAATAGGTACGCTTAACAGGCCGTCGGCGTGTTCGATGATGATGCGGTCGGAATAGACGTACAGCGGCCAGCCGGGGTCGGCGCCAGGGATGCTGTCGGACCTGGTATACCAAGCGTCTCTCACCCGCTGGACCTGTTGCTCTAACGAAAGCTCTTGGTATCTGGCGGTGGTTGCTAGCAATTCTGGCCTCTCACGGACTGCCACTGCTGCCGTTCAATCTTCCTCGGTCTCCTTCATCAAGGCCGCGCAGACGGCTCTCGGGTCTTCGGCGCCGGACTCGGACATGGCGGCCACGCAGGCATCGAAGTCCGGGAACTCGCAGTCTCGACCAAAGGGCATGTGCGCTCCCAACAAAAAAGCCCCGCACTCCGACAGCCACCGACGCGCGACGCTGCTTCTCATCACGCGGGCTATCATTGGTGCGGGGCTACTCAACCCGGTTCGAGGTCTAACCGGAGGAACCCATCGAGACGCCGGGTCTGGTTTTCAGGTCGCCGCGCCCTCGGCTGTCTGTCCCTACTATTCTAGGACGGGCGATCCAGGGGTTGTCAACAAGAGACTGTCAGCAAATCGGAAATCCCGATGGTGGGCGTTGACGGACTAACTTCGTTATCCGGGATAACGAAGTTCCTCAGGGCTAACCAATACTAATCATCACGAGAAGAATCTGTGATCGGCGATCACAGATTCTTTTGGACCCTCATGGGTATCCCCGGCGGTTCAAGGTCGGGGGCTAAATATAGTCGCCGGGCTAACAGCGCGTTAACTTCGTGATCGCCGATCACGAAGTTCCCACAGCAGGGCTGGCCACCGGAATCTTCGTCGGCATATTCGCCAAAGCCAACCGGCCGGAGGACCCGGCGACTCCTTGGCTCTGGGCCACCGCCGGTATCGCCTTGCTGCTGTTCCTCTCCTATATCGGCTAGATCCGCCCAATTCCGGCTACCAACCCGTCGGAATTGAAACTCTAGTACTCCAGCCGCACTAACACCGATTCGGTACTTTCGGTCTCAAATTCGGCATAGTTTCATTAGTATTGGAGGCGTTGGTCCTAGCCGGACGTTGCGATTTCAGGACCATCCGACACCCCAAGCGACCACCCGGGGCTCTAGCGCTACGCTGAGAGCGCTGCCGCAACGCCCTCTATTTTCCCTGGCCCTAATGTAGTCAGCTCACCGATCGCTTTGACGATGTTCGGGTGCTCCAATCCAGATACGAGGAAGGTCCACCGCCACGCCCGCTGGGTATTGGTCGTGATCTCCTCCTTCTCGGAATCCGTAAACGTCCGTCCTGTCGCCTTCTCAAGAGCTTCTATGTTCAGCTCAATCTGCTGTGCCAGGAGCCCGTCGATCGCCCCGCCAAGCTCCAGAACCTCATCGATTGCTGTCTCCCGCTCTTCAAGGGTCAAGTGCTCGGCTACTTCGCCGATCAGCAGCGTGTCCAGCTTGGCGTGCTGCGACTCTTCCATCCAATGAAACCTCAAGAGATCCCCGAACAGCCCATCTAGGTCGGAGTCGTCGCGCACATGCTCTATGTAGTGAAGCTGGGTGAACCATTCAATTATCGCGGTCAAGACCATGACGGCCAGCTTCGACTTGCTCCGAACTACTTTCGCCACCTCTTCCCGACCAGGGATTAAGCCGCACTCAGTGCCGAAACCCTCTCCGAAGAGTTCAACCGACCTCCGAAACAGTTCCTGATGCTTGAGCTCTTCCTCAGCGAACCGCAACAACGAGCGGGTCCTGACTTCATCCCCATAGACATCCTTCATAGCCTCTTCCGTGACGGCGGGGATGATAAACTCCTCCACGAACGCGAAGATGTGGCAGTAGCCGTTACCCATAATCTGATTCAGTTGAAGCTTCTCGTTGTCGTTCAAACATCCTATCTCGTCTACACCAGTCAACCTGTTGGGCAGAAAGCGCTTCGAGAAGTCGAAATTCTTGTCAGCCAGGACATCGTCCTCCAGCCACGAGACCCTCTTCGAGATGTCCAGACACTCCTGGTACGTGTAGTTGTGTGAAAGCATGGCCTTCGCCTCCTCGTACTGGGCCTTTCGCCGGGATTCTCCATACTCAACTGACTGGATCCAACACCAACCAACCATTATCGCCGAAAGCTATAGTACTATCACTCACGAATGCGGGCAAACTTCAATCAAACTCGCAAATCCATCCGGGGAGCGGTCTGAACTGAGTGGCCGATGGGCACATCCCGTTGCCCTGGGTCACATAATCACCGAGACAGATTCCACTACCGAGGGTAGATTGGGCCGCCACAGCTTCCTGAGCTTGGGTGAAAGGCTGAAGGGTCAGGAGTGGGTACAACGTCTTATCCAAGAGCAGCGTTTCAGATAATGTCCTGTTCATTCCCACACTTTGACCTACCTGGACATCCTGGCACCGATGGGCACTCGGCCCGTACAGTTAGTAATCCCGGTCGGCAGCAATGTCGATGGGGGCGCTCTACGATCCTGCTGATGTCAGTACTTTCTGCCTCAATTCAGCTTAGTTTCATTGGGATCGGATAGGTTGGCCGTAGCTAGACGTTGCGTTTTCAGGATAGTCCGACACCTCCCAGACCGTATTCGATTCGATCATCGTGGTATCCGGGTTGACCTCTTGGCCGTAGAGGTGGATCGAGACTGCCGTCGACCGGGTGGCGGAGGCATTAGGCGCTGGACCTCACCTCGAGCCCAAGCCGGCTACCCGGGTGACCATCCCGTGCTTCCTCGGAGGTGGGTTCCGAGATAAAATGACCGCCAATTGAACTTGTGAATCCTCGATCCAGGGGGAGAAATACCATTCCCCGGTTCCGCTGGGTCCTAATCGCTGTCGCCGCCGCTCTTCTGGTCGTTCCGCTGGCCCTACACGCCCAGTCGGGGCTGGCCGCGCCGGGCAATCTCACCGCCACTATCGGCGACGAGCAGGTGGAACTGAGCTGGGACGCCCCCATCAACTCCTCCATCACCAAGTATCAGATCAGCACCGACGGCGGCTCCAACTTCATAAACGTTGAATGCGGCAACTCGATGGCCACCGGGTATACGGTGACGGGTCTAACCAACGGCACCACCTATACGTTCCGGGTGCGGGCCTACGACGACTCCGGCCCCGGCGCGTCAAAGACCGTGACGGCGACGCCCCTGTTACCTGCGCCGACGGGGCTTGTAGCCTGGCCCGGCGATGCGTATGTCCAGCTGCGCTGGGATGAGTCGCAAGACAGCCGCATCAGCGGCTATGAGGTCAAGAGCGAGGTCAGCGGCGACGGCGGCGGGACCTACAGTCCGGTCCCAGACATAGGCCACGAGGAAGCCACTTTCGGCTACTCCGTCCTGGGTCTGACCAACGGGACGAACTACACGATTGCGGTACGGGCGGTGAACGGGGCGGCGGCGACGTTGAATGCGACGCCGGTGATTCCTGCGATGTCAAGCCTCAGGGCCACACCCGGCTATGGTCGGGTGACGCTGTCTTGGCGCGACCCGAAAGACAGTGACATCGAGAATTATCAATTCAGCAGCGACGGCGGCACTAGCTACACGAGCGTTGAGTACGATTCCGGCGACCTGACCTACTACCGTGATGCACTTAACCGCGACTTCATCAAATACACCATTGACGGCCTGACCAACGACACGTCGTACACCTTTAAAGTGCGAACGGCGAAGGACGATGATACGGTGATCGGGGCGGTTTCCCCCACGGAGGCGGAGGGCTCGTTGACGGCGACGCCGCTGTTCCTGGCTCCGAGCAATCTCACCGCCGCTCCCGGGGCCAGCCAGGTGACGTTGAGCTGGGACGACCCGGAGACCACCGAGATCAGCAAGTATCAGCTCAAAATCGGCAGCGGCGCCTTTGCGGATATTCCCAGCAGCGACGCCACCACCACCAGCCATACCGTCGACAACCTGACTAACTATACGTCCTACACGTTCGAGTTGCGGGCCTACGACAGCAACGCCGCCGGGCCGTCGGCAGCATTGACGGCATACTCGGTAGCGGGACCCACCGACCCACCTCACAACCTCCAGGCCTCGCCCGCCGATAGTCAGGTGACGCTGACCTGGGACGACCCGGGCGACAGCAACATCACCGGCTACCAGGTCAGCAATGACGGCGGCGCGAGCTACAGCGCGATCAGCGGCAGCGGCGCCAGCACCACCAGCCACACGGTCGAGAACCTGGTCAACTTTGATCCCTACTACTTCACGGTGCGGGCGGTGAACGCCTCGGGGGCGGGGGCGCCGTCGGAGGCGAGGTTCGCGGAGCCGGGGGTGGTGCCGGGTGCCGTGGTCGACCTCCCGGCCACCGTCCCCGCCAAGCACGAGAGGGTCGAGCTGAGCTGGAACGACCCCACCACCCATGACCGCACCGATGGCTACAAGGTCCGCTACAAGAAGACAACCGACAACGCTTGGGGGAATGGAAGGGTCTCGATAATTCCGGCGGAGACCCCGACCCCCTCAATAAACTCACCATCTACAAGCTAGAGAACAACGTGAGCTATGACTTTGAGGTGTTGGCCTACAACTATATCGGTGATGGCCCCACCAGCAGTAGGACCGCCACGCCGGTGCCGGAGGTGCCGACTGCGCCGACCAATGTCATTACGACGCCCGGCGACGGCGAGGTGACGCTGACCTGGGACGACCCCCCCGCCGATGAGAAGTCGAGCACAGATGACTACAAGGTAAGCTTTAACGGCTTCGAGACCTACCGATCAACCGACAAGCCCAGCTACACCTACGCAGACCTGACCAATGGCACGGAGTACAGCTTTGAGGTGCGGGCGAATAATTCCGCTGGCGACAGTCTGTCGTCTGAAGTTAAGAAGGCGACGCCGCTGTTTGCGGCCCCGAAGGGCCTCCAGGCCTCGCCGGGTGGTAGGCAGGTGAAGCTGACCTGGGAAGACCCGGGCAACGACGACATCAGCGGCTATGAGGTGAGCAGCGACAACGGCGCCAATTACACCCCGATCAGCGGCAGCGATGCGGACACCACCGAGCACACGGTGACGGGACTGGACGGCGGCACGGCGAAAAGGTTTGCCGTGCGGGCGGTGAACGGGGTGGCGGCCACGGTAAGCGCGGCGCCTCTGTTTGCGTCGCCGGCGAATCTGACGGCGCTGGTCGGCGACCAGCAGATAACGCTGAACTGGACCGACCCAGGCAATTCCGCCATCAGCGACTACGAGGTGAGCAGCGACAACGGCGACAATTACACCCCAATTAGCGGCAGCGTCGACACCACCAACAGCCACACCGTCCAGAACCTGACCAACGGCACCGAATACAACTTTGCGGTGCGGGCGGTAAACTGCCCGGCGAACGGTGTGGCGGCGATGGTGGCGGCGAAGCCGTTGTTTGATGCGCCGACGGGTCTGACGGCAACGGCCGGCGACAGGCAGGTGATGCTGAGCTGGTCCAACCCGGGCAACAGCAACATCAGCGACCACGAGGTCAGCAGTGACGGCGGCACGAACTACATCACCATCAGCGATAGCGACAGCGACGACGACACCATCAGCCATACTGTGACGGGATTGACCGGCGGCACGTCGTACACCTTTGCGGTGCGGGCGGTGAACGGGGCGCCGGCCACGGTGAGTGAGACGCCGCTGTTTGCGGCCCCGACGAATCTCAGTGCGACGGCCGGCGACGGGCAGGTGATGCTGAGCTGGTCCAACCCGGGCAACAGCAACATCAGCAAGTATCGGCTCAAAGTCGACAACGGCGCCTTTGCAGATATTCCCAACAGCGACGCCGGCACCACTGGCCACACGGTCACGGGCCTAACCAACGGCACGACCTACTCCTTTAATGTACGGGCCGTCAACGACCTCGTGGACGGCGAGCCGTCGGACCAGGTGAGCGCGACGCCGCTGTTTGCGGCGCCAACGAATCCAGTGCGACGGCCGGCGACGGGCAGGTGATGCTGAGCTGGACCGACCCGGGCAACAGCAACATCAGCGGCTACGAGTTCAGCATCGACGCCGGACCGTTCGCAGACATCGGTGACAGCGACGCCACCACCGACAGCCACACGGTGACGGGTCTGACCAACGGCACGACCTACACCTTTGGGGTACGGGCGGTGAACGGGGCGGCGGCTATGGTGGATGCGACGCCGACGCCGCTGGCGGCACTAATAGTGAGCTTCGGTGCACCGAACTATGAGGCGACGGAGGGTGGCAACGATGCCGGGGTGACAGTAAGTCTGAGCGCATCGGCGGATCGAGACTTGACGATCCCTATCACCACCGAGCCGACGAGCGGGGACTTTGCTCTGTCGACGACCAGCTTGAGCTTTGCGGCGGAGGGCGTTCAGACCAAGACGATCACAGTGAGAGCTAGCGCCGACACGGACCTCGATGACGAGCAGGTCGTGCTGGGCTTCGGCACACTGCCGGAGGGTGTCAGAACAGGGAGGCCGGAGATGACGACGGTGGAGCTTAAGGACGAGGGAGGTGAGGATGATGAGGATGATGAGTCCTCTCCTCCACCGGTGCCGGAAGCGCCAGGCAACCTCGCCGCCACGCCAGATGATGGGGCGGTTGCTCTCAGTTGGACGGCTGCACCCAACGATGGAATGCCAATCACCAATTACCAACATGGCCGTTCTGACGCGGGATGGGAGGACGTGCCGGGCGGGCCAACCGCGACTGAAGTAACGGTCTCGGGCCTCACTAACGGGGCCGAGTACGTTTTCTACGTACGCGCCGTAAGCAGTGCAGGCACCGGTGCGAAGGCCTCGGTTAGTGCGACACCAGCGGCGGTGCCCGATGCCCCAGGCAACCTCACCGCCACGCCAGATGATGGGGCGGTTGCCGTCAGTTGGACAGCGGCGGAGGACAACGGCTCGGCCATCATCAAATATCAGCACCAGCGGGATGATAGCCCCTGGGCTGACGTGGCCGGAGGAGCCACGGCGAACTCCCTTACGGTCACTGGTCTGGTCAACGATACCCGATACACCTTCTCGGTGCGGGCGGTGAACGGTATGGGTGAAGGGGCGGTGGCGTCGGTCACCGCAGCCCCGCAGGCCGACCTTGCTGATTCCGAACCTGGGGAGACACCCGTTCCAACGCCAGAACCAACGCCAACACCGGAACCGGAAGAGGAAACCACAGACGATCCGACGCCAACGCCTGCGGCTACACCAGAGCCAACTCAACAGGTTGTCCTGGCTACAGCGGCACCCGTGGCAGGTCGAACGCCTCAACCCACGGCAACCCAAATGCCAGCCCTTAGGGTAAGAGTGATCCCGCCAGCAACCATCGAACCGGCGGCGCGAACATCAGCTACGACCGCGGGCACGCCGCCAGAGGAAGTGCCAAACCAAATAACGGACTCTTCTCTGGTTCCTGTAGGCATCGGGCTATTTGCGCTCCTGATTGCTGCCCTTGCTGCATTTCTTCTCGCATCACGGCGCCGACGCTAGCAGGGCCGGATTGGAGACCGCGGTAGTGGTGCTCGCAATCGGTCAGCGGACCGTCCTAGACCCGACGGCAAGTAGGGACGTCACACCTCTGGCTCTATGGCTGTCCCAATGGTGGGGAAACTCCCTCGTCGGCGCGGTCATCGGCTGAATATATTGGTCAATTGCGACGCCGATGAACGCGAGTATGCTCCCCGCCAACTGAGCGGGGGATATGAGATAAGTCAGTGGCATTGTCTGAAAGAACCTCTGCCAGGACCTGACCCGGCGGACGGCCGGGACGGTGGCGAACGCGGTAGGGCAGCTCTTTGGGCGCTAGGCTGAAGTTACTCCTGGCCTTGCCGTCGTCTGCGGCGGCGCAGGCCCCGCAACAGGTCTACAGGCGCGACCGGCTGTGCTACGGCTTCCCGGAATGCCCCGACTCCTTCCTGGTGCCGGTCCTGGTGATGATGATGGCCGCCACCATAATCCGCAGCATCTATGCCCTGGGTGGGTTGATGGTCCTGTCCTTCATCGTGACGGCGGTGGTCTTGGACGTGGGGGCTCTGCGGGTGGTGGTCTTCATCATCGTGGGCTTGGCCGTGGGCCTAGCTTGGATGGCCTTCAGGAACCGGTGAGGAGGATAGGGGATGAGTTCACTTGGGTTCGCCCGGTTCGCCGCGCTGTTTATCATCGCCGTATTGGGCTTGGCCGGGCAGGTGGCGGTCGCTCCCGTCAGACTCCCTGACCTGCCCGCCGACACACTGGCGCACGGGTGGGAGCGCTTTTACTCACCGGGTCCGGGAGGTGGGGTTCCTGGCTCTCTTCCTGGCTGCCATCGTGATCGCCCTACAGCAATACAAGGACGGTGTTACGCCCGGCACCCTGCTGCTGACCCCCTTCGCGGTCGTCTTCTACTTGATGCTGCCCGACTTTCTCCCGTCCGGACTGGGACCCGGCATCGTGGTCCTGTTGATGCTGGGGTCCCTGTTCGCCATCGTCGCGGCGGTGCTGGTCGACATGAAGCCCGAGGAACCCGGACGCCCGTCGTTCCATACGGCGTTGGGTTACATCCTTGCCCTGGTCATGTACCTGGGTTCGCTTACGATGGCCGTCGAGATTCCGGCGTCGCTGCTCGGAAACAACGTGCCAGCCATCCGGTGGGGGATTGAGCTTCTGAGTGTGCTGATCGTGCCGGCCTTCTTGGTATTCACGCCCCTTTTCAAGGCTATCTGGAACCGGCCGGCGTCCGGGTTTTGGTTCCGAGAGGACGGACCTTTCTGGTCCGTATTCTGGTGGATCTGGCACGGCGGCCTCTCGGTCGGGTTCGGCTTCGCCTCAGTCTTGCTCGTGTCCCAGGTTCCCTCGTTCCGGAGGCCGCCGAACGGCTAGCCTTATTCCGTCCTGGTGACCGCGGTCATAGCGCTTCGCCCGAGGCAGGACAGCCTTAGCGCCGGGGTGCGTTGCCGGCTTCCTCGCCGTTCGTCGTTAATCATCCCTGATGGCCTGTTAGTAACGGGTTTAAATTGTGGACCGTGAGTGATGTTGCTGGTCCACGATTCGGTCAGTAGCTAACGACCGGGCCCAGATCATGAACCTACACAAGCTGGGCTTCATTACCCGCAAGGAGAACGTCATCTTCTAGGGGCTGGCCGGAGTAGGCAAGACCCACTTGGCCATATCCTTGGCCATCACGGCCACGGAGCGGGGGAGGCGGACTACGGCACCCTGTCGGACTTGGTGCTCTCCCTCGTGGAGGCGGAGCGGCAGGGGAAGCTCAGGGACCGCCTGGCCACCCTCAGGCAGCTGTGCTTGCTCATCGTGGACGAGATCGGCTACCTGCCGGTCAGCGCCAACGGGGCCAACCTCTTTTTCCAACTGGTGAACGCCCGCTACGAGAAGGCCTCGACCGTGCTGACCTCCAACAATAGCTGCCAGGCTTTTGTTGACACTCGCTTTGGCCAATCCTAAGATGTCGTGAATGGGCGCTTGGCTTAGTGCTTTGGGCTCGATAAACGGAGAGATGGTAATGCCCCACCAAGAAAACATTCGATTGATGGCCCACTTGATGAGACGCGCGGGCTTCGGTGATCCCCGTGAGGAACTAGAGGAGCGTGCCTCCAAAGGCTACGAAGCCGTGGTCGAGGAGCTTCTGTATCCAGAGCGGCAGCCGGCCATAGACGACGAACTGCTGTACCGGTTCTTCCCGGGTTATGAGGGGGCCGGGGCGCCGCCAATTAATCAGGCCGATTGGGTTTTCCGGATGATCAACACCAAACGGCCTCTGGAAGAGAAGATGGCCCTCTTCTGGCATCAGTTGTTCGCCACCAGCAACTCCAAGGTGGACAATCCACCGGAGCTGACTCGCCAGATAGCCATCTTCCGTGAATACGGATTGGGTACTTACCGTGACCTGCTGGTAGAGGTTGCAAAGTCACCAGCCATGATCTTCTGGTTGGACAACCACGGAAATCATGACGGTGCCATAAATGAAAACTGGGGGCGGGAGCTGTTGGAGCTTTTCTCCCTCGGAGTCGGAAACTACTCAGAGGATGATATCAGGGAAGCAGCCAGGGCCTTCACCGGATGGACAATTGCCCCCAAGATTCCCCGTAATCCTTTAGGCCGTTTCCACTGGCAATTCGAGTACAAACCTGAGGACCACGACGATCGGGAGAAGACCTTCCTAGGGTATACCGGGAACTTCAATGGCGAAGACATCGTGGACATTATTGTGGATCAGCCGGCTACGGCCCGGTTCCTGGCCCGCCACCTCTACAGATTCTTCGTCGCCGACGAGCCCCATGTCGCCAGTTGGAACGTTACACCACCCATTGATCCTGAAGCCATCGAGTTGTTGGTGGATGCCTACAATGAATCCCGTGGTGACATCCGGTCTATTTTACGAGCATTGTTCAACTCAGAGTTCTTCAAGAATGCCCGCTTCGCCCGGGTGAAAAGCCCGGCGGAATTGATCGTTGGCACTCTGCGTATGGCGGGCAACTATAACGGCTTCAAGCCAGGATTCAACAATCTGGCGTTGGAGTGCGGTTGGCAGGGACAGGAGCTTCTCAATCCTCCCAGCGTGGAGGGTTGGCACACAGGCTCCGAATGGATCGACCCTGGCGTTTTGATGCGCCGGGTGAATTTTGCCGCGAGGATACTTGGAGACACCTCGCTACCCGGCGTGCAGGCTATCATCAAACGGGTGTTGGTGAATGCGCAAGGGGACCATTCCCCCCAGGCGATAGTGGCAGCATGTCTTGATGCGATGGGTCCGTTGGAAGTCAGTGAGACGACGCACTCTGAATTGATGGTCCATGCCGAACAATGTGGCGATCTGGCCTGGAGCACCAGAGAAGAACTCAGTGCTACATTTCGGAATTTGAGCAAGATTTTGACCTTGATCGCCGCCTCAAGAGACTATCAGTTTGCCTAGGCAAGTGCTTACAACCAATGTGGAAGGATATGAAAATGGCATCAACCCATAAAGACCCTGTGCTGGTCGTATTAGAGCTTACCGGGGCCAACGATTACCTCAATACGATCGTTCCGTATAGCGATCCTCTGTATTGGGATAACCGGCCCAAGGTCCATATCGCTGAAGACCAATTACTGCCCATAGATGACGAACTGGCATTCCGGTCTGATACGGAGCCGTTGAAAGATATCTACGACAAGGGCAACATGGCAATCATTCACGGAATCGGATTTGAAAATTCACCCCGTTCGCACTTTCGTGCCATGGACATCTGGCATACCTGCGAGCCGGATTCCATCGGGATTAACGGCTGGCTCGCCAAGGTCATCCGGGACTTGGATCCTGGCGGCGAGAACGTGCTAAAGGGAGTGAGCTTAGGCCAGGGTTTGCCCCGGGCGCTAACCATGAAGGGGGTTCCTGTTACTTCTGTCAACCACCTTCCTACATACGGCGTGCTCTCATCAAATCCGGGAATCGCGTCCGAGCAGGAGCGGGTCCAGTTATTGGAGAGCTTCGCCCGCATGTACGCTCCCGCCATCGGCACCGGACCGACCATGGAATATCTGGGACAGGCAGGACGGGATGCGTTGAGAGGAGCCGACATCATCCGGGTTGCTCCCGAAACCTATTCTTCAAACGTAGAGTACGCCAATAATCCCATCGCGAGACGCCTCAGAGACGTGGCCCAGGTGCATCTGGCTGGCCTGGGCACCCAGGTCTTTTACACGTCCTACGGGCCCTTCGACACCCACTATGACCAGATGGGATCACATACCAAACTTTGGATGGACGTTTCCGCTGCCATGCGCGACTTCCTCGCCGACCTGCGTGAGCACGACGCCTCAGACGAGGTGGTTATTATGTTGTTCAGCGAGTTTGGACGCCGCGTCCGCGATAATGGCACTGGTACCGACCACGGAGCGGCTGGGGTAGCGTTCGCCATCGGCGACCGGGTAAATGGTGGAATGTACGGGACCTATCCGTCGTTGAAACCGGGAGATCTCACTCAGGGAGACCTGGCGCCCAACTACGATTTCCGTGGCTTCTACTCCACTTTGGCGGAAAAATGGTTGGGACTCGACCCGGTTCCTATCGTCGGCGGACACTTCGAGCAAATGTCCTTCGTGTAGCTTTAGGGTCCCAAATTCGTTTACGGAGAGCGGATATGCTGACCACCGTCGCCGCCGGCCGGGTGTATGACTATAGCGACTGCATAGGCATGTACAGCCAGTCCGGCCGGGGATTTTGGGCTCCCCAAGATTTTGTCCTGGGATCGAACGGTCGAATTTATGTGTTGAGCCGCGGTGTGGAACAATTGGGTCAACGTGTCAGTAAGATCAACTTCAACCACGAGTTTCAAGGCCAGTTCGGCTCCGTCGGCTCGGAAGATGGACGCTTTGTTTGGCCCCGGTCAATTGATTTAGACCATCACGGACGGGTGTTCGTTTCGGACGAGTATGTCAACCGGATAACCATGTACGATGAAGAGGGTGCTTATCGGTATCATTGGGGCAGGTCCGGCAGCGAAGACGGGCAGCTAAACGGACCGTCAGGAATTGCTTTCGATTCCCGCGGAACCATTTGGGTGGTGGACAGCTTGAATCACCGGGTGCAAAGTTTCAGCCCGATCGGTGAGTTTCAGTCCAAGTTCGGGGAGCGAGGTGGCGGTGACGGAGATCTGGAGATGCCATGGGGCATCTGCGTCGACCGTCAGGACAACATCTACGTAGCGGATTGGGGAAATAACCGGGTGCAAAAATTCGCCCCTACTGGAGAGTTGCTCGTCAAGTTCGAAGGCTCCAACACCGGGGTGGGCTCTCTCAAAGGGCCATCCGGTGTAGCTGTAGACTCAGATGGGGATGTATACGTAACTGACTGGGGGAACCACCGCGTCCAGATCTACGCCGCCGACGGCCAATATATTACGGCGCTAGTCGGTGACGCCCAAGAGCCTTCGCCATGGGCCCAGACCTACATCGACGCCAATCCGGATATCATCAAAGCCAGGCGGCGGACAGATCTGGAGCCTGAATGGCGGTTCCGGCGACCGGTGGCTGTCAACGTTGACGCCGACGACCAGATCATAGTTTTGGAGTCCTACCATCACCGGCTTCAAATTTATAAAAAGCTAAAGGATTACGAAGAGCCCTCAATGAACTTGTAGGGGCCTGCGCGCTTCCACATCTGCGCGCGTTCCCGGGCGCTTTCCCACGATGTGGTGTGTCAGATACGCCGGCGGGGTGCTGTGACGCCGAGGCGCATCCCTGAGCTGGCAAGGACAAGAAAGACCGCGCCGGTGAGGCGCGGTCATCACCAGACCGGAAAGAGATACCAAGAAGAGAGAAACCAGGCCAAGTCCGCCGCTGGAATTACCGCCGGGCTCATGGCACCGCGGCCTTCTTGCCCGGTCCGCGCCTTATTCTGGGAGGGCTGCTTTTTCGGCAAGCGGGGTACCGGCTTGACCAGGGTCGGCCCATCGTTCGACGGCAGGGACTGAGTATCCGTGAAGTAGTCCGATCAGTCTGTTCCGGTGAGGCGAGGGAGCGGTTTCCCTTAGCCAGGTATAGGTCTCCAGTACCGACTGGGCTACGGCGAAGCCGCATTCCAGGTACTCCGTTCCGTCCGGCCCGTCCCAAGAGATGACGAACGGGATGAGGGTGACGGCTGCGGAGGGCTCTTGCTCCGTCCAGAGGCGGACCTCCTCGAGTACCCTTTCCAGGCGGGGACGGTCGCGGGGCCCGTAGTCCACTTCAGTATCGTGGGTCAGCTCGTCCGTCATGAATTCGAGGACGGGGGTGGTCGTCTCCATAGTGGCTATGGCCCTGACTCCCCGGCTGACCAGATAGGCGGCGTCTGAGGCCTTTTGCCATTCGATTTGTTCGTCGCGGCCCATGGGCTGGTCTCCTCTCTCGATGTTTTGCTTTTGCGGTGCCGGCGTCTCCTCCGGCACCAGGCTCTCAAGTCCGGACAGGAAAACCGGTGTTCTCCTCCGGTGGCACCGTGCGTTCTGTTGGTCTGCCGTTTATCGCGGCGCCGGTCTTCCGCCACTGCGTCCTTTCCGGAGGAGGCAGTGGGGAGTCTGGGAGGGTCAATGGAGAGCGGGATGACTGCAGGGGTTGGCCGCGCCGCAGAGGTAGGTGGCGCGGTGGTACTTCGGCCTTTAACTGGGACTGAAGCCGGTGATGGTGTGGCGGCTCCTGCTTTTCCCCACTTCCCTGTAGGACGTGCTGATTGTGACCGGGGTGTTGAGCAGGCTGTTGATCGACTCTGCCCCGCTCACTTGGTGGGCGACCCGGCACGAGATGACCTCACCGGCGCTCGTGACGAACTCGGCCCGGCGGCCCTGTGGAAGGAATTCCTGAAAGTGACCTTCGATTTCCTCCTGGCCTTCCCGCAGGTTATCTTGGGCGATCCTGTCGAGTCCGCGGCGCACGTGCGTGGTGTCGGCGAAGCGGAAGACCGAGTCCCTGAACGAGAGGGAGCAAACCGCGCTGCGGTCCGCCACCACTCTGAGGAAGTCCCGGAGGTCGTCAAGGGCGCGGGTATCGGCGCCGGAGACGGCTTCAGCGGTGTCGTCTTCGCTTTGGGAGAACGACTCCAACACGTCCTTGATCTCCTCAATGGCGAGCTCCACAGCTGATTTCGCTGAGAACATGCTCTCTTGGGGCTGGACCTCCTCGATCTCGAACCCGAAAGAGCCGTGGGTGGTCCCGGTGAC
This sequence comes from Dehalococcoidia bacterium, assembly GCA_965249145.1. Taxonomy (GTDB): domain Bacteria; phylum Chloroflexota; class Dehalococcoidia; order Lucifugimonadales; family UBA3495; genus VXOI01. The sequence goes on from OZ252223.1 coordinate 501,783, forward strand.
CATCAGGCAGCAGTCTTCCCGATGGGGGATAACGCCACGCTCTCCGAGGGGTGCGCGCTGACTCGCGGCGGTGGAGATGACGGCCTTGGTGAAGGCGTCCACGGCGGCGCTGGCGAAGTCCCATAGGATCCCCCGATACTCGACGACCGGCGGGCCGTCGAAGGTCAGGTAGGTCCGCAGAGGCCAACGTGATGGGAGCGAGATTTCTTCGAGCGGCGGGTGCTCGTGGGCGTAGACCGCCGCCCCTCCGAACTCGGTGAGATAGCGGTGTCTTTCGCCTGGAATTTCTTCTCCGTGCCCGAAGATGCCGTGTCCTCTCATAAGTTCAGTCAATATAGTGAGGTTGTGACCGTCCCTGCCGCTGTTGGGGTATTCGCGGCCAAGACCTCCTTCTAGGCGAACTCCAATGCATTCTGGGCTATTCTGCCGAACTGCTTGTCGTCTCCGCCCTCTAGGAGGTCCGCTTCTCTCAGAGTATCGATCCACCGAACCGTGCCATCGGCATCGTTCATTTTCTGTTCAACGTCCTCCCAGTCCACCTGCTCATCGCCGAATTCGTTCCGGTACCCATGGTTCTCGTCGGGCATTACGGGGCACCCCTCTTTGATGATGGTGTTGGCCATGTTGTTCTTGAGGTTGATTCGAATGAGGAACTCATGCTCCGACATGCAGACGATGTCTATTCCCGAGGCCTCCGGCATCCGGACCTTCTGGACCTGTCGGGCCCTCTGACGCAGGTCCTCCAGCCAGGAGTCCGGTGTCTTACTTGCTGTAATGACGAGCAGGTCTATGTCCGAATTCTCGTGATGGTCTCTGCGGGCCCGGGAGCCAAACAGGAACGTTTGTCTGGCTCCGCAAATCTTGTGAATATCCTGGGCTATGTCCGGTGCGCGCTGGTCGGCGCTTGGCGTGGCCATGAGTATTCCTTCATTCGTGGGCGTTGTTTTCAGATGTTATCACGGATGCCGAAGACGGGGCGTAGCGGGGGCAGAGTGAATGGGGCTGTCAATGGGAATTCTCATTTATCGTGGAGAACCTCGGCGAGGCTGAGCATAGCCTTCAAGAAGCTTTCAATTCTCTCCTCACAGATTTCGACAAGTCCCGCTACTTCGGAATCTGACAACTCCTCAAAACCCTTGAGGTGGTAGGTATCGCCGTCTCGTTCAGTCAACCCTCGGTTTCGCGTCAAGACTTGCCCTGGGTACCTCTTGGCTATAGCCTCGTAATATTCCACTTGGGTCGGGTCCCGTACGAGTATCGACTTGGCAATCTCTGACGCTGTAGCCCGGCCTCCATTCTCGAATAGTTGGATCAGCATCGCAGGTTGATAGACATGGGTCATTCTCATCCGGTTATGCAGGAAATCAGAAAGCTGATTGAATCTTTCGGACATTACATCTGACTAAAAAAAGACCCCGGCGCAATCATGGGACTGGCTAAGCCTGAAGGCTTTAAGTTCTGTGCCAAATCCCGTTTGCCACAGACCGCGTCAGCGATTAGCCTGGCCATCACTGCCAATACCGGAACAGAGATTGCCCGAAGGGTGGTTTAACCTGGCCGTCTGAACTCCAGAGTGCCTTCGTAGTATTCTCCAAGCCAACCAATGCAACCGTTCATCCTGCCTCGGATCCTCTTCACGCCGTCTATTACAGACCCTACCTCCGCCACGTAATACGCTGAAATTGTGGCCTCGCTGCCTTTGTTTTTCCCCGGCAGTGTTTCCGGATACCTCAAGCCTTCACCATAACTGCCGAAGTCTTCAAGGTCCTCGACCAATTCCTTGAACTCTTGATCTTCCAACAATGGTTGTTCTGAATCGATTTCGGCGAGGTTTTCCTCAGCTATTCCGAGCAATTTCGTGAGACTGTGCGTTCCCGGTAGATCCCGAGTGGACTTGTCCTGTAAATTTCCGACCCGATGGCTCATGCGGATCACTTCTTTTAGTCCCGATTCGACACAGTGGTGGAGCAGGAACAGCACGAGCATTACCAGAAAATCCGACGGGTCTAGGAGTGCCCCGTTCGGGACCCCAATAGGTGTCAAACAAGGTCTCTGCGGCGAGCCGGTATGCTTCGGCGTATACGTTGAAGTTATCTGGGAGCGTCAGTACTGGAAACGTCGCATCCCGCGGTATTTTCATGTCCTCATTCCGGAACCGCCACAGGGCTTCTTTTGTCTTGGCGTCGTGCTTCATCGGTTCCCTACCTATCCCCACTGCCTTGCGGGGCCCATTCGCTCCCACGCTTCTCTTAGCACAGCTGCAACCTCCCTGGTCGCTCGCTGGGCGTTCTGGCGTTGAAGGTCGAAGCTATACTCGGTCTGTTGAAGCGTGCTTGCCAACTCTTGAAATTCATCCCATAGAGACCTGACTAGTGCGTCCAGGTCGGAGAAGGTAAGGGGCTCTGTCGGGTCAGACTGGTTCCAGGCGTGATGCGCGATGTATTCGTCGCGTCTCTGATTTATTTTTCTAGCGCATGTTCATGTTGGGCAAGGCGTTTATCGAGTTCCACAAGCTCCTTGTCGCGCCTTCTAAAGCGCTGCAACAGCTTGCGCATGCTCATGGTTGTTCTCGTGTCATCAACGATCCTTGAACAGGCCATAACTACCGAGTCCAGCAGTGCCAGCCCGACGGGATGCAGGAATTCAACATATCCCATAGTGCCATAGGACTGCTGTGGCCGGAGCTCCGAGTAAACCTGCCAGGCCATAATCGCATGGAATAGGTCCTGGAATATCGAGCTCATCTAATTCTGCAGCTCTTGATTTTCCAAGATCACTCGCTCTCGAGCCCGGTGTCGTCGAACTTTAGGCTTTGGCTATTTTAGGTGACGATGCGGACTACCTGCTCCGGGGTGCCGTCGGGGATGTTAGCCTCGATTTCCAGTGTGAGGCGGACGTCCGCGCCCATCAGGCTGGACAGGTGGGCGATCACTTCGTCAGCAATCATGCTGGCGTCGCGGCCGACGCGGGTGGGGGCTAGCCGCAGCGAGCTGTGGTAGCGCCGGGCCTTGGGTCGCTCGATGACGGCCGTCTCACCCGAGGGGTCGTCATTGATCCAGCGATCGCCTTCGGGTTGGGCGCCACCGCCCGGGCCTGAATCGCAGGGTTGACGGCCGCGGCCTCGGCGTCGATTTGCCGTCGGGCGACTTCCGGCCGCACCACCAGTCCTGGGTCGGTGTCGGTCAGGCTGATAGTCTCCATGGTCCGCAGGCCGCGATACCGGCCCGTCGCCTCGTCGTAGCTCCGGCGTAGGCGAACCCTTCCCGCTCCCATGTGAGGAGAGATACTCCACCGCTGACTGCGGAAAGCAACGCGGCTGGCTCCTGGAGACGGGGAAGGTAGGAGTAACGACAGAAGTCCTCGATCAGTTCTGGCGGATGGAAACGTGGTCGCCCCGCCACAGGAGAACGCCGTCGAGCTCCATGCGAAGCCTGGCCCCGCCAAAGCCGGTCAGCAGTAGTTCGTCGTTGCGCATCCGGCGGCTGGCCCGCACGGCCAGGGCTTCTTGGCCAGATAGCCTAATGGCCTCCCATTTCACCGCGTCCGTCGGCAACTTCTGGCTCGGCACCAGCAACCACTGGTATGTCTCTCCAATGCGACCCTTCACGGCATTGTCGGACTCCTCCCTTCGCGTTTCCGCTTGCCGCACCTGATGGGGTGGAAGATCCAGACTCTCTCGGTCCCGGAGAATCGATTCCCAGGCCAGGTAGTGCCGCACCGCGTCCTCGAGGTCTTCCAACCTCGCATGGTCCGCGGCCAGGAACACCAGGACGTTGCGGAATATCCGGGGAATCGAGCCCCGGAACTCCCAGATCGCCTTCGCGGCTATCACGGACCGGGCGTCGTCGGCCTGCTCTCTCGCGTGCGGGTAGGTCGGGCCGAGCACCACCAGCCTGGCTTCTTGGTCGTCCTGCACGTCCTGGCCCGACTGCGGGAAGACGTGGACGGCGCGGAAGTCTCCGCGTTCCTTTAGATCGGCATCAAGGCGCTTCTCGATCTCTCCGTAGACTGTATCCGGGTCGCGCCTATAATTTTCGGCCCTATTTTCCGCCAGCGTGGTCACCGTCGGCTGGGTGGAATACCAGTGTCGCGTCCCGTCCTGGTACAGGTATGTGGCCGTGCTGGCCAGCCGGCGCATGGCGTCGCCGTAGAGCGATGCAGACTCCCCTGGGCTCACACAGCCCAGCTTAATGCGCCTATCCTCCAGTCCTTGGTTGGCCACCGCCGGGGTTGGAGCGGAGCCCAGGAAGATGGTCCGGGCCACCTTGCGGCAGGTGCTGTACCGGCCCAGGTTTGGCACCTCTCCGTCGGTCCTCGCTGGCAGCGAGTTGGGGCCGTCGATGTCCCGCTCGATCACCGGCGGCCAGTTGTCCGGGAGGTAATGGTTGACTTCCGGCTGCACCGAGGGCTCGTCCAACAGGATGTTCGCCGGCATGATCGGGGGCTGCGGTCGCCGTTGTCCCAAAGGGTACGGATCACCGAGACCATCAGGCGCAGCACGCCGTGGGTCCGCTGGAAGCTCTGCAGCGTCGACCAGTCGGTGTAGAGCCGCTCGAACACTTCGGGATGGATCGGTTAGGCGGCCTGGATGCGCTCCGCGCGGGCGGTCTCCCCGCACTCGGGCGGGAACTCCTGCCGGTTGCTCCGGTAGAGGTCGCCGTAAGCCCGGGCAACGTTATCGCGGTGGATGAAGCTGGACTGGTCGGTGATGGGTTGGAAGAGTCGCCGCCGCACGATCTCGAAGCTCTCCTCAGCGGTGGCCGGGCGTCAAGGGGTCTCTACCCGGCAGACCACGCCCCTCAACGAATTGAGTGCTTCCTGGCCGCGGAGTCCGCCGACTTCCGCCGTGTCCGCTTCGTCGGCAGTCTCCGACGCTGGCAAGCTGATGACCAACAGGCAGTTGTTGGACAGCTTGGCCGATTCGGTCAGCGCTTGGGCGAAGGTGGACTGGATCGCGAAACTTCCGGCCGGCAGATCGGCATCGTCGTGGAGCTGGCGGGCATAGGCCACCCATTCGTCGATAAGGACCAAAGCAGGTCCATATTCGTTCAGTAGCTCCCGAAGGGTGTCACCAGGGCTGGTCCTTGGGCAGCTGGACGGCCCCGGCCTCCTGCATCAGGTCGTCTACGCCGGGCATCCGCCCGTGGGGCGCACCCGAGAACAGGTGGTAGAGCGCGAGCAGGGAGTGGGTCTTGCCGCCGCCGAAGTTGGTCTGGAGCTGCACCACCGGGTCGCTGTCGCTGGTGGACAGGCGATTGATGGCGTTACCCAAGAGCCCGCGCAGGCTGTCGGTCAGGAAGGTGCGACGGTAGAACTCGGCGGGGTCCCGGTACTCCGGCGGGCCTTCACCCAAGTAGACCTGCCAGAGGTCGGCGGCGAACTCGGCCTGCTGGTACTGGCCGCTGGCGACGTCTGGATGGGGGCTCACCACCTCTCGCCACGGGGGTAGTCCGCCGGTTGCTTGGTGTTGCACGGCGGGCCCGGCGGGTCCTCCGCCTCTGGGAGCGGGCCTGCTCCGCGAAGCGCAAGCGAAGCAATTCAGTTTTCATCTTCTCGACTTCCGCGGCCTGCGGCACCGAGACCGGCGTTAGGAGCCGATGGGCGGAGTCCAGGGCCCGGTAGGCGTCGTCGGTAGAGAAGGGGGTGCCTGATGGGCCCACTTGTTGCGGTGATCGCGCATTTCGCTCACCAGGCTCCGCTCCGCTGGCCCCAGGGTTTCCCGGAAGACCTGGTTCCAAGTCCCCCACATCAGGGCGAGCAGGGCCGCCACGTCCCATTCGACCACTGGCTTTCCGGCGAGGTTCGGGTCTTCGGTGAACCGCCGGATGTCGCTGGCCGTTATCGCCCCGGAGTCGGCGGCGGGTTTCATCTCTCGGGCGACGAAGGGGCCGAGCCCCTCCTTCAGCAGGTCGAGGGCCTTACTGACCCGTTCGTTATGGGTGTCGGCCATTACTATCCCCCATCGAACATAGTAACCTGGCTTCCCACAGCGGCGCGGCTGGCCAAGCTGGAAATCTCGCCCCAGCTGCGGACCAAGGCGTTGGAGCCCAAGGCTTCCTGGGGGCGGCTCTTCCGGTCGCAGATACGGTAGAGGCGGTAGGCCAGCTCCCGTGCTGCCTCGGCTTGAGACCCCAACTTGGCGACCAACTCGGCCGCCGCGCCTTCGCCTTCCTGGTCGTGGACGCGGACCAGTTGGTGCACTGTCTCCCAAGCGGTAAGCCGGGAATCCGTTTGTGGGTCCCATTCCTCCGGCAGCTCGTCGGGGCGCAGCAGCCGTACGCTGCCGCTCCCGGATCGGACAATCCCCGCGTCCACCATGCCGGAGACGCTGGTGTTCTTGGCAGTGGAGAGTGTCTCGGCGACACCGTACTCGCCGTCCCCAAATCCCTGCTGCTCAAACCAGGCCAGCGCCCAACGGGTATCGGCATCGAAGTCGCCCTCCTGCTCCGCCAGCACCTCGCCAAAGGGTCTGGTTGATCAGAGCCAGGGCCTCGCCCACTGACATGGCTTCGCCGCTGGCGTTCAGTACTTGTGAGTACCGGGTGAATACGGCCATTCCCGGCCCGATGGCGGCTTGCGCTAGGTCTACTGGCGCGATGTTGCCAGCTTGCATCTGTCGCAGTGCTTCAGGCAGCTCGGATCGAAGATCTTCGATCAACTCTCATCGGGTGACGGAACGCGCATCGATCGAACGCGGACGGCAAACCAAGACAATGCTAGAGGCGAGGGCATTAGTATCGATAGCGATCACACGCCCGCCGCGCTCTGTTCGGATTGGCCAAGTTCCCGTAACAGCCAGACCTGCTTCAATCACGGCACCGAGAAATGTTTCCCAACCGGTACTAGCACCTTCGCCAGCACTCGTAGATTGTTTGAACGCGTAATACGCGGTATTTGGCGAAGTGAGATGATTCTCCTTAGATAGGTGTCCCATAGTGCTCGTCATGCCCGTCAGGAAGAACTCTTCTGCCTCTAGTCTACTGGCGTGTCTGTAAGGAGTGGCAATCAGCTCTGCTGCCTTTGGAGTTGCCAGAGTGGCGAATAGGTGCGGGTATACTGAACGAACTGAGCCTCTTAGCCACACGTAGAAGAAGTCAGACAGGTCGGCATAGCCGACATTATCGTAGTACGGAGGGTCAGTCGAGATGAATAACCCATGACCCCTCCCATTCCTAAGGTCTCGCAGATCAATCGAACGAATTGAAGCGTCATCTTAGAATGCAAGTCCAAGACTACGTTCGCTAGGAGGGGTCTGGATAGCCTCGGATACCCACATGATTTGAGCCATCCAGTTCTGAGTAGACGTCGAAAATAGGTTTGTGTCGGCGAAGTCCCAGATTATCGAACAGTTGCTCTAGCTTCAGCCGCTGGCCAGGCACAGATACACCCCCACCGCCTCGGCATACGCCGTGGCCCCGGTCCCACCATCCCTTAGCGTGACCCCATCGTCGGCCACGCCGGCCGTCACTGCGTCCGCCCGAATCCGCTCCCTCGCTTCCCCCACGAGGTCAGAAAAGATGGTGAGGGCGACCAGCTGGCGCGGGGTGAAAAGGTCGCCGAATTTCGTGAAACCATATTCGACGACGTTTGTGCGGCCTGGCCAGTGGTTGATTTCCACATCCGGCGACCAAGTAGCTTGCGCTTGGGCAGCGACTTCTTCCATCCCACGGTCTGGAGGGAGGTAGAGCCTACCCCTATCGCCTTCGGCAACTACAGCCATTAACCGAGCACCCATACGGCCCGCTTTGGCTTCGGAACGCAGATATTCGAATGGCATGAGAACGCCCGACATGAGGCATAAGAAGCTACTGTGGCTTCCTCCCGAATTGGTTCCTCGGCGCACTTTCTCGGTAAAACTCCCCGCCCGGAGCAGGGGAACACATAGCTGGTCTTCTGGTGCCCCAAACGCTTGGGCCTCGGCAGAGGGCATGTGGGGTAGGCGCTCACGATAAGTGTACCCAAATTAGTACCCATAAACGACCATAGGGGCCGTTTTAGCTACTGGATCTACTCCCTCGCGTGCCCGCCGGACCACTCCGTCTTTGCCCGAAACGCGGCACGACAACCTCATTCCGTCCCTAAAGACGGGATACTTCGCATAAAAACTGTGACCAATAGCCCGGCCAGCAGCGTGACCCCGAAGCATAGGTATCCGATAGCCCCAAACCCTAGGTAGTTCAGCAAAAGCCCTGCTAAGGCCGCTCCGCCTATACCGCCTATCTGGTTGCTCAGTGCCATCATGCCGATCCCCGTGGCCCGAGATTCGCCCGCAACCACGGTCGTCAGGGCGACGAGCACCGGAAAGCCCAGGTTCAAGAGCCCGATCCCGACAGCTGCCACCGCCACCGCCGCCCAAAGGTCCAACCGAAAGAAGAAGAACACTAGGCCGCACACGCCGCCAGCAACGAAGGTGCCGGCCAACAGGAAGGCCCGTGTGCTCCGGTTCGCCACCAACCCAGCGCTCGCACTCCCGACCACCTGGCCCACCCCGGTCAACGCCACCGGCAGCGCTACCTCACCAACGCTCAGTCCGTAAACTTCGATCAGGTAAGCCGCAAAGTAGCTGTAGAGCCCCCAATACCCGATCCGGTGAGTGGCATTCACGGCAACAGCGGCCCGGAAGAACCCCATGGAGAGCAACGAACGGTAGCGGGAGAAGAAGGAAAATTGGCGGGCCTTCTGCCTGTCATCTTTGGGAAACCACAACCAATTGAGACCGGCCGCAGCCCCCAGCGCGACTCCCGACAGGAGGAACGGAAGGTCCCATCCGCCCCATTCCGCGGCCAGAGCGAACAACGGCAGGGTGACGATGCCCGACAGCATCACTACGCCCATCATGATACCGACCGTCTGGGCCCGTTTGGCAGGAGATATCACGTCGGCCACCGTCGCCATTACGTTGGGAGGGAGCATCCCTCCACTCAAGCCGGTTATCGCCCGCAGGGCCATCAGGGTTTCGAGGTTAGGAGAGAACGCCGACGCTATCAAACTCACCGCCACGAGAGTCAGCCCCACCAGCGTGACCGGACGCCGCCCGAAGGAATCGGATAACGGACTAACCAACACCGCCGAAACGGCCCAAGCGGCAAAGGTGGCGGTGGCGAGCTGTCCGGCGACGGCAATCGAGACAGAGAAATGGTCGGCTATGTCCGCAACCAACGGGGCGATCATCACGTTCGCGGTCTGAGCCACGAGGAAGGCAATCGCCGTGATTACGAGAAACCTCGCTTTGTTGACCGATGGAGCACGAGCTGGGGGTGTTAGCGTGGCGATGGCTATTCCTGCCCTATCTCGTACCTTCGGTTACAACGGGCGCAGTAACTTCCCTTATGAAGAGGGCCATTATCAGCGCGCTCAGCACCGAAACTCCGAAGCACAGGATAACCGATTCCCGAGAAGTTGGTGTTGGCCAGGACCACGCCGCCGAAGGCGGCAGCGCCCACGCCGCCGGTCTGGTTGCTGAGTCCCACCACCCGATAGCCGAGAGAGCAAGGCGGACCGCGATGGCCTCTATGCTGGGGCCACGAGCGTCAATCAGAAGCGAAACGTGGTGGGAAGAGTTCGGTAGTCTCAATAAGCACGCCGAAGCGATGATCCCCCTATCGGATTTGCTCAGGCCCCGCAGATAACCCTGCGTAGGGGCTGACCAGCCCGAACACCGGCCCCGAAAATACACGAAACCGTACACCAACCCCGAAAAACCCACGTTCCTAGCTATGAGTTAGATACCCCCCGCACTGCTTTGCCCCCATAGCTTGTCAGACAGGAACATGTTCGGGCCAATATCAGGGTCTCGGGTACCCCCAGCGAAACGATTGAACGGCATCATTCGCTCCGCCTGCTTCCAATTGTTATAATCGCGACACTTCCAGCTGCCGGATGAACGTCAAGAGCATTACAAGGAAGGAGGCAAGTGCGATGATTGGCGACGCCTTCGTATTCGACGCGGTTACTCACCTCTACAACATGAACAGCTCCAACGTGAGGACATCGGGCGGGGACCTCTTCAACAACCACCTCTACGGTTTCCACGCCGCCCTAACCCCGGAGGGAGAGCAGGTCCTTCCCCGGGAGGAATTCCTCCGGGACTGGGACCTCGAAACCATCGCCAACCTGGTGTTCACCGAGACCGATACCGACATCCTGGTGGCCCAACCACTTCCCCTGACCGATTTCTTCTACGACGGGCTGTCCGACTGGGAGAGATGCGCCGCCATGGCGCGGAAGTACCCGGGAAGGGTCCTCAACTGGGGCACCGTCAATCCGCTGGAAGGCAACAAAGCCCTGGACCTGATGGAACGCCAGGTCAAGGATTACGGGGTCCAAGCGTTCAAGTTCTACAACATCCGCTACGACTTCGGCCAGCCCTTCCCTTGGAGGATGGACGACCCCAGGGTAGCCTTCCCGGTGTACGAGAAAGCCAGGGAATTGGGCATCAACCTGATCGCGGTGCACAAGGGCGTTCCCCTGGGCCCTCAGCCCATCGAGGGCACCCAGGTCTACGACATTGACCAAGCGGCCGCGTCTTTCCCGGACCTCAATTTCGTCATCTTCCACCCCGGCCTGCCATTCATCGACGAGATTTGCTGGCAGATCGTCCGCTTCCCAAATATCTACGTCTCTCTGGCGGCAACTCTGAACTTCATCGGCAAGGCTCCAAGATGGTTTGCCGAAGTGCTGGGCAAGCTGCTGTTCTGGGGCGGACCCGACCGCATAGTCTCCGGCTCCGAGGTCCCTTTATGGCACCCGCAGTGGGCGCTCAAGGCTTTCGCGGACTTCCAGATGCCCCAGGACCTGACCGACGGCTATGGCTATCCCCAGCTAACCCCGGAGATCAAGCGAAAGATTCTAGGCGAAAACCTCGCCAAGCTCCACGGCATCGACGTCGAAGCCAAGAAGCAGGAAATCGCTAACGACGAGTTCGATCAGCGACGGGCCAACGGCCTGGCCGCGCCCTGGTCTTCCCGATAGCCCTAGGGGCGAGCGCAAGCAGGGAACGGGAGCGTTATATGAATGGTCCAGAAAAACGGGCGCAAGAAGCGTTGCAGGCCAAGGTGCAAAAGGCGCTGCAAGACGTTGGCTGCTGTGACTTCCGGTTCGGCGTCGGCGAGTTGGGCTTGGTCCACGAAGTACAGGTGAAGCAGCAGGGCGAGGTATCAGTAAAGGTCCTGCCTTGCTGTATCTTCGGCATGACCCGCCTCGTGACGTCGGTCAAGGAGAATCTGACAGGACTCGACGGCGTCGATAACGTCGAAGTAGAGGTGGCCTGGGACCAGATCGGAAACCGAAATCCCGTGCCGCAGAGTGGCCCCCAGGCCCTCAAGCTGGACCTCCACGCCATGGCCCGGGAGCGCGGCATAAGAGGCTGGGCCGATACGGAGGCACAGTCTCCCGGCTAGATCGGCCCGGCTTAACCGGCCTCCCCAGTTAGCCTCCTCATGAATAGACCCATCATCAACGCACTTAGCGCCGACACGCCAAGGCACAGAATACCCACGCCTTCGAACCCGGTGTAGGCCAGCACAACCCCGGCGAGAGCGGCTCCGCCTATGCCGCCCGCCTGGTTGGTCAGGGCCATCATACCGACCCCCGTGGCCCGAGACTCGCCCGCGACCTCGGTTGTCAGGGCGATGAGCACCGGAAAACCGACATTCAACAGTCCGATCCCGACGGAGGCGACCGCCACCGCCACCCACAGGTCCAGTGGAACGAGGAAGAACACCAGGCCGCACAGCCCGCCCCCAACGAAAGTGCTGGCCAACAGAGGCGCCCGTGCGCTTCGGTTGGCCACGGACCCGGCGCATACACTCCCGATCACCTGGCCTACGCCTGTCATCGCCACGGGCAGCGCCACCGAGCCAACGCTCAGGCCGTAGACATCGATCAAGTATGCGGCGAAGTAGCTGTAGAGCCCCCAGTACGCGATCCGGTGGGTAGCATTAACGGCAACGGCGGCCCGCATGAACCCCATGGAGAGCAACGTACGGTACCTGGAGAAGAAGGAGAACCCGCGGACTCTTTCTCTGTTGTCCTTGGGAAACCAGAGCCAATTGAGCCCGGCCGCAGCCCCCAGCACTCCGCCCGCCAAGAGGAACGGAAGTCTCCATCCACCCCATTCCGCGGCCAAGGCGAACAACGGCAGGGTGAATACGCCCGCCAGCATGACTACGCCCATCATGATACCGACCGTCTGCGCGCGTCGGGCGGGTGAGATCACGTCAGCCACCGCCGCCATTACGTTGGGAGGGATCATCCCGCCGCCCAGGCCAGTTATCGCCCGGAGGATCATCAGGGTTTCGAGGTTGGAAGCGAAAGCCGACGCAATCAAGCTCACCGCCACTAGAGTCAGACCCACCAGCGTGACCGGACGCCGTCCGAAGGAGTCGGACAGCGGACTCACCAGAAACGCGGATACGGCCCAGGCCGCGAAAGTGGCGGTGGCGAGCTGTCCGGCGACCGCAATCGAGACGGAGAAGTGGTCAGCGATGTCCGCAACCAGCGGGGCGATCATCACATTCGCGGTCTGAGCTACGAGGAAGGCAACCCCGGCGGTTACGAGAAACTGCGCTTTGTTCACCGATGGGGCACGGGCCTGGGGAGTTAGCGTGGTGATGGTTATTCCTGCCCTATCTCGTACCTTCGGCTACGACTGGCCCAGTCACTCCTCTCATGAAGAGGGCCATTGTCAGCGCGCTCAGCACCGAGACTCCGAAGCACAGATAGCCGATTCCCGAGAAGTTGGTGTTCGCCAGCACCACGCCGCCGAGGGCGGCGGCGCCCACCCCACCGATCTGGTTGCTGAGTCCCACCAAGGCCACCCCGGTTGCCCGGGACCGTCCGGAAACCTCCGTGCTGGCGGTGAGCATGACCGGCACGGCAACGCTCATCAGCCCGATCCCAACGAACGCAATCGCCACATCCGCCCAGATCGAGAATTGCGTTGAGAAGACCACCGCAGCACAGAGCCCGCCGGCCACCGAGCAGGCTGCCACAAGCAGGAGGCGCTGCCTGCGGTTGGCCACCAAGGCGGCGCTGAGAGTGCCCACGCCCTGACCGATAGCCGAGAGGGCGAGGGGGATTGCGATGGCCCCTACGCTGAGGCCATAGGCGTCGATCAAATAGGCGGCGTAGAAACTGAACATTCCCCAAAAGGCGATCCGTTGGGTGATGACCACAGCCACCACAGCCCGGAAGAAATTCATCGTGAACAACGAGCGGTACCGGGAAAAGAAAGTGAACGGCGCCCTTCGCGCCCTATCATCCTTGGGGAACCAGACCAAGCTCAGCATCACGCTGGTCCCCGCCAGGACCCCGCACCCTAGGAACGGCAAGCGCCAACCGGCCCATTCTGCCGCCAACGCGATAACCGGGACACTCACTGCCGGTGAGATCGCATTCGACGCCATCAGGCCGCTGACCGCCATGGCCCGCCGGGCTGGCGAGATTACGTCCGCAACCGTTGACACCGAATTGGTCGGGATCATCCCGGCGCCGAGACCGGTCATCACCCGCAGCGCAAGCAATGTCTCCATGTTGGGCGCGAAGGCCGAGGCGATCAGCCCAACGGTCAATAGCGACAATCCCCCAAGGGCCACCGGGCGCCGTCCGAAGGAGTCGGACAGCGGGCCGACCATTACCGCCGCCACCGCCCATGCGGCGAAGGTCGCCGTTCCCAACTGACCGGCCACAGCCACCGAAACCGAAAACTCGTCCGCGAGGTCCACCAATAACGGTGGTATCACCAGCAACGCGTTCTGCGAGGCAAACATGGCGTAGCAGACCGTGGTGAAGGCCCGCGCCTTGTTTATCTGGGGAATTGAGGCCAGTGGAGCTAGGGTGGAGATGGTGACACCGACTGAACGCTGACTGCTACATCCGGGCCGTGGAACAGTATACTGGATGCCACGCCGCTAATTACGCGGCGGCGACAACCCCTACGGTGGACAACCCTAATTCCGGGGCGGTCCCGGAAACCGGGTTGGATGGATCATCAGCTGGCGGTCCTCGCCGGCCTTCTCATAACCAGCCCGCTTGCTACCGAGGCTCCGATGCAGAGGTAGCCTATTCCGCCGAAGCCTGTGAAGGCCAGCAGCATTCCGGCGAACGCGCCCCCGCCCACACCCCCGCACTGGTTACTCGATGCCATGATGCTAGCTCCGGTAGCCCTGGACTGTCCTGAGACCTCCGTGCTGGCCGTGAGCATCACCGGCCAAGCGACGCTCATAAATCCGATGCCAACAAACGCCACCGCCACGTCCATCCAGTACCCGAACTCTATGGAGAAAACCACCACGGCACAAAGGCCCCCGGCGATGGAACAGGCGGCAACCAGGGGCGTGCGGATACTACTGTTGGTGACAAACCCCGCGCCCAGGCTCCCCACGGCCTGCCCCAATGCCGCCAAAGCCAGAGGGACCGCGACCGCACCCGTGGTGAGGTCGTAGGCGTGGATCAAGTACGCGGCAAAGTAGCTGAACAATCCCCAGTAGGCGATCCGCTGTGTCACCACCACGGCTACCACTGCCCGGAAGAATCCAAGGGAAAACAGGTGCCGGTACCGGGATATAAAGCTGAAGGGGACCCTCTGCTGCCCACTGTCCCTGGGGAACCAGACCCAAATGAGGGCCGCGCCCGCCGCCAGGGAGAGTCCCGCGATCAGGAAGGGAAGGCGCCACCCGCCCCATTCGGCCAACAGCGCAATCATGGGAATGCCGATAGCGCCCGAAATCACGTTGCATGCCATAATGACGCTAACGGTTAAACCAATCCGGGCTTGGGAAACGATGTCGGCGACCGCCGCCACCGCATTGGGCGGAATCATCCCGCCGCCCAGACCCGTAATCACCCGTAGGGCCAACAGGATGTAGATGTTCGGAGCGTACGCCGAAGCAGTCACCCCGAGCGTCATAAGGACTAACCCGGCAATGGCCACCCGTCTCCGCCCGAAGGAATCGGACATCGGGCCGACCAAGACCGCCGACAGACCCCATGCGGCAAAGGTGATGGTGGCAAGTTGGCCCGCGACCGCCACCGAAATCTCGAACTCGGCAGCGATGTCGACCAGCAGCGGCGGTATTACGAATATCGCAATCTGGACGACAAACACGGAGAACATGATCGTCACGAGAAACCGGGCCTTGTTCACCTGCCGGACAGGGACCTGGGGCGCCAACGTGCTGATATGCCTAGTCCTCTTGGAACATCGCCCCGACTATCGCCTCGACCTGTTCGCGCTCTATCGAGCCGGTCCACTTGCGGAAGACTGCGCCTTCGGAAGTGATGAACACCGTGGTGGGCATGCCCTGGACCCCGAATTTACGCACCACGCTGCCGTCGTCCGTGGACCCGGCGGGATAGGTTACGCCCAAGGCGTCCAGCAGCTTGCTGGCGTCTTTGGGTGAGCCCAGTCCGGTGAACTGCCCGATGTCCACTCCCAGAAGCATCACGTCGTCGCTTCGTTCCTCGTAGAATTTCTGCAATTCCGGCATCTCCGACCAGCAGGGCGGGCAGAATCGGGCCCAAAAGTTGAGCACCAGCGGCTTTCCGCGCAAGTCGGAGAGGTCGAGGGACGTTGCGCCCAAGACATCTTCGCCCTGGAACAGCGTGAATCGGAAATCGGGTGCGGGGTCGCCGGAGACTACCGGATACCGTGGCGTGGGCACTCGTGTGGGAGCCGGCGTATCCGTTGGCTTCGGGGTCGAGGTTGGCGGCACTGGGGTTGGCGTGGCGGTCGGAGGCGGTGTCGGGGTTGGCGGCGGCGGACTGGCCTGGCAGGCTAGGAACACGGATAGCGCCAAACCGATGGCCAATCCGGCGCGGAGATAGCCCGCGAGGGCCGGGCGAATACGCAGGCCAACTACGGCCAACTCCAGTCGAAGGGGGCGTAGTGGCCGTTGCGGCCAGTGTTGTCCCAAGTCATGCCGTGGTCGCTGTAGCTGGCCTCGGTGCCCCGGGCCAGGTATAGGTCGCTGTTGGCCGGATGACCAGTGTTGACCAGCTTCATCGCGTCGTCGCGGCCCGGAACCATGATCGGCTCAACGGTGAAATCCATGATGCCGGGCACCGACACCGTGTGGGTACGGCCATCAACCTTGAAGTCGATGGTTACGTATTTGATGCCCATAAAATGCTCGGTCATGGCCCGCCACCGCTCGGCGGGGCCGCCAACTTCGCCGGATAGCACCCGCTCCAAGGCGCCGCGATGCTCGGCGGTGGCCCGTTCGTCGATGTAGAACGCCGAAGTCCAGCCGCCAGCGGCCATCGGGCCGGGAGTGTAGTTACAAGCGATGAAAGTCAGGCCTCCGAGTTCCACCCCGTCCACCTGCCCGTCCTCGATGTGGAAGGCCAGAGCGACGTCGCAGTGGCCCTCGGTGGGCGGAAGGTTGGTGCCCCGGACGATGCACGGACACAGGATTTCGCAGTTGCAACTCTCGAAGTACTCGCCTGTGAGCCGCCAACTGTTGGTGGCCATAGCCTTCACCTCATCCGGAAACTCCAGCCAAACCTGGCATGAAGCATATTCCAACCGGAATGGCATTACAATATCCGAAAATGCCACCAAGAGGCTGACGATAGGAGGCTGACGATGCGATTGGTGAACAAGGTAGCGCTAATCAGTGGCGGGGCCCGGGGGATGGGGGCGGTGGAGGCCCAACTGTTCGCCAGCGAGGGCGCAAAGGTGGTTATCGGAGACGTCCTCGAAGACGAGGGCCGACAGACCGAGGCCGCGGTCAACGAGTCTGGCGGCGAGTGTGTCTTCGTCCGCTTGGACGTGACCAGCGAAGCAGACTGGGCCGCAGCGGTCGCCTCCGCCGTCTCTCGCTTCGGTAGGCTCGACGTGCTGGTCAATAACGCGGGCGTCTCCAGCACCGGCGGTATCGAGGACATCACCGTGGAGAACTGGGACCGCACCCTCGACATCAACGCCAAGGGGGTATTCTTGGGCACCAAGGCGGCGATACCCGAAATGCGTAAGGCGGGCGGCGGGAGCATCATCAACATCTCGTCGGGAGCGGGCATCGCCCCCACCCCGGGCACCTCCGGTGCCTATGCCGCCAGCAAGGGGGCGGTGCGCATCTTCAGCAAGTCAACGGCGGTGCAGTACGCCAAGGAGAACATCCGCTGCAACTCGGTGCACCCCGGTCCTATCGAAACGCCCATGCTGCGCGGCGCCCGCTCCGAGACTTCGCAGTTGGACGACATGATCGAGCGGGTACCCTTGGGGCGCATCGGCCGGCCCGAGGAGATCGCCTATGGAGTGCTCTACCTGGCGTCCGACGAATCGTCCTTCGTCACCGGCTCCGAACTGGTGATCGACGGCGGCCGCACGGCCCAGTAACCTCACGGCCCGGCAACAAGCAAGGCCCCCTCGCCGGACGGCGAGGGGGCCTTGGCGCCGCGATGGTGATAAGGTCGTCTAATTGGCGCGGGTGATGGTCCCATCTGACTCGATCGTGATGCCTACGACCGGACCAATGGCCCGGTTGAACACCGCGACGAAGTCGGAGCCCGGGCCGCCGACGCGTTCCACCCAGTTCGGGATCACCGAGGTGGAGACGGCGTTATCGCTGTGGGCCCGCATCTCAGGGCCGAACTCCACGTAGATCATTCCCGCGTCGATGTTCTTCTGCAGGCCCAACTCGTTCTGGATTGAACCTACACGCAGAGCCTCCAACTCCAGCTTGGCCCCCTCTTCTTTCATTATTTCCTGCAGGTCTTCGGGAATCGACGCCCACACGTCGCCGTTGATGACGTTGTGGCTGGAGGGCCACGAGGTCAGCGGCCCGTTGATGTAGCCAGTGACTTCGTACCAGCGCTGGCCGTAGCCCGCGTCGCCGCCCGTTACGCCAGCCTCCAGAATGCCGCGCTCCAAGGCGGTGTAGACCTCGGTGAAAGCCAGGAACTGGGCCGCGCCCCCCATCCCGTTGATCCAGTCGGAGATGGAGGTCCCGAAGGCCCGGGTCTTCATTTCCGAAACGTCTTCCGGCAGGTTCAGCGGCTTCTTAGTGAACAGGAAGATGTCGTCTCCGTTATGCCAGTTGACGTTGATCGGGTAACCGCCGGTCTCGTCAATCAGCAACTGTTCGATGTCGGTCAGCATCTCCACGGTGGCCCCGTACTGCTGCGAGCGTTCAGTGTACAGGCCGAAGAGGTACTGGATCTCGAGGTCGGGCAGCTCGCCGGCGACGTATGGGCCGATGATATTGACCATGTCGAGGGTGCCGTCACCCACCAGCCCCAGGGAGTCGGGACCAGCGATTCCCAGCTCCGGGAAGGAGGTCGCTTCGAGTTTCGGCATCCCGTTGGTGCGCTCTTCCAGGTTGGGCGCCCAGAAGGTCTCCATGATCTTGCAGAACACTAGGGCGCGGTTGACGCGAACGTTCTGAACGACGATTGGCTTGCTGAGGTTGCTGGTCAACTCCGTCGGGTTGCAGATGCGATGGAACAGGCTAAGCCGTTGGCAACAGGCCCAAGGCAACCAGCCGCAGATTATAAGTACTGCCTCTAACTGCGTCAACGGCTGACAAGACGAATAACCCCTATCCCGGCGAGACGGGGCGCCTGTAGTAGCCGGTCCGTGCGTGAGCCGCCATGGCGACCGCCCTCCCGGTCGTCATTGGTCACGCGAAAGCCGCTATACTACCGGCGAGAATGCCTAAGTGGAGAGAACCAAAAATGCGGTTAGAAAACAAAGTCGCCCTGATCAGCGGGGGCGCCCGCGGCATGGGAGCCACCGAGGCACTGGTCTTCGCTCAAGAGGGTGCCAAGGTCATTATTGGAGACGTCTTGGAAGAGGACGGCCGACAGACCGAGGCGGCCGTCAACGAAGCCGGCGGCGAGTGCCTCTTCGTGCGCCTCGACGTGACCAGCGAGAGCGATTGGGATCAGGCGGTCGCGGCAGCGGTGGGGCGATTCGGAAAGCTGGACATCCTGGTCAACAACGCTGGCATTGCCCGCATCTCCAGCGTCGAAGACACCAGCGAAGACGAATGGGACTTGGTGATGGACATCAACGCCAAGGGCGTGTTCCTGGGCACCAAGGCCGCCATCCCCGCGATGCGCGACGCTGGCGGCGGGAGCATTGTCAACATTTCGTCCATCGCTGGGCTGGTAGGCGGACGCACCTCCTCATACTCTGCCAGCAAGGGCGCCGTGCGGCTGCTCACCAAGTCCACCGCCATCCAGTACGCCGCCGAGAGCATTCGCTGCAACTCGGTCCACCCCGGCGTCATCGAGTCCCCCATGACCCTGCCCATCATGCTGGACACCGAAGAGGGACGGGAGCAGGCCATCGCCCGCCATCCCATCGGGCGGGTCGGCCAACCCATCGACATCGCCTACGGGGTGCTGTTCTTAGCCTCCGACGAAGCGTCGTTCATGACCGGCAGCGAACTGGTCATCGACGGCGGGGCCACGGCCCAATAAACCTAGCGATAAGGAGTCCGCGCCCAATAACCTACCGATAAGGAGTCCGTGCGATGACTACGACAAGTCCCATCGACCCCAACCGCCTTTTGCTCACCGGCGAGAACCCCTACATTCGCCTCAGCGCCACCGACGATGGCCCGGTCACCAGCGATGCCAGCTTCTGGCGCATTCTCTTCTCTCCCGGCGGCCCCGGTCACGTGCTGTTCCTGCAGAGCGAGCTGGCCAACAACGAGCCCCGCATCTACACCGACAACATCCAGATGACCCGCTGGCTGCAGGGCGAAATCCAAGGCCGGATCAACGCCACCTTCGGCAACCTGGAAATCCCGGCCACCGAAGCCAGCTTCCGGAGCTCGGGCGACCTGCGCTCGTTTTGGACCGAGTGGGTGACCGCTGCGGGCGAGGATATCGCGCTGACCTGGTACGACCTAGGCGAACCGTTCATGAGCCACAGCTTCCCCGGCGGCAACCCGGAGCGGCCCCACGGCGTATCCACGGTGCTGGTCCCTGCCAACGGCGCCCGCCTGACCCTCAACGGCCAACAGGCCAGCGGCCGCCCCTGGCCCCGCCAACGCGACGCCCGCGCCCACAGCACCAGCGCCCTAGCGTTCTCCGAGACCTGGACGCTGCCCTATTAGAGGAGCGTCGATCCTCGCAGCTTCCGAGACAGGTTCTCGAACATGTCATCCACCATGGCTTCGAGGGTGTAGTCGGGGCGCCAGTTCCACTCTTGCCGGGCGACGGTGTCGTCCAGAGAGTTGGGCCATGAGTCCGCTATGTACTGGCGCAGGGGGTCGACCTCGTAGTCGATGGTGAAATTGGGGACGCAGCTACGGATGGCTTCAGCGAGTCCTTCGGGCTCGAAGCTCATGGAGTTTACGTTGTAATCGGCGTGGTGCTTCAGCGTGCCGACATCGGCTTCGGCGACCTCGATCATGGCCTTGATGGCGTCGGGGACGTACATCATCGGCAAATAGGTGCCGGGGCGAAGGTAGCAGGTGTAGCGGCCCTCCCGGATCGCCCCATAGAATGCGTCAACGGCGTAGTCGGTGGTCCCGCCGCCGGGCTCCACCTTCCAGCTGATCACTCCGGGCAGTCTCACCCCGCGCACATCGAGCCCGACCCGCTCGAAAAAATAGTTGCCCATCAGCTCCCCGAACACCTTGGAGATGCCGTAAAGGGAGGTCGGGCGCTGTAGGGTCTCGTTGGGAGTGTTGTCGTGGGGGGTGTCCACCCCAAAGGCGGCAATGGAGCTGGGCATGATCACCCGCTCCAAACCGGCGTCGGCGGCGGCCTCGAAGACGTTGAGCAGTCCGATTATGTTTACCCGGTGGGACAGTGGCCGGTTGGCCTCGGCGGCAACCGAGAGCAGCGAACCCAAGTGGTACAGGGAATCTATGGCATAGTCCCTAATGGCGCGGGCGACGGACTCCTGCTCGGTGACGTCCACCTGCGTCGAAGGTCCGGTGTCGGCAACCTCCTCAGTCAGGGGGCTGCGATGTCGGGCCGCTATAACGTTGTCCCCCCCATAACGCTCCCGCAGGGCCGGGACCAATTCGGAGCCAAGCTGACCGGCAGCGCCGGTGACCAATATGCGCCTCATTGGACTAGAATAACGGCATTCCCGCAGGAGGAGCAACGATGGCCGACCAACTAGGAACTCGAGAGGCATGGATTGACCTACCCACCGAAGAAGAGATCAGGGCATCGCTCCCGCCGGGAGCGCGGGCCGGAAACTACGACTTCGGCTACCTGCCCGCCATGGGGCGATTGCAGGCCCGGCACCAGGCAATTGGCCCGTTGTTCGGCGCCCTGTACCGCCAAGTGATGTTCGGCGACGGCGAGTTGGACCGGCAAGAGAGGGAGATGGTGGCCGCCGTGGCCGCTGCGGCCCAAGACTGCGAATATTGAACCATCTCCCACGCAGAGTTTCTGCGTGCCGAGGACGGAGACCCGGCCATCGTCGAGGCCGTGACCCACAAGACCTGGCGGGAATTGGCGACCCTCACTCCACGTCAGCGCGCCCTCTGCACCGTAGCCGAGAAGCTCAGCGCCACGCCGACCCGCATGGTGGATGCCGACTGGCAGCCCCTCCGTGATCTGGGCTTCGACGACACAGCCCTGCTGGAGGTCGGTCACATTGTCGGCATCTTCAACTACCTGACCCGCATCGCCGACGGCTTCGGTCTGCAGCTGGATCCGCGGACGGGACAGGCGTCGCAAACGGGAATTTCGCTCGGGAGCGCGGCGGCAGGGCAGCCAGGCGGTGACTAGGTGGGGCCAACCCCTGGCGAGGCGATGGGGCGCCCTCGCCTGAACCATCGCGGCAGTCACCGCAGCCGCACTTGCTCTGGCGGCATGTGCTGGTGAGCGGACTCCAACACCAGCGCCACCCGCGATGGCGCTCGCTCCCACCGCCACGCCTGCCCCCGCGCCCTCCGTTACGAGCTTCCCGACGGCTAGGCTCACCGTTACTCCAGCGCCCACTCCCTCGCCGGTACTGACTCCGACAGCTCCTCCCCGCCCTACGGACAACCTGGAACTACGCGACGTTGGCTACGTTCAGATTTCGGAGATGGGAGACTACACTAGATGACGGTCGAAGTCCGAGTGCGCCACACTCCGGTCTACAACGCGCGCCTCGGCCCAGGCTAGCAGCGGCGGGCCTCTTCACCGTTACGAGATCGACGCCTGTGTCATCGCGGTGGCCGCCAACAGGATGAACGAGGGCCGCTATACCGAACGATTTATGATGCACGCTATCATGGAGGAGATCACCCATTGCTTACCTGGTCTCGGCTACGACATCGATGAGTTCCGGGATCTATCCTGAACGACGACCCGGAAGACAAGCCCTTGGTCCTACTGCCAATCCACGAGGCGGCCAATCGTTACATGGCCCATGACCTGGTCAGGCCCGGAATCACCGCCGAGGACTTGCGGAACATCACCTTGCTTATGGACGATAAAAAATAGCTACCAGGAGGCGGAGCATGATACAGCTGACCGAAGAAATGGCAACGTTGATCAACCGGGCCCGGGACGATGGGTATCCCTGCATCGTGGGGACGAGTTCGGCCGACGGCACTCCCAACTGCGGCTACATCGGGACCGTGCTCACCGTTGGGGAGGATACCCTTATCTACCGCGACCGGACTGGAAGGGTACCCTTGGAGCACATCGAGGAGAACCCCAAAGTCATCGTGCTGTTCCGCAACACGGGCGAGGACAAGGGTTGGAAGTTCCGATGTACCGCCAGCGTCCACCGGGACGGCGAGGTCTTCGAAGGGATGATCGACCGCCTGCTGGAGTCCGGGCTGGTCAACGAGCGTTACCTAGCAGACGGTCAAGGGGCGATAGTCGTGCTGCGCATCGACCAGGTGCTCACCCTGTTCGGGGAGGTGCTACAGGAGAGGGTGCCGGGCCAACGGTGGTAGCCCCTCCCCCGCTGTGTGGAGGCGATTCGCGAATCACCCTACGTCGGCCACATCGTGGGAATAGGGCTACTCGACTATCTTCACCATGTCGAACTGGTCGGCGTTCAAGTTGAAGGTGCGGCCCAAGCGGTCCCACTTGATTACCAGCCAGTGCAGGCTACCGGCTCGCCGCGCCACGGTTACTTCGCCTGAGTCACCTACCTGGATCAAGTGCGGATTACTGTCCACCGGAGCGCCCATGTTGACCCGCACCGGAATCTCGACGAGGGCCTCCACCTTGGTACCGTTTTGAAAGGTGTCGCAACTCATCCTTCTACTCCTTCGCTCTTTCGCCGCCGGTTAGGCCAGGTTGGGCACCACCTCTTCCATCATCAGCCGCAGGCTGTGGGACTGGTTCTCCAACGGTATTAGGTTGCCGAAGTTGATCTCAAACATCACTTGGTCAAGACCCAACTCCTCGCCCAGCAAGCCCAGCTTCTCCACCACCGCCTCCGGCGTCCCATAGGCCACCTTATCCCGCACCCAGTCGTCGTAGGTCATCTGGCGGACCCGCTCGGCCTGCGCGCCCCAGTCGCCCAGAGTGCCGACGTGCCCGGCGTAAGACGCCACCCGGTCGGAGAGGCGTTCCATGGAGAACATTGCGCTGTCCATCGGCTCGCCGTGGGCCTTTTTGGCGTCGTGGTTTAGGTATATCGGTATCCGCACTCCAACCTTGCCCTCACCCTCGTGTCCAGCGTCCTTCCAGGCCTGCCGGTATTCCTGTATCGACGGCTGGAGCTCGGCTAGCGTGAACACCCGCGAAGGGTTGATCAAGATGTTATAGCCCATGCGCCCGATGATCGGGAAGCTCTCGGCTGAGGTGATGCCCACTCGGATCGGCGGGTAGGGAGTCTGGAAGGGCTTGGGGTTGACCGATATTTCGCCGATGTTGAAGTGCTCGCCCTCAAAGGAGAAGTTCTCCGTGGTCCAAGCCTTTAGGATAATTTCGATGCTCTCTTCAAAACGGCCCCGGCTTTCGGCGAAGGGCACTCCGAAGCCCTCGTGTACGTTGGGAAACGTGCCGCGGCCGATACCGAACTCCACCCGGCCGTCGCTAATCTGGTCCAGAGTTGCGACCTCTTCGGCAACCCGCACCGGATTGGCCAAGGGCAGCAGCAGCACCGCCGTGCCCAGCCGGATTCTCTGGGTGCGAGCGGCGATGGCGCTGGAGATGGTGATGGGAGAGGACAGCACCCGCGCCGGGTTGAAGTGGTACTCGGCCAGCCAGACCGACTGCACTCCCAAGCTTTCGGCTTCGTCCACCAACCGGAACGATTCCTTGAAAGCCTCGTTGTCGTTGCTGCCTTCCCGCACCGGGAATTCCAAGAAGAGTCCGAATTCCATATAACCGCCTCGTTTCAGGGCCCGCCATCAAAGCGGGGAGCCACCTGCCTACCGGTTCGAGAATTGTACACCAATCGGGGCTAGCGGAAATGGGGCATCACCTGCTCGGTGAGCAGGCGAACAGTGTTGAACTGGCGCTCGTAGGGTATCTGGCAGCCGAAGTTTACCTCGTAGATGATCTCGGTGAGCCCCAGCTGTTCCTCCAGTTCCTTGAAGCGTTCCACAGCGGCTTCGGGGGTGGCGTAAACCACCTTGTCCTGCAGCCAAGCGTCGTAGTCCATAGCCCGGATCCGCTCCGCTTGGGCGATGCGGTCGTCGGTTACGCCTACGCCATGGGCGGTGCTGGCGATTATGTCTCCCAAGCGGCCCATCGCTTCCTCGGTGCTACGCCGGGGTTCCTCGTAGGCGGCTTCGGCGGTCTCGGCCAGGTAGATGGGCACCCGGAGTCCCACTCCGCCCTTGCCCTTGAATCCGGCGTCCTTGCGGGCCTGCTGGTAGTCCGCGATGTATTCGGCCAACTCTGCCAAGGAGAACACCCGGGACGGGTTGATCAGGATTGGGTACCCCATGCGGCCCACCATGCCGAAAGTCTCCGCCGAGGTCACCCCGACGCTAATCGGCGGATGAGGGTCCTGGTAGGGCTTGGGCACCACCATGGAGTTCTCGAACCGGTAATACTCGCCCTCGTAGGAGAACTGGTCCTCGGTCCAGCCTTTGAGCATTATTTCGAGACACTCGGTGAACCGGTCGCGGCTCTCTCCGAAGTTCATCCCGAAACCCTCGTAAATGAAAGCGAAGGTCGAGCGGCCAATGCCAAAATCGAGCCTCCCTTGGCTGATGTGGTCGAGGGTGGCGATCTCCTCGGCCATCCGCACCGGGTTACCCAAAGGAAGCACCTGTACGGCCAGCCCGATGCGCATCCGCTGGGTGCGGGCCGCGATGGCGGTGGCGACGGTCACGGGTGAGGACAACACCGACCGCTGGGGCAGGAAATGGTATTCAGCCAACCAAACGCCGTCCACCCCCATACGCTCGGATTCGTCGACCAACTCGAAGGACTCGCGGAACACGTCCCTCTGGGAAACGTCGCCGTGACAGGGGAACTCGTGGAACAGCCCGAACTTCATGGCTCGGCCTCCTTGGGTATCACGATGAGGAGCTTGACTATGAGCGGTCTATTTTTGCGGCTGGATTATCACCTTCAGGGAGTTGGTGGCCTCGGCCGTGAGCTTGAATCCCAGTCCAGCCTCTTCCAGACCCAGCCGGTGGGAGATCATGTCGCCCACCTGCACCCGGCCAGCAGCGATCATGTCCAAGGCCGTCGCCAAGTCGCCGGGCGAGGCGGCGTAGGTCGTGGTCAGGGTGGCGTCGTTACGGAAGAATACTTCGTTGACTGGCACTTCGACCGTGACTCCCGGCTCGGTTGGCGCGAAGAAGAGCACGGTGCCTCCCCGCTCCACCGAATTGAGGGCTTGATACAACGCCGGGCGGGCTCCGGTGGCCACGATGACCAAGTCGGCGAGCCGTCCGTCGTTGACCTCCCGCAGCCGTGCCGGAACGTCATCGGTGGCCGGAACGGCAAAGTCGGCCCCCAAGCGTTTTGCGGCGTCCATCCGGAACTCGGAGAGATCGGTGGCGACGATGCGCCCCGCTCCCAGGGCGCGGGCCAAGTTGATGTGCAGCAGCCCGGCAAGGCCGCTGCCCAGGACCAGCACGCTCTGGCCGGGCTCGATGTTGGCGCGCCGCTGGCCCCGGTAAACGCAGGCCAAGGGCTCGGCGAAGGATGCCTCATCAGCGCCAAGGCCATCGGGGATGTGGAAGGCGCCCCGGTCCACGTTCACGGCGGGCACGCGGACGTACTCGCAGAAGCCGCCGGGATCGTAGTTGGTGGTCCGCAGCGTATCGCACACCGTGTGGTGGCCGCTCAGACAATAACGGCAGGCGTTGCAGGGCACGTGGTGCGTGACCACCACACGGTCGCCCTCCCGGAATCGCTCCACCCCGTCGCCCACTTGGGCCACCGCCCCGGCGACCTCATGCCCCAACACCACCGGCGCGCGCTGAATCCGGTACCACTCCATGACGTCGCTGCCGCAGATACCGCTGGCATCGATGCGTACCAGCAGCTCGCCGGACCCGGCCTCCGGCGTCGGCATCTCCTCGACCCGGACGTCGCTGTTATTGTAGTACATCGCCACGCGCATGCTTGTATTCCTCTAAAGAAGGGGTGGGTGGAATAGTTGGCTTAGTCGTTGACCCCAGCCAGCACGCCGTTGCCAGCCTTGACGGTCTCGAAGATCTCGTGGGCTTCCTTGACGGTGCCGTTGCCGTGGACGACGTGGCGCAGGGCCCGGATCATCGGCACGGGATATGGGCTCTGCCAGATGTTGCGGCCCAAGTTGATGCCGATGGCACCGTTTTGCAGCCCGTCGTGGACGAACTCCAGCACTTCCAACTCGGTGTCGGCCTTGGGGCCGCCAGCCATCACCACGGGCACCGGGCAGCCTTGAACGACCCGGTCGAAGCCGTCCTCGCACCAGTAGGTCTTGACCACCTTGGCCCCCAGCTCGGCGCAGATGCGGCAGCACAGCGCCAAGTAGCGGGAGTCGCGCTGGTCCAGCTCCCGGCCCACAGCGGTCACCGCCATCACCGGGATGCCGTACTTTTCGCCCTCGTCGACCAGCTTGCCCAAGTTGAGCAGCGACTGCTTCTCGTACTCGGACCCGATGAACACCGAAATGCCCACGGCGGAGACATTCAGCCGCACCGCGTCCTCCATCGAAGTCGTGATGCCCTCGTTGGCCAAGTCCCCGCCGACCATGCTGGTGCCACCGGAAACCCGCAGGATGATGGGCAGCGAGTCCGCCGGGTCCACCACCGACCGCACCACGCCGCGGGTGGCGAAGAGAGCGTCGGCGTAGGGCTTCAAGGGCGCGATCGTCTCGCCGGGCCGCTCCAGATTCCGGGTCGGCCCCTGAAAATAACCGTGATCGACAGGCAGGAACATGCACTTGCCATCGGCCTGCACCAACTGCGCCATCCGGTTAGCCATTCCCCAGTCCATACGGACACCTCACTACAGGTTATGTCGTTGCCCGCCATTATCGCCGGTGGGGGCTAGGGGGAACAAGGCCGGAGGGAGACGGCGGAAATCAAAAAATATGACCACAATAGTGACTATGGTATATTTAACACGCCCAACCAACAAACCGTGGGAGGATATGAGTAGCGATCCCAGCAGCCGTGGCCGCACCATTCAGGCATCAGAGTTCAAGGCTAAGTGCCTGCAACTTATGGACGAGGTGGCCGAAAGCGGCGAAGAAATCGTAATCACGAAGCACGGGCGCCCGGTCTCCCGCCTCGTGCCATACCGGGAAAAGCCGAAGTCTCTATTCGGAATCGACCGGGGTCAAGTCCAGGTTCTTGGAGACATCGTCGAACCGTTGGATGTGGAGTGGGAGGCGGAAACCGGTAACAACTGGGTGGAGCCGATAGTGATACTGCCAAATACCTCGACCGACGAGTCTCGAACGCCCCGCCCTTGATCTTACTCGATACCCAAGTCCTGCTTTGGCTGAGATTTGGGGACCCACGTCTCGGGTCCGACGCCCTGCTGGCTGTCGAGCAGGAATGGCAATCGGGAGAAGTCGGCGTCTCCGCGATCTCGTTTTGGGAGGTAGCAATGCTCCGAGAGAAAGGAAGGATTGGCTACCCAGACGACGTCATCCAATGGCGGCGGGAACAATTGGGGCAGGGTGTCGTGGAAGTCCCCATCGACGGAGAGATCGCCGCCCGCGCTGGCCATCTCCCTGACATGCATGGCGATCCTGCGGACCGCCTGATCGTCGCCACCGCTCTCCAAGGCCACAGGCTCGTAACGGCCGACCGCCGGATTCTCAACTGGCCCGGTCAGCTCAACTGCCTGGACGCGATGCGGTAAACCGGACGCTGCTCACCACTCGGCGCAAAACCATCGGCACTACCGTTGACGGAGAATCGGCGCGTCGTCACAATGAATGTATGTTACTGCAAGCTTATGTCAAGGGATGTTAGATGCAGCAGATAACCGCACGCGTTTCCAATGAACTGGTCCAGGCCCTGGACGCCGCGGCTGCCGAATTGAAGCGGAGCCGGGCAGATATCGTGCGCCAGGCGCTGGAGCGGTACCTGGAAGACTTCGATGATCTGGCCACAACGATCGAGCGGTTACGCGATCCTGCGGACCCAGTGCTCGATTGGGACCAAGTCCGGGATGAACTACTCCGTCAGGATTAAGGAGAGCGCCGTCCAGAAACTGGCCCGGGTCCAATACGGCGAACGCGTCCGAATCGTGCGGGCCATCGATGGCTTGGCCGAAAACCCTCTCGCTGGCCTGGTGCTAAAAGGGGACCTCCGAGGTATCCGCCGGCTCCGTGTCGGAGACTACCGCGTCGTCTACGAAGTGCTGGATGGGGAGCTGGTTGTACTGGTCGTACGAGTCGCTCATCGCCGCGACGTATACCGTCGCCGCTAGAAAAGAGCGGCTAGCTATCGATGCGCACCCGGCCCTCCATATCCATACAAACAATGAACAGATAGTCGCCCAAGTCGCGGCGAAAGTCCTCCATGACCTGCACAATCCGGCCCGACGCGATGTCTGATTGCAGTTGGCGGCGGCCCGACTCGACCTCTGCTGGGTCAGCCAGGGCGGCCAAGGTCGAAATGCCCCGCCGGACTGTTTCCGACAGCTACATCCTTGGGTTGTGTTAGCCGCTGTAAAGCAAGAAGTCCTGGAGGTCCGGCGTTACCTCGTAGCTCTCGGTGTAGCCGACCTCCAAACCGGCCCTGCCAGGGTGGTCTCGACGGCCTCTAGGCTCGGCATCTGCTCGATAGACCGGGCCATGGTATCGAGAACATAACTGTTCAACCAATACCCGCTCATCTGCTCTGGTGTCGTGGTAAAGATCACGAATTTGCCCCGTCGCAAGACTCGGCTAACCTCTTGAAAGACTTGCGTGTGGTCGGAGAAATGATGGAGGGCCAGGGTGCTGGTGACGCCGTCGAAGGCACCATCCCGGAAGGGCAGGTCGGCAGCATCGGCCTGATACCAAGATACTTGGGCGGACTTTTCAGCCGCCGACCTGATCATTCGGCCCGACAAATCTACTCCGTGCCAGCGGCCCTGAGTTTCGACATAGCAACCGTGTAGTTCCCCGTCCCGCACCCGACGTCCAACATTGCCGTATCTGGCCGGAGCGGCAGGTGGTGGGCCAAACGGCTGGTTATGTAAGGGTGCTGCCGGCGAGTGGTGACATAGCCAACGCCGATGTTGTCGTGTCGGGCACCTATTGCGAGGAGTTTATCCCTTTTGGCGAGCCCGAGCGTCGTTGACACCCCACGCCCCCTCTGCTACAAACAGGCCAACGCATTCGGGCCGTTGGGCCCAGGATTGGGCGCTGCTTTCGCGCCCTTGGAGGCTTTCTCATGGCTGAGATTCTTGGCGTTGGCGTTACTCATTCGCCTTCTTTGATTACTCCCGACGAGCTCAAGAACTACTCCCTGACCCGGGCGCTCCGTAACGAGCGCATCCCCCAAGAACAAAAGAACCCCGAAAACTGGCCCCAAGCGATGCGCGAAGAATGGGGCGATGACGAAGGGTACGCCTCGGCCCTCTATCACCGCGACAAGCTGGTGACCGGCTTCCGCAAGGTCCGCGAAGAGCTCGACGCCTTCAACCCCGACGTGGTGCTGGTCTGGGGCGACGATCAGTACGAAAACTTCAGGGAAGACATCATCCCCGCCTTCTGCGTCATGGCCTACGACAGCTACGAGTGCCGCCCCTTCGCGACTAAAGATGGCGGCACCCGGCCCAACGTCTGGGAAGAGCCCGCCAACAAGGCCTTCCGCTACTCCGGCCACCCCTCGGCCCGGTACCTGGCCGGGGCGCTGATTAACGACGGGTTCGACGTCGCCTACTCCTACCGGCCGCTGCACGAACCGGGACTGGGCCACGCCTTCCTGAACACCCTGCTCTACCTCGACTACGACCGCAAGGGCTTCGACTACCCGGTGATCCCCTTCGCCGTCAACTGCTACGGCAGCCGGATCATCCGCAACCGGGGCGGGGCAACCCCCCAGACAGTGAACGGCCATGAGATGCCTGCCGACCCGCCCGGTCCCTCGCCCAAACGCTGCATGGAGCTGGGCGCAGCCACCGCCCGCGCTCTCGCGGCCAGCCCGTGGCGGGTCGCCATCATCGCCTCGTCCAGTTGGTCCCACGCCTTCCTTACCGAGAAGCACTGGTGGCTCTATCCCGACGTCAAGTCGGACCGCCAGCGCTTCGAGGAATTCCGGGACGGCAACTACGAGGCTTGGCGCGGGCTTTCCACCGCCGACATCGAAGACGCCGGCCAGCAAGAAATGCTCAACTGGATGTGCCTGGCCGGAGCCATGTCCGAGCTGGAGCGGACGCCGGAGATCGTCGAGTTCGTCCAGACCTACATCTTTAACTCCAGCAAATGCTTGGCCGTCGCCAAACCCTGAGCTGAGATTAAACGCCGAGCGCACCGAGCACGCAGAGATTCTTGTTGAATTTTCTCGGCGCCCTCGGCGTGCTTGGCGTTTGATAATGTATACTGGCCGGAACTGACTGCGCCTTTCCCTTAGGAGTTATTCCGTATGGCGACCATCACCAGGCCCGGCGGATTCAGCAAGATCGTCGACCTCGATTCCGGCGTGATTAGCCGGGAGATTTTCGTCAACGACGACATCTACGCCCAAGAGCAGGAGCAGCTGTTCGCCAAGACCTGGCTGCTGGTCGGCCACGAGTCCCAGGTCCCCAAACCCGGAGACTACTTCGTCTCCAGTATGGGCGAGGAGTCGGTGATCCTCTGCCGCGACCGGGAGGGACAGATTCACGTCTTCCTCAACTCCTGCACCCACCGGGGCATGAAGGTCTGCCGCTACGACGAGGGCAACACGCCCGTTTTCAGTTGCCCCTACCACGGCTGGAGCTTCGCCACCGACGGCAAGCTGGTCGGTGTGCCCTACTTCAAGGACGCCTACAAGGGCGACTTGGACAAGTCGCAATGGGGCCTGATCGAAGTCCCCCAGATGTGCAACTACAAGGGCTCGGTCTGGGCCACCTGGGACGCCCACGGGCCGTCCTTCGACGAATACCTGGGCGACATGAAGCTGTACCTCGACCTGCTCTTGGACGGACGCGACGGTAGCCCCGGCGGGTCGGAGGTCTTGGGCGGGGTCCAGAAATGGACCATGCCCAGCAACTGGAAGTTCGCCGCCGAGAACTTTGCCGGCGACGGCTACCATAACATCAGCCACCGCTCGGTGGACATGGTCGGCATCGGCCCCAGCGGGCAGGGCCGCCGCGACGACGCCGAATACCGGGCGGGCCGCCGCATCAGCGCTTCCTTTCCACAGCGGGGCCACGCCGCCGTCGTCGAGCTGATGCCAGCGGACACCCCGCAGATTTCCACCTACCAGAACACCGCCGACGTGGAGGCTTATTTCCACAACATGGAGGCTGAGCGTCGCCGACGGTTGGACGGCAAGACCAATATCCTGGGCGTGGTGGGAACGGTGTTCCCCAACATGTCCTATTTGGCCCGCCAGCCCCGCTCCATCGCCGTCTGGCACCCCCGAGGACCCAACATGACCGAGGCTTGGCGCTGGTTCTTGGTCGACAGAGACACGCCGGATGAGGTCAAGGACGTCTTGCGCCATTACTACATCCGCTACTCCGGCCCCGGCGGGATGACCGAGCAGGACGACATGGAAAACTGGAACTACGCCCACAACGCCAGCCGAGGCACCATCGCCCGGCGCAATCCCTACAACTACCAAATGGGCATCGGCCACTTGGTCCACGACACCGGGCTGCCCGGAGTCATCACCGAGCGCATCTGCGAGCAGAACGCCCGCGGCTTCTACGCCGGGTGGGTGTCCATGATGGACGCCCCTACCAACGGGCACTAGGCTCCGGACCCGGAGACACAACACCAATACCAGGAGAGAAACCATGGCCAGCGTTACGCAACTCGGGTACGTGGGAATCAGCGTCAGCAACATCGAGGAGTGGGAGCACTTCGGCACCGAGGTCTTGGGCCTCCAGTCGAATGGGATCGATGATAGCGGCAACCTGACCCTGCGAATGGACGAATACACCCACCGCTTTATCGTCAGCCCCGGCGGCAAGGACGACGTCGAGTTCGTCGGCTTCCAGGTCACCGACGAGCCGGCCCTTCGCAAGATGGCCGAGCAGCTACGGGAGGCCGGGACCGAGGTGACGTTCGGCACCCCCGACGAGGCCAAGGCCCGAAAGGTCGAGGGACTAATCAAGTTTGACGATCCCGACGGCACCCCTACCGAGGTCTACTACGGCCCGCCGATCAGCTTCGACCGGCCGTTCAATTCCCCCCGCGCCGTGGGCTTCGTGACCGGCGAACAAGGTCTGGGCCACGTGGTCTACCACGTCGAGAACATCGAACGCTCGCTCACCTTCTACCGCGACGTGCTGGGCATGAAGATTAGCGACTTCATCCGCAACCTAGTCTTCTTCCACTGCAACCCCCGCCACCACACCCTGGCGCTCATCGAGTCGAAGTCGCCCAAGCGCCTCAACCACTTCATGCTGCAGACCCAGAACATGAACGACGTTGGCGCCACCTACGACCTAGTGCTGGACCAAGAACGGCAGGTTACCCGCGGCCTGGGCCGCCACACCAACGACCACATGACCAGCTTCTACATGAAGACCCCCTCGGGCTTCGACGTCGAGTACGGCTGGGGCGCCCGCACGGTGGACGACGCCACCTGGCAGGTGCAGCGCCACGAGAAGGGCAGCATCTGGGGCCACCGCCCCTTGGCCGCCGCAACCCGCTAGAGACTGGCTAACAGGCCCATAGCCGTTTATGACCACAGTGCCGTCCCTCCCTGATCCGGGACCCCAAAGCCCCGAAGACCGACGCGCCATTGGCCAAGGGTTCATTCGGCAGGCCCGAGAGGAGCTTGAGGCGGGGAGTCGGCTCCAGGCCGGCGAGAAGGCGTGGCGCGCGACGGCGCATAATCTCAAAGCCATCGGCGAAATACGTGGCTGGCGGCACGAAAGCCACCAGCTAGTCGAGAGCATCGGGCGCCAGATTGTCGCGGAGTATCAGGACACCGACTTGGGCGAGGCAATCTCGGAAGCCTACCATAAAGGCCACGAAAACTTTTACGAGAACCAAAGGACCGAAGATACCATTAGGGAAGTAATCGACCGGGTCCAAGAAATGCTACCCACACTTGAGGCCCTCCAAAATGAGTCGCCCAAGTCCTTCACCATCGCTTCGAACAATCAACTCCGGCGTCTGATCAACCTTACGGGCAACCAGCAGTTGCAGATCGGCGACACATCCCCAGCGGGCTTCTCGTTAAGGCATTCGTCCAACGGCGGCACCCGTCCTGAATCTCCCGAGGAGACTAGATGAACATCGGCTATATCGGCACCGGGACCATGGGCAACCCCATGTCCCGGTGCTTGCTTGAAGGCGGGCACAGCCTCACGGTCTACGACGTGCGACGGGAGGCCACCACCAACCTGTGCGAGATGGGCGCCAACTGGGCCGACAACCCCCGGCTGGTGGCCAAGGCCAGCGACCTGGTCTTCACCTCGGTTCCCGGCCCGGCAGAGGCCGAGCAGGTGCTCACCGACCCCGACAGCGGCATCCTCGCCGGTCTGAAGCGCGGCGGAGCCTGGATCGACACCACCACCAACTCGCCCTCGATCATCCGCAAGCTGGCCGAAGCTTGCGAGCAGGCAGGAGTCGAGATGCTCGACTCACCGGTCAGCGGCCGCCCCCCCAACATGACCATGATGGTCGGCGGCGACCCGGCCGTCTTTGACAAGTACAAGCCGGTGCTGGACTGCATGGCCCGCGACGTCTTCTACGTCGGCGGGACGGCCACCGGCTGCACCGCCAAGCTGGTCACGCAATACCTGGGTTACTGCGCCTTCATTGCCGGATTGGAAGGCCTGCTGATTGGCGCGAAGGCCGGCATCGACCTGGGCATCCTGTCCAAGATAATCCCGGTCAGCGCCGGCTCCACCAGCGTGCTCGACCGCGCCTTGGCCGCGCTGCTGGACCGCAGCTTCTCCTCCAACGGCGCCCTGGACATCGTGGCCAAGGACATCCACCTGGCCTGCGAGCTGGCCCGCGAGGTGCAGTCCCCCGCTTCCGTCGGCGCAATCGCCGACGACATGTTCCAACGCGCCCAAGTGCAGGGCTGGGGCCGCGAGGGCTTCCCCATGGTCGCCCGCGTTTTAGAGCAACTGGCAGGCGCGGAGATTCGGCCCAAAGAGTAAGGTAACGGCTACCGTCCAACACACGAAGCCGGGAGAGAATAGATGGCAACGAACGGACACCACAATGGACACAGCAACGGCAGTTCGGCCCTTGACTACGTCGACTTCCAGGCCGGGACGGTCAGCCGCGAGATTTTCGTCAACGAAGAGATTTACGCCCAAGAGCAGGAGCAGCTTTTCGCCCGGGCTTGGCTCTTCGTCGGGCACGAGTCCCAAATTCCCAAGCCCGGCGACTATTTCGTCTCCTGCATGGGCGAGGAATCGGTAATCCTCTGCCGAGACCGCGAGGGTGGGATCCACGTCTTCCTCAACTCCTGCACCCACCGGGGCATGAAGGTATGCCGCTACGACGAGGGCAACACCCCCGTCTTCAGCTGCTCCTACCACGGCTGGAGCTTCGCCACCGACGGCAAGTTGGTCGGCGTGCCCTATTTCAAGGACGCCTACAAGGGCGATCTGGACAAGTCCCAGTGGGGACTCATCGAAGTCCCCCAAATCGCGAACTACATGGGCACCATCTGGGCGACCTGGGACCCCACCGCCCCGTCGCTCTGGGAGTATCTCGGCGGCTACAAGACCTATCTCGACTTCCTTCTCGATAGCTGGGACGGCTCGGGCAGCGAGATTGAGGTCTTCGGCGGCATCGAAAAGTGGATGATTCCTTGCAACTGGAAGTTCCCGGCCGAGAACTTTTCAGGCGACCGCTATCACAACATCAGCCACCGCTCGGTCGACATGGTCGGCATGGGACCCAGCGGCAGCGGGCGGCGTGACACCCAAGAGCGCGAGGGTGCCGCGATGTTGGACGTCTCGTTCCCGGAGCGGGGCCACAGCACCGTCAGCCACCTTCGCCCCGAGAACACACCGGTGCCCGGCTACCAGCACTCCAAGATAGTCTCTGAGTATTTCTCCCACTGCGAGAGCGAGCGCCGCAAAAACTACGGCGAGTGGGCCCGCTACATCCCCGGTCCCGGGACCACATTCCCCAACATGTCCTACCTGCCGCGCCAGCCGCGCACCATCTCGGTCTGGCATCCCAGGGGCCCCGCCAGCCATGAGGCCTGGCGCTGGTTCTTGGTGGACAAGAACGCCCCTGCCGAGGTCAAGGACTTCCTCCGCCGCTACTACATCAGCTACTCTGGTCCCGGCGGTTTGACCGAGCAAGACGACATGGAGAACTGGAACTACGCCCACAACGCTAGCCGGGGAACCATCGCCCGCCGCAAGCCGTACAACTACCAGATGGGACAGGGCTTCGAGTCTCCGGTCGCCAATACAGGCGGTCTGGACCTTCCGGGCACGGTGCGCGAAACGACGGAATCCCGCGCCTCCGAGCATAACCAGCGCGGCTTCTACCGGCGTTGGTCCGAATTCCTGACCGCGCCCGACTGGGACGCCTTGGCCAGTTGGCGGAACGGCGTGGAAGCTGGAGCGCGGTAATGACCACCACCGGGACGGCCCTTGAGGCCATGCTGCTGCAAAACGAGGTCGAGCAGTTCCTTTACCACGAGGCGGAACTGCTCGACGACCGACGCTTCGCCGAGTGGCTGGAGTTGCTCGCCGACGACATTCGGTACTACATGCCGATGCGGCGCAACGTCAAGTTCGGCGAACTCGACCGGGAGTTCACCCGCGAGGGGTACGACATCAACTGGTTCGACGAGGGCAAGGCGACCCTGGAGCGCCGGGTAAACCAAATCCTCACCGGCGTACACTGGGCCGAGGAACCGCTGTCCCGCATCTGTCACATGGTGTCCAACGTGCAGGTCCTAGAGGCCACGCCGTCGGCAGCCATCGCCCAGGAAGTTTCGCTCAAATGCCGGTTCCTGATATACCGAAACCGGGTCGAGACCGAGACGGACTACCTGATCGGCAAGCGCGAGGACCTGCTGCGGAAAGAACACGGCTCCTGGAAGATTGCCCACCGGCGGATCATTCTCGACCAGAACGTGTTGCTGGCCAAGAACCTGACATTCTTTTTCTAGCCCACCCAAGCGACGGAGAGGGCCATGGCGGAAGTAGTCAACCTCATCACCATTCAGGAAGGCGCCACCATCACAACGATCCACGGGGCCACCGCCGAAGTGGTGGGCAACCCGAAGGACGGGGTCTGGGTCTTCGTGAAGTACCTAACCTCGCCGAATGACCCGTCACTCGAGGGGACCGAGGACATGG
Source organism: Dehalococcoidia bacterium (assembly GCA_965249145.1). Taxonomy (GTDB): domain Bacteria; phylum Chloroflexota; class Dehalococcoidia; order Lucifugimonadales; family UBA3495; genus VXOI01. The sequence goes on from OZ252223.1 coordinate 538,548, forward strand.
TATTCGCCCAAGACATCGCCGAGGTCACCGCCTGATGGTCGAGGCCCGGGTGACCCAGCCCAGCCACCACGAATTGCGGGAAGCCTTCCAAGCCGGCTTCGACTCCATAGACGATGGCGACGGCTTCTACGCGGGATTCCACGCCTACTTGCAGCACCACGGCTACCAACTGCGCGAAGACATTGCCTGCACCTGCCTCGACCGCGGCGCCCACGGTCATCAACCCGAGTGCCGCTGGGTCCGGGGCTAACGCCCTAAACTCCCCCGGAGGCCTCCTATGCCCGAACGCATTGACGGCGGCGACGCCATTCTGGAAGCGCTGCGCAACCTGGACGTCGACTACATCATCTCGTCGCCCGGCTCGGAATGGCCTTCGGTCTGGGAGGCGCTGGCCCGTCAGGCGGTCAAGGAGCGCCCCGGCCCCACCTACATCAACTGCTGGCACGAAACCCTGGCGGTGGCCATGGCCTCGGGTTACACCCGCATGACCGGCCGGATGCAGGCCGTGCTGCTCCACGCCGGGGTCGGCGTACTTCAGGGCTCGATGGGCATCCACGGCGCCTACCAGAGCGAGGTGCCGATGCTGGTCTGTTCCGGCGAGTCGGCCACCTACGGGGAGCACGCCGATTTCGACCCGGGGCCCCAATGGCTGCGCAACCTTAGCATCGTCGGCGGCCCCAACAGGCTGGTCGAACCCTTCACCAAGTGGAGCAGCCGGGTCAACAGCCCCGAGACCCTGTACGAAACTGTGAGCCGGGCCGGTGAGCTGGCCCAGCGCACGCCCAAGGGCCCCGCGTTCCTCACCATCCCCATGGAGGTGATGCGGGAGGAGTGGCAGGCCCCCGCCGGAATGCACCGCCGGGCCGCCGCACCGAAGAGCTACCCCGACCCCTCCGCAGTGGAGCGCGTGGCCGAAATGATCGCCCGCAGCTCCAACCCGGTAATAACCGCCGACTCCGCCGGGCGCACCCCCGAGGGCTTCAGGAACCTGGTCGCGCTGGCGGAAACACTGGCTATACCGGTCTTCGAGTCCGAGGGACCGGCCTATTCCAACTTCCCCAAGAGCCACCCCCTGCACCACGGCTACGACCTAAGCAGGGAACTCGACCGATACGACCTGTTCTTGGTGGTCGGCAACCGGGCGCCCTGGTACCCGCCCAGCGCCGGCCCCGCCAACGCGACTGTAGTGGTCATCGACGAGTACCCGCTCAAGGAATACATGGTCTACCAGGACCTCCAAGCCGACTATTACCTGGAAGGCGATCTGCCCACCACTCTCGCCGCGCTTACCGACGCCTTGCGAAACAACGCCGACGGAGGCCCCAGACCATCGCCCAACGGCGACGACGTTTGGAAGCGCTACCGGCAGTTGCCCGAAGGGGCCGCCGCTTCCTCGCCCATCCATCCCGGCGTTCTGTGCAACGCGCTGAGCGACGCGATGCCCAGCAACACGGTCTACATCGACGAGACCATCCTGCACCGGGGCCAGATTCTGCGGCGCATCGGTTGGGACAACCCCCTCTCGTACATGCGTCCGGCTGGCGGATTGGGCCAAGGACTCGGGCTGGCCTTGGGGGCCAAGCTGGCTTCTCCGGACCGGCCGGTCGCGGCGCTGATCGGCGACGGATCATTCCTCTACAACCCCATCACGCAGAGCCTGGGAGTGTCCAAAGAGAGCAACCTACCCATCCTGATCGTGGTCTTCAACAACGCCAGCTACGCCGCCATGAAGAGCCTGCACCTTTCCTTCTACCCCGAGGGCGCCGCCGCCCAGTCCGGCATCTTCCACGGTGTCGACATCCCCGGCCCCAACTACGCCGAACTGGCCGCGCCCTTCGGCGGCTACGGCGAACGGGTGGACAACCCCGACCGGTTGGAGGGCGCGATCAAGGACGGGTTGGCGGCTGTCTCCGACGGCCGGGTGGCAATTCTGGACGTGGTGCTCTCGGCCTAGGCTCATCTAACCTCGGCGGAAGCGCTCCAAGCTGAACGGCTCCAGCGGGTCGGCGTTTCCGTCCAAAATGTATTGGCACATCAGCTCTGCGGTGGCTGGGCTGAGCATCACACCCACGGCGTCGTGGCCGGCGGCGATACTCAGGCCGTCGATGCCCGGCACCGGCCCCAGCACCGGCATGCCATCGGGCGTTGCCGGCCGCACTCCCGCCCTCGCGCCCACGAAGGCGGCGTCAGCCAAGCCCGGATAGCTGAGCCGGGCGTTGGCGACCAGCTCGGCGATACCCCTCGCCGTAACTTGCTCATCGAAGCGCCCTTCAATCCTGGTCGAAGCTACCAACACCGTGCCGTCGGCCCAAGGTACGATATACCCCCGGAAGTTGTGGACCGTGTGGGTGGGAAGCAGTCCCGGCTTCCGCAGCAGCATTCGCTCGCCCTTCACCGGCCGTACCGGGACGTCCAAGCCGGTCTCTTCAGGCAGCCAACGCCCCTTGAGCCCGGTCCACGGGCCAGCTGCCAAGACCACCTGACCGGCGTGAATAGGGCCTGAGGAGGTCTCCACTCCGATGACCCGGTCTCCCTGCAGCACCAGCCCGGTGACTTCCACCGACTCCCGGCAGTCGGCCCCCAACCGGCTGGCCGCCTGTACCAGCGAGTCAACGAGCCGCTGGCCCCGGACGTATCCCGCCAACGGCGCGTTCACCCCGCCCACGACATCATGATTTATGTCCGGCTCTCGGCGGCGCACGTCGTCGGCGTCGAGCCATTCCACGCCAAGGCCGAGGGTCTGCTGCCACTCCACTTCTTCGTGAAGCTCCTCTTCTTGTTCGACGCTGAAGGCCAGCTTGAGCACTCCGGTCTGGCGGAACTCCGGGTCCACGCCGGCCCGGGCCAACTCGACTGCCACCTGGGGGAAGAGCTCCAGACTGCGCATTCCCAACTCCCACATGGGCCGGACGTGGGGGTCCACATGGCGCAGCGGAGAGACCACACCGGCGGTAGCGCCCGACGCCCCCGACCCGAACGTGCTCTTCTCCAGCAACGTGCATTTCACGCCCCGTTTCGCCAGATCGTAGGCAATGAAACACCCTATTACACCACCGCCCACTACGACGACATCGGGGACAACCGCCATGCTGCGCAACTCCTGTGGGTTTCAGTCGGTAGGTTGCGGCGAGTGTAGTCAGGGGTCAGGGAGCTGTCAACGCACACCAGTGTTGCTACCCTGATAGCGGTCTGTTACGCTTGGCGGACCCAAGGCGATCAATTGCAGTTGGTTGTGCCCATTGTCCAGCCAGTCCGAAGTTAAGGCAGACCTCTTCGTCACCTGCATCGTCGACCAGCTCTTCCCCGAGGTCGGGGTGAGCGTGGTGCACGTGCTGCGAAAGCTGGGCGTAAAAGTGGGCTTCCCCGAAGACCAGACCTGCTGCGGCCAAGCGGTCTACAACTCCGGATTCACCCGCGAGGCGAAGCAACTCGCCGAGAGGGTGCTCCGGCAGTTCCGCGACAGCGACTACGTGGTGGTGCCCTCCGGCTCCTGTTCGGCCATGATGCGGGTGTTCTACCAAGACCTATTCGAGGACAATCCGGCGTTGCTGGCCGAGGCCAAGTCCTTGGCGAGCCGAGTCTTCGAGTTCTCCGAATTTATCGTGGACGTCCTCGGCGTCGACGGCGCCGACGCTCACTACGACGGCACGGCTGTCTTCCACCTGGGCTGCCATTTGCTCCGGGAGATGGAGGTCCGCGAGGCGCCCTACACGCTGCTGCGGTCGGTCCCCGGCCTGGAGGTCAAGGACCTAGAAGGTGCCGAGACCTGTTGCGGCTTCGGCGGCAGCTTCTCGGTCAAACTCCCTCACATCTCCGAGGGTATGCTGGCCGACAAGGTGGCCAACGTTCGGAACAGCGAGGCCGACACCTTGGTCTCGTGTGACATGAGCTGCTTGATGCACATCGGTGGCAGTCTACGGCGTCAAGACCCGTCGGTTAGACTGCGCCATCTAGCCCAAGTGCTGGACTCCGACGGGTAAGGAGAGGTCCGTGCCCGAAGTAAAGACTAGCCAGTTCTTCCCCGCCTCGGCTGCCGCCATGCTCGACCCAAAGTTGCGTCGCGCCCTCGACCGCGTTGGCTCCGGCTTTGACGGCGCCCGCCGAAACGCCATCGACGAGGTCACCCCGGAGGCCTGGGAGGAGTGGCGGGAAGAGGCCCGGCAGATCAAGGTTCACACCCTGGACCATCTCGACTACTACCTGGAAATGCTCCACGACAACGTGACAGCCGCCGGGGGCCACGTGCACTTCGCCAACGACGCCAAGCAGGCCAACGACATTGTGGCCCATCTGGTCAAAACCCGGGGCGTGAAGGTTGCCACCAAGAGCAAATCCATGGTCTCCGAGGAACTGGAGCTAAACCCGGTCTTGGAGTCATTGGGTGTCGACGTCTACGAGACCGACCTCGGCGAGTACATCATCCAATTAGCTGGCGAGACGCCATCGCACCTGGTGGCCCCCGCGCTGCACAAGTCCAAGGAGGATGTGGCCGAGCTATTTGCCGATAAACTCGGCGTACCCTACCAGGAAGACATCGTTGAGATGGCCGCCGTGGCCCGCAGGGTCCTGCGGGACAAGTTCATGGAGGCCGACCTCGGCATTAGCGGCGCCAACTTCGTGGTGGCCGAGACCGGCACCTTGGTAATCATCACCAACGAGGGCAACGGCCGTCTCTGCACTTCCGCCCCCCGCATGCACATCGGTATCACCGGGATGGAGAAAATCATCCCTTCGCTCCAAGACCTGGCGATTTTCCTCCGGCTCTTGCCCCGTTCTGCCACCGGCCAACGCATCTCCAGCTACGTGAGCATGACCACTGGCCCACGCCGCGAAAGCGACGAGGACGGCCCCGAGGAGTTCCACCTGGTGTTGGTGGACAACGGCCGCTCTCGGATGCTCGCCGATCCCAAGCTTAGAGAGGCGCTGTACTGCATCCGCTGCGGGGCCTGCTTGAACATATGCCCGGTCTACCAGCGGGTCGGCGGCCACGCCTACGGCTGGGTCTATCCCGGCCCCATCGGCGCAGTCGTTACACCGATGCTGACCGGACTCAAGGAGTCCAAGCAACTGCCCCAAGCGTCGAGCCTGTGCGGCGCTTGCCGCGAGGCCTGCCCCGTTAAGATCAACATTCCCCGCATGCTCTTGGAGCTGCGCCAACGCACCGCCGAAAGCACCAATCCCGAGGAGAAAGCTTCATCAGCTCCGGAGCGCATGGCGGCAGCCGCCTTCGCCGGGGTGATGAAGAGCCCCGGCAGACTGTCCCTGGCATCGAAAGCCGGTCGGCTGCTCCAAGGGGTCGGCAAGCTGCTGCCCTTCGGACCCGTCGCCATGAACAACGGCTGGATCGGCAAGGCCCGGCTGCCGCTGCTTTCCCGGTGGACCCGAGCCCGCGACTTGCCGCCGCTGCCCTCCCGGTCCTTCCGTGAGATTTGGCGGGATGAGCTGGACGAAGGAAGCAATGGCAGCTCGTGAGGCTGGAGATATTCCCAGCGTTCCCAAAGCCGACTTCCTCCGTTCCGTCCGGGAGTCGTTGGGGCGACACGAGGGGCCGCCGCCAGTCCGCTACTATCGCCTCGAAGAGACGCTGTCCGAGCTTGAACTGCGTGCGGCCGAACTGCGGTCGCGCTTGCTGGAAGGCCGTCCGGCGATTCTTGACCGGTTTTGTGACATGGCGGCCAAGGGCGGCTGGAACGTGCACCGAGCTTCGGGCGTTGAGGAAGCGGTGGGACACGTTGCCTCCGTGGCTGAGAGGTTGGGAGTCCGGAGGGTCGTGCGCTCCGCCCAGCCTGTCTTTGACGCCGCGCCGGTCGACGCCGCGATGGAAGGTCGGGGCGTGGTGGTTACGCCCATCGTGCGCAATGAACACTCCCCGAGGGAGACGCTGCGGGAGGAGATTAGACGCGCCGACCTCGGCTTGACTGGCGCCGACTACGCCATCGCGGAGACCGGATCTCTCATCGTACTGCCACGCCGTGGCCTGAGCCGTCTGGTGTCCCTCGTCCCGCCGGTCCACGTCGCCTTGGTGCGCCCGGAGGACGTGCTGGAAAGCCTGCCCGACCTTTTTCTGTTGCGCCGCTTGGAGTATTACGGAAACCACGGGGATATGGGCAGCTACTTGAACTTCATCACCGGGCCCAGCCGGACCGCGGACATCGAGATGACCATCGTCCAAGGGGTGCACGGGCCCCGGGAAGTCCACTTGGTGCTGCTAGGTTGATCATTAACGGCGGGAGAGTTGGCCAATGCCGATGCGAGTAGGGTTCGCCCAGTTCCGCAAGCAAATGTTGGAGCGGGAGTTGGAGACCATCGTGGGAACCCTCCCGATGCTGGGCATCGAGAAGGCCATCTTGGTCGGCGACATGGCCGCCGGCGATTTCGCCCCCGATACCCGCATCGAAATGGTCATAGTCCACCAGACCGAGCACACCTTTGGCCGCCGCGCCGATTTCTTTTCCTATCACCTGGGGAGCTCGGTGGAGGTCGATACTCTGGTATACACGCCGGAAGAGTTCGAGAGCTTGCGGGACACCCTGCCCGCCTTGAGCCGGGCCTGCCGGGAAGGACGGGAGATTTTCAATGCCTGATTACTTGGCCGAAGGCGCCCGCTGGTTCCGTCAAGCGGAACAGGACTTGACCGACGCCAGCTTCCTCCGAGAGCATGGCAAGCACAACTTGGCCTGCTTTCAGAGTCAGCAGGCGGCCGAGAAGGCGATCAAGGCCTACTTGTACCACAAGCGGGTAGAGGACGTCTGGGGCCATTCCCTGCTGGACCTGTGCGAAGACGCCAAGCTGTTCGACATGCTCTTCGACACCGTGAAGAGCGAGGCCCGGCAGTTGGACAAGTACCACTACATCACCCGCTACCCCGAATATCTCCCCAGCGGCGCCTCCTTCGAAGCCTTCGACGACCTCGATGCCGAACGGGCGATCTACCTGTCCGGCCAGGTGGTCGAGTTCGTAAAAGAACGCATGGCCTAGCCGCAAAGAACGGCCAGCCGTTGCTAGAGCGCATCCGAGATGCCATCCGGCAAGGGACGTATCGACTGACCTTACACGCCCATCGCGGATTATCCTCCTCGACGAGATCGAGTCGGCGACGATCAGCCCGCTGGCCGAGATAATCGAGGATACATGGATCGATGTCCAATGTGTCGAGGGTCTTTGACGATAAGCTGATCACCCATTACCAACCCTGGAATGGGCATGTGGTCGTAGTTGGGCATATGCCCGTTCAGGTTGGCCTGCAATGCGGTGAGACACGCTCATCTTCCCCTCACAATCGGCCCGTATAATAGCCGGTAGCTGATTCCGGGCCGGTGCGCCTATGCGTTACCCGTGGGCCAACTCTCTACTGTTCCTCTTCCTAGGGCTCGAGTTGCTCACGGGCCTTATCGGCCTCGTCTCCGGCTCTCAAGACCGCGCCGTCTATCTCCAGCTTCACCGCGTCGGTGGTTACGGCATATTGGCGGTGCTCGTGTGGAAGACGGCCAACGTGGTTGCTTCGTGGCAACGGCCGCGGGGCGGAACAGTACGGTTGGCATCGCTGGCGCTAACTGCGTCGCTGGTCGTCACGCTGGCCTTGGGCTTGGCTTGGTCGATCGCTGGGCCCTTCGGTTGGTGGCTCTTCAGCGGGGTCAGCTGGCACATCTACACCGGCCTGGCCATGCTTCCGCTACTCCTATGGCACTCCTGGCACATGGCTCGCCGGGCCCCGCTTGGCTTCTGGGTTGATCGGCGTCAATTCCTGCGTGTGGGCGGACTAGCCGCAGCCGGGTTTGTCGCTTGGCAGGTCACCGAAGGGATAGTGCAGGCGTCGGGACTGAACGGACGGGAACGGCGCTTCACCGGTTCCTACGAGGCGGGCAGCTTCACGGGGAACGACTTCCCCCGCGTCTCCTGGCTGGACGACGACCCGGACCTCATCGAGGCCGGAAGCTGGCGGCTGGAGGTCCATGGAGCATCGGCGCGGCGATTGTCGCTAATCGGCAGCGGTCTGGCGCGTGGCGCACGGGCCACGGCTACCCTGGACTGCACCGGCGGGTGGCACTCGACTCAGCAATGGTACGGGACCTGGCTGGCGGACCTGCTGGACGAGGCGGGACCCGACGAATCGGCCAGAAGCATCGCCGTCCGGTCGGTCACTGGCTATTACCGGCGCTTTTCGCTGGCCGACGCGCGCGAATTTCTGCTGGCCACCCACGTCGGGGGAGAGCCCCTGTCCCACGGGCACGGCGCTCCGCTGCGCTTGGTCGCGCCGGGACGTCGGGGCTTCGAGTGGGTCAAGTGGGTTACCGAGATCGAGATTAGCGGAGCGCCCGGCTGGTGGCAGCTCCCGCTCCCGGCCCAATAGCCGGACCTATTCCCCGGAGGGCCATTTCACCATTACCAAGCGCATGGTGCGTTCGGCCGCTCCCTCCAGCAGTTCCGCAGTGCGGGCCAGGCTCTGCTCGAAGGTCATGGGCCGGTCGGCAATGCAGACGACGGCCGCTATGTTATGTTCACGCAGCTCTTCGTGGCCCGGCCCCAGACTACCAGCGAGTAGTACCGTCGGCACGCCGTGGGCGTGGGCCCGGCGGGCCACGCCAACCGGAGCCTTGTTGAATATCGTGGAGTGGTCGGCCCGGCCCTCCCCGGTGATCACCAAGTCGGCGCCTTGTAGCAGGGAATCGAACCCCAAGACCTCGCAGACCATGTCGATACCGGACTGAAGCCTAGCGCTGGCGAACGCCATGAGCCCTGCTCCCAGACCACCGGCGGCGCCTGCGCCGGGCGCTTCCGCCACGTCGCGCCCCAGGTCTCGTTCCACCACCCGCGCATAATTGGCCAACGCCTGGTCGAGCTCGCGCACCATCACCTCGCTGGCGCCCTTTTGCGGCCCGAATATGGCCGACGCGCCTTCCGGGCCGCAAAGCGGGTTGGTCACGTCGGTGGCGCAAACTACTTCAACGTTTCCCAAGGCGGGATGCAGCCCGGAGCCGTCTATCCGGTCCAACCGGGCCAACGCCGCGCCGCCGGGCGGAAGCGCGTGGCCCTGAGAATCCAGGAGTCTGGCGCCCAAGGCGGTGGCAACGCCAGCGCCGCCATCGTTGGTGGCGCTGCCGCCCAAGCCGACGATGATGCGGGTGAAACCTCGGTCGAGAGCCTCTCGCAGAATCTCGCCAGTGCCCGCCGTCGTGGTGATCCGTGGATTGCGGCGACGCTGCGGGACCAAGGCCAATCCCGAAGGCAGGGCCATTTCGATGACCGCGGTTTTGCCGTCTCCCATCACGCCCCACTGAGCTTCCAACGTGTGCCCCAAGGGGCCGGTGACCGTGCTGGTGAACACCTGGCCGCCGGTGCCGTCAACCAGAGCGTTGAGTGTGCCGTCGCCGCCGTCCGCCACCGGAGCGAGGACCGTCTCGGCCCCCGGGGCCGCCGCGAGCACACCGCGGGCGATGGCCTGGGCCGCCTCCAGCCCCGAAATACCGGCCTTGAAACCCTGGGGGGCGATGACTATCTTCATGGCCCGCAATTATAACCTCTATATCCAACCATAGGGTGCTTTGCTACAATCCTAACGGCGTAGGGCCTAACGCCATACAAGCCACGGACATTGAATCGAGGAGCCTCGTGCATGTCCTCCTCCGGCGCCAACCCACCATCCAAAGAAGAACTGAAGAGAAGGGCGAATGAGGCTATCGACGCCCGGGCCGACGAGTTGGTCGGCATCGCCCAGACGATTCTGGCGAACCCCGAGCCGGGCTTTCGGGAGGTCAAGACCTCGCGGTTGGTGGCGGGCAAGTTCGCCGAACTGAGCATGCCGGCACGGGTCGGTTTGGGGGTGACCGGGGTTCGGGCCGATCTGATCGGCGGCTCGCCGGGCCCGGCGCTGGCTCTATTGGGTGAATTGGACTCGCTCATCGTTAACGAGCACCCCCACGCCGACCAAGAAACCGGGGCCGCCCACGCCTGCGGCCACCACTGTCAGATCGCCATGCTGCTGGGGGCAGCTATCGCCCTCCAGCAACCCGACGTGCTGGGAGCTCTCAGCGGTCGCCTAGTCTTTGTTGCAGTACCTGCGGAGGAATATATCGAGATCGAGTACCGAGACTCCCTGCGCCGCCAAGGGAAGATCGAATTCTTGGGTGGGAAACCGGAGTTGGTCAAGCTTGGCGAGTTCGACGACGTCGACCTAGCGATGATGCTCCACACGACCTCGGACAGCAACGAGAAGCAACTTAGCATCAGCAACACCAACAACGGCACCGTCGCCAAAAGGGTCCAATTCGTGGGCCGTGGAGCCCACGCGGGCGGCGCCCCCCACCTGGGCATCAACGCCCTGAACGCTGCCACCTTGGCCCTAACCGCGATCCACTACAACCGGGAGACATTTCGTGACGAAGACAGCGTCCGAGTCCACCCCATAATCACCAAGGGCGGCGAGGCGGTGAGCGCGGTACCGGCCGACGTGCGGATGGAGACCTTCGTTCGCGGCCGCACTATGGACGCGATCATGGACGCCAACGCCAAGGTGGACCGGGCCCTCAAAGCCGGCGCGATGGCCGTTGGCGGCGACGTGGTGATCCAGACCATCCCTGGCTACCTGCCGCTAGTGCAAGACCGGGCGATGTCCGACGTGTTCAAGGGCAACGCCCACCAACTCGTGGGCGAGGAGAACACCGGCTACGTGGGACACCGGGGCGGCTCCACCGACATGGGCGACGTCAGCCAAATCATGCCGGCGATCCACCCCTACGTCGGCGGGGCGACCGGTATCGGCCACGGCGCCGACTACGTGGTCGAGGACTATAGCCTGGCCGTGGTCACGGCGGCCAAGGCGTTGGCCAACACGGCCATCGACCTGCTGGCCGACGGCGCCGCAGTGGGCGGCGACATTGTTTCCAAGCACCGGCCGGAGATGACCCGCTCGGAATACCTGCGGTTTATGCGGAGCCTGGCCAAAGAAGAAACGTTCAGCGGGGCCTAAGGGTTGGTTGGGTTATGTTAACCGTAGAAGAGCTTAAAAAGCGCGCCTGCGAGACGATCGATAAGCGCAAGCGTGAGATAATCGGCTTCTCCAAGCAGGTGCTCTCCCATCCGGAGGCGGGCTTCCGCGAGCACAAGACCGCCGCGCTAGTCGCCGAGACCTTCAACCAGTTGGGTATCGGCCACCAGAGCGGCTTGGCTCTGACCGGCCTCAAGGGCCGGGTTGCGGGTGGGGCCGGGGCTGGACCCAGCGTGGCCGTCATCGGTGAATTGGATTCATTGGTGGTTACGGAGCATCCCCACGCCGACCCCGAAACGGGCGCCGCCCACGCTTGCGGTCACCACTGCCAGATCGGCATGATGCTGGGCGCCACTATGGGGCTGATGACGCCCGAAGTGCTGGACCAACTCTCCGGAAGCATCGTTCCCTTCGCCGTCCCTGCCGAAGAGTTCATCGAAGTCGAGCAGCGGCTGCAGCTCCGGGAGCAGGGCAAGCTGGAGTTTCTGGGCGGGAAGCAGGAGTTGGTCCGCCTCGGGCAATTCGACGACGTCGACATCGCCATGATGTGCCACACGGCCAGCGACATGGGCGACCGCAAGTTCGCGGTCGGCGGCACCAGCAACGGCCACGTCGTGAAGTACGTCCGCTACATCGGCAAGGGCGCTCACGCTGGCGCCTCGCCGCATTTGGGCATCAACGCGCTGAACGCGGCGTCCTTTGCCCTCCAGGCCATCAACTCCACCCGTGAGACCCACCGCGCCGAGGACACCGTGCGCATCCACGGCATCATCACGAAGGGTGGCGAGGCGGTCAACGCAGTACCCGCCGAGGTCAAGCTGGAATGGCGAGTGCGTTCATCCACTCCTCAGATGGTGGTGAAGAACTCCAGCGTGGTCGACCGGTGTTTCAAGGCCGGGGCTCTGGCGGTAGGGGCCAAGGTCGACATCACCACGATTCCCGGCTATCTGCCGATGCGCAACGACGCTCGCTTGCAGGACCTGTTCCGTAACAACGCCAGCGAGGTCGTCGGCGAGAAGTCCACGCTGACCATGCCTGCGCAGAGGAACCGGGGCGGGTCGACCGACATGGGCGACCTGTCGCAATTGATCCCCGCCTGTCACCCTTACACCGGCGGGGCGTCGGGGCCGGGCCACAGCAAGGACTACATCATCAACGACTACGAGACCGCGGTGATTACTCCGGCGAAGATCATGGCGATGGTGGTGGTCGAACTACTGGCCGACGGCGCAAAGCAGGCCCAAGAGGTGAAAGCGGCCCACCGCGCGGCGATGAGCAAAGAGGCTTATCTGCGGTTCCAGCGGGAGCAGGCCCAAAACCTGCTCTTCGACGGCGCGGCCAGCTTAGACCCCCTAAACTAGACCAGCATCAGGAAGTGCATCGCCGTCCCGGCCAGTAGGGGGATGGTCAGATTGTCGTCGGGCGGGACCGAAGCCAACTCGACCACTGCGGCGGTCCCGGCTCCCACCCATAACGCCCAGTGGTAGTCAATCGCGCCCGCCGCCAGCAACACCGCCACCGCCGCCGCCCCCATGGCCGCGAATACCAGTGTACCGCCGGGCGATTTTCCCAGCAGCCGTGGCCCCGGCAGCCCCCGGCCGATTAACGCGGCCATCGGGTCCCCCAGAGACAGATAGAACATCACCGGCACGCCCACGTCCTTTCCGTACAGCAGCCACACGGCCAGCGCCGCGATGACCATGTAGGTAGCGCCGGTGATGTGGGCCGCCTCGTCCTGCTTTAGGATCGGCGCGAACCAGCGGAGGTAGAGGCGGTTCAGTACCGGTATGTTGAAGCGGGCCAGATCGGTGAACAGGCTGGCGGCGGCGAGGACAGCCAGCGCCCAGACCATCCAGGATTCGGCCAAGAATATTCCACCGATGGGTATCAGCGACCCAACGCCAACGTGGAACAGCCTGCGCCAGACCGGGGGCGCGCCGAGGTACTCTCCAGTACGCCGCCGGCCCCCGAACACCACAAAGCTGGCGTATCGCGCCAGCCCGCAGTTAGAAGCGAATGGTGATCGAGTCACCGGCCTTCCATCTTATATCGCGGAACTGCGTGTCTTTGGGGGCTTCAAATACCAGGAAGCCGTCCAAACCGTGGCCGCGTTGCAACTCGAAGGGGCCCTCCAAGAAGGTGACCGTACGCCGTGGCCCCTGGGACTTAGCGCCCCTTTCGACCACCAGCACTTGGGCTTCTTGGCTCGGGAGGTCTTCAGCGCCGCACAGGTAGTCATATTCCCCGGGCTGGTCGAAGGTCCGGGAGTGGGCGCCGGACGGAGCGACGTCGGACCGGACCCCATCGAACTCCACGAACTGAATGGTCTCGTCCTCGTTGTGCCACCGCACCTCGGTACCCGCTTCGATCACCAACCTGGCCGGGTCGAAGCACTGGCCGAGACTCATCCTGACCGGGGCCACCGCCATACCGCGCATGTCTTGATGCACAGTGCTGCCGATGGAGAGGGGGAAATAACTATTGTTGGTGAAATCGCGAAGCTCTGCCGAAGACCGGTCCACGTTGACCACGGCGTTGATTGCAGTGTGATTCTCGACCTTGGCCCGCACCAAAACCAACTCCAGGCTGTCCGAAGAAGGGGTAAGCCGCCACTCCCGGATCACTTCCAACGGATCAATTGTGGAGTAGCGCAGCTCGGGAACGCGCTCGACCGAAACCACGTTCACATGAAGAACACGGCCCTGGTAATAGCGGTTGATGTTAGAAGAGGTATCGCTGCAGGCGGCCAAGAGAAACGCAACCAGCAACGACGTGAAAGCTAGTGTCCTCAAGGTCCGGCTGTGGTTAGGCTGGGCAGTTGACGCAGGCGTTCGACTAAGTCGACCAGCACGCCCAGGAGGTAGTCCACTTCTTCTTCGGTATTGTCTTTACCAAGGGTGAGGCGCAGACTGCCCCGGGCTACTTCGGCCGACTGGCCCAAGGCCAAGAGCACGTGCGAGGGCTCCAAGGAACCTGAGCTGCAGGCGCTGCCGCTGGAGGCCGCAATGCCAGCCATGTCCAGCCCCAGCAGGATAGGCTCTCCCTCCAGCCCTGAGAAGGAGAAGTTGGCGTTGTTGGGCAGCCGTTCCGTGGGATGCCCGTTCAGCTTGGTCCCCGGAATTTGGGCCAATACCTGCCGGATTATCTTGTCGCGCAGGGAAGCGCAGTGGCGGCCAGCATCCTCGCGGCCAGCGTTGGCGGTCTCCAAGGCGTGCGAAAGACCGACGATCCCGGGGATATTTTCGGTGCCGGAGCGCCGTTCGCGCTCTTGGCCGCCGCCGACGATCAGCGGCAGGAAGGCCGTGCCCCGTCGAATGTACAGCACCCCTGTGCCCTTGGGACCGTAGAACTTGTGACCGGAAAGGCTGAGCAGGTCGACTCCTAGGCGGCGCACGTTCAGGTCGAGGAACCCGGCGGCCTGCACCGCGTCGGTGTGGAACACTATTGTGCGGGCCAGTTCCTTGGACCGCTCCTTTATCGCTGCCGATATCTCCGGTAGCGGGTTCACCGTTCCGATCTCGTTGTTGGCGTACATCACCGAGACCAGCGTAGTCCTGTCGGTGACCGCGTTATAGACACTTTCCGGTTGTACCATGCCGTAGGCGTCCACCGGCAGGTACGTCACTTCATAGCCTCGGGATTCCAAATGCTGGCAGGTGTGAAGCACCGCGTGATGCTCGACGCTGGAGGTGATGATGTGATTGCCGGTCTCCTGCAGCGCGGTTGCGACGCCGTCGATGGCTGCGTTGTCCGATTCGGTGCCGCCGCCGGTGAAGACGATCTCCCTGGGACGGCAATTCAGGACCTTGGCCACCCTCTCCCGGGCTTCGTCCAACGCGTAGCGCGCCTCCTGCCCCACGGTGTGGATGCTGGAAGGGTTGCCGAACAGCTGGGTGAAGTAGGGCGTCATCGCCCGCAGCACATCGGGAGCCAGGGGCGTGGTGCCCGCATGGTCCATGTAGATGAACCCGTCTATCGACCGGTCATTCGCCATTATTCACCCGTGAGCGCATCGGTATCCGCCTATTTTAGCACCTTTTCCCGAATCTCCAGCCAGGAGTCAACGCGGATAGCTGCTGGATGCCACACCAAAGAGAAAGGCGCCAATCACCGCCAACCACAAGCCATCGATGATTCGGTAGCTGCCGCCAGTCATGGCAACGACGGCGATGACCCCACCGCCCACCAGCATAGCCAGCCCAACTGCCTGCCCGCACCGGGCCGCCACCTGCGTGCCGCGGCGGTAGCTACCCGACACCCCCCAAATCGCCGCCCTCAGCACCCGGCCTCCGTCCAGCGGAAATCCCGGCACCATGTTGAACACGCCCAAGCCGATGTTTCCCCAGAAGAGGACCCAAGAGGCGGCGTTCAGCTGCGCGTTCATTGGCCCAAGAAATTCGTAAATTGCGTAAAAGACTCCGGCGAGGACAAAACTGGCGGCGGGACCAACCACGGCCACCAGAAACTCCGTGAACGGTCCGTGGGGTTCTTGGCCCAACCGGGAGACTCCCCCAAAGATGAACAGCGTGATGCCGTGTACCGGTATGCCTTGACTAAGCGCCACCACGCTGTGGCTCAATTCGTGGGCGAGCACCGAAAGGAAAAACATCACCACGGTGATCACGGCAACAACCAACCGCTCCGCAACCGCCCAGCGCGGCCATACATCGCCGTATTGGTCGAACAGCAGGAACGACAGCAGCGCAAAGACGAAGAGCCAGCTTACATTGACTTCGACCGGGACGCCGAAGATCTTGCCGAGACGGAGTGAGGAGCCCATGCCTTAATTATACGGTAGCAAGCAGGAGTAGGCGGCGAGCTTGTAGACCAGCTTCGCGGCAGTGTAGGAGCAGGCCGGCGGCCCGTCTTGGGGGGCAAGTTCACAAACATCGAACCCCACGACGCGCCGGGACTCGGCGACCCGCCGCAGCAGGCCGGTTAGCTGTTCCCAGTTCAGGCCTCCGGGTTCTGGGGTGCCCACCGCCGACATTATCGATGGGTCCAACACATCGAGGTCGACGCTCACGTATACCGTGTCGCTCAGCGCTTCGAGGATTGCGTCGGCATCCAGGCCCCCACCACTGGGAGGGGACGGCCAGAGCGGTATATCGTTAGCGCGGACGAATTCGTGCTCCTCTTGGGCCAGGCTGCGCACGCCGGCCAGGGCGATTGGGCACTGGTCGTACACGCGGCGCGCCGCCGAGGCGTGACCCCACGAAGTACCCATGTATTCGTCCCGCAGGTCGGCGTGGGCGTCCAGATAGAGCACGCTCAGCCCTGGGTAGGACTCCAAGTGGGCTTGGACGCTTCCGGGGGTCAATGAGTGTTCTCCGCCTAGGACGCCAACAATGCGTCCCGGCCGGATGAACCCCGCGACGGCGTCCCGGACTCTTTCGACCATCGGCCCCGGCCCGCCCATGTGAGGCTCCAGCATCGGCGTAGTGTGGATGCCGACCAAGGAGACGTCGGCTTCCAATTCCAGGTCGTAGTCTTCCAGGGCCGACGACGCGCCTATGATGCTGGCCGGGCCGTCCCGCGACCCGGCGCGAAAGGAAGTGGTGCTGTCGTAGGGGACGGGAATGAGAACGGCGCGGGCCGACTCCAAGGCGGACTGCTCGGGGGTCAGGGCAAGAAAACTCTGGTGTACCCAGCGGAGACCGCCGCTTTCGGACACGCTAGCTCCGCCGGATCCCCGGTCCGCCAGCCTCCAGCGCCGTGCGTTGCATCTCCGACTCCGCGACCCCCTGCCGCTCGTCCAGCCATTCCAAACCGCGCTCCAACAGCCAAGTCTTGGTGTCTTCCAAGTCGAAGAGCTCCTTGGCGTCGTCCAAGGCGAGCTCGTGGTCAAAGGGCTGACAGGAGAAAATGTCGATGTTCACGTAGCTCTTCACCGGGAACGTGTGGATGCTGATGTGGCTCTCGGCGATGATCACGAATCCGGACACACCTGAGTCCTCGGGCTTGGGGGCGTTGTATTCCAAGACCTTGGGCTCGGTGATACGGGTCATGTCCAAGGCGTCGGGATAGTCAATCAAGAACCGACGGACCAGGTCCTTGTCCCACATTTTGTCCGTATTTCCGCCGAATCCGTCGATAACCAGATGCATCCATCCTCCGCGCCAAGCATTAAACTGGGCAAAATAAAAAGTCGGTTTCTTGGCAAAACCGGCCACTTAGAATATCATCACTTGTATTGGAGCACAATCGCCCTTGACCGTGCGCACGGCAAGACAAGGCGCGCGGTCTTTTCGTTGTCTTTAGGAGGGCCGCATTTGCAGCCACCAGTGATTCAGGCCAGCGACGTGACTCATTACTATGGCCCCTATCCGGCGATCCAAGACGTGTCCTTTTCGGTGCGCAAGGGCGAGGTGCTGGGGTTTCTCGGCCCCAACGGCGCCGGGAAGACCACCACGATGCGCATCCTCACCGGCTTCCTGCCGCCCTCGCGGGGTAAGGTGAGCCTGGAGGGCTACGACGTGGTGGAGAAGTCCTTGGAGGTCCGAAGGCGAGTCGGCTACCTCCCGGAGACAGTGCCGCTGTACACCGAAATGACGGTTACCAATTATCTGAAATACATGGGCACCCTGCGGTCGATGTCACCGGGGCGCATCAAGACCCGATTGGACCAGGTCATCGACGTTTGCCGACTGGGCGACTACCGCAAGACCCAGATTGGCAAGCTCTCCAAGGGCTTCCGGCAGCGCGTGGGCATCGCTCAAGCGATAATCCACGAACCCGAGGTGCTGGTCCTAGACGAACCCACCATCGGGATCGACCCGATCCAAGTGGTGGAGACCCGGAGCCTGATCCAAGATTTGGGGCGGGACCAGACCGTGGTGCTGAGCAGTCACATACTGCCCGAAGTGAGCATGATATGTGAGCGGGTGCTCATCATCCACGAGGGCCGAATCGTGGCCGAGGATACCCCCAAGAATCTGGCCGAGGGCCTCAAGGGCGTCGACCGGCTGGAAGTCGAGATTGCCGGCCCCTCCGCCGAGGTACTCCCGGTGCTGCGCGCGATTCCTGGCACGATGGAAGTCACCCACCGCAACGTCCAAGGACGCCACACCTACGTGGTGCAAGCCCATTCCGGCCGGGACCTTCGGGACGCCATCTCCAGGGCGGTGGTCAACAACGGATGGAGCCTGCGGAGCCTGCAGATGGTCGGCATGAGCTTGGAGGAGATTTTCTTGAGATTGACTACCCAGGAGGACCTCTAACATGCGGACCGTTCAGGCGGTGGCCTGGAAGGAGGTCCAGATCTACTTCCTCAGCCCCACCGCCTATATCGTCGGTCTGATCTTCTTGGCTTTAACCGGGTTTTTCTTCGCCAGAGACCTGGGCAACCCATTCCCCGAGGCGACGCTCAGCCCCTTCTTCCAAGGCTCGGTCATCATCTTCATCCTGCTGGCCCCGGCCCTAACCATGCGGCTCATCGCCGAGGAATCCAAACTTGGCACCATCGAGTTGCTTCTCACGTCGCCGGTGCGCGATTGGGAGGTGGTGCTGGGGAAATACCTCGCCAGCCTGACGTTCTTCTTGGCCTTGGTTGGAATGTCCCTCTTCTATGCCATTTTGCTCTTCGTCTATGCCAGTCCCGATCCGGGGCCGATCTACGCCGGTTACTTGGGCTTGGTGCTCTACGGAGCGGCGGCATTGTCCATCGGTCTGCTCGCCTCCACTCTGACCAGCAATCAGATCGTGGCGGCAGTGGTGGCCATGGGCATCCTGCTGGCCCTGTTCTTCGCCGATCTCGCATTCGGCGCTGTGGGCGGCGTACCGGGTCAGGTCATCGGCCAGATGGGGCTGAAAGCCCATTTCGACGATTTCGAACGCGGTGTCATCGACACCAGGCACATCGTCTATTACCTGAGCGTCACCGCCTTCTTCCTGTTCCTGTCTGTACGAGCCCTAGAATCCAGGCGTTGGCGTTAGCATGACCACGCCCAGCCAACCGAGCAACGAGGAGGGCCCGAGGGACTGGCGGCGAAGACGCCGCGCCCGTCCCCAGACCCAGGCCCAGCCGGTAGAATCGTCTGCCGAGCGGGAGGCCGCGGAGGAAGAGGAGCTCTTGTCGCGGCCGCTGTCCAGCTTGCTCGAACCGGCTCTCGATACCATCGGCCTGTTCGGTGCCCCCTTGGTCGTTGCCGGCATCGTGGCGCTGGTGGCTGGCATCGTGGTGGTGGCCTTCGTCAGCTCGATGCGCCTCTATGGCTACATCGACATCGCAATCGGAGCCGGCCTGCTCGCCTTGGTCGGCGCAGTGTTCCTCAGCACGGTCGTGGCCGCGTTCCTGAGCCGCACCGGACGCTACGGCATAAACACCCTGGTCCTCATCGCCGCTTTCACCGGTATCATCATTGTCCTGAACTTCGTGTCCTTCGAGAACACCAGCCGCTTGGACGTGACCGAGACCAACCAGTTCAGCCTGTCTCAGCGCACCAAGGACCTGTTGAACGGGCTGGAATCGGACATACAGGCCACCGCCTTCTACAAAGAACTGGCCCTGACCGAAGACGCCAACGTGGTAACCCGCCGCAATCGGGTCATCGACACTCTGGAGGAGTTCGACGCCCGCTCCAGCCGCTTTTCCTACCGCTTGGTGGACCCGGACCTAGAGCCTGAATTGGTCTCTAAGTATTTCGGCGCACGCCCCACCGGATTCGTCGTTGAGACCGTTGTGGTGGAAAACAGGGACTCCGGGGACTTTGATTTCTTCCTGCCCACTGAGCCCACATACGCCCAACTGGAGCAGGACCTGGTCACCGCAACCTACGTGGCCACCGGGCAGGAGCAAAAGAAAGTCTACTTCGTGACCGCTCACGGCGAGCGAAGCATTTCCGGCCAAGGGCCGGACGGCTATGCCGCTATCGCCGAGGGTCTCCAACGCGAGAACTACCAGGTCGCCACCCTGCCCTGGAGCCTGATCGCCGAGGAGGTAACCGTCCCCGACGACGCCGCTCTGCTGGTGATCGCAGGGCCCGCGTCGGAGTTGCCTCAGGCCCACCACATAGCACTTGACCTCTACCTGCTCGGCCGCAACCCCGACGGCTCCAGCCGCCGCGAAAACGGAAGCCTGATCTTTCTCGGCGAGCCCGACACACCCCAGTCGTTCCGAGACTTCTTGGCCGGTTGGGGCATTCTGCTCAGCAACGGTTACATCCGTGACGTCGATGGCTCGGTGCCCAACCTGCCCCAAACCCTTAGCCTCTTGCCCCTGAACCCCAGGCCCGAGGGAGGGCTGCCGCTGCTAGAGATCGTCGCCCCCAAGGGCCAGCAACTCCGGCAAGTCTATATGCCCGGCTCGGCGGCTCTGCTCCCGGCCAACGACGAATCGCGGAGGTCGTTGCCCCTGGGTTTCACTACGCTCAACAGCTACCTGATCGACGATCCGGACCGGACCGAACCCATAACCGACGCCGGTGATGCCTCCGACCCGTTGGGGCCGTTCGTGCCCATCATGCTGGTCCAGTCTGTTGCCAAAGTCGGTATGCAACCACCGGCGGCGCCCGGCGAAGCCCAGATTTCGGAAGTCGTCGTTTTTGGCGACTCCGACTTCCTGAGCAACAACGGGTACGATAGAGGCGATGGGGCCAACATGGTCCTCAACACCGCGAACTACCTGATGGGCGATTATTCGCTGGTGTCGATTCGTCCCCCAGCCTTCGCGTGGCGCGAGTTCATCCTGGACCGGAACGAATATGATTTCGTGAGATTCGCCTCCTGGCTATTCCTACCCGGAATAATGGCGCTGTTGGCCGGCTTCATCTGGTGGGTGCGGCGCTAGCGCAGGCGGCCGGGACCAATCGCCGAGCATGAATTTACGGCTGACAATTCTTGTCGTTATCGTCCTCCTGCTCTTCGGCGGGGCGTTTTTGATATTGCGCTTCACCGGCTCCGAACCGCGCCCTCAACAAGAGCCCTGGATGTACCACATGGACGAAGGCACCATTAGCTATATCTCCGTGGCCCATGACGGTCAGTTCGCCGAGTTCCAGCGGCCGCCCGGCAGCACCACCTGGTACGTGCTGGGCGACCCGGACGTCCCGGTTTTCATCAGAAAATGGAGCGGGTCCGCCCTCCTGCTCAGCGGTCCCCGGGTCAACCGGGTCCTCGCCCCCTCGACCGATCTCGCCAAATACGGCTTGGACCCGCCCGGCTCGGTGGTCACGGTGTCCGACGTGAGTGGCAGCACGATCGAGTTCCACATGGGCAATCCCACCCCAGATGGGGACAACCAGTACGCCCGCTTGGCGCAGGGCGCGGACCTGTTCACCGTACCCGAACCATGGGCCAAGGTCGTCAACCGCTTGGCCTTGGAACCTCCTTATGGGCGCCTTTACCTGATCGACGATATCAACGTGGTCCGTGCCATCGAAGTGACCTCGGGCGATGCTACGGCCACCTATTTCATCGATCGGGAAGCTGGTTGGATGCTCGACGGCGAACCACCGGCGCCGGTGAGTGACGCCTTCGGCGAGTATATCGCCTTGCTCACCGGACCGAGAATCCACCAACTGCTGGCGCGCCGGATCGACGACCCCGAACAATTCGGTCTTGAACCGCCCCTGACCAGGGTCGTTTTAGCCCGGGCCGGAGAGGTACCCATCGAATTCCACCTGGGAGACCTTACCCCCGACGGCCAGTACCGCTACGCCCGGGTGCTCACCACCAGCGACAACAGCCTGTACGCCATCTCCACCAGCACCATCGAATGGGTGGACACCTTGGCCACGAATCCGCCGCTGGCAGAGCGAAACCAGGACGCGGAAGACGGAGGTTAGATGAACGCCGAGATTGTGTGCGTCGGCACCGAGCTGCTGATGGGCGAATTGTCCGATTCCAACGCCGCCTGGATCGCCGGCCGCCTGCCGGCCCTGGGCATCAAGCTCAACTGGGCCAGCATCATCGGTGACGACCTAGGGCAACTCACCGAGGGCCTCCGTAACGGCATGGCGCGTTCCGACGTTATTTTCACCACCGGCGGGCTCGGCCCCACCCAGGATGACCTAACCAGAGATGCGGTCGCCGCCGCCTTCGGGGAGACCCAAACCGTCGACCAGGAAGTGGTGGAGCAGCTCCGGGCCTATTTCGCCGCCCGGGGCCAGTCCATGCCTTCCCACAACGTCCAGCAAGCCCACATCATCCCGTCGGCCGCGTTCATACCAAACCGAAACGGTACCGCGCCCGGCTGGTGGGCCGAGAAAAACGGCGCCATCATCGTCACCATGCCGGGGCCGCCGGTGGAAATGCAGGCCATATTTCGGGAGCATGTGGAGCCCCGCCTCAAGGAGAGAGTAACCGGACAGGTCACCATCACTCGCAACGTGAAGACGATGGGATTGGGGGAAGGTTCGGTGGACGAAATCATGAACGAGTATTTCGGCCTGGAAAACCCCTACCTCGGCATTTATTCCAAGGCCGACGGTATCCACCTGCGAGTGATCGCCCGCGCCGCCGACGAAGCAACTGCAAGGCAGATGATCGCCCCGGTCGAGGACGCCATCAAGGCCCGTCTCGGCGAATACATCTGGGGCTTCGACGACGAGACCCCGGAGCAGGCCGTGGGGCAATCGCTGCAGGCCCGCGGCCAGACCCTCGCCGTGATGGAGTTCTGCACCGGCGGCTTCCTGACCAACGCCATCACCGAAGCGCAAGACCCAGGCCAACACTTCAAAGGCGGCATCGTTGCCACCGGCGCCGAGTCGCTGGCGGCCAACGGCGTGCCACGGATCGTGCTGGAAAACCACGGCGCGGTCAGCCAGGATACGGCAAACGCCATGGCCATCGCCGTCACCACCCACCTGCGCTCGAACTACGGTATCGGCGTCACCGGTGCTCCCGGGCCGGGAGACCTGGACGGACGGCCCATGGGCTTGGCATTCGTTTCCATCGCCAAGGCCGACGCCGCCGGCGCCCAGGTAATCAAGGAGATCGAGCTCCGAGTCCCCCCGCGCCGCATAACCATCAAACGCCGCATCTCCAACCAAGCCCTCATAGAGCTCAAAAAGCTGGTGGAGGCGGGGTAGGCAGCGTTGCAACAAAATCGAAGATGCATCGTAGTAATACTTACGCTACCTATCCTGGTTTTGGTGGCTTGCTCCGGTGACGGCGCTGGCCCGACTCCTGACATCGACCCGACGGTGGAATTCAGAGTCGCCGCCGCCACAGATGCAAGGGCACAAGCGGAGGCGACTGCCGAGACAGTAGTCGAATCCACTCAGATGCGTGCTGCTGAAATCGATGCCACGGCAGAGGCCAGAGTCAAGGCAACTGCAGAGGCCAGAGTCAAGGCAACTATGGAGGCTACCACTCCGGCCCGAGGCTCAACCCCGGACGCGGTTCCTACGGCTACTCCAAGCGCGACCCCGGCGGTAGCTCCGGCCCCCTAGCCCGAGTCCAAGCCCAAGGATGGTCGTGGCCCCCACTCCCAGATCGAGACCAACTCCCACCCGGGTACCACAGGCCCCGGCCCCGTTGCCGACTCCTTACCGATGGCTAACCAGACCGTCGCCCACAGCTAAACCAACAGGCCCGGCTGCCACCCCGTTGCCCGTTCCCGATTCAATCGCTGACTATGCGGATTGGGTCGCTGGCGGCCCAGGCGCGATTTACCTCGGCGACGGCAACTTCGAGACCTTGGTCCAGCCGACCGACTTCGCCGATTTGGATGACGAGAACGTCAATGTTTCTCTGGAGGGCGTCTTCAAGTACAGATGGCTGTTCGAGTCAGATTACTACCGCTCTCTAATCACCAAAGCGCGGCTGCTTAATCCAACTCCGGTGGAAACAGAAGGATTTCATATCACCCTCCCACACGCCTGCATCCAGCGGGCTTACGATTGGTGTCGCCTAATAGAGGCATATTATGCGCCGAACGTACTTGAGCGCACGAACGGACAAGTGGAGATTTATACCACCTCTTATCCTGAGGTAGGGGTCGACGGCTCGAACGGCATGTATTTTCTGTCGTTCGGGGTGCTCCCCATGGCCGAAATCTGGGGTGGCCACGTCGCCACAGAACACCCGCGACTGGACCTGCATTCCCTGCGGGGGGCCTGGCCTGATGCCCAGACCCATTTCCTCATCCAGACTGGACTCTTGGCTGAGACCGGCCGGATCATGTCCGAGGCAACAGGCGGAACGGTATTATTCCATAACCTGTCTCCAACCGACCGCTACGTATTCGCCGGTACCAGGATTGAACATCACGACGACTTCGCGGCTTTACAAACCAGAGGCCACAGCCGCGCAATGTCCGACTGGCTGGCCGGGATGGGCGCAAACCCGAGATTTTATCAGCTTCCTGAGGTTTATACGGCCATGGAACGCGGGCTGGTGAACTCTGCTGTCTCGAGTTCGTTCCTTGGCTTCGCCTTGAGATGGTACGAATTAACCGACTACCTCAATGGCCCGTTGTATCATTTTTGGGCGAGCGCCAACGTGATCAGCAGGGAGGTCTGGAACGGACTGCCAAGGGATCTGCAACGAATACTGGTTGAAGAAGGCGCCAAATACGAGCTGGAAGCCCTTCGGCTGGCCGCCGCTCAATTTGACGCGGACGTTCGACGTAACGTCGAGGCGGGCATGGATTTAGTTGAATTCTCCCCCGCAATGAAACTGCATAGCTTCGAGGTCGCCCGGGACCAGGTACTGCCTGAGTGGCTGCACAGAACCGGCTTCCTGAGGAACGAGGCGACCGCTTTGTTTAATGCCAAGGTAGGACCGTTCTTGGGCTTGCGAATAGAACCGGATGGTCTGGTGGTGTCTACTCCGATCACGGCAGGCCCGCACGCCGGGAAGACCATAGAAGAGGTGTTCGCCGATTAGCCTGGCGTTCGCAGTCCCCCTTAGTTCACCACCAGCCCGGTCCCCATTGTCGCCAGCGCCATGTTGCTCCCCCTCGCCCGTCTACCGGGCCGACAGTTGGTGCCAGTATAATCTGCTTGACGCAGCCAGGCGCACAGTCTTCAACGGCGCGAGGTGTCTTATGGCTACCGTAACAACGGTCTTGGGGCCGATGGATTCCGCCGACCTCGGCTTCACCCTGCCCCACGAGCACCTGATCGACTCGTCGGCCGGGATCCGGGTGTCCTACGGCGAGTTGGAGTTGCGCGACAAGTCGTTCGACATGGCCTGCCAGGACTTCACCGCCGCCAAGGCGGGTGGCGTCGACACAATAGTGGAAGTCTCCCCGATGGACCTGGGCCGCGACGTCGAACTCATGCGCGACGTCTCCCGCGAAACCGGGGTGAACTTCATCTGCTGCACGGGCTGCTGGCTGGACATTCCCCGCAGCTTCTGGGGCCGCACCCCGGACTTCGTGGCCGACCTGTTCGTGCGCGAAATCGAGGTGGGGATCGACGGCGCCGGTATCAAGGCCGGGATCATCAAGGTCGCCACCAGCGACCCCATCACCGAGCACGAGGAGTTGATGCTGCGCGCTTCGGCACGCGCCCACTTGCGGACCGGCGTGCCCATCACCACCCACACTCCGGCCCAATCGAGAGTCGGCGAGCGACAGGTGCGAATCCTAACTGAAGAGGGTGTGGAGCCTCAGAACATCTACGTCGGCCACATCAACCAGACCTTGGACCCCGACTACCACCGGGAGCTTGGGCGGCTGGGCGTGTGGCTCGGCTGGGACATCAACAACCCCTACGGCCGCCCCCACCTGCCGCCCTGGGAGCAACGGGCCCAATACCTGAAGGACCGGCTGGACGAAGGGCTGGGCGACAGCCTGATGCTCTCCCACGACTGGAATGTGGTGCTGTCGCGGATCGGCACACCCGGGTTCCCGGGGCGAGAGGACAACCCCGACGGCTACCTGTGGCTGAGCCGGGAGTTTATCCCACGCCTCAGGAGTCTGGGCGTGTCGCAGACGGCAATCGACCAGATGATGATCGACAATCCCCGTAAGCACTTCGAGGGTGTGAGGCCGCGGGAATAGGCGGCCTCGAAGATAAAATCGCTGTGCATGGGGACGTTCTTGGTCCGCTGCGCCGACAGTTGCGCTATTGGCTTCGATGACAGCATCGCTGGAGGGGTGATAGGCTTTGAAGCTGCCTTCGCATTGGCTGGCTCCAGTGTTCCAGGAATCATCGCATCGATTCTGGGCATTCTGGCCGGTGTGACCGGAGGGATTTCGGCTTCAATTCTGGCATGCGCCATTCCTGGAGATAGGATTCTAAGTGCCCTTTTTGCTGGAGGATTCAGTTCTTTCGCCGCTGCGACCCTAACGACCGCCTGGTGAATGTCGGTCCCACCGTGCTGCTGGCGCTCTCGTAAGTAGACGGGTTTATTAATCGTATGGTATCAATCAGAGACGTTGCCGATAGCTTCCTGGGTAGCGATCAGAGCAACTGGAGAGCGATCGAACACCAGGGAATGAGATGGGGTTGATCAACGATTATTACAAGTGCAGCATTTCCCTCATTTCGTGGGTAGATGCCGGTGGGGGAAAGTGGAATCACCATGGTGCCCGGGAGCCGGACGATCTGGTGAGCAAGGAACGAACGTCCCTGTGTACCGTTTGTGGACTAGATCTCAGACTGGTGATTCAGCCCGGTTCTGCCCCCTCTGCGGGGCTGTTATCGGGGGCTGATGCCAAGACTCGGCTACAGGAGGACCGATGACAGCAAACACCCGTCTTTACCGAGCGATCAGTGACTTGTCAAGTGATAGTTGGGTGACTAGACAAGATGCCGCCAAGCAGTTGGGCGAATTGGGCGATCCTCGGGCAGTGGACCATTTGATCGGCGCTCTGGGTGACGACGACGAGGACGTCCGCGAATCAGTGGCCGCTGCCCTGGGCGCTCTCTATGATCCACGGGCGGTAGAACCCCTGATCCCAATCCTTGATGATGCCTGGGAGAAGGTCCGGACGAGCGCGGCCATTTCGTTGGGACGACTTGGTGACGCGCGGGTGGTCCCACCCCTGATCGCACTCCTGCACGATTCCTCGGAGGAGATCCAGGCGAGCGCGATACACTCGTTGAGGCTACTGGGTGACGCGCGCGCCGTCGGTCCATTGTTAAATGTCGCTCTGTATGACATCGACGAGGACGTCCGCGAAAAAGCGGCTGAAGCGTTGGGAGACTTGGCAGACCAACGGGCGGAGCAGACTCTTTTCGAAGCTTTCGATTCAGCGGTTCAGACTCTGATTGAGGAATTGGGCTCAAACGAATGGGAAGAGCGGCAGCGATCGGCTATTGTGTTAGGGAAATTGGGTGACCCTCGAGCGGTCCAACCTCTAACCGTGGCCTTGGCCGATGGTGACTCTGATGTGCGCGATGCCGCGGTTCAGGCCTTGGAGCGGCTGAGCACCCGTGAGCCCCGTGTCCCCGCGGAGCTCCTGGAGCTGATATCGCAACTGTCCAACGAGAGAGAATCCTTTCGAAGGACAGCCGCGGAGGAGCTGGGAAAGCTCGGTGACGCGCGCGCCGTCGATCCATTGATCAATGCCCTGAATGACCCCGGCGAAGACGTCCGCGAGAAAGCGGCCGAGGCGTTGGGAGAATTGGAAGACCTGCGGGCGGTGTCACCTCTTATTGAAGCGTTGAGCGATCCGGAGGGGTCGGTCCGGGCCGAGGCGGCTTATTCCTTGGGGACGCTGGGAGATGGCCGGGCGGTGGCGCCCCTGGTCCTTTGTTTGAACGATTCAGACTCTCTGGTACGGATGTGGGCGGCACAGTCGTTGGGGGAATTGGGTGACTCTCGGGCGGTCCAACCTCTGATCGACGACTTGGACGATCCCGATGAGGATGTGCGCGAGAAGGTGAGTGAGGCGTTGAAGGAACTTGGGGCTGACCAAGGAGCGCCGGTCCAACCGCCGGAAGAAGACGAGCCAGATATCCCCAAGGCCGCCCCCGCTGCGGTTGAAGTCGACAAGGCATGTCCATCATGCTCGGCGCGCGTTGAACCCGGATGGAAAGTCTGCCCCCACTGCGCCGCCTCCCTAGAGATTGCACCGGGATGCCCCAGCTGTGGCGAGAAAGTGGAGCCGGGGTGGAAGGCCTGCCCCTACTGCGCCGCTTCCCTGCAGGGGACGCCGCAGTGTCGAAGCTGTGGCGAGAAAGTCCAGCCGACATGGAAGGCCTGTCCCGCCTGCGGGACTCGGATCGACTAGCTGCCACCAAGGCGAGTGAGACCGGACCGATCACCGCAGACGAACGATTTGCTCGGAACCACTTCGAAGCAGTGAGGCACCGAGAGTAACCGCGGCCTTGAAGGCGTAGCGCCGGTTAACCTCACGGCAGAAAGACTGTAGGGGCGCTTCGTGAAGCGCCCCTACGCAGGTTTGCCGCTTGGCTTCGGCGCCCAAGAGCGCGTCAGCGGCGAATGGTCAACTGCCGGTAGAGCATGGGCAGCCGCTCGGGCAGGGCCCAGATCTCGCCCACCACCTCGTAACCCATGTCACCGCACATGCTCTTCAAGTAGTCGTGGCCCGCCTTGTCCACGGTGAGGCAGAACGGTGTGATCTGCTTCTGTTTGGCCTCTATTAGAGCCATGTGGGTGTCGTGCACGGCGTATTCCTTCTCGACGCCCTCGCGGCTGTAGCCCCGGTCCTGCGGCCGCCCGTCGCTGATCAGGAACATGATCTTGGTGTGGGCGTCCTGGTTTTCCAGCTTGGTGATGGCGTGGCGCACGGCGGCGCCCATGCGGGTGGCGTGCAGCGGCGTGATCTTGTCGATCCTCCGCTTCACCTTGTCGCTGAACGCCTCGTTGATGTCCTTGACCACGTAAAACTCGACGTTCTCCCGGCCGTAGCCGGAGAAGCCGTAGATCCCGTAGGTATCGCCGATGGACTCCAGCGCATTGATCAGCAGCGCGGTGCTCTCCTTTTCCAGGTCGATAATCCTCTTGTAGTTGCGGCGCACCAGCCCTTCTCGGCGGCGGCGCAGCCAGACCATGTACTCAACCGGATCGTCGGGAGCGTCCCGGTCATCCACTGTCTGTCGGCCCTCGTCGATGGCCTCGGCGGTGGAGGCGCTCATATCCAGCAGGAAGACCACGGCCACGTCCCGGCGGTTGCGGTTGCGGTGCCAGTAGATCTTATCGTCGGGCGGAATTTTCATCTTGAGGTCGACCCACGCTTCCAGGGTGGCGTTGAGGTCGAGGTCCTCGCCGTCGATCAGCCGATAGGTCTTGCGCATGCTCTCGGGCATAATCAGCTCGAACTGCCGACGGATGTGGTTGGAAAGCGACTGGTAGTTGCGCAGGCTGTCTTGGTAGAAGTTTATGTCGCCCTCTTCCACCATCTTTTCCTTGACGATACACCAGCGCGGCTTGTAGTCGTTGGCCCGGAAATCCCACTCGTCGTAGAGGAAGGTCTGGGGTTCCCTGGCCTCCAATTCGCCGCCTTGATCGTCGTCGTGGAGCAGCGGCCCGTAGCCCTGGCCCGGTTGGGAGTTCGGCGGCGGTGCGCCGGCCTCCTTCATGATGTTCTGGGCGAAGGTGCTCATGCTGTCGTTGATGTCGCCCTGCTCGGCGTCCAACTCCAGTTCGTCGCTCTCTTGCAGCAACTGCTCCAGCATCTCTTGCGTCATCGGCTGGGCCTCGCCCATCTCGCCGCTGTCGGCCTGGAGCTTGGTCAGCAACTGCACCATTTCCGGCTTGAAGTCGCCGCGATAGTCCACCGGATCGGGCGACTCGTAGGAGTCGCCATCCTGGCCTTCGGCGCTCTGCTCCATGTCGGCTTGGAGGCGGTCGATCAGGTCTTGGAACTCCTCCTCGTTGAAGTCGCCGGGCTCTTCCAGGTCCTGGTCCTCCCAGTCCTCCTCTTCCTCGGTCTGGTTGGGCAGACGGGAAATAATCTCGTAGGCCCGAAGCGTGGCCTCGCCGGTGTCCTCGACCATTGCTTCAGCGGTGCGAAGCTGGTGAAGAATGCGGGAGAGCATCACCGCCGCTTCCTCGTATTCCTTGGGCACCGGAAGGTCGGTGAACTGCTCCAAGCTCATGTGGATCAGCAGCTCGACCATCGCCTGCTGGATCGGCATTTCTTCAATCTGGGGGCGACGCTCCAAAGTCTCGGTCTGCACCCGGGAGGCGGCGCGGCCGATGCCGGGGTATTCAACTTTGATGCGGTAGTCCAAGCGGCAGTCTTCCAGCACCGTGAACAGGTCGAAGGCCAGCTTACCGTTCTCGAACATCGCCAAGAACCGGCCGATGTCAGTGTAGGCCCGCATGCTGCCGGGACTCTCCGGGGCCTCTACAGGCACCGATGCATCGATGCTGATGTCGATGCCTTCGTCGGTCAGTTGCCGCGCCATCTCCTCCATGGCCCGGCGGGCTGCCTGCTCCTCGGAACGCTTGGCATCGACCTCGGCTTCAAAGTCGTAGCGCCGGTCCTCGAACTGGGTGGACGGCTTTTCGAACTCGAACTCGAAGCTGCCGAACTCCAGGTGGGAAACCTGGTGCGTGGAAACCACCTTGAACCATGAGAAATTGTCCTGCTTGTTGGCGTAGTGGTCCACCACCAGAGGCAGAAACACTTTGGAACCGTCGGTGGACGCCGAGTCCTCATCCACCCAGCCAATATTCCGGCGCACCAACTCCTGGGTGTTGAAAATCTCGATGCCGGAGCCGGACAGGGCGCGGCAGTATAGCCGCAATATGCCTTTGACTCGCTCCAATTCCAGGCTGGACGACAGGGTCTCCAGCATAGACTCCGAGGTGTTGGACTCAATCTTGAAGAAAGCGATCCCACTCTCCGGGTTCTCTTGCAGGAGGCGGAGACCGTGCTGGTACCAAGCGTCCAACTGGCTCACCGTGATCCGGTTGAGCACGTCGTCCAAACTGCGCAGGAAGGGCGGCACCGCCTCCGGCGCAACCGCTACCAGCGAGTCACACAGGTCCAGGATGTAGCCCTGGGACCCCTGGGGCACTCGTCCCAGCGCCTGAGTGCCGTCGGCCAAGAAGCGGGATGTGTCGCGCAGGCCAACTTTAGCCAAGCGTTCGCCCAGCTTCAGGAACCGCCCCGTCTGGGCTTCGTCCACGTGCTGGAGGGCACGCGGCACCAGTTCCAAGCAAGTCTTGACCTCGCGCCAACTGGTGTCGATCAGAGCACGGGCCATCGCCAAGAACGGCTCGCGCTCGCGGCCCATCCCAGGCAGCACGTCCTTGCCCAGGGTCAGGCACTCGCCGGCCACGTCGTAGGACTTATACGAGAGCGCCTCGATCAGGGAGGCGAATACCTCGACGTCCCAGAACGGCAGGCTCCGCACCAGTTCTGGGCTAACCTCGAAGAACTTGGCAGCCAGGGTGCTGGACTTCCAGGTGCCCTTGTACAGGCTGCGGCCCAGACCGGCCCAGCGGGGGATGTACTGCGGCCGCAGGTTGGGCACGATGGTGACGCTGGACTTGAAGAAGGCCACCGCCAGCGTGGGCGAGTCCTGGGCCAAATAGGTGCCGCAGCGGGCCCATTGCATGAACGAGGGGAACGAGAGGAACCGGGACACGTGGGGGCTGA
Organism: Dehalococcoidia bacterium; assembly: GCA_965249145.1. GTDB lineage: Bacteria > Chloroflexota > Dehalococcoidia > Lucifugimonadales > UBA3495 > VXOI01. The sequence continues at coordinate 570,002 of OZ252223.1, forward strand.
CCCGGTAGTACTCGATGGCCGCTTCCCACGACCGGATGGTCTGGGTGCCTATGGCCAGCCCTTCCTTGGCCCACAGGCCGATCTCGTCGGCCCCGAATGCCTCGGTGACCGGAGAGAGGGCCTCCTGATAGGCCTCCAATACGGCGGGTGGGAGTTTGGCCAGTTCCTGTTCTATATCGGGAGTGGGAGCACTACTCACCTTGTACCCTCGCTTTCCAACGCTTCACTCCTGACCGCCCCGTTGCCAAGAAGGTCGATGAATTGCTGGAGAATTCTTGCCGTCGCTCCAAACACCAAGTGCTTGCCGTGGGCGTAGGAATAGACGGTGGAAGGACCGGCCTCCAGCCAGTGGGTCTCGGCCCGGTAACTGGAGCGGTCCTGTAGCGCCGAGACGGGAAACTCCACAATCTCGGCTATTTCGTCGGCGCTGGGTTTGAAGTCGTAGGGATATTCGATGGTCCCAGCGTATACGCGGACCCGGAATTGGGAGCGAGTCGCAACTTCGTCCATCTCGCCTAGGACGGTGATGTCGCTGCGGTGGATCCCCATCTCTTCCTCGGTCTCCCGGAGAGCCGTCTCAAGAGAGTCGCGGTCCTCCGGGTCGCTCATCCCGCCGGGGAAGGAGATCTCACCCTTGTGGTGCTCGACCTGCTCGGAGCGCTTGCTAAGCAGGACGTAGTATTCGCCGTCCTTCGGATAAAGCAACACCATCACGGCCGCAGACGTAAGCTCCGCGCCGTACACCCGTTCGGTGCGACGGTAGGTAAGGGCCTTTTTTAGGACCTCCGGCGGCGTCAGGACCATCTACATCCTTACTCGAAGATGGACGACGCCACTTCCTCAATGCTCCGTTGCAACTCGGCGTCGTCGGTCAGCGTCCAAACGACGGCCACCTGGCAGGCCCGGCGGGGCTCGATGCCTTCGGACATCAAACGACCGGCGTAAATCAGCAGGCGTGTGCTGGCGCCTTCCTGCAGGCCGTGGTCTTCCAGGTTCCTAATCTTTTCGCCCAGTTTGGCTAGAGAGTCGGACTGGGCTGCCGTACAGCCGCTCTCGCGCTCGATGATTTCCCGCTCGATCTCCCGCGGCGGGTAGTAGAACTCGATGGAGATGAACCGCTGACGGGTGCTGTGCTTGAGGTCCTTAAGGGCGCTCTGGTAGCCGGGGTTGTAGGAGATGCAAAGCAGGAACCGGTCGTCGGCCTCGATGATGTTACCGGTCTTCTCCACGGGGAGAATACGCCGGTGGTCGGTGAGCGGGTGGATGAGCACGGTGGTGTCCTTCCGGGCCTCCACCACTTCGTCCAAGTACAGAATGGCTCCGGCCTTCACGGCGCGGGTCATCGGGCCGTCGATCCAACGGGTGCCATCAGCGTCCAAGAGGTAACGGCCGACCAGGTCGCTGGCGGTCAGGTCTTCGTGGCAAGCGATGGTGACCAAGGGAACGCGGACCTCGCCATCCTTGAGGTGTTCCTCTTCACTCTCCCCGTCACCTTGATCCTTGATCACCGTCAGGGACCGGCCCAACTTCCAGGCCATGTACTCGACGAAACGAGTCTTGCCACAGCCGGTGGGTCCCTTCAGCAAAACGGGGATGTGCTGATGGTAAGCCGCCGTGAAAAGGGCCTCTTCGTCGCCCACTGCCCGGTAATACGGCTCGTCCCTTACGAGGAACTCTTCGATCGCGTACTCGGTGTAACGTTTCGCTTCAGTGGCTTCTACCATTAGTTTCCCTCGGTCCTCTCTTTAATTCGGCTGGCCCACAGTCCGTCGATGGCCGCCTGCATTGCCTCTAGGTATGAAGAGTTATCTATCACGTAGTCGGCCCGTTCGAGCCGCTCCGCCCGGTCCATCTGCGATGAGAGCCTCTTGCGGGCCTCCTCCTCGCTCATCCCATTCCGCCGGGAGAGCCGTTCGATGACGGTCGTCTCGGGGGAGTCGGTAACCCACACCTCTTCGACCAACGAGTCCCAACCAGCCTCGAACAACAAGGCCGCTTCAACCACCACGACTCCCTTTCCCTTGGCCCGCAACTCTTCGATCTTGTCCCGGACTATGCCAGCCATCAGGGGATGCATAATCCCGTTCAGCCGGGCCAACTGCTCCGGGTCGGAAAAGACAATAGCACCAAGGCTTCTCCGGTCTATTTCGCTGTTGGCCTGGAGAATGCCCTCACCGAAGGCTTCGACAACCTGCCGCCAAGCCTCCGAGTGCGGGGAGTAAGCCTCATGGCCAACCTGGTCGGCATTGATGACCGCCGCCCCAAGGGTCCCCATGTAGTCTGCGGCCTCACTCTTGCCCGTCCCGATGCCGCCGGTAAGCCCTATCACATACATGCGTTTCTCAGGCTTCCCGGCACGCATCTGGATACCCCAGACGCTGGACCGCGCCTCGGCCTAGCCGTCGCCATTCTAACAATGAGACTGCCTATGGTCAACGATAAATATCTTTCCCCAACGTGATTCGTAGGCGTCCTGCAGTTCCTGGAACATATGGCCGTACTCGCCCGTCTTTATGGGAGTCGTGGTCATGATGACCGCGTCCTCCCGATTGTCGGAATAGTAGCCTTTGCGAATGCCAACGGACTTGAAATCGTACTTCTGGTAAAGGCGTTGGGCGATGAAATTGGAGACCCGCGCCTCTAGGGTCATCACTTCCGAGCCATACTCCACCGCCTCGCGGAGCGACCCGATAAGGAGCAACTCGCCAATGCCCTGGCCGCGTAACGATTCCCGCACCGCGATTTCAGTGATGTGAGCCTCTTCACCCTGGTACCAGACGCTAACGTAACCCGCAATCGCGAAATCGTCTTCTGAAACATCGTCCCGCGGCGTCACGCCAAAGCCCACGCGCTCGGCCAATCTGGAGAGCCAGGAGCGCCGCTGTGGGGATTCCGGCTCCTCGGAACCGCCCGCAGCAACAACAGGCTCTTTGTCGAGGCAGGCGACTAGGTAGCAGGCGCGTTTGTTGGTGAGGTCCCGCCGGAAGGGAGAACTCACCCAAAGGGGCGAGAAGGCTTCTCTCTCGATCTGGACGACTTCGTCAATATCCTCTTTCTGCAACCGGCGCAGAAAGACAGGAGTCTGCTGCGACAAACCGTACCTTACCCACGAATTACCGATACTAGGGTAACCCTGGAATTGTAGCACACGGGGGCTAGAACTTGGTGTTACTGCGACCCATCCCGATTCTCCGCAAACGATATTCCGGTGACGCCCACCACATCGCTGGACAAGACCGCCAACGCTATCCCTGAACAATCGCTCCCGCCGCCAGCGCGGGTCTAAACGGCGCTTCTATAGCCGGTCCATCGGGCTCGGTCTCCGGTTGGTCCCAGGGCGCGCACCCGGCCGTATTGACCGTCGAAGCCCGGCTCAATCGTGACTCGGCCAATGCGGGCGTTCAGCACCGCTTGAGCCACGCGCTCCCCGGCCACCGCCTCAACATCATCATGGTCGGCGTGGACCAGCACCTTCAGCTCGCTGCCCAATTCGCGGCACAGCTCAGTGTGTAGTTTGCCGACCATCTTGGCCTTGCGGCCAACGCCAAGCACCGACGACAGTAACTCCTCCAACGGCAGCAGCCGCAGAAATGGGGCCCGCCCGCCGTCGCCCGGCACGAAGCCGTCCGGACCCGGTAAGGGCGCGCCGCCGCCGCCTGACAGAGCTTCCACGCGGTGGAGAACGCCTAGAGTCATCAACTGGCCACAGACCGGACAGCGCTCCCCCGACTCCCGTGTTTCCGCGGGAGACTGGCTTACGCCGCAGCTGCGATGGCCGTCGAAATGATACTTGCCCTCTTCGGGATAGAATTCGACCGTATATGCTACCCGATCGTGCTCCAGCGCCTCTTTCAGACCGGGGTAGGTTGGCGGCCCGCGGAACGCCGTCACTTCGCGGGCCAGGTTGCCCGGGGAGTGGGCGTCGGAAAAGGAGACGATGGCCCGTTGTTCCAAGCCCGGTACGCTCCAGTTCATCGCCGGGTCGCTGGAAAGGCCAGTCTCCACCGCCGGGATATGGGGCGTCATGTCCTGGAAGCACTCCTCAAGGCTGTCGAACCCGGACTTGGAACCCAGCGTTCCATACCACGGTGTCCAGAGGTGTGCGGGAATCAAGATGGCCGAGGGGTCGGTTTCCAAGGCCAACGAAACCAACTCCGGCGCGGGCAGCTTTATGATAGGGCGCCCGTCACCCTCCAGTTTCGCGCCCCGCTGCTTCAGCTCCGAGTTGAACCGTCGCACCGCGTTAAACGACGGCAGGAACACCAGCAGATGCAGACGGCGGCCTCGGCCCGCCTGTTTGTAGACGCAGCTCACCTCGGTGCCCAGGACGAATCGAGCGCCGCCGAAGAAGAACGTGCCGTCGTCGACCGAGACCAGCCGCTCTTCGAGTTCCGCCAGCCAAGCGGGATGGGTGAAGTCGCCAGTGGACAGCAGATCGATGCCCTTGGTCAGGGCGGTGGCGGCGATGTTATCGAGGGTCAGGTTCTTGCTGCAGGCGTAGGCATACCGGGAGTGCAGGTGGAGGTCCGCGATGAACTCGCCCGCAACGCTCATGGGCCGAGTCTAGCACAACAGCCACGATTCCCCTCCCTCGTGTTCTTGATGCCTCAGGTCCCCCGCCATTGTGCGCATTCCCCAACCCTTGACCGCGCGCGGGGCCGGTTTTATGCTCTATGATGGCGTTTCGCCGAAAATTAGGAGGGCTCTATGACCACCAGCGCCAAGTCCGCAACCGACCTCAAGCCGATGTCCGACCGTGTGGTCGTTCGCCCCGCCACGGAAAACGAGGTTACCGTGGGCGGAATCTTCCTCCCGGACACCGCCAGAGAGCGGCCGCAAAAGGGAGAGGTAGTGGCCGCCGGGCCGGGCCGGGTGCTGAACAGCGGCACACGGATAGCTATGGAAGTAGCTGTCGGCGACACAGTCATCTACTCGAAGTACGCCGGCACCGAAATCCAAGTCGAAGACGAAGAACTTCTGGTCCTCGGCAGCAACGACATCCTGGCCAAGATCACGTAGGGAGAAAAGCAATGCCAGCCAAGCACATCATCAGCGACCAAGAGGCCCAGAAGGCGCTGCTGAGCGGCATCAACATGGTTTCCAACGCCGTCAAGCGCACCCTGGGACCCAAGGGACACAACGTCGCCTTGGAGAAGAAGTGGGGCGCGCCGGTCATCACCAACGACGGCGTAACCATCGCCAAGGAAGTGGAGTTGCCCAACTCCTTCGAAAACATGGGCGCTCAGTTGATCAAGGAGGCCGCCTCAAAGACCAACGACGTGGCCGGTGACGGCACCACCACCGCGACGGTCTTGGCCCAAGTCATCGTCCGCGAGGGGATGAAGAACGTGGCGGCCGGCGCCGACCCCATGGCCATCAAGCGGGGCATCGACAAGAGCGTCAGCGCCATTGTGGCCGAGTTGGGCCGGCTCTCCAACCCGGTGCAGGGGCGCGACCAGATGGCCCAGGTGGCCTCCATCTCGGCCAACGACCGCGAGATCGGCGACATGCTGGCCGACGTCCTCGACCAAGTCGGCCCCGACGGGGTGGTCACCATCGAGGAGGGCAAGGGCATCGAGTCCGAGATCGAGTTCGTCGAGGGGATGAACTTCGACCGCGGCTACATCAGCCCCTACTTCGTAACCAACCCCGAACGGATGGAGTCGATTATCGAAGGCGCCTATATCCTGGTCACCGACAAGAAGATCTCCTCGGCCGCCGAGCTGGTACCGATTCTGGAGAACGTGGTCCAGGTCACCCGCAACCTGGTAGTCATCGCCGAAGACGTTGAGAGCGAGGCCCTAGCGGTGCTGGTAGTCAACAAGCTGCGCGGCATGCTCAACTGCCTGGCGATCAAGGCCCCAGGCTTCGGCGACCGCCGCAAGGCCATGCTGGAAGACATCGCCATCCTCACCGGCGCCCAAGTTGTCTCCGAGGAGCGGGGCCGCCGGCTCGACCAAGCGACGGTGGCCGACCTCGGCCAAGCCCGGCGGATCGAGACCACCAAGGACCGGACCACCATCATCGAAGGACGGGGCGACCCCGACATGATTAAGGGCCGGGGCGAGCAAATCCAGGTCCAGATCGAGGAGACCACCTCGGAATACGACAAGGAAAAGCTGCAGGAACGGCTGGCCAAGCTCTCCGGCGGCGTCGCGGTCGTAAAGGTGGGAGCGCCCACCGAGCCTGAACTGAAGAACCGTAAGTCCCGCGTCGAGGACGCCCTCTCCGCCACCCGCGCGGCGGTGGAAGAAGGTATCGTGCCGGGAGGCGGGGTGGCCTACATCCGGGCGATGTCGGCCTTGGACGGCGTCAACCTTAGCGGCGACGAGGCCGTGGCTAAGGTGGTCCTCCGCGAAGCCCTGCAGGAGCCGCTGCGGATCATCGCCACCAACTCTGGGGCCGAACCCGCGGTAGTCGTGGACGAAATCCGCCGCAGCACGGAGCGGAATTATGGGTTCGACGCGTTGAGCCGGGAATACACCGATGTGGTAGCGCAGGGCATCATCGACCCGACCAAGGTGTCGCGCTCGGCATTGGAGAACGCGGCCAGCGTGGCCTCGATGATCCTGACCACCTACTCGCTGATCACCCCTGAAGAGGAAGAACACCGCGACGACCACGGCCACCACCACTAGGCCATTGGGTCGACCGTCAACGCAACAAGAGGCCGGGTAGCTACCCGGCCTCTTTTCATTTGCTGGGATAATGGGCCGGGCGGAGGGGGTATGCCGGGGTGATGACGAAACGCCCGGTATGCGCCGGTATGCGGAGGAGAGATAACGGGGTCGTTTAGGCGTAGCGCAGGAGCAGGTCGGCAAGCTCCTTGGGGTGTTGCCACATGACCTCGTGGCAGGCTTCGATCTCCAACGTCTCGTCGCAACCGAACCTGTCGGCGATGCGGCGTTGCGATTCCGGCGGGACCAGTTTGTCTTGGGTCAGCACCACGTAGGTTACCGGACACGGCAGACCGTCGTCGCTCAGGGAAAGCCGGGATTTGAGCACCCGCGTCGGCAACGCGCCCATGAACCCGATCATTTGCACGATCTCCATCGGTTCCATGGTGTTACACAAGTAGCGGTCGATGGCGGATTTCGGCACCTTGACCTCCTGCCGCTGCAACGAACTGAGGAACGTGATCAAGCCAAACCCGGTGCGAATCGGCTGAGGACACGCGCTAATCAGGTTGCGCTGTCCGGCAGGCACGATGCCGCCCACCAATACGATCCTCTTGGGCGGTTCGGTCAGCTGCTGAGCCGCTTGCAGCACCAGGCTCCCGCCGAAGCCATGGCCCACCAGTACCAGGTCCCGTAGCCCCTCTCGCTCGATGGCCCGGCAGATCGCGTGAACGCAGTCATCCAAGCGTACTCCCGAAGTGTCGCCCCCGGCGTCGGCCCCGTGGCCCGGCAGGTCCATCGGATGAACATGGTTGGCCCGCCGTGTCTTGTGCAACGTGGGCGGGTGTTCCTCGGGGGCCGTCATATAGCCCCAGACCCGTCCCCATACCCAGGCCCCCTGACCCGCGCCATGCACCAGCAGATAGTCGGTCATCGCAACCCCGCCAAGGCCCGCAACAGCTCGGGGTCGTCCTCCGGATCGACCGTGCGGGGGTCGAACAGCACCCGTTCGTCTTCGATGCGAGCCACCACCGGCGGCGAGTTCTGCCGCAGCCGTCGCGTAACACCTTCAGCGCGACTGTCGAATCCGGCAGTGTCCAACGCCAACACCCAGGTCGGCAGCGTCTCTCCCGGAAGGCTTCCACCCCCCACCGCCGACCGAGACTCGCCGATGGCGTAGGGCGCCCCAAGCGCATCCCTCCAGGCAATGGCCCGCAGCTTCAAGGATTCGGCCGGGGCAGAGATCATCCGCCATACCGGGACTTCACGTTCCGCCTCGCCTCGAACGTAGTGGGTCAGAGTGGCGGCGAGGCCGGCCAGGCTGAGCTTGTCGATGCGCACCGCGCGGGCCAGCGGGTGGCGAGCCAGCCGGTCTACCAATTCACGCCTGCCGACGATGATCCCGGCTTGCGGCCCGCCCAAGAGCTTGTCGCCAGAGAAGAACACCAGCCCCATGCCCGCCTGAACGCCCTCTTGGGGAGTGGGCTCGTGGGCCATTCCGTACTTCTCGGTGGGCAGCAGGCTGCCGCTGCCGACGTCGTGGAGCACCGAGACGCCCAAGCGGTCACCCAAGGCCGCAAGGTCTCCGGCCGACACCTCGGCAGTGAACCCCTCGACCCGGAAGTTACTGGCGTGGACTTTCAAGAACGCGGCGGTGCTTTCGGTGGCCGCCTCTTCGTAGTCGCGCAGGTAGGTGCGGTTGGTGGTGCCAACATCCACCAGTACGCAACCGCTCTGCCGCAACACATCGGGCACCCGGAATCCGCCCCCGATCTCCACCGCCTCGGCCCGGGAAACAATCACTTCCCGGCCCGCCGCCAAGGCGGACAGACCCAACAGCACTGCCGAGGCGTTATTGTTGACCACCAACGCCGATTCCGCGCCAGTGAGTTGCCGGAGCAGTGACTGTAGCTGCGCCTGCCGAGAGCCGCGCCGGCCCGATTCGAGATCGAACTCTAGATTCGAGTAGCCCGAGGCGGCCTCCTCGGCGGCCTTGATCGCCGACCGGCTGAGGGGCGCCCGGCCCAGATTCGTGTGGATGATGACTCCGGTGGCGTTGATCACCCGGCGAGGGTCGGGCCGCACCGACGCTTCGATGCGTTGGCACACAGCCTCGGCGACTTCGGCCGCATCGGAAGGGCCGTCGCCCCGGGCGATTCGCTGGCGGGCTTGCTCCAACTCCAAACGCACCAAGCCGACCACCCATTCGCGGTCGAAGGACTGGGCGGCCTCGGCCACTTCAGGGAAGGCAAGGACTCGGTCGACGCTGGGCAGGTCGCGGTATTGCATCTATCTACAGCAAGGCCTAGTCGGAGGCGGTGTATATTTTAGCATGGGGCCGGTATACAATTGATAGACCGTTTCGGCACGGTGCATCGTAACGCTGCTTGGCGGCAACCGGTCATCATGAACAAGATAATCGCGCTGTCGGTGATCGTTCTCTTGGTGCTCTCGGTGGTTGCCACCGGTCTTGCCGCTGTGAGCGACGTGAACACCGGCAACGCCCCCACCGCCTTGGCGGGCGGTGCCGCTACCACCGAGTCCGACGACGATAACATGGCCGTACAGTCCTTCAGGTGGGTCTGCCCCTTCCACTGACCTGCATCTCAGCCGGGCCATCCCAAGTGACCTCGCTCTTCCCAGCCCTTTCGTCTTCAAATCGTATCGACCGTATCGGAGGAACCCATCATGCAAGCCGCAGAAGCCGGTCTGCCGTCGGAACTGGAAGCGCTCAAGCAGACCACCCGCCAGATTGTGACCGACGAGTGCATCCCTCTGGAGGGCGAATACCTGGCCAATCCGACCCTCGACGGGGTCGAGGACGTGGGCGCTCCCCGGGGCATCGCCGAGGCGCTCCAGGGCATTTTGGGCACTCTGGGCCAGGAGAAGTGGGGCCGCCTCAACCAGATCTCCAAGGACACCGGCATCTATACATCGTTCGTGCCCGAGGAGTACGGCGGTGGCGGTATGGGCGCCCTGGGTCACGTGGTTCTGGACGAAGAAGTGCACAAGAGCATCGTGCAGCTGCCCACTTCGCCGGTCCCGATGATGATGTTCGGCTCCTGCACCCCGGAACAGGAGCGGGAATACCTGCTGCCTTCAATCCAGGGCGACCTCCACTATGCTTTCGCCCAGACGGAGCCCGAAGCGGGCTCTGACCCGGGCGGCATGATGCAGACCCGAGCGGTGTTGGACGGCGACGACTGGGTGCTGAACGGTACCAAAATGTTCATCTCCGGAGCAGCGAGCGCCGACTACATTCTGGTACAAGCGGTGACCGACCCGGAGCTGCGGCAACGGGGCGGCATTACGATGTTCATCGTGGACAATCCCAGCGCCGGGCTCAGCTTCGACCCCATCCGCATTTGGATCAACCCCAGCAAGTCCCAGCAGCACTTGGTACACTTGGACAACGTTCGGGTGCCCCAGACCAAAGTTCTGGGCGAGGTGGGACGCGGCTTCACCTTGGGCCAGAAGTGGCTAGTGCACCACGACCGGTTGCTGCGCGGTTCCATGGCCGTCGGCATCCTAAGCCGGGCCTTGGACATGGCCATTGATTGGGCCAAGCAGCGCGTCACCTACGGGCGGCCCATCTCCGACCGCCAGGCCATCCAATGGATGCTCACCGACGTCTACATCGACATCATGACCCTCAGAGCAACCACTCGCGAGACGGCGATGCGGGCCGACAACGACGAGGACGTGCGCGTCGAGGCGTCGATGATCAAGTATTGCGCCGGGGAGTGGGGCTGCCGCAGCATCGACAAAATCATGCAGGTCTTCGGGGGCATCGGTGAGACCCTCGACATGCCAATCCCCCACTGGTACCACTTGCTGCGCCACGCCCGCATCGGCGGCGGTACCTCGGAGATCCACAAGTTCGTCATGGCCCGCGCTCTTCTGGACGGCCGCGTAAACTTCCAGGGATAGCGTAAGCATTGAACAAGCTATTGCGTTTCCGGAGTCTGGCGCTCTTATTGGCGATTGCCGCATTGCTGGGCGCCGCCATCGGCTGCGTCGGGGACGACTCCACCTCGGGGCAGGCCATTGCGGCCTCTTTTGGCAACGTCCCCGAAGCGGCCAACGGGTCGGACCAACCCACGGGCATCTGGGTCACCGGCCGAGGCGAGGCATCCGGACCGCCCGACCTGGCATTGCTGGCCTTGGGGGTCCAGGCTACCGCTGAAACCGCTGCCGAGGCTCGGGCCGAGGCCGCCGTCGGAATTGAGGATGTCATGGCGGTGCTGGACGACCACGGAGTGGCCGAGATCGACATTCAAACGCTTCGCTTCGACATTAGACCCGAATACCGTGGCAGCGAGGTGGTCAAGTGCCCGGAGGCAACCCCAGCGAGCCCCCAAGGGCAGAGCGAAGGCCCCACGCTGCGACCGGCCCAGACTCAAGGTTGCTACACCACCAACGAGCAGATTCTGATTGGCTACCGGGTCAACAACTCCCTGAGCGTTAAGGTCCGTGACCTGGACGCGGTCGGGGCCATCATCGACGGCGTGGCCGAAGCCGCCGGTGACCTGATCCGGGTGGACAGCATCCGGTTTGCCATCGAAGACACCAAGGCCCTGGAGGAACAGGCCCGGGCCGAAGCCGTGGCCGACCTGCACGACAAGGCAGAGCAGTTAGCCTCACATGCTGGCGTGGCGCTGGGTCCTTTGACCTTGCTTGCCGAGGGCATGGGCGTGACGCCATTCCAGTCCTTCGCGCAGCGCGCGGAGTTTGTTTCTTTCGCGGCCTTGAACGACTCGACGTCGGTCTCCTCGGGCGAGTTGGACGTCGTCGTTGCCGTTCAGGGCGTGTTCGAGATAGCCCCAGGCGGAAATTAACCGGCGCTTATGTCTGCAGAAGCCCAGGAAAACCGGGCCTCTTCCAGCGCCATGCGCGCCGCGCTCGAAATGGCCCGCTCGGTGGTCGGCTACACCAGCCCCAACCCGGCGGTGGGCGCGGTGGTGGTTAGGGACGGCGCCTTCGTGGGCCGAGGCGCGACCCAGCCGCCCGGCCAAGCCCACGCAGAGATCGGGGCGCTGGCCCAGGCTGGCGAATTGGCCCGAGGCGCGACGCTCTACGTAACCCTGGAACCCTGCTGCCACTGGGGCCGCACCCCGCCCTGCACCGCCGCCGTCATCGCCGCCGGTATCAGCAGGGTGGTGGTGGCCCGCGAAGACCCCAACCCATCGGTGGCCGGCCAAGGCGCGGCGGAGTTGCGGAAAGCTGGAGTAGACGTGGCCTGGGAGGATGTGCCGGAGACCCGGGAGCTGTACGAAGCATTCGCCAAACACATCAACACCGGCCTCCCTTTCGTCGTTGCCAAGTTCGCCGCCAGTCTCGATGGGAAAATAGCGACCCATACCGGGGACTCGAAGTGGGTCACCGGTCCGGAAGCCAGGGGATACGTGCAGCAGATGCGCCGTGAGCACGATGCCATCCTCGTGGGCCGGAGCACTGTGGTTGCCGACGACCCGGCGTTGACCGCTCGCGACGACCAAGGGGGACCGCTGGAACGGCAACCGGTGCGGGTGGTGCTGGACAGCCGGTGCCGTATTCCCCCGGAATCACAGTTGCTGGGCCAGCCGGGCCGGACCATTGTGTACACCACGGGCGCGGCGCCAATGGATGACGTGCTACGCCTGGATGCTGCGGGAGGCCAGGTCGTCACCGTCGGTTCCACCGAATCTGGGCGGGTGGACTTGCGGGACGCCTTGGAGCACCTGGGCGGACAGGGAATGGTGTCGCTGATCGTCGAGGGCGGCGGAGAGGTGTTGGGCTCGTTTTTCGATGCCGGGCTGGTGGACAAGGTGCAAGCCTTCATCGCTCCGGTCATCATCGGCGGTTCCGCTGCCTCCCCGGTGGCCGGCCAAGGGGCTTCCGCAATGAGCGGCGCATTGCGGCTGGAGGGCGTGACCATGCGGCAATTCGGCCCTGATTGGCTGCTGACCGGGTATCCGCCGACGGACTGACAGCGATGGTCTCAATCGATTTACGGGAGCAGGGAGCATTGTTTACCGGAATTGTAGAGGAAGTGGGTTCGGTGGCCCGAATCAGCGACAACGCCATGACTGTCCGGGCGATCAAGGTGCTGGACGACATCAAGCTCGGCGACAGCGTGGCGGTGAACGGCGCTTGCCTCACGGTGGTCGCTCAAGAGGAGGGGGAGTTCTCGGTTGACCTGTCGCCCGAGACCATGCGGCGCACTTCTCTTGGCGACCTCTCGGTGGGCGGACCGGTGAATTTGGAACGGGCGCTGAGTGTCAGCGACCGCTTGGGCGGGCACATCGTGCAGGGCCACGTGGACGGGACTGGCCGCATAATGTCCAGCAGGGACGAAGGCGATTCGATTATCTTTCGAGTGCGTGCCCCGAAACGGTTAATGCCCTATATCGTGGAGAAGGGATTCGTCGCGGTTGACGGCATAAGTTTGACCGTGGTAAAAAGAAGTACTTCATCGTTCACCCTCGCTGTGATACCATACACGCTGCGCAATACTAACCTGCAGCAACTATCGGCGGGCAGCAGGGTAAACTTGGAAGCGGATATCCTGGCCAAATACGTGGAAAACCTCCTGGCCCGGTAAGTTGCCCTCCGTCGGCGCCACAGCCAACTAGCCGGGCAGACGGGAAGGACTGAGCGATGCCTCTGTGTAGTTTGGAAGAGGCTTTAGAAGAGCTTAAAGCGGGCAAGCTCTTGGTTGTCGTCGACGACGAGGACCGGGAAAACGAGGGTGACTTGGTGATGGCGGCCGAGACAGTGACGCCGGAAGCCATCAACTTCATCGTGAAGTACGCCCGCGGGCTCCTCTGCATGCCGATGATCGGGGAGCGACTCGACGAGCTCCAGGTGCCCCTGATGGTCACCGCCAACGGCTCCATCAAGGAGCAGACGGCCTTCACCGTTTCCGTGGACTATAAGAAGGACACCACCACCGGCATCTCCGCCTTTGACCGGGCTGCCACCGTGCAGGCCATGATCGACCCGGAGGTGAAACCCGAGGACTTCACCCGCCCCGGCCACCTGTTCCCTTTGCGCTATCACCCCGGCGGCGTCTTGGCCCGGGCCGGGCACACCGAAGCGATTGTAGACCTATGCAACCTGGCCGGGATGTACCCGGCGGGTATTGTCTGCGAAATCATGGACGAGGACGGGACCATGTCCCGCCTGCCCACTCTGGAATCGTTCGCCCAAGAGCATGGGCTGAAGATTCTCAGCATCGCCCAGATCATCGCCCACCGCCGCCGCCACGAACGGCTGATCGAGCGCGTTGCCGAGACCAGGCTGCCGACCAAGTACGGCAACTTCAAGGCCATCGGCTACCGCAGCGTCTTGGACAACGGCGAGCACATCGCCCTCACCATTGGCGATTGGACCGAGCAAGAGCCGGTGATGGTACGCATCCACAGTGAATGCCTAACCGGAGACGTGTTTGGCAGCACCCGTTGCGACTGCGGCGAACAGGTGGAGCTGGCCCTCCAAGCCCTCTCGAAGGAGGGCACCGGTGTGCTCCTCTACATGCGGCAGGAGGGTCGGGGAATCGGACTGCACAATAAGATTAAGGCCTATTCCCTGCAGGACACCGGTCTGGACACCATCGAGGCCAACCAGACCCTGGGCTTTGATGACGACATGCGTCACTACGAAGCCGGGGCCCAGATCCTGCTTGACCTGGGCGTCTCCAAGCTTCGCATGCTGACCAACAACCCGCGCAAAATGATGGGGCTGTCGGGATTCGGGCTGGAGATCGTCGACCGGCTGCCACTGGAAGCCACCGTCACCGATGAGAACCGTCGCTACCTGACCACCAAGAAGCGCCGGATGGGGCACCTGCTGGGCAACTGCTAACCCGTTCCCCCTAGCCCTGCCCCAACTTCGAAATCAAGTACGCCTCGATGAAGGGGTCTATCGCCCCGCCCAACACTGCGTCCGGGTTTGTGCTCTGTAGATTCGTGCGGTGGTCCTTCACCGACTTGTAGGGATGGAGCACATAGCTCCGGATCTGGTTCCCCCACTCCGGGTTAACCCGGTCGCCTCGCAGCTTCGCCAGCTTTTCGGCCCGTTCGTCGTTCTGCCGCTTCAGAAGCCGGGCTTGCAGGATGCGGGTCGCGTATTCCCGGTTCTGGTGCTGGGAGCGTTCGGTCTGGCAGGACACCACGATCCCAGTGGGCAAGTGGGTAAGCCGTACTGCCGACGCAACCTTCTGCACGTTCTGCCCCCCTGGACCGCTGGAGCGAAACGTGTCCATCTTCACGTCTTCCGGGCGGATGGTCAGTTCAGTCTCGCCCTCGGCCGTGGGCAGCACCTCCACGTTGGCAAAGGAGGTGTGGCGGAGGTGGTCCGGGTCATATGGAGATAATCGCACCAAGCGGTGGACCCCCTGCTCGGCGGTCATATAGCCGTAGGCGTGAGCCCCTCCAACCTGCAGGATGCCGCTGCGCAAACCGGCCTCGTCACCGTACGACAGGTCAAGCACCTCCACGGGCCGCTTCCCCGCCTCCGCCCAACGGGTATACATCGCCAGCAGCATCTCAGCCCAATCGTGAGAATCGGTGCCGCCGGCCCCGGCGTGGATGGACACTATGGCCGGGCGCTGGTCGTACGGGCCCGACAAAGTAAGGTTGATTTCCTCGCGGGCGAAGAGCCGTGAGACCTCGTCGGCCTCGGCTTCGAGTTCACTCTCCATGCTGGACTCGCCCTCGGCTATAGCCAAGTCAGTCAGTTCTAAGAGGTTGCGGGCCCGCGAGTCCAAGTCACGCCAGAGAGTGACGGTGTCCTTCAGTCGGCCCAGCGTCTGCATCTGGCGTTGCGCTGTCTGGTGGTCGTTCCAGAAATCAGGTTCGGCGGTTTCTTTCTCCAGCGCCGCTATGGTGTTTTCCTGACCAGTAAGGTCAAAGACGCTCCACCACTGACTCGATCTTCTGGACTAAAGTAGATAGCTGCTGTCTTAATTGTTCCATGTCGTTGCGCGTCCTCTAAAGTGGGATTCCCAGACGCTCCGCCAGCCAAGCGGTGCGCACTAAAGCATGTTCATGGCCACCGCCCTCGGCGGCACCGTCGTAGAGACGAAAATCGCAGTCGGGGATGTTTGCCGCAAGCTCCTCGGCGAAACCCACGGGGCAGGTGCTGCGGTCGAAGCGTCCGGCGCTCAGGAGCACCGGCGCCGATACTAACGCCGCACGTCTCAGCGGATCGAGCACCGACAGCACGTCTTCCACCGCTCCTCGTCGCTCAGGGTACATTCTCAAGTAGTCTCCCAGCTCTCCCAAGGGGTAGCCGGGACCCGAATCGAGCGCCGCCGGATGGCCCAATGGCATCGGAGTATCGGCAGCGACCCCGACGAAACCGGTCCGGCGGGAAGCCACAGCCAGCGCCAGGCTGGCGCCTAATCCGGACCCCGTTAATGCAACTTGACCGATGGCCGCCTGCGGTTGCGCCCGGAGGGCATCGATGGCCCGCAGCGCATCGGCGTATGCGCCCAAGATGTGGTACGACGCCGCGCTCTCGATCCCGTCGGTGAGCAGCCCCGGATAGCTGGCCCGGACCGAGGCGTCGCTGTTCCGCTGGCCCCGGTGGGTGGGGTTCATCACCACCGCGTGTTGGCGCAGCGGCGTGTAAATCAGGTCGTGGACGCTGGCGTAGTCTGGCATGCGGACCAAGGCCGGAAAGGGGCCGTCGCCCTTGGGCGCCGAGAACCAAGCATAGAGCCTCTGCCCGCCGGTGCTGGAGTAGCGCATTCGGTAGACATCCCACTCCGGCTGGGAGTAGAACCCGTCGGCTTCAAGCGTCACGTTGGTTGGAAGCTCGGCCAATTCGGCGTCGGTCCGTTCCCAAAACGCGCCTGCTCCGGAGGTCATCAGACCGTCACCGCTTGGCCGACGCCGATCTGTCCTTCCAACCACGCCACTTCCTTGCCCGGGTAGTCGTGGGCGTTGCCATGCCCTGAATTGGGGAATAGCCAAAGCTCCTTCTCGCCGCCGAGCAGCCGGTAGGCCGCGTAGCTGGTCTCGGGGGGGCACACCTCGTCCTCCATCGCGATACCCACCACCATCGGGCACTTGATCCGAGGGGCGAAGTTCACGCCGTCGAAGTAGCGCAGCGTGTCGAGCATCTGCCCCGTCTTCCCTGGGTACGCACGGCTATAGCAGCTGATTTCATCGTAGGGGTAGCTGCGCAGCATCTTCGCGGACTCTGGGTAGCAGCAGAGGAACGGATACCCGGATACACCGCCCTTGATTTCCGGCCGAAGACCGGTGGTGCATAAGGTCAGTCCCCCACCCTGGCTGCTGCCGCAGGCGTAGATGCGCTCGGGGTCCACTTCGGGCCGGGAAAGCAGAAAGTCGAGACCGCGGGAGCAGTCGGAAATCACTCCCTTATAGCTGTAGGTGTCCCGGCTCTCCACGCCGCTGGTGAGCAAGCCCGGGTAACCAGGGTTGAAATCCGAGCTGCTGGGCAATTTCCCCCGCACCGCGACCGATAGCACCACCACTCCCTTACGCCCCCAGTCTCGGCGTACTGCCGGCTCGGACTTGTATCCAGGGAGGTGCAGGATGGCCGGGAATGGGCCCTCGCCCTGGGCTGGAACGCTGTACCACGAGAATATTTCCAGGCCACCCAGGCTTTTGTAGGTCGCTTGAAAGACATTGACCTCATCATTGCTGCGCAGCGGGTCGGGGGTGACCTCGGGTTCCAACGGTATCTCGGTCAACTCGGCCAAGACCGCGGCCCAAAACTCGTCAAAATCGTCCGGGCAGGTTACCTGGGTGACGAATGATTCGAGGTCCTCTTTGATAGCCATACATTTGCTCCTGGCAAGGGAGAATCGCTATTGCTCGATGCCATTATATCGATCTGAGCGCCTCTTCGTCTTTGATTGACAGGGGAACGCCGATAGCTGTTAGTCTGAGCTTGCAATCATGCCGCCCGTTGGAGGAACAACCCTGGACCTGGTCCTTGGCCTCGTGTTATCCCTAGGCTCCTACCTGCTTGGGTCGGTCCCCACGGCGTATCTGGTGGTGCGGGCCCTGCGAGGGGACGACATCCGGCGGCTTGGGTCCGGGAACGTGGGGGCCCTCAACACCTACCACCTCCTCGGCTTCGGTCCAGCGATGTTAGTGTTGGTTGGCGATACGGCCAAGGGTGTGCTCGCGGTTGGCGTGCCGTGGCTGACCGGCGCCGACTACTGGGTTATCTTTGCCACGACGCCGCTGGTGGTCGTGGGCCACAACTGGCCGGTATTCCTGAAATTTCAGGGCGGGAAGGGCGCCGCAACCCCGCAACCATTGTGGGCATATCGTTAGTCATGGTCCCCGTGTTGACACTCCTCAGCGCCGTCCCCAGCGTCTTGCTGATGTTGCTGTTGCGGAACGTCGTCTTGGGTGCGGCCTTGGGCTTCGTCTTGGTCAACGTCCTAATCGTCGTGACCGGGCAGCCGACCGATCAGGTCGCACTCTGCTACTTCCTCACCCTGATGGTTTCAGCCACCTATATCTTCGCCCATCGGAGGCACATCCGCGACTCCATCGCACAACGCCATTGGCGCAGGCTCCTGTTCGAGTTGTCGGGCTAATAGAGACGATACGGGCTATAATTGAGCGGTACCAGCACATTTTAGGCGGGGAAGGGTGATGTTAGACCACGGAACTCTGGAGACTGGCAGCGTCGACGAAACGCAGGTCCACCGGCACCGGATGCGGCACTCCGCGGCCCACGTTATGGCCGACGCCGTGCTCAGGCTATTCCCCGAGGCCAAGATGGGCATCGGCCCGCCCACCCAAGACGGTTTCTACTACGACTTCGATGTGTCGCGGCCCTTCACGCCCGAAGACCTGGAAAGCATCGAGGCGATCATGCGGGCCAGCGTCGCTGGCTGCTTCCCCTTCGTTCGCGAGGAGTTGGGCCGCCTACAGGCCCGAGAGCTCTTCGCCGATCAGCCCTACAAACTGGAACTGATCGCTGGCTTGGACGAATCCGAGACCATTTCCATCTACCGGCACAACGGGTTCGTAGACCTCTGCCAGGGGCCCCACGTGGAAAACACGGCCCAGATTCCCGCGCTCAAGCTGCTCAGCGTCGCCGGGGCTTATTGGCGGGGCGACGAAAAAAACCCGATGCTCCAGCGCATCTACGGCACCGCTTTCGAGTCCCAGGACGAGTTGGACGATCACCTAGCGCGGCTGGAAGAGGCCGAACGGCGCGACCACCGCACCTTGGGGCGCCAGTTGGGTCTCTACTCAATCCACGACGAGATCGGCCCCGGACTGGTCGTCTGGCACCCCAAGGGCGGCCGGGTGCGCTCGATCATCGAAGACTATTGGAAAAACCTCCACTACCGTCGGGGCTACGACGTGGTCTATTCTCCCCACATCGGACGCGCCCATCTGTGGCAGACCAGCGGGCACCTCGACTTCTACCGCGATAGCATGTATTCCGCGGTGGAAGTGGACGAGCAAGAATACTTCCTGAAGCCGATGAACTGTCCCTTCCACATCACGATCTTCCGCTCGTCATTGCGTAGCTACCGAGAGCTCCCGCTGCGTTTCGCCGAACTGGGCACCGTCTACCGTTACGAGCGTAGCGGGGCGCTGCACGGGTTGATGCGGGTGCGGGGTTTCACCCAGGACGACGCCCACATCTTCTGCCGCCAAGAGCAGGTGGAAGACGAAATCGGTGGCGTCTTGGAGCTAACCTTCGAGCTCCTTGAAGCCTTCGGATTCTCCGACTACTCCATCGCCCTGTCCACCCGCCCGGAGAAGCACGTGGGCGAATTGGAAATGTGGGAGCACGCCACCAACTCCCTGCGAAACGCCTTGGAGCAACGGGGGCTGCCCTTTACCGTTGACGACGGTGGGGGCGCCTTCTACGGCCCAAAGATCGACATCAACATCACCGACGCCCTAGGCCGGGCCTGGCAGTGCACCACAGTACAGTTCGACTTCAACCTGCCCGAGCGCTTCGACCTCACCTACCAGGACGAGCACGGGGGCCGCAGCCGTCCCTACATGGTGCACCGTGCCATTCTGGGCTCCATGGAGCGCTTTCTGGGGGTGCTGATCGAGCACTACGGCGGCGCCTTCCCGGTTTGGCTGTCCCCGGTCCAGGCGGTCGTAATCCCCATCGCCGACCGTCACCAGGAGTATGCCGACTCGGTACAGGCGGCGCTCGACGCCGCCGGCTTCCGGGCCGAAGTGGACTCCCGAAGCGAACGGATGAACCAGAAGATCCGCACCGCTCAGCTCCAGAAGGTGCCCTATATGCTGGTGGTCGGCGACCGCGAGCAGGAGTCCGGCGCCGTGGCCGTACGCCACCGCGACGGCGAAGACCGCGGTGCGATGCCGCTCGCCGCGTTTCTTGAGACGCTGCAGCAGGAGGCGTCAGGATGAAGACTTATGTGCTGTCAGTCGAACTGGAGCAAGAAGGAGACGGGCGTTGGAATGCGGGCATTCCGCTTATGCCCAATTGCTCGGCCTGGGGATATACGAAGGAGCAGGCGCTGGGAGCGTTGCAAGAATTGGCTCAGGCCTACCTCGAAGTGTTGATCGAATACAATGACCCGTTGCCGGAGGGCATCGAAGATAGCCGAGTGGTAGTTGGCTCAGAAATCGTAACTCTTAGCGTATGACACCAGGAAGGGGGCTAGTCCACCTCCTTCGTAACACCCCGGTGCGCGAGATAATCCGAGCTTTGGAAAGAGACGGGTTTATTCGTCAACGCACAACTCGAACCGGAGGCTATGTCTACCGTCATCTGGACGGGAGAACCGTACCGATACACTTCCACTCAGGTGGTGCCACTCTTACTCGTGGAACGCTCTCCAGCGTGATCCGGGCCACCGGATGGACAGAAGATGACACACGGCGCTTGGGATTAATCTGACCATCAATATCCGCCTTGAACCGCAGGAGCATCATGCCCAACCGGTTGATTAACGAGACCAGTCCCTACCTGCTCCAACACGCCAACAATCCCGTGGACTGGTATTCCTGGGGCGAGGAGGCGCTGTCTAAAGCCCAAGCCGAGGACAAGCCAATTCTCCTCAGCATCGGCTACTCAGCCTGCCACTGGTGCCACGTCATGGAGCGCGAGTCCTTCGAGAACGAGGACATCGCCGCCATCATGAACGAGCACTTCGTCAACATCAAGGTCGACCGCGAAGAACGGCCCGACTTGGACGCCGTCTACATGGAGGCGGTCCAGATGCTCACCGGCAGCGGCGGTTGGCCGATGACCGTGTTTCTCACGCCCGACGGCAAGCCCTTCTACGGCGGCACCTACTTCCCGCCGGTGGACCGCCACAACATGCCCGGCTTCCCCCGGCTGCTGGAGTCGGCGGCCGGCGCCTACCGCACCAACCGCGACGAGATCAACCGGGTCACCGGGCAGCTCACCGAGCAGATGGGCCGCACCGGTCAGATGCCCCGCAGCGACGCCCTGCTCGGCGTCGACATCCTCCATCGGGCCTATTCGACCCTGGCCGCCAACTTCGACTATCAGAACGGGGGTGTCGGCAACGCCCCCAAGTTCCCCCAAGCCATGACCCTGGAGGTATTTCTCCGCTACTACGCCCACGGTTACAACGACCGGGCCTTGGACATGCTGGACCTCACGTTGGAGAAGATGGCCCGCGGCGGCATTTACGATCAAATCGCCGGCGGCTTCCACCGCTATTCCACCGATTCGTTCTGGCTCGTGCCCCACTTCGAGAAGATGCTCTACGACAACGCCCTGCTGGCCCGCCTCTACCTGAACGCCCATCAGGCCACAGGACGCGGCCTCTACCGGCGCATTACCGAGGAGACGCTGGATTACGTGCTCCGGGAGATGACCGGCCCTCACGGCGGCTTCTACTCGGCCACCGACGCCGACAGCGAGGGCGAGGAAGGCAAGTATTTCGTCTGGTCGCCCGATGAGATCGAGCAGGTCTTGGGCGACGAGGAAGCCGGTCTTTTCGGAAGGTTCTTCGGAGTCACCCAACGGGGCAACTTCGAGGGCAAGAACATCCTAAATATCGGCAAGACAGCCACCGACTGCTCCACCGAAAACGGCATCGAGCTGGCCCACCTGATCGACGTGGTCCAGCGGGGCAAAACCGCCCTTCGCTTGGTGCGCGAGCAGCGGGTGCCGCCGCTCCTCGACGACAAGGTATTGGCGTCTTGGAACGGGCTGATGCTTCGGGCCTTTGCCGAGGCCGGCGCGGCTCTGGGCCGCCAGGACTACATCGAAGCGGGCATCAAGAACGCCACCTTCCTAACCACGACCATGATGCCCGGGGGCAAGCTGCTACGCACCTACCGGGAAGGCGAGGCCAAGCTTCCAGGATTCCTGGAAGATTACGCCTTCGTGGCCGACGGGCTGCTGGCGCTCTACGAGAGCACTTTCAACCCACGGTGGCTGGACACCGCCTTGGCGATGGCCGACGCGATGATCGACTTGTTCTGGGACGAGGCTGCCGGGGCCTTCTACGATACCGGCCGTGACCACGAAGAACTGGTTGTCCGGCCGCGCGACGTGTTCGACAACGCCCAGCCCTGCGGGGGCTCCGTGGCCACCGACCTGCTGCTGCGTCTGGCGGTCATTGCCGGCAACGACGAATACAGCCGCAAGGCGGTCCCACCCATGCGCGCCCTCAGCGAGCTGATGTCCCGGGCTCCCGCTGGCACTGGCCGCTGGTTGGCCGCCTTGGACTTCTATGTCTCGACCCCCAAGGAAATCGCCATCGTCGGCCCCCGCGAGGACGCGGCCACCGCCCGGCTTTTGGACGAGGTCTTCGGTCGTTACTTGGCCAACCGCGTAGTCGTCTGGGCACCCGGGGAAGGCCAGGGAGCCGCTGGGCCGCTTCTCGAAGGCCGCGGCATGATCGGTGGCGCTCCAACCGCCTACGTCTGCGAGAACTACGCCTGCCAGCTGCCGGTCACCGACCCCGAAGCGCTGGCCGCGCAACTGACCTAGCATTTGAGAGTCTTGGTGAAGACCGCCTTTTCAGTGCGGCCCTCCCAGTAGGCCAAATTCAAGTCCACTATGGTGAGCCACTCATAGTTCGTGCAGACGCCCGTCATCTCGACGATGAAGATGCCGTTCCGCCCTGTGACGTCGATCCCCCCGAAGGGGTTTGGCCTCAATTGGTGCCCAGTGGCTGTAACGAATCCGGTGATGCCCCGATTGGGCAGGGGAGTCGTAGGTGGTCACGACGAACTCGGCCTCCGCATCCACCACATAGCCCTCAGACCGGTACTCCTTTGGTAGAAACCTAGAGTCACCCCTTCCACCGGCCGGCCCTGCTGGTCCACGATCCGCACCGCCGTCGAATGAGGGGTGTCGTAGAGAAAATCACCAAGAAATCCTCAGATCAGGAAAATTCGCCCTCACCCAGTCTTCCAGGCCAGCTTTGGCCAGCAAATCGTTCAGGCGCGTTACGTTCTCGTGCGCTCAGTGCTCGGGCGATTGAATCCGTCCCCCAGGCAGGTTGGATATCGTCAGCGATTCGTAGGCTATCGGACTGAAGATGAATCCCAAAGTCAAGCCCTTTATCCAATCGACCACCTCGTTGTTGTCTTCAAGGAGCTCGTCGATTCCGTCCCGAGGGTCCACGGTGAACGTAACGGTGGGATTGGCCTCGACCTTCGGCAAGTCCACCGATAAGTTGACCGTTGCCTGCTCGCCGGAAGCCAGTCCGCCGTGAACTCCGATTTCCAACACTTTGCCGTTCAGCAACCAACGGTACTGGAATGGCCCCGATCCAATGTCCCCGAAGTTCTAAACGTGAGCGGCCAGTTCAACCGCCTCGCCGGGGTTGGACCATCCCTTCACCCCGAATACTTCGGGACAGACGACCGGGCCTCTGAATTCGTCAAATGGATAGGCGCAGTTCCGACGGCTCCGGAAACGAGCCAGCTTGTATCGCAGGAACCGTGGGAGGCGTTCGATGTAGGTAACGCTCAGGTCAACCCCATCTTCGAATACTGGCCGGTGGGCCCATGACGAAGGCGCATCGCTGCAGGACCGCATCGTCCCCAACGTCACCCTTACCGATTTCAGCACGTCGGGGACACATCCCGCAAACTCGTTCAATGCGACGTCCAAGCGGTCGAGTTTCGACAGTTCGACCGGTAATTTACCGTTCAAGAGATTGGCGCCCAGTAACAACGCCCGGAGTTTCGGCAGGCCCCCTACTTGACTGGGAATCCCGCCAGCTGGTTCTGGCGTGGGCGACGGCACTGGGGGCGGCGCCGGAGTGGGTGCCGGTGCGGACGTTGAGAAAGGCGTCGCGGTCGCCGCCACGGGTGTCAATGTTGGGTTAGCGGGCGGCACGCGCTTAGTGGCAAGGGTGGGTACTCTATTGTCGAATACCGGCGTTTCGGGGTGTTCAGGCGCCGGTACACCGTCGTCGGGGTAATCCTCGAGCCGTCGGGAACGGCTCCTCCGTTGCAGGCGGCAAAGACAAGTGCGGAAGTCGCCGATACCAACAGTATCCCCATTAGGCACGACGCCTGCTTCATCCCATCCATCCCTTCATTTCGAGCCCTAACGGCCCGGCTGCGGGCCGATCTCCAGCCCAGCCTCGCGCACCGATTCGACGGTTACCTCGCTTGGCAGACGGTAGCCCCGGAACAGCCAGAACCCCATGAAGGCAATGACCCCGGCCACCGGTCCGACCAGCCGGATCCCCAAGGGGTCGTCTGCCGTGTCGCCCAAGGTCAACACCAGCGACAGCAGGAAAGGCGAGAAGGACGAGGCGATTTTCTCGAATAGGTTTTGGGTGGCGTAGAACATCGCCTCCCGCCGCATTCCGGTCCGTATTTCGTCGTAGTCGGTGATGTCGGCGGTTATGGCCTTGGGCAATAGGTTCACGCCGGCCATCGGCACTCCTACCAAGAACGCCATTACCAGCCCTTGAATCAGTACCGGGATTCCCGGCGCCATCCCGAGGAAGAATAAGAAGGGTAGATACCCGGCCCCGATCAGCATCGACGTCGAATAGACCCAACGTTTCCCCTTGGTGTTACCCAAGCGCCACAGGGCTATCGCCGAAAGCGCCATGGCGATGATTGCCGCGCCGGTGAGCATCGACGTGACCCTGCCCTCGTCCTCCCGTCCCAGCAGACCCGATACCATGAAGGGCACCCAGGCCAAAACCATCCCCATGGCAGTCTGGAACAGCACGAACGTCGGCAGGAAAAACAGGAATTGCCGGTTGCGCAGGGTGCTGGTGACAGCCTCGATCAGTCCGATTTCGGCGGGAGGTGTATCCCGCGGGGCCCGGTCCCATACGCCCGCAAGCCCGATATACCGGAAGGCGATGCCGAATAGGGCGATGATGCCCCCCATCACCTTGAAGTCCAGGCTGTCTATGATGAAGCCCGAGGCTACCAACCCCAATACGCCGCCCAACAGCCCGAAATAGAACTGCCAGCCCACCACACTGACCCGGTCGCGGTGGCCCCGGGCCAACTCCGGGAGCATCGCCTCGTAAGGCCCCGCCGACAGGGTCGAAAAGAGAAAAAACAGCTCCAAGACCACGAAAATATAGATCGCGTTCAGCGCGTTGGCCTCACCCCATGGAGTGAACCACAGCAGCGCGAAGAACAGGCCGTAAAAGGGAGTGCTCAGAAGCACGAAGGGTATTCGCCGCCCCCAGCGGCTCTTGGTGCGGTCGCTCCACCAGCCGATGATCGGGTCGTCGAAGGCCTCGATAATCCTCCCGCCGGTGAGCACCAAAGCGATCAGCACCCGGGCGTCGAGGTCGAATCCCGCGACCGACACCGCCGAAACTGCCGAGGACAGCTTCTCGGAAACCGGCGGGGCCAAGAAGAACAACAGCCAGAGGTTTCTGGTCTGGGCCACCGCTTGGTTTCCGACCATCTCCGAGGCATAGAGCAGCTTGTTGCGGAGCGGAAGTGCCTCTCCGGCGCCGTTCATCTATCCGCCCCTCCGGCCAAAGCTGAGATAGCCCTACGGATGGTGTCGGCGGCCGCGGAGTGGTCCTCCCGGCGACCGAAACGCAACGGTGCCCCGAAGCTTACCTCGATGACTCCCCTCCGGGGACGGGTACCGCCCTTGGGCATCACGTCATTGGTCCCCTTCAACAACACCGGCACCACGGGCACTCCCAGCTCCACCGCCAGCAGCCCAATGCCACGCTTGAACCGCAACATCGAGCCATCGTCGGACCTCATGCCCTCTGGGAAATAGAGAATAGACCAGCCTTCACCCACCAGCCACCGGCAATACTGCATGCTCGGGCGGACCGAGCTGGTCTGCGAAAGGGGGAAGGCATTGGAAATCAGGACAGCGATGAAGCGTTGAAATCGGCCGCGCTGGTCTAGCACGTGATCGGATGCCGCCGTGGCCAGACGCAGGCGCCACCGCCAAGGCAGGGCGGCCAGCACCGCCGGGTTGTCCAACAAGCTCAGGTGATTGGCCGCGAAGAGTACCGGGCCCAGCGTGTCGCGGAGGTGTTCCGTTCCTCGCACCCGCCGGCGCGACAGGACTGCAACAAGAGGAAAGAGCAATGACCACTGGAGTAACGCCCGGACCGCTACTACAAGCCGGCTCAGGGGCCATCGCCCTCCCTTAAAGCCGGGCCCTACCGGACGGCTCCCGAAGACCTGTTCGGCAAGCTCTCCAACCGTGCTTTCCTCGTCAGCTAGAACGTGGGCCACGTTCAGTGCCAATTCAGCTTCGATGGCCGCCAGCAACTCCACCACCCCCAGGGAGTCCAGTCCCAAGTCAGGGCCCAACCCCGTTGCAAGTTGGATTTGCTCAACACCCGTGTACCGTTCCAAGAACGCGATTAAATCTTCACGTTCGGACTGACGGCGGCTTGTCAATGCAGGCGGGGCGGTGCCGGGTCCTTCGCCGCGGGTCTCGCTCACTCTAATACACCTTCGCCAATCGGATCGCGCCGCAGAGATTTCCTACATGTTACTCGGGCCGTCGGCTTTCCGAGCCGTCCAGCGCCATGATTGGAGACCCCTTTGGCAACGACGCCTGGATTACACTAGGGGTACCGCAGGGCAAACATCGGTTATATAATGTGATCGATTTTACGCCGGTCGCCAACGAAGCCGCCTTAGCCGGGCGCCCAGACACGAAACACCTGGCCAGGAGCAAGAGTGGCTCGCGAATCACAAATCGAATCGGCGGCCCAACCTGGAGAGCGCCAACGTCGGAATGCCGGGCATCCGCGCCCCTCTGCCTCCCCCGCTTGGCGCCTAGAGAGTACCGACTCATCCATATCGTCTTGTTCCATGTTGCGAGGTTCGTGCACATTCTGATGGCCGGGTCAGTAGCTGAACATCTCTTGGCAACTGGCAGCGCCCGGTGAAACTCATTTGCTAAGGAGAGGAACATGCCAGAAATAGCCGAGATAATTTACACCAAAATCGATGAGGCTCCGGCCCTGGCCACGCACTCGTTGCTGCCCATTCTCCAGGCCTTTACCAAGGGGTCCGGTATTGAGCTGGAGACCTGGGATATCTCGTTGACTGGCCGCATTATCGCCAACTTCCCCGACAATCTGACAGATGAGCAAAAAATCCCCGATTATCTGGGTATGTTGGGCGAGTTATCCGAGAACCCGGCGGCCAACATCATCAAGCTGCCAAATATCAGCGCCTCTATTCCCCAGCTAAAAGCGGCGGTCAAGGAATTGCAGGACAAGGGATATGATATTCCCGACTACCCAGACGATCCTGCGACCGACGAAGAACGTCAAACCCACGCGCGCTATTCCAGAGTGCTGGGTAGCGCGGTGAACCCAGTCCTCCGTCAGGGGAACTCCGATCGCCGGTCGTCTACCTCGGTCAAGGAGCACGGCAAACGAAATCCCCATCGGATGATGCAGGATTGGCCGGAAGTCTCCAAAACCCGGGTTGGCCACATGACGAAGGGGGATTTCTACGGCAGTGAACAGGCGGTGACAGTCGCGGCAGCGGGTTCGGCAGCCATCGAATATGTGTCCGGCGACGGGAGCCCGACCGTGCTCAAGTCCGGTATCCCCCTCTTGGCTGATGAAATCATAGATTGCGCCGTGATGAGTGTGCGGGAGTTGCGCGATTTCTACGCCGCAGAAATGGCAACGGCCAAAGCCGACGGCGTGTTGCTTTCGCTGCATCTCAAGTCGACCATGATGCGCGTCTCCGATCCGATTATTTTCGGCCATTGCCTGTCCGTTTACTACCAGGATGTGTTGACCAAGCACGCCGCTGAACTAGGTGAGCTTGGGGTGAACCCCGACAACGGAGTGGCTGAACTCCTTACGAAGATTCAACCTCTGCCCGAGGAAAAACGAGCGGAAATCGAGGCGGATATCCAGGCGGTCTACAACACGCGCCCGGAACTGGCGATGGTGGACTCCAACCGGGGTATCACCAATCTGCATGTGCCGAGCGATGTGATTATTGACGCCACCATGCCAGTGATTATCCGCGATGGCGGTCGCACCTGGGGTCCCGATAACGAGTTGCACGACACGATCGCGATGATTCCCGACCGCTCTTATTCGACTCTATATCAGGCGGTTATAGAAGACTGTCAGGAGCATGGAGCGTTTGATCCGTCCACTACCGGCAGTGTCGCCAACGTCGGGCTGATGGCCCAGGCGGCAGAAGAGTATGGCTCTCACGACAAGACCTTCAAAGCCCCCGGTAACGGCACGATTCGGGTCGTGGACGCATCTGGCGCTACTCTGATGGAACAGAGCGTTGAGGAAGGCGACATCTTTCGGATGTGCCAGACCAAAGACGCGGCGATCCAAGACTGGGTCAAACTTGGCGTCAATCGGGCCAGAATCACCGGCACGCCTGCCATCTTCTGGTTGGACCCGAAACGCGCTCACGATGCGGAGCTGATCAAGAGAGTGGACCAGTATCTGCCCACCCATGACACGGCCAGACTGGACATTCGCACCATGCCGCCCATCGATGCGATCAACTTCACAATGGTACGGAGCCGGGCCGGCCAGGACACTATTTCCGTGACTGGCAACGTGTTGCGTGATTATTTGACCGACCTCTTCCCCATCTTGGAATTGGGCACCAGCGCCAAGATGCTTTCGGTTGTCCCCTTGCTAAAAGGCGGCGGGATGTTCGAGACAGGCGCTGGCGGGTCGGCCCCCAGGCACGTGCAGCAATTCTTGCAGGAGGGCCATTTGCGGTGGGATTCACTGGGTGAATTCTGTGCCCTCGTCGCATCCTTCGAACATTGCGCCGACGTGTTTAAGAACGACAGGGCCAAAGTCTTGGCCGACACTCTGGACCAAGCGATTGGGGAGCATTTGGAACAACGCCGGGCACCATCGCGACGGGTCAACGAACTTGACACCCGAGGCAGTCATTTCTACCTCGCTCTCTACTGGGCGGAAGCGCTGGCTAAGCAGACCGATGACCCCGAGTCGCAAGCTCGCTTTACCGAGGTGGCCCAGCAGTTGGCCGCCAACGAAGACAAAATCGTTCAAGAGCTGATCGACTCTCAAGGCGAGCCGGTCGATATTGGTGGCTATTACCTCCCCAATGACGAAATGGCCGCCAAAGCCATGCGACCCAGCGCCACTCTGAATGCGATTGTGGATGCAATCTAGCAACCCACCGGCTGCCTGAGTCATGTCTGAGGCGTGGTCTTCAGCCGGTCGGTTTATAGGCGTCTGGGCGCCTGGGGACTGAGAGCCGCTTCACCTCAATTCGTGTCATCAAGGGGGGATCGGCTCGCTTCGCCCGGCGTTGCGCGGGCTTGGTGACGCCGTCGCGACTGTTACCGTGAAAGAGTCCCAGGTCGCCAGGCCGGACCCATCAAACAGAGGAGCACGAACCAGATGAGAAGCAAAGTAACCGTGGTAGGAGCCGGAAACGTCGGGGCCACGACCGCCCAGAGAATCCACCAACTGGGTTACGCCGACGTGGTGATGGTCGACGTGGTGGAAGACCTGCCTCAGGGCAAGTCGCTGGACATGCTGGAGTCAGGCCCGGTCTTGGGCACCGACGCCGTCATCACCGGCAGCAACGGCTACGAGGAAACCGCCGACTCCGACGTGGTGGTCATCACCGCCGGCATCGCCCGCCGCCCAGGCATGAGCCGCGACGACCTGCTCCTGACCAACATGCGCATCACCTCATCGGTTACGGAACAGGTGGTCAAATACTCGCCCAACAGCATCATTATCCCCGTCACCAACCCTCTGGATGCCATGGTCCAAAACGTCTACGAGGCCAGCGGATTCCCGCGAAATCGGGTGTTCGGCATGGCCGGCGTCCTGGATACCGCCCGCTTCCGCACCTTTATCGCCCAAGAGCTCGACGTGTCCGTCGAAGACGTGCAGGCCTACGTGCTGGGCGGCCACGGCGACGACATGGTCCCGCTGGTGCGCTTCACCACCGTGGGCGGCATTCCCATCAGCGAGCTGATGGCCGAGGAGAAAGTCGACCAGTTGGTCCGGCGCACCCGGCAGGGCGGCGGCGAGATCGTGGCCCTGCTCAAGGAAGGCAGCGCCTATTACGCTCCCTCGGCCGCCATCACCCAGATGGTCGAGGCGGTGCTGCTCGACAAGAAGCGAATACTGCCCTGCTGCGCCTATTTGGAGGGCGAGTACGGCATTAACGGCCTCTGCGTCGGCGTCCCTGTAAAGCTGGGCGCCAACGGCATGGAGCAGATACTGGAGATCGACCTGACCGCCGACGAAAAGGCCGCGCTGCATGGCTCCGCCGACAGCGTCAAAGAGCTGGTGGACGTCATGAACAGCGCCCGCGCCGAAAGCTCGGGGTAAGCGGCGCATCCGACTCCACAACCGGCCGCAATCCAGTAGTGAGACCCCACCCGTAGAAAGGTGGGGTCTCTTGTTATGTTAGCCAGAGCTGTACCGGGTCTATAATGTCTCGCACGAATAGGAGGTGTCCCATGGCCAACCGCACCGCTCAGGAGAAAGAACTGTTGGAGAAGGCCGGGCGCTACCTGCCCGGCGGCAACGGCAACCTGACATTCGCTCCGGAACAGGACTTTCTGGTTGCCGGAGGGAAGGGTTCTAGGGTTTGGGATGTCAGCGGCAACGAGTATGTGGACTGGCTCATGGGCTCCGGACCGATGATATTGGGGCACGCCCATCCCCACGTCGTCGAAGCGGTGGTCAAAACGGTTGAGCAGGGTAGCACCTTCTTTGCCCAGAACGACAAAGCCGTGCTGCTTGCCGAGGCGCTGGTGGACGCTGTCCCTTGCGCCGAGAAAGCGCGCTTCACCACCAGCGGCACCGACGCCTGCTTCCAAGCCATGCGGGCGGCCCGGGCCTTCACCGGCAAGGAAAAGGTGCTGAAGTTCGAGGGCGGCTACCACGGTACCAGCGACTACGCCCTGATGAGCGTGACCTCCAGCGCCTCGGAGGAGTTTCCCCAAGCCGAAGCCAACAGCGGCGGCATCCCCAAGGCCATCGCCGACCTGATGCTGATCGCTCCCTACAACGACCTGGCCACCACCGAGACCATCATGCAGGCCCACCACCAAGAAATCGCCGCGGTTATCGTCGAGCCGCTGCAGCGCATCCTGGCCCCCAAGCCCGGATTCCTCCAGGGCCTGCGGGACATGACCACCCGCTACAACATCCCGCTGATTTTCGACGAAGTCGTCACCAGCTTCCGGCTAGGCTACGGAGGCGCCCAGGAGTTTTACGGTGTTACTCCCGACATGTGCGCGGTGGGCAAGATCATGGGCGGCGGCTACCCGCTGGCGGCCGTTCTCGGGCGGGCCGACATTATGTCGGTCTACGACCGTGGTGCCGTGGACAGCGACACTTTCGTGAACCAGATCGGCACCCTGAACGGCAACCCCGTCGCCTGCGCCGCAGGCCTGGCCACGCTGGAAGTGCTCCGTGAGGAGGGCGCTTACCAGCGCATCCACGGCACGGGCGGGGCCATCCGCAACGCGCTGGTCGAGTCCTGCAACGAGCACGGTATCCCGGTCCAAAGCTGCGGCGAGGACGCCGTCTTCGACTTCTGCTTCACCGACCGGCCCGTAGCCAACTACCGCGACATCCTAACCGGTGACAGTAGCCTGCTCGCCCGACTCAACTCCGGCCTCCTGGAACGCGGCATCCTCAAAGGCGGCCAGAAATACTACCCCTCTGCCGTCCACACCGACCAAGACGTAGAACGCACCATAGAAGCCTTCCGCGAAATAGTCCCCACGCTGCGGGGGTAATTGCACGTTATCACGGAATCCATGTATAATTCTGGCCCTGGCCGTTCAGGGGGCGTCGGGGATTCGGCAACCGAAGACTTCTACCACGGAAGGGCAACTAATCGGACGAGGAGGTTTCCATCGGAGATAACTCGCCAAGCGTTGAAGAAGCTGGACCTGCTCAACGCCGCAGACGAATTATTTGACCTGATAGTACCTCCGGGCAACCGGCTGGAGGCACTGAGAGGCACCCTGCTAGGCTATTACTCCATCAGGATAAACGATCAATGGCGTGTCATTTTCCGTTGGGACGGAAATGACCCTTACCACGTCTCACTGGTCGATTACCACTAAGTCAATCAGAGAGCGAGAGGGCGTTGCATGGTCCCTGAAAATCGGCTGCCAACCCATCCCGGAGAAATCCTATCGGAGGAGTTTCTGACTCCCTCGCGGATAACCCAGGTGGAGCTGGCGAAGCACATCGGCGTACCGGTCCAGCGGATCAACGAGGTGGTCAACGGGAAGCGCGGCGTTACCCCAGCAACCGCTTGGCTATTCAGTCAAGCTTTTCGGACTACTCCTCAGTTCTGGATGAACCTTCAGAACAACTACGATCTTTCGATGTCCCGGCCAAGCGAATTCAATATCAAACCGTTGCTCGGCGACAATTAGGTCCGGCCCACAGCTCAGCACTAGTTAAACGGCTCGTTGATCAGCGCCAGCTCGGCGAAGCACGCATGCTGGCAACCAAACGCCTGCCCCGCCTCCTCGGCGTGCTTGGTCAGGAACTCGAAGGACGAGGCGCCCGCGTCGGGCAGGCCCGCCAAATAAACCTGGTGTTCCGCCAAGGACGCCATACCCTGTTCCCAGTAGCCGGAGACATCTACCCCATGTGTGGGCTTGGACGACCCGAAAACTGCCGCAAAACGGACCCCGTTCCACGGCTGATGGCCCTCCTCCAAGAGCTCCGGAAAGACCCACCGGTTGCCAGCGTCCTTCGCCGCATCCAAGACCGCCAAGCCCGCCCAACGGTGGTCGGCCTGGTTGAGATGCCCGGTGCCGAATAGCAAGTCGTAGCTTAGGGTCAGCAGCACGTCGGGCCTGTGTCGGCGAATGGCCCGGCTGATGTCCCGTCGCAGCGGTAGCCCATACTCGATTACGCCGTCGCGGTGGTCCAAGAAATCCACCGTACCCACGCCCACAACCCGGGCAGCGTTGACCTCCTCCCGCGACCGAAGCGGTCCCGTCTCCGACGGATGCATACTGTCAATCCCGGCCTTCCCGCGGGTGATCATTACGTAGGAAATCCGCTTGCCTTGGGCCGTCCACTTGGCGACGGCAGCGGCCACCCCGTACTCAAGGTCGTCCGGGTGAGCCACAATGGCCAGAGCGGTCTGCCAGTCTTCGGGCATCGGGGCTAGGGAAGCGGGTAGTTGCATGGCGTCTCCTGTAACTAGAAGGGCCGCTGGTTCTCAGCGGCCCTAGCGGTTCGAAATTCCCGGTTCCCGGCCTTCGCCGGGATGACCGAACAGAATTGGCAATCTTCCGATTGATCGGTGGCCGACGGTTGACGCTGCTTGGCCTAGTAGCGCCTGGCCTCCGAACCAAACGCGGTCACCAACGGCCGGGTGTTGACGATGTGACGGCGCAGTCCCAACTCTTGCGGGCTGATGCCCATCGCCAGCCCGATGGCCTGGGGCATGTGCAGAATGGGGAGGTCTATCGGGCGGCCGGCTTGGGCCGCGGCCTTGGGCTGAAAGCTGTCCAAGTTCAGGTGGCACAGCGGGCAGGGCGTGATCATCGCGTCGGCGCCCAGGTCCTTGGCTTCAAGTGTGTGCTTGCTGACCATGGCCAAGGAGTTGCGCTCGTTGATCGTCAGAATCGGGAAGCCGCAGCAGCGGGTCTTCCCGGAAAAGTCGACCACCGTCGCGCCCAGAATCTCAATTAGCCTTTCCAAGGCATCCTGCCGCTGGGGATTGGCCTCGAACTCCAAAGCGTCGGTGGGCCGGACGATGTAGCAACCGTAGAAGGGGGCCAGCCGCATACCGTGAAGCGGGCGGGTAATCTGTGCTTCCAAGCGGTCCAGCCCGTAGTCCTCGACCAGCACCCAGAGCAGGTGCTTCGGGTGAGCGTTGCCATTGTATTCGAGCCCCTCGTCGGCCAGATAGGTGTTCACCTTGGCCCGGTACTCGGGGTCGCGCAACCGGAAGTCGGCCTGACTCATCACCCCCTGGCAGGTGCTGCAAATGGTGAGTATGGGCAGGTCCAGCACCTCGGCCATCGCGAACGTGCGAGCGTTCAGCGTGTCGCCCAAGAGCTGGTTCTTTTCCTGCAGGACCCCGGCGCCTGTACAGGATGCGCCCTGCATCTCCCAGAGATTGATGCGCAGCCGCTGGCAGATCAGCTTGGCTGCCGGATAGAGCTCTGGACAGCCGCCCCGGGACACGCATCCCGGAAAGAAAGCGTAATTCATCTACCGCTCCGGTTCTTCGACCTGTTCGAAAATTCTCTTGACGTTGTCGGCGCCCTCGATCTTCTTGTGAATGAGGGGCGGCATCTTGCCGTGGGTGAAAGCCTGGATGGCCACCGGGGCCATGCCGAGCATCCCGGAAATGTTGGTCATGCCCAGGGACTTGGGCACCAGCTTCAGCTCGTCCAGCCAACCGCTGTGCTCCACGGAGTCGCTGAAGGCCTCCGTGTGCCGGGCCCCGTTGGTGTCGTGCAACCCGGCCGAGATGGCTTGGTCGCGCATCGCCATGATGCGCTCCATCGGCGCCACACCCTTGGGGCAAGCCTGCACGCATTCCAAGCAGCGGGTGCAGTCCCAAATCCCCGAAGGCTTGTTCAGCTCCTCCAAACGCTCCCGAGAGACGCCGTTCTGGTCTCCGTCGCGAGGATCGGCGGTGAACCGGTAGGCCTTGGCGAGGGCCGCCGGACCCAAGAAGGACGGGTCGACTTCCAAGACGGTGCAGTCGGACACGCAAGCGCCGCACATGATGCAGGAGGTGACGCTCGACAGGTGCAGCATCGCCTCGTTGGAAACCACGTATTCCTGCTCCGGCTCCGGTCCCTGGGGCTGTAGGAATGGCACGACCTGGTTGATCTTGTCCCAGAACAGGTCGAAGTCTACCACCAGGTCCTTTATGACCGGCATGTTGCCAGCGGGCTCGATGGTGATAACGTTACCTTCCTGCAGGACGGCGGCGGCCTGGGTCTTGCAGGCCAAACCAGCGTGACCGTTGATTCGCATGGCGCAGGAGCCGCAGATGGAACTGCGGCAGGAGCAGCGCAGGCTAAGGGTGCCGTCGTCATCCTCCCGCACTTTGATCAAGGCGTCCAACACCGTGCCGTTATCCTCGATGGATACCGTGTAGTCTTGCCAGAACGGGGTGGGGTCGTCGGACTCCGGGTCCAGTCGCCTTACCCTTAGCGTCACGTCCATCGGCTAATACTTCCTCTCTTCAGGAGTCCACCTGGTGATGTTGACCGGGGAGTACGAGATCTCGGGCCCCGTCTCGCCCTTGGTGACTACCAGGTGCTTCATCCAGTTCTCGTCGTCCCGGTCCGGGTAGTCGGTGCGGGACTGAGCGCCTCGGCTGTCCTTGCGGTCGAGCGCGCTGACCACGATGGGAGGCGCGCAGTCCAGCATGAACCCCAACTCCAGCCCGAACACCAAGTCGGTGTTGAACACGCGGCCCTTATTTTCGACGGGCACGCTCTTGTAGCGCTCGACCAGTTGTTCCATGTCACCCAGCGATTCTTCCATCCCTTCCTGGTTGCGGAAGACGGCTAGGTTGCGGTTCATCGACTCGCCCATGCCCAAGCGGATGCTGGCGATGCGGTCGCCGTTGGCGGGCCGGTCCAGGAATTCCTGCAACCGCCGCTCTTCGTTCTTGACCGCCTGCTCGACATTGAACTCCACGTAGTCGACGCCACGAGAAGCCTCGGCGGCGTGATTGCCCGAGCGCTCGCCGAACACGATGGTGTCCAGCAGAGAGTTGGCGCCCAAACGGTTCCCTCCGTGCACGCTCACGCAGGCACACTCGCCAGCGGCGTAGACGCCGGGCAGGTTGGTCAGTCCATCCACGTCGGTCTTGATGCCGCCCATCATGTAGTGCATCCCCGGTCGGATGGGAATGGGCTCACGGATCATGTCCGCTCCCGCAAGGTCGATGCCAATCTCTCGGATCTGGCTCAGCTTCTCCATGATCAGGGACTCGCCCAAGTGTCGGCAGTCCAGCAGAACATTCCCGTTAATGCCGTTGCCACCGTTGATCTCCGTCTGCTCGGCCCGGGAGACCACGTCACGCGAGGCAAGCTCCATCATGTTCGGAGCGTATTTGCTCATGAAGCGGTCGCCGTTCTTGTCCAGCAGGTAGGCGCCCTCCCCTCGGGCGGCTTCGGAGATGAGCACACCGCTCCCTGCCAGGGTGGTCGGGTGGTACTGCACCATCTCCATGTCCATCAACTGGGACCCGGCGTTGTAGGCCAACGCCATGCCATCGCCGGTAACGATGAGCGCGTTCGTGCTGGGCTCGAACACTCGCCCCAGGCCGCCGGTGCAGAAGATGACCGTTTTGGCCCGGATAGCATAGACCTGGCCGGTCCGGATTTCCAAGGCCATCACGCCGCAGGTCTGCCCGTCCTCGATGATCAGGGAGGTCACGAACCACTCTTCGTAGCGGCGGACGCCGGACTTGATTAGCTGCTCGAACATCACGTGGAGCAGCGCTTGGCCGGTGAAGTCACCAACGAAGAAGGTGCGGGCCCGGCGCTGGCCGCCAAAGGCCCGTGTGCCCAGATAGCCGTCGTCGTCGCGGTTGAAGGTGACGCCCATGTGCTCCATGTCGATGAGGGCCTGCCCTGCCGCGCGGCACATGACCTCAATGGCGTCCTGGTCGCCCAGGAAGTCGCTGCCCTTGACCGTGTCGTAGGCATGGTCTTCCCAGTCGTCTCCGCGGTCGGTGAGCGCGGCGTTGATGCCGCCTTGGGCCGCGTTGGAGTGGCTGCGCACCGGATGAACCTTGCTGATAATGGCCGTGTTGGCGCCGTTGGCCCGCGCGGCGATGGCCGCCCGCATTCCAGCCAACCCGGCCCCGATTACCAGGACGTCATGCTCAAGCATGCTTGCCTATTTCCTCCCGGTGATGCCTTTCGTCCCATCAATACGGCCCGGAGGCGTATCTGACGGAGCACGATTTACGAATTCGATCCCTTCGGAAAGCCGTCCCATATCTTAACAAAAATGGGGTGGGCCTACTAGCGTCGCCGGAGCGGACACTGAGACTCTCGGTCCTGTTCGGTCTGGGTGTTGCCGATTCCCGCCCACTCGTGGACGACCGAGGCGGAGCCGGTCCGCCCTAAACCGCAATCTTCAACGCGTGGCGGGCGTTTTCAGTCAAGACCTTGGGCAACACCTGGTCCCGGATATCCAAGTTTTGGAAGTCGGCCAGCCAGCGGTCCGGCTGGATGAACGGAAAGTCCGAGCCGAACATCACCTTGTCCTGCAGCCGCGTGTTGGTTTCGCGGATCAGCTGCTCCGGGATGAACCGGGGCATCCAGCCAGACAGGTCGAGGTACACGTTGGACTTGTGCAGCGCGACGGCTATCTGCTGGTCAATCCAAGGCCAACCAGGGTGGGCCATGATGATGGTCATGTTGGGGAAGTCGGCGGCCACGTCGTCGAAGCAGGGGATCGGCTGACTGTACTTCAGCTTCAGCCCACTGCCGCCGGGCGTGCCCGATCCCGCGCCCGCGAACCCGGAATGGAACAGCACCGGGATGCCCAGTCCGTCCGCGACCTCATAGAGCGGGTAGAAACGCGTGTCGTTGGGGAAGAATGCTTGGTGCACCGGGTGCAGCTTTAGCCCCCTTAGGCCCAGCTCGTTGATCGATCGCTCAAGCTCGAAGCAGGCGGCCTTGCCCATCCACGGGTCGACCGACGCGAACCCCATGAACTGCTCGGGGTGCTGGTTGACGATGCTGGCCACCCAATCGTTGCTGTCGGGCTTCTCACCGGTATTGGTGGTGGTGTCCACCGAGAAGATGACGCCGAAAATGTCCAGGTCGCGGAACTTGTCGGCCATCTCCGCCGGGTCCTTGGGTGGCGGAGGAGCCCGGAAATAGCGCAGCAGCTCGGCCTCGATCTCTATCTCGGGCAAACCCGGCTCCCGGGGGACGTGGATGTGCATGTCGATGGCTTGCATGGCGTGGCACCTCCGGTTGGCGATTAGCCTCTCAGGCGGCGCAGTTCTTCTTCCAACTCCCGGACCCTGGCCTCGGCAGCGGCGCGCGCGGCCTGTTCTCCGCCCAAGTCGAGCAGGTAAGCGTCGGTCCGGTGGTCGTAGAAGGCGATCATCTCGTCTCGCCAGCAAATGCTCAAGTCCAGCACCGGGCTAAAGGCCTTGAGCACCCCGTCGGGCTCGTGGGTCAGATCGAAGGGACGGTACGAGCCTTCGACGAGGCGGTCACCCGCCAACGGCTCGCCGTAGTGCTCGCCTCCGGTGCCGTCGAAGCGCCAGTATTCTGGAACGCCGATACGGGCGTATATGTCGCGCTCCAAACCGACGTCCCGCCTGGCCGTGGTTTCCGAGGCGACTTCCAGCACGAAGTCCGGCGGCTTGCCGGCTTCCCAGGGTAGGTAGAGCTGTCGTGACGTAATGGCGAGAGCGTCCACCCCGATTGCGACGTAAAAATCGGGGCCGACCCGCACGTTCAGGTTGTTCGGGTCGTAACAGATAAACGTATTGCTGCTGGAGAAAACCCCACCGGACCCGTGCACCTTGTCTAGGTAATTGCCGAGTATGGAGATCGTCTCTTTGAGGGCTGGAAACTGGTACATACCGTCCGGCAGTGGTTCGGGGTCGTCCGGGTTATAGGACAGACTTTCGTAGTCGATTTCTGTTATCAGCTTGTAGACGAGCTTCGTTGTGGTCATGCCGGGCCTCCGGTAAATGTTATCACAGCCTCCTCAGAACTGAGCTTACAGTGTGCGGCGCCTACGCCGGGACGCAGCCGTCTTTTCCGGCAGGCTGCGATTGAAGGCCAGCCCGAGGCCCACCCAGCGGGCCAAGGACTCGTCGTCGGCGAGACCGGGCGGTCCGACGATAATCGAGCCCCGCATCGGTCGGCCAGTAAAGTCCATCGGGCGGACATTGGGCTGACGGAGGAATTCTTCGTACGGCCCCTCTCCGATTCGCAGCATCAAGGAATCCCCCATGACGCCGCAGCACATGTTGCCCCGCACCATGAAGCACAGGCCCCCGAACATCTTCACTTCACCGACGTCTTGGTCCAGCAGGGCGCCGCGCACGCGGACGGCTAATTCCTCGCTGTAGGCCACCTTGACCTCCCGGGACTATCTGGACTCCAGCAGCCGTTGGGCCATCAGCAGCGAGGCGATGGTCTTGCCGTCCTGAATCTCGCCCGACTCGATCATGGCCAGCGCTTCGCCGAATGGCACCCGCACCACTTGGATGTTCTCGTCGTCGTCGGCGCTCAGTTTCGACGGAGTGAGGCCGGTGGTCAGATAGGCGTGCATCCGCTCCGTGGCCCAGCCGGGGGCCACCCAGAAGCTGGCCAGATGGGTAACATTGGCCGCGGTGTAGCCAACCTCTTCCTGCAATTCGCGGAGCACCGTGTCCTCGGAGACCTCCCCTGCTTCCACCCCGCCCGCCGGGACCTCCAGGATGGAAGACTCCGTGGGCTTGCGGTATTGGCGGACCAGCAGCACGTTGCCCTCGTCATCCACCGCCACCATGCACACGGCGTCGGAGTGCTCGGCCACTTCGCGGATCGTGCGCCGCCCACTGGGCAACTCGACGGTATCGACGCGGACGCTGAAGATGCGGCCCTCGAAATGGCGGGTGGTCTCCACAGTGTTCTCGAACTGGGCGGGGCCAGTGTTGGAATCAGCCAAGGGGCCTCCTATTGGCCCCGGATGCTGAATCCGAGGCGGCGGGTCAGGGTGCCGAAGAAGTACGATGGCGGATTGGCCCGGAGGAAGGTGGCCTTGTGCGGGCTCTGCTTCATTTCCACGAGATCGCCGGGGTTGAGATCGAAGTCCTCGTAACCGTCCACGCTTAGGACGCCTGGCTGGTAGCCCTCCAACCGCAGTGACACCTCTGTACCCGACTGCAGCACCAAGGCGGCGGTGAGGCCCATGTGGGCCGCCACTGTCTTGAGCACCAGCGCGTCGGACTCCGGGTCCAGGATCGGCCCACCCACCGCCAGGTTGTAGCCAGTGCTGCCAGTGGCGGTGGAGAGAATCAGTCCGTCGGCGCGGAACGTGGAGACTTGGGCCCCATCGATAGTTCCGGCCAGCGTGACCACGCGCGAGGCGGCCCCACGCGCCACCACCACGTCGTTCAGGGCGTGATAGGGCC
The DNA here is from genome assembly GCA_965249145.1 of Dehalococcoidia bacterium. Taxonomy (GTDB): domain Bacteria; phylum Chloroflexota; class Dehalococcoidia; order Lucifugimonadales; family UBA3495; genus VXOI01. Next base: position 610,155 of record OZ252223.1, read on the forward strand.
CTTCGGTGAAGGTCGAGCCCGCCTTGGTGACCGTCGCTTGGAGCATGTTGCGCTCGTCGGTGCGGTAGGTACCCTTCAGGTAGTGAGGCAACCTCGACATCGCCTCGTCCACCTGCAATTCGGTCATGAAACCCAGGCGGCCCATGTTGATGCCCACAATTGGTATCCGGGCCGGGCCAGTGAAGCGCACCGCCCGCAGGATCGTCCCGTCCCCGCCGACCGTGATCACCATGTCGGTTGACTCGGCCCTCGGCGCCAATAGCTCCAGGTTTTCCGCAGGCGAAATCCAGCTGTCTTCCGCCAAGTTTAGCTCGTGGAGAATGGCGGTGCTCAGGTCGAGCGCCTCCGGAATCCGGGCGTTATATATGATGCCTACGGAGTTCATGCGCCGGTATTATACCGCCAACGCCCGCACAGCGACCTCGGCGGCGTTCATCACGAACCCGGGCGCCACACCCATGAACAGCATCGCCCCGCCAGCAACGCCCAACGCCAGCCAGGGGGCCGGGGAGCGAGACGCACGCGAGTCGGACGCGCCCTCGGCAGGCTGCAGGAACATCAACCGGATTATCCGAACGTAGTAGTAGGCCGAGACCGCGCTGTTGATTACTCCGATGATCGCCAGCCAGGTGAGACCGCTCTTCACGGCGGCGGTAAACACATAGAGTTTCGCGATGAAGATGCTGGTTGGGGGCACCCCGATCAGCGCGATCAGCGCCAAGGCCAGGACCACTGCCAAGACCGGCGAGCGGGACACCAGGCCGGCGTAATCGCTGATGCGGTCGCTCCCTATTCGGGAGTAGATTGCGGCGATGGCGAAGAAGGCGGTTAGGTTGGCGGCGGTGTAGGCCCCCAGGTAGAACAGCACACTGTCCGGCCCGATGGACGCGAACTCCGGCACCCCGTTCCCCGACGAATTCACCCCGGCCGCCACGCCCACCAGCAGATAGCCCGCGTGGGCAATGGTGCTGTAACCGAACAACCGCCGTATGTTGCTCTGGGCGATGGCCACGGCGTTGCCGATAATCATCGAGGCCGCTGCCAGCGCCGCCATCAGGACCGCCCAGTCCAAGGCGACGTCGAAGAAGCCGGTGAAGAACACCCGCAGCAGAATCGCGAACGCGGCCGCCTTGCTGGCCACCGACAAGAACGCTACTACAGGCGTGGGCCCGCCCTCGTATACGTCGGGCACCCACATCTGGAAGGGCACGGCGGAAATCTTGAACCCGAACCCGGCCACCATCAACACAATGCCAATGAGCAGCGCGTAGCTCCCGAATGCCACGCTTCCGGCGGTCTGGCCCACGGCCGCCGAAATGTCGGCGAGCTGGGTGCTGCCACTGGCCCCGAAGACCAACGCCATGCCATAGAGCATCACCGCCGAGCTGATGGCCCCGATGATCAGGAATTTCATGCCCGCCTCGCTGGAACGGGCGTGCATCATGAACGCCGCCAGCGCCGCCAAGGGCAAGGTGGTCAGCTCCAACGCGATGTAGATGGTTATCAGCTCGGTGGCCGCCGCCAGCAGCATCATCCCGGTGGCGGAGAACAACACCAGCCCGAAGTACTCCCCTTGGAAGCGGGACATCTGCCGAACGTAGTCGGTGGACGCCAAAACCACCAATGCCGCTGCCGCCGTAACCAGGAAGTTGAAGAACAGCGCGAACCGGTCCACCGCTAGACTGGACAAGAGGATGCTCGGCTCCGAGCTACCGTCGAGCCCCGTACCCCGCACCAGGTTATGGGCGTCGTTGAGGTCCCAGAGCTGCACCAAGCTGAGGACGAAGGGCGCGGCCAGCAAAAGGAACGCCGCATAGGGCAGAATGCCTTTTCGCGGGACCACGAGGTCCAGCAGGATGACCAGCAACGCCGCGCCAGCCATGGCGACGTACGGAGAGACTACGTAGAGGTCGTAAGCGGTCATTGCTGGCTAACCGCCGTTCAGCGCGCCGACCATCGGGGCCAGCCCGGACTCAAATACGTCGGTCAGAATTGCCGGGTACACGCCCACCCCGATGATGCTCACCACCATCAGGGCCAGGGGCGCGGCCTCGACCAAAGAGGCGTCGGTCAGCTCGGCGAACCGCTCGCGGCGCACTCCGAAGAAGGTACGCTCCATCATCCACAGGATGTAGCCCGCCGCTAGCACGATCCCAAGCACCGCCAGCACGGTGGGCCATTCGTAGGCCCGGAAGGCCCCTAGGAACACCAGCAACTCGGATACGAAACCGCTGAGGCCGGGCAACCCCAGCGACGCCAGACCCGCAATGAGCATGGCGGCGGCGACCAGCGGCATCCGCCCGGCCAGCCCCCCCAGGTCGGGGATATACCGGGTGTGGGCTTTGTCGTAGACCAAGCCCACGGCCAAGAAGAGAAGCCCGGTGATGGTGCCGTGGGTGAATAGCTGCATCGCCGCGCCGCTCAGTCCGGTAACGGTCAGCCCGCCGTCGGCCACGCCAACCGAGCCGATGCCCAGCAGCACCAGCCCCATGTGGCTCACGCTGGAATAGGCGATCAGCCGCTTCAAGTCGGTCTGCCGAATGGTCACGACCGCTCCGTAAAGCACGCTGATCACGCCGAGCGCCACCAGCGCCCAAGCGAATTGCTCGGTCTGACCAGGGAAGATTCCCACGTTTATCCGCAGCAACCCGTAGCCGCCCATCTTCAAAAGCACCCCGGCCAGCATCACACTGGCGGCCGTGGGCGCGTCGGTATGGGCGTCGGGCAGCCAGGTGTGCAGCGGCCAGGTTGGGAGCTTGACGGCGAAGGCGACGAAGAACAGCCAGAACAGTCCGGCCAGCGGCACCAACACCGCCGCCGAAGCCAGCGCACCGTTGGCCGAGGACAGCTCGATGAGATTGAACGTACCCACTTCCGGGGTCAGGAACACCGCCACGATCGCCACCAGCATGAAGGCGCTGCCCAAGATGGTGAAGATCAGGAATTTCATCGCCGAGTATTCTTTGCGCCCGCTCCCCCAGATGGAGATGAGCATGTACATCGGCGCCAGCTCCAGCTCCCAGAATAGGAAGAATAGGAGCAGGTCCAGCGAGGTGAACACCCCCATCACCGCCGTCTGGAGCACCAGCAGCCAGAAGAAATATTCCTTGACTCGCAGTTTGATGTGCCAAGAGGCCAGCACCGCGCACGTGCCCAACAATCCGGTCAGGGCCACCAGCGGCGCGCTCAGGCCGTCGACGGCCAGCAGGTAGGAAGCCTCGAGCCCCACGTCGGGTATCCAGGCGAACTGGTCGATGAACTGGAAGCGCTCCGCGTCGGCGGCCCGGTCGAAGAGGGCGAAGACGAGGAGCGACAGCGCCAAGTCGGCCAGCACGACCGCCACCGCCACACCGCGGACCACGCGGTCGCCGCGAAGCAGCAGCAATATGACCGCCCCAACCGCAGGAAGAAAGACAGTAGCGGTTAAGAGCCCGTTGAACTCCAACTAACTCGTCTCCGTCATCCCGGCCCCCGCCGCGACCCAGGACTCAACGCCCCTGCCTCCGTGTCCCACAACCCTCACCAAACTAGGCCAGCAGGAACCCCAGGATGATCAGCAGGGCCCCGAAGGCTACAACAGTCCCGTAGGCCTGCACCTGGCCGGTCTGTAGGCGGCCGATAGCCGAGCCGATGTTGCGGAAGAACCAACCGATCAGGTCCACCAGGCCGTCCACAATTCGGCGGTCCAGCCAGTTGAGGAGCCCCGCAACGATGCGGTAGAAGCCGGAGCGAACAATGACGTTCTCGTAGAGCACGTCGACGAAATACTTCTGGAAGAGCAGGGTGTGCAGCGGACCGGCGTACTCCAGCGGGTCGCGCTCTTGGGCGCCCCGCCGCGAGTAGACCAACAGGGCTAAGCCTATTCCCGCAAGACCAGCCAAGGTGGACAAGAGGGCCACCCACCAACTGAAGTCTTGCAACTCCGCATGCCCTTCACCGCCCAGCGAGACCAGCAGCCCGTCGGCCAAGAAGCCGGTCAGCCAGTGTTTGGCAACTCCGATCGCGTCTGCGAATGGCGGGCTGGCCATGTAGCCAAGCGCCACGGCCCCTACCCCCAATACGGCCATCGGCAGGACCATCACCAGCGGAGATTCGGCCAGGTGTACTCCGTCATGGGCTCCGGCAGGCGGGTGCCCTCCGCTGTCTTCCGCTTCTTGCTCCACGCCGCCCCGGAATTCGCCGTGAAAGGTCATCACGATCATCCGCAGGGTGTAGAAGGCGGTCAGCGCCACTCCGGCCATCAGGAAGCCGAAGGTCACCCAGTTGAGCCACACGGCGGCGTGTCCGTGGCCGCCGAAAGCCCCCAGCAGGATCTCGTCCTTGCTCCAGAAACCGGCCAGGGGGATGATGCCCACCAAGCTTAGCCCGGCCAAGAGCACCAATACGTAGGTGACCGGCATGTGCCGCCGCAGCCCGCCCATATAGCGCATGTCGAAGGTGCCGCTGGCGTGGTTCACGCTGCCCGCGCCCAAGAACAGCAGCGCCTTGAAAACCGCATGGGTCACCAGGTGGAAGAGAGCCGGCGCATAGAGGCCGAGCCCCAAGGCGGCCATCATGTATCCAAGCTGGCTCACCGTGGAATAGGCCATCACCCGCTTTATGTCGTTCATCACCAGCCCCATGGTGGCGGCAAACAGCGCGGTGAACCCGCCGACGAGGGCGACCACCATCATGGCATCGGCCGACTGCTCGAAGACCGGGAAGAACCGGGCCACCAAGAAGACCCCGGCGGCGACCATGGTGGCAGCGTGAATCAAGGCGCTCACCGGCGTCGGCCCCTCCATGGCGTCGGGCAGCCAGGCATGGAGCGGGAACTGGCCGGACTTGCCGACCGCTCCGGCGAAGATCCCCAAGGCCATCCAAGTCAGCGCCGCCCCGCCAAGCACCGCGCCCCCGGCGGCCAACGGCTGGGCCGCTTGCCAGATGTCGGGGATGTGGAACGCGTTCATGCCGATGGCGGCGAAGTCGTCGGCCTTCAGGAACAGGTACAGGATCGCGATCAAAAAGCCCACGTCGCCGATCCGGGTCACAATGAACGCCTTCTTGGCCGCCGCAGCAGCCAACGGACGCTCGTGCCAGAAGCCGATCAGCAGGTACGACGATACCCCAACCAACTCCCAGAAGACGTAGAGCTGGACGATGTTGCTTGAAAGCACCAGGCCCAGCATCGAGGCGGTGAACAGGGACATGTAGGCGTAGTACCGCGAGAAGCTCGGGTCGCCGTGCATGTACCCCAGCGAATAGACCTGGATGAGCAGGCTGATCGAGGTCACCACCACCAGCATCACGGCCGTTAGAGGGTCGACCAGCAACCCCATGTCGATGGTGGCGCCGCCGACTTCCAGCCACCGGAGCGGCTCGAACTCATGGGCGTGGCCGCCGATTACCGAGCCCAGCGTCCACACGGCCAGGACTGTCGCGGCGATCAACGTCCCGATGGTGGCCAGGCCGCTCAGTATCGGCCAGCGGTTGAGAAAGGGCCGAATGACCAAAGCAATGACAACGAAGGAGCCAAGGGGAAGCAGGAAGATCGCCCAAACGGCGCCGGCGGATACCATCTACAGCTTCCTCAGTATTTCCTCGGCCACGTGCTCCCGCCCCAGTGGCACGTAGATAGTGAACGGCGTCCGCTCGCTCCAGTCGAGAATGTCGCCGTCCGGCAGGATGCGGGCAGGCAAGCCCTCTCCCTCCAAGACCTCTTTCCACATCTCGGCGATCATCAGGTTAGGCGATTTCTTGAATTCGACCCACATGCTCCGAGCTCGCTAGTTCCGCATCTGCGCCGCGTCGGCGAGGTCCACCGATTCGTTGGTGCGGTACATGGCAAACACGATGCCCAGTCCCAGCGCGATCTCGGCCGCCGCCACCGTGATGATGAACACCGCGAATACTTGGCCCGTCAGCACCACGCTCAGGTCCTCTCCCAGACCGGCCGGCGCCAGGTATTTCGCCATGGCCACCAAGGTCACGTTGACCGCGTTGAACATCAGTTCGATGGACATCAACACCGCGAGCACGTTGCGCCGCGCCAATGCGCCGTAGAGCCCGATGCAGAACAGCACCGCCGAGACGATGAGGAATGCTTCTAAGGACATGGCGGTCTATCCCGCTCCGGAGCCGGGCCCCGGGCGCGGACGCACCAGCGCCAACGCCCCGATCAAGGTGGCCAGCAGCAGTACGGACACGGCCTCGAAGGGCAGCACGAACTTCCCGATGAGCAGGTCGGCAAGCCCGGCCTCCTGTACCTCCGCCTGCTGGTCCGGGTCGGTGATACCCGATTCCGCCAAGGATTCCGAAGTCAGGCTGACCACCGCGCCGGTCTGCACCAGGTCGACCGTGGCTTGTCCCTCCTCGGGGATGAAGTCCCACTGAGTATCCAGGGCCACCGTGACCAGGGCGGCCAAGAGCAGGGCGGCAATGACCACCGCCGGGATTTGCAATCTGTTGGGCAGGTTGCCCTGCTGGACGTCCCGCGTCAGCATCACCGCGAAGATGATAAGCACCGAGATCGCTCCGGCGTAGATCAGCACTTGCACCACGGCCAAGAACTCGGCGCTTAGGAGCACAAAATATCCCGCCACCGCCATGAATACTGCCACCAGCAAGAGTGCCGCCCGGAACAGGTCGCGCACCAGTACTACGCCCAACGCACATCCAACGGCTACCACGCTAAGCAGCCAGAAGACTACATCCTGGAAAAACATCTAGGCGGCGTCCTCGGACTCGGCGGGTCCCGGAGCCAGAGCAACTTCGGGACCGTCGGGAGTGGGTCGGCGGCCAATGCGCATGCCGGACTTCTCCCGCTCGTGCCACTGCCACGACTCCCTCCCCACTTCGCGCCAATCCAACGGCCGGCCGGCCCGGGGGTCGTAGTCCTGACCTTCCAGTTGGGGCCGGAAGAAGGTGCTGGGGTGTTTGTCCGCTTGCCGCAACTGGTCGATGGTGATGACCATGTCTTTCCGAGAGTACTGTCCCTGCTCGAACCCGCTGCCCATGAACAGAGCGTCGTAGGGACAGGCTTCGACGCATAGACCGCAGAACATGCACTGCTGGATCGAAATATCGAACACTTCCAGCAGGTACTTGTCGCCCTCGGCCGGGGCGGTCTCGCTGGGGCTGGTCACTATCTTGATTATGCCCAAGGGACAATATTTGGCGCAGGACGCGCAACCGGTGCAGCGCTCTTCGTACCACACGAATTCCTCTCCCCGGAAACGCGGGTGCTGCTTCAGCCGTTCCTCGGGGTACTGCACCGTAAACGGTTTCTTGGTGAGGTTCTTCAGGGTGACCATCAGGCCCTTGACCAGGGAGAACCCGTACATGGCTATCCTCTGCCGACGGTGGATTCCCGCCTTCGCGGGAACGACGCGATGGGGAGCGGGTTAGACGGGGACTCCATCAGTCCCCCTCCGCGATTGTGACCCCACGGGGCGGCGTGAGAACGGCGGAGTTGGGCCGCACTTTCTCCCGCACCAGGTTGCTGAAAACCACCAAGCAACCGGCGGCCAAGCCGAGGTTAATCCCCGTCATAATCCAGAGGTCGCCGGCGGAGAGAACCCCAGCGCTGTCTCGCAGGAAATATACTTCCAGGGCCACCGCGAACAGGCTGATGACGCTGACCGGCAACAAACATTTCCAGGCTAGGGCCAGCAGTTGGTCGATGCGCAGGCGAGGAAAGGTAGCCCGTACCCATATGAACCCGCAGGCCACCGCGCCGGTCTTGAGCAGGAACCAGAGCCAGCCCAGCCACCGGTCCACCGGGCCCTCCCAACCACTGAGAAACAGTGTGACGATCACCGCCGAAGCAGCCATTACACCACCGAACTCGGCGGCTTGGATCAGCGCGAACTTGATACCGCTGTATTCCGTGTGATAGCCGGCAATCAGCTCGGATTCGGCTTCGGCCATGTCGAACGGGGTCCGGTTCAGCTCCGCCGTGGTCCCAGCAACGAACACGAAGAACGCCAAGGGTTGCACCAGTATGAACGGCACCACCTGGGCCCCCACCACGTCGGCCAGCGACATCGACCCGGCCACCATGACCACACCGAGCAACGAAATCACCACTGGCACTTCGTAGCTGATTAGCACCGCCACTCCCCGGGCCGCCCCAAAAAGGGCGAAACGGTTGTTCGACGACCACCCAGCCATGAAGATGGCGATGGACGTGATTGAGGTCACCGCCAGTATGTACAGCACGCCCACGTTCAAATTGGCCAGGGCCGTGTCCTTGGCGAAGGGCACCACCGCCAGCATCAGCATCACGGGAGCCAGCATCGCCACCGGCACGATAAAGAACACGATGCGGTCGGCGGTGCCGGGAACCAGGTCCTCCTTGAACAGCAGCTTCACCAAATCGGCGATGGGCTGCAGCAGGCCGAAGGGCCCCCAGCGGTTTGGCCCCAACCGGTTCTGGAACTTGCCGATCAGCCGCCGCTCCATCCAGGAAAAGACCGCCGCGCCCAACAGTACGGCGTTAATCAGCACGAACATGACCACCAAACCGGCCACGAGGTAGGACAGCCAGCAGGGAGTCCCATGGCCGACGAAGTTGTGGACCTCGCGGAACAACACCGTGTGGTACAGGACGTTGTCCGGGCTGATCGCGCAGCTCACCGGTCGACTTCACCCATATTGATGTCGAGGCTGCCCAAGGTCACGATCATGTCGGCCAGCCGCCAGCCAACCAACAAGTGCTCCGTTACGGTCAAATTGATTAGCGAGGGTGATCGGATCTTGCAGCGATAGGGGCTAATGCCGCCATCGCTCACCAGGTAGAAGGCTAGTTCGCCCTTGGAGGCTTCCACCCGCCCGTAGGCCTCGACTCCGGGCTCGGGGCGCAGCACCAAGGGAACGTCGTCGCGCACCGGTCCCGGCTCGATCTGATCGATGCACTGCCGGATGATGCGGACGCTCTGCGTTATCTCTTGCATCCGCACCCAAAACCGGTCGTAGTTGTCGCCGTTGGTTGCGGTCGGAACGTCGAACTCCACCTGGTCGTAGGCATCGTAGGGCTCGGCCTTGCGCCAGTCCCAGGCCAAGCCGCTGGCCCGCAGCACCGGGCCGCTCACCGAGGCGTTGATGGCAACGTCCAAGGGCAATAGGCTGACCCCTCTCGTGCGCACCATCACAATCTCGTTCTCCAAGATCAGGTCTTCCAGCTCCTTGAATTCCTCCTCGAAGTCCTCAAGGAACTGGTCCAAGGCAGGCCAGAAATCGGCCGGGGCGTCGAAGAACACCCCACCGGGGCGCATGTAGCTCACCGTGATTCGCGCGCCGCAGAGCATTTCGAAGAGGTCAAGAATCCGTTCTCTGGAGCGGAAGCAATACATCAGAGGGGTGCCCAGCGTGCCCAAGTCCTGCAGAATGAAGCCGATGCCCATCAGATGCGAGGCGATGCGCTGCAGCTCGGCCGTAAGCGTTCGCAGGTACTTGCCCCGGGGTGGCGCCTCCGAACCCAACAGCCGCTCGACCGCCAAGCAGTAGGCTTGGTTATTGATCATCGACGAAACGTAGTCGAGGCGGTCGGTTAGGGTGACTACCTGGGTATAGTTGCGCTCTTCCGCCAGCTTTTCGGTGCCACGGTGCAGGTAGCCGAACACCGGCTCCACCTGGATTATGTCCTCGCCGTCGAAGGTGACCCGCAACCGGAACACCCCATGGGTGCTGGGGTGCTGCGGCCCGATGTTAACCGTCATCGGTTCGGTGCGGATCGTCACTTAGAGATAGTCCTTCCGGAGGGGATGGCCGTCGAAACCCTCCCAGAGCATGATCCGCTTCATGTTCGGGTGGCCCTCGAAGCGGATGCCCATCAGGTCCCACACCTCCCGCTCCTGGAAGTCCGCGCCGCGCCACAGGTGGTAAACCGAAGGCGCCGAGAGATCGTCGCGGCCGTGGAGCCGGGATTTGACGATGGCCTTGTGTTCCTTCCGGAATGACGTCAAGTGGTAAACCAATTCGAAGTGCCCGATATAGTCGATGGCCGAGATGGAGTTTAGAAACTGGAAGTCCAGGTCCTCGTCGTCCCGGAGGAACTGGGCAACTCTGGCCACCGCGTCGGGCGTTACGTATACGGTATCGTCATTCGAGTCCACCACCGAACCGGGAATGGCTGCCCCAACACGTTCGGCCAACTCCGCGCCGGATAGTTGGGCCAAAGCCATTAAGCGCCCTCGCCCGAGTCGTCGGCTTCTTGTTGGTTGCGGCTGGAACGGCGAGGCAGCAGCGAGCCGAAGGGGCTCTTGGGTTGGCTCCGGTACTTCTTGATCTTCTCGTGGAGCTCCATTATCCCGTAGAGGAGCGCGTCAGGACGTGGCGGACAGCCGGGTACGTAAACGTCGACCGGCACAATATGGTCGACGCCGGGAACGACGCTGTAGGAACCGTAGTAGGGTCCCCCGCTGGTGGCGCAAACGCCCATGGAAATAACCCATTTGGGGTCGCCCATCTGGTCGTAGATGCGCCGGATCGCTGGCGACATCTTCCAGGTGACCGTCCCCGCCACTATCATCAAATCCGCTTGGCGCGGCGAGGCCCGGAAGGCTTCCATCCCGAACCGGGCGATGTCGAACCGCCCCATGCTGCTGGCGATCATCTCGAAGGCGCAACAGGCCAACCCGAATGTCACGGGCCAGAGGGCCGACTTGCGGCTCCAGTTCACCAGCGCGTCGACCGAAGTGACCATCAGGTTGTTCTTCAGGTCCTCGGGTACTTCGATGGTGGGCTCGGCCAAGGGTGCAACCGAGGCATCTTTCAACTCTTGCACGGTCCGCCCTTCGTCGCGGTCCAAGTGCCAAGTGTGCAGGTGAAGAGGACCGTTGCCTTGAGGTGAAACCACGCTGCCTCCCTTAGGCCCATTCCAGGTCGCGCTTGCGCCATGCGTAGGCCCAGCCGACCATTAGGACCCCGACAAATACCGCCATCTCGATGAGGGCGAAAAGTTCCAGCCGCAGAAACTTGGTGGCCCAAGGGTAGAGGAAAATCACCTCGACGTCGAAGATAACGAACAATATGGCAAACATGTAATAGCGAAAATTGAACAGGTTCCAGCGTCCGCCGATCGCCTCCATCCCGCATTCGTACGTTTCCGACTTCACCGCCGTGGGCGAGCTGGGTCTAAAGCCGATCTTGGAGGCCCCCCAAGACAGCATCAGCATGCTCACGGGGACGATGATGGCGATGGCAAGGAATATGGCGATCAGGCCGTATTGCCTGAAGTAGTCGTCTAAAAGCATCGGCGCAGCGCTAGCCAGATAGTCTAAGAACGGGCGCTCAAAACCGGCTAGATTATATCAGAGACTCGCCGGGCTGCTAATATATCCAGTGCGAACAACAAGCAGGAATCCGCACGGGAAAGGGGGCAGCGTGACCCAAGCATCAGACGCCCAGACCAAGGGCCCGCTCGTCGGCCTCCGGGTGCTCGATCTTTCGATGATCGTGGCCGGAGGCACGGCCAGCAGCCTGATGGCCGACTTCGGGGCCGAAGTCGTGAAGATCGAGCGGCCCGGCGGCGGCGACCCGCTCCGTAATTGGGGGCCCTTCGCCAACGGTGTCTCCCTGTGGTGGAAGGTCCACTCCCGCAACAAGAAATCGGTCACTCTCAACCTCGGCTCACCCGAGGGCCAAGAGTTGCTGAAACGACTGGCGAGCGAGGCCGACGTGCTGATCGAGGGCTTTCGGCCCGGAGTCATGGAGCGCTGGGGGCTGGGTCCCGACGCCCTCCAGGAGGTTAATCCGCGACTGATCATGTTGCGCTACTCCGGTTTCGGCCAGACCGGTCCCTACAAGGAGCGGCCCGGCTTCGGCACCATCGCCGAATGCATGAGCGGCTACGTCGCCATGACCGGCTTTCAGGACACGCCGCCGGTATTGCCACCCGTGCCACTGGCCGACGAGGTTGCCGGTGTTTTCGGCGCCATGGCGGGCATGATGGCCATCTACCACCGGGACAGTGGTGGTTCCGGCAAAGGGCAGGTGGTCGACGTCAGCCTCTTCGAGCCGCTGTTCCGCCTGTGCATCCCCCACGTCACTATCTACGACCTGCTGGGCATCAGCCGCGAGCGCGTGGGCAATGATTTCCCCGACGCGGCGCCCCGCAGCCTCTACCGTACCGGAGACGACCGGTGGCTCGGGCTTTCCGCGACGTCCCAAAGCACCTTCGAGAACCTGGCCCGCGCCATGGGTCTCCCGGAGATGATCGACCGGCCAGCCTTCGGGGACAACAGGTCCCGCATCGAAAACCGCGCCGAGCTGAACGAGGAGTTGGACGCCTGGCTGGGCCAGCGCCCCTTGGACCAAGTGATGGAGGAACTGGTCCCGGCGGGCGGAGTCGTGGGCCCGGTCTACAGCGCCGCCCAAATCGTGAACGACCCGCACTATCAAGCGCGGGAGGACATCATCGAGATTGACGACGACGAACTCGGTCATACACGTATGCTGGGTGTCGTTCCCAAGTTCAGCGATACCCCCGGCGCGGTCGAGCACGCCGGGCCTCGCGTGGGCCAACACAACTCCCAGATATACGCCAGTTGGCTGGGCCTCAACGAAGAACAATTGGCAGCACTCACCGAGCAGGGAGCCATATGAGCCGGGACAGCCGTCGTCGCCTGCTGGTCGCCACCGGCAACCCAGGCAAGCTCCGGGAATACGCGGAACTCTTGCGGGACGCGCCCTTCGATTTGGTGTCGCTGAGCGACTTGGGCATCAGCCACCAGGTCGAGGAAACGGGCGCAACCTTCGCCGAAAACGCTTGGCTCAAGGCTTCAGAATATGCCACCGTCAGCGGCATGCTCACCCTGGCCGACGATTCGGGGTTGGAGGTGGACGCCCTAGCCGGCGAGCCCGGCGTCAAGTCGGCCCGCTACGGAGGCGATGACTGCCATTCCGACGCCGACCGGGTGGCTCTCCTGCTGCGCAATCTGGAGGGAGTGCCTTGGGAGAAACGCACGGCCCGGTTTCGCTGCGTGATCAACATTGCCAACCCGGCCCCCGAAAACGGGATGCGCCCGGAGCGGCTGACCTCCATAGTTGGGTCGGTGGCGGGGATGATACAATACACGCCGAAGGGTGAAGACGGTTTCGGCTACGATCCGGTCTTCTACTTGCCGTCCTTCGACCGGACCGTGGCCCAGCTTGCCTTGGCGGACAAGAACCTGATCAGCCATCGTGGCAACGCCGCCGCCGGGGCCGTCAAACTTCTCGGGGACCGGTATCCGGCACTGGCCCAAACTCCATGAGAGCGCTCCGATAGCCAAATGGTATTAGACACATTCGGCAGGCCCATGCGGGACCTGCGCATCTCGGTCACCGACCGCTGCAACTTCCGTTGCCCCTACTGCATGCCCGCCGAGATATTCGGCGAAGCCTACGAATTCCTGCCCCGTGAGGACATACTCACCTTCGAGGAAATCGTCAGGCTTGCCCGCCTCTTCGCCGAATTCGGCGTGACCAAGGCCCGCATTACCGGCGGTGAGCCGCTGTTGCGCACCGAGCTCGCGCAACTGATCACCATGATAGCGGAGGTCGAGGGCGTCGACGATGTGACCCTCACCACCAACGGCTACCTGCTGGCCCAACAAGCCGAGGAGCTCAAAGCCGCCGGACTGGACCGCATCACGGTCAGTTTGGACAGCTTGGACGACGAAGTCTTCAAACAGATGAACGGCCGCGGCTTTGGCACCAGGCGCGTCCTGCATTCAATCCAGCGGGCTGCCGAGGTTGGGTTGTCCCCGGTCAAGATCAACGCCGTAATCCAGCGAGGCGTCAACGATCACACGGTGGTCGACCTGGCCCGCCACTTCAAGGGGACCGGCCACATCGTGCGCTTCATCGAGTATATGGATGTCGGCAACCGCAACGGCTGGAAGCTCGACCAAGTGGTGAGCGCCGAAGAAATCATCGCCCGCATCGACGCCGAGATGCCTTTGGAACCATTGGAGAGCAACTACTCCGGTGAGGTCGCCGAGCGCTACCGCTACCGGGACGGGGAGGGCGAGATAGGAATCATCGCCTCGGTGACCCGCCCCTTCTGCGGCGCCTGCACCCGTCTGCGGCTGTCCACCGACGGACAGATTTTCACCTGCCTTTTCGCCAGCCGGGGCGTGAGCCTGCGCGACCCGATGCGGGCTGGCGCAACCGACGACGAGCTCCGCGAGTTGATCGCCGGAATCTGGTCCCGGCGCAGCGACCGCTACTCCGAAGAGCGTGCCGCCAACACCCCTGGCGTCCCCACCCCGCAAAAAATCGAGATGTACCAGATAGGCGGGTAACGCGTTGGCTGATGGTCCGGTAGTGATCTATACCGACGGAGCGTGCATCGGTAATCCGGGTCCGGGCGGTTACGGCGCAGTGTTGCTTTCGGGGAATCACCGGAAGGAGATTTCCGGGGGATACGCCGAAACGACCAACAACCGCATGGAGCTAATGGCCGCGATCGTCGGTCTCGAAGCGCTGGCCCGGCCCTGCGCCGTAACCGTCTATAGCGATTCCAAATACCTCGTCGATGCGGTCGAAAAGGGCTGGGCCCGCCGCTGGAAGGCCAATAGCTGGATGCGGAACCGAAAGGAGCCAGCGATAAATCCTGACCTCTGGGAAAGGCTCCTAGCCAACGTGGACAAGCACACCGTCGAGTTTCGCTGGGTGCGCGGCCACTCCGGAAACAAGGAAAATGAGCGCTGCGACCAGATGGCCACGCAGGCGGCCCGAGGCCAAGACCTTCCCGAAGACTCAGGCTATGGGACAACCACCAAGAAGCACCTGTTCCAGCAAGAACGCTGACCGGCGGATGAAAGCATGTCGCTAGAAAAATCGGAGACCCTCACCCACCTCGACGAAGAGGGCCGGGCCCGCATGGTGGACGTAGGGGCCAAGGAGATTACCAGCCGCGAGGCCGTCGCACGCGGCTATGTCTCCATCCAGCCCGAAACGGCGCGTCTGATCCGGGAGGGGCTGATGAAGAAGGGCGACGTGCTCACCGTGGCCCAATTGGCCGGGATCATGGGGGCCAAAAAGACCTCCGAACTGATCCCGCTATGCCACCCACTGCCATTGGACAAGGTGAACGTCGACCTGGAATTGGATGGCGAGCAGAGCAGGATTAACGTCACCGCCACCGCCAGCACCTCGGCGCGTACCGGCGTGGAGATGGAGGCGCTGACCGCCGTGTCGGTCGCCGCCCTTACCCTCTACGATATGTGCAAGTCCGTCGACCGGGGCATCCGCATCGAGGGCATCCGCTTGGTCCGCAAGCGTGGCGGACAAAGCGGCGACATCGATCTGGAAGACTAGCCCGAGAGGGAGACGGTGGGAACTTTTACGCACCCAGTGGAAGTGGGGGCGCCGGGCGGCGAGGCATTCGAAACGGTCGAAGCCCTCGTGGACACCGGGGCTACATTCACTGTCCTGCCCGCCGCCCTTCTCCGTGAGCTGCGGGTCCCGGTAATGCGGACCATTAGCTTCCGTTTGGCCGACGGAAGGATCATCGAGCGCGAGGCAGGCGAAACCCTGGTTCGATTACTCGGGCAAACTTTGACCACCACTGTGGTGTTCGCGGATGAGGATACACCTCCCCTGTTGGGAGCGGTAACGCTTGAGACGGCTTTGCTCGCCGTCGACCCGGTGCAACGAAGGCTCGTCCCCACCGAAGCCATCCTGATGACCCAACGCTAATACCGGCACTGCCGCATTGGAAGTCCTCCCCGGCATCCACCGCGTCCCCGGCCTCCGATTGGCCAACTCCTACCTGCTGGTCGAGGAGCGCCAGCTCGCCCTGATCGACACTGGGATAGCGGGTAGCGGCGGCAAAATTCTCGACTACATCCAGCGCTTGGGCCGAAAGCCCGAAGAGCTCACCCGGGTGCTGCTGACCCACAGCCACCCCGACCACTCCGGGCCTTTGCCCGGCCTGAACCGCCGGACCGGCGCCGATGTGGTCATCCACCCTGCCGAGACCCACCCAGAAGACAACCTGCGCCTTAGGTTCTCCTTCCGTGCGCCCCTGTGGCCCAAGGTCTTTGCCGACCGGTTGATCGACGATCGGGAGGTGTTGCCCGTTATGGGCGGCCTTCGAGTGCTCCACACTCCCGGCCACACGCCGGGCAGCGTATGTTTCCTGTTGGAAGACGCCGGAGTGCTGTTTACCGGGGATACCCTCTTTTCCGACGGACGCATTTTCCGTCGGCCCTTCTTCCTTCCCCATTCCAGCTTCAAGGACTACCGGGAATCGATAGAACGGCTCGCCGAAACCGAGTTCGAAACCGCCCTCTCCGGGCATGACGTCCCGATGCTGCAAGGGGGAAGACGGGAGGTGAAGGCGATGCTGGACGACTATTCGTGGTGGGGACCGCGCTGGCGGTCCATCAAGCGCCGCCTGCGGCAGCGTCTATCATCGTCCCGCGAGACCCCGGCGCTGTAGCTCCTGGTAGACAGCGCGAAGGGCCTCGGCGGCGAACAACACGTAGTCCTCGGGCGGCAGGTCCAGCTCCCGGTAGCGCTCGATCTGGTCTACGTCCGCTGGCCCCGCCGGACCCGGAATCATCTCCAATTCCAGTTCGCGGATCTCGCCGTCGGGCAATACCACCACGCATCCCAAGTCGGCGGCTGACGCCATGCCAGCGGGGTGCTCCAACTCGATGGCCTGCACCGAAGTCATGCTGAGGAAAGCGGGGAAGGGACGAAGCCGGGCGGCCAGCTGGGCGACGGCTTCGTGGAGCCGCAGGGCGGTCTGCTCCACCAGTTGGGCGGGACTCGTGTCTTGCTGGTCCATGGCGCGAATGATAGTACGTAGGCGTCGGCCCGCCAAGACGAAGGGCAATTGACACTACGAACGGGCCACGCGTACCATAAAATTCCGGGTTCCATCGCGGCGGCTGGCCGGATGGCCCATCGGTGGCAACGTAGCTCAGCGGCAGAGCGGGCGCTTCATAAGCGCTAGGTCACTGGTTCGAGCCCAGTCGTTGCCACCAAATTCGAGAGCGGAGTTGTGGGTTGGGCACTTTTAGCGTGCCAATACGAGTTGGCGATCTGGACGGCAACCGTTTCGTCGAAATGGATGCCCTAGTCGATACCGGGGCGACCTACACATCTATCCCGGAAAGCACATTACATCAACTCGGAATCGAGGTCCGTGATACCTATCCCTTCGACTTGGCCGACGACCGGACAGTCGACTACTCGGTAGGCTACGCATCCATTCGAGTTGAGCAAAGGGACATCATCGCCATGGTTGTCTTCGCCGAGGAGGGCTCGCCAGCCCTATTGGGCGCGACCACCCTTGAAACAGCCCGGCTCGCCGTAAACCCGGTACGTCAGCAACTTGTATCGGTCAACGCGCTGCTCAGATCTCAGCTCTGAACAACTTCGAATATCGAGTCACCCCGCCGCCACCTCCGGCAACGGTACGCCCGCGCCGCCGTATTGTGGAACAGGTCCGCCTGCTCGGCCGGCTAGAAGTCGCGCCTCAGGCGCTTGAAGACGTTCCAGCAGACGGTGTACGAGTACGACTGCTTGTCCACCGGAGGTTGCTCCCGATATGCAACCGAGCACCTCGATCGGCAGCCAGCTACGACAAGATGCTGCGCCGAGAGCCGAGCACGCTCCACCCGCAGGACCTAGACTGGGAGCAGCGCCGCCGACACACCATCCCATCGTCGGATCCTGTGTAGCCATATGCCGGGCTCAATCGCCTTCGATCAGCTCGGATCACAATGCCGAAATCGCGGCCGGGGCCTCCCACACCATCTACTGCCGCATCGAGGACGTGGCCGCCCGGGTCACGGACATTACTGGCGGCGAGGGCGTGGACCACATCGTTGAGGCCGATTTCGCTGCCAACTTCCCGGTGGTCAGCCAGGTGTTGAAGTCGTCCTGGGTGGTGGCCGTTTACGCCCTTCACCCGCTTCCAACAGGGAAAACGCTCCCAGGTTTCGTCCCTGACTTGCCACCGTAAGGCAGGTTGCCGCTGGGCAGTGTACAGCACATTGCCGGGGCAGGTTTTGTCCAGGTCGAGGGCCGTCGGGCGGGTGCGCGCCAAACGTCAACGAGCCTGCTGCTCGGCACGCATCACCTCACTGTAAGAAGGGGTGGATTACTGGGCGCCGCAGAGACCAACGAAAGCGCTGAGAATCACAACCAAAAAGATTCCCCAACGGATCGGGACGACGGCGTTCTCGAAACCTGTGCCCAGGATATTCTCTTGAAAATATATTTCGTTTCTCTCTGATGATGTGTATTGGGATGGAATGATCAGAAACAAAAAAGCCAGCCACGGCCAAGTTCTTATCTCGTTGGATTCGGGGGCCTCTTCCAACGGAGGCAGCGAGACCGGCCGCACCGAGTCGGACGCCCTCCATGCCCCACTAAGCTGGGCCCCTTTCCGCTCGTAATGCCGGGTGAACGCCCCGGAAGGCTGGGCCGCTGTCCGCTGGTAATGCCGCGTCCCGGGCAACCTTGGCTTGGGTGGTTCAAGTTGCCGTTTGGTTTCAGGAGGGCTGGCCGTGCGGCCATCGTCGCCCGGTGGGTCCGCCAGCGGGCTGTCGTCTGGCGCTGGAGGGGGCGGGGACAGTGGCGCTGCAAACGGATCGAAGGCCCCGCATCGCGGGCAGACCGTGGCGTTGTCCGCTATGCGCTCTTGGCAATGAAGACATGGCTTTGGCACAATAATCACCTCCCGGGCGACGGCGCGGCGGATTTCGTTTTGGAGTGTCCCAAGCCAGGCCGCTGGTGCCAACGAGAGAATCAGTCTATCACGCCAAGCTGAGGGAGGCCAAAGCGAGGCTGGAGAAGCTGGCCAGTTCTCAGGCCAAGAGCCGTGCTGAGGGGAGGGGAGCCAGCGACAACCGAGGCTGACGAGGCAGCGCCCTCAAGACTAAAGTCAAGGCAGCAAGGAAATCGGGCCAGGGCCCCGCCAAGGCGGCGTTGGTGATGGCGTTCCGGGACAGCGGGTTAACTCGAGCAGCGTTCGCACAGCAGCTGGGGAAGGACGAATAAACGGTCCGCTGCATGCTCTATCCCCGGCACGGTACGGCTGCGAGTCGGATAAACAAAGCGTTGCGCTGCTTGGGTAAAGAGATTCTTGTTGAAGTAATTGAACCACCGGGGGCATATAGGCTAGGGCAATGACCGGGAGGTGAAGATGGCTGGGACCCCAGAACTGGCCGTTAAACCCAGCATCGAGCGTCCTAACTTACACCGCCCCCACCCGCTCGGCCGCGTCCCGGGCCGCCAGCAAGTACACCGGATTGGGGTTCAGGCTGTACTCCCGCAGGCAGGCATCGGTGAACTTTATCGAATAAGCGCCTCCGGCGGCCACCGCCCGGTCAATCAGCTCATCCTGGCCCTCTGCCGGGTTTTTCAGTCCTGAACTGTCTTGGGCCCGCACCGTCGAATACCAGGAATAGACCGCCGCGCACGCCTGCCAAGCGTAACGAACAGCCTGGCGAGCGTCATCCTCTTCCAGATATGGAGCCAACATCCTGAGTGCGCTCGGGGTTGTCACCGTATGAACGAAAGCTATCAAATTCTTGGAACTGGCCAGGTAGATTCCAGCGAAGGTCTCAGTAAGGTTGGAAATGAATTGCGATAGGTCGCCGCCGGCATCCGCAAGGTCGATGGCCGACACAAACTCCGCGTGGTCCTCCATGCCTTTGATCCGGTCCTGAGCCATCGAAATCTGCGCCGTGCAGCCGCTCCACATTGTCAAACGCGGCCTTGGGGGCATGGCCCGCATTCGTCGCCGAGGGTTCGCCCGGCAGAGTGTAATAACGCGCCGCCCAAAAACCCAATCCTTGGGCCAGTTCGTATTTGCGTTGCGGTGTTTCCCCTGAGGAAAGGCTTCGAACTGCATGGCTGGTGCGGATGAGGCCGTGCGTGGCCGCAGACATGACCGCCGGAGCTAACCGCGGCGCCCATAGCCTTACGACACCCTGCCACGGCATTTCCGCCAATTCATTCTCAAAGAACTGAATCCAATCACCCAACCGCTCCCGGATTCCCAAATACTCCCGCCACTCTTCCCTCGGGATGACCAGGGACGGCGAGGGTCGGTCCTTCAACCTGTTTCTGTACCCCTCCACCCAAGGCAGCACGGCGTCTTCTCTGCCGAGGGCGAAGAGCGCTTCCGAGGCCATTGGGCCGTGGTTGGCGTTGCCATTCACCATTTCCGCCCCGGCAAAGCTGAGAAGGTCCAACATCTCGTCAATAGTAATCGCCAGCAGTGCCCTCTTTACCCTTTCCGGCGCCCGCAGGCGACCATACGTCCAGGATCCCGGCGGCCAGGTCTCTGGCCGACCAAATGTCTCGTCGCCCACGGGCAGCTCACCCTTCCGGGGCGTGGCCAACCACCATCCTTTCCCAAGCTATTGCGGCTCACCCCTCACCCCGCCGCCACCTCCGGCAAACGGTACGCCCGAGCCGCCGTGTTGTGGAACAGGTCCGCCTGCTCCATCGGCGAAAAGTCGCGCGTCAGGCGCTTGAACACGTTCCAGCAGACGGTGTACGAATACGACTGCTTGTCTACCGGAAAGTTGCTCTCGAACATGCAGCGGTCCGCTCCGAACTTCTCGATGCAATATTGGTAGTAGGGCTCAGCCGCCAAGGCGACCTCTCGGGACCCCGGCGGGAAGGGACGCTGATGCCAGTCGAACCCGCTGATCGGGTTGCCCAGTCCACCGACCTTCACCACTACGTTCGGGCACTCCGCCACCGCGTCTATCCCCTGCCGCCAACCATCCATCAGTTCCTCTCGCCGCCCGGCGTAGGGGCCGATGCCCAAGGGACGCCCCACATGGTTCAGGATGATCGTCAGACCGGGCAATGCGCGGGCGAAGTCGGCCAGTTCAGACAGCTGCGGGTGGTAGACGATGGCATCGAAGCTGAGCCCCATCCGTTGCAGCACCGCGGCGCCTTCCCGGAAATTGGGTTCGGCCAGCATCCCCGGCGCGTTGGCCCGGGCCACCGTGATCTCCGGGTTGGCGTCCCAAGCAGCGCTGAAGCGGATTCCCCGGAAGCGGCCGCTTCCGGCAACCGCCAAAGCCTCCAGCACCGGCGTGACCCCATCCCCCAGCATCAGGTTGGCGTTGCCGACGATGCCGCCGGCCACCACCGTCGCCCCGTAGCCGCCGCTGGCGCTTTGGGCCGCGATCCCCTGGACGAACTCCACCTCGCCCACCGAGCGCATATCTTCCGGCCCCAATTGGCGATACATCGAGTGGCACTCGATGAACACCGTCTGCTCCACCTTATGACCGGAGCCGGTGTCCCGGAGCAGCTCGTCCAAGAAATAGCGGCCGTCAGAACGGTCCCAGAAGTGATGGTGCGGATCGCAAATGGGCATGCCTGGGTCGATCGCCTCTTCTTCCGTCAGGGCCAACCACGAGTCAAGCTGCGTCGTCATGTCCCGCTCCTCGTCATGTCCCGCTCCTAATGCCGTCGTGGACTTTGTTTCGTCCGCGAGTTTACAATCGCCTTCATAATTGCTGATTTGCCAGGGAGGCGCAACCCATGCCAAGTTTGACCATGCAGCAGGTACAGGCCGCTATGAAGGCCATGATGGACAAGGCGATGGAAACCCCCAACGAACCGGTGGCCATGGCCGTCGTCGACGCCGCCGGCAACCTGGAAGCCTACGCCAAGATGGACAATCTACGGATCTTTAGCCGCCGCCACGCCATCCGCAAGGCCTACACCTCGGCCGTGTTGGGCCTCGACTCCGGCGAGAACGCCCGCAGGCTGCACAGCCAAGGCCGCAGTATTAGCGAGCAGGGCGACCCCAACCTTACCCACGGCCAAGGCGGTCTGGTCATCATGAAGGACGGAGTGATCCTCGGCGGCATCGGCGTCGGCGGCTACCCCAGCGGCCAAGCCGATGAAGACTTGTCCCGCGTCGGCTTGGAGGCGATGAATCTCTGAACGGAGCCCACCCCCATTAGTTACCTAATAGGAGGATTGCCATGGCCAACCGGATCAAGCACATCGCATTGCACACCGAGGACCCGGCGGCCACTGCCGAGTGGTACAAGACCGTTTTCGGCCTCGACGAGCTCCGCCGCACCCCGGCCGACAGCGGCGAGGAAGGCGTCTGGCTTACCGACGGCTACATCTACTTCGCCATATTGAAGCTTGGGTCGGAGGAAGCGCCCAACCTGGGCGAGGGCCCATCCACGGTCAAGGGCGTGCACCACATCGGCTTTTATGTGGACGACCTGGACGAGGCGGTTTCCACCTTCGAGTCCAACGGCGGCTCCGAGTGCCCCGGCAGCAGCCGGGTCAACCGGAAGTACAAAGGGCCCGACGGTCTGATGATCGACCTGCGCGTACGCGGCTGGGACGAGCAAATCCGGGCCCGCAGCACCCTTTACGAGCTGGTGGAAGCCCCGCCCCGCGAGGTGCCGGCCCCGGCCTCCGACTAGCGGCCCTCCCACTCCGGCGGACGCTTCTCGGCGAAGGCCCTCGGGCCCTCCCGCGCGTCCTCGGAGTTGAGCACCCGGTGGCCCACGGTGGCGTTGAGCCGGTAGGACTCCTCCAGCCCGTAGCGCCGCCAGAACTGGGCCACTGATTTGGTGCCCTGCACCGCCAGCGGCGCGTTGGCCCCGATCATCTCGGCGATCTCCGCCGCCCGGGGCAGCAGCGCCTCGGGTTCTAGCACCTCGCGGACGAAGCCCAGCCGGTGGGCTTCGTCCGCGCTCAGGGTATCGCCAGTGAGCATCAGGTACATGGCCTCGCCGAAGGGCATGAGCCGTGCCAGATGATTGATGGCGTAGTTGGCCAGGATCCCGCGCTTCACCTCGAACAGCCCGAAATAAGCTTCGCTCGAAGCGATTCGGACGTCGCAGTCGGCGGCCCGCTCCATGCCCGCGCCGATGGCCAGCCCGTTGACCGCGGCAATGAAGGGCTTGGGATTGCGGCCGAAGGGCTGGTTGCCCCGGTAGGCCTCGGTCCGTTCCTCGTCGGTCTGGTCCGCCCGCATCGCGCCCCCACCTTCGGCCATCTCCCGCAGGTCGGCCCCGGCTGAGAATGCCCGCCCCGCGCCGGTGACTATGCCCACCCGCATCTCCGGGTCGTGAGAAAACTCGGCCAGCGCCGCCCGCAGTTCCTCCCGCATCTGCGCCCCTTGGGCATTGAGCCGGTCAGGACGGTCCATGGTGAATACCGCGTAGTGGCCCTCGGGATAACGTTCGTAGCGCAGATCGGGCATCGGGCTTCCTCCTAGCTGGCCAGCACTTCCTTCAGGGCGTCGTCCACGAACTTGGCGTCGGGCGGGTTGAACCCTGGCCCGCCTGCCAAATGCCCCCAAATCGACTCGATGGGCCGGAACTCGGCGTTGGGCATGTGGGCGACCTCGTATTCGTTATCCTCGGGAGGGAAGTAGAGGTCGGTGCGGCCCGGCATCACCATGGCCTTGGCCTTGATCGCCCCCAGGGCCCGCTCGAAGTCGTGCTTGTAGACCTCGTTGGCGCTGATGTCGCCGTTCTGCCAAGTCCAGATCATGGCCAGCAGATCGTTGGCGTCGGCCCCCAGCCGCCGCCCCTCCCAGAAGGCCACCAAATAGTCCTCCAAGGAAGAATAACCGATGTCCAGATACACCTCCTCCCGGTAGAACGCCTGCGACACCGCCCAACCAGCGTAGACCCGCCCCATCGCCCGCAATCCCTTGGTCGGCGGCTTCTCGTACCAGCCGCCCGCCCAAGCGTCGTCGGCGGTGAGGGCGGCTTTCACGCCCTCCAAGAACACGAAGTTGTGTCGCGAGGTCTTCGCCGAGCCGCAGATGGGTGCGATCCTCTCCACCATGTCCGGGTACAGGCTGCCCCACTGGTAGGTCTGCTGCGCCCCCATCGACCAGCCCACCACCATCACCAGCTTCTCGATGCCGAACAACTCAGTCACCAGCCGGTGCTGGCTGGTCACGTTGTCGTACAAACTCACCCCCGGAAACCGGCCCCGGTCGTAGGGCGAAGGGGTGTTGCTGGGCGACGAAGACAGCCCGTTCCCCATCATGTTCGGGATGACGATGAAGTACCGCTCCGGGTCCAGAGCCTGCCCCGGCCCGATGATCGCCTCGTTCTGATAGTGCTGCCCGCCAAAAAAAGTCGGGTAAACGATGGCGTTGTCCTTGGCGGCGTTGAGCCGCCCGTAGGTCTTGTAGGCGATCTTCGCGCCCCGAAGCGTGGCCCCGCACTGGAGTACAAGGTTGCCCAGCTCGAAAATTTGGTAGTCGGTCATTGACATGCCTCCCTTGACCGGTTTGACTGTTTCCGGCGGACTCCAATCAGCCACGCAAAAAGGAGCCTGGTCCGTTGATGGATTTTAGCCGCTTCGAATGGCTGACCTTCGACTGTTTCGGCACCCTCGTCGATTGGGAGACCGGCATCTCCGACGCGGTGAGGGAAGTCCTGGCCCACCGGGGTGTGGACCTCTCTCAATCCGAAGTCCTGGCCCTCTTCGCCGAGCTGGAACCGCAGGTCCAGACCGGCGGCTCCGGCTTCCTGGACTACCGCGGTGTGCTCCGCCGCGTAATGGGTCTGATGGTCGACCGTCTCGGCCTGGGCCTCACCGGACCGGAACTGGAGCGGCTACCGGACAGCCTGGGGGACTGGCCTGTGTTCCCCGACACCGTCTCGGCGCTCCAGGCGCTGAAGGCCCGCTACCGGCTGGCCATCATATCCAACGTGGACGACGACCTGTTTGCCGCCACCGCCCGGAACCTGGCCGTGGACTTCGATGCGGTCGTGACCTCCAGGCAGGTGGGCAGCTACAAGCCAGACCTCCGCAACTTCCATGCCGCCCAGGAGCGGATGGGCGCGGAGAAGGAGCGCTGGCTGCACGTGGCCGAAAGCCTGTACCACGACATCACCCCAGCCAACACCCTGGGCATCGCAACGGTCTGGGTGAACCGCAGCCAAAACCGGAAAGGAGCCGGGGCTACCCGGCCAGCCACTGGCCAGCCGGACCTAGAGGTCCCGGACCTGGCAACGCTGGTGGCCACGATAGACCTCGGGTCAGTGGGCCGAGAGGCGGCTTCGTCAGGGTAGAAGGGATGCGCTCGTTTTTGCTCAATTGGTTCATGCTGGCAGCTCGGGCCATCGGTCCTGCCTCAACATTTCCTCAACGCTAATTATTTGCATCTTCGGATAATCTTTCGGAGTATTCTCCTCGGCGGCCAGTGTCACTCGGCCTTGGTCCCGGGCGAACTGTTGAAGGGAATCGGATGACCGGTAGAGGGTCACCATAACCGCCATTGGGGCGAACCACCCCTG
The DNA here is from genome assembly GCA_965249145.1 of Dehalococcoidia bacterium. GTDB lineage: Bacteria > Chloroflexota > Dehalococcoidia > Lucifugimonadales > UBA3495 > VXOI01. Next base: position 635,402 of record OZ252223.1, read on the forward strand.
CTGCTGCATCGAGGTTTGTACTCCCAACAGATTACTCATATCCCCGCGTCCAATCCGGCTCCCGTGGAGTTGTACTCGTATCGGGATGACAACTTGCTGGTTGACCGCCAAGTCTTTGGGACCGTAGTAGATGGTGTCGAACGGACCGTCTCCTACTACGACGTCATTCGGCTTTGCGCTAAGGAGCCGTGCCACTTGATTCTCAGCCCAAGCCCGCCCTACATAACCGCCCGCGGAATCGTCCTGTGGCATTGAAGCCCTGTGCTCGATTTCCTCCCAAGTGATCGTCGCTCCTCTCACATCGTTTCGTTCATTCCCAGCCTGTGCGATTACCGCCGCGACCTCGGACTGCTGGGGCCCCACGCCGGGGGTCCCTAGCTGTGTGGTTGCCGCGGCAACCTCGGCCTGCTGGGGCCTCAAGTTGGGGGGCCTTTGCTGTGTGGTTTCCGCCGCGACCTCGGACTGCTGGGGCCCGGTTTCCGCGGCAACCTCGGCCTGCTGGGGCCCCAAGTTGGGGGGCCTTTGCTGTGTGGTTCCCGTAGTGACATCCGGCCGCCGGAAGGCCGTTTTGGCGGCCTTTTGCTGTGCGAGTTCCCCGAAGTGCTTCGACAGCCGGGAGCCCAAACTCGCCTGTCGGAATCCCAGTCTAGAGCCCCCTTTCCGAAGGTAGCCCCCTTTCCGAAGGTAGCCCCCTTGCCGAAGGTTCGTATACCCCCATCCAGAGTCCTCTTCCTGAATGGACTTATATATCCATCCAATCGTGACGATCACGAGAATGGAAATCAACGTGACTCCCGGGCTTATGAGGAAACCCATGAGCATGGCAATCCCGAATCCGCAAAACACTGCGGCATTCTCGTGACCCGTCCTGAACAACCATGTCGAGACCCATAAACCGGGTAACCCCATAAAGGCCAATACCCTCAATCCCCACGGGACATCAGGAATCGCGAGCGCCGTTATGATGATGACGGACCAAATCAGGAATAGGAGTCTTAGTCTGTACCTTAGTCTGTTCGAAGCCATCGGTTGCCACGTGTCCCCCTTAGTTGAGACCAATTATACTGCTACACCGCAAATTACCCGAACAAATGTATTGATACGACGACGCTCGATCAATTGACTCCAACACGGGCAGCTTTTAGACTGCCTTCGCCGGCACGGCCTCCCGCGTCCGGCTCCCCATTTCGGAGGTGACGGACATGGCAGGCGACCCGGTCAATATTTTCGAGTTCGAGGACATCGCCCGCGAGCGGCTGGAGAAGGGCCATTACGACTTCATCGCTGGCGCCGCCACCGATGAGATTACCCTCCGCCGCACCCGCGCCGTCCTCGACTCCATCAACCTCCGCCCCAAGATGCTCACGGACATCAGCGAGCGCGACCTCAGCACCACCGTTCTAGGCCAGCGCATCTCCTTCCCCGTCATGCTCGACCCCGCCGGCAACCACGAGGCGGCCCACCCCGACGCCGAGCTCGCCACCGCCCGCGCCGCCGGGGCCGCCGGGGCCGCCGGCACCGTGATGGTGCTCAGCTCTCACGCCGCCCGCACCCTGGAGGACGTCGCCGGCGTCTCCACCGGCCCCCTGTGGTTCCAGCAATACCTCTTCAAGGACCGGGGCCTCACCCTGGAGATGGCCGCTCGGGCCGAGGAAGCTGGCTACAGCGCCCTCTGCATCACCGTCGACGCCAAGATTAAGCCCAAGCGCGAGCGCAACATCCGCAACGACTACGTCGGCGCTCCCTCCCCCAACTACGCCCAAATCGACGTCGACCTCGGCTCCCACTCCTGGAAGTTCGCCGCCGACGCCCCCGCCGGGCCCATGGACATCCGCGACTCCGCTGCCACCTGGGCCGACGTCGACTGGCTCGCCGCCAACGTCCGCCTCCCGGTGGTCATCAAGGGCATCATGATCGGCGAGGACGGCCGGCACGCCGCCGACAACGGGGCCAAGGCGGTCATCGTCTCCAACCACGGCACCCGCTACCTGGACACCACCTTCACCACCATCGAGGCGCTACCTGAGATAGTCGAGGCCGCCGACGACAAAATCGAGGTCTACATGGACGGCGGCATTCGCCGGGGCACCGACATACTAAAGGCCCTGGCCTTGGGCGCCCGCGCCGTGCTCATCGGCCGCCCCCTTTTCTGGGGGTTGGCCGTCAACGGCGAGGCTGGCGTCTCGGCCGTCCTCGAAATGCTCCGCGACGAACTCGACGCCAGCATGGGCATGTGCGGCCGTCCCACCATCGACAGCATCGACCGCGACGTCATCGGCACTGTATCCCCGCTCCTGGGGATGTTCCCGACCCAAGACTACCGAATTTAAGGAGGCGACCTATGGCTACAGTAGGCACCGGCAGGTATACCTATACTGCGGAGGAAGACTGGGGCAAACTACCCGAGGGCGACACCTTCGCCATGGTCAGCGCCATCGCCACCGACTCAGAAGACAGGGTTTATGCCTTTCAGCGCAAGGACCCGCCCGTCCTGATTTTCGACCCGGAGGGCAACCTGCAGGACTCTTGGGGCAACGGCTCCTTCGTCTTCGCCCACGGCTTCTACATCGAAGACGACGTCGTATACGTCACCGACCGCGATACCTCGGTCTGTCTCGTGTATACCCTGGACGGCAAGCCAATCCAGATGCTCGGCCGCCACGGCCGCCACTCGGATACTGGTTGCGAGAACCCCGGCGACCTCGTGCCCCGCGCTGCCGGCCCCTTCAATTACCCCGCCGAGCTGGTGCCCGCGCCCAACGGTGAGCTCTACGTGGCCGACGGTTACCGCAACTCCCGCGTGCACCGCTTCACCGACGAAGGCGAGCTCATCCAGTCCTGGGGCCAGCCGGGAAAGTCCGAGGCCAACCACTTCCACCTGCCCCACAGTCTGATCGTGGACGGCGACCGGATCATCGTCTGCGACCGGGAGAACCACCGGATCCAGCTGTTCTCCCTGGACGGTGAGTTCATCCAGTTCTGGAACGACATCAAGCGGCCCATGGACATCTCCCGAGACTCGGAGGGCAACTTCTTGGTCAGCGAGGGCCAGGTCGACGACACTTCCGCCCGCATCAGCATCCTGGATGGCTCCGGCGGCGTGCTCTCGCGGTTCGATTGCCGCGGCTCCGGTCACGGCAGCTGGATCGACTCCAAGGGCGACATCTACGTCGCCGGAGTGCCCAACGCCATCGACAAGTTCGTCAGGCAAGGGTAGACAGACCTCGTCGCCCGTCCCGAGATCATGCGTAGGGGCGATCCGCGGATCGCCCCTACGGGTTTGCAACGGTCCCGTACACCGCCAGACAAATCTTCACCCGGACGGGGAGGCCCGATGGAAGCAGCCAAGGAACGACTTGAGCGCATAATGGAGACCCTGTCCGATGCGGAATGGAGCAACGCCCGGATAATCGACTCCCAGGAGGAGTACCGCATCCTCTACACCCTGATCGCCACCAAACTCAGCGACGGCCGGATCTATTACTACGAGCCCGACGACGAAAAGTTCATCATGCTGAACCTCTGAGGGTCAGTACGGCCCCACTACTGGTCAACCAATCTTCAACCGGACTGGGAGGTCCAATGGAAGCAGCCAAGGAGCGACTTGAGCGCATCATGGAAGCCCTGTCCGAGACGGAGTGGACTAACGCCAGGATCATCGATTCCCACGAGGAGTCCCGCATCCTCTACACCCTTATCGCAACCAGCGTGGCCGACGGCGGCATTTACTACTACGAAGCCGACGACGAGACGTTCATTAAGCTGAACCTCTAGTCTGCGGCAGACCCCGCCTGCTGCGCTGGCTGTTGCCCCGTGCCTTTGCCACTCATCCGTTGGGCGTGGGACTTGTGGAAAGCGGCGATGACCGCGCCCGTCGCCATGATTCCCACCACCGCCAGAGCCGAAGTCTGGAACCCCTTCATGTAGAGCGCTTGGGATTCCTCCGCCAGCATAAGTCCGATGGCGGCAGGAAGGATAAGAGCCATGATGAACGAGGAGATGGTGGCGCCAGTGGCGTGGCCCAAGTCCCGGGTGGTCTCCATCATCCCCGACGCAAACCCCCGGTGTTGCGTGGGCAGCGTGCTCATCACGATGGCGTTGTTCACCGTGTTGAATATGTTGGTCCCTACCGAGATCGGGAACAACAGGAACGGCAGGTACCAGAAGGGGACCGCACCGGCGAACATCGCCATCAACACGAACCCGCAGGCAATCGACAGCATACAGGCGGTGCGGAGCAGCCGCGGGTTGTATCGGTCTTGAATGTTGCCGGCAAAGACCGGGAGCCACAATCCGAACGACTGGTGCGGTAGCAGGACCGCGATCACGAAGATCGGCGACTTCCCCAGCCCGTTTTCGATCATGACGGGCACCAAGATAGTGGTCGCCATCATCGACAAGTGGAACATGCTGTTCGAGACCAACGCCAATGAGAAATACTTCTCTTTGAAGTGGCGGAACTCCACGAAGGGATGTTCGATGCGCCGTTCCACGAAGATGAATACCACCAGCAGCGCCACGGTGAGCGCATGCATCGGCAAGTGGTAGAAGAGGGCGTCGCCGGAGATATAGGATTCTTCGCCACCGTGCAGATGGCTGCCGGAAAGCAGGAACACGGCGGCGGTGGCCACTAGCAGGACCGCCCCGATGTAGTCGATCGGCACGTTGCGCTCGCTGATCGACTCCGCGTTGCGCCGCAACACCGGCAGGCAGGTCTTGATCACGATCAGCCCGATGGGCAGCATGGCCAAGAACACCAGCCGCCAACTGGCGAACTCCAAGAATAGCCCGAATATGCCGATGCCAATGAAGCTGCCCATCCGGGAGCCGGTGATCGGGAAGGCGTAGGCCCTTCCCCGCTCTTCCGGCGGGAAGGCGAAGGCAAGCATCGCGTTGCCGTTGCCGTGAATCAGCCCCGCACCCAGTCCCTGTATTCCCCGGAAGATGATCACTTGGGTCAGGTCCTGAGCGACGACCACCATCACCGCGCCAACGGTGATGATGATGGTCCCGATGAAGAACACCTTGGGGTGCCCGAACCGGTCGCCCAAGCGCGCCCCGAGGAACACCGTGCTCCCCACAACCAGCAGGTTGACGATGACGATCCAGGCCGCGTCGGCGACCGAGTAGCCGAAATCTTCGGCAATGCTCGGCAGTGCAAGGGTGACCGGAAGGGTGGAGAGCTGCACTAGCAACTGGCCACCGGTCATGGCCGTGAGCACCTGGCGGCGCTCCGGGGAGTTCACCACTTCCTTGTAGTTGGCGATTATCCCGCGCATCAACTATCACTGTAACCGATGGTAATTGAGCGTAATTTAACACTCTATTCACATAAGTTCCAGCGTTCCCGCTATACTGGTATCGCAGTCCCTAATAAAGTTGGAGGGCTCCCATGGCTACTAGCAAAGTCCGTTTGACCGAGCTGTCCCACTGCGCCGGTTGAGCGGGCAAGCTTAGCCAGCAGGACCTGGTCCAGGTCCTACAAAAACTGCCGATGGCGAGCCACCCCGACCTGCTGGTGGGCGCCGTCACCGGCGACGACGCCGCCGTCTACCGCTTGGACGACAATACCGCCTTGGTGGTGACGGTCGACTTCTTCACGCCGATCACCGACGACCCCTACGAGTTCGGCTCGGTCGCGGCCGCCAATTCGCTCAGCGATGTCTACGCCATGGGCGGCCGTCCGCTGGTCGCCCTGAACGTCGTTGGCTTTCCGGCCGCCCTGGCCGTCGACATGTTGGGGGACGTGCTGCGCGGCGGCTACGACAAGGCCGCCGAGGCCGGCTGCCTGATCGTCGGCGGGCATACCGTGGACGACAACGAACCCAAGTATGGTCTCTCTGTGGTGGGGCTGGTCCAGCCCGGGAAGCAAGTCACCAACGCCGGGGCCCGGCCCGGCGACGCGCTCGTGCTCACCAAGCCCATCGGCACTGGCATCATCACCACCGGCTGCAAGGCGGGCACCGCCCCATCCGAGGTGGTGCAAAATGCCGTGGCAACCATGGCCACCCTGAACCGCGCCGCTTCCGAAGCCATGATGCGGGTCGGCGTGAACTCTTGCACCGACATCACCGGGTTCGGACTCATGGGCCACCTCACCTCCATGATGCGCGGCAGCGGGGTCGGAGCCACGGTCCGCCTGGGCGACGTCCCGGTCCTGCCAGGGGCCTGGGAGCTTCTGGAGCAGGGCACCGCACCCGGCGGTACCCACCGCAACCTCGCCGGGGTCCAAGACTACGTGGACTGGGACGCCGCAGTGGGCGGACTCGGCCAACTGCTGCTCTGTGACGCCCAGACTTCCGGCGGGCTGTTGATTTCAGTCGCCTCCGCCAAACTGCCGGATTTGTTGGCCTCGTTGGAGGACCTGGGCGTGGACACTCGCGCCGTGATCGGCGAGGTCACCGAAGGGCCTGCCGGTGTGGTCCGGGTCGTCGCCTAATTTGACAGTGCCAATGGCCCTGACTACCATGACGCACGGACAACGACGCCAACAGGCGAGGTAACGCGTGCTAAGAAAGCGTCCCGACCAAGTGAAGAATGCCCCGGACCCAGGCCACGGCCAGCGGGTACCGCCGGGGCAGTTCCTGACCAACAAATTCCCCGTGTTGACCTACGGCTCGGAACCCAAGATCGACATCAAGACCTGGCGCATGCGGGTCTTCGGCTTGGTGGAGCATGAGGTCTCTTTGGACTGGGACCGGTTTGCCGCCCTGCCATGGCAGACGGTGGAAGCCGACTTTCACTGCGTCACCCAATGGAGCGCGCTGGACCAGACGTGGGATGGGGTCTGGCTTGCCGACCTTGTCGCACTGGCAGGCGTTGCCAGCGATGCCAACTTCGTGATGGCCCACTGCTTCGGAGGCTACAGTACAAACCTTCCCTTGGACATTGCCTTGGAGGAGGGCCTGCTGGTCCACCGGCAGGGCGGACAGCCTCTGGGAAAAAGCCACGGCTGGCCGCTGCGGCTGATCGTGCCCAGCCTCTACGGCTGGAAGAGCGCCAAGTGGGTGAACGGCATCGAGTTGATGGCAGAGGACGCCCCCGGATTCTGGGAGCTGAGAGGCTACCACAACAATGGCGACCCTTGGAAGGAAGAACGCTTCTGGCCTGAGCTCAGCCGCTAGAACACGTGAAACTACCGGAAACGAACAAGGGGCGGCCGAATGGCCGCCCCTTGTTGCATCCGAGCAAGAGAGTGGTTACGCCGCCTGATGCATCAGTTCCTCACTCTTCGTCATGTCCGGCAGCAGCATCGCCGGCACGGTGGCCTCGCCGCCCTGCTCCACGTCCAGCATGTAGCCGCACTGGAGACAGTGGAAGTACTCGCCGAAGCTGTCTTCGTTCAGATACAGGTCACCGTAGCATTTGGGACAAGCCTTGAAGTGAATCATCGTTCACCTCCTTTTCCGATTGGCCCGGCGCTGCTCTGACGCCCGGCCTGTCCTCCTCATACCTTTTAGTCACCGGAACGATAGACGGTTTATCCGGACTGACACATTGGGCTTGACACGTTACGTATCAAACCGTATCATACACATTGTCGCCGGTCAAGACTTCGGAGGAAAGAATATGACGCAACGGCAGCGTACCGAGGCAGCCAACGATGCCAGCGCGCCTGACCAGGCTATGCCCACCCGTCCTCGCCATTCTTCCGTCTCCTCAACAAACTCTCCCCAAGCAGGGACCGGCTCCCGACCGACTCAGGAGGACCTCGACGACGCCGCAATGGCGATGGAGGGCCTCTACATCATCAGCGTGGCCGCCAGGATCCTCGACATGCACCCCCAGACGCTTCGCAAATACGAACGCTTGGGCCTCGTCCGTCCGGGCCGGACCCTCGGCATGCTCCGGTTGTACTCCCGGGAAGACATTCGTAAACTGCGCCTGATCCGCCACCTTTCCGATGAAATGGGCCTCAACCTGGCCGGCGTGGAATTCGCGCTGACCGCGGTCCAGAACCTCCTGACCCTCCGTTCTCGGCTCGTCGCCAGGCTGGGCGAAGACGCGGCGGAGGCGGTCGATGAGGAACTGGAGCTCCTGTTCCGCAGTCTCAATCTTCCGGTGAGGCCCTAGCGCTATTATTTGGCCTAATTGTTAAGGACCTTTGAATATGACGAACGACGCCAACAACGGCCACACAGAAGGTAAGGACCCGGCGCTAGAGCCGGACTTCAGCCAGTTGCCGTTGGAACAGCAGGTTGCGGTATTGTCCGAATCCTTGGCCCAAGCCCAAGAGGAGGCCGCGCGCAATCTGGAGACCACGCAGCGGGCCCAGGCCGAGACGGCCAACATCCGCCGCCGGGCCGACGAGGACCGGGTGGCCAACGCCAAATATTCCAACACCCGGCTGCTGACCAAGCTCTTGCCAGCCATCGAAGACCTGCAATTAGCCGTGGCCCACGCTCCCGTCGACTCTTGGACCGAGGGAGTGAAGCTGGTGCAGCGGAAATTTGCCGGAGTGTTGGAGTCCGAGGGCTTGGTCCCCATCAAAACCGACGGGGAAATGTTCGATCCTCTGGAGCACGAAGCCCTCGGCACCGAAGAGACCACCGAGTTTGGACCGGGCTACATTACCCAAACGGTCCGGCCCGGCTACCGGTTGCACGACCGGGTAGTGCGTCCCGCCCAGGTTATGGTGGCTCGGGAGCCCCAGACGAAATCAGACCCAACATCGACTACACTCGAAGGTGAGGAGGAAAACAATGGCTAAGGTCCTGGGTATCGACCTTGGAACGACCAACTCGGTCGCCGCTGTCATCGAGGCTGGCGAGCCCGAGGTGGTGGAAAACGCCGAGGGCTCGCGGTTGACCCCGTCCGTCGTCGCCGTGAACACCAGAAGCGGCGAGCGCTACGTCGGCCAAGTGGCCAAGCGCCAAGCGGTCACCAACCCCGAAAACACCTTGTTCTCGGTCAAGCGCCTCATGGGCCGGAAATATAGCGACGCCGAGGTCCAGGCTGCCGCCGGCAAACTGCCCTACTCCGTGGTGCCGGCGGCTAACGGCGACGCCCACGTGCGTATGGGCGACCAGGTTTATCCGCCGCCTCAGATATCCTCTTTCGTCTTGCAAAAAATACGCCAAGACGCCGAGGCCAAGCTGGGCGAGCGCATCACCCAAGCCGTGATCACCGTCCCGGCTTACTTCAACGACTCCCAACGCCAAGCGACCATCGAAGCGGGCACCATTGCGGGCATGGAAGTGCTGCGCATTATCAACGAACCCACCGCCTCGTCCTTGGCCTACGGTCTTGACAAGACCAAGACCGACGCCAACATAGCCGTCTTCGACCTTGGCGGCGGTACCTTCGACATCACCATTCTGGAGATGGGGGACGGCGTATTCGAGGTCAAGTCCACCAATGGGGACACTTTCCTCGGCGGCGACGACTTCGATCAAGCCATCTTGGAGTGGCTGATCGCCGAGTTCCGCCGCGACACCGGCATCGACTTGGCCCGGGACCGCATGGCCCTGCAGCGCCTCCGCGACGCCGCCGAGCGCGCCAAGGTCGATCTCTCCAGCGTAGTGGAGACCGAGATCAACCTGCCGTTCATCACCGCCGACGCCAACGGACCACAGCACTTGGTGCAATCCCTGAGCCGGGCCCGCTTCGAGCAACTGGTCTCCGGCCTGATCGACCGCACCGAGGGCCCGTGTCGCCAAGCCCTCTCGGATTCGGGGCTCTCCGCCAGCCAAATCGACGAAGTGATCATCGTCGGCGGGATGAGCCGCATGCCAGCCGTCCAGGACAAGGTCAAACAGGTGTTCGGCCGGGAACCCAACCGAAACGTCAACCCCGACGAAGCGGTCGCCTTGGGCGCCGCCATCCAGGCCGGGGTGTTGGCAGGCGAAGTGGGTGACATCGTACTGCTCGACGTCACTCCCCTGACCCTGGGCTTGGAGACCCTCGGCAGCGTCATGACCACGCTTATCCCCCGCAACACCACCATCCCAACCAAGAAGAACGAGACCTTCACCACCGCCTCCGACAGCCAGACCACGGTCGACATCCACGTGCTGCAGGGCGAGCGAGCCATGGCCTCCGACAACAAGTCCATCGGCCGGTTCATGCTCGATGGCGTCATCCCGGCGCCCCGGGGCATCCCTCAGATTGAGGTCACCTTCGACATCGACGCCAACGGTATCCTGAGCGTTTCGGCCCAAGACAAGGGCACCGGCAAGGAACAGAAGATCGTCATCCACTCCGGCTCGGGCATGGACAAGTCCGACATCGACCGCATGGTCGACGAAGCCCGCCAATACGAAGCCGACGACCAGCGTCGCCGCACCGAGGTCGAAACACGCAACCAAGCCGACTCCTTGGCCTACCAGGCCGAGAAGCTGCTAAACGATAACGCCGACAAGGTGCCCGAGGAGCTGCAGTCCGAGGTCCGAGGCAAGATAGAGACCCTTCGCGGAGCCGTGGCCGCCAACAACGTGGCCGAGATGCAGTCTGGGACCAACGACCTCAACGCCGCACTCCAACGGTTGGGTGAAGTCGTCTACAGCCAGCAAAATACCCCCGGCGGACCGGACGCTCCCGGCGCGCCCGGAGACGGACCGCCCGACGACGAAGGCACCGTCGAAGGCGAATTCCGGGAAGTATAGATTTAACTATCCGTTAACCTTACCGGGGTAGCTCTGTTATAATGGCAGTAGATGCCCGGAGCATCCCGTAGCGGCGCCAACACAAAATCGTGGTCGAAGCGAACGGAGAGCAGATGAGCACACAACCAGAACGGGCGGACCAAGAATTACTGGGCGGCGATGCCCCGTTGGTCGACAACCCGTCTGTGGACACCGATTGGACCATCCCTGGAATCGACCGGAAGCTGACCCCGTTGCAGTACCACTACCTCAGCATGCTGCGGAGAATGGTGGCGCTGAAAGATGGCTATCAGACCGACCCGGACTACGAGCCCTCTCGGATGGCAGCCCTCAACAAGGCCATCTACTCGACTCTCCGTGACAGCATCGAAGCTAACGTGGGGGACGAGGCCAAGAAGCTGCTGAACCGGGAGCAGCACGTCGGCTAGCTAACCCGGTCCGACTGTGAGACCAACAACAGGGCCGGTCCTCGACCGGCCCTGTTATTTTATGCCCAACAGCGGGAACACCTGCTCCCTGATCGCCGCCACGGTTTCTTCCGAGTGGCGGCGTACGTCCAACCGGAGGGCAGCCGGGACTTGGGGCGCCGCGGAATCACGAAGGCCCTCGCCGCCGTGCTCCAAGGCGAACCCCCTGGGCAGTTGGTCCGGCCACTCCACGCCCAGCATCACCCCGTAGGCCAGGGTCCACGCCCGGGCCACCGCGTTCAGGTCGTAACCTCCTCCCCCCAGCGCCAGCCAAGGCAGGCCCAACGCGGCAAGTTCCCGCACTACTTCCACGAACCCCACCGTGGTCAGTTGCAGATGGGTCAGCGGGTCGGAGTGGTAGCTATCGATGCCCAGTTGGGTGATCAGCACATCGGGCCCGAAGGCACGAATGGCCGACGGCACGATCTGCCGGAAGGCCTCCAGGTATTCCTCGTCTCCGGTATAGGGATAGAGCGGCAAGTTCAGCGAGTAACCCCGGCCCGCGTCTACCCCCAACTCGGGCACGGACCCGGTGCCGGGAAATAGGTACCGTCCTGATTCGTGCACCGAGATGGTCAGCACCCTCGGGTCGTCGAAGAATGCGTCCTGCACCCCATCGCCGTGATGGGCGTCTACGTCGACATAGGCCACACGCATCCCGCGGTTAAGAAAATAATGCGCGGCCAACGCCGGGTCGTTGAAAACGCAAAACCCCGAAGCGTGCCCGGCGGCGGCATGGTGCAGTCCCCCGGAGATGTTGAAGGCCGCCTCCACCGCGCCGTCGGCAACCATCTCCGCAGCCACCAAGGTCGCGCCCGTGCTGAGGGCGGCGGCATCGTAGATTCCAGGGTAGTAAGGGTTGTCCCCTTGTAGGCTGAAGTTGTACCGCCCCGCCTCCGGCGCACCCTCCCCCTCGTTGAGCCTGTGCACCGCCGCAATGTATTCCTGGGTGTGTAGCCACCGCAATTCGTGCTCCTCGGCGAAGCGTGGCGTGACTAGCGAAGCGCCCTCGTGGTCGAAAGCCCCATAGCCCTGCAGAAGATCGTGGGTATAACGCAACCTGACCGGGCGCATCGGGTGGTCGCGGCGCAGTTCGTGACGGGACATACGGTCGTCGTAGACAAAGGCGGCACGGCGCATGATTGGCCCCTTTCTAATAATTTCACCAAAACTCGTTATGGAAACAAGGGAGAGACGCCGGAGGGATTAAGTAATATTAGCTGCGTGGCGGCCGCTGCCGTCAAGAGCTAGTCCGATCCAATGGACCAGTGCGCCGGACTGCGGAATATCCGGCCCATATCTGCCCCACGGGCAACCCCCGGCGGGAGCGTCAATATCGTTAGGAGTAGGAACCATGGATTTCGACGAGACCATACAAGACCGGCTCAAGCAGGCGGAGATGGCGGAGCGAGAAGTTGTACGTTTGCAGTCGCTGGCCTCCGAGGCCCCTCAGCTCCGGTTGCAAGCCGCCAAAGCCCAAAAATTCGACCAACGCCACCGCAGCCGGGAAGAAGCGGTTGCCCGGGCTAGGACCTCGGCCGCCGCGGCCGCCGAAAAGCAGTCCAAGATGCCGGAGCTGCTGGGGTCCGCGGCCCGCGCCGTGATCGAGCTATACACCGCCCTCAAAGACGTGGACGCCCAGCGCCAGCACGCCGCTGAAGCCCTGGCGGTGGCCGACCGCATCGACTACGACAATGAGTTGGAGGAAGTCGAGGAACAGGAGCGCTCCATGGACCGCGACTCCCGTGGCCTCGCCTACGCCCTGGCCGCCCGTCACGGCGACTCCAAGGTCAAGCAGATGCTGGAGGAGTTGGACCCGGGTTTCACCCTGCTGCGGGGTTGCAACACCGACGACCCGTTGTACCGCGACGTGGCCAACTTCGTCGTGAGCCATGCCGTGCCCAGGGCCTCGCAACCCACCGGCAGCATCAGCCCGTCCGACTTCCCCCCCAACCCCGCGATGCTGGCCCCCGAACCCGACGCAGTTGCCGCCGACGACTAAACGTCCCTCCGTCCCTTGGCGGACCCATAGGACAGGGCGCTCATTCGGGCGCCCTTCCTCCTTGGTCGCCGTCGGCTGCCGTGGTTGACCACCCCCGTGGGGCGGTATAGACTCAGCCACACCGTCTTCCCGGACTTCGTTCCCCGCCCTCAGACTCTGGTCCTATAGGAGGCCGCCGTGGCATCGCTGGAGCACTACGCCAACAACTACCAGAACATCCGGATGGAACGCCGTAACGGCATACTCCAGATGACCTTCCACACCAACGGAGGCCCGTTGCAATGGGGCGGTGGGCCCCATGAAGAGTTCCCTAGGGCCTTCTACGACGTCGGCAGCGACCCGGAGAACCGCGTGGTGATCATCACCGGCACTGGCGATACCTTCTCCGGGCCCCAGGGCACCGCCGCCGGCACTCCCAAGAGAGCGCCACGGGAGTGGGACAAGACCTACTGGGAGGGCAAGCGGCTGCTCACCAACCTGCTGGACATCGAGGTACCGATGATCAGCGCCATCAACGGCCCGGCCCTGCGCCACTCCGAGATCCCGTTGCTTTGCGACATCGTTCTGGCTTCGGAGACAGCGGCCTTCCAAGACTCGGGCCACTTCATGAGCGGTCTGGTGCCCGGCGACGGAATGCACATCGTTTACCCGATGCTTCTGGGCATGAACCGGGGGCGGTACTTCCTCTTCACCGGCCAGTCCATCGGCGCAAAGGAAGCCAAGGAACTCGGGTTGGTCAGCGAAGTGCTCCCGCCCGATGAGCTGCTGCCAAGGGCTTGGGCCTTGGCCGAGCAACTCGCGGAGAAGTCGGATTTGGTGCTGCGTTATACCCGGGTCTCCACCACCCAGTACGTCAAGAAGATCATGCTAGATCTTCTCGGCTATGGTCTGGCCTTGGAGGGCCTGGGCTCCGCCGATACCTTGTTGAACCAGCAATAAACCAGGCCACACCCGGAGTAACCGAAGTGCTCAGACCCTCCGAGCCACTATTCCGAGGCTTGAAAATCAATATCGATTCTGGCAAGATGAGTCCATGCGAGTAGGCGCGTTCGAGATCAACGAACCCGTTCCCGAACTGAAAGACCCCCACGCTTTCGCAATGATCCGCCCTTGGGTGGACGTTGGCAGCGTCGGGACCTTGACCCTAAACCGCTTGGAGCGGTTTATGGGTTCCAAAGAGTTGGGCCGTTTGGACCGGCCCGGCACCTTCTTCGACTTCACCCGTTACCGGCCCAACATGCGCCTGGTCGACGGCGTCCGGCAAGTCAAGATTCCCAACAGCACGATACGGTACGCCACCACGGAGACCGGCCCCGACTACCTCTTCCTGCACCTGCTGGAGCCCCACTCCAACGGCGAGGACTACACCGATTCGATACTGGAAGTGGTGCGTTATTTCGGCGTGAAACGTTACTGCCGCGTCGGCGCAATGTACGACGCCGTTCCCCATACCCGGCCGCTGCTGGTTACCGGTAACCTTGGATCGGTGGAGCAGAGGCGTCCGGTGCCCAACTTCAAGCTCCAACAGAGCACCTACCAGGGTCCGACCACCATCATGAATCTGCTCTCCGAGGGGATCGAGCGCGACGATATCGAAACCATCAACTTCATGGTTCACCTGCCCCAGTACGTCCAGTTGGAAGAGGACTACGCCGGCACCTCCCGCATGATCGAAGTGCTCTCCTCGGTTTACGAGAACATCCCCGCCGATTTGGCCCCGGTGCGACGCGGTCAGCGCCAGTACCGCGAGCTGAACGCCACCGTAGACCGCAACTCCGAGTTGAAGACGCTGATCCAGCAGATGGAAGCCTACTATGACGCTCAGTTGGACCAGCAAGCGGCCTCCTCGTCTTCATCCCAGTCCGCCTCCGCCACTACTCTCTCTCCCGAGATCGAGCGGTTCCTCAACGAACTGGGCGACCGCCTGGAATCCGAGGGAGACGAGTAGCACACCCGGCATCCTCGGCCTCCTCCCGCCAAGAGTATGACACCACTGCGCTGGGGTTCTCTGGTTATTGCCTTTTTCGCGGTGGTCGTATTGGGCACGGTAGGCGGCGTTACCCTAGTGGTCAGCAACTCGGCCCTGGCCCAAGAGGACGCGGCCACGTATCTCCCCCCGGATACCCAAGCGTTTCTATCCATCAACGTCGATCAAGACAGTGAACAGACCGCCAAGCTCAAGGCCATCTACCAACGCTTCGCCGCCATTCCGGGCTTCCACGACAAACTGACCAAGGAGAGTCGGCGCGGCGAAGGTGAGCGAGAACACGGTTTGTACATCGGCCGCGAAGACCTGCCATGGCTGGGGCCTAACATCGCCCTCGGACTGATTTCCTCCGAGGGCATCCAGGACACACCCCAAGTCGTCGGCTTGGTGAGCACCACCGATCATACAGCCACCAAAAGCTTCCTCGATGAAACGTTGGCATCGCAAGAGGAAGTGACCTTCGTAACCGGCACTCACGGCGGCTACAACTCCTACGAGGTGAGGACGGCGGACTCCGAAGAGACGGCCCATCTGGCGGTCACCGAAGATTACCTATTGTTCGCCACCACCCAAGCGCTCCTTGAGGCCACCATCGACAACATCGCCTCTCCCGGCGAGTCATTGGCCGACAACCCCCGGTTCCGCGAGGCCCAGGCCGCCGTCTACGACCCCAGGTTGGCCTTCGCCTACCTCGACGTGGAAGCACTCATGGACGCCCAAATGCGGGCATTCGAAGGCAAGGGGGCGTCCGGTATGCCAGGCTTGGGCGGTTTGCTGGGCCCGGGCGCTTGGGGCGGCGTCCCAGAATACCTGGCAGCGTCCGTATCCGCGACCGACGATTCCATCGTGGTGTTCGCCGCATCTCCTCTCCCCGACGACGCACCGGCAACCGATTGGGCGAACCCGTTGGAGTCGGCCAACCGGGTGCCAGCGGATAGCTTGGCGTTCACATCCACGGGCGGCGTACGCGAGGACTGGCAGCAGTTCAAGGAGCGCGTCGCCGCCTCCACCGGCCGAGACACCAGCGCCGATTCGCTGCTCAACCTGCTGAACCAGCAGCTCGACATCGACATCGAGCATGACCTGGTTGCTTGGATGTCCGGAGAAATCGCGCTGGCAATGCTCCCCCCCGTCGCTCCGGGAGACGGCGGGCCCATCCTCCACGCGTTATTGCTGATCGAGTACGACGACGAAGCGGCGGCTACCGATGGCCTGAACACGGTCCTAACCAAGCTCGCTGAATCGGGCCCAGGCGAGCTGGCGGCAGCCGATTTGAACGGCGTTCCGGCCACACTGCTGGTCGTGGACGGCCTCCCCGAAGGCTATCAGCCCGGCTACGTCGTCTTAAACGGCTACGCCGCCTTCGGCTCGACGACAACCGCCCTGGAGGCGTTCATCGACGCCAGCAACGGCGTCGTCCCGGCTCTGGCGGGGGACCCAGGTTTCGTGAGCCTCCGTGAGCGCGCCTCTGGCGAGGCAGACACCCTCATCTACGTATCCGCCAATGGCTTAGTGGATGTCATGGCGGGCGCGGTCAGTCCCGGCGGTCTCGCCGACTTCGCGGAAGAGGCCGCGCCGTTCCTGGAGCCCTTCGGCGGCCTGGTCCTGATTACCAACACTACCGATACCGAGTCCACCATCCAGTCCATCATCACTTTCGACTGAACGGCCGGCCTCGCCGCCGGGCCGTCAAGAGGTGCCATATTGGCCCTAAGCGAGTTCATCCAAGGCTGTCTGGACCAGCAATACCACTCCATGCTCCGCGCCATCGACGGGCTAACTAACGAAGAACTGGCCTGGATGCCGACCCCGGAGTGCTCCTCCATCGGCTTCCTGGTCTGGCACTACACTCGCACCCTGGACCGCTGGATTTGCTCGCGGGCCCAAGACATACCGCAGCTCTGGGAAGGCGGTTGGGCCGAGCAGATGGGCCGGGCCGGCGGCGACCCCAACGACACCGGCTACCGCTACACTCCGCAGCAGCTCCAAGAGTTCGTCGTCCCTTCCCTGCCGGTAATGCTGGAGTACGCCGAAGCGGTGCGCGCCCGGGCCGGCATCTTCCTCAGCCTTCTGGAGGACGATGACTTCGAGCAAACCACGGTGCCAAACCCTCGCGGCGGCGCGATGAATCTGGCCACAATGTTCCAGCAACTGCTCTGGGAGTTCAACCAGCACGGCGGCCAGATCGCCTACCTGCGCGGTATGCAGCGCGGACTGGAAGACCCGGCCTACAGCGGCGGGCTGCTGGAATCGCTGGCAGCGAAGGAGCCTCGAAATGGCTGAGCAAGAGCTTCTGCTCATGGTCCAAATGACCTGCGCCAAGGAGCACTTGGGACCCTTCACCACCTGGTACAACAGCCACCTGCCCAACCTCCTGCGCATCCCCGGCTACCAGTGGGCCCAACGTTACGTCAATCTGGACGGCGGCGCCCGCTTCACCGCCTTCTACGGCATCCGCAGCGCCGACGACCTCTCGTCGTTGCTCCAGTTTGGGAGCCCGGACCTCCACCCCATCGCGGCCTCCGAGTTCTCAGTGTTCGGCACGCTCGAAGGCAAAAGCGACGCCGTCTCCAACGTCTACGAGCAGATTAGCGGCGCGTCTCTGCGTGACCCGCTCCTGCTGTCCGACCGGCCGCTCAGCATCGTCACCGCCGACGTGGACCCGGCCCACGAGCAGGATTGGGACCGCTGGTACACCGAGTCGCATTTGCCCGGCGTGCTGGCCGTGCCCGGCTACGCCTGCGGCGCCCGCTTCCGCCGCTTCGAGCATCCGGCGCTGGAGAACTTCAACACCGGCCCCAAGTACCTCGCCCTTTACGAGGTCGAAAACGAAGAAGTCCTGCCCACCCTGTTCCCCGGCGACCGCATCCACCCCGAAGCCCAAGCCGAACTCGACCGCTGGGCCGCCTACGGCGCCCGACACGCCCGCAACTTCAACTGGGGCGCCTACCGCCTAGTCTCCAAGCACTATAAGTGGACCGACCTCTAGCCCGTCCGACATTTAGATGGCCCGGAACGGCCGGCCCCGCTCCAACACCGTCATCCCGCCCGCAGACGGGACCCGGTACTCGTGGCAGTCGTAGTAATGTGCCCCGGTACACCGGACGGGACCCGTCGACGCATGCCCGCGCCCCAACGCTGCCGAGTTTAGCTCAGCAAGACCTCCACACCGGCCTCCTTCGCCCTGGCCTCGTCCGGGGGCTGGATAGAATGCCCGGCGACGATTGCCATTGACTCTTGGCCGTGGACTTGGGCGAGCAGTGCCGCCCGGTCTCGCGAGCGGGTTATGTCATGTTCGTCTATTCCGTTGGAGACCTCGACAGCGACCCAAACCGTCTCCCGCTGCTGGTTTTGAGCACGGATGATGATATCCGTCAGCAGGACTTCGGCGGCGAGGTCCGAATCGGCCCCTTCCTGCTCCGCCGCCAGATGCAGCGATTCCTGCTCCTCTTCAGACATATAGTGATTGAGGGAGTGAACGATGATGGGGCGCCTAAGCCCGAACTGACGGATCAGTAGGGAGCTCACGCGCCTGCCCGCCTCTACTTCCAGGCTATGCCCCTTGAGGTCCGCAAGGTCAACCTTGAGCTGCGCAACGTCGGCCTTCAACTCCTTGAAGTCGGCCTTGAGCTCGACGATCGCGTCCTCGACACGGATCAATCTCGCCGGTACGTTGATGAACTCCTCGGTCAGCAAGGCGCGGAGTAGCTGGATTTGCGCTTCCGGGTTTGCCCTGAGTTCGGCGATGATCCGGCCGACGAGAGACCGGGTTTCGTCCTCGTTTTGCGTGCTCATTTGATCAAATGTACCATATTGAAGCCCGGGCTTGAATGGCCTCCTGTCAGTAGCTCGCCCCTCGCTCGATTGCTTCCGTCCCCCACCGATGTTAGATTGGGTGCAGTCCCCCACACAACGAAATCAGGCATTGGACCGCGACTATGGCTACAGCTAACAACGACGGCAAACGCGGCGTTATCTTCTCCGGGATGCGGCCCACCGGGTTGCTCCACCTGGGCAACTACATGGGCGCTCTCGAAAATTGGGTGGCGCTCCAGCAGGACTACGACTGCATCTACTGCGCCGTGGACATCCACGCCCTGACCACCGTGGAGTCCCGCGCCGACACCAAGGTAATTCAGTCGAACGTCAACGACATGGTCCTCGACTGGCTAGCCGCCGGCATCGACCCCGAGAAGAGCATCATCTTCGTCCAGTCCCACGTGCCCGAGGTTATGACCCTGCACACCCTGCTCAGCATGGTCACCCCGCTGGGCTGGCTGATGCGCGTTCCCACCTTCAAGGAGAAGGTGCGGCAGATGGACGAGACCGAAGAGACGGTCAACTACGGCCTGGTCGGCTACCCGGTGCTCCAGACCGCCGACATCATCCTCTACAAGGCCGACACGGTACCGGTCGGCCAAGACCAAGTGCCCCACCTGGAGCTGGCCCGCGAGATTGTCCGCCGCTTCAACAACATCTTCGGCGACACCTTCCCGGAGCCCCAAGCCAAGCTAACCGAGGCCCCGCTGCTGGTCGGCCTCGACGGACAGGCCAAAATGTCCAAGTCCCTCGACAACCACCTCGACCTAGCCGCCACTCCCGAAGACACCGCCAAGCGGCTGATGACCGCCTTCACCGACCCCCAACGTACCACCCGCAGCATCCCCGGACGCCCCAGCGTCTGCAACGTCTACTCCCTTCACCAGATGTTCAGCACCCCCGGCCAAGTGACCGCCGCCTACGACGAATGCACCACCGCCGCCCGCGGCTGTGTCGACTGCAAGCGCGAGCTGGCAGGCAGCATCAACGCCTTCCTGGAGCCCATGCGCGAACGCCGCCGCCAGTACGAAGAACGCCCGGAATACGTCCGCGAAATCCTGCACGAGGGCGGCAAAAAAGCCCGCGCCATCGCCGCCGAGACCATCGCCGAAGTCTACGAAAAGATGGGCCTGGCCTAGCGTTCGATCACCCACTTCCAGGCCAGCCCGAACAGAGGAACAATTAACGGAGTCCTCGCTCCAGTCGCGATTCTTGCCATCGGTCTGTTCGCAGCCATTATGATCGCTTGCGGAAATGAGACCGCTGCTCCCCGCACCCCTGCATCCCCGACTCCCGGCGCGATTAACATGCCAACTCCTTCGCCAGAGTCGACAACGGCGCCAGCGCCGACCAGCAGTCCGACACCCACTCGAGCGCCCACCGCCGGACCTACAGCTACCCCTATCCCCACCGCCGTACCGACTTCGAAACCCACCCTCGAGCCCACCCCGAAACCCACCCCGGAGCCCACGCCCGAGCCAACCCCCATCCCGGCTGACCTTCACACTCCCATAAACCCGCCGATGGCCCCGGCTTACGTAGACTGGCGCTGGAATCTCGACCAACCAAATTTCAGGGAGCTGATATCTGAATTCACCATCCACAACGATGTCGGTAACTGGTCTGACCAGCACGGATATTATCTGATACTGATGCAAAACTCGCTTTCGGACGAGGGGTTTTACTATGGCTTGCAGACCAATGCCCAAGGGCGCGGAAAGGCCCTGATTTATTCCCGGTGGGGGACTCGCGACCTAGTCAACGCCAGATTTTCGTCAACGCCAGATTTTCCGAAGAGGGTGGCTGGACCCAATCGTCGGGACACGAAGGCGACTTCATCGGAGTGCGGCGTCTGTACGATTGGGGTGCGGGAGACTATCGTATCCGGATTGCACCCGACGGCCTGGACCCCGACGGTGAATGGTTTGGCCTGTGGATCACTGACCTCGGGACCGATGTCACCACATGGATCGGGTCTCTGAAATTCCCCCTATTGGACGGCTATGCCACATTCAGACCACACTCGTCCGCAACCGTCGAGCTTTACGGTTTCGGGTCGGTCCGGCCCATCGACCTCCCGTTGTGGCATGTTAGTGTCAAGAGACCGTTGGGTGATGGCAAGATGGCCATCGGGGGAACAACACACTACCCGTGGGACATCTCCGAAAACGCCCTCTTTAACTCAGACGCCCGGTACGACCCGTCGGACGAGCAAGTATACTTGCTGCTAGGAAGCGACACCCAACGCAAAACGACCCCAGCGCGCATCGACTTCAGGTGACCATTTTCCCACAGGGATAGTCGCAGACTCACCGATCAGGGGAAAGACAATGCAGGGCTTCATGGCACTCGTGGCATTGATGTTAATCGGCCCAGCCGCAATCGCCCTCGCCGCCTGTGGGGGCGATCCGGCCGCCCCCGCCGACACCGCAACCCCCGCGGCCGTGACCACCGCGGCGCCTCAACCCCCATTGACCCCGAACCCAACCTCGCCGGCCCCAGCGGTCCAGCCCGAGCCAACCCCAACCCCCGAGGCCACTCCCATACCCGCCGTGTCGCCCACCGCTGCCCCGTCCCCGACTGCGCGACCCGTGCCTGCGCCCACGCCCGCTCCCACCGTAGCTCCTACACCGGTGCCGACCCCAGAACCAACACCGACAGTTGCTCCCACCCTTGCGCCCACGCCGTTCCCTGCCCCCGACCCGGAACCCACACCCGAACCACCGCCCCCCGTCGTGGACTGCCACGACGGGGGGCGGTGAACCAGCAGGGGATCATCCTCGTCGATTGGGAGGGACAAATCGCCAACCCCGCGATGAAACACTACATCAAAGCCCCCGAGGGTTCCCGTTATCCGGTCCTAGTGGAGTTGAGCTCCACTTCACCGCGAGTGTATTTCAACCTGCCAAGTCGGACTACACCCGGTGGACCCAGGAAGTTAATGACCATCGAAAGTGACTCGCCGGACCCGGAATTCTACATCTCCATATTCCCCGACCGCGACACTCTGGACGAAATGCACGAGCTGACAGTCGAGTATGTCGACGCCAATGCCGTTCGAGAATCAACAACTATCGATGTTCACGTGATCGATCAAGACTTGGACCGCCCTCCGGAATTCCGAATCCACGTAGATTTCTCCCACGACCAAACCGGACTGTTCGATGACCAAGCCGCGAGGGACACCGTCCAGCAAGCAGCCGAGGATTGGTCGTACTTCTTCGACGACATGGGGCTTGACGAAGTACCCGCAGGGCAAGAAGTGACCTGGATTTGGAGTCCCGAGGGTTTTATAGGAGGCGAAGCAGTCACAAACCCAGAGAGATACACCGGATTCCTCCTATACGCCTACGGCATCCAGCACGATTTACTCAACGCCGGAGGGGAAGGGTCGTACCCAGGCGGCTACCAATCAACCGGCGGTGAACGTTATCCAATCAAGCGGTCAGGTGGAATCGAAATAGAAAAGAGGGGCAATTACAATACCTTGGGGTGGATGTTCCCACCCCAAGCCGACGACTGGTGGCTGGCCACCAACTTGGGTGACGTCAAAAACGACCTCTATTCCGTCTCTCACCACGAGCTGGGCCACGCGTTGGCTTTCAGCGGTTCACATGACGGCTGGGAAGACATGAAATCCCTTGGCCAGCTGGACGACGCGGCGGTTTACGAGTATCAAGGTTCCGAACCCACCATCGACGCAACCGACCATCTGCCGGGCACGGTAGACAGGGCGAGCAAACGCGGAGCCTTCGGCAACGAATACCACGGAGAGATGCCACAGGGGCGCTGGATAGTCACCAGGCTCGACCTGCTGGCGATGCAAGCCGCCGGCTACGTGCTACGCGATACCTCCCCCTTCGCCCCGCTGTCTATCGTCGACAGTGAACTCCCCGAAGGCGAAGCCACTCTGCCCTACTCCGCCACACTGGAAGCCATCGGTGGAACCCCCGCCTACCACTGGACCCTAGACGAAGGCTCCCTACCAAACCGCCTCGTCCTCGACCCCTTCACCGGGACCATCTCCGGCACGCCCACCAACCCCGAAACCTTCGACTTCACCGTCCGCCTCCGCGACTACCAAGAATGGCACGAAGGGGTCACCCGCGCCTTCGCCATCACCATCCGCCAGTAGGTTTAACAACTCCACCGCCCCACCCCACACCGTCGCCCCGCGCACAGCCGGGGCCCGGAACCCCCACCCATTTGCCCTCTCTATCCGCCAGTTGGTATAATGCACATACGTCTCAAACAATTTCACGAAAGAATGCGTCCTGTCCTAAAATACTCGACCGGCTTCACTCAGGTAGGCCAGAGAGGGGAGGGTTGCCAACCATGAGTTCCACTTGGCCCAAATTCGCCGCACCGCTTATCTGTATCCTGGCGTCCATGCTTCTACTGGCCGCCTGCGGAGGCGGGGAGAGCAAGGAAGACATCCTCGCGCAGACCTGGGACTGTATGGCCCAAGGGGACCCCGAAATCTTCGAACTTAGCATGCGCGCCATGTTTCCCACTGCCAACGATCTCGACGACGCTAGGGACCAGTTCATTTACATAGGTACGGCCGCCCCCATCGAAGACCTCAAGGCGAGCCGCGACGAAATCTGTGGCACATCTACTTCCGCCCCCGACGCCAGGCGAGAGGCGGAACCGGTCGCCACGTCCCGGGCTACCGAAGAGTCCAGGCCCACCGACTCCCCGGAAAGCGCTTCCACCGCCACGCCCCAACCCACCGAAACACAAACCGACGGCGACTCTCTAACCGGGGCGGTCGGTAGCTTTCCGGACTTCAACCACGTCACCGTCGGGATGGCTCACTCCTGCGAGCTCAGTACCGACGGCTCCGTCACCTGCTGGGGATCCAATGGCTGGGGCCAAGCCGCACCCCCCGAGGGACTGTTCACCGCCATCAGCGCAGGAGACCTTCACACCTGCGGCCTGAGGCCGGACGGGACCGTCGCCTGCTGGGGCGCCGATGGGTTGACCGCGACCGAGGCGCCTGGGGGCTCATTCGTCTCCGTCAGCGCCGGGGCAGTTCACACCTGCGGCCTGAGAGACGACGGGACCGCCGTCTGCTGGGGCGACAATCTCTTCGGCCAAGCCACCCCGCCCGAGGGGCAGTTCACCTCAGTCAGCGCCGGGGAAAACCACACCTGCGGCACGACGACCGACGGCTCCGTCACCTGCTGGGGCTATGATTACCACACCGAATCCACCCCACCCGGCGGACAGTTCACCTCAGTCAGCGCAGGAAATATTCACACCTGCGGCGTGAGGGACGACCAGACCGTCGCCTGCTGGGGAGATGATACTCACGGCCAACTCACCGCGCCCGAGGGACGGTTCACCTTCGTCAGCGCCGGGATGTTCCACACCTGCGGAGTCATGGACGACGCCTCCGTCGCCTGTTGGGGCTTAAACGGCGAGGAGCAAGCCACTCCACCCGAGGGTTCCTTCGTCTCCGTCGGCGCCGGGGACCGGCACACTTGCGGGGCGAGGACTGACGGCTCCGTCGCCTGCTGGGGCCAAAATAGCTCCGGCGAGGCTACACCGCCCCAAGAGACAGAATCCAGCGCCGGCTCCGGGACGGGGGGAGCCGGCAGCTCTCAATCCTTCATCTCCGTCAGCGTCGGCGACGCCCACACCTGCGGCGTGAGGACCGACGGCTCCGTCGCTTGTTGGGGCAACGATGACTACGGCAAGTCCAACCCGCCCGAAGGCTCCTTCGTCTCCGTCAGCTCCGGAGAATCGAACACCTGCGGGGTCAGGAGCGACGGCTCCGTCGTTTGTTGGGGCAACGATGACTACGGCAAGTCCAACCCGCCCGAGGGCTCCTTCGTCTCAGTCAACGCAGGGGATTATCACGCCTGCGGAACCCGGACCGACGGTTCCGTCGCCTGCTGGGGAGACGATGCACACGGCCAGTCTGTTCCGCCCGAGGGTTCGTTCCTCTCCGTCAGCGCCGGGTTTGACTTTACCTGCGGACTCATGAGCGACGGCTCCCTCGCCTGCTGGGGCGACGATAACTTCGGCCAGGCCAACCCACCCGGGGGTTCCTTCGTCTCCGTCAGCTCCGGGTGGGACCACGCCTGCGGACTGAGGACAGACGGCTCCCTCGCCTGCTGGGGCGACGATGAATACGACGAGGCCACTCCGCCCGGGGGTTCCTTCGTCTCCATCAGTGCCGGGTTTGACTATAACTGCGGAGTCATGAGCGACGACTCCGTCACCTGCTGGGGCGCCGATGGCTACGGCGAGGCCACGTCGCCCGATGGTTCCTTCGTCTCTGTCAGCGCCAGGTATACCCACACCTGCGGAGTAAGGACCGATGGTTCCGTCGCCTGCTGGGGCGCCGATGAGTCCGGCCAGTCCACCCCGCCCCAATAGGCGCCTGGAGTCGGCCGCGAATGGGCACGAAGGCCTGGCTGAATAAGACCTCCCAATCTCGCCCAAGCCCGTGCCCACTCGGTCCGCCCGCTGGGATTGCCGGTTCGGAAACCCCATCCATGAGCACGCTGCCAGCAATTGACCGTATGCTGTCGGGCTTGACCCGCCCTAATTTCGGAAAGGATGCGCAATCATGAATTCCACCTTGCCCAAATTCGCCGCTCCGCTTATCTGTATCCTGGCGTCCATTCTTCTGCTGGCCGCCTGCGGAGGCGGCGAAAGCAAGGAAGACATCCTCGCACAGACCTGGGACTGCTTGTTGGAAAACGACCCCGAAACCTTCGAGCTGAGCATGCTCGCGATGATGCCCACCGCGAACGATATCGACGAGGCGAAGGAGCAATTCATTTATGTGAGTTCGGTCGCCCCTATAGAAGACTTGAAGGCCAGCCGCGACAGAGCCTGTGGCGCCTCGGCTTCCGCACCTGCCGCCACGCCTCAACCGGCCCCGGCGACCGCTCCGGCCGCCACACCCCGAGATACGGAAGAGCCCAGGCCCACCGCCACCCCGGAAACCGCTTCGGCCGCCACGCTCTGGCCAACTGAGACAGAAACCAACCCCCGAACAGTGGCAGCCGCTACGTCTCCATCCTTCGTCTCCGTCAGCGTCGGCGACTCCCACAACTGTGGCGTGAGATCCGGCGGCTCCGTCGCCTGCTGGGGCTACAACGGCTCCGAAAGGGCCACACCGCCCCAGGGTTCCTTCGTCTCCGTCAGCGCCGGGTCTGACCACACCTGCGGAGTCATGAGCAACGCCTCCGTCGTTTGTTGGGGCGAAGATCAATATCGCCAGGCCACTCCGTCCGAAGGCTCCTTCGTCTCCGTCGGTGCCGGAGAATACCGCACTTGCGGAAAGGGGATCGACGGCTCCGTCGCCTGCTGGGGCGACGATACCTACGCCCAGTCCACGCCGCCCGAGGGTTCCTTCGTCTCCGTCGGCGCCGGGTGGACTACAACTGTGGGCTCATGAGCGACGGCTCAGTCACTAGCTGGGGCTCCAGAGTCTTCGGCGAGGCCACGCCTGCCGGGGGTTCCTTCGTCTCCGTCGGCGCAGGAGTTACCCACAGCTGCGGTGTGAGGACCGACGGCTCCGTCGCTCGCTGGGGCGTCGACAGCATCGGAACGAACAACCCGCCCGAGGGTTCCTTCGTATCCGTCAGCTCCGGGAAATTCCACGCCTGCGGAGTAAGGACCGATGGTTCCGTCGCCTGCTGGGGCGCCGATGAGTCCGGCCGGTCCACCCCGCCCCGATAGGACTGACACACCTCCATCCCAACCCCAGATATATCGTTTCATCATCGGCGACCGGGACTGGAAACTCGGATTTTAGGGTTTACCAGAAAGCGAGTTTAACGACCATCAAGTAAAGAGACCCGATGGGTAGCACAATGGCGACCAATCCCCAGAAGTACCATTTGTGGAGCGTGGAGAAAAACAGCGGTGCCAGCGAGTCAGCCTGGCCGAACGGCGCGGAGAGCAACGCCATGCGACGTTGGAGCCCAAGAAGAACTCCAACCCAGATGATTCCGGACACCGTGAACAACTCCAGGGCGACGGTTATCCAACTTACTCCGTGAAGCGCCTGCGGTCCGCCCCAGCCTGCAAAGGCCATGGCTAGGCCATTGAGCAATACCAGCAGCACGCCAGTAGGGTGAACAGAAAATCGGCCCGTGACAGCCTTGGCAGAAAAATGTAAGACCCCGCGGCTCCGACTACGCTCCGCCATCACCATCCAGCCGTCAGTAACAACGATATTCCCCAAGAAGATGACTACCCCGGTGATGTGTAGAAACAGATGCCATCTACGCCTTCGTCTCCGTCAGCCTCGGGGCAATGCACACCTGCGGAGTGACGGCCGACGGCTCCGTCGCCTGCTGGGGCTACGATGGATACGGTCAGTCCACGCCGCCTCAACAAGTCTGACACGCCACTCTTCCCAACCCCGGGTCCACCCCACTACCATAGTATTCACCGGACCCAAAACATCCCGCCAAGTACCACACCAAATCTAACCCGCCACTGAGGCCGCACGGTATCCCATGCCCAAATCCCGCACCAAAGCCAAACCAGCCCCCAAGCCCCCCGAATCCGGCCACCACCCGGTCCCCAACCCGGAAAACCGGCCCCAATGGGCGGAAATGAGCGAAAATGAGAGGGTTTTCGATAAACCCGACCTCACATTCCGCCAGCAGTCCGCCCTCCCCCTCATCGCCGTCTCCCCTTCCGTAGCCCAAGCCGCCCGCGCTTCCGGCATCGGCGAGAGTACCCTGCGCCGCTGGCTCGAAGACGACAGCTTCCGCGACGAGCTGACCCGCCTTCGCCAAGAGTCCGCCAGCCTGGCCCGCCAAGAGCTCCAAGGCCTCATGCTGCGCAGCGTCGCCGTTCTCGCCGAGGCCATGGACCACCCGGACATGGCCATCCGCCTGCGGGCCGCCCGCTACTCCCTCTCCTTCGCCGTCCAGATTTGCGAAGCCGAAAAGCTCAGGTCGGATATCCAGGCCCTCGAAGAAGCCCTCCCCCTCTGGGCCGCCCACCATTCCCTAAGATAAGCGCCCTAAGATAAACGTAACGAGGTAACCCCGGCCATATGTACTCCCTAAGACATCGCGTCAATGCCCTCCGCCGGAGGATGGCCCTCGAGCTCGCCGTCCTCCGCCTCGGTCGCTTGGCTCAAGAACATTCTGTCCAATGCACCGTATCCCTCTCCGCCCGGCAGCCCTCTCCCGGCCCTCATGCCTTCGTCAGCCGGGTGGTCCAAGCCGGCTTCCGGCTCCCCACCTTCATGGCGGCCCATAACTACTTGGATCGGTGCCGCCGCCAGGACACCCTGCCCGACTGCGATCAGCTCCTCCGTTCCCTTCTCCCCTGGTCCGCCGCCATCGGCCCGGTCGACCGCGCCGATGGTTCGCCACCCTTCCGAAGCCGGGCGCGGTTATAATAACCCGGCGTGACCCCAACACAGGCAAAGGACGCTATGACCGAAACTTCCAATCCCCCTTTACCCGTTTCCTCCACCGGCCGCCCCGCCATGGACGTCATCGACCAAGCCGTGCGCGCCGCCGGTAAGATCATCCAAGACGGCTGGAACGCCGACAAGCAGATTACCTTCAAGGGCCGCGCCGACATCGTCACCGACATCGACGTCGCCGCCGAGAAGGCCGTGCTGGAAATCCTCACCCGCGAGTTCCCCGGCTTCGGCATCCTGGCCGAGGAATCGCAGCCAGTGGAGGGCGAGTCGCCCTACAAATGGATCGTAGACCCCCTCGACGGCACCCGCAACTACGCCCACGGCGTCCCCCATTTCTGTAGCATCGTCGCCTTGGCCAAGGACAACGAGATGGTCGCCGGCGTCATCTACGACCCGGTGCGCGAAGAGATGTTCAGCGCCGCCCTCGGCCAAGGCGCATT
The DNA here is from genome assembly GCA_965249145.1 of Dehalococcoidia bacterium. GTDB lineage: Bacteria > Chloroflexota > Dehalococcoidia > Lucifugimonadales > UBA3495 > VXOI01. Next base: position 664,136 of record OZ252223.1, read on the forward strand.
CCTGAACGGGGAGCCGATAACCGTCTCGGAGACCACCGAACTCTCCCGCTGCCTGCTCAGCTTCGATCTGGGATACGTCGACGAGAAGGCCGGTCTGGCCTTGGACATGGTCCGCTCCCTCTGGCCGGGCATGTACAGCATCCGCATGATGGGCACCGCTGGCCTAGGCTTGGCCTACGCCGCCTCGGGCCGGGTCGACCTCTTCTTCCACCACTCCCTCTCGCCCTGGGACCTCGCCACCGGTCTCCTGTTGATTCGTGAGGCGGGCGGCGACGTCGTCGATCGCCAAGGCAACCGGGCTGGCCTCTTCAGCCCCAGCGTCATCTGCTCCAGCACCCCGCTGATCCAAGCCTTCCTCAAAGCCACCGACGGCCTCCCTTGGCGCACGGCTTCCTGAACAATGGCCAACACCGATAACAAGCTGCTCAACGCCGTCGAGACCTATTTCGCCAGCCTGAGAATCCTTCGCGCCTCCGGGGGAGCCACCGGCGAACGCTCCACCTATCCCGCGCTGACCAATCTCTTGAACGCGGTCGGTGCGTCTCTCCGTCCGAAGGTCTTCAGCGTCTCCGAGTTGTCCGACCAAGGCGCCGGCCATCCCGACGTCGGCCTCTACGCCGCCAGCCAGGTCCAGAAGGGCGCCCCGCGCAAGGGCCAGTCCCCGGAGCGCGGCGTCGTCGAGGTCAAACCGGCTCACGACGACGCCTGGCTGACCGCCCAGGGCAATCAGGTAAGCCAGTATTGGGGCAAGTACCGGTTGGTTCTCGTGACCAACACCCGCGACTTCGTGCTGCTGGGCGAGGATAAGGACGGCAAGCCGGCCAAGCTGGAGACTTTCCGGACCGCGGCCTCGGAAAGCGAGTTCGAAGCCGACCTCCAAACGCCCCGTTCTTTAGCCCGCAAGTCCGGCCCCGGCCTGGTCGAATACCTGTCTCGCGCCCTCTCCCACACCGCGACCCTCACCGAGCCGAGAGACCTAGCCCGTTTGCTGGCATCGTACGCCCGCGACGGACTGGCCCGCGTCGAGGCAGCAGGCGACGCCCCATCCCTCCACGCGGTGCGTTCTGCCTTGGAAGAGGCATTGGGCGTCCGCTTCGAGGGCGAGCGCGGCTCCGCCTTCTTCCGCTCCAGCTTGGTGCAGACCCTTTTCTACGGCGTCTTCTCCGCCTGGGTGCTGTGGTCACAGCAGACTCCCCGGCCCACCGGCCGATTCGAATGGCGCACCGCGGTCTGGCATCTGCGAGCGCCGGTGCTGCGAGCGCTCTTCCAGCAGCTTTCGGATCCGGGCCGGCTCCAACCCCTAGGGCTGGTCGAGGTCTTGGACTGGACGTCGGCGGCCCTCGACCGGGTGGACCGCGAGGCTTTCTTCACCAAGTTCAGCGAGGGCGAGGCCGTGCCCTACTTCTATGAACCGTTCCTGGAAGCGTTCGATCCGGCCCTTCGCAAGCAGTTGGGCGTCTGGTATACCCCCGCCGAGGTCGTTCGCTACATGGTCGCCCGAGTGGACCGCGCGCTCAAGGACGACTTGGGCATCCCCGACGGCTTGGCCGCCGAGCATGTTTACGTGCTGGACCCCTGCTGCGGCACCGGCGCCTATCTGGCCGAAGTGTTGCGCCGCATCGCTGCCAACCTGGAGGGCCGCGGCCTCGGCGCCCTCACCGGTGCCGCGGTCAAAAAGGCCGCTACCGAACGCGTCTTCGGGTTCGAGATAATGCCCGCCCCCTTCGTCGTCGCCCACCTGCAGGTCGGCCTCACCATGCAAGCCCTCGACGCACCCCTCGCCGACAACGACACCGAACGGGCCGGTGTCTTCTTGACCAACGCCCTCACCGGCTGGGAGCCCACCGTACAGAAACCGCTTCCCTTCCCCGAGCTTGAGGAAGAACGCGACCGCGCCGAACGCATCAAGCAGGACACCCCGGTCCTCGTCATCCTCGGCAACCCGCCCTACAACGGCTTCGCCGGCATGGCCGTGGACGAGGAACGAGCGCTGTCGCTGGCCTACCGCACCACCAAGCAGGTGCGTAAGCCCGAAGGACAGGGCCTGAACGACCTCTATGTCCGCTTCTTCCGCATGGCCGAACGGCGCATCGCCGAGAAGACCGGCCAAGGCATCGTCTGCTTCATCTCCAACTATTCCTGGCTGGACGGCCTATCCTTCACCGGCATGCGCGAGCGCTACCTCGAAGCCTTCGACACAATCCGCGTGGACTGCCTCAACGGCGACAAGTACAAGACCGGCAAAACAACTCCGGACGGCGCACCGGACCCGAGCATCTTCTCCACGCCGGGAGACCCCGTGGGCATTCAGGTCGGCACAGCGATCACAACGCTCGTCCGCAAGGCTGACCATCAAGCAGCGGAACAAGTCAGCTTCCGCCACCTTTGGGGCCAAACCAAGCCCGACCAGCTCAAAGACTCCGCCGAAGCCCTGCCCGACGATCTGTACGAAGACATCAGACCCAATTTGCCTCTCGGACTCCCTTTCGCAGCGACTGCGGTCAGTCCCGGATGGCAGGATTGGCCTTCTATCCCCGATCTTCTTCCAGTCTCGTTCCCTGGTGTTAAAACCAGCCGTGATGGATTCCTCGTAGACACGGACTTTGACCGGCTGGACAAACGCATCGGGGAGTATTTCAACCCCAACCTGAGTGACGCGGATATCGGGCGGCGCTATCCGACTGTAATGTCTGATGCCGCACGATTCGACGCCGGATTGGTTCGCGGCTTACTGCTTAAACGCGGCCACCGACACGAGCAAGGCCTCGTTCGCTACGCGTACAGGCCGTTCGATAATCGATGGGTCTATTGGGAACCTGAGACCAAACTACTGGACGAAAAGCGCAGCGACTACAAGCCCCATATATTTGACCGAAACATCTGGCTGTCGGCAGCCCAGCACTTGCGGAAAGGTGAGGCTGAACCACAGGCCTGCCTTACGCATTTCCTTGGCTCGCTCCATCTTATCGAGAGGGGGGCACTCATGGTGCCCGCCTGGCTTCGCGATGACGGACTGGGGCTCGATGGCGACGGCCAGCAGCGCCGACCGAACCTCTCGGCAAGTGCCCGAAACTACTTGGACCGGCTGGGCTTCGGAGTTGAAGACCTGTTCCACCACGTCTTGGCCACCCTCCACGACCCCACCTACCGGGAAGCCAACGCCGGGGCGCTGCGGATGCAGTGGCCGCGCATCCCCCTGCCCGGCTGGCCCAACGGCAAGGAGGCCGGGGCGGCCGAGAAACTGGCTGCTTCGGCATCCAAGGGACGGGAGTTGGCTGCCCTCCTGGACTCCGAGACCCCGGTGCCCGGAGTCACCCAAGGCGCGCTGCGCCCGGACGCCACCGCCGTCGCCGTCCCCGCCACCGTCGAGGGACGCAACATGAGCGGCCAAGACTTCGCCGTCACCGCCGGCTGGGGTCACTTCGGTTCCGGAGACGCCGTCATGCCCGGCCAAGGAAAGACGGCCCAACGCGACTACACCTCCCAAGAACGGTCAGCTCTGGGAGAGGCGGCCACGTTGGTCGGTGAGGCTACCTTCGACGTTTACCTGAACGACCAAGCCTACTGGCGCAACGTTCCAGCCGCAGTCTGGAACTATAAGCTGGGCGGCTACCAAGTCCTCAAGAAATGGCTCTCCTACCGCGAAAGCAAAATCCTAGACCGCCCCCTAAAACCCGAAGAAGTCCAACACTTCACCAACACCGCCCGCCGCATCGCCGCCATCCTGCAATTGGTAAACCGCAAATGACTTGGTTGCGGAGTCGTTCGGAGGGATTCTGGTTCGTCTCCGCCGCCTTTGGAATTATGGTGGCCGGAGGGCTTGTTTCCTGGATTTTCTGGGAGGAACTACATCACAAGCAAGATGGGTTCCCAATAACGATCCGGAACCTAGGCTTGGTAATAGGAGGTTTCATAGCCATACTGCTTGCAATTTGGCGCAGCAGAGTCGCCGAAAAGCAAGCCGACACGGCCCAGAGGCAGGCGGAAAACGCAACAAAAACCGCATCGGCTACCGAGCGTCAAGTGACATTGGCCTTGGAGAGTTTCCTGGACAAAAGGTACGCAGAGGGCGTCCGCATGCTGGGAAGCGATACTGCGTTCATACGCTCCGCCGGCGTCGACACCGTGGACCGGCTCGCGAGAGATCATCCAGAAAAATTCCACGTCCCAGTGACTAGACAGCTATGCGAGTTCGTGCGCGACCTCGCTAACGCGGGTGGATCCCGCCAGGAAGCCCGGATCGCTATAACTGTTATAGGCTCCCGCAATGCAGACGTCATTGCTAGAGAGATTGAGGCGGGATATAAGTTGGATCTCCCAGGCGTGGACCTCCACAGTCTCAACCTGACCGGAGCGAACCTGACAAGGGGCGACTTAATGCGAGCGAATCTATCCGACACGCACTTATGGAATGCCCGTCTATCTGAGTGCAAGTTTGCCGGAGCCTACTTAACGGATGCCATCCTTTACGACGCTGACGTCTCTGGAGCTGCGTTTTCCATTGACGGTCATTATCCAGTCGTCGGTCTGACCCAAGCCCAGCTTGACAGTGCGTGTGCCGAACCCACCAACCCACCAAAGCTTGAAGGCCTCCGGGACCCCGATACCGGTGCCGCTCTCACCCCGCCTTCCAATCGTCCGAATATGCTTCAGGAGTTGGAAGCAAGCCTTGACCAAGCCACAAAGGCCACTGAAACGGGTCGGGAATCGTAGCTCATGACTGCCACCAACCGATACGACCCGATCACGGTTGGGGCGGGGTGGCGGCGAAGCGCTGGCCGGGCCGTTGGACTGGCGCTACGAGTTTGAACAGGGCCCCGGCCCGTGAAACACGATTGAGAGCTAGTCCAATCGTAGTTACCATTAGAGTATGGAATGGGAGTACGAATGGGACCCTGATAAGCGGGCCGCCAACCTTGAGAAGCACGGAGTCGACTTCGCCATCATCCTTGACTTCGAATGGGATACCGCAGTCTCTCGCCTCCAATATCGCGATCGGGAACTTCGATACGGAGCCATCGGTTACATCGGAGATAGGCTTCACGTTGTTGTCTACACCATGCGCGGCCCGATAGTGCGACTTGTCAGCCTGCGGAAAGGGGGTCGCCGAGACAGGAGGGATTATGCCCAAGCTTAAGCCTGGCGATATTGGACCAAACGAGGAGGAGGACGCCTCCATTGAGGCCGCCATCGCCAACGACCCGGACGAAGAGGGTTGGAAAGATGCTGGCCCCTGGCGGCCCGCCACCGAGATGCACCCGGAGCTGGTGGAACGCTCGCGGGACAAACAGAAGTTGCCGACGAAAGAGATGATCACAATACGGCTTGACGCCGACGTTGTCGACTACTTCCGGGCCACCGGCAAGGACTGGCATGTGAGGGTTAACGATACGTTGCGCAGAGCCGCTTTCGGGGACACCGTTTAACCTTTGGGGCGATAGGTTGGACCTCAAAAGATGACCACTAACCGGTACGACCTGATCATCGTCGGCGGCGGCGTGGGCGGCGCGGCCTTGGCCGGCGCCATGGCCTCCAGCGGCGCGCGGGTTCTGGTGTTCGAGGCCGAGGAGCGATTCCGCGACCGGGTGCGCGGCGAAGCGATAATGCCCTGGGGCGTCGCCGAGGTGAAGGCACTGGGCTTGGAACACACCTTAATCCAAGCCGGGGTCAATCCCCTCCCCTTCTGGGACTCCTACGCCGGAGCCGAGCGCTCCGGCCACCGCGACCTCCGCCGCACCACCGGCGTGGAGGAACCGGTCCTGGCCAGCTACCACCCCAAGCTGCAGGAGGCGCTGCTTCGCTGGGCCGAGGGCTGCGGCGCAGATGTAAAGCGAAGCGTGCGAGTCACGGGGCTGGGCTCCAATGCGTACCACAAGACCGTTGTGGTGGACAGCGGCGCCGAATACTCGGCGCGTATGGTGGTCGGCGCTGACGGGCGCGGCTCGACGGTGCGTTCGCTGGCCGGGTTCGAAACACTCCAAGACGACGAGCAGAACTTGGTTGCCGGCGTGCTGATCGACGGCGTGGCCCTCTCCGGCGACGCCACCCACGCTTGGCTGGACACCAACAAGGGCCACTTCATCCTGCACTTTCCCCAAGGCCGGGGCAGGGCCAGGGTTTACCTCTGCTACCCGGCCGCCTCCGGCCGACGCTATAGCGGGGACGCCGACATTGCCGAAGTACTGGAACAGTGCGTCGCTTCGGGTGTGCCCGAACAAGCTTACGCCGAGGCAAGCCCCGCCGGGCCCCTGGCCACCTTCGACGGACTCTCGACCTGGGCTACGACCGCCTACAGGGACGGCGTCGCGCTGCTCGGCGACGCCGCGGCCAACACCGACCCAACTTGGGGCCAAGGGCTGTCTATGGCCCTGCGCGACGCCCGCATTTTACGCGACAAGCTGCTGGCCAACCACGACTGGGACGCTGCTGGCCAAGCCTACGCCGAGGAGCGCAAGGGCTACTTCGACGTGGTGCACTCTATGGAGCTGTGGCAGAACCGGCTGCTGCTGACCACCGGGCCCGAGTCCGACGCGGCCCGCCGCCAAGCCTTCGGCAAGTGGCGCGAGGACCGCACCCGCAACCCCGACACCTTCCTAAGCGGCCCCGGAGCGCCCCTCGACGACGAAGCGAAGCGCCGCTTCTTTGGCGACAACTAGATGCTACTGCCGCACTCCACTGCCTTGGTTGCCCTTCACTACTTCGGCCGCCAAGAGCCCGGCGATTTCCTCTTCGCTGAACCCATGCTCCAACAGGATTTCCGAACTGTGTTCGCCCAAGGCCGGGGCCCGGCGGCGGATCTTACCCGGTGTTTCCGACAACTTCACCGGCACCCCGATGTTGTGGATCGTGCCGATGTCGGGGTCCTCGATGTCCACCAGCATGTCCCGAGCCAGCACCTGCGGGTCCCGGTACACCTGTTCCATGTTGTAGATCGGCCCGGCCACCACCCCGGCCGCTTCCAGCCTCTCCAGCCAGTAGCTGGTGGTCTCCTGCGAGAAGGTCTCCTCCAGAAGCGTGGCCAACTCCTCCTCCCGGGCCTTCCGGTCGCCGGGAATCCTGAAGCGGGGGTCCTCGATCAGCCCCTCCTTCCCGATGGCCCGGCAAAGCTGCTCCCAAGTCGGCTGGGTGGCCGCGCCGATGTTCAGGTAGCCATCCTTGGTGCGAAGCGCCTGATAGGGGGCCGAAACCCGGTGGGCGGAACCCAGCGGGCCGGGAATCTCGCCCTCGGCAAAGTAGACCGACGATTCCCATACGGTGTAGGCAATGCCCGCCTCCATCAGCGAGGTATCCACGTACTGGCCCTGTCCGGTCTTCAGAGCGTGGATGTAGGCGGCCTGCACCCCGTTGGCCGCCAGCACGCCCGCGGTGAGGTCCGTAATTGGCACCCCCACCTTGGCCGGGGGCATGCCCGGATGCCCGGTGATGCTCATCAACCCGCTGACGCCCTGGGCCACCAGGTCGAACCCGCCCCGGTTGGCATAAGGGCCGGTGCTGCCGAATCCGGAGATGGAGCAGTAGACCAGACGCGGATTGATGCCGATCAGTTCCGGATAGCCCAAGCCCAACCGGGCCATCACTCCCGGCCGGAAGTTCTCGATCACGGCGTCGGCGTCGGTCACCAGCCGCTTGAACACCGACTGCCCAGCCTCTTGCTGAAGGTCGACCACCAGGCTGCGCTTGTTGCGGTTGGTGGCCAGAAACCCCGCCGACCAGTCCTTGACGAAGGGCGGGCCCATGCGCCGGTTGTCATCGCCGCCGTTGGGCTTCTCCACCTTGATGACGTCGGCCCCCAGGTCGCCCAGCACCATGGTGCACATCGGCCCGGCCAGGATTTGGGTGAGGTCCAGAATCACCATCCCGGCCAGCGGACCAGGGGTAGAATTCGTCGTCATACAACCTTTCACCAGCGCGGGATATTGGGCGCACCACAGTATACTAGACCCATTGGCGGATAGGAGAATCACATTGGTGCGAAGGGTCAAGCAGGACGCCGACTACATCTTCCACGAGCTCACCCGCAGCATCTGCCCCGAGTGCAAGCGGGTCATCGACGCCCAGATTATCATCCGTGAAAACAAGGTATACATGCGGAAACGCTGCCCGGAGCACGGCTGGACCGAGGCGATAATCAGCTCCGACGCCCAGATGTACGTCGATTCGATCAAGTTCAACAAGCCCGGCACCCTACCGTTGGAATTCAGCACGGAGGTGAAGGACGGTTGCCCGCTGGACTGCGGCCTATGTCCGGAGCACAAGCAGCACATGTGCCTGGCGCTAATCGAAGTCAATTCAGGCTGCAATCTCGACTGTCCCATCTGCTTCGCCAACGCTGGCCCCGGATTCAGCCTGACCATGGAGCAGGTGGAATCTATGCTGGACCGGTTCGTGGAGATCGAAGGTGACCCCGAGGTCGTGCAGTTCAGCGGCGGCGAGCCCACCATTCATCCCCAGCTGCTGGAGATGATTCAGGCCGCTAAGGACCGGGGCATCCGCCAAGTGATGGTCAACACCAACGGGGTGCGCATCGCCCGAGACGACGCCTTTTTGGAGGGACTGGCCCGCCTCCAGCCGGTGGTCTACTTCCAGTTCGACGGTCTGCGCCGCGAGACCTACCGGACCATCCGCGGCGAGGACCTGCTGGACCTGAAGCTTCAGGCGCTGGAGCGCATGCACCGCGCGGGGCTCGACGCAGTGTTGGTGGCTGCGGTGGAGCGCGGCGTGAACGTCGACGAGGTGGGCCCGGTGTTGGAGTTCGGCTTGGAGCATCCCGCGGTCAAGGGCGTGGTGTTCCAGCCAGTGACCCACGTGGGCCGCCACATCCCCTTCGACCCGATGCAGCGGGTAACCATCCCTGACGTAATCCACGGCATCGTGGAGCAGACCAACGGCCGGTTTGTGCTGGAGGACTTCGTTCCTGTGCCCTGCTGCTTCCCCACTTGCCAGGTGAACTCCTATGTCTTCGTCGACGGCGACAAGACGGTACCCCTGCCCAGGATGCTGGACATCGACCAATACCTGGACTACATCACCAACCGGGCTCTGCCCAAAGTCCCCAACGCCGCCGACGTGCGGAAGGCGCTGGAGGGGCTATGGAGCGCCTCAGCCGTCGCCGGGACCGAGCAGACCGCCGGGCAGTTCCAGTGCGCCTGCGGGCCCGGGATGGAGCTGGGCTACGAGCTGGGCCACCTGAAGGACCACATATTCCAGATTGCCATCAAGGACTTTCTGGATGCCTACACCTTCAACGTGAAGCAGGTGATGAAGTGCTGCGTCGGCATCCTTACCCCCGACGGACGGGCCATTCCGTTCTGCGCCTATAACTCCGTCGGCTACCGGGAGCAAGTGCGGGAACAGCTAGCCCGCGAACAACGCTCGCACACGGTTTTCCCGGCGAAGGCCGGGTCTAAGACCACCCCGCTAGCATTCCAGGGCGAGAGACGAGATGAACCCTAGCAGCGACGCCATCGCCAAGGCTTGTTGCGCCGACCTTTACCAGTCGGCACTGGCCCGGATGCTCCTGGGCGACACGCTGCACCCCGGCGGGTTGGGGTTGACGGACCGGTTGGGCCGAATGATGAGTATACCCCGGGCCGGCCGGGTCCTCGACTTGGCCAGTGGACGAGGCGTGAGCGCGCTAGCGGTCTCTCGGGTGTTTCGGTGCCACGTGGTCGGCCTTGAATTCGGCGAGGCCGCGCTTGCCGAAGCTCGCACGGCGGCGAAGGGATCGATGGCTGGAACGTCGGCGTCGTTCGTCCGGGGCGATGCGGAGAGCTTGCCGTTCAGCGATGGAGCATTCCAAGCCGTGCTTTGCGAATGCTCCATGAGCATCTTCCCCGACAAACCTGGGGTTGTGGAGGGTATCGCACGGGTGTTGACGCCCGGCGGACGATTGGGCATGAGCGACGTCACCATCGAGCCTGGCGCACTGCCGCCGGAGCTTCAGGGGGACATCGGCAACATCCTCTGCCTAACCGGGGCGCTGACCGCCGATGGGTATCTTGGGCTATTGGAACAGGCAGGTCTCGAAGTGGTCGAAAGCCTAGACGCGTCCTCCGAGATCATTGCCATTTTGGACGACGTCGAGGCCAAGCTGGGCTTTTTTGCTGGTGGATGGCAGTTCACCGGCGCCGACGAATCTGGCCCGCTGGGGCAGGCCCCAAGGCTCATCGCGCAAGCGCGCCAATTGGTGGAGCAAGGCCAGTTGGGATACTGGTGCTTTGTGGGCCAAAAGCCCCATCGATGATGTTATATTGAATCATGTTGGACATTCCCCTTCTGCTCCAAGCCATTGTCGCGGTATCAGCCGGCTATTTGTTTGGCTCGCTGCCCTTCGCTCACTTCGCCGGGCGTACGAAGGGGGTGGACATCTTCAAGACCGGCAGCACACTGGCGGGCACCGCCAACGTTTACTGGAACGTGGGGCACCGCACCGGGGCGTTGGTGTTCGTGGGGGACCTGGCCAAGGGCGCTGCGGCAGGCTTGTTGGCTTGGGCGCTGGACATGCCGCCCGCGTTGATGCTGGTCGCTGGCGCGGCCGCGGTGGCCGGACATTGGATGTCAGTCTTTACGTCGTTCAGAGGCGGCGATGGCATGGCGCCCCTGATGGGCGTGAGCTTGGCGTTGGTTCCGCCCTTGGCCGCAGTGGGAGCGGGGGTGGGAGTGATCACCATCGTGTTGCTGCGGCGCTCGGAGCTTCGCTCGACTTGGGGGGTCTGCGCCTGCTTCTTGGTGATTCTGGCGGGGAGCCAGTACTTTCAGATGGACCGGGACTTGGTTTACGGCCTCACCACGCTGGCGGTCTTGGTGCTGCTTAGAAGCCTGCTCAGCCGACGCCGCCGGCACCCGGTAGGTCCCGGCCTTCCCGCATCCCCCGCAACCTTAGCGCCCATCCCAGGTGCTCATCTTGAGCAGCATCTTCCGCCAACTCCGGGGCCAGGTCCAGGACCCGGTCTAGATGGCTGAGACAGGCCTCCACGTCGCCTAGCACCGAGTAGACCCGGGCCGCGTTGTAGTGGGCCGAGGCCAGCCTGGGGTTGCCCTCCAAGGCCAAGCGGTAGGCTTCCAGGCGTCCTCAATCTCACCCAACGCCTCCAGGACCGCCCCGCGATTGCTGTGGGCCTCGGCGAATTCAGGGCGCACTTCCAACGCGCGATCGAAGTCGGCCAAAGCCTCGTCATAGTCGCCCAGGGCATCCAACGCCAATCCACGGTTGTTATAGGCCTCGGCGTCGTCTGGGGCGAGGCGTATGACTTCCGAGTAGTCGCGGTGCGACTCGTTAAGGTGCCCCAGGTAATAGTGAGTGCGGGCCCGGTTGAACAGCGGCGAGGGGTCGTCGGGGTTGAGCGACGAGGCCTTGGTATAGCTGTTGATTGCCTCTTCGTGAAGGCCTAGCTCGTCCAGAGAGGCGCCCCGGTTGAGGTGGGCGTTAGAGATATCCGGCCGCATCGCAATGACCTTGTCGAGCTGGGCCACCGCCTCTTGGTGCCGACCGGCCTGCCCCAACACCACGGCCCGGTTGTACATCGGCTGCAGGTAGCCGGGAGCAAGCTCGCTGGCCCGCGCGTAATCGGCCAGCGCCTGCTCAGTCTCGCCGAGGTCGTCGAAAGCGTTGCCACGCTGGTAGTAGGCCTCCGACAACTGCGGGTCGCGGACCAGCACCTCGGTGAACTCGCGTACCGCGTCGTCGGCCCGCCTCAACCGCAGGTATGCCAGCCCCAGGTTGAACCGGGCCACGGGGTCGCCGGGCCGCTCCCGCAATACGTTCCGGTAGACGCTGGCGGCTTCGTCGTGCCTCGAAAGGAAATAGCAGGCGTTGCCGTAGAACACGGCCTGGGAGGCTTGTTCATTTATGGACAGTGCGTCCACGGCCTGCTCAAGCCTTTGCCGAGGCGCCCCGGACAGGCGGGAGCCACGAGGTCCGGGGGTTATGCGCCCATCGCTCAAGCCCAGTTCCTCCAGCAGCGAACGGAGTACAGCGAGGGCGGGAGAGGAGGGGTCGTACGACATGCAACTAGGATAACACCGAAAGGTACAACGACAAGGTTTTGCCCCGGTCGGCGGGCCGATTCGTTGAAGTCTGCCCTCGCCTCCCATACAATCTAGTCAATACCGGCTAGTGAACGCCCGGCTGCCCAAATCATTGGGAGAAAGTGAAAGCCTCGTGACTCAAGCCAGCGACGTCATACTGTATACCCACCCCGACTGCGCCTTTTCCGCCGCGGCCAAGATGGACTACCGCAAGCGCAAGGTGGCCTACACCGAGGTGGACCTTTCCAAGGAACTCGACAGGATACCGGCGCTTTTGGAGTTGACCGGCGGGGAGCGAGTTACCCCGGTGATCGTGGACAACGGGACGGTCACCATCGGCTTCAAAGGCGGCACTTGAGAGTTCTAGCGGGGCCGGGCCGGCCCTACTGACAGTTACTCATTGTTGCTCCAACGGGCCGCGTGTTAGGATGCGGCCCTGGTGATGTGCGGAATCGTGGTGAGGTTGTAGAGCATGGACAAAGACAAGCTAGCCGCCCTGGACACAGCCCTTAGCTCCATCGAAAAAGACCACGGCAAGGGCGCTGTGATGCGCTTGGGCGAGATCAGTGAAAGCCTGACCTTGGAGGTCATCCCCACCGGGTCGTTATCGGTGGACTTGGCTCTGGGCACCGGCGGCATCCCCCGCGGCCGGGTTACCGAGATCTTCGGGGCCGAGTCGGCCGGGAAATCCACCTTGGCCATCCATCTAATGGCTGAAACCCAGAAGACCGGTGGCATTGCGGCCTACATCGACGTGGAACACGCCCTCGACCCGACCTACGCCGCCAACTGCGGTTTGGACCTCGACGACCTGTTGATCGCCCAGCCGGACAGCGCGGAGCAGGCCTTGGACATCACCGAACAACTGGTGCGCAGCGGGGCGGTCGACGCGGTGGTGATCGACAGCGTGGCCGCCTTGGTCCCTCAGGCCGAGATCGAAGGCGACATGGGCGACACCCACGTCGGCCTACAGGCGCGGCTGATGTCTCAGGCGTTGCGCAAGTTGACCGGCACCATCCACAAGTCCAAGACGGCAGTGGTGTTCATCAACCAGCTTCGGGAGAAAATCGGGGTCACCTACGGCAGCCCGGAGGTAACGCCGGGGGGCCGGGCCCTGAAATTCTACAGCTCCGTCCGCATCGACCTCAGGCGGGTGGAGTCGATCAAGCAGGGCTCGGAGATCATCGGCAACCGGGTCAAGGCCCGCATCGTCAAGAACAAGGTCGCTGCGCCCTTCAAGGTCGCCGAATTCGACATTATGTTCAACCAGGGCATCAGCAAGGTGGGCGACCTGTTGGAAATCGGCGCCAACCAGGAGATCATCAAGAAGTCCGGAGCGTTCTACTCCTACGGTGAGACGCGGCTCGGCCAAGGGCGGGAGAACGCCAAGGAATTCCTGCTGCAACACCCGGAGATAGCGGCCTCGGTGGAAGGGCGGATCAGGGATCACACCAACCTGCCCGGGCCCGTCGGCGCGCTTTCGCCGATGGACAACCTTCCCGCGGAAAGCGACGGACTGCCCGCCGCTCCCACCAGCCTATCCGGCGGCGACGGCTAGCGCAGCTTCATGTAGGCAGTGTAGACGCCTACCGCCAGAAACACCAGGGTCATCAACCCGAACTGCCCTGCTGCCGGTATGGCGATCAGGAAGGCAATAATCACCGAGGCGCCCGCCGCATAGGACAGCAAGATATTGCGTTTGCGGTTGACCGACAGGCTGATCAACTCTCCGGCGGCATAGCCCACGGCGAGGGCGAATAGCCCGGCGACGAACGGTACCCCGTCAAACCAAGAGTTGAAAAGATACCAAATTACGCCACCGGCAATTGCCACCGCCAGCGCCACGCCCAACCCCTTAGTGTAGTGGACGGGCTGCACGTCGAAGGTGGGCAGCCGCTCGGTCTTGGCGCATTCGCGGCAACGAATCCCCACAGGCGCCTGCACCAGACAGTTGGTGCAAATACTACGGGCGCAATAGCTGCAAGAAAGCCTGGTCTCTACGTCGGGGTGCCAAGCGCAGACGCTAAGGCTCGCGTCTTCGCCCGCTTGATGAGAGTGCTCCATAATGGTCCCTCACCCTCCTCTCTCGCCTGAGTGCCAGGCCATCAACTGGCCGCCCCCGGCATCCGCCTGACCCACTCCGTCCTGTCGTCCACGTCGCGGTCCCGGACCAGCCGGTTGAGGAAGACCTTCCACCGTGGAACGTCCTTGGGCAGGGGCGTCCAGTTGGACGACAACCGCTTCAACGACACCGTACCCAGCAGACCCAAGCTGAACCAGACCAAGACCAAGGCGTTGTCCACAGACAAGGCCCAGCCGGGCAGCAGGACCGACCAGAGTGGCATCAGCGCCAACGATATCAGCACCCAAAGCCCCGAACTCTTGAATACAGCCCAGCCGCCGATCGCGATTAGCGCGCTGATTGCCAGCAACAGCGGCGAGACCGCCAGCAGGGCCCCGGCCGTAACTGTTAGCCCGCGTCCCCCCTGCATTCCGAGCCAGGGCGACCAGTTGTTGCCGGCCACCGCCAAAAGCGGCGGCCCTATTACCAGCACCCCGTTCCATTCCAGCACGAAGATCGTGACGAACACGGTGCCGGACCCTTTGATCAATCCGTCGAACAACCCTACCGGAATTACCCATTTCCTGCCAATGTGCTCGTAGACGTTGGCGGCACCAACGTTCCCGCTGCCGTAGCCCCGAATATCTATCCTTTTGACGAACCGACCTATCAGGTAGGAAGTGGGGACAGAGCCCAGTAAGAATGCCCCAAGGTAAAGGGCCACGATCTCGATAACCGAGGGGTCCATTCGGGCTAGTCCACCCCACCGTCCGCAGCTCGATCCCGCCTGCGGTAGGCCAGCTCCGCAGCGGCTTCTTCCAGCCGGTCGACCGTATCAGGAGATGGTCCGTTGCTTCCCGGCGGCAACTCGCCGGTATTGCCGAGCCCGTGGTAATCACTGCCACCGCAGGGTACCAGCTCGTATTGGCGGGACAGCCGTTCCAGATGCCGGACGGTGTCGTCGTCGTATTGGGCGTAGTAGACTTCCATGCCAGTGAGGCCAGCCCGGTGCAGGCTGGCGATCCCGCTCTCCATGTCGTTCATGTAGGCAGGGTGGGCCAAGACCGCAACTCCGCCAACCCGGTGGATCATACCGACGGCTTCTTCGGGCGTCAGCTTGGTCCGCTCCACGTAGGCCAGGCCGTTGCGCCCCAGGTATTCGGGAAAAGCCTGCTTCGGCTCTTCGCAGTAGCCGGCCTCCACCATGGCCAGCGCGATGTGAGGGCGACCGACCGCTCCGTCGCCGGCCATGGCCTGCACACGCTCCCATTCCAGGTGGATTCCCAAGGTGTCCAGCTTCTCCACCATCAGCTTGGCCCGGTCAACCCGACCGTCCCGGAAGCGCTGCAGCGTGCCCTGAAACTCCTCGTTGTAATAGTCGAGGAAGTATCCCAGAACGTGGACCTCATCGCCCGGTACGTCGGCGCTCAGTTCGATGCCAGGGATGATGCGCAGACCGGGGAATTCCTTAGCGGCCTCGAAGGCCTCGGCCAAGCCTTCCGTGGTGTCATGGTCCGTAACCGCTATGGTCTTAAGGCCCTGGCGGGCTGCCAGTCGCACCAATTCGGTGGGCGTGAGACGACCGTCGGAAGCCAGGGTATGCAGGTGCAGGTCAACCAGCGCGGCCATCCTAGTCGGCCCTCCTGTCGACCCGCTCCACCGAAATGGCCCGGCCGGTTTCGTCGTCAACTTCGACCAAAACAGCGTTCATCGCGCACGGTCCGCTGGCCACTGGTAGCCGGTTGGGCATCGAGGTCAAGAAGCGCTCGAGCACCGACTGCGCGTCGCTGCCGATCACGGAGTCTACGGGACCGGTCATACCGACGTCGGTAAGGTAGGCGGTCCCCTGCGGGAGGATCCGGGCGTCCACGGTGCCGACGTGGGTGTGGGTGCCGAAAACGCCGCTGACCCGGCCGTCGAGATACCAGCCCATAGCCTGCTTTTCCGAGGTGGCTTCAGCGTGGAAGTCGACGATGATCACCGTGCTCTCCTCCTCTCCGCTAATCTCGGCTAGGAGACGGTCGGCGGTGCGGAAGGGGCAGTCAAGGTTGGTCATGAACACCCGGCCCATGAGGTTAATGACCGTGGCGCCCCGTCGGCGGATATAGCCCAATCCGGGGGCATCGGGATAGTTGGCCGGACGTACCACGGGGAGACCGCCGCCTTGAACGTCGTCCAGATAGGGGATGATTTCCTTCTTGTCCCAGATGTGGTTGCCCGACGTGAGGACGTCGACGCCAGAGTCCAGCAGGTCCGATGCTGTCTCAACGGTCAGCCCGTAACCGCCAGCGGTGTTCTCACCGTTAGCGATGACAAGGTCGATGTCCATCTCGGTCTTGAGCCCCGGGATAAGACGGCGGACCGCCTCGCGCCCCGGCTTACCGATTACGTCCCCGATCATCAATATCCGCAAGTGGTTGGCCCTCACCCTGGCCCTCCTCGTTGGGTGGAGGGCCTAAATTTAAAAGGGGACGCAGCAGCCGGAACGCTCCCGCTCCTGTGTCCCCAAATTATTCCCCGGTCGGTGGTCCGGCGCGGCCCGGCCGCCTTGTACCTGGCGGAATCGGCCGGAACTCCCGGCAGACGATTTTATCTGGCGTATTCGATGCTGCGAGTTTCCCGGATCACCGTAACTTTGATTTGTCCCGGGAACACCAAGTCCTCTTCCACCTTGCGGGCGATGTTCCTAGCCAGAGACGCGGCCTTGATGTCGTCCATGTCCTCCGGCTTGACCATCACCCGGACTTCACGTCCGGCCTGGATGGCGAAGGTCCGCTCCACGCCCTCGAAGCTGGCGGCAACTTCCTCCAACTCGCGCAGACGCTTTACGTACAGCTCCAAGGACTCCTTGCGAGCTCCGGGGCGGGCGGCGCTGATCGCGTCGGCGGCGGCAACCAAGAACGACTCCACGGTCTCGTGTTCGTCCCAGTGGTGCTCCAAAATTCCACGGTAGGAGCTGTGGTTGATGCCATGCCTCTTGGCCACCTCGGCGCCGATTTCGGCGTGGGGGCCGGAGACCTCGTGGGTCATGGCCTTGCCGATGTCGTGCAGCAGGCCACCGACCTTGGCGACCTGTACGTTCGCCCCGGACTCGGCGGCCAGCATTCCAGCCAGTAGACCAACCTCGACCGAGTGCTGTAGCACATTTTCGCCATAGCTATAGCGGTATTTGAGTTGGCCCAGCAAACGGACCAACTCCGAGTCCAGCCCGCTGACCCCCACCTCGAAGGTGGCCTCTTCGCCGGCCTTCATGATGGTTTGGTCGATTTCATTCTGGGCCCGGTTGACCATGTCTTCAATGCGCGCTGGTTGAATCCGGCCATCGGAGACGAGCTTTTCCAACGCCAGCCGGGCGACCTCGCGCCGGACCGGGTCAAAGCAAGACACGGTAACGGCCTCCGGGGTGTCGTCGATGATGACGTCGACGCCGGTAAGGCCCTCGAGTGTTCGAATATTGCGTCCTTCGCGGCCGATGAGACGACCCTTCATCTCATCGTTGGGCAGAGATACGACGGAAGTGGTACTTTCGGAAACTACATCCGAGGCGAGACGGTTGATGGCAACAGCGATGATCTTGCGGGCGTTTTCGTCGGCCCGGTCCTTGGTGTCCCGTTCCAGTTCGTAGTAACGGCGGGCTAGGTCGTGCTGGGCTTCTTCTTCGCCCCGCTTGACGACCTGTTCGCGGGCTTCGTCGACGGACAGGGCTGCGATCCTTTCCAGGGCCTTGGTCTGCTCCGCCCTGGCCTGCTCCAGTCCCTTGCGCTCCTCTTCTATCTTGGCCTCTTTGGCCGACAGTTCGTCTTGCCGTTGCTCTTGGGCTTCGATTTTGCGTTCGAGTAGCTCTTCCCGCTGCAAGTGCCTGCTCTCAATGCGAGCGAGTTCCCTGCGTTGCTCCTTGACTTCCGTCTCAGCTGTGTTCCGTAGCTTAAGTGCCTCTTCCTGTGCCGACAGGAGGATCGTTCTGCTCTCCTCGTGGGCTTGGGTGACTACCCCTGCGGCGCTCTCATTGGCGGACTCCATCCGCGACTCTTGGGCTTTAGATTTGAGAACGAGCCAGGCAGAAACCCCGATCCCTGCGGCCACTAGGACGGCTAGGACAACGATGATAATCTCCAAGGTATCACCTTCCCTTTTCCGCCTATTAGCCTTTAATAGAGCGTTAAGCTCCTAGCAACATCCTAACGAGATGCGCCTATGAGTGTCAAGGCAAAGCCAGGCTATTGAGCGCCCGCCATCGGCTACTCTATAATCAAGGCGTATGCCTAATTTGTGCCTTCACCCCGGCTGCGCCAGGGATTAAGAA
The DNA here is from genome assembly GCA_965249145.1 of Dehalococcoidia bacterium. GTDB lineage: Bacteria > Chloroflexota > Dehalococcoidia > Lucifugimonadales > UBA3495 > VXOI01. Next base: position 682,528 of record OZ252223.1, read on the forward strand.
ATAATGGCCGACCAAGACTACTATTCCATTCTCGGCGTTGCCCGCAACGCCAGCGATGAGGACATCCGAAAGGCCTTCCGCAAGAACGCTATGGAGTTCCACCCTGACCGGAACAAGAGCGCCGGCGCGGAGGACAGATTCAAGGAGATCAACGAGGCTTACCAGGTCCTCTCCGACTCCAAGAAGCGGGCCCAATACGACCGGTTCGGCAAAGCCGGAGTGGGGGCTTCCGGAGCCGGCGCCGGGCAACCCTTCGACGGCTTTGATGTTTTTGGAGGGTTCGGAGATATTTTCGATTCCTTCTTCGGCGGTTCGGGGCGAGCCGGAAGGCAACCCCGCCGTGGCGCAGACCTGCAGCAGCGGGTGGTGCTGGGCTTCGAAGAGGCCGTCTTCGGCGCCGAAAAGCAGGTCGAGATCAACCGTATGGAGCTGTGCGAGCACTGCTCCGGAGCCGGTAACGAACCCGGCTCCTCGGTGGACACCTGCACCGGTTGTCGAGGCGCCGGTCAAGTACGCCGCTCCCAGCGCAGCGTTTTCGGCCAATTTACGCAAGTCGTTGGCTGCCCAACCTGTCAGGGCCGGGGAAGCGTGATCACCACTCCATGCTCTGCCTGCAGAGGCGCGGGGCGAGAGCGGCGGCGCCGCAAGATCGCCGTGCAGGTGCCAGGTGGCGTGGATGGTGGGATGCAGGTCCGGCTGAGCGGGGAAGGAGACGTAGGGAGCGATGGCGGCGGCACTGGCAATCTCTACGTTCACGTGGACGTTCAGGAGCACCAGTTTTTCCAACGTGACGGGGCAGATATCGTCTACAACCTCGGGGTAAACGTGGCGGAGGCCGCGCTCGGCGTTACCAAGGCCATTCCCACCCTGGACGGAGACGATGAGGACTTGAAGTTGCCCCAAGGCACGCAGCCCGGCTCCGAATTTCGGATCCGCGGCAAGGGTGTGCCCCACCTGAACTCCAACCGACGCGGCGACATCCGGGTGTTGGTCGACGTGCGGGTGCCCGGCTCCTTGGACAAACACCAACGCAAGCTTTTGGAGGAGCTCGCCGCGTCGTTTAGCGGTGAACGCCCCAACCGCAATGGCGCCAAGGGCCGGGCTAAAGGGCGGAACGGAAAACGGCCGGACGACGATGCGGAGGTAATTTCGGACCCTGAAGACCAGTCCGAAAAGGGCCTACTCAACCGCATAAAGGACGCCTTTTAGGCTACTCACTCCTGAACTATCCAGCGGAGAGAGCGGCGACGCCATTTTCATGGCTTGGAAAGAACTGAGCATAACCGTCCCCCATGAGTACGTGGAACCCGTCTCGTATCTGTTCGGGCGTTACGGCAAGGGCCTCAGCACCGAGCCACAGGGCGGGGGGCAAGTAATGCTGCGCACCTATCTGGCCGCCGGCTCCCGTCAACGGCTGGCCCGCATCGAGGTGGGAGTCCGGTTGGTCAAGTCCATCGAGGAGATGGGCGACCTGGTGGTCCGCGACCTGTCCGACGACGAGGACTGGCAGAACTCTTGGAAGTCCCATTACCAAGTGCTGCGGGTGGGCCGACGTCTAGTCATCAAACCGTCTTGGTTGGAGTTGGACGAATCGTTGACAACGGAAGACTTGGTGGTCATCGAACTTGACCCGGGCATCGCCTTTGGCACCGGCTACCACCCGACTACCTACGCCTGCCTGGAGGCCTTGGAAGACTTGGTAACGCCGGGAATGACGGTATTGGACCTGGGTTCGGGCTCGGGGATACTGAGCATCGCGGCGATCAAGCTGGGCGCGGAGAAAGTGGTGGCCTTGGACATTGACTCGCAAGCGGTGAGCGCCGCCCGCCAGAATTTCCGGAGGTTGCAGATACAAAAGCAAGTGGATTTGGCGCGGGGGTCGGTCCCTCATCCAACTGCCGGGGACCACGCCATAGACCTGGCCGTTGCCAACATATCGGCCCGAGGTGTGGCCGACCGTTCCCCGTTCATTCTCCGGGCCCTCCAGCCCGGTGGGTTCTTGGTGGCGTCGGGGCTTCTGGCTACCCAGCGTGCGGAAGTGGATGACGCTCTGCTCCCGCTGGGATACAGCCACCTGCGGGACTACCCTCGGGAGGAGTGGCTCACGCTGCTCTACAGCGCCCCCTTCGACGGCTCTGGGGAAGAATAGGCCCCGGATGGTGGAGAAAGTAGACCTTCAACGCTACGAGATCACTGGCCGTCTGGGCAGTGGCGCGGACTACGACGTGCGGGCCGCCACCGACCGGCAGACCGGCGAGCAAGTGGCGATCAAACGCCCGATGCCCCAAGCTATCAGCCGCCAACAGCATCACGCCATCGAGGCCCGCACCGACCGGCTGATCGAGGCCTTCCAGGAAGTGGGTGCTGTCGACGGATTAGCCGCGCGGCTTTTGGGATTCACCGACCGCGCCAACCACGACGCTTTCTTCGGCGACGAGTTTGGCGAGGAATACACGGTCATCGTGCAGGCGCGGGCCGGAGGGATACCGCTGCTGGGCGACATGATGTCTCGTATCCGGGGCGTGCCCATTGGAGCAGGACAGAACTTGTTCGCGGTCTTTCCGCTGGTGCGCCCCTGCGGTCATCCGGCTTTCCCGGTCCATAACCAACTGCTGGACTTGGAGCAGGCCTTCTTGGGCGCAGGATACATCCTGCTCGATCTGCGGCCGCAAAACGTGTTTTTCCAGCCGGGGACCGGAGATATCGAGGTGATCGATACTGGCGCGTTGGCCAAGTTGGGCGACGAAGCGCCCCGGGGCCGCCCGCCCTTCGACGCCAACGACGCCTGCTTGGAGATGCTCAAGTTCTATACCACCCCTGAGGAACCACCGGCGGCCGCCGCCGGGTATCGCGACGCCCGGGGCATCCGGCCCATCGTCAACCTGCAGCAAGAGTTGGACGAAATGGCCCGCGGTCTGCGGGTCGCACCGGGCCCGGTGGAGGACTCTGGGGCGGTTATCCTGGAAAAGGTGCGAGCGCGGTCTTACACTGGTTATGTCAATTTCAAGACAGACCTGAACGCTTACCTGTCCGAAGTCATCAGCCGCAACGAGGCGTTGTCTGGATTCCCGGAGGCCAAGGCGTCATGGTTAGAAGCGTTACAGTGGTTGAGAGATGACCACTGGACGAGATTTATCTTCGACGCCGACACCGAACTGACCGGGTATGTATAACAACTAAACAATTGGGAGTTTGAGGGTTCTTCCATGGTTGCCAGCAAAGTAGCGACATTGCAAGACAATTCAGCTCACGGGGAAGATAACCTGCTCAGCCGCGACCTGGGCGACGGGGATTTCTTGGACGTCGTCATGGACGGGGTCACCGGCCACGGCGGCGGCGAGGCGAGCCGGGAGCTGGGCGAGGCCTTGGCCGAAGCCAGTGCTGATAGCATCGACGATATTGCAAGCGTCCTGGTGGACGTGAACGACGAGTTCTTCCAAGTGGGCCAAGGGAGGTTCTTGCTGACCACCGTCTCGGCGGCGCTCTACCGCAACGGCCGGTTGTACGTCGTGGCGGCTGGCGACAGCCCCATCTTCTTGGTTACGAAGGACTCGCACCAGCGGCTGTGCGGCCGGGCCGGGGGCTTCCTCCACGTCGGTGTGGCCCGGGCCATCGGGGCCGCCGCCGACCTCGGCGAGCTGACTAAAAGCGAGGTGGCCATTGAGCCCGGGGTGCGGCTGGTGCTCTCCACGGACGGTGTCACCGACAACATGCAGGCCGAAGAATTGGCGGAGATCGTGCGTAGTTCGGCCACGCCCGAGGAAGCCAGCGAGCGCATAGAGGAGATTATCGCCGAGCGATTGACTGAAGGAAGAGTCCCGGAGCAACTGGGCGTCCGCTTCCGCTATGACGACCGAACGGCTGTCATCCGGTTCTTCGACTAGCACACCTGCGGGCCCACTGCCAACGTCCCCTGAGATCCCGCCAGGCACGGATCAACGGGCGCGGCGGACTTAATCGCCGCAATCCGTCGGGCAATCGCTTGTGACGGTAGTGGGCACTTGCTACAATCAGGCCGCCCGACAAGGGCGGCGGTAAGGAGCCAATTAGTGGGAGCAATCAACGTAGCCATAATCGGGGTTGGAAACTGCGCTTCATCCTTGGTGCAGGGCCTCCACAAATACGTCGAGGTGCCCGAGAACGAGCGTATTTCCGGCCTTATGCACCCCAAGATCGGGGATTACCGCATCGAGGACATAAACGTAGTCGCCGCCTTCGACATCGACGAGAACAAGGTTGGCAAGGACCTGTCCGAAGCGATTTTCACCCAACCAAACAACACGCTGAAATTCGCCGAGGTACCCCACATGGGGATCAACGTCGAGCGGGGCATGACCCACGACGGCATCGGTCGCTATGTCTCCCACTTGGTCAAGAAATCCGCCCACTCAACCTCCGACATCACCGGCATCCTGCGGGAGCGGGAAGTGGACGTGGTGATCAACTACCTGCCGGTCGGCAGCGAGCAGGCCACCAAGTGGTACGTGGAGCAGATCCTCAACGCCCGCTGCGCCATGGTCAACTGCATCCCGGTCTTCCTGGCCCGGGAGGAGTATTGGCGGCACCGCTTCGAGGAGCGAGGCGTGCCCATCATCGGAGACGACATCAAGTCGCAGTTGGGCGCGACCATCACCCACCGGGTCTTGACCCGCCTCTTCGAGGACCGGGGCGTGACCCTGGACAACACCTACCAGCTTAACTTCGGCGGTAACACCGACTTTCTGAACATGCTGGAAAGAGAACGGCTCACCTCAAAGAAAATCTCCAAGACTGGCGCCGTAACTTCCCAGTTGGACCAAGAAATCGACCCGGAGCGCATCCATGTGGGCCCCAGCGACCACGTGCCGTGGTTGAAGGACCGCAAGTGGTGCCACATCCGCATGGAGGGGCGATTGTTCGGCGACGCGCCAATCAATCTGGAACTCAAGCTTGAGGTGTGGGACAGTCCCAACTCCGCTGGCGTGGTCGTGGACGCCATTCGCTGCGCCAGGCTGGCGATGGACCGCGGGCAGGCCGGGGCAGTTTACGGTCCCAGCGCCTATTTCATGAAGTCGCCCCCAATACAGTACACCGACGACGCGGCGCGGGACATGGTCGATTCCTTCATCGCCGGGGAAGAGTAGGGGGGGCCTCGTCTATAGGACTGCAAGGCCATGAAGATAGCCATGGTTTCGCCCTACGACTTCACCTGGCCAGGTGGTGTCACCGCCCATGTATCGCAGTTGGCCCGCGAATTGGGACGGAGAGGGCATGAAGTCCAGGTCCTTGCCCCCCATTCTCCTTCAAGAGAATGTCAGGACCGCGATCTGCTGGTGCCGATGGGAAGATCAGTACCCCTGCCCAGCGGCGGCTCCATCGCCCGGGTGACCCTCTCTTGGTGGCTCTATCGCCGGGTCCGCGCCCTGCTGCAAAGGGAACAGTTCGACATTATTCACCTGCACGAGCCAATGGCCCCGGTGCTGCCGCTCTGTGTCTTGGAATGTTCCAATACGGTGAACGTCGGCACGTTCCACGCCTGCCACAACCACCGGCACATCTACCGCATGAGCCAGCCGATCATCAAACGCTGGCACCAACGGCTTCACGGCAACATCGCGGTTTCCCAAGCGGCCCGGCGCTTCGTCTACGACTCATTTCCCGGTGATTACGAAATCATTCCCAACGGGGTCGACGTCGACCATTTCTCCCAGAATGCCGAACCCTGGCCCGAGTATCAGGACGACAAGACCAACATCATATTCGTAGGCCGACTCGAGAAGCGAAAGGGCCTGCGTTACCTGCTGGAAGCGTTCGGCCGTCTCAAGTGGGACCTGCCGAACACCCGCCTGTTGGTGGTGGGGCCCGGCAATCCGGACAAAGAGTCTTACCACGTTCTGAGCTCCCGTAACTTACAGGACGTCGTCTTCACGGGCCGAGTGCCCTACGAAGACTTGCCGCGCTACTATGCGTCCGCCGACATTTTCTGTTCCCCAGCCACCGGTGCGGAGAGCTTCGGTATTGTGCTGCTGGAAGCGATGGCGGCGGGCAAACCGGTGGTGGCCTCCGACATCGAGGGCTACCGTGGCGTGATGCAGGACGGCGACCAAGGCCTGCTGTTCCCCAGGAAGGACAGCGACGCTTTGGCCAGCGCGTTGGAGCTGTTGGTCCGCAGCCCCGAACTGCGGCGGCAGATGGGGCAACGGGGCCGCGAGACCGCCGAGGGCTACCGCTGGAACGTGGTGGCCGGGCAGATCGAGAATTACTACGAAACCTGCATCGAAGGCGCGGGCGCTCTTGCCGGGACGCGAACAGTTTAGGACCGCGGTCCTCCGCTACGTCGAAGTACCCGGAGCCAAGATATTTCGCTCCGTCGGCCTCACGCCCAACGCCATCACTATTCTCGGCTTTTTGGTGTGCGTCGCCTCCGCCTATCTAGTCGGTTCCGGCTGGTTGTTGTACGGCGGCATCGTGTTCTTGGTCGGCGGAGGACTTGATCTGTTCGACGGGGCCTTGGCCCGCCTGAGCAACCAGACCACCCCGTTCGGAGCACTCTTGGACTCAGTGTTCGACCGGCTGGGCGAAGCTGCTCTATTCGTGGGCCTGGGAATCTACGCCCTCCAGGCCGACTTCACAGATCAATACCGCTTCTTCTTCGTAACCGTCATGCTGCTAGCCCTCATCTTCTCGCAAGGGGTTAGTTATCTGCGGGCGCGGGGCGAGGGGCTAGGGGTGTTCACCAAGGACGGATTGATGACCCGCCCGGAGCGGGTCGTTCTTCTTGGGATCGGCCTGCTGGTCGGCTACATCGAATGGTTCCTGCTGGGCATCGCGGTCGTCTCCTGCATCACGCTGTTTCAGCGGATGTTCACCATCCGCGGCATGCTGGACAAGGCTAGCTAACCCCCCGGCTTCCCGTGTAAACTGGTGCCCACCCAATCTCCCCGGTGGTTTCGTTCCGTAACCGCTGGGAGCGCGGCGGAGTCGAAGGACCGTGCAACAGCAAGCCCTAATCCCAGAGAAAGAACAGGCGCAGCTAAAGCGCACGTTTCGCAAGGACCTAAAGGCCGAAGTCACGCTGCGCCTGTACACGATGCGGCCCTCAGTCATCGCCGTGCCGGGACGGGACTGCCGCTACTGTCCCCAGACCCAGCAGATGATGGAGGAACTGACCTCCCTCTCCCCCAAGCTGCACCTGCAGACGGTCGACTTCTATGGGGAGCCCGAGGCGGCCCAAGCCGACGGCGTAATGAGGGTGCCTGCCATCGTGCTGGGAACAGATAAGAGCAGCCGAGTCCGCTTCTACGGCGCCCCCATGGGCTACGAGCTCATCACCATCATCGAGGATATCATGACCCTCTCTAAGGGCGTCAGCCCGTTGAGCATGGACACCCGCAAGCGGATTCGCGCCCTGAACCAGCCGGTCCACATGCAGGTGTTCGTCACCCCGACCGACACCAGTTGCCCATCCATGGCGCGACTGGCCCACGCTTTGGCCATGGAGAACCACCATGTCACCGCTGACGTGGTGGAGGTGCAGGAGTTCCCGCCTTTGGCGCAGAGGTATGGAGTCAGGTCGGTGCCGCTGACGGTAATCAACGAACACGCCCAGGTGCCCGGTGTGGTCAGTGAGGCGGAGATGCTGGAAAGAGTGCTACAAGCCGGGGTGCGCGGGGATGAGGCCTAGCCCAACAGCAATATTCAAACAGGAGAATCAAACGTGCCCAATGAACTAAGGGGCGAGATGAACGGCCAAGGTCTTCGGGTGGCCATCGCCGTGGCCCGTTTCAATGAGATCGTGACCAAGCAGTTGCTGGATGGAGCGCTGGAGACGTTGACCCGTTACGGTGTGCGCGACTCCGAGATCACCGTGGCCTGGGTGCCAGGCTCCTTCGAGTTGCCAGTTGTGGCCAAGGCCTTCGCCAAGACGGGACGCTACGAGGCAATCATCTGCTTGGGCGCGGTGATCCGGGGCGAGACGACCCACTACGACATGGTGGCGGGCCAAGCGTCCGGCGGCGCTGGTTCGGTTGGATTGGAGACCGGGGTGCCGACCATCTTCGGCGTCCTGACCACGGAGACCATGGACCAGGCCCTGAACAGGGCTGGCGGCAAGTCGGGCAACATGGGCGCGAACGCGGCGATGGCCGCCATCGAGACCGCCTCGGTGATCGCGGCGGTCAACACCGCCTAGCAGCCCAGGGAGGAAGGGTAAGGCGATGCGATTCGGAGTGACCATTCCCAACAACTGGGGTGTTGAAGACCCTCTTGAGGTGCTAGCCTTGGGGCCCGAAGCCGAGCAGATGGGGTACGACTCCATTTGGGTGATGGACCATCTGTTCAACACCGGCTACATACGGGAGCGGCTGGAAGACCGTCCCTACTACCATCCGATGGCAATGCTGTCCTACATGGCCGCCACCACCCGGCGCGTGATGCTGGCCACCTCGGTGCTGGTGTTGCCATACCATAACCCGGTGGAGTTGGCCAAGTACGCCGCCACCTTGGACCAAATGTCCGGTGGCCGGGTGACCCTCGGCGTGGGCGTCGGCGCGATGACCGAAGAGTTCGAAGCCTTGGGCATACCGCTGCGGCAGAGGGGCCGACTGACCGACGAGTCCATCGCGATCATGAAGGAACTGTGGACCGATCACAGCCCCAGCTACGAGAGTCCTCGCTGGAGTTTCTCCGACCTTCGATTCTCCCCGAAGCCGCTGCAGCAACCCCACATACCGCTGTGGGTCGGCGGCTCCAGCCCCGGAGCGCTGCGGCGCACGGCCACTGTGGGCGACGGCTGGCACCCCACTGGCCTCGGCCCCGAGGAATTCGCCTTGGCCCGCGGGGAGATCGCTCAACAGGCCACCGCCCACGGCAGAAGTATAGACGACATCGTTATGTCGGCCAGGATCGAGGTCGAGGTGCACGGTGGACCATCCAGCAACCGCGCCGCCAGCCGGGCCCGAATACCGGGCGATGACCCGGGGCTGATGCGGGCGTCCATCGAGGCCTACCAGCGAGCCGGAGTCGAGCACCTGCTGCTGGCGCTAAACTCGGGCGACACCGCTCGGCTCCGAGCGCTGATGGCCACCATCGCCGAGGAAGTTATTCCGGCCTTCCGCTAGAGGCTTCCTCCCTTTTCTTGGTCGTCCACGAACTGGTTTAACAACTGCCAGTCGTTGCCGAGTTGTTCGATGACGGGTTCGTCGGGTGGTTGGTTGCCGTAGTGGGCCGACTGGAAGTTGTCGACGATTCGGGCCACCGGGTCGGCGGGCAGGCGGCCAGTGAGCGATCGTTGGTGTTCCCGTGGGGTTTCCCAATGGCGCTTGGCTTGGCCCACTCTTCCTGATAGACCCAGCAGCCCATGGTAGAACTCTCGCGGTGTGCGGGGTGGTTTGGGTCGGCCTCCGGCCCGTTCTTCGGACTGGAACAGGCTGGTCCACCATGACGAGAGCAAACCGGACAGATCGTCGCCCGTCCGGCTCCAGCTGAACAGTGATTCACGAGTCTCTTCTACCTCTCCAGAGCGTCCCCAACGCCGGCGGGTGCGGAACAAACTGTAGACAACCCAGATTGCGGCTAGGACCCCGGCGCCCAGAGCCGTCCATCTCAGAATTACGAAGAAGATGTTGGTTCCCTCGGATTCGGCTGCTTCATCCCGGAGCCCAGCGTGGAATTCGTCCAGTCGCCGCTGGGCATAGAGCAGGCCACTGAGGTCGCCGCCGCCCATGATACTTGAGACCCAGTTGCCCAAGCTAACCAATGCCCCGGCCAGGAGACCGACGACGTACAGGACCGGTTTCAGGACCCAGAACGCCGCCGTCCCGAGGGTGCGCAGCAGTTCCCGGGTCACATCGTCCAAGCCGCCCAAGCCCACGGCGCTGATGATCAGCCCCAAGGCCAGCACGCCACCGACGGAGACGGCGATGGGCATCAACCAGTCGGAGGTCATCTCGCGGTCCTCCCCCGTCTCCGAGGTGAAGCGGGCCAGAGCCATTCCCACCAACCCGACGGCGAAGAAACCGATGACCAAGAAGCCATTCACCAACCGCTCCGCATAGCCGCTGTCAACCAAAGCGGCGACGAACAAGACGATTACCCCGGCCAGGAATGCAGACCGCACCGTGTCGAGCGAGACCTCCTCCGCCGAGACGCTGATCGCCCTCCACCAGACCGCGATCAGGAACACCAAGCTGCCGACGAAACCGACCACCGGCTCCGCGCCTCCCCGGCTAAGGGCCTCGACTGGCACAAACCCGGCGCCGGTGTTCAGGGCGGCAAGGACAAGCAAGCTGGGCATCCCAATTCCCAGCCCGATCAGCCCCCGGATTCTCGGCGTCACGTTGATGTTCATGACGTATGAGAAAATGATGAAACCAACGCCAAGGGCCAACAGCACCAACCAGAAAGGAAGCTGGGCCTGGGGGATCTTGATCACCGTACAGATGACCAGGACCACCAAGTAGAGGGAAGTCGCCTCAAGAAAGAGGGCGGTTATGGTGACGGCGCTACCGCGCCACTGCCGCGCCATAGACCTCCTCGTCCAACAAATGGGGCGCTCCATCTTCGTCAGTCAGGTCTTCCAAAGGGTCCAGCAGGTGTCCCAACGAAACGACCGGTACCCCGCCAATGAAGTCTGGGGCCTCGCCATCGCCGGAATAGAGGACGTTAAGCGGAAACCCTCCGGACCGTATCTCCGCCAGTTGGCCGATCATCGAATCGGTAATGGCACTGGTGACGTAAAGCACTGTCGCGCCCGGAGGGAGGGTGTGCCGTTCGGCCCTGAACACCTCGGAGAGAGACGCGACCACGTAGGGAGCCGCCATGGCAAGCGACTCCAGCACTGCGGCCAACTGGACCGACGCGCCCCCCACCGGCACGCTGAGCCACTTCGCCGAATAGGATGCGACGGCGTTAGAAATTAAGCCGAAGCTATATCCCCGGGCGGAAGCGGTAACGGTGGCTGAGGCGGCGGTGGTAACTGCCCGCTCAAAAAGCCGCCGGTTGCTGGCCTCCCAAACGTAGTCGCTGGTTGAGGCGTTCATGGCGATCAGGGCGTTGAGGGAAACCGTCGGCTCGAAGACCTTGGTCTGCAACTGGCGCGCCCGGGCCGTCGCCTTCCAGTCGATGTGCTTTAGCGGGTCGTCGAGCCGGTAGTCACGCTGCCCCATTACGCGGCTGTTGTCGTGATAAATGGGCCGGCGGCCCCGGACCTGCCCGAAGGGGTGCTCCGCAGGAAACCGCAGCCGGTCTAGGTCCACCACTCTCGGGTAAACCAGCAAATTCGCCACATCCGTTTGACGCTCCTCCGCCGTGCTGAAGCCGAAGATGTCGCCGCTCCGCAGACGTACCGGGCCGATCCGGTGGTAGCCACGACGGAGGCAGCGGAGGCTGTACTTCCAGGTAACACGCTGGTAGGGCAACAGAGAGGTGCTGATAGTGTGCTGCCGGTTGTGCTCCAGCCCTGAACCCCGCACCGTCCCGCCCGGCAGATCGAGCCCCTCGGGAAAGGAGTCGTGGATGTCGACCCAGATCAGCGGCAGCATTTTGTCGTTGTTCAGCGACACCGTGTATTCGATGCTGTCGCCGATAAAGGCCCGCCGACGGCCCAGCGTTCGCGAGTAGGTGACTTTGCGGAACCCGTGGCGTTGCCATACCCGGGCGGTCACCCAGACCACTACCACCAGGGAGCCGACGACCAATAGAAGTCCGTTGCTGGCCAACAGGCCAATGAACACCAGTAGCGCACTGACCAGCAGCCAGAATTCGTTGAGCATCGGATGTCCTTAGGAGAGTTGGGCTTCCAGGACCTGGAACAGGATATACTCCGAGACCAGATTTGCCGAGGTGACGCCAATGATGATAGCAAACAGGTTAGATACGAAATGCGCTCCCCTCTTGTGCAGCCATGGGGCCGCTAAATCGGCACTTCAACCTTCGAGACCAGCTCCAAAATCACGTCGTCGGCGTGACGGGAACGGAGGCGCGCTTGGGACGTGAGGATGGTCCGGTGGGCCAGCGCGAAGGGGGCCAGGGCCTTCACGTCATCGGGCGTCACGTAGTCCCGCCCTCGGATGGCAGCCAAGGCCTGGGAGCAGCGGTAGAGCCCCATGGTGGCCCGGGGGCTGGCCCCCAGCTCCACGTCCTCGTGCTTTCTCGTCGCCTGTACCAACCGCACGATGTAATTGGTCAGCACCGGATCGACGTACACCTGGCGGACTTTGGCCTGCATCTCGACGATCTCCGGTCCATCGGCCGCCGGCACGATGTCGTCGATCGGATTGGCGTTATTGAACCGGACCAGCATGTCGCCCTCTTCCGACTCGTCGGGATAACCCATGCGCAAGCGGAGCATGAACCGGTCTAGCTGGGCCTCGGGCAACGGAAACGTGCCTTCGAGCTCGATGGGATTCTGGGTGGCGATCAGCAGGAAGGGAGCAGGCAGGGGCATGGTGCGGTCGTCTACAGTCAGTTGGCCCTCGGCCATCGCCTCCAGCAGGGCTGACTGAGTACGGGGCGTGGCCCGGTTGATTTCGTCGGCCAAGACCACTTGGGCCAGGATGGGGCCGGGGCGGAACTCGAACTCGGATGACTTCTGGTTGAAAAAGTTGACGCCGGTAATGTCCGACGGCATCAGGTCGGGGGTGCACTGAATACGGCGAAAGCTGCATCGAAGAGACTGGGCCAGGCTACGGGCCAGAGTGGTCTTACCGATCCCAGGAACGTCCTCAACCAGGATGTGGCCGCCGCTGAGCACCGCCGCCAAGGTTAGATCGATTACCAAGGACTTGCCAACCAGCACGCGCTCCACGCTGGCCTTGATGTCGGCGGCGACCCGGGCCACCTCCGGCGAAACGGGCGAGTCCGGCGCCATGCTGCGGGCCATTAAACGATTGTGGGACGGCTAAGGTGCTCTTCCGCCTCCCGAAGGTCCTTGAAGGAGTCCACGCTCGTCCAGAACTGTCGAGTCTTCAACGCGGCGATCCTTCCTTCTTGGGCCAAGCGAGGGAAGGTCTCCACCTCGTGGTCGCCCAAGTCGGGGAAGTGGGCGAAAATGGCCCGGTCGAAAACGTAGACGCCACCGTTGATCCAGTGGGGCAACTCCACCTTCTCCCGGAAGCCGGTCACCTCGTCGGTGCCATCGGTATCAACCAAGCCATAGGGACTGATCATGGGTACGACCAAAAGGGTGGCAAGATGGGACGGGTCGCGGGCCTTCCGCTCTTGGTGACGGGCCAGCATCGCATCCAAAGGCTCGTCGGTCACGATGTCGCCGTTCAGCACCACCAGCATGTCCTCGGCCGACGGCACCAAGGGATACCCTTTCTTGATGGCCCCGCCCCGGCCCAAGGGAGAGTCCTCGATGCTGTAGTGTGCGTTGAAGCCGAAGTCGGCGCCGTCGCCGAAGTAGTTCTCGATGGACTCCCAGAGGTACCCTACCAAGAAGACCACGTCGGTGACCCCGCCCTTCTTCAGCCACTCGACTTGGTGCTCGAGGATCGGCGTTCCGCAAAGGGGCACCATCGGCTTGGGCACCGAATCGGTGAGCGGCCGAAGCCGCTCACCCTTCCCCCCGGCCAGGATCATCGCAAACATGGTGCTGGCCCCGCCTCCGGAGTACGAATTCGCGGTATCAGGCCTGCCGATAATATAACGGCGGGGCAGGCGTGTCCACAGGCAAGCTGATCAGTCCGGCGCTGGCGTAAGCACTGCTGCCGCTGGCTGTTCCCGATGGAATAGACCGGGGATGCTAACGTTGAAGAGGTAGTAGACGACGGGGACCACAATCAGAGTGAGGCCGGTGGAGCTGATCAATCCGCCGATTACCACGGTGGCCAGTTCGGCGCTGATAATCCCGCCCTCGCTGCCGGAGAAGGCCGCCAGGGGTAGCAGGGCAAAGCTGGTGGTCAGCGCCGTCATCAGGATGGGGCGCAGCCGGACACGGCCGCCAGTGATCAAGGAGTCGATGACTGACATGCCGCGCGCCCGCAGTTGCTCGACGAAGGCAATCAGCACAATGGCATTGGTGACTACGATGCCGATCAGCAGCAGGATGCCCATCATGGCCGGCAACCCCAGGCTGCGGTCGGTTATGGCCAGGGACACCAGCACCCCAATCAGGGCCAAGGGTAGACTGGAAACGATCACTATCGGGTTGCGCAGCGACCCCAGGCTGGCCACCATCACCAGATACATCAAGACTATCCCCACGGCCATCGACAGGAAGATCGCCTGGAATCCCTCAGCGATATCGGCGAATATCCCACCGCTCACGACCGTCACGCCGACCGGTAGGGCCATCGCCGCGATTATGGCGTCGATCTTCGTGCCGACGGCCTGGGTGTCGGTAGCGGTGATGTCGCCAGTGATGCTGGCGGAGCGTCGGCGGTCGGTGCGACTGATGGTGACCGGCCCCTGTTGGACCGACACTTCGGCCAGTTGGGACAGCGGCGCCGCACCGCCGGGCCCGGCGATGATCAGCGCCTTAACGTTGTCGAGGCTGCTCACCGCCTCCGGGCTGCCGGACAGCACGACCTCGGTAGCCTCACCTTCGATGTCCACGGTGGTAACAGCTCGGCCCACCAAGAACTGGCTTAATTGGAGGCCGACCTGCCGCGTGGTCAAGCCAATCTGCGCGGCGGCGGCCGGGTCCACCCGGATAGAAACCTCGTCGCGGGCTTGGGTCACGTCGCTCTCCAGGTTTACCACGCCACCAAGGGTCGCAAGGGAAGCGATCAACTCTTGGGAGACGGCGGTGATGTCGTCGTAGTTTGGCCCGGTAACTGCGATCTCCACTCCGGCGGACGGCGGGCCCTGAATGATCTCAACAATGTTCAACGACACGCCCGGTTTTCGCAGGTCCTCCCGCAAGATGTTGGCAATGTCGTCGGGAGCGCTTGAGTTTAGGATCAGCAACATACTTGCTTGGTTGAAGGCCCCGGGAGCCCCCCCTGAACCTAGATCGGTTGCGCCAACCGTAGCCGAGTATATCTCGGAGAAACCGCGGACCCGGTCCTCGATCTCGATGACTTCGGCTAATGTCCTCTCCGGTGGCGCACCTGGCGGAAGGGCGACCTCGACCTGAATGTAGCGCTCGTCGCCGCTCGAGAATAACGTAACCGGGATCAAGGCCAACAGCAGCAGGCTGGCCACCGTGATTACTACAGCCCCGAGCAGGGTCACGGCCTTGTGGCCCAAAGTCCATTGCAGCACCGGGGTATAGGCCCGTTGCATCCAGGTTTCCTTGACGAAGGCGATGTCGTCCTCGACCGCCTCATCAGGCAGGTCGCCGGGGCGCAAAAGGTAGGCCCCCAACACCGGCACCGCGGTGAGCGCCACCACCAAGGAGGCAATCAGGGCAAAGCTGACGGTCAGCGCGAAGGGAGTGAAGAAAGCACCGACGAGACCCTCGATGAAGCCCAGCGGGACGAACACGACGATCGTCGTGAGAGTCGAGGCGAAAATGGCTGGTCCCACCTCAACGGTGGCGTCCAACGCTGCCCGCCATCGTTCCCGGCCAGCCTGAATATGCCGATACACGTTCTCCAGCACCACAATGGCGTCGTCCACCACCCGTCCCACGGATATGGCCAGCCCTCCCAGGGTCATGAAATTCAGCGACATGTCCTGCCAGGCCATCAGCAACACGCCGGTAAGCACGCTCAGTGGTATCGTTAGCGCGATGACGGCAGTGGGGCGGAGGGTCGAAAGCATCCCCCGAATCACCGTCGGGCGGATGGTTAGCATGAACACAAAGACGACGCAGACCGCGAACAGGAACCCGTAGGCCGCCTCGCTGAGCAACGTGTCGATCTGGTCCTGGATCTGCGGCCCTTGGTCTTCTACGATGATGACCTCGACGCCCGTGGGGAAGGGAACCCCCGCTAGGGCCGCCCGCACAGCTTCAGTGACCTCGATGGTATTGGCCTCGGCGTCCTTCACTATGGACACGCTTACTGCGGGCTTGCCATTGGTGCGGGAAATGCTGGTGGGGCGACCGTCGATCAAGGCGACGTCGGCCACATCCCTGAGCCTGACCGGGCCCGATGGAGCAGAGCCAACCACCAGGTTGCGGATGTCTTCGACGGAGTCCAATGTGTGGGTGGTCTTGACGGGCATTGCCTGGCCGGCCCCAAAAACCAGCCCGGCGGGGAGGGTGACGTTGTTATCGCTCAGGGCTGCTGCCAATTGGGGCAGAGCGATTGCGTTGGCCTGCAACCGCCCTGGGTCGACGGCTACCTGTACCTGCCGTTCCACCTCTCCGGCCACCAGCACCCGCATCACTCCGTCGATTCCAGAAAGAGCGGGCAGCACCTGAGACTGCACCAAAGGGGCCACGACCTCCACGCCTCCGTCGGAGACGACGCTGAATTGAATTACCGGAAACTGGTCGGGGCCGAACCGGCCTACCGTCGGATTCTCCACCCCATTGGGAAAGGCGAGATTGTTAACCGCGGCTTGAATAATGCTCTCCGCGTTGGCCATGTCGGTGCCGAATTTGAAGGTAGCCAGTACTATCGAATTGCCCTCGAAGCTGCTGGACTGGATTGACTCAAGGCCCTCGGTACCAGAAATGGCGCGCTCGATGGGCTCGGTGACGTCTTGGACCACGCCTTCGGGGTCGACGGCCGGGTAGGAGGTTGTCACCGCTACCAAAGGGAACTCGATCTCGGGGAAAAGCTCGACTTGTAGGGAGTTGTAGGCGAAGATGCCGCCAGCCAGCAGTAGTACCACTGCCAACATTGTGACCGTCCGCCTGCTGATCGCGGCGGCGGTGATGAAGCGCATATATACTCCGGGCTACCTGTTTTGCGGCACAAAAATAGCTCCCAGCGTGACCGCTGCAGAGCCCTTCATGGCTGCCCCGCCTGGGCTCGAACCAGGGATTCCAGCTCCAAAGGCTGGCGTGCTACCACTACACCACGGGGCAATCCCTACATTCAATTCTGATGGGCCTAATCCGGGGAGTCAAGGGATCATGGGCCAGTGTTATAATCGCGGACAATTACGAAGCAAGAATGAAGAAGATGACTCGTATCGCACTACTTCACATCGCGCCCGTCACCTGCGACATCGCCCACAACCGGAAGTTGGTCGACCGGGCGGTGGCAACGGCCGCCGGGTTGGGGGCGGATTGGGCCGTCACGCCCGAGCTGTGCATTCCTGGCTATCTGTTCCTGGACCAGATGGGCTCGGACTGGATTCTGCCCCAGCCCGAGCCTTGGATGCAGGACTTTTGCCAGCGGGTCAAAGAACTCGGCATCACCGTGTTCCTGTCACACCCGGAGCGCGACCCGGCTTCGGACCGTCTGTACAACACCGTGTTCGTCATCGGGCCCGACGGTCGCATCGTTGGCAAACAGCGCAAGGTGAAGGCGCTCCGGGGCGCCGAACGTTGGTCGACACCCGGCTGGAAGATCAGCACGATGGACTGCGACGGGGTCAAGACCGGCGTTCTGATCTGCGCCGACGCCTACAAGAACGACATCGCCCAAGTTATGAAGGCCAAAGGCGTCCAGTTCTTGGTCTCGTCGGTGGCCTGGGGGCCCGGGGGCTGCGGCCCGGACGGCGAGTGGGAGGCCCGTACCCGCGACACCGGGCTGCCCATGATCGTTTGCAACCGTTCCGGCGTGGAGGAAGGCGAGTTGGACTATCGCCGCGCCGAAAGCGTGGTGGCCCAGCACGGCCGACGCCTGTTGGAGGCAACTTCCGACCGCTCCGTGATTCTCACGTTTGACTGGGACATGGAAACCATGACCTTGCTTTCCGAAGAGTTCGAGCGGACCTACCTGGATTAGCTGTCCCACAAGCGGCGCAAGATCAGCACCGCAGACGCCTCGTCCACCGCGCCTCGGCGCCGGGACGGTTCGATCCCGCGCTCCCGCAGAAGAGCTTCGGCTTCGGCAGTCGTAAACCGTTCATCCACCTCGTGCACGGGCAGTTGCGTCTCTTCCCGCAGCGCACGAATGAACCCCTTGGCCAACCTGGCCTGAGTCCCAATTTCACCCGATGGCAAATAGGGGATGCCTACCACGAAGCCCTGGGCCTGGCGTTGTCGGGCTTCCCGCAACACTTCCTGGATGTCGGCCCGCAGCTTCGTGCGGTCCAGGTGTCCGGCAGGGAGGGCGGTACCCAGGGTCGAGTCCCCCACTGCCAAGCCGATGCGGCGGTCTCCGAGATCCAACGCCAGCAGCTTCACCGCGCCGGTCCGCTCAGGAGAGCACCGCGCGCACCAGTCCGGGCACGCTGGCCAGGGCATCGTCCAGCTTGTCCGGTTGGCGCCCACCGGCTTGGGCCATGTCCGGGCGCCCTCCGCCGCCACCGCCCATGACCTTGGCTGCGTCGCGGGCCAAGTTCCCGGAATTCACGCCGCGTTCAACCAGGTCGGGCGTGGTCATGGCCACCAAAATCGGGCCGCCGTCGCCGACAGTTCCCAGCACGACCACGGCGCTGCCCAGCTTGTCACGCAGGAAATCGCCCATCTCCCGCATGCCGTCAGCGCTGCCCGCCGAGGTACGTCCTACCACGACATTGACGCCTTCTACGTCGGCCACCCGCTGCAGGAGGGCTTCTGCTTCGGCGCGGCGGGTGCTCCGCTCTAAAGTGGCCAGCCTTCGCCGCAACTCGTCGGTTTCTTCCATGAAGCTGTCGAGGCGGGTTTCCAGGTCCACAACCGGCGTTTGCAGCCGCCGAGACAAACCGTCCAGAAGATCGGCCTGCTGCACGAACAACTCCTCGGCGGCCCGGCCAGTGAGGGCCTCGATGCGCCGCATGCCGCCCCCGATGCTCGACTCGCCTAACACGACCAGCGTACCCACTTGCCCGGTGGCCGCCACGTGGGTGCCGCCGCAGACCTCCATGCTGAACGCGCCGCCGTTATGTTCCAACCCTTCGCCTTCCTCGGCCATGGTCACGACCCGCACCACGTCGCCGTAACGGTCGCCGAAGAAGGCCAGGGCTCCCTCTCGCACCGCCTCCGAGTAAGTGGTCTCACGGGAGACCACCCGCAGGTTGGCCCGCACCCGGTCGTTGGCCAGCGACTGCACGGTCAACAGCTCATCGCGGGAGAGGCGCGAGACGTGACTGAAGTCGAAGCGCAACCGCTCCGGGGCCACCAGCGACCCGGCCTGACGGACGTGCGGCCCGAGCACCGAGCGCAGGGCTGCATGCAAGATGTGGGTACCACTGTGGTTGCGGGATGCGTCCAGTCTCCGGGCGGGGTCCACCGACGTTCGCACCGCATCGCCGACCGATAAATCGCCTTGCTCCACCACGCCACGCTGCACGATCAGTCCGGCTATCGGGCTCTGGGTATCCTCCACCCGGACGACGCCGTTGGGACCGTGAATATAGCCTTGGTCGCCGAGCTGTCCACCGCCTTCGGGATAAAAGGGCGAGTGGCTGATGACGATTTCCACCTGCTGGCCCCGGGTAGCATGGGCCGCTGGCTCGGGCCTTCCCGCGCCATCAGCCATGGCCAAAATGGCAGCTACCACCGAGTCGGACTCGGTCTGGCCATAGCCAACGAACTCACTGGCCCCGACGCCCAGGTTCTCGTAGGCGGTCAACATCTCCATATTTCCGGTGAAGGCGCTGGCAGCACGGGAGAGTTCCCGCTGAGCTTCCATCTCTTGCTCGAAGCCGTTCAAGTCCACCTCAAGCCCCCGTTCCCGGGCGATCTCGGCGGTAAGCTCCGGCGGGAAGCCATAGGTGTCGTAGAGGACGAAGGTATCGCGCCCCGAAATCTGTCCCGATCGCTGAGCGCTGATCATGTCCAACAGGATGTCATTGCCCCGGCTAAAGGCTTCGGCGAACCGCTCTTCCTCTAAGCTGATGACCCGAAGGATGAAATCCCGGTTCTCCAATAGCTCCCGGTAGACCGCTTGGAAGTGGAAGACCACTTCTTTCGCTACTTCTTCCAGGAACGGTCCGTTCAGTCCGAGCTGCCGCCCGTAGCGGATGCCCCGGCGGATGACCCGCCGCAGCACATAGCCTCTCCCTTCGTTGCCGGGAACGACGCCATCGCCGATCAAGAAGGACGCCGCCCGGGCGTGTTCGGACACTACTCGCATAGCGAAGTCGGTGTCGGTGTCACCGCCGTAGGCGCGTCCGCTCAGTTCGGAAACCCTGGCGATGATTGGGGCGAACAGGTCGGTCTCGTAGATGTTGTTCTTGCCCTGCAACACCACCGCCGCCCGCTCCAGCCCCATGCCAGTGTCGACGCTGGGGGTCGGGAGCGGCGTGCGGTTGCGCTCCGGGTCCTGATAGAACTGCATGAACACGAGATTCCAAAGCTCGACGAACCTCTCGCAATCACAGTTGGGGTGACAGCCGGGAACTTCCTGGGGAGCCCCTCCGTCCCGTTCGTCCCGCAGCAGTTGGGTAAGGACATCGATCTCGACCATTGGGCCGCAGCCCTTCTCCTCGCCTCCGTCGTAATGGATCTCCGAGCAGGGACCTGTGGGGCCTTCGGTCCCGGCGGGACCCCACCAGTTGTCCTTGTCGCCGTAGCGGTAAATGCGCTCCACGGGGACGCCGATCTGGTCCCGCCAGATTTCGTAGGCTTGGTCGTCGTCCAGGTGGATGGTCACGTAGAGTCGATCCGGGTCCAGCCCGAATAGATCGGTGACCAACTCCCAAGCGAAGGAGACGGCGCCCTCCTTGAAGTAGTCGCCGATGCTAAAGTTGCCCAGCATCTCGAAGAAGGTGAGATGCTTGTGGTCGCCAACTTCGTCTATGTCGGTGGTCCGGAAGCTCTTCTGGCTGCTGGTTAGCCGACGGGAGGGCGGGGTCTGCTCGCCCATGAAAAAGGGCTTGAATGGCACCATCCCGGCGCTGGTAAAAAGCAGGGTGGGGTCGCCAGCCGGAATGAGGGAAGCGCTGGGCATGTGTTGGTGCCCTTTGCTCTCGAAAAACCTGATAAAGGAGTCCCTAATTTGGTCGCCGTTCATCTGCTAAGACTCATCGATTTGATAGGTGGGGGTCTGTTACGAGAATCGCCGCCGAGGGTGGTCGGGGCAGATTGTATTGTACGTCATGGGGCCGGTCAACGGCACCCAAATGGGCCTGGCTCTCCTTGAAATCACGCACCCCCGCTCTTACAATCAAAGAGAGGGGCGGTCTCGGCAACGAACTCTCTACCGGCCCTTCAGAGTACGCAGGGGGTGTTAATGGACTCCAGCATCATCGGAAAGATCGACAAGGCGAGGAGATACGCGGAAGAGAGGGAGCGGGTCAGCATCACCAGGCTGTCGGCTACGTTTCAGGGCAATCACAACAGCTACGAAGTGAGCTTTGATTCGGGCAACTGGCGCTGCGAGTGTCACTTCTTCGCCAACCGGGCCGTTTGCAGCCATACTATGGCCATGCAGCGGATGCTGGAGGAAATGCTCTCCAAACAGCGGGAGCCGGTGTAACCAGAGCAACCAAAACCCAGATGAGTCACGATCGAGGCGGCCATTCGGCCGCCTCTAATTTTGCCGGGCGACAACCTGTCTTGAAGGGCGATCGTGCCTCAGATGCCGAATGTTGGTCCGCGTACTCTTACAGCCCTCAGGAGAGCGGATGGATTGGGCTATAATGCGAACGCCCTCCACAACCCCGCCGCCAACGCCGCCAGACCCAGTTGCTCGAAGCCCGGGACATCCTGCTCCGCCACCGCAGTCCCGCGACCCCGGTGGGAATCGTCGGACGCTTCCCGTCCGGCAGAACAAGCGCTGATTACCGACCTGGAAGTGCTGGCCGAGCATGGGCAATCGGTGGAGATGGTCACCATCGTCTTGATAGCCAATTCCGCGAGCTACGTCCACCCGGGCCGCCTGATTACGCCCAGGGGATACGAGGTCAAATCAAGCAAACAAACTCCTAGACTACCCACAGGAGGCCGCAGAAGCGATGGAACGAAGCACCTCTCGGACGCTAACCACACACACTGGCAGCCTGCCCCGGCCCGTCCCGTTGCAGGAGATGCTCCGGGGCCGCCAGGAACAGCGACCAACCGATCCGACGGACTTTCTGCGCGAAGTCGACGAAGCGGTGCGGGACACGGTGGCCCACCAGGCCGAGACCGGCTTGGATGTGATCAACGATGGAGAGCAGGGACGCGTCCAATACGCCACCTACGTCCAGGACCGTCTTACTGGCTTCGAGGGCGAACGCCGGAACCGTTTCCGGGCCCGGCTGGACGATGTGGACTTCCCGGAATACGCCGAGACCCGGAACCAATCGTCTTCGGCCACACTTCCGCAACCGGCCTGCACCGGCCCCATCGCCTGGAAGGACTGGGCGGCGGTGCAGCGCGACATCGACCGGCTCAAGGCCGCCACCGCCGTAGCCGACGTAACCGAGGTCTTCATGACCGCGGCATCGCCAGGGGTCATCTCCAACTTCCTACCCAACGAGTATTACGCCGACGAAGAGGGCTATCTCTACGCTTTGGCCGAAGTGATGAAGGACGAGTACCAGGCCATCGTCGCGTCCGGGTTGCTTCTACAGATCGACTGTCCCGACCTGGCCATGACCCGGGTCTCTCAATACGCCCACTTGAGCAACGAGGAGTTCGTCAAGGTGGTCGAGCAGCATGTCGAGGTGCTGGATTACGCCCTGCGGGGAATCGACCAGGAACGGATGCGCCTGCATCTGTGCTGGGGCAACACCGAGGGACCCCACCACCATGACATTCCACTCATCGAGATCATCGAAGCAGTGTTGAAAGCCCCGCCCGTTGGACTGTCCTTCGAGGGCGCCAACCCGCGGCATGCTCACGAGTGGAAGATCTGGCAGGACGTCAAGCTACCCGAGGGCAAGGTGCTCCTGCCCGGCGTGCTGGACACCACTACCAACTTCATCGAACACCCGGAGCTGATCGCCGAGCGCATCGCCCGTTACGCCAACCTGGTCGGCAGGGAAAACGTCATAGCCGGCAGCGACTGCGGCTTCGGCACTTCGGCTTGGGGCCGCCGGGTAGAGTCCCGCATCGCTTGGGCCAAGCTGGCATCGATGGTGGAAGGGGCGAGAATTGCTAGCCGGGAATTGTGGTGATTGCAATGCAATCACCAATATAATGCACGCCAACAAGACGGGAATTGTGGTGATTGCAATGCAATCACCAATATAATGCACGCCAACAAGAGACGTAGGGGCACATTTGGCCACCCTTACCATCCGCAACCTTGACGACGACTTAAAGAAGAGACTGCGTATTCGAGCGGCTAAGAATGGCCACTCGATCGAACAGGAGGCGAGGGGAATTTTGCGGGCTGCGTTCGAGCCCAACCCTCCGCCTGTCAAAGACCTCGGAACCGCAATTCACGACATGTTCAAGCCGTTTGGTGGCGTGGAGCTTGAAATCCCGCCGAGAGACCCGATGCGAGAACCTCCGCGGTTCGACTAGGCTGACGCTGATGATCGTCCTCGCCGCCTAATCCTACGCGATTATAGCTGCCAACCGGCGCGCCTCTGGTCGATTAGCCAATTCGACTGCCAGATTGCGGCCATTGCCTGATCGGTGGGCGCATCGGTCGCCACCAGACTCCGGAGGGTTCAAAGGTTGCGGAATCTAGGTGAGTAACCCTTGGTTCCACCCTTAAGCGGTTCCCAGAACGCGCGGGCCGTCGCAGACAGCAAAATCGAAGTTACAGGAGCAGGACATGAAGATCGTAGCCGTTCTCTATCCCGGTGGTCCCGCGGCCGCCGATACGCCGGAGCTTCTGGGTTGCGCCGAGAACGCCCTGGGCCTTCGGCCGATGCTGGAGACGGCTGGTCACGAACTGGTGTCCATCTCCGACGCGGGCGCTGGACTCGAAAGCGAACTCCCCAACGCCGACGTAGTCATAGCAACTCCGTTCTGGCCCGCGTATATGACCCGCGAACGGATCGCGATGGCCCCCAACCTGAAGCTGCTGCTGACCGCCGGGGTCGGCTCCGATCATTTTGACCTAGCCGCCGCCGCCGAGCATAACATCACCGTCGCCGAGATCACCGGCAGCAACGTGGTGAGCGTCGCCGAACACGTGGTGATGCAGATTCTCACCTTGGTCCGGAACTACTTCCCCTCCTATCAGGAAGTCGTCTCCGGCGGGTGGGACATCGGG
Source organism: Dehalococcoidia bacterium (assembly GCA_965249145.1). Classification (GTDB taxonomy): domain Bacteria; phylum Chloroflexota; class Dehalococcoidia; order Lucifugimonadales; family UBA3495; genus VXOI01. The sequence continues at coordinate 706,593 of OZ252223.1, forward strand.
AAGGTCGCCGCCCGCTCCCACGACCTGGAGGACAAGTCCGTTGGGATAGTTGGCTTCGGGCGAATCGGCCAGCGGGTCGCGGCCCGCCTCAAGCCATTCGACGTCTCAATCCGGTATTTCGACTACCGCCGTCTCAGCACAACTGAAGAGCAGTTCTTGGGCGCCCGATATTCGGCCCTGCGGCCTCTGGTGCAGGAGAGCGACGTGGTCAGCATCAACATCCCGTTGACTCCGACCACTCAGGGCATGTTCGACCGCGACTTGCTCTACAGCATGAAGCGGGGCACCTACTTGGTGAACACCGCCCGCGGGCGCATCGTGGACACCGACGCACTGGTGGAAGTGATGGAGGCGGGGCATCTGGCAGGCTACGCCGGGGACGTCTGGTACCCGCAACCGGCTCCCGCCGACCACCCTTGGCGCTCCATGCCCAACCACGCCATGACGCCCCACGTTTCCGGCACCTCGCTAGAGGCCCAGAAGCGCTACGCTGACGGGGTACGCGACTGCTTGGAGAACTTCCTGGCCGGGACGCCCATCGAGCGAGACTACATCATCGTCGAAGGCGGCCGGGTCACCAGCCCCAGCTACAGCTACGCCTACCGACAGTAGGGGGTCAACGGCCCAGGGCCTGGGTGAGCTGGGTGAGCACTGAACGCAGGCTGGTGACGGTGAGGACAGCCAACTCGGAGTCGCGGTTTCGGGATTGGGTGGCCACGTAGCGCCGGTCGGCCAGTGGCACATCGCCGCCGATCAGCAATGCGGCGTATTCCGAGGACCCGACCAGATCGATGGCCACGCCGTCGTCGATGGTGCTGGTTACGATATAGCCAGCGCCCTCCAGCAACCGCGTGGTCTGGTCGACCGATTCCTGGCTTCGGCCCACTACCACCAACCGCTTGTTCTGCTGCATTGGGCGCCTCGCCTCCTCAGGGAACGTCCATGCGGACCAACCGGAGCACCGCCAGCCAAAAGAAGACTCCAGTAACCAATACCGCTCCCACTAGGGCGGCGGGAAGCGCTATCGTCCGGTCGCCAATGACCTCAAAGGCAGACTCGTCCAACCCATGCATGATGGCCAGGGTGTAACCGCGCACACTCAGATAGCCAACGCCGCGGATGAACGTGCCGATGATCCCTTCCCAGAGTAAGACGTATAGCAGCGCAATTGCCAAGGCTCGCCCGGTCACCAGGCCGGTCCATGTGAATATCGCCGCGTACGCCGTCACTCCCAAGAGCAACGCGACGGCCACCGCCAGCGCCGCCCGTATTTCGACGTCGAAGCCGACCAGGGTAGTCACTACTCCGCTGACGACAATCAGCGGGCCGCAAATGGCCACCGTGGCAAGAAACTTGGGAAGGGCAATCCTCCAGCGGGCCAAGGGCATCAGGGCCAGGTTGCTCAGCGTTCCGTCTTCCAATTCGTTGCCGAAGGCGGCGGTGGAGAGAGTCATGGTCACAATGGGCAAGACCCCGGCCACCAAGAGCGCGTCCAACAGCCCGGTAACGAATCCATCCGTGTCGAGTCCATCGTCCAGAGTTAACGAGAAGACCACCGCCAACACCACGGGCAGGGCGGAGAGCAGCAGAATGAGCCCCAGCCGGAACCGCCCGGTCAACTGGCTGAGCGACAGCCGGAAAACCGCCCACATCTAGCGTTCGACCACGTAACCGAAGATGCTTTCGAGGGACTCGTCCAGCGGTTCGACCCGGAATAGCCGCAGCCCAAGCTCGTGGGCCAACCGGGGGATGGACTGTTGGAGAACCCCAACGTTTCGGCTCAATACGATCAGGTCGCTCTCCGGGCCCAGGTTGACCGAGTCCACCTCGTCCAATTGCACCAGGGCCGCCGCCATCGCCCGAGGCGTGTCGGTAACGACGCGCACCTTGTAGGCCTGCTCGTCCAGCTTTTCGCGTATCGCCCTAATATCTCCAGCGGCGGCCAGCTTGCCGCTGACCATCAGCACGATGCGGTCGGCCAGTTGCTCCACCTCTTCCAGGATGTGGGACGACACCAGCACGGTGCGGCCTTCGGCGGCGAAGCGCACCATGGCGGCGTGAAACTCCAAGCGTTGCCTGGGATCGGTACCGCTCAGGGGCTCGTCGAGTATCAGGACCTCCGGGTCGTGCAACAATGCGGCCGCCAGCCGCATCCGCTGACGCATCCCTCTGGAGTAACCACCCAGACGCCGGTCCTGAGCGTCGGCCATTCCGGCTATCTCAAGCGCCCGGTCGATGGCTGGCTTCACCGGCGAAAGGCCCCGCATCTTGGCAATGGACTCCAAGAATTGGCGGCCGGTAAAGAATCCATAGACCGCCTCCTGCTCGGTCATTACACCGATTCGGTGATAGAGGTCCGGGTTATTCCTGGCTGGCTCTCCCAATACGGTTACGGAGCCCTCGGAACACGCGGCCAGTCCGGAAATCAGGTGCAGCAGGGTGGTCTTGCCGGCGCCGTTTGGCCCCAGAAGACCGGTGATGCCGGGGAAGACCTGCAGCGAGACGCCGTTCACCGCCACCACGTCTCCGTACCACTTGGAGACGTTGTCGATGTGGATCGCTGCCGCCGCACCGCCGCCGCTTTGAAGGCTGGAGCCGCTTGTGATGTTTGGTTTGGTCATATCAGCACTCAAGTGGCCAACCTGTTGTAGCGACGCCACAGAAGGAATCCCGGCCCCGCCGTCAGCAGCCCCCACCAAAGGATGGGCACCGGGACGGGGAGGTCACCGGAGACCCCGCCATCGTCATCGTCGAAGATAATGTTGTTAACAATGGACGGCGCTCCCCAAAGGTTGACCAAGGTCAGCCACTTGGCGGCGCTACCAGTAATCGGCTCGCACTCGTTGGAGTCGTTGCCAGAATTGCAGGCGGTCAGCGAGCCCGACACCGTGGACGAAATGATGAACAGGCCGATCACGAAGGCAGCGGCGTAGGCCCTCCGGTCGGTGAAGGCGGCGACGGCCAGCGGAATGGTGCTCAGGAAAAGAGCCACCACCAGGCCCGCGCCAAAAATGCGCGGAATGTCCAACCAGTTTTCCCTCAGATATTCGGCCGGGTCGGCCGCCGCGAGCACCATACCGGCCAGCAGCACCAGTTGCCCGGAATAGACGAGGGCGATAGTCACGGTGAACAGGGCCAGCCATCGTCCGGCGATATAGTCGCTAGGCGTCATGGGGCGAACCAGATAGAGACTGATGACGCCGTTGCGACGGTCCGGGCAAAGCAGTTCCGGGCCGATGATGGCCGCGAACAGGAACAGAACAATCGAGATGAGACCGTAGTAGTCGGCGTGGGAAGGCAGGGCATCGGCCAATGGTTCGGCCAAGGAAATGATGATGGCCATGACCACGGCCGGGGCCATGGCTGCCACGAACATCAGAATTGCCAGCACCTTGGCCATTGGGCCGCGCCCAATCCCCAGAATGGTGCGCAGACCGTTCACGTAGATAGCCCGGCGGGCCCTGGACCGTCCTTCCCTCGGTCCCTCGTAGTATTGGTAACCTAGGTCGAAGACCTCGGCGGTCGATTGATCCCTCATCGCCCCGCCTGGAAGATTTCGGTAAGCTGGTGGCGCCGGGGACTCATTCGGCGCAGGCGGGCCCCGGTCTCGGCCACGGCGTCGCGGATAGCATCGTACTGTTCCTCGGCGACCACTTCGACGGTGAGCGATGGACCTTCGAAGCCCACCTCCATCCCACGGGCCGCCAAGGCAGTTGCCACCTCCTCCCGCTTGTCGTAAACGTCGAGGATGATGGACTGGGTCTCGGTGGTGAAGCCAGCGACCGACCCCTCCTCCACCACCCTTCCGCCTTCCAGCACGATAATGCGGTCGCAAGTGCTCTCGACATCACCCATCAGATGGGAGGAGAGAATGATGCTTATTCCGAACTCACGGCCAGTGCACCGGACCAACCGCAGCATCTCGTCTCGTCCAACAGGATCGAGGCCAGCGGTGGGCTCATCGAGCAGAACCAACGTCGGGTCGTGGACCAGGGCTTGCCCCAACTTCACCCTCTGCTTCATTCCGGTGGAATACTGCCCGATGGGGCGGTAGCGCTCTTCCTCCAACCCGACATGACGAAGGATGTCGGCGGCGCGGGTGCGGGCTTGGGCCGGGGGCAGGCCGGAGACTTGAGCCATGTGGGAGAGGAATTCGGCGGCGGTGGTAGACGGAGGGAGGCAGTCATGCTCGGGCATGTAGCCCAACCGTTCCCTTACGTCAGGCGAGTCGTAGGGGCGCCGTCCCAACACCTCCGCCGACCCCGACGTGGGCCTGATCAACCCCAACGAAAGCTTTATCGCCGTGCTTTTGCCAGCCCCATTGGGCCCCAAGAGACCGGTGATACCGTCGGTGACCTGAAAGTCTACCGCGTCCAACGCCAGGGTCATCCCGTAGCGCTTGGTCAACTCGCTCGCTTTCAATAAGACCGCCATATCGGCCAGTATACGGGCAGGTTGGTTGTTCTAGCCATCGCCAACGTGTTATCTAGCTATTAATTACCACTGCCGCGCCTAGTCGGCGGCTGTGTTTGCGCTAAAATCCGCCAGCCCCTATATTAGGGCGCACCAAGCCATAGCCGGACGGGAAACGCAGCATTGAGCGCACCCAAAGACGAAACCGTAACCATCAACGGGCTCGACTTTCACTGCCACGACTGGGGCGGGACTGGGAGACCGATCGTGCTGCTGCACGGGCTGGCCTCCACGTGCGTCATCTGGCATTTGACCGCGCCGATTTTGGCGCAGGACTTCGCTGTTATCGCCATGGACCAGCGAGGCCACGGCGACAGCGCCAAGCCGGACCACGGCTACGACTTCGCTAGCGTTAGCCGCGACGCCGCCGGGCTCATCGAGGCCAAGGGGCTTCAGAAGCCCATCGTGGTCGGCCATTCTTGGGGCGGCGATGTTGCGTTGGAGTTGGCGGTGGCCTACCCGGACTTGGTCGGCGGGCTGTGTTTCGTCGACGGCGGGATGATCGAGCCCACGACCCGGTACGCCAGCCTCGACGAAGCCCGCGAGCAGATGGCGCCTCCGGTGTTCAGCGGCGTGACCTTGGAGCAGTTCCGGGAGAGGATTCGACCCCGCACCGAGGAGTTGGGCGTGGGGTTCGAGCGAATGGTGCTGGCCAACTTCGGGACTCTGGAAGACGGCACCATCCGGGCCAAGCTCAGCCGCGAGAACCACATCCGGATCATAGAAGCCCTGTGGGACCACCATCCGCCGGAGCTATTTCCGAAGGTGCGGTGCCCGGTGCTCATCATGCCGGCCCGCCAACAGACCGACGCGGCCGGCCAGCAAAGGGCCCTGCTGCGGGGCGAGACCATCGCCGCCGCCGAACGGTTGCTGCCCAAAGGCAAAACAGTATGGCTGGAAGATAGCGTCCACGACGTGCCGATCCAGAGGCCCGAGCTGGTGGCCTCGGTCATCAAGAATCACACCGATTCGGGGTACTTCGACTAGCGCCAATCGACGCCGGAGGCCAAGCCTGATGCCCGATGCCGACTTCACCCTGTTGGACAGTCCAGCCATCTCGATGAACTCCTTCTATCCTCAGAAGGGATGGACGGAAACACCGCAGGGGGCGGAGGACCTGGTAATCGCGGTGGCCGACGGCACGACACTCTCCGGTCGATTCTTCCCCTGCGCCGCCGAGCAGCCCACGATCCTGTTCTTCTACGGCAACGGGGAGACCTCGCCTGACTACGACAACATCGCCCCAATCTACAATCAGATCGGCGTGAACATCCTAGTGGCCGACTACCGGGGTTACGCCCGCAGCGAGGGGTGGCCGTCGTTCAACACCATGCTCACCGACTCGCAGGACATTCTGGATTTCACCACCGCGCTGATGCAGGAAAGAAGCTACGCCAACCGGCTCTTCGTTATGGGCCGCTCCATGGGGCGTCACTCCGCATTCGAGCTAGCAGCCCACTGCGCCGGGCGCCTGAAGGGAGTGATAATCGAAAGCGGCCGTCCCATCTTGGGTAACTTCACCCACGGCCTCGATACCGCGATGGCCCAAGCTCTGGAGGCCGCCTATCAAGCCAAGGTCAAGTCAATCCAGATTCCTGCGCTGGTTATCCACGGCGAATTGGACACCTTGGCCCCGGTGGAGCAGGCGGTCAGCATGTACCAGGACTTCCCTTCTCCCGAAAAGCGCCTTCTCACCATCCCCGGCGCGGGCCATAACGACCTGCTGTACCAAGGGATCAACGAGTACTTCACCGCCATCCAGGAGTTCGTAGGCTCTTGACTCACGACGATTCCATAGAGGGCGAATCGTGCCCCGAATAGTGCGGGCCGGGCTTGTGCAGGCTGGCATTGGCCGCGACGCCCCCCAGGGCATCCATGAACTCAAGGAGTTCATGCTGGAGAAACACCTGTCTCTCATAAACGCGGCCGCCGCCAAGGGCGTGGAGGTGCTGTGCTTGCAAGAGCTGTTCTACGGGCCCTACTTCCCCGCCGAGCAGGACGCCCGTTGGTACAGCTTGGTCGAGCCAGTACCCGACGGAACCACGGTGCGGCTAATGCAGGAGTTGGCGCGGAAGCATCACATGGTGATGGTGGTGCCGGTCTACGAGGAAGAGATGGCCGGTCTCTTCTACAACACCGCCGCCGTGCTGGACTCGGACGGCGCCTACCTGGGCAAGTACCGCAAGAGCCACCTCCCCCACCTACCGCCGGGGTTCTGGGAGAAATTCTACTTCCGCCCCGGCAACCTGGGCTATCCCGTGTTCCAGACCGCCAAGGGCAGGATCGGCGTCTACATCTGCTACGACCGCCACTTCCCGGAGGGCGCCCGGGCCTTGGGACTGGCCGGGGCCGAGATCGTATTCAATCCCTCGGCCACCGTCGCCGGGCTGTCCGAATACCTGTGGGAGTTGGAGCAGCCCGCCCATGCCGTGGCCAACGGCTACTTCGTTGGCGCCATCAACCGCGTTGGCGTCGAACAGCCCTGGGAGATCGGCGAATTCTACGGCAAGAGCTACTTCTGCGACCCCCGGGGGCAGATAGTCGCCCAAGCCTCCCGCACCGAGGATGAGGTGTTGGTAGCCGACTTGGACCTGGACGAAATCGTGGCGGTGCGCGCCACCTGGCAGTTCTACCGTGACCGCCGGCCCGAGACCTACGGCGGGCTGACCGCCCCTTGAGCCCATGATAGAGAACCGATTTCCACCCATACTTCCAGCCATCGACCTGCCGCCGCAGGTTGACCGGGACGCCGTGCTAGCGAGACTAGACCGAGTGTTGGACCCGGAGTTGGACCAATCGGTACTTTCGCTGGGCTTCGTCGATAGTGTCACCGGCGACGCTACAGGCAACATCACCGTCGACCTGCGGCTGCCGACCTACTGGTGCGCCGCCAACTTTTCCTACCTGATGGCGTCGGACGCCCGGAGGGCACTGGTCGGCTTGCCGGGTGTCCGCTCCGTGACGGTGCGCTTGAGTGAGCACTTCGCCAGCCGGGAGGTGGAGGACGGGGCCGGCCCGGGCAAGTCCTTCGCCGAGGCGTTTCCCGCCAGCGGCCCCGACACCTTGGAAGAGACCCGCCAGATATTCCTGCGCAAGGGCTTCTTCACCCGCCAGGAAAAGCTCTTGCGGGCGCTCCGGCAGGCCGGTCTGTCGTTCGACGAGATTGCGGCGTTGCAGGTACGTCATCTGCTGGACGATTGCAACCAAGACGTAGGGGCGGACACGCTGTCACGTTACCTGCAACGCCGCGAAGAACTGGGGCTCGACTGCTCGGAAGCCTCGCCGCTGATCGTCGACTTACACGGAGCGCCGGTACCACCCGGCGAGATGGAGACCTACTACGTCCGGGCCCGCACCACCCGGCTGGCCATGGAAGCCAATGGTTCCCTTTGCTCCGCCATGCTGGAGGCCCGCAACTCCAACTGGAAACCCGGCACACCCTAACTCGGCAAAAGGGGGCACACGATGTACTCAGTGAACGGCGAAGACATATTCGTGGTGGACGGCCACATGCACTTCTGGGACGCCGGTCCCGAAAACCACAAGAATGACTACGGCAACGCTTGGATCAAGTGCTTCTACGATTACCACGCCGCCCTCAGCCCGGCCGAGTACACCTGGGACTTTGAGAAGTACTGCAACTACGGCGAAGAGGCCCTGGTCAACGACATGTTCATAGATGGCTACGTGGACGTGGCGGTACTGAACTCGACCTACCTCTACGAGTTCTTCAAAACGGGCTTCAACACTCACCAGAAGAACAACGTGGTGAAGCAGAAGCACCCCGACCGGTTCGTCCTCTGCGGCTCCTTCGACCCGCGAGAGGAGGAGGCCGGCTTCGACCGCTTCCGGGGCATGATGGCCGACTACCCCATAGGCGGCCTCAAGCTCTACACCGCCGAATGGCGGGGCGATTCCAAGGGTTGGAAGCTCAGCGACCCCTGGGCCTACCGCTACCTGGAGCTGGCCCAAGAGATGGGGATCAAGAACGTTCACGTTCACAAGGGCCCGACCATTTATCCGCTGAGCAAGGACGCCTTCGACGTGAACGACGTCGACTATGCCGCCACCGACTTTCCGGGCTTGAACTTCATCATCGAGCACGTCGGGCTGCCCCGACTTGATGACTTCTGCTGGATCGCCACCCAGGAGCCGAACGTGTACGCTGGGACCTCGGTGGCGATGGCCTTCATCAACGCCCGGCCCAGGTATTTCGCCGAGATCATGGCCAACCTGCTCTTCTGGCTGGGCGAGGACCGAATCCTCTTCGGCAGCGACTACGCCATATGGAGCCCTGGCTGGATCATCGACAAGTTCATGACCTTCCAACTGCCCGACGACATAGCCGCCGAGTATGGCGTGCAGCTGACCCCGGAGAACAAACGCAAGATCCTGGGCGAAAACGCCGCCCGCCTCTACGGCATCGACATCGACTCCCATAAGGCCAAGCTGGCCGCCGACGAGATCGGGGCGAGGCTGGCGGCAAATCGGTAGACACTTCTCCCAGCGTAGGGGCGCTTCGCGAAGCGCCCCTACGCATAATCGCGGCAACCCCGGAGGCGTTATGACAACCGAAAACCGGGCTCCGATACACGAAATAGGGTCCAGCCTGGACCCCGTCGAGGAGTGCTACCGGCTGGGATGGACCGACGGGTTGCCAGTGGCGCCGCCGACGGTGGAGAAAGTGGCGGCCATGCTGGAGTACGTAGGATTGGCGCCGGGGGACCGGCTGGGGGAGGTACCGGTTCGCCGCCGCACGCTGACCGCCGAGCAGGCGGCAGCCAACGCGGTAATGGCCGGTTGCCTGCCCGAGTACTTCCCCGTGGTTTTGGCCACCATGCGGGCAATGTTCGAGTACGACCCCAACTGCATCCACGAGGCGTCGGCAGCGACCAACTCGCCGGGCATCATCATGATGGTTAACGGCCCCATCCGGAACAAGATCGGGCTCAACTGTACCGGGAACCTGTTCAGCCCCGGCCACCGGGCCAACTCGACCATCGGACGGGCAATCCGGCTCATCCTGATGAACGCCTTCGAGCAGCGGGTCAACGTGCTCGACCGAGGCTGCTTGGGCTCGCTGACCAAGTACGGGGTCTGTTTCGGCGAGGACGAGGAAAACAGTCCGTGGGAGCCCTTCCATGTTTCCCGAGGCTTCGACGCCGAGCAATCCACCGTTACCGTGGGTACCATTCAGGACCCGGAGATGCTGGGCAACCGCTACGGCGTGACCGGGGAGAGCATCATGGACGCCACCGCCGACGCCATGGCCTCCCACGGCCTCGGTATCTACCTGAACGACGCACCCTGGTTCTGGATCGTCGGCCACTGGCACGCCGAGATGCTGGGACGCTTGGGATGGGACCGGCCATCGATCCAACAGTACGTATTCGACAACGCTTGGCGCAGCCGGGCCCGTATGAAGCGCCTCGGCGCGGTCAACGGAGCCGTGGCGGCCGATGACGAAACAACGCGCGTTCCGGCGGCGGCCAAACCGGAAGACATCCTGATCATCAAGGCTGGCGGCGACAGCGGCATTTATAGCGAGCTGATAATGAATTATCATGGGGTGCGGGCCGTCACCGTGCCCATCGACGAGCCCCAATCCCCGTAGGGGCGATTCGCGAATCGACCTGCGTCCAGCATCAGCCATCCAACAGGGGGCCAAGATGACCACCACATCGATGAAGCTGGTAGACCCAACAGGCGCCGACCCCGGCCTCGACAACTGGTCGTTGGCCCCCCGCCCCGCCGACCTGCGGGGCAAGCGGGTGGGCCTGCTGGACAACTCCAAGGCCAACTCCGACGTGATCCTGCGGGCCATCGCGGGCATTTTGGACAGCGAGTTCGAGTTCGCCGACGTCTTCTACGTCAAGAAGCACTCGGCGTCGCTGCCCCCTACGCCCGAGTTGATGGCCGAGTTGCACCGCAACGCCGACCTTGTGATCACCGGAATCGGCGATTGAGGGGGTTGCTCGTCGGGCAGTTTGCACGACGGAATCACCTTGGAGCGGCAGGGCCTCCCAACCGCCACCATCATCACCAGCGTGTTCGTGAACACCGCCCAAGCCTACACCCGGCTGATGGGCGTACCCCATTTCCCCTACCTGGTCTGCCCCCACCCCATCACCAACGTCGGCGCGACGGGCCTCGACGAACGCTCGCAGATGCTGGCCCCGCAGGTAGCGAGGCTGCTGCTAGAGGGTAAGGCATCATGACGTCAGAACGCGGGGACCGTATGGTCAACAAGGTAGCCATCGTGACCGGGGCTGGGGCCACCGGAAGCGGTGACTTCGTGGGCATCGGCCAAGCGATCTCTATCCTGTTCGCCCGCCAAGGGGCCAGAGTGCTGTTGGTGGACCGGGACGGGCCCAACGCCGAGACGACGCTGGCCATGGTCCGGGAGGAGGGGGGCGAAGCCTCGATCTTCGTGGGCGACGTTACCAGCAACGAAGACTGCCAAGGCATGGCCGAAGCCGCCAAGGAGCGCTACGGCAACGTAAACGTGCTGATCAACAACGTCGGCATCAGCGGCCCGGGCTCGGTGACCGACGTCGACGAGGACTTCTGGGACACGGTGATGGACGTGAACCTGAAGAGCGTGATGCTCACCAGCAAGCACGCCATCCCCCAGATGATCGAAGCCGGCGGCGGCTCCATCGTGAACCTGTCGTCCATCGTCGGGCTGCGGGCTGGCAGCGGTCGTCCCAGCCACCCCTACGCCGCCTCCAAGGGCGGGATCATCGGCCTCAGCAACTCGATGGCGGTGCACTACGGCCGGGACAACGTCCGGGTTAACTGCATCGCGCCGGGCCACGTCCACAGCCCGATGGTGGCACGGCATACGTCGCAAGAGATGCTGGACCTGCGTCGGCGGGCCGGGCCCCTGGGGATCGAGGGGACGCCGTTGGACGTGGCCTACGCGGCGCTGTTCTTGGCGTCGGACGAGTCGCGCTGGGTCTCCGGTGTCACCCTGCCGGTGGACGCCGGCCTGCTGGCGGCCACCCCGCTGGCCATGTTCCCCTACCTGCGCGACCCGGAATAGGGCACGGCCTACACCCCAGACGACAATATAGGGGCGATTCGCAAATCGCCCCTATATGTTTTGGCGCAATCGTGTCGTGCGCCGAACTGGGTTGGCGGTTGACTAACCCTGGTAGTAAGGCCCGCGGAGGACCTGACCGGGCAGCGCGCCGGTGTGCTCGCCGTTCTCCAGCAGCACCTCGCCGTTGACGATCACGTATTCGATACCGACGGCCGGCTGCTTGACGTGCATCTCGCCGCCGGGGAACTCGTACATCGGCTCCCGTGGGCTCATCCCGATGGTGTCGGGGTCGAAGATCGTGATGTCGGCGGCCTTGCCGGCCTGGATGAAACCGCGGTCATGCAGGTCGTGCATCAGGGCGGTCTTGCCCGTCATCCGGTAGACGGCGTCCTCCAGGCTCATCACTCCCTCTTCCCGGACCCAATGGGAAAGCAGGTAGGTGCTGTAGGTCGTCCGGTCGCCCTTGTCGGGGCGGGCTCCGCCGTCGGTGGTGCCGATGACGGTGTAGGGCGAACCCAGGATCTCCCGCTGCGACGAGGGGTCGCTGTTGCGGTCGATGACCTGGAAGCTGGTGCGGAGATCATCGTCCAGGACCAGGTCCAGGAACGCGTCCATGATCCCCTTGCCCTGCTGTTGGGCAATCCCCTCGATGCTCATGCCGCTGTACTGGCGGTTGCGCTCCTCGTGGGCCATGTAGACCTGGACGAGGTCCCAGCGGCGGTTGAAGCTCATGGTGCGGGTGCCCCGGTTCATCCGGTAGCTATGAGAGCCCTCGGTCTCCACACCCTCGATGCTGAGCGCGCGGCGGATTTCGGCGTCGGCGAAGGAGCGGATCCGCTCTTCTACCGGCTGGGCCATGACCGAGTCCCAGGTGTTCATCCCTTGGAAAACGGTGGTCGGGCTGATCATGTCCTCGTCTTCCAGGCCGCCCAGCCCGGCGCGCAGGTCGAATATCGGCCCGGCGGTGGCGGACAGGACCGAGGCATAGGCCCGGGTGCCGCTCTTGAAGGCGTCCTCCACCATCTGGAGGTGCTCCTTCCACTCGTCCGGTTTGTTCAGTTCGTGGGCCAGCAGGTTGTAGATCGCGGGCCGCCCGGTGCGGCGCGACAGTTCCTGGGCGATGTGGGCGGGGGTGGTGTAGCCGCCAGCCGCGCCGCCGCTGACCTGGAACACGCCGGTGCCGAGCTCTCCCAGCACGCTACCCACGGCAAAGCGCTCTTCATCGCTGGCCACCGAAGATGGCACCTTCACCCCGAAGATTTCCTCGCCCTGGTCGGCGAAATTGCCAACGCTGAAGCCCAGGGCCCCGGCCAGGACGCCCTTTCGGACCTCGTCCTGCATCGCCGTAATCTCTTCGGGCGTGGCCTCGCGCTCCTGGGAGGCCTCGCCCATGACGTAGCGACGCACCCCGGAGTGGCCGACGAAGGCGCCGACGTTGATGCCGCGCCGGCGGCCGATGGCGTCCAGGTACTCCGGGATCGACTCCCAAGCGAAGTCCACGCCGGCCTTCTGGGACCGGATCGGAATTCCCTCCATCTTGTCGAACATGTCCAGGTACCACTCGCCGTCGCCGGGGCGCACCGGGGCGATCACGATACCGCACTGGCCGACGATGATTGAGGTGTTGCCGTTGAGCGAGCTCGAATTGACGATGGGGTCCCACATGCACTGGGAGTCGAAGTGAGTATGGTGGTCGATGAAGCCGGGGGCGACCACTCGCCCATCGGCGTCGATAACCCGGGTCGCCGACTCGTTGAACCGGCCCACCCCCACGATCTTGCCGTTGTTGACCGCAACGTCGGCCCGAAACTCCGGCCCTCCGGAGCCGTCGACCACCCGGCCGTTCTTGATCAGTAGATCAAATGCCATGGCCCACCTTCCTTTCAATCCGAATTCTTAGAGTGAGTCGGATTGAACTTTACGATAATAGGGTGAGTACGTCAAACGAATATTCCCAGAGTAACAAGACCGCTCAGGCTGATTCCGTTTGCGGTCGCCTATAATGACAACCCCAACGATAATCGAAGGAGCGAGTATGAGTACCGAGGAGAACTCCAGCCTGATCGCCCGGCTAGAAGAGCTGGAACGCAAGGTCCGGGACCTGGAATCAGCCAACGAGATACGCAACCTGAAGGCGACCTATGCGGCCGCCTGCGACGACAACTATAACCCCGACTTGATCGCCTCGCTATTCGTGGAGGACGCCACTTGGGAAAGCCAAGGATTGGGCAAGTTCGAGGGACGGGAAGCGATCCGGGAGTTCTTCCGGGGCATCTCCAGCTACTTCACGTTCGCGCTGCACTATGGCTTGAACCCGCATATTGAGGTTACCGGCGACACCGCGCGGGCCCGCTGGTACCTGTTCATGCCCTGTACCGTGAGCGACGGCGACCGGGCGTTGTGGCGGGCCGGAATCGACGACGAGGAGTACGTGCGGGTAGACGGGAAGTGGATGTTCAAGAGCAAGAGGTCGGCGCCGATCTTCAACACCCCCTACGAAGACGGCTGGGCAAAGGCCCGGTTTATCTAACTATTAAACGCAAATCTCGCCGAGAACGCAGAGGACCAGACTTCTAAATTTTCGCGGTCTCCAGGTGCTCGGGGTTTGAATGTTGGTGCGACGGGTACAACAAGCCGGCGAAGACGCCGAGGCCGGTGGTGATGACCAGCACCGTCAGGCCGGTCTGGATCGAGCTGGTGATCTGGGTCACGACACCGCTCACCATGGACCCGTAGGGAACGGGGGAGGGCGGAGTTAACCGCCGGACCGGCTGCGCTTGTACTCCATGTCCATCCACCAAATGCGGCGGTGGGATTGCCAAACCGACCACGCCAATGTCAGGGTGAGAATGCCCACGATTACGGGCAGTGCAATGGGCAGCCACGCCGTGCCGAAGAAAACGATTCCGGCATTGGCTAGAACGAAGAACAACCGGATTTCCGTGGGGCCGATGCCCAGCGTTGATATCTGAAATTCGTTGGTGGCGGCAAAGGACAGGAACGTGTTGACCATCAACGCCCCGCCCAGCACCAACAGAGTGGCGAACCAGTAGGCGGCGATGTGGGGCAGCGCCAGAGAATACCCGACTACGACCGATGAGAGGAACAGGAAATCCAGGAAATGGTCCATGTAGAAGCCCCACTTGACCAGACCCGTGTCGCGATAGCGGCCAACCGCGCCATCCAGCACGTCGCTCAGGTATTGCAAGGCGATGAAGCCCGAAACCAGCCACAACCAATGCAGACTTTGGCGGGCCAACAGGCTGGCGATGACAATGCCGATGCTCCAGACCAGTGTCAGCATCGTCAAGTGGTAGGTTTCCAGCCAGGACGGCACCTTGGGAACCAGCCAGGTAACCATGCGTCGTTCGAGATTGGCAAAGGCCCATTTGCCGGTCTTTTTGTCGCCGCCGAATTGGGCTTGGGTCATCCCCGACTCCTTCTGTCGTATCCAAGCATCGTATCCCAGGGTGGGGCCCACGGTAAGATTGGTGCCCGGACCAGTTACGCCCGAAAAGCGCCTTCTCATTTGATGGCTTGATTGTGTGGAGGGTTGGCCTATGAGTCCAGAAGTCAGTGTTAAGAGGTAACACTTCTGCAGCCGGGCAGCCCGCCGAGCAACGTCCCACACACTGGCCGGTCCTTCCCAGAATAAGAGATATTCCTGACAGGCTCTAATTTGGACTTGAATTAAACCCGGGAAAATCATAACGACGGGGTGGGTTATACGGGTCAAACTTTCGCCGTAAGTGGCCTTCATCCCGGTGGGGGGCTTGCAGGTGGCCTGAGCCGGTGTTACCGACCAATTGCCAGTCCGGGCGACTCCAGACCAGTCGCCAGGAGTGCGCCGACTTGACGCGTGTCCGAGGCGATGCAGGCAATTCCCCGCCGCGTGCTACTATTCGGACGCGCCGCGCCGTCCTACCGCGGCCCGTCAACCGCAGGGAGTGAAGAGAGATGAGAACTCCACGCCTTTTCCTGGGAGTCTTTGCCCTTGCGCTGATTCTTCTGTTGCTGCTGCTGGCCTGCGACGGCTCCGATGAGCCGACGGAAGGGCTAGCCTCGGAACGGGCCACCGCCGCGCCCACGCCCAGGGCCACCGCCGCGCCCACGCCCAGGGCCACCGCCGCGCCCACGCCCAGGGCCACCGCCGCGCCCACGCCCAGGGCCACCGCCGCGCCCACGCCCAGGGCCACCGCCGCGCCCACGCCCAGGGCCACCGCCGCGCCCACGCCCAGGGCCACCGCCGCGCCCACGCCCAGGGCCACCGCCGCGCCCACGCCCAGGGCTACCGCCGCGCCCACGCCCAGGGCTACCGCCGCGCCCACGCCCAGGGCTACCGCCGCGCCCACGCCCAGGGCTACCGCCGCGCCCACGCCCAGGGCTACCGCCGCGCCCACGCCCAGGGCTACCGCCGCGCCCACGCCCAGGGCTACCGCCGCGCCCACGCCCAGGGCTACCGCCGCGCCCACGCCCAGGGCTACCGCCGCGCCCACGCCCAGGGCTACCGCCGCGCCCACGCCCAGGGCTACCGCCGCGCCCACGCCCAGGGCTACCGCCGCGCCCACGCCCAGGGCTACCGCCGCGCCCACGCCCAGGGCTACCGCCGCGCCCACGCCCAGGGCTACCGCCGCGCCCACGCCCAGGGCTACCGCCGCGCCCACGCCCAGGGCTACCGCCGCCCAGATCTCACTCGAAACGGAACGGGAAGCGCTGGTCGCCCTCTATATTGCCACCGGCGGCCCCAATTGGGGTGGCAATAACTGGCTCAGCGACTTGCCGATTGGCCAGTGGGAAGGCGTCACCACTGACGGCAAGGGCCGCATTTCCAGGCTGAGCCTCAACGAAAACCGTTTGACCGGGGAAATACCGCCGGAGTTGGGCAACCTCGCCAACCTGGCACAGCTTAACCTCAGCCGGAACCAGTTGCGCGGGGAGATTCCGCCGGAGTTGGGCAACCTTGCCAACCTGACAGGGCTATTCCTCGACGAGAACCAGCTGAGCGGGGAGATTCCGCCGGAGTTGGGCAACCTTGCCAACCTGACAGGGCTATTCCTCGACGAGAACCAGCTGAGCGGGGAGATACCGCCGGAGTTGGGCAACCTCGCCAACCTGGAAGGGCTGAACCTCGAAGAGAACCAGTTGACCGGGGAGTTACCGCCGGAGTTGGGCAACCTCGCCAACCTGGAAGGGCTGAACCTCGAAGAGAACCAGTTGACCGGGGAGTTACCGCCGGAGTTGGGCAACCTCGCCAACCTGGAAGGGCTGGACCTCCGGGCTAACCAGTTGAGCGGGGAGATACCGCCGGAGTTGGGCAACCTCGCCAACCTGACAGGGCTATTCCTCGACAGGAATCAGTTGAGCGGGGAGTTACCGCCGGAGTTGGGCAACCTCGCCAACCTGACACGGCTGTACCTCCGGTATAACCAGTTGACCGGGGAGATTCCGCCGGAGTTGGGCAACCTCGGCAACCTGCGATGGCTGTACCTCAGCGAGAACCAGTTGAGCGGGGAGATTCCGCCGGAGTTGGGCAACCTCGCCAACCTGAAGGACCTGCACCTCAGCCGGAACCAGTTGAGCGGGGAGATTCCGCCGGAGTTGGGCAACCTCGCCAACCTGGAAGGGCTGGACCTCGAAGGGAACCAGTTTAGCGGGGAGATTCCGCCGGAGTTGGGCAGCCTCGCCAACCTGAGAGGCCTGTACGTCAACGAGAACCAGTTGAGCGGGGAGATTCCGCCGGAGTTGGGCAACCTCGCCAACCTGACACGGCTGTACCTCAGCGAGAACCAGTTGAGCGGGGAGATTCCGCCGGAGTTGGGCAACCTCGCCAAACTGTGGTATCTGTACCTCAGCGAGAACCAGTTGAGCGGGGAGATTCCGCCGGAGTTGGGCAACCTTGTCCTGACAGTACTGCGGCTCGATGGAAACCAGTTGAGCGGGGAGATTCCGCCGGAGTTGGGCAACCTCGCCTACCTGCGATATCTGTACCTCAGCGAGAACCAGCTGAGCGGGGAGATTCCGCCGGAGTTGGGCAACCTTGTCAACCTGACAGTACTGCGGCTCGATGGAAACCAGCTGAGCGGGGAGATTCCGCCGGAGTTGGGCAACCTTGTCAACCTGACAGTACTGCGGCTCGATGGAAACCAGCTGAGCGGGGAAGGCGCCGAACCGTCGCCTACGCCCACACCCAGGGCCACCGCCCCCCAGATCTCACTCGAAACGGAACGGGAAGCGCTGGTCGCCCTCTATATTGCCACCGGCGGCCCCGATTGGGGCCGCAACAATAACTGGCTGAGCGACTTGCCGATTAACGAGTGGGAAGGCGTCACCACTGACGACAACCGCCGAGTCACCGAACTAAACCTCGGTGATAACCAGTTGAGCGGGGAGATTCCGCCGGAGTTGGGCAACCTCGCCTACCTGCGATATCTGTACCTCAGCGAGAACCATTTGAGCGGTGAGATACCGCCGGAGTTGGGCAACCTCGCCTACCTGACGGACCTGGGCCTGGGCCGGACCCGATTGACCGGGGAGATACCGCCGGAGTTGGGCAACCTTGTCAACCTGAGACGGCTGTACCTCTCGTGGAACCAGCTGAGCGGGGAGTTACCACCGGAGTTGGGCAACCTCGCCAACCTGGAATGGCTGGTCGCAACCTGGAATGGCTGGTCGTCGGAAGTAACCAGTTGAGCGGGGAGATACCGCCGGAGTTGGGCAACCTTGTCAAACTGACACGGCTGTACCTCAGCCGGAACCAGTTGACTGGGGAGATACCGCCCGAGTTGGGCAACCTCGCCAACCTGCGATATCTGTACCTCAACGATAACCAGTTGAGCGGGGAGATACCGCCGGAGTTGGGCAACCTCGCCAAACTGGGATATCTGTACCTCAACGATAACCAGTTGAGCGGGGAGATACCGCCGGAGTTGGGCAACCTCGCCAAACTGGGATATCTGTACCTCAACGATAACCAGTTGAGCGGGGAGATACCGCCGGAGTTGGGCAACCTTGTCAAACTGACACGGCTGTACCTCAGCCGGAACCAGTTGACTGGGGAGATACCGCCCGAGTTGGGCAACCTCGCCAACCTGCGATATCTGTACCTCAACGATAACCAGTTGAGCGGGGGGATTCCGCCGGAGTTGGGCAGCCTCGCCAACCTGAGAGGCCTGTACCTCAACGATAACCGGTTGAGCGGGGAGATACCGCCGGAGTTGGGCAATCTTGTCAACCTGAGACGGCTGTACCTCAACGATAACCAGTTGAGCGGGGAGATACCGCCGGAGTTGGGCAACCTCGCAAACCTAGAATGGCTGTACCTCAACGATAACCAGTTGAGCGGGGAGATACCGTCGGAGTTGAGCAACCTCGCCTACCTGAGAAATCTGTACCTCAACGATAACCAGTTGAGCGGGGAGATACCGCCGGAGTTGGGCAACCTCGCAAACCTAGAATGGCTGTACCTCAACGATAACCAGTTGAGCGGGGAGATACCGCCGGAGTTGGGCAACCTCGCAAACCTGCGATATCTGTACCTCGACGAGAACCAGCTGAGCGGGTGTGTGGCAAGCAGTTTGTCGCGCCGGTTGAATATGAGTAATTCAGACCTGGGTGATCTCCCGTTCTGCCCGTGAGGCCCCGGCTCACCCGGACTATCGCCGAGATAAATTCTCCGCGGAAGGCACAGGAGGGGAGGCCCCGTGTCCTCTGTGCGCTCCGCAGCGTCCGCCGCCCACCGGGCGCCGAGCCATGCCGGCCCAAGCCCGAGGGCTACTGGACCGCCCTTCTATGTTGGGGGCGGCAGGCCCGGACAGTCGGCGCTGCCACCGCCCCAAAAGATCTGGCTCATACCCATCATTCCAGCCACAGAGCGGCCTCGCCTCGGCTGACTGCCCCTACCACGCGGCGCGTGATTCCCCTCAGGGAGAAAGCGTGACCGGTGACTTCCAACCAAGCTGGACAAGAAGGAGTTTGAAACGAATGGAGACCCTGACCTTGACCCTGCGCAAGTCCAAGGAGACCAAGAACAAGGTGGTGTACGGCACCGAGGACGGCAGCGTGATCCAGAGCGTCTATATCGACAAGGACGCACTGGGAGACGTCCCGCCCGCCACGATCCAGGTCGTCATATCTCAGCAGTGAGCTTTCGGTCCTTCCGGTCACCCCCCCTTGGAGCACTCCGTCCCAGAATCACGCGGTCCGGCCCACCTTGATGAGCCGGAGATGGCGCTCACACTGGTACATCCATCTACGACATTCCGTCGTATGCCCCCATCATGCTTTGGGGTCAACTCCAACCCGGAGCGGCCATTGCCTTCACTGGCAGCGTTAGTGTGGAACTTGATGGCCGCACTCACCGGGCTAGGGACTCACCTTCGTGGGTACGCCAGGCCGGCGAAGACGCCGAGGCTGGTAGTGACGACCAGTACCGTCAGGCCGGTCTGGATCGAGCCGGTGAATTGAGTTACGACACCGACCAGCATCGGTCCCGCCGCGAATCCTAGGCCCATGAAGGTGACGATCAGGGCGATCATCACGGCCACCTGGCGCGGCGTGATGCCGGGAAACTCGAAGGGAAGGACTTCGATGGCCGGGGTGGCGACCCAAACGAGGCCCAACCCGGTGATTAGCACCATCAGTGCTGGCGGCTGCTCGGTCAAGGTGATACCCAAGGCGAATAGCACGTTCAACAGCGCCGGGACCGCCACCAGCAACTTGCGGTTTTGCAGCTTCGCCGCCAGCACACCGCCCAGCCAGCCCGCCGGGACCAACCCGTAATAAAGGAAGCCCAGCAGCGGCCCGCCGAGGGTCAGGGGCACGTTCCGCTCCTCCACCCACAGCGTCGGCAGGAAGGTCACCATCCCCGTCCAGGTGGCCGAAAGAAACAGCATCACGATAGCCAGCAACCAGCCCCGGGGATACTTGCGCAGCGCGTCAATGGGCGATCCCTCCTGGTCCTCCTCGACCGGTACCGGTGGGACCAGGGCCTTCTCGTCTCGGGCCACCAGCCGCCAAGCCACGGCGTGAAGGGCGAAGAGCCCGCCCATAATCAGGTAGACCGTCCGCCAGCTGCCCAGCCCTTCGATCAAGAGCGGGCTCATGCTTACCGCAATGGCCAGCATGACGCTGTGCTGGGAGAGGCCGACGGACTGGACCAAGGCGTATTGGCGGGGCACGCACCACTGGTGCAGCAGGAGCGCCCGCGCCGGGGTGCCGACGACGTGGGAGGAAATGAAAAACAAGCGGGAGAGAAACAGCATCCAGAAGGACACCGCCAGCGCTTGAAGGAACATGAAGGGGAGGGCCAAGAGCAGCGACACCATCACCAGCGGCACTGGCCGGAAGCGGGAGAACCAGGCTCCGAAGGGCAGGGCCAGCAGCGCCGACGCCGCCCACCAGACTCCCTGCAGCAGACCCGCCTGGAGCGGAGTGATGTTCAGGTCTTCGCGGATGAATGGCAGGAATAGCCCGAAGGTGTAGGAGACCAGAATGACGCTGCTCTGCTGCGCCCGGAAAAGCAACAACACCGCCCAACTGCGGGACGGTGTCCGTTGCACCTCGTCGACGGCCCGCAGCGCCATTCCTAATTTAACGCCGAGGGCGCAGAGGACGCCGAGATTTGATTAGATTTTTGTTCTCCGCGATCTCCGCGCGCTCGGCGTTTATGGACCTACTCTTGGAGGAAGGTCTTGATGATGGAGTAGCTTTCGTTGGGCATCTCTTCGGGAATGTAGTGGCCGCAGGGGAGGGACTGGCCGCGGACGTTGGTGGCGTACTCCCGCCAGACGGCCAGCACGTCCTGGGTGCGGCCCACATAGCCGGTCTCGCTCCAGAGGGCCATCATCGGACAGTTGACCTTGTTGTCGAAGTCCGCGTCGTCATGCACCAAGTCGATGCTGGCCCCGGCCCGGTAATCCTCGCAGGTGGCGTGGATGGCCGCCGGGTCGCAGAAGCAGCGAGCGTACTCGTCCACCGCTTGGGCGGTGAAGGCGTCGTTGCCGCGCTGGAAACGAGTGCGCAGGAAGTAGTCGGCGTCGGCGCCGATGACCCGCTCCGGGAAGTCGTAGGGCTGGATCAGGAAGAACCAGTGGTAGGTGTTGGTGGCCATCTCCTTGTTGACGATCTGGAACATCTTGTGGGTCGGAATGATGTCCAGTGTCATCAACTTCCGCACCCGGTCGGGGTGGTCCTTGGTCAGCCGGTGGGAGACCCGGGCCCCTCGGTCGTGGCCGACCAACAGGAACTGCTCGTGGCCCAGGGCCTGCATCACCTCGGCCTGGTCCAGGGCCATGGCGCGCTTGGCGTAGTTGGAGTGGTCGGGTTCGCCCTTGGGCTTGCCGCTGTCGCCGTAGCCGCGCAGGTCGGGCACCACTACGGTGAAGTCCTCGGCCAGCATCGGGGCTATTTTGTGCCACATCACGTGGGTCTGGGGGTAGCCGTGGAGCAGCAGCAAGGGCGGTCCGTTCCCGCCGGTCATCAGATTGATAGTCGCGCCGCTGGTCTCGATCTGCCGCTGTTCAAATCCCTCGAACATCGTCGCATCCTCTGGGTAGAAGTCCTGCGTTATACTACATCGTCAACCGGGTTTTTTCACCGCAGAGGACGCAGAGAGCGCAGAGGGATAGAGATATGGCTAGCAACGGGAAGAAGACTCTGGTGATTCAGAACGGAACGCTGATCGACGGCTCCGGAGACCCGGCCGCCGAAAACGGAGCGGTCGTCATCGACGGCAACCGCGTTACCAGCGTCGGCACCGTGCCGCCGGGCATCAATCTGGAGGACACCGACAATTACGATGTCATCGACGCGACGGGACAGTGGGTCATGCCGGGGCTGATCGACGGCCACTGCCACCTGTCCTTCGGGCAGCCGGCCATCCAAGGCTATGCCAGCGCCCGGGGCACCATCAGCCCCGGCTTCACCACGCTTCGGGCGGCCCGCAACGCCCAGACCGTGCTGCGCTCCGGGGTGACCAGCATCTCCATCCCCGGCGGCACTTGGTTCATCGAGGTGGGCCTTCGCGACGCGATCAACGCCGGGCTGGTCGAGGGGCCGCGCATATTCACCGCCGGGAACTTCATCGTTACCTACGGCAGCATCGGCGACTACGAGCCTCCGTGGGTCGGCACGCCGGAGCACGCGCTGGGAGTGCTGGCCAACAACGTCTCCGACATGATCACCGAGGTGCGCCGCCAGACCAAGCAGGGTGTGGACTTCGTCAAGCTGGCCGACAGCGTTTGGGGCGACACCCAGACGATCTCCAAGGTGGAGATGGCGGCGGTGGTGGACGAGGCCCACCGGCGAAACGCCCGCATCAGCATCCACTCCCGGGGAGCCGGCTCCACCAAGGCGGCCGCCGAAGCCGGGGTGGACTGGATCATGCACGCCGATCTGGCCACCGAGGAGGAGCTTTACGCCGTGGCCCAAGCCGGGGTGCGCATCATGCCCACGATGACCTTCCTGTTCGAAGCGCTGTCCATCGGGAAGGAGATGGGTCGCAGCGACGACGAGCTCGACATCATTCGGCGCAACGCCGACAGCGCGTGCAACGTGCTGCAGACCGCCCGCTCCTTGGGCGTGAAGGTGCTGGCCGGGACCGACAGCGGCAACTCGCCGGTCATGCCCTACGGCACACTCCACGCCAATGAGGCCGAAGTGATGGTCAAGTACGGTGGCTACACCCCGATGGAGGCCATCGTCGCCAGCACCAAGGACAACGCCTATGCCGTGGGCTTGGAAGGTGAGCTGGGCGAGATCAAGCCCGGCAAGCTAGCCGACGTGCTGATTCTGGACGCCGACCCCTTGGCGGACATCACCGTCCTCCAAGGCGGCAAGCACCTGAACGCCGTGATCAAGGACGGCCGCCGGGTTGACCTGAACGATAACCAAGGGGAATCCCTCAGTCTCGACTAGCGGTGGCTTGAGCAGGCGATTGACGGTCTAAGGAGGCCCTGATCAATGCTGCCTTCGAGAAATGGGAGGACGCGTCCGGTGATTGGGTTACTGTGGAACATGGCGACGCGCATTGCGCCATCGGGTCCGTCGACACATTAATGAGCATCAACTGTCCGGCGTGGACATAAGCTTCAATGGTACGAAGATTCAAGAATTCAACAGGCGGGATAGCAGCGGCAATCTTGTTGACAACAAGCTCAAGGTGCCGCTGACCAGATTCGGTCAGTGCATATCGCCGTTGGGCGGACCAGTGGATGACAGCGAATACGCGGGATAGGTGTTGGCTTTGCACGAGGCGGGACACGCGCTCGGGATTGGTGGTTTCAACCTCAGCTATTCGGGTTGACCTTGATGTCGCCACACGAGAGAGACCATTCCACGGTGCCGGATTCCGTCCTGAACCACGATGGCAGGGTGAGCGAGTATCGCAACGTGGTGGGTGCCGACTTCGAGGAACCAGATTGCGCTCCGCATCCCTTCGACGTTTTGGGACTGTTCGCCCTGTGCCAGACCATTCCTGATTAGACGGCCCTGCTTGTTATGGAGGTGTTCAGGTCTTTGATGATAATGGCTATGGCCTTGGTGGCCGGTTGTAATGAGTCGATGCGCGGATGTGATGACGCACGAGAAGGAGGGCACAATTATTCAGTTTCTCTCAGTGCGACTCAAGATTTCCGTAGACGCGTCCGGTAGAGAGAACACTGTGCTCAATCAATTAACCTGGGGAATGCGCCGTTCCGCGACGCGTTCGCGGAGTTTCTGACGTTCATGTACGAGGATTATTGCTCTTTTGCCAGTGAGGATATAGCCAATGCAAGGAACCAAGCGGAAACGGGGGTATACGCATACGACGACATGCGCAGGATTGGTGTCCGGCATCTGCACCTTAAAATGGAGCGGTGGTGCCTTTGCGACATCGTTTAGTCCATAGGTACGCATTGCCGCAGGAGGAACGACTCTGCTTTACTCTGCGGGATGCGACTTTGGGGACGAGTTCCATGAGTGAATAGGCGATATGGCAACTAACCAGGGTAGATCCGCCGAAAGAGAACGAATCGAGCTAAGAGAACATCCGGGCCGTTGGGGGGTGTGGGGTGAGTTGGGCAACGAGTGAGGTCGTAGCGGTCCTGATGCTCTTGTTCCCCGGGTTGGTAGCGGCTGCGGTCTTCTATTCCCTCACCTCCCATCCAAGACCCAACGAATTTGAACGCGTCGTCCAGGCGCTGGTCTTTACCGCTGCGTCACACGTCACGGCTTGGCCAATCCTAGCAGCGTTGGGATTCTACTGGATCCGGTCTGATTGGCCGGCCGGAACAGACGTGTTTATTACTGCGGCTTGTGGCGTGATATTGGCATTAGCGACTGCCTACGTATCAAATCACGATACAGAGCATAGGGTGCTGCGGTATCTGAAGATCACGAGAGAAACATCTTATCCGTCGGAATGGTACTCGGCTTTCGCAGAACACGACGGGAGATACGCTGTCCTCCATTTAACCGGCGGGCGACGACTCTATGGTTGGCCGGAAGAATGGCCCAGTCGTCCCGATCAGGGCCATTTCCGAATCGCCGACTGCGAGTGGATAACCGATAGCGGCAGCATCCCTGTTGCGGGCGTTTCTGCTATAGTTGTCTCAGTGACCGAAGTGGAACTGATCGAGTTCCTTGATCCTCTGCCTGACGAGCACGAGGAGTAGCAACATGGCCAAACTGCCAAATCTGGCGCCCAGCAAACGCAGATTGAACTCCAAAGGTCGATCCGCGAAACCCGCGAACACACGAAAGCCTCCCCCGCCTCCTCCCCCGCCTCCTCCCCCGCCTCCAAAAAAGTAACCATGTGTGCTCTAACTTAAGACGTCCCGGATTCCATGAAAATCACCGGCGTTAATAGCGAGATATTCGAGTGGGAGCGGCCCGGCATCTGGAACGGCGGGCATTTCTACGGGCCGGGGCGGCTCCACAAGGTCACGGTAGAAACCGACGAGGGCATCACTGGCTACGGCTGGAACGGTGGCACGGCCGCCGAGCGTCCGTTGGCGTTCTTCCCGCTTTATGTCGACTACTTCCGGCCCCTGCTCATCGGACGCGACCCGATGGACACGCGGGGCATCGCCACCGACCTGGGCGAAAAGCTGATTAAGATACTGGGCCCGGCGGGGCTCAACACGCAGGTGCTGGCCGCCATCAACATCGCCTGCTGGGACATCAGGGGAAAGGCGCTCGGGCAGTCAGTGCACCGGTTGCTGGGTGGCGCCCAAGACCGCATCCGCACCTACATCGCCGGCGGCTACTACGCCGAGGGCAAGGGGCTGGAGGAGCTGAAGGACGAGGTGCGGTCCAACATCGAGGAACTGCACGCCTCGGCGGTGAAGATCAAGATCGGCGACCCCAACGTGGGCATACGCGGCGACATGGAACGCGTCGCCGCTTCCCGCGAAGCCATCGGCAACGACGCCGTGCTGATGGTGGATGCCAACTGCGCCCTCGACCTCCCAACGGCGATGGAGTTCGCGCGCCAGCTGCCCGCCTATGATGTTTACTGGTTCGAGGAGCCGCTGCCGATCCACGACTACGAGGGGCATCGGCGTCTGGCGGAGATGTCGGAGGTGAAGATCGCCACCGGCGAGAACGGGTACCATCTGGCCCACTTTCGGACTTTGCTCGACCACCATGGCGCGTCGGTCCTGAACGTGGACGCCACCATCTGCCCCGGTTACGACGTGGCGAAGGACATCGCCGACTTGGCGGCGGAGCGGGGTGTTAGCATCGCGCCTCATGGCTGCCAAGAGCTACAGCTGCCTCTGGCCGCCGGGGTGGCCCACGGCGAATTCCTGGAGTATTACCCGGTGGCGGTGGACCCGCTGCGCGCGGAGATGTTCCGGCCCATCCTGAAACCCGACGCCGACGGCTACATCACCGTCCCCGACCGGCCCGGCATCGGCTACGAGCTGAACATGGAGCTGCTGGACCGCTACCGGGTGGGGTAGGCCGGTAATGCGTGTGGATCGCCAGGGCAAGCAAAGAGACCCGGATATGGTTGGTGCCGAAGCGGCAATGCTAAGGGCTGCGATAAAAGCCCGCAAGCGGGCCCTGGCGACTACCGGCTCCTATCCGATGTTCAAAGACGGCCAGATCGTATACATGACCGACATGGGTGAACTCGGAGAAGAAACCGACGCCCCGGTCGCGGAGGGAGCGCCCGCCGACTAATCGGTCAGGGCGCCCTTAGCCCTCGAAGCCCATGTAGGCGAAGCTGGCCGCTAGGTTGTCGAAGACTGCTTCGTGGGGAGGAATCTCGAAGATGACCGGGCCGTCGAACCCTTTGGCCTCCAGTAGCTCCCGCATCTTGCGGCAGTCTAGGTCGCCGTTGTCCACCGTCGGGTGGGCTTCGCCGCCGCGCATTTGCTTGAGGTGAACAATCTTGACCATGTCCAGCGGCAGCGCGTTAAGGTCTTCTAGGGGCGACGACTCCGGGTAGCGGCGCAACTGGTTGGTCGGATCGGGGCAGAGGCCGATGTAGTCGCGGGCTTCCGGTCCCATCTTCTCGCGCACCGCACTCACCAGCATAGCCATACTGCTGATGGGCTGCCCGGAATTCTCCATCGACAGCACCACTCCTTGCCGCGCCGCCTCGGAGGCGAGCCCGGCGAGACCCCAGGCCGCTTCGGGGATGTCGCCCGGAGTCACCCAGGCCGCATCGAAGGGTGAGGGATCGACGATGCGCAGTTGCGGTCGCTCGCCGCCGACCAGTTTGGCCCCGGCCAGCGCCGCTTGGAAGGCCTCGCCCTGGGGGTCGGTGACGCGGGTCAGGCAAGGCCAAGCCATCGCCAGGTCGTAGGATAGCTCCGGGTAGGCGGTGATCACCGATTCCAGTCCGGCGAGGACTGGCCGCCAGTCGTCACCGCTGCCCTGTTCGCAGGCACCGAGGCAGGTCTGCCGCAATTCGATGTGTTTGGCCCCTTGGTCGCGGGCCACTCCCACCAGTTCCAGCAATTCATGGGACTCCAATTGCATCCGCCACGAATTCGTGATTGCGCCATGTATCATCGCGCACTCCTACTGAACAGAATCCTAGCCGGCCATTCCCGAATGCTCTATCCCGGTCGGTCTGAGCGAACCGGAGAGCCGGAATTGTTACAATAGACACCCCGGGGTCGCCGGGTTAATATGCACCCTGCCACCGCCGGTGTCCAGTTGGCACGGATGGGCCGAGTACGCCGAAGAGAGGTCCCATGACTACAGAAAGAAGACTGGAGCAGCTGCCCGTCTTTCCCGACGTTGTCCCCGACGGCCCATGGCAATCCCTAACGATCGACGGCCTAGTGGAAACGCCACTCACCCTGAGCGAGAGCGACCTGGCGGGTATCGCACGGCGCAATTTCACCGACGACTTTCGGTGCGTCGATGGCTGGGTCGCACCCGACCAGCGCTGGGAAGGCATCCCGCTGGCCGAACTGCTGATCATGGCCGGGGCCTCGCCCGACGCCAACTTCCTGGCCTGCTCGGCAGGCAGTTACACCGTCGGTCTGCCGATCTCCGAAGTGTGGGACGACGGCGCGATCGTGGCGCTGCGGCTCAACGACGAGCCCCTGCCCGAGGTCCACGGCGGCCCCTGCCGGTTGGTGGCCATCGGCAAACAATGTCACTACAGCGTGAAATGGCTTGACCGCATCAGCGTGGTCAGCGCCGCCCCCGAGGACACTGGCCTGGAGATAGTCCAGGTCCGAAACGCCAACCGCAGCGAATGAGCGCCCATTCCAACCAAGGAGTCTCGATGCGCACCATCGATATTCATGCCCACATCACCCCCGTGGGCTACGTAGAAGCGTCCAAAAGGGGCGAGGGCTGGCACGGTATTCCAGCCAGTTCGGTGGTCAATCAGACCTACAACCCCAGGACCTCTTGGACGCCCGAAGAGCGGTTGGCCGACATGAACTCCCTTGGTGTCGACGTTCAGGTGCTGTCCACCAACGCCTCCTTCTATTTCTACGAGAACGACCCAGCACAGACCATACCCATGACCGAGGAGTGCAACGACTACGTAGCGCAGTTGGTCAAGGACCGGCCCGACCGCTTCGCGGGCTTCACCACCCTCCCAATGCAGGACATCCCGGCCGCCATCGCCGAGCTGGAGCGCGGTATGAACATGGGGCTAAAAGGGGCGATGATCGGCGACCACGTCAACGGCAGGACCTTCGACGAACCTGAGTTCTCGCCCTTCTGGAAGGCCGCCGAGCAGTGCGGGGCGGTTATCTTGGTGCACCAAGGCGGCGACACCATCGTCACGCCGCGCAGCAATCGGTACCATCTGCCCAACACTATCGGCAACCTGGGCGACCGGGCGGTGACCTTCGCGTCGCTGGTCTTCGGCGGAGTAATGGACGCCTGTCCCGACCTGAAAGTCTGCCTGTGCCACGGCGGCGGTTACACCTGCTTTGGCATCGGCCGCATGGACCGTGGCTGGCAGGTGCGGCGGGAAGCCCGCACCCATATCAATCAGCCGCCCAGCGCCTATCTCAACAAGTTTTACTACGACTGCCTGACCCACAGCGAGGAGGCGCTGCGCTACCTGATCGACTGCGTGGGCATCGACCGGGTGGTGTTTGGCACCGACTGGCCTTTCGACATGGCCGTCGACTGGCCGGTGTCTTGGGTCCTGAGTATGGAGAGCCTGACTCAGGACGAGAAAGAGGCCATTTTGTGCAAGAACCTGGAGACGCTTCTGGGTATTTAGGGCCGGAAGACAACCGGGCTGGAGGATCGATGAAAACCGGAGTGTTCCTGGAATTCCCGGCGCTGGAAGATGTTACGGACCAGCAGGCCTTCCAACGGGGATTCGAGATAGCCGAGGAGGCGGAGAAGCTGGGGGCCGAATCGGTCTGGCTCGCCGAGTACCACTTCATCCCCTTCAGCGTGCTGTCCTCCCCGGTCATGGTGGCCACGGCCATCGCCGGGCGCACCAGCAGGGTGCGCATCGGCTTGGGCGTTTATCTGCTCCCACTGGGCAACCCCATCCGAATCGCCGAAGAGATTGCCACCCTGGACCACATCAGCCAAGGCCGGCTCGACTTCGGGGTGGGGCGCGGCACCTTCCCGGAACACCACGACGCCTTTCTGTCGCCGTACCCGGAGAGCCGGGGCCGGTTCGAGGAGTACTTGGAGATCATCCTCAAAGCTTGGACCACCGAGCAGTTCTCCTTTGAGGGCGAGCACTACAAGTGCTACGACCTGGCGGTGCGGCCCAAGCCTTACCAGCAGCCCCACCCGCCGATACGAATCGGCATCACTTCGGCCGAAACTTTCCCCATCATCGGGCGCATGGGCTACCCAGTTTTTGTAAATCCCTCAAGGGTGTTCGCCTTGTCGGAGCTTGCCCAGCACGTCGAGGCGTACCAGAAGGCGTGGAAGGAAGCGGGACACCCCGGCGAGGGGAACGTTGGCATCCGCCTGCCGGTCTACCTGGCCGAGACCGAGGAGCAGGCCTACCGCGAGCCGATGGACAGCACCACGGTCACGATGGAGGGCATTGGCGTCCGGGTCGCCGCCAGCGCCCACCGCATAGGCACCCCCGGCGACTGGCGGGCCGAGTCGGAACGGCTAAAGAGCATGACCTACGACCAATGGCTACGGGATAAGGTGGTGTACGGCACCCCGGAAAGAGTTCTGGACCGCCTGCTGGAGCTAAAGGAGCAACTTCAGCTTCAGCACATCGTGTTCGAGTTCAACTCGGGCCGCCGCATTCCCCACGAGCTGCAACTTAAGTCGCTGCGGCTGCTGATGGACCGGGTGGTGCCCCACCTCTAATTCTTCACCGCAGAGGACGCAAAGGTACCATGATTCATTCTCTACGCCCTCAGCGGTCTCTGCGGTGAATCTCTCTAGTGGCTGTGTTGCGCCAACTCGATCAGGACCCCCTTGGCTGCGGAGGGGTGCAGGAAACCGATGTCGCCGCCCATCAGACCGGTGCGCGGTACCTTGTCGATCAGGCGAATCCCTAGCTCGTCCAACGTCTTGAGCTTGTCGGCAATCTCCTCCACCTCGAAGCAGACGTGGTGGAGCCCCTCGCCTCGGTTGGCGATGTGGGTGGTTATCAGGCTGTCCGGGCTTGTTCCTTCCAGCAGCTCCAGATTGGTCTCGCCCACCGGGACGAAACAGCCGCGGACGCCGATGTCCTCGCGGGTGATGATCTGGCCGGGTTTGAATCCAAAGAGCCCACGGTAGAGCTCGATGCTTTCGTCCAAGTTGGCTACCGCTATTCCGATGTGATGCACCAGGTCGCTGGAGACCGGCGGCGTTCCGGGCAGAGTCATCTCGCCCTCCTATATCTCTATCTCGTTAATCCAGATGTCCCGAAGATTCTGGTCTAAAACGTCGACTTCCGGCCTTCCATGTTGGTGTGGATGTCCAGGAGTACTGTCCGCCCGTCGCGGTTTAGCTGCTGGGCCCGTACTAAGGCCGGACCCACGTCGGACGGTTGGGTCACCGTGATGCCGACAGCGCCCAGGCCCTCAGCGATCTTGGCGTAATCGCCGCCCATGCGGGTCAGGCCGAACAGCTCGTTGGCAGTTGGGTACCCGCCCGGATAGGTGGCCATCCCGCCGTTGTTCAGCACGATGGTGGTGATGGGAGCGCCAGCCCGCACCGAGGTCTCGATGTCCAGCCCCGACATGCCGAAGGCGCCATCGCCCATGAAATTCAGGCAGAAGCGGTCCGGGTCGGCCAGCTTGGCGCCGATCATCAAGGGTATCCCGTATCCCAGGTGCGTGGACTTGCCCCAGCCGATGTAGCTGTGGGGTGTGGTGGCAGTATAGAACGGGATGATCGAGTCGCGGGGAGCGCCCGCGTCATGGGTTACCACGCTGTTCTCCCGGTCGAGATTCCGCTCCAGCTCGTTGATCACCCGGTAGGTGCCAATGGGTATCTCGTCGGTTTCCAGCAGCGGCGTCCACTCGGCCAGCCAGCGTCGGCGAACTTCGGCGATCTCTTCCGCGACCCCGTTAGCGGGCCGGCCTAAGGGACCGGTCTGGGCCTTCACCTCATCGATCAGAGCCTGCAGAGTGAGCTTGGCGTCGCCGGGCAGGCCGACGTCGACCGAGAAGTCCTTATTGATGTCCTCGATGCTCTCGACGTTGTGGATGATGACCTTCCCATCGGGTATGGGCTGGCCGTAGCTGGTGCGGGTCATACTAGAGCCGACGGCGAAAAGCACGTCCGACTCCTGCAGCCACTTGCGGGCGGGAAGCGAGGTCGCGCCGCTACCCGCGCCCAGCGACAGCGGGTGCCTCTCGTCGAAGGACGACTTGCCAGGCAAGGTGGTGTAAACCGGGATTTGAGTCAGCTCGGCTAGCTCCCTCAACTCCTCGGTGGCCGAGGAGAAGAGGACACCCATACCGGACCAGATCACTGGCATCTTAGCGCCCAGTAGCAGCCGGGCGGCGTCGGCCACATCGCCACGCGACGGCCCCTGCAGCAACCGCTTCGGCGGCTGGTAGTCCAGGGCCGACTCCGGGACCTCCTGGCCGCCGATGTCCGCCGGAATCTCGACGATGACCGGCCCCGGACGGCCGTTGCGCAAATTGTGGAATGCGCGTCGCATCACCGCCGACACTTGGCCCGGCGCGGTGATAACTTCAGCGTGCTTGGAAACCGAGATATAAGAGCGGGCCGGGGAGAAGTTGGGACGCACAGCGTACTGGCTCAAGGCCGGGCCGCCGGCCAGGTAGAGGATCGGGATATTGTCGGAGAACGCTTGGGCGATGCCGCCGTGGGAGTTCTCCGAGCCGGGACCGCCCTGGGTAATGGCCACGCCGAACTTACGGCGGTCGTTCATCCGGCTATAGCCGTCGGCGGCCATTAGCGCTCCGCGCTCTTGGCGGAACATGATAGTGCGGATGCCCTCGGTAGCCGCCGCCTCGATCAGGTTGTTGGAGGGGAAGCAAGATACCCATTCCACCCCCTCGGTCTTGAGTACTCGGGCCACCGCGTCATTAACGTTCATAATAGGTCTCGCTCCAGAATCGGTTGCTGCGCCGTATTCTAACGTAGGCTCCCCAACCCCGTCATTCCGGCCGCGACTGCTCTGGCAGGGCCTGTGAATCAGGGTTCACCGGATTCACAAGATTGGCAGGGTTGTTCCACCTCCATCCGATAATCCTAGAAATCCTGGTTCAAAGACAATTGCCTACGGGTTTCGTAGTATCGTAGGCTTCGCTAGGTACTTTCGCGCACGTCCGTCTAACATCCATCGAAAATAATTGACACTGGTAAGGGCCCTACCTTAGACTTATCAAACATCCCCAAGCAAAAATTGGAGGAGCGGTTTATGGCGAACTACGACATTATTATTCGAGGCGGTACCATCGTCGACGGGACCCGCACACCGCGGTTCGTTAGCGACGTCGCCATCAAGGATGGCAAAGTGGTGAAGATTGGCGGACTCCACGCCGGCACTGCCGACCGCGAGCTCGACGCCAAGGGCCTGGTCGTCGCCCCCGGCTTCGTCGACCTGCACACCCATTACGACGCCCAGATTTTCTGGGACCCCTACTGCACCCTGTCGGGCTGGCATGGAGTCACGTCCGTCGCGCTAGGTAACTGCGGATTCGGCTTCGCCCCCTCGCGAATCGAGGACCAAGACCGGGCGATGCTGAGCATGACCCGCAACGAGGCCATCCCGTACGACGCCATGAAAGAGGGTATGCCTTGGAACTGGGTAACGTTCCCCGACTTCATGGACAGCCTGGCCAACACCCCGAAGGGCATCAACTGTCTGACCTACGTCCCCCTCACCCCGCTGTATGCCTGGGTCATGGGCTGGGACGAGGCCAAAACTCGCCGCCCGAGCGAGGAAGAGCTGAACGAGATGGTCCGTCTGATCCACGAGGCCATGGACGCCGGAGCCTGCGGCTGGTCGGCCCAGGTCCTCGGCATCAACTCGGTCCAGCGCGACTACGACGGCACCCCGATGATCACCGACATGCTCTCCGAGCATGAGGTGCTGAGCTTCGCCAAGATCCTTCGCGACCGCGACGAGGGCTTCATCGAGTTGGCCTACCAGGAAACCGGCGAAGAGGGCCGCCCCCTCGGTGAAGAGACCCGCTTGTTCTTCGAGCAGGTCGCCGAAGTGTCCGGCCGCCCGGTGCTCTACCAAGCGGTTTCCCCCAACTCGGTCCATCCCGAACAGCACCGCGAGCGCATCCGCTGGCTCGAGAGCTGCGCCGAGCGCGGCCTGCGGGTCTACGGTCAGGGCAACACCCGCCGCGGCGGTTTCGAGCTCACCTTTGAGGACTGGAACCTGTTCGACGACACCCCCATGTGGCGCGAGGTCACCTTGGGCGACAAGGCCACCCGCAAGACCAAGATGTCCGACCCGGAGATGCGCCGCAAGCTGAAGGAGGAATGGGACTCCGGTCGGCGGCCCATCCAGGTCACCCCCGGCTCCGTCGGCGAACTACAGGTAATGACCCGCAAGGTCAAGATCGACATCGGCGCCGAGACCGACTTCCCCCGGAAGCCAGCCAAGGTAAACGTCGCCGGATCCGACTACTTCTTGGTCAACACCCGCGACGGCTACAAGCTGTTGTCGGTGGTCTGCGCCCATCAGGGAGGCACGGTCGACAGTGAGGGCGGTCAGTTCGTTTGCGACACCCACGGTTACGAGTACGAAGAAGACGGCGGCCGCTGCATCACCAACCCTGAACTGCGCTTGAAGTCCTTCGTGGTCAACGTGGTCGACGGGCGCATGATCGCGTTGGCTCCGGACGAGACCGAGGCCTCCAGCCCGCAGGCTGGCCTGACCGTGCAGCAGATCGCCGACGAGCAAGGCAAGCACGTTATCGACACGCTGCTGGACATGTGCGTGGAGGACGATCTGGCCACGGAGTTCTACGCCGACACCCAGGGCCGCGACACCGCCCAGTTCACCGCCGAGGTGCTGGACTCCAACCACATCGTGGCTGGCGTTTCCGATGGCGGTGCCCACGTTAAGTTCCTGACCGCCGGGATCTACCCGACGGACATGCTGGCGTGGCTGGTCCGTGACGAGAAGGTCGTCACCCTCGAGGATGCCCACTTCAAGCTGTCCTACCTGCCGGCCCACATGGGCGGCTTCCAGGACCGCGGCGCCATCAGGGAAGGGGCTCCGGCCGACATCGTGGTCTACGACCTCGAAAAGCTGGAAGTACTGCCCTCCGAGATCGCCGAGGACCTGCCCGGCGGCGAGTGGCGGCGCATCCAGAAGGCGAAGGGCTATCGCTGGACCATGGTGAACGGCGAGATCACCTTCGAAGACGGCGAACCCACCGGCGCCCACCCCGGCCGCCTGCTCCGCAACGGCCGCGGCTAGCCCGCCGACCCGGCATCGGCAACCACAAGGGCCCTGGGTTAGACACCAGGGCCCTTTTAATTTATCCTAGGCCAAACCTTGAATCGAGGGTGAGATATGAAATACGACGTTATCGTGGTTGGGGCCGGGTCGGCCGGCTGCGCCATGGCCGCCCGGTTGTCTGAAGACCCGGAGCGGTCAGTCTTGTTGCTCGAGGCCGGGCCCGACTACCCCGACATCGAGACCTACCCCGAAGACCTCAAGAACGGCTACCACTCGGAGATGGCTTCGCTTCACGACGCGCCCCACAATTGGTCGTTCGTGGGCAAGCCAACCCCGGAGCGCCCCAACGATATGTACGCGCCCCGGGGCAAGGTGGTCGGTGGCACCAGCGCCATCAACGGCCAGGTGTTCCTGCGAGGCCTGCCCGAGGACTACGATTCTTGGGCCGCAGCGGGCAACGACGAGTGGGAGTACGTGAAGCTGCTCCCATTCTTCCGGCGCATGGAAACCGACCTTGACATCCGCGACGACTTCCACGGCAACGATGGCCCGATGCGGGTGCGCCGCCACAAGGAAGAGGCTTGGGAGCCGCTGATGCACACCTTCCAGCGGGCCTGCGTCGCCGAGGGGTTCGCTTCCGGGCAGGACATGAACAACCCCGACTCATCCGGCGTGGCCCCGCTGCCGATGAACAATGTCGACGGCGTCCGGCTCAGCACGGCGCTTTCGTACATCAACCCGATACGCCACCGGCTCAACCTGACCATCCGCCCCAACGCCCTGACCACCCGTGTGCGGTTCGAGGGCAAGAAGGCAGTCGGGGTCGAAGTCGAGAGCGGTGGTGAAACGTTCGTGGTGGAGGGCGAGCGCATCGTCTTGTCCGCCGGTTCCATCGCCTCGCCTCACATCCTGATGCACTCGGGCGTCGGTCCGCAGCCCCATCTGACCGAGGTGGGAATACCGGTGGTCCATGACCTCCCCGGCGTGGGCCAGAACTACCGGGACCATCCCCAGGTGGGTATCGCCTTCAGCGCCCAAGACGACTTCTCGATGAACTTCGACGCGCCCCGCACCCAACTGGGCCTGCGCTACACCGCCACTGGCTCCGGGCGGCGCAACGACATGGTGTTGTTCCCGACGACGTTCTCGACCCCGATGGGCGACCTAACCGGCCCCGGTGAGGACTTCCGCATGTCGGTCATCCTCAACCTGGCTGTTGGGCACGGGCAGGTCACCCTGACCTCTGCCGACCCCCACGACCAGCCGCTTCTGGAATACCACTTCCTCGAAAACGAGGAGGACACCGAGCGCCTTCGAGACGGCGTCCGCTTGGTGGTGCGGCTGACCGAAGGTGAGGCCTACCGGGGCATCATGAAGCAACGCCTAATGCCCACCGACGAAGAGCTGGCCACCGACGAGGCACTCAACGCCTGGCTACACAAGAACGTTAGGACGTCTCAGCACCTGGTCGGGACTTGCAAGATGGGTCCGGGCTCCGACTCGATGGCGGTGGTCGACCAGTACGGCCGGGTGCATGGAGTCGAGGGCCTGAACGTGGCCGACGCATCTGTAATGCCCGACACACCCAGGGCCAACACCAACGTTAGCACCATCATGATCGCCGAGCGAATCTCTGACTTCATCAAGGAGGGCAGATAACATGAAGTACGACGTTATCGTAATCGGGGCCGGCTCCGGTGGCTGCACCGTCGCCTCCCGGCTGGCCGACGACTCCAGCCGGTCGGTGCTGCTCCTGGAAGCCGGTCCGGATTATCCGGACTACGAATACTATCCCGACGACCTTAAGTACGGCTACAAGCCCGACGCCTCGACCCAGGGCGCGCCCCACAACTGGACTTGGTGGGCCCAGGGTTCGGCCGACCAGACCGAGATGTTACCAGCGCCCCGGGGCAAGGTGGTCGGCGGCACCAGCGCCATCAACGGCCAGGTGTTGCTGCGCGGCGTACCCGAGGACTACGACGGCTGGGCTTCCGAAGGCAACGACGAGTGGGGCTTCATCCACGTCTTGCCCTATTTCCGCAAGATGGAGACCGACCTGGACATCACCGACGACTTCCACGGCAACGAAGGGCCGATCCCGGTACGCCGCTTCAAGAAGGAAGATTGGCTGCCTTTCCAACAGGCCTTCGTGCAAGCATCCCTGGACGCTGGCTACCCCGAAGACTACGACATGAACGCTCCGGATTCCGGCGGCGTCGGGCCCATTCCGATGAACAACCCGGAGGGTGTGCGGATGAGTACCGCCCTCACCTTCCTCCGGGAAGTCCGCCACAAGCTGAACCTCACGGTGCGGCCCAACGTGATGGTGCGCCGCATCCTGTTCGAGGGCAAGACCGCCGTGGGCGTAGAGGTCGAAAGCGGCGGCGAGGTCTATCAGATGGAGGCCGGGCAGATTATCCTGAGCGCCGGGTCGATGGCCTCGCCTCAGATACTGATGCTCTCGGGGGTCGGGCCGGCCGACCACCTACGGGAGATAGGTATCCCCGTGGTGCACGACCTGCCCGGCGTCGGTCAGAACCTGCGCGATCATCCGATCGTGGCCATCATCTGCGACGTAAGGGACGACCACGATCAGGACCCGCTGGCCCCACGCTCCCAAACCGGATTGCGCTACACCGCCACCGGCTCACCCGACCGGAACGACATGCAGATCACCGCGTCGTCGTTCTCAACCCCCATCGGCGGCGCCGATCCTTTCGAGCCCGGCGGCGTGCGCATTCAATGCATCCTGGAGTTGGCCGACGGGGCGGGCGAAGTCAGGCTCTCGGCCAACGACCCCACCGTGCAACCGGCGTTAAATTACCGCTACCTGGAGCTGGAGCGCGACCGGGAACGGCTGCGGGAGGCGGTACGCATCAGCATGGACCTGTTGGCGAACGATGCCTTCGGCCCAATCGTGGATAAAGTCGTGCAACCCTCGGAGGAGGACTTGGCCTCCGACGAAGCGATGGACGCTTGGATGCGGCGGACGGTGTTCAACACCACCCACGCCTCGGGCACCTGCAAGATTGGCCCAGCCAGCGACCCGATGGCGGTGGTCGACCAGCACCTGAGCATCCACGGGCTGGAGAACATCAAGGTGGCCGACGCCTCGGTGATGCCCAACGTGATCCGGGCCAACACCAACTGCACGACCATCATGATCGCCGAACGCTGCGCCGACTGGGTAAAGTCCGGCGACTAACCCACGGCCCACATCGCAGAACACCAAGGCCGCCGCCCGGACATGGGCGGCGGCCTATTAGTCCGCGTCTCGAGTTGCGAGCTACTTTCTGGTGGCCCTCCCCTGCAACGCGGCCAAGGCCATACCAATGCTGACCACGGCCACACCCAGCATCGCTATCAAGCCATAGAGGATGGTCATGGGCTCCCAGCCGTTGGAGATGAGGGAGCGCAGGGCGGCCAGTAGGTAAGTGACCGGGTTGTAGTCGGCGACCGCAGCCATCCAACCGGTCATGGCTTCCTGAGGCACGAACAGCGTCGTCATGAACAGGAAAGGGAAGAACAGCAGAAAGCTCATGTTGACCGCCGCTGGATTCCCGGTCTTCAGGGCGATGGCGTAGGGGAACCCAGTGAATATCAAGCCCCACAGCGCGCTCAAGAACATGAACAGCAGGATGCCTCCTACGCCAGTGGCGAAGCTGACGCCAGCAATAAACCCCATGATGACCACTGGCACGGTCAGGGCTAGAACCAACGCGAAATCGGCCACCATAAGTCCCAGCAACAGCGCCAACCGGTTGACCGGGCTGATCACCAGCCTGTCGAAATAGCCGCTCTGAATATCCGTGACCACCGTGATCGCGCGGGAGATTCCGGTCACCGCGAAGAGCACCGCCACTGGCAGTTGGAACGCCTTGTAGTCCACTCCAGGGATCCGCTCGGCGACATCCTGCAGGGCCCCCACGGTCATCACGTACATGAATACCGGGATGATCAACGCCGGGATAATGACTTCGGTATCGCGAAGGACCGACCGGACCGCCCGTTCCGATACGGTCAAGGTGTCTTTTATGAACCCGCCCCTCTTGGCGAGGGTGGGAGTTAGGTTGGTAGCCGCAGCCATCGAATCATCTCTCTAACCAAACGGAAATTCACTTACAAGGGCCGACGTCTAATCAGCGGAGGATCCCACGCTCTCGCTGTCCCGCAACCGGCCGCCGGTCACCTGTAGGAACACGTCGTCTAGGGTTGGAGTCCGAAGCGTCAGCTCTTGGACCACGATACGCTCGTGGTCCAACGCCAAGGCCACACTGCTAATCAGCGCTGCGCCGTTGGCCACGCTGATGGTCAATTCTTGCCCATGGGCCTCCACTTCCCCCACTTGGGGTATACCCTTGACCGCCTTGACCGCCACCTCCAGCTCGCCCTCCAGTTTCACCACGATCAGGTCGGAGCCCCGGGCGCGCTTCAGCTCCGCCGGAGTGCCTTGGGCCGCCAGAACGCCACGGTCGATGATGCCCACCCGGTGGGCCACGGCGTCGGCTTCCTCCAGGTATTGCGTGGTCAGGAAGATCGTGACCCCCAACTCAGCGTTGATGGTCCGGACTTCCTCCCAGACACGGGCCCGGCTGATGGGATCGAGGCCGGTGGTGGGCTCGTCTAGGAAC
Source organism: Dehalococcoidia bacterium (assembly GCA_965249145.1). Classification (GTDB taxonomy): domain Bacteria; phylum Chloroflexota; class Dehalococcoidia; order Lucifugimonadales; family UBA3495; genus VXOI01. Next base: position 746,023 of record OZ252223.1, read on the forward strand.
AGTACCACCGGGTTGTGAATCAGGGCCGCCGCCAAGTCCAGCCGACGCTTCATCCCGCCCGAATAGGTGGCGATCATGCGGTCCATCGCGTCGCCTATGTCCACCAAGTTGGACAACTGGGCGATGCGGCGGTCGACCTCCCTCCCCGATAGCCCATACAACTTCCCTTGCAACCGCAGGAGCTCCCGGCCCGTCTGTTTGGCGTCCAGAGCCGCTTCTTGCAACGCTGCGCCGATGCGCAGGCGGACGTCGTTGGGTTGCCGCAACACGTCACGGCCAGCCACTTGAATCTCACCTGCTGTCGGCGCGAGCAGGGTAATGAGGATACGGATTACGGTGGTCTTTCCGGCGCCGTTAGGGCCGAGAAAGCCGAAGACTTCCCCTGGGTGGACTGCTAGGTCCACCCCATCGACAGCCCTTACCGAGCCAAATTCCCGGACTAAACCCTTGGTGTAAATTGCGTAGTCGGAACTGGTCACACTGCTCCAATCGTTGGCTTAGATTTCACACCGTCGCTACTCTCGGCACAGCCGCCTTATCGCGCAATGGGGCCTGGGAAGGCGCAAAAGGGAGATTGCCGTAGCCTAAATCCTGGCGGGACACGACGGTCCCCAGAAGCTCGAACGGCGGACCATATTGAGGGGGTACTTCCATTCTATCCCGGAAGTGTCCCATGCGGAAGAGCCGGTTGTCGTCAGAATGCAAGCCTCAACACGACTCACTGCCGAGGGAGTAGTGTTGAGGGTACCGGGTTCAGGTGCTACAATCGAGGAGGTAACTACCTCGGTATCAACCTCTCTTTGACGTTCCCCGATAGCTCAGCGGTAGAGCGGGCGGCTGTTAACCGCTAGGTCGTAGGTTCGAATCCTACTCGGGGAGCCAACCCCCCCCCAAAACAGCTACGAATTGGCCATCCGGAGTCGGCAAACAATGGATGGATGTACCAGCGGTTATTCCTGGCCACAAAGCTGGCCCAGCTTTGGGCATGACCCAGCGGTTATGGGAAAATTACGATAGCTACCTTCGGTTCCACCGCGTCGAGGGCAGCACCGAAGCCACGATCAAGTTCTACCGAAAGGAGCTCCGGCTCTTCCTCCAAGACCTCCCCGACGACTGCCAGACCCTGCAGGACCTGACCGCCATCCACGTCCTCGATCACCTCAGCAACCTGAAGGACCGCGACAGCGCCCCCAGGACGCTCCGCACCCGCTTGCAGGCGATCAAGACTTGGCTAAAGTGGTGCGTGGCCTGGGAACTCTTGGAGCGCTCCCCGGCCACCCAGATCCGGAGCCCCAAAGTGCCCCGGACCCGGAAAGGGTTTCTCGCCGAAAACCAGTTCGAGGCCCTGCTGGCCCTCTGTCCGCTGAACACCTTCCTCGGGGCCCGCCAGCAGTCCATGCTATGGCTGCTGGTGACCAGCGGCATGCGGAGGCGGGAGATGTGGATGCTGAAGAGGGCCGACCTGGACTGGGAGAAGGGGGTCATTAGGGTGATCCACGGGAAAGGTCAAAAAGAGCGGCAAGTCCCGTTCGACCGGACGTGCCAGCGGGCCATGCTGCGCTACCTGCACTTCCGGGCCGACCCCTTGGACTGGCTGTGGGTCACCGAGGAGCGCGAACGCCCGGGCTACGACGGGATCGGCCAGGACTTGAAGCGTTTGGCCGACCGAGCGGGAGTAGAAGTGAAGGACGTCTGCCACGTATACCGTAGAACCTTCGCCGCCCACGCGGTAAGACAGAGCATACCCCGCCAGTTCGTCCAGGCCATCGCCGGCTGGTCCACACCCCAGATGCTGGACCACTACGTGGCGGCCATGGAGGCCGAGGAGGGGGCGATCGAGGCATTCAGGGAGTTCAAGCCGTTTGGCGGTTAATTCACACTCAGTAGCGAAGGACACCGCCTGTTTGAGGATCCTTAGGATGCGCACCCGTGGGTGGTCATTTGTAACGTTGTAGGAACAAGTCTCGTGTTTCGGCCCGAATGGTATCGGACTGAGCAGTCGCAGCAATCAGTCCTGTATCGGTCGTCACGAGAAGGTCTGCGTGCGCGGTGAGGTAAGCAGATACTAAGAAACTATCTCAAAACTTGAGTTGCCATTGGCGGCGGTACCAGATCAGGGCGCAAGCCAATTGGATCAGGCCGATGTAGTTGGATGCCTTCTTGTCATAGCGCACCAGGATCGCACGACACTTCGATAACCAGGCCAAGGTACGTTCCACTACCCACCGGCGGGCGGGATAACGTTTCAACCCCTGAGTATCCAGTTTCTCCTCCCCTATGCGGCGAATGTGTCCCTGGTATCCTCGAGCCTCCACGGCCCGGCGGCCGGTTGGATTGTCGTATCCCTTGTCCAAGCACAAATGCTGGGGGCCCTCATAAAGGACGTCAGAACGCTCCACCACTATGCTTTCCAGGGTCAGCTCCAGCAGCTTGGTGTCGTGAACATTGGCTCCGGCCACCACCACGCTCAGCGGCCCTCCCCTCGCGTCAACCAGGATGCTCCGCTTGCTGCCCGCCTTACCCCGGTCCGTAGGGTTGGCGCCGACTGAATCCCCCCAAAACGGGCCTTGCCCATGGCGCCGTCCGCAGACTGCCATTCCCAGTCCACCGCTCCCAGTTCCTCGCACTGCTCGATCAACGCCGCCCAGATGCGCTCCAGAACGCCAAGTTCAACCCAGCGCTGAAAGGTCCGGTGGATGGTGCTGTCGTCTCCCAGTTCCCTGGGCAGGCGGTTCCAGTGGCAGCCGGTACGCATCCGGAATATGATGCCCTCCAGCATTCGCCTCGGTTGAACCCGCTTGCGCCCTGTGGACTTGGGCGGATCCATCTGCAGAATGACTGGGTGAATCCGTTCCCACAGATCATCCGGGATTTCCCATATCGTTGGCAGAGTCTCGCTCTTTCCCATCATCAACCACCACTACCCATGTTTCCCCAATATTAGCCGAACCGGATACGCGGTCTCCCTTACAGACCGTCGGTGTTTTGAGATAGTTTCTAAGTACCGGAGATGCTGACGTCGGGGTCGGTGAGGGTGGCGGTCAGTTCCGTGCCCACTTGAGGCCGGTCGGACGAGAAGGTCACTATCTCCGGCTCGTCCACGTTGGTCACGTTTATCGTGACCTCGATGGTGGCGTCCACCGAGGTATCGTCTTCGCCGTCGGCGTTCTTGCCGTCATGGACCGACACGGTAACCGTGTAGCTGGACTTATCCTCGTAGTCCAAGGATGCCCCGGTGGCCACGGTGATCTGGCCGTTGTTGTCGACGGAGAACGAGTTGTGGTCGGTGCCGGTACTGGAGAGCGTGTAGGTCAGGCTGTCGTTGTCATTGTCGGTGGCGGTTACCGGGTCGCCCACGTTGCCGCCCTCGCCGGTGTCCTCCTCCACCGACCGGTCCGCGGTGGCGCCTTCACCGAAACTGGGAGCCGTGTTCGCTGCCACCGTCAGCGCGACGCCGGGAGCGGTGATGCTGGCTAACGTGCTGGGCTGACCGTTGACGCGGGCCTCGATGGTGGGTGTGCCCCCTTCCGAGCCCACTCTTACGGTGTAGTTCTCCAGCCTTGCATTAGCCTTGGCGTAAATACGCCGGGGGTCAAGATTCTCATCAAGATGGTATGTGCAAGTAAGCGTTCCTTCGTCCAAGACTGGTACGCAGTCCGGTTGCAACTCGAACTGGGCAGTAGGTACCAAATCGCTGGGATCGTCCGCGCCGAATCCGACAAGCGGAGAGGGGCCTCGATTTCCGGAGACGGAGACGGTCAAATAGCCTGATCCGCCAGTTCTAGCCTCGAGGGTGCTGAGATTCTGCTGATGGGCGGTGAAGGTGGCAACGACGGTCACAAGGGCCCCGGTGGCGCTGCCGACGGCTATGGTGTCCGGCTCCAGCCCTATTGCGAAGCTCCAGGTCCCGCCGATGGCCTGGGCGGCGGGCATCGGGCTGGCGGTCTCCCCTGCTGCGCCGTTGCCGTTGGCGTCGGCCGCCCAGAGGCGTGGGGTGTAGTCGGCGCCGTCGGCGAGACCGGACGCCGAGTGGGAGGCGGCGCGGGCGCTGGGGGAAACGTCGGAGGCTGGGCTGGGTGCGGCCTCGGCCGGGACCGCCACAAAGCGCAGGAGCACCGCCGCGCCCAAGGCCAGCAGCACCGCCAAGGTGAGGGCCGTTGGCATTAGCCGCACACCATTCGGCAATCGCCGCAGTTTGTTGAGAGTGGAAATCATCGCTAAAGCGCTTGTTATTGGATTCACCGTCACACCCCGTCCCACCGGATGCACACCAATCGATTGCCGACACCGCATATCTGGAAGTCGGCGATTGGATTCCAGAATTCTAGGATTTGACGGCGAAAAGCGTAGTCCGTTACCCAACTGATGCGGTTATAGACAAGTGAGCTATACCGCCTTAGACAGATGGGGCGAAAGGATGGAGTGGGACAGTCGCCGGACTTAGTCGGTCAGGCGAAGCTAGTCAGTCGTCTATCAGTTGCGTAGACAACTGAGCTATACCCAAGCGAACGAACGGGTTTTAGAATTGCCGCAGACTTTGAGGAATCGCAGACATGTGGGGAGTCGCGATGAATTGCCTTCGTCGGGCTTTGGCCTCGGGCTGGGTGCGTCGGGCTATGCTGGGCCGTCCCTGGCCCGGAAACGCCCTGCGTGGCCAAACCCTTCGACCAGTTGATTGTGTGGACGCTAGGGCATGACAGAGGCGGCCACCATCAGCCTTATGATCGTCGAAGACGACGAGCTCCAGCGCGTTGGGCTAAGGGCCTATTTCCAAGACGAAGAGAACATCGAACTGGTTGGGGAATTCGGGACGGCTGCCGAGGCGGTCGTCGAGGCGGAACGGCTCCAACCAACTGTGATTCTGCTGAGTTTGGGTCTGCCCGAATTGGCCCCGTTCGACACTTGCCGTCGGATCGCTGCCGTGGCTCCAGAGAGCCGGGTCATTACGCTGGGGCCGTCTCCGGTCAGGGAAGAGGATGTCGCCACCTCGTTGATGGTCGGTTCATCGGGTCACTTGCCAAAAGGAGCTTCCCGGTCGGACTTCGTCCGGGTTGTTCGGGCTACCGGGGTGGGGGAGGTGCTGGAGATTGCCGAGGTGGCCCTGATCTACCTTCGGTTCTTGAGTTCCTTCCCAGAACCGGTGGACCTGGGTTCGCTGACCCGCCAGGAGAGGACGGTCTTGGCCCTGATATCCGGCGGGCTCAACAACGCCCAGATTGCGGAGCGGATCGGCATCAGCCCTCACACTGTTAGGACCCATGTCAGTAGAACACTGCGCAAGCTAAACGTTTCCAGCCGGGCGGAACTGGGCATTTACGTACCTTTGGTGTCAATGCTGCAAGACGACGCCGACGGGTAATTGGCTCGGTGAGCCGCCCGCCAGCTCCGTCGACCCGCAAGCTTTTTGAAGTGCGAGACGAAGCCGCAAGCGGTCAACACCACTCAAACGACCCCTTCGCAACCGCCGCCCATGCCCACGACCGTTGTTGACGGCCACCAGATTTTCCGCCAGCCGCCAAGCCAGGCAGACCGGCGCCGACTCCAACGTATCTTCGGAGAGTGGGGTCGCTGCTCAGCCCTCGGAGTCGTCGCGCAAAATAGATACCATCGGGGCGTAAATTCCAAGCTCGGCCCGGCTGGAGCGGTTCAGCTTGCGCAGGATTGGACTCACGTGCCGACGCACCGTGTGGGGGCTGATCTCCATTTCGATGGCGATCTGGGCGTTGTTGAGCCCTTCCGAAACCATGACCAGTACCTTCCGCTCTTGAGGCGTCAGGGTGCCCAGGTCCACCGGCCCCGGAAAAGAACTCATGATCCGGATACAGATTTGGGCCACCTCGGCAATCTCCAAAGACTCTCCCGCTCCCGTAGCCCGGACGACTCGGACGAAGTCCAACCGGGATGCGCCGGCCGGCAAGTGGCTGCATGAACCCACCATCAACGACATAGCGACGTCCGCTTCCCTCACCGGCGACGGTCCAAGCGTGATGACCCGGGTGTCCGGAGCCACCGCGCCGATCTGTCGGCACGCTTCGAAAGGGGCCACGCCGGGCAGGTTCAAACTCAACAGGACCACGGTGGGGTCGAGCTGACGAGCCGCCGTCACCGCCTCCGCCACCACCCCGAACACTCCGACCACCTCGATGTCGTCTTCGGGATCAAAATACGACCGCATCCCGGCGGCCTGGAGTCCATTTTCCTCGACAATCATCAAGCTGATAGGATTTGCGGTTTCCATGCTTGTGAACCACTCTCCGGGTGCGGTAGCGGGTCGCGGCTAGAACCCTTGAGCCGGGCGATTACCGGGGACTGACCCAGCAAAACCCTTCTGTGCATCGGGCCGTTATGCCGTTGACCCAACTGCCGAAGCGGTATAACCGGAACGCTAGCCGGTCCTGCGGGCCGTGGGAACAAGGACAAGTCGGCTAATAGTTCCACGATTTGGCCAATTCTAGCTAACACGATGATCATTCGCCAAGACTACAAGTGACGCACCACGCATAGTCAGCTGACGAATAGAGCCGCCAAGATCCAAGCCTCCGACAGCACCGCCGGCACGGTCGCCGTCGGCGTCACCCATGGGGACGAGGCCGCGACGTTTGGGTTGTCCGGTGCATCTCGGGGACGACGTGGGTCCGGGCGAAATCCCACGAATTCATTTTCGTAAGCCGGGTAGATCGGGGAGCCATCCCCCCTAAACAGCTACAAAATAGGCATCCAGAGTCGGCAAACAATGGCCTAGAAGCTATTTCCGGTCTCAAAGCTGGCTCAGCTTTGGGCATGATCCAGAGGCGATGGCCAGCCCTTGACGGCTACTAACGTTTTCACCGGATCGAAGGAAGCACCGAAGCCACGATCAAGTTCCAGCGAAAGGAGCTTCGGTTGGTCCTCCGGGACCTCGGCCCGGACTGCGAGACACTGGCGGACCTGGCGCCGTTTCACATCCTCGAGCACCTTGGGACTCTCAAAGACCGCGGCCTGGCTCCCAGGTCTGTATTCAGCCGGTGGCAGGCGATCACAACCTGACTCAACTGGTGTGTGGGTTGCGAGATGCTGGACCGCTCGCCGGCCGCTCAGGTCTGAGCGCCGAAGGTCCGTGAGCCGTTCCTCTCAGAAGAGCAGTTCCGGGCGTTGATCGACCTCTGCCCCCTAAGCTCCCTCACCGGAGCCCGCAGGCAGTCGATGCTTCGGCTCCTGGTGACGAGCGGCATCCGGAGGCGGGAGATGTGGCCCCTCAAGAAGGACGATTTGGACTGGGACCTCGGAGTGGTCCGGGTGATCCATGGGAAGGGTCAGAAAGAACGCCAGGTGCCTTTCGACCGCTGGTGCCAGCGCGCGACGCTCCAGTACCTGCACTACCGGGCCGACGCCCTGGACTGGCTGTGGGTAACGGAAGAGAAGATCCAGCTGGGCTACGACGGGGTGTGCAGGACATCAAGCGGCTGGCCGAGCGGGTAGGGGTGAAGCTGAAGGACGGCTGCCATATCTTCCGGCGGACGTTCGCGGCCCATGCAGTTCGGCAGAACAGCCCCCGGCAGCAAGTGCAGGCGATCGCGGGCTGGCCATATCGTGGTCTCTGGCCGGACCAGCTGGAGGTACTGGTTGCTGGCGTTGATCCGTTGCAAATGGGTGTGGTCGACGCCCATGGGGCGATCGCTGGCTAGGATTTCGTGTATAAGTGTGCTGTCTATGTTCATGAAACAACCTCCGGTAATAAGGCGTTATGCCGGGAGTTGAGCGAGGGCCACCAGTGGGAGTGGGAGTATGGTCCCAAGGGGTGTGTAGCGGCGCTTCTGGCGTTGTTCTCGTCGTTACTGGGTTGTCTTTGGCGTTGTGTGGCCCTCGGCCAGCACGTGGGGGCCGTCGTCGAGACCGTGAATGGCAGCACCGGTCGCGACGCCCATCAGGGCCGGGCCAACCGCGACGCCCAGGGCCATAGACGCGATCGAGAGAGTCATACCGGGTCCTCTTCAACGGCGTCGGCGGCGTCCTGCTTCATTTGGGCCAGGAAATCGAGGAAATCTTTCGCTATCCATGCCATGAAGGCAAAGACGCCCGTTCCCGTGAAGCACACGCCTCCAAGTGTGTAGATTGATCTGGCGAGCGCAGTTTCCATCGCGCCTGCGAGTTCTAGGGCTGCTGGCACCAGGACAGCGGTGGAGGACGCCGCGAAAGTAGCGAGGGCTAGCCACCGTGTATCAGCCAAGCGCTTGAGGAATTCCTCCGCCGACTGGGTCCTGTACTTCAAGGTCCTTTTGTTGAGTATCCTTCGGGACATCCTCACTCCTCCGTTGTTGTGCCGCTGGGCACAGTACAGCGGGCGATAATCGCCTGTGACACGGTGTCTCCGGTACGGGCCAGCAGCGTTGTTGTCACATCTATCCGGGCTGGTGGAAGCGGCGTTTTCGTTTCGATGGAGTCTCGCCGAACCCGGGTAGCATTGCCTGAATTTGCGCTTCGGCGGTTTCTGGTTGTTCGTTGAGGTACTGTTCCCAAGGGACGAATTCGTGATAGCGGCCGATGACCCAACGGGCGAAGTCCCTGAGCTCCTGGTTGGTCCGGTCAAAGACCATCGGGTAGGGCAGGCATCCGGCATCGACGAGCTTTTGGTAGCGCTGTAGGACGTCCTTCATGGTCTCGTCCTCCGCGAAGCCCACGAGCATGTAGACCATGACGTGTTTGGGTGGAATGCCGGCGGGCTGGAGCAGGTCCAGCCCCCTGAAGAACACCTTCTCGTGGCCGAGGTTATCCCAGGCGGTGTACAACCTTGGGCGCTCGAAGCGCGTGTCCGAATAGCGCAGGCTCGCTAAGGTCTCCGCTCCTTCGGGGGTGAGCAACCGGATGTTGACTCCCTGGGTGAAATTCACGCGGAAGGCTCCGTCGGCGAGCTCCTTGGCCTTGGCCTGCCATTGGTCCTTCGGCTGGCCGAAGAAGTCGTTGTCGAGGAGCATGATGCAGCGCGGGGTTCCCGGTCGCCAGATGTCAGCGATGGTGTTCAACTGGAGGGGCCTTCCGTCCTTCTTGGGCACGACGCAGAAGGGGCAGCGGAGGCGGCAGCCCCGTTGGGTGAAACCGAGGCTCCTGGGGTAGTTCGGGTAGATCGAGTAATCGTAGTGTTCGTACTTGGGCTGGCCGATTGCTGTCTCGACGGTTGCGGAGAGGTCCACGCCGGTTCCGCCGAGTACGGCGTGAGGAAAAGCCTGACGGAGGGCTCGTGCCTTCGGCGCAGACCACTCGAAGATGGCCGACCCGTAAACTAAGTCGTAGCGTGTGGGCTCGAACATGGAGGGGGAAGGGGTGGTGGCCAATATCACTTCATCGCCGCGGGCTTTGTGCTAATGGGCGAGTTTCATGAGGGCGATGTTGGGCAGCTTGCCGTCCAAGTGGGTCAACCGGACAGTTTGCTTAAGGCTGGGCATGGAGGCGTTTACCTCGTTTTTTGGGGTAGAAGGAGATCTCCGGTGTCGGGGGTCTTTGGGGGTGGCATCAGCGCAGGTCTGCGAGGGCCGGGTGGTCGAGCGCGGGGTATTGGTTCCAAGTGGACCCGTCGAGCTCCCGGTCTCTTCCTGGGAAGTGGTGGTTTCCTTGTTTGTGGAAATAGGGGGCGCCGGCGGCGACGCAGTCGTCCCGGATAGCTCGGAACCAGTCGGGGTCTGCCGGGCGCCGGCCGCTGCCCGACTCTCCGCCGTCGATGACCCGGTTGATGCCGTTGGCTAGGTGACGGGTTAGGTCAAGGGGGCCCAGGAGGGGTTCGCAAGATAGCCAGCGGACCGCTGCCGGTATGGCGAGGAGCGCTGGGATTCTGTTGTTGCCGAAACGCTGGTTCTCCACCGAAGTGCCGATCCAGAGGTGGGGTGGCAGGGGCAGCTGCATCTCTTTGATCAGGTTGGCTGCCCGGTGGGGCCTCTTGGTCAGGACTTGGTAGACGTGCTGGTCTGCAGTGAGCATCGTCTCCCAGATCTGGGCCAGGAAGTCCCTTGGGATGTCACGGTGGAACAGGTCGCTCATGCTGTTGACGAAGATTCGGGCTGGTGCCGTCCACTTGATCGGGTCTTTGAGCTTGTGGGGGCGGGTGACGTCGAACCCTTGGGGGAAGGCTGGCGAACTCCTCTTCGGCTCCGCGATGGCCTCGGCGTAACAGTTGTCGCAGCCTGGGGAGATCTGTGTGCAGCCGGTGGCCACGTTCCAGGTGTGGGTGGTCCACTGGATTTTTGAGTCTCTCATAGTTGTGTGACCGTTTGGGCCGGTTGGGGTTGATCGACTGCGCGTAGGCGGAGAGGGAGATTGATGCCCCTCTAGGCGTTCCGGAGTATGTTGGCGGCTCCGGGGATCTGCTTCAGGGTGTCTAGGAGTTGTTGGTGAGCGGTGTCGTGCTTTTTGGCGCGTCGGCCTATGTGGTAGTGGTCTTTGGTGGTCCGGCAGAGGTAGGGGGTCATTTCCTCGAGGGTGATGACGGCGTCTCGGGTGGTGGCGCGGATGGCGTTCCAGGCGTCGTCTTCGGTATCGTAGATGACCTTGGCGTGGCTGAGGCCGTTGGAGGTGCGGGTCCGCAGGGCGGCGTTGCAGTAGCGGCGCTGCTTTTTCTTGGCGCGTCTTCATGGTTCGCTCTGAATATCAGTTGGGATAGGGTCTTGCTTGGGGTTCCGGGGAGATGCGGGCGCGGGAGGAGGTTGTCCTTCCTTGGGGGGCAGGAACAGTTGGGTCGACGTCTCGTCGGCGCAGGTGCTGGTGTTCTCGGCGATGGCGAGCCAGCGTTGGGCGAGTTCCAGGTTGCTGTTGGCGTTGGCGAGCCTGTTTCTCTGTGCCATCATGCGGTCGGGGCAGTGTTGGTAGGCCCGCTGCAGCTCCTGGACGCTGGGGGCGTCCGTGGGGTCGAGGCCCCCCCGCCAGATGATCGTGATGCGGATCTCTTCGGTGGGGTCGGTGGCCCGCCACAGGTTCGAGAGATAGGTGATGGCTGCGTGGTCGCGTTGTTGGAAGGTGAGGTCGGTCCAGGGTGTGGCTCCGGAGTTGGCGGCGGCGGCGGCGGCGGCGCGGACGCATTGTACGACTTCCTCGTTGGTGCGGGGGCGGCCGCTGGGCCTGGCGCAGCGGGTCGGTCGGGGCAGGGTAAGGGCGCGGTAGAACGTGTGGGGAGCTTCGGAGGCTGTTTCGTAGGCTATCTCGGCCCAGAGGGTGAGGGCGAGGTAGGTCTCGAGGTGGCTGTAGGCTTGGGCGGGGTTTAGGAAGTTGTTGCTGTGGTCGGCGACGTATCCGGGGTCCGTTGGGATGCTTGGTTCCGGCCGGTCGGTGACGGCCATGTAGATGGCGGTGCCGGCGGCTAGGCCGACGGCGGCCAGGATGAGGCCGAGGGCGAGTGAGAAGGACCAGGGTGGTCTGGCTGTGGGTTGGTTGTCGGTGTTCATGGTTAGGGGGTCTGTTGGGGAGGCGTGCGCGGCAGGTTGCGGTTCATGCCGGACCCGCAGGTCGGAAGCTGGAGAACCTGTGGGCGGCGCGGGATCTGGCGTTCATGTCCCAGGTTGCGTTGGGGATGGACGAGATGGAGGTGTTGTACGCGATGGGGCTGGTCAACCAGATCGAGCTGGCTCTGATAATGCTGTTCCGGCAGTCGGTGCCGGACCGGAGCCTGCGGTGGGACGAGTTTCGGCGCCAGAAGGAGATCTACATCAGGGTCGTTCGCCGGAACAGGATCGAGCGGGACTTGAAGCGGGAGCGGAGTGGGTTCAGGGGATTGCTTAATAGCCTGCGGGGTCAGAAGCCACTGTCGTCTAGAGACTTGTATGGCAAGCTGTTCCTGTATGTGGACGATATGGTCGGCCTGATGGAGCAGGAGAAGCCTGGGCGGGACGTGCTGGAGGGGGTGCGGGATTACATGGAGGGCGGGCCGATGATGCGGCGGAGGATCTGAGAGGGGTTGCCGGTGGGTATCGTGCTATAGGGGGGCTTGGATTATCGTCACGCCGCGTTGATGGGCGGCTTCGGCCCTCGCCGGGTCTATTTGTGAAGTGATGACGACCGGAGTTGCGGGGCTCTGGATGACAAGGGCTAGGATCCGGGCCCTTTCAAGAGCACGCTCGATGTCTTCGTCTCCGGCGGTGATGCTCACTTCGGCGACGGCGTTGACGTCGGCTGCTTCGTTGCGGGTCGTTCCGCTGAATATGAGGTCGGCCAGCCAGAGTTGGTCGTGTTCGTCCCAGGAGATGCGGCCGTCCTCGGCTCGTTGCTCGGACTGGCTTATCAAGCTGGGGGCGCGGCCTTGGTTGCCGTGGAGGGTACGGACGTTTCTCAGGCCGAGGTTCTGTCCGGCGTAGCTGGCGATGTTCCGTTCCACTTTCAGCTCGTAATTGATGCCGAAGCCGTTGTCCATCCGGCCGTCCATGCGGTCGAGCCTGCCGTCCATGCGGTCGAGCCTGCTGTCTACCGCGTCGAAACGCTGGTCCATGCGGTCGAGCCTGCTGTCCACCGCGTCGAAGCGCTGGTCCATGCGGTCGAGCCTTAGATTGACGGCTTTGAAATTGGTGTTGGTCGCTTCGACGAATTGGGCGAACCGTTCGGGCAGGTTGAGAAGCTCCTGGCTTAGGAGCACGCTACGTAGCGTATCCGCCCATTCCGGTTGTTCGCGGAGGACGCGGATCAGGTCCCCGATGTCGTTGATGGTGGTCATGGCGTTCACTCCGTGTCTCAATTATACGCGTTCAAGTGTGGTCTTGCGCAGCGGTGAGTATGGTCGAGGCCTGGTAATCTTTACCTTCTTGGTGTAGCAGGTGCGCACTATTAGGATGCCGAACTTATGGGGATGGCCGATACTATGGTTCCAGCACGCCTGTATGGCACTCTGCTCCAACGATGAGTGCTGGAGACGAAAGAAACTCGGCATCTACGGCCAGAACCTCTTTTTGTCCATTGGTAACTGACCACCTGGCCCAGTTAGGCCAAAAGGCCGATTATGCTTCCAAAACGAACCTTAACGCGAAGGTTCTCGATTTGGTCTAGCTAGGTGGGGCCAAACCGCCGTGACCGACGGAACGCCATAGTGCTCAGGAGCGTCCAGCCTGTGGAACGGACCCTGGACTTCCGAACCTAGATGGCCTCTTCATCGGCACACCCGCGCCGGACAGAGTGGCGATCAGGACTCAAAGGCTACTAGTTCTAGGATCGTCATGTTGGTGATATGGACCGCGTTATTGACCGAGGTGTTCAGCGTCAACTACTTCTGCCGGCCTGTTGCCTCACCGGAAAATGTTACCGAAACTTTAGCACCTAGAATCCACTCCGATCAGCGCCAGTTCCGGGAGTCCATGCGGTTCCGTTGAAGCGGCAGCAGTCCCGGCGTAAACCAGTTCTTTGGCCATGATGCAGCGCCACGCCTTCACCCGGCGTTGCATGGTTCGTAACTGTGCCGTGCTGAAACGATCTGGGTGTTCCGCCTGCAATCTGGTCATCAGCGCCTTGCCGGTCACATCCGGGTGGGCTTGCAACCAGACCAGCACGTTGCCCCAAACCCCTTCGAAGGGGTCCTTGCGGGTTCGCCAGTGCCGGGGACACCGGACTCGGGCCGCGTGGGCAGGTAGGCCGGACTTCGCCTTGGCGCCACAGCCTGGGCAATTTGGCGAGGAAACGTTCAAGGCTTTCGCCCGTTGGCGTTTCCTGCACGTCTGGAGAAGTCGCTGCCACCAGGGCCGACTGGGCTTCCCGGATGGTATGCAGCAACAGCACCGGATCCAGCCTGGCTCGGTATTGGCGGAGCGCGTCCTTCATGTCACCGTCGATTGCATCGTGCTGTATCGCGCGGTCGCAGGGCGTGGTGGGCTGACTGTAATGCTTGACGGTGGTGGCGCCGTGCCGGGTCTTGTTGATCAGCTTGAACGAGGGTTGGAAGAAGTTCACGTACAGCCGCAACGCCCCGTAAAGGTGCGCCATGGTCTGCCCGGCGACCTGGCCCGAATAACGATCATGGCCGACGAAGCGGCGTACCACAGAACCATTTTTCTGCTCGATCCAGGCCTGATCGTTGCTGCGGTACGCTCGCGACCGGGTGAACTCGATGTAACGGTCAGCGCAGTACTGGATCAGCGTCTCGTTGATGAACACGCCATCGTTGTCCGAGTCGATGCCGCGGATAGGGAAGGGCAACCGCTGACCAATGGCTTCCAATCCAGCCACGATCAGGGACTGCTCCCTAGCCAGCAGGGGAACGGCTTCGGTCCAGCCGGTGCAGATGTCGGTAGCCACCAGGCTGTGGATGAATGATCCGGACAGCGGTCCACCACAGTGCGCCACCAGGTCTATCTCCAGGAACCCGGGCGGCGGTCCGTTCCAACCATTGTACGTACGCACCGGAACGCGTTTCCCCATCGCTTGCCGACGCCGCCGTCGGCACCGGGTGCCCGCTGTGGGACGGATCGGTTTCAGGAGACGGTCCAGGGTGGCTGCGCTGGCAGCGAGGAGACGATCCCGCACCTCAGGATCCAACGCGAGATGACCATGGCGCTCCATGGAATCCACCAGGTGGGACAGCGCCGCCTTCAGGCGTTTCCCACAGATACGGTCAGCAGCTTCCCAGATCACGATCACCGCTTCTCGAACGGCCTCATCGTAGATGCGCCGGGTAGATGCGCCGGCCTCGTGCCGGTCGCGGTGTATCCTCATTATCGTCAAGCTGCCCTAGCAACCTGATGCCGTGCTTGCGATGGTGTCCAGTGATCGCAATGAACTCGTCCAGGATACGGCTCTTCTCCTTCTTTGAGGAGCTCCGGTAACGGTCTCTCAGTGTCGCCAGTAATTCCCGCTTTGCCATCCTGCTTATGCCTCCACCCACGTGGCCGCCTCCGAGTTTTCGGTAACATTTTAGTTGAGGCAACAATCTCCGTTGGTAACGTTTTAGGTGAGGCAATGCGTCGGTGGAGCGGCCGCCGCGGGGCTGGCGGGGGTGGAGCTTGAGCAGCCTTCCCCGGTGGTAAATGCGCACCAGCTTGCTGCCCAGCCCGATCTCCACCTGCTGTCCGGGAGGGCACAGCGCGGCTGGCACCGAGTAGAGGGCGTACTGGCAGGCCACGTGGTGGTCGGGATGGACCTTGGCGGTGCGCCATCCAGTAACCTCGTAGGGCTCGCCGTCCCACTCGGCCAGGGCCTGGAGCTCCTCATCCTGGAAGACCTGCAGCGGTTGGCGACGGGTGGTGCCGTGGACCCTGAGCCCGGCCACCTCACGGCACCAGCGGGCTGCTTCTTCCCGGAGGTGAGTCAGGTCCCTGAACTCCCCGCCCTTGAAGAAGCGCTCCCTGACGTACTGGACGCCCCGCTCCACGTGGGGCTTGTCCTTGGGGTGGCGCACCCGGGCGGGGTCGGTGATGAATCCCCGGTGCTGGGAGTATTCCAGGAAGCCCCTGGTGAGCCTGGGGTGCAGCGCGTCGGCGCCCGCCACCGCACCGGGAAAGTTGTCGATGACCAGATACCTGGTGACGCCGCCGAAGAAGGCCCAGGCCGCCTCCAGTCCGGCTATGACGTCTTCCAGTTTCTGGCTGAAGGTGGGCCAGACGAAGCTGTGCCTGGAGTAGGCCAGCACCACGATCAGGGCCCACACCGTGCGGCGGCGGCCGGTCTCCAGATCGTGGATGAAGCCCAGGCGACCGAAGTCCAGCTCCGCCACTTCCCCCGGGACACTTTCCACCATCCGTACCGTGCTGCGGCTCCGGCCCCGCCAGTTGCGGCGAGCGACGAACCGGTGCAGGGACGAGTAGGCCACTCGACACCCTCGGGCTGCCAGCAACTCCTGAATGCGGGTGAGCTGCAGCCGCTCGACGTTGAGCCACCGGTAGACCTGGTCCGCCCAGGGGCCCAGCAGCTCCTCGGTGGGCGTCTCGGGCCGCCGCGGGCCGGAGCGGCTGACGCCAGCCAGCCGGCTGAGCTGGTCCTCGGTGGGGGCCGGGCCCTCCTGGACCACGCCGGCCTCCTTGGCCGCCGTCAAGTACTTCCGGACCGTGTCCCGCGACAGGCCAGTCCCCGATGCTATGCTGCGCTGGCTGTTCCCAGCTTGCCAGCGCCGTACGACTTCTGCGATTTCCAATCTGAGCACCTCCCTGTACGCCATCACCACTCCTCACTCCCGGGTGTGGCAATGGTCGCCGATCAGGCGCCCAAGGGTGGACTAATGACCCTGGTTAACTGGACTGATGATCCTGGTTATTCTTTGTTGCTGCTCTACGATTCCGTCATCAGCTAACTGGCCAGCGAAAATGTCATCCCATGAGGGATGTGACATTGAATCAGCAAGAACAGGCAAGGATTCAGGTGCTCAACAGCGTTCTGGAATACCAGCTTCCCATCGCCCAGGCTGCCGAGATTATGGGAGTGAGCGAACGTCATACCAAGCGCATCCTAGCGGCTTACCGCGAGGACGGTCCCGCCGCACTGGCCCACGGGAACAGGGGCCGCCGGCCCCACAATGCCGTCCCCGAAGCAGCCGCGGCTGCTGTGGTGAAGCTGGCCAGCAACGGCTACGCTGGCGCCAACCATTCTCATCTCACCGAACTGCTGCGGGAACGTGAGGGCATCGACCTGAGCCGTCCCACGGTGCGCCGCATCCTAGCGAAGGCCGGCATCGGAAGCCCTCGCAGCCGCCGTTCCCCACAGCACCGGTTCCGGCGCCGGCGCATGCCCCAGGACGGCATGCTTGTCCAGATCGACGGCAGCCACCATCCGTGGCTGGAGGAACGGGGACCACGCTTCGTCCTGCTGCTGGGCGTGGACGACGCCACCGGCACCGTGGCCCAAGCCGTCTTTCGCACGGCCGAGGACACCCGTGGCTACCTGGTGCTCCTCGAGGGCCTGATCCTGCAGTGGGGAATCCCCCTGGCCCTCTACAGCGACCGCCACGCTGCTTTCAAGTACAACGCCCGTCAAAAGCCGGTGCTTACCGAATCCACCCAGTTCGCCAAGGTGATACGGGAACTGGGCATCCGGCAGATATTCGCCCTCTCCCCCCAGGCCAAGGGTAGGGTGGAGCGGATGGCGGAAACCTTCCAGGACCGGCTGGTCACCGAGTTGCACCTGGCTGGCGCCAGCACCATCGGCGAGGCCAACGAGATCCTCCAGGAGTTCCTTCCCCGGTTCAACGCCCAGTTCGCCGTCGCACCGGAGCACTCAGAGACCGCCTACCGTCCGGTGCCCATCGATTTGTCTCTGTCCGAGACCATCTGCCTCAGACACAGCCGCAAGGTGGCCCGGGACAACACGGTCAAGTACCACTGGCGGCTCCTGCAACTGCTGCCGGGAGCAGACCGCCCCAGCTATGCCGGTCTCTTGGTGGAGGTACTGGAACGGGCCGGCGGCGAGCTGATGATCAGATACTGGGGAGAGACCGTCGATTTTCAGGAGGCACCGCAGCCCTCGTCGGCGCTCTGGGCAGCAGCCGGGCCCTGCTCCCTCGGTCCGGAACTGCAGAAGGTCGCCGGCGGTCTCGCCAACGGACACTTCAACGAGGCCCAGCGCAAGCTCCTGGCTGCCTTGGAAACGGCCGATGAGGAGGAGGCCGAGGTGAAAGGCGTGGCCGTCAAGGGTGGACGCGGTAAAGGGAAGCCGGTTCGCCACTCGTTGCACCGGACGCCTACGCCTGCCCAGCAAGCCCGCTGGGAGGCAGTGCAGCAGGCCAGGGAGAAGGGACTTTCCTTGCGCGCCATCGCCGCGGGCCATCGCCCAGAAGCTCGGTATGTCCCGCGACACCGCCGGAAAATACGCCGAAGCGGAGAGGCCGCCGACCAAGCGGCTCAGCGCCAAGGAGCAGGCCAAGGCTGAGGCTCTGGACAAATCGCTAGTGGTCGCCGACTAACCCGGATGACATTTTCGCTTTTCAATTAAGGGGACAAAATCGCTGGACAACAACATAATCTTCCGTTTCCTGGCCTGAAGTTCCTGGTTATCTAGATCTAGCGATATCCGAGAAAGAAACAGCCCGTCCTTCACGGTCACCGACTCGATGTCATTGTAGGTCAATTGGGCCAAGCGTCGGTCGAACTCTCCTTCGCTTACGAAGAACACTCGGCGGTTCGTGGCAGCGAGGACTCCCCGGCTCTCGCTTGTCCCACGGATGTTCTCCCTGTGTCGGCCATCAATTAATGCTTCAAGATTCTCGTCGTTGTCGAGAATCTCGGCGAGCTTCTCCCGCTCCTTCGGGTATTTCCTCGGGCCCATTTCTTCCGAGAGCTCATCCCACTGTGAGGTAGACCCGGTTAGTTAGACAGAATTAAGGCGGAGTTAAGCGAGAGTCCCGGCGCTCCTGCCAGTAGTACTGACCCTGTCCCCGGTGAACACCTCTGGTCATTAGACTCTTCCCCGGCTTCCCGGACTGTCTGATACCCGTGGAACACCTCGGCCGGGGTCCGGTAGCCCAAGGCTTGATGGGGCCTCAGGTTATTGTAGAACCGGAAGTAGGCTCCCAGTTCCCGTCGGGCCTCGACGGCGTTGACGTAGGCTTTCAGGTAGACCTCCTCGTACTTCACCGTCCGCCACAACCGCTCCAAGAGGATGTTGTCTTGGTACCTCCCCTTCCCGTCCATGCTGGTCTTCATTCCGTGGTCCTGAAGGACTTGGGTGAACTCCCGGCTGGTGAACTGGCTCCCTTGGCCGGTGTTGAACACCTCGGGCCTGCCCCGGGCCAGCGCTTCAGTCAGGGCCTCGGCGCAAAAGCCGGCTTCCAGAGTGTTGGACAACCTAAAGGCCACCACGTGGCGGCTGTGCCCGTCCATGACGGCCACCAAGTAGAGAAAGCCACGGGCCATGGGCAGATAGCTGACGTCGGCGGCCCAGACCTTGTTGGGCCTTGTGACCCTGGCGTTCCTCAACAGGTAGGGATAGACCCGGTGCTCCGGTGCCGGGTACAAAGTCGGTGATTTGACCGCGGATCCCCCGGCATGGTAGAGTGAGGAGTGGAACTACTGATAATACCAATTGAGAGGATTATGTAATAACCCAACATCGTCGGTGAGTCGACCGCCCAACCCAACCCCCGTATTGTAGAGTGAGAAGTAGAACTACTTATAATACCAATTAAGAGTGTATTATATGGTAAATAACCCAACATCTCGGGTGGCGCCGGTGCGCCAGCCTAAAGCTGCCTACGAGCCAGTGGAGCCTCGCGATTGCCGTTGTTCCGGGCGGCAGTGCCGCTGTCGCGATCCGCGAGCCTGTAATCGCGGCCTAGCATGTCGATGCATCCGCTGCGGCTGCGGCGATAGGCGAGTTTTTCCATTCTCCTCGGTGGGGCCCGAAGCGTTCAAAGAGTTCGTCTCAGGCTTCGAGCCTATCGAACCCCGAGGCTATTTGATCAAGGTTTCTCGCTCGACCAAAGGTCCCTTGGGGATCACCGCACGGGCCACATATGATCGGGTCAAGAACATTTGGTCTCAGCATGGATTCGGCGACATCTCGGTCGAGGCCGGGGGGCGCAAAGTAGCCAGGTTCGCGTTCTCCGTTTCCGCCGGCCGTCACGAGGTTATCGAGTACGCTCAGCTAACCAAGGCCCTACTTATGGGCGGTACAACCTCGCAGCAACCGATCGGGCGCGACCTTAGCTACGACACTATGCCGTCAGTGGGCCTTGCCCGTCGGTCCCTCAAGGCCTAAAGGAGGTGATTCTAAGCTCCCTAGAAAAATAATTGGTCGAACAATAATTGATCGAACCAGGAAGGATCAGTTTTGGGGACTAAAATCCGCGTGCTTGGCTTGTGGCCACCGGATTGCCCGTGCGAGCCAAAGCCCATCATCGGAAAGGCCAAAGATAGTTGGTGGTTCAGGAAGTGCAGGGGCTGTGGTCCTTCCCCTGCCGCTACCCGGGAGATTACCAGTGGGGTACCGGGTCAATCAGTGGTCGCCGTTCCACAGCCCTCTCCTTTAGGACGTCGGTAAGGCGAATGCTGAAGAGTCGTTCATCGGCCCCGCCCGAGGCACTTGGGCGGGGCCGATGACAATTATGGGCCGATTCGGAGAGAGGAGGAACGTAGATGCCGGACCAATTTGGGAACTTCCCCCGGTCAAGCGGCTGTTATGGGGGCTGCGCCTGCTTGCCCCACCGACACCCGTGCGGCTGCTACGGAGGGTGCACCTGCCCTCCGTCCCGGCCAACCTGTGGCTGTCATGGAGCATGCACCTGCTTGCAATATCACCTCCTTTGCGAATGCTCTAAGGTATGCACCTGCGGACGCCGGCTCTTCACGGTTGAGGATAGCCTGCGGCGGCCCGTGTTCTCTGCCTGTCTCAGTTACGTTTGCATTTGTACGCGGGAAAACCTGTGGTCCCCAAGCTACGGACTGGATTACGAGCTCAGTTAGCACGAACGCTAGTCGTTCCCGCAGCGTCCCTGCTCTGCGTGTTCGCTGGGCAGGGACGCTGCTTGGTTGTACAGACCAAGTTCCCAGGCGTTATCGTACTACCACAGCATTGAAAGATCGTCGTTGGCCCATCATAATTGTGGCACCATTAGGAGGACTATGAACTTCCAAGGGACAATGCAGCAGCTCTTGCGAGCAACAGCTGAGAAGGCGAAGCTAGCAGTCGGGAGCGCTGCTGCCATGTACGGTTGTCTGGCGATTGCGGGGGTGGCAACGGCGGCGGCCATGCTGGCCGATCCCATCCATATCGCCCTTCCATTGACGGTTGCCGGAGGCACTGTGGTCACTGCCGCAGCGGCCGCGGGGTTTCGGGAATTGAAACGGATCCGGGCCATGGAGACCCCGGTCGACGTCCTGATCAACTGGGGAGGCTCTATCGCCGATACAGGGTTGGCGATGGAGGACCTTCCGGACCAGGCGTCCGTCTTGGGCTCGGTCCACGAGATTGCCAAGAATTCTGCGGACCGCCTGTATTTTGCACCTTCAAATGCGGAATTCCACAGCTTCACCCAGGGTTCCCGAACATTCGCCGTAACCCGTAGCGTTCCCAACGCAGTCGAGGGGCAAGCAATCAAACTGGATTTGTGGCCCATAGTCACCAGTGTTGCCCGCCCGGTAATTGAATCTCGTCATGACGATTACAAAGAGCTCATAAGCATCTGCTCTGCCGGGAATTTGGGGCCCACCTGCGTCGCGATCATGGCTGATGAAGCGGCCCAAGTGGGACGATTGGGTGTACTGCTGATGAGCGGTCACCCAGGTCAGCACCGCCGACCATCCCCTGCGTTATGGGAAGAGTACGGGCCGTCGTTGCTGCACGCGTACCAGTTGGTGATACTCACGGACCGCGGCCAAGGCTGGACCGAGTCTCGACAAAACCGTATCCCAGAGATACTCACCCTAATGCAGGGGCCGGGGATTGCAGCATTCGGGGACCTGGACCGCTTTAGGGGTACCGAGGCTGGCGTTTATGTGACCAGCCAGGTCTATACCCTGCCCATAGGCAAGGCACAGGACGTCGCAGCGCGGATCCAGCACGACCTAGAACACATACCGTTCTTCGACCATCAGTTACGTCTGGAGCCTCCCTATAGATCGGTCGGTATCTGGGTGGGCAACCACCGGGAGTTGCAAGCCCTCGATTCGGCTCTGCGTGCAAGCCCGTTCACCAAAAACCTCGCCTTTGTAGCCAAGGCGGCGGCTATAGACGGAGTGGCTGGCTTTATCCTGCGTGAGGTCGACAAGAACCACTTGGTGGGGACCCCGTGGGAAGGCTATCCCGTCGAGGGTCTATGGAAGAAGTACCGCCCTATTGAGTCGCCGCCTGAAGAACCGGTAGTTGCCGAGACGGCCGGCTAGCCGTTGGCGCCACATCTTCCATACGAAATCATCCATAGAGGGCGTAAAGAGATGACAACAAAAATGGCGCAGTCGATCGCCGGGATCCTGGCGGCCGCTGTGCTTCTTACCACTGGCTGTCTTTGGGGTAATAGTGAAGACTCGCTGAGCCGGCGTGCAGTCGCCATTCCGGCCGAAACCAGCGGGGCGGAAGCCCCGGAGGGGACCGGGATATTTCTCAGCAGTCTGCATTCTCCCCAAGGAACCAACTGCGACTGGGAAGCGGCTGCAGACCCCAAGCAGGGGGCACTGGTCCGGAAGCAAGGCAGTTTGAGCATGGCGCCAGGGGAGGCTATACCGATAGCTGCGCCCATGGAGGGTATTTACGCTCCTTTGACCTGGGATTTCACCTTGCACTGTGGTGAGGTGGGGAACAAGGAACTTATCTACCACTTGGGGGCGGAGATCGACGGTGCGGAGGAGAAAGATACGACCTACTCAAGGAGCGAGTTCCCGCGAGCGGATCACCCCCTCGTTCAGCCCCGTGACACCGATGAAAGACTCATCCGGGTCTCTTATGAGAGCTTGCGACTCACCGGAATCATTGAAGAAGCATCGTTGCGCCCGGACCATTCTGGACCGCTGGAATTCTTGGTCGAGACCCCGAGTGAGACCAAGGCTTTCACCCACGAGCCTGACTCGAGCAAGTTGGAGAACCTTCTGGTCGTCAATCAAGAATCGACCAGCCCCGACTTGCGTCAACAGGTTAGGATCACCGTGACCGACCGACTTGGGCGCGTCAGCCTACTGTCAGGAGACATAGGCCTGCGGGACGGAAGTGTACATGGATTCGAGAACACGACGCCAGATGGGGCCGAAGGGGTACTCGGCCCGGACACTGTTCGGGTCTTCTCCGGCTATGAGATCTACGCGAATCCGGTTTCTTACTCGAATCCCGCTCCCGATAGAGAACCCGCGATCCGGATCAAAGAGGGCGGGCTGACGGTTTCCACGGAGAGGAAAGACCCAGAGCTAGCCAGTTCGGAATTGCAGGTCAATCTGCAGTACGACGATCAGCCGGTCAGGGGGGGAATCGTGACCGTAAACAACGGAGAAGGCTCCTTGCAGTCGCATACTGACGACCACGGTGCGGCAGTCTTCAAGGGCCTCCGCCTGGGAAGCATTCACACGATAAATGTTCGGGCCGAGGGCATGCGCAACCACGCTGAAGAAGTGCTGGTGGAGGAGAGCATGACGCTCATCGACATTTCAATGCGCCGGCCAGTAATCCATGTGGCAACCCGCGCGGCAGCCTGGGCCTTGACGGCGGCCCTGGTGGCCGCAGCCCTCATTGTCGCTCTAGCCCACCGCAACCGCAGGCGGTCGACCGTGGCCAGCCTGCCCAAGAGTCTCCAGAGGTCGCGGGTCCAACAACAAGACCTGGGCGTGATGGCTGATGAGTTGTAAACACGACGGCACTTGCTGTATGTAATCCCTGCGGCGGTTCCAGACCAAATACGCAAGGGGAGATTTAGGATGGTTAAGTTAAGGTGCGAGGTTGACCACGAATCTTTAGGGTGGCCGGGCCCATGGGACTGGGAATATCACGGCGTGTCAAAAGAATTTGCGTCTTGCTCCAAGTGCCGGAAGAAGATCCGACTCCCGGAGGTGGTTGAGGAACCAGAGACACACCTGCTTCCCCAAGTGTTGGTCGACCTTCTGCGCCAGACTACAGACGAAATACGACGAGCCATAGTTCGAGAGTATACGTTGGTCCCCAACGAATACGGTCCGAGAATCAAGACAACTGTGAATGACTGGATTTCGAATTTATCTGAGTTCTTGGAACAATACCAGCGTGTGGGGGTCGAGGACGAAGAAGGCCAGAAGCAACTGAAGGAGCGGCTGGCTGAACTAGTGAACGATTACAGAAGCGCTAACGAAGAATGGAACACGGTTAGAAACGCAATAGAATTAGTGTTTCACCTCATCCGACTATCGTTGCAAACGGAGGGCGAACACTCGCCCTCCGAGCCATCCTGGGAAGTTCTGGAGGAACAATTCAAGGAAAAACTTGGATTGGTCCCACCAAAGGAGGAAACGCAAGGTGGTATACAAGGCGGTAATCAATAGCACCATCTGGCTGGCAATAATTGTCCTGCCGATGCTGATAGCGTTCGGGGTCTGGTCCCCGGTCTTTATTCAGCCAGGCATCCTGGCCCATCAGCCCTTCGCCTGGTTCTCACCCGGATTGGCCGAGGCGTCCGCTCCGCTGTTCTTGGCGTTTGCGACTACATCCGTCGCATTTGCCTACTCAGTGGTCGGTGTTCGATTCCTGTACGATCGCGAGCGGGACTGGGACTGGCTGCTTGTGGGATGTCTGCTCAACACGCTTGTCTGGTTCGCGCTGCTGTGCTTGCCTGGCCCCGATGGTTACCAACATGGTTACCCGGTTCTGCCAGCCGTGGCGGCAGTGGTCTGGGTGCTCGCGGTGACCCTGGGTGTCAAATGGATACTTAGACCGGATTTGTGGACAATCCGATGGTTCCTAGAGGCGGCGAAATCCTGGCACTGCCTCGTCGCCGACGACCCCGCCGACGATCGGGTTGTTCGTTTGAAGGCCATTGAGACGGAATTTTTTGAAGGGATATCGTGGGACACTTGGGCGGGCAGGCAGAAGGCGGCCGAACTTCAGGCCCGTTGCTTGGTGTTGGGCGAAATGATCAAGAACGATCTGATTCGTTACCTCAAACTCTTGGAAACGAGGAAGGACCAGTTGGCGCAGACGGAGGTACGAGACAACCCACAGCAACCCGCTGATCAGGAGGAGGCATATGTCTAGCAACAATGCGCGACTGGTTGAAGACGAGATCCTGAGACTGGAGCAACAAGCCACCGCACAAGGATCCGGACCCACTCCCGAGCCAGTAGCAAGCCCCAATAATCAGGAGAACGCCCGGGCCAAAGACCCGGCCTCCACCCCGGTCGAGGCCGCCATCGCAACAGGCGCCAGAGACGCCGCCCGGTTTCTCGACATCATAGCCACGGGCGAAGGTGGAATCGGACTCAGCACCCTGCTCGTCCAGAAAAACAGGGCTAACGTTAACATGCTGTACCTGGCCGATTCCTCTCGCACGGACCTGGACGACTGGGACCGGCACCGGCAGGAAATTCTTGAGAATGGCGACGTGGGACCGGACAGGGTAGTGGTGGTGCCCATCGGCGAGGAAGGCCTGGGCTCCGAGCGCAACTGCATCCGCGGAGTCTACAACTTCACTGTGGTGGAGCGCACCAGCACGGACGAATCTTTCAATAGGATTGCTTCCAGCGCTACGCAGCTTACATTGGGAGTCTTCTCTGCTGCCGGCGCGACCGGTTCGAGCGGTGGCCCCGAATGGTTCCGGTTGCGCCGTAGAGGACAGTCGGGGCACTCGTTCGCCATAACCGCGTTTGATCCGATTCCGACCGATTCAGAGGATTTTTCGTTGAGCTTCAACTCTCTGGTGGCCATAGTCCGCACCAACCTGTTGTGCGATTTGTGGCTCCCGGTCGACAACATGCCCGAGTTCGGGAAATCCTGGACCCAGGGCGGTAATTGGTACGGTCCCTCTCCTAGCTACCGGCGCGCCCTCCTGGAAGCCCGCGCCAAGGTTGCCAATCGCCCAGCCGGCTCGTGGTGCCTCAACAATCCGGAAGCCCCTGTGGTCAACGACTATGTGGCCAGAGTGGGACGAATGCTGGTCCAGGCACATTCAGACCCTGGGAACATGTTGACCCTATTTGGAAATCTCTCGTACCGACCGGAGTCGGGAGGCGAAATCGATATCAGGTGGGCTGTGCCGCATCTGTGGCCGCTGAACACACCTGGCATGGACCCGGCGAAGCTCGTGGACAGCAACTTCACGTCCCGGGATGCGGTGGTTGCGGCGATAACGAGCGGGTCACTATGCCGGGATACGAAAGCCCATACCGCGAAGGCGGCGATCGTCCTGGGCCGAATGCCGGAATCGTTCCATAGCCGCTTCTTCAACCAACAAGAGGTCAGAAGCGCCGCTGCCGATGTCCTAGGCCTCCCGGAACAGCTCGTTCAGACGCGGGTCAACATCACCGAAGATGACTCATTCGAGCTGGCGGTACTGTTGGTCGGGGCTGACTTCGGCACATTCAGGAGCCTTCGATCGGAATCTGCCAGAGCGAGCCTGAAGGCCCATTTTGATGACCGGTTCGACAGGGCGGCCTATGCTCACTCCCAGGCCGTTGGCCGTGCAACGGATAATCGTCGGAAGAATGTCCTCGAGCAGGCATGGAAGAAAGTTCAAAAGGAGTTTCACGACCCTAAACCGAGCATCGCTGGTCAGGTAGATATGGACTTGTTCCAGGCCATAGACGCCATGGGCGAAGCCGCGGAGAAAACCTGGGAATGGAAAAAATGACCCGAATCAGGAACTGGGCGACCCGGCTGCTCAACTATCGTGCTGTAGTAGCGACGTCGATGATTGTGGCCGTTGGTTGGGTCATCGGCGAGCAGGCCTCCCCAATGACAGACTGGCCTCTTCCGCCCGCGGCAGTGTTGGCCGGGGGCTGGGCCACCCTGTTAATCGTGGTATGCGCCGTCCGGCGCGTTGTTTTCGAATGGTACCGCGATGGCCGTCTATGGGCCATTCGTCTTGTCACCGCGACCCAGGCGCTGCTGCCGCTGGCAGTGGCCTTTGCTACGGTAAGCTCCAAAGGAGCTACCTTGAGCATAGAAACGGCAACCTATATCCTACAGGGCCATTGGATCCTGGCGCAGGGCCATTGGATCCTGGCGTTGTTGGCCGGTGCGGCGTGCTTCTGGGTCCTGGGCCGCTTCAAGACCTCCCTGGAGGACAGGAAAGACGCTCCCGATTCGATCGACGGGGTGGGATCCGTGCTCTGGGAGTACAAATTTGGATTCGGAGACTCCGTCGAGGAAGAAATTGAAGCCCAGCTACCGATCGACGCCCCGGGTGGCCAACTATCGGCGGTGCAATCGGTGCCCAGGGAGCACGGATTTGGAACCGAAGGTCTGGTCTCAGTCCCTGA
Organism: Dehalococcoidia bacterium; assembly: GCA_965249145.1. GTDB lineage: Bacteria > Chloroflexota > Dehalococcoidia > Lucifugimonadales > UBA3495 > VXOI01. The sequence continues at coordinate 772,806 of OZ252223.1, forward strand.
ATTCCCGGAAATTCAACAGCCGATGATGGCCCGGTTATTGTTCAAACGAGCAAGTGAAACTCTGGACTGGGAACGAATTCACCACCGAATCATGTTGAGCGCGCCCTGGTACGTCATAATAATGTGCCTCGGAGAGGCTATCGAACTCGCCTTCGCCGACCAAGACAACTGGGTCAGCAGTTGTCCATGTGCAGTGATCCCTCCACAGGATATCTATGAATCGGCCTTGGCCGAGGTGGACCGGCTCCAAACTTTCGACCGGTTGGCCGAGGGCGCATACCGGCAGGGGGCAAGTGAGGTCCACGCCGAGCCAACAATCCCGCAACTAGAACTGAATCTAACGGATCAGATGAAGGGGGCGGTTGGCGAGGTAATCAGGCTTTCAAACGTGGGACTGGAGCTAAGATTGCAGGATCTGATGCAGCAGGTAAGGGACACTCAAAGCCGCATGGCCAGCTCCGTGGTCCGCAGGGTATTCTTGGAGCCCTGGATCGGCCGAGGGACCGAAGTACTTACTACTGGAACGAGCACCAAAAACCACTACCGAGAGTTTGCCAGCGTATTCGTTCTTTTGAGTAGTCTGCACCACTACCTTCAACTATCCAAGAACGCCTACATCGAAAATAGCGATCGTGCCGAGGAAAGATGACTGCCAAGCTGAAAAAGTTGACGAGCGAGCTAGAGGCGCTCCGAGAGCGTGTCGTTAAGGGCGTAAGGGAAGTGGAGGCCTTGGAACTGAGAATGTATACCGCTATCGCAGACATGCTCGTGTCGGATGGAGACCTATCGCCGGCTACCAGGAAGGTCTTGGACCAGTTCGACGAACGCCCGATTACAGAAGCGGACGAACTCAAGGGCCGAGTGGGTCTGCCCCCTTCGGTGTTCCAGTTGACAATCGACAAGCTGATAGCTTCCGGAGAACTTCGCACAATCCAGGTTCCCGTGATAAATTCGGCTCGCTACACCCGGGACGCCATCGAGACCAAGACCTTGATTCTCTGGAATCGCGATCCCGATAAGATCAACGCGGACCTGCTGCCAGTTATCCAAACCCAGTTCAAAGCTGTCTTGGGAGCTAACACCGCCCGCAATTCGGACCGTGATGCATTGATCGAGACGTTCGTGTCCCACCTTGGCGTTGGGCCGTCTTCAGCGCCCGGAATCACAAAGCAAATCGCGGAACACATCGAACGGTATTTTAAGGAGAACGATAGCGAGGCCGACGGCCCTGCCGGCGATATCTCAGGTAACCATGGGTCTGGCGGCCAGCGGGGCGTTGGCGAAGGACCCCGTTAATCCGGAAGTGAATCTCTCAGTTCTCGCGTGGCCGCATCGGTAGCGGGCGCGGGCTGCGGTAACCCAAGCACACCCGATCATCTGTGGAAAGCCTAGCCGAGGAAGGCTCGATATGAACGCCAAATTAAAAAAGTTGACCTCCGAGATCGAGTCCCTTCGAGGATCCTTGGATAGGAACACTGAAGACGCAGAAAATGTGGACGAACTCATCAGAGGGGAAACGAAGTTTCAGAAACTGTTCGCCAAGCTGTCCGACCCGAACGGGGTCAATAGGGCCGAGGCCGTGGGGGAGTTGGGCAAACTCCGAGACCCTCGCGTGACTCCCCACGCCCTTCGGCTGCTAGCGGACCATCACCAGATCTCGGTTCGGGAGGCGGCGGCCGAGGTGGTTGCTATGTCATCTTCCACACAAGCCACCGACGCTTTGGTCCAAGCAGCTGGGGACCCTGATCCATCGCTTCGCGGAATTGCTGTTCGACTATTGGGTATGCGGACGCTGGACACAAACGTGGCGCGTTGCCTGATGGAGGTCCTCGATGACCGGATCCCTGAGGTTAAGGGGCATGCTGTCCAATCTCTGCTTAAGCAAGGCGTACCACCGCCGTTTCCCTGGCTCCACCAAAATCCCGAATGGATGGTTGAAATACGCCACCCATTGGCTTACCAGCCCAACATCGACCGCTTGAAGTCCTCGCATGTTATTGGACGTAAAATCGCTGCCATGGACTTGGGACGTTTGGGTGGCCCACTGGCCGAAGAGCCGTTGACCCAAGCTCTCGCCGACCAAGATGAAGGGGTCCGCGCTGCGGCGGAGGAGGCCCTGAAACGTATGAGGTCCGCCAAGCCGATGCCGGTCGATTTGTTGGAACGATTGTGGGCCCAGGATGGCGCAACCAGGCTCAGTGCGGCTATATCATTGCGCCATTTGGGCCATCCACGGACAGCGGCGGCCCTGATGGCGGCCACCTGGGGCCAGAATCCACTACTCAGGTTCACGGTGACTCGAGCCCTGGGAGAGCTGAGGGCCAGCAGGGGAGTCCCGACTTTGATCGCAGTCCTAGGCGACCAGGACAAGCGCGTACGAATGGCAGCGGCGATATCGCTAGGTGAGATCGGCGACCTTGCGGCAACTCCGTCCTTGATACTGGCCCTCGCCGACCCCGAGGAGGCGGTCCGGTATTACGCTGCTGAGGCCTTGGGGAACGTGAGAGCCAGCGCGCCATCCATTGGTCGAAGCCTCGGCCAACCCAATCCAGCGAGTCCGGCAGGCGGCCACTGAGGCATTGAAGGACACCGCTAGGGGAAGCACACCGGGACTTGGTGATTCATCAAGAGCCGGACGTCATCTGACGTCCGGCTCTCCCGTTTCAACGGAACTGAGGTCGTAGGAGGTATTCGATGGCTGCGCAAAGCGAACCCCGTCGGAGGTATTGGATGCCAAACAAAAAGCGGATGATCGGGATCAGCACAGCAGTTGTCGTCGCGATTGCCCAAGGGATCCTCATCTGGATGGTTGTTATGGGCGATCGAGGTCCCTCCTCGAGCCCCACGCCCACACCGCAACCAGCGGCTACCGCGGCGAGCCCCGCGCCGGGGTCCACGCCCACACCGCAACCAGCAGCTACCGCGGTGTCCCCAAATTCTCTGGGCCCTACGATTTCAGCGCTGCCGATAGGCCCTGCCTCGGACAGAGCTGTACTCGTTGCCTTATACAACGCCACGGATGGGCCGAACTGGACCAACAACACCAACTGGCTGAGCGATGCACCGATCGGAGAATGGAGTGGTGTGACCAACGACAGCGAAGGACGAGTCACTCAACTGAGAGTAATTTCTAACCAGTTGAGCGGGGAGATACCCCCGGAGTTGGGCCGCCTCGCCAACCTGACAGACCTGTCGCTCTCCGGGAACGAGCTGAGCGGGGAGACACCCCCGGAGCTGGCCAGCCTCGCCAACCTGACAACCCTGTCGCTCTCCGGGAACGAGCTGAGCGGGGAGATACCACCGGAACTGGCCAACCTCGGCAACCTGACAACCCTGTCGCTCTGGGGGAACCAGTTGAGCGGGGAGATACCCCCGGAGCTGGGCCGCCTCGCCAACCTGACAGACCTGTCGCTCTCCTGGAACGAGCTGAGCGGGGAGATACCACCGGAACTGGCCAACCTCGCCAACCTGACAGACCTGTCGCTCTCCGGGAACGAGCTGAGCGGGGAGATACCACCGGAACTGGCCAACCTCGGCAACCTGACAACCCTGTCGCTCTGGGGGAACCAGTTGAGCGGGGAGATACCCCCGGAGCTGGGCCGCCTCGCCAACCTGACAGACCTGTCGCTCTCCTGGAACGAGCTGAGCGGGGAGATACCACCGGAACTGGCCAACCTCGCCAACCTGACAACCCTGGCGCTCTGGGGGAACCAGCTGAGCGGGGAGATACCACCGGAACTGGCCAACCTCGGCAACCTGACAACCCTGGCGCTCTGGGGGAACCAGCTGAGCGGGGAGATACCGCCGGAACTGGCCAGCCTCTCTAGCCTGCAAAAGCTGTATCTCATAGATAACGAGCTGAGCGGGGAGATACCACCGGAGTTGGGCGGTCTCGCCTACCTGACGGTCCTGCGTCTCGACGGAAACCAGCTGAGCGGGGGGATACCCCCGGAGCTGGGCAGCCTTGAAAACCTCCAGAGGTTAGATCTCGACCGGAACCAGCTGAGCGGGGAGATACCGCCGGAACTGGCCAGCCTCTCTAGCCTGCAAAAGCTGTATCTCATAGATAACGAGCTGAGCGGGGAGATACCACCGGAGTTGGGCGGTCTCGCCTACCTGACGGTCCTGCGTCTCGACGGAAACCAGCTGAGCGGGAGGATACCCCCGGAGCTGGGCAGCCTTGAAAACCTCCAGAGGTTAGATCTCGACCGGAACCAGCTGAGCGGGGAGATACCGCCGGAACTGGCCAGCCTCTCTAGCCTGCAAAAGCTGTATCTCATAGATAACGAGCTGAGCGGGGAGATACCACCGGAGTTGGGCGGTCTCGCCTACCTGACGGTCCTGCGTCTCGACGGAAACCAGCTGAGCGGGGGGATACCCCCGGAGCTGGGCGGTCTCGCCTACCTGACGGTCCTGCGTCTCGACGGAAACCAGCTGAGCGGGGAGATACCACCGGAACTGGCCAACCTCGCCAACCTGACAGACCTGTCGCTCTCCGGGAACGAGCTGAGCGGGGAGATACCACCGGAACTGGCCAACCTCGGCAACCTGACAACCCTGGCGCTCTGGGGGAACCAGCTGAGCGGGGAGATACCCCCGGAGCTGGGCCGCCTCGCCAACCTGACAGACCTGTCGCTCTCCGGGAACGAGCTGAGCGGGGAGATACCACCGGAACTGGCCAACCTCGGCAACCTGACAACCCTGTCGCTCTGGGGGAACCAGTTGAGCGGGGAGATACCCCCGGAGCTGGGCGGTCTCGCCTACCTGACGGTCCTGCGTCTCGACGGAAACCAGCTGAGCGGGGGGATACCCCCGGAGCTGGGCAGCCTCTCTAGCCTGCAAGAGTTGTATCTCATGGATAACGAGCTGAGCGGGGAGATACCACCGGAACTGGCCAACCTCGGCAACCTGACAACCCTGGCGCTCTGGGGGAACCAGCTGAGCGGGTGCATACCCATCGCATTGCGACGAGTACTTGGCAGCAGCTCTCCGATACAGGGTCTGCCGTATTGCGATCTAGGATTCGACGACCCTGAGGACGACCTCGCGGGCCTAGAGTGATAGCTAAAAGGGGCGGGCTCCTCTCGGAATAATGCGACCGGGTCATAGCACCGAGGAGCGGATTGGCTGGAATTGGGTAACAGCTGATCGCTGGGAAAGGAATTATGATAACTGATGTTGAACAGCGGATGGTCATCTCTGTGGAGGTGGCGCCCAGGTTGAATTTCGCGTCGCAGCAAAACGGATTCGCGCTGCTGCGCGACCTGAGGATAGAAAACCTTGGGGCTAGGCCAAGTCCGGGACCGTTGGTTTTGAGGGTCCGGTCGACGCCTGGATTCGTCAAGGAACGGTGAACAACGACAATTAACTTTGCCGGCCTGTTGCCTCACCGGAAAGATGGTCTCCCATGTGAAGGTAGGGACTCGGCTCGACAAGAGGGGACTCAACCACGCCTTCGGGAACCACATAACCGACGCCCGCGTAGGCGGAACACTGAACGCAGAGATCAGACAGAAAGCCAAGAGACGAGCAGACTGTCCGGCATACTCCCGACACTGTCTCCTGCTGGTGGACATCATCGAGGCGATCGAGCCCAAGGGATCTCAGACCTGGGGCGGGTGCGACCTGTCAGCGTTTGACGTCGTAGCCGTGGTCAGGATGGACTGTTCAGTAGAATACATCAAGGGACAGATTCCACTCCCATCTCTTCCTGACTAGAGACGACAGCGGCCAACGGAACTGATGACATCAGCGCGTTGACGGTGTGTCGGAGGGCCAAGTAGACTCGAGGGACGCACCTCGTTTTTATCCCCCCTGGCTCGCCCAGCTCCTGGCCGGAGACGCTCGCTGCGAGTGGGCTGGATGGTTCCGTGCCAATTTCCAGGACTGGTCCAAGCCGCCCAGCGACTTCAACCAGGCACAGCGGATGCTCTCCAGCCAAGACTCAAGTTGACTCCATGAGCGAAACTCCCCAGGAAACGGGAAAAGACCACCGATGATGAAGATACCCCTGTGGACGCGCGTAGGCGAAGCTGGGGGAGAAGTTTTCCACGCTCCTGAGCCCCACGGGCGGAGTCGCTGTAGTTGTTGCTCAATGCGTACAACGAGTGCTCGCATTTAGCACCCTCCATCGCGGTTGAGCTTGCCAAGCAACGCATGGCGGTCCAGAGTGTCTTGCGCCTCCGCGGCCAAGCCAAACACCAACAGGGGCGCGATCTCCCGCCAAGCAACGCATGGCGGTCCAGAGTGTCTTGCGCCTCCGCGGCCAAGCCAAACACCAACAGGGGCGCGATCTCCCGCCAAGCATCCCGTTGCTCTCAGGACACTGGGTAAGGCGCGAATGTGACCGATGGCGGCGTTAAGGCGCTCCAAAGGCGGATTCGATCCAGTCCATCGGAAACACCCCTCCAAAACCCTTGGGATCTCTCTTTCCCAAACGCCTAACGTTTCGAGCAACATACGCTCGACAAATATCGGCCTATCTGACATCGTAATAACACTCGGTACGTGCTGCGAGGGTGATTGGATTGGGGATTCGAGACATAAAAGGCTACTTCCGCGCGCCAATGTTTCTGACGAGATATTGGCCGCATAGTTCAGGCAGGGACCAGAGACGCCGCCCCGCCGAATCTGCGACCAAGTTCGAGAGGGCGTCTATACCCGGCAGGTTGTCAGCGGCGCCATCGCCCGGCTGGAACAGACCGGAAACCCCAAGGCCCTGCAGGATCACCTCCGTCACGCGGACGCGCTACTTTGGCCACGAGGCTCCAGCCCCCCAATCCTGATAGGCATACCAGCGTGTCGGTTGATGAGCCAGGGATTTAGATATCGCTTCTGTTTGTGCCCGTGCCGTGGAGCTAGAACCGGCGCGGTCCAGCCGCGGCCGCCCTTCCCGTCATTGATTGGTCGCTTGGGAGGCCAAAACACACACAACTATTCATCTCCGCGTCTCAGCGGATACCATCTTTCGCCCTTCCAATTCTTCGCAAACCTGACGTGCGAATTGTCCGGGTTGATTTGTTTACGGCGCTGGTAAGCCTCGTGAACCCAAGCAGAGCCACTTCCTTGGGTGAGTCACTCCAATCGTAGAGTTTAGCGAAGCCACACTCTACGTTATCGTGGAGTCTAGGGGGTATCACGTACGGGTCGCGATCGCCTTCGCCGAAAGAAGGGTGCCCTGGCAATAGGATACCAAGTAGGCCCGACCGTGGATTGGCATCGGTGTCACGAACCGGAGCGGCGATTTCCCAATCGACGTGTTTTCTTCTCCAAGTGTCCTTCCCCACGAGAACTACGGTCACAGTCGAATCGCTCAGGTAACCATCGCGTATCCGGCGACTGATTTCGTCCAGATTCAAACCATTTGGGATGTCGCCAATCTTGACTGACCTGGAGTCCATGATGTCGTACACATCCGCAAACAGCTTTTCGAACCTGTTGCGAGGCCCTTGGTCTTTCTCGTGATGGTAACTGACGAAGACCTTATGCCGTGATGCTGCGGGCATCCGATCCCTCCGATAGTTCTGGTACATCGGCGACTTCAGCGAAGAGAGCTGCGTACAGGCGCAGTTGCTTCTCCAGTTCGTTGAGAGCCTTTAGGAAATTACAGCGACCCGGCCATGCGTCCTCACTAAGGTTCGGGTGCGCCTCTTCCCAAGCTCGTAGTTGAAGATGCCAATCAGTAAGCAGTGGGCGCAACACGAGATTGAGCATCGAGACGGCGAGGTATCCGAAGGACAGGTCCTTTCCACTCTTGGGCCGGGCCACTGAAGGGCCATAACTCCTCAGGATTCCCCTAGTGGTGTCGAACAGCGAGTAGATGGAAGTCAAGGCTTCGCGGACCGATCCTCCCTGCGGCGAAGATCCTCCAAGGGGTGTCCTGGTCACCATCTCCACATACAGTTCCCAAGCCGAATTTACTTCGGTATCATCTGGTTCCCACGTCCCAGAAATACCGCCGATTCCCGGCAACTTCAGGTCCAGTTTTACGTTGACCCACTTGGGCATTTCGGGGGCCTCAAGTGGGGCAGGATGTTCAGCCCCATCGTTCGTGAATGTAGGCGACATCTTGGAGGCGGGCTTTCGTTTTCCGCCGCGGTCCGCGCGGAATCCCCTGGCGTCGGATCCCCGGAGTCGTTCAACTTCGGATTTGGTACGAGGGGGAGTCGGCCACCTGGAGGGTCCTCTCTGTCTTCAGCTCGCCGGCCGTCGGGAGCAACATACCAGGGGAATGGACACATTCGAAGCAATTTGGAAATTCATCCCTGAAGGGTATTGACCTCTACATCGTGATTTATTAGTGAGGCCTACCAGCCCGTCGGATTGCTATAGCTGGCGACGAACTCGGCGCGGGGCATTCTGGGTCTGCCTGCTCCGCCAGCAACTCTACCGCAAGAAAGCCGTGTGCGGAGGAGTTTTCCAGCACCCAGAAATCCTCCGAGGTTTCGGCTTCGCTCAAGGGCCTGTCCTCTGACTCTGAGATGCGCGCATAGCTGCTCCTGGTCGGGTCGCATGACTCCGGGACCGTCGACCTGAGCGCCTGGTAGGTGATGTATTTCTCGGAGCCTTCCAGCAACCACGCGGGTCCGCCGGGTGGCACCTGGTCACGTTGAGCCCTCAGCGCCAGGACGCTCATCTCACGCTGGAGGGCATCGGTCAAGTGGCCTCCTAGTTGCCGCTCGCGGGTTTCCGCCGACCACTCCTGGTAGCGATCTGCCGATGTGTTCACCATTACCAAGTTTGAGCCGTTTGCGAACGGGTTTCGCCCGGCGGCAAAATCCGGCCCAACCCGGTTTTCGAACTCACGGCCGGTAGTTGCCTCAAATTCGGCTGCCAGGGCATCCAGGTTGCGGTGGAGGAAGATGGTTATCGGGCTGCCAATTCGGGGCATTCCGATGCCAACGGCGTAGTTATGCACCGCGAGGACCGTCTCCCGGGTCTCAGCCTCCGCGGTGGAGCTAACCTCATCGCCGACCTTCCAGACGATGTAGTCGTCAACAGTCTGCGGCCCCGTGGGCGTGGGGCGGTTCGGGTCTGGGAACCCGGCGGCGCGGTGCTCCTCGAACAAGTCGTAGAACTCTTCAACGGTCATGTCATACGCCTTTTCGAAAGCCAGGCGCCACCCGGGCCGAGGGAAATCCTGCTCGGAGCCACGGGGTGTCATCCAAGGCTCCAGCAGCAAGTAGTAGTCGAATAATTTTCCAACTCCAACGCGGGAGGCCAACAATTCGGCGGCAAAGTAGCCGCAGCTGTATATGCAGCCGACAATGTTCAATCCCGCTTCGTCCATTCCAACTGTTCCCCCTCCACTCGGCGGCCACGTTTCAGAGTCCCGCAGAGTCAGGCCGGTGGCCAGCGCACTTGACGCTTCTTCCGCTCGGAAGCGTTCATGCTGATAGTAATTCTCAGGATAGTTCTCGCGCAGCAACATGGCTGTTACCAGCATGGCCGTTCCCTCGACTAACCAACGGGGCACTTCAGTCGACCCTCGGGAATGCCCTGACAGGTCTGTCATTAAGCCGGATATCCCTGCCTGGAAATGGGCATGGGTCAATTCGTGAACCATAGTGCGCATCAGCAGGTTCGGCTCAGTTCTCAGCCGTTGGGGAGTGGACGCTCTGAGATAGATATTTCCTCTTCCGGAGACGCCGCCGGCATTTGCCCAATATTTTCTGGATGTTTCGAGGTCCCATCCCACAGCGATTGCGTAATTGCACGCCATCTTCTCCATGTCCTTGTAGATGACAATGTTGATTGGTACTTCGGAGTCCGGCAGCCCCAGCGATTGTTGCAACTCGCCCATGAGTTTGACGCCCCATATCGCGGCTTCGACATCCCGGCTGTCCACTGTACTCTCAACGTCCCATCTGATGAAGGGCGGCAGGCTCGGGTCCTGGAGCAGATGGTCAAATGGGCCGGGCGCGGACATCTTCCTGTCCGCGGATTCCGGGCTGCCCGGTTCGAGGAATCCGGCGGCGCGGCGTTCCTCGAACAGTTGATAAAACTCTGCCACGGTCATTCCGAAGTTTGTCTGAAACGCCTCCTGCCAGGCGGCGCCGGGCCGCAACGAAGCGAAATAGCCCATTATGGCCTCTGGGTCTGCCTGCTCCGCCAGCAACTCTACCGCAAGAAAGCCGTGTGCGGAGGAGTTTTCCAGCACCCAGAAATCCTCCGAGGTTTCGGCTTCGCTCAAGGGCCTGTCCTCTGACTCTGAGATGCGCGCATAGCTGCTCCTGGTCGGGTCGCATGACTCCGGGACCGTCGACCTGAACGCCTGGTAGGTGATGTATTTCTCGGAGCCTTCCAGCAACCACGCGGGTCCGCCGGGTGGCACCTGGTCACGTTGAGCCCTCAGCGCCAGGACGCTCATCTCACGCTGGAGGGCATCGGTCAAGTGGCCTCCTAGTTGCCGCTCGCGGGTTTCCGCCGACCACTCCTGGTAGCGATCTGCCGATGTGTTCACCACTACCCAGTTTGAGCCGTTTGCGAACGGGTTTCGCCCGGCGGCAAAATCCGGCCCAACCCGGTTTTCCAACTCACGGCCGGTAGTTGCCTCAAATTCGGCTGCCAGGGCATCCAGGTTGCGGTGGAGGAAGATGGTTATCGGGCTGCCAATTCGGGGCATTCCGATGCCAACGGCGTAGTTATGCACCGCGAGGACCGTCTCCCGGGTCTCAGCCTCCGCGGTGGAGCTAACCTCATCGCCGACCTTCCAGACGATGTAGTCGTCAACAGTCTGCGGCCCCGTGGGCGTGGGGCGGTTCGGGTCGGGGAACCCGGCGGCGCGGTGCTCCTCGAACAGGTCGTAGAACTCTTCAACGGTCATTCCAAAAGATTTCTCAAATGCTTTCTTCCAAGTGGTTTTTGAGTCTTGCAAGGCGTGATACTTAAGCAAAGCGCTGTCGTCTGAATTTTTTGCTAAAAGTTCTGCGGCTATTAGGAAATGGTTGTAAACCCCGCCGACTCCTCGATAGCCTTCTCGTTTTTCCATTTCCCTCAGAGGCTTATCAATCCTTTTCGCACTGCTAACAAATCTGTTGCGTTCTGATTCATACGAGAGAATTCCTGCTTCAGACAGCGATTTATATGCAAGATATTCTGCGATCCCTTCTCTAAGCCATCGTGGTCCTGCTTCGGGTACTACGTGATCTGCTGATGCTGACCTCAACCCGCTTAGATCATTTTGATACATGTGATACATCTCATGCGCCATAATTTTCACTTGATATTTGGATTCTCTATTACTCCATGAGTGAGATGATACACTCAAAAATATTTGGGAATCTGAAGCTCTTCCTGTAGCTGTTTCCCAAATCCTTCTGGAATTTTCCATGCTGCGATTTGTTTCTCTCGCATAAGCAGAAGCCAGTTTTTCTATGTCTTTATGCATATGTATCGTAACTTCACTCTGGGTTTTGGGCATGCCTAAAAGCACGGAATAATCATGCGCTAACTGAACTCCTTGCATGGCTTCGTTCCGATGATCTGATGATACTTTGTCGCCTATCTCCCACCGAACATAATCCAGAATATCTTGCTTTGGAATTGGCGTAGGAGTAGGAGTTGGTGTCGGCGTGGGTGTAACCGTAGGCGTGGGTGTCGGCGTAGGTGTCGGTGCAACCGTGGGCGATGGCGCAACCGTGGGCGATGGCGCAACCGTGGGCGATGGCGCAACCGTGGGCGATGGCGCAACCGTGGGCAATGGCGCAACCGTGGGCAATGGCGCAACCGTGGGCGATGGCGCAACCGTGGGCGATGGCGCAGGTGTCGGGGACGGCGTGGGGGTTGCCGTTGGCGTGGGTGTAGCCGTAGCCGTTGGCGTCGGGGTTGTCTCTGCCCCGCATCCAATCGACGACAGCGCCAGGATGGAGCAAAGCGCCGCCAACCAGATGGTGTGGGCGAAAGTTCGCGGCTTCACGACTGGCTGTTGCTTCAGACAAATCAAGCTTTACATCCTGTTGCCTTGGCCCGGCGTGTGAATATGAGAGCGTGGTGAAGTCAGGTCGGCATTGGGATCCTCAAACGATTATACCTTGACTGGACTTTACTCTTAATTTAGAAAAATCATAAAGACAGGGTAAGATGGCCTGACCCCACTTCTCACGAAAGATCCAGCCATGCTCACCCTGCCCGATGCCATTGTTGCCGTTCTCGTTCCCTTCGCAACGCTGTTTAGCAGCCCGACCCCCGGTCGGGGCCGAGGGCAGGCTTGGCGGAAAGCCCAGGGGTTGCTGGTCGGCGCGATACTGACCCCGGGCCAACGCACGGTTACCGCGGCGCTCCGCGTCATGGGACGCAGCGACCAACGGGACTACGCCCGTTACACGAGGTGCTCAATCGGGCGGTGTGGTCTCCCCGTGTGGCGGCCCGCATCCTGCTGGCGTTTCTGCTCCAGCATCTGGACCGGAGCGAGGGCCCGTTGGTGTTCGGCATCGACGAGACCCTTGAACGGCGTCGCGGCCCCAAAATCAAGGCGCGGGGCATCTACCGCGACGCGGTGCGTTCCAGTCGCCAGCAACTGGTCAAGGCCAGCGGCCTGCGCTGAATCTCCCTGATGTGGCTGGGCCACTTCCCTTGAGCCGGTCGCCATTGGGCCTTGCCGGTGCTCACGGTGCTGGCGCCCCTTGTTGCGGACCCAGCCTGCCGGGATTGGCGCACCGCAATTGGGGCATGCCTCCGCCATTGACACTTCCATCGTCTCGCCCGGCTTGTAGCCGGTCAGCTCGCCCGGCTGTAGCCGGTCAGCATGTAGACCATGATGTGCCGGCGCGAAGTCCCGGCCTCCAGGAGACGGTTGAAACCTTTGAAGAACAACTCTTCTTGGCCGAGGTTGTCCCAAGCGGTGTAGAGGCGCCGGTACCTGAACCCGGCGTCGTAGTACTTCACCGACGCCAAGGCTTCGGCGGCCGCAGGTGTGATCAGCCGGATGTTGACGCCCTGGTTGAAACTGACCTTGAAGCCGCCCTCGGCGAGCTCCCCGATCCGGTCTCGCCAAAGGGGTTCGGGCTGGCCAAAGAAATCGTTGTCCAAGAGGACAACGCAGCGGTCCGTCCCAGGCCGCCAGATGTCGGCTATGCTGTTCACACCGCGCGGCCGACCCTCCTTAAGCGGGACCACGCAAAACCCGCAGTTCAGACGGCAGCCTCGTTGGGTGAATCCGATGCTCCACGGATAATCGGGGTAGATGGAATAGTCATAATGCTCGTACTCTTCGACCGTCTCGGAATAGGGCATCCCCGACCCGGTGCCGCCGACAACGGTGTCGGGGAACGCCTCCCTGAGCCGCTTCACCAACGGTGCCGACCACCCGAAAATGGCTGACCCGTACACCTGGTCGTATAAGGGCTCACTCGCACCTGTTTCTTTTTGGAGCTTTACAAAATAGACCCTTTTGAGCCTGTCTCAGAAGTCTGGGTAGGCCCACCAAACTATACTGTAGCTAGAACCGGGCTGCGCAGAGCCATCTCCTCTGCGTCCAAGACGGGTATCCGGCTATCCTCGGGCATGGGGGCTGTAGTGGCGCATCGGCCATACTCGGCCGGTAAAGGCCGTGTTCATGGCCTACCGGTGCTCTGGGGAAGCGTCCCGCCGGGAACGAATCCACGTCGCTAAACGTATATATGTATTGAGCAGCGGAACCATAGCGGAACCATATGGAGGTTGAGCCTAGAATGAATACAGCAAAAGCCGTCATCACCATTATCGCCATCGTCGGGTTGTTAGCGATGGCATGCAGTGATCGGCCCACGCCGGTTGACGAGTCGCAGCCAACACCAGCGCCAACCTCTATACCTGTCCCCCCCACGCCGGTCGACGATTCGCAGCCAACACCAGCGCCAACCTCTACACCTGTCCCCCCCACGCCGGTCGACGATTCGCAGCCAACGCCGGTGCCAACCTCTACACCTGTCCCCCCCACGCCCAAGCCGGTCGACGATTCGCAGCCAATACCAGTGCCAACCTCTACACCTCTCCCCCCCACGCCCAAGCCGGTTGACGAGTCGCAGCCAATATCAGCGCCAACCTCTACACCTGTCCCCCCGACGCCCACGCCGATGCCGATGCCGAACGTTCACCGGGTTGAGATTGGTCTTGGCGGATCCGTCCAATTGCCCGTCCAGGGTATTGGAATCTCATTTGACGAGGTGGTGGAGGATTCCCGATGTCCGGCGAACGTCGTATGTGTGTGGGCCGGGGAGGCGGTGATCGAACTGACGGTGACTAAGGCTGACATTAGCGCTGCCGTTCGTCTGTCCCTTCGGCCGGGCAGAGTAGCCAGCTTCCAGCCCAGTTCGGAAGACATCTCAATGCGGCTGATAAGCCTGGAGCCCTATCCAGGTTCTGACGACGATAATGAAGGCGGGGGGCCGGCGGCGGTGCTGGAAGTCATGGTTGACAGAGGGTAGCGTCCGGCCAGGCCGTGGTAGGCATGGCCGTCAAGGACGACGGCGCCGTCGACAAAGACCACTCCACTCGGTCCCCGAGGAGCGGTCGACCCCACGTCGGTTCCGGTGGACCCTGCTCAGGGAACGACCATAACACCTGCGCCGACCCCTGACCCTAGGCGGGAGTTGGTCAAGACTTAAGATAATGTTGGCGTGAGGTCGGTGTGTTGCGCCGAGGGCCTCAGTGGATACGAAAGCCGGGACCAGCCTGAGTGTAAGCAGGTGGTCATGCAGGCGCCTGGATGCAGCGCATGTTGCCGAAAAGGGAGTGGAGTCCACGGGCCGGCGTAAGATTGTGGGGCGGGTGCCCCCGTCATTGACGCAACATCACAGCCCACGTTTCTGCGTCGCTGACCAAGGGTTCTCTATGTGCGGAATGGAAAACCCACTTTTACACTAAGTGGTAGAGTGGATTGACACTTCCAACAAAAGCTTGAAGTAGTGGGGCGACCCGGTGGTGGCTTCAGCCCTGCTGGATCGGCTCCACCACCACTGCCACATCGTCAACATCAAGGGCACCTACCGGCTACGCCAATACCCCGGCCTGGACCGCCACTGCGGAAAACCTCACAAAAGAGCCTGTCTCAGAAGGGCAATTGTGGACAGGCCCTTCACTCTGACGCGAAGGTCTGATTCAAGAATATGGTGTGCTGTCATCGCCTCAGTTCACGAGACAGGACAAGGCTTCGGACCGTGAAAACGGATGGCTGAAGGAGCGGGAGGAGCTCCACACCCGATAGAGAGTGCGCAGGTTGAAGGCGGTGGCCAACATGGTCCACTCGGCCGCCACGTTGGCGAGGCCGCGCAGCAGGAACCTCCGTGCCCCCTGTTGCTCCTTGATGATTCCGAAGGCCGGCTCGACCAGCTGCTTTCTCAGCCTGTAAGCTTCTTGAGCTGCTGAGGTGGACATCCAGGAGCGATGGCGACGCAGCACTTCATCGTGCGGCCCTATGGCCAGGCTTCGCCCAATCTCTTTGGCTCTGGTACAGGCTCTGAAGGCCGGGCATGCCTGGCAGACAGCACCTGCAGCCCGGTACAGACGCAACGGGACTCCGTTCGCATGCTGTATGCGGACGAACGCGAGCGTCTGTCCCTGGGGACACCTGAAGCTGTCGTTGTGCTCGTCATAGGTGAATCTGTCCTTGTGATATGGGTCTTCGAGGAACCGTTGCCGTGCCTCTGAGACCGCCACCTTCTGACCTCGACGGTCGCACTCTGCCAGGTGACTGGCGGCGAAGTATCCGGCGTCGGCCAATGTCATCTGCGACTTCGTCCCCGTAGTCTCCTCGGCCTGCTCCATCATCGGCACCAGCAGGGCATTGTCATTGGCCGCATCAACCACGTCCACGGCTGTGACCAGCATGCTTGTCGCTCCCCCATCGGTCTCCATGGATGAGACCATAGCCTGGGCGTTGTAGCCAACCACGATGCCCTGCCTGCCCTTCATCAGCCGGGCCTCCGGGTCGGTCAGGTTGATACGCCTGTGGCGCTTTTGACTCGCAAGATCGGCCATCGCATGCCTCACCTGCTCTCTCAAGACCTCCTTGCCCGCCAACTCCTCTGGCAGGCGGGCGACGGCAGTGTCTTCTCCCGCTTCGTTCTGTGCCTCAAGGTCGGCTATCGCTCTCTCGAACCGGTCCAACAGCCCTCTCAGCCCCTCGGCGTCGTAGCTCCTGTTCACTGAGGCGTTGGCGACCACCTTCGTACCATCCACCGCCTGGACCGCCAGATCCACCAACTTCATGGCCACCGCCGTACGCACGGTACGCTCGAACAGCTTCCTCATGACCTGCCGATGCCCTTTGTAGAACCGCCATAGGGTATTGTGGTCGGGATGCTGCCACCCGGTCAGCCACAGGTACGGTATCTGGTCCCGGCAGGCCGCCTCCAGCTTTCGGCACGAGCGCACACCGGTCATGAAGCCGTACAGCCACACGCTCAACAATACACTAGGATGGTAGGCTGGCGCTCCAAGCACCTCTCCTTCTATCTCCACCCCCAACTCTGCCCAGGCATCACGATCCAGAGCATCGACGAACTCGGCGACGAACCGCGCCGGATGATCCAACGGCAACAACTCGTCAAGCGTCGGCGGCAACATCCACATCTGCTCTCGGCCCATCGGTAGAAGCGGCATCTCAATATCTCCCACCTTGGTGTCGCTTCAAACGTACACCTCACCCATACACAACGCCAACCCAGACTTCTGAGACAGGCTCTACTGCGAACTTTCCGTTGGGAGGTTCAACTGTGAGCGAGGGCTACCTATTCGAGGGCAATGCATCCTGCTGAACCATTACGCTTGCACGCTGGTTTCTACTCGCATTGAGGTTGCTCTATTGCGACGATTCCTCGATCAATAGATGCAACCTATACAGTCTGACCGACATGAGCAGTTGCACTTGGCCCGACGAGCCCTCAGTTGCTGGCGCGGCTGCCATACCAGCGCTCTACGATTGCGTCGATGGCTGCTGATTGGTGCGGTGAGTTTGCTTTAAAGGCTTCGGCTACCTCGTCACCACGTACTAAACTTGGGCTTCGGATCATGCGGTAGAGTTCACCGAGTCCCTGACGAAAGGCAGGTTCTCCCAAGGTGTTGTATAGGTCTACGAAGAGGTGCTCACCGAGGGAGTAATGGCAATTAGTGCCCCGTAGGACACCACGATCCGTGGCATATAGATAATCGAATTCCGCTATCGTTTCAACCTCGGTGCACAATGGACGGTTTGGCTCAAGACGATCTGGGAGAGACCCGTCCCCCAGCCGCTGGATAATCGTTGCCACCCCCTCATTTAACCATTCGGGTGTGAACCACGGGGTGGCCGACCCAAAGTAGGTGTGAGCTACCTCGTGGGCTCGGGTTCCAGGAGAACGATCCACGATATCGTCCTGGTACGCGCCCAAAACAATGGAATCCCTGAAGCTTATACCAGGCACTACGACCCCATCCTCGCTACCCTCGTCATAGAGAACAACAAGGTAATCTCTTGGGAAAGGCACTCCCATGAATTCCTCCACCATTCGCACGGTGGCTTCGAGTCTGTCCATGCTGGCTTCGGTGCCAGGGCGGGTTCGCACAATGGTCAATGTCAACTCTCCCATGAGAGGCAACACGATAGTACGTTGCTCTACGAGGACCCTGCTTGGGTCCAACATCTGGTCGAATAATTGTGGCCTAGCTTGACCCACCCTTCCCATGATGGAGATTACCTCAGCGAATCCGGCTGTTACATCGCCACCGATAGCTGGGTGGGTCATAGCCTGCTCAAAGGCTGCAGGGGAAACCCATTGGTGTAGTTCATATAGAGCATTGACTATATGTGGGTCAATCGACTCGACGGTATCCAGGAACGGTGAGTTGATGATCCGCACTGCGGTATCTTCGTTATCTTGCCCGATTATATATAGTCCGATAAGCATCCAAACGCGGTCGTCATCGAAAATGTCTTCCGCCCACGGCTTACTCATTATGGAGTCAAATAGGATTTGCTGATTGCGCGCCATCGAGGACAATACGCCAGTGAGTTCGAAAGCGGAAGGTAAAGGTGTTTCATCCAATAAGTTCGACTTGGCGAGACGAAGCGCCATGACCTCACTAGCCCTGGCGAGAGCGCTCAGATTGATGAGAATCTGGACCCCACCTATGTTCGTAAGCTCATCTCTTTCAATAGGGTGTTGGACCCATGACTTGTCCAGCAGAGCTCTTAGCACCCCGGTTGAGGAGTGTGCGACTTGCCTTAGGTTAGCCAAGTGGCCCTCATCACCAGGGTCTACGGTGTCCAAGAACGGGAAGCCAAGGATTCGTATTGCAGCGGTTTGATCCAGATCCGCGATTTCTATAAGCACGCGGAGAACACCGAACTCAGATCCGTCGACTCCGTCTTCCAACCAGGCACTCCTATGGATCGCGTCGATGAACGCTTCACGGGACCCCGCAATCGGAGCTAACTGTTGCAGTATTTCACGTTCACGTCCCGTGAATTCACCGGCCTGGATCCATCTCTGATCTAAGAGCGCAATTACCTGCGGTCGGTGAGCGAACCTTGCCAGGTCCACGAGCACCTGCATGACCAACCGCTGAGCGGTTTCCTCGGAGTGGGCTGCCGAAGAGAACCAGGGTAGCTGAGTGATTGCCTCGGCCAACGCCGGATCCTGTTCGACGAGTTCAACACCGCCTTTGAAGCGCTCCCGGAGGGGCACAAATAGCCGTGGCAAGGGCGTGGGGGAGGGCACAGGAATCGGTGTGTAGGTCGGTGTAGGAGAGAGCTTGGGCGCGGTGGTCGGCGTAGGTGAGGGCGTGGGCGCGGCGGTCGGAGTCGGAACCGTAGTGGGTAGAGGAGAGGGCGTGGACGTAGGAGTCGCCGTGAAGGTCGGTGTAGCAGAAGGCGTGGACGTAGGAGTCGGCTCCACGGTGGCCGTGAACTCTCTCGACTCGGCTTCAGCAGAGGTTAGCTCAGGGGCGCTAGAGTCCCCACTACAACCTGCAACCAGCAGTGCTACCCCAATAGCCAAGACACAGCAAGCCAGCCACCTTGCTATGTTTGCTGTATGAAACATTTTTGCTTCGGCTTCCTCTCAGGATTTTGTCCCATAGAAAACCCTCCCTCTGGTCGGGTGACTTGCCCACATTTCTTGTACCAGTCGCTATGTTAGAGGCACCAGTGCCGGAAATGATCCTGTAAGCAGGATGGTTTCCGGCGCTGATGGCCGATAGCCGAGGGAGCGCTGTGCGGTCGAATCCAGTTGTACGTCTGCCTGTATTGAGCCGTCATCGCCTTCACCTATGTCATCGTGTAGAAGATTGCCCTGTCCAATAGTTCGTCCCTAAGCTTTCCGCTGAAGCTCCCTATGTAGCCCTTCTCCCACGGCGATCCTGGCTCTATGTAAAGGGTCTTTGCTCCCGCATCCGCCAACCACTCCCTGATAGCCCTTGCAGTGAACTCGGGGCCGTTGTCCGAGCGGATGTGCTCCGGTACTCCTCTCGCCGTCATCAGCTCGGTCAAGGTCTCGAACACATCCGAGGACCTGATACCTCTCTCGGCCCTGATCGCAACACATTCCCTGGTGTACTCGTCCATGGTGGTCAGCAGCCTGACTCCTCTGCCGTTATGCGTACTGGTCGAAACGAAGTCATAGGCCCACCCGTAGTTGGGTCTGAGCGGCCGCAGGCGTACGCATGACCCGTCGTTGAGCCACAGCCTCCCTCTCTTCGGCTGTCTCTGGGGCCCCTTCAGCACCTCCCGTCTCCAGATCCTCTCGACACGCTTGTGGTTCACTGACCATCCACGCTCCCTGAGCAGCGCAGTGATCCTGCGGTAGCCGTAACGGCCAAATCTGGTTGTCAGCTCCACTATGTCCGCGGTTAGCTCCTGCTCGCAGTCCGAAGGTGTCGGCTTATAGCGCTAGGTGGGCTGGACTTAACAAAATCAAGAACCGAGGCCGATTCCGATGTCGCACCGTCGCTCGGCATGGGGATCATGTACGTCAGCGTCGCCTCGTCTCCCACCACCTCAATGCCCTCCACGAAGTTGGGGATGAGGGCCTTGCGCACGGGGATCGTCCCGTCCTTCAGGAAGTCCCGGAAGTCCGCAACATACCGCACTATCTCCTCGGTGTTGGGCAGCTCCACTCTCCTCTGCTCAAGCTGGGTCTCGGCGTCGCCTCTCGCAGCCTCCGGCATCTGATTCGCTCCGGTCCCAGCATTGCACTACAGTCTACACCCTGGCATCCTCGCCGACTTTTGAGACAGGCTCTTTTGTAAAGTTTTTCCCGACCTTGCCCTTTCCCCTTACGTTGGGCATGACAGCTGCCAGTCGCATCAACCCCGGTACTTTCTTTACAATCGCGTCAAGCGGTAAGCCGGGGAGAGGGAAACCATGACGCTGGTGCACCGGAGCCTGCCCGCGATCCGGGAAGCAGCGGTGGGTGCCCAGGCGATGGTCCCCCACCTGGACTTGGACGCCGTGCAGGAGTTGATAGCGGCGGCGTCCAGGTGCCGGAACGGGGGGCGCGACGCCCTCTGATTGCGGCCCTGTTCGACGGCTGTCGCCAGATGATCAAAAATGCCTGACCTAGCCACAGATGTTCCCGGAGGATTACTGACAGCTTCCGGTTGCGGTTCCGCTCGACCACTCTCTACAGTTCTTCAACACAGGTTAAGTCGTTGAAATGGTAGGAAGGGGCAATGAAGCGGCAGAAGGGCAACCAAGGGACCAGGGTCATTCCCATGCCAATCAAAGTGGTCGAGGACGGTCATGGCATCCCCCTCTCCCTAAAACTGATGGGCCAATGGACCGAGGTGGAGGCCGTCGAGTCATCGTACTACGAGGGTCAAATCGACGACCAGGGGGAGCTTACTCCACTAGAGGGGATCGCCGAGTCGCACTACCAGCTTGTAACCGTCGATAGGTCGCGGGTCTCGGTGTTCAAGATCCACTTCACCGGCCAGTGGTATCACAACATCCACCGCGCGGGCCGCTGACCCAAAACGGAAAAGTCAGCAGGCCGTTGACGGTGCAACAAAAGTACGGATATTGTTGCACCGATGACCACCACAACTAGGGCTACAATCGCGCGCCGGCCCCGGGGCCAGCACCCCCGCAAGGCCCCGGTGCAACAATTTCCCGGAGAGAAAGGTTCCACCCTGCCGGGGTACCTCGAAGCCCGGGAAGTCCAGGCGATTCTGGCAGCTTGCCCCAACCGGCGGGCCCGCCTGCTCATGCTGCTTCAGTGGAGAGCTGGACTAAGGGTCTCCGAGGCCCTGGCTCTGCAGGCCGCTGACCTGTCGCTCGACTCGGACCAACCAACCATCAGGGTCCGGTCGGGCAAAGGCGGCCGTAGCCGGATCGTGTCGGTCCATCCCGAGCTGCAAAACGCCCTGGTCGCCGTGTTGCAATTCGCCGATATATCGAAGAGCGGCATTATCGGCGCCAGCCGGTCGACCGCCTGGCGGTGGGTCCAGGCAGCTGTCGACCGGGCCGTGGAGCTGGGCGCCCTGCCCGCCGGCCGACAAATCGGGACCCACACCTTTAGACACTCCTACGCCCGGCACCTGCTGTTACACGGCGTTCCCATCAACTATTTGTCGCGGTGGTTGGGCCACAAGTCGATCACCACGACGTTGATTTACTTGGAGTTGGTGCCAGACCCGGCGGGCCGCCTGGCATCGGTGCCGTGATGAAATCTTGGGTACGCCACCGCTCAGGCAATTTTTGGATTGGGGCAGCAGTAATTGTCGTCGTGGTTGCGATAATGGCGCTCGGAAGCTTGCTCTCCTGGGGGTTTTGGGAAGAATTGCATAATTACGAGGGGGGATCAGCCGCCTCAACGATACGCAGCATAGCCCTAGTCATTGCTGCCCCTATCGCCCTAGTGCTTGCTGTCTGGAGAAGCATCGTTGCCAGCCGGCAAGCCGACACCGCTCAACTTCAAGCCGGGATCGCGGAGCGCGGGTTGCTCAACGAACGTTACCAGAAGGGCGCCGAAATGCTCGGAAGCCCGGTCTTGGCGGTCCGCTTGGGTGGAATTTACGCTGCACAACGTCTCGCGGAAGAGCACCCGCTTGAATACCACTTACAGGTTATGCGGCTCTTTTGTTCATTTGTACGTAATCCCCCTTACGGCAGCGGACCTGGAACTGCGCCAGGGGAAGACGTCATTGCAATCTTGGATGCAATTGCCTACCGCGGGACGCAAAGGATTCGCTTGGAATTGAAGGAGGACTTCCGGCTGGATCTGACGGGAGTTTCTATGAGGTCCCTTGAGTTCCGGGAAGCGGACTTCTCCCAGGCTATACTTATTTACGCAGACCTGTCCGAAGCAAGCTTCCGAAACTCAAACTTTGATGACGTGGACCTAGGTCAAGCAATCCTGTTTCAGACAAGGTTTTCAGATTCGCGCCTAAGGTCTGCGAGCTTTGTCTATGCGCAACTTCTCGAAGCCACGTTCGTTAGGTCGGACCTTTCCAAGGCCAGCCTAAGTCATGCGAACCTATCAGATGCGAATATCATGCTTACGACCATGAGAGGCACCGATCTCTCCCGCTGTACGGTGTCGGGTGCTAGGTTCGAGGACTTAATGTTCCTGCAGACCGAGCTGGATAGGGCTTGGCCGGATACCAACAACAATCTGCCGCAATTTAGTGATTGCACCGACCCTGACACAGGCGAACCATTGGTCTGGAATGAGAGGCCGTTCGGATGGCGTCTCGACGACCCTTAAGGGAGGATTTCGGGGGTACTCGCCCAGAAGTCGAGCATGGCACAGGGACTGGCCTCCTCGGACTACCCGCGCAGATGGCGGCCGGTGGAAATTTTCATCGGCTGGAGAAGTGTCCCGCGCCCTGCCCATATCGGGTAGCTGGCTGTCACGGCGCTCGCGTAGAATGGCTTCGTGAGGTCATACTTAGCCTTGGATGCTGGGGCCCCCGCTAGGGGGCTCCCCAGATCGCGTCCCGGCAACCGGTGAGCAATGGCCAGGCCAATGCCCGCAGTTCGTCGATCTACGCTTTCGCCTCGCTATCCTGCCAGCTGCGGTGTTCGCAGCTCTGGTCCCGGTAGCAGGCGGTACTCTTCAGGAGCTGCGGAAGGTCCAGCTTGTATCTCGGGGTGGTGTCCCAGTGGAAGTAGCTGTATAGCCTATCGTCGGTAGGGCCTGGCAAGTCCCTATCGCAGCCATAGTGGTGAGCCACCGACGCCACGTTCTCGTCCCATTTGGCCGGTCTCGGTGGCGGTCTGGTAGTTCAGCTCGTGGAATACCCCATCGTGAAACCACTTGAACCCCCAGTTCTGACGGTGCGCCATCCCTACGGCGAAACCCGATTGGACCAGGTATTGGACCATCTCTTGCGGACGCTCCGGGGTCTGCGAAACCGTCATTCCGGGCGCCGCCCAGGTCAGAAGGACCCTCTGCAGTCCGACCAGTTGCGGTTCGTTCTATGGCGGATGGGCGAAGACCACCGGTCGGGGGAACTGGCGTATTCCTCGTTCTGCCGGGACCGGGCCCTGCTAGCGACCGCGTACTTCACCGTGACCCGGCGCTCCGAGCTGGCGGCACTGCGGCTGCAGGACCTGGACCGCCAGGCCGACGGGTACGCTGTCACCGTCCGCCGTGGAAAGACTGACCAAAGCGGCCAGGGGCGAACTGCGGGCGTGATCAACTCCCGGAGCATCGCGGGGGCCGACCTCCTGGACGAGTGGCTGGCCCTGGCGGCCGGTGGCCCGGAGGCCCAGTGTTCCGGCCGGTGGACCGCCACGGCCGGATCTCGGACCTGGCCATGGGCGGCCACGCCGTCGCCCGGGTAATCCAACGCTGGTGCCGCCGCGTCGTGATCGACGCCGACGTCGCCGGCCACAGTACGCGCCGCGGAGCTGCGACCGATGCCGCCAACCTGGGAGCCAACCTCAAGGCGATCCAGGACCTCGGCGGCTGGCGGTCGGTCAGCATCCCCATGCGCTATATCCAGGACTCGGACGCGGTCCGCAAGCACGCCCTGGCCGACGCTTAGACATTGCGCCTCCTCGCCTCTCTATTCGCCCTTTCTTAAGTCGATGATTCAGGTGGTATGGAATGGTCCCCAAGAAGACCTGGTTTGTTGTTATCCTGCTCGTTTGTTTTGTGCTGGCGGCGGGTACCGTTGGCTGCAGGAACAGCCTGAGTGATGAGGACCTGGACAAGCTTGCTGACCGGATTTCAGAAGACCCGCCCAAGCTCCATGAAGACATGGCCGATCAGATGGTGGACGCGCTGATGGCCCACCCAAGGTACCTGGAGTTCCTTGAGGACGACCGGCGGGTGGAACTGTTCACCAACGCCTTGTTGGAACGCCCCTTGTACCAGACGACGCCCGAGGAAGACTGCGCCACGGTGCTCCTCATGGCGGCGGTAATGTCGGGCGAGTACGAGGTGCCGCCTGACTCCGATACGGAGCGGCTCTGTGCATGGTACCTTGATCAGGTAGAAGAAGAGGGCCCTTAGTGTGTTCAAAAGTATCAGAGGAAGCGACAACCGGAGCGGGCGGCCGGCCATTAATGCAGGCGCGGAGCCGACGGCGAAGAAGGGCGGTCTAAGGTCCGATAAGCGTCCCTTATCGGACGCCAGGATCCTAGGGCGGATAGAATTCTGGCCAAGAGGCCTTGACGCAGCCCTTCGGGCGCGAAAATCCCATTATCTCTGTGAGGTGCGCTCCGCCGGGTCCTCACCCTGGGGCTGTGGTGGAAGGTGTTTGGAGGATAACTGGGAGCGACGAGCTCGACCGCAGTGAGCTGCGTGGCCTTTGGCTCACGACGAGTCGGGCTCGCGGTCGCTCCCGGTGGCTCGATCACTGTTCTGGCCGGCGCAAGGGTGGCGGCGGCGACGGCCGCGGGAGTGCCGTCCACCGCTGCGACCTCCCTCTGCCCGAGCATCCCAGTCTGCTGACCATCGAGTCCGGTCTCCCGCGGATAACCCCTGCCTTGCGAGGTGAGCACGTGCGATAAGACGGGCGAGGAGCCGCAGACCCGATTCCATGATCCTCTCGCGTTCCGCCTCGTCAACCGCAACATCCTGGTCTCGCGCCGTTGACATCGCCACCTCCCATCGGCCCATCGCTCAATCTACTCAATTGAGTTTGAGACCGACCCGGACTCGGGGTAACCCCCTGTGAGGGGGGTCGGGCGTGAACCCATCCGTGGGCGATGGCGTGCCAATCTCCTCTTGTCCCTGATGCCGGGCGCATGATCACCGGGGGCTGCTCTACTTTCCCGGCCTCATTCAACTCTCGCTGTTCGTGTCCGATGACAAGGTGTTCGAATGGCGCCTGTACCCGTTCATCCTCGGGGACCTGATCAAGCTCTACGCCGCCGCGCTGCTGGTGCCCGCGGCTTGGGCGCTGGCCGGAGCCAGAGGGTGGGGAGAGTGACGACATGACATATACTCTATGAATGGTGGGAGATGCTGCTAACCTTTCAACCGCACCCGACCGGAGGGGGTTCCGGGACCGAGCCTTAGCCGCGCGGGTCCTTCTCCACCGATGAGAACGCTCTTTAAGCGGTTCGGGCGGCGGCCCTGGCTGCTGTTGTTGCTGGCGGCGGCCTTGGCCGGGTTCTTCGTGCTGATCGACCTGCTGGTCTCCCTGACCTCCTCGGGTCCCTCCGACCTGCTGGCGGTCAACCCCTCAGACGAAGAGTCCATACCGCTGCCCAACGGCGTGACGCTGTTCACCTTCGCCGTGGCTGCATCGGCGGTGGTGATTGGCGTGGTGGCGCTGGCGGCGCCGCAGCACTGGACGCGGCGCGGCTGGATGCCCTGGCCCCGGCGCTCCTTGGCCATCGGCGGCCTGCTAGCCTTGGCGCTGACCGGCGGCGGCCTGTACCTAGCCCTGTCCGGCGTGCTGAGCCCCGACTTCCCCTACGAGCAGCACCAAGCCCGCCGCGAGTGGGTAAAACCCTTGGGGCTGGTGGTGCTGGCCGCAATTTTCCTGTCGGTGGCCGCCGTCGGCATCTTGAAGCCGCGGCTGCTGTTGCTGCCCGTTCTGGCGTGGCTGGCGGTGGCCTTGGGCTTGGGCTGGTTCGAGTCCTCCGCCTTGGCCGGGCTTCGGCTTTTCGAGCGTCCGGCCCGGCTGGAGGTGCCTTGGTCCTACGCCGCCGAAGTGGAAACATACCGGAGGGCGCCCGGACCGTCCCAGGCCGTCGAAACGGTTCCTTGGGACGTTTCCCTGCCGCTGGAGACTGGAGGCGTCGTCCTGTCCCGGGGCGACTCGCAGGTGCTGTTCGTTCCCGGCACCACGGCCCTGCCCACGGAACAGCCGGTGGCCAACCCCCTCTTCACGGTCACCGGCGCGGCCCACACGTCCTACCTGCGCAGCGCGACCGGCGACCGCTACGAAAACGGGGCCTGGGTGCAGTTGGAACCGTCGCGCCTGAGAGTTGGTCCCTGGTCGCCCGTCCCCATGGACGCCGGAGCGGTGCCCGGTCCCCGCGCCGCGCCCGAATCGCTGGAGCTCGTCCGCATTTCGGTCTCGCCCGCCGGGGAACTGGACAGTTTCGTGCCCGGGTTGCTGCCGACATCGCTGGTGCTGCGGAAAATCGGGGTGGGTGGGGTCTACCTTTCCGGCAGCGCCACCTTCCTGAGCGAGGATAAGGTGGAGGGTTACGAGTGGGAGTCGGAAGTGCCGCTCTATTCCGACGAGCAGCTCCAGGGTGCGGGGCCGGCCACCGCGCCGCCCTTCCTGCAACTGCCCGATGGATTGCACCCGGAAATCCGCACTCTGGCCAAGGAAATCACCGAAGGGCTCGATTCTCCCTACGAGAAGGCCCGCGCCATCGAACAGCACCTGATGGAGGAATATGACTACAGTTTCCTGCCCCCAGGGTCGGAGCTGGAGCTGGCCCCGGAGGGCCGGGACCCGGCCGAATGGTTCCTGTTCGACAGCCGGTCGGGGAGCTGCGGCAGCTTCACCACCGCCTTCGTGCTGCTGGCCCGGGCCGCCGGGATACCCTCCCGCCTTGTTTCCGGGTGGGCCATCGCGGACTACGAAGGCGCCCAGACCGTCTACAGCGACCAAGCCCACCAATGGTCCGAAGTCGCCCTGGACGGCGTCGGCTGGGTCACCTTCGACCCGACGCCCGGCGGCGCCCCTGCCAGAGTGCGCCCGCCAGCCCCGCCGGAGGAACCCCCTGCCGAAGACCCCGACGAAGAAACGCCGCCGCCGGATGAGGAACGAGGAGAGGAGGGCGAGATACTGGTCGAGGCGCTGGCGGCGCTGGCCGAAGGCGCCGACCCGGAGACCAGGACTGCGGCGGCGCAACTGCTGGGGGAGATCGGCGCCGACGTCGCGCTGCCGGTCTTGGTTGAAGCCCTGTTCAACGACCCCTTCCCAGGTGTCCGCGAGACGGCGCTGGTGTCCCTGTCCGAATGGGACCTGGAAACCCTGATCGCCATACTGCTGGAGCATGAAAGCCCGCTGATGCGGGCCGGCGCCGCTCATGCCTTGGGTGAGCGCGGCGATTCCCGCGCCTTGGAATCCATGCTGCGCGCACTGGCCGAAGACGCCGACACCGGTGTGCGGACAGCGGTGGCCGAGGCGTTGGGCGAGCTGGGGGATGCGGGCGCGGCACCGGGGTTGGCCGCCGCGATGGAGGCCGACGAAGCGGCAGGGGTGAGAGCGGCCGCCGCGGTGACCTTAGGCAAGCTGCTGGACTACGAGACGTTGCCCGCCCTGCTTCGTGCCCGGGACGGCGACGAATCCCCCGCCGTCCGCGTCGCCGCTGGCGAGGCGCTGGACCGGTTCCGGGGAGGGTTGCCGATCGATGCCCTGCTGGAGTCCCCCAACCCGGAAACGCGCCGGGCCGCGGCCCAACTGTTGGGCGAGCGCGGGTCCCCCTCGGCGGTGACGCCCCTCATCCGGGCCCTGAGCGATACCGACCAGGGCGTCCGCTCGGCTGCAGCGGCGGCCATGGAGGAATTGGGGGAAATGACCCGCCTCGAGACCGGCGGCGCGCTGTTGACCCACCGGCAGGGGATAGGACTGGTTCCCGGTGTGACCACCGCCCAAGCCGCCGCCCTGCCCCACGTGCCGGTCTTCACCGTCAGCGGGGCCGACCGGACCGATTTCCTCCGAACCGCCGTGGGCGACGAATACTTGGACGGAGTCTGGGTGGCCAAGGAACGGGCCGAGTGGGACTACTCGGCGAGGGAGTCTCTGCCGTCGGTGGGGGTGCCCGGCGAGCCTCTGGTTTCGCCCGCGCAGTCGCACCTGCAGCGGCTGGAGATGGCGCCCGCCGGGGACTTCACGAGGGTCCCGGCGGGAGTGATGCCGACGTCCTACAGCCTGCGGACGGTGTCGCTGTCCGGAATTTACCGCCCTGACAGCCTCACCTTCCTGAGCAACACTTCGCCTTACAGGTACTCTTGGGAGTCCGCCGCACCGGAGTTCAGCGAAGCCCGGTTGGCCGAGGCCCAAGAGTATGTTGGCTACCAGTACCGGCAGTTGCCCGAGGGGATGCCCCAACGGGTGGCGGTGCTGGCCCTGCAATTGACGGCCGGACACGACACCGCCTACGCCAAGGCCAAGGCGATCGAGGGATACCTGCGGGCCAACTACACCTACCGGCTGGCCGACCCGCAAGGTAACGGAGGCCCCCCGCCGGATCGCGACCCGGTGGACTGGTTCCTCTTCGAGAGCCGCGAGGGCACCTGCGGCAACTTCAGCAGCGCCTTCGTGGTCCTGGCCCGGGCCGTCGGCCTCCCGGCCCGCGTGGTGGCCGGTTGGGCCATCAATTCGACCGGCGGTAGGCAGACGGTCTACGCAGACCAAGCCCACCAGCGGGCCGAGGTGGCCTTCCGGGAACTGGGCTGGGTCGCGTTCGAACCCACCGCGCCGGGCGGCGCCCCCGACCGCGCCGCCGAGTACACGCGGGCGGACGAGGAATCCCTGCTGGAGGACCTATCCAGCGACGACGAAGCAGTCCGGGACCAAGCCATGCAAGCGCTGCTCGAGTCCGACGGCTGGGCAGTGCAGATGGAGAACGGCTCGGTGCTGGTGACCAAGGACGACCGCAACGTCGGCATGGCCACTGGCACAACCACCCGGCAGGCCACCCAGCCCCCGCGCATACCGGTGTTCGTGGTCAGCGGGGCGGCCCACACCAACTATCTGCGGGCGGCCACCGGGGACCTGTACGAGGGCGAGCGCTGGCGGCAGCTCGACCCGGTATCGCTGGACTACGCCGCTTTCGACAGCGTTCCCCACTTGGTGGGGAGCGAGCTGGCCTTGGCCGAGGGAGCGTTCGCCGGAGCGCCGGAGCACCGCCTCGACCGTTCGCTGCTGGTCCGGCACGAAACGGCGTCCCGGGGTACCCTCACAGTCCGGATAAGCCTCAGCGCGACCAGTGAACTGGGCGCCGTACCGGCAGGAATCGCGCCCGTTTCACGATTCCTGGACCGGGTGGAGGACAACGGGACGTTCCGGCCCTACAGCGGCACGTTCAGCCTGGCCGAGTCCACCAATGGATACCGGTGGGTTTCCCGCATACCCGACTTCTCGGTCTTCCAATTAAACTCCGCCGAGGCCGCTTCGGACCCCACGTACACCCAGCTTCCGGACGGGCTGCCCGCCCGGATCCGGCAGTTGGCGCTGGAGATTACCGGACGCAACACCACCCCCTACGCCAAGGCAAAGGCGCTGGAGACCTACCTGAGCACCCGCTACACCTACCGTTTCGCCGACGGCTCGGGCCGCGAAGCGCCGCCGCCGGGCCGCGACCCGGTGGACTGGTTCCTCTTCGACCACCAGGAAGGCACCTGCGGGGTGTTCAGCAGCGCCTTCGTGGTGCTGGCTAGATCCGTGGGGATTCCGGCCAGGGTGGCGTCCGGCTGGGCCATCGCCCCGATGAAAAGCGCGCAAACGGTGGGCACCGATCAGGCCCACCAATGGGCGGAGGTGGCCCTTGACGGAGTGGGATGGGTTACCTTTGAGCCCACGGCGCCGGGGGGCCCGGCCGCGCGGGTTCCGCCTCCGCCTCCGGGGACCCTGAACTTTGGGGGCGCCGATTTCGTCGCCGATACGGTGACGACCATAACCCAGTGGCCCCAGCAGGTGCGGCGCCAGTCCGAGTACACCGTGGATGGAACGGTGACCACCCTGGGGGGCTGGCCGGTCAGCGAGATGGAGGTGGAAATCTTCGTCAACGAGACCAAGGAACACGGCGGCATCGAGGTCGGCATCGCCACCGTCCGCAACGGGGTTTTTCGGGCGAGAGTGCAGATTCCGGCGTCGCTGCAGTTGGGGCCCTACCAGCTCATCGCCCACGCTGTCGAAAACGACGACTATGCCGAATCGTGGAGCGACCCGGACATCTCCGTCTACTCGGAGACCGGGTTCGAGCTCTCGGGCCCGGCCGAGGTCCCGGTGGACGTACAGGCGGTTTTTCGGGGCCGGCTCACCGAGGACAACGGCAGGGCGCTGCCGGACCAGGACCTGCAGGTCACCGTCGACCAGCGGACGCTCCCGCCGGCCGGCACCGGGCCGGGAGGCGACTTCAGCTTCGCCAGCATATTCGGCGAGCCGGGGGCCCACATCGTGGAGGTCGAGTTCCTTGGCACCGACTTCCTGACCGGCAATTCCGCCCGACTTCAGGTGACGGCGACCATGCCGACCAGCTTGGCCTTGGACGGCCCGACCGCGGTCGCGGTCGGCGATGAGCTCGAGGTCTCCGGCGTGCTGCTGGACGCGCGGAGCGGCCCGATGGAGGGTAGGGAGATTACCATCGGGTTGGGAAATGGGGCGACGCAGACCGTCCAGACCGGCAGAGACGGCCGGTTCGAAATCACCGGTTCCTTCGAAAGCGCCGACGAATACTTGGTCGAAGCGGTTTTCGCTGGCGAATACCCGGTGCTGCCAGCCGAGGGCTCGTTCCGGGTCGTCGCCCGTCACCTGACGACCCTGGCTGTGGATGGGCCGCGAGCGGTCGATCTGGGCAACGGCGCCAGCTTCGCGGGCCGGATCACCTCGGCCACGCTGCCCGCCATCGGCCCCTTGGAGCTGACCCTGACCGACGGCGACGGGGCCCAACTCGCCACCGTGACTACCGGAGAAGACGGCTCCTTCGAGTACCGGCGTCCCTCGCTCGACGCCACCGGCCCCCAATCCCTGACCGTGCGCTTCCCCGGAGCAGAGCTGCTCACTCCCAGCTCCGCCAGCGTGGCCTTTTCGGTGCTGGCGCCAACCGAGCTGCTCCTGGGGGGACCCAGGCTGCGGCGGACCGGCGAGCCCGGCGAGTGGCACGGCTTGCTGCGCCGCGCCGACGGCGAGCCCGTCCCGGAGCAGCCCGTGAAAGTGGGCGGCGAGTCCGGCCGGTTGCTGCTGACCGGCGAAGACGGCGGGTTCATCATCGATATTCACGACAACCTTTTGCCGCCGGAAGCGGAAGCCGAGGTCCCAGTCAGGCTGCAGGTGAACTTCGAAGGGACCGCCCACCTGGCGCCCGCGCTGGCCGAATTCACCTACACGGTTGGAATCCCGCGGGTGGTGGTGGAGACTCCCGAGCCAGTGGCCCGGGGCGAGGCGGTTATGCTTCGGGGCACGGCCCTGATCGGGACACGCCCGGCCGCCGGGGTCGGCGTGACCATAGGCCCCGACATCCTTGCCGAGACCAACGAGGCGGGCGTCTTCACCCACCAGTACCGGGTGCCCGAAGACGCCGCTCTCGGCGCAACCAGCCTGGCGGTCGAGGCGGCGGAGATCGAAGCCAGCGCCAGCGCGACCATCGACGTCCGGTCGGCGTCCCGCCTGATTGTCACGCCGCTGGAGGACGTGCGGCCGGACCGGGTGGTGATGCTGCAGGCCTCGTTGGTGGATGACCGCGGGATCGGCATCCCGCAAGCCACCATCCGCTCCAGCCAGGGCAGGAGCGCGGTCACCGACGAGCAGGGCGTGGCGCTGCTGGAACTGACGGTACCCGAAACCGGGGGCCTGCTGGCGGTGCCAGTCACCTTCCGGTTCGAGGGCAACGGACGCAACATGCCGCTGACCTATTTCCTGGGGGTGCCCGTGACGCCAGCCAGCTTCAATTGGCTGCTCTGGGTCGGTCTGCCGGCACTGGTTCTCGCCACGGCGGGAGCGGCCTACACCGGACGCCGACTGAGGGTGAACCCGCTGCCAGTGCGCTTCCGCCGAAGTAAAGACGAGGCGCCGGCCGCCGAGCCGCCGGAACTGGAGGAAGCCGGGGAACCCTTGGAACCCGAGCCCGTGGTGGTCATCGTACCCACCTTGCTGGAAGTGGAGTTCGAGACTCCCGCGCCGGACCTGCCTCCGGTTTGGGGACCCGGCGAGGAGGTCTCGGTGCGGCTCCGGCTGCTCACCGAGGAAGGCGGGCCTGTCGGCGGGGCGGAGTTGGAGGCCGCGGTCAGCGGGGAGCACCCGGCAACCGTGGCGACCGGAGACGACGGCGCCTGCGGGTTGGTCCGGACCGCCACCGAACCGGGCGACTTCGAGGTCTTCGTCCGCTTCGATGGCGACAAAGACCACCTGCCGTCCTCCGGCGCGGGCAGCTTCCGGGTGGTGGACTTCCGGGAGGAAATCGTCCGGCTGTACAACGACTTCGTGGGATGGGGGCAGGAGCGCACGCCGGACTTATCAGGGCAGGCCACGCCCCGTGAGGTGGAGGCAATGATCGTGCGGGCCGGACTCCCGGTGGACCAGAAGGCGCTGGACGAAATCATCTCCAGGTTCGAGGAGGCCGACTACAGCGAGCACCTGATTGCCCGCCGTCACTACGAGTCCATGTACCGCGCTTGGCGGACGGTGGTGGAGGGCTAGGGTGCCGGAGCTGGCCGGGTTCGGCTATCTGCTGTGGCCACCCGTCTGGGGCACCGCGCTGTTCCTGTTGAGCGGGCTGATATCCCTTTTCCAAAGGAGAATGCTCCCGGATTCTCCCCAACCGATTCCGGCAACCCCGGACGGCGGCGGAGAACGGCGCAGGCGGCTGGGAGCCGGGGCAGCGCTAGCCCGGAGGCTGCTGTCGGGCGCCGCCGGAATCGTGTTGGTGGCGGGCCTGCTGGCGCTACTACCCCGGCTGCCGGACACGATCTCGGCGCAGCCGGGAGCGCCCGACCTGGCCTTCCTGAACGAATACGTCGCGGTACTCGGTTCGTTGGCCGTCTGGACCGTGGCGGTGTTGGGCCTGCTGGTGATGC
Organism: Dehalococcoidia bacterium; assembly: GCA_965249145.1. Lineage (GTDB taxonomy): Bacteria > Chloroflexota > Dehalococcoidia > Lucifugimonadales > UBA3495 > VXOI01. The sequence goes on from OZ252223.1 coordinate 805,922, forward strand.
TTCGCTCGGCGAGGGCCATCTGGCCATGGTTGGGGGAAATCTTCGGCTTCCCCAGAATCAGGTTGGCGTTGCTGGCCATGTGTTATGTCGTGTTCTCGGGCTCCGGCGTACTGGCAGTGGCCTTCGGCTATTCCGGCTGGCGGGCGTTGCCGGCCGTGGCCTTGGTGCTGTTCCTCCCCTACCTGGCCTCGGTCCTGCGGGGCATCACGCGGCTGCCGATGCAGCGGCGCCTCTCGGCGCCGCTGCGGGTGGCGTTGCTGGCGGCGGACTGCGGCTGGATCGCGCTGCTCCTGGCCGTCGTGGCCGCCATTCCCGGCGTCGTGGAGGCCGTACCAACGGACCGGTTCGGCGGGGTGGTGGATGCCGCGCCCTACCTGCCGGTGCTCGACTCCCTGGTGACCTGGGCCATCATCCTTGTGGCGCCGTTCATCGTCCCACGAGCCATCGGTTCGTTCTGGAACCCCTTGGCGACCGTGTTCACCTTCCCACTGGGACGCCTGGTACTGCTGGGGGGAGTGTTCGTCCTCTTTTCGGCTGAGGGGGTGCTGGCGACCGCCCTGGAGTTTCCCGGCGATAAGGTCCTGTTCGTGCTGACGCTGGCCCTCGGCCTGTCGTACCTGGGGTCGGTGCTCGGAAACTTCTCCCGTCTCCACTCGGGGAGCAGGGTGGCGGCCTTGGTGACCAACCTTTGCCCGGTTGCGGGAGTGGTCCCATCGGCCCTGCCGCCCGCCATGGCCGTCTGGGCGGGGCTGGACTCTCTGCCATTGGTGAGCGCACAGCTACTGGACCACCGGGCCACCGAGGGGTTTGCCGAGAGGTACCTGCCGTATTTCAGCCTCCTCTTCGACGCCCGGGTACCGGTCGCCGCCGGCTTTTTCGCGGGGGCGTTGGCAGCCAGCCTGCCCCGGCCCCTCTGGCCCGGGGCGAGGTTGCATCTCCGGCCCCTGTTCGCCGCGGCGGCCTACGTCGCGGCTGGCTGCCTGGCCTGGAGCGTCGGAAGTGGTCTTGCTCCTCTTGGGCACGGCTACCCCTTCGCGGGGGCGATGATGGGGCTGGGACTGGTGTTCCTAGGCCTAGCGAGCTTGGCCACCTACCTGGTATCGTCTTCCAACCCGGCCGTGGCGGACAGCGCCCTCTGGCTGTCGCGCTCCAAGGCGCGCGGCTTCCTCATCGGGACGGTCGTCGCCTTTTACGGGCTGATGTTGCGGCCCCTGTTCTACGAGGCCATGTGGTTTGCTCCCCTGTATGAATTCCTGATGCTGCTGGCGGTAATCGCCTTTGCCGCCCTAAAACTCAGGGTACGGGTGGCGACCGACGTCGCGCCCGTGGAGACCGGGTCGCCCGACTGGGCCGGATGGGACCGCCATCAGCAGAGCTTCGAGTCGCGGCCCGACCCGCGATGGGAGCTCATGTCCGGAATCAGGGGCCGGTTCGTGGAAAACGGCGAATGGGGGCCCCTGTGGGACTACCTGATGGGACTGTTGTTCCGGAACCAGGCGCCGCTGGAGGCGGCCAGCGCCGTGTTCAGACCCCTGCGCGCCTCCGGAGCCGCACGGGGAAGGCGGGGGCCGCGGCGGGCGCTACGCCGCCGGGAGAGGCCCCGCCGGGAAGCCGCACTGGCCCAGTCGTTCCGCACCGCGGAGCGTTTCTTGGGCCGAACTCCGTCCCGGCTGGACCCGGTAGACGAGGACGCCGTCCGGGAGGCCGCCGCTCCCTTCATCGAGACTGGCGCCGACCCGGAGTACTTGGCGGCGGTGCTGGCGGCGGGTTACTGGCAGCGCGGCGCCGAACTGGAACGGTCGGTGCGGCTGTGGTTCCCACTGGCCAACCGGCCCGGCCAGACCGTGCGCTGGTTCCACCCGCCATGGGCCAAGGCCCGGAGGAGGTTTTCGGACCGGCAGCGCCGGCTGGAGCTGGTGGAAGGAGCGATCGCCCATCTCTCGGGAGAAGCGGGCGTGGACTCCCTGCCGGTCGTCATCCCGGACGGGCCTCTGACCGTCTTCCCACACGCGGACGGACAAAACGGTTCCGCTGTCCCGCTGGCCACCCTGGAGGCCGGGCAGGGAGTCGAACTGGTCTCCGAGGAAGGGCCATCCTGGCTGGTTCGGGGTCCGGAGAACATCCAGGGGTACGTGAGCAAGTCTGAGCTGCGGCGGCAGCCAATATTGCCGACGGACGAGGTGAAGGTGGCTCAATGAACGAACGGGACATGGAGGAGGCCCGGCTGGCCTGCGAACGGATAATCGACCGGGTCGGCGAGGTGTTCGTCGGGAACCGGATGCTGCTGCGCAAGCTGCTGGCGGCGGCCCTGGCCAACGGCCACGTGCTCTTCGAGGACTATCCCGGCTTGGGAAAGACCCTGCTGGCCAAGGTGTTCGCCAAGGCCATCGGCACCGATACCAAGCGGGTCCAGTTCACTCCCGACCTGCTGCCCTCGGACATCCTGGGGGTCAACATCTGGCGGCAGAACCAGGGAGAGTTTCAGATGGTGAAGGGGCCGGTCTTCACCAACGTGCTATTGGCCGACGAAATCAACCGTGCGCCGCCCAAGACCCAGGCCGCCCTGCTGGAGGCCATGGAGGAACGGCAGGTGACCATCGACGGGGAAACGCTGCCCCTCGGCAGCCCCTTCGTGGTGATCGCCACGCAGAACCCCATCGAGCAGGAGGGCACCTACCCGCTGCCGGAGGCCCAGCTTGACCGTTTCCTGTTCAAGCTGGCCACGGGATACCCCGTCAACCGCGACCTGGAAAACGACATTCTACTGCGGCGCATCCAGTGGCAGCGAGACGATCCGACCGACGACCTGGAGCCGGCGGTGGACGTTGACGGCTTCATCGGCCTCCAGCGGTCGGTCGAGACCGAAATCTACGTTGACCAAGTGATTGTCGATTACATCACCCAGTTGGTCAGGTTGACCCGCGGCCATCCACGGGTGGCGGTGGGGGTGAGCCCCCGGGGAGGACTGGCCCTCCTGCGGGTCTCCCGCAGCTTGGCGCTGATTCACGGGCGGGACTTCGTGGTGCCCGACGACGTCAAGATGGTGGTAAGCGACGTCCTGGCCCACCGGATTATCCTAAACATCGAAGATACGCTGGAGGGGTTCCAGGCCGAGTCGGTCATCGACGAGGTGCTGGACGAGGTGCCGGTGCCGACCGAGCTCGGACGGAGGCCGTTGTAGCCTTGTTCCCGCCAGGCTTGGCCAGCTGGACCGGCCTTTCGCTGCTGCTGCTGGTGGTCGGGCTGGCCTTGGGCAACATGGTGCTGCTGGCCGGGGCGGTGTTCGTTCTGGTCGCGGTATCGGCGGCCACGGTGCTTGCGCCGCCGTCGGGCGTCGTTATCGAACGGTCGATGCCCCGGGCCATCTGCTGGACCGGCGACACGCTGGAGGTCCGGCGCAGGCTGACTGCCCTCGGCGGGACGGGAGCAATCTTCGTCCACGACGAGCTACCGCCCGAGCTGGAGGTCGTCGAGGGCAACAATTTGCGGGTGTTCTGGAAGTGGCCCGGCGCCAGGTACGCCGACCTGTCCTACCGGGTTCGGTTCCCCAAGCGGGGCATGTTCGTGCTGGACGAAACCGCTTGGGAGGCCCAAGCTCCCTTCGGCACGGGCCGGGCCCGTAGCGGCTCGGCGGGCCCGGCCATCGAGGTGTCGGTGGCGCCCAGGATACGGGGCATCTCCCGGCTTAACGAGGTCCGGGCCACCACCAAGCAGCGGAGGTACCAGGACGACATCGCCAAGACCGGGCACTCGGCTGCCGAGTTCCGCGAGCTGCGGCCCTATCAACCCGGCGACCCGATCAAGAGCATCAACTGGAAGGCCACCTCCCGGGGGTCGCGCGGGGATGACCTGCCCTTGGTCAACGAGCTGGAACCGGAGGCCCGCCGGGCCGTGTGGATCTTCCTGGACGTGGCCGACTACATGGACGTGGGCACCCCTCTTTCCAACCCAATGGAAAACACGGTGGAAGCTGCAGGCAGCCTGGCCCAATACTACCTGTCCAAGGGTTCCACCCTGGGGGCCTACGCCTACAACGCCTACGGCGGAGCGGGCGAACTGTTGTCGCCGGAGTCGGGCCGCAAACAATTCCAGCGGCTCACCCAACTGCTGGCCGGCCTGCGGTCGGGCCCGCCCCGGCAGGACCTGCTCCAGGCCGTGGAGTGGTGCAAGAGCTTCCTGCTCCGGCTGCAGCCGGAGGTGTTCGTCATCACCCGGCTGGACGTCCACTACCCCCGTCCGGGCGAAGACTCGGACTCGATGGCGCGGTTCACCGCCGCCATCGGGCGGCTGACGGCGCTGCGCACCCGGTCGCGCCGCTTCGGGCGGGTCCGGGTGGTGCACGTCAGCCCCAAGGAGCTGCACGAGGCGTCGCCCTTCTCGTATCCGGGAGTGGATTTTCCCCAGTGGGAGACCCGGCCAATGGTGGCCGACTTGCGCCGGGCCGGGGCGGCGGTAATCGAATGGGACCCGGCGCAAGAGGACTTCCTGGCCGTGCTGGTGCGGCATATGGACGCCTACCGGTGAGGCGCGGCTGGACACTGGCCTTGGCCGCCTTCGAGTCGCTGCTGCTGGCCGGGCTGCTGTTATTCTCGGCTTCGATTCTGTGGCGTTCCCTCGGCCCAGTGTCGCCGGACGGGACGCTCTGGCCCGCCGAAATAACACGCCGGGTACCCGGCTACGGCTCGTCGGAACTGCTGTTGGCGGTGGCGCTCAGCGTTGGCTGCTACTGGTTGCTGCAGTCCATCGGGAGAAACCGCGCCGCCTTCTGGATTGCGGCCTTTCTGGTGCTGGCGCCCCTTGCCCCGCCCCTGCTGTCCCACAACCGGCTTGAGTGGTACCGGTTCTTCGGGGTTGAAGCATCGTTCGCGGCCGGGATGCCACCGGCCTGGAGCGCCGCGGCCCTGTTGGCCTGCCTGGCGGGACTGGTGGTGCTCTACCGGGCCATCGCCCTCCGGAAGTTGGAGCAGTTGCTCACGGTCCGGCGCATCGATCGTCCCGACCGGGGCCGGGTGGTGTTGGGCGAGGCGTTGATGGTGGCCGGACTGATTGCCGCGAGCCTGGCGCTGACCGCGTTGGTCATCGTCGTGGGCCGGGCCTTGGGTGGCCCCGACGGCTCATTGGGCAGGCTGCCCTGGACAGTGCTGACCGTAGGCGGTGGGGCCACCGTGTTACTCGCCCTGTTCGTCATCCTCTGGTTCCGAAACCGCGACGCCGGATGAATCCGCCGCTGGAGCGCCAGCGTAATATGCGTCGAGTATCGGGCCCGCTGCCCAGCTTCGCCGGTCAGGAAGCCCCCACTCGAATACTGCGCGTCTCCCCCCAAGACGCCCGGCAGAGGGACTCCCTGAGTCCCTTGAAACGCGAAGAGGAAGCCCTCGTGGGCTCCCTCTTCCTGTTGGCAGCGGCGCGGCTGGAACCCGGAACGGATTCTTAGCCCTACAGCAGCACGTATCGTCGGACAGACGCCTAACTGGCGTCTGACGGGGCCTCGGCGGTGCTGACCTTGAGCTGCTTGGGCTTCCTGGTCTCGGCCACCGGAAGGGTTACCGTCAGCACTCCGTTCTCGTAGCGGGGCTCGGCCTGATCGGCGTCTACGTTGTCGGGCAGCCGCACCGCCCGCCGGAAGGCGCCGAACTGGCGCTCGCGAACCAGGTAGTCTCCGGATTGGCGCTGGTCCTCGTGCTTGGTCTCCGCCTTGATCACCAGTATCCCGTCGTCGATGGTCTCGATGTCATCGGCGGCCATGCCGGGCAGCCCGGCCCGGATGGTGAAGAAATCATCGTCGCGGACGATGTCCACGCGGAATCTCCACTTGCCGGGGCCGAGACCTCTACGTGGAGGTGGAGCTGCCCTTGGACGACGCGGTGCTGGGTGCCGAGATGTCGGTGCCCACCCTCACCGGGTGTCACTGAGCACCCTCGACCGGAACCGAGAACCGAGATTGCCCACATCACCACCCCTTTGATACCATGATGCATGCAACGGAAACTCGTCCCAGGAGCTCCACTAGCTAGCCGCACCAATACATAGGAACTACTAGAACGATCCGTTCACCCCTTTTCTCTCGCTGGGGATTAGTCTAGCGGTAGGACGCCTGACTCTGGAGCAGGGGATCATCTTGAGCCGGTCGACGGTGCGGCGAATCCTGCTGGCAGTCAGCATGGCCAGTCCCAAGAAACGCCGCCCACCGCCTCCACCACCCGTGGCTGGAGGAGCGCGGACCCCGCCACCGGCACCGTTCCGCACGCCGTCTTCTGCCAAGAGGAAGACACTAGGGGATACTTCCGCCTTCTGGAGGAAGTAGTCCGGAGCAAAGGAGTCCCCCTGGCCCTCTACAGCGACCGTCATGGGGTCTTCAAGCTAACGCGGGAAACGCACCTTCCGACCGTGGGGCCCACTCAGTTCGCACGGGCGCTCCAGGAGTTGGGCATACACCAGGTCTTCGTTGCGGAGCGGGAGCCCTAGCAGCCAGGTTCGACAGTCGACAGCCAATTCAGCAACTTAACCGATTCCGATTCCAAGTCCCTGAGCGACGGCGTGTTTTCCACCAACTCTGGTTCATCGCGTCGGTAGTCCGCCACGAATTGCGTATAGCCGTTCAGCTCGACGCGCCAAGTGCTCAGGACGTTGCAAACGTAGCCGGTTTCAGCCAAGTCCAAGAGACCATCGGCGGTAATCGTGCGGTATTCAGCGCGAATGCTGATCATCTGGTCGTGCAAGTCAAAATGCCGTTTCCATCGCCCTTGCCGCGCTTGGTCGTCCTCCAGCGTTTCCAGCAAGCCGCTTATCTGTTCATCGGTTAAATCACAGTCGGTTGAATAGCCCATAGCCTCGGACGGCATTTCCTCCCGCAGCAAAGTTTCGTATTCTTGCGCGGTCATATCGGCAAAACCTTCAGGGGGCGTCCAGAAGCATTTTTGTCCGCTGGATTCCTCCACGGGTTCACAAGCCACCAAGAATATCACCAAGGACAAGAAAGCCAATCCCCTAATCATGATTCACACGGCCCGTTGACGGCTACCGACGCAAGTATAGCGGCGTTGAAAGGGCGGTGCAGGAAGTTGCCGCTGTAGAGTCCGGTTTTATGTCAGACGGCGCGAAAAATCGACACGGTGACCGAGGCTAGAAATGTCCTCTCGATCTCAAAAAGACGCTCCCGAGAGATATCGGGAGCGTTCACTCTGTCGTTGGTGCCCGCGGACTGCGGGACTAGGCCGGTCGCAGCAGGTCCCAGCCCTTCTGCTTCAGCTGGAAGCCAGTGCCGAACCAGGCACTATGCAACCGCTTGCTCTGAACCCCCACCCTTGGCCGCCACGGTGGTGGTCGACAAACTCGGTGACCGCGTTCAGCATGTCCCATGGTTTCGCCGTGGTTCCCCTTCCCGGAGACGAAGAGGTTGGCTACCTGGTCCATTTGGTTTCTCATCCGGGTCGAGATCTCGTCGGGGCGGTCCTCCTGACCGAACAGCTTGACCAGAAACTCTTCCCTCTCTGCTTCTACGAACGCCTCGTTGGAGAAAAACCGCTATCGTTTTGCATAACCCTCATATTGCGATCCCTACCAGAAGCAACTACTCCGCACTCAGTCCGAGCGTACGCGGACCTTAGGTCTGACTTAACAGCAGATAGTGCGTTTGGGTTAAACACCTTGGTGTAACTAGTCCGGGGCTCTAGGCGTAATGGGAGAGACCCTTGAGGCTCCTGACCTTGAACCGTGGCCAACGTCGCTCTTGGTCGTCCCCTAAGATTGAAACCAACGTCGACAATAATAAAGACCCTGATTAGCGACGGCCCTGCTCCTTAAGCTCCCGGAGCAAGACCACGCAGTTCTCAAGCCCTTCGGCCAGACGCCCGTCGATGTATTCCTTGTAGGGGTCAAGTTTGGACGGCCGCTCCGGCCTGCCCTGGGGCTGGGGCACCCCTTCAGATCTCAGGTGCTTACGCACCGAGTTCCGGGAGATGCCCAGTTCCCGGGCAATGCCACGGATGCTTGTTCCTTCGCCTTTTAGCTCGTACAGGTCTTTCACTGTCCCACCTCTTAGCACCTCCCGGACCACCTCCATACCAGCTTCCAGCAGATGCCAAAGATGCTCCGGGGCATTGGGGTGGGTCAATTCCATTCCGGCGCTACTGGGTCATTATTCCACCGGCGATGACACCTGCCAGCCGCGGTTTTCTCAACTCTGATACCGGGAGCAGTCGGCACTCTTCAGGAGCTGCGGAATGTCCAGCTTGTATCTCGGGGCAGTGTCCCAGTGGAAGTAGGTGTATAGCCTATCGTCAGCAGGGCCTGGCAAGTCCCTATCGCAGCCATAGCGGTGTGCCATCGAATCGCGGTGCTGTGCGACAGGTGTCTACGAGTGTACGAGCCCTTTGGGCTTAGACAGGTCGACTTGGTCCTGGGAGTCGAGTGTGTTCAAATACTTGATGCCATTTGTTATCATAATCATAGATAATACCGAAAATTTTGTGGGGCGTTGCTATGGCTAGAGCGCTAATAGCTCGAACGGAAGGCGACGATTACCAGGCTCGATTCTTCTGGCTACAGGTATGCCGGCTATTCCAGCCTCACACGAGGGTGATTAGGGTCGGATATGAAGTCGCAGAGGCCAAGTCCTTTGATGATGTCGTTGTCTCTTACAACCCGCCTGTCAACGACGACCGGGGCGGAGTGGTCACTACCGATTACTATCAGGTCAAGTTCCACGTTAGCCAGAACGAAGTGATTCGGTTCGATTCGTTGATGAATCCGGAATTTATCGGTGCAACTAAGTTCTCCTTTTTGCAGCGCCTGCGGGATGCCTACATCAAGACCAAGGGAAAAGGGGGCTGCCGATTCGCCTTGGTTACAACATGGGGGTTAGACGCTGAGGACCCACTCCGCAGTCTCGTCAACAACAATGCTGGTCAGCTTCATTTAAACAGGCTATTCGAACCCGGCCCTGGAACTAGAATGGGCAAGCTTCGCCGGGAGGCGGCCGAGCACCTCGAAGTCGAGGAAGACACTTTGTACGAGATTTTGGCCTCGATGAGAGTGCATCATTCTTTCGGCAGTCTTACAGACGTAAATGATCGTCTTAGCGACAAGCTAATCTTGGCTGGGATGAAACCGATGGAAAACACCGGGTCATACAGCCCATACGACGACCTTGCCAAAAAGCTGTTGCAGTCTGGACGCCAGGTCTTCACGGTCAATGAGATCAGAGAAATCTGTGAAAGAGAGGGACTGTGGGTAGGGTCCAGAGATCCTGTGGATGGAGGTGCCGATTTAGGCGTACGGAGTTTTGTCAGGTGGGCCGAGTACATGGAAGACGATACTGATGCCGTACTCGACCTCGTACCGTACTTCGACGGGAGGGCAATTCACGATTCCGCTTTATGGAACGACGAGGTGGCCCCTCGGGTGGTTCAATTCCTGGAGACCAACACAAAAATAGGAGGGGCATACCGGCTCCGAGTGGAGGCTCATACGTCTATCGCGGTTTTGTCGGGGTACGTTCTGGACACCAAGGCAGGAATCAGCATCTCGTTGGTCCAGAAAACGCGTAGCGGTGTCCAAATATGGAACACGGAAGAACCTGCGACGTTGCCGGAGCGGGCGTGGGAATTCAACTGGATTGAGGGAGATGTCGATTACGGTGACTTGGCAGTAGCCGTCAGCGTTACTCACGATGTTCATGAGGACGTGAACGTCTTTCTGAAGAGGTCGGCGATACCCATTAGGGGGACACTCCTGGCAACGTTGTCGCGGGCAGGAAACACCGTGGTTCGGGACGGAGCCCATGCCTTGGCATTGGCCCAAACACTTGTCGCTGAGCTAAGGGATCACAGGAAAAGCGGTCAGACGTTTCACATTTTCATGGCAGCGCCAAATGGGTTCTCCTTTGTTTTAGGCCAGCATTTGAGGACCATTGGCCCAGCCGTCGTATACGAATTCGACTTTGAATCGGGTACTCCAGGAGCCTATGAGGCCGGGGTGGCATTGCCACCGGCACGCATTCGACAAACTAGGGATTTTGGAGAAACGAATGGAATTGCCTAGTTATTTTGGTGACTTCATGAGGAACATCAGTCCCTCGCCGAACGAACGGAAGAAGTACCAGGAGGCGCACCAAGAGTTGCGCGAGAGGCTTCTCGCAGACGAAGACCTCAACAAGATCATCGTTATCAGCTTCCTGCAGGGTAGCTATCGCCGCTCGACGCTTCTGCGCCCTGACCCTGGTGAGCATGGGGATGTTGACGTCGTGGTGGTTACCAAGATGTCGAAAGAAGACACCACGCCGGAACGGGCCATGGAGACATTTATTCCGTTCTTGAGGAAACACTATCAGGAGGAGTTTGAACTCCAAGGTCGGTCCATCGGTATCACTCTGGAAGATGTCGACCTGGACCTAGTGGTAACTTCAGCCCCGTCCGAAAGCCAGATGGGTATTCTGCATTCCTCCGAAGTGGGCGGCGATTGGACGCTTGAGGACTGGCTTGGGGAATCACGGATCGCCCTCGGTCGGCGCCACAGCGATTCCACCAAAGTATGGTTGGCGAAAGCCCAGGAAGAAGAGTGGAGGCTAGAGGCCTTGGATATCCCGGATCGCGAAGCCCGGATTTGGAAACCCACTCACCCCCTAGAGCAAATAAGATGGACACACGAAAAGAATGCGTCAACCAACGGGCACTATATCCACGTGGTGAAAGCGATCAAGGAGTGGAAGCGGGTCAACAGACTGTTGCCAAGGTATCCGAAGGGTTATCCGTTGGAGCATCTGGTAGGCATGTGCTGCCCAGATCGTATTACTTCCACTGCCGAAGGAGTTGTACGAACCCTCGAAACAATCAAGACCCGGTTCGCGCCACATGCGGCGGCCAGGATCACCCCCGAACTGGCAGACCATGGAGTTCCGGACCATGATGTAATGCAAAGGGTAACGGGACAAGAGTTCGCCTCGTTCTACTCCCAGGTCTGCGAAGCCGCCAATGTCGCGCGGGATGCACTAGATGTCGACTCAGTTAAGGAAAGTGCCCAGCTCTGGCGTCAATTGTTCGGAAGAAACTTCCCTGAGCCACCTGAAAGCGGTGGGAATAACGACGACGGAGACCCGGCCCCCCAGCAACAAGCTGGAGGGTTCACGCCGAGAACCGCTCCCACAACAGCGGGAGGAGGAAGATTTGCTTAACCAAGCCTTCGACCCTTCCGATCCGAATATCTGAGAGCCGGAAGGAGGGCCTTGGATGGAATAAAGGATTTTTCATTGCTAGGCGACTGGGAGTGGGACCCGGAGTCCGATGCTTGGTGGCTGCATGGCCGAATCAACCTGGAACTCACTGTCAATGCCTTCATCCAAACCGCCTCCGACTGGTATGTCAAGGTATCTCCGGCCTATCCTTTGGGTGTAATCGCTTTCTATCCTGCCGCATCGGGTGGCTTGCAACATACGTTTCCTCATCAGAACTATAACGGGGAGAACCCCGGCGGCTACCGATGGCGGACCGGCCGTCTATGTGTTGATACCGGGATAGGGTCCTTGGGGCGCCACGGCTACGACATCGAGCCATTTGACGCTCATCGAAGACTCGCCTGGCACGTCGAGCGTCTAACGGAGTGGCTCGGTGCAGCCGCCACAGGAAATCTAGTCCACGAGGGCGACCCTTTCGAGTTGCCTGATTTCGACCAGAAGTGCTCGCCAACCTTGGCCTTCAACGAAACACGAGAAAACCTGGAAGCGTGGAACAAAGTGACAGAATCTCCGGGTTTTGCGGAATTGGTAACCGTTCCCGGGGCGAATCAAGTCTGGTACATCAAGTCCTTTAGCACTCTGGTGGGACATCCGGTTGTCGTAACGGAATGGGGCGATTTTCTGTCACGGGTCTCCGAGCCCCTACGGACTGCCCTATGGATTCGCCTTTCATCAACCCCTGTACTTGAGCCCTGGCAGGCACCTATGACGTGGGGCGAGATCAGGTATGCGTTGCAGAAACAGGCCGTAGATTTGGACCAGCTCCTCCGTAAGGAAATTGCCGGGATACGTGACGGAGACAGTCACCTCCTTCTGTTGGGCTTTCCCATTCCGGAAACGGTAGGGGGAGACCCCGTTCGGATGCACTGGTTGGCTACCGAGCTCCCTGCCCTGACAGTCGGCTCTCCCCCTGGATTCCGGACTACCAATGATCGAGGACGTTGGTGGCGGGACAGGGAGGTTGTCCTGAGCGACCACACCCCGGTGGAGTGGCTCAACACTCAGAGCTGGAGCAAGGAGGAATTCAGCACTCGCGGACGGTTGGCATCGGCGTTCGTCGGTCGGAGAGTAGCACTGATCGGCGCCGGTGCGCTTGGCTCGGTCATCGGGGAATTGCTTGTTCGTGCTGGAGTAGATGACGTAATTATATGCGACGGAGATACGCTTCATGCTGGCAATTTGGTTCGCCACACACTCTCTCTGGAGTCGGTAGGATTCAATAAAGCGGAGGAGGTTACCCGCAAACTGAACACAACATCCCCCCATGCGAAGGTGACGGCTTCGGTTCACTACTTGACGTACGGCCAAGATTCCGTGCCATCGAAGATGGCCTCCGCTGACCTAATAATAGACTGCACCGGCAGTGACGATGCCTTGCACCAGCTGGCGCAAATTGAATTTTCAGAGCAGACCGTATTCGCCTCAGTTTCGTTGGGCTTGTTCGGAAAGAGAGCATTTGTTTTCATCTCCTCGGGCGGTAGGTTCCCCTTGGATCGATTTATGGAAGCGGTCGGCCCTTGGATCTCTAAGGAACGAGAAGAGAATCCCGGAACCGAACTTCCATGGGAGGGGATCGGCTGCTGGCACCCACTCTTTCCAGCCAGGGTTGACGATATCTGGATGATGGCGTCGACTGCAATCAAGACAATTGAGGCTAATCTGGAATCATCCACGCAAGAGCCTGTCCTGTCCGTCATTGAGCAGGTTTATGAAGATGGCAGGTTCACCGGGCTGCGGACAGTGCATGGCTCTTGATGCCGCCTCAGAGTACGTCGGGAAGACCGACGATTTCCGGTTCGGAGTCCGTATTCCGCTATCGGTTCTCCGGCGGGTTATCGGGTGGTGTGAGAACAGCGAAGGCTACGAAACCGGCGGCGTGCTGATTGGGCGATATTCCAAAAGCCAAAGGTTTGCGGTAATTACCGAAGCTCTGCCCGCGCCTGCCGATTCTAAAGCAGGCCCGACCTGGTTTGTTCGCGGCACCAGAGCCCTGAATGACATGCTGGAGTGGCGCTGGAGATCTGGAGGTGGGTATTACCTGGGAGAATGGCACTTCCACCCTGGGGGAGCGGCGGTTCCCAGCAACGTGGATAGCACTCAAATGCGGTCGATCTCGGAGTCGGCACACTACGCATGTCCCGAACCGGTTCTGGTGATTCTTGGTGGGACATCTTCAGTCTTGGAGTTCCGTTCATACGTATTTCCACGCGGGCAGGAATTCATCGAGTTTACCGCCAATGCCGCCCGAATTTGATTTCCTCTATCAATGGTACAGTGTGAACGGTGGGATTGAAGAGCCACTGATTACATTAAGTTCGCCGAAATGGGCTCAACACGAATGGTCATTCCTCGTCTGTCTCTTTGTGCTCTGCGTCCCTGAATGTCCTGATAACAGTGTTGATTGCGGCTATTCCTACTCCCATCACGGCACCTGTTGTGTGTCCTATCCTGGTTGGTCCTGCCGTCACGTCCGACTCTATCCATAGAAATGCCGTTGAGATCGCTGCCACGATTGCTACGGCTGCCCAGCTACTAGCCTCCCTCTTGGCATTCCGTGCCAGTTGGACCATTCTGCGGCTCTTGCCTGTGATGAACTTTTGGGCTCCGAAGTATATTCCCAAAGCCACGAGCGTCGTTGTCGATATGCTCATTCCTATCGGGTTGGTTCCGGTATCCCAATGTTCCGGTGCGTAACTCAGGGAGAATTGTGCTCCTGTAATTGTTATGAATGCGAGTGCCGAGATGTAAAACAGTTTTCCCATCCATTTTTCCACCAATGGCCCCACCCCTTCGAGCATCACCAGATTTCCGATTAAGTGGGGCCACGATCCGTGCATAAACGCATGGGTCAAGAGGGTGTATGTCTCCCCGGTCTGAACTCCTAGGATCTCTGTTGCTTGATCCTTGATTCCGCATATGTCCGATACCGTGAATACCGCCAGGGCCATGGCTGCTAGGATGTGGGTAACGTAGGCAGTCTTCGCCGCATCAAACCAGGCTCGTTTGGCGTTGGACAATTTACGCTGGCAATCAAATCGTCGATATGTCATTAGGCTATTCCGTCAACACGACGAGACCAGCTCCAAGGTCTTCACTGGGGAATGGGAGAAGTGGTCCTCAATAACCGCTCGGCTCGCGAGGTGGACGTAGATCATCGTTGTTTCTAGCGATTCGTGGCCCATGATCTCTTGCAGAATTCGGACGTTCCCCCCAGCCCGGCAATACTGAGTGCCAAAGGTGTGCCTGAGCAGGTGAGGTCCTAACTTTCTGCCAGTTAGTCCGGCCCTGCGCAAGATTCCTTGGTAGACTCTCTGGATTCCTGACCGGGTGAGTCTCCCTTGTCGGCCGACCCAAATGTCCTGCCCGTTTGCCGCCAAGCCTAGTAGCATGTCTCTAACCGACTTGCTGATCGGGACCAGCCGGTCACCGACTTTTCCATTGACCCTCAATGTTTCCGTACCGAGGTCGCCTTTCATTAGGTTGGCGACTTCGCCCAAGCGGATCCCGGTATCCAAAACCACTGCAACCATCGCCCGTTCATGGTCAGAGTCGCAAGCGCTCCACACGGCCAGAACTTCGTCTGCGGACAGCACTCTTGGCACTGACTTCGCTTTAGGCAGGGGTTCCAGATCGAGCATCGGGTTTACCTGTTCAAATTCTTGCTCGGCCCATCGGAAGAATCGCCGGAAGATTCGTTGAAGGCAACGCCGCGACTCTTGGGCAAGGTGGCGGGATCCTATAATTGCAACGATCTCTCGCCGATGCTCGGGTAACTCATCGTAAGCCTGTTCGAGGTAATTCAGCCCCCAGGAATAGAACTCCAAGGTCTTGGGCCGTAGTCCTCGATAAACGCAGTACCCCAAGAAGGACGCGGTAGCTGTCTTGGTCTCCACACACCCCACCTCCTTCGTTCAGATTGTCGCGTTTATCGTACTACGCGAAATCGGCGAAGGTTTAAGCCTTGCGTCCTTTCAACTCCCAGCTCCGCGGACGGCGACGGGAGAAGTGAACGTAGCGCTTTCCGTTCTTAGGGAATCTCGCCCCGGCGGCCGGATCGTAGCTAGGGCGTGTGAGGGCAGTCATGAAAGCGGGGGATACGAGAGAGCCAAGGTGGATGCACGCGACAAGTTCGGCCTGGAAGCCCAGCGAAGAAATCGCTCCCCTGACCGCGTCCCTGAACGGGCGCTTAACAGCTGTTTCCTTCCCCTACCTGCTTCGAGTACCCGCTTCTCAACTCATTGTTGAGCAGGGCGAACTGTGGTGAGGGATTGCCGCCCGACGAGGTGGACGAGTTCAGGACGCTGCTTCTGTCGGGATTCCGCTGGATATTGGTGGACGAGTACCAGGACATCGGCCCGGACCAGTACGAGCTCATTTCGGCCTTGGCTGGCAGGACTGTTTCCGACGCTGACGACAAGCTCACCATCTTCGCGGTGGGCGACGACGACCAGAACATCTACGCTTTCAACGGCTCATCCGTGGATTTCATCAAGCGTTTCGAGGAGGACTATGGCCCCAGGCCTACCTACCTGACCGGCAACTACCGTTCCACCGGCCACATCATCGCCGCCGCCAACGCGGTAATTGAGCCGGCGCGACAGCGGATGAAGACCGGTCATCCCATACACATAAACCAAGCCCGTGAGAAGGACCCGCCCGGGGGAGACTGGTCTTTGCTGGATCCGGTTGCCCGAGGCCAGGTTCAGATTCTGCCCACTGGAGATTCTCCCATCTCTCAAGCTCAGGCAGTCATTGCGGAGTTGAAGCGATTGTCGACCCTTGACGACGGTTGGGAATGGTCTTCCTGCGCCGTCATCGGTCGCGAATGGAGATACCTGGACCCGGTGCGCAGCTTGTGCGAGCTGGAAGGGATTCCGGTCCAGATGGCTAACGAGGATTTCTCGGGTGTTTGGCATCTTCGGGAGACTAGGGCGCTCGTCAACTGGGTCCGGCAACGGGATTCCAAGCTGGTCAAAAGTGGGGACCTGATCGCCTGGCTGGGCGGCCAACCTTCTAATACTTGGAACGAGTTGTTGGAGGAAGCCGTAAACGAGTACGAGCTGGAAACCGGCGGGGCCGAGACTCCCGTAGACCACTTCATAGAATGGCTGGCTGATTGGGGACGGGAGGTCCGCCGACGGCAGCGAGGACTGCTGCTTCTGACCGCACATCGATCCAAGGGACTGGAGTTCGACCACGTGGTAGTGCTGGATGGGGATTGGGACCGAGTCGGGCGCGGGGAGGATGCGGACGCCCCGAGGCGGCTTTACTACGTTGCCATGACCCGAGCACGGAGGACGTTAACTCTGGCTCAGGCGCCCGGGCGAAATCCGATGCTGGACGCCTTGCGAGGGACTCCACCGGTGATGGAGCGACGGGAGTCCGTTGGGTTTCCGGCTGCCGCGCCGGAACTTGCCCGCAGCTATCGCCGGCTCAGCCTACGCGACGTATTCTTGAGCTATGCTGGTTACCGAAGTCCCGACCACCCCGTGCATCAGGCCATCTTCACACTTTCGCCGGGCGACCTGCTCCATGTGCGCCCCGGGTCGACTCGGTGGGAGCTGTTGGACTGTGACGGGACCGTCGTAGGGCAGCTTGCCAGCGGGTTTGAGGGTATTGTCGGAATGAAGTGCTCTTTTGCTAAGGTGTTGGCTGTGGTCTCATGGGACCGCGAACGCTCAGAACCGGAGTACCAGAAAGGGATTCGCTGCGATTCTTGGGAAGCGGTGGTGCCGGAGTTGGTGTTTGAGGCGAACCCGTAAGTCTCATCGGAAGACCAGCTCCAGGTCCACCCTGGGCGGCCGGCACATCATGGTCTACATGCTGACTGGGCGAGGGACGGCGGTACGAGTGGCCATCATGGTCTCACACGCGGGAAGATGCCGAGTTCTGGATCGACCTCCAAGCGGCGCGAGAAATAGAAGAAAAAGACTAGAGAAGGCGAGCCGTCGATCTCTCCCATGAACTTCTTCTTCGTCCGCCACGCTTACTTCCTGGGCGCCGGCGACCCATACAAGTCGCTGAAAACGACATTGAAGGCCGAGATCGACGAGGATGCCTGGGCCACCCTGCATAGCGCCGAGTCGGGTCCGTTCCCCCGCCCGGAGTCGGGGCGGATAGCGGTCAAGGTAATCAACCACCTGGGGGATGAGGTCATGAAGGTGTGCGGGGTGGGGTCTTAGGTCAATCGTGACGCAACCCATTCGATGTTATATGGAAACTAAACTACAGATGATGGGGGTTTGTCCCAAGGACGGCATTTTGGAATACTTGGAATACATCGACGAAATAGAAAAGTTAGTGGGACCTCCGGTAGAGGTAACCGAGGAAGCGATCGAGACGTGTCGAGCGAACGACCAATTTGGTGAATTGGTATTCGACCTTTACAGAGAAGCTGCGAGGTTGGTTTGCGCCAGTGGCGGCACCTTCTTCGGATACGACGGTGTTGAAATCAAGCTGGATCGGAACCGGGCAATCTGTGCGGGTCTGCTGGTTCGGATATCCAAGTTAATGCTTTCGGTCGTTAAGTTGTCTTCAGGTATTGAGCACGGGGAAACAGTTCAAGTGGTGAACAGATGTATTATTGAATCTATGGTCAATGTTCGGTACTTGTTGCTCAAAGCCGATGATGAAGTCTTCGACAAATTCGTTAAGAACGACCTCAGAGCAGAGCGAGAACTCTATGACTTCATCCACGACAGCATAAGGACAAGAGGAGGAGAGGAACTTGCCATTGAACAGAGTATGCTGTCGTCGATATTGGCCAAATGCGAATCGTCGGGAGTGACTATCGACGATATTAACTCGAGAGCAGGTAGCTGGGGTGGTAGCTTCGAGAATAGAGTGAAAGCCCTAGGGTTCGGGCAGAACGAAGATACGATATTTCAGAGGATTCCCTCCCACGCGGTTCATGGAACTTGGATGGACTTACTCAACAACCATTTGCTCCGAAAGGAAGACGGTTTTGAACCCAACTTTGACCATGTTCAAACCGACGGCGAGCTCCTAAGCCCAGTAGGCATCTTCGTCGTCGAAGCGGCTCGGGACTACCTGAACAAGTACTTTGACTTGACAGACGCAAAACCACTACTTGAGAGATTGGCAAGTGTGCAAGAAAGGCTGATGAGAGTCGAATCCGCCCGGCAACACTGGCAGACGGCGGATTAGAAGTAGCGGACTTGGCGAGAATCACAAATGCAATTCCGCATAGCCGACACATTTACCGCCAGCCCGGCCCGCCTCGCCAACGAGCAGCAGCGGGCGTCCAAGACCACCGCCTTTGATTTGCAGACCAACCTCGCCCACCCCAGACTGAACCTCCACCGTCTGACCGGCACGAGTGATCCGCATTTCTGGTCGGCCCGCGTGAACCTGGACCTGCGCATCATCCTGCATCGGGCTGGGGAGAATGTTGTCCTCTGCTACGTTGACAACCACGATGACGCCTACCGTTGGGTCGAGCGTCGCCGGCTGGAGGCGCACCCCACCACGGGCGCCGCCCAACTGGTGGAGTTGCGAGAGGTGGTGCAGGAAGTAGTCGTTCCGGTCTACGTGGAGGCCGTCCAGCAGGCACCTCCTAAGCCGTTGCCCTTCGTTGGTATCCCCGACGATCAACTGCTGAGGTATGGCGTGCCTGAGGAGTGGCTCGACGACGTCAGGACCGCCACCGAGGATAGCGTGCTTGACCTGGCAGACCATTTGCCGGGCCGAAGCAGCCGAGGCGCTGTTGGAGTTGGCCGTGGGCGGGACTCCGCGGCCGTCGCTACCCGTACCGGCGGCGGGCGGCGCCCCTTCAGCCACCCCGACGCCCTGCGACGGTTCCGCATTATGAACAACATCGAGGAGCTGGCGGCGGCCCTCGAGTACCCGTGGGAACGATGGACCGTCTTCCTGCACCCGGATCGATGACGGGTATTGTCGGATATTTTCAAGTCAGAGGTTCGCACCCCATGTCCCGCGTCAACCATATTTGCTGTCAACGCCGACGGAGAAATGACTCCTCTCAGAGGCCGACACGGAGCCGGCGTCCCCAGAGTTGACCCTGCCGTGGGGTTCGAAGGTCTCACCGAGTACGAAGTAGTCTGGCTAACGTGGTGGGTCTAGCTCGGATGAACAAATCTCCGGTCGTTCAGGACCCAGCGCTGTGAGACAAGACGGCGCACACCGTCATGGCAACGACCAGATTGCCTTGGCACTGGCAATGTAGTGTCGCTAATCAGGGTCATTAGGCCAGGGATTTTCACGGACATTAGTCCACCCTGGGCGCGGGTGATTTGGACTTGTATCAGGTTGCAGTTGGGGAGTCAATCACCTCCTCTAGGCCCCGCAACTTTCGGTGCGGGGAAAGTCTTTCGCGGTAGCTTTGGCCCTCGATGACGATCTGGTAGCTGGCGTTGGCCGGGCGGTCCAGGGCGCTGTTGCCCAGGATGGGGTCGTCGAAGAGGCTGAGCCATTCCTCCACCGCCCGGTTGCTGGTGATGATGAAGTTGGAGACCCGGTGGCGGCTGATGATCAGTTCGTACAGATCGGCCGATTGCTGGGGAGAGAGCCGGTGCAGGCCCAGGTCGTCCAGGATCAGCAGGTCCGAGGTCAGGAAGGACCGGAAGGTGCGGTCCACCGAGTTGTCCACCCTGGCCTGGGCCATGGCCCTGAAGAAATCATCAGAGTGGACGAAGCGGACGGTGTATCCCGCCCGTATGGCGGTGTAGCCCAAGGCCTGGGCCAGAAAGCTCTTGCCGACCCCTGCGGGTCCCACCAGCAGCACGTGCTCGTGCTTGGCCAGGAATTCCAAGGAGAAAACGGCGTCCAGCCTTGGTCGACGTTGTCGTAGCAGACGAAGAAAGAGTGGGCGAGGCTCACCCAGAAGTCCTCCTCGCCCTTCTGATCCTGGAGCAGGCTGTCCACCTCGAAGTCCCGGCCGATGAGGATCCGGCCGACGGACCGGAAAAGGGAGCTCTTCCCCGACTCGCCCGGCCCGATGGCCATGGCGATCACCTTGGTCGGCATCATCGACTCGAATGCCATCGACAGCATCCAGGCCAGCAGGAGGGCCCGCTGCTGCTGGTCGGTGAACTCCGAGCCCTCCTCGGTAAAATTCGCCTGGGCGATCAACCGCTCCCGGAGCAGCCTGGGCCGGTGGCCCGCTCTGTACTCCCACGGCTCCTGCTCCCACATGGGCAGGAAGAGCACGCCGTCCTCGCCGTTGTCCCGGATCTCGATGGTGTCCGACGTGATCTTGAGGACGTGGCTGGCCCCCATGTCGAGGTAGACGGTGTTCGTCTCCTGGTCGTAGTAGAAGAACTGGCGGACCAGGGAGTGGCGCCCCCGGATGTGGGCCTCCCGCAGCAGGTGCTCCAGGAGGTAGGAGTAGAGCTGGTCCTGGCGGTTGATGAAATACCGTTCCCCCATGAGGACCCTCAGGTCGCGGTCGTCCTTGTCTAGGAACACCAGGCGGCTCTGGTCCTGGTCGAAGTAGTAGGCGTCGGCCCCGCCGTTGACGAAGTACCCGTGTCCGTTCAGCAGAGCGGTCAGCTTGGTGGCGTCGGGTAAAAGGGGGCTGGTCCTCCAGTCCGGCCGGTCACTGCCCTCCCGGCTATCGTCCGGCGTTGTCTCCTCCGGCTCGAAGGCCAAGGTGCGCGTCAGCAGCTCGTGCAGCTCGTCTACGGCGTGGCCGGCGTCCAGCCAGTCGCTGACGTCGCCCCTCTCGGGGAGCTCGGGCAGGTAGACGATTTTCACCTCCTGGGCCACCCCGTGGACCGCCTTGGCCACGCTCACAGAGTGGTCGATCCCTGGGAGGTCGTTGTCGGGGATGACAGCCACCAGGCGGCCGCGGAACTCCTTGTTGTAATAGACCCGCCACTTGCCGGCTCCCATCGGGTTCGTGGTAGCCACCAGCCCCATGCCCCGGAGCCGGTCGGCGTCCATCTCCCCCTCGACAACCCACACCCATTCTCCAGAGTCTGCGATCCGCAGCTCCGGCAGGTGGTAGAGCACCGGCTGCACCCCCTTGAGGTTCCAGGTCCAGCCGGTCTGGCTCGCCGGGTCTGGCCTACGCTGCAGGATCTTTTTCGGAGCGCCCGGGGGTACGGCGAACCTGACCACCTGGAAGCGAAGAGCGCCCCCGGCGTCGAGGTAGTCGTAGGTCTGGTCGATCTCTTGACGGGGCGGATTGTCCCGTTCGACGGGGATCCCCCAAGCCTCCGCCAGTTCCTTGACGCTGCCCCGGCCGCAGACCCAGCACTTGACGGCTTTCTTGCCGCGGTTGATGCCGAGGGAGGGATTGCCGCCGGCGCGGTCCTCGTGCCAGGGGCACCAGGCCCTGGCCTCCCGGTCTGAGCCGCCCTTCGGCTGCTGAACGACGTCGGGGTGCCGGAGAAATTCATCGAATAGCTCATCGAGCGTACGTTTGGCCACAGGTCCTCACCCACCACACTTGCCCTTCGCCGTGTCTTAGGTTCTTTTTCTGAGCGGTCGGGAGCGCCGGGCATGGTCAACCCGGCGCTCCTCTCTCTGCGGCTCTTCCATCACATCTCCGCCAATGTGTGCCGCAGTCACTGTCTCCGGCCCCGGGGCGTCGTCGGCACCGAGGTTTCCGTGGCTAGGCTTTTTCCATGGCCTCCCCACCGGTGGAACTGCCGCCGCGATGGCCCATCTCGACGAAGTGCAGGCGACCGCGTTGGGCCGGGAGAGCCGGCCCGCCCTTCAGCGCTCGCTCGAGGCGGCGGAGCTGCTATGATCATCTCACCTCTCATACCCCAGCCCGGCGGGCCGTCCGGAGTCGGCATCCTCCTGTGAGGCGGCGCGGCTCGCCGGGCGAGGCTCTGAGGCGTTTCCATAGGGGATCGGGAGCGACACAAGGCGCTCCGCGCCGTTCGAGGTAAACCGCGCAACTTCTCGAGCCAGCGCTGCTCATTTTTCGATTCGTGCTGGCTTCGGATCATTACCCTCTCTCGGGTGCTGTACGAGTTGGTCCTTCAACTCGGCGCTCCGCGGCCGCCCTCGCTTTGACGGGGTCGCTGCCTCGCGCGCATTCGCCTTGTCCACGACTTGGTCCCAGGTCGGCCGTCCACCCAGCCGGCCCATGGCCACGAAGTGCTCCCGGCCGTATCGGTCACGGAGGGCCTCGCCGCCCTTCCGGGCCCGTTCGATCCGGCGCTGCCGGAGCTCCTCCGCGCTGACGGTGGCTGCCATAGCCTTACTCCTCCCCCTGGGAGCCGGCGCCAGAGGTGGCAAACCCCCTATGGCTGCATGGGCTCCCCTGGGAAATATTCGATGCTCAAATGCTCGCCGATCGAACTACCTTCCAAATTTCCGGTATTGCCCCGCTTCGCGAAAATGTCCCATCCACGGAGTAGACAGGCCCACAAACGCTATCCTTCAGCAGATCGGCACGTCTGCGTCGGCCGACGGAACCAGGGCGTGGCTTACCAGTTCTGAAAAACGCGAGTTCTTGCCTCATTCGCGGCTTTTTCGGCGGCCTCAAACCGATCCAGGGCCGCGGTAACGTTCGCTACAAATTCCTTGGGCACGGTTCGACGACCTCGAAGGATGGCGCTCAAAGTGGAAGGATGGATACCCAGATGCGCCGCGAGATCGGCGTGCCTGACGCCAATCTCAGCTATGCGACCTCGAATCTGTCGTATCTGCTCGGTAAGCACTGCTGAAAGCATAAAGTAGTGCTTACTGGATTGTTAATCATCAAATATTTGACAATCGCCAGTACAGATGCCACAGTCCTATATAGACTCAATCGTGGTTGAGAACCTTTGAGTTGCGCTCAACAAGAGCGGCAGGTCGGCATATTCTGCCGCGAACTCACTAGGCCGCCGAATTGGCTGTACCAAGTCCTCAGTCGAAAGAACGGGATCCTCATCCCAACCCTTCGTGAAGTAGCTGACGAACTGGGTGTCAGTATGGGGTCGCTAGTCGACCCACCGAATGCTTCAACCGAGGCCGACTACATCCCGCCGCAAGAATTCGAGACCGTCACTGTGAACATGGCCTCCGCCGCCGACGAAGACCGGGGGACTTGGGACGCCACCGTTACTGGTCATCTGGCTTTCCATAGGTCCTGGCTCGTGCGGCACAACGTCGACCCAGATCGTTCCTCAATCATCACGGTGAGCGGCAAGTCTATGGAGCCGACCCTGATGGAAGGAGACGCCATCCTTGTAGATGGTAGCCGCGACCAACCAACTGAGGGCCGGATATACGTCGTAATGCTTTATGGCCAAGGATTAGTCGTCAAGAGGGCCGCCCGCGACGACCAGGGCGAGTGGGAGATGGTGAGCGACAACCCGGCCTGGCAGGCAGTTCCCTGGCCCGAAGACGCTACGGTGTTGGGGGAAGTCTGCTGGGCGTCCCGTACCCTAGTGGAGCCAGTCCGATGATCGCCTTCCCGTGCTCGCTGCTCAGCTGGGGCCGGTACCTCTCAGCGAAGCAGCTCCAGCGTGAGGAAGTCGAAAGCTAGAAGCGGATCGGGATGTCGATGCCCTGTGATGCCTCGAATGGGAGCCACTAGCTGAGGGGGCACCACTACGAGTACCGGATCGTCCCCAGCGACCAGGGCGGCCCAGTGGTGGACGTCATGTCGCGCCCTCGGAGGCGAAGGCGGCGAGGCAAAGGTTCCACGCGCAAGGCGAAGTAAAGTTGTTCAGTCGTTATGGGAGCAAACTAATGTGGGAAATGAGGTGAGGATGGGACAGGAACCAGTCGAAGCAGCCGCGGAAGAAGGGCTGGAAAGCCTATTGGAGTCATTTCAGTCGAGACTCCCTGAACTTGCCGACCGAGTGATGGTATTCGTCGACTGGGCCTATGTTGTCAGAGGAGTTCAGGGCTTCCAACGTGGTCGGAGTGTTAACGTCGCCAGGCCGGCGCTCAAACTGGCCAGGCGGCGCCGACTAATCAGGACCTACATCTACGACGGCCGGCTTGGACGGCCGGCTTGATAATCCTCCGAACGACTACTGGCGAAACCGCCAGCAAGCTCAGCAGAGACTGGAAGCAGCGTTGGCCCACGCTCCGGTGATGATATCCGGCAAGGCTGGAAGGCTGTCCCCGCGACTATTGTATTGTACTCGCTGGGATTGGGTGCGTTAGTCGCCAACAAGCTTGACTTTCTGGGGCGGTTGTTCACGACCCCCATTGGTCGAGAGCGAGGCGTCGATTATCCGGCCATCAGATTTCTTCACAGAGGCCTCTGGTTTGCCGGGATGTACGCTACATCTCAATCCTATCAATCCTATGCTGTCACCACCGGGAGTTGGTTGCAGGGATTCTTGCGCCCTTACATCGAGGAGCTGATCCCGAACGCTGGGATCTATGACTATTTATTCGACAAGCTCGAAATCCTGATGGCGTTGTCCCACCTGCACCACGTACCTAGGTACAGGAAGGAGGTTCTAGGTTTCCTCGGCCGACGGGAAAACGCGGCACAAATCGTCTACGAGATTGAGCAGTCGGTGTCATCCTTCGGCGACGGGTCGAGGTATCCGACGTCCGGGATCGGTGCCCCGAAGCATGAGCATTGGACAGAGGGACTCAGAGTCTTAAGGGGCCGGTTGCTAACCTAGTTTTAGCGAGGGGCGGTACCGTTACAAATGACATCCAGATACCGAGGCAAATCTGACCGAGGTCCTTATCTAAATGCCGCGTTCTTCTGCGAAATGTTGCTGACTGAAGACGATGGCGTCGATTCGGCGATCAGGATAATAGACGCCATCGACTTCGATCCAGATGGGGAACCCGAACTAATTACCCTCTATCTCTCCTTCGCCCGCGGCGAAGCCCCAGAAGAAATCCCGTTAGAGATATGGTTGGAGGAGCCGTCCGGACGGCATCCGAACCCATACAGGGAACGGTTGCAATTCGATGGAGAAGAGGGTGACTCGGCTGCCGTGTCGGTGGACTTTCGACTCGCTCTGGGAGAGCCGGGTCTTTATTGGTTCGACGTCTACCTGGATCGGCAACGGGTGACCAGAATTCCACTGACCGTATCAGAAGCTGAAGACTGTTGAGTCCGGCCAGTGTCTCTTAGCAGCTCTCCGTCGTTCAACGCGGTTTCTTCGGGGCACAGCGGTCCACCGTCCGTAGACGGGGTTCTTCAGCGAAGTAGACCCCTCCGAGCGGCCTCCAATAGGCCAAGGCTGCGTTGCTGTTTCGGTTTGGCGTCGCCGGACAACCGCCACCCTGCCCGTTGCAACGAAAGGAAGATGATTGCGCTTGCTTTCCTCAAGAATATCGGCGAGTCGGGCACGGAGATCTTGTTCGGAAATGTGGCCATCTTCAAACTGCCAGATCTCGAGAGAGACGTAATCGACGAGCTCGTCGTCGACTTCCCCGACGATGAGCGTGACGTGATCCCGCACTGTGTTGAGAGCGGCCTCGCCGTTCAAGTATCGGTTCAAAAGGCTGGAGAGCCTACGAGACTGGGTCACTTGGTGCCTGCCAATTCATGAGGGTCCGAGTTCGTTCAACTGACGATGACCGCAGGGAACTCTATCAGGTCCTGAATCTAAGGGAGAAATTGCGTACAGGTCAAGCGTACCTGAACGAGGTAAGGGTTAGCAAACACGATCCTCGAAGCCGGATGGTGCAGGTTCGACTCACGGTCAACGACTACGCCATCTGCCTGGCGCACCAATTCGGCCACTCTGGGCCCGACCCAAAGCGAATCGACATCGACGACTTGTCCTATACCCAGGACTAGAAAAGGAGGAAGCCGGCTCCAAGCAGGTTCTGGTGGCCGAGGCTGTTAACCGCTAGGTCGTAGGTTCGAATCCTACTCGGGGAGCCACCCCAACCTCTCTCATCAGATTCGTTTTGCTCGAAAACCGGGCAACTCGTAGCTAAATCAGCTACATTATGCCCCCGGTGGTCATGCACAACCCAGCACAAATAATCCATAGCAATCACGTCACGATTGTTATACGGAATGTCGGTCGCAAATGAAGCCCAAGGGTCGTCACCCTTCCAACGCCCTGAACGTGGCAAAGATACGGACGCTCCGGGTACCTGGCATGTTCGCCGACGGTAACGGGTTATACCTGCGGGTCGATCAGTCCGGAGCCAGGCGGTGGGTGCAGATTCTCACGGTTCGGGGCAAGCGGCGCAACCTGGGACTTGGCGGCTGGCCCCTGGTGCCCTTGGCCGAGGCGCGCGAACGGGCGCTGGAGAACCGGCGCCTTGCCCGCGAGGGAGGCGACCCGCTGGCCCTCAAGCGGCAGGCGGCCACCCCGACGTTTGCCGAAGCGGCCACCGCCGTGTTCGCGCTGAAGCGTCCCACATGGAGCAACCGCAAAGACGCTGCCCAGTGGGAGACGACGCTCCAGACCTACGCCTTTCCGGTGCTGGGTGCCCAGCTGGTCAGCGAGATCACCAGCGGCGACGTGCTGCAGGTGCTGACTCCCATCTGGACAGCCAAGCCCGAGGTGGCGCGACGCGTCCGCCAGCGCATCGGGACCGTGCTGGACTGGGCGATCGTGCAGGGCTACCGCGCCGACAACCCGGCGGGCGATGCATTGGCGAAGGCCCTACCCCGGACGCCTAGGACTCAAGCACACCCCGTGCCCTGCCCTACCCTGACGTGCCGGCGGCCTTAGCCAGCATCCGGGCGTCAACCGCGCAGGCGTCCACACGGCTGGCTCTGGAGTTGCTGGTGCTAACCGCAAACCGGAGCGGCGATGTGCGATTGGCGGTATGGGCTGAGGTGGACTGGGATGCTGAAACGTGGACGATCCCGGCGGCGAGAATGAAGACACGCCGCGACCACCGGGTGCCGCTGTCGAAGCAGGCACTGGAGGTCCTGGAACAGGCACGGGGACTCGACAACGGCAGCGGACTGGTGTTCCCCACGGTACGTGCGGGCGGGGCGCTCTCGGATATGGTGTTCACCGCGCTGCTGCGGCGGCTGGAAATACCAGCGGTTGCCCACGGTTTCCGGTCGTCGTTCAAGGACTGGACGCTGGAGCAGACGGACACGCCGTGGGCGGTGGGCGAGGCGGCACTGGCGCACCAGCTGGGGAACGCGACGGAGGCGGCTTATGCCCGTAGCGACCTGTTCGAGCGGCGGCGGGCCCTGATGCAGCAGTGGGCGGACTATCTACTACGGTAGCCGCTATTTGCGGGGACCAAGAATGTACGTCACTCAATACATGTTTCAGCGCGCCTACGGAAATTACTTGGGGCTTTCTAGGCTCGGCCGATTTATGGCTCATGAAATGGGACTGAGATTGGACCGCATCATTTGCATAGCCACGCCAGCCGTCATCGGTTCTAAACCCAAGAAAAAGTTGAAGCCCTTGGTCAGCCGCGTGCGAGATGCTGTCGTGCAGTTCGATACCGAGGGCTTGTGTGCCTAGGCAGTCGCGACAGGCTAAAGGCCTCGACCCTCCGCCCCAACGGCAGATGGCGTTCATCCCGTCTCATGAGCGCCGGGCCCTAGTCTTTCAAACGCTTGCTCCGGCTCGCACAACGGACGTTTATGACACGTTTTGGAGGTTCGCCGCAGAACGCCAAGAGGTTTTCTACCGGAAACTCGAAGGGTCTGGTCCGCCATGGACAGAGGACCCGATTATCAGACGGCATAAATTCACCAACGCCTACCGGGCATCGGACCGTGTCAGCCAGTACCTGATTCGACATGTGATCTACGAGGGTGATCAATCACTGGAAGAGGTCTTCTTCCGTACGATTCTCTTCAAAATATTCAACGAGATCGAGACCTGGGAGCTCCTTCGGGCCAAACTGGGCTCAATTTCTTACGATGATTACTCGTTCGCTGAATATGACAAGGTTCTAACCGAGCCGATCTCGTCCAAGGTGCGAATATACTCGGGGGCCTACATCATGCCTTCGGGGAACGGTGCCTTCGGATACCGCCAGAAGCATCGAAACCACCTCAAACTCCTGCAAATGATGATGGAGGAAGAGGTGCCACGCCAGATCGCGAACGCCCCAACTATGAGGAGGGCTTTTGAGATTCTCCGCTCGTATCCGACAATCGGGAACTTCCTCGGTTACCAGTTTGTGACCGACTTGAACTATAGTGAAATTACCAACTTTTCCGAAATGGAGTTTGTCGTCCCAGGACCCGGCGCAATGGATGGGATTCACAAGTGTTTCAGCGATCTCGGTGGTCTAAACGAGACTGACATCATTCAACTCGTGACGGACAGGCAAGAACAGGAGTTTGAACGAATAGGGTTAGAGTTCCGGTCATTGTGGGGAAGACCCCGTCACTGGCTGACCACCGCCGGGATCCCGCTGAACGTGGTCAGCCAATGGCTGGGGCATGCGACCCCGGAGGTGACGCTCCGCATCTACCTGCCCATCGTGGGCAGCACCCACTCCATGGCGGACGTGCCGTAGGTTCAGACGTCGCGGATGGCGTGTCTGCGACGGCCGTTGTTGCCGGGATGACTAAACCAATACCAAGGTGGAATCTACATAGATTCTGGCGCGAATCCTTGCATTTTTCAGCTGGGCTTTGGTTTAGTCCATTTGTTGCAGCACCTCTCCGGATAATTCCGTGATCTTGTCTATCTTAATGATGACGGCGACCCCCAGACGTTCAGGGTCCCGGTCCAGTTCGGCTTGGACGCAGCGATCCATGACTTCTTGGCGAAGGGGACCGTCTTCGTGGACGGTGGCCTTGCCGTGGAACCGCCACCTCACCCGGTCGGCGGCGTGGGCGTAGTAGACGACGACCTGCGGATTCTCGGCAACATTGTCCAAGGCCGACCGCTTGGCCCGCTCCCAATAGGCCAGCGTATCTCTGTCGAAGGCCATCACGCTTCCCTTGGGGCTTATCTGGGGTTCGCCGTCCTTGGAGGCCGTGCCCACCAGGCAAGAATATTCCGTCGGCTAAAGCGCTGCCCAACCGCGATACCATCTCGTCGGTGAAACTGATCATCGTAGTCTATCTCCTCGGGAGTAACGGCAGTTTGTAAGGCTCTGTCCACCGGAACCATCCGTCTTGATGGGGACCAGTATTCGAGAGCACTCTCTGCCATATGTAACTCTTTCCTTGCATCATTTCTGGATCCTGGTTTCCGCACATCATGGGAGTGTAGGCCTCGTCGCATTGTGCGGCCCTTGAAGTAAACCAAGGCCAAGGCGGGATGTGCCATTTGCGGGGATCGGCCGAGCTTCGGCGAGAGTCAGCGTGCCTGCTGGGTTTCCTGATTCCGAAGTGGCCTTCGCCTTTGCCGGGTCTGATTCGCTTTCATTGCAGGAGGGTGCCTATCATCCCCAAAACCTGTTCCACCACTCGCGGAGCCGTCTGGGTTGCCAAACCCGCCTGCCTCGCGCGCCAGTCCAGACTCTTGATGTGGTCGGACAGCACCACGCCGGTGATGGCGCCTCCATGCGGGAGGGGTACTTCAAAGGGGTAACCCTTCGCTGCCGTGGTAACCGGACAGAATAGGGCCAAGCCTGTCCTGTCGTTATAGCTCCTGGGACTCAGGACCAGCGCCGGCCGACGGCCCGCCTGCTCGTGCCTGGCCTGAGGGCTGAAGTTCAGCCAAACGATGTCGCCTCTGTCGGGAACATAGGGTGCACTCACCATGTTTCGTTGCCTTGGGCTGAGCCTGTATCCCATTCAGAATGCAGGTTATCTGTGGTGACCCGGGACAACAAGTCATCCAGGTCGTATGCCCTCTTGGTAAGGGTCAAACGTTCACCGTCCGTGGTCATCTCAATTGCCGACCCGACGTGGACGCCCCACTCTTCTGCAAGGGGTTTTGGTATCCGGACCGCGAGGCTGCGACCCCACCGGGCTACGTGCGATTGCGTTCCCATTTGAGATCCTCACTGTCGCACATAGATATATAATATATATCCATCTGCTGGCGTGTTGTCCAGCGTGTGATTGCGGGTGCGGAGCAGTGGTACCGCCTGCAACCGAGGGCTGAGAAGCTGCTGCGGCACTTCCAGCCCCATCGCCAATCCCTCCCTGGTGCGCATCTCACCTTGGCTTCCGTTTAGCCGCTGATTCCTGCTCCAACCAGAGCTGATGCGCCTCTGTATGGCCGTTCCACTGCGTGCTCATCGAAAGCGTCGTAGAGCAGCCTCTTGACCATGACGCCGCGCCAGTCCTTCACCCTATGCTGCAAGGTCCGCACCTGGGCGTCGCTGACCGCCCCGGATGATCTGAGCGAGGCCGTGCCAGCAGATCCCTGGCGTTGGTGTCGGGGTCTTTCTGTAGCCACAGCAGCAAGTCGCACCACACGCTTTCTAACGGATCCTTACGGGTACGACCTGACTGCGGCCGGGGGCTCCGGATGAGGCCCTGCTCCTTCGGCGAGGCCTCGGATCTTGGACGACAACCCTCCTTCACCGGGCGTCTCTGTCTCTGAGCTTCCCCCTACTCCGTGTTCGGGTTGCAGTCCTTGCACAACGCCCACCGGAACCTGTTGCGGAGAACTCGCAGGATGTCCGACCAATTCTCCGCGTAGTGCCAACTGCCCTCGGTCTTGGGAACAGGGTTGACGTGTTCGCAGTCTTCGTTGTGGATCCGGCTGATGTCCGAGTCCACGTTTACCCAAAAGCCCATGGTTCTTCTGCTCCGGCGGTTCTTGGGTCTGGCCCGTAAGCGACGGAATTCTTCCGTGAATCCAGGCTTGGCGGCGGTAGATTGCCAGGCACTGGCTGGCCGCTATTCTCGATCAATACGCCTGTTGGGAGGGGAGGGTCAGTAGTCATGGCCGTCCAGCACCCAGGCCTCCACCTGTTCGAACAGCCCGGGCGAGCTCCTGGCCATCAGCGTCATCACCTTCTGCAGGCAGGCCCTCTTGACCTGGCATGGCTGGCAGGCGCAGCCCTCGGCGTGGGGCGGACCCTCCAGGCTGGCCAGGAGTAGGCCTTGTCCTTGCCGGCCGCCGGAGAAGGGGTCGAGGGCCTAGGCCACGATGTTCCGCGGCCCACGAGCTGCAGTAAGCGTCGGCTATCAAGGGCAGCGCCCGGGAGGAGACGACTCCCCCTACTTGGAAAACAACGCCATAGACGGCTATGTCGACAGGATGGAGGGAGGCTACAATCAGGCCAAATGGGTTGCGGAGCGGCTTGTCTGGTCGGCTGTTTCTCGAGGACTGCCGGTATGCGTTTTCCGCCCGGGCCATATTGGTCACCACAGTGGTACCGGTACGGCCAACCCGAATGACTTCCTGTCGTTGATAATCAAGGCCTGCGCACGTCTGGGGTGTGCCCCGTTGGTGCCGAACTGGTTCTTCGAAATGACCCCTGTCGACTTTCTGGTCAAAGCAATAACGAAAATTTCCGACGATCCCAGTCACCTGGGGAAGGTATACAACGTGGTTCAACAGGCCCCCGTACCCGCCGATCAAGTTTTTGCATATATGGAGAACCACGGATACGTGGGGGACCGCGGCTCAATTGGGGGACTGGAAATCAAGATTGGGAATGATGGCCGACCGGGATGATGACATGGAGTTGAAAATTCTGATCCGGTCTCTGGAATCAGTCGAACCGTACCTGTCCGACACCAGCGTCTACGACATCAGCCGGTTCTCCGAAGCATTGTCGGAAATCGGTATGGAAATGCCAGCAGTCGACGTTGACTATGTGACCAAATTCCTACGGAAGTGACCGTCAAATTGAGTCTGCGGCCCCTTCGGCTTCGCGGACCGGTCCTCTTTGTCCTGCGTCAACTATATTTGCCGGTTGGCGTTAATTAGTTTTGCCGGTTCACCTCCTCGGCCTGGACGCGTTGCTGGGCAGCGTTGCCCTCCGCCCCTCGTACATGTGCAAGTCCGAGCCACAGATACAAGAGGAAGTGATCTTCACGATGCCATCGTTGGGGTGTTGCAGCTCCGGGTCTGGCACATTTTCCGCGGCGATACTGAATGGGGCCTGGTAAACAACTGCTTTCATAACAAACCCCTCCTTGGCTTACAGGGGTCCTCTATCGTAGGTCTTTTATGAGAGCCCCCTCTCGGCTAGCTTCTCCGGTGTGACCAGCTCGTAGAACTCGATCTCGTAGGAGTCGAGCTGGGCCTGCATCTCTGCGTTCAGAGTACGTACCACCTCGGGGGCCTGGGAAGGCCAGTTGGGCTCGATGGTCGCCTGGGTCCACTCAGCATAGGCCACGTTGAGAGTTCCCGGCAGGCCCTGGGAAACCTGCACTTGTGCCTTTGGCCGGCCATTCTCCTCGTAGGCGGCGCATATTGTGATCAGCACGTTGGCAACCTGCCATACCTTCCCCGGCTGCGCTTTGGCGATTCTTCTGATGACCTACATGGCTACTTCTCCTTTTTGTAATGCGACCTGGATTAAAACGGCCCTGGCTTTCGTTCCGCTATATTCGTCACTCCCTTTCCCCAACTTTGATAGCGAAAACCATCTGATTCTTGGGTTAACGGTTCCGGAGAGTTGCCGCGTCCGCCCATCGAAAGGAAGTCCCTTTGGCGATTGGAACAGCTTAATATCTGCCCGTGCGAGCATGGGAGACTAAACCAAAGCCAAGTGGCATCTACTGGCGCGGGTCTCTGGCGGGAGGGTCACGGAGCGTCTAACTCTTCTTCCAGAACTGCCACCATCCTCTCGTTGATCGCAGGTCCTGCACCACCGACTGCGCCGGCTAGTCTGGCGTGCCCGCTGTGTCTGTTGTGGCCGAATCTAGGGCGGGCCTAACCCCAGGGTCGACAGTAACGCCCTTGGTACCGAATAGCTCCCAAGGTCTGAACGACTCCACGAAATCCTTGGCTTCTTCGATAGATGGGAACCCCTTCCGGGAGCGGCTCGGGTCGTAGCTAAAAGTCTTCGCTGACGCGTCGATGCCCCGTTTGGTGTCTCGGAACCCTCCAAGCTCCTCTTCATGGCCGTCGTTTTCGTCACTGAGAATCAGGTTCTCTCCCCTTTTTACCTTTCGCCAATACACTGTCATGCAAAGCACTCCTCGACTCCGGTTTCTAGCTTGACGGTTTTGGGACCTTAATAGTCTCTACTTCTAAAATTTGCTCGCTTGGTCTCGGAGAGGTGTGTTCTCTCTCCAAGTATGGCAACTCCTCGGCGATGGTCAAGTTCCTTAAGTGGCGTGCCCTTTACAAGTTGGGCTGTTGCCTCAGCCGACTGGTGTCGAGAGTGACTAGCCTGAGGCGGACCCGGTCGGTTGGAAAGGAATAGGCCACAATTAAGTAGGACTCCTGCACTGCTCCACATGATACCGAGTCCGGTTGGTCCGAGCACCTCCTTTCCTTCAGGTCCTCATCCTCTTCTACAGGTTCGCCGTAGAACACCTCCGCCGGCGTCCGGTAGCCCAAGGCCTGATGCGGCCTCCGATCGTTGTAGAACCGGAGGTATTCTCGCAGCTCGTTGCGGGCCTCAAGCCCGTTGGCGTAGGCCTTCAGGTAGGCCTCCTCGTACTTCACCGTCCTCCATAGCCGTTTGACAAGTATGTTGTCCTGGTACCTGCCCCTGCCGTCCATGCTGATCCTCACCCCGCGGTCCTGGAGGATCTGGGTGAACTCGCGGCAGGTGAACTGGCTCCCCCGGTCGGTGTTGAACACCTCCGGCGTTCCCTGGTTCAGGGCGTCGCCCAGCGCATCGGTACAGAATCCGGTCTCCAGGGTGTTGGACAATCGCCAGGCCACCACGTACCGGCTGTGGCAGTCCATGATTGCGACCAGGTAGAGGAATCCCCGGGCCATGGGCAGGTAGGTGATGTCAGACGCCCATACCTGGTTCGCTCGGGTGATCGTCAGATCCCTCAGCAGGTAGGGATAGCCCCAGCGTCCCGCCACTGGTTGGCTGGTGCGAGGCTGCCGGTAGATAGCCCGCAGTCCCATCAGTCTCATGAGCCGCTGCACCCGCTTCCGGCTTGCCGGCATGCCCTGCCGCTCCAGCGATGCCCTCATCCGCCTGGAACCGTAGAAAGGGGTTTCCAGGTACTGGCGGTCCATCTCCCTCATCAAGGCCAGGTCCTGTCGTGAGGTCTCCTTGGGACGGTAGTAGAGGCTGGAGCGGCTGACGCCCATCAGCTGGCACTGCCGTGCTATGGACAAGGACCGAAGTTGCCGGTCGACCAACTCACGCCGCTCTGCTGGGCTCATGGACCGGACCTTTCCTCCAAGAAATCCCGCTCCACCTTGAGCTGGCCGATCTGCTGGTACAGGCGAGCCACCAGGGCGTCGTTGTTCTTCTGCTCCTTGCCCTTATTGGTCCCGTTGCCCTGGTCGAAGATGACGGCCGCGCCATCGAACAGGGCCTTCTTCCAAGTCTGAATCTGGTTGGGGTGAACCTCGAACCGGGCGGCCAGCTCGGCCACCGTCTGCTCGCCCTTCATTGCCTCCAGTGCAACCTTGGCCTTGAAGGCCGGGCTGTGCTTTCTCCGCTCTCTGGACATTTCCCGCTCCTCCTCGACAGCTCTCGTTGCCCTCAGTTTAGGAGCAGGATTCCCACTTAGCTACCTGTCCAGTTTCCCGGGTCCACCTCAGTCAACACTCGGAGGCTTTCATGAAGGCGAGAATTTTTTTGAACCAACGAGTCGATAGACGAGTCGTCGAATCCAATCAGGCTCAAGAAATGGAGTTGCAGTAGAGCTTCCATTTTCCGGAGCAAGTCAAACAACTCCTCTGGTTGAACGGCCCTATTTTTCGTGGTTTCCTCGTCGTAATGAGTAAGATGATTTCTAGTGTCGCAGATTCTGTTGACCAACGCCTTCTGTTCACTTATGTTGCCGAACCAACTTGCAAAAGGTTTAATGAGTCCCCTGACACGGCTCCTGAAGCTCAATTCATTGGCATACCGCAGTTTGTTCCGAACCCATTGTTGTCTGTTGCTTGGACAACTTTTGATTACTAATTCGAGGAGCTGTTTGAAGTCCTCATCAGGCATTTCCGTTTTTTGGGAATCTCTTCTATGAAGTGTCTCAAGGGCTTGAGCGAGCCAAAGAACTTTCGTATCTAGGAATACCTGAGCCACCACGGTATCTCCATCCACGGCCACCGACCTCCCAAAGTAGGCGTTTTCCGCCGCGTCGGATGCGGTTAACTTGGCAACCTGGCTCCACGCGCCCTCCTGCCTGGTGAA
Source organism: Dehalococcoidia bacterium (assembly GCA_965249145.1). GTDB lineage: Bacteria > Chloroflexota > Dehalococcoidia > Lucifugimonadales > UBA3495 > VXOI01. The sequence continues at coordinate 841,197 of OZ252223.1, forward strand.
CACGTAGGCCGCGCCGGAATTCAAGACCGTATTGCCGTCACCGTCAACGTGGTTGACCTGGTAGGCGCCCACTGCCATCGTGTCCCCGTCTAGCGCCACCGAATACCCAAAGCTGTCGTCAAGGGCCCCGCCGGAGGCGGTCAGCTTGACCGTTTCCGTGGCATCGGCCCAATCCGAGTCAGTGGCCTTGGTGAACACGTAGACCGACCCGGAACCGTCGCCATTGTCATCGTCCCAGTATGCGCCCACCACCACCGTGTCCCCGTTCACCGCTACCGAAAATCCAAATAAGTCCGTATCGGCCCCGTCGGAGGCGGTCAGCTTGGCCGTTTCCGTGGCATCGGCCCATCCCGTGCCGGGCTTGGTGAACACGTAGGCCGCGCCGGCATTGTCAACCCCACCATCCCCCAAAGCGGCGCCCACCACCACCGTGTCCCCATCCACCGCTACCGACCTTCCAAACTGATCGTTATCCTGCCCATCGAGGGCCGTCAGCTTGGCGACCTGGCTCCAGGCTCCCGACTGCCGGACCAAAACGTACGCCGCGCCCTTGTTGTTATCGTCTCCGGAGGCGCCCACCACCGCGGTGTCCTTGTCCACCGCCACCGAATACCCAAAGTAATCATTTTCCGCCCCGTCTCTGGCGGTCAGCTTGGCAACCTGCCGCTCACTGAGATACTGGCGCCCGGTGATGGAGCTGTCGGGCGGGTCGTCCTCCCATCGCAGAGTAACCCGGGCGTTGCCGGCAGTGGCAATAAACCTACCCGGCTTGGCGGGCGCCTCATCCACGTCGCCCACCTCGATAGTCACCCCGATGGTGACGTCGATGGAGTCGTCGTCGCCGTCTTGGACGTTTTTGCCGTCGTGGACCGAGACTGTGACGCTGTAGCTGAATCGGGCCTCGTAGTCGAGGTTTGCGCCCGATGCAACCGTAATCTGCCCGCTGGAGTCGATGCTGAAAGAATCGGAGCCGGACAGTGAGTAGGTCAGCGTATTGCCCTCCGGGTCGGTAGCCGCAACCGGATCACCAACGTTTGTACCCTGTTCCGAGTTTTCCTCGACCGACCGGCTGGCAGGGTCGCCTTCACCGAAAGTTGGGGCCGCGTTCCCCGGCACGGCATCCACGAGATCGCTGGTGTCGCTGGTGCCCTCACTGTTCGTCGCCCGAATCCGGAAGTAGTATGTTGTGCCGTTGTTGAGGCCGGTTATCGTGAAGGAGGCGGCGTTGATTTCGCCGTGCGCGCTGTCGCTTATGTCGCTCCAGGCTAAGTTCGAGGCCGAGAGCGACTGAGAGTATTCGTACTTGGTGATTCTGTGGTCGAATGGGTCGGTCCAGTTGAGCGTGACCTGCCCAAGCCCAGCGCTGGCAGTAAGCCCCTCTGGCGTGTCGGGAAGGTCCGTCGCGGCCTTGACAGTGACGTTCACCATGCCGGTGGCTGTTGCGTTCCCGTCGGACAGAGTGTATTTGAAGCTATCGGTGCCGGTGTAGCCGGAGTTGGGGGTATAGGTGACGACGGTCGTGCTGCCCACCACAATGGCCGCAGTGCCGTTGCCGGGCGTGGTGGTTATCGTCGTTACCGAGAGCGTGTCTCCCTCAACGTCGGTGTCGTTGGCCACCACGTTGATGTCCACCGCAGTGTCCTCTTTGGTTATGGCGCTGTCGTCTACCGCAGTGGGCGCATCGTTGACCGCCGTCACGGTGATGGTCACCGTTCCGGTATCTGTTTCGGTCCCGTCGGACACGGTGTAGTCGAAGCTGTCGGTGCCGTTGTAGTCGTCGTTGGGGGTGTAGGTGACGGTGGCCGTGCTGCCCGAGGTGACCACCGCCGTGCCATTACTGGGCGTGGTGGTAACCGCCGTCACTGAGAGAGTGTCTCCGGTGTCGGGGTCGGTGTCGTTGGCCACCACGTTGATGTCCACCGCAGTGTCTTCGGCGGTGGTGGCGGTGTCGTCCACGGCCGAGGGCGCGTCGTTGACCGCCGTGACGGTGATGGTCACTGTGCCGGTAGCGATATCGGTCCCGTCGGACACGGTGTAGTCAAAGCTGTCGGTGCCGTTGAAGTTGGCCTTGGGAGTATAGGTGGCGGTGGTGTCCGACGCTACCACAGCCGTGCCGTTGCTGGGCGTGGTCACCGCCGTCACCGAGAGGGTGTCTATGGGGTCGGGGTCGGGGTCGTTGGCCACCACACCGATACTCACCACCTTGTCCTCATACATGGTGGCGGCATCGTTCACCGCCGTTGGGCGGGTGTTGACGGGCGTTGCGGTGACGGGTTCGCTGGCGTCGCCGGAGCCCACGGTGTTCCTCGCCCGAATCCAGAAACGGTACTCTTCGTCATTGATGAGATCGCTTACCGTGTAGGAGGTCGCGCCGGCCGCGCCGTCGGGGATGGCGGTCCAGCCCGAGACACCATACATGTAGGCCGAGCCGGAATCTGCGCCCTTGTCATCGTCAAAGTGGGCGCCCACCACCACCGTGCCCCCGCCCGCCGCGATCGACCAGCCAAACTCATCGTTGGCGGCCCCGTCGGCGGCGGTAAGCTTGACCGTCTCGGTGGCATCGGCCCATCCTGCCGTGGGCTTGGTGAACAGGTAGGCTGACCCGGAACCCGAGATTGGCATATTGTTATCGTCAACGTCATCATCCCCGTGAGCGCCCACCACCAGAGCGTCCCCGTCCACCGCTACCGCCCACCCAAACTGGTCGTAATTCACCTTGTCGGAGGCCATCAACTCGGCCGCTTCAGTAGTCGTGACCCATCCCGCATCGGTGTCGGGCTTGGTGAACACGTAGGCCCGGCCCTGGCTGCCAGAGTAGGCGGGGGCACCGACCACCACGGTTTTCCCGTCCACCGCCACCGAATGCCCAAATGAGCCGGTTAGTTGGTCGGCGTTCCCGCCGGTTGTCCCGGGGGTCAGCTTGGCCGTCTGGGTGGCTGTGGTCCATCCCGTACCGGGCTTGGTGAATACGTAGGCCGAGCCGTATCCACTGGGTTGGAGTGTGCCCACCACCACCGTGTCTCCGTCCACTGCTACCGAATTTCCGAACAGGTGGTCATCCCCCCCGTCGGAGGCCGTCATCTTGGCCGTCAGCCCGGCCTTAGCCATATCGTTAGAGGTGTCCCAGTCGGCCCATCCGTCATCGGTGTCGGGCTTGGTGAACACGTAGGCCGAGCCGGATCCTCCGCCCTTGTCATCGTCAAAGTGGGCACCCACCACCACCGTGCTCCCGTCCACCGCTACCGACCATCCAAACTGGTCGCCCGCCGCCCCGTCGGAGGCGGTCAATTTGGCAACCTGGCTCCACGCTCCCGACGAATCCTTGACCAGCACGTACGCCGCGCCCTTCCCGCTTTCGTCTTCGTAGGCGCCCACCACTGCGGTGTTTCCGTCCACCGCCACTGAATGCCCGAATAGGTCGCCAGCCGCCCCGTCGGAAGCGGTCAGCTTGGCGGTCTGCGCCTGCAGGTATTCGTACCCGGTAATGCTGGTGTCGGATGGGTCATTCCACCCCAGCGTCACCTGGGTGCTCTTGACGGTGGCTGTAAGATCGCCGGGCTTGGCGGGCACAGTGTCCTGGGCCTGCCCCACCTGCGGCACGGCTATCAATAACACTGCGACGGCAGCCGTCGACAACAGCACCGCCGCTCGCAGCATCCATACGGAATTCCGGTGCTTGAAGGCCCGCAAACTTTTCGTGAGGCCTTTTCGTGAGGCCAATGATCAGCCTTGCTAATTCGGGTCTGGTCATTTCGTTTTCATAATTCCGCCAGGGCGTCGGTCCTTAGGTGGTGTCGTCAATATAACTTGGCCCAGAGTACCAGTGCTCGAATCTGGCAAATGACGAAGAATGAGGCTGTTCTTTACGCATATCGCGTTGCCACCGCGCTCCATTGTTCTTGAAGTTCAAGAATGCATTCTCCACCATATGACGCGGGCCTACAGGTCCCGGTCGTAATACCAGGGTTCCTTCCGGTGTCTCCTTGGTGGTATCACTGGCTCCATTCCCTGGACAACCGTCCCATAGCTGCCAGAGTCCATCCAGTTCTGCAGGTCTTCTAACTGCCTTTTTCCAGCACCCATCATCATCCGAGCTAGAACAAACCCCTTCGCACCAGTTAAGGTCGCCGCTCCCTTGCTGGTAAAGAACGCGAGTCAAGCGACAATGCCTCTGGACCACCCCTGGAAGGGGACGACTTCAGGATGAGACTGAGCTAGGTCCGTGCGGAGTTACTAGTGGGAGCCCGACTAGCCGGCACCTCTGGAATTCGAGAATCACGAACTGCCTGGCAGCTGGTCTCTAAGACTGTGTCTGCCGAGGTTTGACTTGCTATGGTTTTGTCTCATTCTCCGGCGGGTCTTTTTCGTAGTCTGAGCCCATAGAGAGCTATGGGCCCGGTAAGCGCCTACCGCCACCGTGTCCCTGTGGACCGCTACCGATCTCCAAAAGTAGTCGTTAGCCGTCGGAGGCGGTTAGATGGGTCGACTCTGTGGCATCGACCCATCCCTCGCAGGCTTGGTGAACACGTAGGCCGAGCCGACGTTTGAGACCTGATGATTGTAAGCGTCGTTGACATAGCCAGGTAGGCACAGCGGTTGTTCTGTGGGTCCACTGCAATCCACTGTCGCCCAATTAATTCCTGGTAGATTGGAGACCACTTGCTCAGCAGCGGGCTCAGCAGGCTTTGACCGATCGGGCATTGGAAGTGGGCGGTTACGTTGTAGGTCAGGCACGGATGAGCAGCCGCGAGCACCGGCGCGTTGAGATCAGCCTTCGAACAGACCTGCCGACTCGAGGACTTCGACTGGACGGCGTCAATTGCCATGGACCGCCAGCGGTGCAGGGCCCGCACCCGTTCCTTCTTGGGGCTTTACAAAACGGACCCTTTTGTAAAGCTCTTGGCTGGCCTTGCCCTTTCCCCTTACGTTGGGCATGACAGCTGCCACTCGCATCAACCCCGGTACTTTCTTTACAATCGCGTCAAGCGGTAAGCCGGGGAAAAGGAAACCATGACGCTGTTACACCGGAGCCTGCCCGCGATCCGGGAAGCAGCGGTGGGTGCCCAGGCGATGGCCCCCCCCCCACCTGGACTTGGACGCCGTGCAGGAGTTGATAGCGGCGGCGGCGTCCAGGTGCCGGAACGGGGGCGCGACGCTCCTCTGATTGCGGCCCTGTTCGACGGCTGTCGCCAGGTAACCAAAAATGCCTGACCTAGCCACAGATGTCCCGGAGGATTACTGACAGCTTCCGGTTGCGGTTCCGCGTGACCGCTCCCTACAGTTCTTTCGAAAGGTGAAGTCGTTGAACTGGGGAGAAAGCGGCAGAAGCGCAACCAAGGGACCAGGGTCATTCCCACGCCAATCAAAGTGGTCGAGGACGGTCACGCATCCAGGCGCACCGGAGCGAGATTCTTTACGAGCAACCGCCATCACCATGTCTGGCTCTACGAGCGCGACGCCGATGGGAGGATCAACACCATGCGGCGCGAGGAGGCCACGTTTCTCACACGGCGTAAAGCGAATTACGCCCTGGAAATGTTCCGGTTCTCTCCCGGGATGAAGGGCCCGATCAAACGCCCCGGCCAAGTGGTGGCTTGCATGACGGAGCCTTCTGTGAACCGTACACCGGCCTTATCTCTGGATTCTCGATTGCCGGACCGCTGGCGCTTCCCGTCAGCCAATTCATCGACCGTCAAACGAATTCTCTTAGGCCAGAGCGGAAAGAGGGTATCGCCAAGGCGGTCATCGAGAGGATGGTCAAGTCCGGCGAAGCCAACGTCATCGACGCCGCCAGCGCAGGAGCCAGCGGCCACCGAAGCCTTTGATTTCACGCAGGCAGGTCAGGTCAAAGCGGTGTTGCCGTTGGTGGGGAATCACAAGGACGCCGGACCAGGAAAGCGGAAGGATGAAGATCGGACTCGAACACAAGAGAGCCGTGGAGAACAGTGAGCGGGCGTTGCTGTTGGTTAGGCGGATCTGCTCCGAGGAGTACCACATCCTGGAAGCGCACGGCAGCGCCGAGAGCCGCCAGGGCGGGCAAGGCACGACGCGGGGCCAGCGGAGTTGCTTTGCTGGGAGGCTGGCGGCGGGCCCTGGGTGCCGGGGTTCGGCAGCCAACGGACCGGGCTGCGTCGAAGGGGACGCGGATGCGGTCAGGGTTGTTGTGTAGTAACAATTTGTGTAGTAATATATTGCCTTGTCCCAAATCCACAAGGTCAACTTCGAGTGGATTCGGGTTTAAGCGCGCTATTGGCAATAATCCCGAGAAGATCCGGGGAGAAGGGGGCACGACAATGATAAGGACCTTGATACTGGCCTTGGCGGGTACTGTTCTTCTGTTCTCACTGGCTGCCTGTGGCGGAAGCGCCGATGATCCAGGCGATTCGCCAGCCGCAGGACCCGTTATACGCTCGACCCCACCCCCGGCGGCTGGTGACGGAGACGCCCCCACTGTCCCCGATGCCACCCGTCGGTCAATGACCGGGGACTCCCGGAGTGATGGTGCCGCCAGCAAAACCGGCTCGTGCGTCGGCCCCGATGAGATCAGGCAGATCAGTGAGATCAGGGAAGGAGAGACCATTGAGGACAGCCTCTCCGGCGGCTGGCACCTGTACTGCTTCCAGGCCGAGAAGGGCCTGGTGTACTGGATCGAGGCGGAGGCAGGCGGTGTGCTCTCCTTCCTGCTCGAGGTTACAGACCAAGTGGGTGCCCTGGAGGATTCCCGCCTGTTGCTCGCCGCCATTGACGACGGCACCTTCGTCCCGCGCTCATCGGGAATCTACTATCTCTACATCTCAGCAGAAACCGGAGACTACAGCCTCTCCCTGACGGCACTGACCGATGATCACCCCAACTATCAAGAGGAGGCCACCCCAATAGAGGACGGACAGACGCTGAAGGGTGAGATCGAGTACCAGGGAGACAGGGACGTCTTCAGCTTCCAAGGCGAGGAGGGCGTGGGCTACCGGGCCGAGGTTAGCCCCGACGGGGGCGGTGGGATCTACGTGGATCTGCTGTTCGCCAACGGGTCGCCGTCCTTGGCGGTAGATCGGGATGACGCGAAGGTCTGGTTTCCCCGGGACACGCAGACCACATACGTGTTCGTGAGGGGATTGGAGAAAGGCTACAGCCTGTCTCTGTCCTCCTTCCAAGACGACCATGCGGACGGGCGGGACACGGGAGAGGCCACCGAGATCAGCCCCGGGCAGGCCGTCGGGGGAATCCTCGAACACGAGTCCGACATTGATGTGTTCCGCTTCCAGCCCGCCGACTACACCGAGTACCGCATTGAGGGGCGGCCGGGCACCAGCCAAGACGTCGTCATTCACCTGTGCACCCAAGACGCCCAGTATTGCAGCGACGAAGCCCAGAGCGCCGCGGACGCGCCGGCCGTCTTGGTGGCCGCGTTCTGGCCCGAGAACTCGAAGCAGCCCCGGTACGTCAGGGTGAGCGGCCCGGACTCCGCCACCGGTACCTACAATCTCTCCCTCTTCAGCCGGCCGACCAACTGTCCGAGCGACCTTGACGCACGGAGAATCGAGGCTGGGGAGACCAAACACGGCAAAGCCGACAGATTTCGCATATCCGCGACGCAGAGCGTGGTGCGGAACCACACCTTCTGCTTCCTAGCCGAGGAAGGCCAAGAATACCGGATAGAGGTTCTCCCGTCCCGCCCCGGCAGCACCCAGACGATCAAGGACAGCGTCATCGTCCTGCTCACCGACGAGCTGGAGGTCATCTTGGAGGAGGACGACGAGGGGATGGACTCCTTGGTCTGGACGGCCCCCAGCGCCGTCGACTATTACATTACCGTAAGGGCCAAGGAGGGCTGGTCCGAGTACATGAGTGGAGGAAGGGTCTGGGTTCGCGGCTGGACGGGCGGCACCTACGCCCTGTCCGTCACCTTGGAGGAGTGATGGCCACGGTGAACTGCCTGACCGTAGCTGAGACCGACGTGGTCGGGCTTGCCGATTCCCGAGGCGCCCAAGGCGTCGCTCACGATCTGGTGGACCCTTACCCTGGTAACCGGGAAGAACGCGGCGTCACGGGGCAATTCAAGCTGATAGGCGTGGGCATGGAGCTGAGCGACTAGGGAGGAGCTGAGCGCTACTTGGCCGGCCTTTCCTCCCTTGCCCACTATCCTGGCCGACCAGCCACCATCACCCCGGACCAGGTCGACCGGCCGCAGCCCCAGGGCCTCGGACACCCGGAGGCACCCGTCAAAGACGAAGGCGGCGGCACCTAGTACGACGTCCCGGACCGCAGGCAAGCTCCGGGGTGCCAGCGTCATCGCCCATCTCCTCCCAAACTAACCCGTTGGCATAGGTGTAAAGAAACGGACGGGACCGGCGCCAGTGGCGGGTGTCAGCCCGACCTTGGGGCCGGGCCGTCACAGCGGGAAACTTTACAAGATAGAAGCGTTGCGGCCTACAAGGAGGCCCAAAGCCCGCTTCCTCTCCGGGAAGCCGCTTTCTCAGGCCCTCCCTGGTCATTAGTTGGCTGGTGTCCACACCGATGCCTTCCCTCCTGAACCTCTCAGTATCCAAGGACTCACTCTGGTAGGCCGGGAATATGGACAACAAGGATGTGGTGAACGATTGATGTCAAGGTCACTTACCTCATCGTCTGGGGTTGCGGTACCTTCGATTTCGGACGACTTCCTGTGCATTTCCCGTTTCTGTCCAGGCTGCTGATGCTCCAGGGCGCTCCCAGCTCAGTATCGTTACCTGTGGGAGCCATGGACCGTTCCTATCCGAATCCGCAGGAGGTATGCTTTGAGCCGAAAGGATGACCTGGATAACCATGCCAACCAGATGAACCCCAATAACGATGCATACTGGGAGTCCCGGGGTTTCGATGAGCGTCCCGACGACTGGGAGGACCGGGTCGACGAGGAGGATGACCACCCCGAGCGCTCCGGTAAGGAGTCCTCTTCCAGGAAGTAGCCAATTTCACACAAGGCGTCCGGAAACCTGGCTCCCTCCGGACGTCTTTTTTGGTTTGCTGATGTCGAAGAAGAATAAGAAACGCACTGCTGCCCCTGAACCCAGCCCCTTCTCTGGATTGTACAGCCGGCAGATTCTCCGCGCCCTCGTCGAGGCCCTGGACCTTGGGGAAGGCCACGTTCTGAGGAGCAAGACCGCCCGTAGGTTCCTACGGGACTGTTTGCTGAAGAGCGCTAATTCCCGTGGGCGCCACGCCGAACGCATCAGCGGTTTTATTGTTGAGGTTTGGCAGCCATAAGGAAAGCCGCGTACACCTCCGAAGTAAACGAAACTTCGTGGTTGGTTCATGCTCTGATGGGCGGACCCGGTGCCGCGGCGGACGCTTCTCCTTGGAGTTGGCTCACCGGCTACGGTGGCGACGCTGGAGGCCGGATCCACCGTGAAGAGCCCGTCGGTGGTCCTGCTCACTATGTAGACCGCGCTTCCGCGGGTGGCCATACCGGAGGGGTCGACGACGCTGTGCCCTGGCGGCCGAGCCTATGCGGGTGGCCCGGCCCGAAGAAATGTTCAGGGAGTCTGGGTTATGCGGGTCAAACTTTAACCGGGAGGCAGCCTTTATATCAGGGTATTCTTGCAGGTGGTCTCGGCTGGTGCCATAGACCCATTGCCAGTCCCACCAGGTCCAGACCAGTTGGCGGAGTGCGCCGAAACCGCCCGGTTTCGGTGCAGTGACGAAATTCCCTCTCCACAGCTACAAATACCCTGCGCCGAAAGGGCATAGGGTATAATTCGCATCGCACCTTTCAGCCTGTGCACTCCGGCAAACGGCGGTGGGAGAATGACTCTCTACGGCTACATCCGCACCTCCAAGCAACGCACCGACGGCCAGGCTGGCAGCGACCCCGACACCCAACGCCGCCAACTCCACAGCGCCGGAGTCCAGCCGGCCAACGTCTATGCTGATACCGGAGTTTCCGGAGCTACGGGGACGAACACCCGGGCCGGATGGCACAAACTGGACAGCCAGCTCCAGCAGGGTGACACACTGGTTGTCGCGTCCATCGACCGCATCGGCCGCCGGTGGCTGGACACGATGGACAGCATCCGGAACCTGCAGGCCCGGGGAGCCCGCATCCGCAGTCTCGCCGAAAGCGAGGCCAGCTGGTCCCGCTACCTCGACGCAGACCCCGACAGCCCGGAGGCCTTCATGGGTAACGTCCTCGCCACCTTCGCCGCCTGGGTGTCCCACCAAGAACGGTTGTCGATCCAGCGGCGGACCGTCGCCGGGATGGACCGGGCCAGGGCCGACGGCAAACATGTCGACCGGCCCGCAGGATTGTCGGAAGCGCAGGTCGCCGCCGTTGTGGCTCTCGCGGCCGGGGGAACCAGCCAGCGGCAGCTCGCCAGGATGTTTGGCTGCTCCGCATCGACGATCCGCCGGACCCTGGCTGCCCGGACATCGGCGGGCCAAGTTCCGGGCAATAGCCGCGAAACCAGCTGAATCTCATGACACAAGTCCGGAGAATGAAACTTGTGGCATTTATAGCATTGGTCGTAACAGTAACGGCTGTCGTCAGCTGTCAGACAGAGACAGTAGTATTGACCCCGACTCCCATGGCGACGCCGACCGTTGCACCTACGTATACGCCCTACCCGACGTCGACACCGTATCCGACCTATACACCCTACCCGACCTATACGCCCGCTCCTACTCCGACGCCCCTCCTTACGTCCACACCCGATCCCAGGCCAACGTCGGTTCCCACTCCGACTCCTGTGCCTATGCCCACGCCGACACCAACCGCTACACCAATTCCGACTCCAACGCCTACCCCGATTCTCACGCAGACACCCACGGCTTCGCCTACCCCGAAGCCGAGTGCGCCTGTGGCTACACAGGCACCGCCTCCGACTGCGCCGTGGACTCCGCCACGGACTCCAACCATCAACGAGGCCTTGCAGGCGATCACCAAAGGTGTCGTCCACGTCGTGGGCGATGGGGGATCGAGCACCGGAATCGTCGTAGACAAGAGGGGCTACATCATCACAAGCAGTCACATCAGGGACAGCATCAACAACGTCGATGTCTGGTTGCCGGATGGCCGGATGGTGGGTGGGCATTCTCGGTATAGCGATTGGCAGACGGGCTTGGCGCTGGTCGAGCTCAAGAAGCCAGATACGTTGGACTTAGAGCCCATCCATCTCGAACCGCTCGTCAGCACGGTTGTCAGAAGGGACCACCTTATCGCCGTCTCGTTGTCGGCAAGAGACGAGCTCGCTAGCGGGACTCGCGTGGAGGCGGGCCGGGGCATCATATCCGACCTAACTGGGAATGAGTGGTTCCGGTTGGACACTAAGCCCCCAATGGCCAGCGTAGGCGGTCCCGTGCTGAGCGAGCGGTTTGGGCAAATTATCGGGATTACGGTCTTAAAGGAGGTTGCCGGGGAGGTGGATACCTTCGCCTTGACGTTGAAGTCGCTGCAGAGGCAGATCGATACTCTGGTTGCCAGATTGGACGGCACGCCTAGGCCAGCGGATGCCGTGTTTCCGAGGGAGTCGGTAGCGGTGAGCGACGGGTGGACCTATTTCACCCGGAATTGTCGAGAGGGTTGGACGAACTGCGAACACAACAACCTGAGCAGTGACGACCGCGTCAGGGTGGTGGCCACCGCCTTCTCCGACGACAACGACGCCACCGGCGAGTTGCCTGACTTGGAGTTCCAGTGTCAGAAGGACGGATCGTTTCGTGCCCAGTTCCACCCCAACGGTCTAGAGTTCAACGAGAACGATTCCGGCATAATGGTAGGGGTGTGGATAGACGGAGTAGAGCGCAGGTTGTTTCCGGTAGGAGCATATACCTACCCTTATAGCACGGCCTACCTGGGTGGCCACAAGATCGCTAGGCTGTTCTACGATGCCGAACTCACCGGAAGGCTGATTGAAGTTGGCTCCCTGAGTTACGAGGGCAAGGCTATCGGAGTCTTCGACCCGATGGGGTTCAGAAGCAACTATTGGCGGCTTCCCTGCGCGAGGTAACGAGACGAAGGCAAACCGGAGGGGTGGCAACCTACTACTGAAGTTCCTAGCAGACCGCTTTGGTGAGGATATTCATTATCGGCTGACACACAGTGAAGATCCTCAGAACTTGTTGTTAGCCGAATTTGAAGCTGAAGGTCTTGGGGTCATTGACATATTCGCCGAACTGAAGGCATGGATGGAAGGGTTGCAGTAGCACCCCGTTTTAGCGTCGCCCGCTGGAGTACTGGTTGGCCCGCTTCTTTTCTCGTGGGCTTAGTACTCCTTTGCTTTGATTTCGCAGGTTTGGCAGTAACCCGACGCCCACGCGGGCCGACACCAAGGACCGCCCCGTGCGCCTCGTGCTTCTCTGACTTAGGGCTGTCTGAGGTGAACCCGGAAAATCGGACAGGTAGCTAAGTGAGAGTCCTGCTGAACAACGACAATTAACTTTGCCGGCCTGTTGCCTCACCGGAAAATGTTACCGAAACTTTAGCACCTAGGAGCCCGTCCGATATTCAAAAGCTGCAACGAATATCGCAACCGTATGGGATAGTTGTGGCTGTTTCAATTTTTGACCTGTAACTAAACAATGCCCGTTGCCGGTTTCGCAACGATTATCGTATGCTCCACTTAATTGTTAGACAGGCTCCTAGAATCCACTCCGATCAGCGCCAGTTCCGGGAGTCCATGCGGTTCCGTTGAAGCTGCAGCAGTCCTGTTACCGCCGATGCAAAAATGAGCGAAATCGCCGAGATTGAATTGACCCACCACAGAAAAGTGGCATCATCCGCAGACACTGTGCGGAGGTGCCTCAGACAAATTGCTGAAGGTGGGAGAAGTGAAAGAGATCTACGAGATGAAAGGAGCGGGGCGTTCCATACGGCGGATCGCCGGGGAACTGGGCATCGCCAGGAACACGGTGCGCCGGTATCTGAAATCGCCGGAGGCCATCAGGGCCAAACCTCGACCGCAGCGAGCATCCAAGCTGGACCCCTACACCGGGTACGTCGACCGTCGCCTGGAGGAGGGGCTGGAGAACTGCGTGGTGCTGCACCGGGGGGAGATGCTGGCCGAGGAGCGGCCACACTTGGGGAAGCTGCCCGGCCGGAATGCACTGGCGCCCTATCTCCGGGAGGACCGCAAGGTGGCCCGGGACGGCTTCATCAGCTGGGAGGGCTCCCCCTACGGAGTCCACTGGAAGTGGGCTGGTCGCATCGTCCAGGTGGGACAGCGCCAGGGCACGGTGGAGACCTGGGCCGGCGATGAGCGCATCGCGGTCCATCCCCGGGCCCAGCGGGCAGGACAGCGCTTCATCCTGCCCGGCCAGTGGGCAGGACTGCCCAGGGGGATGGCCCGGCTGTATCTTGCCCTTTCGACCAGCAACTTCCACAGAGACTCCGTAGACCGTCTTCGTCCAGGATGTGGAAATGGGTCTCCTCGGAGTTGATCTCCGTGTCGCACTGGGGGCACTGAGCCGGGTTCCCACGGTCGTTTGTTCCGACCCCGTCGAGGCACTCCCTCATGCTGGGTGGACATTCCATCCACAGCACCCCCAGCCCCTGCCACCGGTTCCCGTCGAACTTTCCCCTGAACACATGAGGGTCCGAGTCCAGGTAGTCGATCATCTCTTGTCCGGTCTTCCACTCGGAGTGTCCCTTGATTGTGGACAACGGGTCCACTTCCACCTTGGCTACCAACGGCCCTAGGATGTCCCCGCCCTCGAACTCACCGTCCAGGTCGGAATCCCGGAGCCCGATGTTGTGGTGGTGGGCTTCGGTCATCTCGAAGGTGACCGATCTTTCGATGATCGCGTCTATCTGCTCCATCTCGGACAGCTGCGGGTCATCGGGAGGGCTCGTCACCTTGTACCGGCGTCCGCCGTTGATGCCCATCTCCACCGTCCTCAGGCCAGGTATTCTTGGCTGTGGCGCGAACTGGGCCGGGTTCTCGAACACGGGTGGGGTCCCGACATCTTCGAACCCTCCGCTCCCCTGGTTGTTCGCCGCCTTGGCCTTGTTTTCCTTTCTGCTATGACCCCTCTTGCTCTTGCGTCTGTTCTTGCTGATTGGCATGGAGATCCCTCCCCCTCCTCTCCAAGATTCACAGATATTTTATTCCAGGGCCGGACCGTCAGTCTCCCTGCAAGTGTTAGAAAATCCTTTTGCTCCCTTCCATGGCCAGTTGCCGCTTCGCGGACTTGCTAGGGTACCCTCCGTTATAATTGTCGTTGCGTTGTGTTTAGCTCGCTCAGCACGCCCTAAGCTCAGGCGATGGGGTCCAGGTTCAGCCCGGGGCCTTGTCGCGCCCCGAATCCCGAGGTGTGCCATGTCCAACTGGGTTGAACCGGAGTGGCTTCCCAGCGTCCCCGCCAATGACCGGGGGCCTTTCCATTGCTACGTTCTCTGGGCAGGCGATAGCCGGCAGTACTACGTCGGACATACCAGCGACCCCGAGGCCCGCATTGAGAAACATTTTGAAGGTATGGTCCGGACTACGTCCGGGCATCCGCTGAAGTTGCTCTGGGTCTCGGGTCCCCTCCGCTTGCGGACTGATGCCCGCAGGTTTGAGGCTGCCCTGAAGAGCTACATCAAGAGCCGGGATGCACTTGAGTTCGAGCGTTGCACCGGTCTTTATTTCGCCCGGGGCGCAACTTTGTTGGAGTTGGGGGTTCGCCGGTCAGCGGGCCGTTGACGGTGCAACAAAATAGGCCCTAATGTTGCACGTATGATGACGACCAGCCGAACCGCAATCATGCGCCGACCCCGGGGCCAGCACCCGCGCAAGGCCCCACTGCAACAATTTCCCGGAGAGAAAAGTTCCACCCTGCCGGAGTACCTCGAAGCCCGGGAAGTCCAGGCGGTCCTGGCCGCCTCCCCCAACCCTCGCGCCCGCTTGCTCATGCTGCTTCAGTGGAGAGCTGGACTACGTATCTCCGAGGCCCTGGCCTTGCAATCCGCAGACCTGTCGCTCGACTCGGACCAACCAACCATTAGGGTCCGGTCAGGCAAAGGCGGCCGCAGCCGGATCGTACCGGTCCATCCCGAGCTGCAAAATGCCCTGGTCGTCGTGTTGCAATTCGCCGACATATCGAAGGGCGGCATTATCGGCGCCAGCCGGTCGACCGCCTGGCGGTGGGTCCAGTCAGCTGTCGACCGGGCCGTGGAACTGGGCAGCCTGCCCGCCAGCCGACAAATCGGGACCCACACGTTTAGGCACTCCTACGCCCGTCACCTGCTGTTGCACGGCGTCCCAATCAACTACCTGTCGCGGTGGTTGGGCCACAAGTCGATCACCACGACGTTGGTTTATTTGGAGTTGGTGCCTGATCCGGCGGGTCGCCTAGCGTCGGTGCCTTGATGTAATCTTGGGTACGCTAGAGCTCAGGCAAATTTTGGGATTGGAGCAGCAGTCCACCCGGGAGCATTTCCGAAGACGGTCCCGATAATCGAGGGAATTTCTCGTCACTGTCTCTATAATTTGGGGGTGCAGTTGGACACTCTCGCCGCGGATGTTGGTGGCAGCGGCGATCACGGGTGGCCCGTAGCAGTTCGCCCCACTCGGAGAAGCCCTATCTCCCGACCAGGACCCGCATGGCCCACCTGCCCTTCCGCCCATTCAGGACGAATTAGCATATGAACATCGAATCAACCCCTTCCTTTGTCGGAAAAGAATGGCAACCGAACCGTACCTACACCGCGATCCAAGCCTAGGGTGACCGAATGTTGACCGACCAAGAAAGGCTCGAATCCCTGCAGCAATATGTGGAACGGTTGTTGCAAGGGACCGGTATGGATGAGGGACGCGCTGCTTATCTCAGCAACCACGAAAATGTCCTGCTGGATTTACCGGGCGCCTCCGTAGACGATTGGGACCTGGTTCTGGCAACCGCGGTGCATCTCGTTCCGCCCTACATTGATGACCACAATCTCTACGGGGCATTTTCCGACGAGATAGCGGAGCATGCCGAGCGGCTGGTAGTTGAGACCGGCGATAGTCGACCTGCACTAAGACTTGATTGGGGCGAACCGCGGCTCCATCACCCGTTCAATGCTCGGTGGAGCACATACATCTTCAGCCGAATCGTCATGGGACTCCTGGTGGAAGAAACTGACCCCGAATTCGCTATCGGGCTACATGAGTCTGTGTCCACCCTATTTCTTCCGTTCGTGAGCGACGAACTTTCCAGCGTCCCACTGTGGTTGGCTCCGAACCTCGTCCGTACCAGGCTGGGGGTTCTCTACGAAAGGGTTGGTCGATACGAGGACGCGTTGAGTCTGCTGGTCCCGCCCCCACAGATCGGGTGGACTCAAACTGGTACCGACCAATTCCTCCCGATTGTGCGGAATTTCGATGGTTGGTTGGAACAACTCTCGAAGCAGGACGGACCCGCGGAGACCCTCCGGTTGCTCGATATCGTCTACCGTTTGATTCAGAGAGTCGATGGAATTGACCAGAAAGAGCGGGACCAACTGAGCGACTGCCCGCCGAACACCCGACAGTTCTGGGCGTGGTATTACGGATGGGCATTGGGGCGGATAGTTGCAACCAAACCGTTCATCCGGACATCCCTACTCGAAGAACTCGATGCCGGAGAATGGTCCGATGGATGGCCGGCCGCTGGAATTCTCATGGGCTCCCCACCCGACTCGTGGCAGGATTTCAGGCAGTGGGCGCTGCGATTGTATCAGATGGCCGATATCGAATATCGCCGGGACGGCGGCCTTCCGCAGATCGGGATTTGGGGTCCTTCGTGGGGCCCACCGCAACCGCCACACCTTAGCCCCCAGAGTGACCTATATTGGGCAATGCGCGCGGGGTTTGCGGATGCCCACCTCGAACTTGTCCAGGGTCCCCCAGTCTCACTGCGAGACATCGCTGATCGCCTTGAACGAGTTCAATCTATAGTTTCCAGCAGTGCCCTACATACCCTGCGGACGGGACACGGCGTGGAACTACTGCGGGCGGACGTCGAAAGGGGACTGCCTCCTGCGGATGAGTATTGGGAGCAGCTTATTCATGGAATCTTGGCCGATTCATGGGAGGTGCTGACAAAGCGGACCAAGTCCTACCTGGTCACCGCAAGCACCAAAAGACATGCCAAGGAATGGGACGAGCAGCGGGTTGCTCTAGCCTAGGCCGTGGAGTCTCTTTTCATCGAGGTGATCGAAGCTCAGATTCGTGACCTGCACGGATCGCGAGAGTTGAAGCTATCAATGCCGCGAGGAGAAGCTCGGCCTAGGGTTTACCCGCTAGGAAACTGGCATCGGATCCAGCTTTCTGGTTGGGCTCAGATTATTGAATCTGCAAAACCGGGAGACCCGAACACGAGGTTCGCGGAGTTCTTGGCGAGGGCGTTTCCTGAGCTTACTATGGACTCACTAATCGGTCTCCACGGGGACATTCGGCATATCGCTGAGCTTCGTGGAGACGCACCGCATTACTCAACCAGGCCTCTTCAAGATCGGGCTGGAGATGCCGAAGATCTGTGGAATCTAGTAGTCGGTCGGGTCGGAGCCTCCGGATTCATCACGAGATTCTGCGTAGCCTTGGGCTTAGTCGCCCGCGGAGCTAACAGTTAATCATCGGCAGAGATCCCGTTTTCGTCGTTCCTACCAGCAGCGGCTCCAGACTTCGAGGATGCCAAGGACCCAGGATTAGGATAGATATCTAGATCCTGGTCTCAGGCTGCAGGTTTGTGCGGCCCACGTGTCCGATAATGGATACTTATCGGATGCTTGATCGTACCCCCAAGCCCCGGCCTTGTTCAGGGCCCTCGCGATGGCTCGTTAGTCAACCTTGGCTTGACCCAATCGAGTTCCTCATCGGGCATATCGCCTGGCAGTTGGGAGGTGAGGCCGCCTTCAACGAGTTCCGGACCTACGACGAAAATCTCACCAGCCCAGGGTCCGAGGACATCCGAAAAAACTGGAACCCAATGCGCTTGGAGCAACGCATTAGCCGAATCGACCGCATTGGACAGGAAAGGCCGTTCATACGCATAGTCCGCTTCTTCTACCGGAACACAGTTGAGTATGACGCGTACACTGCGATGGAAGAACGCATCCAGGAGTTTCAGGAGAACGTGGGAACCTTGCAGCCAATCTTGGCGGCCAACCTAGAAAGTCTCATTCGAGAGAGCGTCATGGATGGCGGAACCTCAGGGGATGTCAGGCAAGCGGTGCGCAACCTTGCACCGAGCATAGGGTTTGACCTGGATGATCTGGTTGCGGCAGCGGCAGACCAACAGGACCCTGCTCCGCTTCTGCACATGAATGACTTGACCTGCGTCTTGAATCACCCGGAGTGGCTTCCCGATGGCTACGCGGTAGAGCGGCGGGGGGGCAGGCACTGGCGAGTTACTACGCCCGACGGTACCTCTCACACAGTGACCACGAACCGCGCCGCCCACGACTACGCCGCGGGAACAGTTGAGTTCTTCGGCCCGGGAAGTCCAGCGTTTCCGGACACCACCAACAACCTAGTGAGCGGCACTGACGGCAGCACGTCTTCCTCACTAAGCATCGGCGCAATCCTAAATGCGACGGCTTCGGACTAACGTGATGGCCGAAAGTGGACATGAAGTACTGGGCTCTACGGCAGTCTCAGATGAGGGCCACCTTCTCAGCGAGTTGAAGGCACTCGCGGGCTCGCCTGGCTTCATCTATACACTCGCCTACGCCGCCGCCAATACCTTCATCAGAGAAGAAGGCAGCAGTTCTCATGAACGGATCAGCGTCAAAGAACTGACGCTGATAGCAGGTCTCCTGGCCATTCAGCCCATTTCCACCACCTACATACCCGACGAAGAAACGTTGACTGCCCAGATGACTGATCTGTATGTCCTTGTCAAGAAGCTCCACGATGTTGTTGCGCAACCGATGATTGACGGCACAGTGTCGAGAATAACGGCGAGATTGTCGGCGAAAGCTACGCAATCCAGCGTGTCTTTAGACCCCTTAATCCCATTTTTGGCCTCTCCACCAACCATCAAAACGCCGCCCTTGCCTTGCGGTCATTTGGACGTCTTGGTGAGGAGAATTTTCGGGGTTGTAACGGACCGTCTGGGGGGGTCTCCATGGGAGGGTGCTTTCCCGTGGCTGGAGATGTGCCCCAAAATTCCTGGGGGTCTCCCGTAGCTGCCGGGCCCGCCTTCCAGCTACGTGACAGGTGCCCTGTTATTCCAAGCCCGACGAAAATCGGTCATCCAAAAGCGTGTACCCACGACTCTGTATCTGGAGGTGTGCCCTATTTTTCTTGGGGGTCCTGCTGGTAGGTCCAGGGGGGGTGTATGTAAAAGAATATAGCTTCGCTACACCCTTGAAGAGGTGCCCTAATTTTCATGCGGCTTGAAGATCCTCCTAGCGACGTCCGCGGCTTTAGATTTGGGTAGTTACAGTGACCAAAATGTAGGGCCTTCCGGGGCAAGATTGGTGCCGTCCGACAGCCATAGCAGCGAGGATGTGGGGCGACGTCAGCTCGCTTTCAGGAAGGCCCAAATGCCGGGTTCAAATACCCGTTTTGATGCCTCCGACCGTTCCGACCGCGAGAGAAATCGAGCCGAAAGTACACTCTGTTGCAAAGGCTGAGCCCGCTGTTCGCTCTCTCTAATCAACCTATGAGCAGTGATGCAAGCATAAAACGGTTATCCAAACGGGAGGCGGCCCGTGCGTTGGGCGTGTCAATGGCGACCATCGACCGCATGATCAGACGGGGTGAATAGAGCGTAGATCGAGAGCCTTGGGGCACCCGGGAACGAGTGTAGGTGCTGGTCGATGCGGCATCAGAAAACGACGTCCTCAACGCTAGAACTGACTACGTCAGTGACCCGACAGGTGCCGTCAATGCCACCAATGGTGCTATCACGGTGGCCGTTCTGGAGGAGCGTCTGGCCGCTCGGGACCGGGAAATAGAGAGCTATAAGAGCCAGCTGAAGGACTGCGAATACCGCTATCACGAGCTGCTCCAGCAACCTCCCGCAGGCCCCGCCGCCCGCGCGAGAGCGAGCGTGCTGGGCCAGAGCTACAACCCGGGCAGGAGCTAAGTGAGCTAGTCCGGAGGAGCCTATCCGATCCAGAGTCAGGAGTCCTACCGCTAGACTAATCCCCAGCGGGCATGAGAGAACACGCATCTCTCAATTTGAAAACTATGTGGTGGTCGCTAGGTCATCGCATCAAGGGCGACTCGAAAGGGCAAAT
Source organism: Dehalococcoidia bacterium (assembly GCA_965249145.1). Taxonomy (GTDB): domain Bacteria; phylum Chloroflexota; class Dehalococcoidia; order Lucifugimonadales; family UBA3495; genus VXOI01. The sequence goes on from OZ252223.1 coordinate 861,355, forward strand.
CGCTAGCGCCCTCTCCAGCTCCAAGAGGCATGCTTCGGGCTCCTGGATGGCAGTGCGTTGGGCGGAATGCTAAACTGCCTGGAATTCAAGTTTGCAAAGCGTAGGAGGTTCTCATGGTCGACTACGGGACCGCGATAAGTCTCGACGATTTTGGTCTGGAAGTCGGTACGCCTGCGATCAAGTCGGTGGGGCCGCTGGCCTTTGGTCCGGGGGGGATTTTGTTCATTGGGGATAACGTCAGGGCGGCCATCTTTGCCGTCGACGTTGGCGACTCTGGCGAGGGCAGCCCATCGGAAGCCGTGAACCTAGACAATTTCGACGCCTCACTGGCGTCCTATCTTGGCTGCTCCCGCGACGACGTGGCCATCCTGGACATGGCCGTCCATCCCGCGTCCGGCAACCTCTATTTTTCCGTCATGCGGGGCAGCGGGGACGCAGCCGTTCCGGTGGTTATCAAGGTCTCCGGGGGCGGATCCATCAGCGACGTGTCCTTAGAGAACGTGGCGTTTTCCCAGACGGTTATCGAGGACGCAGCCGACGAGGACGACCCGCGCCTGGTTACCCGCGTAAAGCTGCGGACGGTGACTATCACCGACATGTCCTACGTGGACGGGTTGCTGCTGGTGGCCGGGACGTCCAACGAGGAGTTCTCCTCGACTCTGCGGCGGATTCCTTTCCCATTCAACGGGGACGTCGAATCCAACTCGCTGGAAATATTCCACGTTTCCCACGGCCAGTACGAGACGGCGGCCCCCATCCGCGCCTTCGTACCCTACCGGGGGAACACCAGCATCCTGGCCAGTTACACCTGCACTCCGGTGGTGCAATTCTCCCTGGCCGACTTAGAGCCGGGGACACAGGTCAAGGGCAAGACCGTCGCCGAGCTAGGAGCGCACAACCGGCCGTTGGACCTGGTCTCCTACGAGCATGACGGCGGGGAATACCTGCTGGTCTGCAACGACCGGCATCCCCTGTTCAAGATTGCCGCCAAGGACATCGACGGACAGGGGCCTCTGACGGTACCGACTCGCTGGATGAAAACCCCGGTGACCCTGTGACTCCGGGGGTAGGCGTGCCCCGGCAATTATTGCCCCATCCTGGCGTAAAGCGGATGGCCAACCTCAACGGCAGCGGCGTACTGATGCTTCAACAAGACGAGGACGGCAACACCCACCTGCGTTCCTACGCTACCGCGACGCTGTGACCCAAGGCCGCCAACTGTGCCTGGAATGGGCGGAGGACCAAGGGCGCAGTTGCCTGAGAGTCCTCGGTTGGACTGAAACCGAACTCCGCGAATTGAGAGGACTGGCTGCCGGCGAGCTTGGGCGGCGGTTGGTCCTCCTGCCGAGCGAAGTCCTGGAAGCCGTCGGCAATTTCCGGGCCGTCCCCCCTTTCGCCGGGGATTTCATCCTTGGACGCGACTCGGTCTCTTTCATTCCCCGCTTCCCGTTTGTGGACGGGATGGGCTATTCATTGTTGATTGATTCCGGCGGCGGAGTCGAGAGCCTCGAAGTCTGGGCAATTCACCGCCCTTCGGCGGCTTCGGTTCCCGCCGCTGAAGTCGTGGCAATCTACCCCACTGCCGCGGAACTGCCCGTCAACCTGCTGAGGATATACATAACCTTTTCCAACCCCATGAGCGAGGGTTGGGCGCTCCGGGCAGTAAGGCTTCACCGTGAGGACACGGGCGAGGTATTGGAGGGGGCTTTCCTCCCTCCGGACCCGGAGCTGTGGGACCCGTCTCGGCGTCGGCTGACCATGCTGCTGGACCCGGGCCGCATCAAGCGTGGGCTCATCCCCAACCAGGAAGTCGGCTACCCCCTTATCGAGGGGGTGCCGGTTACGATAGAAGTCAATGCCGAGTTCCGTGACGCCGGTGGGCGGCCACTAAAAGCCGGTGCAGGACGCAGCTACCGGATCGGTCCTGCTATCCGGGCGCGGATCAATCCGGGTTGTTGGCAGTTGACCATCCCCGAAGCCGACTCGGCGGACCCGCTGATAGTCAAGTTCGACCGGCCTCTGGACTATGCGCTGCTACAGCACAGTCTCCGGGTCTGCGATTCTAATGGCCTCCTGTTGCAGGGCCAGGAAGAGGTCGGACCGGCGGAAGAGAGTTGGCGATTCATGCCAGTCTTCCCCTGGAGCGAGGGCAGTTACCAATTGGTTATCGGGCCCAGGCTGGAGGATGTCGCCGGGAATTCCCCCGGCCGTGTATTCGACCGCGATGTTACCCAGGCCGAAGACGGCCAATTGTCCTCAGTGCAGGTTGAAGACGGCCGCGGCGTTTCCACCCACCAGCTTTGCTTGGTCGTCGGCCGAAAAGCCCTGTAGCTGATCGTGTAGCGTCGATTGGGCACCCAATCCGACGGACCGGATATGGGGAAAGTCGGATCCCCAAAGAATCTGGTCGGCACCCACATACGGCATTGCCTGTTCGGCTGCCGTATCGTCGATAAACCCGGGGGAGACCCGGGTCCTCATGTAATCGCTGGCCTTCATTTGAGCTTGTGCAGGTTCAGCCGCTCCGCAATGTCCTCTATCTGGTCCGGCCTGGCCATGAAGGTACCGAACTCCAAGGCGTATCAGAACGGCTGGGACACAGTTCGGTTCGGGTAACCGCCGACGTGTACACTCACGTCTTGCCAGAAATGGAGAGATCGGCGGCCACAGCCCTTGACGACATATTCGACTATATGAGTTTACGGACACAGGTCCAAGCGCCCCACCGGGTATCTGGAACCGGGGCCGGCTGAAGAGCCTAAAATACGCTAATCCAGGAAGATAGGACTGGTCATGGGGAACGGCAGAGTGGCCCCCACCCCCGCTAAAAGGAGATGCTTTACTTGATGGAACGGGACTACGAAAGCAAGCACATGTGCTATGACTGCACCAGCGACCACACTCTTGCAGATGAAGTGAAGAACAAGGGAGTACCTATAGAGTGCAGTTATTGCGGCCACACACGCGAGGCTATCGAATTGGGCGAATTGGCAGATCGTATCCACAACGTTATTCAAGAACACTTCTAACGTACGCCGGAAGAACCGAGCTGGCTTAACTTCCTCATTCGAGAAGGAATGATCAACCACTGGATGCCGGATGGTGAACGGGCCGTGGAGGTTATCTCCGAAATAGCGCGCCTACCCGAGGAAATTGCCAAAGACCTGACCGGACTGTTGTCCGGGCGCTATCGCTATTTGGCAATGTCGGAAGGTAGAGACAACCCCTACGATGGCGAAGCCATTTACGAAGAGCGTAGTCCAGATGACTCGAACTACCGTTATGGTTGGAAGTCGTTCTGTAACGAGATCACGTACCAGGAAAGATTCTTTCCCGAAAGTGCTGAACCTATACTGGACGAAATTTTTGGGAATCTGAATGCTCTGCAAACATACGGTGGCACTCCCGTGATACGTCTAGTTGCCCCGAAAAGCGAAGACTTTTCGATTTGGCGCGCACGAACTGCCCAATCTGACGAAGAACTGATTGCCATATTAAAGTGTCCTGCCCAGCAACTAGGCCCACCTCCGTCATCTTTCGCTGAAGCTGGGCGGATGAATGCCAAAGGTATTTCGGTTTTTTATGGCGCGTTGGACAAGTCCACTTGCGTTTCTGAGGTACGCCCACCGGTGGGCAGCCACGTTGTACTAGGGAAATTCCAACTTTTGCGCCCGGTGCGACTTCTCGATTTGGGAGCATTGTCGAGGGTGTTGTCATCGCCGGTGGAATAATGAGCCAGTAGCGCCGGAATGGAATTGACCCACCCCAATGCCCCGGAGCATTTTTGGCATCTGCTGGAAGCTGGTGTGGAGGTGGTCCGGGAGGTGCTAAGAGGTGGGACAGTGAAAGACCTGTACGAGCTAAAAGGCGAAGGAACTAGCATCCGTGGCATTGCCCGGGAACTGGGCATCTCCCGGAACTCGGTGCGTAAGTACCTGAGATCTGAAGGGGTGCCCCAGCCCCAGGGCAGGCCGGAGCGGCCGTCCAAACTTGACCCCTACAAGGAATACATCGACGGGCGTCTGGCCGAGGGGCTTGGGAACTGCGTGGTCTTGCTCCGGGAGCTTAAGGAGCGGGGCTACGGCGGAGGCTACAGCATCCTCAAGGACTACGTCCGGCCCTACCGTCGCCCGCGGCAGCCCAAGGCGACGATGCGATTCGAGACTGGGCCCGGGGAGCAGGCCCAAGTGGACTGGGGCAGCATGCCCTACGTTACCGGGGAGGGAGGCCGGGGGCGGCTGTGGGCCTTTGTCATGGTGTTGAGCTGTTCCCGGGCCATCTACGTGGAGCTGGTGCGCCGGGCTGATAGCGCCACCTTCATGCGCTGCCACTTAAACGCCTTCGAGTACTTCGGGGGAGTGCCCAGGATTTGCCTCTACGACAATGCCAAGGTGGTGGTGCTGGGAAGGGACCAAGACGGCCGGCTGGAGTGGAACCGGGGGATGCTGGACTTCTCCCGGCGGGTGGGCTTCGAGCTGAGACTGTGCCGGCCCTACCGGGCCCAGACCAAAGGGAAGGTGGAGAGCGGGATCAAGTACGTGAGGCGTAATCTGTGGTCATCGGTGCACTTCACCGGCGATGGCGACCTGAACCGCCAGGCAATGGAGTGGTGCGATAGCGTGGCTAACGTCAGGGTGCACGGGACCACCAGGGAAAGGCCCCGAGACCTGCTGGCCAAGGAGCGGGCGCACCTGCTCCTCTTGCCCGACCGCTCCAGGCTGGAGCCCTTCCTCCGGGAAGAACGGAAGGTGGGCCGGGACGGCTACGTCAACTTTGACGGCTCGTGGTACGGGGTGCCCTGGCCCTTTGCCGGGAAATCGGTGCAGGCCGGGACCAGGCCGGGAATGGTGGAGATCTGGTCTGGCGAGGAGCGCTTGGCGCTGCATCCCAGGGCACAGCGGCCCGGACAGCGCCTGACCCTGCCCGGCCAGTGGGACGGACTTGATACCGGTGACGGGCGGCCCCGGAAAGAGGCGGTGGCGGTACAGGTCCCGGTGGAGCAGGTCCAAAGGCGCTCCTTGGAGGTCTACGAGCTGGCGGGAGGTCTACGATTTGGCGGCCTCGGGGGGCGGACGATGATCCCTAGAGCAGGCACGTCATTACCTGGAGAGCCTGGGCTGGAGAGCCTGGGCTGGAGAGCCTGGGCTGGAGAGCCTGGGCTGGAGAGCCTGGGCTGGAGAGCCTGGGCTGGAGAGCCTGGGCTGGAGAGCCTGGGCTGGAGAGCCTGGGCTGGAGAGCCTGGGAATGAAACAGGCCGCCGAGGTGCTGGACAACAGACTGGATGCCGCCGCCAGGAGGCAGGTGTCCTACCCGGAACTCTTGGCCGACCTCTTGGGAGTCGAGGTGTCGGCCCGCCGGGAGCGGTATCCGCATGGCCCACCTGCCCTTCCGCCGCACCCTGGAGGACTTCGACTTCTCCTTCCAGCCCTCCATCGACGAGCGGCAAGTGAAGGAGCTGGGGAACTTGGCCTTCGTGGCCGAGGCGGCCAACCTGTTGCTCTTGGGGCCGCCCGGCGTGGGCAAGACCCATCTGGCGGTGGCTTGGCCCTTAGGTCCATCGAGCGAGGCTACGGGGCCTATTTCGTCCGGGCCTACGACCTGATGGAGGACTTGAGGACGGCCCGGGCCGAACGCCGTCTCGACCGGCGGATGAGAGTCTACCTGGCCCCCAAGGTGCTGGTCGTCGATGAATTCGGCATCTGGCCCTATGACCGGGAGGCGGCCACCGCCTTCTTCACCCTGGTCTCGGCCCGCTACGGCAAGGGCACCATCATCTTGACTTCCAACAAGGGCTTCTCCGAGTGGGGCGAACTGCTGGGGGACACTGTGATCGCCCCCACTTGAACAACGACAATTAACTTTGCCGGTAGCGACGACTAGTTTTGCCGGTCAATGAAGGTAATCATCCGGTACTGGATGGGAGGTGCCGGAGTGGTTACAGACCAGCAAGTTGTTTTACTGAGGCAGAGACGAATGGAAAGAAAGACTCAGCAGACATCGGCGGCCATGGCCGGAATGAGCGTGCGGTCGGCGCGCAAGTCGCAGTGTGGACCCTTGCCGTCGGAGACCGGGCAAGGGCGCTGGTGGCGGACCCGGACTGATCCCTTCGACGGAGTGTGGGAGGAGGAGATCAAGCCGCTGCTCCAGGGCGAGGCCGCCGGCAGGCTCAGGGCAACGACAATTATCGAGTGGCTGGAAGAAGTAGTTGACGCTGAACAGGTGACCGTGAATATCTCCCAACCCAGTTCGTGGCCTCATATTTGGCGCGTAAGATACTCCCCCACCTGGACGGAATAATCTTTCCCTCATCACAGAATGGAGGAATTGGAGAAAACTTGGTGTTTTTCAACCATGCTCGGGGAGTTGAACCATACAGGCTACCTGAAGGAAGCGACGTGAAAGTATATCTCTCCTCCTCCTTCATCGATGACGACGACAGTATTCTTGTATCCGAGACCATTCCATCTAGTCCTGTAGACGATGAAGCCGGACCCATTCGTATACTTGCAGACGATGACCCAAAAATACCGGGTACAGATATAGCCTCTATGTTGAAACTGGATTTAGAAAGCGAGGAGGTGCTCGATGGAAATGGTGTTACTTACACCTCCAATAGACGAACCGTTTCGCGCCACCGGCAAACTACAGAACAACGGGATAATCCATCATTTTGACCATATCGAGAGGAATCTTTTCTTGATCCATCACGAGTTGACGTGCGACGCAATAACTGCCGAGGCAGAGGGAGCCCAGATAGCGAAATACGATGGAATCCGTGGGCTTGTGGACGGCGCCAACGAAAACCTGCTGCCCACTTCACTCATAAAGTCCTTCTCGCCAGAATGAGCGTAACAGCTGATTGCCTCTCGATTAGTCCTTGACCCCCCCCCTGTTGCCGATGGCTGCGACCTAACTTGAGTCACTTGATTGCAGTCCCAGCTAGATCGATTGTTGGGAGATTGCTCTCTCTTGCATCTGATAGAATCTGACTCATGGACCGCCTTATTCTGCACGACTATCGGTGTTTCGGAGAGCCGCAGTCAGCTCGCTTAGCCCCGCTCACTCTGTTGGTCGGAGGCAACAGTACAGGGAAGACTTCGTTCCTGGCCATAATTCGGGCCCTATGGGAGGTCGCATTTCAGGACACCGTTCCGGATTTCCGAGAAGAACCCTATGACCTCGGCACTTTCGCTGATGTCGCTCATAACCCAGGGACCCGTAGAGGGCAAGCCCGTTCCTTCAAGGTGGGTTTCCAGTATGGCGATTCCACCTATGCTACAAGCCATGACGTCGATGGGCTCTCTTTTAATGTGACGTTCGAGGGGCGTGGAGCCTTCCCGTTCCCGGTCGCTAGGCGAATCGCAAGGGGCGAAGATTGGGTCGAGACCCTGTTGCAGGACAACGACAAATACCTCGTACGCTTCGGCACCCGGGAAGGCGAATGGGAGAGGCAGACTTCCGAACGTGGATTTCATCAGCATGACGACCTGATATCGGTGAGGTCTCTATTCAGAGAAGTAGGAAGTGTCCGAACCATCGAAGGTGTGACGCCTCTATTGGATCACAGTCGTAGGAACACCGAAGTAGCACGGGTCGAGAGTTCATTGTTTCACGTGAACTCTCCGTTTAGTTTCAGACCATTCCAGCCAGCACCGATGCCTCCGTTCGCTAGTGCACCAGTTAGGTCACGCCCTCGTCGCACTTATGACCCGACTCGCTCGTGGCCAGACCCGGAAGGCCAGAATATCCCGGCGTACCTGGCCACCATTTTCCATAGTGATCGAGACACTTGGGATTATCTAAGAGTGGCTTTTGAGCGATTCGGTCGTGAATCAGGACTATTCGACGAGATCGGAATAAGGTCATTCGGAAAAAGCGAGGGATCACCGTTCCAAGTAGAAGTCCGGAAATCCAGCCGCCATTTGAAGGGTCCTCGCCGCAATTTGATAGATGTAGGGTATGGGATCAGTCAAGTGCTCCCGATCCTTACAGAGCTACTCAACCCGGACCCGGATGCCCCTGACTTGTTCTTGCTGCAACAACCCGAGGTACACCTCCACCCGAGTGCCCAAGCGGCCTTGGGAAGCCTGTTCTGCTCGGTCGCCGAGAAAGGCCGTCAGATATTCGTTGAAACTCACAGCGACTACCTGCTAGACCGGGTAAGGATGGACATACGAGACAAAAAAACGACACTTAAACCCGAAGATGTTTCCATTCTTTTCTTCGAGTTAGCAGAGCAGAATGTCAATATTCACTCGCTCCGTCTAGACGGACTCGGAAATGTCCTCGACACACCACCAGCCTACGGACGATTCTTCATGGAAGAGATGCGCCGTTCCATAGGACTCTAGGATGTGTGCCATCGTCGACGCTAACGTCGCGGGTGAGGTGTTTGGCGATGTCGAGTCCCCAGCTGGAAAGTTCTTCTTTGATTGGCTCAATTCAAAGGGAACCTTGGTAGTAGGCGGCCAGCTAACCAAAGAACTTTCGAGGCACACCGGCTTTGTCAGTTGGTTGAGAACCGGCTTACGAGTCGGCCGCGCCAGGACGGTCGATAACCACAGACTAGAGTCTGAACTGCTTCGTGTAGGAGAGGCTTGCAAGTCGAACGACCTGCACATCATCGGGCTAGCCGAGACAAGCGGTGCACGTTTGCTTTTCACAAACGATAGAGACCTGCAAGAGGACTTCAGGCACCCTGCCGTCCTGAGTGGAGTCCGCGGTCGCATCTTCACTACAAATATGACAAACAAAGTGACCAGGACTCATCGGGACCTCCTCAGGCGGACGGACCTCTGCAATGCTTAGCAACCTGCCGGATGAATCACTTAACCGAATCGCTACCAGTAGAAATAGACCCCCTACTGAATCTCCAGGCTACGCTCCTAACCACGGCAAAGACCGAATTTGTGTGCCAAGCGCCCCGCTGGTTCCGGCTGGTATGGGGGAAGCTGGAGCAGGAACGCCCTCATCTGCAACCCCTGCCGCCAGCCCTGGTGCCGGAGTACGTCAACTACCGGGCCAGGGTGCGCAAGTGGAGCACCATCCAGGCAGCTGGCCGCACCTACACCGTACCCTCCCGTCTCATCGGGAAGGAGGTGCAGGTCCGGCTGTACGCCGAACACCTGGAAGTGTACTACCAGGACCACCTGGTGGAACGGATGGGGTGGAACGGATGGGGTGGAACGGATGGGGTGGAACGGATGGAACGTATCAGAGGCGAACGGGAGGCCCGGGTCGACTATCGCCACATCATCGGCTCGCTGGTGCGCAAGCCCGGGGCTTTCGCCCGCTACCGGTTCCGGGAGCAGATGTTTCCCACCATAAAGTCTGCTCCTTTTTGCCCGACGCCGGAGGGGCGGCTAGGGCTGCTGGATGTTCACGGGCTTGCCATAATCTTAGAAAATCAAGGACGCTTCCGACCTGACGGTATTCAACTCGCCGGTGTGATCTTGTCCGGAAACCTCGAACAGTCCTCTGACCTGTCACGCCAGGAGCTCCTCGACCCCTATCCAGTATTCGATTTCGATCTTACCCGTCGGCGATTCGCCTTCCGTTCCGCCTGCTTGGCAAACACCCGCTCAACTGGTGATCTGCGAGGTCCAGGATTTCCAGAGTCTGGCGAGGTTGCCCAGCTCAGGCGGTATCTGCCCGCTCAGCTGGTTCGACAGGCTTACCATGAACAGGGGCAGCCTCCATACTTGATACGGGGACGGGCGGTGCCATGCGCCATAGCAACACGCGCTGGGAGCGCCTCCAAGGCGATATGCCCTCCGCTACCGGCTGAGGGCGCGGGGCTTCAGCAGAAGGGCAGGTCGCCAAGGTCAGATACGCCAAAGTCCAACTGGTCTTCCAGGCTGCTTGGCACGCACCCGCTCAACTGGTTCCCATCGAGGTACAGCCCTGTCAGATTGGCGAGGTTGCCCAACTCCGGCGGTATCTCCCCGCTCAACTGGTTGTTTGAGAGCCTCAGCTGTTCCAGGCTCGCGAGTTTGCCCAATTCCGGCGGTATCTCCCCGCTCAAGTCGTTTTCTTCGAGGCCCAGAAATGTCAGGTTGGAGAGGCTGCCAACCCACGGGGGTATCTCCCCGCTCATCTGGTTATCGCCGAGGGACAGGAACCACAAATTGCCGAGATTGCCCAACTCTGGCGGTATCTCCCCGCTCAACTGGTTCACGCCGAGGAATAGCACTCGCAAGTTGGCGAGATTGCCCAACTCCGGCGGTATCTCCCCGCTCAACTGGTTACCGTAGAGGCGTAGCTCTCGCAGGCTGGCGAGTTTGCCCAACTCCGGCGGTATCTCTCCGCTCAACTGGTTCAAGGTGAGTTGCAGCGTTGAAAGATTGGCGAGTTTGCCCAACTCCGATGGTATCTCCCCGCTCAACTGGTTGTGTTCGAGGTACAGATATTCCAGGTTGGCGATGTTGCCTAACTCCGGCGGTATCTCCCCGCTCAACTGGTTGTCGCTGAGGTCCAGCTCTGTCAGGCTGGAGAGGTTGCCCAACTCCGGCGGTATCTCCCCGCTCAAATGGCGCCCGGTGAGGTCCAGCTCTGTCAGGCTGGAGAGGTTGCCCAACTCCGGCGGTATCTCCCCGCTCAAGTAGCTGTCGAAGAGGGCCAGCGTTTCCAGGTTGGAGAGGCTGCCCAACTCCGGTGGTATCTCCCCGCTCAAGCCGAGGTTGCGGAGGTCCAACTCTGTAACGCGCCCGTCGCCGTTGGTGGTGACGCCCCTCCATTCGCCCAGGGGCAAGTCGCTCAGCCAGTTGTCGCTTGAAGTTCCATTCTCACCGTTCGTTGCGTTGTAGAGGGCAACCAGGGCTTCTCGGTCCGTTTCGGCGGAGCCGGAGGCCGCGGGCGGCGCTGTCGCAGGTACAGGCGCATCGGTGGCAGTGGGCGGCACTGTCGCAGCCGCAGGTGTATCGGTGGCCCGTTCCGAGTCGGGCAGGTCGGTCGGCTCGGCGGTGGCCCGTTCCGATGATGGCACAGCCGTGGGCTCATCAGAGCCGCCGCAGGCCAGCAGCAGCAACGGCAGAAGCAGTGCCAGGGCAAAGATTCCCAGGACAAGTCGTGGCGTTCTCAATACGATTCACTCCCTGTGTTTGCTGGCCCGGGGTGTGACGGCATGTCCGAATACTAGCATATGTCGGGGGTTTTCTGCCTCCGCACCCGGGGCGGTGGAGTCAATGCCCCTGCCGGTTTACCCGCCTGGACTGGGGCTCGGGCATAAGGGGTTCTAGGGACCGCATGGTTGCGGCGGTCTGGACCCGGCCGCACGGCAATCCCGTGAACTCCCGGAGGTATGCTTCGAGTACTTCGGTGATCGTCATTCCTTCTTGGTCTCTTGGGCCTCCCGGTAGCGGCGGCCCATCTCCTCGTTGCGCCGCATGAATTCCTCCCGGCGCGCCGCCTCTTCCGGGTACATCTGCTCGTGGCACTCTTGACACAGGTAGCTCTTGCCGTCGCCGGCTAGGTCCAGCGCGTAGGGCTCCTTTCTCTTCTTGCAGTTAGGGCACTTCAGTTTTGTGGGCGTGTTGCTTCCTCTCTGAGTGTCTCTGGTGTCAATCTTAGTGAACTCCGGCTTGGGCCAAGCGGGTCCGGACCAGTATCCGGTCCAGCTCCTCTCCCATATTGGTTTTCTCCGGCAGGTGGGAGCCCTCGGCGGCCGCTTCCAGGCGGTCCCGGTAGAGGTGCCAGAGGACCCCGAAGTGCGTGATTTCATCTGCGCTTAGTTTTCTCTCTTTGTCCCCGGGAAGAAGAGATTTCCGCTCTTCCAGCAGGTCCGTTGCTAAGCTGATTTCCTCTTCTTCGTTGAGGACGTTCAGGTCCGTAACCAGCCTTCCGGTCCCCATCAGTCTTTTCCCGGTGAGCAGGGCCCGGACCATGCACAGCGCCAGGAACGCCAACCCGCCGCTCGCCGTGCTCGGCAGGGCGTGAACCAGGGCGTTGACGACCGCCTTCGGAGTCACCTTCCGGACCAGGGATCCCGGGGGGCATCATCGCGTTGTATATCCTCGTAGTCTTCTTCGAGGCGCCATTACCCCGAGTTCGGCGCGTTGATGGAATCTGGGGCTTTTGCTATGCTGGCCGCATCTAAATCCTCGATTTTTCACGAATTGCGGGACGGAATAGTTATGTCTTCCCGACCACTCAACGCCGCTGGGCGGCCAAGGAGAATCAAAGTCGACTTGGGCGAAGAGAGTTCGCTCCCAAGTCTTCCCTTCCCGGTCATGGTGGGTGAAGCCAAATTCTTCTTGACCAAGAGTAGCGATGGCTACAAGTTGCTGTCGGTGATCTGCCCTCATCAAGGTGGTGAGGTGCAGGACGAAGGTGACGAAGCGTTCACCTGCGACGGCCACGGCTGGCAGTTCGACAAGGAAGAAGGGGTGTGCCTGGACCAGGCCCATGTCCGCATGAGGGCTGTCCGCGTAGATATCGAAGAAGGGCGGCTGTCAGCGTTGGTCCGCCCTGAGTAACGCTTGACCGATTCAAGGCACAGGGTGAGACACTCTGGCGGCCTTCGGCCAGCGCCAGGCCACCGCCAACCTTCCTGCCGTCGAATGGACCCGGGTCTTCGCCTCGCTACGGCTCATTGGGAAAGCCCCAGCAAGTTAGAGGGGAAGCTACTCCGGTATCCCCAGAGCCCTTCGTACCGCTCCACCGATGGGCGTCAGCGGGCTTTCTTCGGGAGGGCCGTGTGGCACCATGCGGTTATGGTGGATAGCAACCGCCAGCCGGTGCCGAGGGTCCGCCCAGCCCAAAGAGCCACCGGCCCCATTATGGCCGAAAGCCAGAGGGTTGCTGCCCATGGCGCCCATGCCAGGACTACCTGCAAAGTGGAATCCTCCGATGGTCCCATGATGGGGCCTGCCATGCACCGGATCGTAATCGCTGGGGGGTCGGGGTATATGGAAGGTCCGCACCCGGTCCTCGGAAAGAAGGCGCACACCGTCGAGCTCCCCGCCATTGGCCAGCATGGCGTAGAACCGCGCTTGGCTCCGCGCATTCATGATGCCTTGGGCTCCGGGGATACAGGCTTGGCGCACATCGGAGCGGCCGAACACCTCCTGGTTAGTCCCCACCACTGGCGGAGAGGCCCGGAACCTCAGCGAGTCCGGGGGTATTCCCGGAGCGCCGGGAGGGACCGCCGGTAAATTGGTAAGTTTGGCCACCCGGGGCTCAACCTCGGCTGGAATTCCGGCCCACAGGCCGGTGATGCTCAGGGGTTGGCAGATTTCTTCTTGGATGAACTGACCGAAGGGCCGGTGCATCGGATCGGTACGGCGCACAACCTCACCTACTACCCAGCCGAAGGTGTAGGCCATGTATCCGCTGCGAGTCCCCGGCTCGAAAAGTGGATGCATCTCGGCGATCTGGCCAACCATCCAGTCCCAGTCGCACATCAACTCCGGAGTAACTCCCACCGGCATCAAGGGGACCCCGATACGGTGGGTCAACGCATCGAACACCGTGCCTTTGTCCTTGCCGTGCTTTCCGAATTCGGGCCAGTACTTGGCCACCGGTTGGTAGTAGTCCACAATCCCCCGGTCCGCCTGAATGTGGAGCGCCGTGGCCGTCATTGCTTTTATATTGGAAAACACGGGGAAGAGGGTGTCCCCATCGACCTCCCGTCCGGTGGTCTCATCAGCCAGGCCGCCCCAATGGTCGATCACCAATTCGCCGTCCAAGTAAGCTGCGACTTGGACTCCGATTTCCCCGCGTTCTCCGATAGCGGCGTCGATAGCTTCCTGTACGATGCTCTTCTCGCTTTCCGCCATAGCAGCACCTCTCTATCTATGATTCTTGTAAAGGCTGGTCTGGTCTAGTGAACCCGGCTTGGAGAGTGTTTAGAAGGTCCCTTAGTCTTGGGGCAAGATTCCCTGATCAAAGATGTCCAGCGGCAGGTACAGGGTAACGCAGGCGTTGGGCACATCGGTGATTCCACTGATGCGGAGCTCGATCGGAGCGACGCTCAATAGAGTGTAGGCTTGCTCTCCGCTGTAGCCGAAGTGGGTCAAGTGGTCAATGGCTTGTAGCATCGCTTCGCGAGCGGCCATGGTGCAATCGTTGAAAGCCTGCTGGCTACCCCGGAAGTTGAAGCCAGTAAAGGTCAGATACCGGTTGCCAAACTGTGGTTCGACCGGGCCCGGTTGAAACATGGGAGTGCGGACATTGTACTTCGTGGCGCCTCCCTTGATGAGGCCCGCCCGCAGCCAGGTCACGCCGTCCATCTCGATGGCGTTCCAAGTCGCCTCGCCATCGCCTTCGGCAAAATGCAGGTCTCCCACGGAGAGCAGGGCCCCCGGCACGAATACCGGGAAATATATTCTGGAGCCGCTGGAAAGATTCTTGATGTCAACGTTGCCGCCGTTTTCCCTTGGCGGCACCGTCCTGGCCGCCTCCGCCGCCATCGACGCATGTTGCGCCGGGCCGACGCCGCGAAACAACGCGGTTTCGGCGTGGGGCGGATAGGCCCGCTCGTCTGCGGCCAACGGGGCTTCCCGCTCATTCCACTGGGCCAGCATCTCATGAGACGGCGCCACGCCGATCACTCCCGGATGGGGCAAGGCGGGAATGCGCACTCCGGGGATGTGCCGGGACTCGGCGTAGACGTTTCCTCTCATGTACCAGACCGATTTATAGGCCGCGGGATAAACGTCTCGTAAAATGCCACCGATCTCAGGGATCACACAGGAGTAACCCACTCCGCTCAAGGGTGACAGCTCAAGGAGGTCCACCACCAGCAGGTCGCCGGGCTCGGCCCCGAGCACCGCCACTGGCCCCACCAGCGGATGGACCCGGGTCAAGTCCATGGCGGCCACGTCAGAGGTGCTGTCGTCGTCCCGAAGTTGATAGTCGTCGTAACCCGGCGACTCCAAGATCACCTCACCGCCGGGTTCAATCTCGATCAGAGGCGGAATGTCCGGGTGCCATCGGTTATGACCGATGTTCCGCTGCCCGGATAAGGGCATACCCACTTCACAACGGATTCGGGGCGCTCCAAGGTCCCGGTCCTCGAATCGGGAGACCCCCGAGCTAGAGAAACTTGTGGCCATCTCATTCCTCGTCATCGGACTTGCGGCATATAGTACTACATAGCCCCGTACTTCGAATAACCTCGATCAGCGGGTCAACCAGATATAATAAGGGCGCGGACTGGGTGGTCAGTCTTGGAGAACGCTCCCGTGGGGATAGCATGGAAGTAATCAAGTCCAACCTGCGAACCGCCGACCGGGACTTTCTGGACAACCGTGCCCGCATGGAGGCCATGGTCCGGGATTTCAAAGAGCGGTTGACCCAGGTCCGGGCCGGAGGCGGGCAGCGGGCAGTGGAGTTGCATCGGAGCCGTGGCAAGCTGCTGGCCAGGGAGAGGATCGAGGGGCTAGTGGACGCCAATACTCCCTTCCTCGAGCTGAGTCCGCTGGCGGCATGGGACCTGTACGACGGAGAGGAAGCCTCCGCCGGGATAGTGACCGGCGTCGGCATGGTCCAAGGGAAAGAGGTGGTGATTGTCGCCAATGACGCCACGGTCAAGGGCGGTACCTACTACCCGATTACCGTCAAGAAGCACCTGCGCGCCCAGGAAATTGCGCTGGAAAACCACCTGCCCTGCATTTACCTGGTGGATTCCGGGGGGGCCTATCTGCCAATGCAGGCGGAGGTGTTCCCCGACCGTGACCATTTCGGGCGAATCTTTTACAACCAGGCCCACATGTCGGCCTTGGGCATTCCCCAGGTGGCGGTGGTTATGGGGTCATGCACCGCCGGAGGCGCGTACATTCCTGCCATGAGCGACGAGGTGGTGATGGTGCGGCAGCAGGGCACCATATTCCTCGGCGGGCCCCCGTTAGTACGGGCGGCCACCGGCGAGGAGGTGGACCCGGAGACCCTGGGCGGCGCCGATGTGCATACCCGGATATCCGGAGTGGCCGACCACCAGGCTGCCGACGATGAGGATGCCTTGGCCATCGCTCGGGACATCGTCGAGAACTTCGTGCGACGGCGCGACCCGCCATTCCAAGTCTTTAACCCGGAGCCACCGGCCCACAACCCCGAAGAGCTTTACGGCATAGTGTCTCCGGACAACCGTCGGCAGTACGACGTCCGCGAGGTAATCGCCCGCATCGTCGACGGGAGCCGCTTCCACGAGTTCAAGGCCGTGTACGGGGAGACTTTGGTCTGCGGCTTTTCGCGCATCTGGGGGTATCCGGTGGGAGTGGTCGCCAACAACGGAGTCCTCTTTTCCGAGAGCGCGCTGAAGGGGAGCCACTTCATCGAGTTGTGCAGCCAGCGAGGAATTCCCCTGCTGTTCTTGCAAAACATCACTGGCTTCATGGTGGGCCGCCAGTACGAGGCCGGAGGTATTGCCAAGGACGGGGCCAAGATGGTGATGGCCGTGGCCAACGCCGCCGTCCCCAAGTTCACCGTCATCATCGGCAGTTCCTTCGGGGCGGGAAACTACGGCATGTGTGGGCGGGCCTACCAGCCCCGTTTCCTGTGGACCTGGCCCAACGCTCGCATTTCGGTGATGGGCGGGCAGCAGGCGGCGGAGGTACTGCTCACCGTCAGACTGCAACAACTTGAGCGGCAGGGCCTGACCCTGGAGCAGAACGAGCGGGACGCCCTGCAACTGCCCATCCTGGAGAAGTACGAGGAGGAGAGCGATCCCTACTACAGTACCGCCCGGCTGTGGGACGACGGCATCATTGACCCGGTGGACACGCGGACCGTGGTAGGCCTGGGAATCGCCGCTTCCATGAACGCCCCCTTCCCGGAGCAGAAGCGGGGCGTGTTCCGAATGTGAAGCCCATCCCTCTCCTGCCTCATCCACCAGGTCCCACTCCGGACGTTTGTTGATGTTCTCCAAAGTTCTGGTAGCCAATCGAGGGGAAATCGCGCTCCGGATCAACCAGACTCTCCGCGCGATGAGAATTGCGCCCGTCGCGGTCTATTCCGACGCGGACGTCGGCGCTCCCCACGTGAAAACGGCGGAGCATTCCATGCCTCTGCTAGGTAATACCGGGGAAGAGACCTACTTGAGCATCCCCAAGATCGTGCAGGCCGCCCGGAACTGCGGGGCCGACGCGATACATCCGGGCTACGGTTTTTTGTCAGAGAATCCGGCATTCGCCCGGGCCTGCGCGGAAGCGCGGATAACCTTCATCGGGCCAACCGCGGATAGCATGGAGGCTCTGGGAGACAAACTGCGTTCCAAGGACATTGCCCTGCGTGCCGGGGTCCCGGTGGTGCCCAGTTCTCCCGCGTGCCTCCCGGGGGACGCTGCGGCCGACGAGTTCGTGGAGCGGTGGGGGCTCCCCCTGCTGGTGAAGGCTGCCGCCGGAGGCGGCGGTCGGGGTATGCGCTTGGTCACTCAGCGACGCGAGCTGAACGAAGAGATGCAGTTGGCCAGCCGCGAGTCCCAGGCCGCCTTCGGCGACGGCCGGGTGTTCCTGGAGCGTTTCATTCCTAACCCTCGCCACGTGGAGATACAGGTGCTGGCCGACAGGTCCGGGCATACCATCCACCTCGGCGAGAGGGAATGCAGCATACAGCGCCGATACCAGAAAATAATTGAAGAGAGCCCGTCCCCGGCCCTGACACCGGAATTACGCGAACGCATGGGCGACGCCGCCATCGACGTGGCCCGCATGGCTGGATACTTCAACGCTGGGACGGTGGAATTCCTGCTGGACCCGCAGAGTGGCGAGTTCTACTTCCTAGAAATGAATGCCCGGCTCCAGGTGGAGCACCCGGTCACCGAGGCCGTCTTGGGGTTGGACATGGTCGAGTGGCAGGTGCGAATCGCCAGCGGCGAGCCCTTGACACTGCAACAGGAAGACGTCCAGCCCCGGGGTCACGCCATAGAGTGCCGCATCTACGCCGAAGACCCTTACCGCCAGTTCGTCCCTTCGACCGGCAGGCTGCTGCACTGGCGGCCCCCCGGCGGCCCGGGGCTCCGGCTGGACAGCGGTGTGGTCCAGGGCCAGGAGGTGTCCATCTACTACGACCCCATGCTGGCAAAGCTGATAGCTTGGGCACCCCGGCGCGACCTCAGCCTGAGCCGGATGGAGGTGGCCTTGTCCCAGTTCCAGGTCCTGGGCGTGGTGACCAACATTCCCCTGCTGCAGGCGGTGCTGCGAGACCCCCAGTTCCAGATGGGCGAATACGATACCGGTTTCTTGGAGGGCAACCCGGCGCTCACTACGCCGGCCATGGCCGACGAGTCCCGCATGATGGCCCGGGCGTTGGCGGCGTGGGTGTCGGGCCAGCCGCCAGCGCCGGCGTCCCCGGCGGTCGGGGGAGATAGCCGGGTCAGCGTCAGCCCCTGGCACTCCGTAGGGGAGCGGAGGCTGCCGTGACGTCGAGCCAGGGCGCAATGCGGGAGGTCTACCCGGTGGCCGGAGACGTCTATCGCTATCGGATTGAAGAGGGGGAAAGCCGTTTCACCTTCGACATTGAGGGCGAGGCGCAGGCGGGTCTCGAACACGTAACTTTACTCGGCATCGAGGCCCGGGAGACAGGGGAAGGATTATGCCGCACCGAATCGGGCACGACTCACGCTTTCGCCTGGGCTTGGATAGGGCCGGAGTTGCACCTGTGGCTGGACGGCGCCGTGTTCGTGTTCCAACGGGCGGAGACCCGGCGACGGGGCAACTCCCTCGTCACCGAAGCACCTGACGATGTCCTGGCTCCCATGCCCGGCGTGGTGTTGGAGGTATTGGTCGATGAGGGAGACCGGGTGGAGAGAAATCAGACTGTAGTGATAATGGAGTCCATGAAAATGGAGTTGGTGATAACCGCTTCCCGTAGTGGCGTCGTGCAGCGGGTGGGGGTACATCCGGGCCAGCAAGTGGAACGGGGTATGCGCCTGTTGGAACTGGCCCCCGAGAGCGATGCCCGGGAATGATGACCAAGGGAAGGCGACGAAGTCGCTAGTTGCCACAGGGTTGGCTTGAAAAGCCCATAGTGGCTACAATTGGGTTTCTCCAGCCAGCCGCAGGGAGGGCCTGATGAGCGTCTTGATCAAGAACGGCCACATCGTTACCGCCGTCGACAACTACGTGGCCGACATACTGGTGGACGACGGCAAAATCCGCACCATCGGCGTCGATATATCGGCGGAGGATGCAAAGACCATCGATGCCACGGGTAAGTACGTGATTCCCGGCGGGATCGACCCACACACCCACTTGGACTTCCCCTTCGGCGGTACCGTCTCTTCCGACGACTTCCGCACCGGCACGATCGCCGCGGCGGTTGGGGGCACCACCAGCATCGTGGATTTTGCGGTGCAACAGCGGGGCCAGTCGTTGAACGAAGCGCTGGAGATTTGGCACCAGAAAGCCGGGGGCCGGGCCGCGGTCGACTACGGCTTCCATATGATTATTCAAGACCTGCCAGACGACCGCCTGCCCGAGATGGACGAGATGGTCCGGCAAGGCGTTGCAAGCTTCAAGATGTTCATGGCCTACCGCGGCGCGGTGATGGTTGACGACGACACCATCTTCAAAGCCATGGTCCGGGCAGCGGACAACGGGGCGATGATCTGCTTGCACGCCGAGCACGGTCACATGATCGACGTTCTGGTGCAGGGAGCGCTCTCCCAAGGCCACACCGCGCCCAAGTTTCACGCCAGCACCCGGCCCCCGATTACCGAGGCCGAAGCCACCCACCGGGCAGTCCGCATGGCCGAGGTCGCCGGCGCACCGGTCTACTTCGTCCACCTGAGCTGCGCCGAGGCGCTGCAAGAGGTGCAGGCAGCGCGGGCCCAGCAGAAGTACGTCTACGCCGAGACCTGCCCCCACTATTTGACCTTGGACAGTAGCATGTACGATCAAGATGGGTTCGAAGGGGCCAAGTACGTGCTAACACCGCCGCTCCGGGATAAATGGCACCAAGATGAGCTCTGGAAGGGCCTGCGGCGTAACGACCTGCAAGTCGTCTCCACCGACCACTGCGCCTTCCGGTTCAGCGACCAAAAAACCTTGGGAGTGAACGACTTTTCCAAGATCCCCAACGGTGGGCCGGGAATCGAAAACCGCTTGAGCCTGCTTTACACTGAAGGCGTGGCCTCCGGGCTGATAGACCTGAACCGGCTGGTGGAGATTTTCTCGACTACTCCAGCCAAGCTGTTCGGGCTTTTTCCCCGCAAGGGCACCATCGCCGTGGGGAGCGACGCGGACATGGTGGTGTTCGACCCCGACACCGAGACCGTAATCAGCGCCCAGACCCACCATATGAACGTGGACTACAATCTCTACGAGGGCCGCACCGTGAAAGGGGTCCCGGAGGTGGTGATCGTCAACGGTCGGGTGCTGGTGGAGGACGGAAAGTACACCGGCCTCCCGGCAGAGGGCCGTTTCCTCAAGCGAAGCGCGTTGTAGGTTGTTGTAGCTTAATACAGGGAGCCTCAGAACGATGGGGCCCACCGGACTAGCTAGGGTGTGCACGCATGAGTGACCGTGAATGGCGTAGTAACCCAAGGTACGCTTTTGGGGTAGGTCCGGCCATCGCCAGAGCGGGAGGCCGTGTCAGAGAAGCGCCAGGAGACGACAACGTGGCCGGAGCAGGACATGAGCATTTCTGACACTCTCACCTCCCTGGAGACTCGATTTGGGCATCTGCAATCGCGCCAAGTAGAAGCGGCAAAACTGGGCTCGAGTTTGAACGTTCCATCGCCGGCGCAGCAGTTGTGGTAGGCGTAGGAGCCGTCGCGGCGGTAGTGGCTATGAAACGGCGGTAGCTATGGAAGTAGGACTTTATATACGCGATTACCTGGAAGACCCCGACCGGCCGATGTACCAGCAGGTGGAAGAAGCCGCCGAGGTATGCCGTCGCGCCAAATCGCTGGGCTTTTCGGTCATTTACATGCCCCAGCACTACATATCCCATCCCACCGTCTGGATGCAGCCGATGCAAACGCTGGCCAGGTTGGCTCCCGATGCCGAGGGCTTGAAGCTTCTGACCGGCATTCTGCTGCTTCCCTACCACAACCCGGTGGACATCGCCGAGCAGACGGTAACGCTGGACAACATCAGCAACGGACGGTTCATTCTCGGAGTGGGGTTGGGCTACCGGGTAGCGGAGCTTTCCGCGTTCGGGACCAACCGGAGAGACCGGGTGAGCCGGTTCGAAGAGTCGATCGAGCTGATGAAGCTGCTTTGGAGCGGGGAGGAGGTCAACTACGATGGCAAGCACTGGAACGTGCACGACGCCAAGCTGGCCCTGACCCCCGTACAGGAGCCGCATCCTCCAATCTGGATCGCGGCGCAGAGCCGGGGCGCCGTGCGCCGTGCAGCGGCCCTCGCCGACCGGGTTATCCTCGGGCCGCAACCGGGATGGCAGGACATCAGCGTCCTGACCCGCCAGTACAAGGAAGCCCTCGAAGAATTGGGCAAGGACCCCGCGGGGCGAATCGGCGTCCACCGCTCCATCGCCATAGCCAAGGACCGTGAAACGGCCATCACCGAGGCTAGGGAAATGGCTACAAAGAAAGCCGGAATGTACAGCTCTTTCAACATGCAGGAAAATACCACGGTGGATTTCGGCCTCGGCGGGCAGCGGGAGTTATCCGATTGGGCGGTAGCCGGCAGCCCGCAGGACTGCGCCGAAATCATCAACCGTTGCAAAGAAGACGAAGGCTTGGACTACATCGGGCTGGCCAGCTTGAATTTGCCCAAGGAATTCCCCGCCAGGTTGGAGTACCTGCAGCTTATTTCCGAGGAACTGCTGCCGCACCTGCGATAAACGTCCCACTAATTGGAAGGGAAAACAGATACCAGACGGCTAGTCCGTGAGCACCAGCGGCGTTAACACGACAATAATCGGCAACTCGGTACCCTCATTGACGAAACAGGCCAGCCATCGGCCGTCAACGACGCTGTGGTGGTGTAGCCGTAGATCTCACGCCCCACAGGACATCGGAAGGTCCTATGCTCGGACATTTAGTTTGCACTACAAACTACTTGTTGATATAGTTATACCTCGCGAGCGTAGGCCGAGTCACAAGCGGGTGGATTCCATGCCGATGCCCACGCCACGACTCAAATGACCACAAAGAGGTGCGCGATGGACATATCGGACGGTGAGACGGGGGCCCAGAGACCCGAAGAGAGCTGGCGCGACATCCACGAGACGATGGACAAGGCGCGGAGCTCCATGTACCTCGCCGGAACGGCGACGATAACGTTGCTTTGGGCCGCGATAGCCTCGCTGGGAGTAGGCTCGCAATACGCTATCCTGACGCTGGCACCCGAATTCGCCGAGCGCAGCCCGTGGATTTTCGGGGTGCTGTGGGGCAGCCTGATGGTGCCGGGTATGGTGGGAAGCGGGTTCATCGGACGGCGCGCCGGCAGGAAGATCGCAGCCGGCGACGCCGCACGTAGCGCCGGCATTCGGGTGTTCGTCTACTGGCTCGCAGTGGTTGTAGCAGTTTTCCTCATTCCGGCGGCAGCTGGGATGTGGAATGCGGAGGACGGGGACAACATACCGAGCGTAGCTGTGGGCATAGTGTCCCTGGCATACATCCTGTTCGGCATCATGCACCGCCCGGTGTTAGCGGCGGTGGGAGCGGGGTTCGCAGCAGCGTTCTACATTCCCAACTATCTCGTGGAAGGCAACGCGGCTATGTTGGTGTCGGCGGCATTGATGGTGGTAGTGGTCGTCCTAGGTGCGTGGTGGCTACGCAAGAGCGGGGTCGATTGACCGACGAACCCATCGTCCTCAACGAGATCATCCACCAGCCCACCCGACTGCGGATAATGACGATGTTGGTCTCCCAACCCGGAGCTGACCGGCTAGCCTACGGCTTCATTCAGCAGACCCTGGGGCTAACCGGCGGCAACCTGACCACCCATTTGCGAAAGCTCGAGCATGCCGACTATCTGGTCACCACGAAAGAGTTTCTGGACTCCAAGCCACGCACGTGGGTACAGGCGACGCCGGCGGGACGTCGTGCATTCGCCGAATATCTCTCCAACCTGGAGAGGGCGCTAAGTTGGCGACCGCGTACATAACCTACCGGTCCTCGTCGTGTGGCGATTCGCTTGACTGCTGTGTGGCGCGGACCTTGACAGGCTACATGACCGTCACGCGATGCCACCGACGTAGACTCGAACCGCTTAAAGTCGAAGCTGCCGAAGGGAATGGAGCTGTCTCTCCGGGGATGAGGCGATCAATCGGCCGCCGTCCATGTCCCCCGGTCAAGGCACGGACTCTCAACCATTGGGACTGGTCCAAGGCCGCCCAGCCATGCATGATTCATGGTCTCACTGGGCCAATCACGCCAGCTCGGCTACGAACACTGGGATGGTGCGGGAGGTCCGGCCCTGGTACTCCTCGTACGGAGGGAACGCCGCCACCGATGCCGACCATAGCCGGTCCCGTTCGTCCGGGTCTGTGACCTCGCGGGCTCGCATCGCGTACACGTCGGTCTTGTCTCGGACCTCCACGTTGCCGTCGGCCCGCAGGTTATACACCCACTCGGGATTTTTCGGCGCTCCGCCCCGTGAGCCGACCAGCACGTAATCGTCCCCGACCTTCACTCGCATCAGCGGCGTCTTGCGGATGGCGCCCGTATTTTTGCCCCGGTTGGTTACGATAATCACGGGCAACCCGGTGTCGCGCAGCTCCGTGCCATCCGTACCGCCACTGCTTTCGTACTGTTCCACCTGCTCACGCACCCACTCGGTGGGTGACGGGATGTATTCGGCCATCGAGGGTTCCTCCTAATGCTGATTTCTTGCTATCGATATTAACGGATTTTGGCGACGCGGGGGTGGGTGGCCGCCGCCATTTCCTCGGGCGTCATACCGGCGAACCGCTGCGGGCGGTAGGGTCCCAGCACCGCGTCTGCCGGCGTTCCATCGCAGATTTCCTGGGCGGCCAACTGGCTCAAAGCGGGAGCCAGCGTAACGCCGCTGTGGGTGAGGGCCACGTACAGGTTGGGCGCCTCGGACGCAAACCCCATCACCGGATAGCCGTCCAGGGGCATGGGACGCCAGCCCACCGGCACCGGAACGGCCTGCGCGCCGTCGAGTCCCGGCAGATAGCGGCGGGCCCGGTCCAGCAACTCGTTGGCGTGGGCCTGGGTGTCGTCTTCGGCCAGACTCTCTTGGTCGCCTTCGCCGATCATCAGGCGGCCGTCGGCGCACTGTCGCAGATGAATCTCCCGGCGGCCATCGCCCAAAGGCGGCGCGTACACCACCGGCACGTTGTGGAGCAAGGGCGGCAGCGGGTCCGTCCGTATCACCACGCCAGGGCTTTCCGCTTGGGGCACATTTACGCCGGCCAGGGCAGCCAAGCGAGTGGTCCCGGTACCTGCGGCGATGACCACCGCATCCACATCCCTGGTGCCCAAAGAGGTTACCAGGCTGTACACCCGGCCATCATCATGCTGCTCAAATCCATAAACTTCCGTCGCGGCACAAATCTCACAGCCCGTTTCTCGAAGCCGACGCAAGCAGGCGTCGACCACCATTTGAGGCTCCACCTGGCCTTCGTTGGGACTGTACTCGGCGGCGACCACCGGGCCAACGTCCAGCGCCGGTTCCAGACTCTTCAGCTCGGCGGCGTCGATCAGGCGGGTCGGGTAGCCCCAGGATTGAAGCTGTCGCACCCGGGCCATCAGCCCTTCGGCGGCCACCGGGTCGGATTCCCAGGAGACCTTGCCGCCCCAGCGGAGTCCGACGCTGTCCGGGTCCTCTTGGTCTCCGATCTCGGCGGCGAAACGGGACCACATCTCCAAGGAGCGGCGGTTCAGGTTGTGGTACCCGATTGGTTCTTTCGCCCCCGCATTGATCCAGGCAAAGCTGTGGCTCGACGCGCCGTGCCCAGGTTGGCCCCTGTCGATGAGGGCGACGTGTACGCCGCGCTGGGCCAGACGCCAAGCGATGGTAGCGCCCAGGATGCCAGCGCCGATCACGGCTACCCTTGGAGGTTTCTCGGGAATGACCACCAGTTGCATCTCCTTCCACCGCGCAGGCCGCGGTTACGCGAGCGTTTCAGCGCGCACCGCCTTAGTATCATACCGATACTTCAGCATGATGCCCAAATTGCCGTCGATCACCTCCGGCCCCGGCTACGCATAGTCAGCACGGCGGGCGCCGATGTCAACGCCAGAGTCTCTCGTTGTGCGTACAGTTTCCTTCCTTTTGCATGAAACGCGATGGTTGAGCCTATTTAGTAGGGCCTCTTCGGGAATCTCTGAGGCCTTCGGGATTAGGTTGTTTCTCATTTTCAATCGCCCTTATTCACCCCAAGCGCATCCGTGCGACCAAGACGGGAGGGATCTGAATAAAATTCCTCCATATAAGACGGCCCGGTGTTCCCGGATCGTCAAACACCGGCTCCTCCAGGCCGTCCAACTCACTTGCGCTCGGTTTCTTGCGCTAAAGCGGTATCATGTGCTGGGGACGTTTCGGTACGGCTGGAACGCTCCAAGGACGAGTAGCCCGTATTCTGACGATAGATATTCGCAAAAGGGGGCGCCATGGCACAGGTCTATGATGGAATCACCGTCCTCGACTTCACCAGCGGCCGGGCTGGCGGCGTCGCCACCATGGTGATGTCCGACTTCGGCGCTGATGTCATCAAAGTCGAGCCGCCGGGCGGGGGAAAATTTCGGAACGAGCCGGGGTCCATCCAATGGGACCGCGGCAAGAAAAGCGTTGTCCTCGACCTGAAGACCCGCGACGGTCGGGATAAGGCCCGGGGACTGGCGCAACTGTCCGACGTTGTCGTCGAAAGCTTCCGGCCCGGCGTCACCCAACGGCTGGGCATCGACTACGACACCCTTCAGGACGGTCATCCCGAGCTGGTCTACGCCTCGCTGACCGGGTTCGGAGCATCGGGTCCCTACGCCAACTACAAGGGTTATGACGCCGTGGTCGCCGCCAAGACCGGGCGGATGATGATGTTCGCCGGGCAGAACCCCCGGCCAGGCCCCAACTACGTCGTTCTTCAGGGCGTGTGCCACGCCGCCGCCACGGCCCTGATTCGTGGCATCACGGCCGCGTTGTTCGTGCGAGAGAGTACCGGCCGCGGTCAGCGGGTTGAGACAAGCATGCTCCAGGCCGTGACCACCTATGATCACGTCTCTTGGGTCCACGGCCAGATGGTTGAGAAGCGCCCAGAAACCTATCCGTCCGACCCCACGGTGGGCGTCGGCCGTCCCAACCCCACAGGTTACCTGCCCGCCCGCACCAAGGATGGCCACTGGATCCAACTGGGGAACGTCGTGGAGCGGCTGTTCCGGTCCATGATGCACTCGCTGGACATGGACTTCATCTACGAGGACCCGCGATTCAAGACCGCGCCCTCCCTGGACCAGGAAGCCGTTTCGTCGCTGGAACGAATCATGCTGGAAAAGGTGCGGGAGAAGACCCTGGATGAGTGGATGGCCATATTCCTTGGAGAGGCCGGCAACGTGGCCGCCGAGCCCTATCTCACCTCTGAACAGGCTTTGGACCATCCGCAGATCGTGCACAATGGCAACGTCCAGGACGTGGATGATCGGCGAGTGGGGAGCACACGCCAGATTGGCCCCATGGTGAAAATGAGCGTAACCCCGGCCAGAATAGAGAATCCGGCCCCGGCGTTGGGCGAGCACACCGCCGAGGTCCTCGCCCGCCTCGACGGCGCCGTCCAAAAGCGCTCAAACGGCGTCAACCACTCGATGCCAGAGCATCCGTTGCAGGGGATAACGCTCCTCGACCTGGGGACGGTAATCAATGGCCCCCTGGGTTGCGCCCTGGTAGCCGAGCTTGGCGCCAGGGTAATTCGCATCGAAGCCCCCGGCGGCGATTGGGGCAGGCAGGGAATGCCCATGACGGTACACCGGACCATGGCGGGCTCCGAGGACATTTGTTTGGACTTAAAGACTTCGGAGGGGCAGGAGATCATGGGCAAGCTGGCGTCCAAGGCCGACCTGCTGCTCCACAGCATGCGCCCCGGAGCCCCCGAGCGCACGGGCATCGGCTACGAACAGTTGTCGAAGATCAACCCCAACCTGGTTTACCTGTACGCCGGCGGCTACGGCTCGACTGGACCCTACTCTCACCGGCCGTCCATGGCCCCGATTGCCGGCGCGGTCTCCGGTGGCGGCGTGGCCCAGATGGGCAGGGACAGCTTCCCACCGCCGGACCAGCCCATGTCCATAGACGACATCGCCGCCGTATCAAAGCAGCTCAAACGGGCCAACGACGGCACCGCCGACCACACTACGGCCATGGTCAACGCCGTCGGCCTGGTACTTGGCCTCTACGCCAGGGAGCGCACCGGCAGGGCGCAATACGTCGAGTCCACGATGATCGCCGCCAACGCCTATCTCAATGCCGACGACTTCTACTGGCACGAAGGCAAACAACCTCGTCCGCTGCCGGACGAGGACGGATACGGGCTGCACGCCCTGTACCGCCTGTACCGCGCAAGGACCGGGTGGGTGTTCCTCGCCTGCCCCTTCGAGGAGGA
This sequence comes from Dehalococcoidia bacterium, assembly GCA_965249145.1. GTDB lineage: Bacteria > Chloroflexota > Dehalococcoidia > Lucifugimonadales > UBA3495 > VXOI01. The sequence goes on from OZ252223.1 coordinate 888,820, forward strand.
ATGGGAGGCCCTCTGCCAGGCCATAGACCGGCTGGACCTCCGCGATGACCCCCGGTTTGCCACCCGTGAGGCGCGAGAGGAGCACGATCAAGCCCTCGTCGACGAGTTGGCCGGGGTGTTCGCCGCGGAAGACCCACAATATTGGGAAGAGCTGCTCACCGCCGCCGACGTGGCCTGCGTCAAGGCCGAGGACCGGGGAATGTACTTTTTTTTCGACGAAGACCCTCATGTGCGCGAAAACGGGCTTCTCACCCAGGTGGAGGCGCCCCGGTATGGCGAGTTCTGGCGCTACTCTCCGGTGGTGAGTTTCTCGGAGACCTCGGGCCGGACGGGCCCAGGACCTCTCAAAGGCCAGCACACCCGGCCCATCCTGAGGGAGTTGGGGTATACCGACGAGCAGATTCGCGGACTGAAACAACGGAAAGTAGTGGACTGGGAGGAGGAATAGCAGGCAATGGTGCAACCCATCATCCCCGCCGACACCAACGGCATAAGGGACAAGGCCGCGCTTGTCGGCATAGGTGAAACGGAATTTTCCTGGAACTCGGGCCGCAGCGAGATACAGCTTGCCTCCGAGGCCATCAAGGCAGCGTGCGACGATGCCGGTATCGCTCCGCAGGATATCGACGGCCTGTTGCGGTATGACATGGAATCCAACCATGAAACCCTGCTGGTACAGTCGCTGGGCATCAAGAACCTGCGTCACTGGGAATCGGTCTCCTACGGCGGAGGTGCGGGCAACGCCGTGGTCGGCCATGCCGCCGCCGCCATCGCCGCCGGGTATTGCAACTACGTAGTGTGCTTCCGCGCCGCGAATCTCCGCTCCGGGATGCGTTTGGGGCGGGCAAGGGGCCCGGAGCGAATCGCCGGGGGAGCGCAGAGCTTTGCCGCTCCTTGGGGCGCCATGGCGCCGGCCCATCATTTCGGCATGTTCGTCCGGCGCTATATGCACGAATACGGGGCCACCAGCCGCCACTTCGGTTGGGTCGCGGTCATTCTGCGCGAGCACGCCTCCAGGAACCCCCGCGCCCTCCGGCGGGAGCCCATTACCATCGACGACCACCAGAATTCCCGTATGGTCGTAGACCCGCTGCACGTCTTGGATTTTTGCCAAGAGAACGACGGCGCCGCCGCCATTGTGATGACCACCCCGGAGCGCGCTAGAGAGCTTCGCCACTCCGGCACTCTGACCTTGGTCGAGGCAGCGGCCCAAGGCTCCGGCCCCCGCAATGACGGCATCATCTACCGTCCCGATCTGGCCGTGCCCGAGTCGGTGAACACCGCTCGCGACCTCTGGGCCCGGGCCCGCCTGGAAGCCAAGGACATGGACGCCTGGATGTTCTACGACCACTTCACTCCCTTCTGCCTGATTAACCTCGAAGCCTATGGGTTTGTGCCCACCGGCGAGGCGAAGGACTTCGTGGAAGGGGGGACGAACCTGCGGTTTGATGGCCCGCTGCCCACCAATACCCACGGCGGCAACCACTCCGAGGCTTATATTCACGGTCTCACCCATGTCCAAGAAGCGGTACGCCTTATCCGGGGCGTCTCCACCGCCCAGCCGCCCCACAAGACCATCAACCGGGTCCTTTCCTGTAGCAGCACGGCCCAGCTAAGCGCCGCCGTGATAATTCGCCGGGGATAAGCCCAGAGCGACCCCTAAATGGCAAGGAGCGTCAATGACCCAGGAAGGCGAGTTGTTGGTAGACTGAGGCCTTTGGCCGCAAGGTCGCCGTCTCCGGCAAGCCCCTGCTGGCTCTAGAGAGACCAGCTAACTCCAACTTGGTTGCAATGGGGGCCGAGGTGGTGAGGCCGCAGCGTGTCGCGGACTTAAGGAAGTTTGCTTCACCACGGGTCATGAGCCTGTACAGGCCGTAACCACGAACGAAGCGTTTGCAGATTCAGGGAGGGGCATAGCCGACCGGATGAAGCCTCGGTCCGATGCTCATAATCGGCTGGCCGTAGGTTCGATCCCTGCCGGGCCCACCGAACTGAACAAAATGAAGAACCTTTACGTTGAGGTTTGCTTTGGCAGTGTAATCAAACCTTTGGTATGTCCTAACTGACTAGCGCCCAACACAAACTAGCAGAGCATACGGGAGGCTCCTTCGATAGTGACGGGAGCCTCCCGTTTTGTTGTTGTTCCCGGGACCTCAACCAACACACGCAATTGCGCCGACCATGCCGGCGAAAGCCCCCGGCGGCAGAGCAAACGGGCTTTGCGAGCAGACCGAAACCTCGGGGGAGCCAGGGGTACAAGGGTGCTGCGCAGAGAAAGAGGGTTTCTGACGGAAATGGCCCCGTACGCCAAGGCCGGGGGCAGAGATGGTATAGTCAGGGGGTGTGAAACAGCATTTTATCGTCTCAGAGTTCGGTGCAGTTATACGACCGATGGATGGGACGATGAAGCACGATGTCCTATTCCACCGACAATGGCACGCCAAGGTATGGAAAGATGCAAGAGCTAGATGCGCGAGAGATTATCGAAACAGCGATAAGAACTGTTTCCGTAAAGAGTCCCCTTCCCTCGGATGGCAAATGGCTTGAAGACCTCACTGTCGAGGCAAGCCCTCACATCAAAGAATGGGACATCGAGCGGTGCTACCGCTGGTCCGAATGGCCTGAGCGGGAGTACAGATTCCCAGGTACCACGCACCAAGATGTAGGAATCGACGCAGTGGCTATTCGCCGCAACGACGGAGAATACATCGCCATCCAGTGCAAGTCCCGCCAGCTGGATGAGCACGGTCGTGGCGCAGACATCACTAAAGCCGAAATCGACAAGTTCGCTAACGCGTCCGCCGGAGGTTTGTGGTCGGAACGCTGGATCGTCACCAACGGCGACAACAGGCCCAGCGGCAACACGCTGCAGGTCGTGTCCATGCACGACAGGCCCATCAAGATGGTCAACATCGCCAGCGATCTGACGCAACAAAAGGCGAACTTCACCACTGAAGAATGCCCCCACTGCGAGCCCAACCCCGAAGGCGAGGAACGCCGCCAATCCAGATCCTGCATGCAGACCGAGGCCATCACCGAATGCGTGCGCATCCTCAGGGAACATGAAAAATCGGAAAGCGGCGGCCTACCAGTAGGCCAGGCCCGCGGCAAGATTATCCTGCCCTGCGGAACGGGCAAGACCCGCATCTCACTGCGCATTGTCGAAGAGCTGACGCCGCAGGGCGAACTTTCCATCGTCCTATCCCCGTCGATCGCACTGGTCGCCCAGATCAGACGCGAGTACCTCCTAAACGCCGAACAGGGCATCCGCGCCCTCGCTGTATGCTCCGACGAGACTGCCGGCTACGACCCCAAGAAGGAAAGCTCGCGGAACTCCGCCACTGACCCTACGGTCGACAACAGCAACGTCAGCGCGTCCGAGGTAAAGGGCAAGGTCACCACCGACCCTACGGAAATCGCCCTGTGGATACGCGAAGGGCAGAGCACCGGCCAAGTAAGTGTCGTCTTTGGCACTTATCAAAGCGGCCACCGGATTGCCCAGGCACTCCAAGACACTGGAGTAACGGCAAAGGTACTCATCGCAGACGAGGCGCACCGGACCGCCGGGCTTAAGCGAAAGCAGACCAAGAAGGCGGCCCTCTCGGATGAGGAGAGCCGCATACGCAACTTCACCTTGTGCCACGACCAAGACGAATTCCCGGCCGTGTACCGCGTCTATCAGACCGCTACGCCCCGCATCTACGACACCAGCAAGTTGGACCGGAGCAAGTCCAGTGAATGGATAGTCCGCAGCATGGACGACGAAACCGTCTTCGGCGTGGAACTCCACCGCAAGAGTTACGTTGAAGCCGTCAAGAACGGCTGGCTCTCCGATTATCGCATCATCGCTCTAGGAATCAACGACCCTGATGCCTTTGCCCAGGCCAACGCCTTGGCGTCAAATACCAAAAGCAAGGGGCGTCGGGCGCTCACTTCGACCGACTACATGCGCGGCCTGGCATTTGCGCTTTGCATGGGGGGTGCGACGCAAGACCGGGAGGATTCGATAGTTCCCATCAAGTCCTGCATCGCTTTCATGAATACTGTTGACAAGTCTAAGAACATGGCCGAGGACCTGCAGACGGAAAATGTAAAGCAATGGGTACAAAAATGGCTCCAGGACAACGTAGGCAATCAAAAGGTTAAGAATTACACCATGGAGCACTTGGACGCTACCAGCAACGTAACAGCCCGTGACAATGCCAAGCGTCGGCTGGCGGAGGCCGATGAAGAGCGCCCCCACAGCGTTGTCAACGTAGGAATCTTTGGCGAAGGTACTGACTCTCCCTCCCTAAACGCCGTAGCCTTCCTCGAATCCAGGAAGAGTCCCATCGACGTTATCCAGGCCGTGGGCCGCGCCATGCGTACCGCCCCCGGCAAAGAAATGGGTTACATCATCTGCCCTATTTTGATTCCGCCCAATGCTGACCCGGAGCGGTGGCTCAGCACCAGCAACATGGACGAGGGCTGGCAGGAACTGGGGCAGATACTCACTGCCCTCCGGGCCCATGACCAGCGCATTGAGGACAACCTGGCCGACTTGCTGCAACTGTACATCCCGAATCCCCCGGAAGTAGAAGTTACCATCGTGGCGGTTGCCAGCGGCGAGGAGAGGCGTATCCAGTACCGTGAGCACGAAGGTCCTCCCGGAGAAGCTCAGGAGGCCGTGGAGCGGGTGCTGGAAGGGACAAGCACGCTGGCTAGGGAATTTCGCCCCATATCAGAAACGGAAACTACGGCACCGCCTGCGACGAGCGAGGCTGCAGCAATCAACGCCGAGACGGATGGACTCCTACAATACAGCAAGCCCGAAAGCAGACCGACCGAGGATCTGCGTCTCATCGGCGAAACAAAGCCACCGGCGGTACCTACACACGAGCCTACGCAAATCGTCACCGGCAAAAAGACTAACGACGGCAGCATCGAGCTTCGTATGGATACCGTCGCCAGAACTCAGTCAAGACTGGACGGAACCCGGGGCGACGTACACATTGAGAAGTCCAAAGCCAAGGCCAAGGACATGATTAACAAGGGTACGGGCATCCGCCTTATTCCCGGCAGCGAAAAGAAAAGGCAGCGCAAGACCCACGAAGAAAGGGCGGAACACTCTGCCATGCAGATGCTGCTGCTCAGCGGAATGGAAGAGCATGGCAACGCTATCAGGATGAACCTGCTTGCTAAGTCGGGCCTGGTGGATAATCGCGTTATCAGGGACCTTAACATCCTGGAAGCCAGCATCAAGGAAGCCGCCTACCACCTGCAAAGCGACAACCTGTCTTCCGACTTGGACCAGCATTTTGGACTGAACAATCTGGACGAAGCTAAACGTAATAGCCAAGCCGACGGCTGCACCATTGCCGCCCTGCTGCTGATGAACGCGGCCATGCTGCACCAGCGTATCGCCAACGGACGCTGGCTGTCCGGCGTCAGGGACCTGGACACCCTCAAAAACGACGTGAACGTGGTCCGAAACGTATGCCGGGAGTGGGAACGCATTATGCGTCACGACTTCCGCCCCATCCTGGAACCGGCCTTGGAATCCATCTACGCCATGGAGTCATCCGGCAAGACCGCCGGGCTGGAAAGGGCCCTGCGCCACATCCTGGCTGAAGCGGAGCGTATCGCCGAGACCTACGCCGACATGGGTGCCGACCACGCGGGTCCTCTGTTCAACAAGGTTATGGGCAACCAGGCCAGCGACGGTGCCTACTTCACCCGCCCAGTAGCCGCGTCCATTGCTGCCCGCTTGACCCTGGACGCCTGCGGAGAGCTGGACTGGGCCGATTCGCAGGTGTGGCGGGAACACAAGACTGTTGACCTGGCTTGCGGCAGCGGCACCCTCCTTACCGCCATGCTGACTGACATGAAACGCCGTGCCCGGGAGCAGGGCGTCGGCGAAACCCACATCGCCAACCTGCAAAAGCTGGCCGTGGAGGAGACCATAAAGGGGTTGGACATCAACCCCATATCTCTCCAATTGGCGGCGTCACAACTAACCGCCGGCAACCAGGAAATCGGCTACCGACGAATGGGCCTGCACCTGATGCCCTATGGTCCGCAACCGGACAATACGGATCGAGTGTCCGCGGGAACGCTTGAGCTGCTGGGGCAGGAAGCCATTGTAGCTCGGAGCGGCGAACTGGACTTGGCAAACGAAAACATCGCGTCCCAGAGCGTGTGGCCCCAGCGCGACGATGCCGAACTGGAAGACGCCGTGGCGGCTGTCAAAGACGCCCGCATCGTCATAATGAACCCGCCCTTCACCAACCGGGCCAAAATGGGCGAGAAATTCCCCAAAGCAACCCAACAAGCACTGCGGCGTCGCGCCGATGACATGGAGCGCATACTGGTCCGCAATGATCGGGACTTGGCAGACTTTGTGGACAAGAATGCCTTAGAACCGTTGTTCACTGCCCTTGCGGATAAATGTGTGATGGACACAAACGGAGTCCTTACGATGATTAACCCGACGGTCGCGCTTTGTGCAACTTCTGCACTAGACAAGCGTCGCGTACTAGCCCAGCGCTACCACATCGACACCGTGCTCACTGGCCGATTGCCACGGGAGTTCAGCCTGAGTCAGAATTCTGAAATCGACGAAAGCATAATCATCGCCGAACGGCACAAAGGCCCCAAACCGCCCACCCGATTCATTCTCTTAGACAAAATGCCGGTCGATGAGACTGACGTCGCCGACTTGCACCACTGCCTGCTGGACTGCACAAAAGGGTCAATGGCGAATGGCTGGGGGGAGGTCTCTGAGTGGCCACCAGAGCGCATGGAAGCAGGGGATTGGACGCCTGCGATATGGCGATCTCCAGAACTCGCAAGTGCGGCCACAAACTTCGCCACCCACCCAGACTTGCGAGCAATCAACGCAACTCCCGGCCTGTCGGTCCACGCAACAGGCCAGGTACTGCGCGGATCATTCGAGCGCGCAGCACACTCCACCGACGCCAGCTTCCCAATTCTGAAATCTAAGGGAGCCGATGGCCAAACCCGCATACAAGGTCGCCCGGACGAACACTGGATTCCGAAGCACCGCGATGAAAGCAGCCGCTTAGCAAATGGCGGTACGTATCCTGAAGTGGATAACATACTCCAGAAGGCAGGATACCTGCTGATAACGACCGGCCATCGCACCTCTACGGCACGTCTCACGGCGACTGCGGACGACGAGAAATATGTAGGCAATGGGTGGATGCCAGTAGCCGGTTTATCATCGGTGGAAGCAAAGGCGCTTGCGGTGTTCACCAACTCGACGACAGGACGACTCCAGTTGATGCGCAACCCAGGCCGTCAAATACCGTTTCCCACGTACAGTGCAGCTGAAGCGGGCAACATCAGAATCCCCAACGTCAAGGATGACGGCATACGGCGCACCTTGGTGGACTGTTGGGATCGCACCAAGGGGATGGAAGTGCCGCAGTTCGAGGACGGCGAGTGTGAGGTACGCCGCCTGTGGGACGAAGCCGTCGCCGAGGCCCTCTGCTGGGACGCTGAATATCTGGCCCACCTGCGCCAGCTCCTCCACCAGGAGCCCCACGTCCGGGGCCTTGGTTACAACCAGTACGCCGACGAGCTTGAAGACGACTACCCGGCAGCAGCGCTGGACCGAAAGACCTTCGAAAAGCTCGCCGATGAATGGGAACATGACCGTCCCCGTGGCGCCGACATCGAGCAGATGACAAATCACTCAGCCTACCAGCGCATCATTGCGATAGGCGAACCTGCTGTTCCCTGGTTGCTCCAACGACTAGCCGAAAAGCCCGATCACTGGTTCGTCGCCCTCAACGCTATCACCGGCGCCCGACCAGTGCCGCCGGAGAGTCGCGGACGCGTCAAAGAAATGACCCAAGCATGGCTGAACTGGGGGAGCCAACAAGGATACGAGCTTTGGAACAACGATGTGGATTGACGAACAGCTGCCCAACCTAGCAGCGGAGGGATACCAGGTCACCAGTGAACCTAACGACGATTACAACTGCATTGGCTACGCCGCCGGCGAAACCGACCGTTGGTGGAGTCACAAAACAGGCGCCGATTACTACTGGCCAGATCACGCAAGCCGCACACGTTTCATCCAGAGCCTGATAGAGGCCTTCGCCGGGCTGGGCTACGAACTGTGCGAGGATGCTGGTAATGAGTCGGGCTTCAGCAAAATTGCGCTATACGCCGATCAGGAAGGGGATTGGACACACGCTGCCGTACAGCTGCCCGGTGGCGGATGGAGCAGCAAGCTCGGGCGAGAAGAAGATATCAGCCACCCCACACCTGAATCTCTCAACTCTAAATCCTACGGTGCGGTCCACTGCTTCATGCGCCGACCGCTTTGATCATTACGGCTCGACCGAGCATCGCTGTTAAGGCGACGTGTACGCGAATTACTACGAATTTCGCGGCGCAAATCGGTAAACTGCTAGACACTACATATTATTCCACGTCTCTCTACAGTCCGCTTAGGCCCACCAACCCGGTACAAAATCAAGATCTTTCACGGTGACGTTCAAGTTGGCAGTGTAGCGCAGCGGACGTCCCCGAGCCATTGAGCGCAGGTGGTACTCCAGGGTGGAGCGCACAACCCCAACGTAAACAACCGACACCTGCCCCTTCCCAACCCCGGTGACACCTCCCTAGCATGAATACCTGTCACACTCCAACGCCCCGCACGCCAGACCCAACCCGCCCACCAAGGCAACCAGAATGGGGGAAAATGAGCGGAAATGAGAGGGAATTCGAAAAAAAACCTGTAGCAGCACCGCCCAGCTAAGCGCCGCCGTGATAATTCGCCGGGGATAACCCGGAGCTAGCAAGGAGCGCCAATGACCCAGGATAGAGACCAGGCCGCACGGTCCCGACCGATGAGCGCGCCCTTGGAAGGCATGCCTTTACCCGACCTGGAGCGGCTGCCGGACTATGAACGGGGATTCTGGGAGGGGTCCCGGAACGGCGAACTTCGCATTCAGCAGTGCTCGGATTGCGGGTTGTTCCGGCACCTGCCCATGCCCATGTGCCCCCAATGCTCGTCGCTGGACTATGCCTGGACCGAGGTGAGTGGCCGGGGCTTCGTCTATTCCTACGTAATAGTCCGCCATCCGGTCCACCCGGCGATCCATGAGAAGGAACAGGTGCCCTACAACCTCTGCATGATAGAGCTGGAGGAGCAGGAAGGGCTGCGGATTTGCAGCAACGTGCTAAACGTGGCCCCCGAAGACATCCGGATCGGCATGCCGGTCCGGGTGACTCTCATCCCAACGGTTGACGAGCCGGAGGTGGTATTGCCGGTGTTCCTGCCAGCCCCGGAGCAATAGGCCTAAGCGCTGTCCGAGCGCCACCGGTCCTCAGCCGCTCTCAAGCTCGGTCGTATTCAGGCGCCCCAGCGCAACGTCGTCGGGTAGAATTGTCCGGAATCCAACACCTCCCAATATGGGATGACGGAGGTGGGTTTTGCCGGATGAATGGATTACCGCACTTGCGCTTTACGTAGTATTCTTGGTATCGGTCGTAGCTGGACGAATCGTCATCCAACACTGGACAGTCGGCGGCCACGACCTTAGGGCAGCAAAATGGCAGTCGTCGAGGCCGGCATTTAACCCGGGATTGCCCCTTACTTCTTTCTTGGCAGGCACTTTGGTCCTCGCCAGCTTGGCGTCGCCTATGAACAGTACTGCGAGCGGACCGGCCGTTACCGGCCAAAGGCCTAGCGACCGGATCCAGCGCCCCGACGCCTCATGCCAAGACCTCAGCCGCGATGGAGATGGCGTTCAACGCGGCCGGATAGCCCGCGTATCCTCCGGTCTGTATTAGGACCTCGACGACTTCTTCTTTCGAAAGGCCAACGCGGAGGCCGGCCGACAGGAAATTCCGGAGCTGGGCGTCGGCCCGCAGCGCCGTGAGCGCGGCGGTGGCGCACACCACTCTGGACTTCAAGTCCAGCCCTGGCCGGAAGTAGATCTCCCCAAAGGCGAACTGGAGGGTGAGCCGCCGCAGGTCCGGGGCCAAGTCGGTCATGGCGCTCACGTAGGCCCCTTGGTCCTCGACCCCCATGAGCTGCTGGCGGAGTTCGCGTCCCCGCGCCTCCATCTCGTCGAGTCCCACTTCGGGCACCTCGGCCTGCGGCGCCTCGATACCCCTCTCGCGGAAGGCTTCGTGCGCCAGCTCAAGCGAGTTGACCGCCGAGGGGAAACCGGCGTAGATGGAGCAATGGATGAGCGCCTCTTGGACCTCCTCGGCGCTCAACCCCATGTTCAGCGCGCTGTGGATGTAGGTCCGGAGTTGGGGGAGGCGTTGCAGCGAGGTCAGGACGGACAACGTCGCCAACATTCGATAGCGAATATCCAGGCCGGGGCGGGCCCACACCGCCCCAAAGATCGATTCTCCTGTGTAGTTGCGAAGGCCAGGGATGTCAGTCACCGCCCTGGGGCGGGCCGGGGGTGGGTTCGTGCCATGCTGCAGCCGGGCGCGGACCTCGTTGCCTTTCCGCCTGAGTTCCTCACGATCACTCATCACTGGCCTCCCGTCTTTGGTTTAACTTGACAGTCTCCCGGTATCCACGCCTTGGCGTGGAAGCGTACGCCAAAAGGGGTCCAGGCCGCTTCACCGAATGGGCGTCGCCCCACCTCGGTAGTAGTGTATTCATTCTGGTTGGGCCGTCTATTGCCCCGCTACCAACGCTCGATTACGAATTTAGGACACCTCTAGCCGGACAGTATCACGGTTCCGGTATGTCGTAAAGTTTGGGGAACTCCGCATTTGCCCGATGCTCGCGAACGTTCGTCGTTCTTCCGCTCAGGAAACCCGATTCGGCAGAGCGTTCTGCTTGATAGGCTGACTGCCAGGCATGGACAAGCCCCAGGGAGTTAGGCTAGGGTTGGTGGGGTGACTGCCAGGCCCCGGTCCGGAGCCAGATGTTGGTGAGTATCACGATCGACGCCCAACATGTCGAGTTGGCGATGATCACGACCGACAGGGTGATCTACTTGACCAGCCCAGGATTGGGACGGTGGGCCATCGTCACCGATCCCCCGACGCCCTACCGGGACCTGTTCGCCTTCGGCGTGTTCAACACCGACCCCGGCCCCGATGCGCTAGAAGCCCGCAAGCCAGCTTCGCTCAAGCAATTGGCCGACGAGCCAGTCTATTACCCTATCGGGCACGTGCACCTGCTCGATAGTCCCGAAGGGACTGACGGTGAGGCGGAAGCCGAATATTGGATTGGCGCCAAGGACTTCATCGTCCGGAAGGTAGCCATCCATGCGGAACTGATGGAGGAGGACGCCGGGCTGAAACTCACGGTCGAGATGACACTCTCGGACCTCGGCAAGCCGGTGAGCATCGAAACGCCATCCGCCTCGAACGAGCACTCCGCTAGAACCGCCGAGACTCTGGAGAATGGCTGGGTGCGGGCGGAGATTCCCGCATGTTTGCCGCCGACTATTCTGAGGCGGCGCCGTGTTGGGCCGCCGATGGGAGTGCCAAATGCCTAGACAATTATCGCTTCAGGAAGCCCGGGATTTTCTGGACAGCAAACCTGGTTGGATCACGTTAACCACCATCGGGGCCGACGGGTTCCCCCACAGCGTACCGCTTGGTTACTTCCGCTTGGGCGACGAAGTGCTCATGGGGGTCAGGGCGAACACCCTTAAGCTGCGCAACATCGAAGAGAACCCCAAGGTGAGCCTGCTGCTGGAGTCGGGGACCACCATGGGGGACATCAAGGGACTCATGGTCCAAGGGACCGCAACCGTCCATTCCGGCCCGGAGGAGCTGCTGCATTTCGCCCGCGAGGCGGCTAGATTGAGGGGCGTACTGGCCCAAGAGCTTCCGACGGAGCCACGGCTCGGTGCGGCCTACATCAGAGTCCCGTTGCACCGGTACCGGTCGTGGGACTACTCCAGCTAGACTAGTAGAGGTAACAGGACACGAAGTGGCCGGGCGAGACCTCTTTCAGGTCCGGTTCTTCCTGGGAGCAGTGTCCCATCACGTAGGGACAGCGGGGGTTGAACCGGCAGCCGGGCGGAATGTTGAGGGCGCTGGGCACTTCGCCGGCGATGGTTTCCTCCACCTGCTCATCATCGGGACTGGACGGTAGCGCCGCAGCAAACAAGGCCCTGGTATAGGGGTGCAGCGGATTTTCGCACAGCTCTTCGCTTTCGGCTAGCTCCACGATCTTGCCCAGATACATGACCGCGATGCGGTGGCTCATGTGGGCCACGGTAGCCAGGTCGTGGCCGATGAAGAGGTAGCTCACCTTTAGGGTGTCTTGGAGCTCTTCCAGCAGGTTGATTATCTGGGCCCTGATGGAGACGTCCAAGCCGGAAACCGGCTCGTCTAGAACGATCAGCCGCGTCTCCGTTGCCAGGGACCGTGCAATGGCGATGCGCTGGCGCTGACCGCCGCTGAACTCGTGAGGGAACAGGGTGACCATATCGGGCGCCAGCCCCACCAGCCGCATCACCTCGGCCACCCGGTCGGAAATGGCGCTCCGTGAGAGGTCGGTGTGAATCTCCAATGGTTCGGCGATGATGTCGCGGATCCGCATCCGCGGGCTCAATGAACTGAACGGGTCTTGGAACACCACCTGCACCGAGCCCCGGTAGGTCTTGAGCTCCTCCCCCTTGAGGGTGGTTACGTCCACGCCGTCAAAGTTGATGGCTCCCTCGGTCGGCTCTTCCTGCATGAGTATGAGTTTGGCGGTGGTGGTTTTTCCGCAACCCGACTCGCCGATAACCCCCAGCGTTTCACCGGGATATATCTGAAAATCGATGCCGTCCACGGCCTTGACCCACGAACTCGGCCGCCAGAAGACCAACCCGTCGTTTACCGGGAAGTATTTCTTCAGACTCTGTACTTCAAGAAGTGGCTCGGCCACCTTGCAGCTCCTCCTGCTGGTCCAATTGCCAGCACGTCGCTTTCCAGTCCGCGCCGGGGCTGAATACGGGGGGTTCGTCCACCTTGCAGCGGTCCATCACCTCGGCGCAGCGTGGATGGAAATAACACCCCGGGGGCAGAGACGCCAGGTTCGGGGGCTGGCCCGGAATGGCAAAGAGGGGTTCCTTGCTTCCGATCTTGGGTATCGAGCCCAAAAGCGCCTTGGTGTAGGGGTGCTGCGGGTTGCGGAATATCTCCCGCACCGAACCCTGCTCGGCGATCCGGCCCGCATACATCACAGCCAGCTTGTCGCACATCTTGGCCACAATCCCAAGATTGTGCGTAACGAAGATCAGGCCAACACCGGTCTCCCGCTGGATGTCCCGCAGGAGATTGAGGTATTGGGCTTGGATGGTCACGTCGAGGTTGGTGGTCGGCTCATCAGCGATAATCAGCCTGGGGCCTCCGGCCAGGGCAATGGCGCCCACAATCCGCTGACGCATGCCGCCGCTCATCTGATGGGGATATTCCCGCATCCTGGTCTCCGGAGACGGGATGCGCACGGAGCCCAGCAGACTCCTCACCCGCTCCGTCAGCGCGCCTCCGCGCATCTGCTGGTGGTAATAGGCGGGTTCGCCCACCTGGGTGCGGATGCTGAACAGGGGATTGAGGGAGGCCATCGGGTCCTGAAGAATCATGGCGATGCTGTTGCCCCTAATCCGGCGCATCTCGCCAGCGGACTTCGGCACCAGGTCCTCGCCGTCGAACTCGATACTACCCTCGACGATCCGGCCGGCGGGGGGCAACAGACGCACCAAGGAGAGACAGGTTGTGGTCTTGCCGCACCCGGACTCGCCCACGAGACCCATGGTCTCACCCTCTTCGAGGGTGAAATCGATACCGTCCACCGCCTTCACCACCCGGGTGCCGCCGAAGGTGAAGAAGTGGGTCTTTAGACCGGACACCTGGAGCAAAGGTGGCATACGCCGCTCCCGCTATGATCTATAGATTTCGTAATTGCGGGTCGAACTTAACCCGGAACCAATCGCCCAAGATCTGGGTCGCCAGCACCACAAGACCGATGGCCAAGCCAGGGAATACGGTGAGCCACCACTTGCCAATGAGCAGGGTGGGACGGGCATCAGCCAACATGGATCCCCAAGCAGGAGCCGGAGGGGGTACTCCGACACCGAGGAAGCTCAAGGATGCCTCGGCGATGATCACCACTCCGATGGTCAGGCTGGCCAGCACCATGGTGGTGTTCATCACATTGGGGGCGATGTGCCGGACCATAACCCGGAGCTTGCTGGCTCCGGCGACTTCCGAGAGGCGCACGAAATCACGTTCCCGAAGGGTCAGCACCTCGCCCCGGATGACGCGCGCGTATCTGGTCCAAAACACCGCCCCAAGTATTATGACGATGTTCCACATGCTCGGCCCGATGAGCACCGCCAAGAATATGGCGAAGATGAGTGCGGGCAGCGCCAGCCAAGCGTCGGTGAAGCGCATTATCACGGTGTCCACCCACCCGCCCAAATAGCCAGACAAAACGCCCATCGTGGTGCCGATCGACCCGGCGGCCAGTGTTCCCACGATACCAACGATAATGGAAACGCGGCTGCCGTGTATCAGCCGGCTAAACACGTCCCTATTCTGGAAGTCGGTGCCCAAAATCGCGTCCCAGGTGCCGCCTTCCATCCAGACCGGCGGAGCAAACAAATCGGTGCTCTCGACAGGAAAGGTGGGATCGTGGGGGGCGATCACATCAGCAAAGACGGCGATCACGAAGAGCAATGTGAGAATTGCCACGGCCAAGGGCGGCATGTCCCGCACCACTCGCAACCCGCTTCTTAGGGCCCCGGTCGTGCGAATCACCCCACTGCGGGCATTTACTAGAGTTGCCATATATATCGTCCCTTTACTACCTGGTCAGGCGGATTCTCGGATCTATGTAAGCGTAAGCGATGTCGACCACCAGGTTGGCGAGCACGATCATGACGCCGATCATAATGACCGCTCCTTGGACCAAGGGGAAGTCCCGTTGGGTGATACCAGAATAGAGCAGGCTGCCAATGCCGGGGTAGGCGAAGATCACCTCAATAACCACCGCCGTATTCAGCAGCAGCACCAGATAGAGCCCCGCCCAAGTCAACACCGGGATCAGGGCGTTTTTGAAGGCGTGCTTGGCCACGACGATATATTCCGGCAGCCCCTTGAGCCGGGCCAGCTTGATGTACTCGCTGCCGAGTACATCAAGCATGCTGGAGCGGGTAAGTCGCATGAAAGAGCCCGCGAAATAGTACCCCAGCGCTATGGAAGGCAAGACCAGATGGGTAAAGCCCCCTTTTCCGGCCACCGGCAGGATGTCCAGATATAGTCCAAACACGATGAGAAGCACCAATCCCAGCCAGAAATTGGGGATGGATAGCCCCAATAGGGCCGCCATCTTCCCCGTGCTGTCCCACCATGTGTTTAGTTTTACCGCAGAGAGGATCCCAATCGGTATTCCTATGACCATCGCCACGATCAAAGCGCCTGCGGCGAGCTGCAAGGAAGCGGGAAGCCGCGCGAAATATAGTTCGCTTATGGGGCGCTTGTACTGGAAGGATGTCCCGATGTCACCTTGGAACACGTTGCCCATGAAGGAGAAGTATTGCTCGGGATAAGACTTGTCCAACCCCCATTGGGCCCGGAGCCGGGCTAGGTCCTCGGGGCGGGCGCCCGGTTCGGAATACAGCCTCGCCGGGTCTCCACCCGCAATCCTCACCAGGCTGAAGATGGTGATGCTGATGATGAACAGGGTGATTAAGCTATAGAAGACGCGTCGGATGATGAACTGTCGCACTTCTTTACCCTTAAGGGAGAGGCTGCCGGACCTCCCGGGTCCGGGTAAGTTCGAAGTCTCATTCTCGGTCGATGATGAGCTGCCGTCCTATGTCCCAGCTCTCATCCAGCACGCCCATCATCACCTTGTTGTCCACCAGGTTCACCACTGCTCGGTGGGGCGTGTTGTAGGACCTAAGGTCAATGCCAGTGCGGTCCCCGACCCCAGGATGCCTGCTCTCGAAGTAGAAGATGTACTCGTAGCATCCTGGGCAATATTGCATTTGGCGGCCGGACTCCAGCCGGAAGGTGCCCTCGATGCCATCAAAGAGGAAAGTGGGGGAGTTTACGACGAATTCCTCCGCAGTACTCTCGCTGGCCCGTGCCTCTGAAGAACCAAGGATGGGGGTCAGGGTGGTCGCAGCGGCAGCCGCCAGACCCAGCGCCAGCAGGACTGCCAGCAGAGGCACGTGCCGGAACCGCCGGTCGAAAGACCATGCGCGACCACTCATGTTAACCAGTCGCTCCCTCAACCCGACCCCCTCGTCGGAGATGCCTTGAAATGACGGAGGGATTTACTCCACCAGCTTCCAGTTTTCCCAAGGCGGGCCATAGAACTCCATTTGGGGATTGGCGAAGATTTCCTTGCCCTCACCCCACTGGTCCCGGTTGGCGATGCGCGGTCCAATGGCGTTGATGAAGCTGAACCAATAGATGGGGACCTTGTAGAACCCCTCGGCCAGCATCGAATTGGCCTGGGCCGCCAGTTGCTCCCGTTCGCCGGGATCAACGGAAGCCTCGTACCGCGTTATTACATCATCGATTTCGGGCACGCACATACGAGAGGCAAAGGCATCGCACCCGACGTAGGCCTTGAAGCGCGCGATGAAGGCCCCGGCCGTTCCGGTGCCGATCAACAGGATCTGATTGCCCTGCCCCCATGCCTCGGTCCTTTCTTCGATGGTGTCTCCCTGTTCCAAGCGATCAAAGTAGGTGCCGCGCTCCATGGTCTGCAACTTGGCGTTGATTCCGATCCGCCGGATTTGGCTTATGACCCTTTCGCCCAGGCTAAAGTAGTTGGGAATGGGACTGAGCCATTCGACCTCGATGCCATCCGCGTACCCAGCATCCGCCATCAGTGCGTTGGCCCTATCGAGGTCTTCCTGCGGCGCCGCGAGAGGAGGAGCCAGCAGGATGTTCGGGGGAATCCAGTAGTCCGCCGGTTTGGAATGTCCGGCGGTCTCGGCTTCGCTGATGGCTTGGCGGTCCAAAGCCAGGCTCACCGCTTCGCGCACTCGAACGTCGCTAAACGGGTTGCTGCTGTCGTGGACCCCAGGGAATTCCAGCCAAAACACTGTGGTCGTGAGCGTGGGCACCAGCAGCAAATCCGAGTTCGACTCCACCCGCTCAATCAGTTCGCCCGAGATGTTGTAAGCGATGTCCACGTCCCCGCCTTCCAGGAGCGCCAGCCGAGTGGTCGGCTCTTGGATGGAACGCATCACGAAGTCCTTGATATGGACCGGACGATGGAAGTCTTCGAACGCCTCGAAGGTCAGACTGTCCCCGGGCGCCTCCTCGATCAGCTTGTAAGGTCCGGCCCCAATGGGTTCCCTGATGAACCCTTCGGAACCGCCGACCTCTTGGTAGTATTTTTGCGGCATGACGAACCCTGCCCCGCTGGAGAAGGTGCCATAGACGAGCAGGAAGTCAAGGAAGGGCTCATTGAAATTGAACTGGATAGTGCTCGGGTCGATAACGTCTATGCTCGAGGTACTGCTCTGCAGAAGATCGGCCTGGGCGCCGCTATAATTCTCGAAGGTGAACCTCACGTCCTCGGTGGTAATATCCTCTCCGTTCTGGAACTTGATGCCGGGCCGCATGTTGAAAGTGATGCTCGAGAAGTCTTCGGCCCACTCCCAGTTCTCCGCCAAGCTCGGGGTATTGAGACCCGCGGGCATGGTCTTCACCAAGGCGTCGTGTAGCGCGTAGGCGAAGTTGTAAGGGGTCGCCATCGCCGGGTTGTCCTGCGGGTCCAACCAGGTCGACGAAAGCCCGGAATGCCAAGCCAAGGTCATATTGCCGGCCGGGACCACCTTGGCCGGCGCGCTAACAGAGGCGGGTTCAGCCGTGGGAGCGGCGGTGGCCGCTGGGACCGCGGTTGCTGCTGGCGCCTCCGGTTCGCTGGTGGCGGAGCTGCCGCAAGCCACGACGACCAACAGACTCAGCACCAGGACGGCAATTATCAAGAGTCCAGGGTTAAGGAACCGGCTGAGTGTCATAAAGGACCTCCCGACCTATCTCTAATCCAGGCATCCCAGCCCAACTTTAGGCAAGATGACATTCCTTGAACTTCGTCCCTCAGGGGGCGAAGTAGCATGCATAATATCATCATGTCCTGCAAAGATGTCAACTATTGGCCCAACGGTAGCATCGTATAATGGCAATTCGAAAACCTAGTTACCAAATAGGTTGAAATAGTACGTATTATGGCGTTTTCTCTCGCATAGAATTGAGAATATTCGTAGCGGGTGCGGCCACGACTTACGATGCTGTCCCCTTGGCTCCGACGGGACCGATGGCCACTGCCAACGGGCCAACCCAGATCACACTAACTTGGACGGCGCCGGACGCGACGGAGCCGACACGCGCGCCGGTGACCGGGTACCGCATCATGTGGAGGGTGTCGGACGGTGAGGAGGTGAACCCGATCTCTCCGGACCTGAAGGCCGACGTGACCAGACACCCCCACACCGGATTATCCCAGCGCACCCTATACAACTATTTCGTCTTAGCTCTGAGTGATGTTGGGCAGAGTGGCAAGCCGGATGAAGTATCCGCGACCACTCACGGGGTCCCAACCGCTCCCCAGAACCTTGACGCCACCAGGGGCGACAGCGAAGTAACGCTGAATTGGGAAGCGCCGGCTGACAACGGCGGTTCATCAATTACGAATTACCAGTACAGCTATGACGACGGCACAACGTGGACCGACGTACCGGCCGCCGACACCAACGTGACCGTCTCCGGTCTGACCAACGGCACGGAGTACACCTTCGAGGTCCGAGCGGTCAACGAAGTTGGCGGTGGAAAGGCAGCTAGCTTGTCGGCTGTTCCGCTGGAAAAGCCCAATCCGCCGACTGGCCTGACCGCGACCGCGACCGCGACCGCGAACGGAGCGAACCAGATTGATCTAATCTGGACAGCCCCTGCCCCAGAGTCCATCCGTGGCGAGGTGGACAAGTACTTGGTCTACCGTTGGAACGGATCGGCTTGAGACAACATTGGCGAGAGTGCCACGACCGACTACTCCGACTCAGGTCTGCTTCCAGGCACGACCCACAGGTACCACGTTATAGCCGTAAGCGTAGAGGAAATCGGGTTTAGCGATGCTTCGAACGAAGCCGAGGCCACGACCGACGCCATACCGCCGGGAGTTCCGCAAAACTTGCAGGCGACGATTGGCGACAAGCAGGTAACCCTGGGCTGGGAAGCCCCAGCCGACAACGGTGGAGCCGCTATCACGGGGTACCAGTTCCGCTACAAGAAATCAGCAGAGGGCGACGACACGTTCACCGCCTGGGCCTCAAGCGATACCGACACCAGCCACACAGTGACTGGCCTCACCAACGACACGGAATACACCTTCGAGGTCCGGGCGGTCAACAGCGAAGGCGAGGGCATCGCAGCGTCGGTCAAGGCAACGCCGACCGCATAATGCGCCCTGCTTGGAGCAACCGCATTGGGCCCTTCCGGCCCCGCGAAACCTGGGGTCTCCTAGGCCACTCTGCTATAATGGCGCGGTTTTCTATTCCATTTCGGTAGGTGTGCTTGTGCTGTCCGAACCTCGCGCTTCTCCCTTGGCCGTAGCGCTCTTTTCCACCGACGACCCCAAGATTCGGATTGCCCGCGACTTTGGTCTGATAGTCGGGTTCGCGCTGCTGGTGGCGCTATTCGCCCGGATCTCGATTCATATGCCCGAAATCACCCCGGTGCCCATTACCGGGCAGACGCTGGCGGTGCTGCTGACCGGGGCGGCGCTGGGCAGCTGGCGCGGCGCTGCGGCACTGAGCGTCTACCTCTTCGCTGGCGGCGGGTTGCCATTGTTCGCAGGCGGAGGAAGCGACTACCTGTGGAGCGCCACCTCCGGCAGTTTCATCTTCGGCTTCACGTCCGGCAGCGCCGGCTGGTTCTGGGATTTGGCCTCCGGCGGCTACATCGTCGGGTTCGTGGCGGCGGCCTACGTGGTCGGCTTCCTCTGCGAGCGGGGCTGGGACCGCCGGGTGTGGATCATCCTGGCCATGCTGGCTGGGAACGTCCTGCTCTACGTCCCGGGGCTAATCCAGCTTTCATTGTTCGTGCCCGGAGACAAGGTGATGGAATGGGGCCTATACCCCTTCATCATCGGGGACCTGATCAAGTTGTACGCCGCCGCGCTGCTGGTGCCTGCGGCCCGGCAGTTGCTAGACCTGAGGCGTCGGGACGCCGACTGGTAGCGGCTCTCCGGGCTTGGTGTTATCAAAATCCTCGACTTGGGATGAATCCAACCCTTCGCCGGGTGCGTACCATGTGGCGAGTACGGAAGTGGCCCGCGGCGGTATACCGGCTGCGGAGCATCGTACTCGATGACCGCGGTGCCTCCCCCCAAGGCGCCCGGCTGAGGGACTCTCCCGAGTCCCTCGAAAACGCGAGAGAGGGAGCCTTAAGGCTCCCTCTCTTCGTTACCAGCCAGGTGGGCGAGTGCTAGCTGGCGTCGGCCGCTGCGCCGTCCACGCACGCCTTGAGCTGCTTGGGTTTCTTGGCCTCGGCGACCGGTAGAGTGACTGTGAGCACGCCGTTTTAGTACCGGGGCTGCGCCTGCTCCGCGTCGACGTTGCCGGGCAGCTTGACAGCGCGCCGGAAGGCCCCGAACCGGCGTTCCCGGACCAAGTAGTCCCCGGACTGCTGCTAATCCTCCCCCTTGGTCTCCGCCTTGATCAGCAGCATCCCGTCATCGATGGAAACGTCGATGTCTTCGGCGGGTACGCCCGGCATCCCGGCGCGGACCGTGAAGTGGTCATCATCACGGACGATGTCCACCGGAATACTCCATCTGCCCGGTGCGCTCGGCTCGGCGGGGAATGAGGGCCGACGATGGTGCATAAAATGGTTCATGCTCCGCATTTCGCGGAATGGGTCCCAGCGTGTAACTAACATGGCCTGTGCCTCCTGAAGTATTTGTCTTGGAAGCGGAATCACCGCAACTCTGATTGATACCTGGAATTATATTAACTTGAGTTTCTTATTGTCAACTCTATTGCTATATTCGCGTAACAACGCTATAATGCCCGCCGTAGACACTAACCTGGATTGCGCTGCATATGGCCAATTATTATGAACAGTTGGGCGTGCCGCGAGAGGCCACGGACAAGGAAATCCGCTCGGCCTACCGGCGTTTGGCCCGTCAATACCATCCGGACGTAAACCCAAACGATCCGTCGGCCGAAGCCAAGTTCAAGGAAATCAACGAAGCTTACACCGTGCTGTCGGACGAAGACTCCCGGAAGAAGTACGACCGGTACGGCGAAAATTGGAAGCACGCCGACCAGTTCGAGCAGGCTGGGGGCCGCCGAGGTAACTTCCGTTGGTCCACTGGTAGCGGGGACGAGGCTTTCACGTTCTTCGGAGGACAAGGCGGGCGCGGCGTCGATGACCTGTTCGGGGCGGGCGGCTTCGGCGACCTGTTCGGCTCCTCCGGGGGCCGGGGCTTCCGCACCCCACCGGCTGAGTACGCCGTCGAAGTCACGCTGGAAGAGGCCTATCACGGCGCGTCCCGTTTGCTTCAGACCCGGGAGGGCCGCCGCTTGGAAGTGAAGATCCCAGCGGGGGTGGACAACGGCTCGCGGGTCCACATTTCGTCCGATGGCGCTCAGGGCGGCGGCTTGTACCTGAATGTCTCCATTCAGGAGCACGCGAATTTCCGTCGGCAGGGCCGAGACCTGTATGTGGACGTCGACCTGCCCTTGGACGACGCGGTACTGGGCGCTGAGATCTCGGTGCCGACCCTCACCGGACGGCTGGCCCTCGCGGTGCCGCCCAACACCCCCAACGATCGCCGCTTCCGGTTGTCGGGGCAGGGAATGCCCGCGCTGGCCTCCGGCTCCGACGGCGCGGCTCGCGGGGACCTCTACGCGACCGTGAAAGTCAAGCTGCCAGCCACGTTGGAAGAGGGAGACTTGGAGTTCTTCCGCAAGCTGCGGGAGGACCGGTTGGGCCGCGAACAAGACCGGGCCCAATCGGAGGAATAGCCATGATGGAAGAAAGCGGATTCCGGGACGAACCCTTTTTCGTGATCAGCGTGGCAGCGCGGATGGTTGGCCTGCACGCCCAAACGCTGCGCCACTACGAGCGCGTCGGCCTACTCTGGCCCTCGCGGACCGTGGGCCGGCAACGGCTCTATTCGATGGCCGACATCGAACGCATCCGTCGGCTCAGAACACTGACCGAAGACATGGGAGTCAACCTGGCCGGTGCCGAGGTGGCGCTGAAGCTGATGGCCCGCATCGAGGACCTGGAAGCCGAAGTTGGCCGCCTCACCGAGCGGGTAAACGGACTTACGGCGCGCAGACAGCGCCAGGTCCCCGGGGCCTAACCCCGTCCCATTCCCAAACACCAAACACGGCAGTTCGACTTCGAGGCAATAACGATGAC
This sequence comes from Dehalococcoidia bacterium, assembly GCA_965249145.1. Classification (GTDB taxonomy): domain Bacteria; phylum Chloroflexota; class Dehalococcoidia; order Lucifugimonadales; family UBA3495; genus VXOI01. Next base: position 911,200 of record OZ252223.1, read on the forward strand.
CCTGAAACCCGAACGACTCACCACCCAAGCCAAGCAGGTGCTCCAAGACTCGCAGCAACTGGTGCAACAGTATCGCCACAGCCAGTGGGACGTGGAGCACATCCTGCTCGCCCTGCTCCAGTTGGAGCGCGGGCTGACCACCGAGGTCCTGCAGGAAATCGGCGCTCCCGCCGAGTCCATCATAGCCGAGTTACGCCGCGCTCTGGAGTTCGCGCCCAAAGTAACCAGCGCGGGCCAGATTTACCAGACGCCCCGGGCGGCCGGTCTTCTGAACTCAGCCGAGCAAGAAGCCGACCGCATGAAGGACGACTTCGTGGGCGCTGAGCACCTGCTTATCGCCGCGACCATGGAGACCCAGGGTGATTCGGCCCGCATCCTGAAGGCCCACGGCGTCGACCGGGAGCGGGTGTACCAAGCGTTGATGAACATCAGGGGAAGCCACAGGGTAGACGATCCGGAGGCCGAGAGCCGGTACCGCTCCTTGGAGCGCTACAGCATCGACCTCACCAAGCTGGCGCGAGAAGGCCAGCTCGATCCGGTGGTGGGGCGGGAGCCCGAGATCCGACAGATCATGCAGACTCTGACCCGCCGCAAGAAGAACAACCCGGTAATCATCGGCGAGGCCGGTGTGGGCAAGACCGCCGTAGTTGAGGGATTGGCGGCCCGTATCGTCGCCGGGGACGTTCCCGACTCGCTGAAGGACCGCCGCGTATTGGCCCTCGACATGGCCGCAATGGTCGCCGGTTCCCAGTTTCGCGGCGAGTTCGAGGACCGGCTCAAGTCGGTCATAGACGAGGTGAAGCAGGCCCAGCGAGAAGTGGTCCTCTTCTTGGACGAGATTCACACCATGGTGGGTGCGGGGGCGGCCGAGGGAGGCATCGACGCCAGCAATATGTTGAAGCCCTCCTTAGCCCGAGGTGAGATGCAGTGCATCGGCGCCACGACCCTGGACGAGTACCGCCGCCACATCGAACGCGACGCCGCCTTGGAGCGCCGCTTCCAGGCCGTATACCTGGAGGAGCCATCGGTCGAGGACACGGTGGAAATCCTAAAGGTGCTGCGGCCCCGCTATGAAGCCCACCACAACGTGGACATTAGCGATGCGGCGTTGGTCGCGGCGGCGCGGCTCAGCGACCGCTACATCACCGGGCGGCAACTGCCCGACAAGGCCGTGGACTTCATTGACGAAGCCGCCAGCAAGGTGCGCATTGACGCCGAAATCCTCCCCGGGGACCTTAAGGCCAAGGACGAGCGGATCCAGCAGCTACAGGACGAGGCCGAAGCAGCGGCCCAGCGCGAAGACTTTGAGCGCGCGGCCCAACTCCGATCGGAGCAGTTGAAGCTGGCGCAGGAGTATGAGCCGGAGCGGACCCGTGTGTTCGCCGAGCGCGGCGCCGACATGGTGGTCGACGAACTGGACATCGCCCAGCTGGTGTCCAACTGGACCGGAATACCCACCGGTCGGCTGCTGGAGGGCGAGGGGCAACGATTGGTGCACATGGAGGACGATCTCCACCAGCGTCTAATCGGCCAAGACGAAGCGGTGGTGGCGGTGTCGGAGGCAATCCGGCGATCGCGCTCCGGCCTGTCCGACTCCAAGCGTCCCATCGGCAGCTTCATCTTTCTCGGACCAACCGGGGTGGGCAAGACAGAGTTGGCGCGGGCCTTGGCCGAGTTCTTGTTCGACGACGACTCCAACATGGTCCGCATCGATATGTCAGAGTACATGGAGAAACATACGGTATCGCGGCTGGTCGGCGCTCCTCCCGGCTACGTGGGCTACGACGAGGGAGGTCAGTTGACCGAAGCGGTGCGAAGGCGGCCCTACCGGGTGCTGCTGTTTGACGAAATCGAGAAGGCCCATCCCGACGTCTTCAACATCCTCCTCCAGGTCCTGGAGGACGGACGGTTGACCGACGGTCATGGGCGCACCGTTGATTTCCGCAATACCGTGATTATAATGACCAGTAATTTGGGCGCCGACGGTCTGCGCCGACAGCCCTTCGGGTTCCGGCCCGAGAGCCAAGGGCAAGACGAGATGCGGCAACTGCGCGAGTCGGTGGACGCGGCGCTCAAGGGGACTTTCCGCCCCGAGTTCCTCAACCGCATCGACGAGACCATCGTCTTCCACCCACTGACCCAGCAACAAATTGTGCAAATTGTGGGACTGATGACCAGGGAAGTGCAGGAGCGCTTAGAGGAGCGGGAGATCGGCTTCGAGCTAACCGCCGACGCCGTCATGTGGTTGGCCCGCGAGGGCTTCGATCCCGAATACGGGGCTAGGCCGCTGCGCCGAGCGGTGCAAAGGCATCTGGAAAACCCGCTGTCCCGGGCGGTGCTCTCGGGTGAATTCGTCGCTGGCGACCGCATTCTGGTCGACGCCACCGATTCGGGCCTCTCCCTGACCAAGACGGATAACTCGATCGCCGCTGGACCGGAGCGGGAGCCGGTCACCTCCCCCTAACGGGGGCTTCAAGGATGGTTTCATATCGCTTCTAGAGGAATGAAACGGGCCCAGGGTAAGGACGTCAAGGTCTGGGGGGTCAACGTCCATTACGTAGAGGCTGGGGAGGGCCCGGTGGTGCTACTGCTGCACGGCCTGGGCAGCTCCCTGGTTACGTGGTACTGCAATGTCGATCACTTGGCCGAGGCCGGGTTCCGGGTGATCGCCTTGGACCTCCCCGGCTACGGGGATTCAGACAAACCGGGCCATCTCAACTACGACGCAATGTCGGCGGCCCAGTTCCTCTACGACTTCACCGAGAGCCTGGGCATCGACCGCTTATCCTTGGTCGGAAGCTCCGCCGGCGGTCTGATCGTCGCGCTCTTCGCCTTGGAGTTCCCGGAGCGAGTGGAGAAGCTCGGCATGGTCGGAGCCGGTGGGCTGGGCAAGCGGGTCTCCTGGATTCTGCGGGTCATGACCCTTCCCGGCGTGGGCGAACTATTCTATCACCCCCGGTTCAATGAATGGTTTGGGATCAGCCAGAGGGTGTTCTACCGGGCCCCAGACTTCTTCGGCGAGATACTGCCGGAGATAATGCGGACGCGGCACCTGCCGGGAGCGCGCTCCGCCATGCTGCGCTCACTGCGTTCGGGGGTCAATTTCTTCGGGCTCCGGAACAAGTCGAACCTGCTGCCGCGGCTGCGGGAGTCGGCGGTCCCGATGATGCTGGTCTGGGGCGAGAACGATCCGGTCATCCCCGTGTCCGTCGCCGCAGAAGCCCGGGAAGCGCTTCCCGAGGGTACGGTCTACACCGTGCCCGAGTGCGGGCACTGGCCCCACATGGAGAAAGCCGACCTCTTCAACGGTATGATCACCAGTTTCCTTCGGGAGGGGGTTCCCCATGGCCTGGCCGCGCCTGGCCGATGAAGTTTTTCGGGCGTGAGATTTCGCTGACCCACGCCCGGAACCCCTTGGAGCGCCGCGACCCGAATACCCTCCTTCGACTGGGGGCCCTGGCCGCCGTGATAGCCGCGGTGACCGCGGCAGTGCTCTTTTATGACACCCTGCTGACGAGACAAGCCGGATACGGCGCCGTTGGGTTGATCGTTCTGGTCGGCAGCGGTGGGCTGGTCATCCCGGTCCCGGCGCTGGCCACCACCTGCACCGCCGCCGGGTTCCTCAATCCGGCCCTGGTTGCGTTGATTGCCGGCGTCGCCGGGACCGTTGGTGAGCTGACCGGCTATTTTCTCGGCTATACCGGCCGGGGCGTCATCGACAAGAGCCAGCTTTACCAGCGGGTGGAATCGTGGATGCGCCGCCGGGGTTGGGTAGTCTTATTCCTGATCGCCGCGATACCCAACCCGCTTTTCGACGTCGCTGGCATCGCCGCCGGGGCCCTGCGGTACCCGGTGTGGCAGTTCCTGCTGGTGGTGGGCGTTGGCAAGCTGCTCAAATTCTCCGCCTTCGCCTACGCTTGTTCCTCCAGCATCGCCTGGCTGCTGGGTCTGTTCGGGCAATAGTCCCCTAGTGGAATAGCCGTTGGCGGGATCGCCCTCGGACCCGCTGGCACGCCCGGCCAGCGCCGTGTATTCTTGTAACCTAATTCCAGCGGCCGGGAGGTCAAATTGATACGCGGTCTAGACGGTAAGTTCCCCCGGATTCACCCCTCGGTCTTCGTCAGCGAGGCCTCCTATATCGTGGGAGACGTCGAGATCGGCGAGGGCTCCAGCGTTTGGCCGGGCGCGGTGATCCGGGCTGATTACGGCGACATCATCATCGGCAAGAACTGCTCGCTTCAAGATAACTGCGTCTTGCACACGGACGACCACCTGGAGTTGGGAGACAACGTGCTGCTGACCCACGGCGCGGTGGTGCACGGGGGCAAGGTGGGCAGCAACGTGCTGATCGGAGTGAACGCAGTGCTCCTCGAGGACGCCGATGTGGGCGACCGTGTGTTCATTGGCGCCGGGGCCATCGTACGTGGCCACGTGCCCGACAACTCACTGGTAATCGGCGTGCCCGGGCAAATTCGCCCCTTGAGCCCGGCCCAAGCGGCGCGTTTGGAAGATCCCACCGCCAGCTACCTTCGCAACGCCAAGCGCTATATCGAAAATGGGTTGGGCCTGCAGATTCCAGCCTCGGATTCGGCGCCTAGAGGGAGCTAACCGATGAGCACGACCGACCAGTTGCGTCCATTGCCCGAGTTGCGTCCATTGCCCTTGGAAGGACTTCGGGTGCTGGATGTCACCCACATCGTGGCCGGGCCCTTCTGCTCGATGATTTTGGCCGACATGGGGGCCGAAGTCATCAAGATCGAGCGTCCCGGCGCCGGAGAGCGAGGCCGGGCCAACGCGCCGTTCATCGAAAGCGAGGACGGACGGACGGTCAGCTCCCGGTATTTGGGGCTCAACCGCAACAAGAAGAGCGTGAGCATCGACCTCCGCGACCCCCGTTGCAGGCAGGCCTTCGAGCGCATGGTGGCCGAGGCCGACGTGCTACTGGACAACTGGGGCCCCGGCGCACTGCGGCGTCTCGGACTGGGCTACGACCGGCTCAACGAGCTTAACCCCCGCCTAATCTACGCCAGCCTGACCGGCTACGGCGACCCCTACGGCCCCACGCCGGGACCCTACTCCGACTGGCCAGCCAACAACCCCTGCGTTCAGGGGATGGGCGGCTGGATGACGGTGACCGGCGGCCCCGATGAGGGTCCGCAGATGGTGGGCGACAACATCGGCGACTCGGTCCCGGGCGTCTGGACGGCCCTGGGAATCATGATGGCTTTGGAGAGCCGCCACCGCACCGGCCTGGGCCAGTATATCGACATGGCAATGTACGACTGCATGGTGGCCCACACCACCAGCACCATGCCCTTCTATCAGGCCACCGGCCAGGTAGCGGGGCGGGAGCGGGGCAACATGCTGAGCGCCCAGTTGGCCCTCAAGGCTAAGGATGGTTATGTCGTGTTGGCCGGAGCTGGCGGCGCCGAGAAGTGGATGGCCCTATGGCGGCTAATCGGCCGCGAGGACCTCATCGAAGACCCGCGCTACCTGGGCGAGGGCATTAGCGGCGAGTTCTACATGAACAACATCACTCCCGCCATCGAGGCCTGGACCGAGACCCTGCCCAAGGCCGAGGTGACCCGGCGGCTGATCGACATCGGCTACTCCATGGGTATGGTGCAAGACCAAGCCGACCTTGACCATTGCCCGCATCTGGAAGCCCGGGGAATGTTCATCAATGGTGGAAACACCCTGGGCGGCGTCTTCCGCACGGTGAACACGCCGATAAAGTTCGCCGGCTCGGCCCCGACACCCAACAATGAGCCGCCGCTGCTCGGCCAAGACAACGCGGAAGTCCTTTGCTCCATCGGGGGCATCTCCTCTGACGAGCTGGAAGCGCTCGCGGCGGAAGGCAAGGTCTAATCCGAGTATGCGAATCGCCGTCATGGGAGCCGGGGGAGTTGGGGGCTGCCTGGGCGCCTTGTTGGCCAAGGATGGCAACGACGTGGCCCTCATCGCCCGCGGCGCCCACCTGGAAGCCATCCAGGCCAACGGCATCCGGCTGGTGCGGGACGAGGACGAGTTCACCGTTCCGGTGACCGCCACCGCCAACCCGGCGGAAGTCGGGCCGGTGGAACTGGTGCTCTATACCGTGAAGACCTACCACAATGCCGAAGCCATCCCCGCCTTGCGGCCGCTGATTGGTCCCGGCGCCGCAGTTCTGACGCTGCAGAACGGCGTGCAGTGCCACGAGGAAGTGGCGGCGGAACTCGGCACTGGCCATGCCCTGCCGGGCGCCTACTGGACATCGTCGCAAGTGGAAGCGCCGGGAGTGGTCCGGTGCATCGGCCAGACCCCTCGGCTGACCTTCGGGGAGCTGCACGGGACCGTAAGTGAGCGCGCCGCCAAGATCCAAGATACGCTGACTGCGGCGGGTATCCAGGCCGACGTTTCCGGAGACGCGATGCAGGTGCTCTGGTCGAAGCTTGTGGTGCTCAGCTCGGTGTCCGGCATCACCAGCGCCTCCCGTACCAGGATCAAGAGATTCCTGGAATTTCCGCAGGGGCGAGAGCTGTTCGTGGCAGCGATGCGGGAGGCGGACGCGGTGGGAAAGGCCATGGGGGTCAGCCTTCCGGACGGGCTGGTAGACCAGTCCTTGGAGCTGATTGAGAACTTCCCGGATTTCCAAAACTCGATGCACGCCGATTGCGAGCAAGGCCGTCTCACCGAGTTGGAAGCGCTGAGCGGGGCCGTGGTGCGCTTGGGACGCCAAACGGGCGTACCCACCCCGGTCCACGAGATTCTATACTCGCTGTTGCTGCCGTTGAGGGATGGCGCAGCGTGCTAAGTGTTCCCAACTTTCGCCGCGTCAACATATAATTGATGACGAATTCCAGTCGGGAGAATTGAGAATTGGTTTTTAGAGCGCCCCGGGGCACCGCCGACCGTCTGCCGGAAGAGCAGAAATACTGGCGTTATATCGAGTCCAAGGCCAAGGAAATCGCGGACCGCTTCGGCTACGGCCGAATCGACACCCCGGCCTTCGAGGACTCCGACCTGTTCGTCCGCTCGGTGGGCGAGGGCACCGACATCGTCGAAAAGGAGATGTATACCTTCGAGGACCGCGGCGGCGACAGCGTCACCCTGCGTCCCGAAGGCACCGCGCCGGTTTGCCGGGCCTACCTGGAACACGGGATGCACAATTTACCCCAACCCGTGCGAATGTACTACTTCTGCCCGGTTTTCCGGTACGAGCGCCCCCAAGCGGGCAGGTTCCGCCAACACCATCAATTCGGCGTGGAAGCCTTGGGCGATGCCGACCCATCGGTGGACGCCGAGGTGATCGAGGTCGCGTGGGAGCTGATGCGCAGTCTGGGTCTCACTGAGATCGATCTCTTGGTCAATAGCATCGGCGACGACCAATGCCGTCCGGCCTATGTCGACCGGTTGCACGACTACTATTCCGGACACTACGACAACCTCTGCGGCGATTGCCGGGGAAGGTTGGAGCGGAACCCGCTGCGTCTGCTGGACTGCAAAGTGGAGACCTGCCACGCCCTGGGCGACGAGGCGCCCCAGTCCACCGAATACCTCTGCGATGAGTGCCAGGACCATTGGGGCAAGCTCCGCGGCTACTTGGACGGCATGGAGATACCCTACCAAGTTGACCACCGCTTGGTCCGGGGCTTGGACTATTACACCCGGACCGTGTTCGAGGTGCAGCCCATCGAGGCCGGCGGGCAGTCGACCATCTGCGGCGGGGGCCGCTACGACGGGTTGATCACCGAGTTGGGGGGCCGAGCCACTCCGGGCATTGGGTTCGCCACTGGGATCGAACGCCTCACCCTAAACCTGAAGCGCGGGGAAGTCCCGGTCCCGGACGAGCCGTCGCCCCAATACTTGGTGGCCAACGTTGGAGACGGCGCGCGGCGCGCGGCCCTTGAGTTGGCCGTGCGACTGCGCCGCGCGGGGGTCGGAGCCGTGTTGAGTAACGGCTCGCGGGGCCTGCGTGGCCAGATGCGGCAGGCCAACGCCCTAGAGATCCCCTATGCCCTGATCCTTGGTGATGACGAGATCCAAAAGGACGAAGTCGTCGTCCGGAACATGGTGTCGTCAACTCAGGAGTCGCGGCCGCTGGCCGAGTTCCTGCAGGAAGTGATCGCCGGGCGCGAGACCTAACCGTCCGCCGGGACTACCCGTAAAAGCCGTCGCCGGTTGGCGACGGCTTTTTTGGTTTTACTGACAGTTGGCCGTTGACGCGGCTTCTGATGTGTTAGAACATATGTCCGTAATCTTTCTTCATTACCGCAGTTGAGGAGGGGGCCATGAGGATTTACTACCGAGGTTACGTTATCGACGATGACCGATGGGCGGCGGACTGTTCCGTCTACGGGGCCAGGCCCGAGCGCCAGTTCATCACCGCGCGGGACGACCCCCAATCGGCCATGAAATGGATCGACGGCGACGTGGCGCGCCGGGCAGACCGCAGCCAAGGGTGGCAACGTCACCTCCCGCTGCCAGTCTAGCCAAGCGCCCGCTCCGAGCAGTTGCGCCGCAAGGCACGGCTGCCCAGAATGTGTGCCGGAAGGGAGTTTTCAGGCCAAGGGGCGAGCAGGGAAGGGGAAATCCTCTTCCGGCCACACACTGACAAGTCTGGAGCAGCGTTGAGTGACACTCCGACAAGAGATGGACCCGCCAGTGGCGGGTCCATTCGCTATTCCCGGATCGTCGACCTAAGCCACCCGGTCCACCCCGGTATCCCCCGGTGGCCGGGAGACCCTTTCGTCGAGTTCCTGCCCCACTCCGAGATCGAGGGAGACGGCTATTTTCTGCGCCGTTTTTCCATGGGCGAGCACTCGGGCACCCATTTAACCGCCGCGGCCAGCTTCTTCGGCGACGGAGCCACCATCGACACATACCAAGCCGCCGATCTGGTCAAGCAGGCCGTTATTCTGGATGTCCGGGCACAGTGCGAACGAGACCCTGATTACGGTCTCTCCCGGTCCGACTTGACCGGATGGGAACGACAACACGGACTGATTCCGGCTGGCAGCCTAGCCTTTCTCCACACTGGTTGGCCTGACCGGTGGAATGAATCAGCGTCCTACCTTGGGCAGGACAATTCAGGAAGGCTCCATTTTCCCGGGTTCGGAATTGACGCCGCGAGGGTCTTGCTAGACGACCGCAGGGCCGCCGGTCTGGGCTCGGATACCGCCGGGGTGGACCGTGGCACCGACCAAGCTTACGCCGTCAGCAAGCTGGTTTTGGCAAAGCCCCGCATTGTGCTAGAGAACCTTACGGGCTTAGAACTACTCCCGGCGACCGGAGCGGTAGTGGTAATCGGTCTACCCCGGCTGGTCGGCGGCAGCGGCGCCCCGGTCTCGGTAACCGCCTTCTTGCCCTAGAGCAGAGCGACTCCGGCAGCGGCGCAGTCCTCGTCCTCCTGGCTGGTGCCGCCGCCGACCCCGCAGGCGCCCTCCACGGTGCCGTTGCGAATGATGGGCACCGCGCCTTGGCTGGGAATGCCGTGCCCACCCTCGGCAGCGAGGATACCGGAAATGATCGGCGAGCCAGCCCCCGCCTGCAAAGCGCCGCTGGTGCGTCCGAAGGCCGCCGCGGCCACCGCCTTACCTTGGGAGCCATAGACCCCGGCCCAAATCGCGCCGTCCATGCGGTTGAAGGCAATCAGGCGGCCGCCTGCGTCGCACACGGCCACGTTAATCTTTATGTTAAGTTCGTTAGCCTTGGCAATCGCTCCAGCAACGATCCGGTTCGCTTCGTCCAATGAGATAGCCATGTTATGTCCTCCTTCTAAGGTAGCGCCATTCTACTCCCGGCGCCCCCCGCCGCCAATGGCCGCATAAGTACCAAGGCGGTTATCGTGACGGACTGACAACCAATGCTTGAAGCCTTGGAACACTCGGACTATATTACGAGTCCGAAGGGGACGATTGTGGGGAGGACCGGTGGATGGTTACCAACCGACTGCGCCAATTCGCGCCAACAGGTCAGAATAATCACTCTGGCGAATTGGAGTTGGCGACTGCCAGCACGGAAATCGCTGTCGAGCCATTTATGCGCCTCGACATCGACAACGATTTCAGCCTTGATACCGTCGGGCAACCGCTGATAATTCGCGGATCAGCGGACGAGGCATTGGCCCGCCTTCCAGCCGGAGCCGTCCAGACAGTAGTTACCTCTCCACCCTATTGGTCATTGAGGGACTATAGGGTTGAGTCCCAGATCGGGAGGGACGACCTGCTCCCCGACTACATAGACTCGGTCGTCCAAACTTTCGACACCCTCCGCAAAGTACTGGCAGAGGAGGGGACCGTCTGGCTAAACGTAGGGGATTCCTACACGTCCGGTAATCGAGCCTATCGCGCGCCCGACCGCAAGAACCGTGCGAGGGCGATGTCGGTCCGTCCGCCAACGCCAGCAGGTCTGAAACCGAAAGACTTGATCGGCGTGCCTTGGCGGCTGGCATTCGCGCTTCAAGAAGCCGGCTGGTGGCTCCGGTCTGAGATAATTTGGGTCAAGCCGAACGCCCACCCCGAATCAGTACGCGATCGCCCGACTACAGATCACGAAACCGTTTTCTTGCTGTCCAAGAATCAGGACTACTTCTATGACGTCGACGCCGTGAGGGGTCCTCACGGAAGAAGGCTACGGACGGCTTGGAATATTTCCACCGAGCCGCAGAAACGAACATACGCTAATGGAGTAGGCCATCCGGCAGTCATGCCGCTCGAACTGGCTCGACGATGCATAAGTATCACAAGTAGACCGGGAGACTTAACTCTCAAACGGGATAAGCTGGCCGGCCGGCTTGTACCAAGGCACTCCTCCTCTCCAGCAATCCTGTGGTCGGATAACATCGGCCTTGGCCGCGTTTCGCGGTGATATACTGCTGCTAATGTTGTGCAGCGGAGCAGACTCGGCGTGTTGACCAAGCGCATCATTCCCTGTTTGGACGTGGACGCCGGGCGCGTAGTCAAGGGCATCAGCTTCGTGGAGTTACGGGACGCTGGCGACCCGGTCGAACTCGCCTCCATCTACGACCAAGAGGGCGGGGACGAGTTGGTCTTCTTGGACATCACCGCCAGTTCCGATTCTCGGGACACCATGGTGGACGTGGTGCGCCGGGTTTCCGAGCAGGTCTTCATCCCGTTAACCGTCGGCGGCGGCATCCGAAGCGTGGATGACATCCGCCGTATGCTTACGGCCGGCGCCGACAAGGTTTCCCTGAACACCGCCGCTGTCAACGGCCCCTCACTGGTCAGCGAGGGCGCCCTTCAATTCGGCAACCAGTGCATCGTCGTGGCCATCGACGCCAAGCGGGTTCCCGACGGTCCTCCTCCAACGGACGCCCAGGCAGCCAATGACCCGAGCCTTGTCCTCGACGCCGCGTCCCGATGGCAGGTCTACACCCGGGGCGGGCGCACTCCCACCGGTATCGACGCGGTAAAGTGGGCCGTACGCGCGGTGGAATTGGGCTCGGGCGAGATCCTGCTAACTAGCATGGACGAAGACGGCCAGCGGGAGGGATACGACCTTGGCTTGACCCGCGCCGTCTCCGAAGCCGTTCCGGTGCCAGTGATCGCCAGCGGCGGCGCGGGAACCCTTGAGCACCTGTACGAGGCGCTAAACGAAGGCAAAGCCGACGCCGTGCTCGCCGCCAGCATCTTCCACTTTGGCACTTGCTCTATAGGTCAAGCCAAAGAATATCTGGAGGGTCGAGGGGTGCCGGTGAGGCCCCGCCCTCCAGCCCTCGACTGAGCAATTCCAGCCATGCCGCCAATCACCGCCGTCATATTCGACATGTACGAGACCTTGGTGCAGGACCGCAACGACACTTGGCGTTACAGCTTCGACGCCATTGTCAGGGAACAGGCTTTGGGCACCACGCCCAAGGAGCTCTGGGACCGTTGGCGGGTGGCCGACGCCGACTACCGCCAACGCCGCACCGATCCAGCTTGGCCCTTCCGCACCTATTGGGAGGCCTGGGAGGGCGCGTTCCGGGTTGCGTTCGCCGAATTGGGGCTGGCCGGTGATCCCGCCGCGGCCACTGGGCGCTTCTTCGTCGACCTCTCCCAACGGCCACCCTACCCGGAGACCGGCGAGGCGGTCCGGCGGGTACAACAAGACCACCGCACCGCTGTCCTTTCCAACGCCGACAATGGCTACCTGATGCCCAACCTAGGGCTCTTGGACGTTGAGTTCGACGCGGTGCTATCCTCGGAGACCGCCCGGATCTACAAACCGCTGCCCGGCCTCTTCGAACGGATGCTGGACGAGTTAGGAGCCAGCGCCGCCGAAACGGTATATGTGGGCGACCGCCAGTACGAGGACGTCCTTGGCGCATCCAGGGTCGGCATCCAACCGGTCTGGATTAACCGCCACGACCAGCCATTGGACCCGGATCTGCCCGCACCGGCCCACCAAATCGCCAGCCTGACGGAGTTGCCGACGCTATTGGCTGGGAATCTCGCCACCAACGGAGCATGAACATGAAGGTGAAGCTGAACGAGCAGGGCTTGGTGCCCGCCATCGCCCAAGACATCAACACTGGCAACGTCCTGATGCTGGGATACATGAACCCCGGCTCCATCAAGCGCACGGTTGAGGGCATTCAGGTGTGGTTCTACAGCCGCAGCAGGGAGGACCTATGGCACAAGGGCGAGGTCTCGGGCAATTACCTGAACCTGCGGGAGGCCTGGCTGGACTGCGACGGAGATACTCTGCTGTTAAAGGTGGAGCCCGACGGCCCCACCTGCCACACCGGTGAACCGTCCTGCTTCTTCAACCCGCTGGAGGGTCTGCCTGAAGGTTACGAGGATACCGATACTGGGCCGGGTGTGCTGGGCGAGCTGTACGCGCTGATCCAAGACCGACAGCGGGAGATGCCGGAAGGGAGCTACACTACGCGGCTGCTCCAAGAAGGGGTGGGTCGCATCGCCCAGAAAGTGATCGAAGAAGGGGGCGAGACCGCTCTGGCCGCAGTCCAAGGGGATACCGAACACCTGCCGTCCGAAATCGCCGACCTGCTCTACCACACCTTGGTGCTGATGGCCGCCTCCGGAGTCAAGCCCGAGCAGGTCTGGGAAGAATTGCGGGAGAGGCGCAGGTAGACCGAGCGAGGCCGATCAGAATCCGGGCGGCAACCGGGACCCTGACTCGAACACCTGGTATTCGTTACCCTGATAGACCGTAACCCGGCCCGAGCCTACCACCCGCCAGTCCCCGGGTCCGCCAAGGACGCCGGTGCGGGCGTCGATGCCCAGGTAGACCACTCCCGAAGGGGCGGATTGCCGTAGTTCACCCAGGGTCTCCGCCGGGTCGCGGCGCTCGTGGTGGGGCAATACACCGATACCCTCGGCGACGGCCAAGCCCTCCACCCAGCCGCCGGAGCTGGGGCGGCGCATCACCGAGCCCATCACCATCGCCCCGGCACTCGAACCGCCCCACACCAGTCCCCGCTCCAAGCCCGCGGTCAACACGCGCAGCAACTCCGAGCCCTGCAGGGTTGCCAGCAGATGGTCCGGGCTGCCTCCGGTGAAGTAGACCACATCGGTTTCCGACGCCTGGGTGATGAATGCGGCATCGTTGGCCTGGCTTGACTCCAGCACCATCAATTGCTCTGCCGCCCCGCCCAACGCGCCGAAGTGGGTCACGCCGTCGTTGGCGGCCTTGGCGGGACCAGTGACAGCGGCCGTTGGAATGACCACCACCCGCGCCGGGTCCTTCCCGGAGGCGCGCATCACCTCACGGTCCATTTCTTCGCAACCGACGCGAAACTCCTCTCCGCCAACCAGCGCTATTTGGCCGGGCATATCGACCTCGCTACACCAAGAATCGCATCAACGCGGCAGCCAGCCCCAAGAACAGGGCAAATCCTATCACATCGGTGAAAGTGGTTACGAACACCGCCGACGACACAGCCGGGTCTTGGCGGAATTGGCGCAAGAGCAGCGGGACCCCGGCTCCGGCCACACTGGCCACCAGCATATTCCCCAGCATGGCTATCCCCAAAACCAACCCCAAGACCGGGTTGCCCTTCCAAGCCAGGGCGACTAGGGCAACGATGACCCCCAGCAATATCCCGTGCAACAGGCCGAGCACCAGCTCACGCCGGAGCAGGCGGAAACCCTCGCTCTGGGGTACCTCGCCCAGGGCCATTCCCCGGACCACCAGCGTCACAGTCTGGGTCCCGCCGATCCCCCCTTGCCCGGCCACCACTGGCAGGAAGATGGCCAGCGCGGCCAGCCTAGCGATGTTCGACTCGAACAGTCCAATAACAGCGGCCGCCAGGAAAGCCGTACCCATGTTGATCACCAGCCAAGGGAGACGGCTGCGCAGCGAGACAGCGATGGGGCCCAACGCGCGTTCCTCACCGATGCCGGCGATGCGGAACATGTCTTCGGTGGCCTCTTCTTCCACCACGTCCAGGATATCCTCGGCCAAGATCACGCCAAGCAGCTGGCCTTCCTCGTTGGAAACCGGCAGTTCTACGAGGTCGAGGTCCTGCATCACGCGGGCCGCTTCCTCTTGGTCGGTACCGGCGGTGACCACCGTGATGTCTCGGTCCATAATGTCGCCCACGGTGACCGTGGGTCGGGCCAGGGCCAAGCGGGCGATGCTGACCGAACCCACCGGCACCCGGTCGTCGTCCACTACCCAGACGGAGTTGAGCTCCTCGGCGGCCTCGCCCAGCAGCCGCAGTTGGTCTAGGGCGTTGGGCGTGGTCGTATTCTGGTGGACCGCCGGAAACTCCAGGGTCATCAGGTCCCCGGCGGTATTTTTCAGGTAGAGGCCTTCTTCTTCGGCCAGTTGCTGGCTGGCCAATGGAGATTGGTCTTGGTTCATGCCCTTTCGGTTCTTCGGTATTCGTAATCGTATTATGCACCTTTCGCAATCGACGGTCTGCTGCGTTAATCTCCCTTTAACAAACAGGAAGTCCAGACCGGGTTTGTGGTAGAATGGCACTTGCGAAATCCAAGGGCGGCCCCCGCCGCCTTTACTTTTTTGGCCCGAGGAAAAGCGGGCTGGATCTCCCTCAGATGCCGACTCCCCTGGCAATCGATACAGTCCGGCAATTGGTCGCCGAGGCGGTGGAAGCCGCCCGGCGCGATGATGTCGTGCGACTGGAAACCATGCCCGACATTCAGGTGGAGCGACCGGGCAACCCCGACCACGGGGACTTCGCCTGCAACCTGCCCCTGAGGCTGGCCCGTGCCACCCGGATCAACCCCTTGGAGTTGGCCCAAGCCCTGGTGGCCCGGGTACCCGAAAGCGGGCTCGTCGGCAGCGTTGAGGCCGCTCCTCCCGGGTTTATCAACTTCCGGTTGAACGACCGCTGGCTGCAACAGCAGGTGGAGGCGGTCCGCTCGGCCGGGACCTCGTTCGGCGACCTGCACCTGGGCAACCACCGCAAGGTGATGGTCGAATTCGTAAGCGTTAATCCGACCGGCCCGGTCCACGTCGGGCATACCCGCGGCGCAGTGCTGGGCAGCGCCTTGGCCAACATCTTGGAAGCGGCCGGTTACGACGTGACCCGCGAATACTACATAAACGACGCCGGCTCCCAGATGGAGGCATTCTACCGCTCGGTGCTAGCCCGCTACCGCGAAAGCATGGGCGAACCCGGCGAAATGCCGGCCAACGGCTACATGGGCGAATACATTTCCGAGGTGGCCCAAGAAATCGCCTCCGCCGAGGGACGGCGCTTTTTGGAGCAGCCCGAAGACCAAGCCGTCCGCGAGATCGGTGACCTCAGCCGCGAGAAAATGGTCGGACTGATCCGGGACGACCTTTCGAAGATCGGCGTCAACTTCGACAACTGGTTCAGCGAGCGGTCCCTCTTCCAGCACGGAGAATACGACGCGGCCCTCGACACGCTGCGCAAAAAAAACTACCTATCCGAGCGCGAGGAAGCCCTCTGGTTCAAGTCGACCATGCTGGGCGACGAAAAGGACAACGTGGTGGTGCGCTCCAGCGGCGAGCCGACGTATTTTGCCTCCGACATCGCCTACCACTACAACAAATTCGTGGGCCGGGCCTACGACTCCGTGGTAAACATTTGGGGCGCCGACCACCAAGGCCACGTACCAAGAATGAAGGCTGCCGTCGAGGCGCTGGGTATCCCACCGGAACGCCTCACCATTCTCATCGCTCAAATGGTCACGCTTCGGCGAGGTTCCGAAGTGGTCCGCGCCTCCAAGCGCACCGGCGACTTCGTAACGCTAAGGGAGTTGGCCGACGAGGTGGGCCGGGACGCCTGCCGCTACTTTTTCTTGGCCCGCACACCGTCGACGCAGATGGAATTCGACTTGGAGTTGGCCAAGCAGGAGTCGGCGGAGAACCCGGTCTATTACGTGCAGTACGCCCACGCCCGCAATGCGGGAATCCTGAACCTGGCCCGCAGCCGCAACATAGACTGGAGCCAGGGCGACGTGACTCTGCTCAACGACCACAGCGAGTTGACGCTGGTGCGCGCGATGTTGCGCCTGCCGGAATTGGTGGAGCAGATGGCGCGGACCCTGGAGCCGCACCACTTGGCTCACTACACGATGGACTTGGCCACAGCGTTCCATCTCTTCTACGAAAACTGCCGAGTTATCTCCGCCCATCCTGAGGACGCCGAAATCTCGCTGGCCCGGCTCAAGCTGGTTGAGGCAGCGCAGATAGTGTTCCGCCGCTGCTTGGACCTCATGGGCATGGACGCTCCGGAGAG
Organism: Dehalococcoidia bacterium; assembly: GCA_965249145.1. Classification (GTDB taxonomy): domain Bacteria; phylum Chloroflexota; class Dehalococcoidia; order Lucifugimonadales; family UBA3495; genus VXOI01. Next base: position 927,878 of record OZ252223.1, read on the forward strand.
GATGTAGGCCCGCGGCCTGAATGGACATCCTGCTGCGCATAAACGGGATCACTTGGCGGTTCCGCACCCGCCTAGTCTTGGCCTATTTCACCTTAATCGCCACCGTCGGCGTTTCCGTCATGATACCAATCATTTTCGGCCGGGCGGTCGACAGCCTCGTCGGACGGAACGAGGTTACCAACGAGATCTTCGGAAAGTTCCCGGATACCAGTACCCTCGTTCTGTATGCGAGCATCTTACTGGTTGCTAGCCTCTTCCGCGGGTTCTTTGACTTCGCTCGCACTTACACCACCGACTCACTATCACAGAAAGTCTCTTACGTCCTCCGTAACGATTTCTACAACAAGCTCCAGCACATGAGCTTCGCCTACCACGACCGCGAACATACCGGCGACCTGATGTCCAGGGCGACGGCTGATGTAGAAGCAATCCGACGCTACGTCAACATGGGGCTTGTCCGCTCCCTTGAAGTGGTCGTGCGAACCATCGCTCTGCTGGGCGTTATGATCTACACGAACTGGGAACTGACCCTGATCAGCCTTGCATTCGTACCTTTCATCATAGTGCGGTCAACGCTGGTGATGGGCCGCCTGCGCCAGATGTGGACTCAGGTGCAGGAGAAGATGGGAGAGACGGTGACCGTCCTCCAAGAGAACCTCGTCGGCATACACGTTGTAAAAGCCTTCGCCTCCGAGGACTTCGAGAAGCGCAAGCACGATCGCAAGGCCCTTGAGTTGCGCGAGGAGTACTTCCAGTCCGAGAAGTTGCAGGGCACCAACAGCGCCTGGATGACCCTCTACTTCACCACCGCCCTGGGTCTGATCATCTGGTACGGCGGTTGGGAATTGTTGCGTGGTGATCTGAGCGCCGGTGAATTAGCAACGTTCATCTTGTTAATGAACCAGCTAACCTTCCCGATCCGAATGTCGGCATTCATCATCAATAGCTTCTCCAGGGCGATCTCATCAGGCAGGCGGCTATTCGAGGTCATGGACGCCGACTCGCCAGTGCTGGAGAAGCCGGACGCGATCGACCTGGGGCGCGCCGAGGGAAGGGTGCGGTTCGAAGACGTGTCCTTTGGCTACGACCCCAGGCTTCCCGCCCTGCGCAACGTGGATATATCGGCCGAAAAAGACCAGGTCACCGCCATTCTGGGCGCTCCGGGGAGCGGCAAGAGCACCATCGCCAACCTGCTGCCCCGGTTTTACGAAGCGGACTCCGGGCGCATCACCATCGACAAGCAGGACATACGCGACCTTACGCTGGACTCCCTGCGGCGTAATGTTGGCATCGTGCAGCAGGACGTTTTCCTGTTCAGCGCCACCATCAAAGACAACATCGCCTATGGCAAAGCCGACGCGACCCTCGACGACGTTATCCAGGCGGCCAAGGTGGCCCAACTTCACGACCACATTTCGAGCCTGCCCAACGGCTACGACACCTGGGTTGGCGAGAGGGGAGCCACTCTATCCGGGGGCCAACGCCAGCGGTTGTCCATCGCCCGCAGCGTGCTGATAGACCCGCCGATACTGATCCTGGACGACTCGACCTCCAGTGTGGACGTACAGACCGAACGTCTGATCCATCAGGCGATGGTGGCAGTGATGAAAGGCCGTACCACCTTCGTGGTGGCCCACCGGCTCAGCACGGTTCGCGAGGCCGACCATATCGTGGTCTTGGAGAAGGGGCGGATCGTGGAACAGGGTACCCACGATTCGCTATACGCCGCTGGCGGGATATACCGGGATATCTTCGACCTCCAACTGCAGCCCCAGGAGGAATTGATGCTCGACGTAGCCTTGGCCGCCGAACCGGGAGGTGACTGCTAAATGAGGACCGGCGGGCCCGGCGGAGGCGGATTCGGCGGCATGTTGGGCAACATGCGAGGCCTAAACGCGGGAGGCATGCGCACCGTCAACATGGACAACCTTACCGACGAAAGCGTCGTTGGCCGGGTCTATGACCATAAGGTGGTCCTGCGCCTGCTCACCTATATTTGGCCCTATAGACGTGACGCCCTCATTGCTATTGGAGCAGTCCTCGTATACACCGGTGGAACGGTGGCGATTCCCCTGCTTATCATGTTCGGGATTGGCTGGGGCATCAACTCCGGAGAGATTTGGCGCCTCCACGTGGTCGGGTTGGTGTTCCTGGGAACCACTCTTGTCCATTTCGGGGCCAACTACGTGCAATTCGTGTTCATGCCAAGGGTGGGTCAGGGAATTCTCTACTCCCTAAGAACCGGTATGTTCAACCACCTGCAGGAGATGGCGCCGGCTTTCTTCCACCGCACTCCGGTGGGCCGCATCATGTCGCGCAGTCAAAGCGACGTCCTCCAACTGCAGGAGACCTTCGAACTCATCGTCCAGAGCCTGTCCGACCTGCTGAGCCTGGTCGGCATCATCATCGCCATGCTCATCATAGACTGGCAGCTGGCGCTGATCAGCCTGAGCATCGTGCCAGTCCTGTTCTTTATCCTGGGCTACTGGCAGCGGTTCGCCCGCCATTCGTTCATGCGGATTCGTCGGGCCATCGCCATGGTCAACGGCGAGTACAACCAGAACATAACGGGCGTCAGAGTGGTTGAAAGCTTCAACCGCCAAGATGCCAACCTAACCCACTTCGATTCATTGAACACCGAGCACCTGGAAGCCAATCTGGAAGCCAGCCGGTTCTCAGGCGGTCTGCAACCAATGGTCGAAGTCTTGATCGGAATCGGCATGGGATTCGGCGTGGTCCTGGTCGGCGGCGTCATGGCCAAAGGTGGGGACGTCGAGTGGCAGGTTCTGCTTGTATTCGCCCTCTTCATCCAACGCTTCTTCGAACCCATTCGCCACCTGACCATGCAGTACAGCCAGTTACAACGGGCGATGGCCGCCGGGGTGCGGATATTTGAAGTGCTCGACCTGAAGCCCGAAGTCGCCGACCGCGAAGAGGCCAAAAAACTGCCTCAGATCCAAGGCGAAATCAAGTTCGAGAAGGTCCACTTCCACTACGTTCCCGGCACCGAAGTGCTAACCGACATCAACCTGCATATCCGGCCTGGGGAAAACGTCGCCATCGTTGGCTCCACTGGGGCGGGCAAGAGCACCCTGGTCACCCTGATCCACCGTTTCGCCGACGTGACCGGCGGACGGATCACGGTCGACGGCTACGACATTAGGGATGTAACCCGCAAGTCGCTGGCCGGGCAGATGAGCATGGTGCTCCAAGAGCCCTACCTGTTCTCTGGCACCGTGGCTGACAACATCCGGTACAGCTACGAGGAAGCCACGGACGAGGAAGTCATATCCGCCGCCAAGACCGCGGGGGCCCACGACTTTATCACCCTTCTGGAAAACGGCTACGACTCGGTTTTGGCCGAGCGGGGCGTCAACCTGAGCGTGGGGCAACGTCAGCTGATTAGCTTCGCGAGGGCGGTGATCGGCAACCCGCGTATCGTGGTGCTGGACGAGGCAACCGCCAACATCGACACCCACACCGAAGTGCTCATCCAACGCGCCTTGGGACGAGTGTTGAACGGCCGCACCTCGATAGTAATTGCTCATCGCCTCTCAACCGTGCGGAACGCCGACAAGATAATAGTATTGGATAGCGGCCGTCTGGTGGAGCAGGGTACGCACGAAGAACTGCTGGCCTTGGGCGGCGTCTACGCCCGCCTGTATGCGGTCAACTACGGATTGAGTCAAAACGGCGCACCGGGCGGATTGGAGGCCGGGCAGTTGCCTCCGCGGGGCCGGGCCAGCCTAGCGGACGGAGCGATGCCCGAAGGCGGCCTGAATCCGAATCCGTCGCCCGCTGACGACTGATACAAGCGAAGAGCTACGGAGGCTCCCCATCCCATGTATACGAGGATTCTGGTTTCCCTCGACGGGTCCAATACCGCCGAAAACGTCCTTCCATACGCAAGGTCGATGGCCTCCTCGCTTTCCCTGCCCTTGGTCTTAGTATCGGTAGTGGAACCCTCGCACCCCAGCATCGCCCACGACCTGAACCCAACGCTCCACGACCACGAGAACGTCCCTCACCGCATGCGCCACACCACCGAATACCAGGAGGGGGTAGCCCAGCGCCTCCGTGGCGACGGCCTAGAGGTGTCCTGCGTGATTCATGAGGGTGAGCCTGCGGCGATGATCGTCGAGGAAGCGGAGAAGGACGCCGGGACGCTGATCGCTATGGCCAGTCACGGACGCACCGGCCTGGCTCGCTGGTGGTTGGGCAGCGTGACTGACAAGGTGCTGCATCTAGCGGAGAACCCACTGTTGATCATCCGGTCTACCGAAAGCAGCGGTCCGGCCGATGGTCTTCTGGAGCGGATGATCGTCCCGGTCGACGGCTCGGACCTAGCGGAGCAGGTGCTGCCTCACGCGGCATACCTGGCCAGCGGTATGGGCTTGGCCATCGACCTGGCGCGAGTTACCCCATCGTCCGCCGAGTATTACCGGGCAATGGCCATCGGCCCCGTGGACGCGCCGCCCAGGGTCCCGTCGTACGAGACTTTCGCCGCCGAAGTCGACGCCGATGCGCAGGCATACCTGGAACAGGTGAGCCAGCGATTACGGTCGGAAGGCGTTGCCACGGTGCAGACGCATCTATTGAACGGCGCGCCTGCAGAGTGCCTGATCGACCTGGCAACCGAGAGTCCGCATCGTCTGGTGGCGATGACAACCCACGGCCGCTCCGGGGTTGGCCGACTGGTTTTGGGTAGCGTCGCTGAGCGAGTGGTGCGCCATTCGGGAGACCCAGTATTGCTGATTCGGGCCTCCGGCGCTACGGGCTAGCCCTCGCCTTCCACCGAGCTCCGGTAGCGCTCCATCGCCTGCTGGAATATGGGGTAGGGGTGGGCCCCCGTGAACAGCAGGTTCCCCACCAGGAAGGTCGGGATTCCGTTGATGCCGTACTGCATCGCCTCCCGGTACTGGGCCATGACCGCCGAGGAATAGACCCGCTGCTCCAGGCTCCTCACCAGGTCGTCGCCGTCTAGGTCCACGCTATCGGCGATCTGCTTTAGGACTTCGATCTCGCCGATGTCCCGCCGGTCTTCCCAGAACGCCTTGTAGGCCGCATGGTGGAACTCCATGAACTTCCCATGCTGCTGGGCGTACTCGGTGGCTTCCAGGGAGAATAAGGTGTTGGGCGTGCGGCTCGACGGGCGCATGATCAGGCCGGACTCCCGGGCCTGGCTGCGCAACGGCTCGGAGAGTTCATCGTCGGTCTCGCCTTGGCGCGGAGGACGTTCGGAGCCCTCCTTCGGGGTGTCGGGACGCAGCAGGTAAGCGCGGCCTTCCACCGCAATATCGAATTCCTTGGCCATCCGGTCGACCCGCTCCAGGCCGACATAGCACCAGGGTCAAATGTAGTCGTACCAGACCGCCACCCGCACTGGAGAGCCATCGTCATGGTCGTGCCCGTTTTCGCTCATCTCGCTTCTCCCGCCAGTCCTTTTAAGTTAGCCTGTCCAGCAGGCTGGCCAATTCGCTAAGGCTGGAAATCTTGGGGCAGTCGGTCACGCCGTCCTGCCAACCGCCGCGGTCGAGCAACACCGCGCTCATCCCCACCGCCCGAGCCCCCAACACGTCGGACCGGTATTGGTCTCCCACGTGCAGGGATTCGGAGGGCGAGGTCTTGCTCTGCTTTAGCGCGGCCAAAAATATCGGGGAGTGGGGTTTCTCCGCACCCGCCTGATCGGCGGATACGCAATAGTCCAAGTACTCTCCCAGTCCCACTTGACGACAGAGCTGGTCCATGTCCCGCCGCAGATTGGAGATGACGCCCAACCGATATCCCTTCTCCTTCAGTTGGGCCAGGACCAGAATTGTGTCGTCGAAGGGCTGGAAATCCTTGGGTACGCTGATGGCCAGCGACCAGATCTGGGTGGCCAGGTCTCGCGACACCGGCACACCGGCGATTGCCAGGATCATTTGCTCGTATTCGCCGAAGAATTCCAAGCGCCGTTCCGGCGACCGGAGCGACAGCGGTTCTTCCTCGTTGGCCCGGTTGAAAAAGACGTCGGCTACGGCGTATCCGTGGTTCAGGCCCTCTTTTGAGACATTGATGCCGTACTCCCGGCAAGCGGATTGCTGGATTTCGTCCAAGTCGGGCCAAAACTTAACGAGAGTATTGTAGAAGTCGAAGGAGATTGCTTTGATCATCCGCGTGTCCAGGCTAAGTTTTCGATCATGCTGAAGCTAACCAAGACCGAACGCAGTCTAACATACTATAGGTATCCCATGCGGGCGGCGTCCCATACGCGCCCGGCGGCCTCGGAGGCGTTCCGGGCAGTGCATCGGCTAGCGAGGGATCATTGCGCCTGTCTGCAACTCACAGTATTGTTGATGCATCCAGGGAAGCGTTCAGGGAGTCGTTCAGGGAGTCGATGCGCATGAAGTTGGCGGTGGGAGCCGACCACGCGGGCTTCGATTTGAAGCAGCAGATCGTGCCGTGGTTGGAGTCGTGCGGACATGAGGTGGAGGACCTGGGAGCCCATACCCTGGACCCCGACGATGACTACCCCGACTTCGCGGCCGCCGTAGCCCGCTCCTTGGCCGACGGCCAAGCCGAGCGCGGCGTGATTTTTTGTGGCAGCGGAGTGGGCGCCTGCATTACCGCCAACAAAGTGCGCGGCGTACGGGCTTGCCTTTGTCACGACACCTACACCGCCCGCCAAGGGGTGGAGCACGACGACATGAACGTGATCTGCCTGGGCGGGCGCGTCATCGGACCGGAGCAAGCCAAAGGGTTGCTCGACGCCTTCTTGGGGGCCGGTTTTCTGCCCGAGACCCGCTTCCAGCGCCGTCTGGACAAGCTGAACGAGGTGGAACGCCTCGGAGCCTGACCCGGCAACTCCCTACAGGCTCACCAGCATACTCAGCACCGTGGCCACTTCCTCGGGGGACTCCAACTGGTGCAGGGCGACAGTCCCGTCTCGGGGCGGCCCGACGAACACCGCCAGTCCGTTTAATTCCTGTACGACTCTAAAGCCATCTTCGTCGGTGACGTCGTCGCCGAAATAGACCGGAAAGGGCGGTTCCGGGAAAGACCCGCGCACCATGGCGATGGCCTTGCCCTTGTCCCACTCCACTCCGGGCCGGACTTCCACCACCATCTTCCCTCGTGTGGTCCTCAGCTCGCCGCGCCGGACGTAGGGGTCCGCCGCAGCCCGGGTGGCTTTCTCCACCGTACCGGTCAATTCCTCGGCCACGTTCCGGTAGTGCACGGTGAGGCTCTGACCTTTGTGTTCAACTTGGACCCCGGGAATTCCACCGAACTCAACCTGAAGCTGGCGGCTCACACGGTCCAGCGCATCCTTGGCCACGGCGGCGCCCGGATGGGCGAAGTCCAAGCCCAAGCCACGGACTTCCAGGCCGTGGTTGCCTGCATAGAGCAATTCGGGCAGACCGACCCGTTCCATCAAGTCGCCAAGGCTTCGCCCACTGACCATGCCGACGAGATAGCGCTCCTGGGCCGCCAGAGCCCGCAACGACGCCCGAACGCCTTCGTCAAGCACCGCATCCTCGGGCCGGGGCAGGATCGGGGTGAGGGTGCCGTCGTAGTCGAACAACAACAGGACCCGCCGTGCCCGGCGCAATCGGACGCTAACCGCGGGCCAGACGTTCAGCAAGTGGGCCATTGCGTGTCTCAGAACGAACGGAGGCTAGGGAGGGTGGAGTGTTAGAAGCTACTGATGGGGCGGCGCGAGCGGCGGCCGCCTTGCATCATGTCGACCAAGGAGCGGGCGGCCCACTTGAAGATGTTGTTTTCCTGCACCACCGAGCGCATCCCCGCCATACGGGTCTGGCGTACTTGGCGCGGCATTTCCACCGCCTCGGAAATAGCATCGGCAAACTGCTCGACGGCATAGGGGTTCACGATCACCGCTTCGGTCAACTCCATGGCCGCGCCGGTGAAGGGGCTAAGAATCAGCACGCCGTCGTTATCGTAGCGGCTGGCCACGTATTCCTTGGCCACCAAGTTCATGCCGTCGTGCAACGAACTCACGATGCAGAAGCGGGCCAAGCGCCGCAGGGCCATGAGAGTGACTGAAGGCAGGTCGGTCGGCATGTAGAGTATCGGTTGCCAGTTGTCGGTGGCAAAGCGGCCGTTGACCTCTTCCAGCAGGACGTCGATCTGCTCAGCCAAGTGCTGGTAGGCGCGGATATTCGTCCGGCTCATCACCCCGGCTTGGACGAATACCATCTGGCCGATGTACTCAGGATGCTTCTCCAAGAACCGGCCTATGGCGCGGATGCGGTGGGGGATACCCTTGGTGTAATCAATACGGTCTATGCCCAGACCCACCATCTTGCCCTCTAGATTCCACTCGGCGGAGATGCGGTCCATCTCGTCGGCGACCTCGGCGCTACGGGCTTCGGCTTCGATGCCGTCGAAGTCCACACTGATCGGGAAAGGGCGCACCAAAGTGGCTTCGTCCCGGTGGTAGACCAAGCTATAGTCTTGGTCCACTGGCGAACCAAGGATGCGGGCTGCGGCCTCGATGAAATTATTGCAGTGGTCTCCGATGTGAAAACCAAGCATGTCGTTGCCCAGCAACCCTTCCAGCAACTCCTCCTGCCAGGGGCAGATACGGAATATCTCGTAGGTGGGCCAAGGGATATGCCAGAACTGACCGGTAATTACATCCGGGTTCGCGTCCCGCAACATTCGGGGCAACAGGGCAAGATGGTAGTCCTGAATAAAGACGGCGGCCGGGCCGCCGTCTATCTCGTCGATCACGTGCCGTGCGAACTCGGCGTTTACCTTACGATAGGTGTTCCAGTCCGACTCGTGGAACGTCGGCTCGATATAGGCATTGTGGCAAAGAGGCCACAGGCCCTCGTTGGACAGTCCGTAGTAGTAACCCCGCTCCTCTTCCTCGGTCAGCCAGACCAAGCGCAGGGTGTAGGCCGGATGGTCCGGGGGCACCATGACCCGGTTGTTTTCGTCGACGGCCTGGTGGTCACCGCCGCCGCTGCCGTGGGCCACCCAAGTCCCGCCACACTCCTGCATCAGCGGATCGATCGCGGTGGTGACGCCGCCGGCGGGGGTGTTGCAACGAAGCTCGCCGTTCACGATTTCGTGGACGTAGGGCTGGCGGTTGGAGACGACGATTATGCGGTAGTCGCCGATTTCCCGTTGGACCAAACGGCGCAGCCTGTCCCTGGTCCAGGTCGGCTCACGCATCATAAGACTAACCGCCTCGCCTGCTGTCCCCTACCCCGTCCGCTCCGGCTCTGAAAGGCGGCGGAGAATACTGTTTTGATTCTGGCACAGGGCCCTACAAAGGTCAAACGAAAAGCGTCTATTTTTAGCACCAGGTCCAAGAGGGCCAGGAAGATTGCGTTAGCGTGCCCGCTATACCATAATGCCTCCAAACCGCCCCGTCAGGAGGCCTACATGTTCGTGCGCCGTGACCTCACCGACAAGGTACCCACCCCTGAAGGCGATATGCACTTCGTCAGAAAGGGCGAGGGGTACCCAGTGGTCTTTCTACACCCCTTGGGTACCTCGGTCTGGACTTGGGAATACGTCATCGACTCGGTGGCCCAGAACTATACCTGCTATGCTTTCGACATGCTGGGGCACGGCGACTCCGACAAGCCGGGCCGCCACTTCAACCTGCCCGACTACGCCAACGCCTTGGACCACGCCTGCCAGATCCTAAACATCCACCGGGCCCACTACGTTGGCAACTCGGTGGGCGCCGTGCTGGCCACCGAGACCGCCGCCAGCTTCCCGGAGCGGGTGGACAAGCTGGTGCTGGTGGGCTGCCCGGTCTGGAGCCCCTTCACCGCTCCCGACCGCCTCAAAGACACCATGGCGCAGTACGACGAAAACGGCATGCCCAAGACCCGCACCCTACAGGAGTTGAAGGAAGGGACCACCTTCGCCAACCCGCAGCAGGAGTGGGTGGACCGCAACAACGCCAGCCGCGCTCAAGCCGGTCTCTGGGTGCGTAACCTGATGGAATCCCTCTCCTACTACGACCTAATGTCGCGTCTTCCCAAGATTAAAGCGTCGTCCACCATGGTGCTTTACGGCGAGGTTGACCGGTTGCGATGGGACGGCGAGGAGTTGCTGCACAACAACATCGCCAACGCCCAGAAGGTTGTGTTGCCCGGCATCGGACACATTCCGCAAGTCGAGGACCCCGAGGGCTTCTTGGGGGCGCTGATGCCCTTCCTGGAGTCGTAGGGCTTGGCCCCCGGCGGCAGACGGGCTCTGCGGTTGATGGAGACCTGGCGGTCTCTGTTTTACACGCCGATCTACGTTTCGGTGGCGGGCGGGTTTCTGGAGAATGAGGGGCTGGACGTCGAGTTCAGCACCTGCCCGCCCCAATTCCCACACCCGCTCAGCGCCCTGCACCACGACGCCGCGGACATAGTCCAGAGCGGTATCATGCGCTCCATCATCGCCTCCGACTGGGGCGCGGAGACGGTGCCGCTGCATTTCGCCGAGATCAACGCCCGCGACGGCTTCTTCATCTTGGGCCGCCAGCCGCAGGACCCATTCGACTGGGAGTCGCTTCGCGGGGCAAGGGTGATTCCGGTGGGCTTCTCGCCGATGCCTTGGGCCTCGTTTCAGTACGCATTGCGCCGTCATGGACTCGAACCCACCGATTTGGATTTGCGGACCGGGCTCTCCTTGGAGGATGCGACCGCGGCGTTCAGCGAGGGCCAGGCAGAATATGTCCACGTCGCGGAGCCGGTGGTCCAACAGCTAATGGCGGACGGAGCTGGGCATTTGTTGACCGCTCTCGGACCCGAAAACGGGCACTTGGCCTATAGTTCCTTCGCCGCGACACACCGCTTCTTGAACGAGCATGCCGACACCGCCGCCCGGTTCACCGTCGGCTTCACCAAGGCGCTGCGGTGGCTAGCCTCCAGTGACCCGACCGACGTCGCCGCAACGGTCGCGGAATTCTTCCCCGGCAGTTCCACCGAGGTCATGGCCGCGTCCATCGCCCGCTACCAGGCCCAAGACCAGTGGCCCACCGACGCGGTGTTGGAGCAACCGGAGTACGAAAGCCTACATGACATCCTGCTGGCCGCCGGGATGTGCCGGGAGCGCCAGCCCTACGACAAAGTCGTCCGTACCGACATAGCCCGCGAGGCGCTGGCCGGCCTCTAGCCGGACCCGGTACCGGGTTCCCACGGTAAATCGGAGGGGCCGGAACGACGGGGGAAGTGGCAGGACCATGGGGGCGTTATCGCGGGGTGAAGGCAGGGAGGCCGGAGAGGTGTGGGGCGGGTCTGGCGCGGCCGGCCCCGATTCCCCAGGCGGGACGCATGGTGTAAGATAGTTCCTTAACCCGGTACTCCAGCAGTGGGAGATCGCCTTGGCCAAGATAGGAATAATCGGCACGGGCCTTATCGGCACTTCCCTGGGCTTGGCCCTCAAAAACTCCCAGCTTCGTAACCTGGAGGTCGTCGGCACCGACTTCGAAAGTTCCGCCCGGAGCGGGGCCCAGAAAATGGGAGCGTTCGACAGGGTAGACGGCCGCATCAGGCCGACGATAGAAGACGCCGACGTGGTGGTATTAGCCACACCAGTAATGGCCATGCGCGAACTGATGGAGATCATCGGGCCCCAACTTCAGGAAGGGACCGTGCTCACCGACGTCGGAAGCTCCAAGCGCGTCGTAGTCGAGTGGGCCGAGGAATTGTTGCCCAAGCAGGTCCGCTTCGTCGGGGGCCACCCCATGGCAGGCCGGGAAACTCCTGGGCCGGAAAACGCCTCGGCAGACCTATTCGCGGGCAAGCCCTACTGCGTGGTGGCCAGTCCCTATTCCGACCAGCAAGCCGTGTCCACCGTAACCACGATGGCTGAAGCGGTGGGAGCGAAACCCTACTTCATCAACGCGGACGAGCACGACAGTTTCGTTGCCGCGGTTAGCCACCTGCCTTTCTTGATGTCGGTGGCGTTGATGGAAACCGCCTCCAAGAGCGCCAACTGGGAAGACATCGCCCAACTGGCCTCCTCCGGCTTCCGGGACCTTTCTCGGCTGGCTTCAGGCGATGCCATCATGCACCGGGACATCTCGATAACCAACCGTGGCCATATCGTTAGCTGGATCGATTCTTTCATAAGAGAGCTCTACGAGATCAGGACCATCCTCAACGATGAGGAAGGCCCGGACCCGGAGACGGTCCAGCAGGTGTTCGAGCACGCTTCCCAAGAGCGCTCGCGTTGGATGGCCGGTGTGGTTTCGGCGGAAACCCGGACGCGGGTCCCAGCCACGGAAATCCCATCCTTCGGCGAAAGCATGGGTGAGATGATGTTGGGCCGGAAGGGCATGGAGTTGCAGCGGCGCTTGAGGGACCGTGACCGCAGCAAGCGATAACAGGAAGGTCAGCCGGCCCGCCGCCTTCGCCGGCGAATTGGCGGTGCCCGGCGACAAGTCCATCTCCCACCGCTCCTTGATCCTAAACGCCATGGCGCGGGGCTCGGCGCGAGTGCGCGGCCTCTCCAACGGCGAAGACGTCATGTCCACCATGGCCTGCCTCCATGGCATGGGGGTGGTGATCGAGGCAGCCGACTCGCCGGGCGAATACCTGATCGTCGGCAGCGGGCCAGAGCTTAGCGAGCCCACCGACATCTTGGATGCCGGTAACAGCGGCACCTCCATGCGCCTTCTTTCCGGCGTATTGGCCAGCCAACCGTTTCTGTCAGTGCTCACTGGCGATAGCTCCCTGCGCTCCCGCCCAATGCGCCGGATTGTCGATCCGCTGAAGCGCATGGGGGCCCAGATCATGGGCCGCGATGGCGACTCTTTGGCCCCGCTGGTGGTGCGGGGCGGCGACTTAAGAGGCATCGAATACGATCTGCCAGTGGCCAGCGCGCAGGTGAAATCCTGCATCATGCTGGCGGGACTGTCGGCCGACGGCGCCACGGTCATTCACCAGCCCGCCCTGTCACGGGACCACACCGAGCGCATGGTCACCGCCATGGGAGCCACCGTACAGGAAGACGGGCTCGACCTGCTGCTCCGTCCAGCGGAGCTGGTGTGTGTCGACATCGCGGTCCCGGGCGACATTAGCTCGGCGGCATTCTGGATTGTGGCGGCATTGTGCCACCCCAACTCCCGGGTGCTAATTCGCGGCGTTGGCCTGAATCCTAGCCGCACCGGTATTATCGACGCCCTAATCGCCATGGGCGCAGGCGAAAGCCTGCGATTGGTCGACGAGCGTACCGAAGGGGGCGAGCCTGTAGCCGACCTGCTGGTCACCACCGGAGAGTTGCACGGCACCGAAATTGGCGGCGACATGATTCCCCGCATTCTCGACGAGGTCCCGGTCTTGGCAGTGGCCGCTTGTTTCGCCGCTGGCGAGACTGTGGTCCGCGATGCCCAGGAGCTTCGCGTGAAGGAGTCGGACCGCATCGCCACCACGGTGCAAGAGCTGGGCCGCTTGGGGGCCAACATCGAGGCACGAGAAGACGGCATGGTCATTCGGGGCTCCGGCCTCCTGACCGGAGCCGATTGCGAAAGCCACGGTGACCACCGGCTGGCCATGGCCTTGGCCGTCGCCGGACTTGCGGCCGAGGGCAACACCACGGTCCACGGCGCGGCCGATGCGTCGGTGTCCTACCCTGAGTTCTGGGAGCACTTGGATTCCCTTGCCGGGTGACCTTCCCGAAGCGAGTCCGGCTCCGCCACTGTTGGTGGTCCTATCCGGCCCGTCGGGGGTGGGCAAAGACGCAGCTTTGGCCGAGCTGAAGAAGCTGGACCGTCCCTGGCACTTCGCGGTCACCGCCACCACTCGCCAGATGCGCCCAGGTGAACGAAACGGCGAAGATTATATATTCCTCGAGGACGAGACGTTCCAGAGGATGAGGGAACGGGACGAGTTCTTGGAATGCGCCGAGGTATATGGCCGCTGGTACGGCGTCCCCCGCAGCCAGGTGCGGGCGGCGCTCCACTCCGGCAAGGACGTGTTCTTGAAGGTGGACGTACAGGGGGCGGCAACCATCCGGAGCATGGCCCCGGAATCGCTGTTCATATTCCTGATGCCACCATCCCTGGACGAACTGGGCCGTCGGCTCTCGGACCGAATGACTGAGACCTCTTCCGGTCTTGAACTCCGGCTGAATACCGCCACCCGAGAGATTGAGCAAGTGCGCGAGTTCGACTACCGGGTGGTCAATCAGCAGGGGCGGCTCGAACTGGCGGTGGCCGAAATCGACTCGATCATCACCGCCGAGAAATGCCGCGTCGACCCTCGCATGGTGCAATTGCTATAATCAAGGCGATGACTGAAGCTAACGACAACGACAGCACCCCTTCCAGGACCGCACTGCGCCCCCGCCTCCCAGACTGGCTTAAGGTCCAGATGCCGGGCAGTCCCCGCTATATCGAGCTAAAGGAGCTGATGCGGGGACAGGAATTGCACACGGTCTGCGAAGAGGCCCATTGCCCGAACATCGGCGAGTGCTGGGGCCGGGGCACCGCCACATTCATGATCTTGGGCGACATCTGCACCCGGCGCTGTCACTACTGCGCCGTCACCACGGGTCGCCCCGTTGGCATCGACCTGCAGGAGCCCGCCCGCTTGGCCGACACGGTCAAGACCATGGGCCTGCGCTACTGCGTGATCACATCGGTCAACCGGGACGACCTGCCCGACGGAGGCGCGTACATCTTCGCTGCTTGCATCAACAAAATACGCGAGGCGCTACCCGAGTGCCGGGTCGAAGTGCTAATACCTGATTTCGGGGGGTCTTGGGCCGCCCTCAAGCGGGTAATCGGCGCCGGACCAGCGGTGCTAAACCACAACATCGAATCCACCGTCCGCGTCTTTCCCCGGGTCCGGCCCAAGGGGAACTATCGGCTCTCGTTAGACCTGCTGGCCAAGGCTAAGGAGATCCAGGCGTCCACCGTCACCAAGTCCGGGATCATTGTCGGGATGGGCGAGACGATGGAAGAAGTCGTGGAAACCATGCGCGACCTGCGCTCGGTGGACTGCGATCTGCTCACGGTCGGCCAGTACTTGCGGCCTTCCGCCAAGCACATCGCCATCGACCGGTTCTACACCCCCGCCGAATTCGAGGAGTTGCGGGTCGCCGGCTTAGAACTCGGCTTCAAGCACGTCGCCTCCGGTCCTCTGGTCCGCAGCTCTTACCACGCCGACGAGCAGCACGACGCCGCCTTCGTTCCCTAGAGCCGGTTTACAGGTGGGGCACGGCGTACTCGATAGAGGGTAACGCTGGTCAAGAATGGCGCCACCTGGTGGACCAGTCGGAAGAGCAACGAGACCAACACCGCTTCCTCCAAGGGCATCCCAAGCAAATGATAAGTGCCCGCCATTTTCTCACCGAGTGCCCGGCGACCCCGCCAGCGGCGGCGACCAAAACCGACGTAATCAGGCCAATACGCAACAGGTCCCATTCCTGCAACCGGATACCGAAAGAGCGGTTCACCAAGACGTAGCTGAACGCATATGCGAAGTAGGCCAGGGCGACCAGTCCCAGGGCGATTAACACCAACCGTAGATCGGACCCCAGCAACACTTGATACAGCTGATGCCAGTCAAGGTTGGCGGCCATCGAACCGACTACGGCTCCGACGGCGAAGGGCATCAGCGCGAAGACCAGTGCGCGCCGGACAAGGCCCTTCCGCGACGACGGGTGTTCTTCGCCCCGAGTCACGAAATGCGGCCCGGCGATGCCAGGTCGACGGTGGTCAGGACCCCTTGTATACGGTGCAAAAGATAGTCCGGGCCCAGGGCCAGCAGCCGGTTGCGTTCCACTGTCGCCCACAGGGCGGCCCCGCTCTTGGCCCCGGCCCGTTGGGCGCACTCGATGTCGCGATAGCTGTCGCCAACGAACAGACACTGCTCCGGCCTGGTATTCAAGTCCTCCATCACATCGAATAGCCCAGAGGGATTGGGCTTGTAGGGCCGTCCCAGGTAGAGGAACGAAACCGTGTCGAACAGGGGGCGCAGCCCGGTGGAGTCGAGCTCCGGTCCGCCAAACAGCTCTCGCTTGTCGGAGAAGATGGCCGTTCGGTACCCGCTGTCCTTAAGCAGCGACAGCACGTTGGAAACCCCAGAGTATACGCGGTGAGCCTCCCAGACCGAACGATGGTAGAAATGCAGGTAGGTCTCTTCCACCTCTTGCTGGTCTCCGGGGAAGAATAATTCCAAGTGTTGGAGGAAGGGCCGAGAGTACTCCGTGGCCAGTTGGTCGGGTCTCGGACGAGGATGACCCAAGTGGTCGGCAACCAAACGCATCGTCTCCATGTGGATGTCCCAACTGTTCCAGAGGGTGAGGTCCCAGTCGAAGATTACGGCGGTGATGGTGCCATCTGATGAACGGGGCAAGCTTCCTCCAAGGGCGGAGACGGGTTGTCGCCTACCGTACCATTATTTGATACTGTGGGCCCATGCCGCAAGCCGACCTGTTGTTGTTAAACGCGCGGGTGGTGGCCATGGACCGCACCACGTCCAGGGTCCAAGCAGTGGCCGTGGGGCAAGGGAAAATCTTGGCGGTAGGCGGCAATTCGGAGGTCAAGAGGCTGGTCTCCGGCAACCCGAGGGTAATCGACTGCCAAGGCTTGGCCTTGCTTCCCGGTTTCATCGATGGCCACTGCCATCTGCCCGCCATGGCCCGGGCGGCGCTGGACTTGGATTGTGGTCCCGAACGCGCATCCTCGATTCCGCAGCTCCAGCAGTTATTGCGAGACCAAGCCCGGAAAACTAAGCCTGGTGGCTGGGTCCGGGGACACAGCTACGACGACTTGTCGCTGGCCGAATCGCGCCACCCGACCCGTTGGGACCTGGACCAAGCAGCTCCCAATCACCCGGTCCGGCTGGACCACCGCAGCGGTCACGCCGTTGTCCTCAACAGCCTTGCCCTGCGCCTCGCGGGCATCCACCGAGAGACAACAGACCCTTCCGGCGGCACCGTCCACCGGCACGAGCGCAACGGCGAGCCGACGGGTGTTCTCTTCGAGATGGCAGCTTTCCTCCGAGAAAGGCTGGGAGGATTGCGGGCCGCCGAAGAGTTCGATAACGGGATGCGGGCTGTATCCCAAAGGCTGCTGGGCTATGGGATCACCTCCGCCCAGGACGCCGGAGCCCACAACGGGCCGGAACGCTGGGAAACGTTCCGACGGCTCCAAGGGATGAATCCCACGTTCCCTCGCATATTGATGATGACGGGATACGGCAAGCTGCCGGAACTTGCCGAAGCCGGGTTAAGTTTCCGGTCCGGCACCGGGAGACTCCGGGTGGGTCACGCCAAGATTATGTTGACCCTTACCTCCGGTCGCATGCATCCGTCGACCGAGGAATTAAGGCTGCTAGTCGCGTACGCTCACAGTTCCGGTTTTCCGGTGGCGATACATGCGGTGGAAGAGGAGGCGGTGGCAGCTGCGGCGGCGATCCTCAAAGACGCGGGCGGACCACGGCCTGCGGGCTTACCCCGAGACCGCATCGAGCATTGCGCCGAAGGCCCTTCGACACTGGTCGAGCGAGTCCTGGCCAGCGGTGCTTTCGTGGTGACGCAACCGGGGTTCTTGTACTGGAACGGGCCGGACTACCGGGAACGGGTTCCGGAGCGCCTGCACGCTCACCTCTATCCCGCTGCGGCGCTGCACCGCGCCGGAGTGCCGGTAGCCTTCGGCTCCGACGCCCCGGTCATCGACCCCAACCCGTGGCCGGCCATCTATACCGCCGTGACTGGCCTCACCCGAGACGGCCGACCCTTGGCCGACAGTGCTGTGACCGTCCGCACCATTCCGGTGGCGACGGCAATTCGCATGTACACCCTTGCTGCCGCCGAAGCCGAAGGAACTGCCGCCGACAAGGGCTCGATCACGCCTGGCAAGCTGGCAGACCTGGTTCTGGTGGACGCCGACCCTACGTCCGTTGAGCCCCAGGCCCTGAAGAGCATCACCGCATCGTTAACGGTGCTGGGCGGCGTGGTCGTATCGGTAGACCATTAGCTACAGCGCTATCTCGGTCGCCAGCTCCCGGTAGCGGCAGAAGGCGTTGGCCAGCTGCATCTGGCGGGGCGTCTTACACTCCGGGGAGAAGAGCTCCGGCGAGCCCACCAGCACGCAGACGCAACGGGCGCGCGAGGTTGCCACGTTCAAGCGGTTCAGGCTGAAGAGGAACTCCATGCCATGGGGCGCTTCCTCGGGCGTTGAGGTGGTCATGGAGTAAACGACGACCGGCGCCTCCTGCCCCTGGAACCGGTCCACGGTCCCGGCCCTAGCCCCCGGTAGCCGGTCTAATATCTTGAACACTTGGGCGTTGTAGGGCGCGATGATCACCACGTCGTCCAGGGTGATAGGCTTCTCCTCGCCGAGCTGGTCGGTCCAGGTCGAGGCGCCGTCGGTTAGGCCACGCACCAGCTCCGCTACCACGTCGGCTTCTTCGTCTGAGTCGTTGTGGCAGCCTTGGTGGCTCACCGGAAGGAAGCGGAGCCCGGAGCCGGACACCGGGGCGTCGGAGAAGACCAGTTGTGTCACCAGTCCCGGACGTGGCCTGAGCTTATCCTCGTAGAACACCTCGGAGGTGTAGCGACAGATGTCGGGATGGAGCCGCCAGGTTTCCTCCAAGAACAAGCCCTGTTCTGCCCCGATAGTCTGCTGCCCGTCGAGCAGGTGGGCCAATGCCGACGTGTCCGCGCCCTCCGGGTGGGTGCCCTGAGTTGGCTGTTCGAGTTGCTGAGGGTCGCCCAGCAACACGAGGTCCTTGGCGGCGTGGGAGATGGCCAGTACGTTGGCCAGCGACATTTGGGCCGCCTCGTCGACGAACAGGACGTCCACCGAGTTTTGCGCTTCGGGGCGGGCCCACAACCACGCGGTGCCCGCCCCGACCTGGCAATCTCCCTCCAAGCGGGCGAATACCCGATCGTTGTCGGGGGTCACTGCCACCCGTTCGTCCTTCAGGCCTTCGTCCCTGGCATTGGTCACCTTTTGGACGGCCTTCAGGTCGAGGCCCCGCTCCTTGGCGGCTGCCAACACGTCTTTCAAAAGGTTGCCAATGACCTTGTGGCTGTTGGCGGTGATGCCGACCCGAGCGCCGTTGGCGACGAACTCGCAAATCATCCGGGCGCCGGTATAGGTCTTCCCCGCGCCTGGCGGGCCCTGGATGGCCAGGACGCCGAATCCCGGATTGTTGGCCACCCGCAAGCCTGCGTTCAGGGCCGTCTCACCCTCCCGGCGGATCGCCTCGCCCGCCAAACGGGGCGGGTCACGGAGCAAAAGGTCCCGGGCTGCCTGGTATGGCCCGGTACCGGTAATGCCATGCTCCGCAACGTATTCACCGATCCGGACCAGGGCCTGCTTCAAGACCTTCGAGTTGACCGACTCGTGGGCAAACACTGCTGGCGGATGGAGTTCGTGCGCATCGCCACGCTTGCGAATATCGACGATGCGGGCGAAGGTGTCGATGGACGCCAGATCGCCGACGGCTGTTCCGGCGACAGTCAACCCTTGCACACTGCAAGCCGCATGAAGATGGTCGCCGCTCCGGAGGGCGGTCTCCTGTTCAGGGAATTGGTAACGATGGACCGGCCGCCGCTCCGTTCCTCCTTCCATCCCACCGAGGAACTCCAACTGCGAGAGGGCCTCCCGTTCGTCGATCAACTCCTCTTGGGTCTTGCCCAGCAGGTTGAAGTACTCCCACCAAGCCGCCTTCTCCTCACGGCGGTGCCAGTCCAACGTATTGGCCAGCACCCACCGGGCCCGCTGTTCGCTGTCACGCCTTGCCGGGTCGGCGGGGACGTCGGCCGTGATCCGCTCGGCCAAGGCGTTGACCATCCTCTGCCATTCGGTTTGCTCTTCCGACGCCTGGGCGTCGCCTGGCTTTGGGCGTTCGATCCCCTCACCGGCGTCGTTCAAGTCACCACGGAGTCCCTCAAGCCAGTTGCGGAGGTGGAGAGTGGCGACGCAGTCGTCGCGGTTGTAACCCTCGACCGCCTCGATGTCGCCGGGCTCGATGGAACCCGGGTCGCCCATCTCCAAGGGTCCCTCCACGCCGTGGAGCGCAGCGGAGGCGTCGCGCAGCCGCACCTCGCGCTCGAACCCAAAGAACTCTTCCAGCTTCTTGATGGAATAGCTCTCGACGCTGGCCCGGAGCCCGGTCACCACTGCGCGGTAAAGGTCCACGAACATCCCGCTCCGAAGCATCTGGTCCACTTCTTCGCCGCGAGTGGCGTGCCGGCCCATCAGCCGCTTCATCGCGCTGGGCTCGTAGGCGGCGTAGTGGTAGATGTGCATGTCCGGGTAGCGCCGCCACCGCTCCATGACCCAGTCCACGAACGACTCGAAGTTGCGCTTTTCGTCCTCGTAGTTGAGGGCCCAGAGGCCGGTGTAGCCCTCGTGCTCCGGACCGTCCTCGGTGAGGTAGCCGAACAGGTATTCCATGCCGCCGGGGCCGACGAAGGAGTCCCCCTCGAAGTCGAAGAAAACGTCCCCGGGTGAAGGCTCGGGCAGCAGGGCGAAACCGAACCCCGGTTCCGGCGGGAGCGTCTCGTAGACTGGACGGTCCAGATTGCGGCCCTCCACCTGGACTCGGGCCTGCTCCCGCACTCGTTCGTAGCTGGCGGCAGCGCCACGGCCCGGTTTCCACTCCAAGGGCAGGGGAACGGATGACAGACCCTCGGTAGTGGTCACGTCCCGCCGCTTTAGTTCGTCGATCTGCAGCGACGATATTCGGGAGACGAGGCTCAGGTGGTCGTCGTCCCTTCTCCGAGCGTTGCATTGCAGGCGCCAACGGCAGACGTCGCAGTGGTCCTTCGGTTCGGGGTAGGTGTCGGTGAGGCTGTCGCCGAACAGGGACGACTCCAGCTGCTGGCGCACCCAACGGTAGTAAGCGGCATAGTCGTTGGCACGGAAGACCTGGGGCTGGAAACCGGTCCACGGAGCGACCACGGACATGTGCCTGGGAGTGACTCCTTGCACCGTCCGCACCAAGTCAGAGTACAGCGAAAGCTGGAGGATGGTGCCGCCCTTGGTTTCCCGGGCCAGCTTGGTATCGGTGACCTCGTAGGACCAGTCGCCCAGGTTGCTGGGGCGGTCCACCCGCAGTAGTACGTCGGCGCGGCCGCCCCAACGGCCCTCGGCGAGGGCGGCTTGAACGATAACTTCACGACCGGTGCGCATCGCGTTGACGGTATCGATGACGCTCCGCATATCGACGCCAAACCCGCCTATGATGAGGATGTCCAGGCCTTGAGTCCGCAATTCCTGCAAATAGGCCTCTTCGTGGGCCAGACCCCGTTTCCGCAGCAATTCCAGGCCGGGATCGTCCGGCGTCCACGGAGCGGAGCGGTCCCCGGTGGCCACCTCGAAGTCCAGTCCGGTCAGGTGGCGGCAGGCAAGGTGGTTGACCAGATCACTGGCGGAGAGTTGGATATGTCCGTTAACGCTTCGCATTTCGATTCACCCCCTATTCAACCCAGGCGAATCTATCTTTGATTCCCGCTAGCCGGTTGTAGGGTAACAGGCCACTATGGTGCAGACGGCCTACCACAATTCCGGGGTGGACACCGATTCCATCGGCGAAGGCCCGTATTCGTTGTTCATTGAAGCCGGATTCCGCGACGAAGCCACTCCATTCCTCCGGTGGGACCAGGCAGTCCGCAGCGAACTGGTCCGCTTCATCCTCCTCAGTCCGGTTGATGTCTTCAACAGGGACGCCCTCGACGAATGACTTGTTCTGATGCAAGAGGATATGCCCGGCCTCGTGGAAGAAGGTAAACCAAAAAACATCGCCCCACTTCCACTTTAGACTCAGTTGGACCAATCCCTTGTTTGGGCCCAGCCAGCGGGTCGCGCCATTCGCTCCGCTCTTGGGTAATTCCCGGGTCAAGACTAGCGCAACCCCCGCCTGGGAGCACAGGTCTTTCATACGAGGCACGAAGGTCTCCGGCGGACCTAGAGTCAAAGCCCTAATTTGTTCAACTGCGGAGCGAAAGTTGTCTCGGTCGTAATCAGCGGTAGCGACGAGGTGACCATCGACTTCCCCTTTCCTGAGCCAAGAGGCAAGGGAACCTTCAGAGATGTTGCCCGCCCCAGTAATACGGAAGGCCGCCGCTGGCTGGACATGCTCAAAGGATGCTACCCCGAAGAATTCCAGAAGGGTTCGTCATAGTGATCGCTAACCTCCTTTACGATTAATTGGCGGGTACTTTCGTCGTAGGCGAAGATGAGACGCCACCTTCCCGGCATGGTCACTGCGTAATCGCCTCGCCGGTCCCCCGTCAACACGTGCAGCCTTAACGCTCTATGGGCGAAGAGCTCATCGAATGATGGAGTCGATTGAAGAATAGTTACGCGCTGGATGTATCGGACGCCGACGTCCGGGCCCCATTTCCGGACCGCCGCCTGAACATTCTGATAGCAGCGTTGCAGATCCCGGGCCGAAAGGCCACATCCACACTTCACCCATTGGGTGGATATAGCAATTGCTCAGGGCCCTGTCAACGCTGGCCCAATAGCGTCAGCCCCCGATGCCCAACTCGGCCTGCATGTCGGCCACCGCTTGGTTGCGGGTCTTACGCTGCCACTGGGGCCGGGCGTTGATGGGCTCGTTGATGACCTCGGGGTCGATCTTCAGCGCGATAAAGACCGGACCGGGTTGGCTGAGAATCTCCTCGATCTGGTTGGTGAAGTCCTCCAGATTGTCGATGGAGTAGGTGGCCGGATAGCCGCACCCTTGGGCCACCACATCGTAGGCCATGACGTCGGCGTTGGGCACTGGCTGGCCGCCCGTGGTCGCGTAGACCCCGTTGTCAAGCATGAAGTGGTAAAGGTTCTCGGGGGCCTTCTCCGCGATGGTGGGAAGCGCGCCCATTCCCATCAGCACGTCGCCCTCGGAGTCGAATAGCACCACCCGCTGGTCGGGCAGGGCGAGGGCCAGACCCAAGGCGAAGGAGGCGTGACCGCCCATAGCCGGGTCGCCTAGAGGAAGGTCCCGTTCGGGCTGGTCGCTCATGCCAACCCAGTGGCGTCCCCCTCGGCCGGGGATCACGATAGCGTCGCCCCGCAGCTTGTTGAACGCTTGCAGCATCTCGGCTGTATTCATCATTTTTCTATTTCCCTATCAAAACCGCTCAAATCCGCTCATTCCCCACATGCCGTCGGCAGAGGGTGGGGTGAGGGGCATAGCCTACCGGCTCACGTTGAAACCGTGGTATTCGTCGCCGACCAGCACGGCCACCGGCCGCTTGTTCCGGGCGGCCTCGTCGAAGGCTATCGAGATACGGTCAGCGTCCTCGTCGGACTCAACCAGATAGTAATTGATGTTGAAGGCGTGCAGAAAACGCTCGGTATAGAAGGCCGCAGTGTCATTGATGACGCCGTGGCGGGTCCAGCCGCGGTAGCCCACCATCATCACCACCGGGGTATTCATCCCGATGCCCCAGCCGCGCAGGGAGTCGCCCGATTCCATCATGCCGGTGTTCTGGATGAGTATGACCGGCTTCTTGCCGCCAGCAGCAAGTCCGGCGGCAGTGGAGAAAGCATGGCCCTCCCGGCTGACCGGCACGAGGTCGATGGTAGGGTCGTCGCGCATCAACACATAGAGGAAGTTGGTCTCGCTGTCCGGCAACCAGACCACGTGGGTGACACCGTTGTTCTTCAGCTCTTCCAGCACGCGGGCGGGGCTGAGTTCTGCCATTACTGCTTGCCTCCTGAAATGAGACGGCATCGGATAGCGCAAATGCCTGCCACAGGTATATCCACCAGCCCGCCAACCGTCAATTGTCACATCCGGGAGGGGGCCGCAGTATCGGCCATTCCGGCCCGGCGGGGGGTTGGGTGGGTCCATGGTAGGTGGGCGTCTCTGGGGTGGCAAGGGACGGAAGGGCGACATGCCTCTAACGCGAATGGAAAAAATAAAGGCCGACTCATCAACCGGGTTAGGTGTGAGCGTCGGCCCGATTTTTTACACAGTGACGCGAAACTTTAGTCCGATTTGTCGGGTTTGGCAATCTGAGGCTTGCCCGGAGGTTTGGCGGAAGCCTGTCGTCTTGGAGGCGCTACTCTCGGACCTCTCCCCTTGTAGTCAGAGTCGGTCTTATCTTCTTTCGTTCTCAACAGTCTAAACATTAGACTCCACCGTCAACACAGCAACCGATTCAGCTCCTTTTCACTATATCATAGACGGTAGTACAGCCCCACCCAGGAGCCGAACGCGAGCCAGGGACGAACCTAGAGTTATGGATATAACTATCGATCAGTACCGTTTCTACATCGTCGGTCGAAACGAAGAACTCCACAGTCTCTGAATGGGCCTCACTCGGTTCGATCAGGAACTCATTCTTGTTCCATGTGCGCCGGTCCTCATCCAGTGTTTCCCATTGGACTTCTTTGTAGGTCTTGTGCGTGAAAACTTGTGCGTAGAGAGCTTCGACTTCCTGATCGGTAGCGGGCGCGATATGTTGTATTCGAAAATTCGCTTGGCGGACTTCCAACTCGACCCGAGACCTGTTCATCAACTGAACGGTGACGTCGATGTGGACGTAACTGCTAGCACGTGTTTTCTACTGGTAGATTTCCTCGCCGCGTTGCAGTCTCAGGGCTATCTGGTAGGTCTGGCCTTCGGCCCGGGGAGTCGGGGAGTGGGCGGCCAAGAAGCGGGCGAGTCCGATCATCACGTGGCGGCCGGACTCGGAGGGTTGGCGGGCCTCGAACTGGTTGAGGGCAGCGTCGACAAGTTGGAAAGAATGAAAGCCAGCGTCCTCCCGCAGCATCATGTGCCCCAGGGTGGCCATCAAGTCTTCCGGGCCGCCGCCACCGGCCAGGTAGCCGGAGACAGCCTGGGCCGACTCTTCGACCTGCTGGCGGAGGTTCACCAGTTCCAGCAGGCCGGACAGCAGGGTCTGACGATCGTCGTCGGGCGCCGCTGGTCCGGGCAGCCGTTGCGGCGGCATGTTCAGAAAGCGGTCCAAGTAGATGCTCATGGCGACGTCGAACACGCCGCGGGCCAACTCGACTGTGGGAGCCCGCCTCAAGGCCTGATGCAGGGCGTTGGCAGCGCTCAGCGTGTTGTGCACGGTGTCCCAGTCGCGAAATTCGTTGGAGGTGTGGAAGTGGGCCATGCGCAGGAAGGCGGCATGGGCCACGGCGCCGCCAAGTTGCTCGGCGGTGGCGCCGCCAACCACTGCTTCATTTATGGCTTGGATTATCTCGCCCGGCTGGTCGCCCAACACCATGGATGCCAGACCGTCGGCGCCGTCCCAACCATGGCTGCGTTCCCGGCCTCGCTCGAACAGGTCTGGCAAGTCGGCTCGGGCCTGCCACACCATCGTGGCGATGTCGATGGGGTGCCGCCACGAGCTCAATTCCTGGCTGCGGCGAGCGCTGGCCATGCCGTGGACCAGGCTGGGCAGCACCTGCCCGGCCATCTCCCAGCCAACGTGGTCCAGCAACTCGAAGGCCTTGTTGGCAAAGTCCACCACGTGCCCGGCGTCCAAGTAGATGTGGTCGGTAGCGGCCGCGAACACCATGTCGGCGATCTCTTGGCGAGGGAATCCGAGCTCGATGGCGGTGACTAGGCAGCGCTCTGCTCCTTCGTCGTCCCGAACGTCAATGAAGTTGCGGAACCAGCCCTTGAAGACTTCCGGTCGTGTCTCGCCGGTAGGCAGCGGGTCGACCGTGAAACGCGGGGCCTTGCCGGCGCACTCCCGGGCCACGTGGAGCAGGCCATGGTAGAGCGCCCGCGGCCGGTCGTCCTCATGCAAACGGGGAAGGATGTTGGCGGTGCAGGTCAAGATGCTCATGGCCGCGCCCCAACCGTTGGCCGAATACGTCGTGCCGAACTCCGTTCCGATGCGCAGCGACTCCCGGTAGTCGCCGCCGGTAGCCTGGAGCCCCAGAACCGACTTGGCGATCACCAGCCGGATGTTGTGTTCCAGTCCGTCCTGCAACCGGTGCTGCCAATGTTGGAGTTCGTTTCGGGCCGGGGGCTCCGGGTCGACCCAGATTTCGCCGTCCACGATGTTCACGGGGAAGCTGCGGACGTCGTCGGCGAAGGGATTGAAGGTGCCGCCGCTGGAGAGGTCGAACCGAGCGTGGTGCCAATGGCAGGTGAGGATGCCGTCTTTGACGCTGCCCCGGTCAAGCGGGAAGCCCATGTGGGGGCAGCGGTTGTCGACGGCGTAGACATCGCCGTTGTGGTAGAAGACGGCGATGGCGTGACCGCCCCCGGTGACCACGGTGCAGCCCCGTTCTATGAGGTCGGCCAATTGTCCGGCCCGGATATGCCCTTTTACTGACGTCGCCATAATCGTCCTCCCCATTTGGCCAGAATGCACGAAGGGCTCCCGTGGCCGGGAGCCCTTCGTTAGACTACCGCGACGAGGTGTGGTTACCGGCTAACCATGTCGTAGCTGCGGAGCAGCTTTCCGGGGGTGGCGCCGGTGCAAACCGTGCCCTCGGTAAAGGTGACTTCGCCATTGACGATGGTGAAGCGGATACCCTTGGACTTCTGGATGATGCGGCGCTCGCCACCGGGGAAGTCGGTATCGTACACCGGGCTGTCGAACTGGAGTCCCAGCTTGTCCAACTCGTAGACGATGATGTCGGCCGCGAACCCTTCCTTCAGGATGCCGCGGTCGGTGAACCCGGCGATGGCGGCGGGCAGGCTGCTCATCTTGTAGTGGGCCTTCTCTAGGCTCATCATGCCCTGATCGCGGACCCGGTCGGCGATCATGTTGACTGGCCAGCAGCCCAGGGTCTGGTAGCGGGTGTGGGCCCCGCCATCCGATACGCAGGGATGGGTGTAGGGGTGGTTCAGAATTTCGGACACCGCAGTCCGGTCGGTCCCTTGAGCCGAGTCGAAAGTGAATTCCGTGCGCAGCCCCTCGTCGATGGCGAGGTCGAGCATGGCGTCCATGGGGTGCTTGCCCGTCATTTCGGCCAATTCGGCGATGTTCTTGCCCTCGTATTTAAGGTTGCGCTCTTCTCGGACTTCGACCACACGCATCTTGGACCACTCGGAAGCCGCGTCGGCCGCCCCGCCCTGACCGGCGTAAGCGCCCACATCTTGGCGCATCCTGTCCCGGTTTTCCGGCATATTTAGCTTGGCGATCCGCTCTTCCGGCGTGCCCACGAAGGGGTCAATCCAGTTGGGCATAGCGTCGAACCCGTTGTACTCGGCCAACTCGAAGACGGGTGATGGCGAGTAGGCAGTGGTCTGGGCGAACATTGGCGCGCCCTCGGCCCGTGCCCTTTCCAGGAACGCCAACTGTTCCTTGTAGCGGCCGGGGGCGTTTTCGTTGAAGGACACCGCGCCCCACTGGATCGGGCGGCCGGAGGCCAAGCACATCTCGATCAAGAAGTCCTCGCGCCCCTTGCCCGGAGCGTCGCCTTCCACCGCGTCCATCAGGATGGCCGACTGGCCGGTCACAGCAGCCACCACAGGGCCGGGGTCGCCGCCGCCGATCAAGTCGGGCTCGCCGGGGGGCAACGGCCGCTCGGCGGGGCCGCGGGTCCAACCGATGTGACCGACGCCGAACTCGTTCAAGACCTTAGCTAGGGCCAGGAACTCGTCGTTGTGGGCCACCTGGCTGGGAATGAAGCGCCCGTCGTCGGGGCGGTTGGCCAAGGTCTTCATGGCCGACCATCCGAAGGCGCCAGCCCTCATAGATTCGCGCTGGATTTCCTGCATCTGCCGGATCTGTTCGTCCGAAGCTCGTACCGTGGTGCGGGAGTCTTCCAATCCCATCACGTACATGCGCAACGTGTTGAAGGGGACCAACGCGCCGACGTTGACGCCCAGGGGATGGCTGTCCAGGCTGTCCAGCCACTGGGGGAAGGTCTCCCAGTCCCAGCGCAGGCCCAATTCCATCGTCTTCAGGGGAATAGCCTCGATCCGGGTCATGAGGCGCATCGCGGCATCGCGGTCCTCGGGTTTGCACGGCGCGAAGCCAAAACCGCATTGTCCGATGGTCACCGACGTGACGCCGTGCCAGCCGGACATGGTGGCGTAGGGTTCCCAGTTGAGCTGGAGGTCATAATGGGTGTGCAAGTCGATAGCGCCTGGGGCCACGATGCAGCCAGTGGCATCCAACTCTTCGGTGGCCGAGCCCTTGATGCTGCCGCTGATCATAGAAATTTTGCCGTCCTTTATGGCGACATCGCCTCGGAACGCCGGCATTCCTCCTGAACCGTCAACAATCGTACCGTTACGAATTATTTTATCGAAATCCGCCATCAGTCTCCTTCAGTCTTGTAGAGTTTTGATGTCAACATCACGTTACCCAATTGCTCTACGCCCGTCAAGCACCCTAGGCCTCCCGCTCCAGCGGCCTATCGTGGGGAGAGTTGAAGCCGGAGAGTCCCTGCTCCGACGGGAAACCGGACGGCGGGGCGTCGGGCGGCGTGGACAGCACCCGGTCGGGTTCGTGCATCGGGAAGACGAACAACAACCGCGCCGGTGATTCGGCGCGGTTTACGAATCCGTGCACGGTGCCCGCTGGCGCCAGTACCACGTCGCCGGGCTCTATGGTCATGCGTTGCCCGCCCACCAAGGCTTCCAGCGTACCCTCCAGCAGGACCATCGCTTCCTCGGTGTTGGTGTGCGTGTGGCGGGGAACGCGGGACATGGGAGCGACCGTCACTTCGCCGACTCTCAGCGAGTCGCTGCCGTGGGCCGCGTCCACCATGGTCAGGGATTCCAAGCCGGGGGAAGACGGTTCGTTTTTTTTCAGGTCACCCTGTCTGATGATCGGCATATCGCCTCCTCTCCTTGTGGGATAGGCGTGGGGGACTAGTCCAACCAGGTCACGAATTCCTCAACGGGCGTCCGTTCCGATTCGGGCTTTCCCGCTGGGTGGCCTATGGACAGCATGGTGGCCAGCATCCAGTCCTCTTCGGCGCCGAGAGTCTTGCCGAGGTCGGGATGGCGGGTGGGGCCACCAGTCTCCCAGGTAACGGCCAGTCCCTCGGCCACGCCAGCCAACGCCATGTTGTGGGCGGCGCAGCAGACCGCGGCATAGTTCTCCTTGGTGCCCTCCTCGTCGCGCCCCGGCGTGTAGTAGACGTACATTATCACCGGGGTATCCACCATCGACTGGCGGGTGGCGGCGGCCCGTTGCTCGTTGTTGTTGCGCTGCATCGAGAAGTCGTAGGCCAACCCGGCCACCTTCTCCATTGCATCGCTGCCCTTCTCAAGGACGAAGATGCGCCATGGTTCGGTGAGCCGGTGGTTAGGAGCCCAAACGGCGGTGGCCAGCATCCGATCCAAGGCCTCGCGGGACACTGGCTCCTCTCTGAACGCCCAAGCCATCCGCCGTTGGTAGAGCGCCTGATAGACGCTTACTCCGGTTTCCGGGACTGTGGCTGTGTCGGTCATTCTACCCTCCCTTTCGGAAACAATTCTGGCCGGCCCTATCATGGACCGGCCAGTTGAGTTACCTCTGGTAACCCGGTTAGAGTCCCTGGGTCATCTGGGTAAGATTGGCGTATTCCTCAGTATCGGTGTCGGCTTCGCTCCAGCCTTCCTTGGTGACCTTAAGGTTGTCTTGGGCTGCCAGCAGATCGCCAAGGCCCTGCTGGGCGCGGGCCATCCAGTAGTTGTCGCGGGGCGACTCCCGCTTCGAAAGGCGCTCTCTGAGCATTGCGGTTGCTTTGTCGAACTCCTCGGCCCGGAGGTAGGCTTCCAGCAGAGTGTCTTCGAATACCAGCCGCTGGGCGTGGCTGCCACCAACCCTAGTCAGTTGAGGGAACACCGGCTCCAACAGCCGCACGGCCTCGGCGTAATCGCCTTCGCCGAATGCCCCGATGCCCTTGACCAATGGCAGTGTGGCTTCCAATGCGCAAGCATCGCCGTTATCGGCCATCGCTTGCAGCCCATCGACCAGCTTATTGAACGAGGTGTCATCGCTGGCCGCGGTGAAGGCCAGCGCGGCGTGAGCATCCCGGAAAGACGGTCCGGGGCGAGCGGCGGCGGGAGCGGCAAGGTCGATGACCTCCTGCCAAGGAGCGGTGGGGGCCTTGTCGCCGTAGATTTTCATCCGCCAGATCAAAGAGGCGCTGTCGGCCAAGGCGGTGTACTTAAGCCCCTGCACCGACGGGCGGATGTCGTTTTCGTACCAACTCAGGGCTTGGTTGTAGCGACCCCTGGCCAGTTCGAACAACGACTGATGCCAAGAGAGGTGCACCCGGTAGCTGGCCCGCCGGTCATAGTCCTCCAGCCAGCCGCCGAGGAAGGCCGCGCCGTCATCGTCTTGGCTCAACTCGTAGTAGACGTGGGCCACCGAGTGGGCGGCCACGGCGTTGTCGGGCTTAAGGTCCAGCGAGCGCTCGGCCAAGTCCATGCCTTTGGTCATCAGCCCGATCTCGTGGTTGGCCCAAGCGTACTGGCCCATGAAAGCCCAGTCGTCGCCGTACCGGGGGGCGACGCCGCTCATGAGTTGGAAGAAGCGCGGCGGGTAATCGGGGATTCCGGCGCCGGTGCAGCCCTGGATGTAGAGCCGCTGAGCCAAGCGGAGGAGCATCGCGTCCAGAGGGAATTCATTGAGGTGCTCGTGGACCGCGTCGGCGGCCGGCAGATTTTGGCCGTTCACGAACTTTGAAACGACGTCGATGTAACGCCTTTCCCGTTCGCTGATGCCAGAGGAAGTCTTAACCGCAACCTCGGCGCTTTCCCGGGCTTCGGGAACAGCGATGCGGATGAACTGCATGAAGGATAGGGCGGCACGGGCTAGGGCGAACCCCTCGTCGGCCTCCACCGCCAATCCAAATTCTTCCTCCGCGCCGTAGTTCTGCGCCAAGGCTAGGTCCAAGCCAGTAGCGAAATGGTCGAGGGCGGCGCTGGAGGAGGTGGATAACGGAAGCCCATAGCGATCGCTCGGCATAAGACCCTCCTAATCGTTGCCTACGTCTACCAGGATTGTCCCACGCCCCCAAGCGCCAACGCAACATAAATTCCGCTATTCCTTGTTGCCAGGGCCCACTCGGTCACCTCGGCCCACTTGCTCATAGGACAGCAACCTGGCGCGGTCGAGGTTCTTCCCCACCACCGCTCCTCAGAATGGCGCGGAATGCTATACTAAACCGGAATTTCATCGCTAGAGGGGAGTCCGATGGTAGCGGAGAACCGGCCAGTAAACAGGATCAGCATGCGTCAGATCAGCGGCTCGGCGCGGTCGACAAAGGTACGGGTCGACCTGGGGCCCGCGTCTTCGTTCACCGACCTGCCCAAGCTGGTCAAGGTCGGCACCGCCAACTATTTCCTCGTACGCACGGCGGACGGCTACCGGATGCTTTCGACCATGTGTCCCCATCAAGGCGGCGAGGTGGAGGACGTGGGCGACGACCAAGTCTTCGTGTGCGACGGCCACGGTTGGGAGTACGACAAGACCGACGGGCGCTGCGTGAACAACCCTGACTTCCACATGAAGGTGTTCCTGGTCACCACCCAGGAAGACCGGCTGGTCGCGCTGGTGCCGGACGAGTAAACCAGGATTCACCGGTCCACGCGGCATCTCGGCGAAAGCCGAGACTCAGGGGTTCCTGGAACCGCTGGAACCCCAGAAAAACACGAAGGGGCGCTTTGGGAAGCGCCCCTTCGTTTTGCCCTAAGACAGATGCCGACCAGCTAGCCCACTTGGTCGTAACTACGGAGCAGCTTGCCGGGCAGAGCGTTGGTGCACTCGTTCTCCTGGAACGTAACCGTCCCGTTGACGAGGATGTAGCGGATGCCAGTGGGCATCTGCACCAGCCGCTTCTCTCCACCGGGGAAATCGTTGGCGAACTGGGGCTTGTCGTAGAGCAGGCCCAGCTCGTTCATGTTGTAGACCATGATGTCGGCCCAATCGCCAACCCGCAGGGTACCACGGTTCTTCATATCCGAGAACCAAGCGGGCAGGGCGCTCATTTTCTGGTGGGCCTGCTCCAGGGACATCAGGTTCTCTTCCCGGATCCAGTGGGCCAGGAAGTAGACCGGCCAAACGCTGTTGACCAGGAACCTGGTGTGGGCTCCGCCATCCGACACCGAGATGTGAGAGTACTCCCCAGAGATTGCCGCGCCCATCTGGTCGGGTGCTTTGGCCCCGGCGGGATGGGCGAATTCGGTCTCCAGGTCCTCGTCCAATGCCAAGTCCAGGAAAACGTCGAGGCCGTCCTTGCCCTCGGCCTCGGCAATATCGGCGATGCTCAGGCCCTCGTACTTGAGGTTGCGCTCGTGAGCCACCTCGACCACCTGCACCTGCTGCCAGTCGGTGCGTGCGTGAGGGCGGTCGATGATGTCTTGCCTCATGCCGACGCGAACGCCGTCTTCCGACAGCTTGGCGATCCGCTCTTCCTTGGCGCCGACCAGCGGTTGTACCCAGTGGGGCATATAGTCGAACAGGTTGTACTCGGATAGCTTGAACTCGGAGATGATCGGCACGGCGGTTTCCTGAGCGACTACCGGAAGGCCCTCTTCACGGACTTCCTTCAACCATTGGTAGCCCTCCTCGTCGCCGATGCCCACATGGAGGGGGCGGCCGCTCATCCGCACCATCTCGGCCAGCATGTCCCGTTGGGCGGCGCGGTCGTCGGAGATGCCGATGGTCCAGCCAATGTGGCCGACGCCGAATTGGCCCAACACCTGAGACAAAGCCAGGAATTCTTCCCGGGATGCCACGTGGCTGGGCAGCCAGCTGCCGTCCTCGGGCCGGTCTTCCAGGTTCTTGTCGGCCGAGATGCCGAAAGCGCCGGCCTTCATCGAATCGTAGAGAATCTGCTTCATCTGGTTGAGCTCGGCCTCCGTGACCGAGGTGCGCTCCCTGGCGGGAATCATGCCCAGCACGTAACCGCGCAGCGGAGAGAAGGGCACCAGGCAACCAACGTTCACGCCGAGCCCTTGGCGGTCGAGGCTGTCCATGTACTCCGGGAAGGTCTCCCAGTCCCAGCGCATTCCCAAACGCATGCTTTCCAAGGGAATGGCTTCGATGCGGTTCATCATCCGCATGTTTAAGTCGCGGTCTTCGGGGCGGGTCGGAGCGAAGCCGAATCCGCACTGTCCCACGGTGAGGGAGGTCACGCCGAACTGACCGGAGAGGGATGCGTAGGGGTCCCAGTTCAGCTGGGCGTCGTAGTGGGTGTGCAGGTCGATCGCTCCGGGGGCGACGATGCAGCCGCTGGCGTCGATTTCCTTCGCGCCGCCAGCGCTGATGCGACCGCTAATCATGGCGACGCGGCCGTCCTTGATGCCAAGGTCGGCGCGGAAGCGGGGGATGCCAGTGCCGTCAACCACGGTGCCGCCGCGGATTACCAGATCGAATTCGGGCATTTCATTCCTCCTGTACGGCCTATTGGCGCGAGTGTAGCCGCCGCTGGTTGCGGATGTCAACGACGGCTTTTGAATCCGGATTCATCGGATTAAAGAATTAGCAGGATTGTTCGGCGGCCCGTGGCATCCTGGAAATCTGTGAATCTTGAAGGTCCTGATTCAAATGTGGCCTGGGTCCCGGCTTTCGCGGGGATGACGAAGAGTAGCGGCGGTCGGGGCAACGTTGTGGGGTGGGCGGGGAGTGGGGGACGTATGTAGGGGCGATTCGCGAATCGCCCCTACGTGGTGGTCATCGGCGCCGGGGGGCGCCTCCGGGAGTTGGTCGCGCGGACGGTTGGCCCTTAGTGCGCACTAGCCTACTTGGTCGTAGCTGCGGAGCAACTTGCCGGGCAGGGCGTTGGTGCACTCGTTCTCTTGGAACGTGACCGTGCCGTTCACCAAGATATGGCGGATACCGGTGGGCATTTGGACCAGCCGCTTCTCCCCGCCGGGGAAGTCGGTGGCGAACTGGGGCTTGTCGTAGAGGAAGCCCAGCTCATCCATATTGTAGACCATAATGTCGGCCCAATCGCCAACCCGCAGCGTGCCACGGTTCTTCATGTCGGAGAACCAGGCTGGGAGCGCGCTCATCTTCTGGTGGGCCTGCTCCAACGACATGATCTGCTTCTCGCGGATCCAGTGGCCCAGGAAATACACTGGCCACACGCTGTTGACCAGGAACCTCGTGTGGGCTCCGCCGTCGGAAACCGAAATATGGGAGTAGGGACTGGTGAGGTACTCGGCGTCGTCATCGCCCCGCCCACCGGCGGGATGGGCGAATTCGGTCTCCAGGTCCTCGTCAAGGGCCAGGTCCAGGAAGGCGTCGAGCCCTTCCTTGCCCTCGGCCTCGGCGATGTCGGCGATGCTCAGGCCCTCGTACTTTAGGTTGCGCTCGTGGGCCACCTCGACCACCTGCACCTGCTTCCAGTCGGTGCGCGGGTGGGGACGCTCGATGACGTCACGCTTCATGCCGACGCGAACTCCGTCTTCCGACAGCTTGGCGATCCGCTCTTCCTTGGCGCCGACCAGCGGCTGCACCCAGTTGGGCATGTAGTCGAACAGGTTGTACTCCGAGAGCTTGAACTCGGAGATAACCGGGACTGCCGTCTCTTGAGCGATAACCGGAAGCCCCTCTTCACGCATTTCCCTCAGCCAATCGTACCCTTCGACGTCGCCGAGGATAACGTGGAGGGGTCTGCCACTCATCCGCACCATCTCGGCCAGCATATCGCGCTGGGCCGGACGGTCATCGGAAATGCCGATGGTCCAACCGATGTGGCCCACGCCGAACTGACCCAATACTTGGGACAATGCCAGGTACTCTTCGCGGGAAGCGACGTGGCTGGGCAGCCAGCTTCCGTCCTCGGGCCGGTCCTCCAGGTTCTTGTCGGCCGAAATGCCGAATGCACCGGCCTTCATCGAATCGTAGAGAATCTGCTTCATCTGGTTGAGCTCGGCCTCGGTGACCGAGGTGCGCTCCCGGGCCGGGATCATGCCCAGCACGTAGCCGCGAAGGGGCGAGAAGGGCACGACGCAACCGACGTTAACGCCGAGACCCTGACGGTCGAGGCTGTCCATGTACTCCGGGAAGGTCTCCCAGTCCCAGCGCATACCTTGGCGCATGGACTCCAGCGGGATCGCCTCGATGCGGTTCATCATCCGCATATTCAGGTCGCGGTCCTCAGGGCGGGTCGGCGCAAAGCCGAAGCCGCACTGGCCGACGGTGAGGGAGGTCACGCCGAACTGACCGGAGAGGGATGCGTAGGGGTCCCAGTTCAGCTGGGCGTCGTAGTGGGTGTGCAGGTCGACCGCTCCGGGGGCGACGATGCAGCCGCTGGCGTCGATTTCCTTCGCGCCGCCAGCGCTGATGCGACCGCTAATCATGGCGACGCGGCCGTCCTTGATGCCAAGGTCGGCGCGGAAGCGGGGGATGCCGGTGCCGTCAACCACTGTACCGCCGCGGATTACCAGATCGAATTCGGGCATTTCATTTCTCCTTATGGGCTGTTGCCGCGAGTGTAGCGGGGATACGAGTGTCAATTTCGCCTGGCTCCTGGCCTTCCCAAGGACGACGGAGTGGCGCGAGGGGGACGGAGTGGCGCGAGGGGGAATGACGGAGGCGGGAGGGGGTTGACGGAGGCGGGAGTTGGCAGCGGAGGCGGGAGTTGGATTCCAGCGGAGGCAGGAAGGACGGAAAGGAGGAGCGGTATGACGGATGGGGGAGCGGGGGTGGCGCGAGGGGGAAACCGGGACCGGGCAGTGGTGGTCGACGATGGGGTGGTATAAGACGTGGGTAGGGGCGCTTCGCGAAGCGCCCCTACATTTGGGTCTACTCTGGCGCCGGGGCAATGATCCCCGACGTTACAGCGGCACCTAGCCTATCTGGTCGTAGCTGCGGAGCAGCTTGCCGGGCAGGGCGTTGGTGCATTCGTTCTCCTGGAAGGTCAGCGTACCGTTCACCAGGATGTAACGGATGCCGGTGGGCTTTTGCACCAACCGCTTTTCCCCGCCGGGGAAGTCGGTGGCGAACTGGGGCTTGTCGTACATCAGGCCCAACTCGTCCATGTTGTAGACCATGACGTCGGCCCAGTCGCCAACCCGCAGGGTACCGCGGTTCTTCATGTCGGAGAACCAAGCGGGAAGGGCGCTCATCTTGTTGTGGGCCTGCTCCAAGGTCATCAACTGGCGGTCGCGGACCCAGTGGCCCAGGAAGTAGACCGGCCAGACGCTGTTGACCAGGAACCGGGTGTGGGCACCGCCGTCGGAGACCGAGATGTGAACGAAGGGGTTCTTCAGCCGTTCCCCGGTGACTTCGTCGCCCCGGTTATTCGAGGGGTGGGCGAATTCGGTCTCCAGGTCCTCGTCGAGAGCGATGTCAATGAAGGCGTCCAGCGGCTCCTTGCCTTCAGCCTCGGCGATTTCCGCGATGCTCAGGCCCTCGTACTTCAGGTTGCGTTCGTGGGCTACCTCGACCACCTGCAGCCTAGTCCAATCGGTCCGGGGGTGAGGGCGGTCGATGACGTCCTGCTTCATTCCGATGCGGACGCCGTCTTCCGAGAGCTTCGCGATCCGCTCTTCCTTGGTGCCGACCAGCGGCTGCACCCAGTTCGGCATGTAGTCGAACAGGTTGTACTCGGAGAGCTTGAACTCGGAGATCGTAGGCACCGAGCCCAATTGGGCCACCACGGGCAATCCCTCGGCCCGCATCTCGGCCAGCCAGTCGTAGCCCTCGTCGTCGCCCAAGACGACATGCAAGGGGCGACCGCTCATCCGGACCATCTCGGCCAGCATATCGCGCTGCCCGGCCCGGTCGTCGGAGATGCCGATGGTCCAGCCCAAGTGGCCGACGCCAAACTGGGACATGACCTGGGAGAGGGCCAAGAACTCCTCGCGGGAGGCGACGTGGCTGGGCAGCCAACTGCCGTCCTCGGGCCGGTCCTCCAGGTTCTTGTCGGCCGAGATGCCAAAGGCCCCGGCTTTCATCGAGTCGTAAAGGATCTGCTTCATCTGGTTGAGCTCGGCCTCGGTGACCGAGGTGCGCTCCCGGGCCGGGATCATGCCGAGAACGTAGCCGCGCAGGGGCGAGAAGGGCACCAGCGCCCCGACGTTCACGCCCAAGCCCTGCTTGTCGAGGCTGTCCATGTACTCGGGGAAGGTCTCCCAGTCCCAGCGCATGCCTTGGCGCATCGACTCCAACGGAATCGCCTCGATGCGGTTCATCATCCGCATGTTGAGGTCGCGGTCCTCAGGCCGGGTCGGGGCGAAACCGAAGCCGCACTGGCCAACGGTGAGCGAGGTTACGCCAAACCAGCCGGAGAGGGAGGCGTAGGGGTCCCAGTTGAGCTGGGCGTCGTAGTGGGTGTGCAGGTCCACGGCTCCGGGAGCGACGATGCAGCCACTGGCGTCGAGTTCCTTGGCGCCGCCAGCGCTGATGCGGCCGCTGATCATGGCAACCCGGCCTTCCTTGATGCCGACGTCGGCGCGGAAGCGTGGGATGCCGGTGCCGTCAACCACGGTACCACCGCGGATTACAAGGTCGAAATCTGGCATGGAGTTACCTCCTCGGTTTGAGTCTGGATTTCAAAATACTCGCAGTCTTCGTTGGGCGAAGTTTAGCTTCAGGCGCGTAATGCTGTCAATTGATTACGATATACGTCGCATTTGGCGGACTAAATAGACGGACGCTGTCGGTTGGGCGCGTACAGCTCCTCCAGTGCGGCGCCAGCCCTAAACACGGTGGTCTCCTCCAAGTGGCGTCCCACTAGTTGCACGCCTATGGGCAGCCCCTGCTGGCTACGGCCAAAGGGGACCGCCAGGGCGGGCGAGCCGGTGAGGTCGAAGGGCACGGTGCAGGTTAGAGCGTGGCGCGGCGGCGCGGTCTC
This sequence comes from Dehalococcoidia bacterium, assembly GCA_965249145.1. Classification (GTDB taxonomy): domain Bacteria; phylum Chloroflexota; class Dehalococcoidia; order Lucifugimonadales; family UBA3495; genus VXOI01. The sequence goes on from OZ252223.1 coordinate 965,529, forward strand.
GTCTCCGATTTCGTGGCGGCGGGAATCGTGGGGGTGGGCAGCTACGGGCCCGGCGGGACACAGCAACAGGTCGAAGCGGGCGAAAAACCTGGCCATGTCGGCCCGCAGCGCCTCGGTCTGGGCCATGGCTTCCAGGTATTGGTCGAAGCTGGGCGGGGGAATCGCTAAGCGGCGCTGCATCGACGGGGCCAGCATGTCCTCCCGCCCGGAGATTATGGGCGCTAAGTATTGCCCGCCTTCGGCAGCGAAGATAGCGGCGGAGATGGCCTGCCCCGGCCAAGCCTCCCAGGCCGAAAGGTCCACTGGCTCCACGTCGCAGCCCAACTCGGCCAGGGCAGCCGCCGCGCTGCTCACTGTATCCTGCACCTCCGGGTCTACGGGAGAGAAGGGTCCGGCGGGGAACCAGCCGACGCGTAGGCCCGCAGGGGAGGCCAAGTCAGCAATATCGGCGGGAGGAACGGGAACGGCGTAGTGGTCGATGCCGTCCGGGCCCGCCATCAGGCTGAAACCGAGGGCGGCGTCGCGCACCGAGCGGGCCAGCGGGCCGACGTGCATGAAGCGAAGCAACGTCTCGGGCCAGTGGCCAGTCAGCGGGATGCGCCCGTGGGTAGCCTTCAGACCGACGATACCGCAGTAGTTGGCCGGTTCCCGGATGGAGCCGCCCACGTCGCTGCCAATCCCCAGGGGCGACATGCCCGAGGCGATGGCCGAGGCCTCGCCTCCGCTGGAACCGCCAGGGGTGCGGCCGATCATCCACGGATTCTCGGTGCGGCCGTAGACTAGGTTGTCGGTCTCCCACCACAGCGCGAACTCGGGCATGTTGGACTTGGCGATGAAGATGCCGCCGGCGTCCTTGAGCCGGGCGACCACGGTGGCGTCGGCCGTCGGGACGTGGTTTTCATAGAGGCGCGAGCCCCTCGTGGTACGTACTCCGGCGGTGTCCACGCAGTCCTTCACGGTGAAGGGCACGCCGTGGAGCGGGCCCCAGATTTCGCCCCGCATGACCGCTGCCTCCGCCTCACGCGCCCGGTCAATGACGCCCTCGGGGAAGGCGATGAGCGCGTTCAGCGTCGGGTTGAGTGCCTCGATGCGGTCGAGGTGCGCCTGCACAACCTCCACCGGCGAAAGCTCCCGCTCCCGGATGCGCCGGGCCAGTTCCGTTGCGTCGATGTAGAATATTTCATCGCTCATCGCTGTTACTCCTCCTGCCATTCAGCATCCAATGACAATCACCATGCCCCGTGAGAAGATTCCAACAACCCATCCATTTCGGAGACCGCATGGGAACGACTCAACCCGACGAGGCCGCCCGGCTCCGCAACGCACTCGTTGATGACCTGGTGCGACAGGGCGCCATCAGTAGCTCACTGGTCGAGAGAGCGTTCCGCGACGTGCCTCGCCATCTGTTTCTACCCGGAACTGATGTTACCACTGCCTACGCAGACGAGCCGGTGGTTATCCTCTGGGATGAAGAGCGCGCACTGAGCTCGTCTTCGCAGCCGACGATGATGGCCATTATGGCGGACCAACTACTGCTGGAACCGGGCATGCGGGTGTTGGAGATTGGGGCCGGGTCCGGGTACAACGCGGCCGTCTTAGCCCACATTGTCGGGGAAAGCGGCATGGTCGTCACGCTGGACATCGATGAGGGATTGGTCCTGGATGCCGCCCGGCATCTTTCCGACACGGGATACGGGTGGGTCGAAGCCGTCTGCCAAGACGGTGCGGGCGGATACGACCATGGGAAGCCCTATGACCGGATCGTCGTGACCGCACTCGCCAACGACGTATCGCCACACTGGACAGACCAATTGAAAGACGGCGGCGTAATGGTCGTGCCACTATGGTTCGGAGGCCTGCTGGGCCTGAGCGTTGCCTTGGAGAAACGGTCAAGCGAGCTTGCCAGCGTATCGGTTTCGCCCTGCGGGTTTATGCCACTCCGCGGAGACTGGCAGTGGACCGAAGGCTACTACCCGATCACCGAAACGCCCGACGCCCCTCCGCTTATGTCAATTGCGTTGGACCGGGAAGGTCAAGTAGACCTTGCCGCCCTCTACGGGTTGCTGACTGCTGATGAAGCCGAACGCCGCAGCTTGGGACGCTCCTTGAACGGCCAGTTCGTGTCCCAGAACCTGGCGTCCGGGCTGTTCATCGGGCTCAAAAAGCATCCCGGGGGATTCTGGCTGTTCCCTACTGGCTCACCGGACAGCCTGCTTCAAGGGGTCAGCTTTGGGCTAATCGACACCGATCAGATGAGCGCCACCATCCTGAATGACCGGTTCCCGGAACAGGCCCTGGTTTACGGAGGCGACGCGACCTACGGCCAGCTCATTGAGCTATTGGACTGGTGGGACAACTTGGGTCGCCCCTCGATTCACGATTTGCGCGTCCGAGTTCTCTCCGGGTCCCCGGGCCCGATTCCGGATAACTCGTGGATAATGGCAAAGAACTCGGTCTACACCTGGTTGCTTTCCTGGGGGAGGCCGGCCGGAGACTAATGTATCGCGGCGGCGGGGGCGGCGGCGCGTTCGTTGACCAGTTTCCCTTCCCGGAAGCGGGAGAGGCCGAAGGGCTGGATCAGCTCCGGTGTTTCGCCGGTGGCGATCAGGCTGGCGATGTTCTTGCCTGCGGCGGGCGCGGCCTTGAAACCCCAGCTTCCCCAACCGCAGGATAGGATGAAACCGTCGAGGCCGTCCACCCGGCCCATGATCGGGGCGTAGTCGGGGGTCATGTCGCAGAGCCCCGCCCACTGGCGGAGTATCTTGACGTTGGAGAGGCAGGGAAACATTTCCAGGGTGTGCGTAGCCAGTTCCTCCATGGGTATCAGCGAGGAACGTTGGCTATAGGACGGGTAGGGATCGACCCCGCCGCCGATGACGACCTCGCCGCGGTCGGTCTGGTAGACGTAGGCGTGAAGGTTGGCCGAGGAGATGGTCTTGTCCAAAAAAGGTTTGAGGGGCTCGGTGACCATCGCCTGCAACGGGTGGGTGGTGATCGGCAGGTCAACACCAGCCATCTTGCCGATGGTCGAGCTCCAACCTGCGGTGGCGCTCAGCACCACGTCGGCCTGCACGAAGCCCTGGCTTGTTTCGACTCCGGTGACGCTCCCGTTGGTGCGGTCTATCCCGGTCACCTCGGTGAACGGGTGCAGATCGGCCCCGCCCCGGTTGGCGGCACGGGCGAAGCCCCAAACCACCGCGTCGTGGCGTATCACGCCGCAAGGCGGGTGATACAGCGCCGCCAGTATTGGGAAGGGCTTGCCTTCCCGAAGGTCCATCGCTGGCACCAGCTCCTTGACCTCGCGCGGGCCGATCATCCGGCTGTCGACGCCCAAGATGCGGTTGAATTCGGTGCGCATCCGGAGCCCGTAGACCGCGGCGTCGGTGTGGCCCAGGTCCAGCCGGCCCATCTGGTTGAACAGCATGTTGAAATTGAGCTCGGCGGCCAGTCCTTCGTAGAGCTTGACACTCTCGTTGAAGAAAGGTATCCCCTCGGTGGTCAAGTAGTTGGAACGGATGATGGCGGTGGTGCGGGCGCTGGCCCCGCCGCCCAAATAGCCCTTGTCGAAAACGGCGATGTCTTTGATGCCCAGCTTGGTGAGATAGTAGGCCGTCGACAGCCCGTGCACTCCTCCGCCGATAATCGCCACGTGGTAGCGGTCCCGCAAAGGCCGCTTATCCCACATCCGGTTCTTCCTAAAAAGCTGAAACATGATTAAACGCCGAGTGCGCGGAGTGCGCGGAGATTAGAAATTATGGACGACCCTGTGGACTCCGGTTTTTAGTACCTTGACGTTAAAGTTGATCAGCAGGCCCACGTTTAGTCCAGACAACTTGAGGTAGGTCAACAACTGGGTCTTGTGCAAGGGTATCACTGCATCGACTGCCTTCAACTCGACCACAACAGAATCCTCGACCAGCAAATCCAAACGGTAGCCCGCCTCCAGTTCGATATTCCTATAGCGGACCGGCAGTGGTCTCTGTCGATCAACTCTTAGTCCCAGATCAGCAATCTCGAACGCCAAACACGCCTCATAGGCGGACTCCAATAGGCCCGGGCCCAAGGCCCGATGCACGTCTATCGCGGCTCCGATGATCGCTCGGGTGATGCCGTCTAGAGCCTCTTTGCGCTGCGATTCCCTCATCACACACCACTTCCCAATATATCTCTGCGTACTCTCCGTGCTCGGCGTTTAAATCATCACACCAGGTGGGCGAGAGCCTCGGTCCCCACCGGCCCGCCCCCTTCATGCTTGGCCGCCTCGATGAGCGCTTCCCAGAGGTATTCGCCGTACTCACGGGAAGCGTAAAGATGACGAGTCGCGATTCCGTGGGTGTCACGATGTAGAAGCAGGGCTTGTATACCGGCAAAGCGGGCTTGGGCGCAGGCGAGGTCTGGCAGGGCAGCCGACGAAACGTCCAATTGCGTAATACGGCTGAGCAAACGTTCTGCCCCAGGGCCGATGATTGAAACACCGGAAAACCCGGAGGTTACGTCGGCAATGTGAGCGCAGGATGGACCGCCCGGCATTGAATCCATCAACGCCGTGGCACGGTTGGGCGGGGTCAGCAACAGAAACTCATCATGGGCCAACCGGGCGGCCAGCAATTTGCCGTCGCCACATTCGGCCGGCAGGTCTCCCTCACCCACTACGCCGGAGGCCAACTCCGTCGCATGAGGCAGGAGCGCCGCGACCAGTTCCGCCGCACCGGAGCCGACAACGCGCAACTTGCCGATGGAGCTTATGTCGGAGATGCCGACCGTATCCCTGAGCCATACCGCCTCTTGGGCAACTTCGCCGTATTGGGCCGGTAGCTGCCAGCCGTCGGCCGATGCCATGTCGGCGCCCATGGCGAGTTGGACGTGGAACATGGCCGTCCGTTTCGCGGGTTCTGCCTGACCCATCTTAGCTCCTCAGCCTCCGGCCCTCGGGGTCGTAGACCGCCTGCAAAGTGACGTGGGCGGGAAGGCGACGGTCGTCGACCACCACCTCGATTCGGGCACCCTCTTGGGCCAGTTCTATCGGCACCCAGGCGAGGCCGAAACCGCGCCCCAAAGTGGGGCTGCGGCGGGCGCTGGTCACCCGCCCCACCGGATGTCCGCCGCTGACCACCGGGACGCCATCCCTGGGCACCGCGCCGTCCTCCATGATGAAACCTACCAGCTTTTGCGTTGGACCGCGCTCGTTGGCGGCGGCCAACCCGCCGCGGCCGATGAAGTCGGGCTTGTCGAACCGCACCGTCCACTCCGAGCCGGTCTCCAGGGGATTCGACACGGCGTCGGTGTCCTGGCCTACGATAAGGTGTCCCTTTTCCAAGCGGAGGATTCGTTGGGCTTCTAGGCCAAAGGGGGCAATGCCGGACTCCTGACCCGCGTCCATCAGGGCCGACCAGACGTGGTCGGCGTACTCCGACGGAAAGTGTACTTCCCAACCGGTCTCGCCGACGAAGCCGATCTTGAGCAGCAGGCTCGGCACGCCGGCCACCCGGCCTTGGGCCGAGCGCATATAGCGGAAGGCCCGCGCCGAGAGGTCGATATCGGTTAGCTTGGCCAGGGTCTCGCGGGCCAGCGGACCGGCCACGTTGATGGCGGCGGCCCCCGCAGTCATGTTGGCCACATGGGCACACATGTTCGATCCGGCCTTCCACCAGTTGAACCACTCCTCCATGACGTCGGCATTGCCCGAGGTTGTGGTGACGTAATAGCGGTCGTCGGCCATCCGGGTCACCGTGCCGTCGTCCATAATCACGCCGTTGTCGGAGCACACTAGCCCGTAGCGAATGCGCCCGACCGGAAGGTCGGAGAAGCTGTGGGTGTAAAGCCGGTCAAGCAACGCCCCGGCGTCCGAGCCGACGATGTCCAGCTTGCCCAGAGTGCTGACGTCGATGATGCCGACCCTCTCCCGGACGGCGACGTACTCCTCGTCGGGCGAACCATAGTGCAGGGGCCGCTGCCAGCCGCCAGCGTCGACCATCAAGGCTCCGGCCTCCACGTGCCAATGGTGCATGGGGGTGCGCTTCATCGGCATGTGGGATGGCCCGGCCAGCGCCGCCAAAGGCACCGGCTGTAGCGGAGGGCGGTCGGTAGTGGGCCCGATCTCGTCGGCGGTGCGGCCCGTATGAGTCGCACAGATGGCGGTGAGGCGCTTGCCGCACATCTTGCCCTGGCAGGGGCCCATCGACACCGTGGTGTACCGCTTCAGGGTCTGGATGTCCTCGAAGCCTTCGTCGATGGCCGTGGTAATGTCGTGGGCGGTGACGTCTTCGCAGAAGCAGACGAAGCTCCGGGACGTGTTTGCCGCCGGGCCCGCCCACCCGTTTTCGGGCAGCGACTCAGCAAGGCGGCCCACCACGGAAATCGAGCCGAGTTCCGGACTCGACCCTCCCGCTTGGTTCAACAGCGCGTCGGCGGGCTGCAACGCCCCCGCCATGCAGAGTAGGTCGCACCGAATGCGAGTCCCTCGGCCTCCGGCAATTGGCGCGACTACGGCCAACTTGACCCGGTTCCTCCCCAGGGCCTTTACCACTCGATGCTCGTTGAGCAACCGGACTCCTCGTTCTAGGAGCGATTGAACGTCCGGGTTTTCGGAGTCCAAGGGAGCGTTGTCAACCACGGCGGCCACTCTTACCCCGGCATCGAGCAAGTCCAGCGCGGCGCCATAGCCCTGGGGGCCCCCGGCAGCCACGACTGCAGTAGAGCCGGGGCGCACCCCGTAGAGGTTTATGAGGCGTTGCGCCGCCGAGGCCAGCATGATACCGGGACGGTCGTTGTCTTCGAACAAGATGGGACTTTCGATTGAGCCAGTGGCCAGAATCACCCGTTTGGCCCGTACCCGGAGCATGGTGTCGCCGGACAAGACGCCCAGCAGGTTGTCTTGGTAGAGCCCGAACACCGTGGCGTTTTTGATCACCTGTATCGAGCCGACACCGTCGACCGCCTCTGCCATTTCCCGCGCGGTCTGCCCTCCGGCGCTCTTCTGTCCGGTGTAGCGCAGGTGGCCGCCCAGGCCCGGTTGGTCATCGATTAGCGCCACGGAGACGCCTGGTCCGGCGGCGGCCAAGGCTGCCGTCATTCCCGCCGGACCCCCGCCGACCACAGCGACGTCGAAGTGGGCGTTACGGTGCTGGTAATGCTCCTCATGCTCGGAGGTGATGTCGATGCTGCCCAGGCCGCCCACCCGCCGGATTAAGTTGCGGGCCAGGTGCCAGAGGACCTTGGGACGGTGAAGCGCCTTATAGTAGAAGCCCACTGGCATCAACCAGTGGAACCGGTCCAGCACGGCGAGGAAATCGGCGCGCAAAGACGGCCAGGCGTTCTGGTGCTGCACTTTCATTCCCAGCTCGATTGGACGGATGCAAGTGCGGACGTTGGGCTCGCCGTCCACCGTCATTAGGCAGTTTGGGCAGTTGCCGGCGCAGCACAACAGGCCCCGCGGCCGGTGGTATTTGAAACTCCGGCTGAAGGTAGCGGTACCGGCGGCGGCGAGGGCCGAGGCTACGGTGTCGCCCTTGAAGCCACGCACAGTCCGGCCGTCGAATTCGAACTCGACGGGGACGTCGCGATCGATTGCTTCGCCGGGCCGGGGCTCCAGTCGGAATGGGCCGGAAGTGGGCATCGCGCTCAGCCGCCGCCCGGCCAGAATGTTTCCCGCACCTCGTTGGTGGTGGTGTCCCGGTTGGCGAAGAACCAGCGACGGCAACCGTAGCGATGGTTCCACCATTCGCGTTGCACACCCGCGGCGTTGGGCCGGAAGTAGAAGTAGCTGGCCCAACGGTCGGCGGGGGCGTCGGGCGCGGGCCGGGAGGTCACCTCGCCGCCGAAGCGGAACTCCTGCACGCTGCGCTCCCCGCAGTTGGGGCATGCTAGCAGAAAGGACATTACGGCACGCTAATCGTGTGAATCATAGATTGAGTCGGCTTCCGAATATCCAGAGGCGAATTGCTCGCAGGTCAAGCGATGCCATTGCAGGTCTTCAGCCGCATCGACCAAACACTGTTCGGCGGCGTTGTTATGAGATTAGCTAAACTCTGGCAAAGAATTCGGACTCAACTTCGACCATTTCCACTTGATTCAGTTCCCTGTTTGACGCGCTTCCGCCCAATTCCCGAAGCGCATCAAGGGTCGGATTCACCATGTCACGAATCATGTCAGAGAACCTTGGGAATGTCATCGGCATCTACTCGATCTTCAACGCAATACCGAGGACAAGTTAAAACAATGTCAGGTAGCGCTGGATTTCCCAGGGGGTTACTTGGCGGTGGTATTCGCGCCACTCGGCTTCTTTTTGTTCGATGAACTCGTCGTAGATGACGCCCAAGGAATCTTTGACGACGTCGTCATGCTTTAGCTCGGCCAGGGCTTCGGCCAGAGATTGGGGAAGCATGCGTACGCCGCGGCGGCGGAGTTCGTCCAGGCCCAGGTCGTATAGGTTGCCCAGGTTCGGTTCGCCGGGGTCGAGCCTTCTCTTGATACCGTCCAAGCCAGCGAACAAATAGGCCCCAAAGGCCAAATACGGGTTGCAGGCGGACGACATGGTGCGGTCTTCGAGGTGTCCCGGCCCGGCGGTGCGGACCATCTGGGTGCGGTTGTTATCGCCGTAGGACACGAAAGCCGGTGTCCAAAGGAACCCGGAAGTGGAGCCCATGAGCGCCGGACCCACCTGCAGCCGCTTGTAGCAGTTGACCGTGGGCGACATCACAGCGCACAGCGCGGGAGCGTGAGCGAATACTCCGCCGATGAAGTGGTAGGCCATCTGGGAGAGGCCCAAACCCCGACGGTCTTCTTCGTCCAAGAACAGGTTGTCGCCGGTCTCGGCGTCCGCGATGTGGTAGTGGATGTGGCCGCCGCTGCCAGTGCGGTCGGTGAAGGGCTTGGCCATGTGGGTGGCGATGGCGCCGTACTTCTGGGCGTACTGGCTGGTCATCATCTTGAAGAAGGTGTAGCGGTCGGCGGTGGTCAGGGCGTCGGAGTAGTGAAAGTTGATCTCGTATTGGCCGTTGGCGTCCTCATGGTCCGACTGGTAGGCGTCCCAACCGACCCGGCGCATGGCGTTCATCATGTCCCGGAGGTAGTCGATAACGTTGGCGATGCCCTTGAAGTCGTAGCAAGGTTTTCGCAGGCTGTCGATGTCGTTGGGGTCCCACACCTGGATCGAGCCGTCGGGGTCCTTGGTGACCAGGAAATGCTCCGGCTCGATGCCCACGTTGAAGACGTAGCCCTCTTGCCGGGCCTGAGTCAGCACCCGCTTGAAATTCTGGCGGGGACAGAACATGTGGGGGCTGCCATCGACAAACAGGTCGCTAGCGAAGCGGGCGAGCCCTTCGGCCCAAGGCACGTAGGTGTAGGAATCGAGGTCGATTCGGGCCATCATGTCGTGGGAATGCGGCCCTTGGCCCATGCCAGGGAGGGCGGCGCCAGCGAAACCCGCGCCGTCATCCAAAACGTCCTCGAAGTGGTCTGCGGGGACCATCTTCACCTTGGGAGAGCCGTTCAGGTCCACGAACTGGGCTAGCAGGAACTCGACGCCGTCGTCCTTGATCCGGCTGGCAATCTCTTCACGGGTGACCATGACGGGCTCCTAGCGTCAATAAATCTTGTTGGTGCCGACCAAGGGCACGCGGGCCATGGCCGAGGCCTCGATGGTGAGGGCGGCCAGGTCCTCGGGCTCGAGGCTATGGACGTCGCTCTTGCCCAAGGACCGGGTCAGCAGGGCCATCTCCATAGTCATCGAGTTGATGAAGTTGGCCACCCGCTCCGCGCCTTCGTCGGGATCCAGGCGGGCCATCAGTTGGGGGTCCTGAGTCGCGATGCCCACGGGACATTTCCCGGTGTGGCAATGGTGGCAATAACCGGCCGGCACGCCGATCTCTTCGGGGAAGTTGCTCTCCGGAATTTCTTTATTGCAGTTGAGGGCGATGAGCGCGCCGATGCCGATGGCCACACAGTCGGCCCCCAAGGCCAGCGCCTTGGCGGCGTCGGCGCCGTGGCGGATGCCGCCCGAGGCGATCAGGCTGACCTTGCCGTACAACCCCAACTCCCGCAGGGCTTCGCGGGCCATCACGATGGCCGGAACGGTGGGTATGCCACTGTGCTCGATCAGCACTTCCGCCGAGGCCCCGGTGCCAGCCATCATGCTATCGATGACGATAGCGTCGGCCCCGGCCTTGGCGGCCAGCTTCACGTCGTCGTCCACCCGGCAGGCGCCCAGCTTCACGTGCACCGGTATACGCCAGTCGGTGGCCTCCCGAAGCTGCTCGATCTTCACCGCCAAGTCGTCGGGTCCCAGCCAGTCGGGATGGCGGGCCGGGCTGCGTTGGTCGATACCCCGAGGCAGGTCGCGCATCTCGGCGATGTCGTCCTGCACCTTGACGCCCATCAGCATGCCGCCAGTGCCGGGCTTGGCTCCTTGGCCGACCACGATCTCGATGGCTTGGGCGTCCACCAAGTGGTGGGGGTTGAAACCGTAGCGGCTGGGCAGCACCTGGTAAATGAGCTTCTCGGAGGCGGCCCGCTCCGCCGGGAGCATCCCGCCGTCACCGGTGCAACTGGCCGAGCCGACCAAGGTGGCGGCCCTGCCCAGAGCGGTCTTTGCGTTGGCCGACAGCGCGCCGTAGCTCATGCCGCTGATATAGACCGGGGTCTCCAACACCAATGGGTTTTCGGCGTTCAGTCCGCCGATGACGGTGCGGGTGTTGCACCGTTCCTTGTAGCCCTCCAGCGGGAAGCGGGTGAGGCCGGTGGAGAGAAAGGTTAGGTCGTCGAAATGGGTAACCTTCTGAAAAGAGGAAAAGCCGCGGATGCGGTAGCGGCCAAGCTCGGCCTTGGCATGGATGTCTTCCATGGTCCAGGGAGACCAAATTTGGCTGCTGTCCATTACCATTGGGTGTCCGTCTCCCCCGAGTTCTCCCTTAGAGCGCGGCCTTCTCCAGCCGTTCCAGGTTGTCGTAGTGGTAGAACTTCTTGGCCGACACCACCTTGGTGAAGGAGCGCTTGTCCTCGATGCCGTAGGCGCGGAGCACACCCAGGATGTCGATTAGCTCGTCTTCTCCGATCTCTCCGACCATCGCGTCGGCGCCCAAGGAGGCGATGTTGCCCGCAACGTAGATCGTGCCTTCGTACATGGAGTCGCCCAAGGCTTCGCCCGTGTCGCCGCAGATGATGATGCGGCCCTTCTGCATCATGAAGCCGGTCAGAAAGCCGGTGTTGCCGCCAACGACCATCGTGCCGCCCTTCATGGAGATACCGGCCCGGGCCCCGGCGTTACCGCCGATGAACAACTCGCCGCCGCGCATGGTGGAACCCGCCGACGCGCCAGCATCCTTGGCCACGGAGATCCGGCCAGACATCAAGTTGTCGCCCACGGCCCAACCGGCGTTGCCGGCAATGGAGATGCGAGGGCCGTCCAGCAGGCTGGCGCAATAATAGCCAACGCTGCCCTCGATGCGGACGTCGCAGTCCTGAAAGATGGCGACCGCCAAGTTGTGCCGGGCGTCAGGGTTGGTCAAGGTGACGCTACCCTCCCGGGCAGCCAATTCCTTGAGCTGTAGATTTATCTCGCGGGTGGTGAGTCCGGCAGCGTCTAGAGTAGCCAGGTCATAACCTCGCTGTTCTGGGGCTCGACCCGGTCGATCTCTTCCGAAAAAATGCCGCGGAGGGCGATTTCCTCGGAGGCGATGGCGATGACGTCGTCGGTCTCCATGGTCACCAGGGGTTTGGCCGACCACTCGTCCTTGGCGTAGCCCAAACCGTCGCGGGTGGCCACCAGGTAGGTGAAGGTGCCATCGAGGTCGTGCAGGGAAGCGCGAAGAGCGTCCTCCAGTCCCTCGCCGGCGGCTAGCTTGTCGGCCAGGTATACGGCGATGAGTTCGGAGTCGTTTCCGGTCTGAAAGTGGTGTCCTTGGTCTTGGAACATACGCTTTAGCTTGTGGTAGTTGGTCAGTTGGCCGTTGTGCACCACGGTCACGTCGGGGAAGGGGTAGGCCCAGAAGGGATGGGCGTGGTTAACGTCGACGATGCTTTCGGTGGCCATGCGTACGTGGCCGATTCCGTGGGTACCACGGACTCCGGCCAAGGCATGCCTTTGCTCCATCGCCACCGGCGTTCCGACATCTTTGATGACCTCGGACGACCGGCCGATGCTGTGCAGAGCGACGCCAGGCGTGTTCAGCAAGTCCCAGGCCAACCCGGGCACCTCGCCCTCGAAGTTGATTACCAACCGGAGGAACTGGCCGGTCTGACCGCTGGTAACGACCACTGCGCCTGAGCGCTGCACCGTCTCTTCGGCGCGGGCCAAGACGTTGGACGCCTCGGCCGCGTCGTCGGTCCAGATGCGGACGACCAAGTCGCCCTCAAATGCTTCGCCGACCACGGCAATGCCACTGGAGTCCTTCCCCCGGTGGGTGAGGGGTTCCAGCATACGGACCAGTTCGTCGCCCACCGGCGCGAGGCTGTCTCGGGACGAACGGTTCTTGTGGAGGATTCCGCTAACGCCGCACAAGTCGCATCTCACGATTAACGCCGGAACAGCAAACGCAACGAGCGACCGCTCCGGCAGGGATGCAGGCAGTGTAGCCAAGCCCCGAAGCCCTAGTCAAGTTGAGGGCCGGAGCGGCTCGGAACGTTTGCACGAACTTCGCTTCAGGAGTGAGGATACGGTATCGGGCCGCACAATGAAGTAAACCCGATCAAGAAGTAGTCGATCAATCGGACAGGTAAGGGACCGACTCAAGCGAAGGTGCCGGCACACCTGAGCTACCAACGCCTGATCCCCTAAATTCCTACTATCAACTAGCTCTTCGTCTGTTGTGCGGGGGCAGGAATAGAACATCTCAGCGGGGGCACGGTACCACCGCTGCCTTGAGGTTAAAAGCAGAACTGCCATTCAATTACTTGTCCAAGTAACCTGGCCCACCTCAGATGCCTAGGATTCACGGTCGCGACCGGCCGATGTTAGACTGTAAGCTTAGTTGCGATGCGAAGGAGCGTTAGATGGCCACCGAACAGGTAGATCTGCAGCTAAAGGACATAGAGGGAATCGGTATCGACGAGGATGCCTCTTGGGGTGACTATCCACTCGACACACCGATGATTAGGAACGAGAGTCGTACTATTCACGATGTTTTGCGCAGGATCGAACGTGGTCAGTTTGTGATGGATCCAGAATTCCAACGCGATTTCATCTGGAACGAGATCAAGCAGAGCAAACTAATCGAATCAGTGCTGATGCGGATACCATTACCGGTCTTCTACCTTGCTGAGGACATGGAGGGTCGCATGGTGGTGGTTGATGGGTTGCAGCGCCTATCTACGTTTAAACGATACGTGGATGGCGGTTTGAGGTTGAGGCTTTCAGATCATCCTGAATTAAATGGGAAGCAATTCGTAGATCTGTCGGCCAAGTTGCAGAACAGAATCGAGGACTGTAATTTGACCCTATATATAATTGATTCAAAAGTTCCGGAGAGAGCACGATTAGACATCTTTGAGCGGGTCAACAGCGGAGTCCCCCTGACCCGCCAACAGATGCGTAACTCCCTATATATGGGAAAGGCCACACGCTTATATGGGAAAGGCCACACGCTTCCTCAAGGAAGAGGCTAACACGGACCTTTTCTCGAGGGTCACCGGACAGAGCCTGCGCTCATCGACGATGAGAGACCGTGAGTTCGTGAATCGGTTCTGCGGGTTTCAGTTGCTCACGCTGCAACAATACCGGGGCGAAATGGACGATTTCCTTGCGAACACCCTTCAACACATGAACGCTATCGGCGAAGAAAAGATTTCTGAGCTCTCCTCTGATTTCCGTAAGGGTCTCGAAAACAACTTCCTTGTATTTGGCGAACACGCGTTCCGAAAGCATTCCCAAACCCAGGAACGCCGAAGTGTCATCAACGCATCCTTGTGGGACGTGATGGCGACGGGACTTTCCAAATATGATCGTTCGGTGGTAGAAGGTCACGCTGGCCAACTACGGGACGCCTTTTACAAACTCATGGAGAACGAGGAATTTATTGCAGCTATCACCTACGGAACCAATGACACTAGACGGGTACTGAGCAGGTTCAACATGGCACAGAGAATGTTTCTGGAGGTGTTCGGTGCTCGACCAGCTTGAACTTCGAAACTTTAAGTGTTTCGAGTTGCTTCGACTCCCACTTGGAGCCCTTACGTTACTGTCGGGAACGAACGCATCGGGCAAGTCCTCGGTCTTACAATCCTTAGTTCTGCTTCACCAGACTATGCGTGATCATGAATGGTCGACCCGCCTGATGCTCAACGGAAGCGTGGCTCAGTTAGGCACTGTCTATGACGTGGTTGACCAAGTAAACGGCAGGGACCGATTTGATATCGGGCTTAATGACCCTGAACTAAGTTGCCACTGGGTGTTCGCCGGCAACAGACGGGATATGTCCCTTGAAGTGGAGAGTGTCGATGTTTCTGGTGAAACGAGCAGCAGTCCAGCGGCTCTCCGGCACTTATTGCCAATCGATGCAATTGAGCCTGCCAAATTATTGGCTGGCCGTGTTCGGGGTCTGACGTACGTAACAGCCGAAAGGGAAGGACCTCGCGAAGTCTATCCCCTAGGAGACCAGCACGAAGTATCGACGGTCGGACCCGAAGGAGAAAACGCAGTGAGTGTGTTGTTTCGAGGTCGCGATGAACGAATCTCCGATGACCTAATTGTGCATGGTGCGGCACCTACGCTATTGCACCAGGTGGAGGCACGGTTGGACTCGTTTTTTCCCGGCTGTGCCCTAGACGTTCAACAAGTTCCAAACGCAAACGCCGTAACCCTCGGCGTCAGAAATTCGCCTGACACCGGATTCCTGCGCCCGATTCACTGTGGATTCGGAATTACCCAGGTCCTGCCGATCATAGTAGCCGTCCTCTCAGCGGGAAAAGATAGCATGTTCTTGATCGAGAACCCCGAAGTCCATCTTCATCCTGCGGGACAGGCCTTAATGGGACAGCTTCTAGCGGATGTTGCACACTCGGGAGTGCAAGTTATCATCGAAACCCACAGTGACCATGTTCTAAATGGTATCCGTCGGTCGGTGAAACGGGGAAGCCTGCCTCACGAAAACGTGTCGATACATTTTCTGAGGAATCGATCCCATGGAGCAGCCCAAGTGCTAAGTCCAACGTTGGACCGTTCGGGCAACATCGACGCTTGGCCCGAGGGCTTCTTTGACCAGTTTGACAAGGACTTGGATTATTTTGCTGGATGGGGCGAGTAGTGGATCTCATATTGAACGAACTCTCGATCGAGGGTCAATTCCACGAATCGTCGGCATTTCGCAATTCCACGAATCGTCGGCATTTCGGAAGGCCATATTGAGGATCATGGCTATGCGTGACTTGGCGCGCCGCTTTGGCAGAGAACTCCAGTGCCACAGAGCCACTGTCAATAGGGCTATCAACCCGGCCACGTCCATGTTGCAAGCTCTCGGTATGTTCTCCAGAGAGGAAAGGCGGGCTCTGATGACGTGGCTAACTCGTAGAGGTCCTTTTTGGGAAGACGTGCCAGTTCACGACCCCAACGAGTGGTTTGAATGCAACGGAGAAATTGTGACGGACACGGCCTTGGCTGAAGCGGCATATTGCTCCTCGATTGGAATCGACCGGCGTGTTGTTAGCCTAATGCCATCACAGTGGAACGATTCGCGGATCAACGTGGTGTGGCGGTTCGCATTGGGGTCAACCGAAATAGAGGTGGATAATTATTGGGAACCGTCCGCATTAGAGGCCGGTTTGCAGCAAGCAGATCCCCCCGTAGCATCGTGGGGGGAATTAGAGATCGCGGCTCGGCGAAGATTTCAACGGCTTTTTTTCGCAGCCGACAGTTTCCGATATCTTGATGGCCAACCATTTGTTCCCGGCGCAGCAATTCGTATCCTGAGTCGTCTGGGCGTGTTGGACCGGCTCATGGGATTAGTTGATGGATTCGGGCATAGAACAACTCAAGGCCAGCGGTTGTACGAAGACAATTTCACCGGAGACAGGGCAGGCTTTTCCGACTCTTCTGACACTGAAAAGCGCGAGTTCAGTCGGGAGCTAACATTCCGACACCCCGTAATTGACGATGAGTCTCTGTTCTGCACATGGCATGGAAAGGTCAATCACCCCCCATTCCGTATTCACTTCTCGTGGCCCACACCTCCTGGCGGGGAGTTGTATGTGGTGTACATCGGCCTAAAAATTACCCGACGGTAAACCGATCCCCGGGCAGTCATCCACCCGAACCGCCCGCACCGGAACATGTGTGATGGGGCCACCGGGGCGTCTGGGGACAGTCCTCCACCCCCTACCGCCGGCGTTCGCGGACGTATTCGGCCAAGTCGGTCAGGGAACGGCGGGCTTCGCAATCGGGGAGTAGTTGCAGCTCGGCGCGGGCTTGGTCGCAGTAGTCTTGGACCACGGACTCGCATTCCTCGACGATACCGGAGTTGTGGATCATGTCGAGGGCCCGCTGGAGGTAGCCGTCCTGCTCCGGGTCTTGAAACAGGGCTGCGACCGGGTTGTCTTTCGGGTATCGCTCGAGGAGCATGATGGAAGGCAGGGTTAGGACTCCGTGCTGCAGGTCCGCGCCCACTGGCTTGCCCAATTGGACCTCGTTTCCCTGCACGTCCAAAAGGTCATCGGCTATCTGGAAAGCCATGCCGACGTTGTATCCATAACGGCGCAGGGCCTGCACCTGCGGCTCCGGTGCGCCGCTCAACACTGCTCCCGACTCCCCAGCGGTGCGAAACAACGAGGCAGTTTTGCGATAGATACGGTCGTTGTACAACTCACGGGCCTGGGTAGGGTCGTAAGCGCCGAAATACTCGATCAGCTCACCGCTGGCCAGCTCCATGATGGTCTCGGAGAAGCGGCGGATTACGCGTACGTTTTCGGTATCGCAGACGAAGGTGGCAGAGGTGGCGAAGACGTAGTCCCCAAAGAGTACCGCCACGTGCTGGCCCCAGACGTTGCCAACCGTCGCCCGGCCACGGCGCATCGGTGCGTCGTCCACCGTATCGTCGTGGATCAGGGTGGCCAAGTGGAGCAACTCCACGGCGCAGGCCATCATGATGGGCTTCTCGCGCTCGTGGGGGCGGAATTTGGCGGCGAGGAGGGTGATGGCCGGCCGCACACGCTTGCCTCCGGAGTCGGTAACGTAGTCGACCAGGGATTTTACGTGGTCGGTGTCGGTGGTGGCCAGAGCCCGGAGGTTATCCTCCACCTGGGCCAATTCCGCCTGGACCGGAGCGTAGATCGAGGCGGCGCGGTCGTCCAACCCGTGGAGCATCGAGACCTGTTAGACCCCTGCCCCGGCGCCCAGGCGCTTGACCTCTTCTTCAACTACTACCTCAGGGTCCAGCTTGGTATAGAGCGGCGCTGGCCGCCGCAACGGCTTGCCTGCGGTGACGCTATTGATCGCCGTGTCGAAGTCCCACGCGCCGTCTTCCACCCGGTCGTCGAAGCCCAAGAATTCGTGAAGCCTCTGGGAACTGAAGGGCATGAACGGATAGAGCAACACCTTGAGGCAATTGATCACACCGATGGACACCCAGAGGCTAGTGGCCGCTTCGGCCGGCGATTCCTTGATCGTGCGCCAAGGGGCTTTGGTGTCCAGGTAGCGGTTGGCGTCTTGGGCTAGGGCGAAGCTGCGGGTAATAGCGGCCTTGAAATGGCAATCGTGGAGACTCGCTCCCACTTCGTCCATGGCGGCGCGGGCCGCCCGCAGCAGACCTTCGTCAATTTCGTCCAAAGGCTGTGGCGCGGGTATCTTGCCGTCGAAGTTACGGTAGGTGAAGGTGAGCACCCGGTTCACCAGGTTGCCGTAGGTGGCGACCAATTCCTCGTTGTTACGCCGAACGAATTCGGACCATGAGAAGTCGGAGTCACCGGACTCGGGCATGTTGACCGATAGCAGATAGCGGAGGGGGTCCGGGTCGTAGCGCTCGAGGTAGTCGGGCACCCAGACCGCCCAGTTCTGGCTGGTGGAGAATTTCTGGTTCTCCAGGCTGAGGAACTCGTTGGCGGGAACATCGTACGGCAGGTTCAGGTCGTGGCCGTAACCCATGAGCATGGCTGGCCAGATAATGCTGTGGAAGGGGATGTTGTCCTTGCCGATAAAGTAATATGTTCGGCTGTTGGGGTCCTTCCAGAAGTCCTCCCAAGCTTCGGGGCGGCCTTGGAGCTGGGCCCATTCGACGGCCGCCGATAGGTATCCAATGACCGCCTCGAACCAGACGTAGATGCGCTTGTCGCCGTACCCTTCCAAGGGAATCGGTACGCCCCATTCCAAGTCACGGGTGATAGCACGGTCCTTCAGGCCGTCTTCCAAGAAGCGGCGAGTGAAGTTGAGGACGTTGGGCCGCCAGTGAGTCTGCTTGTTGACCCATTCCAGGAGCGGCTTCTGGAAGGCGGAGAGCTTCAGGAAGAAGTGCTCGGACTCCCGGAACTCGGGTGGGTCGCCGCTTAGCTGGCAACGAGGGTCCAGCAGGTCACGAGGATCGAGGGTGCGTCCGCAGGCGTCGCACTGATCGCCCCGGGCCCGGGTGTTGCCGCACAGGGGGCAGGTGCCCTCGACGTAGCGGTCGGGCAGGAAGCGAACGCACTGGGGACAGTAGGCCAGCAGCATCGCGTCGGTGTAGATGAAGCCCTTCTCCCGCAGGACCGTGAAGATGTCGTGGGTCACGGCCTCGTGGTTCTTGGTCTCGGTGTGGGTGAACAGGTCGAAGGAGATGCCCAGCTTCTCCCACGATTCCAAGAACAAGGCGTGGAACCGGTCGACGACTTCCTTGGGCGTAACCCCTTCCTGGTCGGCGCGAATCGTTATTGGCGTCCCGTGGGTGTCGCTGCCCGACACCATCAACACCTCGTCGCCCCGGAGGCGATGGTAGCGGGCGAAAATGTCGGCCGAGAGGTAACAGCCGGCCACGTGGCCCAAATGCAACAGACCGTTGGCGTAGGGCCAGGCAACAGCTACGAGGACGCGCTCAGGCAATGCAGAATCCTAAGCTAAAATTGGGCGGTCGTCAGTCCCGGTATTCTATCACGGCGTTCATTGGATTCGGTAGGTAATCTGCATCGCAATGGATACTTGCACTTCCTGCTCTGAGTCGAAGGGAACGATGTTGGCGTAGGGGTCCGGACTGGAACTGCCGCAGGAATCGGCGTCGGGGTTGAATGCGAAGTATGGGGAAACAGTCAGCGGGTACTCCAGCACCCCGGTAACTGCTCCCAGAGCCAAGTCCAAGGCCTCAGCCCAATCGTTGGCGGCGGTCTCGGCGCTGGGTATAGCTTCCCGGCGAGCCAGCGCAAGGGCAAGGTCGCAGTTCTCTTTCGTCAACGTATAGCGGACACCCGAAGACTCGGAATGCCGCACCACCTCTTCCACAGCATCGACTACTAGGGTAGCTTTCTCCTCAAGCCCATCCAGTTCGAGTTCCACCGAGATACTCGCCGGACCGAATCTTCCGAAGTCTCCGAATTCGATCTCTCTCTCATCTATTCCGATATCGGACAGCTTTTCGACGATGTCCATTCTGTCTTCGCTGGTCGTCTGCTCCGGTCCGGACGGCCCGTACCGCTGTTCCGGAATAACCACGACGTAACCCTCGTCGGCCGCCACGGTAACCGAACCGATCGCCGATACGGTCAACCCTCCGCCACTCTCCACCGTCTGAGGAAATGGGGAGAGGTTAAAGCTGCCCGCGCTACCAGATGCCCTCACCGAAGGGCTGGAGGATGACCAAGAGGACAGCACCGTGAGCAGCTCATCCGCCGTCTTTTCCGTGACCGGCGGTCCTGGAGTCGGGGAGACCGGCGCCCCAGCGAAGGACGCTGTGGGAGCGGACGCCGTGGAGCCAGAAGCGGTCGGGGCAGGCGCTTCGGTCGGCGGGGGATTGGGGGGCTGCACTGTTACCGCAGGCTCCGACCCGGTCGAATCCGGCGCTGGTCCGGTGGCCTGGTCTTGACCGCAGGCGGTCACCATGGTGACGAGGGCGAACCCGAGAGCCATCACCAGTCCCAGGGAATGCAACTTCCGCATACCTACTCCCGCAAAACCCGATTGCCTTCATTATATGGATGTCTCTGAGAACCCCATGCGCGTTGGATTCCCGGTTTCGCCAGTATCTGCGGGAGGATTGCCCGGTGCCGGGCCAAGGGGCCGCCGCAATCGTCTCGGTTGACATCCCCCAGGGCGGCTGATAATATCGCAGTGTTAAATTCTACGAAATCCGCGACGAACGGGAGTAGTAGCGGTGCCCTGTCCTAGAGAGCCGGTGGTCGGTGGAAATCCGGTGACAGAAGGACCTCGAACTCGCCCGGGAGCGGCCCGCCTGAAACTCCAGTAGGGTGCGGCGTTTCACCCACGTTACGGGTGCTCAAGCTGTCCCGAATTGACTTCGGGAAAGAAGGGTGGTACCGCGGGACCCACGCCCCGTCCCTTCATAGGGGGACGGGTTTTTCTATTGCGTGTTAGCCGGTCGACAATCCGGCGGGGACCAGAATGGTGAATATGAAACTCAACGGCGCTGAGATAGTCTGCGAGAGCCTCCTCAAGGAGGGGGTGGACGTCTTGTTCGGGCTGCCGGGCGGGGCGGTGCTCCCCCTTTACTGGGCTCTCAGCAAATACCCCCAGTTGCGCCACGTCTTGGTGCGCCACGAGCAGACTGCCGCCATGGCCGCCGACGGCTACGCCAGGGCCACCGGCAAGGTGGGCGTGTGCGTCGCGACCTCCGGCCCCGGCGCCACCAACCTGGTCACTGGCATCGCCACCGCCCAGATGGACTCCATCCCCATCGTGGCCATCACGGGGCAGGTGCCCCGGGCCGCCATCGGGACCGACGCTTTCCAGGAGACCGACGTTACTGGCATCACCCTTCCCATCACCAAGCACAACTTCCTGGTGATGGAGGTCGAAGACGTGGCGCCTGCCATCAAGGAGGCCTTCCACATCGCGCGGACCGGACGGCCCGGCCCCGTGTTGGTGGATATCCCCAAGGACGTGCTGCTGGACCTTCGGACCGAGTTCATTTGGCCCGATTCGCCCAACATCCCCGGCTACAACCCGCCGGGCGACGCTCCGTTCGAGCAGGTGGCCGAGGCCGCCGCATTGATCAACCGGGCCGAACGGCCAGTGATTCTGGCGGGGCACGGCATTCTCATTTCCCACGCTTACGACCTGCTGATCGAACTGGCCGAGAAGGCCCAGATTCCGGTCATCACGACGCTGCTCGGTATCAGTTCCATGCCCACCGACCACGAACTGAACCTGGGTATGCCGGGGATGCACGGCATGGCCTACAACAACCTGGCCATCGATCAGGCGGACCTGCTAATTGCCTTAGGCATGCGCTTCGACGACCGCGTCACCGGGCGGCTCCGGGACTTCGCTCCCAACGCCAAGGTGGTGCACGTGGACGTTGACGCCTCGGAAGTGGACAAGAACGTCAAGGCCACCGCGCCGGTGGTGGGGGACTTGAAACACGTGCTTCGCCAGTTACTGCCTTTGGTGGAACCCAACGTGCACATCGACTGGCACCGGCACCTGGATGGTCTGAAGTCGGAACACCCCTCGCTATTTATCAGGGACTCCGAGGAGCTTCTGCCCCAGTTCGTGTTGCAACGCCTCTCCGAGGTCGCTGGCGGCGACTGTATCGTCGTTACCGGAGTGGGCCAGCACCAGATGTGGGCCGCCCAGCATTGCCGCTTCAACCGCCCCAACACGCTGATCACTTCCGGGGGGCTGGGGACCATGGGGTACGAAGTCCCCGCCGCCCTGGGAGCCAAATTGGGACGTCCCGACATGACCGTGTGGTCGGTGGCGGGCGACGGCGGGTTCCAGATGACCATGTGCGACTTGGCCACCGCCGTGGAGAACAACGCCGACGTGAAGTTCGCCATCCTCAACAACCAGAGCCTGGGGTTGGTGAAGCAGCTACAAGACCTGTTCTACGAGAAGGACTACTTCGCGGTGGACTACTCGGGCAACCCCGACTTCGTGAAACTGGCCGAAGCCTACGGCATCGCGGGTATTCGGGTCACCAGGAAAGAGGACGTGGCCGAGGCGGTGCACCAGGCCATGGAGACCTCCGGCCCGGTGATAGTGGACTTTGTGGTCAAGGGCGACGAGAACGTCTATCCCATGATACCGGCCGGCCAATCGGTGCAAGAGATGATGGAAGAGCAGACGGTCGGCGAGGGATTGGTCTAAGATGGCGCGCAACGGACGGGAACAACACACGATCATCGCATTGGTGGAAGACAAACCTGGCGTATTGACCCGGGTAGCCAGCATGTTCCGGCGCCGCGGCTTCAACATCGCCAGCCTGGCGGTGGGCCAAAGCGAAAACCCCGGGCTCTCCCGCATGACTTTCGTGGTTAACGGCGATGATTACACCGTGAGCCAGGTGACCAAGCAACTGGACAAGTTGATCGACGTCATCCAGGTCTCCGACATCTCGGACCGGGGCTTCCTGGCCCGCGAGTTGGCGTTGATCAAGGTGGCTACAACCCCGGATACCCGAGGTGAGATCATCCAGATCTCGAACCTCTTCCGGGCGAATATCGTAGACGTCGGCCCCACCTCGATGGTGGTCGAGATCACCGCCGGCCAGGAGAGAATCAACGCCCTGCAGCAACTCCTCGAGACCTTCGGGGTGGTGGAGATGCTGCGCACCGGGCTGGTGGCCATGGTCCGGGGCCAGGAGACGGGCCTGGAACACGACGCCGAAGCGATAAGCGTAAGCAGTAACGGAAGGCTGGCAGAGCGAGGCTCGGTCTAGCCCACGAGTATAGGGCACGAAATCTTAGAAGATAGGCGGAAATCTGATGGTAAACGTTTACTACGACCAGGACGCCGACCTGGCCAACATCGCCGACAAGACCATCGGCATCATCGGCTACGGCAGCCAGGGTCACGCCCACGCATTGAACCTGAAGGACAACGGACAGAACGTGGTGGTCGGCCTTTACCCCGGCAGTTCGAGCATCGCCACCGCCGAGGCTGCGGGGCTTCGCGTGGCCAACGTGCCGGAAGTGGCGGCCGAGGCCGACGTGATCATGATGGTAATCCCGGACCACGTCCAAGGCCGCATCTACCGTGAGCAGATCGCCCCGAACCTCAAGCCGGGCAGCGCCTTCATGGTCGCCCACGGCTTCTCCATCCACTACGGCGAGATCGTGCTCCCCGACAACATGGACGTGATGATGGTTGCGCCCAAGGCGCCCGGCCACCGGATGCGCGAGTTGTTCGTCGAGGGCGTCGGCGTACCCAGCCTGTTGGCGGTCCACCAGGACGCCACCGGCAACGCCAAGGACATCGGGCTGGCCTATGCCAAGGGCATCGGTTGCACCGGGGCCGGGGTGCTGGAGACGACCATCAAGGACGAGACCGAGAGCGACCTGTTCGGCGAGCAGTCGATCCTCTGCGGCGGGGTGACCGCACTGGTCAACGCGGCCTTCGAGACGCTGGTCGAGGCTGGCTACCCGCAGGAGATCGCCTACTTCGAGTGCCTGCACGAACTCAAGATGATCGTCGACCTGATGTACCAAGGCGGGCACAACTATATGCACTTCTCGGTCAGTGACACCGCCGAATACGGTTCGCTGAGCCGCCGCAACCGGATCATCGACGAGCACGTCCGGGAGAACATGCGGGCCGTCTTGGCCGAGATCCAGGACGGCACCTTCGCCCGCGAGTGGATCGCCGAGAACGACGAGGGCCGCCCCCGCTTCATCCCGATGAGGGAGGCCGCCCAGAACGCTCCCATAGAAGGCATCGGCAAGGAACTGCGGGCCATGATGCCCTGGATGGACCCGAAGTAACAGACGCAGAGAACGCGGAGACCACAGAGAAAACCTCAGGGTGGTCCCCACGGGGATAATCTAGCCAGTCCCTATTCCAAATTCGAGCAAGGAAGCGCAGTAAGCCGACAACGCAGTAAGCCGACAACAAAGTAAAGTCTTGCGCGAAGGACGAATAATGGCGACCCAATATAAGGTCGACCGGATTGACGCCCAATGGCAGGCGAAATCCCCGGGCTGGCAACCGAAAGAGTATAGCGGCGAGCGCGAGATGCTCTACGAAATTCTGGACGATCAAGAAGATATTGAGTGCCTGTTAGCCTGCCGCTGGGGGAGGGTCGCAAGGCGCAAGAGTCCAAGATGTAGGTAGCCATTACCCGGGGCCTCACTACGATGGCATCGCTGTGGCAACCAGCCAGCAGGTCATTTTTTTGATGAAGAGACGAGGTTTCCTGGGCTTCTTTGGAGAAGACAAAACTGCCACTGCCGAAATGCCATACGAGGATATAGTGTTGGTTCCCTATCCTGACATGGATCCGTACGAGAAGCGCTGGAAAGATAGGCATATGGGGAGTCTGGTGAGGATAGGCAACTATAAATACACTGTCCATAAGCAGATCGACGATCAGCCGTTCATTGATTGTGTGCGGAGTCATTTAACCTCTCCAGAAGCATTGAAGGCGAACAGGCTTAATGCTCAATGGCAAGGGTGCGCGCCGGATTATTCTGACCCGGCGGATTCCACTCGTGTGCGACGGAACCTCTACTCAATACTGTACGATAACGAAAACATCGAAAGACTGATACAGGGCAACCTATGGGAATGGTCGACGCCCAATGCGGGTGTTGCGGTGACAACCGACAGCCGGATTATTTTTATGCGGGCCTCGGAACAATGGTATTCAATACCTTGGTCCGAAATATCGTACCGTAGTATCGAGGCAGCGGCATACGACCGAGCGGACGTGACCATCACCAGGCGTAGTGCCGGTGTCTGCAAAATCACTGACGCCCGGCAGCTCTATGCTGAGTCCTTCGCCGACTGCATACAGGACCATCTGGCTGGGGCGGCGGCATCCGAAGAGGCATCGAAGCTGAACCGAATTGACGCACAGTGGTATGCGCGGATTTCAGATAATCAGGTTTGGCGCCCGGAGGAACACACCGAAGAACTCCTGGCGCTATATGGCATCTTGGACGATTCCGAAACCATTGGGAGCGTAATTGAGGCGTTTTTAGAAGACATAATATATTGCATCGCTGTGGCGACCGATCGCCGGATCATCGTATTGAAAAAATATAATAAGCTGTACGAGTCGCCATATCAAAGCATCGGGGAAATAGAAGTCGGCACGGAGTTGTTTGGTTCTCGTCCAAGCATGAAAATCACCGGAGTCTTCACTGACAGTTCCAATATCATCTTCGGGTATCACAGTCGAGATCTCAGGGCGTTTGCCGATTGCGTGCAAAGTCATCTGGTCTGGCCAATTTAAGCCAGCGCCGAAACTGGCTGCAAATTGACGCCGCGGCATGGCAGGCTATTAGGAGAGCGCTACCTTAGCTCCGCGCATGATAGTTGTGGCGTCGGGCAACGCAGCGCCCAGGTTGTAAGCACCAAAGGAAACAAAATCCTAATTGAGGATACGGGAGATGTTGAGAGTAGTTCACCATCGCACACTGGTTCTGGCCGGGCTGGGTGCGGTGGACTGCGTGACCCTGCCAACCCTTTCTGAACGCCGCAGTTAGCGGCGACAGCGACCCCGACCCACAAATTCAGAAAGGAATCTTGAGGAACGCGTGCGCGAGAATATGCGCGAGGTGCTAAAAGAAATCCAGGACGGCACCTTCGCCCGCGAGTGGATCGCCGAGAACGACGAGGGCCGCCCCCGCTTCATCCCGATGAGGGAGGCCGCCCAGAACGCTCCCATAGAAGGCATCGGCAAGGAACTGCGGGCCATGATGCCCTGGATGGACCCGAAATAGCTGGTGGGGGCGGTGGCCGCTAGCCAGTGGCCGCTTGGGGATAGAGGGGAGTCCACTTTGGAGGTAGCGCAATGGCTATGCAGAACAAGCGGACGATGATCGATACCCGATGGAAGGAGCTGCAGCCGGGCTGGGGTCCAAAAGAGCACGACGGCGAGCATAAGATGCTCTACGACGTGCTGGAAAACGACGAGAGCATCGAAGCTTTGGTGGGCTGCGTTTGGGGCGCGGATAACGTGTTCCGCGCCAACGCCAACCGGTGGGACAAGATGAGGCAGTACGATGGCATCGCCATTGTCACCGGACGCCGGGTCATTTTGGTCAAAGCAAGCGGAATGAACAAGATCACCACCGAAATGCCGCTGCACAACATGGAATCGGTGGACGTGGACGACACCGGCGAGGTGACCCTCACGGGGCGAAGCTACAGCCAGTGGGCCGGCCACGGCAACCCCCCTGCCTTTAAGATGGGAGACGTACAAGATGGCTACGCCCGGAATTTCGCTGACCGGGTGCGGGAAGTCCAGGCCGCACCGCCTCCGCCACCGGTGGCCGCTTGGTCTCCGGAGTCGACCCGGGCCCCGAGCGCTCCGCTCCCGACGACTGGCCACGCGGGAATGAGCAAGGAGGAGCGGATTGAAGCCCAATGGCGGGAGCGCTCCACAATGTGGGGGCGGAATAATCCCAGCGTGCCGGAGCGCCTCATCGCGGGGCTGCTCAGCAGCTTCACCGGCGAGAACGTCACCACATATCCCGGAGAATTGCATATGCTCCAAGAGGTCCTGGAAGGCGACGAGAACATCGAATACTGGATGGGCGGACGCTGGGGTGACGCCACGGAGTTCAACACCCTGAGAGGTTCGGTAGGCCGGATAGCGCTCGGCGCCGCACTAGGCGCGGCCACCGATGGGGGGATGGGGATCAGGGCCACGCGCCATGAGTTCGGCGTCCACAACGGCGCCGTCGTCGCCACCGACCGGCGGATCCTCATGCTGAACTCCGGCATGGTATCGAAGGACGTGGTGGAGGTCCCCTACGAGGGCCTGCAGGTGGACTACAACGAGGGGATGATCTCCTCGGGCCTGAAGTTCTCCGGCAGCACGGAGGAGGACTACGCCTACTACCTTGACCACAACGGCAAGAAGAACATCAGGAGCCGGGCCAGGCCGCTGTTCGAATGCGTCCTCAGGCGGGCGAACGTGACGGCCAACTCGGCTGAGGCATAGCCGCTTCAGCGCCGGGAGGCGGAGGCACGGTTATAGATGGCGAATAGAGAGCAAATCAAACGCATCGATGCTCAATGGCAGGCGTTGCAGCCCCAGTGGTCCGAGAAGGACTACGAAGGCGAACGCAAGATGCTGCACGACGCCCTGGATAGCGGAGAGGCCATCGAAGTCCTGCTGGAATGCGGCTGGGACGCCCACAGCGAGGGTGTCCAGCTCGAAAACCACGAACGGGGCATCGTCGTCGCCACCGGAAGCGGCGTGTTCTTGTTGAACCGGGGCCGGCTCAGCAAGAACATTTCGGGCTTCACGTATCTGGGCATCGACGCACGGGAAGCTGGTCCTGGCAAAGTCCGGATCAGGGAGCCCCTGATCACCTACAACCTTGCCCTCGAGGCAGGGGCCGCCACCGAGTTCGCAAGCTTTTTGCGCGAGCGTATCCCCACCGATTCGGGTTCGATGGAGCAGGCGCTGGCCTCCATACTGAGACCGGGAGAGAGCGTGGAGCACTGGGCAGCCGGGGCGACCGGACAGGAGGAGGTGGTCAAGCACCGCTCGCACCCCCAATACGGCGGAGAAACCTACGATGAGGTCGTTGCGGTCGAAATGCCGGCCTTGGCCATTGCGACCGACCAGCGCTTCCTCGTGCGGGATACGTCAGGTACGGTAGTCAACTCCTGGCCCCACGGCACCATTTTGGCCGTGGAGTGTTGGGGAGGGACGACGGTCCGGCTTGTGGACTCGAGCAGCGAGGTCCACGTTTTGCGGTTCCGAAACGAGAGCGACGCAACGCCGTTTGTGAGCCTGATGCGGGCGCACGAGGCATCCGTCGGGCGGAGGATGTTCAGAGAGAACAGGATTTCCGCCCAATGGAAGCTGCAACACCCGCTGTGGAGCCACCGGAACAACCACGGCGGCGAGCGCCGAAAGCTGGCGGAGGTCCTGGCAAACGGCGAACAGATCGAGGCCATGGTCTGGGGCACGTACCAGGACCGGGAGTCAGGAGAATACCCGCATGACGGGATAATAGCCGCGACCAGGCAGCGGCTCCTGTTCGTTTCCAACGGTTGGGGAGACAAGAACGTGTCCCAACTGCCGTACGAGGGCGTGGCCGGGCTGGCCCACGTCGCAAGTCAAGATGGACTGGGCATCACCGCTGCGCCGGGATACGCCGGATACATTATTACTAATGTCGACAAGATGGACCCCCGCGATTCCCGCAAGAAAGAGGGGCAGGTCGAGGAGTTCACCGCGCGTCTCCAGACCCTGGTAGACACCGCCCGCTTCCATACCGTGACCGGGGCCGACGACGCGCCCCCGGATCGTCCCGTCCCTGCTGCGGCGTCGGGCGCCGACCTAAGGGCGAAACGCCAGCGGATCGACCAGGCGTGGACGGAGCGGTCCAAAGGCTGGGCGCTCGGTGATTACTTTAACGAGCGGGAAAGTATCCACGAAATCTTGGACGACGATGAGGACATCGAACGCCTGATGCACGGCTACTGGAAGGAAGACATCCGTGGTCAGGAGGACGAATGGGGCGTCTTGGCTGCGACCGATCGGCGCCTGCTCTATGTTTACAACGGCAAAAATGGGGCACGCCTGGCCGAATTGCCCTACAACGCCGTCAAATCGGTCCGGTGCAAGAAGGGACTGATCGACTGCCGCATAACTATAGCGGCCAGCGACCACTCCGACTGGGTGGTCACCAATGTTTCCAACGGCGAAGGCGGCCGGTTCGCCGATTGCGTTCGCAACCAAGTGGCCGGTGCCACGTCAGATATGGGATCGCCGCGACGGGATGCTGTCGGGGTAGACAAGCTGGCACCCCCGCAGGAACCCGTGGACCTGGCAAGCCTGCCGGACCCGGCAATCCCGACGCAGGAAGAATTTGACTGGACGAAACGCTCGTAGATTGCAAATAACAAAATGGGAGCAAAATCTGATGGAGCAGGAGACGTTGAGAGCGGTTCACCGTCGCATGCTGGTCTTGGCTGGGCTGGGTGCGGTGGACTGCGTGACCCTGCGACGCCCTTTCTGAGCGCCGCAGTTGGCGGCACAGGTATCCGAAACTCAGTAAACAACAGAAGGGGAACGAGGAAAAATAGCAATGGCTAACGAACGAGTACTACTCTTGGACACCACCCTCCGCGACGGCGAGCAGTCCGCTGGCATCGGCATGACCGGCGCCGAGAAGATGGAGATCGCCCGGCAACTGCAACGGATGCAGGTCGACATCATCGAGGCCGGCTTTGCCGCCAGTTCGCCCGGCGACTTCGAGGCGGTGTCCAATATCGCCAAGGAAGTCAGGGGTCCCATCATCGCCTCCCTCGCCCGGGCCCATCCCAACGACGTGGACCAAGCCTGGCGGGCGGTCGAGCATTCGGAGCGGCCGCGCGTCCACGTGTTCTTATCGTCTTCCGAGATCCACCAGATGCACCAGTTGCGGAAGAACCGGGAAGAGGTCATGGAGATGGCCGTAACCATGGTGGAGCGGGCCAAGGGTTACTGTCCGGACGTCGAGTTCTCCCCGATGGACGCGACCCGCACCAACCCCGAATACCTGTACCAGATGCTGGCCGAGGTGATCCGGGCCGGGGCCACCACGATCAACATCGCGGACACTGTGGGCTACGCCATTCCGTCGGCCAGCGGCTTCGGCACCCTGTTGCAGAACATCCAGACCAACGTGCCCGGCATAGAGAACGTGGTGCTGAGTGTCCACTGCCACAACGACCTGGGCTTGGCGGTGGCCAACAGCCTGACCGCCATCGAGGTCGGCGCTCGCCAGGTCGAGGGCTGCATCAACGGCATCGGCGAGCGGGCCGGCAATGCCTCGCTGGAAGAGATCATCATGGCTCTCGACACCCGGAGGGACCACTTCGGGATGGACATCGGCATCGACACCACCCAGATCTATCCATCCAGCCGGATGGTCAGCCGGATCACCGGCATGGCGGTGCAGTCCAACAAGGCGGTGGTAGGCGAGAACGCCTTCCGCCACGCCTCGGGCATCCACCAAGACGGTGTGATCAAGGACCGCTCCACCTACGAGGTGATGCAACCGGAGCGGGTGGGAGTGCCCGGCAACAGTCTGGTTTTGGGCAAGCTCAGTGGGCGGGCCGGCCTGCAGGCCCGACTGGAGGCCTTGGGCTACACGCTCTCCCGCGACGACGTTTCCAGGGTGTTCGAGTCCTTCAAGGAACTGGCCGACAAGAAGCGGGAGGTCACCGACCGCGACCTGGAAATCCTGATGGACGAGGAACAGCGCGAGGCCAGCGAGCCGATCAGCTACGTGCTCGACCACGTGCAGTTCAACGGCGGCGACCACGACATCCCGACCGCCACCGTGCGGCTCTCCGGCCCCGACGGCACCTCCATCACCGACGCCTGCACCGGGAACGGCCCGGTGGACGCTGTCTGCAACGCCATCGACCGGGCCATCGGCACGTCCTCCAAGCTGGTCGACTTCAACGTGCAATCGGTCACCGAAGGCATCGACTCCATGGGTACGGTGACCATCCGGATCGAGAAGGACGGGCGCACCTACACTGGCCGCGGGGCTGACACCGACATCGTCGTCGCCAGCGCCAAGGCCTACCTGAGCGCCGTCAATCGCCTATTGGCCGCCGACGAGTCATCAAACGTTCCCGCCCTGGGTTCGACACCGGACTAAGACCATTCCCCGAGAGGACTACAATCACGGGCAACCGTTAGGGGCGCTTCTAGAAGCGCCCCTTAGTTGTTGTGACACTCTGGTGGGAGTCGTATCATATTGGTGGAGAAAGGATAATGATTCCGCTGATCGAAGACCGAATCGAACAATTAAACGACCTATGCCGCCGCCACGGAGTCCTTCGATTGGAGCTGTTCGGCTCTTTGGCCACGGGCGAATCTGTCCCAGACAGTGACCTCGACTTACTGGTTGAGTTCCATCCGCTACCGGCAAGTTCCTACGCGGACACCTATTTCGGGCTCCTGGAAGCCTTGGAAGAGCTATTTGAACAACCCGTAGACCTAGTCGTCGAATCAGCGATCAAGAACCCATATTTCCGGCAATCGGTTGAGCAGACCAAGGTGCCGTTGTTTGCGTGATGAGTCCCTTAAATACCTCTACGACATCCAACACGCCTATTGGTTGCTGGTCAGGTTCACCGAGGGGAAAACCCTTAACGATAACTTGGACGATCCAACGCTGCGGTCGGCGGCCGAGCGCCAGTTCGAAATCATCGGAGAGGCCATCGGACAGCTCGCGCGCATAGACCGGCAGACTGCCGCTCGTCTTACTGGCTATCCCAGGATGGTCTCCTTTCGGAATATCCTCATTCACGCCTATGCCGATGTTGATGACCGTCTGGTATGGGACGTCATAGAGACCCACCTACCGACACTCGGCAGAGACCTCGGTGACATATTGGGAACGCTCTAGACCAGCCGGAACTGGAATCCGGCGTCGCGGGCTCGGCCCCGGCGGTCGAGGTGGACGGCCGGGTAGCCCAAGCCGCGAAGCTTGGCGGCCAACTCGGGGAAACCGAAGACAGTGTAGACGCGGGAAGGCTGGACGGCCTCTACGTAGGCCACCAACTCGTTGAAGTCGGCATGGTCGCTGTAGGGCAGGCTGGCGTCGGCCCAGCTTCCCCAGCGGCGGCTGTCGGAGGCGGCCCATCCGGTCAACTCCATCACCCGCCGGCCGCGAAATTCCCGTAGGACTCTGGCCCGGTTGCCTGGCGGGAACAGGGCGACCGTCCCCTCGGGCCATTCCCCGGTGAACGGCGAGACCTGGCCCGGAAACGAGACACCTGCTTGCTGGTAGGCCTGGACCGCTTGGTATACCCCCTCCTCGATGACCACGTTGAAGCCCTCGGTCAGCAGGTAGTGAAGCATCTCTTGGGCCTTCCCCAAGCGCCAGCCCTGCACCACCGGGCGCTCGCCACGCGACAGCCAAGCCCTCAGGGTGCGAAACGCCGTCTCCAACACTCGCTCCTGCGGTGGGAAGACGTACTCCGGGCGGCCGTAGGTGGCTTCAATCACCAGTGTGTCGGCGCGGACCGTTTCCAGGGGCTCGTTCGTTGGGCTGGGTCGAAGCTTGATGTCGCCGGTGTAGAGAAGGCGCTCGCCGGTGGCCTTTGAAACGACCAAGGTCTGGGCCGACCCCAAGCAGTGTCCGGCGGGATGCAGGCTGATCGTGTAGCCCGGCCCGTCCAACGGCTCGCCGTAGGACAGCGTCAATGGGTCGGAGTTCTTTAGGTAATCGCCTAGGAGCAGCGAAGTGTTGGGAGTGATCACGGGGCGGCGGTGGCGGCCAGTGTGGTCGGAATGGGCGTGGGAGATGACGCTCTGGTCCCTCTTGCGACGGGAGTCCAGCCAAAGACCAAGTTCCGGCAGGTACACCCCGCTGTCGAACACAACCTCCACAATCGGAACTCCACCTCATCAAATTCTGTGTGACACTCGGCCACCGCCGTCACCCTTGCCAACCCGAGCGAAGCGAAGGGTCTCCCCGAGGGAGGGTCGGGGCGAGCCGACGATATAGTATAATCCCGTAGAGCGCCGGGTTGAGCGCTTGAATCCAAGAGAGAAGAGGGTAGTATGCCTGGCAATGTTGGCGACGTTGCGCCGGATTTCACGCTGCCGTCCCCGGACCACGGGGACGTGTCATTGAACGCTTACCGGGGAGAAAAAACCGTAGTCCTCTCCTTCCACGTGTTCGACTTCACCGCTGGTTGAACCAGTCAGGCCACCTTGTTCCGGCAGGCGATCAGCCGGTTCGAGGAGAACAATGCCCAGGTCCTGGGCATCAGTTGCGACACAGTTCACGCGCACAAGGCTTGGAGTTCGGCCATGGGCGGGTTGCCGTACCCGGAACTCTCGGACTTCCATCCCAAGGGCCGGGCCACCCAGGCCTATGACCTATGGAACGAAGAGCGAGGCGCCGGAAACCGGGCGATAATTATTGTGGACAAAGAGGGCATCATCCGGTTCCGGGAGACCTACCAGCCGGGGATCCTGCCCGACCCCAACGACATTGTCGCCGAGGTCGCCAAGCTGGACTCCTAGCGCAAGACCAAGTCCTGAGTAGGGCAAAAGAAAGAGACGCCGGGCGCCCGGCGTCTCTTTTTGTTCCAGCGGACTTTAATTCCCACCGGTTATGAACCGGCGATATCCTCTACGATGTATTTCAACACGCCGCGGGGAACGTTGATCGTCACCTCTTCCCCAACGGCGCGGTCCAGCAGAGCATGGCCCACCGGCGACTGGGTTGAGATACGCCCGGAGGCGGCGTCGGCCTCGCGAACGTCCACCAGGGTGTAGTTGAGCACCCGGCCGGAAGAAACGTCTTTCAGCGTGACCTTCGCCCCTACTGCCGATTTGGCGACCGCTACCGTCTGGCCCTCGGGGAGAATCTGGGTGTTGGTGATGGTGCTCTCCAACTCGCGGATCCTGGCCTCCACTATCCCTTGCCGTTCCTTGGCCGCGTCCAACGGAGCGTTTTCCCGGAAGTCCTTGTCGGCCATGGCCCGCCGTATTTCCTCGACGACGCTAACCCGGTCGACCTTTAGTTCCTCCAGCTGGGCGATAAGCCGGTCGTAACCCTGCTGGCTTAACTGGGTTTTTCCGGCCTCTGCCGCGAAGGTGGTCTGGGCGGGGCGGGCGCTGCCGTTCCTGCGGCGGCCCCTAGGAATGCGCAGGTGGGAAGCCAGACCGTTTTCGATCCAGCCTTGGTCCTTCCAGTAGGTCAAGAAGGCCTTCACCGGGTTGAGCCGATGGGCAGAGTCTGGGCCGCCGAGACCGATCTGCTGGGCGTAGTCGGCAACTTCCGACGGGGAGAGCTCGCAGACGTTGCGCTCCCTTCCGCACCAGGCAACAAAACGGCCCAATTCTTGGTGCCCTTCCTGTACGCTCTTGGCGCCCTTCTTGGCTGCTACGAACTGGGCCAGTGCCTCGGAGACTGATGGAGTCGTCCGGATTGTCACTCGGGTACCTCCCCGCAATGTCGCATTTCAAAGAAAATGCGTTCAGTCGAACGCATTTTTGATCTCCGGTTTTAGGCCGGAGAATCCGGCCAAGTGCGCCACCCGCTCTTCCTTGAGGCGGCTGGCGTAGGTCTGTATCTGCTCCTCCGAGTAGAAGTTCGAGAGAGCGTATTTGCTCACGTCGATCCCCTCCACCTGCATTGGCACCTCGGTGCTGAACAACGGGTCTTCCCGCCACTCGATGTTGTTGCGGAGAATACCCCGGATCATGGCTGACATTTCGGGAATCGGCACTCTGGTCACGGCTTGCTTCACCACCGCCCGGCCCTGCTCGTCGCGTTCCAGCACCTCGCCGACGCCCCCGGTGTTGAGCAAGAAGCACTGCACCTTGTCCTCGTTGGCCTTGACGAAGTCGTAAAACCAGTTTCCTTCCTCGGCTTCGGAGCCGATCAGGAAGGGGTTGGTGCCGACCACCCGCACCGATTCCCCGGCGCGCCGAGGATCGCCCGCCGTCGTTTCCACGCTTTCGCCTAACATGAAGGCGGCCGCGGCCTGTTCCGGGTTCAGCCGGGAGACCAGCGGCAGCACCGTCATGCGCCGGGTGATGAAGGCGATGACCATACCGTCGAGTTCGTCCAGCGGAGGCAGGTTTATGTCGTTGCCCACGTGGTCGCCGAAAGTGGTCCTGGGAATAACCGCCCGCCCGTTCCCACCGAGCGCGAGATCGTTGTAGTCGATCTCGCCCTCATGGGTCAGCATCACGTTTTCGAAGAGCGCTTCGGGCGAACGCAGCGCATTGTAAATAATGGCCTGGGTCTCCGGGTTCATGCCTTCGGTCTTGAGGTAGAACCCGCGCTCGGTTCCCAGGGCCCGTCCGTCCGTGGACAGCGCCACGATGTCGTCTTGAAGGATGTCCATCCCCTCTTGGAGCGCACTGTCCAACCCATGGCCGTGGCAGGCATGGGTGGTCTTGCCCGTGCCGGAGAGTCCGAAGAAGAGCATTCCGAATCGCTTGGAAGCGCCGTCCGGCTGCTGGGCCGTCACGACTTTGGAGCCAGCGTGCAAGCTGAGCATGCCCTCTTCCTTGGCATCCCACATGGCCATCCGAAGGAAGCCCATCTTCACCTCGCCCACGTAGTCACTGCCAAGGATTACGGTGAGGTTCTCTTCGGGGAACACCAATACTTGGCGCTCGTTCTCCGGCCACTCGGGTATGCACACTTCCCAGAGGTCGGGGCCGGGAGCCGAGCTGTCGTGATCGCGGAGGGTGTGGCTCCAGAGGCAGGCCTGACGCACATTGTCGGCCCGTTGGACCGACAAGAAAAGGTTGCACTTGGGATTGAACTCGGAATTATCGCCGACGGTGCGCTGCACCATGATCAAGGGCGCGCGCTGTAAGTACTCCCGCACACGTTCTAGGGTCTGGTCCTTGCGTTCGCGGATCGACTCTTGGGTCGCGGTCAGATTCTGGGAGGCGACGCGGTCGCTGCCGAAGACCACGGCAACCCCGGCGCTCCGGTTGCGGACGTTGGAATAGAAGCTGAGGCTCTCTGTGGACGTTACTCGTCCGTACTTGCTGGCGTCCCGGTCCAAGTCGCCGATACCCATGCGGCGGACGTTGTTACGCTCCGGAAGGCTCTTCACAAAGTCCAGGAAGTTCTCAGCCATTGGGGCCCCTCACAGCCGTTTACGTTAGATTTGTCGTATTCGCGGACACGCACCGGCCCCTGGGCGCTGGTTTTAAGGGACACACGCAAGGGGTTAACACGCTCGAAATACAGTCTTCAAATCATAGCAGTTTCCCAATGCGATGGCAATTTGTGGCCCATCCGGCTAACCGCCCGGGACCGCCTGGCACGTAACTCAACGATGTTCCCCAGGTGTATACTTTGCGGCAATTGCGAACCGGACTCGATGCTCAGGAGGCAAGACTATGAAGGCGGTCCAGATCAACGAATTTGGTGGACCGGAAGCCATGAAATACCAGGACGTAGCCGACCCCACACCTGGCGAAGGGGAGGCCGTGGTCCGCATCCAAGCGGCCGGTGTCAACTTTACCGACGTCTACAGCCGGGCGGGGATCAATCCTGGACCACCCCTGCCGCGGACCATCGGCGTCGAGGGAGCGGGCGTGGTCGCGGCCGTCGGCAGTGGCGTCACCGAGGTGGCGGTGGGCGACGAGGTGGTCTATTGCAGCGTTAACGGGTCCTACGCCGAGCAGGCGTTGGTACCAGCCTGGCGCCTCGTCAAACGCCCGGCGGGAGTGGACGCCAAGGCCGGCGCCGCCGCGATGCTTCAAGGCATGACGGCCCACTACCTGTGCCGCTCCACCTACGCCGTGCAGCCGGGCGACCGGGTGATCGTTCAGGCTGGGGCCGGTGGAATGGGCCTGGTCCTAACGCAAATGATCAAGAAACTCGGCGGCTACGTGTTCACCACCGTCTCCACGGATGAGAAGGCGGAGCTGTCCCGAAAGGCCGGGGCCGACCACGCGATCAACTACACCGAGGAGGACTTCGCCGAGGTCGTCAAGGAGGCCACGGGCGGCGAGGGCGTCCGAGTAGTGTATGACGGCGTGGGCAAGACTACCTTCCATCAGAGCGTCAGTTGCCTGGGCCGCCGCGGGGTAATGTGCCTTTACGGCGCGGCCAGCGGCAACCCGGACCCCATCGACCCACGTCTGTTCGCCCCTGGGTCGCTCTACCTAACCCGCCCCGGCCTCGGCGACTATACCGTGGACCGCGAAGAGCTGGCTTGGCGGGCCGGCGATGTGCTGGGAGCGGTGGCCTCCGGAGACCTCAACCTGCACATCAGTCACGAAATTCCGCTGGCGGAAGCCCCGGAAGCCCACCGGCTGCTGGAAAGCCGGGCCACTACCGGCAAGCTGTTGTTGGTCCCGTAGATCGGCGACGCCTTTGTGATTATCTCGTCACTAGGTACGAACGTACTACGATGATGACTATCATCGGTCTGGGTAACTTCCCGTCGATCACCGTCCATAGTATGGGCTCCGAGTGTGAGGCATGACTCTAAGTAAGGACTCGCTAAAGTGGGCCATCGAATTTCTTGATCGACACTCGGACGGGGACATATTCCCGTCCATCCCGGAAATCTCGGCCATCAGGTCAAGTCCGGATAAACTGATCGATGCTCTCCGAGGTGAATTCTCAGCCGGATTGGGGCCGATGCCGTCACGAAGATTCATCGTGCCGAACGATGATTTGTCTTATCGGCAAGCTACCCAACTCCACCCGCAGGACTCCATCCTACTTACCGCCGCAGTGTACCAGTATGGCAGAGGGATAGAAGACCGTCGGCTCGGGACGGACACCATCTTCAGCTATCGGTTCGATCCCGACGTTAAACACGGACTCTACGGGGCCAGGGGCCTGTGGAACGATTTTTGGTCTCTCGGGATTGAGATGAGCGACGCCTACTCCCACGTGCTCTATTGCGACGTGGCGGATTTTTACAATCAGATCTCCCATCATTCGGTAGAAAACCAACTTATGGCGTCCGATTTTCCTAAGCCAGTCTGCAAATGGATCAATTCCCTACTTGGCTCAACGACCGCGAAAGTATCGAGGGGCCTACCGATCGGTCCACATGCAGCTCATTTGATCGCGGAATCCACGTTAATCCCAATTGATAACAGCTTGAAAACCAACGGGATTACCTTCATTAGATACTCTGACGACATTCTCGTATTCTGTCCTTCACACGACGAGGCGAAAAGAGCATTGCAAACGATCGCTACGATACTAGACAAACAGCAGCGATTGTCCCTTCAGCGCCATAAGACTCGAATCCTCGTTCGAGACGAATTCCGAGACATGTACGGCAAGATGGTGGAGGATCGGCCTATCAGTCTGAACGAAGATAGGGTCTTAAACATCATTCGGAAATATTCGGGTGGGAACCCGTACGCGGCCGTTACCTATAACCAGGTTTCCGCGGAAGACTGGAAGCAATTTTCAGAAGATATCGTTAGGGGGATCATCGACGAATATCTCGGGCAAGACGCGATAGACCATGTTCGACTTCGGTGGTTCTTTCGAAGACTCGCTCAAGTTGGTCATCCGGGAGCGATGAAAGTCGTGGTCGACAATATAGCGTGGTTGGTTCCCTGTTTGCCGAGCGTCTGTTCGTATATAACCTCGCTTCAGTCAATCCCGCCAGACGAGTGGAGGGAAGTCGGCACGGAGGTCCTCCGTTTCTTGGAGCCCGGATCGCATTTCGATACTGAATTCGGGCGACTTTCGCTCTTAAGTCTGTTCTCTAAAAACCGGGACATAGACCACTTTGGTGAGTTGGTCCAGATGTTCAGCGCAAGCGACCCATATGCCCGCCGAGAGATTTTGTTGGCAGCCAAAACGAACTCTCAAGTGGATTGGTTACGAGAACATAAAGAGACCTACGAATCCATGGATCCGTGGCAAAAAATCGCATTCGTCTATTGTTCCTCTATCCTACCCGAGGATGAAAGACAACATTTTCTCCGCCGGAGCTACCCTTCTTCTTTCCTGAAGGAATTAGCAGCATGGTCGATGTCCGAGAAGCCGACATAGACCGTCAAGCCGAAGGATGACCGTGTCCAATGCTTTTGGCACAATGAGGCCTCGAGAATCTACATCCCGCCAAGAACCGGCCCACCGCAAGGTTTCGCAGTCTGCTCAGCTTCGGACGCTCCCCGTACCTACCGCCGCCGGGCGATAGCCGGGCCACTACCTGCAAGCTGCTGTTGGTCCCGTAGCAGGCCACACTCAGGCCCAGCGACCGTCGTCGGGTACCGTGGGGCGGTCGCAGACGGGACCCAGAACCGATCGTGCTCTCGGACGAACACCCTCGGACCCGGGGCTCCCGCCAAGTAGATGAGGGGCTCCGGGTCCAGGCTACGGCCGGAATCACGGTTCGGGAGGGCTACTGGAAAGCCGGGCCACTACCGGCAAGCTGTTGTTGCTGACCTAGGGGTCGCCCGCGGCCTGGCGGTGGAGGCGAGACCGCTCACCTCGGCCGGACCAGTAGGGGCGCTTCGCGAAGCGCCCCTACTCACGCTCGTCATGCGTCGCGGGATTAGTGGGGCGGAGCTCAGTTTGAGACTCGGTTGTCGACGCGGATGTCTTCGATCCTGGCCGCCACGAGCAGAGCTATTGCCGCCGGCAGGTAGTTGACCACAGCCCGAGCACGCAGAACACCAGCAGGACGGCCGCACTGGTCCAGACCACGGCGCGGGCAGCTCTGCGGCGACAAAGGGGATCAGAGCCAGCAAAGAGAGACCGGTCAACAGCACGGGCAGGAAGACCCATGCCCCCACTCCCAGCCCGTTCGCCTCGATCAAAGTGGGACTGGTGCGGACCGGTTCTACCGGGGGTGCACCGGACGGTGTTGCCTCCACCGTGCCCCCGCTATAGATCGGGGCGAAGACGAACTTAGAGCGGCCACCCAAGCAAACGCAAGGGCGGTCAGGGCTGCTTTTGGGATGGCTCTCAACACCCTTAAGAACACTGGCGGGTGGCGATATGGCGCCCTAGACCGGCAGCAGCGGCTCCGGGCCGCCTTGGGGAACGTCGATCTCGCCGAAGTTGGCGTTGTAGGCCAGCAGGGTGTAGTAGCCCATCATGGTCGCCAGCTCGGTGAGCCAGCGGAGGCCGAACTGCTCCAACGCTGCTTGGTAGGTGGCCTCGCTGACCCGGTGGTTCTCGAAAGTTTCGGTGGCGAAGGCGACCAGGGCGGCTTCGTCGAGCGGCATGTCGGGCAACGGCTTGCGGTCGCGCAGGGCGTCGATTAGCTCGTCGCTCAGTCCCTGCTCCCGTCCGCGGGCGGAGTGGGCGTACCAGATGTACTGGCAGTCCATGTGCCGGGCGGTGAGGCACATGGCCAATTCCTGCAGCTTCAGTGGCAGGTCGGTAACCTCCCGGAAATAGCTTACCAAGTGGTTGGCCCGCCGCCGCATTTCCGGACTGTAGATCATCACCGAGCCGGGGCCGGATTCGACGACACCGCCGCTGTTGCCCGTTTCGTGATCGAAGGCGTCCAAGTATTCCTGCGGAGACTGGTCCCTGGTCAAAACTGGTAGACGCGCCATGTCGCACCCCCTTGCTTTCGGGCTGAGGAATCTATCGGGTTGCGGCCATTATACCGGCGCGGGCCTCCCCTCCTAAATGCCCGTCTAACCGGCCAGGTCCGGGACCACAAGCTACAGCTCCTTGGTCATGAACAACCAGTTCCAGAGACCGGGGCCGTTGGGCCCCGCGTCGTCTCCTTGGCCGTCCATCGGGCAACTCCCCTTGTAGGGCCATTGCCGCCGTTGGAGCCCCGCGATTCCAGATAGCCCGCGAAATCGGCGAACTCGACCGCGCTTTCCGCGAAGCTGATGGGCGCCAAGGCCAAGGCTCCGGCCAGCGGCGAAGACGGGACCGGGATCTCAGTCGGGGCCGGAAGGGCGGTTGCCGTGGGTTCCGGCGTAGAAGTCGTGGTTGGCGCCGGTGTTGCTTTTGTGGCGCAGGCCACCCCCTACGCGACGACGAGAAGTGCAAGAAAGAGCAGCCACCACGGCTTCATTAGCCCAGCTCCACTGCATTTATGTCACTGGATGTATATTACATGGCGAAGTCGCAGGGTTGCCGCGCTGATGGGGCATCCCTATAATTGAAGTTGGATGGGGTAACCAACACGGTTTGCCCTGTAGGAGGCAGAAATGCCGGAAGCAACAGTTACGCCAGAAGACGTGCTCGAAGCGCTCAAGACGGTCTACGACCCGGAGATCCCGGTCAACGTGGTCGATCTGGGCTTGGTTTACGACGTACAAGTGAACGAATCCGACGTATACGTGCAGATGACCCTAACGTTCCCCGGCTGCGGCATGGGGCCTTATATCGGCCAGCAGGCCGAGTGGGCCATCCAGGAGTTAGACGGGGTTGAAGAGGTGCAGATCGAGATGGTCTTCGATCCGCCGTGGTCCCCCGACCTAATCAGCGAGGTTGCCCGCAATCAGCTCGGTATCTAGGGGGCTCATCCGATGGCAACGCCCCAGCAGAATGCTCGTCTCGAACAGATTAAGCGCAACTGGGAACAGAAGCGTCAAATCACCGACCGGCTGTCGAAGATCAAGACCAAGATCGGCGTCTACAGCGGCAAGGGCGGGGTCGGTAAGACAACCGTCGCGGTGAACTTGGCGGTAACGTTGGCCATGGAAGGCGCCAAGGTCGGCATCTTGGATGTTGACATCGACTGCCCCAACGTGGCCAACGTTTTGGCCGCCACCGACAAGCCGGACTACGTCGAAGGGCAGATTATCCCCGCCGAGCAATGGGGCGTGAAGGTCGTATCGATGGCCTTCTTCCAAGAGAACGAGGAGGAGGCCATCATCTGGCGCGGCCCGATGATCCACAACGCCATCAACCAGTTCCTCCAACAGACCGATTGGGACGAATTGGACTACTTGGTGGTGGACCTGCCTCCGGGCACTTCCGACGCACCGCTGACGGTGATGCAAAGCCTGCCACTGGACGGCTTCGTGGTGGTCAGCACCCCGCAGGACCTAGCGGTGCTAGACGCCAAGCGTTGCATCAACATGATCCGCAAGCTGAACCTGAACGTGCTTGGCGTGGTGGAGAACTACACCGGCGAAATCTTCGGACAGGGCGGCGGCGAAGAACTGGCCAAGACCGTTGATGCGCCATACTTGGGGAACATGGCGCTGCGCTCCTCGTACCTCGACAACACCAAGCCGACGGTACTGGCTGACGACGAAGTTGAAGAGGAATACTCCCTGGTGGCGGATGCCCTGCGCAAAAGCCTCCGGGAGTTCGGCAGCGAAGCCGCCTAGGAGCCCAAGCAGACCGGCGGATACACTGGCGCCGATCCAGGTCTAGTCGTCGGAAAGGACGTAAGCCTCGTGGGGCTCCGTCTCCGATTTTCTTCTGCGTAGCCCCCGGCCCGAGCGCGGTATCGGGAGTTCGCCGGAGGTGATGCTCATCAGCAATTCCACCTCCCGGGTCATCGCCTCCTGGGAATAGTCGCTGTGCTCTCCCATGCGCCGAAACTTAGTGTAGCGGCGCTTTAGCAACTTCCCCTCGCTGAGCTTCGAGAGCAAGTTCAATTCCCGCAATACCGCCACCTTCAGAGCGGTCGCGGCGTCCTTGGGGTCGGAGTGGGAGCCCCGGCCCGGCTCGGCGACGATTTCGTCGGCGATGCCCAGGTCGAGGCAGTCTTGGGCGGTGAGCATCAGCGCTTCGGCAGCCTCGCGGTCGAGCATGTGGTCGTGGTAGCCGCCTGCCAGGTTGTGGTTCAGTGAGATCGGCGAATAGACCGCGTACTGCTGCATCAATATCCGGTCCGACAACCCCAGGGCCAGCGCGCCCTCGCTGCCGCCTTCGCCGATAACCACCGACACGATGGGCGTCGGCACCTCCAACATCGACGAAAGGGTGCGGGCGATAGCGTTGCCGATGCCCTGCTCCTCCGCTTCCAGTCCGGGGTCCGCGCCCTGGGTGTCTATCAGGGTGATTAACGCCAGCTTGAAACGGGCAGCCAGAGCGATGACCCGTTGGGCTTTGCGAAGCCCGTCGGGGTAAACATGGTAGGGCTCCCCTTCCATCAGAGTCCGCCGCTGCTGCCCGATGACGGCCACCGGGGTGTTGGCGAGCAAGCCCACCCCGGCCACAATCGACCGGTCATCACTATTGAGACGATCGCCCCGAAGCTCGATGAACGGGTCCAGGATGGCGCGGAAATAGGCGGCCGCGCCCGGGCGCTCGGCGTGCCGGACCGCCGCCAAGGCCTCCCAGGGCTCCACTTCCTCACGCAGTTCAAATGCGGTCTTCAGCAGCTCCTTGGTGTCGCCCTTGCCCTGCTTTTGGCCGCTCAGGATTTGGAGCAGGGTCGACAATCGGGGCTGCAACGACTCGCGATCGACGACGTTGTCCAGCAGACCGTGCCCCACGTGCGCCTCGGCCGTGTGAGCGTCCAAGGGCAGTGGGATGGGAGAAAGCTGCCGCAAGGTGCGGAGCGGGGATAGACCGATGAGGGACTTGGGTTCGGCCAGCATCACGTCGGCCAGGTTGGCGAAGCTGGCATAGGCCTGTCCGGTCGCCGGGTTGGCCAGAACCACTATAAAGGGCGCTTTTTGTTCCCTCAGCCGGTTCGCGGCGGTCACAGTCTTGGCCATCTGCATCAGCGAAAGCACGCCCTCCTGTACCCGCACCCCTCCGCCGGAGACGATAGCCACCACTGGAAGGCTGCCCTTGGCCGCGCTTTCCAGAGCGGTTGCCACCTTCTCGCCGACCACGCTGCCCATGGTTCCACCCATGAAGCTGAAGTCCAAGACGATCAGCATGACCTCGATCCCATCGATTTTGCAGCGGCCCGTAACCGCCGCCTCGGTCACCCCGGTCCGGTCTTGGTCCTTGGAGAGCAATTGAGCGTAGCGCCCCCGCTGGGAGAACGACAGCGGGGCAACCGAGCTCAAATACTTGTGGGCCTCTTTGAAGCTGCCCTTGTCGGCCAATAGCTCGATACGCTCCCGGGCCCTGATGGTGTAGTGGAAGCGGCAGAAAGGGCAGACCCGGTAGGTCAAATATGAAGGCGAATCATAGATCAGTTCCTCGCAGTACAAGCAGCGGTCATGGAAGGCAGAGAGCCGGGTCTGTTCCGGCTCACCGTTCCGGCCGAAGAGGTGCACCAGGAAATTGGCCAGGTTACGCAATTCGCCTCCGGCGCCCCGACGCAAGGGATTCTCCTATCATACAAAACCAAGCCGTGGAATGTAATCCTCAATTGGCTCTGGTAGGCCGAGTCCGAAGTCTGGACCGCTCGTTGCGTTCCACCAACGGCTGGCCTACACTTTGGCCAGCCTAGGGCCACCCAACTTGAAGCTAGCCCGAGGAGGAGGCCATGCCAGTATCCGACGATACCCTCAAGGCAATAATTCGCGACTACCAGGGGTTCGACCTTACCGACGAAGAGTTGGAGTTGGTGCGTCCCGAAATAGACTTCTACCTGGCCGAATTGGCCAAGCTGGATGGTCTGGACCTTTCGGACGTTATGTCCAGCAGGCTAATACGCCTGGCGGCCCAAGACGAGATTAACGCTCGCTCCCGCCAAGCCGAAGGAGGATACTAAGATGGCCGACAACGATCTGCTGCGTTTGACCATCGCCGAGTTGGCCCCCAAGATTCGAGCGGGCGAGGTGTCGCCAGTGGAGGTGACCGCCGCCGCCTTGGAGCGCGCCCAACAACTTCACCCGACCCTCAATTCCTTCATCACGCTGCTTAGCGACCAAGCGATGGCCCAAGCCCGCGAGGAGGAAGCCGCGCTTTCGCGAGGTGAGTACAAGGGGCCGCTGCAGGGCATCCCCATCGGAATCAAGGACAACCTGGCCACCGCTGGCATCCGCACGACGCTGGGCACCAAGGTGCTCGCGGACTTCGTGCCGGACGAAGACGCCGACGTGGTCCGCCGCTGCCGCGAGGCCGGGGCGGTGATTCTGGGCAAGGAAAACCTGGAGGAATTCGCCGCCGGAGCCACCTCCAACAACCCTCACTTCGGGCCGGTGCACAACCCTTGGGGGTTGGACCACGTTCCCGGCGGCTCCAGCGGAGGGGGCGGGGCCAATGTTGCCGCCGAGGTCAC
Source organism: Dehalococcoidia bacterium (assembly GCA_965249145.1). Classification (GTDB taxonomy): domain Bacteria; phylum Chloroflexota; class Dehalococcoidia; order Lucifugimonadales; family UBA3495; genus VXOI01. The sequence goes on from OZ252223.1 coordinate 1,010,137, forward strand.
CTTTGCCTCCCTGGGCACCGATTTGGGTGGTTCGGTGCGGCTGCCGGGGACCTTTTGCGGAGTGGTTGGCCTGAAGCAGACCTTCGGTCGCGTCTCCCAACGCGGTCTGCTGGTCACGAGCTTCAATGGCGACCATATTGGGCCGATGACGCGCTCGGTGGAAGACAGCGCCATCATGCTGCAAGCGATGGCGGGCCACGATCCCCTAGACCCCAGCACCGTGCCAGTCCCGGTGGCCGATTACTCGGCTTTGCTGGACGGGGGCGTACGGGGCCTGCGCATGGGCGTGCCCCAGAACTACTACTTCGAAGAATTGGACTCCGAGGTGGAATCCTCGGTGCTGCGGGCCATCGCCGCCTTGGAAGAACTGGGCGTGGAGACGGTGCCCGTCGACCTTCCAATGATGCAGTACATCGGCGCAGTGCGCATCGCGGCGATGTCCGACGCCGTCGTCACCCACGAGCCATTCATGCGCGAGAAGCGGGAGGACTACGGCCCGGACACTTTATACCGTACCCTGGGCGGTCAGTTCGTATTGGGTCACCATTACTCCAAGGCAATGAAGGTGCAGCGGCTCATTCAGGATGAATATGCCAGAGTGATGCAGGGCGTGGACTTCCTGGTCACACCGACGTCACCGGTGTTCGCGCCGCGCATCGACACACCGTACATCGAACATGCCGGGGAGACTCACCGGGTGCGCGGGCCGGGGTCGAGCCTTGTTTCCCGCAACACCAGCCCCTTCAATAACACCGGTCTTCCCGCCATCACGGTGCCGTGCGGACTCAGCGAATCGGGACTGCCCATCGGGGTGCAGTTCATCACCAAAGGCTTCGAGGAAGACCTGCTGTTCCAAGTCGCTTCGGCCTACGAGCAGGTCTCGGCGGTGCGAGGACGGCGGCCTCCAGTGTTGAATTAACCACGTGCTAGAATTGCGCCGTTCGGACCAAAACTCTACCGGAGGACAAGCACATGCCCGCTAGCTGGGTCGATATTAACGTCGATGGAAGCACCATGGAGGGGTATTTGACCCAACCCGAAGGGGATGGGTCGCACCCTGCGATCATCGTTATTCAGGAGATATGGGGAGTCAACGCCCACATCCAGTCCGTGGCCGAGCGGCTCCCGGCCGCCGGTTATGTGGGCTTGGCGCCAGCCATGTTTCATCGGCAGGGCCGCATGATCTCGGGGCTGCACGAGGAGTTGCAGACCGCCATCGGACGGATGCAACAGTGCACCGACGCGGGTATCGTCGCCGACCTGCGCGGCGCGGTGGAATTCCTCAAGGCCCAATCCTTCGTCAACGACAAGATCGGCATCGTTGGCTTCTGCTTCGGTGGCCGGGTGTCGTATCTGGCGGCGGCCAGCATCTCCGACCTCTCGGCGTCGGTGGTGTTCTACGGAGGCAACATCATGGGCTCCTTGGGTGATGGGCCCTCGCCCTTCGACCAGACCGGCAACATCAACTGCCCGGTGCTGGGGTTGTTCGGAGAGGAGGACGCCAACCCAACGCCCGACGACGTGAACAAGATAGACGCCGAAATGACCAGGCTGGGCCAGGCCCACGAATTCCACCAGTACGCGGGGGCGGGCCACGGTTTCCACTGCGACGTCCGCGGCAGCTACCGGTCCGAGGCGGCCTCAGACGCTTGGGGCAGGGCTATGGCCTGGTTTGAGGCCAACCTGAAGTAGCCACGTACCGCCCCAGCGTCTTGTCTACAAAAAAAGTAGGGGCGATTCGCGAATCGCCCCTACGGGTGTCAGGCAGGTACGGACCGGATCCGACCTACATCACGTTGCGCACGACGCCGCCGTCCACCAGGATGGTCGTCCCCGTAACGTAGGTGTTCTTATCCGAGGCCAAGTAGGTGACGAAGTCGCCCAGCTCTTCGGGGCGGCCGAATCGCCCCACCGGGATGCTTGACGCCCGGGCGTTGAGCACCGTTTCAATGTCCTGCCCGGTCTCCTCCGAGCGCGTTTCGAAGATGTGACGCATCCGGTCGGTCATCAGGAAGCCGGGCGCTACGTTGTTCACCAAAATGTTGTCCCGCCCTACCTCGTCGGCCAGGCTCTTGGCGTAGGCCACCGCGCCCATGCGAGTAACGCCCGAAGTGGCAAGGTTATCGATGGGCTGGTACACGGTGCTGGCCAGGACGTTAACGATGCGGCCCCAAGAGTTCCGGCGCATGTGGGGCACGGACTCCCGGCCCATGCGGATGAAGAAGTTCAGCGCCATCTGAATCGACCGGTCCCAGGTCTCTTCGTCGGTAGTGGCCGCACGGCCTTCGGGAGGGCCGCCCGAGTTGGCAACCACCACGTCCAGCCGGCCGAAGTGGTCCACCGCCGACTGAATGAGCCTCTGGATGTCTTCCAACCGCGAAAGGTCTCCCGGCACCGCCAGGACCTCGGCGCCGGTGGCCGAACGGATTTCTTGGCCGGCGGCCTCCAATTCCTCCGCATTACGGCTGCAGATGGCCAGCTTCGCCCCCTCTTGCGCCAGCGAGTCGGCGCAGGCTCTGCCCAAACCCTTGCTGGCGCCGCCAACGACTGCGACCCTGCCGGTCAGTCCGAGATCCATTGCTCCCTCCACGGTGACAAAGTGCCGCTATGCTACCACAGGGCAGGTGCTATCGCAGAGGCTCCCCGGCCGGATGGGGGTACACGGTTGTTTGTCCGCCCAGTTTTGGTTATGCTGGCGCACACCCTCGCGACGGGCGTGGGGCCCGGGCGAAAGAACAGCCGGGATAGGGGGGCATTGTGAGCAACGTTGACCGTATCCTGGAAGGCGCGGTAGACATCCACGTCCACTTCGGGCCAGACCCGAAGGTGGAGCGGCGCGCCGGGGCCATCGACGTGGCGAAGCAGGCCCGGGAGCTCGGCATGCAGGGCTTGGTGTTGAAGAGCCACGAATACCCCACCCACCCGGTGGCCTACACCGCGTCGCAGGCCGTGCCGGGGCTGACTCTGATCGGCGGCATCGCGCTGGACGTGGAAGTCGGCGGCCTCAACCCGATGGCGGTGGAGGCGACCGCCCAGATGGGGGGTCGCGTCGTGTGGATGCCCACCTTCTCGGCCCGGGCCGACCGGGAGAGCAAGGGATTGGGCGGCGGCATCTACCTTCTGGATGGAGATGGCCGCTTGGTCCCGGAAGTCTTCGCCATCCTGGAGGTGGTGAAGGCCCACGACATGGTGCTTGCCACCGGCCACATCTCAACCGCCGAGAGCTTGGCCTTGGTGCAACAGGCCCGCTCTATGGGCATCTCTCGCATAGTGGTGACCCACGGCACCACCATGTCCTATTGGACCGGAATGACGGTCGAAGATATGAAGGCACTGGCCGAGATGGGCGCTTTCATAGAGCACTGTTTGCACGTGATGATGCCGACCACTTACCGCATGGACCCCAAGGAACTGGTGCAAATCATGTCGGCCATCGGCCCCGAGAAATGCATCGTCAGCAGCGACTTCGGCCAGGACTACCACCCGATGCCCGCTGAGGGCATGCGCATGGGCGTTGCCACCCTGCTTCGCGCGGGGATGGAGGAGGTGGAGGTGGGGATGGTGGTCAAAGACAATCCGGCCCGGCTCCTGGGGCTCTAGCCGATAGCCTCGTTCCCTAACCGATCGGCGGGGCGCTCGCGAACGCCATCATGGCGGGCCATGAGCAAGGTTTCTCGCAATCGGCGAAGACTTCCACCCCGGGGCAGATCGATGCGCCGCCCGTTCTGACCAGGGCGAAGCAGGCCCATCATCGCGGCCAGGTGCACTTCCGAAAGGCGGCGGGTGTCCCCGAATACAGTCTGGTAAGCACGGCGCAACGCCAAGCGCTGTAGCGCGGTATGCAGATTGGCCAGGGCCGCTAGGTCCAGCCGCACTTCTCCAGGCCCTTCGGCGGCCAAGGCCTTCCAGGCCCGGTCGAGTTCCCGTTCTGCGAAGTCCACCAGTTCGGTCGCAGCGTTGGACAGGCGGACCAGGGCTTCCGCGACCCTCGGGTTGTAGCTTTCGGCGAGGCGCGGCATCAGGTCTTGGCGGACCCGGTTGCGCGTGAACCGCCACAGGTAGTTCCCGGAATCCTGACGGTAGTCTTGGGCCAATGCCTCGCAGTAGGCCGCGGTCTCGGACTTCGCGACGGTCAGCAAGGGACGAAACAGCGCCGGGCCCGGCTGCGGCATCGGCCAAGGCCACGGGGCCAACTCGGCCATGCCGCGCAGACCGTGCAGACCGGAACCCCGCAGCAGGTGGAGCAAGACCGTTTCGGCTTGGTCGTCGGCGGTGTGTCCCACCGCGACCGCCACCGCTCGGATTGATTGCGCGGTGCGGGCCAAGAACGAGTAGCGCATTTCGCGCGCTCCTTGCTCGAAAGAGGAGATTCCCCTCTCACGCTGGTACTGCACCGGGTCTTCTTTCTCTACGGTAAACGGCAGGCCCAGTTGCCGGGCCAAATCCGCGACGAATGAAGCGTCGGCGTCGGCCTCGTCTCCACGAAAGTCGTGGTTCAAGTGGGCGACGTGCAGAGTAAGACTGTGCTCTTCAGCCAAGCCGTGAAGGCATCGGACCAAGGCTGTAGAGTCGGGCCCGCCGGAGGCCCCAACCACCAAGGTTGCGCCGCTTTGGGAGAGCCCGGCGCGGCGAAGGGCTTCGGCGACCGGCCGTTCCAGTCGGGATGCGGCGGTCACCGCGTCTACCGGTTGTCGGGGGAGAGATGGCCAGTGTAATTGTAGGTGGCGAGCCGTCGGCCCCGTTCGTCGCTATCGAAGGTGGTGAGGGAACCCAGGCTCAGCGACATGCGGTGAAAGTTGGCCAGTGGTACGCCCAACAGAGCGCAGACCACGCTTCTTATGGTGAAATTGTGGGATACGACGACGATGGACTCATCGCTGTGGTGACCACTCTCGATGTCGAGTATCACCTGCCAGGCCCGTTGCTGCAGTTGGGCCAAAGACTCGCCGTTGGGCATCTGCACCTGCTCCGGATTGTCGCGCCAGGCATCGTAGACCTCCGGCCACCCGGCGCGCATTTCTCCCCCGGTAACGCCTTCCAGGTCTCCAAGGTGCAACTCCATCAGGCCCTCGCGGGCGGTGACCGGTGCGCCACTGGCTTTCTGAATCTCCTCGGCCACCCGGCGGGTGCGAACCAAGGGGCTCGTGTAGATCGCGGAATGGCCCCAGTCCTTGGAGGCCAGCCCACTCTCGCGGGCTTGGGAGATACCCCGCTCGGTCATATCGATATCGGCGCTTCCTTGGAACTTTCCCAGTTTGTTCCACTCCGTCTCGCCGTGCCTTACCAGATACAACTTCACGTGGCCGCCTCGATGTCGCTACCCACCCGTTCCAACTGCACTTCCTCGATGCGTAGTCCTTCCATCGACTTGATGGTAAGCCGCAGATCCCGGTATTCGACCACCTCGCCGGCCTCGGGGATCCGGCCCAAGCGGTCGAGCATGAATCCGGCCAAGGTCTGATAATCGCCTTCGGGCAGGCCTAACGCCAGCTCTTCGTTGATCTCGGAAATAGCCACTCCGGCATCGACGCGGAATTGGCCCCGGCCCAGTTGCGTAACCGCCTCTTCGGGGGCCGCTCCTTCCTCGCCGACCTGGCCCACGATGATCTCCAACAGTTGTTTCAGCGTGGCCAACCCGGCGATACCGCCAAATTCGTCGAACGTGATCACCACGGTGTGGCCGCCTTCTCGCATCTCCTGGAAGGTGTCGCTAACGCTCTTGGTTTCCGGCACGAAGAAGGCGTCTCTCAATTGCTTGGTCACGTCGCCCTCCGGCGACCATTCGCCGGAGCTCATCCCGGAGAGCACATCCTTGACCGAGAGGATCCCGACTACGTTCTCCATAGAGCCCTCGTAGACGGGGAACCGGGTATGGCTGTATTGCTTGTACACCGACAAGAAACTCGATAGGGTAGCGCCTCGTTCCATCCATACGATTTCCGGCCGAGGCGTCATGACTTCCCGCATCTGCCGGTCACCGAACCGGAACACCTTCTCCAGCATGGCGGCTTCGTCGGCCTCGACGGTCCCCGTTTGGGCGCCCGCGGCGATCAGGGTGCGTATCTCCTCGTGTCCGATCAAGGGCGTGATCGAATGTATGCCGAGGGCGCGGTTGGCCATGGTGCTGAACACTTGCAGCAACGCCACCACCGGCGACAGAACGAAGCCCACCACCGTTAGCGGACGCGAGACGCCGAACGCAACCCGTTCGGGCCGGTTCCAAGCGATGGTCTTGGGGAGGGTCTCGCAAAAGAGCAGGAGGATAATGGTCACTCCGAACGTGGAGATCAGCACACCCAAGGAGCTGCCTACGATGTTAACCACCACAACGGTGGCCAAGGCGGCAGCGGCGGTGTTCACTAGGTTGTTGCTGAAAAGCACCGTCGCCAGAAAGCGTTCGGGGCGCTGGACCAGGTTGGCAACTCGGCTGGCTCCGGGGCGGCCCGTTCGCGCCAAGTGGAGCAATCGGGCCCTAGGCAGGGCGACGAAGGCGGTCTCCGAGGCGGAGAAGAAGGCGGAAAGCACCAAGCAGATTGCGAGTAGACCCAATCTCCATGAGTCTGAGGCGTCCATACCGGAAAATCACCTCCTAAGGGTGAACGAAACGTCTGCTCGATGATAGCATAATCGTACTTGGACTGAAGGAACGGCATGTCTCCGAAGCTGTTAGGCATCGAAACCTCCTGCGACGAAACGGCGGCCGCCGTGGTCGAAGACGGCCGCGTGTTGCGCTCCAACATCATCTCTTCCCAAGCCCAACTTCACTCGGCCTATGGCGGCGTGGTGCCCGAAGTGGCCTCCCGTCAGCACGTGCGAGACCTCACGCCGGTCATCGAACGCGCAGTGTCATCGTGTGATCTGGCGCTTGAAGACGTTGACGCGGTCGCGGTTACCTATGGGCCGGGTCTGGCCGGCTCGCTGATCACCGGGCTAAACGCCGCCAAGGCCATCTCATTGGCGCTGGGAGTGCCCTTAATCGGCGTCAACCACCTGGAAGCCCACATCTACGCATCGTGGCTGCTTCCCGGAGATCCCGCCGAAGACCCTGGGTTTCCCCTGGCCTGCTTGGTCGCGTCCGGCGGTCACACCGACCTGCTGCTGATGGAGGGCCACGGCGATTACAAGCTGGTGGGCCGCACGAGGGACGACGCGGCGGGCGAGGCGTTCGACAAGGCGGCACGGATTCTCGGGCTGGGTTTTCCCGGCGGACCCGAGATTCAACGAGTGGCTCATGGCTCGTTGGGCTCGGTCACCCTGCCCCGGGCCTGGATGCGCGACACCTTGGACTTCAGTTTCAGCGGCTTGAAGACGGCGCTCCTCCACATGGCCCAAGACCGCGGAGTCTATCCGGAACCGGCAGCCGACTTCCCGGAGGCCGAACTGAACGAGGTTGTGCGGGAGCTGGCGGCAGCCTTCCAAGAGTCGGTTGTGGACGTTATTTCGGCCAAGCTGGTCGACATGGCCGACAAATACCGGGTCAAGGGACTGGTTTTGGGCGGCGGGGTCACGGCTAACACTCGGCTCCGGGAGGAAATCACGCGTCGTTCACCCCTGCCGGTGATCGTTCCGCCGCCAGTGCTCTGTACCGACAACGGGGCGATGATCGCTACCTGCGGCTTCTACCAGCTGCGGCGGGGCGAACAGTGGCCGCTGGACCTGGATGTCGACCCCGGGCTTCCCCTAGGTTAAGGGTGCCTGGTCGGTGGCCCCCTCTTCGTCTTCAGCTTCATGCGGCGAGCGCTGCCTTCGGGCCGCGAAAGCAGCGTTGACGAGTTCGTATATCTGTGTCTCAGCCATCTGGCCCCGGAAGGGAAAGGAGAACTGTAGGCCGTCGCCTTGGAACGTGACTATACCGTTGGGCCGGGTGAAGTAGACCTGAACGATCAAACCCAAGCCGGCCAGCGTGATCAGCAGGGCAATCAGCGGCGCCAGGTCCATATTCAAGACCGGGATAGTCGGCCCGTCCAGTTGCGACGCCAGCCAATATCCCACGATCAGGTAGCCCAATAGCCCTGCAACGACCATCAAAACGCCTTGGACCAACGTGGACGGGTTGCGGGCGCCGGCCTTGACCACCGCATGTTTCATTTCCGACGTGGGCACCAAGTAGGTCTCGCGGCTGGAGTTGGACTGGCAAAAGGCGATGAGGCGTTCGTTGGTCAGCACCAACACGTCGCCATAAACGGGCAGTTCTGCCGCCAATCCGTCGGCGGGACGGAAGATATGGGTGACTTCCTCGCCCGCCTGCAAACCCACTTCGCGCAGCTTCGGCAACCCCTCGCCCGAGGGAACCGGTCGGCAGGCGGACGGCGCTCCGGGAGCGTGGCCGACAGTGGCGTCGGAGGCGGGGAAGCCGGTTATGGGTTCGGGCCACAACGATAGCTGACGGGAGCGGGAGGGAATGCCGGTAATTGGGTCGGGTAGCATCAATTCATACTAACATGCGCCGTCATTGACGCGCCGTTGCGGCCCCGCCCACCGAGCAGCCACCCCAGCCAACGCCGACGCATAAAGCGCCTGAATCTGAGTAGCCGATGGGGTACCGGGTGCGTCGTGAGATGCTCGGTTTGCGGCGGAAGGCGTGGAACGAAAGAAGCGTTGACAGCGGTTTGCCGGTTGTGCTAAGTTCGCCTAGCAAAGGCTGTGATGGAGACGAGTAGGTAGGGGTAGATGCCAAGCGAGCCTGGTATGGTGAGAGCAGGCGCATTGATCCTGACCGAAAATCCCTCCGGAGCCGCCAGCCGAAAGCCCTAGATGGCAAGTAGGCCAGGCCGGGGATCGTCGCCCGTTAGCAACGACGGGGCATGTTAGTGTCCTGCAAGAGAGGTCCCGGTACGCCGGGACAAATAGGGTGGTACCGCGGGAATTCCAAGTCCCGTCCCTATGTGGGGACGGGCTTTTTTATTTCCGGGCAGCGGCTCTCCTCGCACCCTTCTCTAGCAGGAGAAGGTCTATCAATTCGGAGGCTGCGGTGAAACTCAAAGGATCGGAAATAATCTGCGAAGCGCTAATCCGGGAAGGCGTAGAAGTGCTGTTCGGCCACCCCGGCGGGGCCATCCTCCCCTTCTACGACGCCCTGTGGGGCTACCCCCAACTGCGTCACATCTTGGTGCGCCACGAACAGGCCGCCGCCCACGCCGCCGACGGTTATTCGCGGGTGAGCGGCAAGGTGGGGGTCTGTGTCGCCACCTCCGGCCCGGGAGCGACGAACCTGGTAACCGGCATCATGGGAGCCAAGGCCGACTCGGTGCCCATGGTCGCCATCACTGGCCAAGTGGCCCGCACTGCCCTGGGGTCCGAGGCGTTCCAAGAGTGCGACATCTGCTCCATCACCGCCTCCTGCACCAAGAAGACCTACATGGTAATGTCAGCCGCCGACCTGGCCCCAACCATCCGAGAAGCCTTCAAGATCGCTCAAGAAGGGCGTCCAGGCCCGGTGTTGGTGGACGTTCCACGGGACGTGCAACTGGAGATGGCCGAAGCCGAATTTCCAGAGGTGGCGCCCCTCGCTGTTCCGGAACTCGGAGAAACGGCAAGGGAGGGGTTGGCCGCCGCCGCCCGCCTGATCAACCAAGCCGAACGCCCGCTGATCATCAGCGGCCACGGCATACTTAGCTCCGGCGCCTACGATGAGCTTCTGGCGCTGGCCGAGACCACTGGCGTCCCGGTCATCACAACCCTTCTGGGACTGAGCGGCTTCCCCAGCGGCCATCCGCAAAGTCTGGGCATGCTGGGCATGCATGGCATGTATTGGGCCAACATAGCGGTCGACGAAGCCGACGTCATCGTCGGCGTCGGCATGCGGTTCGACGACCGGGTCACCGGCCGCGCCGCGAGCTTCGCCCCACATGCCCGCATCGTTCACATCGACATCGAACCGAGCCAAATCGGGCGAAACGTGCCGGTTGAGGTCCCACTGCCCGGCGACGCCAAGGCGGTGCTGCAAGGGCTGGCGCCGCTGGTCTCCAAGGTCAACTGCGCGCCTTGGTGGGAGCACATTGAGCAGTTGCGCCGCGATCACCCGTCGCTGGCCGTTCCACCCTCGGACCAGCTGCAGACCCAGCACGTGTTGGTCAGCCTGAACGAGCTGGTGCAAGAGGACCAAGACTCCCTGGTAGTAACCGGCGTGGGGCAGCACCAGATGTGGGCCGCCCAATTCTTGCACTTCAACCGGGCCAATACATTCGTTTCCTCGGGCGGTCTGGGGGCCATGGGGTTCGAGCTTCCGGCGGCGCTGGGAATGCAGGCGGGACGTCCGGAATCGACGGTCTGGAGCATTGCCGGGGACGGCGGGTTCCAGATGACGCTGCAAGAGCTGGTGACCGCAGCCGAGGAGAAGCTGCCGGTCAAAATCGCGTTGATCAACAACGGCCACCTGGGCATGGTGCGCCAGTGGCAGGAAATGTACTTCGAGAACCGGCTCAAGGCCGTGCCCGTGCCTGGACCCGACTACGTGAAGCTGGCCGACGCCTACGGAGTGGCAGCCCTGCGGGTCACCGAGCAGGAGGACGTGCTGCCCGCGTTGCGGAAGGCCCGGGAACACGACGGTCCGTTCTTGGTCGAGTTCGTCGTAGACCAGTCAACCAATGTCTACCCGATGGTGCCTCCGGGGGGCTCGCTAGCCGACACCCTGGAGGACCCGGCAGTAGTGAACCAGGGGTAAAGCAGCGACATGGAAAAAGTCACCATCCAAGAAGCCTCCCGCAGGCTTAACGTTTCCCAGCGGGACATTCGGGATTACATTCGCAACGGGGAGCTAAAGGCGGAACGCGATCCGGACTCGACCAGCGGGCGCTGGATTGTCGAGCTGCCGGAAGAGGGGTGGGAAGACCGGTTCAAGTCTTACCTGAACGACCTGTCGGAAGCCCAACCGGTGTGGTGGTGGGCCTTCGAAAGCAAGCGCGGGAAAATCCACTACCTGTCCAACGTAGGCATAGAAGAGATCATGCCCGACTTTCTGTGCGGGTTGCGGGGCGAGAACCTCTTTCCGGCATTGGGCCACGATCCCAATGACCGTTGTCCCAACTGCGTCCGGATTGCCACCGAGCAGGGTCACCCGCTGCTCGACCGCTAGAACCAAACGCCGAGCACGCCGAGTGTAAATATAGTGCAACTTCGACCCCGTCTCGGCGCGCTCGGCGTTTAACTTAACCCCCGCCGCCTCCAACGTTCACCCCGGGCTCGGTCATGCCTTCGGGGTCCAGCAACTCGTCGAGTTCGCCGTCAGTCAACTCCGTCTTCTGTTTGGCCATCTCCCGGATGGTGCTGCCGTTGGCGGCTGCCTCCTTGGCGATCGAGGCCGCCGCGTCGTAGCCGATGGCCGGGGCCAACCCCGTGCCCAGCATTAGTCCGCGCTCCACCATTTCGGGCCCGACGCTGGTTGCCTCAATGCCCTTGACGCACTGGTCGGCGAAGTTGTTGGCCGACGAGGCCAGCAGGGAGATAGATTCGAGGATGTTGTGGGCCGCGACCGGCATCATGGTGTTCAGCTCGAAATAGCCGCCCTGCCCGGCCAGTGTCACGGCGGCGTCGTTTCCGATAACTTGGGCCACGACCTGGATTACCGATTCGGCGATCACCGGATTGATCTTCCCTGGCATGATCGAGCTGCCCGGCTGCACTTCCGGGAGGCTGATCTCGCCCAGCCCGGCACGTGGCCCGGAGGCAATGAACCGGATGTCGTTTGCGATCTTGTGGAGGCTTACCGCAATGGTCTTGAGCTCGCCGCTGGCTTCCACCAAGGCGTCAAGAGAAGACTGGGCCTGGAAGTGGTTACCGCTCTCCCGGATGGTGACCCCGGCGGCCTCCGAGGCGGTGGCGCAGGTGCGGGCTGAGAATTCCGGGTGGGTGTTGACTCCAGTGCCCACCGCCGTCCCGCCTAGGGCTACTTCGGCCAGCGCTTCTTGGGCGCGCTCCAATCTCTGGATGCTGTAGCGGGCCTGGCCGGCGTAACCCAGGAATTCCTGCCCCAGCCTCACCGGAGTGGCGTCCTGCAGGTGGGTGCGTCCGGTCTTGATGATCGGCCAGAATTCGTCCGACTTGTGCTCCAACTCTTGGGCCAAGAATGCCAGCCCCGGAATCAGGTCCTCCTTGATCGAGAGCAGCGCGGCCAAGTGGATCGACGTCGGAATGACGTCGTTGGACGACTGGCCCATGTTGACGTGGTCGTTGGGGTGGACCAGCCGCGAGCCCAAGTCGCCGCCCAACAACTGGCTGGCCCGGTTGGCGATGACCTCGTTGGCATTGGTGTTGGTGGAGGTGCCGGAGCCGGTCTGGAAGATGTCCAGCACGAAATGCTGGTCGAGCGCCCCGTCGATAACCTCCTGAGCGGCGGCCACAATGGCGTTGCCAGTGCCTTCTTCCAACAGCCCTAGCGACATATTCGTGCGGGCCGCCGACTGCTTGATCAAACCGAGGGCGCGGATGAACGAGCGAGGAAAGCGCAGTCCGCTAATCGGGAAGTTCAGCACCGCCCGCATGGTCGAAGCGCCGTAAAGGGCGTCGGCGGGCACCTCCATCTCGCCCATGGAGTCCCGCTCGATTCGCACATTAGGCCTGGAAGTCATGGCAACACCCTCTCTCTTCGGAAAGATAGCGGCCCACATCTGCTAGGCCGCCGGTTAGCATATCACGCGGATTCCGGCAGTGAGTCTTGGAGCACTGCAATGAGTTCCGGCAGGTCCTGTTGGACCGTCGTCCAGAGTATGTCCAGGTCGACGTTGAAATACTCATGGACTAATACGCGCCGCATCCCGATTATGTCCGTCCAGGGAACGGTCCAAAGGGCGTTTCTCGTCGGCTCGGAAGTCTGAGAGGCCGCCTCTCCCACGATCTCCACGGCCTTGATCAGCGCCAACTCCAGCATCCTATCATTGTCGAGGTCCTCACGAGAATGTCCCTCGACGAAGGTCAGAGCTACCCGGACCGCCTCCTGCATGTGTTGAAGTCGAGTAGTATCATCGACTGTCATGTTGGACTACGGCTTCTTCCAGGAGTTTCTCCCTGATGTGCGGGCTCAAGCCTTCTCGTGTTCTGAGATGTACTTTCCGATTCCCGAACAGCGGCGAGAGTTCGCGCTCGAACCGGGCTATGCCGAGCAGTCCGGGAACACGTCCAACCTCGAACTCGACGAGAATACCGACGCCGCTTTCCGCGCCGAAGAGGTTCCCGGTTGGGTTGGGCAGGACCGCCAACCAACTGATGCCGCGCTCCTCGCACAAAACCGTGATCTTTTCCTTTGGCGCCATCATGTCCAGGGGCATTGCTTCGTCCCCCTCCTTGATCCAGTCGCTGGCCCGCTCGGCGATCATGATCGTCGTGGCGTTGGTGTTGGCGCGGATTACGTCGGGCATTACAGACGCATCGATCACCCTGACGCCCTCCAGCCCGTGGACCCGGCAGTGCTGGTCGACGACGGCCATGGGGTCGGACGCCGGGCCCATCTTGCAGGTGCCCGCGATGTGGTGCTGGGTGTAGGCGTTGCGCAGCATCCAGTTGTCCAGCGCCTCGTCGGAGGCGAAGTCCTCCTCGGTCGGGTTTAGCATCTCCACCACATGCGAGGCGAAGGTCGGGTGTTGGGCGATCCGGCGGGCCGCCCGCAGCGCGTCCCGCATCCGTTCGCGGTCGTATTCGGCGGAGAAGAGTTGGTAGTCGAGGAACGGCTGCTCGCGGGGATCGGTGGAGGACAGCGTGATCTCCCCGGCGGAGGTGGCGTTCTGCAAGCCGACACTGAGTCCGAAGTGGAACTGGTCGCCCTCGTAGGAAACACTGGCGGGGCGGTGTTCACTGGTCATCAAGGTCGGAGTAATCTGGAAGTCGGCGCGGGTGGGCGAGCCCTCGGTGCTGAACCGGAGGCCCACCTGGATGCTTGGCGTCTCGACGTCGGCGGGGTCGCCCTCGCCCCGAAAGACCATGTAGGCCGCCGGGTGGTCGCGGAAGTTCTTGCCCACGCCGGGCAGGTCGTGGACCACGCCGATGCCCAAGGCCTGAAGCTCGCTGGCCGGGCCCACGCCAGAGAGCAGCAGCGCTTGACAAGACCCGATGGTGCCGCCGCTCAGGATGATCTGCTCGCCCTCTACCGTGAAAATCTCGCCGCCGCTCTCGGCCTGGACGCCCACCGCCTTCCTACCGTCGAACAGCAGCCGGTGCACGGTGACGTTGCCCTTTACCGTGAAGTTCAGCCGGTGGCGGGCTTGGCTGAGGTAGGTCAGGGAGGTGCTCATGCGAACGCCGTCGATGTTATTCAGGGGCCGGGCAGCGACTCCGTTCGAGTCTGGGCCGTTCTGGTCGGGGTCCTGCGGGAAACCGACGCCGACGCAGGCGTCGTAGAAGGCCTTGGAGATCGGAATCCACTCCTCCTGCTTGAAACGGCGCACTGGCAGCGGGCCCTCGTTCCCGTGGAAGTCGTCGCCGGGGAAGTCCCAGTCGTTCTCCATCTTGCGGAAATACGGCAGGATGCTGGTGTAGGCCCACTCGTCGTTGCCCCACTCGGCCCAGTTGTCGTAGTCTTCTGGGACGCCCCGGAACACGACCTGGCCGTTGATGGCGCTGGAGCCGCCGGTGGCCTTGCCCCTCGGGATAATCATCGGCTCGGATTGGTGGTCGTTGGCCTTGCCCCGAAGGTCCCAGCTATGGGGGCCGTAGGCCGACCGCCACACGTTGAAGCCGCGCTTCAGATCGTCCGGCAGGTGCTCGAACTCGGGGTAATCGGGACCTGCTTCCAGCAGCAGTACCGACTTGGTGGAGTCTTCGGACAGCCGGGTGGCGACGACGCAACCGGCTGAGCCGCCACCGACCACAATGTAGTCATACTTCATTATTGGCGTACCCCTTCTTTCTCGGGAGCACGGCAGCGGCCGCACTCTCTTAGTATGCGCCGCACATTATATTTCCAGGCCAAACCTGCCGCAAACTTGGCGGGTCACAACGCCGCCCCCAGGATTTCCAACAAGTCGTCGGCGCTGCGCACGGGGCGGGGGTTGCGGTGGAGCCCGAAGTCGGACATGGCGTCTTCGGCCAGCTGCGAAAGACCCGCCTCGGTTACGCCGACCTGGCGCAACCTCGAAGGAAGCCCCAAGCCGCCGAGGGTAGCAGCGACCCTATCCGCGGCGGCGTCAATGCCGTCGGTCTCCAAGACCCGTGCCAGACGCGCTTGGCCCTTACCGTTGTGCCCGGCATTGAAGCGCATGCCGGGGGCGGTGAGGATCGCATAGGCATCTCCGTGGCGGCAATCGGGGTAGCGGGTATCTAGGGAGTGGGCCAGCGCGCTGACCACGCCCAACGCCCCGCCACCGGCGCCAGCATCTCCTGCCCGGTTATAGAGGAAGGCGGCAGAGCACAGGGCGGTCCGCACCTCGGCGTCATCCGGCTCGGCGCTAACCCTCGGCATATTTTCGGCCAACAACCGTAGGGCTTCCCGGAGGTCGCTCTCGGCCAGCGGATTCAGCCGCTCTTGTTGAAGCGCGCCCACGACGCCGGAATAGCAGGCAGCGGCGGCGCTGAGGCACAGTTCGGGCGAGGCGGTCAGCAAGGCGGCATCGTCCCAAAACAAGGCCGAGGGCCGGGTCTTGGGGTCGAACATCTCCAGCCGGTGGCCAGTCTCCGGGTCGATCACCGCAGTACCCGCCCGGGTGCCCGCGGTGGTGGGCGTTGTGAGCACCAGGAAGTTGGGAATCTTGGGCTGCATGAGCCTGGGACTCACCGGTGGCCTGCCCTCCAGGTACTTGGTCGCATGCTCTTGAGCGGTCCCACCCTCGGCCAGCAGTATGGTAATCGCCCTCGCTGTCACCACCGCGCTGCCTCCGCCGATGGCGACAATGCAGTCGGCAGCGCATTCTCTGGCGGCAACCACGCCCGGCAGCACGGCGGTTAGGGGCGAGCCGGTTGCCACGCCATCGTAAACACCGGCCAGCCGTTCGCCGAGCGCCTCGTTGGTGCGCGTCAACAGGCCGGTCTCTCGGGACACGCTCTGTCCGCCGACCACCAAGACCCGGCTGGCCCGAGTCCGATCGATCTCTTCGGGCAGGTGGGAAATCGCGTCTTCCCCGGCATGCACCCGGACTGGATAGCCGACAAACCGAAAGTTGGCCATTGTTCTCCTCTCGCGCCGCATGGGTGGCTGGATTATATGACACCCCCAGCCCGTTGGTTTATGATTGGCTAAACGTCCCGAGGTACAGACATGCCAGTTATGACCGGTGCGCAGGCTCTCAGCCGCTCGTTGGCCCGCGAGGGGGTGGAGGTGGTCTTCGCGCTGCCCGGCGTCCAGATCATGGACGCCTTCGACGCCTTTTACGACGAGCCGTCCGTTAGGATGGTCCTGGTGCGCCACGAACAATCGGCGGCCTACATGGCCGACGGATACGCCCGCACCACTGGCAAGCCGGGCGTATGCCTGGTGGTCCCGGGCCCCGGCGCCCTGAACACCACGGCGGCCCTCGGCACCGCCTACGCCACGTCGTCGCCGGTGCTCTTGGTCTCCGGGCAAATCGAAAGCTACAACCTTGGCCACAACCGGGGCGCGCTGCACGAAATCACCGAGCAACTAGACGTGTTCAAGCATCTTACCAAGTGGCAGCAGCGCGCCTCCAACTCGGGGGAAATCCCGTCGCTGGTGCATGCGGCGATGGAGCAAATGCAGACCGGGAGACCCCGCCCGGTGGAGATCGAAATACCCTGGGATTTCCTTCCGGCCAGCGCCGACGTCGAGCCTCCGGAGCCGGAAGTGTTCGCCAAAGCCCGGCCTACCGCCGAGTCGGTGCGCGAAGCGGCGGGGCTGCTGGCGCAAGCGCAACGCCCGTTGATTTGGGCGGGCGGCGGGGCCCGGGAAGCCGACCTGTCCCCCGAATTGATCGAGCTGGCCGAAGCGCTAAACGCGCCCATTGTCACCACCGCCCAAGGGAAGGGCGCAGTGCGGGAGGACCACCCGCTCAGCATAGGCTCTTATTACTACGGTCACGGCCCGGGACGCTTGGCCATGCCCCAAGCCGACGTGGTATTGGTGGTCGGGTCCCGCTTCTTCATGTCACCGCCGGTAGACTGGGGAATTCAGCCCCACCAGAAGCTCATCCAGATCGACGCCGACCCCGAGGAAGTAGGACGCAACGCAGAGCCCGCCGTGGGGATGGCCGCCGACGGCAAGCTGGCCCTACAAGACCTGCTGGCCGAGCTGGGCGGCCCAGCCCGCGCTAGCCAGTGGACGCCGGCGGAGTTGGCTGGCATCAAACAGCAGGCCTACGACGACGTGAAAGCGATGGCGCCCCTACAGGTTGAGATCATCGAGGCCATCCGCCACGAGTTGGAAGATGACGCCATTGTGGTCAGCGGCACCACCGAGATCGGCTACTGGAGCCACTTGGCCTTCCCGGTGCTGGCCCCGCGCACCTACATCACCTCCGGCTACTTCGCCACCCTCGGGTTCGCCTTCCCAACTGCCTTGGGCGCCAAGGTCGGCAACCCGCACCGCCAGGTAATTTCGACCATCGGCGACGGCGGATTTGCCTACGCCTCCAGTGAGTTGGCCACGGCGGTGCAAGAGGGTATCAACGCGGTCACGCTGGTATTCAACAACCAATCACTCGGCGCCTCCTATTCCGACCAGTTGGGCCGGTTCGGAGGGCGCGTTATCGGCACCCGGCTGCATAACCCCGACTTTGTCGGCTTAGCGCAAGCCTACGGGGCCCAAGGGATCAAGCTAAACGGGCATCAAGACCTCGGACCGGCCTTGCGGGACGCTCTGCGGGCTGACGAGCCAGTGCTGATCGAGGTGCCGATACCAGTGCTGGCACCGCCCTTCCAAATCCCTCCCCACGGGGCGACGCCCCGTTCGAGCTAAAGACGATGCAAGGGCTTTCCGACCGCGAATCGAAGCGGCTAATCCGCTACCACGGCCAGAGCATCCGGCTTCTCAAGGAGGCCATCGAGCAGGCCAGGCAGGGCCGGTGGCTGCGCTGCGAAGACCTGCTCTGGGGCGGGCTCACTTTGGCCGTGAAGGGTGTGGCGCTGTCTCGCGGGGACGAGCTGGCCGACCAGCTGGCCGTGGAGGACTACGCCCAAAAGCTGGGCAACGAACACCGCGACCGCAGGATCCGCGAGGCGTTCACCCGCTTGCGCACCTTTACCGAGACAGCCCATGCAGTCCAAGAATCGCGCGCTAGGGGCGACCGCCTGATTGCTTCCTTCGAGGACCTGAGCGGCGCGGTGGAACGGCTGTGGGGACTCTTGCCCATGGACCAAGTTTGGGGGCTTATGCCGGAGCCGGAACCATCGGACCACGAAGATTGGGACGAGCGCCGGTGAACTCCCAGCGGACCGTTGCCATCCACACCCACGGCTGCAAGCTCAACCAGTCGGACAGCGAGACCCTGGCCCGACAGTTCCTTGAGGCTGGCTACGTGGTGGTGGGCTCGTCTCGGGACGCCGACGTCGTTGTGCTCAACTCCTGCACGGTCACCGC
This sequence comes from Dehalococcoidia bacterium, assembly GCA_965249145.1. GTDB lineage: Bacteria > Chloroflexota > Dehalococcoidia > Lucifugimonadales > UBA3495 > VXOI01. Next base: position 1,028,591 of record OZ252223.1, read on the forward strand.
CACCGCCGACAGCAAGGCCCGCCAATTCTTGCGGGCCGCCCGCCGTCACAACCCCGACGCCTTGGTTGTAGCCACCGGATGTTACGCCCAGCGTGCGCCGACCGACCTGCGGAACTTGGAGGCGGTGTCCCTGGTAGTGGGAAACGAAGGAAAGACCGGACTGATCGATTCGGTCACAACGGCTCTGGATGAACGGGCGGCCCCTAGCCGCCGTTCTGGCGAGAGCCCGGCCCCAGCTCGCGGGCTGCGGCGGACCCGAGCGATGGTGAAGATTCAGGAGGGTTGCGACCAGGTCTGCGCCTACTGCATCGTGCCGAAGGTGAGGGGCCGAGAGCGTAGCATCCCGGCCGCAGAGATAATCGACGCGATCAACGCCCGCGCCGAGGACGGCTACCGGGAAGTTGTGCTGACCGGGACTCAACTCGGGACCTACGGGTTTGACATACCTGGCGCAAGCCTGCCGGGGCTACTCACGGAGTTGCTGGCTCAAACGAGCATCGACCGCATCCGGGTCTCTTCGCTTCAAGCCCAAGAAATTACCGAAGGTCTGCTCGAACTTTGGGCCGACCCACGGCTGTGCCCTCACTTCCACGTACCGTTGCAGAACGGCTCCGACCGCATCCTCGCGAAAATGAGGCGGCGCTACGAAACCAGGCAATTCGCCGAGACGGTGGCGCTGGTGCGAGACGCCCAGCCCGGGGCGGGGGTTACTACCGACGTTATCGTCGGGTTCCCGGGAGAGGGCGAGGCCGAGTTCGCCGAGAGCTACAACTTCGCCCGCTCGATGCAGTTCAGCGACATGCATGTGTTCCCGTACTCGAGCCGTCCCGGCACCTCAGCCGCCTACTTCCAAGGGCAGGTGGACGAACCCGAGAAGAGGGAGCGGATGGGCGAAATGTTGGCGCTGGCCACCGAAGGGGCCGAACGCTTCCGCCGCGGCCAAGTGGGGCAAGTACGCGAAGTCCTATGGGAAAGCGCACCGGTGGGTGGCGGTATCTGGAGCGGCCTTACCGACAACTATCTGCGGGTGCGCGTGGCGAGCGAGTTGGACTTAGCCAACGAAATCACCCCGGCCCGGCTGACCGGGCTGGAGGGCGACGCAATGATCGGGATGGTCGAGACCGGCTAGAGATCCCCCGATGCGGTCAGGGATAGGGGCGCATCGTGAAGCGCCCCTATGTAGTTGATCGGTCCGCCACGCCTGGATAGCCTGGGCCTACAGGTCCACCGGACGCAGGAAGCCCATGCCGCCGCGGCGCTCGAGGTAACCGGCCTTAACGTCGTGCCCGTGGGAGAAGACTAGCAGCCAGCCTTGACGCTCCGCTTGGTACAAGAGTTCCTTCTTCTGCTCCAGGGTAATCTCCGGGGAGCTATCGAAGGCCGAGATCGCCACCAAGTTCAGGTGGTGCGGCGTGGGCACTATGTCGCCCAAGAACACCACCCTTTCGCCGCCGTGGTTGAACATCACCATCTGATGCCCGGTCGCGTGCCCGTCGGTGACTACCACGTTGAGGCCGGGCAGGATTTCCTTGTCGCCGTCCAACAACTCCAGTTGGCCGCGGTTGTCGATGGGTAGGTAGTTGTCGGAGCGGTGGGATTCGTTGGCCCGCTCGTTGGGGTGGCAGGCCGCATCCCAGCATTTGGACTGCACGTAGTACCGGGCCTTCGGGAAGGTCGGCACCAAATTCCCGGCGCGGTCCAACCGGGTGCAGCCGCCGGAGTGGTCGAAGTGCAGGTGGGAGAGGACCACGGCATTAATATCCTTGGGACCGAGTCCCATCGCCTTCAGGCCCTTTAGCAGGCGGCTGGGAACCAGACCCAGGCTTTCTTTGTCGTTGTCTATTTCCTTGGAGCCGATGCCCGTGTCGACCAAAACGTTCTGCCCGCAGACTTGCAGCAACAGACAGTTTAGCCCCAAGGTCATTCGATTTTTCCGATCGGTAACCACACTGCTCTCCCACGCCACCTTGGGCACCGGGCCGAACATGCAGCCACCGTCCATTTTAATGACACCATCGCTGATGATCTTTACAGCTGTCGACATCATCGTAACACCCAAAACCCTCATGCAAAGAGATATCCACATTGCATACCCCGCCGAGGCCGTGGTTACGATGAGCCGGACGGACCCCCCGCCCATGCCAAGACGGCAAAGGACGCTGGAGGACGCGCTGCTCAGTTAGGTCTAAGAAAAAAGAGAGACTAGTGCGACAGGTACCCTGGGGAGAGGATTCACCAACTGACGGCAGCTAGACGGGGCCTACCATATTCAATTGTTCATCTGAGTCCGGCGGAACGCCGGTCGTTGTCTCGTCCAGTGGCCACCTCCAAAGGCTACGAAGGATACGGATTCCTCTATGGGTTAAGGGCCGTTTGCCACCGAGATCCGGGGCTGACGGCCAGAGCGATTACAGGACATTTACCACACAACCCCTGCCCACTCTCTCCTTAAGTAGTAAAGTGGCTGCAAAGCAGGTTGTCAAGGGTTGACAAGGCCTTTTTTGTACCAATTTCGAAATTAACTTAAATTAGTGCGCAAGTTTATTGCCGAGCCCGCGAGTAGGATAGTCTCCCCCTAACGGTCGTCGCACCAAGCTTCGGCTCTCTCCCGTGGGCCGGGGTGGATCTCTTCCGAGACGCCCTGGGCCCTTCGGGAGAGCCGGTCTTCGGTGCTGGTCCCCAGCTTAACCTCGATCCCCCGTCTCCAGCCCTTCGGCTGTGGCAGGCTCGTCTTGCGGTTAGTCCCGCATTTGAGCCATGAACCCGTCGCCGGGGGGCCCCTGCGCGCATCAAGCGGCGATGCCCAGCACTACTCCCACGGTCGGCTCTCGCGGCGGAAGTACGCGAGCACAATCGCCGCCCCGCAAGCCACCATTGCAGCTCCCGCTGGCCGCCATAGCGCGCTGCTCGGTGAGGGCCGTCGAAATAAAGAGGCCGATCGCGCCCAGCCCGAAGAACGTGGTCTCAAGGCAAGAGTTCGACAGTCTCGCCGCGAAGAACCCGCACGCGACCATGCTAAGGCCAATCCACGCTTGGGAGAGCGCCACTGGCGTCCAGCCGTAACCAGGCAGGCTTATGAGAGCATATCCCGACCAGCCCCTCGGGAATAGGTCGAAGGCAAGGTGGATGGCGAATCCGAGGCTCGCTCCCATCACGAACCGGCGCCACGGGACCGATCGGCTGTTGATTGCAACGACGAACAGGAAACCCGGGACCAATGGCCCGTGCGTCAAGATCGAGCGGTGCAGCAGAAGGTCAGTCCGCTGGTCGATATCCGGGAAGCCCTCGCCCATCGCCAATCCGACGACGAACAGAGCCAAGCCGAGCAACTGCGTCATGGAGTCTGACTTTCCCACAAGTGACCGTCCACGCATACAAGGCCGCTGCCGCTGGTCCCATCCGGCGTATCCTCGGACTGCCAGGAGTTAACCGGTCGGGATTCCGACATGTCAGGGAAGAATATCAAAGTTACTGAGCTATCTCATCTCAGAGATTTAGAAGTCGTATGAGAATCTGAAGGTGGTCAGGTTCCGCAGGCCCCGAGTTATTGCTGCTTCCTTCGGTTCCTTCCATAGTGATTACTTCCTCGTCCGGCAACCGGGCACTTCAAGTCAAGGCTGCCGTCCCGGCGGTAGATTAACAGATAGAGTTTTTAACTGGTCCAGTCTCTACTCAGTTGAAAGATATGCCCAAACGACGCTGCGGACGCGAGGTGCTATACTGGCCGGACTACCGGCGGAAGCTTTCTGGAGGCGTGATGGTAGAACAGGTTGGCGTGGGTGAAGACTTGGCCCTGATGGCCCACCTGTTCCGACGCGCCGGGTTCGGCGCAACCTACGATGAACTGGAAGGCTTCTTGAAGCCCAAGGCTACGAAGCCACCGTCGAGGAGTTGCTCCACCCCGAGGACGCCCCGGATTGGGACGACGCCTTGGTCCGCCGTTACCAGACCGACCAGAACAGCCTGATGCTCATCGAAAGCGCCCAGTCCTACTGGCTCTACCGCATGATCAACACCAAGCGGCCGCTGGAGGAGAAGGTCGCGCTCTTCTGGCACGGTCTCTTCGCCACCGCCTATGGCAAGCTCAACCACGCCAAGGCGGTGGTCAACCAGACCAACACCTGGCGCAGGCTGGGCCTCGGCCGCTACCGCGACATACTCTCCGCCCTCTCCCGCGACCCGGCCATGATCTTCTGGTTGGACAACAAGGATAACCACAAAGACGCCCCCAACGAGAATTACGGCCGCGAGCTCTTGGAGCTCTTCTCCATGGGCATCGGCGCCTACTCCGAGGACGACGTCAAGGCTTGCGCCCGCGCCTTCACCGGCTGGACCATCGCCAACCAGGACTACATGAGCGTCCGGGCCTCCCGCGACTCCATCTGGCCCCATGGCCGGTTGGACTGGCAGTTCGTCTACCGCCCCGAGGACCACGACGACGGGCCCAAGACCTTCCTGGGGCGCACCGGGAACTTCGACGGCGACGACATCCTGGACATCATCTGCATGCACCCGGCGAGCAGTTGGTTCTTGGCCAAGAAGCTCCACGGTTTTTTCGTGTCCGACCAGCCCGACGAGGCGGCGTACTCCGAGATCGCCGAGGACCTGCGGCGCACCGGCGGCGACATCCGCTCGGCGCTGCGGACCATCTTCCTCTCCGACTTCTTCAAGACCGCGATGCCCGCTACTCCAAGGTGAAGAGCCCGGCGGAGCTGGTCGCCGGGACGGCCCGGCTGGCCGGCAGCTTCTCCTCACCCCACTGGAGCGTGGTCAACCTGGCTCTCGATGCCAACTTCATGGGACAGGAGATCCTGAATCCGCCCACCGTCGAGGGCTGGCACACCGGCACCGAGTGGGTCGACACCGGGACCTTGGTCGAGAGAGTCAACTCCTCGGCCTTGCTGATCGGCGACCCGAAGCAACCGGGAGTGCAAACGATCATCCGGCGCCTTCGGGAACGTCAAAGCGCCTACTCCCCCGAAGAATTGGTGGACGCCTGCCTGTCCCTGGCCGGAGCCCTAGAAGTCTCGGAGGGCGCCCGCCGTGAACTCGTGGCCTTCGCCGCGAGCCAAGGCGAGTTGCGCTGGGAACCGGCCGACGCCGTACCATGCTCCGAGCAGCGGGTCGGCGAACTGTTGCAGCTGGTGCTGGCCACCCGCGAATACCAGATGGCTTAGGCGGCGTCCGGCCAATGACCGCCCAGACCGCCAGCTTTGTCTACAGTCACACCGTAGGTTCGCTTTCCAACCAGGGTCGCGGCTTCCAGAACCCAGTGGATGTCGCGCTGGACTCCCGCGGCGTGGTCTACGTGCTTAACCGCGCCGGGCCCGAGTTGCCCATCCGCATGCCCTACAAGCGCGTTTCCATGTGCCGAGTCGACGAGGAATACTTGGGCGAGTTCGGCGCCGGGGGGACCGAGGCGGGAGAGTTCTGGTGGCCCAGCGCCTTGGCCTTCGACGCCAACGACCGGCTCTATGTTGCCGACGAGGCCCTCAACCGCATCACGGTGTTCAGCAACACCGGCAAGCTGTTGGGCGCTTGGGGCGAACCGGGCGCAGCGCCAGGACAGGTCGATGCGCCGTCGGGCTTGGTAGTGGACGCCGAGGGCTATCTGCTGGTTGCCGACAGCGGAAACCATCGGGTGCAGCGGCTCACCCCCGATGGCGCGTTCGTCGCCGCCTTCGGAGAGCGAGGCTCCGGCCCCGGGCACTTCCAGTTCCCTTGGGGCATCGCGCTGGACGGCGCCGGAAACATTTACGTTTCCGACTGGGGCAACCACCGGATACAGAAATTCGACCCCGCTGGCAACTACATGGACGAGTTGCCCCGGCCCGGTGTCACTCCAACACCTGAAGACCGGATCAGCCACCCAGCAGGACTGGCGGTGGACGCCGACGGCAACATATACGTCGCCGATTGGGGCAACGAGCGGGTGCGGGTACTGAGTCCCGACGGTGAGGTTTTGGCCACTCTTCGCGGCGACTCGGTGACTCCCACTTGGGCCGACGACTACTTTGCCGCCAACCCCGAGGAAGGCGCGCTGCGCCGGGAAGCCGACCTGGCGCCCATCGTGGCCCCCCCGGAGCGCAAGGACTGGGAGGAATCGGCCAACGTGGAGAAGCTGCTGTGGGGGCCGACCGCGGTCAAGCTGGACGGCGAAGGCAACATACTCATAGTGGATAGCTGCCGCCACCGCATCCAAGTCTACCGGCGAGACCCCTAATATGGGAACCTCGCCGAACCGCCAGGGTCTCTACTACGGATGGTACATCCTGGGGACGGCGATGTTCATCGCCTTCGTCACCACCGGGGCCCGCAACGGCTTCGGCATCTTCGTCATTCCGATGAGCGAGGAGTTCGGGTGGAACCGGACGACGATCTCGGTGGTGGCCGCCATCGGCTGGCTGTTCAACGGGATCACACAACCCTTCATCGGGCATATCTTCGACCGGTTCAACTCCCGTAGGTTAATTTTGGTCAGCCTGGTGGTGGTGGGCGCGTCCACCGCGGCGCTCAGCCTTACATTCCACGTTCTTTTCCTCGCATTCCTGTTCGGCTTCGTCCTGTCGACGGGGTTGAGCGGTGCGTCGATCGGCACCCTGCAACCATTGCTGGCCAGATGGTTCGTCCGCAGACGCACCCAGATGATGGGGTTCATAGTGGCTGGCTCGTCGATTGGCGGCTTGGTCTTGGTGCCCTTCTCGGCCTATCTGTTGGAACTCACTGACTGGCGGATAACCTGGGTCGCACTGGGCGGCGTGGTCTTGGTTCTCGCCACCCCCTTGGCGATTATCCTGCTCCGGAGCAGTCCGGAGGAGATGGGCCTCGAACCCGACGGGGCCGACAGCAGCGGCGACTCGAGCAGCGGACCTGTGGAGCGGGCTAGGGGCCTCTTCGAGGTGGACAACTGGCGGGACTCGTTCCGTTCCGCGCCCATGTGGCAACTGTCGGCGGCCTACACGGTCTGCGGAATCACGACCGGCATAATCTCCATACATTTCATCCCCTACGCCCAAGACCTGGGGGTATCCGCGACGAGGGCGGCGATAATATTCGGATTCATGATGGCGTTGAACGTGGTTGGCGGAATCGGCGCCGGAACCCTCGCCGACCGGTTCCAGCAGAAGAACATCCTCGGCACGGTCTACTTCGTACGCGGAATTGCCTACATGCTGCTGCTGGCCTTCCCCGGAGAGATGAGCCTTTGGATCTTCGCCACGCTAGCCGGGTTCTCTTGGATCGCCAGCGTGCCAGTGACCACGTCGCTGACCGCCAACGTTTACGGATTGCGCTCACTGGCCACCATCGCCGGCGTCTCATTCCTGTGCCACCAGATAGGAGCGTTTGCCAGCATCAACCTGGCCGGGATACTTTACGACATCACTGGCGAGTATACCCTGCCCTTCGCCATCGCCGGGGCGTTGTTGTTCCCAGCGGCTCTGGCCGCGTTTTCCATCAACGAGAAGAAGTACTCAATCCGGTATCAGGTTGCCGCCGCCTGAGGCCGGGTGCCCCGCTATCAAGAATCGACAACCAGTGACATTGTTTCCGATGGCTGACATCTCCTGATGACGGAAAACCCGCCTGCCCGGCCGGGAGTCTACTACGGATGGTACGTGCTCGCCACGGCGATGTTTATCGCGGCGGTAACCACCGGGGCCCGCAACGGCTTCGGGGTATTCGTCATCCCGATGAGCGAAGAGTTCGGGTGGAGCCGGACCACGATTGCCGTGGCGGGAGGATTGGGTCACCTGGTGAACGGCGTTACCCAACCCATGATCGGTCACCTTTTCGACCGCTACAACTCCCGGCGCGTGATCCTTATCAGCCTGGTAGTTGCCGGGATTTCCACGGCGGTGCTCAGCCTTACCTTCCACTTCCTGTTCCTGATTTTCCTGTTCAGCTTCGTCTTGTCCACCGCGATGAGCGGCGCCTCCACCGGTACTCTCGGTCCTCTGCTGACCCGGTGGTTCTGGCGCCGGAGGACCACGGTGCTGGGGCTGTTGGTGGCTGGCTCCTCCGTGGGCAGTCTGTTGTTGGTGCCTCTCAACGCCTATCTGATGGAACTGACCCACTGGCGGGTTTCCTGGGCTTTTTTGGGGCTCATCGTAATGGGCCTGGCGCTGCCCCTGTCCTTTATGTTTCTCCGGAGCCGCCCGTCCGATATGGGCCTCCAGCCCGACGGCGAAACGGATTCGGCAACCGGAGCGCCGGTGGAACGCCGACGCGGCCTGTTCGAGGTGGACGAATGGTGGCGGTGCTTTTCGTCCCGTCCCATCTGGCACCTGTCGGCCTCGTACACGGTATGCGGAGTGACCGTCGGCATCATATCCGTGCATTTCGTGCCCTACGCGCAGGAGCACGTGGGCGTATCGGCAACGACAGCGGGAATCGTCTTCGGATACATGATGGGCTTGAACGTGCTGGGCGGCATCGGCGGTGGCATGCTAGCCGACCGGTTCGGCCGGAAGAATGTTTTGGCGGCGGTCTATTCGGTGCGATGCATCGCCTACGCCGCGCTCATTGGCGGGTTGCTGGCCGCCCAGATGAACATCTCCATCATGCCAGTGGCCTGGCTCGGTTGGATGGGTTCCCCAGGGGTGTGGAGCCTATGGGTTTTCGCCACTCTGGCCGGCTTCTCTTGGATCGCCAGTGTGCCGGTCACCACGTCGTTAACCGCCGACGTCTATGGTCTGCGGGCCTTGGCTACCATCGCGGGGATCTCCTTCCTGTGCCATCAGGTCGGAGCTTTCTGTAGCATCCTGTTGGCCGGAATCCTGTTCGACGCTACTGGCTCATACTTTATCCCGTTCGTGATAGCCGGGTCGCTATTGATCCCGGCGGCACTCTCGGCCTTCACCATAAACGAGAAGAAATATTCGAGCCGATACCGAACGGCGGCGGCTGGAGCGTCGGCGGGGGACTGATACCCGGAAGAACGTCGGCTGGAATGCGTAGGGGCGCTTCGAGAAGCGCCCCTACTTTTATGCCCAAGCCCGTATCGGGCCCAAAGCCAGGTTGGATAGCCTAACCGCCGCGAGAACGAGCCCAAGAGTCGCGTAGCGCGACGGTGCGGTTGAAGACCAGGACCTCGGTGGTGGAATCCGGGTCCAAGCTAAAGTAGCCTTGCCGCAGGAATTGGAACCGATCGCCCGGTTTGGCCTCGGCCAAGCCAGGCTCTACTCTTGCCGAAGGTAGCACGTGCAGGGAGTCGGGGTTGATGTTGTCCGTAAACACCCCGCCCTCAGGAACGTCGTTGGGGTCTTCCTGGGTAAACAAATGGGCATAGAGACGCACCTCGGCGTCCAAGCAGTGCTCCACTGACACCCAGTGGGAGGTGCCTCGCACCCGACGCCCGTCGGCGGAGGTGCCGCCCTTGGTCTCTGGATCGTAGGTGCAACGCAACTCGACCACCTCCCCGGTGGCCTCGTTCTTGATCACCTCGGTGCAGGTGATGTAGTAGGCGTCCTTCAGCCGGACTTCCCGGCCCGGGGATAGCCGGTAGAACCGGGGCGGGGGGTCTTCGGCGAAATCGTCCCGTTCGATGTACACGGTGCCCGAGAAGGGCACCAAACGGCGCCCCATGGACGGGTCTTCCGGGTTGTTCTCCGATTCGAGGTACTCGACCTGTCCTTCCGGGTAGTTCTCGATTACGACTTTCAGGGGGTGGAGGACACCCATCACTCGCGGGGCCCGCTTGTTCAGGTCCTCCCGAAGCGTGTGTTCCAAGAGAGCGATGTCTACCATGGTGTCCCGCTTGCCCACCCCGATGCGGTCGCAGAAGCTGCGCACCGCCTCGGGTGTGTAGCCGCGTCGGCGCAGGCCGGACAGGGTCGGCATCCTCGGGTCGTCCCAACCGCCGACGAACCCGCCTTCGACCAGTTGGATCAGCCGGCGCTTGCTCAGCACGGTATAGGTGAGGTTGAGACGGGCGAATTCAATCTGCTGAGGATGGAAGATTTCCAACTCTTCCAGGAACCAGTCGTAAAGGGGGCGATGTCCCTCGAACTCCAGGGTGCAGATGGAGTGGGTGACGCCTTCGATGGCGTCCGACTGCCCATGGGCGAAGTCGTACATAGGATAGATTTCCCAGGCGTCGCCGGTGCGGTGATGAGAGGCCTTGAGGATCCGGTAGAGGACGGGGTCCCGCAGGTTCAGATTGGGCGAGGCCATGTCGATCTTGGCCCGCAACACCCGGCTGCCCTCGGCGAACTCACCAGTCCGCATACGGGTGAACAGGTCCAGGTTCTCTTCCACCGAGCGCTCCCGGTACGGACTCTCCCTCCCCGGCTCGGTCAGGGTACCCCGATACTCCCGAATCTCATCGAAGGCAAGGTCGTCGACGTAGGCCTTGCCCTTCTTGATTAGGTCGACGGCGAACCCGTATAGCTGCTCGAAATAGTCGGAGGCGAAGAATAGGTTGTCGCCCCAGTCCCAGCCCAGCCACCGCACGTCCTCCTGGATCGACTCGACGTACTCCACGTCCTCGCGGGTGGGGTTGGTGTCGTCGAAGCGAAGGTTGCAATGGCCACCATTCTCTCTGGCCAGCCCGAAGTTCAGGCAGGCCGACTTGGCGTGACCGATGTGGAGGTATCCGTTTGGCTCCGGGGGGAAGCGGGTGATCACAACGCCGCCGAACTTGTTGGTCCGCCCGTCCTCGGCCACTGTGGCGCGAACGAAATCGATCGGCGCCGACGATTGTTCTTGGGTCATGGTTAGTCCACCGATGAAAGGCTAAGCCGCTCGATGGCTTGTTCGAAGCGGGCCATCACCACATCCTTGCCCAAGACTTCCATGGTCTCGAACAGCGGAGGCGACACCGTCCGGCCCGTAGCCGCAGTCCGCAACAGCCCGAAGAACTGGCGGCGCGAGAGCTCCAACCGCTGGCCTGTTTCGCCGAGCAATTCCTCCAAATGCTGGTGGCTGAAATCGTCGGTCGCGGCGAGGTCCTCAAGCGCGCTTGCCAATGCCGTGATCGTGCCCGCGCGGTCCATACCTTTCTGGACCAAGACCGACGCGTCGTAGTCATCTTGGTCGCCGAAGAAATACGCGGTCATTTCGGCGGCTTCGTCGAACCGCTTTAGGCGCTCTCGAATCAGCGGCGCGATCTTGACCAAGTAATCTTGGTCCAACGGGAGATTCCGAGGCGCCATCCGGCGCGGGAGGTAGACCGATAGCCACTGGGCCAACTGTTCCGGGGAAAGCTCACGGATATAGACTCCGTTCATCCAGAGCAGCTTGTCTTGGTCGAAAATGGCGGCGGACTTGGTGACGTGGTCGAGAGTGAAATTGTCGATCACGGTCTGTAGCGAGGTGACGTCGGTCTTGTCGTCCAACGACCATCCCAGGAGCACCATGAAGTTGATCAGCGCATCGGGTAGGTAACCCTGTTCCTCGTACTCCCAAATGGAGGCCGCTCCGTGGCGCTTGGAAAGCTTGGCGCGGTCGGGGCCGACAATCATCGGCAGGTGGGCGAACTCCGGCGGCTCGAACCCCAAGGCCCGGAATAACTGCAGATGCCGGGGTGTGCTGGGCAGCCATTCCTCGGCCCGCATCACGTGACTGATCTCCATCAGGTGGTCGTCGGCGACCACGGCCAGGTGATAGGTCGGGAAGCCGTCGGACTTAAGGATGATGAAGTCGTCTTGGATTTCGTTGCGCCACTCCACGTCGCCGCGCACCAAGTCGTGGACCTGGGTGACGCCGGAGGTGGGCATGGCAAAGCGGATGACCGACGAATCGGTGACCGGAGCAAGGCGAGCCCTCTCGGATTCGCCGAGGTCGCGGCAGTTGCAGCCACTGCGCGCGGAATGGCCTTCCTTCCGGGCCTGCTCCAGTTGCTCGCGGGTGCAGTAGCAAGGGTAGGCCTGGCCCTGCTCCACCAGCCGGTGGGCCAACCCTTGGTAGACTTCCAAACGCTCCGATTGGACGTAGGGGCCATAGGGGCCGCCGACCCGGGGCCCCTCGTCCCAGTCGATGTCCAGCCAGCCAAGGCTATCGAGAATGGAATCGACCACGCCGGGCACCAGCCGCCCCTGATCGGTGTCTTCGATGCGCACGATGAACTTGCCGCCATGATGGCGGGCGAAAAGCCAGTTGAACAGCGCCGTCCGGATGTTGCCGATGTGGGGCTGACCCGTCGGGCTGGGGGCGAACCTAACGCGGACTTCGGCGGCCAACGCCAACTCTCCGTTGCTCTCGGTTTGGCCGGTATGGGCTGGCCAATATTGTAACACGTTTCACAATCGGATCGACTCCAAGGCGAATATCAGGTCCGGTGGTAGCGGTGACCGCAAATCGAGGGGCTCTCCCGTGACGGGGTGCCGGAAGGCCAGGTGGTTGGCATGCAAGAAATGGCGTTGCAGCAGCGGGCTGCTCTCGCCGTAGAGGGCGTCGCCGACCAGTGGGTGGCCCAGGTATGCCATGTGTACCCGAATCTGATGGGTGCGTCCGGTGTGTAGATAAAGCTGGAGCAGACTGTATTCTCCGTAGCGCTGCTTAACTCGGTAGCTGGTGCGGCTCTCCCGGCCGCCGACCACCACGGCCATCCGGGTGCGGTGGCGCGGATGCCGGCCTACCGGGGCGTCAACCTCCCCCTCGGGCGAAGGCTCACCTTCCACCAGCGCCAGATAGCCTTTGGTCACCTCCCGGTCCTGGATCTGGGCCGACAGGTCTTGGTGGGCTCGATCGGTCTTGGCGGCGACCATCAAGCCGGAGGTGTCTTTGTCGAGGCGGTGCACGATACCGGGGCGAAGCTCACCTCCGATGCCCTTGATATCCGGGCACATGGCGAGCAGACCGTTGACCAGTGTGCGGTCCGGGTGCCCCGGCCCCGGGTGCACCGCGAGCCCGGCCGGCTTGTCGATCACGACCAGCTCTTCGTCCTGATAGACGACCGCCACCGGGACGTCTTGGGCCACCACACTGGCCGGGCGCGGTGGCGGGACCCGCACCGAAACACGGTCTCCCCTCCTGACCTTGTGAGACGACCGGACCCTGCTGCCGTTCACGGTCACCTCTCCGTCGGCTATCAGCCGCTGCAACCGGCTGCGGGTTAGGCCCAACTGCTGTGCCGCCAAGAATTGGTCCAGCCGCGATTCCTCGCCGGAGACCCGCAATTCGTGCTGTTCGGCGGCAGCGCTCATTTCGGCAAATCGTCCAAACCACTCCGGTTGGGGATGGATAACGTTAACATTCGCTCGCGGACGCCGCAGGTGGTACACCGCCAGCCGCTGGCGATAGCTCGCATCTCGCCGTCACATACCGGGCACCACGCGTAGCCATCGAGCTCAGTGCTCTGGGCGGGACGAGACTTTTCGTGTACCAAGAACAGCCAGGCCAGGATAACCAGCCCGGTGACGATGGAGGCGTCGGCCACGTTGAACACCGGCCAAGGTCCGACGTCGACCCAGTCGGTAACATGCCCCAAGCGCAGGCGGTCGATCAGGTTGCCCGCCGCCCCTCCCAGCTGCAGCCCCAGGCTGAGCCGCAACCAGTTCGTCGGTAGGCTTTGGCTGCGGTAGAGCAGTACCAGCACCGTGATGCCCACAACGGAGACAAGTATCAGCGGGGTGTTCTGTCCTTGGAACAACCCGAAGGCGCTGCCGGTGTTGAAGGTGTGGGTAATGCGCAGGAACCCTTCGACCGGAAAGGACTGCCGGTAGGCCAATAGCTCGGTGACCAGGTACTTGGAGAACTGGTCGACCAGGAAAACCAAGACTGCTAGTTGAATCAGGACCAAGTCCCGGTAGATGGGACCCCTGGCCGAAGTGGAAGCCCGGTCTCCTGATGGGGGCATCAAGGACTACTTTAGTTGTTCGATAAAGAACCGCGTCACTTCCGGCACCAACCGCTCCTCGTGCCCGTACCAGAAATGGTCGACGCCGTCGAAGATTTGGCTCTCGGGGGTCTGGGCGAAGGAGGCCAACTCCTCCTCCAGCTTCTCCGACTCGACCAGCCGGTCCCGGTCGCCGGTTACGATCAGCGCCGGTTTCTTGCTCGTCTTCAGAGGAGATTCGCTGATGTATCGCAGGGCTGGCGAGACCAAGGTGAGAGCGTCGGCCTCCTTCTGCAACTCCTCGTGACGAAGGATGACACCGGAGCCGAAGGAGTAGCCAACCAGCCCGGTCTTGCCCCGGGTGTCGGGCCAGGCCTTGATCAGATCTATGGCGCCCAGCGCCTCCTGGTACTCCAGCTCCCCTTGGGAGTGTTCGCCCTGGCTGCCGCCGACGCCGCGGAAGTTGAAGCGCAGGGTGACAAACCCTTCCTCGACGAGGCCCAACGCCAGGGCCAGCACAACGTTGTTGTGCATCGAGCCGCCGTGCAGCGGATGAGGGTGGCAGATGACGACCCCGGGCCAAGGGCCGCCGGTGGAGTCGGGCTGGGCCACCACGCCCTCGAAGCTGAGTCCAACGGTCTCGAAGGAAACGGCGCTCTGTCGCACGGCCAACTCCTGCGGGGGCAAATGAAGATGCTACTCCTCTATCTTAGGAGACGCCCCGCGACATTGGCAAGCGCAAACGGGGCGCGTACCGTCGCCTTGAGAGCAGGATAGCCTTCCCATATACTGGCGGTATGAGATTCGAACGGATTGAGATCGATCCCAAGATATGCTTCGGGAAACCCCGCGTGAAGGGCACCCGGATTACGGCTGAGTTTGTGCTTAAGCTCATGGGCGGCGGATGGAGCGCGCAGAAAATCGTAGAGGAATATCCCGAGCTCGAGCTTCCGGATGTTCATGCGTGCGCCGCCTACGGTTCCTGGTTGGCTGGCTGCGAACACTACGATTTCTGAATGAGGTTAATTGCCGACGTCCATATCTCTCCTCGAACAATCCGATTCTTGAACGAGGCAGGCCATGACGTGGTCCGAGTGAGCGAAGTCCTGCCTCCGGAAGCGCCCGACGAAGAGATCGTGGACAGGGCTATCGGACTCGGCAGGGCAATCCTGTCCTACGACTTGGATTTCGCCAAAATCATAGTCCAGTCCGGTCTCCAAGAACCTTCATTGGTATCGTTGAGATTGCGGGAGGATCGGGTAGACGAAGTGAACAACGTCCTCGGGGAGGTGCTTCCGGTCTTGGAAGCGTTAGAGGGGATAGGTATCATCGCGGCGGTGCGGCCACACCGCTATCGTATCCATCGTTTGTAAGTTCACCGAGAGGGACACTATGAAGCTAATTGACCTGCGCAGTGACACCGTGACCCAGCCTACCGACGAGATGCGTCGGGCGATGGCCACCGCCGAGGTCGGCGACGACGTATTCGGCGAGGACCCTTCCATCAACGAGCTGCAGGAGCGGGCCGCTGCGATACTCGGCAAGGAAGCGGGGCTGCTCACCTCCAGCGGTACTGCCAGCAACCTGATTTCCACCTTGGTCTACAGCAACCATGGCGACGAGATCATCATGGGCGACCAAGCCCACATGTTCTGGAATGAGTCGGGGGGCCAAGCCGCCCTCGCGGGGGTGCAAACTCGCTTGGTTCCCAACGATCCTCAGGGCCGCATCGATCCCCAGGACGTCTTGGAAGCCATTCGCCCTTCCGGCAACCCTCACTTCCCCAAGACCAGCATGCTCTGCTTGGAGAACACCCACAACCGGTGCAGCGGCGGGGTGCTCACCCCGGAGGACACCAAGTCGGTCTGCGACGTGGCCCGCGAGGCCGGCGTGCCGGTCCACCTGGACGGCGCCCGCATCTTCAACGCCGCCATTGCCCTGGAAGTCCCTGCCGCTGAACTGGTGCGGGACGTTGACGACCTGAGCTTCTGCCTCTCCAAGTCCCTGAGTTGCCCGGTGGGATCGGTCTTGGTGGGTTCCCAAGAGTTCATCGACGGCGCACGCCGCTGGCGCAAGATGCTGGGCGGCGGCATGCGGCAGGCGGGCATTTTGGCCGCCGCGGGGCTGGTCGCCTTGGACACCATGGTCGACCGGCTGGCCGAAGACCACCAGAACGCCCGCCGCTTGGCCCACGGGTTGGCCAACATCGACGGCCTGAACGTCGATCCGGAAACGATCCAGACCAACATCGTCTTCTTCGAGGTGGACGAGAGCCTGGGCACGGCGGCCGACATGATCGCCGCGCTGGAGCGCCAAGACATCAAGGTGTCGTACCCTGGCAAGCAGTCCATCCGCATGGTGACCCACCGCCACATTAGCCCCGAGGATATCGAGGAAGCCCTCTCCCGTACCTCTCGCGCCGTGCGGGAATTGCAAGGATAGATGGACCATACCAGGTAATTGAGGGTGGTCGATGGCTAGCGAAGATCAGAACATAGCAGGCATAGGCCGAGCCCTGTTCGAAAACGAGATTGGGCCCAAAATTCAGGGCATCCAGAAGGGAACATTCGTTGTCGTCGACATTACGAGCGGAGACTATGAAATCGGCGAGGACTACCTAGATGCCACCTTGGCATTGATGCGTCGAAGACCAGGTGCCATCACGTGGGCCGCTCGGATCGGCTACCCCGCGCCGTACTATGTAAGGGCGTTGGCCCGGCCACGATAAGATGTTTGGTAAAGTCGGCTCAAATCGAGAACCTCGAATCAATGTTCTTGTGGCCAACGCAGGGGGAGATTTCCTGCAAATCAACGCTGTGCTAGACACCGGATTCAATGGCTGGCTGACGTTGCCATCCGACGTTATTCGGCGACTTGGCCTTCTGCGGCAAGGCCAGCGCACCGCGATCTTCGCCAACGACACGCAAGACGGGCTCAACATCTACCATGCCAGCGTCCGGTGGCACGGGCACCCTCAGACGGTCTTCGTGTTTGAAGTGGAAGGACAGCCGCTCGTCGGCATGTCCTTGCTTTGGGGAAGCCGAATTACTCTGGAGGCCTTTGATGGCGGCACAGTGGTGGTCGAAGAGATCACTCTCCCGCCGCCGTAGGTGGAACCCTTGAAGCGCAGTAAGTCACGCACCGGAGGTATCAATCATGGCTGAGGCTGAACTAAGGATCATTGCTCCCACCGCCATCGTTGGTTACGGGTTCCAAGAAAGCTCGCTGGAGCGGGCGTTGCAGAAGGACCCGCACCTGATCGCCTGCGACGCGGGCAGCACCGACCCCGGCCCCAACTACCTGGGCATGGGCAAGGCCTTCGTCGGGCGTGATGCCGCCAAGCGCGACCTGACCCTGATGCTGCAGGCTGCCGTGGACCGCAACATCCCCATGATCATCGGCACCAGCGGCGGAGCGGGCGGCGACGAGCACCTACAGTGGACCCGAGAGATCGTCGAAGAGATCGCCGAAGAAAACAATCTCCATTTCCCCATGGCATTGATCCACTCGGAGCAGTCCAAGGACTATGTGATGGAGAAGCTGGTCCAAGGGCGCATCGAGCCGTTGTGGCCGCTGCAAGACCTACAGCAAGACGCGGTCCGAAAGGCCACCAACATCGTTGGCATGGCCGGGACCGAGCCCTACATCGAGGCCCTGAGCGGGGGCGCTCAAGTGGTGCTCTGCGGCCGGTCCGACGACGCCGCCATCTTCGCCGCCCTGCCCATCAAGGAGGAGTTCGACCCCGCGTTGGGCTGGGTCGCCGGCAAGCTGCTGGAATGCGGGGCCGCCTGCGCCGTGCCGCGCCAGAAGTACGGCAGCGAAGGCATCACCGTTACGGTGCGGGAGGACCATATCCTGGTGGAACCGAACCACGAAGGGCTGGCCTGCACCCCGCTCAGCGTGTCCACCTTCTTCCTCCATGAAAACGAGACCCCCATCCATCACACCGAGCCTTCGGGACTACTCGACCTCAGCGGCCTGGAGTGCGAGGCGGTGGACGACCGGACGGTGAAGATCACCGGGGCCAAGTTCCTACCTCGGGAGAAATACACCATCCGCCTCGAAGGCGTGGAGTTGGTCGGCTACCGCTGCATCTGCGTCTCGCTGACCCGCGATCCGGTGCTAGTGCAGTGCATCGACGACTACCTAGACCGGGTCCGGGCGCTGGTAGCCAGCCGGGTCGACGGCATGGGCGTCGGGCCCGACGAGTACTCGCTTATCTTCCGGGTCGTCGGGAAAGACTCGGTGATGGGGGAGCGGGAGCCGATCAAAGAGGTGCTGGCCCACGAGCTGGGTGTCATCATGGAGGCGGTCGCCCCGACCCAGGATTTGGCCAACGAGATCCTGGGGCTGGCCCGTCAGGCGGGCAAGAACCTGCACTACGAAGGCAAGCTGTGCGACGAGGGCTGCCTAACCTTCCCCTATTCGCCGTCGGACATTCCCGCCGGGCCGGTCTACCAGTTCAACATCCTGCACGCGGTGGAGCCGGACAGCCCGCTGGAAATGTTCCCCATCGAATACGTGACGGTCTAGCCATGCCGCGAATACAGGACGTGGCGGTAATCTGCCGCAGCAAGAATGCCAACCCATTTCTCTTGACGTTGGATGTGGTCTTCCCGGACCGGGAGACCTTCGACAAAGTACAGGCGTCGGGGGTCATCAGCAAGTCGCTGATTTCCAAGCTCTACAGTGTGGAGGAAAAAGACGTGCTGCTGGTGGAGTTCCCGCCAGCCAACGCCTTCAAGGCCACCATCCCCCGCCTCCACGGCTCAGGCGCGCCGGAAGACTCTGACGTCTACGGCGCCCAGCAACACGGCCCGCTTATGGACGTCGAGCTGCCGATTTAAGAGCGTTCAGCAATATTGATTCCACGTGATTCAATCCTTCGCCAGCAGACTGGAATCTCTTCGAGGCAACCTCTCCTGTTTCCATTCCATCCGCATCAACGACCAGTGGCGCATCGTATTCCGGTGGACGCACTCCGGACCGGAACAGGTTGCCATCGCCGATTACCATTGACAAAGCTGGTATAACGCCATACGTTATAGCAATGCAGGACCCTGTTACGCCCGGCGAAATCCTTCTCGAAGAGTACCTCAAGCCCATGGGGATCTCGCAAAACTCCATGTCCCGCGCCATAGGAGTTTCCCCGCGGGCTATCAATGAGATCGTTCACGGCAAACGGTCCATTACGCCGGCCATGTCAATCCGCTTCGGCGCCTTCTTCGGACAGTCGGATGAATTCTGGCACGGCATCCAGGTTGAGTGCGACTTTCGCCGGTTGGCCCGCGACAAGCACGAGCTCATCGTCGGCATCCAGCCGGCTTCAACCTTGAGCCAGGTCTCTCCACCCTGAATCAGCATGATTTCTAAGGATATACGGACGGGGCCAAGCGTATGCCAATCCTGCCCTGGACGTCGTCTTCCCGGACCGGGAGACATTCGACAAAGTACGGGCGTCGAGGGTCATCAGCAAGTCGCTGATCTCCAAGCTCGACAGTGTGGCGGAAAAAGACGTGCTGCTGGTGGAGTTCCCGCCAGCCTACGCCTTCAAGGCCACCATCCCCCGCCTCCACGGCTCCGGCGCTCCCGAGGACTCCGACGTCTACGGCGCCCGGCAACACGGTCCGCTGATGGACGTGGAGCTGCCGATTTAAGAGGAGTTAGACCGTAAACCGGGGGTAATGAAATTGTCTCATCGAGCCCATGCCATCTGCAGGTACGTAATCGTTTGCCTTGCTGTAGTCCTCCTGCTGGCGGCATGTTCTGACACGACCGTCCAGCCCACGCCCGCGCCCACCGTCCAGCCCACGCCCGCGCCCACCGTCCAGCCCACGCCCGTACCCACCGTCCAGCCCACGCCCGTACCCACCGTCCAGCCCACGCCCGTACCCACCGTCCAGCCCACGCCCGTACCCACCGTCCAGCCCACGCCCGTACCCACCGTCCAGCCCACGCCCGACCATCGAACCCACCGTCCAGCCCACGCCCACGCCGACCATCGAACCCACAGCCGCGCCAACTATCGAGCCCACACCCGCGCCCCAGCCGACTATCGAGCCCACACCCGAGCCCACTGTCGAACCCACGCCTGGATACTCGGTCGTGACGCGAGCCGAAGAGTACGGATACACCATCGACATACCTGACGAATGGGTTGACGAAGGGGGCTACATACGAAGCGTTCCCGCAGGCCGTTTGGACATCCGTGCAGTCGGCCTGCCCTTCCGAACGACTCTCGACCAGTTTGCCCAGTCGGTAAGAGACAACCTGAGGCAGGAGTGGTGGCCGTCGGCGTCATTGTTCGAGATAACGTCGTTCGCGGAAACCCAAATTGCGGGCCAGGACTCTTACTACCTCGAATACCGCGTTCAAGAAAGCACGGAGTACTGCGTGGTCGGCGTGGCGGAGGTGTTGGCCCTGGGGTCCTCCCTGCCCGGACCCAGGCAGGGTTACCGGGTGCGCCACTGGGTGTGTGAATGGCAATTGATGGGGGATCTCGGCGAGGCCAGGAAAGAGACGCAAGAGAGCTTCCGCATCGTGATCCAGCCTTCCTCCTACTACACCCAGTTTCTCGACGCCGACGGCATCACGATCAAGGCCACTGGCAAAGTGGATCCCCAAGCGTTGCACGCCGCGGCGGATGTTCTTGGCACGATGCTGGCCGACGTCAGGCCCGATATCCGCGAATGCCTGCCCAGAGTCGGAGCAGCACTGGCGATAATCCCGAAAGACGAGTACGTGACCACGCTGCCGGAGTTCGCCCCGTTGAAGGGCAAGAGCGACTTCACCGGAAGGACCTACGAATCGTTCCGGATCCGCGGGACCGGTGCGGTGATAGGTCAGCCGGTGACCGCAACATCGGAAGAGAACGTTCTGGGGCTCCCTGGTGACTCTCATGCCTTTGTTGACGTGACGATCCATGAGTTCGCCCACGCCATTGAAAACCTCTGCTTAACCCCCCAAGACCACACACGATTGCAGGCCCTCTATGATCGGGCTTCACAGGCAAATATCTTCCCGAACTCCCACGCAATGGCCGACACCGACGAGTTCTTTGCGGTGTTCACCACCGCTTACTTCAGCGCTACTGACGAGCTCGGAGTAGAGCGGAGCGAAGTCCGGGAGCTGGTCAGGACCGACGCTCCCAACATCTTTGCGTTCATGGAAGGGTTCTTTGACGCCGAGGGCGAGCCGGATGCCTGAACGGCCCGGTGCCTGAGGGCCGCCGTCGGCCCCTATCCGCCCTTCGCTCCGCCAACGTCCTTCCGCTGGAACAGCCAGAAGGCCGCCCCTCCGATCACTAGGGCGTAGACGGCGATCACCAGGAAGGCATGGACAGCCCCCTGTTCGCCGGGAGCTCGTCCCGGCTCCATCCAGGCCCCGATGCTTGGGCCGAGCAGAAACTCGGAGAACGCATCGAACCAGTCGAGCAGGGGCCTGAGGATGGATACCAGAAACAGCTCGGCGAAGTAGTACCCTATCGCTATGGAGACGCCCACGTTGGACGACGAGGTCAGAACTGAGAAAAGCGCGGCCAACGCGATATAGGGGACCAGACTGTACACCGCTCTCCCGTAGGCGCCAACAACGGCGGCCAGGGTCATGTCGGTGGTCATCTCGCCGCCGAGGGAATACACGATTCCGCCGGTGACCGCAGCGGCGAGCATCACCACCAGGTATCCGCCCGCGCCCATTAACAGGACGGTCAGCATCTTCGAGGCAAGGAACTGCCACCGGCCCGAACCCCTAGTGAGCGTGGTTCGCAGCGTTCCCCAACCGTACTCGGAGCCGATCGCCGAGCACGCAAGTATCGTTATGAGAACCACCCCGGCCCCGGAGCCCACCTGTAGAGCCGTGGCGAGGCTGGCGAGGACAACCGAGCCGTCCGTTTCGCGTCTTCCCTGGTTTGCCCCCTGACCGATGCTCTCCTGACACTCCGCCAAGCCCTGCGCGAGCTCATCACTGACAACTTGGCGCTCCTCTTCCGTCAGCCGTGGCAGCACTCCAGGGGGGACCGACTGTTCCTCGATATTCCCGCAGCGGACCTCCAGGTAGAGCCGTCCTCCGTCGGGGTGCTCCACCCTGGAAGGAAACGTTGTGCTGGCGGAAGACCCGACATCGATGGAGACCATAGTGCCCCAGAGGGCAATCTGCGTTATCAGCACCACGATGCCGAGCAGCACCCAGGGCATCCAGCGGCGGCGCAGCTTGAACCATTCCCAGCGGGAGAGGTTCAGCACGTGGGCGATCACGGTCGCGCCTCCTCGACCTCGCCAGTGACCTCAAGGAAGTACTCCTCCAACGACATCTGGGAAGTCGCCATCTCGGCCACATAGACTTGGGAGCCGCTGAGCACGGCGGTCAATTCCCAGGAGCGCTCCGTGCCGACGTTCACCAACAGGGCGCCGTCGTCCCGGGAAACGTCCTCCACCCAGTCGAGGGCAGACAGAATCCCGGCGGCGCGGGCGTCGTCGGTGGTGTGCAGCCGCACCTGACCGCGGGCCCGGAGGAGAGAGGCCACCTGGCCTTGGGCGATCAACCGGCCCCGGGAGAGGATGGCCACGCTGTCGCACACCTGCTCCACCTCGTTGAGCAGGTGGCTGGAAAGCAGCACGG
Source organism: Dehalococcoidia bacterium (assembly GCA_965249145.1). Lineage (GTDB taxonomy): Bacteria > Chloroflexota > Dehalococcoidia > Lucifugimonadales > UBA3495 > VXOI01. Next base: position 1,050,987 of record OZ252223.1, read on the forward strand.
TGCGCCCGCCGGCGCCCAGGCTGCGGATGAGGCCCCGCACCTCGGCCATGCCCGCCGGGTCCATCCCGTTGGTCGGTTCGTCCAGGAACAGCAACTCCGGGTCGCCCAAGAGGGAGTAAGCCAGCCCCAGGCGTTGCTTCATTCCCAGCGAGTAGGTCTGGAACTTGTCGTCGGCCCGCTCGGCGAGCATCACCTGCTCCAGCAGGACATCCAGTTCGGCGGGGTTGCCCCGGCCGGAGATGCCTTGGAAGTAGGCGAGGTTCCGTCTTCCGGAGAGGTACGGGTAGAAGGACGGGGTCTCGACGATCGCGCCAATCCGTCGGAGCGCCGCGTCCAGGCCGTCCGGCGAGCCGAAGAGCCGGAAATCCCCGGCCGATGGCTTAACCAGGCCCAGCAGCATGCCCATGAGAGTGGTCTTGCCGGACCCGTTGGGGCCCAGCAGTCCGAACACCTGCCCGCGGGGCACCCGGAGGGAAAGCCGGTCCACCGCCAGCACGGAGCCGTACCACTTGGTCAACCCGTCGGTCTCGATTACCAGGTCTTCCACACCACCCCCGAAAGCAGTCCGCGATACCCGTCAGTTCCAGTATGGCAAGCCGCCCGGCCCCGGAACAATACCAAAACGACGGTCTTGGTGCGCTTCGCCGAGCGCCCCTACGGGTTTTGGCGCCGCAGATTGGGCTGGCCTCGTTTTGGGGAAAGGGCTATGATGGCGCCGTCGCAAATCTGTTGACGGTGAGGACGGCTTCCATAGCCGTCATCTGCCGCAGCAAAAACGCCAACCCCTCCCTGCTGACCCTCGACATCGTCTTCCCCAACCGGGTCCACCTCAAGGTGCAAGCCTCCGGCGTGATAAACCGGACGCTAATCTCGCAACTCTACAAGGTGGCCGAAAGCGACGTGCTGCTGGTGGAGTTCCCGTCTGCCAACGCCTTCAAGGCTACCATCCCCCGCCTCCACGGCTCAGGTGCGCCGGAAGACTCCGACGTCTACGGCGCCCAGCAACACGGCCCGCTTATGGACGTGGAGCTGCCGATTTAGCGGGGGGTCGCCGCCTCAACCGTCGGTCGCCCACTAGGACCACCCTGCTGACGCCTGCCCCTTGCCATCTCCGATGACTTTCGCCTAGCTTATAGTCAACACATACCCCAATCCTCCACCCGCCACTGAGGCCCTATGGCGCACGATGGCACAAGATGGCTCTGAAACTGAAAAATCCAGCCTTACCGCCCGGCAAAAAAGGGCGCTGCCGATACTCGCATCCGCCTCCTCCATCGCCGAAGCGGCACGCCTCTCGGACGTAGGCCGGAGAACCCTGCACCGCTGGCTGAACGACCCGGATTTCCGCGACGAACTGGCTAGACTCCATAAGGATGCCGCGGATTTGGCCCGAAGCCAACTCCAGAGCGTCATGCTCCAGGCGGTGCTTGCATTGGCCGATTCCCTCCAGGACCCCAACCCCGAAATCCGCCTGCGAGCCATTCGCACCGCCCTGAATTACTCCGTCAAAGTCAACGACATCGAAAGCCTGCGCGAGGAACTCCAGACCTTGGAAGACTCTCTCAACCTTGCGAGAATACACAATGAACATTAGCCAATTGCAGTCCCGCATTCGCGCCCTCAGGCGCAAACTGGTGCGTCCCAGGGCCCGGCTCCTCATCCAACGCCTGGCCGACGAACTCTGCCTGGAATGGGCCTGCGCTGAAGCCGTCCACAAGCCGCCGCCCGATACCTATGCTTTCGTCCGCCGCGTCGCCAAGGCCGGCCTTTGGCTGTCCACCTTTACGGCCGCCGCCCGCTGCCTGAACAATTGCCGCTCCGAAAACCGTCCGCCCGAATCCATCGACATCGTTCGCGCCCTGCTGCCTTGGGCCAAGCCGGCGCCATCTAGCTGAAGTCCACTCTCCGGCATCAAGAATCCGTCCGCCGCCAAGCGGTACGGTCGCCCTCCGTCGTTCGATATATAATGTCCCTAGGAGTCAAGTTATGGTAGTTCCTCCGCTCGAACCAAAATCCACCGCGCTGCTTATCGCCGACTTCTACGCCGAGATGATGAACACCATCCCCCACGCCGTCGAGCGAGGGGTAGTGGACAGGACCGCGGCTCTCCAGAAGGCGGCGCGGGACGCAGGCGTTCTTCTCTGCTACTGCGCCACCGTGTTCCGGCCCGACTATCCAGAGATCGGAGAGCGAAACAAGACTTTCGGCGCCCGCAAGGCCTCGGGCCAGCCTGCGGTGTTCGACCCCGTGTCGATCATTCACCCGGCGGTCCGGCCGGCCGAGGGCGAGGTCGTGGTGGGAAAGCACCGGGTCAATGCCCTTTACGGTACTGGGCTGGACTTGGTGCTGCGGGCCAACGACATCCGCAACCTGGTCATCCTGGGCTACGCCACCAGTGGGGTGGTGCTGTCTACCGTGCGCTATGCTTCCGACCTGGACTTCAACCTCTTTGTGGTCGAGGACTGTTGCTCGGACTCGGACCCCGAAGTCCACGAGTTCCTCACCGGGAAGCTCTTCCCGCGGCAGGCCGCGGTGGTGCAGTCGGCGGACGTGATCGCGGCGCTGGGCGGTTGATGGCGGAGCGTCCATTTGCCCACGACAAGCCAGCCGACGGCCGGTCAAGCGACCGGCGGGACGAAGATGCCGAGCGCGGCAAGCCCCGGTTCAAGACGCGGACCATCGCTTTGTGGGCGCTGGCCATCGCCATTGGTCACGTCGTTTACCACGCGTTGCGAGACCACGTGTTCCCGGACGCTTACTAGCCAATGGACCTGCCCGCACACCAGTTCCTCGACGAGCGCGGGGTAGCGTACACACGGTTGTCTTTCCCGGATGACACCGAGAAGGGCGCAACCAACGTGGCCCACGCCCTGGGTTACGCCGAATCCCAGATGGTTAAGACCCTGGTCTTCGTCACCGGCACGGGGGAGCACGCTCTGATCATGCTGGGCGGCGACAAGTCGGCCATCTCCGGCAGGCTCAAGCGGGCCCTAGGCTCCCGCGACATCAAACTGGCGGACCCGGCGCGAGTCAAAGAAATCACTAGCTACGAGATCGGCTCAATCCCGCCTTTCCATTGGCAACCCGACGGCTTCCGCTCGATCGTCGACGCCTGCCTGATGGACGAGGAAGTGCTGGGTGTAGGAGCCGGGGTCTGGGGCGAGGAGATCATGATAGCACCGCTGGACCTGGTGGCCGTGGTAGGAGCGGAGGTGGTGGAGTTGTCTGGCGGAGGTGCAATAGTATAGGTAATCGGAATAAAGGCCAGTCGAAGGCAACATTATGAAGACAGCGGTGTCTATACCTGACCGGGTAGTCCAAATCGCTGATCCACTGGCGAAACAGCAGGGAATCTCCAGAAGCGAGTGTTTCCGGAGAGCGGTCGAATTCTACATTGCCTCGCTTCAATACGATGATATCAAGTCAGCCTTGGCCGCCCGTTACAGCGAGGAGCCGTCGGGCCTGGATGGGCTGCTAACAAGTCTGCAGTGGGCGTCGCTTCACAGTGAAGACTGGTAGTGTGGCGAGGGCGAACTTTGGTGGGCCTCTCTTCCCGAGCCATTGGGTTCGGCCCCTGGATTCAGGAGACCGGTGGTTGCCGTACAACCGACCAGTTCAACGAAAGCCGTATCAACACGTTGATCGTCGCTGCAATTACATCCAACCTCAGATTAGCCGCCGCTCCAGGCAACTAGTTCCTGCACAGGACTGAATCCGGGTTATCTAGGAAATCCGTCCTAAACGTCTCTTACCCGAGCCTTTGATTGGCTCTATGAACGCGGGATTTCGGCTGGTACTTGGCCTCTGATTCCGCCGTCGGCAATGTCACCCGCATCACTCCAGGAAGACGGCGTAGGCGCGCCTGATGCCGAAGCATCGCTCGAAGACGAAGGCGATATTGCCGTGCAGCGCGACGGACGGCTCCACGTAATCCGAAACCCGCCAAGTCTCGCCGGTGACCAGGCTCTGGACCCAAGCGCCAGTGGTGTTCCTATCCGGCGCTGGCATCACGTCGCAGGGCCAATGCGCCACCCAGGCCACGTAGTCGTCCGAAAGAGAGAGCCCGTAGTGGGTACGCACGTCGTGTATCACCGTCCGCTCTTCGCCGGTTTCCAGATTCATTAGCTTCAACGACCTCGGCTCCTGGGAACGGAACGCCAGCCAGCCAATATGATTTCCGCTAATGCTTGGGGCCGAGTTCAAGAAGCCATTGCTGACTAGGACCCTCTCTTCTCCAGTGGCGAAATCGTAGGCGTAGATGTCGAACCTGTTGTCCGGACAATCGCCACAACCAGGGTGGCCCGATTCAGGGTTTTTAGCTAGTGGACTCATTCCATTGTCCGACCAAACCACCATATCGCCGTCGATGACCGGCCACTTCTGAGCGCCGGGTTTTGCCGCTATCGGTATCTCCTCGTCGGTGCTAAGGTCGTAGGCGTAAATGTCGAAGCTAGTGTAGTGACCGTCCGCTTCGTTCCGCTTGTCCATCCAGACCAAGCGGTTGCCGGAAATGCGTAAGGCATATCGGAGAGCAGGCGACTCGGTAATCCGCCGCTCTTCCCCGGAGGCCCGGTCGAGCACGAAGATGTCGCCGGTGGACCGACGTGACCCGTCGGTGAGTTCGGCGCCGCTCCGGTCGTCGATCCAGGCCAGGTATTTGGCGGAGATGGCGGGATTCCGCTTGGCGTGGCCGTCGCTAGTGACCCTCCGTTTCTCGCCGGTCTCGATTTCCACCAAGTAGATTTCGCCGTCGGGGCCGACGGTGGCGTACTCGTCGCCGTACCAGCTCCGGGGCGAATACTCGGGGTCGTACTCCACCGTTCTGAAACTGGCCAATTCGGTCGGGAGCGCGAAGGGCGTACTGGTGGGGTCCGGGGCGGTTGTGGCCGTAGGCCCCGGTACTAGGGTCGAGGTGGGAGCCGGGACCGAGGTTGCGGCCCCGGAGCTGCAGGCGAGGGCCATCGCCAAGACGAGGAAGACTCCAGAAACGACCAAGAGCCGAGTCGGACAGTTCATCACAATCCCCCCAACACGCCAAACACCGATCCGACGCTCAGGATGAGGGCTCCGAACCCGCCCACCAGCGTTCCAGCCGGTCGGCTATTTCCGCCTCCGCCCCTTCTTGGCCGGGGCGGTAGTAGCGGCGCTCCTTGAGGGTTGCGGGGAGGAAGTCCTGCTCGACGAAGTGGCCCTCGTAGTCGTGGGAGTACTTGTAGTCGCGGCCGTAGCCCATCTGGCGCATCAGGCCAGTGACGGCGTTTCGCAGGTGGAGGGGCACCGGGTCGTTGGGCATCTTGCGTACGTCGTCCAAGGCTTGCTCAAGGGCCATGTAGGCGGAGTTGCTCTTGGGGCAGGCGGCCAGGTAGACGGTGGCCTCGGCCATGGGGATGCGACCCTCGGGCATGCCCAGGAAGTGGACGGCCTGCTGGGCGGCCATCGCCACCGAGAGGGCCTGCGGCTCGGCCAGGCCGATGTCTTCGGCGGCCAGCACCACCAACCGCCGGGCGATGAAGAGCGGGTCCTCACCCGACTCGATCATGCGGGCCAACCAGTAGAGCGCGCCGTCGGGTGACGATCCGCGAACCGACTTGATAAACGCCGAAATGGTGTCGTAGTGGCCCTCGCCGGCCTTGTCGTAGATGGGGGAGCGACGCTGCAGGGCGTCTGAGATGGTGGCAAGGTCGATGCGGCGGACCCCGTCGGACCCCGGCGCGGTGGCGTAGGCGGCGGTCTCCAGGGCGTTCAGGGCGACTCGGGCATCGCCGTTGGAGATGTTGACCAAGTGCTCCAGCGCGTCGCTGTCCAGCGAGACCTGCATCTCTCCCAGTCCACGCTCGCGGTCGCCGATGGCCCGTTTCACGATGGTCTCCACCTGCTCCGGGCTCAGGCTCTGGAGGGCGAAGACGCGACTGCGGGAGAGCAGGGGCGCGATCACCTCGAAGGACGGGTTCTCGGTGGTCGCGCCAATGAAGGTGACGGTGCCGTTCTCGACGTGGGGCAGGATCACGTCCTGCTGGGCCTTGTTGAATCGGTGGATTTCGTCCACGAACAGGATGGTCGACTGCTGATGCATCCCCTGGCGCTCCCGGGCCTCGGCCACGATTCGGCGTAGGTCGGCCACGCCGGAGGTGACGGCGCTGACCGGCTCGAAGGCGGCGTCGGTGGCTGTGGCGACGAGACGGGCCAGGGTGGTCTTGCCAGTGCCGGGCGGCCCCCACAGAACGAAGGACGGGACCCGGCCAGCGGCGATGGAGCGGAACAGCACCCGGTCGCGGCCCACGGTCTGCTCTTGGCCGACGAATTCCTGGAAGCTGCGGGGACGCATGCGCTCGGCCAAGGGCGCGTCTCGCTCCGCCTGCCGCTTGCGCTGATGCTCGAAGAGCGACTCCGATGAGGCCACGGCCACCCCCTACAGTTCGGGCATTACCTCGGTGGAGAAGAGCTCCATCGACTCCAGGACCTCTTCCTGCGTCAGCATGCCGCCGGTGTTGAACCAGCAGATGAAGCCGTCGGGGTCGTACGTGCCCTTGAACTTGTGCAGCTTCTCGGCCACCTGCTCCGGGGTGCCCACGGCGGCGAATTCGTCGACGACGGTCTCGTAGTCCAGGGTCTGGGCCCGGCCTGCGCCCCTCCCGGAGCCGCCGCGCAGAGTGCCCAGGTAGTTGTTGATCGTCCGCTCGAAACCCTGCCTCGCCACCTGTTCCGACCGCGAAACGTTTACGTGGGCGGTCACGTTCACATTGAGCTTGGACGGGTCGTGTCCGTTGTCCGCCAACTCTCTGCGGTAGGTCTCCAGACCGGCTATCGCCCCCTGGGTGGTTACGATGGTTGGGGCCACCAGAATGTTGTGGCCCAACTGCCCCACGATGTTGAAGGTGTCGGGGCTGTTGGAGGCGATATACACCGGAGGGTGGGGCCGCTGGATGGGTAAGGGAGCGATGCTTATCCCCTCGACCTGGTAGTAGCGCCCCTGGTAGGTGAAGTCATCTTCGGTCCACAGGCCAAGCACCACTTCGAGCCCCTCCAAGAACCGGTCTCGGGCCTCTTCTTGGTCGATGCCATAACCCTGGAAGTGGGTGGGGATAGCCCCGCGTCCGATACCGAAAATCGACCGTCCGCCGGAAAGCACGTCCAATGTCGCTGCTTCTTCGGCGAGCCTGATCGGCTGGTGCAGCGGCATCAGGTGCACGGCGGTGCCGATCTGGATGCGCTCGGTGGTCTGAGCGATGGCGGAAGCGATCATCAAAGGCGCAGGCATCACCGAGAAACGCGAGTTGAAGTGCAACTCGGCCAGCCAAGCGGAATCGAAGCCCAAGCGGTCCGCGGCCTGAACTTGGCCGATGGTGTCCTGAATCCGCTCCGCCGGCGACTGGTCAGCCGAGCAGGGCAGCTGATAGAAAACGCCGAATTTCATTGAAAGTCTCCTGTATAGGTAGCGTAGGGGCGCTTCGTGAAGCGCCCCTACGGCGTCACCGTCGCCTCATCACAAAGGGATGTTGCCGTGCTTCTTGGATGGCAAAGTGTCCCGCTTATTCTGAAGCATGTCCAACGCCTGGACGATCTCGCTTCGGGTGTCCGCCGGATCGATCACGTCGTCCAAGAAGCCGCGCCCGGCGGCTATGTATGGTGTGGTAAACCGGTCTTTGTAGTCGGCAACAAACTCTTGGCGGGTCTTTTCGGGGTCGTCGGACTTGGAGATTTCGTCGCGATAGATGATGTTCACCGCTCCCTCTGCCCCCATTACGGCGATTTCCGCCGAGGGCCACGCCAGGTTGATGTCGGCCCGGAGGTGTTTGCTGCTCATGACGATATACGCGCCGCCGTAGGCCTTCCGGGTGATTACCGACACCTTGGGCACCGTGGCTTCGGCGTAGGCGAAAATCAGCTTGGCTCCGTGGCGGATGATGCCGCCGTATTCCTGGTTGACGCCGGGCATGAAGCCGGGCACGTCGACGAACGTGACCAAGGGTATGTTGAAGCAGTCGCAAAACCGCACGAAGCGGGCGGCCTTGGCCGAGGCGTCGATGTCCAGCACGCCGGCAAGATAGGCTGGCTGATTGCCAACTATGCCCACTGGCCTACCATTCATACGGGCGAAGCCGACCACCACGTTGGGAGCGAAGTTCTGGTGGACCTCCATGAACTCCTCGTGGTCCACGACCTTATATACCAGGTCGCGCATATCGTAGGGTCGGTTGGCCTCTTCAGGCACCATGTAACGAAGGTCCGGCTCGCGGCGGTCGGGGGGGTCGTCAGCCATCTCGGCCGGCGGGTCGTCGACATTGTTCGAGGGCAGGAACGAGAGCAGGTGGCGCACCTCGTTAATGCATTCCTCCTCGGTCTCGTAGACGAAGTGGGCCACGCCGCTGCGGGTGGCGTGGGGCTCGGCGCCGCCAAGCTGCTCGTGGGTGACTTCCTCTCCGGTCACCGCCTTGATCACGTCGGGGCCGGTGATGTACATCTGGCCGTTGCCCTTCACCATGAAGATGAAATCGGTGATGGCCGGAGAATAGACCGCGCCCCCCGCCGACGGCCCAACGATTACGGAAATCTGGGGGACCACGCCCGAGTAAAGCGTGTTCCGCAAGAAGATGTCACCGTAGGCCGCCAGGCTCAGCGCGCCTTCTTGGATGCGGGCGCCGCCGGAGTCGTTGAGACCCACCACCGGGCAGCCTGACTTGGAGGCTTGGTCCATCAGCTTGCATATCTTCTGGCTGACCACTTCCGACAGCGAGCCACCCATCACGGTGAAATCCTGGGCGAAGGCGAATACCTGCCGCCCTTCGACCTTGCCGTAACCGGTAACCACCGCGTCGCCCAGCACCTTGCGGTCGCCCAGTCCGAAGTCGGTGATGCGGTGGGTGACGAAGGGGTCCAGTTCCCGAAATGTTCCGTCGTCCATCAGCAGCGCCAAACGCTCCCGGGCGGTGTGTTTGCCCCGGCTATGCTGCTGGTCAATGCGGATCTGTCCGCCGCCCAGGTGTGCCTGGCGGCGCATTTCCTCCAGAGTTTCCAATTGTTCGTCGATTAGCCTCTTTTCCGCCGTCACGGTCACTCCTCCCTAACCCTGGCCCAAGCCCGGTTCGAGTGTCTGTAGGATTATACCTCAGGCTCTTCGCCGGGGACGGGCTATTGGAATGATAGAATCCAACACGTTATGTCCACCATTTCCAACGATGCCAATCCCTTTGTTGGACTTCCCGTTGCCAACGGGGAACGGCTGGAATGGGGCAGGCGTACCTACGTGATGGGAGTGATCAACGTCACTCCCGACTCCTTCTCCGGGGACGGGCTGGCCGGGGATATACCGGGCATCGTCGACCTGGCTCTGCGGTACCAAGATGAGGGCGCCGACATCCTGGACGTCGGCGCTGAGTCGACCCGTCCCGGTCACAAGTCGGTCCCGGAAGAGGAAGAGCTATCCCGGCTGTTGCCGGCGTTGGAGGCGATTGCCAGCCGGGTGACGCTGCCCATAAGCGTGGATACCTACAAGAGCAGGGTGGCCGAACAGGCTCTGCTAACGGGGGCCGCGATTGTCAACGACATTTGGGGGTTGAAGCCCGGACCGGAGATGGCGCAGGTTGTGGCCGGAGCCGGAGCCGGGTTGGTGCTGATGCACAACCAGCGTGGCTCCGAGTACGGCGACCTGATGGACGACATCGTAGGCAGCCTGGAGCGAAGTGTCGCCGTGGCCGCCCAAGCAGGGGTATCGCGAGAGGCCATAGTGATTGACCCGGGCATCGGATTCGGCAAGACGCCCGACCAGAACATCGAACTGCTGCAGAATCTGGGGCGGCTGAAGGCCTTGGGATTGCCGTTGCTGATCGGCGTGTCCCGGAAATCCACCCTGGGTTTGCTGCTCGGTCTTCCACCGGACCAACGGGTCGAGGGGACGGCTGCGGCGGTGGCCTTGGCCATCGCTGGCGGTGCGGACATGGTGCGGGTGCACGACGTCAGGCAGATGGCCCGAGTCTGCCGGGTCAGCGACGCCTTGGTGCGGGGTTGGCGTCCCTTTGGCTGGAATGGCAACGGGTAGTCCGGCCCAGGAAATCGAGGCCTACCTGGGGTTGGGAACCAACATCGAGCCACGCCGCCGGAACCTGCAGTCGGCCCTGGAATTGTTGGACTCGCCGGACGGCGGCATCCGGATAACTCGCCGCTCCAGGATATTTGAGACGGCGCCTTGGGGCGTGACCGATCAACCCTATTTCCTGAACTGCGTGGTGGAAGCCACAACATCGCTGGGACCCTATGGGTTGCTGGAGCGGGCCAAAGAAATCGAGACGGAGATAGGCCGGACGCCGGGCCCGCGCTTTGGGCCAAGGGTAATCGATGTGGACATACTGTTTTACGGCAGTCTGGCGCTCGACGAGCCAGAGCTGCAAATTCCCCACCCCCGGCTTCACCTGCGGGCTTTCGTGTTGGCGCCCTTGGCCGAACTTGCCCCGTCGCTGGAACACCCGGTTTTAGGCCTGACCGTGGGGGAATTGGCTGCTGGAGTGGACGGGTTGGACGGGGTGCGTTTGCTGGACGACTAGGGCCTGAAAATTAGCACTCGCCACCCCCCGGTTGACAATTTTTGGGGGCTGTCGCATAGTCTAGTCTGAGTATAAATGTCAAGGAGCCAAAGATGGCGGACAAGCAACTAACTTTCGAAGACGAAGCGCGGCTAAGCCTGCTTTCTGGCGTGGACCAGTTGCGGAGGGTGGTGGGGTTGACCCTGGGTCCCAGTGGCCGCAACGTGATGCTCAGCCGGATGTTTGGCAACCCTGTGGTCTGTAGCGACGGGGTCACCATCGCCAAGGAGGTCGAGCTGCCCGACCCCTACCAAAACCTGGGCGCCCAATTGGTCAAAGAAGCTGCCTCCAAGACCAACGACGCCGTGGGCGACGGCACCACTACTTCAGTGGTGTTGGCCGACGCGATGATCCGAAACGGCTTCAAGAACGTGGCCGCTGGCGCAAACGGCATGAGCCTCCGCGACGGCATCGACCAAGCGGTCGACGCCGTGGTGTCCGAGCTTCGGACGATGGCCATACCGGTCGAAAACCGAGAGCAGATCGCCCGCGTCGCCGCCCTGTCGGCCCACGAGGAAGCGATCGCCCAACTGTTGGCCGACGCGCTGGACAAAGTCGGTCGCGACGGCGTAGTCACCATCGAGGAATCCAAGGCCCTCTCCGACGAGTTGGACTTCGTCGAGGGCGTGCGCATCGACCGGGGATATCTCTCCCCTCACTTCGTGACCGATACCCAACGGATGGAAGTGGCCATCGACGAGCCCTCCTTCCTGCTGACCGACCAGAAGGTCAGTTCCCCCAACGACATCGTTGGCATCATGGAAAAGTTGGTCCAAGCGGGTCGGCGCAACCTAGTGGTGATCGCCGAAGACGTGGACGGCGAGGCGCTCTCCACTCTGGTGGTCAACAAGGTCCGCGGCATCATCGACTGTGTCGCGATCAAGGCCCCGGGCTTCGGGGAGCGGCGCAAGGCCCTCCTGGAAGACATGGCCATCGTCACTGGCGGCACGGTGGTCAGCTCTGACCGAGGGTTGAAGGTGGAAACCGCCGAGATCGCCCATTTGGGCTCGGCCCGCCGCTTGGTGGCCAACAAGGACGAGTCCACCATCATTGAGGGGCGCGGCTCGGACCAAGGCGTGAAAGAGCGCTTGGAGCAACTGCGGGTCCAGATCGAGGAAACCAAGTCCGACTACGACCGGGAAAAGCTGCAGGAACGCATGGCTGCCCTGGTCGGCGGGGTCGCCGTCGTCAAGGTCGGCGGGGCCACCGAACCGGAGGTCAGCGAGCGCAAGTCCCGCACCGAAGACGCCCTGTCGGCCACCCGGGCCGCCATCGAAGAGGGAATCGTGCCTGGCGGCGGGGTTGCCTTGATTCGGGCCGGGCACGTGCTGGACGACCTAGTGGGCTCGCTGGAAGGCGACGAGGCCGTTGGTGCCCGGTTGGTCCGCGATTCCCTAACCGCCCCGCTGTCGTTGATCGCGGAGAACTCCGGCTACGAGGCCCCGGTGGTGGTCGACACGGTCCGGTCCAATGAAGGAGACTACGGGTTCGACGCCGAACTCGGCCAATATGGCAACCTTATCCAGTGGGGGATCATTGACCCGGTTAAGGTTACGCGCTCGGCCCTGGAAAACGCTGGCAGCATCGCTGGGATGATGCTGACCACCGAGGCCATCATCACCGAGATACCAGAGGAGAAGCCGCTGCCCCAAGATATGCAAGACTTCATGTACGACTAGGCGGCCCTCCCAGGATCGCAAACCAAGTCCACCCTTGCGTTTCAGCCCGGGCGGTGACCCCCAACATCGTCCCGGGCTGAAACTTTAGGCGGCCATGACCGGAAGCCCCCTCTCCCAGAATTCCATTGCCAGTCTCATCAACGGCGACCCGCCGTTGCTTGAGCATTTCCTGTCCTTGGAGTCCCAGCTCCAGCCCAACGGTTTCGACCTCACCCTCCGCGAAATCTTCCGCCTCGAGTCAAAGGGTCAGATCGGGACATCCGATGAAGACCGAGTCCTGTCTGACACGGTCCCTATCGGGTGCGGCCACGGATGGGGCGAGATGGAACTAGGACCGTACCTGGTAACGTTCAACGAGACGGTCAACATGCCCCTCGACCTGATGGCCTTGGGACGCCCGCGTTCCAGCCTGCTCCGGAGTGGCGCGGCCATCCACACTGCCGTCTGGGACGCGGGCTATCGCGGCCGGTCACAAGCCCTGCTGGTCGTTTACAACCCTGCGGGGTTCCGCCTACAGCGGGACTCGCGCCTCATGCAGCTAGTATTCTTCCGACTCGAAACCCCCGCCAGTGAGGGCTATCGAGGCCGCTACCAAGGGGAGAACGTTTAGCGCCATGACGGCGCCAGCCAGCGCGAACGGCCTCAAGGCACTGGTCGATGGCTGCGCCCGGGAGTGCGGCTTCGACTTGGTGCGGCTTACTACGGCCGAGGATTTCGAAGCTGACCGGGAGGCGGCGCTGGAGCGGATACGGGAAGGGAGAATGGACGGACTCCCTTGGTTTACCGAGCACCGGGTGAACCGGGGGACCAGCCCACAGGAATTGCTGCCCGGAGCGCGCTCCGTCATTTGTCTCGGGCTGTCGTACTTGGAGGACGGGGAGCAGGCCACTGGCGACGATGGGGCGATGCTCGGGCGGGTGGCCCGCTACGCTTGGGTAAGGGACTACCACCGGGTCATCAAGCGGCGGATGCGGGACCTGGTGCGGAAGCTGGAAGAGCGCCTCGGTTCCGAGATCTCCGCGAAGTGGTACGTGGACGACGGGCCGATGCTCGACCGCGCGGCGGCGGCTCGGTCGGGGTTGGGCTGGTTCGGCAAGAGCACCAACATCCTCACTCCCAGCCACGGCTCGTGGGTGTTCCTCGGGCAGGTGATCACCGACCTGGAGTTGGAGGCCGACCCGCCGCTAAAGAAGACCTGCGGTAGCTGCGTACGCTGCATCGACGACTGCCCCACCGGCGCCATCGTTGCCCCCTACGTGGTCGACAACTCGCGGTGCATTTCCTATTTGACGATCGAGAACCGAGGCGCCATTCCCCCGAAGCTGCGGCCGCTGGTGGGCGACTGGGTATTCGGCTGTGACATCTGCCAGGACGTCTGCCCAGTCAACCGCAAAGCACTCCCTTCCGCGACGCCGGTCCCGGACCCCAAGGGCGGGCCGCTGAGCCTGCTCGAACTAACCGGGTTGCTGGCCATGACCGACGGGCAATTCCTCCAGCGATTCCAAGGGACGTCGATCATGCGGGCGAAGCGCGAGGGGATGCAGCGCAACGCCTGCGTGGCCTTGGGCAATCTCGGCGACCCGGCGGCGATCCCAGCGCTTCGGCAGACTCTCGCCGAAGCGTCGCCCTTGGTCCGGCGGCACGCAGCCTGGGCATTGGGGTGTTTTCAGTCCCGTGAGACGGCGGACGCCCTCCGCCAGGCGTTGGCGAGTGAAAAGGAGCCTGGGGTGTTGGAGGAGATCAAGATGGCCCTTGCCACCGTCGAGCCCGGCGGCGGTGCGGAGGCCAGTGGCCAGGCATAAACCGGGCTAGCGCTCCCGGCTGGCGGCGGCTTCGGGGTCGCGGGCTGCCGGGCCCGATGGGCCTTGACCGTCGGAGCCGGGGCCGCCTCGCCTGCCTCCGCTGCGGCGGCGACGCTGTTGAGGGCGGGCAGGGACCACGGGGGTGGGCTTGTAGTCTCGACCCAGATGTAGCTTCTTCATCTCTTCCTCGATCAGGAGGAAGTCGCTCTTGGGCAGCAGGTGCAGGTTGCCCTGAAAGGCCATGTACCAGTCTTCGGGCGGCCAGCGCTTCACGTATTCCAAACGCGGGGCCAGAAGATTGGCGTCCATGAATTGCTCGTCTTGAAGCACGATCTCAGGCTTGATGTTGACCCGGAAGGGGAACCCGGCCTTGCCTTCCTTCTGCCAGGTAGCATCCTCAGTCTCGGAATAGGAGGAGGTGGCGGTGACGGTGGCCACAAAACGGCGCAGGTGGGAAACGTACATCAGGACCCGGTCCCCGTCGGCGATGCGCTGCACTTTCCGCCGGTGCTGGGCTTTCAGGCCCATTACGGTAAAACCCAGCGCCTGGGTGATCCTGAAGTTTTCCTCGTTGTTGATTACCATCCAGAAGTTGCTTGGCATGGTCCCCTCGACTGCTGGCGCGCCCTTGGCCCGGATTTCATATTCTACCACGGGGGTCAGCCTGGGCCGTTAGCGCGGTTGTGCCGGTCCCGCCGGTGTTGTAACATCAGCCGGTGCCCGGCCCGGCCAACGCCGGAGACCGGCTAAAGAGTGATTGACTGGAGGCTGGCAATGACATCCAACGGCTCCGCCCCACGGTACATCGCCATCGTCGGCGTGGCCGAGTCCGACGTGATGGGGAACGTGCCCGACAAGTCGTCATTGCAGCACCACGCCGAGGCAGCCCACAACGCGTTGGCCGACGCCGGGCTTTCCAAGAACGACGTGGACGGCATCTTTACCGCCGGGTTTTCGACCCTTGCCACCGCCGAGTACCTTGGCATCCAGCCAAAGTTCACCGACAACACCTCCGTTGGCGGTTCGTCATTCGTGATTCACGTGGCCCACGCCATGGCCGCCATCCAGGCTGGCTACTGCGAGGTGGCGTTGATCACCCACGGTCAGGCCGGGCGGTCGACCCGGGTGCGGGTGCCGGCCGACGGCAACCTGCCGGCAGCGCAGTACGAGACCCCCTATGGCATCATCGGCGCGCCCATCAACTACTCGATGGCCTGCACCCGCTACATGCACGAATATGGCGAAGACCGCACCCGCCAAGGGATGGCCGAGATCGCGGTGGCGACTCGAAAGTGGGCCAATCTGAACCCCAAGGCGATGATGCACGATACCCCGATGAGTTTCGAAGACTATCACAACTCCCGGTGGGTGTCGTGGCCCTTCCACCTGTTTGATTGCTGTTTGGTCACCGACTCCGGGGCCGCCGTGGTGGTGACCACCGCCGAGCGGGCCCGCGACCTACCCAAGGCGCCGGTGTGGGTGCTGGGCGGGGGCGAGGCCCACGACCACAACATCATCAGCCAGATGCCGTCCTACACTTCAATGATTGCTCGCGAGTCGGGACCGCGGGCCTTGGCGCGGTCCGGGCTCAACCACGACGACCTCGACCTGGTGATGATCTACGATTCCTTCACCTACACGGTGATGCTAACCCTCGAAGCCCTGGGGTTCTGTGGGCGCGGCGAAGCGGCCGACTTCGTCGCCAACCAGCGCACGGCTCCGGGTGGTGACTTCCCATTGAACACCAGCGGCGGCGGCCTATCCTACACCCACCCGGGCATGTACGGAATATTTCTGTTGGTGGAGGCGGTCCGTCAATTGCGGGGTGAGTGCGGCGAACGTCAGGTGGGGAGCAAGACCACCGGCGGCGATACCGCCAAGACAGCGATCGTCAACGGCACCGGAGGTTCGCTGTCTTCCACCGGCACCGTGGTGCTGGCCACCTAGATTCCCTCGGTCACCGCTTGGATTCGCCCCGGGTCCCGGTCCCACCGAGGCCACGGGGCGAAATTACTTTTTTCCGTAGACGTTTCTGCGGTGAAGTCCCAACCCCGTATGCTAGAATCGTTGCATTATTGGGCTGGCATAGTACATGCCTCGCTCATCTTTTTTACGCTTCGGCGAAAGGATACGGGTTATGGACCGCAGCATTTCCTCTTTTCTCCAACATTTGGTCGTCGAAAAAGGGTTCTCCCAAAACACCTCCGAGGCTTACCGCAACGACCTCTCCCAGTTCTGGGAATTCCTCCAAAACGGCCACAGCGCCCCTAACGGCAACGGCAATGGCCACCGCCAATCGGTTTACGATTGGCGCAACGTCGACATCGACACTCTCAACAACTACATCCAAGACTTGAGGGTGCGAAAAGGGTACCGGGACGCCACCACCGCCCGCAAGGTTGCGTCCATCAAATCGTTCTTTGGATTCCTTTCCGAAAACGGTTCCATCACCGAAGACCCGACCGAGTCGCTTGGATCGCCACGAGTGGGCCGGTCGCTGCCGAAATACTTGAGTGAGGATGACGTGACCAAGCTGCTCAACGCTGGCTACGAGTCGGGAACCAACGAAGGCCAGCGCGACGCAGTAATCATGGAGCTCCTCTACGCCACGGGGCTGCGGGTTGGCGAACTGGTTTCGCTCAACATCGGCGACGTCGACAAGGAAGAGTCGTTCATCCGATGTCTGGGCAAGGGTTCGAAGGAGCGCATCGTACACCTCTACCCCAAGGCTCTTACCGAGCTCAAAGGGTACCTGAAGGAGTCGAGGGCCATAATGCTCGGCCCGAAGAAGAACGAACCGGCGCTGTTCATCAATCACCGGGGCGAGCGGCTAACCCGCCAGTGGGTTTGGACCATACTGAAGAACTACGCGCAAAAGGCCGGGATATCCTCCAGCATCACCCCCCACACGCTGCGTCACAGCTTCGCTACCCACCTGCTGCAAAACGGGGCATCGCTGCGCCACGTGCAGGAGTTGCTCGGCCATTCCAGCATTTCCACCACCCAGGTCTACACCCACCTGACCAACGGCTATGTGCAAGAGGAATACGAGAAGAGCCACCCAAGGGCGTAAGGCCCCTGGCGTACCTGCAGAGATACGGCCATTGCGCCCTCGTCTGGCGCAGGGCTGCTACGTCCCGCGCCTGTGCCGCCGCTAACCCACACCCCGTGATTCCCGGCGAGAGCCGGAATCCGGTAAGCACGTCACAACGCTCCGTCATTCCGGCCGAAGGCGGAATCCAACGGGCCTAACTTTTTGTTATGTTTGCTGATATAGTGAAACTAGGTCGCACCCTCAGGAGGTAACCCGCATGGCGGGTAAAGCTCGCCGGGCCGCCGCCCGGCAGGGGCAGTTAAGCCGACGAAGAAAGAAGGGGCAACGGGGTCCGCTTGGCGTGCCCACAACCCCTTTGACAGCGGACCAACCCGAGTACGATAACGGCGTTAGCGCGGCGGAAGGTCCAGTCGCCGCAGCAGTGCCGCCCAATGGCCCGGCCACCTTGGCGACAGCCACTCCACCTCCGGCGGTCGCCCGCCCAGAACCGGGTCCCCGGACGTCCCGGACCGAAACGGCGCCCCGCGGTCCCGCAAGGATGCGCGGTGCCCGTCCTGCGGCGTACAATTACGTGGGATCGGAGCTTCGCCGCATCGGTGTGCTATCGGTTTCGGTAATCGGCGTACTGGTCGCCTTGGCCTTCGTACTGTAAGTGGTGAACGATGCCCATGCCATTGGTCGAGAACCGGCTCCAGGCCACTCCGGAGCGTCCCGGCGTCTATATGATGAAGGACGCCCGGGGCACCGTTCTCTACGTCGGAAAGGCGGCGGTACTTCGTAACCGCCTCCGTTCCTACTTCGGCTCCCCCTCCAACCAACCCTCCAAGACCCGCCGTATGATGGGTCACGTCAACGACTTCGAGTACATCGTGACCGACTCGGAGGCCGAGGCGCTGATCCTCGAAAACACGCTGATCAAGCGCTACAAACCTCGCTACAACGCTCGTCTCAAGGACGACAAGACCTACCCGTACCTGAAGATCGACCTGAGCGAGGAGTTCCCGCGAGTCTACATCACCCGGAGAGTGGCCAAAGACGGCGCCCGTTATTTCGGGCCCTTTGCGACCGCCAACACCGTCCGCAAGTCGATGGACTTGGTGAAACGGCTGTTCCCCTACCGCTCCTGCACCAAGAACATCACCGGCACCGATCCCCGGCCCTGCTTGGAGTACTACATCAACCGCTGCGTGGCCCCTTGTACTGGATACGCCGACAAGGAAGAGTACGCCAAGGTAATCGAGCAGGTCATCATGTTCATGGAGGGCGATACCGAGGCGGTCACCAAGGACTTGGAACGGAACATGGAACTGGCCGCCGAGAAGCTGGAGTTCGAGCGGGCGGCGGTGCTCCGGGACCGGATCAAAGCGGTCGAAAAAGTCGCTGAGGAGCGCACGATCAAAGTCGACTCCAACCCCACCAATCCGGTGGTCGACATGGACGTGCTGGCTCTGGCCCAAGGCACCAACGAGGCCTGGGTCGAGGTCTTCTTCATCCGTAAGGGAAAACTGATCGGCCGAGACCACTTCTTCATGGAAGGCACTCAGGACGACGCCTCGGCGCTGGTCTTGGGCCAGTTCGTAAAGCAGTTTTACGGCACCGCCTTGGACATCCCGCCACGGATCGTCACCCAGCACCCCTTGGAAGACGTGGAGCTCATTACCGAATGGCTGCGCGGACTCCGGAGCGGCGCGGTGCGGGTTTTCTGCCCGCAACGGGGAGTGCACAAACGGCTCGTGGAAACGGTGTCCGACAACGCCCGTCAGGGCTTGGCCCAACACCGCATCAAGTGGCTGGACAACTTGGACATCATCCAGCAAGCGACCAACGAGTTGGAAGAGGAACTGTCGTTGCCCCTACCCTTGCGGCGCATGGAATGCTACGACATCTCCCATATCCAAGGCAGCAACACGGTCGGCAGCATGGTGGTCTTTGAGGACGGACGGCCCAAGCAGGCCCACTACCGGCGGTTCAAGGTGAAAACGGTGGATGGGGTGGACGACTTCGAGAGCATGCGGGAAGTGCTGCGGCGTCGTTTCAAACGGATGGCCTCGGCCCGCGCCGCCGCCAAGAAAGAGGGCGACGAGGACGCTGCCCAAGGCACTTCTTGGGGCGCGGTGCCTGACCTAGTGCTCATAGACGGCGGCAAGGGCCAGCTTTCCGCCGCGCTCGAGGTGTTCTTGGAGCTGGGGTTGGACGACATTCCTCTGGCGTCTCTGGCCAAGGAGAACGAGTGGCTCTACGTGCCCCACACCCCGGAGCCAATCGTTCTGCCCCGCGATTCCCAAGCCCTGTACTTGGTGCAGCGAATCCGCGATGAGGCCCACCGGTTTGCCATCACCTACCACCGCAACCTGCGTAGCAAAGGCAGCCTGAGCTCCCCGATAGAACTGGTAACCGGCATCGGGCCGAAGCGCAAGCGCATGCTGATGCGGCGCTTCGGGTCGCTCAGGGGCATCAGGGAGGCCGCCGTGGAGGAAATCGCGGCGGTGCCCGGCATGACCCGCTCGCTGGCCATTCGCCTAAAGCAGACTCTGTAGAGTCCTTCGCTCGCCGCCCCTTCGCTCACTAGCGGCTGCGGCGCTCGCAGTGCATTTATCCCCGCCCTTGACTATTACCGCCTAGTGGCATATACCGTTGTTGATTGTGGTGGGGATATGTCAACTCAAGGCGAGCACGTCATGGCCAAGGTCTCGATCTCGCTACCCGACAACACCCAAATAGTTGTAGAAGCGGAAGAAGCGGAACTGCTCAGGGATGTTGTGGGTATGGCATTGCGAGAGTCTCCGCGCGTGCAGTCCTCAATCAATTCCAACGGTACCGCGGAAAAAGGTAGACTCCCGGCCGCCGAGGCGAGTCCACCTCCGAATCCCAACGCGGGCCGACCACGCAGTACCAGCACGCCTCGCCGTCCGGCTGCCCGGAGAAGTTCACCGACCACAACCGAAGAGGATGCGGGAGCGCGCCTGCAGCTCGACGAGCAGCCCCAGCAGTCCCGGGATGACTTCGCAGCTTACTGCCATTACCTGAACCCAATGGGGGACATGCGACGGGTGGTGGTCGCCGCCGAGGGCGCGGGCCGCTTTCTCGCGGCCGACGGGGTGGACGCCGAGGACTTGGGCAGCCTGTTCGACTTGGCCGGATGGCGTCGACCGGGCAACTTCACCCAGACCCTGCGCAACGCCGCGCGTTCGAAGTTCGGCTGGCTCGAGCGTGTTCCAGGCCGCTCCGGCCGTTACGCCGTGACGGAGCTGGGCCGGTCGGTGACGGCGGGGGAGTAGGGGCGCACATGAGCACAAACGAACGTCGCCCCAGAGTAGACCCATGGGTTGAACGGGTTTTCGAAGAACTCAAGGTCTTGAAGGATGGAGTCCAAGTTCGTCCAGTAACAAGAGACGACCTGGAAGACATTAGAGATCAGCCCGAGGCAACTGGCGAGACCGTAATATTCGAAAGCGTTGACATGCCGGGGATTGACCTTCGCGGGCTCGACTTGGGATCTTTCGCATTTCGTATATGTGTTCTGACTCGCGCGATCGCGTTCCCGTGAATTAAACGCTGCCGCTCCGCGCTCACTCCCGGTGATTTGGCCACGTGGGACATAATCGATGAATGGCATTCCGGAAAACTTAGCGGACACTTTGAAATCACCCGTACGAATCTCCGAGGCTCCATCTCCCAAAGTCATTTTCAGTTGGCGGATCTGTCGTGTGCGAGATTGGCGTGGGCCGACCTGACCGACGCGAATCTCGAGGGCGCAATCTTATGCAAAGCAGACTTGGGACAGGCAACCCTCAACCGTACAGACTTGAAGTCGGCCTATCTTGATGGGGCTTCGCTTGAAAGCACCCGAATTATTGACGCCGACCTGGGCGGCGCGAGCCTGAAGGGGGTAAGTCTACCGGGCGCTTTTATCTCCCCTCAGTCCAAGTTACATCGAGCGAAGTGGGACGAAAAATACATCAGTCCTCTAGAGGTCAGCGGCGATTACGGGGCTGCGATCGAGCATTACAGGTACCTCTCAGAGTGGCACGATCTAGCTGGAATGCGTAGGGTTGCCGGTGAGTTTCATTACCGGCAGCGGGAAGCCGAGAGAAAGGCACACTGGGAGTCAATCGGGGAAGACTTGAGAGCTTCCTGGCACCGGTTGTGGAATTCCCCAAGTAAAGATTAGCTTTACCCAAGTGAAGAACCGAATTCGGGGATGGGGACGGGAAATCTGACAACGGATGGGTGGCTTATTCGGCCTCTTGGTGGGCCCAGGCCGTTACCTGGTCGCGCTGCTATCCCAACAACTGGTCTGGCGGTTTTGGCTCGGTTACTGCCAATACCCGTCGCGAGTGCTTATCTCCTTCGCCATTGTCCTGTCGGCTACCTGGCTCTCCTACTGGTAATTCGGATCCTTCGTGATAGACACCGACGGCCGCGAGACCGTACAAGCCAATATCATGGACGCCCTATATTTCAGTCTGATTTCATTGTCTGCATTGGGTTATGGAAGCTGGGCGGTAGAACCGGCCGGCTGGACTAAATGGGTGGGGGCGGTACAGCCCTTTTTCGGTATCATATCAGCGATCGCCCTGTCCACTAGTCTTACTCGACGATTGCGGGAATGATTCGTTTTCAATCCACCGACTGATTTGTTAGTCTGCGTCCATATGAGAGTATTTGGCATAGCATCAATCGACAGGAGAACCGATACACCAATGACCAACTCCAATCCCGAAGTCATCAGCACCGCGCCCCGGGTGGCCATGGCGGTCACCCCCCATCCCGACGACTGCGAGGGCGGCTGCGGGGCCACCTTGGCCAAGTGGGTCAAAGAGGCGGGCACCGAGGTCATCGTGGTGATGTGCACCAATGGCAACAAGGGCACTGGCGACCGGGCCATGTCGGCGGAGAGGCTGGCGGCCACCCGGGAGGAGGAGCAGCTAGCGGCGTCGGAGGTGGTTGGCGCGAAGGACGTTGTGTTCCTACGCTACCCAGACGGCGGGCTGGAGGACACCATGCTCTTCCGCAGCCAGGTGACCCGAGAGATCCGCCGCTTCAAGCCTGACGTGATCATGGCTATCGACCCCTACCGCAGCCGCAGCCACACCCACCGGGACCACCGTATGAGCGGTCAGGTCGCCATCGACGCCGCCTTCACCTACGCTTGGAGCTACCTCCACTTCCCGGAGCAGATCGCCGAGGAAGGGCTGGAGCCGCACATGGTGGAGCAGGCTCTCCTTTGGGGCAGCGAGTCCCCTGACGTCTTCGTCGAAATCGGCAACTATCTCGGCAACAAGGCCCGCTCCCTGGCCGCCCATGCCAGCCAGATGTCACCGGCGACTATCGAAGAACGGATGTCCAGAATCGGCCAGATGCACGGTCGCCACAAGGAAGAAACGGGCTTGGACTACGCGGAAGCGTTCCGGCGTATCCGGTTCGATCTGGGCAGCCAGGACTGGCAGTTCCTCCACACCTAGGGCGCGGGAGCCCCTCGGCAACGTCGGGAAAAAGTAGGGGCGCTTCGCGAAGCGCCCCTACAGGCCGTTCAAGTACTCCACGGCGCTCCGGTGGCTTTGCAGCAACCCCGGAACTCTCGCCGGGTCGGTCCGCCCCCAACCGCATTCGGTAGCCACACCATTAACCGTCGAGAACTGCCGGGCGGCGTCGATTCGCGCCCGGTCTCCCTGCTCATCGTCGAAGTGAATCAGCCCCAGGTAGACCTCGGTGTCCGCGGGCAGCTTGAGTCCCGTGAGGGGTTGGAAGTACTCACGGTCGGTCCGGTCCTTGGGGACCGGCAAATGAAGGAAGTCGGGGTGGCGTTGCAGACCGGAATACAGCCCGTTCGAGATCTCGACCAATATGCCCATGTCGGTGGGCATCACCAAGTGCTCGTCCGCCGGTGAGCCGTAGCAAAGATGGTATCCCATGTCCACGTCGGGGGGAATGCTGTCGCCAAGGCGGGCTAACTCGTCGAAAACTTGGGCCTTGTAGTCATCCGGCCGGTGGGGGAAATAGTCCTCGAAGAGCAGCACTTCCTGGCAGACGTCCCACTGAATTGAAAGCCGTTCGAGGGGCACCGAGGCAACGATCTGGTTCACGGCGGACAGCAGTGCCCTCTCGTAGGCCCGGAGATAGTCGTCCCGGCTGCTCTCGTTCACGTACATGTAGCCGGTGGCCATGGGGGTAGGCAGAGAGACTTGGAACAATGTGTCCGAGCTGATTATTCCTCCATCGCGCAACCGGGAGTACAGTCCGAAGGACTCCAGTGCTGCCTCGGCATAACCCGTCTCAAAACCAACGCTGGCGAGGTCAACGCCGGGCCGAAAGCGGAGGTAAGGAGTTTCGCGCAATAGTAAGCCGTCCCACTGGTATACCGGAAAGGAGGGTTCGTCTTCGGCCCACTCCATATCGGGGTGGCTTATCAGCATGTCACGCTGAAACCAGATCCACCGCCGTCGTACTCCAGTCTCGCCGTCAGTGATGCGTTTCAGATGGGGACCGAGCGCGCCGCTCACCTGGCGAAAGACCATTTCGGCGTCGTCCGAGGGGACGCTGCCCACCATGTGGGCCCTGTGCGTTGTCACCGCCATGCTTGTCCTTCCTTAGCCTAGGTCTTGGAAGCGTTGGAGTATCTTCCGCAGCTGGGCCTCGCCGGGCGCCGAGTCGGTGTAGAGGGTGAAGCTGACCTCGTCCAGCAGTCCCCCATAGCGGTTGGCGAACTCGTCGGCGATCTCATCGTACTCGCCGGACACCGAGAAGGCGTCCAGCATCTCGTCGCTAACCTGCTCGCCCATCTCGGCCCAGCGCCCTTGCAAGGACATCTCGTGCAGCTGCTGGCCGATTTCCTCGAAGCCGTGGGCCGCCAGCACCGGGAAGTAGGTGCGCGTGGAGGCGTAGAAGGCGATGCGCTGCCTCACGTCGGCTTGGACCGAGCGAATGGCAGACCGGTTGGGACCGGTTATGATGAACCCACCACCGCTGATCTTGAGCTCGCTTGCCTCACGTCCAGCGCGTTCCGCACCCTTGGCCAAGCCGGGGCGGACAACGTCTCGGACGTACTCCGGCGAGGTAAGACTGTGCAGCATCAAACCGTCGGCGACCTCTCCGGCCACCTGGCAGTTGTAGGCGTTGACCGCTGCGGTGAACACTTCGGGAGCCGGGTACTCGCTGCGCCCGGGACTGAAAAAGGGCGTCATCAGGGTATGGCGGTAATACTCACCCTGAAAGTCCAACCGTCCGCCGGTCTCCCAAGAACTCCAGATCGCCCGGAGCGCTTGCACGTATTCCCGAAGGCGCGGTCCCGGGGCCTCCCAGCTCGTGGAGAACCGCCGCTCGATGTGGCCCTTTACCTGGGTGCCGAGACCGAGCCGGAACCGCCCCTTGGATAGGTCCTGCAGGTCGCGGGCGGTGTCGGCAGTGATCATCGGAGAGCGGGGGAAGGCGATGGCCACCGAGGTCTGGAGGGTCGCCTTTGTCGTAGAGGTCGCGGCGAGGGTCAAAGCCAAAAAGGAGTCGTGATCGGTCTCGTTTTTTGAGATGCCATCGTAGCCCATGGCCTCGGCCCAAGCGGCCTCGGCCGGGACCGACGCCAGGTCTTTGGACGCCAAGCGGTAGGTGACTTTCATGTTCTGGGGACTCCAGGTCGCGGATCGTCGGCTTCACTGTAGCCACCCAAGACGGGTTCGGCAACATTAAATTATGGACACAATGTTGAACCAGTCATAAAATATGTCCATTATATTCGGGGGAGCAACCAGATGAAGACCATCGGGGTGGCCAAATTCAAGGAGCAATGCCTTGCGCTTTTGAGCGAGCTCGACGCAGAGGGGTTGGTGATTACCAAGCATGGAAAACCCGTCGCGCGAGTTATCCCCTACGAGCAACAATGGGCGGACCTCATCGGCAGCTTGCGGGACGAGATTACGATCAAGGGCGACATATTCAGCACAGGTATTCGTTGGGATGCTGAATCTTGACACACACATGGTGGTCTACGCCGTGACGGGTGTTCTCCGTGCGCCAGAAGAAGCGCTAATGAGCAGAGAACCCTGGTCCGTGTCGGCTATTGTCCTATGGGAGCTTGCCAAGCTAGTCCAACTTAACCGCATTGATATGGAGTTTGACAATCCCCGCGTGCTGCGCGCTCTAAACTCACTCCGAGTATGGCCTATAGACCTAGCGGTTGCGCGTGCCTCGACCCGCTTGGACTTCAGAAGCGATCCGGCCGACGAGATCATTGCGGCGACAAGCGTGGTTCACGGCATCCCGTTGCTCACGCGGGACCGTCACCTGCTTAAATCGAAGGTCATTCCGCTGGCGCGGCTGTCCTAAGGCGCGGGTTCCGCCATCGCCTCGTAGACCCGGTCGGTCTTGGCGGCCATCACGAAATCATTGCGGTGCAGGTTGCGGATTTTGTGGGTCCACCATGCCACCCTGACTCGCCCCCACTCGGTGACGAGCATCGGGTGATGCCCCTCGTCCTCAGCGATTTCGCCAATCCGGTTTGTGAATTGCAGGGCCTGCCGAAAGTCATCGAACCTGAAAACGCGGTCAAGGCGGGGCACGTCGTCCACCGACGCCAACCCCCATTCCGGCACTTGCGGTTGAAGCTCGGCGATCTCGTCAGGGGTCACGCTGGGTGAGTCGCGGCGGCAGGCGGTGCATCGTTCTTGGTTCAGACTGCTCATGGCAACATGATTCTAGCAGACCCCCATGCCCCGGCTTCCTTGAGCCGATTGCGGACGGAAGTTATAGTTGTTAACCGATATGACCGACTACTCCAACTACACCGTGTCCATCCACTACGACCGGCGGCTATACCGGCAGGACATCGCCGGGTCTATTGCCCACGCTCGCATGCTGGCCAAGCAGGGCATAATTGCGCCGGAGGACGCCGAGGAGATTGTACTTGGCCTGGCGTCCGTCAAGCAAGAAATCGAGGACGGCTCGTTCCCTTGGGACCCGGCGCTGGAAGACCTGCACATGAACATCGAGACCCGGCTGACCCACCTGATCGGGCCGGCCGGGGGACGCCTTCACACCGGACGGTCCCGCAATGACCAGATCGCCCTGGACATGCGTCTCTACGTTAAGGACGCGATCAAGGACTCGCGGCGGGAGTTAAGGGGAGTACAACAGGCGCTGGTGAAACTGGCTCGCCGTTACCAAACGGTGGTCATGCCTGGCTATACCCACCTGCAGCGGGCCCAGCCGGTACTCTTCGCCCACCACATGCTGGCCTACTTCGAGATGTTGGAGCGCGACGCAGCACGGTTCCGCGACTGTTACCACCGGACCGACGTGCTCCCGCTTGGCAGCGGTGCTCTGGCCGGAGTGCCCTACCCGACCGACCGGGAGTTCCTGGCCCGGGAGCTGGGCTTCAGCCGCGTTAGCGCGAACAGCATGGACGCGGTGTCCGACCGTGACTTTCTGTTGGAATTTCTAGCCGCGGCCTCGATCTGCATGATGCACTTCTCCCGCCTCTCCGAGGAGATCGTGCTGTGGTCCAGTCGGGAGTTCGGTTTCGTTCGGCTGGACGAAGACTTCACTACCGGCAGCAGCATCATGCCCCAGAAGCGCAATCCCGACTTCGCCGAGCTGGCCCGCGGCAAGACTGGCCGAGTCTACGGCGGGCTGGTCGGTTTGTTGACCACCCTTAAGGGGCTGCCCCTTACCTACAACCGTGACCTGCAAGAGGACAAAGAGGGGTTCTTCGACGCCGTGGACACGCTGCTGGCAACCCTGAATGTTTACCAGCACATGCTGCCCGGGCTGGAACTCGACACCGAACGTGTCGCGAGCCTGTCGAGCGAAAGCCAGATGCTGGCCACCGACCTGGCCGACTACTTGGTCGCCAAGGGAGTGCCCTTCCGCGAGGCCCATGGCATTGTCCGCGAGCTATGCCGCCATTGCGAGGCTGCGGGGTTGGAATTGCATCAGTTGGCCCGCGAGGACTATTCGCGATTCTCCAACCACTTTGGGACCGACGTTTACCAGATAACGGCCGAAGCTTCCACCGCCGCCCGGGACAATCCGGGGGGCACCGCACCCAACCGTGTTGCCGAGGCCTTGGCCCAAGCCGAGAAATTGTTGCAGGAGGCCGCCGATGGAACCTGAGCGCAGGGTGTTGCTGGCCCCTTCGGTATTGTCGGCCGACTTCGGCCGGCTTGGTGAACAGGTACGGGAGGCCACGGAGGCGGGAGCCGACCTGATTCACGTGGACGTGATGGACGGCCGCTTCGTGCCCAACATTTCCTTCGGCGAGGTGGTGGTCGACGCTATCCGGAAGAATACCCACCTTCCTCTCAATATCCACCTGATGATCAAACGGCCCGACGAGTTGCTCTCCACGTTCGTCAAGGAGCAGTCCGACCAGATCCTGGTGCACGCCGAGGCTTGCCCACACCTGCATCGGACGGTCACCAGTGTAAAAGAACTGGGCAACGACATCGGCGTCGCGATCAACCCCGGTACGCCGGTGTCTGCGGTGGAAGAGGTGCTGCCGCTGCTGGACATCGTGATGGTGATGTCGGTCAATCCCGGGTTTGCGGGACAGTCTTTCATCCCCGGAAGCGTCGGAAAGATACGCCGTCTCAGAGAGATGATCGGCGCCGGAGGCTACGGGGCAGAGATCGAGGTTGACGGCGGGGTGAAGGCGGACTGGACGGCGCAAGAGTCAGTCAAAGCCGGGGCCACAATCCTGGTTGCCGGCAGCGCCATCTTCAACAACCAGCAGACGGTCCCGAAGGCGATGGCCGGCATGCGCGGGTGTTTGGCGGGGCTATACTACCGGTAGGTGGCCATCTGACCACAGAACTGAGAAGGCCCCGAGTAAGTCGGGGCCTTTGTTCTTCGAGGTCAACCTGCTGACCGTACTACAGCGCGGCGAAGGCCTTTCTCACCTTGGGTGACTTGTGCAGGGAGCGGAGGCAGCGGCTGCAGATTTTGACCTTGACCAACTCCCCGTTGCGTTCCAGGGTCTGTTTGTGCACGTTGGCCTTGAACCGGGTCTTGGTGTGCCGGTTGGAGTGGCTGACATTATTGCCGCTCATCCCGGACTTCAGACATATTTCACAACGCATGGCGGTATCCTCGGCTAAAATCGCCAGGCAAGGTTAACACACAGCTTTGGGCCAAAACAATAATCTAAGAGTCCCCAGCCGCGGACGCCGCGGCTCCCGGCAGCACGTCTTTTAGTTCTTGGCTGGTTTTCCAGGCGGGTTGTGGGGTTTCAACTCCGTCGTGGGGGACGAACTTCGAGGGTTCGACGAACTGGTAGTGGTGTACGTAACGCGGGCAGTTCTTGTAGACCTCGGTGACTTCCACCAACACGACGAATTGGGCCTCGGGGTAATGGGCCAGTAGGTCCGCTTCATCCGACAGACGGGCCACGCCCTGGATGCGTAGCCGTTGTTGGCCCTCGAAGTCGACGAACAGGAGGCCGACGTTGGGGTTGCGCAGCAGGTTGCCCATAGACTGATATTTGCCGTTGCCATCATAGTTGGGGAAGGCAATTGTGCGGTCGTCGACCAACCGGACGAAACCGAGGTCGCCGCCCTTGTAGGAGCAGGTCGGCAGTCCCCGGTCGTCGCAGGTCGCCAGAAAGAACATGCGGGCAGCCTCGATTATCTCGCGGGCCTCGTCGCCGATGGTCTCGGTGACCCGCTGGCTCAAACGGTCGGCCAGCCTCCGAGTCTGGAAGCGGTCTTGCAACTCGCGGTTGCCATCGTGGTATTCATGGACTCTCATCTTCGTACCTCAGCCCTCGCGCCGACGATAGATTTCCACTGCGGCGTGCTCGATCACCGAACCGCGGACCGGCGGCCTCGGTTTTTTCACCGACACTGAGACTCCGTCCACCGGGAATTGGCTTAACACCTGGTCGGCGATGGCCTGGGCAGCAGCCTCCAGAAGGTTGCGCGATTCGCCCTCCATCACCGACTGCACCACCCGGTAGAGTTGGGTGTAGCTGACGGTGTCCTCCAATCGGTCCGAGAGGCCAGCCCGTCGCAGGTCCAACTCCACGGACAGGTCGACCAGATAGGCCTGTCCCAAGGCCTGCTCTTCGGGATTCACGCCGTGAAACCCGTAGAACTGCATACCCGCCAAGGCGATCCGGTCGGGTGGGCCGTTCGGTCGCATCTGCGGGGTGTAGGTCAGCCGCGGGACCGGCTTGCGATCTCGTCGGCCAAGGCCAACAGGTTCTGGGCCCGCTTGACCACCGGCACGTCGACCATACGGCCATCGAGGGCCAGGGAGCCACGGCCGCTGGCTTCGGCCTGCTCCCAGGCCTCCATGACCCGCCGGGCGTAGCTTACCTCCTCCTGGGACGGACTGAAAATTTCGTTGATTATGCCGAGTTGCGCGGGGTGGATGGCGAATTTGCCGGTGTAACCCATCTGCCTGGCCCGTGCGGCGTCGGCACGAAGCGCATTGGGGTCTTGGAAGCGGACGAAGGGCGAGTCCAGCGAGGCCACGTCGGCGGCCCGGGCCGCCACTGGGACCATCGCTCGGGGAACCGCAACCTCCTCGCCCACGTCGGTGCGCTCAACGCCCATGTCGTTGGTGAAGTCCTCGGCCCCGAAGGCAATGCCCACGATGCGGGGCGACGATTCGCCGATCTCGCGGGCCCCCCAGACCGCCTTGGCGCTCTCGATCCAAGGGATGACCTTGATGGTTCCATCAGCCAAACCCCGGGCGGCCTCCAAGGCGGACAGTATCCGCGCCAAGTCTCGGATATGCCAGACCGACTCCACCTTCCCCAGGCTCACGCCGTACAGGTCGGCCGAGGCGATCGCTTCCAGTTCGCTACGAGTTAGGCCGGTGTCCAACGAATTAACACGGACCATCACCCGCTGGCCTTCGCGACGCAGAAGGGGCACCCACTCTACCGCGAGGTCCCGGGCGTTGGCTTTTTCCCCGGGCGGAACCGAGTCTTCCAAGTCGACCATGATGATGTCAGCATCCAAGGAGCGGGCCCGCTCCAGCATGTTGGGCCGGTTCCCCGGCACGAAAATCAGGCTGCGGATTAGTTCCATAAGGTCCTGCTACAACTGATACGGGGGATGCCGATCGTCGTCGGACACTTTTTCGATTTCGTGGGTGACTGGATTCACCTTGAAGCGGAGGTTCTGCAACAACTCGTATCCCAGGAGAGGGGTCGACGCAGGCACCATTATGGCCCCAAAGTCCTCCCCCATCAGTTCACCCCGCGCGAAATACGTCTCGACTTCCAGGAACCCAGTGGCGCTCATTAACTTGACCTTGCCGCCAGTTGGAGGCAGTCCAAGCGCCTTTATTTCTTCGAGAGGGAGAGCAAGGTAGGTAGACCCGGTATCGACCGTAAAGGTGTAACCCCGAGTACCGTTGTGCCCGGAGACGTGGGCTTGCACTTCAGTTAGTCCCATCCCTACTCCATGTCCCCCCAATTCGAGGCCCACTTGGCGTCCACCTTCAGCGTAACGTCTAAGTCCATGGCGGCGGGCATTTCGTCGACAACCAGCTCCTTCAGGGCTTCCATCTCGTCGTTGGGGACCTCGAAGACCAGCTCGTCATGCACTTGGAGGAGCATCTTGGTGCGCATTTCCTCGCGGTCGAGGCGTTCTTGCACCCGGATCATGGCTATCTTCATGATGTCGGCGGCGGTGCCCTGAATCGGCATGTTGATGGCCATCCGCTCGGCCGCGCCTCGGACGTTGAAGTTGGTGCTGTTGATGTCCGCTAGATAGCGGCGCCGTCCCATTAGCGTCTCGACGTACTGCTCGGTCCGAGCGCGGTTCTTCACCTCTTCCAGAAACCCGCTGATCCCAGGGTACTTGGTGAAATAGGTGTTGATGAACTGGGTCCCCTGCTCGCGGCTGAACCCGGTCTGCTGAGAGATGCCGTGGGCTGAAAGACCGTAGATCACGCCGAAGTTCAGCACCTTGGCGATACGCCGCATATCGGAGTCGACGTCGTTGATCGGGACCTCAAACATTAGAGACGCCGTGGAGGAATGGATGTCCTCGCCGCGACGAAAGGCCTCCAACAGACCTTCGTCTCGGGACATGTGGGCCAGCACCCGCAACTCGATCTGGGAGTAGTCGGCGGAGAGTAGTTGCCAGTCGGGGGCGTGCTCCGCGACGAAGGCGCGACGCACCTGTCGGCCCAATTCGGTCCGAATAGGAATGTTCTGCAAGTTGGGGTCGTTGCTGGAAATGCGCCCGGTGGCCGAACCGGTCTGGTTGTAGCTAGTGTGCACCCGGCGCGTGCGCGGGTTGATCATGTCGGGCAGCGAATCGACGTAGGTGGACTTGAGCTTGGAGACCTGGCGGTACTCCAGAATCTGGTTCACCACCGGGTGCAAGTCCTTTAGCGCCTCCAAAGAGTTGGCGTCGGTGGAATAGCCGGTCCTTGTGCGCTTGGTCTTGGGCAGACCCAGTTCCTTAAAGAGCAGGTCGCTCAACTGCTGCGGGGAGTTGATGTTCACGGTGTGGCCGATGGACTGGTACAGGCCCTCCTCCACCGAGTACATCTGCTGAGTGAGGTCTTGGGACATCTCATGGAGCACGCCGGCGTCCAGCATGATGCCGTTGCGCTGCATGGTGACCAGCACTGGCACCAACGGCATTTCCAAGTCGACCAGCAGCGGGTCCAAACCCTCCCGAGTCAACGCCGGTGTGAAGGCGTCGCGCAGCCGGACGGTCATATCCGCGTCGGCCGCCGCATACCGTCCGGCGGGCTCTATGTCGACTTGATCGAAGGTAACCAGCTTGCGGCCCTTGCCGATTAGGTCAGCGATGGGCGTCATCTCTTGGCCCAATACGTCCAGCGCCAGGTTCTTGAGTCCCAACGCATGGCGGCCAATGAGGTGAGCGGCGATCATGGTATCGAAGCCCAGGTTGTTCGCCTTGATCCCGTGCCCGGCCAGCACTGTAAGGTCATAATTCGCGTTATGGGCGCACTTGGCGATCTTGGAGGACTCGAACAGCGGCCGCACCGCCGCCAAGACCGACTCCACCGCCAATTGCACACCATTCTGGTGTCCCACCGGCACGTACCAAGCCCGCCCCGGGGCTGTGGCGAAGCTCAGGCCGACGAGGTCGGCGCGGACCGCGTCCAAACTGGTGGTCTCGGTGTCGAAAGCAAAGCTGCCGGTCTCCTCGATGACCGCGATCATGGAGTCCAGTTGAGCTTGAGTCTGCACGATGGTGTAATCGACGTCCAAGTCTATCTCGCGGTCTGGGGCGTCGGGAGCGTCGCCGGCCAGATCGGAGTCGGGAACCCGGGGGATCACGCTGAAGAACTCCAGCTCGGTCATCCAGTTGACCACCGCCCGGCGATCGAACTGCCAGAAGCGGCACTGTTCCAGGACCAGTTCCAAGGGAGAGTGGCGGTCGATCGTCATCAGCGTCCGGTTCTCGAACGCCCGGTCCCGGTTTTCCTCAAGCGCCGCCTTCACCGCCTTCTGCTTGATTTCGTCGATACGCTCATAGATGCCTTCGAGGCTTTGGTACTCGTTCAACAGCCGCGCGGCGGTTTTTTCGCCGACCTTGGGCACGCCCGGAATGTTGTCCGACGAGTCCCCCAACAGCGCCTTGAAGTCTGGCTGTTGGGCCGGAGTGAGCCCGGAGTAGCGCTCGGCCAACTCGGCCTCGTCGTACACTTTGCGGTCCTGGATGCTGTAGGAGAGGTCGATCTTCACCCTAGGGGAGATGAGCTGGAAGGTGTCCCGGTCGCCGGTCAGGACCACGGAGTCGATCCCCGCCTCCTCGGCTTGGCGCGTCAGGGTGCCGATGACGTCGTCGGCCTCCCAACCGTTGAGTTCGAAGATGGGCACACCAAATAGTTCCATGAGCTGCTTGACCCGGCCGAATTGGGCCCTAAGCTCCGGGGGCGACGCCTCGCGCTGGGCCTTGTAGGCCTCGAAACGTTCGTGGCGGAAGGTGGGAGCCGGAGTGTCGAAAGCGATGGCGCAATAGGCCGGGTTCCAGTCGTTCAGCGCCCTCAGGAAGACATTGGCGAAGCCGAACACGCCGGTGATGTCTTCGCCCGTCGAGCCGACGGTCAGGCTGCGCTGGGTGGAAATGGCCCGGAAGGAGCGGTGGACCATTGCGTGGCCGTCCATGATCATCAGCAGCGGTTCGCGCTTGGGGGCGAATAGCGGGAGGGTGTGGCCCTGGGCCATAGCGGCACCTCGGCTGCGGTCAGCTATCGTTGCTGCATTATACATTAGCCGCCCGTGCTAAAATGACGGCATCATGCCTATCTACGAGTACCGTTGCGGAGCCTGTCAGTCGGTCAGCAACTTCCTGGTGTTCAGTTGGTCCGCGGACAAAGCTGCGGAATGTAAACAGTGCGGTAGCGCCGAAATGCAGCGGTTGATGTCGGGCTTCTCGTTCCGGGGATCGTGGGGCGACAGCCTTAACTGGGTCCCCAACCGCGAGACCATGAGCGACGTCAACGAGGACAGCGCGTCCAGCATCGACCAGTACATGGGGCGCATCAAGCAGGAGATGGGCGGACAGTCGACGCCCGACTTCGACCGGATGCGGCGAGAAATCACGGACTCGTAGGGCGTCCATCGGGGGCCGATATGCCGATCTATGAATACCGCTGTCAGTCTTGCGGAAATGTGTCTTCTTTCTTCGTAAGGTCCATCAGCAGCGAGGTCAACGCCGTCTGCCAACACTGTCAGAGCACCGAGATGGAGCGCCGGATGTCGTCCTTCGCCATGGGCAAGACCACGGCATCGGTGCACGAGGCCTTCCCCACAGGCAGTGAACACCGCTCTCCCGAGTACTACCAAGACCCGCGCAACATCGGACGCGGGGTGGAGGCCGCCTTCGAAAAGCACGGCCTGGATATGCCACAGTCGGTCCGAGACAACATTGACGCGGCCCGTTCCGGCCAAACGCCCAAGGGACTTGACCTGTGACCAGGCCAGCCCCAATGGGGCATAGCCACTATTCTGTAATTGTTCATTACGCTGGCTCCGTGGCCAGCATGGTCGGACCCGGTCCCGTACCGGCGCTCCAGTCCCTACGCGACCTGTTGCCATCCCTGCCGGCACCTGCCGCGCTGGCTGATCTGACCGACCCGGCTCCCCAGAGCAACGAGCAGGCTATCGCGTTGGTCGAGGCCGTTCTGGCCCTGTTGCCCCACTTAGAATCCAACGAGGCATCCAGCCCCGTCGGTTGGGAGACCATCGGGCAGTTGCGCCATACTCTTGGCGAACTGTCGGTCCAGTTAGGGGCCGCCATCCGCAGGGAGAAAGCGTCGCTGGTGCGCGGGCTCTACGTCATCATCGACCCTGAAGTTACCGCCGGCCGTGAGCCGCTGGACATTGCCGTCGCCGCAGTCAACGGTGGGGCCCGGATGCTGCAACTGCGGGACAAGCTTCGCGATAAGGGCGAAACGCTGCCCTTGGCGTTGGCCCTGCAAGAGCTATGCGAGGCCAATGGCGTACTATTGATTATCAACGACCACGCCGACCTAGCCGCCACCGTGGGCTCCGCAGGCCTGCACGTCGGTCAGACCGACCTGCCCGTGGCCCAAGCTCGACAGGTGTTGAGGCCACACCAGGTGCTGGGCCGGTCGAACCGCGACTTCGAATTGCTGACGGAGTCGGAGCAGATGGGCGCCGACCACGTGGCCTTCGGGGCCATTTACCAGACCGGCACCAAGCCCGGCGGCCGCGCCCCTCAAGGGCCGGAGAGGATGCGGGAGGCCCGCACCTACACCACGCTGCCGTTGGTCGCCATCGGTGGCATCACCGCCGATAACGTTGCGCCGGTGGTAGAGGGCGGCGCCGACGCCATCTGCGTTACCGCCGCCGTGGGCTTGGCGGATGAACCCGAGGGGGCGGCGGCCCGCTTGGTCAAGGCCATCGAGGAGGCCGGGGGAAGAGTTTAATGCCGTCCAATTACAACGACGACCTTTCACAAATCGGCCAGCAGGCTATCGATCAACTGACCGACCGCAACCGAGACCGGGAGCAGGCTCTCGCCGTTTCCCGCGAAGTCGTGCGAATGTCGGCGAACGCCATCCGGGCCGTACACCGGGGCGATTACGAAGACGCCCGCGGGTTGATCCAGAAGGGGGCCACACGGCTCCAAGAGGCCGAGCACATCCGGGAAGACAACCCGCTCATCTACAACGCCGGCTTCATGAACGACGCCCGCAAGGAGTTCACCGAGGCCAATGTTACCTTGGCCGTAATCTCCGGGGGAAAGCTGCCGCGCATCGAAGAATTGGGCGTCGACCCTTCGTCCTATCTTAACGGGATGGCCGAAGTCATCGGCGAACTGCGCCGCTACATCTTGGACCGCCTCCGCAGCGACGAAGTGGAGCGCTGCCAGGAAATGATGGAAGTGATGGACGAGATATACGGGGTGCTGGTAACCGTAGACTTCCCAGAGGCTGTAACCGGGGGCTTGCGTCATACCACCGACGCGATGCGCGGCATTTTGGAGCGCACACGCGGAGACCTGACCATTGCCATGCGACAATACGCTCTCGAGTCCCGCCTAGCCCAGTGGCAAGGGCCGCCGGACAGAACTTAGGAGGACCGCCATGCTTTCCGGTTCCAAGGCGTCCGTCGAGACCCTGGAGAACTACTACGAGGAACTACAGGACTACGCCCTCAAGCCGCTGTGGCTGGTGCAGGAGACGGCCCTGGTCAGCGAGCCCACCAGCAAGGCCATCCCCTTTCTGTGGCGCTGGCGAGACCTCCAGCCTCAGGCGCTCCGGGCCGGCGAACTGATCGGCACCGCCGACGCCGAGCGGCGAGTGCTGATGCTGCTGAATCCTGGCCTCAACGGCCGCATGGCCACCACGAACACTCTATTCTCCGGGTTGCAGATCGTCATGCCTGGCGAGGCGGCCAGGGCCCATCGGCATACCCCGGCCGCGCTCCGGTTCATCATTGACAGCAACGGCGGTGCAACGACCGTTAACGGCGACCGGGTCTCGATGTACCCCGGCGACTTGGTGCTGACGCCCAACTGGACCTGGCATGACCATACCAACGACACCGGCGAGCCCATTATCTGGCTGGACGGTCTGGACATCCCCTTAGTGCACATGCTGGAGGCGGTCTACTAAGCCCTACGCGGAAGACATCCAGCCGGTGACCGAGCCCCACGACTCCTCCCAGGCGAAGTATGGCTCGGGCACGTTGCGCCCCACCTGGGAGCGCACTCCGTCCACTCACTCGCCGCTGATGCGTTACCCTTGGGAGCAGGCTTGGGCTACGCTACAACGCTTGGCTCCGCAGGTAGACGGCAGCCCGTTCGACGGGGTGATCATGGAATACACCAACCCCAACACCGGCGGACCGGTGATGCCTACCATCGCCTGCCACATCCAGATGCTGCGTCCCGGAGAGTCCACCAAGGCCCACCGCCACACCGCTAGCGCCATCTATCACGTCGTGCAGGGCCGTGGACGCTCGATAGTCCGGGGCGAACAATTGGACTGGGAAGACAAGGACGTTTTCTGTGTCCCCGGCTGGGCCTACCACGA
Organism: Dehalococcoidia bacterium; assembly: GCA_965249145.1. Classification (GTDB taxonomy): domain Bacteria; phylum Chloroflexota; class Dehalococcoidia; order Lucifugimonadales; family UBA3495; genus VXOI01. The sequence continues at coordinate 1,087,591 of OZ252223.1, forward strand.
GCACACCAACGCCTCGGAGAATGAACCGGCGGTGCTATTCAGCTTCACCGAAGAGCCGGTGCTGCGGTCGCTAAGCCTCTCCCGCGAGCAGGCCCACCCCGACGGCCATCAGGCGCCGCTGCCCCGGCATGTTTAACTGCGGCGCCGTCCAAGGAGTCGGGGCGACCGGGTTAACTGGTCGTCCAGTCATATCCGACAGGCGCCGCTACGTTGTAGATGATTACCCAGATGATTACGGTTATGATAGCCACCGGGATCGCCGAAACAATAAAGACGACCACGGCCCGGCCAATCCCGTCGTACCCCGATACGACCCGGATAGCGTAAACTGTAGTAACTATTCGCCAGATGGTTGCCACCAAAGTGAAGAGCCACCCGATGTACGGTATAAAAGAGAATACGGCAACCACGCCTGGCCCTTGAGAGAAGCCGAGACGTTGGAACACCTGCTTCCAGTCCGCCTGGGTTCCAGGGGACGGCATGAGCTTGGTGCCGACTATCCAGACTGAGTCGGACCAGATCACCCAGGCCACACGGACGAGGACGATCCCGGAAATTATCACCCATAGCCAAAAGACCGGACCCGCGGTGAGGAGGGCACCGATGACGATCGCGGCAATGGCGGCCACAGCCACCACTAGCACTGCCCGCATCATGGCCTCGTTGTCGTTCTTAACCTCTTCGTAGGTCCCCGCATCCTGGCGGGCGGCTCCTATAACCCTCTCCAGCATGTGATTCCACCTCCGTTCGAGATTGGATCGTTCCTGTCAACGGACGTCCCAACAAATATGATTGCACACTGGCATCTTCCGGAGCCCTTTGGAATCGAAGCTTAAGTGGTCCAGAGCGGCCTTTGGAAAGCTATACTCGAACCAGAGCAGTGGACGCAGAACAAGCATGCTGACAGACCGGCGCCTCGGGAACTTCAAAGCAGACCAGACCGTGTATCTCCTATGCGAATCAGCTTTCTAGGCACTGGGTCGGGCAGCTCCAAGGAACGGTCGCACACGGCGATCGCGCTGCAGTGTCCCGACGGGACCCGGGTACTGCTGGATACGGCATCCGGAAATACAGCTTTACGAAACGCCGAACAGTTGGGGATCGATCTACGAGAATTCGACGACGTGCTGTTATCTCACCGGCATGGGGACCACATGTCCGGGCTAGCTTTTATCCAGTTCGAGCGGGCGTTGGCCGAAGGCGAAAAGCCGCCGGTGCGGGTGCATGGCAGTCATGACACGCTGGACGTGGTTAAGAAATACTGCTTGGACTCCCGGCTGGGCGTCACTAGCGTAACTGGAGAATTCGGCAGGAATTTGCAAGGGCGGGAAGTGCTACACTGGCGAGCCGTCGCGTCGGGCCGCGTTATACAATTGGGGCCGCGAACCACAGCCTGGCATTTCCCGGTCGAACACATCGAGGGCGCGGTCGGCTGGCGGATCGAGTCCGCCGGTACGGTCGTGGTGTTCTCCGGTGACACGATGTATACGCCGGAACTGGTGAAGGCAGCGGGAGGCGCGGACCTACTTATCCACGAGGCTTTTTGCGTAGGCGACCACGCTCGGGCCAACGGCCGCGGTCATTGCACCGCTGGCGACGCGGGACAGGCTGCCAGGGAAGCTGAGGTCTCACAGTTGGTGCTTACCCATTTCCCGGACCCGTATCACGCCGACCCGAACCCCTTGGGCGAGGAAGCCGCCGAACAATACGCTCGCCCAATCAGCTTGGCCCACGACCTCATGCAGCTAACATTGGAGCCGCGATAGCATGGGCGTTGCGACCATGAGCGGTTCCGGCGCTATCCCGTACGCCAGCGGAGGGGCCTTGATCAATGAGAATTAGCTTCTTGGGCACCGGCGCAGGCAACTCGACCCGCCGGACGCACACGGCGATCGCGGTGGAATGTCCCGACGGCGCCCGCCTGCTTCTGGACGCCAGTTCTGGGAATTCCGTGCTGCGCCAAGCCGACGCCATGGGTATCGATCTGCGGGCTTTCGACGACGTGCTGCTGTCCCACGATCATCCCGATCACATGTCCGGTCTGGTCTTCATCCAATTCGACCGCACCCTCTTCAGCGCCGACACGCCCCCGGTCCGGGTGCACGCCAGCGAAGAGGCCCTGCGCGGCCTGAAACGGCTTTCACTTGCCACGAGGCTCAATGTGACCGACGTGGCGGGCAATTTTGGCCGCACTCCCCAAGGGCGGGAGGTATTGGAATGGCGGCCAGCGGAACCCGGTCAGCCCGTTCAGCTCGGGCCGGAGACCGTGGCCTGGCACTTCCCCGCCGATCACATCACTGGCGCGGTGGGCTGGCGGGTTGAATCTTGTGGGCGGTCGTTGGTCTTTTCGGGCGACACCCGGTATACCAGAGAACTGGTGGAGGCGGCCGCGGGCGCTGACCTGCTGATACACGAGGCCTTCAGCGTCGGTGACGTGGAGTTCGCCAGTAGCCGCGGCCACGTGACCGCTGGCGAGGCCGGGCAAGCCGCCGCCGAAGCCAGGGTTTCGCGCCTGGTGCTGACCCACATCACAGACCCGTATCACGACGACCCGAGTCCACTGGGTGAAGAAGCAGCGCACCATTTCGTGGGCCCGATCGGCCTCGCCCATGACCTGTACCGGTTAGACCTAGAGGGACCTGCCTAGACGTTCGATTCGCCGGTGTCGAAGGCCCGGCCCGTGCCCATTGGGTGGTCCGCGCGGTATGGGAAGCAGATGGGGCGGCCGGTATGGGGGTCGTGGATGATGTGGGCGTCGACGCTGAATACGGCGCGTAGCACTTCCCGCCGGATTACTTCCTCCGGGGTCCCGTCGCTCACTATTTCGCCGTCCAGTAGCGCGATCATGCGGTGACAATACCGCCCGGCCAGATTGAGGTCGTGGAGCACCATCAGCACGGTGATGCCACGCTCCCGGTTCAGTCGGGCGATGAGCTCCATCACTTCTAGCTGGTGGCTAATGTCCAAGAATGTCACGGGCTCGTCGAGCAGCATAACTTGGGGCTCTTGGGCCAGCGCCAAGGCCAGCCAGGCCCGCTGACGTTCGCCGCCGGACAGGGTGGACATTTGCCGGTGGGCCAAGTCCTCAAGGTGGCACTCGGCGATGGCCCGGTCGATGGCCGAGAAGTCGCCGGTTCCCAGACGCTTGAGCCAAGGCACGTGGGGATAGCGGCCGTAGCCGACCAGCTCGCGGACTGTCAGTTCATGGGGCGAGATGGGGGCTTGGGGCAGGAGGGCCATGGAACGCGCGATCTCGGTGGTCGACTGTTCTTGGAGCGCTTTACCATCGAGGAACACGGCACCGCTGCGGGGCTTGAGCAGTCGCCCCATCACCTTGAGCAACGTTGACTTGCCGGAGCCGTTGGGGCCGATGATACCGACAATTTCGCCGTTCTCGATCGCGATGTCGATACCGTCGAGCACGTCTTGGCGCTCGTAGCCAGCAACTATCTTCTCGCCGCGTACGTCCATTGGTTGGGCCTAGGTCCGATTACCGATGAAGCGGGTGCGATAGAGCAGGACGACGAAGAACGGGCCTCCCAGCAGCGAAGTTATTATTCCCACTGGCATCTCCGTTGGGGCCAACAGCATCCGTGCTCCCAGATCGGCCCAGACCATCAGTGCTGCGCCTCCCGCCGCTGAGGCCGGAATAAGGTAGGCGTGGTTCTGCCCACCCAGCAGGCGCATGATGTGCGGCACCATCAGGCCGACGAATCCGACGAGTCCGGCCACACTTACTGCCGAAGCAGCCAACAGCGAGGCGAGCGCCATGGCCAAGAAGCGCGATTGATTGATCCGCACTCCCAGTCCTTGGGCCGCTTGGTCTCCCAGTTGTAAGACGTTCAGCTGGCGCACCAAGATGAAGGCCCCCAGCAGGCCGAACAAGCTGTAGGGCAAGAGGATTTCCAGGTGGTTCCAGCTTCGACCCACGAGGTTTCCCGCCAACCAGAGTACCACGATTTGCACCCGGTCGCTGAACACCACCATCAGGGAGGTGGTGAAAGCGGTCAGCATCGAGGTTATGGCCACTCCGGCCAGCACCATGCGCACCGGCGAGGTCCCCATCCCTGGTTGCCAGGATAGCAGATAGACGAATACCGCCGCGGCCATCGCCCCACCGAAGGCGGCGGCAGGAACGTAGGTGGGCAGGCCGGTGGACAGCACCATGACCGCCGTGGCCGCCAAGCCAGCGCCAGCGGTTACGCCGACCACCGTCGGCGCCGCCAGCGGGTTGCGCATGATCCCTTGGAGCAGCACCCCCGACACGGCCAAGTTCATGCCGACCAGCGCGGCTACCAAGACACGGGGCACCCGGAGGTTCCACACGATCTGGCGGGCAACTTGGTCGGCCGAGTCGAACAGCCCGGAAAATACCTGGGCCGGGGTTAATGAGACAGCCCCCACGGCAGTGGACGTCAGCGCACCACCCAGAACCAAGGCGACCGCAACGCCGATGACCATCCATTGGCGCAACGAACGCACCCGTTCCCATGTGGTCCTACCAGAAGATTCTGCAGGGGTCCCCGCCGCGGTCTCCACAGCCATTGGCTACTCTGCGGGGTAGAGCAGGGGCTTCAGCCTTTCCAGGGCATCAACCACCTGGGGGCCCGGATAGCGGACGTAGAGCCACTCGGTGAGTTCGTGCACCCGGCCCTCTTGCACGGCACGCAGACCGCCCCAGACCGGGCTCTCGAACAGCCCGGTGAAGTCCACTTCCCGCGGGTCGGCGGGGTTGTCGTGACTCACGAAGAATATGACGTCCGGGTCATTCTCCACCACCTTTTCCAGGCTGAATGGGGTGTATTTGAGGTTCGGCTGGCCCCGGTACATGTAGGGAGGGTCGCCCTCGGTGATCATACTGCCGCCTAAGTGGCCGACCATGTTGCCGAGGTAAGAGGTGGGCATGAAGCTCAGGAAGGAATCAGGATTGCCGAAGATGGCCAGCACCTTGGGTGACTCCCCGGGCAGGCCCTCCTGAAGCGCGGCGAGTTTGGTTTCCAATTCCTCGATGTTCTCTTCGGCTTGGACCTCGCAGCCCACCAACTGCCCGTAGGTCCGGGTTTTTTCGACGATGCCCTCGAAGCTACTGATGTCATGCACCAAGACCGGTGTGCCCAAGCCCTCCATGGCTGGCACGAAGCGGCCGTAAGTGGGCGCGGTGATGATCAGATCAGGGCGGACCTGGACTATCTGCTCCATGTTGGGACCGGCGGCGTGGTCGATGGAGATGGAGGGGATATCCACGGCCTCGGGCGGTTGGATTTCGGCCACGGGTATGTCGGGGCGGGCCGCCGGTGTGTAGCCACAGGCCATCATCAACTCGACGACGAAAGCGTTGGTTGCGGCGACCCGGCTGGGACGGCTCTCGATCGTCACTTGGCGGCCCACGTCGTCCATCAAAGTCAAGGGGAAGGGGTCAGGCGTGGGCTGCGGCTGAGGCGCCGCCGTCGGCTCTGGGGCCGGTGTTGGCTCGGGGGCCTGAGTCTGGCTGGCGACGGGGGTTGTCGGCTTGGGCGCGGGAGCGTCTTCCGCCTCGGGCGTCGGGATTGCCGTGGGTGGGGGCGTCGGTTCCGCGGGCGGAGGGGCCGCGGTCGCCATCGGGGCCGTTGTCGGCGCGGAGGAGGCGCCGCAGGCCACGGCCAAGACTAGGACCAGTAGCAAGGGCAGTGCGCAAATCCCTGGTATTAGTGCTCTCAATTTCTCATCCCGCAAACGTGCGTACGTAATCATTCTTTTAGTAGGCCCATTTACCAGCGAGTATCGAATATAAGGAATTGCTGGAGCGTCTGGCAAATCTACCGAAATCTGCTACTGACACTTGCCAGTAGCGAGATAGACTCGATTTGCCCTAACATTTGCGAATATTAGTTCGTCTTTATCCGAGACCGGGGAGGTGGGGATGACTCAGTTGATTGAGGAACACATCGAACCAAGGACCGCGCCTGGGCTGGCCTATGCCAAGACCTGCGCGGTGCTGGGGCTTGACGGATTCGTGGTGCAGGTCGAGGTAGACGTCGCCCCCGGGCTGCCGGCGTTCCATATCGTCGGCCTTCCCGACGCCGCCGTCACCGAGGCCAAGGAGCGGGTGCGCGCTGCGCTGCGCAACAGCGGCTGTGAGTTCCCGATGAAGCGGATTGCGGTCAACCTCTCTCCGGCCGACATGAAGAAGGAGGGTCCGGCTTACGACCTACCCATCGCCGTCGGCATCCTCTTGCGGACCGGCCAACTCGACTCCACCCCTCCGGCCTCGGTGTTTCTGGGTGAGCTGTCGCTGGACGGAACACTGCGTCACACCAACGGCATTTTGGCGATGGTGTCGGTGGCCCGCGACCAAGGCTACACGTCGGTCTACGTGCCGGTCATGGACGCTGAGGAAGCATCATTGGTGGATGACATTCAGGTCTACCCGGTGGAGAGCCTATCTCAACTGATCAGCCACCTGCGGCTGGAGGGAGAAATTCGGCCGATTCAGGGGGACGGATGGTCCAAGTGCGGGGAGTCGGAAGCCGCCGACCTCATGGACCTGGCCCACGTGCGGGGCCAAGACCACGCCAAACGGGCGTTGGAGGTAGCGGCGGCGGGTTTCCACAACCTGCTGTTCAGCGGTCCGCCTGGCAGCGGCAAAACGCTCCTCGCCCGTTGTCTGCCCTCCATCTTGCCGCGCATGGCCCCCCAAGAGGCCCTGGAAGTTACCAAGATCTACAGCGTCACCGGCTCACTTCAAGCCGATAACCCCTTGGTCTTGCGCCGTCCGTTTCGCTCGCCCCACTACACCATCTCCAACGCCGGGTTGGTCGGCGGCGGGCGTACGCTGCGACCCGGCGAGATCACCCTCAGCCACCGGGGAGTGCTATTTTTGGACGAGCTGCCCGAGTTCAGCCATTCGGCATTGGAGTCGCTGCGCCAACCTCTGGAAGACAAGGTGGTGACGATCAGCCGGGTCACTGGCAGCGTGACATACCCGGCGAGCTTCATGATGGTGGCTGCCATGAACCCCTGCCCCTGCGGCTTCTACACCCATCCGGCCAAGGAGTGCACCTGCTCGCCCTCGGTGGTCTCCCGCTACCAGCGGCGGATTAGCGGGCCATTGCTGGACCGGGTCGACGTATTCGTGGACGTGCCGCCGGTGGAGTTTGAGAAGCTGGTCGACGGGGCGCCATCCGAGGACTCCAGCGGGCCGCGCCAACGGGTGGGGGAGGCCAGGGAGTTGCAGCGCGAGCGGTTTCAAGAACGAGGGTTCTTGTGTAACTCGGAGATGGGGCCCGCCGAGGTCTGGCAATACTGCCGGATGGAAGACGGCGCCAAAGCGCTACTGCAGACTGCGGCCCAGCGCCTGAACCTCTCGGCCCGGGCCTTCCACCGCATACTCAAGGTCTCCCGAACCATCGCCGACTTGGGGCGGGCGGAAGAGATCAGCACCGCCCACTTGGCGGAGGCCCTGCAATACCGCTCCCGCGCCTCCCTCGGCTAAGCAGGACCACCGGCGTTTTTATCTTAGAGGGTCCTGCGAAATGCATCTTCCTAGGTCCGACGCCGTCTACAGATATTGCCAGCCGCAGGGCGTCCGACTATGATATTGCGCATGGAATCGAAGCAGGTGAAATACTCCCTGGGAAGTCTATCCAAAGTGGAGGCCGTCACCTTCGGCCAACCCGGGCAGCGCACCTTCCGGGTCGACCTGCACTCCGGTGCGGCTTTCTGCTCCGTGTGGCTGGAGAAGGAGCAACTGTTACAGCTGGGCGTTTACCTTCGGGACATCGTGGCCGGGCTGTCGGCGGAGGACAAGGACCGGGTCAGCCAGCCCGCCGAGGCCTCTTGGACTGGCGGCGTAGCCACCATCGACTTCAAGGCCGGCCAGATGGCCCTGCGCCACGACGCAGAATCGAACTCCTTTTATGTGGAGGCCTTCGCCCAAGAAACGGATGAGACGCCCGCCGAGGAAGGCGACTCGGTGGGCTTCTGGATCACCGTTGGCCAAGCCCAAGAGCTATCGGCGGAGTCGTTGCGCATCTGCGCGGCAGGGCGCCCCATCTGCTTCCTCTGCGGGCAACCCATCAATCCCGATGGCCATGTTTGCCCTAGGGCCAACGGACACACGGTGCTGGAAGCCGGATAGGTGAGGGGCTGAGGCTGTCGGACCGTTGGCTGCTGCCGAAACCACCACCGAAGACGTAATTCGCCGCGGGGAGATCACCTCCTGCCAATTGACCCGCATGGGTTCGAATTACACCTTCCTATGCATGGTCGAGTTGGAGGGGGAGGCCGCGCTGGCCATTTACAAGCCGCGCGACGGAGAGGCGCCGCTCTGGGACTTTCCGCGGGGGACGCTCTATAAACGAGAATACGCCGCATACCTACTCAGCGATCATCTGGGTTGGGACCTTGTGCCTTTTACCATAGTACGCGACGGTCCCCACGGGGTAGGCTCGGTCCAGCAGTTCATCGAGCACGACCCAAAGCAGACCTACTACAACCTGGGCGAGGACTTTGCGCCTCAACTGAAAGTGGTCTGCTGCTTCGACTTGGTGGCCAACAGCACCGACCGCAAGGCCAACCACCTGCTCCTCGACGACACCGGCAAGCTCTGGAGCATCGACCACGGGCTCACCTTCCATTCCGAGATCAAGATCCGCACGGTGATCTGGGACTTTGGCGGAGAACCGATCCCGGACCCGCTATTGGACAAACTGAGCGAGACCCAGCAGCAACTCTGGGGCCGTCCGGACGACCTCAGCGGCAGCCTGCGAGAACTGGTCGAACTACTGGATCCCTCGGAAGTCGAGGCCATCAAGGAGCGGCTGGAGTGGGTGTTGACCGAGCGCACCTACCCCGGCGTCCCCGGACGAAGGCGCCGACGGTAAGCGCAATGCCCGTCGAGATGATTAGCGCCGTTACCCTCGCCGTGCGCGACATGGCCCGGTCGGTGGAATTCTACCAAGACCAAGTCGGGTTGGAATTCCTCTACGGCGGCCGGGAATCGTCTTTCACCAGCTTCCGCGTTGGCGGTGGGTACTTGAATCTCACGCTGTCGGGGACGCCGGGACCGTTATGGTGGGGCCGCCTGATCCTCCACGTGGACGATGTGGACGCCCATTACAACCGCCTCACCGGTTTCGGCCTCGAACCCTCCACTCAACCGGCCGATGCCCCTTGGGGCGAGCGCTACTTCCACATCAACGACCCCGACGGCCACGAGCTGAGCTTCGCCAGGCCGCTTAGCCAGAGGTAGCTACGCCCTAGGGCTAAACGTTGATCAGAAAGTTTATGACGTCGCCGTCGCGGACCGGGTAAGTCTTACCCTCGGAGCGCAGTACGCCTTCCTTGCGTCCTTGGGCGATGCTACCGCAACGGACCAAGTCCTCGTAACGGATAACCTCGGCGCGGATGAAGCCCCGTGAAAAGTCGGAATGGATCGTCCCGGCAGCCTCTTGGGCGACGATTCCGGCGGGTACTGGCCAAGCCCGCACCTCGTCTTCACCGACCGTCAAGAACGATACCAGCCCCACCGTGTTGTAGCAGACCCGCTTCACACGCTCGACGGCGGGCTTGTCAAGGTCGAGGGCCATACGGAACTCTTCGGCCTCATATTCAGGCATGAGCGCCAAGTCCTCTTCCAACCGCGCCGACAGGTCAACTTCGCCGAGCCCGGCGATGGTTTCGGGCTCCAGCCCCAGACCGTCGAGGGTCGGCGCCGGGCCGGATTCTCCGGCGTTGAAGGCCACCACCACCGGCTTGCCAGTCAGCAACTGGAAGTCGGCAAGAGCACTCGCTTCAGACGGTGTCAGCGACAGTTGCCGGTAGGGCGCGCCCGCCTCCATGGCCGATTTCACCTTGCGCACGGTCTCCAGTTGGGCCACCAGCGCCGGGCGTTCCTCCGCTTTGGACTTGTTGAAGTTGTTGGCCATCCGCTCCTCGGCCCGCTCCAGCGATTCGAGGTCGGCCAAGACCAGTTCTCCCAGCATCGCCATAAGGTCCCGGGCCGGGTCCACGCTGCCCAAGGGGTGCGGCGCGGCCGGGTCGTCGAAGGCGCGTACTACCAGCAGCATCGCGTCGGCAGCTTGGAGCAGGTTGCGGCGGCGTCCGTTGAGCAACTGATTGTTCGACTCGCGCGTAGCGGGTGGCAGGTCCCAGAACTTGATCTCGGCGTGGACAACCTTTCTAGGGGCGTACATCTGCCCGAGAGTTGCAAGCCGGGGGTCTATAACCTTCACCACGCCGACGTTCAGCGGGCCGGCGCCCCCGCCGGTGGTAGCGGAGTGACCGGCGGTTAGGGCGTTGAAAACGGTGGTCTTGCCACTTTGCGGCAGTCCGATGATTGCTATGTCCATTTCAATACGACTGGAAGAGCCGTCCCCATTCGGTTTTTAGGGCGGCCTCGATGCGCCTCCTGCCTTTGGTCTTGAGCCAATATCCATTGTGGTAGAGGTTTGAAGCCAAGAACGCCCAGCCGACCAACGGGCTTCGCAGCAGCAGCTTTTCCATTGGCTTGAGCGGGCCCCAGTAGATCAGCTTTTGGCCCCGGCTGGCGAGGGTGTTTTCAACGCCGGAGAACTTCCAATTCACCTGGCTGATGTCCTCGCCGACCACCTCAACTTTCGATACGTCGCCGCAGCCCAGGCCGTGCTCGTGGGCGAGCCGGATAAAGTCGATGCCCATGGGGTCGAACCCCATCATCTTGGCGGCGACAGCGTCGATTGCCACCTGGTCGGCGCTGGCTAGAATGCGGTCCTTAACGTGCCAGCGCATGGCGCGGGGTCCAGGGCCGTCGCCAGCGAAGGTGCCGTCCATCACCGCGAAGAGCCCGGGGTGGATCTCCTGCTGGATGGCCAACAGGTCCACCAGTGTCTCGTGGATGACCGAATGGGTCCAGTGGCGCTTGCGGTGCAGCAACCCGCCAAAGGCGTTCTTCATCGCCCCGGTCATCGTGGTGAAGACGTGGGTCTTCATGGTCGGCAGATGCACGATGTTGGTGCCAGCGAAACTCTCCGGAATCTGGATTCCCTCGGGGAATATTTCGTCCAGCGCTAGCATCTTGGCTTTGGGCTGGTAGTCCACCCAGCGGTTGGGCGGGCTGTCCAAGTGCACCGCAGGCAGTCCCACCTTGTCTTGGGCCGCTTTGTGCTTGTTCTTCTCTTCGCCCTCATAGGAGTCGACGACCACCGTGCCGTTGTGGGCCGCCACCAGGTCTCGGTGCCCCAGAGCTTTGAGAGCGTTGGCCACTCCTTCGATCTGCCAGGGAGTGGTGGAGCAGCCGGGGTACCAATGCTGCCAGGAGATGTTGACCTTTAGCAGCGTCTCGATCTCGGGGGACAAATGCTCCGCTACGCCCGCCAAGTCCATCGCCCGCGCGATGTCTTCGAGCACGGTGGCCGGGGTGGTGGCCACAACGGCCACCACGGGCGCACTTGTGGGGCGCGGCGGAGACGTCGCGGCCGGTTCCGGGGTGGTCATGAGCGTGGGCTCCTAATTCGGGGCATCCTTGTTCGGTTGCCCTATTGAGTGACTAAAATAAGCGTCGAGACTCCGATCCAGGCCACAATCGCCAACAACAACGGCAGGTCCCGGATGATCAAGTGCTCCGGCGTTTCGGCACGGTCGCTGGTGTTCAACAAGTACAGGTACCGGAACAGCCCGAACACGACGAGGGGCAGCGTGAAGAGCATCGTGTGATTGTCGGGCAGATTGTCGGCTTCGATCGTATATAGAGTATAGCTGAGCAGCGCGGCGGTTGCTGATATGTTGAGCAACTGGGTAACGAACGGTCTTGGGTACTGCTCCAAGACCCGCCGCTGCGCGGCGGCGGCGTCTCCGGCCAGCCGGACTTCTGCGTAGCGGCGGCCCAGGACGATGAACAACGCCCCGGCGCCGGTGGTGGCGTAGAGCCAGGGCGAGGGGGCGACGTCGATGGCCAGGGCGCCGGCCGCGGCGCGAATCACGTATCCACTGGCCACGGCAAACACGTCCAAGACCACCACTTGCTTGGCGCCCAAGGAATAACCGAGGTTGATGGCGACGTATATCACGGCCACTATGCCCAGCAGCTGGCCTACCAGCCAGGCAACCGCCACGCCGCTAGCCACCAGCGCCGCAGCCACGCTCGCCGCCAAGGGAGCGCTGACCCGCCCCGAGGCTATCGGCCGGTGACGCTTCCGTGGGTGGCTCCGGTCCCCCTCGCGGTCCATCAAATCGTTCAGTAGGTATACGCCGCTGGACATGGCGCAGAAGGCTGTGAAAACGATAAAAAGCCGAAGAAGCAATCCTGGCACGGCCCCGGCGGAGTCCACCGACCAAGCCACGCCGACGGCGAATACCAGCGGCAGGAACACCAGACCGTTCTTGACCCACTGCAGCGGCCGTAGCGACCGGAGCAGCGCCAGCGGGACGCCGCTTAACGGGCCATCCTGGTATGCCTGTGGGGGGCTCTTGGATTGCGAGGACACGCCGCCCGACTAGCCCTGGGCCCGCAGGCCAGCGTACCAGGCCCCCAGGCCCGACATGCTCGCGTAGTAGAAGGTCGCCGCCGCTACCCCAACCCAGAGCAGCGCCCGCAACGGAGCGCTGGCCTCAGACAGAGCATCGCCGAATACTAGCTCCACGATGCTGGCTCCAACCACGAACAATCCGCCCATGACCAAGCCAAACAAGACGCCAAACACCAGCGCCTTGCGCCCGGCTGTACCCGGGTCCGCGACTGCGGAGGCAATTCCATAGTACCCGGCGATGAAGGGACCGAAGGGTACGCCAACGAAGTGGACTATCGGGATGAAGGGCATGATAAAGATGATAAGTACGCCCCGGAAAACCCCTCTGACCATCGGAACGGTCCGCCTCACTCGGTCTATAGGTGCGCGCCGTCAGCTATTATAGACGACGGGCTCCGGCCTCCAGACAGCTCTCCGGCCTAGTTCAACGAGGAATCAATGGCGCCAGCACAAGACACCCATCCGGTTTTCGACGACGGTGCGCCTATCTCACGCCTGATCGGTTTCGAGGGCGGGCGTTCCGACTCCGGAGTGGGCAGCGTGGCGCTACAAATCGGGCCGCAGCACTTGCAGAACGCGGGCAACGTGCATGGCGGGCTGATAGCGGGGATGGCCGATACCGCGATGTTCCGGGCAGTCCGGTCGCTGCTCGGGCCAGGGGAGGGTACCACTACGGTGGAGATGAAGGTCAACTACTTGGCTCCGGCGCGAAACGGCCGGCTCATCGCCACTGGCCGCGTGGTCCACAGCGACGGGCGCCTGATGGTGGTCGAGGCCGAAGTGGCAGCCGAAGACGGCGCCGCGGTCGCCACCGCCCTCGGCACCTATCTGGTGTTGCGGCGGAGTTGAACATTTGGTCCAATTAAATTGTTGAGCGCATTGGTACACAATGTTGGAATTGGTACGGTCGTGTTGTATAATCGCCCTGCGCCAGGCGCGAGAGGAGCTCCGGTATGAAGATCCCCATGAAGGTCGACTATGGGGTTCGGGCCCTTGTCGAGTTGGCCATTCACTACGGTGAGGGCCACGTTCAGACCGCTGCGATCGCCAGCAAACAGGGCATCCCACCGGCCTATCTCGACCAATTAATGGCGTCCCTAAACCGCTTCGGCTTCGTTTCCAGCCGACGCGGCCCCCAGGGCGGACACGCCCTCGCGATGGACCCTCGGGATATTAACCTTAGCATGGTGATGGCCAAGCTGGACGCCAACAACTCCCCGTTGGACTGCCTGATCAACCCCGACGACTGTGTGTTCTCCGATTCTTGCGCTCAACAGGAAGTGTGGCAATCGGTCGAAGACGCCATCCGCGACCTGCTGAGCAACATCTCGGTGGCCGATCTGGCCAGCCGCCAGCTTAGCCTGGCCGGGCAGGCAGTTTAGGGCGCATTTTGTTGACAACAGAAGGGGCCAAGAATAGACTCACCAAGTCAATGGATTCGCCGAGCGCCCATCTCGGTTGCCCATGTTCCTGTCCTCGCACATAGGGGGCAGGCCGCGAATCCACACCCAAGCCTGCGCCCGCCCGTTAAGGGCTGCCCAGCCGGGGCAAGCGCGGGTTTTTTGTTTGGCAGGCGCCCCGAATGGGGCCGAAAAGGAAAGCAAGGCGTTTAGGAGGGACCGATAACATGGCCAGCCAACCGTTAACGTTGACACCCGACCAGGTAAAGCGGTACAGCCGCCACATCATCATGGGCGACGTCGGCAGCAAGGGCCAACGGGCTCTGATGCAATCGAAGGCGCTGATCATTGGCGCAGGCGGCCTAGGCTCTCCGTCGGCCATCTACCTCTCATTGGCCGGGGTCGGTACCGTCGGTATCGTCGACTTCGACGTCGTCGAGCTGTCCAACCTCCAGCGCCAGGTGCTCCATCACACCTCCGACGTCGGCCGGCCCAAGGTCCAGTCGGCTTTGGACAACATCAAGGCCTATAACCCCGACGTCAACGTGGTGTTGCACGAGACCCGGCTGGAGTCGGACAACGCCATGGAGATCATCAGCCAGTACGACCTGGTGATCAACGGCGCCGACAATTTTGCCACCCGCTACCTGGTGAACGACGCCTGCTATCTGCTGAACAAGACGCTGGTCGATGGCAGCATCCTCATCTTCGACGGCCAAGCCACGGTGTTCCAACCGGGCCACGGCTGCTACCGCTGCCTGTTCCCGTCGCCGCCGCCCCCGGGCATGGTGCCCAACTGCGCCGAAGCGGGCGTACTTGGTGCCCTAACCGGTCTGGTCGGTAGCATTCAGGCCACCGAAGCTCTGAAGCAGTTCTTGGGCATCGGCGAGTCGCTAACCTCCCGTCTGCTGCTCATTGACGCCCTGAGTATGTCGTTCCGGGAAGTCAAACTGAAGCGGAACCCCAAGTGCCCGCTCTGCGGAGATAACCCCACGGTAACCGAACTCATCGACTACGAAGTGTTTTGCGGTGTGGCCGAGCCCCACGAAGAGCCGGCCGTGGCAGCATTGGACTAACCGGGAAGAGAGCCGCTGACGGGTCGTATGGCAACTGCGCTAACGTACAAAGGCATCCTGGCTACCATTGGCAACACGCCTACGGTGGAGTTGCAGCGCATGAGCCCCAAGGAGGGGGTGCGCATCTACGCGAAGCTGGAGGGGGCCAACCCGACCGGAAGCGTTAAGGACCGGATCGCCCTCAAAATGATCGAGCAGGCGGAGGCCGACGGGGAGCTCAGCGGCAACCGCACGATCTTGGAGCCCACCAGCGGCAATACCGGGATTTCACTGGCGATGATTGGACGGATCAAGGGCTACAACGTGTCGGTGGTTATGCCCGAAAACGTCAGCGTGGAGCGGGTGCAGTTGCTGGAAGCCTACGGAGCGAAGATCATCTCCTCCGACGGCTCCCGCGGTACGAACGGCTCGATCGAAGTAGCCCAGGCCTTGGTCGAGAAGAACCCCCACGACTACGTAATGTTGTACCAGTACGGGAACAGCGGAAACCCGGGGGCCCACTACGAGACCACCGGGCCCGAAATCATCGAGGCCGTACCTGAAGTTGACATGTTCGTCGCCGGGCTGGGCACCGGGGGCACGCTGATGGGCGTGGCGCGCCGCCTGAAGGAACACAACCCACAGACCAAGATCGTAGCTGTCGCCCCGGAGCCCGAGGACTTCATCTCTGGCTTGCGCAGCTTGGAGGACGGCTTCATACCCCCGATTCTGGACATCAACCTGCTGGACTCGCGGATGCTGGTGGGCAGCTTCGAGGCCTTCCACACCGCCAAGCGGCTGATGGATGAAGAGGGCATCTTCGCCGGGGTCTCCTCCGGTTCGGTGGTCTACGGCGCAATCCGCCAAGCGGAGCGAATGGAGTCGGGATCCATCGTCTGCCTGCTGGCCGACGGCGGCTGGAAGTACCTGAGCACGGAACTGTGGACCAAGGATTATGAACAATTGCGGGAGGACTCCAAGGGCAAAATATGGTGGTAGTCCGGCCCAGGCCGGAACATATCGGAGGGTAACTCGATAGGTTGAAAGCATATCTGGCCGGTGATATACTCTCCGTAAATGGTCCTTTCTTTCTGAGAGCGGGTGGAACCCGCTTTCTTGTTGATGGAGACACGTGTTTCCACAGGATTTGGGAGGGGGCTGAGCGATGAAAAGCGATTTCCTAATAGCGTTAACCCAGTTGGCAGCGGAACGCCATCTGCCCAGAGAGCAGGTGTTGGGGGCCATTGAAGTGGCCCTGGCCTCCGCGTTCAAGAAGGACAATCCAGCTTCGGGGCAAAATATCTCGGTGACGCTGAACCCGAACACCGGCGAGGTTAGCGTCTACGCCCTCAAGACCGTCGTGGAACAGGTCGAAGACCCCGACCGGGAGATCACGCTGGGCGACGCGCAGCACATAAAGCGCAGCGTTACCATCGGCGATGAGGTCGCGGCCGCCGAGCCCCTGCCCCATAACGCCAGCCGCATCGCCGCCCAAACCGCGAAGCAGGTGGTCCTGCAGCGCCTCCGGGAGGCAGAGCGGGAACTCCTATTTCAAGAGTTCCAGCAACACGAAGGGGATATCGTCTCCGGAATCGTCGAGCAGGCCGAGCCGGGCCGGGCCATCACCCTCGATTTGGGCCGGGCCCAGGCCGTCCTTCCCTACGAAGAGCAGGTCGGCGGCGAGCGCTACCGGAAGGGTCAACGGGTAAAGGTCTTCCTGCTCAGCGTACGGAGCACGCCCAAGGGCCCGGAAATCTTGGTTTCACGCAGCCACCGAAACATGTTAAGACGGCTGTTCGAGATCGAGGTCCCGGAAGTCTACAACGGCGTGGTCGAGATCAAGGCAATCGCCCGCGAGGCGGGGTTCCGGAGCAAAGTTGCAGTCTGGGCGACCCAATCTGGCATCGACCCCGTAGGCTCCTGCATCGGGGTCCGTGGCAACCGGATTCAAAGCATCGTCAATGAGCTTCAGGGCGAGAAAATCGACATCGTATCGTGGGACGCAGATCCCAGGTCCTTCATTGCCAAAGCCCTAAGTCCGTCCGAACCCGTCCAAGTAGAGCTCCTAGACGCCGAGCAGACCGCGATTGTCGTGGTCCCGGACCGGCAGTTGTCATTGGCAATCGGGAAAGAGGGCCAGAACACGAGACTGGCCGCGCGGCTAACCGGTTGGCGCTTGGACATCAAGGGCATGACCGAGTGGGAGGAGATCCGGGAAGCCCGCTTGATCGGTGCCGCGGCTGCCGCGGCGGCGGCAGCAGCCGAGAAGGCGGCCCAGGCCGCCGAAAGCGCGAGTGCGGTTGCGGAAGCAGAGGCCGTAATCGAAACTGCCTCAGCTACCGAAACCACTGCCGGACCGGTGGGCGCCGTCGAGCAATTGGAAATCGGCCCTGCGCCCGAACCCGTGGCCGAGGTTGCACCCGTAGTTGAGATCGACGAAGACGATATTCTTGAGGCCCTGATCCGCAATGAGGAAACGGCGGTGGTCGAGACTCCGGTAGCGGTCGAACAGTCGGCCCAGGGCATCAGCGTCGACGACCTTGAAGCCTTTACGCTGGACGACATGCCCATCCTCGACGACGAAGAAGAGGACGAGGACGGCGGCGAAATCGACGACCTGCCCAGATTGGCCGACCTTCCGGTACTCACACCGGACGCTGGCAAGATCCGCTTTGCCGAGGACATTGTGGAAGACATACGTGGCGGCGGCCGCCGTCGCGGTGGCCGGGCGCGGCGCGGCGGCGGGGGCTCTCGCCGGGGCGGCGGGGGCCGGTAGGTCCTTACCCATTGCCGGCCCAACCACTGGATAGTCAGGAAGGCCGCTCCTTGCCCAGAAAGCGGCACGTACCCGAACGTAGCTGTGTCGCCTGCGGCAGCAAGATGCCCAAGCGCGAATTGGCCCGGGTGGTCCGTTCCCCCCAGGGCGCGGTATCCGTGGACCTCCAGGGTAAAGCCCCTGGCCGAGGCGCCTATCTTTGCTCCAAGCCTGATTGCTGGGAACAAGCCCTTTCCCGGGGCCGCCTCTCCCGAACTCTAGGAATCGAGCTTTCCAACGAAGACCGGGACGCCATCCGGCAGGCTGGCCGGTCTTTCCAAGAGCAGTCAATTTCCGAATAATTATGCAGTGAATTCGTAGAGGGGAGGAACGATGACGACAGACGCAAGACCCCCCGAAGACGTAGGCCGTCCCAGGCAACGGCGTGGCGGAGAACGGCGCGCCGCCCAGCCCCGCTCGTTGGCCCTGCCGGAAACGATGACCGTTCAATATCTGGCCGAGGTCTTGGACCAATCTCCCATCGACGTCATAAAGCAGTTGATGCGCAACGGCATCATGGCGGGCATGAACCAAGTGATCGACTACCAAGTGGCAACGCTGGTCACGACCGCTTTCGGGGTGCGCACCAGCATGGCACCGCAACCCAGCGCGGCCTCCCGCCCGGTTGCGGTCGCCAAACCCGACGACGAAAACACGGTGGCGCGGCCCCCGGTGGTCACAGTCTTGGGACATGTCGACCATGGGAAGACGTCTCTGCTGGACTACATCAAGAATTCCCACGTCGCCGACCGCGAGGTCGGGGGCATCACGCAGCATATCGGCGCCTATCAGGTGGAAATCCAAGGGCAGCCCATCACCTTCCTGGATACCCCCGGCCATGCAGCGTTCACCGCTATTCGCGCCCGGGGCGCCCGGGTCACCGACATCGCGGTCTTGGTGGTCGCCGCCGACGACGGAATCATGCCGCAGACGTTGGAGGCGATCAATCACGCCAAGGCGGCCGAAGTGCCCTTGGTGGTCGCCATCAACAAGATGGACCTGCCCGGCGCAGACCCGGAGCGGGTGAAGCGTCAATTGAGCGAAAACGAGCTGCTGGTGGAAGACTGGGGCGGCGATGTCGTCTCGGTGGAACTTTCCGCCAGAACAGGTGATGGTATCGACGACCTTCTGGAAAACCTCTTGCTGGTCGCCGAAATATCCGAGCTTAGGGCCAATCCCGAAAAACCGGCCACCGGAGTGGTCATTGAGGCCAAGCTTGACCGCAAGCGCGGCCCCAGCGCCACGGTGCTGGTATCCGACGGCACCCTGTCCATCGGCGACCATATCGTAGCCGGATCGGCGACGGGCCGCGTCAGGGCCATCATCGACGACAAAGGAAAGAACATAGAGAAGGTGACGCCCGGTTGCGCCGCCGAAGTCCTGGGCTTCGGCGCGCTACCTGACGCCGGAGACCGGATGACGGTGGCGGCCAGCGACCGCCAGGCCAAGTCCATCGCTGGCGACCGGGACCGTGCTACCGGCTCCCGTCCCGGCCAGACCCGGGCTCTCAGCCTGGAAGAGGTTGTAAATCGGGTCGACATCGGCGACGTCAAAGAGCTCAATTTGGTGCTGAAGGCCGACGTCCAAGGGAGCTTGGAAGCCATCCGGCAGTCCTTGGAACGGTTGGTGGATGAAGACGCCAAGGTCCGGGTGCTACACACCGGAGTTGGCGCCGTTACCGAGTCCGACGTCCTGCTGGCCAGCGCGTCGGAGGCCATCGTTATCAGCTTCTCCACCGGAGCCGAACCCAGCGCCGAGCGCTTGGCTGACCGCATGGGCGTGGAGATCCGCAACTACAACATCATCTACCAACTGATCGACGACATCGAACTTGCCCTCCACGGAATGCTGCAGCCGGTGTTCACCGAGGTCATCGTGGGCCGGGCGGAAATCCGCGAGGTCTTCGAGGGTCGGCGGGGTGCCCAGATCGCTGGCTGCCGGGTTACCGAGGGACGGATGGTACGCAACGGAGCAGTACGGGTCACTCGCGAGGGCGGCAACCTGGCCGAGACCACCATTTCCAGCCTGCGCCATTTCCGGGACGAGGTGAACGAGATGAACTCCGGTACCGAATGTGGCGTTGTGCTCCAAAGCTTTAACGATTTTCAGGTGGGCGACATCCTCGAGGTGTTCCGCCAGGAGCGCGGACGCCGGTAGCCCAGAGGCGCTGTTCCGGCAATCCGCATAGGGCGACGGCCCTTAGGACTGATGCCATGTCTAGGCGCATCGACCGCGTCAACGATCAGCTTCGCGACGAGATCAGCCAACTTCTGGTTCGCGCGACCAAAGACCCTCGACTGGACGGCGTAATCAGCATCACCCGGGTCAGCGCCTCGAACGACCTACGCTCGGCCCGGGTATTCATCAGCGTAATGGGCGGCGAAGAGACCAAGCAGACCGCCCTCGACGGCGTCCGGTCGGCCGCCGCCTTCTTGCGAAGGGAGCTCCGAGGAAGGGTGAATCTGCGGCACACCCCGTTCTTGACCTTCGTTCTGGACGATTCCATTGAAGAAGGGGACCGTGTGTTGCGTCTGATGGACGGGTTCGCACCAAGCTCCCCCACCCTATAGCCGGAGCCGAATAACCAATCATGGCAAAGGGCCGTAACCCCAACAACGTCCCGGCGGTCAACGGGTTCATCAATCTCTATAAGCCCGTCGGAATCACCTCCATGGACGCCCTGCGTCAAATAAAGCGCATCACCGGTCAACGCCAGAAGGTTGGCCACGGCGGCACCATGGACCCTCTGGCCCGTGGGGTGCTGCCCGTCTGCTTCGGGCAAGCAACCAGGCTGATGGAGTATGTGGTAGGCGGGCACAAACGGTACCTGATGGACGTGACCCTGGGCGTCTCGACTGCCACGTATGACGCCGAGGGCGAGGTAACCGCGACTGGTAGCTCCGATGGTGTCACTCTCTTGGATATCCAGACCGCGCTGGCAGGCTTTGTCGGCGCCGTGATGCAGACGCCTCCCATGTACAGCGCGCTCAAGGTGGACGGCAAGCGTCTTTACAAGCTGGCGCGGGCCGGGATCGAGGTGGAGCGTGAGCCCCGAGAGGTGGAGATTCACAGCATCCGCATAGTGGATTTCGCTCCGCCCAAGCTAACGCTGGACGTGGAGTGCGGCCGGGGGGTCTACATGCGGTCTCTCGCTCACGACTTGGGCGAGGCTTTGGGCTGCGGCGGCCATGTGGCGGATCTGGTGCGCCTCAGTTGCAGCGGTTTTGAGGCCGAGGACGGGGTCACCCTAGAACAGTTAGCCGTAGACGCCGAGTCTGCTGCGGGTTGGCAACAACACCTGCATCCCATTGACTGGGTGCTGCGCGACCTCAAGAGCATCGCCGTGGGCCAGCATGCCGAGCGGTTCCTGCGCCACGGACAATCGGTAAGCCTGGGGTCTCCCGCCGCAAACGCCGGCTACTTGGAGCAGTTCCGGGCCTACGACAGCGCCGGACGCTTCTTGGGCTTGGTGCGCTATTACCGCCCTGGCAATTCCTGGAGGCCGGTGAAAGTGTTTCAGTTGGACGCGCCCTCTCCATTGGCCCCGGTAGCCTCCCACTAGCCGCAAAACCCGAGCACTCGTGTCCTTGACAAGGCATGGCCGCCCTGTGTATATCAAGGAACGTTATATAAGGTATCTCTACCCTCGCAATGGGACCTTTGCCAAATCGTTCATGGGGGTGCACAAATGGAGGCCTATTGCTTCAAGTGCCGGACCAAGCGGGAGATTTCCAGCCCGCAGCAAGTTACCTTGAAAAACGGCCGGCCGGCCACCCAAGGCGTCTGCCCTGATTGCGGTACCAAGATGTACCGGATCGGAAAATCGTAGAACCAATCGTCGGGCAGCCGATTCCAAGGACGCAACTCGCTTCCGAGCACCATCCCTCCGGTCTAGTCTCGGGCGGCTCTCTCCGCCCCAAACCCCAGCTTGCTCAAGAGCCTCCGCGGGTTTAGCTCTAGCAGGGCTTCTATCTCGCTGTCCTCAAGGCCCGCTCCTTTGGCCACCTTGCGCCGCATTTCGGGCGTGAAGAGATCATTTGGTTCGTGAGCGTCGGAGTCTAAGACCAATTGCGCGCCAGACAGCTTGGCCATGCGGGCGACGTGCCCGTTGGATAAGCTGTGGCCCCGCCGGGCCGATACTTCCAGGTAAGTACCCCGCTCAGCCGCCAACCGGGCCTCGTCAAGCGTAATCAGGCCGGGATGGGCCAGCAGATCGACCCACGGCGAGCGGATGGCAGCCTCGTTGGTGCCCGGCTCAACGGGCTCGGTGATGGTTTCGCCATGGACGTTGACAATCTTGGCGCCCATTTCCTTGGCGGTGCGGGCAACCAGGTCGATGTCCTCCTTGGGAACGTGGGTAATCTCGACGCCAGGAAGGGCCAGGATGTCCCAGCGCCTAGTGGCTTGGGCGCAATCGGTCACCAGTGTTTTCACTACGAATTCCACGTTGCCCAACCCCACGTGGTCGGTCACGGCCATCGCCCGATAACCTCGTGCCAGTGCCCGCCGAATCAATTCGACAGGCGACAGCACGCCATCGCTTAGGAAAGTATGCGTGTGAAAATCGTACATCCCAGGCGCTCCGTGTTATTATCTTGCAGGCCTCGACCAAGTCGTACTCAAAATAAGCTAGGTGCATCGATTGGCCCGAGCCCCAGTCGCCACATACAGAGCCACATGCGGCCGCTGCGGTCGCGAGCCGCAGCCAAAGTGGGCCTTTTCTTTCGAGTTGCCGGCTGGAGTCCCGGACCAGCCAGCCGGCGAGATTCTAAAGTGCATGCGGTGCGCGATACAACACTGGTCCATGATGAAGCGGTCGCTGCGGCTGGCATTGATCGTCGGCACCTTGTTAACCGTTCTCAATCAGGGCAACGTCATCGCAGCCGGGGACTGGACCGCCGAGCTTTTCTGGAAAATCCCACTCACCTACTGTGTGCCGTTTTGCGTAGCTACCTACGCTGCCCTGAGTACGGCGAGGCGTTAGGAATACCGGCGGACCACCGATACGACCTTGCCGCGCACCTCGACGTTGTCGGCTGGGCAGTAGATCGGGGCCATTTGGCTATTGGCCGGTTGCAACCGCACCCGGTCACCCTCCAGGTAAAACCGCTTCAGGGTGGCCTCTTCCTCGAGCTTTAGCCAGGCCACCACGGTCTCGCCGTTGGCGGCATCCTGGGCGGGCTTGACCACCACCACGTCGCCGTCGTCGATCAGCGCGTCCATCATCGACGTACCCTTCACTTCCAAGGCGAAGAGCTGGCCGTGCCGACGGCGCAGATCGGGGGAAACCTCAATTTCGTCGAACTCCCCGCTGGAAGCCTCCTCGGTGCTGAACACGGGCAGAGGCTGGCCAGCGGCGATCGCGCCGACGATTTGGACCCTTGGGGCATTGGAGACCGGCTGGCCGGCGCCATCGAGCAATTCGATGCCCCGGGCAACGTCGGGACGGCGGTTAAGGTAACCGTCGGCCCGCAGCTTTTTCAGGTTGTAGTCGACCACGGAGGTCGAGCTGATCTCACAGGCAACCTGGATGTCCCGGACGGTCGGGGGTATGCCGTTCTCGGAATAGTATTCTTGGATGAACTCGAGGATCCGCTGGCGCCGGGCGGTCATCTTCTTTCTCGTAACCATAACGTCCTTGACATAAAACTTATGTTCTGAAACCAGGCTAGCAAAGGCAAACCTGGCGTGTCAACGAGCTATCGTCACTGCTGCGCCCCATTTACCCCGCGATCCAGTCCACGTCCAACCCCGTTCCGCCGGGCGGCGACGGCTCTGAAAGCGGCGCGACGGGGGATTGCCGCCGGTGAAGGGTTGTGGGCGCTGCGGTGGGACAGCCTCCCAGCCGAATACAGGCTCCCAGCCGAATAAGAGAAGACCGCCCTCACTGGGCGGTCTTCTGGTGGGCTGCTGCAGTGGGCGGTCTTCTGGTTTGCTACGACGCTTCGCCTTCTAGCACCTGGTTCAGGCGGGCCGCCATGCGCGATTTGCGCCGGGCGACATTGTTCTTGTGCAAGATGCCCTTTTGGACCGCCCGGTCCATAACTCTAATTGCTAGGCGGACCGACTCGGTGGCTTCCTCGGGGTCGCCCGTTGCCATGGAGCGCTGAGCCTTCGCGATGGTGGAGCGGGTGTTGGTGCGGGTGCCGCGGTTACGGGCTGCGCGTTTAACTGACTGGCGTCCTGCTTTTTTGGCGGGCAAAGGGGTCTACTCCTCGTCTAATGGTGCTGGGCTATTATACGGGACGCGCGCCTAAACGTCGAGATTCTTCACGCTGCGGGCGTGAGCTTGGATGAAGCTTCTGCGCGGGGCCACTGTTTCACCCATCAGGGTGGTGAACACGTCCTCGACCTCGACGGCATCCTCAATCCTGACCCGCAGCATGTGGCGGGTGTCGGGGTTCATCGTGGTCTCCCATAGCTGGTCCGGGTTCATCTCGCCCAATCCCTTGTAGCGGGAAACCCGAGGAGTAGAACGCTGGTTGGCAATCTTGGCCAGCACTTCGTCCTTCTGTTCGTCGGTGTAGGCGTACTCCACCTTGCGCCCTATCTCGACGCGGTACAGAGGCGGTTGGGCGATGTAGAGGTAGCCCTGTTGGATCAGCCCCTGCATTCGGCGGTAGAGAAAGGTGAGGATCAGGGTGCGGATGTGCGAGCCATCGACGTCGGCGTCGGTCATGATAATGACCTTGTGATAGCGGACCTTTGCGGCATCGAAGTCGTCGCCCTCGCCGGCGCCAATCGCGGCCACCATAGCGCGGATTTCCTCGTGGCCCAGGATCTTGTCGGGCTGTTGCAGAACGCGCTCGACGTTCAGGATCTTGCCCTTAAGGGGCAGGATGGCCTGGAAATGGCGGTCCCGGCCCATCTTGGCCGAGCCGCCAGCCGATTCACCCTCCACGATGTAGAGCTCCGACTTCGACGGGTCACGTTCGGCGCAGTCAGCCAGTTTGCCCGGCAGCGAAGTCCCGTCCAATGCGTTCTTCCGGATGACCAATTCCCGGGCGCGTCTCGCCGCCTCCCGGGCTTTCTGGGAGGTGAGACACTTCTCCACCACCCGCTTGCTCTCTGCCGGGTTCTCCTCCAGGTAGCGGGTCAGTCCCTCGCTGACCACCGACTCAACGATGCCGCGGACTTCGGCGTTGCCCAGCTTGGTCTTGGTCTGGCCCTCGAACTGCGGGTTGGTCAACCGCACACTGATCACCGCCGCCAGACCCTCGCGCACATCCTCGCCGATGAGGTTAGGCTGGTCTTCCTTGATGAAACCCTGCTTGCGAGCGAAGTCGTTGATCACCCTGGTTAGGGCCGAGCGGAAGCCAGTCATATGGCTGCCGCCCTCCTCGGTGTTGATGCAGTTGGCAAAGGAATAGACCGTCTCGGCGAAGCTGTCGTTGTACTGAACCGCCACTTCCACAGCGGTCTCGTCGACCGTCTTTTCGTAGTAGAAGGGCACAGGCTGCACCACTCGCCGGTTGCGGTTGACATTGCGCACCAAGTTGGCGATGCCGCCATCAAAGTAATAGGTGCGCTCGATGTCCCCGTTGCGCTTCTCGGCGTGCCACTTGCTGGTGAAGCGGATCTCCAGGCCCTTATTGAGATAGGCGATCTCTTTGAAATGGGCGATCAGGAGGTCGAAGTCGTACTCGATATCCGGGAAGATCTCGGGGTCGGGTTTGAAGGAGATGGTGGTGCCGTGGATACCGGTCTTGGCTTCCTTCACCAGCTCGGTCGTCGGAAGGCCTTGGGCGTATTCCTGGGAATAAAGCCATCCTTGCCGACGGACCTCGGCGCGCAAGAACTGAGAAAGGCCGTTGACCACTGAGCCGCCGACGCCGTGCAGACCCCCGGTGACCTTGTAAGCCCCGCCGCCGAACTTGCCACCGGCGTGCAGGGTGGTCATCACCGTTTCCAAGGCACTCTTGCCCGTAGTGGAATGAACGTCGACCGGAATACCCCGGCCGTTATCGGACACGGAGATCATCCCGTCTTCGTCCAGGGTCATTTCGACCCGGTCGCAGAACCCGGCCATTGCCTCGTCCACCGCGTTATCGAAAATCTCGTAGATCAGGTGGTGGAGGCCTCTCTGATCGGTGCTGCCAATGTACATCCCGGGCCGGATCCGCACCGCTTCCAAGCCCTCCAGGACCTGGATATCTTTGGCGGTGTACTCTGCGGTTGAGGCTTGTGTCATGTGCTATTCACCAGTGGGGAGACTGTGTGGAGGGGCCTAAAAAAGGCGCAAAGAGAGCCGCTCCGATTTTTTACTAGGTATAGACATTATACCAGAATCCGAAGCTAAACCGCTTTTATTTTACCCTGTTTTCGGCCCCGTTTTATGTTGACTTTGCAGGCCAAAACGGGGGCAAAGGATCACTGCGGCAGTAGCTTCGTAAACCGCTGCCCAAGGGGCCGGAATCGACGGAATATAGGGGTCGCCCGGGACTACGGGAAAATGCGCCGGTATACCCCGGGGGAGCCGTCTTCGTGAACCATCTTGGGCCGGACTTCGTTGGTCCAGACCGGGGTAACAGCGGTGCGCCAGTTCGTCCAGCCCTCGCTGTCCGCGACTTCCAAAGACTCCATTTCGTGGACCGTTGCGTAGCGGGGAGCCCCCATAACCGCCTCGAAGCGCCGGGCCCGGATGTAGCCGGGGATGCTGAGACACAGCGGCAGACGCTCGTTGTTATAGGCGTCGTTGAACTTGGCGTCCAACTCCTCGGGCACCGACATCCTCCCGACCAAGATTACCGGAGACATGCCGGCTTGGGCCGTGTCATCGGAGAGGCTCTCCGGGTGGACCCGACGGTAGAGGTTGCGAATGTAGGCGGTGCCGATCACGCTGGGCGACATCCGCCGCGACCATTCGGTGGGCTGTTTCAACCATTTCTGCCACTCGTCGGAGTACCAAGCCTCGTGGGAGTCCAACTCGTAGCAAGCCAGGTATTTGGGCCCACCCTGCACCGCCTCGTACCGGGCGGCATCCAGCACTCCGGGAATCGACAGCCGCTCCGGGATGTGCTCATCGTTGTACCAGCGGTTGTATTCGTCGTCGTGTTCCGGGGCCACGTCGCTGTAGACCAGCAACAGGCCGTCGCCTTTCTTCGCTGCCATATTCGCCCTCCATCGTTGGCAAATGCCGGGCTAGCCGGGGAAGTAGTGCTGGCCCGTGCGCAAGCTGGCCAGCGCGAAACGCATCGCTTGAAACACTGGTTCCGGCGGTTCTTCCACGGGGAACCAGCCGGAGTCAGAGAAGCTGTCGGCCTCGGCCATTACCGGCTCTTGGCCGCCGATGTCACCCAAGAACTCCACGTCCACGTAGTGGCGGCCGTAGGCGATGATATTGCTGACACAGAGAAAGCGGACATCGCCGACCACCACTCCCAATTCCTCCAAGGCTTCCCGCCGGGCGCAATCCTCCAAGGACTCTCCGAACTCCAAGTGACCGCCCGCCGAGCCCCAGGCGCCGCCCCCCAATGCACCGGTGCGCCGGGCTAAGAAGACCCGGCTTTCTCGCAAAAACACAACGCCAACGCCGACCAAGGGCCGGGACTCCAAGGAAGACATGGCCCGGAGTATATCACGCTATAATGGCGAGCCATGGCGCTGTTGTTGTACCTGTCGGTGGCCGTGGGCGCCGCGTCCTTCCTGGCCTGGCTCTACCTGGTGCTGGCCAGGGGCAACTACTGGCGGGCCGACGTATTCTTGGACGCCAACGTCCCAACGGCCGACGCCCTCGCCTCCTGGCCGAGGGTCGCCGTGATAGTCCCAGCTCGCAACGAGGCGGCGGTCTTGCCCAAAACCCTGCCGGCGGTCCTAGCCCAGGACTATCCCGGCGAATTGCGCGTGATCTTGGTGGACGACCGGAGCGCAGACAATACCGGCGCTTTGGCCGAGGAAATCGCCTCCAGCCACTCCTCAGGCCGGTCTCTTACCGTTGTTCAAGGGACGGAGCTGCCGGCTGGCTGGGCCGGTAAGGTGTGGGCGATGGACCAAGGTGTCCGCGCTGCCGCGCCGTGGGCCCCGGAATATCTGTGG
The DNA here is from genome assembly GCA_965249145.1 of Dehalococcoidia bacterium. Taxonomy (GTDB): domain Bacteria; phylum Chloroflexota; class Dehalococcoidia; order Lucifugimonadales; family UBA3495; genus VXOI01. Next base: position 1,115,378 of record OZ252223.1, read on the forward strand.
TTCACCGACGCCGACATCGCCCCCGGCGCCCATGTCCTGAAGGCGTTGGTTTCCAAGGCCGCGGATTCCCGAAGCGAACTGGTCTCGTTGACCGCGCAACTGCACTGCCGCGGCCTTTGGGAGCAGTTTCTTGTCCCAGCCTTCGTCTATTTCTTTACCAAGCTGTTCCCCTTCCCTTGGGTGAACGACACCACCAACCGTACTGCCGCGGCTGCAGGGGGCTGCCTGCTGGTGCGGAGCGAGACCTTGGCGGCCCGGGGCGGGCTGCACTCCATCGCCGGGGCCATCATCGACGACTGCGCTCTGGCGCGACTGATCAAGCGCGACGGGAGCGTAACCTCCCGAATCTGGCTGGGTCTAAGCCGCGACGTGATTAGCATCCGAGCATACGACGGACCTCCGGAAGTCTGGCGGATGGTGGCCCGCACCGCTTTCGCTCAGCTACGGTATTCCGCGATTATGCTGGCCGGGACGGTGCTCGGGATGCTCGTGCTCTACGCAGTCCCCATGGCGGCTACACTCGGAGGCGCGGTCGCCCTGCTGCTTACCGGAAACGAGGGCTGGTATTGGTTGTTGGCGGCGGGACTGGGCGCTTGGACCCTGGCCTCGGCCAGCTACCTTCCGATGCTCCGCTGGTACGATGCCCCTACGTTCTTCGGGCTGGCGCTGCCCTTGGCGGGGCTGGTCTACACGCTGATGACCGTCGACTCCGCCCGCCAGCATTGGTTGGGCCGGGGCGGGGCCTGGAAGGGACGGACCTACGGGCGGCTGGAGAAGGACGGGTAACAGAACAGCTATAATTACTTAGTTTCCCGTACTCGTAGTACCCGAGGTGAGGCCATGGCAGGCACTGAACGCACCGTAATAACCAGCGACCAAGCACCCCGGCCCATCGGCGCCTACTCCGTCGGCATGTCGGTAAATGCCGGGAAGCTGGTCTATGTGGCCGGCCAGGTGGCCTTGGACACCGGGGGCAACCTGGTGGGCCCAGGCGACGCCGCCGCTCAGACCAAGCAGGTCCTGGCCAACATCGGCGCCATCCTGGCCAGCGCCGGCGCCGGGTTTAGCGATGTCGTAGAGTTCACCACTTACGTGGTGGGCCGTGAGTCGGTCCAGCAGTTCATCGCCGGCCGCACCGAAGTCTACCCGGACATCTTTCCCAACGGCGACTACCCGCCCAATACTCTGCTGGTGGTAGACGGACTGGTCCGGGAGGACTTTTTGGTAGAGATCAAGGCGGTGGCCGCGCTGCCCTAATGGCGGATCCGAGGGTCGACGCCACTCTGGAACGCAGCACCGAACGCGGTCCCAACGACCGGGTGCCCTACGGGATACCCATAACCGCCTATCCGACGGCGTCCGGGAAGTTGCTGATCAACTCGCCGGGCTCAGGGGAGCTGAAAGACGGACGCCACGACCGCTGGGACTCGATGGCCCGCCACCTGCAGGGGTTAGGCATCGCCACGATGGTCACCTACAACGCGCCTCGGCCCGATTTCGAGGTGCAACTGGAGTGGGAGCCCTACTCGTTCAAGGGGGCGAGCTGGAACCAACTGCTGGTCGAGAGTCTTTGCCACGTAATCGACTGGTCGTTGGAGCGGGCCCCCGAGCTCTGCGGATCAAACTCGCCGGAGGTTTACCTGGCTGGGTTCTCGTCCGGCGGGTCGGCGGTGGGCGCTGTGGCCTTCAACTACCCGGAGGTGAAGCGCATCCTGACCCTATCGGCTTACGACAGCGTGGGCGACTGGTTCTACGAGGGCATCTCCCGGTTCACTGGCGAGATCTACATGGCCTTCGGCAGCGACGACCCGATGGCCGGGTTTCTCTGCCAGATCGTGGGCATGGGCCAGCTCCGGGCGTCCTCCTTCGAGGCCCGTCAGGTACCCAACTGCAACCACCGCTTCAGCGGGGCCGCCAACAGCCAGGCTCTGGTCAAGGCGTTCTACTGGGCCTTTAACGGTGACGACAGCTTCCCCGACCCCACCGGCGCTCCCCAACTCTACGAATAGCAGGGCGTAACCCCGAAGGAGACGGACTTGGCCGACAGAGACAGACTGACCAAAACCCTCATCGAGCTGATCAAAATCGACAGTCCCAGTGGGGAGGAAGACGCGATGGACCGGGAGGTCAGCGCCCGGCTGGCCGACCTGGGCCTCGAGGTGAAACACGATGGCTACAACAACGTCATCGCCCACCTCCCGGGCAGAGGCGAGCCTGTGCTGTTGTCGGCGCATCTCGACACGGTCGAACCGGGACGCAGCATACAGCCCATCTTGGATGGCGACGTGCTTCGTTCCGACGGTTCGACCATTCTGGGCGGCGACTGCAAGGCAGGTGTGGCCATCGTGCTTGAGGCGTTGACCGCCGCTGCTGAGAATGGTGGCGAGCGACGGGCGGTGGAGGTGGTATTTACCCGCCACGAGGAGGGTGGCCTGGTGGGCGCTCACCACTTGGACTTCGGACTGCTGTCGGCCAAGTCAGGCATCGTTTTCGACGGCGAGGGGCCGCCCAACCGTATCACCGTGGCCGCACCATCGCAGAACGTGGTCACGGTCAACATCACCGGCCGCGCCGCCCACGCGGGTCTGGAGCCGGAGAAAGGGCTATCGGCGATGCTGGTGGCCGCCGAAATCCTCAACCGCCTGCCCCTAGGGCGCATCGACGCCGAGACCACCGCCAACATCGGGCGCATGGAGTCCGGGCTCAAGCGCAACATCGTCCCGGACCAAGCCTTCATGGACGGCGAGTTCCGTAGCCGTAGCAACGAGAAACTGGCCTGGATGGAGAGGCAGTTCCGCAAGGTCTTCGACGAAGCGGCGGCCCGGAACCCCGACGCCAAAATCGACTTGGACATCACCAACACCTACCAGGCCTACCACGTCGCCCAAAACAACCCGGCGATCGAGTTGATCGGCGAAGCGCTGGCCCATTTGGGGCTGAAGCCGGTGTTGGAAGCGTCGGGCGGCGGTTCCGACGCCAACATATTCGTCGAGCGAGGGATAACTGCGGTTCCAGTGGGCATCGGGGTGCGTTCGTTCCACACCACCTGGGAGACAGCGCTGCTGCCCGAGGTGCTGCTGGGGGCCCAAATGTGCGAAGCGGCCATCCTTGGCAACTAGACGATGACGGCCTTCCTGATTGTCGTGTTCGACGGGCTGCAACCAGCCCAGGTAACGCCGGACCTGATGCCCAACCTGTCGCGATTGGCGGCGGAGGGTGTCGCCTTCGCCAACAACCACGCCGCCTTCCCAACCGTCACCCGGGCCAACGTGGCCACCCTGGTCACCGGCCATTGCCCCGGCGCTCATGGGCTCACCGGCAACATGCTGGTCATCCCGGAGTTCGACCCCCACCGAGCCATAGGGGCAATGGAGCCGATCCTGACGGAGATCGCGGCCAACACACCGGTGCTGCTTAAACCGACCCTTGGGGACATTCTGCACCGTCACGACAAGGAGTTCGTGGCTGTAGGGACCGGGACCTCGGGCAACGCCTACCTGCAAAACCCAAACGCCGAGAGTTACGGCGGGGCGACGATCCATCCCGACTTCTCCCTGCCACGCCCGCTCCACGCCGAGATCACCGCAAGGTATGGCCCTTGGCCTGACCGCTCGCTGCCCAGCTCCCACAAGCTGGCCTACGCTGTGGACATCGCCACGGGTTACGTGCTTCCGGAGCGCCGGCCGGCCGTGTCGCTGGTCTGGTTCTCGGAGCCGGATTCCTCCCAGCACTCCCACGGGGTGGGCTCCGAGGCGGCGATAACTGCGATTGGGGAAGCGGACCGGCAGTTCGGGCGGCTGTTGGACTGGCTGGAGGAATGGGGGATTGCGATGGAAACCAACGTGATCGTGGCTTCGGACCACGGCTACTCCACCATCTCGGAAGTCGTCGGGGTCGAGGCGCTGCTGCGGGATGCGGGGTTTCCGCCCGGTGGCGAGCCGGGCGGCGTGGTGGTCGCGCCCAACGGCGGGTCGGCGCTATTCTACGTACCGGCAAACGACGGCTCGACGGCCCAGCGGCTGGCCCGCTGGCTGACGGCGCAGCCATGGTGCGGTGCGCTGGTGTCGTCCCAAGCCGCCGGCGAGATCGAGGGAGCGCTGCCAGCCAGCCTAATCGGGCTGGAGGGCCCCAGGGCGCCCACAATCACCATGTCCTTCCGCTGGGACTCCACCCCCAACGATGCAGGCTTCGCCGGTCATGCCTACTCCACCAACCTTGGTCCGGGGCGGGGCCAGCACGGCTCCATGAGTCCCCACGAGACCCGGAACGTGCTCTTCGCTCGCGGCCCGGCCTTCAAGAAGTTCACAACCATCACCGTCCCAACGGGCAACGTGGACCTTGTACCCACGATTCTCCACCTACTAGGCTTGCCCGACGGCGAAGGGATGCACGGGCGGGTGCTCCACGAAGCGCTGGAGGGAGGAGCGGGGAGCGCGGGATGGCGCAGTGAGACCCACACTGCGGAGCGAGGGATGTATCGGCAGATGATCGCCGTCTCGCGAGTGGGGGAGACAACTTATCTTGACTCGGGCAACGCGGCGTCTTGTTGACGGAGCGCAGCAAAGCCGCCGATAATGTCGAGCGCTAACCTGCGGTCCCGCGACCAACGTCTGCTGACGCGGATCCTAGCTGGAACGTCCGACGCCAACATCAGATTCGATGATCTGCGACGGTTGTTGAGAGCATTGGGATTCGACGAGAGGATTCGAGGCAGTCATCACATGTTCAGCAAGACCGGAGTATATGAGCTAATCAACTTGCAACGACTTGGCTCTTTGGCGAAGGACTATCAGATCAAACAAGTCAGCAGTATCTTCGTCAAATACGGAGTGTGGGAATGGTAGACCACAAATATGAGATCATTCTCTATTGGAGCAAAGCTGACGGGTTGTTCGTGGCCGATGTGCCCGAATTGCCCGGTTGCATGGCTCATGGCGAAACGCTGGAACAGGCCTTAAACAGTATCCGGGAAGCGACCCAGTTCTGGATTGATACAGCCAAAGAACTTGGCCGAAGCGTACCTGAACCGAAAGGCGATCGTTTGATGTTCGCCTGACCGCTCGCGATACCGCAACGAAAAGGAGCTAACCATGACCACTCGAAAACGCCAGCTTGGCCGCCAGGTCGCCATCGTCGGCGCCGGTCTTTCCCAGTTCGGGGCCTTCCCGGACAAGGACAGCCGCGACCTATTCGTCGAGGCCTTCCAGGACATGATGGAAACCATGGACCAGCGCATCGACGTCGAAGACATCGAGTGCGCCTACGTCGGCAATTACTCCTCGGACTTGTTCGAGACCCAGGGACACACCGCCCCGATCGTGGCCGACTGGCTGGGCATGACCCCCATCCCGGTCACCCGCATCGAAAACGCCTGCGCCAGTAGCGGCAGCGCCCTACGCGAGGGCGCGATGGCCATCGCCAGCGGAATGTACGACGTGGTGTTGGTGGGCGGCATGGAAAAGATGACCAACCTGCCCACCGAGGGCGTCACCGACGTTTTGGCCTCGGCAGCCGATGGGCTCTACGAGGTGCCCGCCGGACTCACCTTCCCGGGTATCTTCGGGGCCATCGCCAAGGCCCACATGGACCGCTACGAGACCAACACCGATCATCTGCTGAAGGTCGGCATCAAGAACCACGCCAACGGGGCCCTGAACCCCAAGGCCCAGTTCCAGACGACCGTCACTGAGATGATGGAGCGCCGCAAAGGCCGGGCCGAGCAGCGCGGCCAGACCGTTCCCAACTGGGCCTCGGACCTGGACTTCCTGAAGGACGAAGCCGCCAACCCGTGGATCGCCTGGCCGCTGCGCCTCTACGACTGCGCCCCCATCACCGACGGCGCGTCCTGCGTATTGCTGGTATCGGTCGACGTCGCCCACAATTTCACCGACAAGCCAGTGATGCTGGCGGGCATCGGCCAAGCCTCGGGCAAGCCGCTGCATGCCGCCGAGGAGCTGACCTCCCTATCGGCGGCCAAGGAAGCCTCCCGCCAAGCCTACGAGATGGCCGGAATCACCGCCGACGACGTCGACCTCGCCGAGGTGCACGACTGCTTCACTATCGCCGAGATCGTGGCCAGCGAGGACCTGGGCTTCTTCGCCCCCGGCGAGGGGCCGAGAGCAGTTGACGACGGCCGGACGGCGCTAGACGGCGACCGGCCCATCAACACCTCCGGCGGCCTGAAGGCTAAGGGCCACCCGGTGGGCGCGTCCGGCGTCGGCCAAGTAGTCGAGATCTACCACCAGCTCCGCGGCGAGGCCGGAGAGCGCCAAGTCAAAAAGTCGAAGGTCGAAGTCGGGTTGACCCACAACGTGGGCGGCACTGGCGGTACCTGCGTCATAAACGTACTCCGGCGAGGATAGGTGGTTGTCATGGCCAGCGAATTCAACGCCGCCAATTTCTATAAGAAGCTCCAGGAAGCCGGCCAGCTAACCGGCGTCCGCTGCACCAACTGCGGGCGTCTCTCTCCCGAAGCCCGGCCAATGTGCCCCGATTGCCACGGCTTCGACATGGAGTGGCACGCTTTCAGCGGGAGGGCCACCTTGGCCACGTTCACTGCCATCTCCGTGGTGCCGGTCTACATGGGCGAGAAGGGTTACGGCCGCGACCGGCCTTATTGCAGCGGAATCGTCACTCTGGAAGAAGGACCACGCATCAGCGCCCTAATCACCGGAGTGGACGGCAGCCAGCCTCAGAACATCCAGACCGGCATGCCGATGGTCCTAGACATGGAAAACTTCGACCCCGACCATCCATCGATAGCCTTCCGGCCTGCGTAGCGGCAGACCGTAACGGGGCCACCACCATCGGTCCCGTTACCCTCTCATCCCACGCCACACCCTCCATCGTCGCGCGGATGAGGGAATTCACAACCCCGGCAACAACAAACGCCCGATCGTTGGACCGGGCGTTCTTTCTTCCCCAGGCTGAGTTTAGCCACCGGCCTGCCTCGGTGAGGGGAGTGCAGGAGCTATTCCTGTTTCACCTCCTCCGCCAGGGCGCAGTTTTCGGTCGTGCCCGGGACCTGTAGCTCCTTACGGCCTAGTCGAGGCCGCGGGTGCCGATCCAGCCGACCTGGGAGACGTCGATCATCTCGCCGTTGGGGCCTTCGTATTTGGTCTCAACGTTCTGGTGGCGAGGGCCGGTGTTGCCCATATGCAGGGCCTGGTTGACCGATGCCATCTCTTGGGCGTTGGCGGCCGCCAATCTGGCCTCAATCTCCTCCAGGCTCTCGACCTCGAAGCCGATGTGATGGATGCCCTCCCAGTCCTTGCCGCGCTCGCCAGCCACGGCGTCGTTCTGGAAGTCCAAGATGGCCATGTTGACGTTGCCGTCGCTCAACATGAAGCCTTTGGCGTTCTCGCTGTCGAGTTGGGCGACCTCGCGCAGACCGAAGACCTCGGAGTAGAATTTGGCGGTCTTGGCGGCGTCGTTGGTGGCGATGGCGATGTGCTTAATCTGGGGCATTTCGCGACCTCTCTGGAGTAAAATTAACGCCTCGTGATGGTGCAACAAAGATACCACGTTTGATTGGATGCCGCCATATGACCGACCTCGTAATCGAGTCCATGCGCCCTGACGACTGGCCTGCCGTACGGGCCATTTACCTGGATGGAATCGCCACCGGACTGGCCACCTTCGAGACCGAAGCGCCGTCGTGGGAGCAGTGGGACCAGGGGCATTTGGCCGTGTGCCGGTTGGTGGCCCGTCTCTCCGGTCAGGTCGCGGGGTGGGTCTCCGTGAGCCCGGTCTCGGTCCGGCGGGTGTACTCCGGCGTTGTGGACGAGAGCATCTACGTGGGCTCGGCCTACCGGGGGCAGGGGGTTGGCAGGGCCCTGCTTGAAGCGCTGGCCGAGGAGTCGGAGCGGCACGGCATCTGGTCGCTGCAGGCCGGAATCATCCTGGACAACGCGCCCAGCATAGGCCTGCACCTAACCTGTGGCTTCAGGCCCATTGGATACCAGGAAAAGAAGGGCCATTGGAACAGCGTCTGGCACGACGTCTTATTGATGGAACGACGCAGCCGGGTGGTTAACTGGCCCTAGGACCATCCCCCCTCTTCCCGCAGGGGAGGTTCGCGAATCACGCCTACGCCCCCTCCGCCTGAATGCCATTGGGCGGACATTTGCGCCGTGTTAAAATGGCCACGAGCCTCCCGGCGATGTCCGGGAACTTTGGCGGAGGAAATTGCTCTATGACTGCCCCTGATAGAATGAAATTCGGCGTGTTCATGGCCCCGTTTCACCGGGTCGGCGAAAACCCGACTCTAGCTCTGGAACGCGACCTGGAACTGGTCCAATGGCTGGACACCCTGGGCTTCGACGAAGCCTATATTGGCGAACACCACAGCGCCGGCTGGGAGACCATCGCCTCCCCTGAGGTCTTCATGGCAACCGCCGCCGAGCGCACTCGCAACATCAAGCTCGGGTCCGGAGTGGTCAGCCTGCCTTACCACCACCCCTATATGGTCGCCAACCGCTTCGTCCAGCTCGACCACCTGACCCGAGGCCGGGTCATCCTTGGCGTGGGACCCGGCGCCCTGGCATCCGACGCGCTGATGCTGGGCATCAAGCCGGAAAACCAGCGGGCGATGATGGACGAGTCGCTGGGCGTCATCATGCGTCTGATGACCGAGACCGACCCCATCAGCCACAAGAGCGACTGGTTTGAGTTGAACGAGGCGGTCATCCAACTGCGGCCCTACCAGCACCCCCACGTCCCGGTGGCGGTGGCCTCGGTTGAGTCGCCAGCTGGCGTGACCGTGGCCGGCAAGTACGGCGCTTCGGTGCTCTCCCTAAGCGTGCCCCGCGACACCATCCGGCGCACCTCGCTGATGGAGCTTTGGGACATCTGTGAGGAGACCGCCGCCGAGCACGGCAAGACAGTGCACCGCGAGGACTGGGGCATCGTGATGGGCATGCACCTGGCCGACAGCAAGAAGCAGGCCTACGAGGACATTCGCGAGGGCAGCGCCCGGGTGGTCACCGAGTACTTCGGCCGCACCTTGGGCAACCCGGTACCAGACGTTCCCCGGGAGCAGATAGTCGACTTCATGGTCGACAACAACCAGTGGATCGTCGGCACCCCCGACGACGCCATTGCCGGTATCGAGCGGCTGCAAGAAATCAGCGGCGGGTTCGGCAAGTTCATGATCCGGGTGGAGGACTGGGCCCCGCGCGACAAGCTGCACCGAAGCTATGAGCTCTTGGCCCGCTACGTGATGCCCCGTTTCCAGGGCTCCCTGATTGGGATCGAGACCTCCAACCAGTGGGCCGCCGAACGCATCGAGGTTTTGCAGGCCAACCGCTACGCTGGCTTGAAGGCCGCCACCGACGCATTCGACGCCAGCCGCAGCTAGAACCCCGGTTTCCAACACTGAGCCAAAGGAACAGGGCCGGCATATGCCGGCCCTGCTGGATATAAGGCGTGGGTCCGCAGGCGTCAGCGTTGAGTCGTGGCGTCCTTCCCGGTTCCCCGAAGTACGGCGGTGCCGTCGGGCTGGACCAGCACTCCGGCAATGGGTCCGAATTTCTCGTTGAACAACCGCACTTCGTCGCTGTCGTAGCCGCCGACCCGGTTAACCCAGTTGGGAATCATTTCGCCCAGGACAATATCATTCAGGATGAACTCCCGCATCTCGGCGTCCCAGGGTATGTGCTCCATTCCCTCGTCCAGGTTCTTCTGAAGGCCAGTAGCGTTCCACACCGGCGCCATACGCAGCTCTTCAAGCTCGGCCCAGGCGCCTTCTTCAATCCACTGGTCGTTGCCAGCGAACCAGTTATGGCTGACCACGGTGCCGCCGCCGGTCGCATCTTCGATGTAACCGTATAGGTCGTGGATCACCGCGGTCACCGCCCGGAAATCGGTCTCCCGGTCGTGGAACAGTCCCCAGAAGTAGTACATGTCCAACACCGGCAGGGCGCCGCCGACGTAGGCTCCGCTGATCTCGGAGAACTCCAGGGTGCCGTTGCCCACCAGGGCCACGGTGTCCGGACCGGCGATACCCAACTCGGGATAGCCGACGGTCTGTATCTGCAATTGACCACCGGTGCGCTCGGCCACATTGGGGACAAAGAACGACTCTTTGGCCTTGCAGGGGAACAGGGCGCGGTTGATACAAGCGTACTGTATCTTGATGCTCTTGCCCTGAGTGACCAACTCGGTGGGGTTGTCGAAGTTGGCCCGATCGATCAGGTACTTGTAGTAGTCGGACTCGTAGATCCACCTGCTTTCCTCTAGCAGGTCCAGCGGGATCATACCTTCCGGTCCCAGTCCCAAGTCAAGGTCCGTGGTTGAGCCAACCAAGTCGGAGAGGTCGCCGAGATAGATTGCGCCTGGCCCACCGGCCATCGATCCGGCCTATTTTGGCCAGGGCATCTCCCTGATTAACCGCCACGGCTCCGCCCGAAGAAGGCGCCTGCTGCGCCGGAGCCTGTCCTGCGGAGGATTGATCGGGAGCTTCCCCATCACTTCCGCCGGCGACAACGCCCCGCAGCATGAGTGCGATCAGACCAGTTACGATGAACTTAAGCATCCAAATTGGTTTGACCTGCAATCGAAGAGTCCAGAAATGCCGTTGGGTCTTTTGCGAAGTAGTTGCTTACCTCCTTTACATTGATGTCAGATTCTGAATAACTCATATTTCGTCGTCAACGCTTAAAAATACGCATATATTTCATGTTTTTCATCATAATATATATTTGCGAAACGTCTCACAATATCTAATTCGGCAGCACCTAATTCGCAGTCCCGAATGGCCGTCGGCTGTATTTCCGCAGGGCCGATGCTTTACACTGAATTAGTTGGCCGTCTATCTGAGACTGGCGGTGCCTTTAGCATGCGTAAGACGAAGATTATCGTCACCATTGGCCCTTCTTCCCGGGACGAGGAAACTCTGGACCGATTGATCTCCGACGGGATGGACTGTGCCCGGCTGAATTTCTCCCACGGTACTCACGAGGAACACGCCGAGGTCATTGCCACCATCCGGAAGCTGTCGGAGAAGCACGGGCGTCCAGTGGCGGTGCTCCAAGACTTGGGCGGGATAAAGCTGCGTCTCGGGCGCTTGGACGAACCGGTACAGTTGACCGTCGGAGAGGTGGTGGTCCTTAGCTCCGATACCGCGTCTCTTGAACCGGGAGTGTTGCCTTTCCCTCAACCAGGGGCGCTCCGGAACCTCCAGGTCGGCAACAGCGTGTTCATCGCCGATGGCAGTGTCCGGCTGGAAGTCACCGAAACGGCGCCATCCAGGATTTTCGCGCGGGTGCTCACTTCCGGTGTGGTCTCTTCCTACAAAGGGGTGAACCTGCCCGGAACGATCATTGATGACCCGGTGTTCACCGACAAAGACATGATCGACCTCAAGTTCGGGGTGGAGCAGCAGGTCGACTGGGTAGCAGTCTCCTTCGTGCGCACCGCCGAAGACATACTGTTCGCCCGTAAGCATCTCAACGCGGCGGGCAGCAATGCCTTGGTAATGGCCAAATTGGAGCGGGGCGAAGGCATAGACAACATCGACTCCATCCTGCCCGAGGTGGACGCCGTGATGGTTGCGCGGGGCGACTTGGGCGTCGAAATTCCCATGGAGCAGGTCCCGAGAGTCCAGAAGGACATCGTCGCCAAGGCCAACCTGGCGGGGAAGATCGGCGTAATTGCCACTCAGATATTGCGCTCGATGGTGGTATCGCCAACCCCTACCAGGGCTGAGATTTCCGACATCAACACGGCGGTCTTGGACGGAGGAGACGCCATCCTCCTGTCCGACGAAACGGCGATGGGCAGCTTTCCTGTGGAGGCGCTGCGGGTAGCGGTGTCGACCATCAATGAGACCGAGCGCATTTACCCATTTTACAAAGACATGGGTTCCCACGACCGCACCCAGGCCATCACTGGCGCGGCGTCCCGGTTGGTCTACACCCTGGATGCCAAGCCCATCGTGATGACAAGCACTGGCCGGGCGGCGCTGGAGCTATCCCGATACCGGCCCGCGAACGACGTCCTGGCCTTCTCCCACGATGCGGGGGTGCTGCGGAAGTTGTGCTTGGGCTGGGGGATCCTGCCCGCTGGCGTAATCACGCCGGAGCAGGACGTGGCCCAACTGGTCTTTTCGGTGATCCAGGCGGCCTTGGACAGTGGAAACGTAACCGAAGACGACGTGGTCACCATCGTCCACGGCTTCCTGCCCGGCGTATCGGGCAACACCAACGCGGTACAGGTGCTCTCCATGAGCGAATACCTGGAGCACGTGGGGCAGGCCAAGAGCCAACAGGGAGTGACGGCGTGACTCCGGGCAGTCCGCGCGGATTGGGGGGCGGAGGCGGGCGCTAGTAGGTGCTTAGAGAACGAGGGAGGGAGGTCTCTCCCATCAGGTAGAGGTCGATGGCACGGGCCGTTTCCCGGCCCTCGGCGATGGCCCAGACGACCAGAGATTGACCGCGGGCCGCGTCGCCCCCAGCGAAGACGCCGGGCACGGAAGTCATGCGGTCGTCCCCGATTTTTACGTTGCCCCGCGGGTCAAGCTCAACTCCCAACCACGTGAGCAGTCCCTCGGGCTCCGGGTGCAGGAAGCCCATCGCCAGCAGCACCAACTCAGTGTCTACCTCGAACCCGCTATCGGGTACTTCGGCCATGGACGGGCGCTCACCGTTGTTCGGTTGGCTCCACTCAACCCGCACCCCGTGCAGCTTTTGAAGCTTCCCGTCGTTACCGGAGAAGGACTTGGTGAGGATGCCATAATCGCGCATCCCACCCTCTTCGTGGGCCGCCGATGACCGCAGAACCATCGGCCACTGGGGCCAGGGATTGCTATCGGCCCGTTCCACGGGCGGTTCCGCCAGCAACTCATACTGGTAAACGATCTCCGCCCCTTGGCGGTGCGCCGTGCCCAGACAGTCGGCCCCGGTGTCACCGCCGCCCAGGATGACCACCCGCTTGCCCTCGGCGGTGATCCTCTCGGCGTCGTCGATCACTTCACCTGAGTTGAGCTTGTTCTGCTGGGTCAGGTATTCCATGGCGAAGTGGACTCCGTCCAGCTCGCGCCCCGGCACCGGCAGGTCTCGCGCATCGGTTGAGCCGACGGTGAGGCAGACAGCTTCGAACTCTCCGCGCAGCCGCTCGACCGGGAAGTCGACTCCAACGTTCACGCCGGTCTCGAAGCTCACACCCTCCTCGGCCATAATGTCGAGGCGCCGCTGCAAGACTTCCTTGTCCAGCTTGAAGTCGGGGATGCCCAGAGCCAGAAGGCCGCCGATGTAGTCGGCCCGTTCGAACACCGTAACGGTATGACCGGCCCGGTTCAGTTGTTGGGCGGCGGCCAAGCCCGATGGCCCGGAACCTACCACCGCCACCTTCTTACCGGTACGGCGGGTTGGCGGTTCAGCTTTGATCCAGCCCTTCTCGAAGCCCCGGTCGGCGATCTCCTTCTCGATGTATTCGATCGTCACGGGGTCGGAGTTGATGCTGAGCACGCAACTGGCCTCGCAGGGAGCGGGGCAAATACGGCCCGTGAACTCCGGAAAGTTGTTGGTGCTGAGCAGGGTGCGTAGCGCACGCTCCCAGTCGCCAAGGTAGACGTAGTGGTTAAATTCGGGGATCACATTACCCAAGGGGCAGCCGGTGTGGCAGAAGGGTACGGCGCAGTCCATGCACCGTCCGCCCTGATCCCGGGCCGCCTGATCCGGCCAGCGTTGGTACAGCTCCCGGTAGTCTCCGATGCGCTCGGCAACCGGCCGACGTTCGGGGGGTAGGCGCCCAGAATTCATGAACCCAATGGGATTACCCATGGCTGACGGCTTCCAACTCCCGATGTACCGACTTGGCGTTCTTGCGTTCTTCCAGCACCCGACGGTAGTCGCGAGGCATGATCTTCTTGAATTTCCGCAGGTCGGCGTCCCAGTTGGCCAAGATACGTCCAGCGGGTCCGCTGCGGGTATGCCGGTAATGCTCTTCGATCAATTCCTTTAGGATGGCCTTGTCTTCCTCGGCGGCGACCTCTTCCAAGTCGGCCATGCCGCCATTGAAGCGGATATGGAAATCGTCGTCCTTATCGTAGACGAAGGCGATACCGCCACTCATCCCAGCGGCGAAATTCCGGCCGGTTGCGCCCAAGACCACCACCACGCCACCGGTCATGTATTCGCAGCCGTGGTCCCCGATCGCCTCCACCACCGCTTGTACGCCGCTGTTGCGGACGCAGAAGCGCTCGCCGGCCACACCGTTGATGAAGGCGCGGCCGCCGGTGGCCCCATACATGGCCACGTTGCCGATGATGATGTTCTCTTCCGGCACGAAGTGCGATTCGGGATGCGGAGTTACCGCGATCCGCCCGCCCGACATTCCTTTGCCGAAGTAGTCGTTGGTGTCGCCCTTCAGCTCGATGCTGATGCCCTTGGCTAAGAAAGCGCCGAAGCTCTGCCCGGCGGAGCCGAAGAACTGGATCTTAATCGTGTCTTCGGGCAAGCCGTCTTCACCGTAACGCTTGGCTACTTGACCACTAAGCATCGCCCCGACGGTGCGGTTGGAGTTGTGGATGGGCAGGCTGATCTCCACTGGCTCCCCAAGGCGTAGCGCCCGTTCCGACAGAGCAATCAACCGGTGGTCGAGGGCGTGTTCCAAGCCGTGGTCCTGCTCCTCGGAGCAGTAGACCGCCTCGCCGGGGTTGATGGCCTCTTGGTGGTAAAGCAGCCGAGAGAAGTCCAAGCCCTGGGCCTTCCAGTGGTTGATGGCCTCGCGCGGGTCTAGGGCGTCGACCCGTCCGATCATCTCGGCGACGGTGCGGAATCCCAACTCGGCCATGATCTCCCGCATCTCTTCGGCCACGAAGGTGAAGTAGTTGACCAGGTATTCGGGCTTGCCGGCGAACCGTTTGCGAAGCTCCGGATCCTGAGTGGCGATGCCCACCGAGCAGGTATTCAGGTGGCACTTTCGGAGCATGATGCAGCCGCTGACCACCAAGGCGGAGGTGGCGAAGCCGAACTCTTCGGCCCCCAGCATCGCGGCGATGACGGCGTCGCGGCCAGTCTTCAACTGGCCGTCGGTCTGCACCACTATCCGGCTGCGCAACCCGTTGGCGACCAGCACCTGCTGTGTTTCCGCGATGCCCAGCTCCCAGGGTAGGCCAGCGTGCTTGATCGACGACTCCGGCGAAGCCCCGGTGCCCCCGTCATGGCCGCTGATCAGCACCACATCGCCGTGGCCCTTGGCGACCCCGGCGGCAACCGTGCCGACGCCTACTTCGGCCACCAGCTTCACGTGGATTCTGGCCTCCGGGTTAATATTCTTCAGATCGTGGATTAGCTGTGCTAGGTCCTCGATCGAGTAGATGTCGTGGTGTGGCGGAGGCGAGATCAGCTCTACACCCGGGGTCGTGCGGCGCACCCAGCCGATGTACTCGTCTACCTTGTGGCCGGGCAGCTGGCCGCCCTCGCCGGGCTTGGAGCCTTGGGCCATTTTAATCTGCAGGTCGGTGGCGTTGATTAGGTAGTTGGGGGTGACCCCAAAGCGGCCCGAAGCGACCTGTTTTATGGCGCTGCTTCGGCTATCGCCGTTTTCGTCGGGGGTGTAGCGACGGTAGTCTTCGCCGCCCTCGCCGGTGTTGCTGCGGGCCCCGAGGCGGTTCATGGCGATCGCCATGGTCTCGTGGGCTTCCTTGCTTATGGAGCCCAGCGAAGCCGCGCCCGTGGCAAACCGCTTGACGATATCCGAGGTAGGCTCCACCTCATCGAGGGGAATGGACGCGCGTCCTTCCTTGAAGTCCAGCAATCCGCGCAGGGTTGCGATGCGGCGGCTCTGGTCATTGGAGAGCCGGGCGAACTGCTTGTAAACGTTTCGGTCGTTGGTGCGGGCCGCGTGCTGCAACCGGGCGATAGTGTCCGGGTTCCATTGATGGTGCTCACCATCACGCCGCCATTGGTAGGCCCCGCCCAACGGCAACTCCTGGTTGGCGGCCACCTTGGTTTCCTCATAGGCGGCTTGGTGCCGATGCACCGACTCGCGCTCGATGGTGTCGAGCCCGATGCCACCGATGCGGGAAGGGGTCCACGTAAAGTAATCGTCGATCAGGTCTTGGTTCAGGCCGACGGCTTCGAAAATCTGGGCTCCCCGGTAGCTTTGTACCGTGGAGATGCCCATCTTGGACATTACTTTCAGAACGCCTTTTTCATTGGCCTTGATGAAGTTCTTCTGGGCATAGTCCGGCATGTGGCCGTTGATTTGCTCGGCTTCGGTCATCGACTGGACGGTCTCCAAAGCCAGGTAGGGATTGATCGCACCAGCGCCGTAGCCGATGAGAAGGCAGAAATGGTGTACTTCCCGGGCCTCGCCGGTCTCCACGACCAAGCCGACCTTCGTGCGGGCTCCCTCACGGATCAGGTGATGGTGCACCGCTCCGGTGGCCAGCATGCTGGGTATAGGCGCGGCTCCGGGGCCAACGCCCCGGTCCGAGAGCACCAGCATCGCGCACCCATCTTCAACCGCCTTGGACGCCTCGCTCCGCAGTTGCTCCAAGGCGTCCTTCATGGGCTGACCGGGCGAGTCCGGGTCGAACAGCGTGGAAAGTACTTTGCTCCGGATCGAACCGCCTATCAGGGCCTTGATCTTGGCCATGTCTGTATTGTCAATAATCGGCGATCGTAGCTTCAACTGCCGACAATGCAGAGGGGTTTCCTCGAATAAATTCTGCTCGCTGCCGATGAAGGCTTCCAGGGAGGTAACCAACTCCTCCCGAATGGCGTCCAATGGAGGATTGGTGACCTGGGCGAATAGCTGCTTGAAGTAGTTGAACAAGACCTGGTTTTGGTCGGACAGCACGGCCAGAGGGGCGTCGTTCCCCATGGAGCCGACCGCCTCGTAGCCATGCTCGGCCATGGGCGTGGTGAGCATCCGCAATTCTTCGACGCTATAACCGAAGGTGCGCTGTTGCCGAACCAGTTCTTGGGGGGTTATCGCGGGCGGCTCGGCGGTATAGGGCAGACCGTCGAGCGACAGCTTGTTTTCGGACAGCCATTGGCCGTAGGGCTGGCGTCCGGCCAGACCCTGCTTCAACTCCTCGTCGCCGATGATCCGGCCCTCTTCCAAGCTAACCCGGAACATCCGGCCCGGTTGCAGCCGGCCTTTTAGGGCCACTCGGTGAGGGGCTACGTCCAAGACTCCAGTCTCCGAGGCCATCACCAGCTTGTCGTCCGTGGTGACGAGATAACGGAAGGGCCGTAAGCCGTTGCGGTCTAGCACCGCGCAGATGTCGCGTCCGTCCGAAGATAGCATCATGGCCGGGCCGTCCCAAGGCTCCATCAGCGCCGAGTGGTACTCGTAGAAGTCCTTCTTCTCCTGGGCCATCGTCTCGTGCTGGTTCCAGGCCTCGGGAATCATCATCAACAGGGCGTGGTGCAACTCGCGCCCGGTCATGAGAAGCAACTCCAGCGCGTTGTCGAAGCTGGCGGTGTCGGAGTCGCCGGGGTTCATAATCGGGGCCAGCTTGGCCGCGTCGTCGCCGAAGAGGGGCGAGTCGAACTGGGCTTCCCGGGCGCGCATCCAGTTCAGATTGCCGCGCAACGTATTGATCTCGCCGTTATGGGCCAGGTAGCGGTAGGGGTGAGCTAGGCGCCAGTGGCCCAAAGTGTTGGTGCTAAAACGCGAATGGACCAGCGCAAAGGCGCTGACCATCTCCTCGTCCTGCAGGTCCAGGTAGAACCCGGAAATCTGGTGGGCCATGAGCAGGCCCTTGTAGACGACGGTGTTGCAGGACATGCTGCAAACGTAAAAATAGTCGGCCTCTTCTTCGGAGAGACCCGAGTCCTTCAGGGAATGTTCTATGATCTTGCGCACCACATATAGCTTGCGTTCCAAATGCGCCGGGTCCAGACCACTGTTGCCCGGACCGATGAACACTTGGCCGATGTAGGGGGCTCGCGCTCGTGCGTCGCGACCGATCTTGGTGGGATCCAAGGGAACATCGCGCCAGCCCAGCAGCTCCAGTCCCTCGTTGACGATTGCCCCGGAGACCAGGCTACGAGCCCGCTCCCGAGCCTCGGCGGCGGGGGGCAAAAAGACCATGCCGACGCCATATTCGCCTTCAAGCGGGAGTTGGAATCCGAGATTCGCGGACTCTCGGCGGAACAGGGCGTGAGGCATTTGGACCAGGATGCCGGCGCCGTCGCCGGTCTCCGGATCGCTGCCCGCCGCGCCGCGGTGGCCCAGGTTGATCAGGACCTCCAGACCTTCGTCGATGATCTGGTGGGTCTGCTGGCCCTTGATGTTGGCGACCATGCCAACGCCGCAGCTATCGTGTTCCTGGTCCGGGGAATATAGTCCCCGCTTGGCCAATTCTCTCAGTGGGTCCATATCTTGCGATACCTGCCGCCAATGTGTGCCTAAGACCGTTGCTGCCCGGCGCTTCGCAACCCGGTTTCAAGAGGAACAAATACCCTCCGATTCCTCTCCGAGTTGGGGTGAAAGGCCGTAGGCGGGGGGAAATAGTATCCCCCACCCAGCCAAGCCGGCTGCGCGTGTTTGTAAAATATATCACAATATTCGCGGGTGGCAAGGGCCAGATGGCCATCGGCCCTCTCAGTGGAAGGATTTGGCCATCTACAGCCTTACCGGTCCAATAATGAATATCGAGGAAAACTAGGATTATAAGGGGCAACGGAAAGAATGTGTAGCGGTGGCACCGATGCTGAACTGGGACGGCAAGGTCCCGCTGTCGCCGAGGCGGCGCGCCGCCACCCGTCATTCCGGCGCACGCTGCAATCCAGACGGCCTAGGTCAGCTTTAGGGTGGTTCGGTGTTCGCCCGAAGGAATTGCGGGCAGGCGGGAATACGACGCACTACGGCCCGGCCAGTAGTTCTGCCAACCAGTCGAGTTGCTCTTTGGTCAGGGTTAAGCTGATGCCTACCTTCGCCGCGTCCTGGGTCAAATCGACGGCGTCGATCAGCCCGGCCAATTGTGGATCACTGCCGAAGGCGCCAAGCAGGGCCAGGCCCCCGTCGAGCAGCTCGTACATCTGAGTGGCGGCGCCCTCCTCATGAAAGTCCATCTCGGTTGCGGAGACCAGGGACTCCTCGCCGAGGGTGAGCACGGTGGTGAAGAGGTCCAGATCATTTATGAAGTCCAAAGGCAACCCGCTCAGCAGGCCATTCTCCCCGAGCAGGTCCCCGGCATCATCCAAGCCGGTGCCCTCGGGCACCTCGCTTACCAGACCAACCACCCGCTCTTCGGCCAATCCGTCCAATGCGTCGACCAGGCGGCCGGAAGCGGGTGTCCCTTCACCTTCCCATATATCGATCATCGCTTCGATTTCGTTTTGAGTGCCGCCCACGACCGTCCCAGGACCAAGCAAGCTGACGGACAGGTCGGACGATTGGAATTCGAGGAGACCAAACAGAGTGGACACGGTGGGAAACTGACGGTCGAGCGACTCCTCAGATTGATCCAAGGTCTCCATCGAATACATGTCGAAGCCTCGGTATTCGGACTGGGTCACCCCGTCTAAGGCCGCAACGGTCGCGTCGAAATCGGCCTGATCGAACGGCCCGTACACTGCAAAACCGAAGGAGTTCGCGTCTCGAATAAAGAGGTCGATCACCTCCATATCCGAGGTCACAATCCCTGGAGTTTCCTCCGCGTCATCGGGGCTGTCGAAGACGATCACCCTGTCCAACAACGGACTACTGGTAATTGCGGCCAGATCGATCTCAATAATGGCAGACGATCCCTCCGGAATCAGGCTCTCGGGCCGGTCCTGCTCGCCGCAGGCCACCACCAGCACCAGCGCTCCGGCCACGAAGGACGCCAGCATTACCTTTGGCCATCCAAAGGAAAGGGACATGGAATACTCCTAGCGTTACTCGCCGGTTATCTCATTCTACAATGACACGCCCTTCGGCTCGTTGACAACGGGCGTTTGAGATATACTCCGGCTACGATGGAACCGACTATGGAACCGATTGATGTGGCCCAGCTAATCGTAGACGTCGCCTCGGACAAACTGGCCGGGGACATCGTGATGTTGGACCTGCGCTCCTTGACGTCCTTCGCCGACTACTTCGTGATCATGTCGGCAGAGTCGTCCCGCCAGATCGAGGCGCTGGAAGAGGACATCACTGGCTCGACGAAGGACGCTAGCATCAGCCGCCACCACCGGGAGGGCGCCGCCGCCTCAGGATGGGTGCTCTTGGACTTCAGCGATGTCATCGTCCACATCTTCTCGCCCGAGGAACGGGACTTCTACGGCTTGGAGCGGCTGTGGGCCCGGGCCCCGCAGGTCGTGCGGGTCCTGTAGGTCAGTGGTCGCAGGTCAGTCCTCGTTGATCCAAGGGTCGTTGGCCCGCCCGTAGCTCAAGAACTCGCTGGCCTCAAAGAAGAGGCCCAATTCCCGTTGGGCCGATTCAGGACTATCCGACCCATGCACCAAGTTGCGACCAATGTCCACGGCAAAGTCGGCGCGGATGGTACCAGGGACGGCCTGAGCCGGATTGGTCGTGCCCATGGTGTCGCGGACAATCTGCACCGCGCTTTTGCCCTCCCAGGCCATGGCCACGATGGGCGCTGAAGTAATGAAGCGGACCAGGCCGGAGAAGAACGGGCGGTCGACGTGTTCACCGTAGTGGCGGCGCGCCAGGTTGTCGTCGACCTGCATCAGCTTCATAGCCACCAATTTTAGGCCGCGTCGCTCCAAGCGGCCGATCACCTCGCCGATCAAGCCGCGCTGCACGCCGTCGGGTTTCACCAAAACCAGGGTCCGCTCCATGGGTCCTCCGTTATACGATTTCTTTTCTGAGTTGAATGTTGACGCTGCGGCGCTCCATGTCCCAGAGGAATGGTGCAGGGTCCAGTCTTTCCGGCGAGTAGAGACCAGGCGCGGGTAGCTCGCGCCGGGCCAACATCCGAGCTCCCACCACTAACGGGGAAGCCGCGTCTTCCGCCGCCTCTCCGAAGGGGAACGAGTAAGTCATGGTGAACCGGCACCGCTCGCCGCGAAGGGCGCCAACGACTTGGAGTTGCCTTGGCAACCGGGCGGGCCCCGGTCCGAAGTCGAACAGCGGCGCGGTGGCTGGGCTGGAAAACAGTCGCGCCGTAAACTCGGCAGGCGCCAATCTTCCGGCGCTGGTGTCCACCGGCTCCTGTACCGCCAAGCCGTATTGCGTCAAGTGGCCCATCATCGTATCCATGTCCGAATGCCAGAACCCGCGGTGCGTCGAGGCATGGGTAAGCGAAGGCAGGCTATCGGGCAGGGTGACGGGGCCGAGGCCAACCGTTTGGCAGCTCACCTTCCCCCAGGGTTCCGGAAACGGTATTTCCTCCGTTTCAGACATGGGCGCCACCTGCCGCCACTGGCCTCCCCGCCAGACCAACGCCGGGGAACCGAAGGCAGCCAACCGCCGTCGCCAAATTGCGGGCGTCCGTAGCCGCATATCGTCGACCTCGTAAGACCGCACCTCGTCGACCCGGTCCAAACGCGACCCCAGGTAGTGGGCCAGCACGTTGGTCAGACCGGGCGTGGACCCCATCCCTGGCAGAACTCCCACGGCGCGGTATTCCGCCTGGCCGCGCAGATAGCCGGACTCGAACGCCATTTGAAGCGAGTCGGGGTCGTCGTTAACGTCGGTGTAAGACACTCCGGCCTCCACGACGGTACGCATCAAGGAGAGTACACCGGGGCTGAACGGCCCGGCGGTGTTCAGCACCACGAGCACCCCGGATAGGAGCTTTACCAAAGAATCCTCGTCGGACCAGTCGAGACACGCCGGCGTGGCTTTCGGGCCGCAGGCTTCGGCGGCGGCGGCCGCCCGCGAGCGGTTGCGGTCGACGACGATAACCCGGTCGAAGGCCCGCTCGTCGGCCAACAGCCGTGCGGCGGCGGCGCCGACACTTCCGCACCCAATCAGCAGCGCGGTGTTATCGGGCAAGGCCGGCCTCGGGCCGCCCCCGGTCCGGACGCCGCGCCGGTCGTTGGGGTGTCCGGTCGCGCCGCTTGGGAGCGCCGATGCTGGGCATCCTCAGGTACTCCGGCTGTAACGTGTCGACGTCGTCGAACTCTTGGCGGCCCAACCGCTGGCGGGCGATGGCGGCGAGGGAAACGGCCCGTTCTTGCGGCGAAGTCCATAGCAACACAGCCCGAGAACCCAAAGAGTCCCGGATTTCGTCGGCCCAAGGAGCCAGGCCCTCACCGCAGAAGACGGTGGGGCCATCAATCTCTTGTAACAACTCCGCGGCCGTGGACACGCGGTCGGGCCGCACCCGGCCGCCCCGAGGGGCGAAAATGGCCGAGGCCGCTTGGCCCCGGCCGGCCTCCAAGAGGGCACATGCCTGCATCGGCACATCGCCCAAGGGAAATCCTTCCAGGTCTAAGGTGCCCACGCCGATGATCGGGATGTGGCTGGCGGCACACAGGCCCTTGGCCGCGCTAACCCCAACGCGCAAGGCGCTAAAGCCTCCCGGTCCTAGGGCGACGGCCACCGCCTCCAGCTCCTTTGGGCGCAGACCCTGGGCCGCCAGAAGCTCGGCCACCGCCGGTATGAGCTCCGCGGTGTGGTTGGACCGCGAATGCCAGGCCCGCGATGCCACCACCTCACCATCGGCCAGAGCAACCGAAGCGTTTCTGGTTGAGGTGTCGATGGCTAATAGCATTAGCCGGGTTGCCGACTCCCGGCGCCAACCCGCAATGCCTGGTCGAGAGCGCCGAATCGTTCGGGGAATACGTCGATGGCGATGGTGCGCTCGTCTTCCCCAGCGCCGTAATCCAAGTCCAACCAGAGGACGCCCTCGGAGAAGACCTCTTCGGCGCGGTCGGCCCACTCGATCACGCAAACGCCGTCCCCAGCCAATTGCTCGTCCAACCCCAAATCCCAGGCTTCTTCGGGGCCGCCTATGCGGTAGAGATCGACGTGATGCAGGGTGAGTCTGCCACTATGGCGGGTCATAAGAACGAAGGTTGGGCTTCGCACGTAACCCTCAACACCGAGCCCCTGAGCGATACCCTGGGTCAGGCAAGTCTTCCCAGCTCCCAGGGGACCGGTCAGCAGGTACACATCTCCCGATTGCGCCCTCTCGCCGATGATGCGGCCGAGGCTCCGAGTCTGCTCCGGGCTGTTCGTGATAAGGCGAAGCGGCTGCTCCATGGAGAGATTCTAGCCGAAATGGTCCCAGCCGCCATCGGAGGTGACCAATTCGTTTCCGTTGGCGCCCAAAACTGTCACTCGGCCCGGGTCCCCTTCTTCTATATGGCCGATGACCGCGCCGCCGGGCAGTTGGGACTCGACTAGGGCCACAACCTCCGCGGGGCCGATGTAGAGCAGCACGTAGTCCTCGCCGCCGCCCAAAGCCAGACCGAGCCAGTCATCGGGGAACTGCTGGCGCAACAATGGATGGACCGGCAAGCGGTTGGCCTCGATTCGCGCGGCTACCGCCGAGGCCCGGCAGAGCTTGGAGAGGTCGTCGTAAAGCCCGTCACTCACGTCCATGGCGGCGGTGATGCCAGACGCGGCCAGCAGCCTGCCCTCGGCCACGGCTGGTTCGGGGTGGCGGTGGGCGTGGCGCAAGAATTCCGCCGCCTCCCCGTTGGCTTCGGGACAGTGCAGCATAAGGCGCAGACCGCCGCCGGAACTGCCGACGGGCCCGGTTAGGGCCACCAGGTGGCCAGACCGACCGTTGGTGCGCAGCATCGGTGGGCCGGAGGTGACTCCGGTGAGGGCCACGGTGATGAACAACACCGGAGACCTGACGATGTCCCCGCCGACGATGGCGACGCCATATTTTTCGCCGATCTCCAGCATGCCGCGGTAGGTCTCTTCCAAATCGGCGACCTCGGTTTCCGGAGGCAGGCCAAGGGTGATCAGGGCGAAGGTGGGCAGGCCGCCCATGGCGGCAATATCACTGACGTTCGAGGCGATGGACTTCCAACCAAGCTCCCGCCAGGGCGTGGTCTCGCGGGTGAAGTGCACCCCTTCTACCATGGTGTCGGTGGTGGCCAACTCGCGGGCCGCGCCCGTCTCCCAGACGGCGGTGTCGTCGCCCGTATCGACCAGCAGATTGAAGGAGTGCGCGGTGCCGTTGTCGGGCCCGCGGCGCTCTTCGACGACCATGCGGTTGAGCCGGTCGATAACGCCGAATTCGCCGATGTCTTTGACCTGCATAGCGCTCGCATTATATCTCAGGCGCGCCGTTTTATTGCCCGATTCGATTGACGCCGGGCGAAGGGGGAATAGCCGTTGACAACGAAAGGCGCGATGCTTAGTATGCTGGCGTGAAACATCACCATTCTCGATAGTAGATGTCCATCAAAATCATTATGACAACTCGGAAGGAGCGCATGAAATTCGGAATCTTGGGGAAAATCCTGATTCTAGCAGCCTTGGTCGCCCTGATCGGGGTCTCCGCTTTGGCTTGCGGCGATAGCGAAGAGCCGGCTGCTACCGCCGCTCCGGCTGCCACCACCGCGCCAGCCGCCACCGAGGCCACGGCGGCGACCGAGGCACCCGCAGCGACCGAGGCCGCCGGGGCCACTGAGGCTGCCCCGGCAACGGCCAGTGCGGCGCCCACCGAGGTCCCGGCGCCCACCCAGGCTCCAACACTCGAGCCGGTCGCGGACGCGGAAGTATTCGAGCTAAAGTACAGTTCCCCGCTGTCTCCGCCTCCGTTCTTGATCAGCGAAGTCCAGAAGTGGTGGGCCGATGAAGTGGCCCGTCGCAGCAACGGCCGCATCGAATGGACCGATTTCTATTGGTCTGGCGCCTTGACCAAGGCCGGTGAGACCCTGGAAGCCGTGCAAGTCGGATTGGCCGACGCCGGCATGGTCGCGCTACCTTACTATCCCGGCAAGCTACCGCTGGGTAACTGGACCTACGCCGTACCCTTCGGCCCCGGCGATCCCAACGTGATTCTGGAAGCCGCTCAACGGCTGTACGACGAAGTACCCGCCCTGAGGCAAGAAGTCGAAAACTATAACATGGTATTCCTGATCCCGTCGGTAATCGACACCTACAACCTCACCTCCAAGGAACCGATCGTTACCTTCGAGGACTTCGACGGTATCAAGATAGCCTCCATCGGGTCCTACCACCCGAAGATATTGCAGGGCGCCGGGGCGACCGCCATCGCGATGCCGGTCGCCGAGCGGTACCAGGCCCTTCAAACCGGTGTAATCGAGGCCGAGTTCCTACCCTGGGACATCTCCCACGCCTACAAATACACCGACTTCAACAAGCACATCACCTGGGTTAACATGGGCGCGGCCATGCCCGTGGGCTTGGGTGTTAACAAAGACCTGTGGGACAAGCTTCCCGAAGACCTGCGCCAACTCATGCTGGACGTGGCCGACGAAGCTGTCGACCTGAACGCCTCGCTGATTCTCGAGCGCCGCAACGCCGCCTTGGCCGAATGGGAAGCGGCCGGCATCACCCGCCACGATATGGCCGACGAGGACCGGACCCAGTGGGCTGAAGCGCTAAGCGACATCCCTGGTGACTGGATCGCCGAAATGGAAGGCAAGGGACTGCCAGGTACGGACGTCATGGTTACCTACCTGGAGATCTTGGAAGAAATGGGTCACGATTTCCCCAGGCAATGGGCTGCCGACTACCGGTAAGCTTCCACCTGAGGGGCAACTAATGGCTTCAGCTCAAAAGACGACCTCGGACCAGCCGACGACCCGGGCAACGGGGGTAGCCACAGTCGCTGGCTTCCTGAATCGGGTGCTCGCCTGGGTAGTCAACACCAGCGCCTTCGCGGCGGCGGGCATCGTCGTGATTCTGATGGTGCTGGTAACGGCCGACGTCACCGGTCGTTACCTGTTCAACCAGCCGGTGCCGATGACCTACGAAGTCGGCGCGTTCATGCTCGTGTTCATCGTCTTCCTCGGCTTGGCCTATAGCCAAAGACAACGCGCGCACATCCGCGTCGAATTCGTGACATTACGGCTATCCGCCAAACCCAGGGCGGTCCTCGACCTGCTGGCCTATACGCTGGGAATCGCCATCTACGGGGCAATTTTCTACGAGGGCTTCAAGTGGTCGTACCACTCATTCGAGATCGGAGAGTACGTGGCCGGGCTGGTCAACATCCCCAAGTGGCCTTCCCAGTTCGCGGTCTGCTTCGGAGCGCTGCTGATCGCGATCCAGTTCTTTGCCGATTGGGTGCAGCGATTCGTCCAGACAGTTGCTCTATTCCGGTCTGGCCAAGTGGTGAGCGCTCCGCCACCGGTCCAACCCGAAGAGGCCCTGGCGAACGCTCCTGGACATGATGACTGACGACGAGACCGCTGGACACTAGTAAGGACCGGGAATGGACGACTTTTACTGGGGAATGATCGGTTTCGTAGCGGTACTGTCGCTCATGGCTTTGGGCGTCCATGTGGGACTGGCCTTGGCCTCCACCGGGTTCATCGGCATGATCGTCATGACGGGCAAGATCAGCTTGGCCTTCGGTCTCCTAACCACCACCCCCTACTCGACCACCAACGTTTATGCCTTCGCGATCCTGCCCCTGTTCATCATCATGGGGTTGTTCGCCATGCACGCGGGCCTCAGCGCCCGGGCCTTCGACGCCGCTTACAAGTGGGTTGGACGTCTGCCTGGAGGGATGGCCATCGCCACCACCTGGGCCAACGCCATGTTCGCCGCCTGTACCGGGTCATCGGTGGTTGCTTGCGCGGTGTTCACCAGGATCAGCCTCCCTGAAATGCACCGGCGCAAGTACGACAAGGCCTTCGCCTGCGGCACTATCGCCGCCGCGGGGATGCTAGGAATGTTAATTCCCCCAAGCGCCTTGATGATCGTCTACGGGATTTTGACCGAACAGTCCATCGGCAAGCTGCTGATCGCCGGGGTCGGACCCGGGATCCTGCTGACCCTGATTTTCACCGTCGGGATCGTGCTGGTAGCGGCCCGGAACCCGGAGCGGGCCCCCAGAGCGGAGTATGCGCCGCCCTTGAGCGAACGGCTCAGGGCAACCGTTGGCGTGGTGGGCATCGTAATCTTGGTGATGGGCATTATCGCCGGAATGTACGCTGGCATTTTCACCCCCACCGAGGCCGGGGCCGCTGGCGCCCTTGGAGCACTCGTCCTAGCGCTGATCTCACCTTGGGTCGAGCGATTGTTCAATGCGAATCCCGCCGCCGCCACCACCGAGAC
>OZ252223.1:1147500-3420922 GCA_965249145.1 Dehalococcoidia bacterium
CTGTGTAGCGCCAGATCACGGCGTTAGAAGCGTAGCCGTGGACCAACACGACAGTTTCCGGGCCACTGCCCTCCTCAAGGTACTGTAACTTCACGGGACCGGCCTGGACGAATTTGGACTCCATAGTGCCCACCTCACTGCGTAGTTATCGGACCGACTGGAATGCGAGTTTCCCTCGGTTGGGTTATCCTAGCACACGATCAATCGCGCCGGACGAGCGGGGATTATGAGCAACCTACTGGACGGCATCCGGGTCGTGGACTGGACCCAGGCGCATCACGGGGCCGCCACCGGATACATGCTGGGCGACCTGGGGGCCGACGTGATCAAGGTCGAAGACCCCGACGGCGACATCGCGCGCACTTGGCGGAGCATCCTGGGGGTTTCGCTGGAGCTCCCCGGCGGCCGCAACGTGCTCTTCGAGGGGGCCAACCGCAACAAGCGCTCGATCACTCTCGACTTAAAGAGTGACCGAGGCCGGGAGTTGTTCCTCGAGCTAGTCGCCGACGCCGATGTGCTGCTCACCAACCATCGCCGCCC
The DNA here is from genome assembly GCA_965249145.1 of Dehalococcoidia bacterium. Taxonomy (GTDB): domain Bacteria; phylum Chloroflexota; class Dehalococcoidia; order Lucifugimonadales; family UBA3495; genus VXOI01. The sequence continues at coordinate 1,148,041 of OZ252223.1, forward strand.
GGTACGCGAGTCGCTGGGATTGGACTATGGTTCCCTGGCCGGAAAGCATCCAAGGCTGATTTACGCCCTCGCCACCGGCTACGGTGAGCAGGGGCCCTTCGCCGACGAACGGTCGTTCGACAACGTGGCCTTTGCGTGGTCGGGGATGATGGACTGCATCGGGGAGGAAGGCAGCCCCCCTCAGTACATGACCCCCGGCGCTTGCGACCAGCTTGGAGCGACGATGCTGGCTCAAGGCGTACTGGGAGCGCTCTATTATCGCGAGCGGACCGGGAAGGGCCAACAGGTGGAAGCCTCGCTTTTGGGCTCGATGGTGCACCTGCTCGCGCTGCCCTTCAATCTCTCGTTAATGGCCGGGCGAGCGCCCCGGCGGCCCGTGCGCACCGAGGTGTTCAACCCATTGGTGGGCTGGTACCGCTGCGCCGACGACCGCTGGATCATGTTCTCCATTAACCGGCCCCAAGAGTCGTGGACCGTTTTCTGCCGGGTGCTGGAGCTGGGCGAAGACGTGGAACATGACCCACGGTTCGACTCCACTCGCCACCGGGCCGAGAACTGCGCCGACATGATAGCAATCGTCGATCAAGCCATGGCGAAGCGTCCGTGCGAGGAGTGGCTGGCACGCTGCCGTTCGAACGGCCTAATCTGCGCCCCGGTAAATCGGGTGGAGGACGTGTCGGCCGACGTCCAGATGGCCGCCAACGGCTACATCGTCGACGTCAATCACGAGACCATCGGCCCCATAAAGTCCGTTGGCGTCCCGATCACCTACAGCGAGTCCGGGGGACGGATGGACCGTGGAGCGCCGGAGCTGGGCCAGCACACGGAAGAAATACTGCTGGAACGGGGCTATACCTGGGAGCAGCTGGAAGAGCTGCGGACCTTGGGGATCATCTGAACGCAATCGCGTGGCGGTATCACGGAATCGGCCCGCTGACCGCAGCGGTCGCGCAGGGGCGATTCGCGAATCGTCCCTGCGGTGAGCCGCCAGCCGAGGAAACCGATACGCGACCAAAGGAGGACACCATGAGACTTGAAGGCAAGGTGGCAATCGTTACCGGCGGCGCGCATGGCATGGGCGCGGAGGAGTGCCGGCTGTTCGCCCGGGAGGGCGCCAAGGTGGTCATCGCCGACATACGGGAAGAGGATGCCCGGCAGGTCGAGGCCGAAATCGCCGAAGCGGGCGGCGAGGCGATGTTCGTTCAGCTAAATGTCAGCGACGAGTCAAACTGGGAATCCGCCGTGGAACAGGCGGTGGCCCGTTTCGGCAAGCTGGACATCCTGGTCAACAACGCCGGGATCAGCGGCAGCGGCGAGACCGACTTCCGCAGCACCGACGCTTGGGACCGTCTGATGAACATCAACGCCAAGGGGGTGTTCCTCGGGATCAAATACGCCGTGCCGGAGATGCAGAAGGCCGGCGGCGGGGCGATAGTGAACATTTCCTCCATTTCCGGGTTCGTCGGGCAAGAGGCGGTGCATCCCGGCTATAACGCCTCCAAGGGCGCGGTGCGCATCCTGACCAAGGCCACCGCCGTGCAGCACGCCAAGGACGGCATCCGGGTCAACTCGGTGCACCCGGGGATGATGCCGCCGATGCTGACCTCCTTCCAGCGCGGCGACACTCGCCGGGAGCGGCTGGTCAGCGACGTGCCGATGCAGCGCGAAGGCCAGCCCATCGAAGTCGCCAACGCGGTGCTATTCTTGGCGTCGGACGAGGCATCCTACATCACCGGGACCGAACTGGTGGTGGACGGCGGCTTCACCGCACGATAGATGGCCCGGCGCCGCCCCTCGAGCGATGCCCAGGAATCCCATAGCAGCCGGGCGGTGCCGGTACGCGTTACCTCGGTGCCCGACGGCGACTCGCTGTGGGTGGTACGCACTCCCAGCGACGTCGAGACCGCGCTGCCGGTACGCCTATACGGGATCGACGCACCGGAGCGGGACCAGCGCTACGGGCGCGAGGCCCAAGAAGCGCTCTGGCGATTGGTCTGGCGCACCGAGGGTCTGCGGATGGAGGTGGTCGACGTCGACCGCTACCACCGGCTGGTGGTGGTCTTGTACCGTCAATCGGCGGGACGGGAGAGCTCAATCAACCGGACCCTGATCGAGCAGGGCCACGCCCGCTGGTACCGCGAATATGGCGGGGCGGAGTTGGGGTTCGCCGCCGCCGAGGAACTCGCCCGCAACAGCCGACGGGGTTTCTGGCGGCAGGGTCCGGGAGTCGCCCCGTGGGACCATCGGGCGGCCCAACGGCGGGCGTCCCAACGGCGGGCGGCCCAACGGCGGAGCTGGCGCGGTGGTTGCTTGCCAGTAGTCGCAACCCTGGGATTGGTAGCCCTGATGGCCATACTGTTAGTATGAGCTGACGAACAAACGAGGGGAAACGATCATGGGATTTAGGGTGCTCTATCATTTGAACACGAGCAACATTAAAGGCGTCGCCGAAGAGGCGCGCTGGGCAGAGTCCATGGGCTACGACGGTCTCTGCACCGAGGAGACGGGCCACGACCCGCTGTTCCCCTTGGTGCTGGCCGCCACGTCCACCGAGCGCGTAACGCTGGAACCCCGGGTGGCCATCGCCTTCCCTCGCTCGCCAATGGTGTTCGCCTACGCCGCCATGGACCTCCAAGAGCTATCCGGCGGACGGTTCCGTTTGGGTCTGGGCACCCAGGTCAAGGGCCATATCGAGCGGCGCTTCTCCACCGCATGGTCGGCCCCTGGACCGCGCATGCGGGAGTATGTGCAGTCGCTCCACGCCATCTGGGAGAGCTGGCAGGAGGGCAGTCGGCTGGCCTACCACGGCGACCACTACAATTTTTCGCTGATGACGCCCTTCTTCAGCCCCGGCCCGTCCCAGCAACCCCGCCCGCCGGTGTTCATCAGCGCGGTCAACACCTACAATTGCCGGGTGGCCGGTGAAGTATGCGACGGCGTCTCGCTGCACCCCCTATGCTCTCCCGAGTACCTGCGGCAACGCATTCTGCCCAGCATCGAAGACGGCGCCGGCCGCGCCGGACGAGACCCCAAGGCAGTCAACCTGTCTGGCTCCAGCTTCATCATCACCGGCGCCCACCGGGCCGACATAGAAGCCAAGAGGCAGGCAGTGAAGCGCCAGATCGCCTTCTACAGCTCAACCCGCACCTACACCCCAGTGCTGGAAGTACACGGGTTCGAAGAGGTCGCGGTACGGCTCCATGAGATGTCGCTCAAGGGCCAATGGGACCGGATGACCAACCTGATCACCGACGAGATATTCGACACCTTCGCGGTGGCCGTCGGGTACGACGAAGTGGCCGCCGCCGTCAAAGAGCGTTACGACGGCCTCCTGAACGAAGTGGTCTTCGGCATGGACACCACCGCCCCCGGCGACGAGCGCCAGCTGCGGAAGATAATCCGGGAGTTGCAGGACTAGGGTTACTCCCCTCGCTTGGCCCAGACTCCGGCTTCCACCGCCGTCAAGAAGTCCAGAATCGTGCGGTTAAAGAGGTCCGGTTCTTCGAGGTTGATGGTGTGGCCGCTCTGGGGCAAGACGGCCAGGCCGCTGCGGGGGATGTGGCGCTTCATGAAGACCGACGGCTCGATGCAGGGCTCGTCTTCGTCGCCAATCAATACCAGAGTCGGGATGCCGATGGCTTGCAGTTGCCGCTCCAGCGCGTAGATGGTCGGGCGCTTCATCTGCACACCCCTGAAGGTGTAGGCCGAGCCTTGGGCCGAGTGGGAGGCCAGACCGTCGTAGAATTTCTGCCAACCCACCGGGTCTTTGCGCAAGAACTGGGTGCGCTCCGGCCCGCGAGCGTAGTTGTCCGCGAATTTCCCCATGCCCTCGGTTAGCATGAGTTCACTGTTGGCCTGCCACGAGGCGACCAGGCGCTCGCGGTCGGAACTATCGGAGCCGGAACCCGCCGAGGCCACGATCAATGCCCGGCACATCTCCGGGTGAGCGATGGCGAAGCTGATGGTGCTGCTGCCACCCATCGACAGCCCGCCGATGTAGGCCTCTTCGATGCCCAGGTGACGCAGCAGCCCGTAGGCATCCTCAACAAGATGGTCTTGAGAGTAGACTTCCGGATCGTCGGGCACCTCCGAGGGAGTGTATCCCCTAGCGCAGTAAGTGATGACCTGGTAGCGGCGCGAGAAGAAGTTGACCTGGGGTTCCCAGCTGCGGATGTCGCCAGCGAATTCGTGGCTCAAGAGCAACGGAAAGCCGCGCCCGGCCACCTCGTAGTAAATCTCAACACCGTTTATGGCGGCGGTGGGCATGTTGTCTCCTCGTTAAATTGGGGGTTGAATCCCAAGAGAAAAACTACTAGGCTTCCGCCAAGTCTAACAGCGTGGAGGAGCGTTATGTTCAACAAGGTCCATCACGTAACGTACGTTGTGGAAAACGTGAATGACATGGCTTCCTACCTGGACCGGAATTTCGCCCTTAAACCCATCCGGCAGGACGAGTTCACCGAGCGCGGTTTCAAATCGATTCTCTACCAGATCGGCGAGACCCTCGTCGACTTTTTCGAGCCGTTGCGGGACGACACTCCGATGGCCCGCCAGTTGCGCGCCACCGGACCGGGAGTCATGCACGTGGCCTGGGGAGTGGACGACATCGACAAGGTATTCAGTGACCTGAAGATCAAGGGAAACGAGATGCGCGGCGACGCCCCTTCCGAGAGTCCCTTCGGCTACAAGACGGCCAGCATCGAGCCCAGCAGCTCCCACCGCGTTTACTTCCAACTGGCCGAAGGGGAGCACAGCTAGGATGGAATACACCCAGCTGGGACGCACCGGACTCACGGTATCCCGGGCCGGGTTCGGCGGCGGCGGGATTGGACAGGTCTGGGGGGCTACCACCGAAGACGAGGCCATCGCGTCGGTACACCGGGCGCTGGACCTGGGCATCACCTTCTTCGACGTGGCCCCCTCCTACGGTGACGGCAGGGCCGAGGAAGCCCTGGGCAAGGCCCTGGAGGGGCGGTCCGAGCCGGTGGTGGTGGCTACCAAAGTACGGTTGCGCGCCGACGAGATGGACGACGTGGACGGCGCAGTGCGTCGTTCCGTGGAGGTGAGTCTCCGTCGCCTGCGCCGGGACTCGGTGGACGTGCTCCATGTCCACAACCGCTTCACCGAAACAAGGGGCGAAGGTCCCGATTCGATCACTGGCGGCGACGTGATGGGCCCGGTGCTGGAAGCCTACCGCGCCGTACAACGCGAGGGCAAGACCCGGTTCATCGGCCTCTCGGCCATGGACCATCACGTGCCGACCATGCACCGGCTGCTGGAGAGCAACGAGTGGGACACCGTCCTCGCCTACTACAACCTGCTCAACTGGACCGCCCAGCACCCGCCGCCGCCCGGCGCCGACCTGTTCGACAACGGGCGGATTATCCCCTTGGCCAAAAGCCACGACATGGGCGTCATCGGCATCCGTTCCCACGCGGCGGGCGCGCTGACCAGCGCCCTGGACCGCCCGCCCCGCCCAGGAGATGCCCTGATGCAGAAGGACTTGGCCAGCGCCGCCAAGCTTGGCTTCCTGCTCGATGGCCCCATCAAAACCCTGTCGCAAGCCGCGATGGTGTTCAGCCTGATGAACCGCGACATACATAGCACTGTGCCGGGCGTCAAAAACCGGGCCGAAGCCGAGGAGACCGCAGCGTGTGTCGACCTACCGCCGATACCGCCGGAACACCTGGCGCGGCTGACCGCGCTCTACAACGCCGACTTCCAGGACTAGAACGAAGCGAGGAGAGTCATGGCTAGACTACCTGTGGTAACCCGCGACATGGTGCCCGAGGAGTTCCGCGAATCCTTCGATGAACTTACCAAGGACACTGGGGGCACCATCACCGGAGGGCCGTACTCCGTCGCCATCAACAGCCCCGAAATGGCCCGGCGACGCAGCAATTTGACGTCATACCTGCGCTTCGAAAGCACCTTCCCCAAGCGGATACAAGAACTGGCGATTCTGGCCACCGCGCGCTTCTTCGACTGCCCGTATATCTGGAACGCCCACGCCCCGGCAGCCCGGACGGAAGGGGTGAGCGACGCTTTGGTGGACGCGCTGCGGGACAGACAACCCCTGCCGGACATGGCCGCCGACGAACGGGCGGTAATCGATTACTGCAACCAGTTCTATGGGCAGCACCGGGTGTCACCCGAGACGTTCGGAGCGGCTCTGGCGCAGTTCGGGGCTCAACACCTGGTCGAGATAACTGCCCTGATGGGTAGCTATTCCCAGACCGCGTTCTTCCTCAATGCCTTCGAGGTCGAGCTGCCGGAAGACCGGACCGAACCGGTGTTGCCGGTCGATTAGACCTTCGGCCAGACCTCGCTGGTGAAGCGTTCCATGCGGCCCAGCATAACGCTGAGGTCTTCGGTCTGGCGCAGGAAGTCCAGCACCAAAGAACCGACGCCCATCTCGCCGTAAGCGCGAATGTCGCTGGCGACCTGATTGGCGTCTCCCACAAATGAAGGGCGGTCGTTGTCGGCCGCGGTGTCCCGAAGCTCGAACTGGTGGGTGCGGTAGATGACGTCGATCTCCGACGGGTCACGGTCGAAGCGGCGGCAATAGGCGGCCAAGCGTTCCATCCCGGCGGCCAACTGCTTGGGCGTACCCATCGGGAACGTGGGGTTGGAGCCCAGAGGGTACCAACCGTCGGCCAGTTCCGCAGTGCGGCGCAGCGCCGGACGGCTCTCGCCGCCAACCCAGATGGGTGGGTGGGGCTTCTGGACCGGCTTGGGCAGGAAGCTGATGTTGTCGAAGCTGACGTATTTTCCCTCGAAGTGCGGGTCGTCGCTGGTCCACAGCTCCTTGAAGGCCCGGATGTACTCGTCGGTTACCGCTCCACGCTCCTCGAAGGGCGGCAGGTCCAGCGCTTCGAACTCCTCGCGCATCCAGCCGACGCCAACCCCGACCACCAACCGGCCACCGGAGAGGACATCCAGAGTGGCCAAGGCCTTCGCCGCCACCAGCGGGTTGCGGTGCGGCACGATGATTACGCTGGTCACCAGCCGGATGCTGCTGGTCTGGCCGGCCAGAAAAGCCAGCAGGGTCAGCTGCTCCATTGACTCTCCCGAGGGAGAGCCAGGAAACTCGCCGCCCTCGGTGTAGGGGTAGGGCGACGAGATATTTCGGGGCACCAGGATGTGGTCGCCAGTGAAAAGGGCGTCGTAGCCAAGCTCCTCGCCCTTCCTGGCAATCTGTCCCAGGATTTCCGGTGTGGCCAGCGGGCCCCTTCCCGGCAGGGTGAATCCATATTTCATTCCGGGCGCTCCTTCGGGTCCGATTCTTGCTCTCTTGGCATCGCTTGTAGCCGCGCGGCGGCTGGTTGCGAAGCGTTCATCCTCGGCGCAGCCACTAAAAGGCCCTGGTAAGGACTTCCATCGCCTGCTCGGCAGTGGTAACCGGGATGGCGTTGGTGCGACAGCCGCCGTCCACCAGGACCTCGTCCGCTATGGCCGAGAGGTCGGCTTCCGGTATCTCTAGCTCGCGGATCCGGTGGGGCATGCCCAGGCCGACAATGAAGTCGTCGACTGCTCGAGCCGCCAGCTCAGCGGCGGCCTCATCGCTCATGCCTCGCGTGTCCAGCCCGGCGGAACGGGCCAACATGGCCTGCTTGTGAGCGGAGACCGGCCGGTTGTATTCCATGACATAGGGCTGGGTTACGCAAGAGGTGTAACCGTGGCCCACCGAGTATTTGACGCCGATGATATGACCCAGGGCATGACTCAGACCCATGGCAAAGTTGGGCGCGCCGATCATCGATAGCCAGGCCGCCAGCAGGCACTGCAGCCGGGCGTGGGAGTTGCCATCGCCCTCCCGGGAAATCGGCAGGTTGTTGAACAGTAGCTCGGCGGCGGTCAGCACCGGGGCATCTATCGCTGGCTGGTTTCCGCGACTGTAGAGCCGCTCGATGCAGTGGTCCAAAGCTTTGACCCCCGAGGATAGCCAGAGCCAGTCCGGGGTGCCGATGGTCATATCAGGGTCGAGCACGATGAGATCAGCGTACAGCCTGGGATGGCGCACCCGAATCTTGTGGCCAGCTTGGTCGTCCAGCACGTTGCCGCCGCCCATGTTGAACTCGCCGGCCGAGAGGGTGGTGGGAATGGAGACCTGTAGCGGCAACGGTTTGCCTGCAAGGTCGGGCTCCAGCATCCCGTCGTGGCGGTGACCCAGGTCACGCAGCGCCTCGACGGTGGTGACGCCCTCGGCCATCAGAACGGCGATCATTCGGGCGGCGTCGGAGATGGTACTGCCCCCCACCCCCACCAGGGTGTCGACGCCAGCGGAAACCGCCAAATTCGCGGCCTCCACGGCAGTGGCCAGCGGGGCCCGCTGGGTCAGCCCGGAGTAGACCCCGGCCGACAGTTCACCCAATCCCGCGTTCACTCGGCGCACCGTGTCGGTGCGCTCGGCGACGCTGCGGCCCGACAGCACCAGGGCCCGTCGGCCACCCAGGGCTTCGATCTCGGCGGCCAGGGTGTCGGCCTTGCCTTGGCCGAAGATTATCCGGCTGGGTACTGTCGGGTTATATTCGCCAGCGAAGGGATACTGTTGCGTCATGATGACCGCCTCTCGGGTGTTAGCCGGACAATGGAATGATGATTGCGAAACGGGGCTCGGTTCCCACCACCCTGGTGGAGTGGCCAGTACCGGTGAGGTCCTCGGCCATGAGCACCGTGCCGGGACCGTAGTGCTTGATGGTGCCGTCTGGGGTGCCAACCTCGATCTCACCGGTCAGGGTGATGCTGTACTGGCGACGCGGCGCGGTGTGGAAGTCGAGAAAGTAGCCGGGCTCGTACTCCCGAAACATTATCCCGGGAGTGTTGATCACCGGGGTCGAAAGGCCGTGGGCGCCCTCGGTGTCGACGAAGTCCTGCATCTCGAAGTCGAGCTCCTCGATCTTCGATTGACCGTCGTCGCCGGTATAGACGCGAACGAATATAGGCATTGATCTCCTCCGCGGGTCCAGGGGGTGTGGATTGGCTAATGTTACCGCAATTCCCGGCGACCGCCTACGGCTCGCGGTAGGGCAGCGTCGGATAGGACAAGGAGGTCGGGAAACTCTGACCTGGGTCCACGCGGCGCATCAGGTAGGCCTCCGAGGCCATGACTTCGTCCAAGTGCGACGGCAAGTCCTCGAACCGGTCGGCAAAGGCCCGGATGAGCCTACCGGACAGCGTCCCACATTCGTCGCTGCCCAAGAACACCGCCAGTTGCGCCGCCCGTTGGATGGATGCTCCTTGCCCGGAGGTAACCTGAACGCCGCGCTCGTAGGTCGCGGTATCTCCTATGGCCAGCGCCAAGTCCCGGGTCTCCTCCCACATTCGGGTGTTGATCGAGCCGGGGCTGATGACGTTTACGGTGATCGGTGTGTCGGCAAGCTCCAAGGCCAGGTTTTCGGTCAGGTTGACGATGCCGCTCTTGGCAGCGTCGTAGGATGACATGTTGGGTCCTCCTACGCCGGACATGTTGACGATGCGCCCCGACCCCCGCTCCAGCATCGGCGGCACCGCGGCCCGGCAACCGTAGTAGACGCCCAACAGGTGCACCGCCACGGTGCGGGCCCAATCGTCGGGGTCGTTGTCCCAGAGCCGTCCCACAGGGCCGATATTTCCGGCGTTGTTGACCATGATGTCGATCGCGCCGTGGCGCTCCATTGCGTGGGCCACGGCAGCGTCCACCTGCCCGCGGTCGGTAACGTCCATAATGACCGTCGAGGTCTCAGCCCCAAACCGGGTGGCAATGGCGTCGGCCGTCTCGGCCAATTCCGAGGCGGTGCGGGCCGCCAGGACCAGCTTCGCACCCTCGGCCGCGTAGGCGAAAGCTATGGCTTGGCCGATACCCCGTCCCGCCCCAGTGATCAAGGCCACGCGCCCGTCGAGTCTCTTCTGCTCCGCCACCGGTGGTCTCCTCAGCCAGGGTTTGAGCCGGCCGTGATAGAATTCTGGTACATACTACACCAACCCTTCTCCGTCATTCCGGACGTTGCCGACATTGCGGCAGATGCCGTCATGGGAGAGGGGTCCAGGACCGGTGGAAGCATGAAAAAGACAACCGAGACCGTTTCCTTCACCACCATGACCGAAGGGACCCCATGACCGAAGGGACCCGCGAAGACTACGAGCTGCTGGGGCGGCTGGAAGCGGATTTCGCCGCCGGGACCGCCGGCCGGGTGTTGGAGCAGTTGCGCGGCTTGGCCGGATGGTTGGGTGGCTACAAGGTCGACCGGCTGGAACATTCGCTCCAGGTGGCCACCCGCGCCCACCGGGATGGCGCCGACGACGATATGGTGGCGGCAGCGTTGCTGCACGACATCGGTGATCTGCTGTCGCCCCACAACCACAGCGAGCTCGCGGCGGCGGTGCTACGCCCCTTTGTCTCGGAGCGAGTCTACTGGATCGTGCGCCACCATGGCTTGTTCCAGAGCTATTACTACGCCCACCATGTGGGCGGCGACCGCAACGCCCGCGACCGCTACAAGGACCACCCCTGGTACCAAGACGCCGTCGATTTTTGCCACCGTTGGGACCAGCCTTCCTTCGACCCGGAATACCAGTCACTGCCGTTGGAGTTCTTCGAGCCTATGGTGAGGCGGGTCTTCGCCCGGGAGCCTTTTAGCGCACCCGCCCACAACGAGAACTCATAACCCGGCCCGGACCTGCTCGCGTAGACCGCCAATCCACCGGCGCAACATCCGGTCCGACCGCGCCACCGCCAACGACCGAGCCATCATGCGGTAGACCCACTTACGATTGACCCGCGAAGGCCGTTTCGGGTCGAGCCAATTATCGTTCCGGGCAAGCAGCACTAGGGTGGCGAGCCCGATCAGTATCGGCCACAGTACCGCGAGCCGCAGCCGGAGGCAGCGCCGAGGTGTGGCCAGCAAGTATTCTTCGGCCGCGTTGAAGTGTTCCAACGCTGTTCCGATCCAGGGAACCAGCACTTGCCTGGCCCTCGCAGTATTGCTAGGGTCCAGCAGACCGGCAGGTAAGAGGCCCACCGCCCCCAATTCCTCCAAGGGCAGGTAGCACCTTCCGTTGCGCACGTCGCGGGGGACGTCCCGCAGAACGTTCGTTAGCTGCAGGGCCTTGCCGAAGCGGACTCCGGTGGCGGACATTCCCTCCGCGTCCCAGCCGCGAAGCCTCGGCTCATGGGCCATCGTGACCGCTGTCCAGAACTCCCCCACGCAACCGGCAACCAGGTAGGTGTAGCGGTCCAGGTCAGCCGACGACCGCAACGCCGCCAACTTTCCCGAACCCTCCGCCGGAAAGGTAGTGAGGTCCAGTTCCATCCCCAGGGTCAGCGTGGTCACCACCCTCCGGACCTGCTCTTGGTCGGACTTCGGCATGGATTCCAAGAGCGAGAACGCGCCGGGAAGAGAGGCGAACAGGGCCCGCTCCGCGTAAGACGCCCCGGCCAAGCCACCTACGGTCTCATCCACGTCGCGCTGGGAGGCGGTCGGGCGGAGTAGACCGCGAATGGCCAGCAATCGTTCCAGCCTTACATCGGGAGGAAGCGCGGGCGTGTCGGCGATCGTGTCGGCTGCCCGGGCCAAAAGGTAGGCCAGCCCGATGGGCTCGCGGATGCCGGCGGGCAGGACTCTGAGCGTGAGGTAGAACGACCGAGAGACCCCTTTAAGGGTCTCATTTAGCGGAAACGCGTCGCTGCTCACACGGCGAGGGCCGCTCCGTAGGGGGACTCGAAAGTCCGCCGCTCAGTGTTGGCCACCGCTTCGGCCACCATCTCTTCCACCGGCAGGGCCTCCTCCAACCGCCGGACCGTCTCCAGTCTGGCCCTGGTCTCGGGATGCTTGGGTACGAAAAGGGTGCAGCAGTCTTGGTCGGGCAAGATGGAGATAGGGAAGGTGCCAATGTCTCGGGCCATCCCAACGATCTCCTCTTTGTTGAGACCGATTAAGGGGCGGAGCATCGGCATCCCGGCGACGTCGTCGATTACGGCGATATTCTCCAATGTTTGCGAACTGACCTGCCCGCAACTCTCCCCGGTGACGATGGCCTTGGCGTTACATCTCCGGGCCAGGGTCTCCGTGATGCGCACCATAAACCGGCGATATAGCAACACCCTATGGGAGGGCGGCGTGGCAAGGATTATCTGCTTCTGGATCTCACTCAGCGGAGCGAAGAAGACCTCGGAACGGTCCTGGTGGCGGGTGAGGTGTTGCACCAGGTCGGTGGCTTTCTCGATGGACGTCCGGTCCACCAAGGGATAGCTGTGGAAGTGGACGAACACGGCCCGGCAGCCCCGTTTCATCATGTGCCAAGCGGCGACCGGGGAGTCGATGCCACCGGAGAGCATCACGGCCACTCGGCCGCTGACCCCCACGGGCAGTCCGCCGTGGGCCGGGACCTCCTCGAAGTAGACCAAGATGCCCCTGGCCTGGATGTCGAGGAAGACGGAGAATTCGGGGTTGGAGAGGTCTACCCGCGCCCCGGTCAGTTGCTCCACGAACCTGCCAACGTCTTGGTTCACCTCCGGCGATTGCATGGGAAACCGCTTATCGGCCCGGTTGGTGACTATGCGGAAGCTCGAGAAGGAATGACCGGCCAATAGCGACCGGAGACTCGCCTTGACCGCGTCCAACTCCCGGGGCAACTCGTAGGCCTTGAAGAATTTTGCTACTCCGAAACAGTCCTTGACCCGGTCTCTGACCTCTTCCCAGCAGCTTTCGTCGCTCAGGGTGATCCCGACCATCAACCGGCCCTGCCACACCCGCTCGACACCCGTGCCTTCGACGGCGCTTCGGATATTCTCGGTGAGGCGGCGCAGGAACCAAGGGCGGTTCTTACCCTTGAGGGCCAGTTCGTGGGTCTTGACGATTACATGGGTCTTCACAGCGGCATTGTACGATGTTCAGGAGAAGATTGCTTCTTTGATCGCCAGCACGTCCCGCCGAAGCGTGGAGTCCTCATTCATCTCGCCGCTTACTTTGCCCGCACCGTGAATCACCGTTGCGTGGTCGCGTCCGCCCAGCAGCCGGCCGACCTGGGTGGGGGACATCTCCAACTCGTGGATCAGCAGGTACATCGCTATCTGGCGCGGAACGGCCACCGTCCTGCGCCGGTTCCGGGAAAGCAGGTCTCGCTCGGTGATTTCGTAGTAGGCCGACACCTCGCCCAAAATACGCTGGGGGTCAATGGACGAGCGGGTCTGCTCCGGTGCTATACCGTTCAGAATCTGCTCGGTGGACTCCACGGTGATGTTCAGGTTCATGAACTCGGCGTAGGCCAACATTCGGGTGAGGCTGCCTTCCAACTCTCGGACGTTCCGCTGCACCCGCTTGGCGATAAGCTCCAAAACGGCCTCGTCAAGCCCCACTTGCATCTCTTCGGCTTTGCTGGCCAGGATGGCCATGCGAGTCTCCAGGTCGGGAGGTTGGATGTCGGCGATTAGGCCCCACTCGAACCGGGACCGCAACCGGTCCTCCATTAGCTGCAATTCCCTGGGCGCCCGGTCCGACGAGATCACCACCTGGTGGCCCGAGTTGTGAATATCGTTGAAGGTGTGGAAGAACCCCTCGTGGGTCTGCTCCTTACCGCTCAGGAACTGCACGTCATCTACCAACAACATTTGCACCGAGCGGTAGTGCTGCCGGAAGTCCTCGGTGGTGCGGTTCCGGATGGCGGTGATGAACTCGTTGGTGAACTGCTCGGAGGTCACGTAGAGCACCGACATCCCTCGTTGGGCGCAGGCGCTGCCGATCGCCTGCAACAGATGGGTCTTGCCCAAGCCCACGCCGGAGTAGAGAAACAACGGGTTATAGTCGGTGCCCGGCGCCTCGGCCACGGCCTGAGCCGCGTTGAAGGCGAAACGGTTAGACGGTCCCACAACGAACGACCGGAAGGAATACTTGGGGTTGAAGGCCCGGACCTCGAACAACGGGCTCGGCTCGACCTGGCCAGGGAGCGCCAAGGCTGACGGCAATTCCGCTCGCTCCACTACGTAGGAAACGCCCTCTCCCTTGACCCTCAATTGAAGGTCGAGGGGGTGCCCTAGGACTTTTTCCAGAGACTTTTGGAGGGCCTGAAACATGCGGCGTTCCAGCATTTCGACGGCGAAGGCACTGGGCGCTTCCACGACGAAGGAATCGCCCTCGTGGGCAATCCCCTCGGTGGGCTTTAGCCAGGTCTCGAAAGTAGGACGTGGGAGCTGCAGCTGAAGATCGCCCAGCACGGCTCGCCAGACCTCTCGGGCAGACGAACTTCTCATAACCCCGCACACTCCACAGCTGCAGCTCCCACGTCCCACCTTACGGCGGCACAGGCAAACGTTGTTAAACGCCCCGAAAAAAGGCAACAGAAGTCCCTCGGATGCAGCACCGCGAAAAAACAGGAAGTTGGCACTGACGCACCGTCACGCGCAAAAAACGCGTAACAACGAGTTACTGATGTTGAGGGATCGAGCGGCCGATTCCCTTCGGCCGATGGAGACCGGCGTGGGACTTGGGAGCTGCCCCCAGGCCGGCATCATGTTTACTTGAGGGCCCGAGGAGGTGGATTCTTGGGGCCCCCGTGAATGACGACAGAGGGTAATTAACAACATCCGCAAGGCACTGTCAACCCATGATACGTCCCAATTCCTAAACCAATTTCCCCTCAATTGGCCTTGGTTTTAAACTTGTCAAAGGCCCATAGCTGAGTCTCCGTCGCCCGCCTTCGGGGGCAGGCGCGACCTGTGGCAAAATCAGACCAACACCGACGCGCCCGCTCATTTGCGACCCTGCTCAGGGCCATATATAATTGCCGACGGGTTTCCCCACGACGTGTCACAGGTTAATAGGGGCCGATTGCGGGCCCCAATTGCATTTCAGGGCTTACACGGGAGAGATCGATGCCAAGGAAAAATTCTCCCCGCACCCAAACCGAAAGCGCCGCGGGAGTCGCCGAACCCGCGGAGATTAGGCTGCCGGGGGATGTGCCCGGTGAGGAATTGGTCGACTTCTACACGCGGCTGGTCTACGCCCGGGCCTTGGACGAGCGGATTTGGGCGCTCAACCGGCAGGGCAAGGTGCCAATCGCCGCCTCCAGCCAGGGCCACGAGGCGGCCGAACTGGGCAGTCTGCTAGCCGCCGAGAAGGATGGCGACTGCTTCCTGTTCACCTACTACCGCAACCTGGCCCTCAAGTTCGCCGCCGGTCTCACTCCCGAGCAGGTGATGCTCTCGTTCATGGGCAAGGAAGGCGATCCCTACAGCAACGCCCGCCAGTTCCCGCTGCAAGGCGCGGACATCCCGAACAAGATCATCCAGATATCCAACGTCGTCGCCGCCGGACTAACCCAATCGGTCGGCTACGCCCTGGCCTGCAAGATGCGGGGCGAAGAAACGGTAGCGTTGGTCTACTTCGGCGACGGCGCATCCAGCCAAGGGGAAACCCACGAGGCGATGAATTTCGCCGGTGTCCACAAGCTCCCGGTGGTGTTCATCTGCGAGAACAACCGGTACGCCATTTCGGTCCCTCAGCGCAAGCAGATGAGCGTCCAGGAAGTATCAAGCCGGGCCGCCGGTTACGGGTTCCCCGGCTTCACCATCGACGGCATGGATTTCATCTCCTGCTACGAGGCGACCCGGGAAGCCATCAAGCACGCCCGGGCGCAGGGCCCGGTATTGCTCGAGATGAACGTCGAGCGGTTCATGTCCCACACCACCGACGATGACGACCGCCGCTATCGGCCGGCCGACGAAGTGGAAAACGCCCGAAGGCGAGACCCGGTTCTAACCTTCGGCAACCTGCTGATCGAGCACGGACTATTGACGCAGGCCAACGTGGAGGCCACCGCCGCCGCCGCGTTGCAGGCCGTGGACGACGCCACCGACGCAGCCGACAACGCCAGCCCGCCCGACGTTTCCACCCTTTACCAAAAGGTCTACTCGTCTTAGGAGTCGATGCAGTGGCGGTAAAGACAGTAATAGAAGCGGTCCGAGAGGCCATCCGCGAGGAGATGCGGCGGGACTCGACGGTCTTCGTCATGGGCGAGGATGTCGGCACCCGCGGCGGCGTGTTCTTGGCGACCCAGGGTCTGGTTGAAGAATTCGGCGAGGAGCGGATCATCGACACCCCCTTGGCCGAGGCCTCCATCGTCGGCATCGCCCTCGGCGCAGCCTTTCGGGGGCAGCGACCGATACCGGAGATCCAGTTCTCCGATTTCGTCTGGCCGTCCATCAACCAGCTGATCGGCGAGGCGGCCCGCTCGTGCTACGGCACCAACGGCGCGCTCCAGGTGCCAATGACCGTCCGGATACCCTATGGCGGGGGAATACGCGGCGGGTTGTTTCACTCCCAAAACGTGGAGACCCACTTCTTCCACACCCCCGGCCTCAAGGTAGTTACTCCCGCCACTCCCTACGACGCCAAGGGCCTGCTAAAGAGCGCCATCCGCGACAACAACCCGGTGGTGTTTCTGGAGCACAAGAAGACCTACCGCCTAGTGCGGGGCGAGGTGCCCGAAGGCGAGTACACCCTGCCCATGGGAGTGGCAGACATCAAGCGCCCAGGTAGCAACGTCACCGTGGTCAGCTACGGTCTGACCTTGCACTACTGCCTGGAAGCGGCCAACATGGTCGCCGCCGAGGGCATTGACGCCGAGGTGGTGGACCTTCGCACACTGACGCCCTTGGACCGAGACACGGTGCTGACCTCGGTGAAGAAGACCGGCAAGCTGCTGATCGCTCACGAAGACAACATCACTGGCGGCATAGGCGCCGAGATCGCCGCGCTGGCCGCCGATGAGGCCTTCGAGTACCTGGACGGACCGGTGCAGCGGGTGTGCGGGCCCGACATTCCAACCATGCCCTTCGCCCAGACGCTGGAAGACGCATACATTCCCGATACCGAAAAAATCGCCGCCGCCCTGCGCAAGCTTGCGGCCTACTGAAACTACCCGAGCGACGAGCGGTGCATAATTGCCGGTAACGATTGAGCTGCCCCACGTTGGCGAGTCGGTGGTCGAGGGGACCATCGGCAAATGGCTGAAACAGCCCGGAGACACGGTCCGGCGCTATGAGCCCTTGGTCGAGGTCGTTACCGACAAGGTGACGATGGAGGTGCCGTCGCCAGTGGCGGGCTCGCTGGTCCGCCTGTTGGCCGAGGAAGGAGAAACGCTCCCGATGGGCTCCCCCATAGCGGAGGTGGAGACCGTCGGGGAAGCTCCCGCCGCCACACCAGCACCCGCCGCCCCTCCGCCGTCTCCCGGAGCCTCTTCGTACTTGATGCGAGACGTTACCCCGGTCGGCCCCACCGGTGGCGCGGCAATAGAGGCTGCCGAGCCGATCCTGCCGGTCGGCCCGGAAACCGACCGACCGACGCAGCCAGTGGCGCCGGTCGCCCCGACTCCGGCGACCCCGATGGCACCGGTAAGTCAAGGCGAGAGCGGCCCCAGGCTTTCCCCGGCGGTGCGCCGGTTGGCCAGAGAGCACTCGATAGACGTATCGGCGGTGCAAGGCACCGGTTTGGGCGGTCGAGTCACCCGAGACGACGTGCTGAAGTACCTGGAACAGGCGTCGGTTCCGGCCGCGCCCGCGAGCGCGCCTGTTGCTCCCGCGCCACTGGCTGGCCCTGACGAAGAGCGGGTGGCGCTGACCCCGGTGCGCCGCATTATCGCCGAAGCGATGGTGCGCAGCGTTACCGAGATCCCCCACGCTTGGAGCTCGGTGGAGGTCGACGTGAGCGGCCTTGTCGCTCTGCGAGCCCAGATGCGGGCCGACTTCGAGCGACAGGAGGGCGTGTCCCTGACCTACTTGCCCTTCGCGATAAAGGCAGTCATCGAGGCCTTGAAGAAGGTGCCAACGATGAACGCCTCTTGGGGCGGAGATGCCATAGTCCTCAAGCGGCGCATCCATCTGGGCATAGCCGTGGCCGCTCCCAACGGGTTGATCGTGCCGGTCATCCATAACGCCGACCAACTCAGCCTCTCCGGCTTGGCCAGGGCGGCCAACGACTTGGCGGAACGGGCGCGGAGCAACCGGCTGACGCTGGACGACGTCCAAGGCGGCACATTCACGCTGAACAACACCGGGGCCTTGGGCTCCGTCGTCTCCGGCCCCATAATCAACCATCCCCAAGCTGGGATTATGACCACCGACGCCATCCAAAAGCGCGCGGTGGTGCGTGACGATGCCATCGCCATCCGTTCGATGATGAACCTCTGCCTGTCCTTCGACCACCGGATCAACGACGGCGCGGAGGCCAGCACTTTCCTAGAAGCGGTGAAGGGCCGCTTGGAGTCCCTAACGCCGGACACCCCGGTCTTCTAGGCGGCCCGGCCGGTCCGCCATGCCGGGTCCATTACGGTGCCGTTTCGCCTGGCTCGGCGTGGTCGACTACCAACTGGCTTCCGACCTACAGCGGCGGTTGGCCGCCCAGGTCCGCGACGAATCCGGCCCCAACACCCTGCTCTTGCTGGAGCACCCGCACGTTTACACCCGTGGCCGCCTGAGCAAGCCGGAACATTTGCTGTCCTCCGAGGACGATTTGGCGGCGGTCGGCATCCCGGTGGTCGACACCGACCGGGGCGGTCAGATCACCTACCACGGCCCCGGACAGCTAATTGGCTACCCGGTGGTGGACCTGCGGAAATGGGGCGGGCCGCTGCAATACGTACGCACCCTGGAGCAGGCCATCGTCGCGGTAATGGCGGACTTCGGCATCTCGGCCCACACCGAGCCGGGGTTTACCGGCGTCTGGACCGGTGGCGGCAAGCTGGCGGCCATCGGGATCAAAATCAGCCGCGGGGTGGCTTTCCACGGGTTTTCAATCAACGTGACGACCGACCTCTCTTTCTACCGACATATCGTCCCCTGCGGCATCGAGGACCGGGCGGTCACGTCGATGTCAGAGTTGTTGGGTCGGCCGCCGGATTCCGAAGCCGTGCGCTATAGCGTGGTCTACCAATTCGGAAAGGCGATGGGCCTCCGCATGGAGGAGATGAGCGACGAAGCTCGCGACGCCACGCTGGGTCCGGCGTTCTTTGACACCAAATTGGGCCGTTGCTACACTCCCGGACGGACGGCCAGATAGGGAGGCTCCACTTATGGCGGTATCGCAAAAGGTCCGGCAGTTCATGTCTGAAGGCGGCTGGATACGCCGGGTCTTCGAAGAGGGGCTGGCCCTGAAGGCCCAGATCGGGGCCGACAAGGTGTTTGACCTCTCCTTGGGCAACCCGATAATGGAGCCGCCCAAGGAATTCCACGACGAGTTGCGCCGCTTGGCCAACGACCCAACGCCCGGCATGCACCGCTACATGCCCAACCCCGGCTACATGGACACGCGCCAAGCCGTGGCCGAGACCCTCTCCACCGACACCGGGCTGCCCTTTACCGGCAACGAGGTCATCATGACCTGCGGCGCGGCCGCCGCCGCCAACGTCGTGCTCAAGACCATTCTGGACCCGGAGGACGAGGTAATCATCCTCTCGCCATACTTCTGGGAATACCTCTACTACATTGACAACCACGGCGGTGTGCCAGTAGTCGCTCCCACCAACAGGGAGTTTCAACTGGACATCCCGGCCATAGAAGCGGTGATGACCCCGAAGACCAAGGGCATCATCATCAACTCGCCCAACAACCCCACCGGCGCGGTCTACTCGGCGGCTGACATTGGCGAGTTGTCGGCCCTGTTCTCCCACAAGCAGACGGAGTACGGCCGCGAGATATTCATCATTAGCGATGAGCCCTACCGCCGGATCATCTTCGACGGGATGAAATTTCCCCAGATCGTACCCCACTACGACAACAGCATCATCGTCACCTCCCACGCCAAGGACCTAGCCTTGCCCGGCGAGCGCATCGGCTACATCGCCGTCAACCCGAATTACGCCGAAAAGGAAGAGCTATGCGGTGGGTTGGGCTTCTGCAATCGTACCCTCGGCTTCGTGAACGCGCCGGCGCTGATGCAACACATCGTGCGGGCCCTACAGGGCGTGAGCGTAGACCCAGGTTATTACGAAGAGAAGCGGGACTTCCTGTGCACCCAGCTGAGCGAACTGGGGTACGACGTGGTGACACCGCAGGGCGCGTTCTACCTCTACCCCAAGGCCCCGATCGAAGACGACGTGGCATTCACGCGCGAGTTGCTGCTGTCGAATGTGCTGGTGGTGCCGGGGCGGGGGTTCGGGACTCCGGGGTACTTCCGGATTTCCTACTGTGTGGAGGACTGGGTGCTGGAAGGGGCGGTGGACGGCTTTGCCAAGGCCGCCGCGTCAGTCCGGCCGGAATAGCTCGGAGAGGTCAACGGATGCGCCCTGAGTGAGCGGGGTGGTCATTTGCCCGGCGCCGCCATGGGTGGCGTACTCCACCAGCTCGTCTTCGCCTCCGAGAAACACTTCCACGGTCTCGGCAATTGGGTCCACCAGCCAGAATTCCCGTACGCCGTGCCTGCCGTATAAGGTCCTCTTGTAGCCGCGGTCGTAGCCGGCCGTACTCGGTGACAGGATTTCAACCACCAGGTCCGGGGCGCCTTGGATATTTGCGTCGGTAACGATCTCAGTCCGCTCGTTCGAAATGAACATCAGGTCGGGTTGGGCAACATCATGGTCCGCGAACACCACATCCAGGGGAGCGTACCAGACTTGCCCAAGACGGCGCACTTCGAAAACTCTCTCAAGAGCACGATTGAGCCGCTTCGAAATCCGCTGGTGGATCGTTGTCGGCGATGGGGCCAAGATCATCTCCCCGTCGAGCAACTCATAGCGCTTCCCGTTGTCCGGCATGCTCATGTAGTCGCTGACGGTGAACTTGAGGCGCGGCTTTGGCTGTGTCATAAGTCTGCAACCTCTCGTCTAGACTACGAGTGGCTCCTTCAAGGGCAGGCGCACGGTGGCCGTCCCCTTCATTGTAACTTCCTGGCGCTGGTTCTCGCCCCACACGTCCAGGTCGACAAGCTTCTCGCCACCCTCGTCCCGCTTGGCAATGATTTTTCCCATGCACCACGTGGTGTCGCCCACCACGTTGAACCGGCGTAGCTCGACGTACATCCTCTTCAGAAAGCCGTCGTCCCCCATCCAGTTGGTCAGCAGGTGGCCCATCCAGCAACAACGTTGGCAGCCGTAGTCGTATGCTCCCGGCAGCCCGGCGCTCTCGGCGGCCTCTTGGATGTCGTGGACGCGAATGATCGCCTCTTGGGCGCCAGTGCTGGGGTCGGTGAAACCCCAGGAGGGGTGGCGGGCCATCTCGCGGAGTTGTATTCCGTGAGAGATGCCACCGATGCAGCCAGCAACGAATGCCGCGATGTCCCCGTGGCTCATCGGACCCTTGACCACCGGCTGCAGGTCGTCGCCCACCTGCACGTCCTCCCACCAGCGAGGGTTGTTGCCGCGGACCTCTTCTCCCAACACGGCCTCTTGGATGGCCTGAATTTCGTCGCGCGAATACTGGTAGGGCTCGAAGCTGTATTTTTGGCGCTCCCGGGCCGCGCTCCGTTCGGCGCGCACCTGCCAGCCCCGCGTCTTGCCCAGCACTTCGCCGCGCTGATTGTAGTAGTGAGTGACGCTGGACTGGATCAGAATCTTGCCAGCGAACTGGCTTTCCTTTTCTTCCAAGCCAGTGAACTGCTCTTGCACCGAAATGCGGTCGTCCAAGTATATGGGCCGGTACCATTCCCAGTCGTTCCCGGCGTGGAACCCGTGGACGCCGGGAAGTCCTCCGGTGCGGCCCGAGCACCAGTAGACGCTGTAGAGGAAGCAGGGCGGCGCGACAATCGTTCCGAACTTGGTGCTACCGGCGTAGGACCGGTCCCAATACAGGGGGTTGACGTCGCCGATGCCTTGGCAGAAATGGCGGATGGCGTCCTGGCTGGCCTGTTCGTTGAACAGCCCGACTCCGTATTGCCGGGGGCGGTTGAAGGAGCCCAGCCGGGACCGCAGCCGCTCGACGCCCTCGGGTGTGATCCTGCCCGATTCCAAAACCATGTTGTGTTGCCTCCATGTATCGTCGGGGTATTAGTCGCCGACGCCGGTGACCGCTGGCGCCGTCCAGACCCGTACGGGGGGCTTGGGACGCGGAATAATCCAGTAACAAAGCGCTGAACAAGCGTATATTATCGCCAAGGGAACCAAGGCCCAGAAATAGCTGCCGGTGTTGTCGACGATCAGGCCCATCCACACCGGAGTGCTCATTGACATTAACTGGTCCGGAAGGTGCTGCCACCCGCGGAGGGTGGCGTAACTGCGTCTACCGAAGAAATCGCCCATGATGGCCCAAGCCAATGGATTGGCGGTCTCAGACAGGGCCAGCAAAACCACGAACAAGCAAGCCTGCCAAACCGTACCGCTCCGATCCAGCAGCACCACGATCGAGGCGGCCCCACAGACCATCGCCGCCGCACTCAGACGCTGCTTCGACCAGCTGTCCCCCAGCCAACCGGCGATGGGGTTCATCACCAAGGAAGCCAGTGCCATCAGGCCCACCAGGAAAGCGGAAATCAGCACACTGTCATCTTCGGCGCGGCCTGCTCCCATGAGGAACCAGACGATTACGGGAGAAAGGAGGAAACGGATGCCGGAATGCACCGTATTCCGGAGGCCCACTGCCAGTACGATCATCCAATACGAAGCCGTCCTCATCGCTTCGCCGGTGGAAAAGTCGGGCTCGCTGGTTGGATTCTGACGCGGCGGAGCGGCCACACCTACGGCGACTGGCGCCTGCTGCTCCGGTTTCGGAGGTTCAACCCCGTCGGGTAGCAGCCCCTTGCTCTCGGGGGAGCGGTGAACGAAGAAGGACAGGGGGACCACCACCGCCAGTATCACCACACCGGATATGAACGCCGTCTGGCGCCAGCCAATCTCCAGTACCAACAGGCCAATCAGCGGCGCAATCAACATGCCGCCCAAGGGACTCCCCATCCCGGCCACCGACATGGCGAATGCCCGGTGCTTCCGGAACCACTGGTTGATGGCCGGCATGGTGGCGTTGTTGTATCCGGCCCGGAATCCCAAGGACAAAAGCCCCACGAAGACAAGCACGAAGTAAACGTAACTGTCCGTAAAGGAGAGCAGAATGAACCCGATGCCCGAAGTAAGCCCGCCGAGGATCATGATGAACCGGGGCCCGAACCGGTCGGTCATCCATCCCATCAACGGACCCTGCAGCCCGCCTTCACCTCGGCCCAGCATCTCGGCGAATGAGAACGCGGCCACCCCGATACCGAGCTCCCGGGTGACCGGGAGAACATAGAAGGTGATGCCAGTGTTGAAGCTACCGTGCTTGAGCAAATCAACAGTCGCACTGATCGTTACGATCCACCAGCCGTAGAACATGTTCCGCGGCATTCTGAGGATCCTACTGGCGGTTGATTGCTTCAAAGACGCTCTCTTCGGTCGGGTGGAGTTGGCCTAGTATACCGCTTGCTGCTCGACCAAATGCTCCAGGCGGGCGCGGGAATGGCCCAACAGGTCGCAGACGATCGATTCGTTGTGCTGGCCGAGATTGGGCGCAGCTTGGCGAAGGCTGCCCGGCGTGGCGGAGAAGACCCAGGGCAGCCCGTAAATCCATTCGGTGCCCAGGAGGGGATGCTCCACCGCGCCGTAGGTTCCCCGCTCCTGAAGGTGCGGGTCCAGAAACTGGTGCTCGATGTTCATCACTGGCATTGCGGCCACGCCGTGGGCTTGGAGCACTTGCGTGGCTTCGTCGGCAGTCAGACCTCGGGTCCAGTCCGCGACTCCTTGGTCGAGAGCCTGGGCGTTCCGGACCCGGTCTCCGAAACGGGCGAACCCGGGGGCCTTGGCCCAGGCCGGCGAGCCCATAGCGGCGCGCAGGTTATCCCACCCCTCCTCGGTGCGTATGGCGATGGAAATCCAACGGTCCTCGTCGGCGCAGGGGTAGTTACCGTGGGGAGCAAATGCGTGGTCGCGATTGCCGTTCGGGCCGGTTGGTTCTCCACCCATTTGGATGCCAAGTAGCGCCTCACCGAGCATGGAGGTAGTCGCCTCCAACTGCGCCACTTCGATCTCCTGCCCTTGCCCCGTTCGGTTGCGGTGGAACAGCGCTGCCACGGCGGCTAGCGCGGCGTGCATCGAGGCCACCGCGTCGCTCCAAGGCGACTGGAACTCACCAACCAATGGTTCTTCAGACCCATCCTCGTTGGGGTAACCAACGAGGCTCATCAGGCCGGAAAGCGCCTGAATTATGGGAGCGTAGGCCAGCAGGTCGCGCAGGGGGCCCGTCGACCCTACCGACGGCATCGACACCAGGATGATGTCGGGACACAACCGCCGGAGCGCCGGATAGTCCAACCCCAACCGCTCCAGCACACCTGGCGAGAAGTTATTGAGCACCAGGTCTGAGCGGGCAATCAACTCCTTGACCAGCGCCAACCCTTCGGCGGTCTTGAGGTCCAGGGTAACGCTCGACTTGTTGCGGTTGATGCTGTGAAAGACCGGCTGCAAGTCGGGCCACATCCCTCGGTCGCCCCCGACGATGTCCTCGCCGACCAAGGGGCGTCCCAAGCGCAGACCGTCCATACGCGCCCGGCTCTCCACCTTGATGACCTCCGCCCCCAAGTCACCTAGAAGCTGGGCGGCCATGGGTCCGGCCCAAGCCGTGCCGAAATCCACGACCCGGTAGTTCGCCAAAGGAAGCGCGCCCGTCGCGCCGCTACTCCCCTGGCCGGTGACTTCTTTCGGCGTAACCGCCAACTCTTCGGTTAAGAGTTCGCGGTTGTGCTGGCCCAGGGACGGCGCCGGGCGCGGCAACCAGCAGGGGGTGTCCGAAAACCGGTAGCCCGGACCGGGATAGCGGAGGTCGCCAGCCCGCGGGTGTTCGACGTGCTGAAAATACTGCCTGAAGTTCAAGTGCTCGTCGGCCAGCACCTCCCGGAAGTCGCGCACCGGGACACAGGGAACGCGGTTTTCCATGCACAGCCGTAGTATCTCGTCCTTGGTACGCTCCATGAACCAAGGAGTAATCAGGGCCTCGGCCTCCTCCGGGTATTGGTCGCTCATCGCCCTACGGTCGCGGTACCTTGGTTCTTCCACCCACCCCGGGTTGCCGATTAACGCGAGAAAGCGCCGGTATTGCTCCAGCTGGGGGGCGTCAATGCACACGTAGCCGTCCTTGCACGGCAGCACGCAGTTGGGGAAAAGGCCGAGCCGCATCCGGTTGCCGGAGCGCCAACCGGCGACGCCCTGGTAGATAAAGGTCGGCAGATGGTAGCCGCTGAGCAGGGCCGCCACCACCTGCGACTCGGCGACGTCCACCAACTGCCCCCGCCCGGTGCGTCCTCGGGCGAGCAGGGCCACGATGGAGGCGAAGGCCGCGCCGACCCCTGCAAGGTAACTCACCTGATATAGCGGCGTGGTAAGCGGTTCCCGGTGCGGGTAGCCCGTGCCAAAGCTCATGCCGCCAAGGGCGTTAGCGTTTATGTCGTAGCCCAAGTACTCGCGGTAAGGACCGCTGCGACCGTAGGGACTGAGGGACGTAACCACCAGTCCCGTATGCCTGGCTTCGAGGGATGGGTAGTCCAACTCGGTCTCGACTAAAGTCGGCAGCGGCTGGTTCTCCAAGAAGACGTCGGCGTACTCCAGGAGGCGGTCCAGATTCTCGCGTCCGGCCGTCGAATTCACGTCCAAGGTGACGCCGCGCTTGTTCAGGTTGTTGAAGAGGTAGAGGCCGCTGCGTTCAGGGTCCGGAGCGCCGTCCGGGAAGGGCCCGTGTCCGCGAGAACTGTCCCCGCCGTCGGGCCGCTCAACCTTGATGACGTCGGCCCCCAATTCGGCCAAGATCTTGCCGCAGTAGGGTGCGGAGACGAAGTCGCCCCACTCGATTACTCTGACGCCTTCGAGAGCTCCTAGAAGCATCACGTCGAATACCTTAGCGTTATAGAAAACAGACCGGCCCGGCTTTTGGTGGCCGGGCCGGGGAAGGGACTATTCGCCCGGCGGCTTCGCCGGACTAACGGGCTTATTCGCCCAGATTGATGACGATGTTGTCGGGTCCTCGGGAGAGGACAGCCTCGGCGGGTTCGTCGTAGGGATTGCCCTCGATGTGGTCGAAGTGGGCTGGGACGAATACGAAGTCGCCGGGACCGGCTTCGACATATTCCTCGAAATTCTCGCCGTAGTAGACCCGAATGTGGCCCTTCAGCACGTAGGCCGCAGTTTCAGCCTCCCCATGGTTGTGGGGCGGGCCCATGGTGTTGGGGGTGCACTCTACGTGTCCCAGCCAAATCTTGCTGGCTCCAGCGGTGTTGCTGTCGACGCCGGGCTTGCGGACCATGCCGCGGGTCTGGGTGGTGGAGCCTGGGTCGGCGGTCCCGTGCACCACCTTCAACTCTCTGCCGCCAATCTGGGTGCTCATCTGCTCAAGCCTCTTATTTGAAGGTTCGAACCAGTCGTCGTCGGCCATGATACCCCCGGCTCCTATTCGGAGCAAGTTTGAAGCCGGGTCCGGGCTCGGTTAGGCCAGGAGCGCGCTAGCCGGTGTCGCTGTCCGCACGCGTCCACTGCCCCTGACTCTCTGTTGTTCGTCCAGGGTGATCAACGGAATTCCGCGTTGAATTGCTACGGCCACATATGCGGCATCCGATCCCCTCAATCGCAACTCGGCCGCCACCTGAGCGCTAAGGAGAGCCAAGTCCTCCGTGTCCACCACTAGCTCGAATTCCGGCATTCGTAGCATGGAGTCGATCATCGCGAGGGGAGCCGCTGCATCATCAGACAAACGGGCAAGCACACCGGCCACCTCAGCAAGCAGTATCGCGGGTCCAATAATCGTCTCGCCCCTGGTTACTGTGTCCCTTAGCCAACTTTGTGACTCGACATGGTGCCGGTCTTGGGCGTGATAGTTGGCCACCCACACACTCGCATCAACGACGAACATCTCTAACGGTCACCATCCAGGACTCGCTGCCGTTCGTCTCTGAGCCGCGCGACCAGATTCGATTCCGATGAATCGCCACCGCTCCGCGAAATCCGCTCCGTCAGTTCGTCCATTTTCTTGAACGTTTGCTCAAGCCGCTCGCGGCGCTCCGCTTCAGTCTCTACTGGCACGATTTTAGCCACCACCTGCCCGCGGAAAGTGACCTCTACCGTCTCCTTTTGCTCGCGGACCTTCTTGATGATCGCACTGGTGTCCCTTTTCAGGTCCCTGATTCCCACCGATTCCATAATTCGGCCTTACCCGATGTAGTCTCATGCGTGACTACAGTAT
The DNA here is from genome assembly GCA_965249145.1 of Dehalococcoidia bacterium. GTDB lineage: Bacteria > Chloroflexota > Dehalococcoidia > Lucifugimonadales > UBA3495 > VXOI01. The sequence continues at coordinate 1,175,198 of OZ252223.1, forward strand.
AGCAGCGCCCTTAGACGCCCGGTTGCACCGGGCCGAATTGCGCCCGTCGCCACCCTCGTGATTTACTGTGGCGAAACGTCTGGCCGCAGGGAGCAACGAAAGTGGAAGTCACCAAGAGATTCGCCGAATACGTCACCACCGCCGGGCTGGAGGGGTTCCCGCCCGAGGGAATCGCCGCCGCCAAAGCTGCCATCATCGACTGCCTGGGCTGCGCGCTGGCCGGCTCGAAAGAGCCGCTGGCCGACGTGCTCTGCGACTACGTCGGCGGGCTCGGTGGGACTCCGACCGCTACCGTGGTCGGGCGGCGGGGTTTCAAGACTTCGACCGCCGAGGCCGCGCTGATCAACGGCGCGATGTCCCACGCGCTGGACTACGACGACGTCACTTTCATCACCAAGACCCACCCCAGCGCAGTGCTGATACCGGCGGCGCTCCCCTTGGCTGAAGAGGTCGGCGCCACCGGAGGCGAGATGCTGCTAGCCTACCTGGTGGGATTCGAGGTGGCCTGCGCGGTGGGCGACGCCATCAGCCCGGCCTACTTCGACGACCTGGGCTGGCACCCCACCGGTCCTCTAGGAACGTTGGGCGCCGCCGCCGCCGCTTCCCGCCTGCTGGGTCTAAACGTGGACCAGACAGCGATGGCCATCTCTTTGGCGGCGTCCCAGGCCGCCGGGTTGCGCCAAAACTTCGGCACCATGACCAAGCCCTACCATGCCGGGGCCGCCTGCCGGTCTGGAATAACCGCCGCCAAGCTGGTGCAGGCCGGGTTCACCGCCAGTTACGACGCGCTGGAGGGCCGCTTCGGGTTCATGCGGGCCTTCTCCGGCGGCAGCGGTTACGACCCGGAGCGGGCCGCCGCCTCCCTCGGGGAGCGGTGCTTCATCGTGGAATCCGGCATCGAGATCAAGAAATACCCCTGCTGCGGAAGCGCTCACCTGGCCCTCGACGCCACCGCCAAGTTGCTGGCCCAAGAACGGCTGACCGCCGATCAGGTGGAACGCATCGACGTGCTGGTGGACTTCGACCCTCCTCGGTCCTTGATCCACTCCCGTCCCACCGGCGGGCTCGAAGGCAAGTTCAGCATGCAGTACTGTTTGTCGGCGGAAATCATCGACGGCCGGATCGGCCTTGCCAGCTTCACCGACGAGCAGGTGATGCGCCCGGAAGCCCAGGCACTATTCCCCAACATCGAAATGCGCCGCCACCCCGGCTACGAGGGCCAACTTAGCTGGACCGAGGCCTACAACCAGGTCAACGTCCACACCAAGGACGGCCGAGTCCTGAGCGAGCGCGCTGAACGGGCCACCACCGGCGCGCTGCGCGGAGTCTCCATGGACGATGTACGGGCCAAGTTTCTCGACTGCGCCAGCATCGCCATGAACCAGTCCGACGCCGCCAAGGCCTTGGGAATGCTCGACGGGCTGGAAGAACTGGGGCCAGTTCCCCCGCTGGCTGAGCTACTGGGCGGTGATGCCGCCGTCGATCACTAGCTCGGTGCCCGTCATAAAGGACGACTCGTCGGAGGCCAGGAACAGCGCGCCGTTGGCGATGTCTTCCGGGGTGCCGATTCGCTTTAGCACCGTACGCTCGATGGCCTCCTCGCGGCTGTCTGCGTCGGGCCAAACCTGGTCCCCCATGGCGGTGTCGATGGGGCCGGGATGGATCGAGTTGGCCCGAATGCCCTCGGCGCCGTACTGCACGGCGGTGGACTTGGTGAACAGGCGCACCGCTCCCTTGGAGGCACTGTAGGCGCTGCTGGTGCGGCTGCCAACCAGGCCAGCGGTGGAGGAGATGTTGATGATCGAGCCACCGCCCGCCTTCCGCATCTCACCGATGGCCAGCTTGGTGCCCAGGAAAACGCCCTTGGCGTTGATGTCCAACACCTGGTCCCACTGCTCCGAGGTGGTGTCGGCAACGTGGCCGCCGCGCCAGATGGCGGCGTTGTTGACCAGAACGTCCAGCTTTCCGTAGGTGGATACGACGGTTTCCATCGCCTGACGCCACTGGTCCTCAACGGAAACATCCAGATGGACATAGAGTGCTTCCCCGCCCGATTCGGCGATTTCTGCGGCGACCGCCATGCCGTCTGGGTCCAAAACGTCGGCCAGCACCACCTTGGCGCCCTCCCGGGCGAATAGCCGGGCCTCGGCTGCTCCTTGTCCCCGGGCGGCCCCGGTGATCAGCACAACCTTTCCTTCCAATCGCATAAGAATCCTCACTTCGATCTACAGGCTGGCTACAGGCTGGTTTTCGGCCAAAGTGTAGCCGACGGGATGCCCTTCGTCACCCTCGCAATTCGTTGACATCGGAGGCAGCCGCTAATACTATATGGTGAAACCCGGCCGGGGCTAAATACGCTTGTTACGGAGCATAGCCTTCGGCCAAGCGCATAACAGCCTGACCGAAACAACTGGGAGGAAGACCATGGGCGACCAAAACATCGCATTGATGGCCCACCTGATGCGACGCGCCGGTTTCGGCGCCACTCGCGAAGAGCTCGAAGCCCGCGTAGCCAAGGGCTACGAAGCAACCGTGGAAGAGCTGATCCAACCGGAGAACGAGGAATCTCTAGACCGCAACGAAATGATGCGGTATCACCCTTGGACTTGGCGTCCCGGTACCCTGCCCGGCATGGGCGCGGCTGAGTGGCTCCACGACATGATCAACACCAAGCGCCCGCTGGAAGAAAAGATGGCCCTCTTTTGGCACAGCATCTTCGCCACCGGCGTCTCCAAGGTTGACCATTACGACGACGTTATGGACATGATCGTCAAGTTCCGCGACAAGGGCATGGGCGACTTCCGGGAACTGTTGATTGAAATGGCCAAAGACCCGGCCATGATCTACTGGCTGGACAACTGCGACAACCACGCCGATGCGGTCAACGAGAACTGGGGCCGCGAACTCTTGGAGCTCTTCAGCATGGGCGTGGGTAACTACACCGAGGTCGACGTTCGCGAGTGCTCGCGGGCCTTCACTGGCTGGACCATTCAGGCCAAGCTGCCCCGGGGCCCCATCGGTCGCCACGACTGGTTCTTCGACTACAAGGAAGAGGACCATGACGACACCGAGAAGACCTTCCTGGGTCACACCGGCAACCTGAACGGCGATGACATCATTCGCATCATCAGCGAACACCCGGCCTGCGCCCGCTTCATCGCCCGCCACCTGTACAATTTCTTCGTGGCCGACGAAGCCCAGGTCCCGGCTTGGTCGGTAACCCCGCCGCGCGACCCCGAAGCTATCGAGACCCTGGCTAACACCTTAATCGATTCCGGCTACGACATGCGCTCCACCCTCCGGGTGCTGTTCAACTCCGATTTCTTCAAGGAAGCCCGGTTCGCCCGCCTGAAGAACCCAGCCGAGGTCGTAGTTGGTACGCTGCGGATGGTCGGTGGCGCGGAGTTCCCGGCCCCCGGTCTCGGCGACCTTTCCCGGCAGCCCAGCTACATGGGCCAAGACCTGCTGAACCCGCCCAGCGTTGAAGGCTGGCATACCGGCGCCGAGTGGATCAACAGCGGCTCGCTGATGCGCCGGGTCAACTTCACCGCCGAGTTGGTGGGCGACGTCTCCCGCCCCGGCATCAAGGACATCGTCGATCGCCTGCAGGCCCGCAACGGCCACACCGCCGAGGAAGTCGTCGACGGTTGTCTCGACCTCATAGGCCCGCTGGAAGTCAACAAAGAGAGCCGCCACGAGCTGGTCGGGTTCATCTCCGAGGGCGGAAGCTTCAGCTGGGACACCCCGGAGCAGACCGCCGCCGCCACCCAGCGCGTCTCCGAGTTGCTGCAACTCATCGTCTCGCTCCGCGAGTACCAGTACGCCTAATCGCCCGCCTGGGCTGACCAACGACCATATCAGGAGGATTAAGAATGACCAGCACGAAGAAAGACCCGGTCTTGGTGGTCTTCCAGCTCACCGGGGGCAACGATTACCTGAACACCGTCATCCCCTACAGCAACCCGCTGTACCGGGACAACCGCCCGACCGTCGGTATCGCCGAAGACCGGGTGATCCCCATCGACGACAAGACCGGCTTCCATCCGGAATTGGCGCCGCTAAAGCACGTCTACGACCGCGGTGACATGGCCATCATCCACGGCATCGGTTACGCCAACTCCCCCCGCTCCCACTTCCGCTCCATGGACATCTGGCACACCTGTGAGCCGGACAAGCTGGGCACCGAGGGCTGGCTGGGCCGGGCCACCCGCGACCTCGACCCCAAGAAGGAAAACGTGCTGACCACCGTCAGCTTCGGTCCGTCCCTGTTCCGGGCCTTGGCCCTGCCGGGCACCCCCATCGCGGTTGTCGACGACCTCGACAACTACGGTCTGCTGCCCGGTATCTCCGAGCCCGAACAGCGCAACAAGATCCTCGACCGCTTCGCCCGGCTGTACTCCCCGGCCATCGGTTCCAGCGCAGTCATGGACTACTTGGGCCAGACTGGTTTGGACACCTTGGAAGGGGCCGACATCCTGAAGGAAGCCCCGAAGATATACCAGTCCGACGTCGAGTACCCGGACAGCGTCATCGCCAAGAAGCTGAGGGGCATCGCCCAAGTCCACATGGCCAATTTGGGCACCCGCATCTTCTACGTGGACCACGGCAGCTTCGACAGCCATTCCAACCAGACCGGCATGCACGACAAGCTGTGGAACGACGTCTCCCACGGCTTGGACGCCTTCCTGGATGACCTTCGTGAGCACGACGCCGACCAGGAAGTCGTGGTGGTGATGTTCACCGAGTTCGGTCGCCGCACCCACGACAACGGCTCCGGCACCGACCACGGCGCTGGCGGCGCGGCCTTCATGTTCGGCACCAACGTCAAGGGCGGCCAGTACAGCGAGTTCCCGTCCATGGAAGAGAAGGACCTGGAACAGGGCGACGTCGTACCCAACTACGACTACCGCGGCCTGTACAGCACGGTCATCGAAGACTGGATGGGCTTGGACGCCAAGCCAGTTACCGGCGGGAGCTACGAGAAGCTGCCGATCCTGGTCTAAACCTCTCGCAACGGCAACCCTCTCCTCCGTCGAGGGGGCTCACGAAACAGGTGGCCCTCTCCGATTGGAGAGGGCCTATCTCTCTTGTACTCGCTCGATAATGAGCGGAAATGACTGGAAATGCCAAAAAATCCGCATGACGAGGCATTAACCTAGGAGGAACTCTAAATGCTTACGGAAACAGTGGCCGGGCGCACCTACGACTACAGCCATAACGTCGGCCGGGGCGCGCAGACTGGCATGGGCTTCAACACCCCGGTGGCGCTGACCGTCGCCCCCGACGGTTTGGTCTACGTGGCCAACCGAGGCAGCGAGACCATCAGCAACGTTGGCTGGAACCGTACTGGCGTGGGCCAGCGCATCTCCAAGGTCTCCTTGGGCGGCACCTGGGGCGAGGAAGAATACCTGGGCGAGTTCAGCCGCTACGGCGACAACGACGGGCAGGTCATCTGGCCCGCTGGCATAGCCGCCGATGGGGACGGCAACCTCTACGTCGCTGACGAATGGCTCAACCGAGTCTCCATCTTCGACAAGGACGGTACATACCGGCGGCACTGGTCCACCCTGCAGCCTGGTGACGGGGCGGAGAACGGTTCCTGCGGCATCGCCACTTCCGGGGATACCGTGTACGTGACCTACGGGCGCAGCCATCAGGTGCGCAAGTTCAGGACCGATGGCACGTTCCTCGGCGCTTGGGGCTCGAAGGGCTCCGGTGAGGGCCAGTTCGACTCCCCTTGGGGAATCACGGTCGACGGAGACGGCAACGTTTACGTGGCCGACGCCAACAACCATCGGGTCCAGAAGTTCGACTCCGATGGCCAGTTCTTGGCGCAGTTCGGCGGCCCCGGCAACAAGAGCGGCAACCTGGACTACCCGTCCGACGTAGCGGTGGACCCCGACGGCGACGTCTACGTCTGCGACTGGTCTAAGAACGCTTGGGGGTTGGGCCGCGTCCATATCTTCGACAAGGACGGCCGGTTTCTGACCAGCTTGGTCGGCGACGCTCAACAACTGTCGGCTTGGGCCGAGATGACCGTGGCGGCCAACGCCGACTACGGCAAGCGGCGCCGGGAAGTCCGGACCACCGAGCCGGAATGGACATTCGCCCAACCGACCGCCGTGGAGTTCGACGCCGCGAACAACCGCTTGGTGGTGGTCGATACCCAACGGAGCCGGTTGCAGATCTACAACAAGCTCTCGCGGTACATGGTTCCCCAGCTCAATCTCTGATCGGACCCGGACTCTAACCGGTTAGGCAACGTAGGGGCGTTTCGCGAAACGCCCCTACGTATTGGCGGCCTTGGCGCGATTGTATGGACCCTGAACGCGAACAACATTTTCTTCGCATGGCGACGGAGCAACCGGGAATCCTGTGTTCCGAGGTCTCGGGAGAAATTCTGGAAGCCTGCGCGGTCGAAGTCGAACCCACCGATTTCCTGGAGGAATACTTCGCTGCCGGGCACAACGCCTGGCTGGCCCTCAAGCACGGGCGGCGGATCAACAAGCCCCAAATCTTGCTGGAGCAAGCCATCTTGGTGCTGTACCGCCGGGCTTGCCTCCTCAACACCGACCGCATGATGGGTGAAGCCAACGTCGACGCGGAGCAGCCCTTCTTCTCCGACGAGGGACTCTATTAGGAAACTCCCAGGAGGACCGATGCAAGGAAAGACGGCCATCGCCAACATCCTGAAGCAAGAGGGTGTCGACATTGCCTTTTGCTTCCCCAACAACACGCTGATCGACGCCATCGCCGCCGCCGGGATCCGACCGGTGATCTCCCGGATGGAACGGGGCGCGGTGAACATGGCCGACGCCTACAGCCGGGTCAACAACGGCCACAAGAACGGCGTGTGCATCGTCCAAGCCGGACCGGGCATCGAGAACGCCTTCCCCGGGGTGGCCCAGGCCTACGCCGACTCCGTGCCCATCCTGATGCTGCCGGGCCACGAAGGTTCGGGCCGCACCACCATGCCTTCCGAGTTCTCGGCCAGCCGCAATTACGCCGGAGTGACCAAGTGGTCCGGCATGATCAACTCGCCCGCCCGGGTGCCCGAGATGCTGCGCCGGGCCTTCACCCAGCTTCGGGCCGGTGTCCCCGGTCCGGTGGTGCTGGAAACGCCCATCGACGTGATGAACGGCGAGATCGACGAGTCGGAGTTTTACTACACCCCCATCACCAAACGCCGCACCGCAGCCGACCCCCAAGACGCGGTGCGGGTCGCCCGTCGGCTAATCGATGCCGCCCGTCCGGTAATCTACGCCGGTCAGGGCGTACTCTATGCCGAGGCGACGCCAGAGCTCGTCGAGCTAGCGGAATTGCTGAACGCCCCGGTGATGACCACCACCCTGGGCAAGAGCGGCTTCCCGGAGAACCATCCCTTGGCGCTTGGCACGGGCGGCAACACCGGCACCAAGGCCGTTGGCGAGTTCCTGCGCCGGTCCGACCTGGTATTCGGCATCGGAACCAGTTTCCAGAAGACCCTGGCTTCGGCGCCGGTCCCTCCCGGCAAGTCCATCATTCAGTCCACCATCAACGACAAGGACCTGAACGGCGAATACGGCCTCGACGACATGTTGCTGGGCGACGCCAAGCTGGTGCTTCGCCAACTGATCGACGAGGTCAAAAACGCTATCGGTGACGGCCGGCGGGGGGATGAATCGGTCGCGTCGGAAATCGCGGCGATCAAGCAGGAGTGGTTGGAGGAGTGGATGCCCCGCCTGACCTCGAACGATGTGCCGATCAGCCCCTACCGCGTGGTCTGGGAGCTCAACAGCGCTCTGGACAAAGCCAACAGCATCATCACTCACGATTCCGGCAACCCCAGAGACCAGATCGTGCCCTTCTATGAAGCGACGACTCCCCGCGGCTACCTCGGCTGGGGCAACTCGACCCAGTTGGGCGCGGGCCTCGGCTATGCCATGGGCGCGAAGCTGGCCGCTCCGGAGAAGACGGTTGTCAACTTGATGGGCGACGCCGCAGTGGGCATGTGCGGCACCGACTTCGAGACGGCGTCGCGCAACCGTATCGGTACGATCACGGTGATCATCAACAACGGGGCCATGGGCGGCTATGAAAAGAATATCCCCATCGCAGTGGAAATGTACGGCTCGAAGTTCCTGACCGGCGACTACACCAAGATGGCCGATAGCCTGGGCTGTCAGGCCGAGACCATCACCCAGCCCAGCGACATCGCCCCGGCGCTGGTCCGCGCCCAACAGACCGCCGCCACTGGCCAGCCCGTGGTGCTGGAGATAATCACCCGCGAGGAGCCGGTCTTCTCCCGGTATTACTAAGCTGGTACGCCCCGGAGCGCCTATGACCCGCACCGTTTCCGACCCAGCCGCCGCCAACCGGGGTAGCCGACGCTGGCTACAGGTGCTGGTGAACAATCGGCCCGATTTCTTTGTTCGTGACGACATAGTCGTTCGGCTCCCCGGCGCGCCCGTCGATATCGATTGGCGGTCGCCGCTGTTGGCCGACCATTACGCCGAATACCGTGACCAAACCTTCGTAGACCGGCTGGCAACCTCTAAGTTCCTCACATCTCCATTGGATCTGCAGAACCCATTGGCCGAGTTCTGGCCCCGTTTCGGGCCCCAGTGGGACGCCCTAGCGGTTACCGACCAAGGGCAGATTCTTCTGGTGGAAGCGAAGTCCCACATCTCGCAGATGGCCACCTCGCCTGGACAAGCCAGAGGAAAGTCCGCCCAACAGTTGATTAACCAAAGCCTCGACGAGACCAAGACTTTTCTCAAGGCGAGGGGAATGGCGGACTGGTCTACCTCCTTCTACCAGTACGCCAACCGTTTGGCCCACCTGTACTGGTTGCGGGAACTGAACGGGATCGACGCCTATCTGGTCAATCTCTTTTTCCTCAATGACGGAGAAATAAACGGTCCCAGAACGCAGGCCGAGTGGCAGGGTGCAATCGAGCTGCAGCAGGTGTTCATGGGGGTCCGCCTGCCCGCTTCCAGCGGTTCGGCGCTGAACCACTGGGTCGGGGCCTACGTCCTGAACGTGTTCATCGACACCGACGAATTCACGGTCCGTTACCCTGTGCCGATCCAAAGTCCATAAAGGAGAGTCACCAACATGCCGGAAAAGTTCAGCTACGAAGGGTTATTTGCCGCCAACACGCCGGAAAACATGCCGGGCAAGACCCGCCACGCAAAGTTCGACTTCGCCGTTGCCTACCCCGACCCGGACACCCTGCCATTGGACGGGCTGGCCGACGCGGCACGCAGCGTGCTGGCCCGCGAGGGGCGCGACCTGGCCTACTACACCGACCCGGCCGGCTATTCTGAGCTGCGTCGGCTAGTGGCCGAGAAGCTGAACCGCGACCGCAACATGAAGGTCGACGCCGACGGCCTGGTCCTCACCGGCGGCTCCGGAGAGGCCATCTCCATGGTCATTCAGGCACTGACCGACCCCGGCGATACCGTGCTCACCGAGGAGTTTCTTTACCTGGGCACTCTGCGCTCTCTACGCCGCTACCAGGCCAACGTGGTCGGTGTGGCCTGCGACCAAGATGGCATCGTGCCCGAGGCGCTGGACTCCACCATCGAGCGGCTGAAGGCCGAGGGCCGCAAGGTGAAATACCTGTACACCATCCCAACCTTCCAGAACCCCTTGGGCTGGACCATGACATTGGAACGGCGCAAGAAGGTACTGGAAATCACCCGCCGCCACGGTGTGCCGGTCTTCGAGGACGACTGCTACATCGACCTGCGCTTCGAGGGCGAGGATGTCGATTCCTTCCACTCACTGGACGACACCGGGCAGGTTATCTACGTCGGCTCGTTCTCCAAGACCATCGCGCCGGGGATGCGGATGGGCTACTTGGTGGCGCCGCCGGAAGTGATCAGCCGGGCTTGGGCCTTCAAGATGGGCGGGGCGGTCAACCACTTCGCCGCGCTGACGATCGCCGAATACATGAAGGTTGGCGACATCGACGGTCACGTCCGCGAGCAGAACCAGTCCCTGGTGGCCAAACGAGACGCTATGCTGGCGTCGTTGGGTGAGAACTTCGGAGATGCGGCAACTTGGACGCGGCCCGAGGGCGGGCTGTACGTCTGGCTCACCCTGCCCGAAGGCGCCGACGTGGAGGCGGTCCAAGAGCAGGCCTTCCAGGAGGGCGTCGGCTACTATAACGGTACGGTGTTCTCGCCGGAAAGCCGGGGCAAGAATTCCATGCGCCTCTGCTTTGGCTACCCAACCCCGGAGCAGAACTACGAGGGCGTCGCCGAACTGGCCCGTATCCTGGAGCGCCACGGGGTCATCGGTTAGCCGGTCAGCGCGGCATCAGCTCTATGCCCAGGCCGTTGGGGTCCTTGAGATAGAGGGAATGGCCGACTTCCTGGTACTTTACCCGGCTTTCGCTTAGCCTGGTCTTCACTTCCTCGAAACGGTCCCTTGGAATGGGCATGGCGATGTGCATCACATTGCCCACGCCCTCGGGGGCCCTCCGCTGCAGCCGGGCCACTCCGGGGAAATCGAAGAAGGCCAGCGTCATGCCATTGCCAATGGCCACGTTCATGTGGGTCGATTCAGCTACGTCCCGGTTCGGGGTAACACGAGTCACCGGCATCCCCATGACTTCGCTGTAGAACCGAGCGGTCTGCTCCAGGTCCCTCGCGAACACCGCAATGTGGTCTACACCGCCGGTCGGGGCTTCGGCCGCGCCCTCCGGAATCATCGCCCTAAGCCGTTCGCGCTTGACCTCGATGTCGTTTCCGGACGTGGTCATGGCGTCCTCCCTCAGTCCTCTGGCTCCTCCGGGTTTTCCAGGTCCAGCATGGCCAACAGACGGCCGTAGCCGATGAACTGGCCGGTTATCATGCCGAGCTCAAATATTTCGGGGTCGGTAAATTCGTTGCGCAACTCGGCGAAGAAAGCGTCGTCAACGTTCTGGTGATCGACGGCCATCTTCTCGGCGAAACGGACGGCCAGCTTCTCACGGTAAGGCAGGTCGGTGTCTTCAAAGTGGACGAGCGACGCCACCATCTCTTCGGTCATTCCCTGCTGCACCGCCGGCACAGCGCGACCGAGCTTTCAAGTGGCGCACTCGTTCAGCTCGGCAATCTTCAGGCGCACCAACTCCTTGAGTCGCGCCTCCAGCAACCCCTCCAGCTTGAGCGGCCCGTAGAACTTCCAGAACGCCTCGTAGGCTTGGGGCAGATTCCCGGCCGCTTGAAAGATCCGCGGGTTCAACCTGTGGGCCTCGGCCGCCTTGGCGATTTTCTTCAGGCCGGGCGTCAACCGATGCATTGGCACCAGCTTGATACGCGCCATCTCGTTACCTCAGATTAAACGCCGAGCGCGCCAAGAGCGCAAAGATTCAAATAATCATCTCTGCGGGCATTGCGCTCGGCGTTGAAAGAATTAGCAGGCCGGGCGATTGGCTACGGCGGGGTCAAGCTTGCGGCGCAGGAATTGGCCGCCGCCAGGGGCTGCGCTGAAGTTACCGTCCACCACCACCACGTTGCCTCGCAGGATCGTCGTGGTGGGCCAGCCCTCGATGTCGTAGCCGTCCCAGATGCTGTAATCGGAGATATGGAAGTCACCGGCCGTCAGCTTCCGCTTGATGCTAGGGTCGATGATACAGATGTCGGCGTCGCTGCCGGGAGCCAGCACCCCCTTGCGCGGATAGAGGCCCATAATCTTGGCGGCGTTTGCCGAGGTAACGTCCACGAAGCGCTGGAGCGTCATGCCTTGGCGGGAGACGCCCTCGCTGAAGGTGATGCCCATACGGGCCTCAGCGCCGTTGTGGCCGCCGGTAACGTCTGAGATAGTGCGCCCGGAGATCTTGGTCTCCCAAGAGGTGCAGTACTCGTCGGTGGCCATCGTTTGCAGCCCGCCGTTTGGTTTGACGATGCCGTCCCACAGCGCGAGCCGGTCGCTTTCCGACTTCAACGAGGGGTAGGTGTGGTACTTCATCCCGTTTTCTTCTTTGTAGTTTTCTTCGCTGAAGCAGCAGTAGTTATGTAATGTCTCGCCGTAGACCGGGCGGCCGTTGGCCCGGGCCTCGGCGATGGCGTTGACGCCGTGGAGGGCGCTCACGTGGACGAAGTAGACCGGCGCTCCGGTCCACTCGGCAACCCGGAGCACGCGGCGGAAGGAGACGTCTTCAGACTCGGCGCTGTGCACCAGTGACATGTTGGTCCACTCGGTGCGCTCCTCCCGGGTCAGCTTCTGGTACATGTGCTGCACCATGTCGTCGTCTTCGGCATGAACGAGCAGCATGGCGCTGAGTCTTTGGATTTCCACCATCAGGTCATGGAGGTGGCCGGTGCCGACCATGCGAGGCTCCCCGGCGCTCGTCGGCGGGCGGATGTTGGTGGTGAAAATCTTAAAGGAAGCGAACCCGTCCTCCACCGCCTCATGGATGGAGCCGATGATTTCCGGAGGGATCTGTCCCAGCAGCATCAGGTGGTGAGAGTAGTCGGCGTATGAGTTGCCCTGCCAGACCCCGGTGCGCTCCTGTATAGCTTGGGGGATGTCGATGCCGGGGTATTGGATGGCGAAGTCGAGCAGGGTGGTGGTGCCGCCGAAGAGGGCAGCACGGCTGACCTGCTCCGGTGGGGCGGTCCGAAGGTCGCCGTGGCCCATGATGGGCGCGGAAATATGGGCGTGGGGCTCGATGCCGCCGGGCACGACAATCTTGCCACTGGCGTCGATTACTCGGCCGACGTCGTCGGTCAGGGCGCCCGGGGCGGCTACCGCCACGATTCTTTCGCCCTGCACCGCGACATCCCATTCGCCGACTCCCATCGGTGTCACTACCTGGCCGCCGCGAACTATCAAGTCCAACATTCAAGCACCTCTTAGCATCAATATGGCGGGGCTATTGTACCGCTGACCGTGCTGCGACTAAACGCCTTGGCGATGGTCAGTCGGCGGACGGCGCGGCTGCTTGGCCGACGCTGGCCCGGGGCGCCCCCGAGGGCTCCGTGCGGGCATCTTCGGGCAGTTCTTGCTCCCAATCGGGGAGTTGGTGATGGCCGGTGGAGGGCAGGAAGAGGATGGCCAGCACCCCGGCCAAACTCAGGGCCAACGAGAGGCCCAAGGTGGCGTCGAAATTCCCGGTCCAGTCCCGCAGCCAACCGCCAACCATCGCCCCGGCGGCCATACCCATGCCCGCTCCCATCATCTGCCAACCGTAGGTAGTCCCGATCGGAGCGCTGCCGTAGTATTGACGGTTGATTATCGGGAAGGCGCTCATCTCTCCACCAAAGCCGATGCCGAAGAGGGTGGCGAACAGGAAGAAATGCCAGGGCTCAACGGCGAAGAAGAGCAGCACAATGGGCAAGGTTTGCAGAGCGAAGCACACCCCCATCGCCCCCTTGCTGCCCATACGGTCGGCCGCGACCGGCACGACAAACCGGGTGATGGTGCTGACCACCGAGAGGGTGACGAACGCGCCGGCAGCCAGACCCGTGGATACTTCTTGCTCTTCGGCGATGGCCACCAGATACACCAGCACGATAGCGTGGCCGGCGCAACCCCAAAAGTGAATGCCGATCAGGTTCCAAAAGGCGCCGGTGCGCAGCACCTGCTTCAAGAACACCTGAGTGCGGACTTTGGCGATGTCGCCCGATTGGACCTGGCGTATCGGCTCGTCCTCGGAAGCGCCGAAGGGACGTAAGCCGATCTGGGCCGGTTCGTTGTAGAAGCCGCGCACCAGTGCCAGCAACACCGCACCGCCGATGACACCCGGCACCCAGAAAGCGGCCCTCAAGCCATCCAACCCTCCGCCGAAGAGATGAATCACCAGCAACATGATGGGCACGGCGATCAGCGGACCAACACCCTGGGAGGACTGGAGCAGTCCCATCCCGGTCCCCAAGTGCCGCCGGAACCACATGGTGACCGCCGCTGTAAGGGGCACTTGAAAGAGCCCCATAGAAGCGCTGAGAATCACGCCAAAGAAGAGGTAGAACTGCCAAAGGCTGGTCATGAACCCGGTCAGGACCATGCCAGCGATAAACAGCGCCGCGCCGATGGTCATGGCCACGCGGACACCGTAACGGTCGCCGAACCAGCCCGCCGAGGGGCCCAGCATTCCCGACACGACCCACTGGAGAGCGAATCCGAGGCCTACCTGGCCGTAGCTCCACCCGAAGGACTCTATCAACCGTGGAATCAGGATGCTCTGGGAAGAACGGAAAGACGAACTGAACAGCCGCATCACCGAGGCAATGACCACCATCACCCAAGCGTAGTGAATGTAGCGGCCGTTGATGATGATATTGTCGGGCCGGAAGGAATATCGCAAAAGAAGAAAAACTCGTTGTCAGATGGATTGACAAATGGGGTAATGAATGTAGAATTGGAGTTTACTGGCGTATGCCGCAAGCAATGATTTCAGGCATCCAATCCCCGGAAATCCACCCTCGGTATACCCGCTCGTCCACCGCCTACGGCTACGTTCGCCCCGGCCAACCGGCCAGTCGTACCCACTCACGTTAAGGAGAAAGGTAATGGCTTTGTCTCCTGCTCGTATTGGGCATCCTGAACAATCGCAGGATGTCCGGTCTTACGCGCGTATTCCCCAGGTGCTGGAAGTGCCCAACCTCATCCAGAGTCAGATCCAGTCGTACGACTGGTTCCGGGACGACGGACTCACGGAAGTATATCAGGAAATTTCGCCGATCACCGATTACACCGGCAAGAAGTACGAGCTTCACTTCCTCGAACACCACTTCCGCGACGCAAAATATTCACCCCAAGAGAGCAAGGAGCGGGAAATCACCTTCTCCCAACCCCTCTGGATCAAGACCCGCTTGGTGATGCGGGAGACCGGGGAGATCAAGGAACAAGAGATCTTCATGGGCGACATTCCGATGATGACGCCCAACGGCACCTTCATTATCAACGGCGCCGAACGGGTTGTGGTGTCCCAACTGGTTCGTTCGCCCGGTATCTACTTCGTCTACGAGCGCAATCCGGTCAGCAACCGCAACCTGTGCTTGGCCAAGCTGATTCCCTCCCGCGGTGCCTGGCTGGAGTTCGAGACCAGCAGCAAGGACGTTCTCTCGGTCAAGGTAGATCGCAAGCGGAAAGTGTCGGCCAGCATCTTCCTGCGCGCCTTGGGCGTGGCCGACGACGACGAAATGCTGGCGATGTTCACCGACCTGGACGACGACGAAAACCACAAGTACATGCAGTCAACCCTGGACCGCGATCCGGCGGTCGATGCCCGGGACCTGAACTACCGGGAAGACGACCTGCGCTCGCTGTGGGAGTGGCTGCATCCCGACAATGAATACGACAGCCAGGCCGCCCGGCGCATTGCCGCCGCCCAGGTGGAGTTTTACCGCCGCCTGCGGCCCGGCGAGCCGCCCAGCTTGGAAAATTCCCGGAACTTGATCAACAACCTGTTCTTCGAGCCCCGGCGTTACGACCTAGGCCGGGTGGGCCGCTACAAGCTCAACCGGCGCCTGGGCCTCCCCGAGAACATCGACCTGATGACGCTGACCTTGGACGACGTGGTGGCGGTCATCCGCACGATGATCCGGATCAACCATGGCGACGGCCAACCGGACGACATCGATCACCTGGGCAACCGCCGGGTGCGGGCCGTGGGTGAGCTGGTCCAGAACCAGGTGCGCGTCGGCCTGCTCCGTATGGAGCGAATGGTCAAGGAAAAAATGACGTTGGTGGACCCGGAAACGGCCGCTCCCCAAGGGCTGGTCAACATCCGCCCGGTGGTCGCCGCCGTTCGTGAGTTCTTCGGCGGTTCCCAACTGTCCCAGTTCATGGACCAGACCAACCCGCTGGCTGAATTGACCCACAAGCGCCGTCTTTCGGCCTTGGGCCCCGGCGGCCTTTCGCGCGAGCGGGCCGGGTTCGACGTGCGCGACGTTCACTTCTCGCACTACGGGCGCATCTGCCCCATCGAAACCCCGGAAGGGCCGAACATTGGCCTGCTTAGCTCGCTCGCGTCCTACGCTAGGGTGAACCCCTACGGGTTCATCGAATCCCCGTACCGGCGTGTGCTCCACCAACTGCCCAAGGAATCCCCCGACCTGCGGGGCCGCACCGTCACCGAAGCAGTCAAAGACCCCAGCGGCGGCACCATCGTCGGCGAGGGAGTAGCCATACGGCCGAACAAGCTCAACGCCATCAAGGCCCTCCCGGAGGGCACGATCATTAGGGTCCGGCCCTTTGTGGCCTCGGGCCAAGACCATGTTATCTATCTGTCGGCCGACCAAGAAGAGGACCACCGGATCGCCCAAGCCAACGCCAAGCTCGACGACCTCAACCAGTTCGTCGAGGAGAGGGTGGAGATCCGGGTCGGCGACCACTATACCCAGGAACCCGCCAATTTGGCCGACCTGATGGACGTTTCGCCCATGCAGATCATGAGCGTGTCGGCGGCCCTGATCCCGTTCTTGGAGCACGACGACGCCAACCGGGCGTTGATGGGTTCCAACATGCAACGCCAAGCCGTGCCCCTGCTGCGGCCCCAAGCGCCCACCGTAGGCACCGGCATCGAGGACCGTGTCGCCCGTGACAGCGGCCAACTGGTCACCTCTCTGGCCGCCGGAGTGGTGACCTCGGTCAGCGGCCGTGAAATCGTGGTGACCGACGAACAGGGGCAGGAACACCCGCATCCGCTTATCAAATTCTCCAGGACCAACCAAGGCACCTGCTTCGACCAACGGCCCATCGCCACCCGCGGCGACAAAGTCGAGGTCGGCTCGGTGCTGGCCGACTCCTCTTCTACTGAGAACGGCGAACTGGCCTTGGGCCAAAACGTATTGGTGGCCTTCATGTCCTGGGAGGGCTACAACTACGAGGACGCGATCATCGTCAGCGAGCGCCTCTACCGCGACGATTATTTCACCTCGATCCACATCGAGAAGCACGAGATGGAGGCCCGCGAGACCAAGCTGGGCCCCGAGGAGATCACCCGCGACATACCCAATGTCGGCGAGAACAGCCTCCGGGACCTGGACGAGCGCGGCATCATCCGCGTTGGCGCCGACGTGGGCCCCGGCGACATTCTGGTGGGCAAGGTAACGCCCAAGGGCGAGACCGAGCTCACCGCCGAAGAAAAGCTCTTGCGGGCCATCTTCGGCGAGAAGTCCCGCGACGTTAAAGACACCTCCCTCCGCGTGCCCCACGGCGAGCGCGGCAAGGTGATCGACGTCAAGGTGCTGAACCGAGGGAACCGGGACGATCTGTCCCCCGGCGTCAACGAAGCCGTCCGGGTGTGGATCGCCCAGACACGCAAGATTTCGGTCGGCGACAAGATGGCCGGCCGTCACGGCAACAAGGGCGTGGTGGCGCGCATCCTGCCGGAAGAGGACATGCCCTACCTGGCCGACGGCACTCCCGTGGACATCATTCTCAACCCCATCGGCGTACCCTCCCGTATGAACCTGGGGCAGGTGCTGGAAACCCACCTGGGTTGGGCCGCAAGGGGTCTCGACTTCCGGGCCAAAACTCCGGTGTTCGATGGCGCGACCGACGCCGCCATCGAGGACTCCTTGGCCCGTATCTGGTTCGCCGAGAAGGCCGGAGTCGCCGCCAGCGGCAACAGCAACCCTCAGGCAGCCCGCGACCAGATCGACCGATGGCTGCAAGAACGCGGCTACAACGGCGACGAGCTGTTCGACGATGCGCATTTGGGCCGGGCCCAGGAAGCCTGCCTGCGGTTGTGGCTCATCGAAGAGGCCGGAGAAGACCCGTCGGGGATGGAAGTCGAAGAGATGTACAAGATGGCTCTCGACGTACACCGCGAACGCCGCATGGCCCCGCCAACCTTCGGTAAGTTCGAGCTCTACGACGGGCGCAGCGGCGAGACCTTCGACCAGTTGGTGACCGTCGGCAGCATCTACATACTGAAGTTGATCCACTTGGTGGAAGACAAGATTCACGCGCGCTCCACGGGTCCCTACTCCATGATTACCCAGCAGCCCTTGGGCGGGAAGGCCCAGTTCGGCGGCCAACGATTCGGGGAGATGGAAGTGTGGGCCCTGGAGGCCTACAGCGCGGCCTACAACCTGCAGGAGGTGCTCACCGTCAAGTCCGACGACGTGGCCGGACGGGTCAAGACCTACGAGGCCATCGTCAAGGGCGAACCCATCGGTCAGCCGGGCGTGCCCGAATCCTTCAACGTGCTGCTGAAGGAACTGCAAAGTTTGGGCCTGGCGGTCCAATTGCTGAACGAGGAGAACCGGGCTCCGCTGAGTCAGGGCATTTCCGGCGACACGGAGCTATTCCAGTCTCTGGAGACGATTTAATGGTCAGGATGGCAGAAAGGACGGAGACCGCCGCCACCAATTTCAACGCGATCCGGATATCGATCGCGTCGCCCCAGCAGATACTGAACTGGTCCCATGGCGAGGTGACCAAGCCGGAGACCATCAATTACCGCACGCTGCGGCCCGAAAAAGACGGGCTGTTCTGCGAGCGCCTGTTCGGCCCCACCAAGGACTGGGAGTGCTTCTGCGGCAAGTACAAGCGCATCCGCTACCGGGGGGTCATCTGTGACCGCTGCGGCGTGGAAGTCACCCGATCGAAGGTACGGCGGGAGCGGATGGGCCACATCCGCTTGGCCGCGCCCGTGGCCCACATCTGGTTCAGCAAGACCACGCCCAGCCGCCTTGGTCTGCTGCTCGACCTTTCGCCGCGCAACCTGGAGCGGGTCCTCTATTTCGCCCAACACATCGTGGTCTCGGTGGACGCCGACGCCCGCGAGGCCTCCGTTGAGGCGGAGAAAGTACGGCACGAACTGGCGGTCGAGCGCATCGAGCGCCAAGGGCAAGAGCGGCTGGACGAGCTCAACGCCATGCTCGAAGCGGCGGCAATTGGAGTTGACGGGGACCAAGACGATGCGGGGGAAGCTCACTCGGTCGAGGGCAGCAACGGAACGGCGGCCGCCGAAGTGGCGGAAAGCGCCGTGGACGTGGTGGCCATCCAAGCCGAGATCGACGCCCTGAACGCCAAGGTGGCCACGGACAAGGGCCAACAAGACGAGCAACTAAAGACGACCGTCGACGAACTCGAGGACCTGCGCGTCCACAAGCTTCTGGCCGAGTCCCGGTACCGGGAGCTCAAGGAGCGGTACGCCGACGTGTTCGAGGCTGGCATGGGCGCGGAGGCGGTGCTGAGAATCCTGCAGACCGTTAATCTGGAAGCCCTGCGCAACCAGCTGATCAACGAGATGCAATCCACCTCCGGGCAACGCCGCAAGAAGGCCATCAAGCGCCTTCGCGTGGTCGAGTCCTTCCGCAACAGCGGCAATAGGGTCGAGGACATGATCCTGACCATCATGCCGGTGTTGCCTCCGGAGTTGCGCCCGATGGTGCAGCTCGACGGTGGCCGGTTCGCTACCAGCGACCTGAACGACCTCTACCGCCGGGTGATCAACCGCAACAACCGGCTCAAGAGGCTGATGTCTTTGGGCGCGCCGGAAATCATCATCCGAAACGAAAAGCGGATGCTCCAAGAGGCCGTCGACGCGCTGATCGACAACGGCCGGCGCGGACGTCCGATCCAGGGTAGCCACAACCACAAGCTCAAGTCCCTCTCCGACCTGCTGCGCGGCAAGCAAGGACGCTTCCGGCAGAACCTGCTGGGCAAGCGCGTGGACTACAGCGGCCGCTCGGTGATCGTGGTCGGCCCCGAACTCAAGATGCACGAGTGCGGCCTGCCCCGGCGCATGGCGTTGGAGCTGTTCAAGCCCTTCGTGATGCACCGGTTGGTAATCCTGGGCATAGCCCCCAACATCAAGAACGCCAAGCGAATGGTCGAGCGTGCCCGGGGCGAAGTTTGGGACATTCTAGAAGACGTGATCAAAGACCGGCCAGTGCTGCTGAACCGGGCCCCCACGCTCCACCGCCTAGGGATTCAGGCGTTCATGCCGGTGCTCATCGAAGGCAACGCCATCCAGATCCACCCGTTGGTCTGTTCCGCCTTCAACGCCGATTTCGATGGGGACCAAATGGCAGTGCACGTGCCGCTGTCGCGGATGGCGGTGCTGGAGGCGCGGGAAGCAATGCTCAGTACCCACAACATGCTGTCGCCCGCCTCGGGGGACCCGCTGGTCGCTCCCACGCTCGACATGGTGATGGGCTGCTACTATCTGACCGAGGTGAGGGAAAACAGCGCCGGAGCGGGCACCAAGTTCAACGACATCGACGAGGCCCGCGTGGCCCATGCGTCGGACTTGATCGACCTGCATGCGCCGATCTCGGTCCGCCACATCCGCGACGCCGACACCGAGTGGCTCGACACCACCCTAGGCCGGTTGATCTTCAATGAGATTCTGCCGGAGCGGGTCGGTTTCCAGAACAAGCTGATGGACCGGGACGCCCTCAAGGACCTGACCGCGGACCTATACCGCAACCTGAGCAACGACGAAACAGCGGCGGTCTTGGACAGCATCAAGGACCTGGGCTTCCACTATGCGACATCGTCGGGCATCACCATCGCGATCAACGATATTCAGGTGCCCGCCCAAAAGTCCAGTATCCTCACGGAAGCCGGTTCGATGGTCGACGACCTCGACGAGCAGTACCTGAACGGTCTGATCTCTGAGAACGAACGCTACGACCGCACCGTGGACGCCTGGACCTGGGCTTCCGACCAGACCACCGAGTTGGTCCAGGCCGAGCTCCACAACTACGGCGGCATCGCCGTCATGGCCAACTCGGGGGCCAAGGGTAACATTTCCCAGATCAAGCAAATGGCGGGCATGCGCGGCCTGATGAGCAACCCCAAGGGCCGCATCATCGACCTGCCCATCAAGTCCAGCTTCCGCGAAGGTCTCACCGCGCTGGAGTACTTCATCTCCACGCACGGCGCACGGAAGGGCTTGGCCGACACCGCTCTGCGTACCGCCGATAGCGGTTACCTCACCCGGCGGCTGATCGACATCGCCCAAGAGGTGATCATCCTAGAGGAAGACTGCGGCACTCTAGACTCCTACATAGTGCCGCGCCGCCCCAACGACACCGACGGCCGGACCCTTGGCGAACGTATCAGGGGACGGTTGGCCGCGGAGCCAGTGGCCCACCCGGAGACCGGCGAGATACTGATCGACCGCAACCAGGAATTCGACGAGGCTGTGGTTGGGGCCATCTACCAAGCCGGGATCCTGGAAGTCGCGGTACGCTCGCCGCTCACCTGCGAAGCTGTCCGCGGCGTCTGCCAGGCCTGCTACGGCTGCCTGCCCGCCACCGGCAAGCTGGTGCAGGAAGGCCAAGCGGTGGGTATCATCGCTGCCCAGAGTATCGGCGAGCCCGGCACCCAATTGACCATGCGCACGTTCCACACCGGCGGCGTCGCCGGTCTGGACATTACCAGCGGTCTGCCTAGGGTTGAAGAACTCTTCGAGGCCCGGGTACCCAAGGGCGCGGCCCTTCTGGCCGACATTGAAGGAATAGTGGAACTGGAGCGGGACGACGAAGGCCGACGGCTGAGGCTGGTCTCCCGCGAGGAGTTCCGGGAAGACTATAGCCTGCCCGAGGGGGCCCAGGTGTTGGTGGACGACGGCGAAACGGTGGAGCCGGGAATGGTCTTGGCCACCGCCGTCCGGGCATTGCCCCCGGAAACCGCCACCGATGGGGAGTCGGAAGAGGGCGATGGCGAAGCGCCCACGGCAGTGGAGCAGATCGACCAGGTCATCGCCAACGTCGGCGGCAGGATAGAGCTATCCTCCGACTACATCTCCGTTGTTTGGGAAGACGTCGAAATCCGGGAAAACGTCATTCCGGCCTCGGCCAACCTGTTGGTGCAGCCTGGGGCCGAGGTGCGAGCTGGCGATCCCCTGACCAACGGCCCGCTCAACCCGCACGACATCCTGCACATCCGCGGTAAGGACGAGCTCCAGGGCTACTTGGTCAACGAAGTGCAGGCCGTTTACCAGTCGCAGGGTGTGGGCATCCACGACAAGCATATCGAAATCATCCTGCGCCAGATGTTGCGGAGGGTCCAGGTGGAATCCACCGGAGACTCCGACCTCATCCCCGGTCAAATGGTGGACAAGTTCAGCTTCCAAGACCAGAACGCCAGCACACTGGCCGAGGGCCGCGAACCGGCCACCGCCAAGCCGGTCCTGCTGGGCGTGACCAGGGCCTCCCTGCTCACCGACAGCTTCCTGTCGGCCGCCTCGTTCCAAGAGACCACTCGGGTCCTGACCCAGGCGGCGGTCAGCGGCGCCCAAGACTGGCTGTTGGGCCTCAAGGAGAACGTGATCATTGGGCGGCTCATCCCGGCACGTATCGATATTCCTGGCATGGCCGAATTGCTCAAACCGCGCCCGGCTCTCGACATGGGAGCCCTCGCGCCCGGCGGCTGGTTGCGGTCTCCCGAGGGCACGGCCAGCCCCTTCGAAACCATTCCCGCGGATGATGGGATCGACCCCAGCATTTTCGCCTTGGACATCGATGACGAGGACCGCGGGCCCATAAACCCGTTCGCCCAAACCCTGGTGAGTCCCCCGGTCCAATCGGACGAGAATGCCAGCGAGACCGGCGATGCCCCAGCGGCGCCCGACGGGCTTGTACCGGCTTCAGCAACCGACTCCGTGGAACCCACCCACACAACCAATGGTCTCGGCTCCGCCCTCGGCTTGGGCGAGGCCGGAGAATCGGACACGGTGGCGGAGGTAGACGGTGTTGAGGGAGCCGAATAGCCAAAAGCAACCCATAAACCCGGGGCCGGACCTAACTGTAGACCTGGCCCCGGGAATTCCCGGCGCGTTGCGCCTGCCGAACCCGGTTATGATCGCCTCGGGCACCCTGGGCTACGACGGCTACGGTCGTGGACTAACCAGCGATATGGACCTGCAGCAGTTGGGCGCCGTTATTCCCAAGACGGTGACCCGCCTGCCCAGGGAGGGGAACCCGGAACCCCGCTGGTACCCGGAGTCCTACCGGCAAGGCTGGGACGCCGGGGACCAACTGTTCCTGAACTCCATCGGTCTTACCAACCCCGGTATCGAAGGCGCAATGCGGGACTTGGCCCCGGAATGGGACCGCTGGGACGCCAGGGTTCTGTTGAGCTTCGCCGCCGATAGCGTGGGCGAATTTGCCGAAATGGCGGCCATGACCCGCGGCGTGCCGGGCTTCGAGGCCATCGAGCTAAACCTGAGTTGCCCCAACGTTGAAGACGGCGCGTTGTTCAGCCACAGCGCGGCCCTCACTCGCGACGCGGTGGCTGCCGTAAAGGGCAACACCCCGCTACCAGTGCTGGCCAAGCTCTCGCCCAACGTGCCAGACATCACCCAGATTGCCAGAGCGGCGGTCGAGGGTGGCGCCGACGCGCTGACCCTTTGCAACACGATACCGGCGATGCGGATCGACACGGCCACCCGCCGTCCGGTGCTGGGAAACATCATGGGAGGGCTCTCCGGGGTAGGCCTGCGCCCAATTTCGGTCGCTTTGGTCTACCAGACTGCCCAGGTCGTCGACGTCCCCATAATCGGCGTCGGAGGTATCTTCTCCGGGGAACACGCCTTGGAGTACATATTGGCCGGGGCAACCGCCGTGCAAATCGGCAGCGCCAATCTTATAGGATTGGAAGCCCCTTGGCGCATTCTGGACGAGTTGGAGGACCTTCTGACTGAATCGGGGATCGGCAGCTTGGAGGAGTTGCGGGGCGCGGCCCGGCCATCTCTGGTAAGCTAAGAGTATGTTGGTCCAAGACCACATCACAACGGCCGAAGAGTTCTTAGAAGCTGCCGACCGCGAGCTCGCGGCCGGAGACCTGTTGCAAGGTTCGGAAAAACTCTGGGGAGCGGCGGCCCATGCCGTGATGGCCATCGCAATGGAACGCGAATGGTCCGGGACCAGTCACCGAGCCCTGAAAAACGCCGTCGAACGCCTAGCGACCGAATCCACTGATCCCAGCATCGAACGAGGATTCCTGGCGGCCGAGAAATTTCACCGTAACTTCTACCACAACTTCCTGGAAGCCTCCGAGATCGAACCCGATCGGCGGTACGTCCGCGAACTGGTCACCCGCCTTACGGAAATACGCGCCACGAACCAAGAATAGGACAGCGTCCCATGGTAACTGTTCTGCAAAAAATCCTAGGGGACCCCAACGACAAAGTCCTGAAGCGCCTCAACCCGCCGAAGGACCGGGTCAACGCACTGGAGCCGGATTTCCACAGCCTGAGCGACGCCAAGCTCAGGGACAAGACGGTCGAGTTCCGCTCCCGGCTTGAGGGCCAGGAGACGCTGGACGACTTGGTCCCGGAGGCATTCGCCGCAGCGCGCGAGGCGGCACGGCGCAATCTGGGCCAACGCCATTACGACATGCAAATCATCGGTGGTACCGTCTTGCACCAAGGCAAGATCGCCGAGATGAAGACTGGCGAGGGCAAGACTCTGGTGGCCACGCTGGCCGTCTACGCCAACGCCATCACGGGACGCGGCGTTCACGTCGTAACGGTCAACGATTACCTGGCCCGCCGCGACCCCGTGTGGATGGGACCGGTCTATCATGCCCTCGGCCTAACGGTCGGCTGCCTCCAGCACGACGCCGCCTACCACTACGACCCGGATTTCCCGGAGGGAGACGACGGACTTCCCTTCCTTCGGAGAGTGAGCCGCAAGGAGGGCTACGAGGCCGATATCACCTATGGGACCAACAACGAGTTCGGCTTCGATTATCTGCGGGACAACATGGCGTTGGAAGCGGCTCAGCGAGTCCAGCGAGAATTGCACTACGCCATCGTCGACGAGGTGGACAACATTCTCATCGACGAAGCCCGCACCCCCCTGATCATTAGCGGGCCCGCCGAGGAACCGCTCCAGCTGTACCAGGACTTCGCCAGGCTGGTAACCCGGTTGGATGACGAAGACTACACGATCGACGAGCGCACCCAGGCCATCTCCCTCACCCTCGAGGGCATCTCCAAGATGGAACGGTGGACCAAGACCGATAATCTGTACGACCCGGAGAACTACCACCTGGTCCACTACATGGAAAACGCCCTCACCGCCCAGGTAATGAAGCAACGAGACAAGGACTACGTGGTGCGCAACGGCGAGGTCGTCATCGTCGATGAGTTCACCGGACGGCTACAGCCAGGGCGCCGGTGGTCCGACGGTCTGCACCAGGCCGTGGAGGCCAAGGAAGGCATCCGGGTCCAGCGCGAGAGCATTACCTACGCTACCATCACGCTGCAGAACTACTTTCGGATGTACGAGAAGCTGGCCGGTATGACGGGCACCGCCGCCACCGAAGCCGATGAGTTCTACCGAATCTACGGTCTGGAAGTGGTGGAGGTCCCCACCAACCTGCCGATGCAACGAGCCGACCAGTCCGACTTGGTTTTCCAGTCGGAAGACGCCAAATGGAACGTAGTGGTCGAACACATCGTCGAAACCCACGAAACCCAACGCCCAATATTGGTCGGCACAACCTCGATCGAGGCCTCGGAAGACCTTAGCGACCGGCTCCGCAAGCGGGGCATTCCGCATCAAGTGCTGAACGCTAAGAACCACGAAGGCGAGGCCCAGGTGGTAGCCCAGGCCGGCCGCTTGGGCACGGTGACCGTTTCCACCAACATGGCGGGTCGCGGCACCGACATCGTACTCGGCGGGGCCGACACCGACCGGAGCGGCTGGCAGCAGGAACACGACCGGGTGGTGGAACTCGGCGGCCTGCACGTAGTCGGTACCGAACACCATGACGCGCGGCGCATCGACAACCAGCTCAGAGGCCGCGCCGGACGGCAGGGCGACCCCGGCAGTTCTCAGTTCTACATATCCCTAGAAGACGAACTGATGCAACGCTTCGGCGGCGAGCGCATCAAGACCGTCATGGGTTGGACCGGCCTGGACGAAGAGACACCGGTTGAAAACCGCTTGGTCACCAAGTCTATCGGCGGCGCTCAAGTCAAGGTCGAGAGCTACCACTTCGACATACGCAAGCATCTGCTGGAATACGACGACGTTCTGAACAAGCAGCGCGGGGTGGTCTACGCCGACCGCCACGAAGTGCTGGACGGCGGGAACATCAAGCAAAAGTCGCTGGACATGCTGCGCAGAGAATTTGCCCGGCTGGTCCGCCAGTACCTCCCCGACCGCCATGCCGACAACTGGAACACCGGAGGCCTGATTGACGAGCTGGCCCGCATCTGCCCTCCGCCTCCCGAGATGGAGGATGAGGAGGAGGTCTACGAGCTAAGTCTGGACCAAGTCAACCGCATCCTCTCCGATCATGCCGAGACGGTGCACGGCCTCCGGGAGGCCGCCATCGGCGAAGAGCAAATGCGGCTGGTGGAGCGGTTATTGCTGCTTCGGGCCATCGATACCCACTGGGTGCAGCACCTGACCGCCCTGGAGAACCTGCGGACCGGCATCGGACTCCATGCCTACGGGCAGCGCGACCCGCTGGTGATGTATCGCACCGAAGGCCAAAAGATGTTTCACGACCTGCAGGAGCGGATTCAGCGGGACGTGGTCCACACCCTGTTCCACGTTACCGTTGGTCCCGAAGCGGCCAGGCCCCAGGGGGGAAGCCGGGCCAAGGGCCCTGGGACCAGCCCGATGCAGGCGGTGAACACGTCCAACCGGGAAGCCGGGCGGTCCGGAGCCAAGGTCGGCCGGAACGCTCCCTGTCCCTGCGGCAGCGGTAGAAAGTACAAGCGCTGCTGCGGCGCAGCGGCCTAGCCTCTAGAACTCCAACCTACCGCGAATCGGCACCACGGTACGGGCGGAAGCAGCGGGTTAAGGGCAGCACCTGCCCATCACTCGGGGCTAACTCATCAATCGGATGGGGGCTTCGAGCCGAAAAGTCCCCTAATCCACCCCATTATCCCGCCAGATCGTCGCTCCTGCCCTTGGCCACCTTGGTGCTCCATAGGCACCACGCCCTCGCCCGAAAGCACGTGTTCCGGATCACGGTCGAAGGCGACCTTGCAGCCGGGACCGCAGAAGTAGTAATCGGCGCCCTGGTATTCGCTTTGCCCGCCGGGAGGGTTTTCGGTATCGACCTCCATTTGACAGACCGGGTCTATCGCTATGGCCATCGTATACTCCTCGTTCCTATAGGGTAGACCCGCGCAGCCGCAGCGAGTTGCTAATCACCGTCACCGAGCTAAACGCCATGGCCAGGGCCGCCAACACCGGGTTCAAGAACCCCTGCTGGCCGAAGAAGAATTCCAAGGACACGGGTACGCCCCCTGCTACCTGAAAGACCGGGTACAACACGCCGGCCGCCACCGGGACCAGCAACACGTTATAGAAGAAGGCCCAAAACAGGTTCTGCTTGATCGTACGCACCGTTTGGCTGCTCAGCGCCAACGCGGTGGCCACGCTGCCGATATCGCCCCGCATCAGCGTGATGTCGGCCGATTCCGCCGCGATGTCGGTCCCTCCTCCCATGGCCATTCCAACGTCGGCTTGAGCCAAGGCCGGTGAGTCGTTGATCCCGTCGCCGATCATGGCCACCACCCGTCCTTCCGACTGCAG
Source organism: Dehalococcoidia bacterium (assembly GCA_965249145.1). GTDB lineage: Bacteria > Chloroflexota > Dehalococcoidia > Lucifugimonadales > UBA3495 > VXOI01. Next base: position 1,202,641 of record OZ252223.1, read on the forward strand.
CGAACGGACGATATTGGCCTTGTCCTGCGGCAGCACCTCGGCCTCGACCCGGTCCACTCCCAGTTGGCTGGCGATGGCGCGGGCCGTGCGCTGATTGTCGCCGGTCAGCATAACCACCGTTAGCCCCATCTCTCGCAGCCGCTCGACCCCGGCCTGGGTCTCCGGCTTTAGTGTGTCGGCCACGGCAATCACGCCTCTGGCTTCATAGCCCGAGGCTAGGTACATCGTCGTTTTACCCTGTGCCGCGAGAGCATCCGACGACGCTATCAGACCGTCCAGCGCGACTTGGCACTCCTCCATAAAGGCCCGGTTGCCAAGCCGGACCGTGCTTCCATCGACCTGGGCCTCGATGCCCTTGCCAGGAATATTGCGGAAACCGGTCATCGGTTGAAGGGCCAAACCTCGGCGGTGCGCCTCGCCGACTATGGCTTCGGCCAGCGGGTGCTCCGAACCTCGCTCCGCTGATGCTGCTAGCAGCAACAACTGTTGCTCGTCTACGCCTGGTGGAGCGAGATCGGTCACCGTTGGCTTACCGGTGGTAAGGGTTCCGGTCTTGTCCAAGACAACCGTGTCCACCCGGTGAGCGGTTTCCAAGGCGGCGGCCTGCTTGAACAGCACCCCGTGTCCAGCGCCCTTGCCGGTCCCCACGATAATCGCCGTGGGCGTGGCCAGTCCCAAGGCACAGGGGCAAGCGATGATCAGCACGGCGACGAAGACCAACATGGCGAGGGTCAGCGCCGGAGCGGGGCCCAGCAGCAACCAGAACAGAAAGGCGGCCAGGGCGACCCCAATAACCGTGGGCACAAACACCGAGGCGACGCGGTCGGCCAAACGCTGTATCGGCGCCTTCGACGCTTGAGCGTCTTCCACCAACCTGATTATCTGGGCCAACACGGTGTCGCTCCCGACCTGCACGGCCCGGTAGTAGAACGCGCCTTGCAGGTTGAGAGTGGCGCCGTAGACCAGTGCGCCGGGGCCCTTGTCGATCGGCATGCTCTCGCCGGTCAGCATCGACTCGTCCAACGAGGAGAATCCGTCGGTGATCTCACCGTCCACCGGGACCTTCTCGCCGGGCCGTACCAGCACAATGTCGCCGGGGACTACCTGGTCAACCGGCACGTCGAATTCGCCGTCGTCCCGAACCACCCGCGCCTCGGTGGCGCGAAGGCTCATGAGCCTACGGATGGCCTCGGAAGTCTGGCCCCGAGCCCGGCTCTCCAGGTACCGCCCCAGCAATATCAAGGCGACGATAATCGCGGCGGTCTCGAAGTAGACCTTTGGCTGGATCCCCGCGTTGGCCAACACGCCGGGGGCCACCACGTCGAGCAGCACCACAACCGCGCTGTAGGCATAGGCGGCGATAGTGCCCATGGCGAACAGGGTGAACATGTTGGCCGTACCGTGGCGGACGGCGGCAAAACCGGAGACGTAGAAGCTGGCGCCAGACCAGAATAACACCGGCGTAGCCAGGGCCCAGAGCAAGAAGGGGTAGAACTCAAGGGCCATCAGGTACGAGACCCAAGGGAATCCGGCAAAGGTGCCCAGGAAGATAAGGACTGCCCCAACGCCAGCAAACACCAGCCGGTCGCGCAGGCCCTTGGTTTCGGCGGACCGGGACAGCCGATCCAACTCCCGTTGTTGGTCGAGGCTCGCCCGCTCGGCGCTGTAACCCGCTCGCTCTACCGCCCGCTGCAGGTCCTCGAAGCTGGCGACTCCCGGCGTAAGGTCGACCGACGCCCGCTCGGTGCCCAGGCTGACGGTGGCGCTACTCACTCCGGGTACGCCCTTCAAGGCCGACTCGACGTGGTAGACGCAGGCGGCACAGGTCATCCCGCCCACCGGGAAGGTCAGCCGCTCAATTTCCTGTTGCGTGGTCGCCATCGCTTACCTGGCGGTCCGGACTCGCTCCGGAGACGGTCGGTTAGACACCCGACACAAAGAACAAGTCTCCGGTGGAGGCCTTCATCCGCATGTCGCGCAGGGGGACGTATTCCGGCGAGTTGTACCACTTCTTGGCCTGCTCGATGCTCTCGAACTCCAACACCACGATCCGGACGGGGCTGTAGCTGCCCTCGGCAACATCGGCCTCACCGCCCCGCACCAGATACTTGCCACCGTACTGCGCGACCGTTGCGGGCACCAACTTGCCGTACTCGGCAAAGGCCTCAGGGTTGGTGACGGTGATGTTCCCGATCATGTAGCCAGCCATAGACATCCTCCCGATGCAATTCGCAATGCCAGCATAGCAAAGCGCCGGTCAGCAGGGCAAACCGGCCGGTTGCTAGTCGACCGCGCTTGCTACCCCGCTCATTCTGCCACAATGTCCACTGGACGGATAAAACTGCCTGGAAAGTCAAACATGATCGCCACACACAACGCGACGAACGCGATAGCCGCGAGCCTGGCCCCTATGCGCCCGACAGATCATTGATCCACAGGAAGAACGCAGGGGAGCGGCCCGCCCCAGAAATTCCGGTGATTCTACTCCGGAATAAGGAGTCCAGCTATCCGGCATCTGGAGCGACCCTCTCTCGCCAGGGCTTTTCCGCCTCTTGCGGTAGTGGGTCCGAGCTAAGCCACGAAGTCTCGGACGGAATCGTTTCGCCAATTGCTGCCACGATCCACCCGATCTCGGTATGGGATAGGTCGGACACCTGGCGACCGGACAAATGCCAAAACTCTATGCCAAAACTCTATGATGGTCTCATCCGCAATGGCCAACTCCTCAGTTTCGAATATCTCCACGTTAGGCTCCCTCAACGGTACTAGCCGTTGCTGAACACCGTTGACCTAGGGTCGATATTCTATTCTAGCCTGCCGGGAGTCGACCAACAAACTTCGTGTATGGGGCATTTCGCGGCGCGCGGGGCCCTCACTCAGTTTCTGGTAGCTAGCTCCGGCGACCGCGCTCCCCAAGCGGCGATAAGCGTTAAAATCCGTGTAATACAGGATCTTGTTCAATTTGACCGCCCCGAATTTGGGCTCATCCTTGCTTCGCGCGGCAATATATAGCACTAACGCTGCAAATTTGGTCTGATCGAATCCTTGTGACATAGAACCCACTCTCTATCGCGCACGTTTTGCGTTTGAACATACCCATTATAACGAGGCCGTATTTTCCTTGGCATTCGCCGATCGACAGTTGGCAAAGGCATTCGCCGATCGACAGTTGGCAAAATCTAAACGGGAGCGGCACTTCGCCGCTCCCGTGTTTGGAACCAGGCTGTGGGGTGGTGCGTCAGACGTAGCGTGGTTGGACGTCCCAGGGGATGCCGAAGGCCCGTTTGCCGATGAGCTCCAGCGCGTCGAAGCCGCTGATCGGGTGCATGGGGCCGGCGCGGACGTCCCGGTAGTAGCGTTCCAAGGGCAGGCGCTTGGCCAGGGCCGCGCCGCCCACCATGTCCACCGCCTTGTCAACTACGCTCACCGCCGTCTTCATGCAGAAATACTGCATCTTCAGCGCGTCGACGATGGTGGCGTCGTCGCGGTTCTTCTTGTCGATCAGCCGTTCGGCGATCTCCAACTGGAAGGCCCAACCGGCGTGGAGACCAATGTCCATCTCGGCGGCTAGGAACTGGTGACCGGGGTAGTAGCTTTCCGGGTGCTTGAACGGGATGCGGATGCGGTCGCGGGTCTGGTTGATGGCGAAGTCCCGGGCCGCTTTGGCAATCCCCAGATACACCGCCGCAAAGGTACCGCCGTGCCAAGCCCAGAGGCCTCGGGCGTAGATGTCCCACTCCCAAGGCTTGTGCTTGAAGACCTGGTCCTCTTCGATGAAGACATTTTCCAGCCGCCAGCTATGGCTCTGGCTGGCCCGCATACCCATGGTGTCCCAGTCATTGAGGCAGACCAGGCCCTCGTGGTCGATGGGGAGGATGAAGATCAGACCGACGTCGCCCTCGTCCGGGTCTTCGTAGATCGCCGAGCTGGCGAAGAGGTCGCCGGCGGGGCTATTGGTGCCGAATCCCTTGCGGCCGTTGACCAAGAAACCGCCATCGGTCTTGGTCGCCTTGACCGTGGTGTATCCCATCCCGGTAATCCCCTTCATGCTGTCGACCTGGGGGTCGGTGATCGCGCCGAACACAATGAGCTTTTCGTCGGCGATGCGGGTCAGGAGCTCGTCGACTTCGAAGCCGTCGGCTCGGAGATCCGTCATAACGAAGGGCAGGCCGAAGTGCATGTTCACCGCTAGGGCGGTTGCGCCGTCGCCTTGGGCGAGCCGATTCTGTGCGATGCAGATGTCGAGCAAGCTCGCTCCGCCGCCGTTGCAATCGGCCGGGATGGGCATGGCGGTATAGCCCGACTGTTTCATCTCCTCGTAGTTCTCGAAGGGAAACTTGCCGTCCCGGTCGTATTCGGCGGCGCGCTCGGCGAAAACGTCGGCGTGCTGGGCCGCCAGGTCGTACCATTTCTGCTGCGAGGGCGTTAGCTCTTGGGCCATTCGTTCCTCCTGCTCCGAACGCTGAATTCGGCTGCTTGGCAGCCTCGCCCGATATCTAAATCGTTGGCGTATTCTACCCCGGAGGTGCTAGCTCGTCCAACTAGGAATCAGGCTGGAGCCAAGAGGAGAGCGGCTTTAATACGGCGACCTCGCGGGAGCCCTCCGACCGCCTTATGAACCCTCCGTCCCATAGGCTGGTTACGATTGTCCGCCCCAACTTGCCACCCAGATGCTGGTGGCGTTCGGTCCAGTCCAAGCAGCCGTATACCTCACCCGGCGGAGCGCGGTTGCCACTGGAGCGCTCCACGCCACGGACAGCCAGCGCCCGGTCACCCGCAGCGGTCGTGACGTACCGAAGGTGACGGTCGCCGGGCCGTGTTTCGGCCTCCTTGAGCCAGCCCACAGCAAGCATACCGTCCATCAAATAGACGCCCGCAACGCCGGCCAGGTGCCCATAGCAGGTACGGGCTTGCCGCAGCGGAGTGTCGTGCCGTACTTCGCGGGCGGCCAGGGCACTCAGCTTGGGGCGGACCCGGAGTGGGCCATAATCGATCGACATACGATCCCTCGAATCTACTCTTGAATCCAGTTGCCGTCTGATGGTCGTATCGTTGCTGTCAGATGACATTGCGCTACTCGGCGCGGCACACGAGAGGATAGGATTGTACCCCATGACCGCCCACGGCCTACGGACTCGGCGAATTACCCAATTGGCCCTAGCGCTGGCTCTGGCGTTGTTGTCAGTCTATATCCTGTCGGGAAAGGCCTGGGCCGACACGGCCTGCGCCGATGATGTAGCCACCCCGGACCCGGATAACAATCCTGGCCTGGTCGCCGACTGTGAGGCGTGTTGGCCGGGAAAGATACCCTTATTGGCACCGGCTCATTGAATTGGGACCCATCGATAGCCATCGGCCGGTGGGACGGCATAACGGTGGGCGGATCGCCTCAACGGGTAGAATAGATCGATTTGCCAGTCTACAGTTTAACCGGATCGGTCCCTAGCGAATTTGGCGAATTTGGCGAACTTACGGGACTTACCAGGTTAGGATTGGTGTTCAACGACCTGTCCGGCCCCATCCCAGCCGAGCTGGGCAAGCTTTCAAATCTGAAGTGCCTGAACCTGAGCGGGAACGAGCTCAGCGGCCAGATCCCCGCAGGCTTGGACAGGCTCTCCAAGCTGACCAATCTGGACTTGGTCTCCAATCAACTGACTGGGCCAATCCCGACCGAGCTGGGTAACCTTTCCCGGTTGGGATGCCTGCACCTGGACGCCAATAACCTCAGGGCCCCATCCCCCAGAACTCGGTGGGCTTGGCCGCTTGATCGCGCTGCGGCTAGGTGGGGACGAGCTGACGGGCCCAATCCCCATTGATTTGGCCAACCTCTCCAACCTCCGCCTGCTGATGCTGGATCATAACGAGCACACTGGCCCCATCCCTCCTGCCTTGGGTAACCTGTCCAAACTGGGCCACATCAAGCTGGATGGTAACCAGCTCCGCGGGCCGATACCAGCCGAGTTGGGCCGCTTGTCCAACCTGAAGGGCCTGGACTTGGCCGGCAATCAGCTGAGCGGGCCAATACCGGTCGAGCTCAGTAATCTTACCGATCTGCTTTGGCTGTATCTCAATGACAATCGACTCGACGGCCCCATCCACGTTGGACTGGGTGAACTGTCCCAACCGATCTGGCTCCAGCTGAGTGACAATCGGTTCACCGCCGAAATTCCGGTTGAACTGGGCAACCTCTCCGGCCTGGAATGGTTCAACGTTCGCCGTACCCAGCTCACCGGCGGCATCCCTTCGAAACTGGGAGGCCTCACGGACCTCATTGCCCTGCTCGTTGAAGGGAATTCCCTAGAGCCCACAACCTGTATCCCCGAGTCCCTCCACGACCTGAAATACAGCGACCATGCCAGCTCCGGCCTGCAGTTCTGCGATGAGCCGATCCTGACCAAACGCCCGGAAGCACGGCGGGAGGCGGCGGCGTCTACCCCGGCGGACACGCCTCTAGAAACCCGGCCGGAAAGTGGCGGCAGCCGGAGCGGCTATACTTGGGATGATACGGGAAGGTAAGGGGTGGGGATGCTGGGAGAGCGGTCTGATCAAAGGGGCCTCTGGGAAGCCGACCGGTTGTACCTCGACCATGTGGGGCGGGACACCTTCTACGGTGTGCTGGCCTCGCTGCGTGGGCAGTTGTTCCGGGATGCTGACTTTGCCGAGTTCTACTGTCCCGACAACGGGCGCGAGAGCGTGCCGCCCAGCCAGCTGGCGACGGCGCTTCTGCTCCAGTGCTACGACAAGGTGAGCGACGCCGAAGCCAAGGCCAGGGCCGACTTCGACATCCGTTGGAAAGTGGCCTTGGGGATTGAGGTTGAAGACCGGCCCTTCGCCAAGAGCACGCTACAGGTATTCCGCGCGCAGTTGGTCCTCCACGACAAGGTGCGCCAGGTATTCGAATCCAGCCTGCGGCTGGCCCGGAAGTCCGGCTACCTGAAAAGACGTGGCATGAGGGTGGCATTGGACACGACGTACATCCTGGGCCGGGGCGCAGTCAAGGATACCTGCAACCTGGTGGCGGACGGGATCGTCAAGCTGTTGCGGGCGCTGGCAGCCGTGGAGAAGTCCTCCGTCAAAGAGTGGGCTGAATTCCACGACTATGGGCGGTACACCGGCTCCAGCGTGAAGGGTGAGGCGGCCATCGACTGGGCGGACCAGCGGGCGCGGGCGTCCCTGCTGGCATCGATCGTGGCTGACGCGGACCGGCTGTTGGGACTGGCGCGGCAGGCGCGGCGGGAATTGCCTGAGGAGAGCGTTGAGCGGCAGGGAATCGTGAACGCGGCGGAGCTGCTGGGGCAGTTGCTGCTCCAGGACGTGGAACGGTCCGGTGGGGAAGTTGGCCTAAAGACAGGGGTGAGCAAGGACCGGATATTGTCGGTCCACGACCCGGAGATGCGCCACGGCCACAAGAGCAGCAGCAAGCGGTTCGACGGGCACAAGGCGGCGGTGGTGGTGGACACCGATTCCCAACTGATCACCGCCGTGGACGTTCTGGCCGGCAACGCTTGGGACAGCGCCGGCGCGCTGGAACTGGTGGAGCAGAGCGAGGCCAGCACCGGTGTGCCGGTGGCGGAGGCCATGGGCGACACGGCGTACGGAGATGGAGGCACCCGTCAGGCTTTCGCCGACGCCGGACGCCGGCTGATTGCCAAGGTGCCCGGACGTCCCAACAGGTCCCACTTCCCCAAGGAGGACTTCAGGATTGACCTGGAGGCTGGGACCTGCACCTGTCCGGCTGGGCAGGTTACCGGCAAGATGCGCAAGGCCGAGCGGCGGACCGACTTGACGGGCCGAAATCACAAGCTGGAAGGTTTCCAGTTCGGCGGGGCGGTGTGTGGAGCGGGCCCGCTGCGGGCCCAATGTGTCGCGGCGGGACCGGGCATCGGCCGGACGGTGCGGCTACACCCCCAAGAAGCCCTTTTGCAGGAGGCACGCGCCCTCCAGCAGAGCGAAGCCTTTGCCGAGTATCGACGGCGACGGGTCGTGGTGGAGCACCGGCTGGCCCGGATGGTCCAGTTGGGGGTCCGTCAGTCCCGCTACTTCGGTCGCATCAAGACCCGGTTCCAGCTATACCTGGCGTCCACGGTGGCGAACCTGACCCTGATCGCGGCCAAGGCGGGAATAGGCGCCAATACCGGGGCGGGAACCCCGAACCGTGCCGCCTAACCGGGCCCTGCCCGGTTCGGGTGGGCTCGCGGGACAGCCGTGACCGCGCCGCTCCTGATGCCGGATTTACTCTTCAAAACAAGGGGTTTCCGTCCGGGTTTCTAGGGGCCCCATTCACCACCGCGAACCGGGGGCCCGTCGAAGTTAGGTATTCGCTCAACGGCCCGGATATCGAGTTTTTCGCTATTGACGCCAATTCCGGTCAGCTGAAGACTTCGGCGAGCCTTGAGTTCCAAGACCGCACGGACTATTCACTCACGGTCGTGGCGACCGATACCGACGATGCTGCCTATTTCGACAAAGTCCGTGTAACGGTGGTCCCGTCTTCTTCCACCGACGAGATCGAATACCTGCAGGTCCCTGGCGAGTCAGAATCAGATTCCCCCGGGGTAACAGTGGTCGAGACACCCAGCGTTTACCTGACAGCAGGGAGCGATCCGAAGCCGCAGGCCAGGGTCACCATTACTGCCACCATCGACAACGCACTAGACAGCACTCCCACGTACCAGTGGCAACGCCGGTTTACCGCTGGGTGGCGAGACGTAGGAGGCAGTTAGAACACGAAGCCGGTGCGTTTCTATTCGGAAGGCACCCGCACCTACCGTGTGATTGTGTCCTACCCCGGCGGACTCGAAATCACGTCCGAGCCCCTCTCGCTGACCTGGTAGGAACGTCAACGAACAAAAGCAAAGGCCCCCGCCCTCTCGAAGGGCGGGGGCCTTTGCTTGCCTCAGGAATTGGCCCGGGCGGGTCAGCCGCCGCCGATGGCGGGCAGGAAGTGCACCTCGCTGTTTTCCTGGACCCGCTCCAGCAGGCCCATCAGGCTAGTCTCGCCGTCGACGATGACCGCCACGCCAGGTATCAGGTCGTCCTCTTCGTCGTCGATCAGCCACTCGCGGGTGCCAGGGTATTCCTTCTCCAGGTTGTTGATCACCTGGCGCACCGTGGCACCCGGCACCTGCACCTGCTGCTTGCCGCCGGTCAACGTTTGCATCCGGGGCGGGACCCAAACCTCTGGCATAACGCCTCCGCTAGCCGCCGTTCTTGCTCCAAATGGCTTCCAAAACTTTGTCCGGGGAGATCGGCAGGGAGTCGATACGGACCCCGATGGCGTCGTAAACCGCGTTGGCAACGGCAGCCAATGGCGGAACCAACGGCACCTCACCGACGCCGCGCAACCCGTAGGGATGGGCCGGGTTGGCGATCTCTACGATCACCGTGTCGATCATCGGCAGGTCCAGCGATATGGGCATCCGGTAGTCGAGGAAACTGCTGTTGAGCATTCCGCCTTGGTCGTCGAACCGGTATTCCTCGTTCAGCGCCCAACCGATGCCCTGTACCGCCCCGCCTTGAATCTGGCCTTCGACGTAGCTGGGGTGGATGGCCTTGCCTGCGTCTTGGACCGCAGTGTAGCGAATTATGTCTACCTTACCGGTCTCCGGGTCGACCTCGACGTCGGCCAAGTGGACTGCGATGGAGGGGCCCGCCCCCGGCGGGTTTACCCCGGCCCGACCTACGATGGGGCCACCGGTGCCGACCTGCCGGGCCGCGATCTGCTTGAAGGTCAACTTCAACTCCGGGTCAGACTTGTGCTGTAGCACGCCGTCGGCGTATTCTACATCGTCGACCGGGATGTCCCAGATCTTGGCGGCCCGTTCGATCATCTGCCGCTTCACGTCCTGCCCAGCCTCGTAGGCCGCCCAGCCCGACTTGAAGGTCGCGCTGCTCCCGCCGGTGTTTGAGGTGAAGCCGATGGAGTCGGTGTCTCCGACCTGGGGCTTGATGTCCTCCATTGAGATGTCCAGCACCTCGGCCAGGTGCTGCGAGACGGCGGCGCGGCTGCCGCCGATGTCGGGCGAACCCTCGGTGAGGCTCACCGAGCCGTCGGAGTTGACCACCGCCAAGGCGCTGGCCGGGCCGGTGTTGTTGCCCCAGAAGCCGCTGGCGAGACCGCGGCCTCTAAGCTTGCCATCTTCCCCTTCGCCTAAGGGGGTCTGGATGTGTGGGTGGTCCTTCAACGCCTGCAGGGTCTCGATGTAGCCGACCTTGGGGGTCATTGGGCCGGTTACCCGCCGGATTCCCTCCTTGGAACTGTTCAGTATCCGGAATTCCATCGGGTCCATGCCCAGCTTCTCGCAGAGCTCGTCGATGGCGGTCTCCATGGCGAAGGCGGACGCTGGCGCGCCGGGAGCACGGTAGGCGGCCGACTTGGGCCGGTTGATGACGACGTCGAATGCCTCAAGGTAGGCGTTGGGCACGTCGTACTGGGCCATCATGCACTGGGCGCCTGGCGACACCGGGGAGCCGGGGAAGGCGCCGGCCTCGTAAATCAGGCTGGCCTCGGCGGCCACCAGCTTGCCTTCCTTCGTGGCGCCGAGCTTAACTTTGATCTTGGTTCCGGAGGTGGGGCCAGTGGCCTCGAAGACCTCCTTGCGGTTCATTTGTACCTTGACCGGATGCCCGCTCTTGCGGGACAAGAGCGCCGCTACCGGTTCGACGTAGAGCACGGTCTTGGCACCGAAACCGCCGCCGATCTCCAGCGGCACGGCCTTGACGTCGGCGATGGGGATGCCCATGAAGCGGGCGGTGTGGTCACGGACGGTGAACTGCCCCTGGCTGCTGGACCAGATGGTCAGCTTGCCGTCGGGCCCCCACTGGGCAGTCCCGGCGTGGGGTTCGATATAGCCTTGGTGCACCGGAACGGTCTCGGTTTCCTTCTCGACGATAACATCAGCTTCTTTGAAGCCTTGCTCCACGTCGCCCAAGCCGAACTCAAAGTGGTTGGCGATGTTGGAACCTTGGGTTGGGTCGTCGTCATCCAACAGACCGCCGGGACGCATGGCGGCGTTGGATAGACCGGCCAACCGGTCGTGGAGCAGCGGCGCGCCGGGCTTCATGGCTTCGTCGGCGCTGAGCACCGGCGGCAAGACTTCGTAGTCTACCTTGATCAACTCCACAGCCTGCTCGGCGACATGGGCGCTCACGGCGGCCACCCCGGCGATGGCGTGGCCCTTGTAAAGCGCCTTGCCTCGGGCCAGCACGTTGGTGCTGAGGAACCCCAGGTTCTGGATGGCGCCTTCGGCCAAGTCCGACAACCGGCGCGAGGTCTCCGGCCAGTCGGCGGAGGTGACCACGGCATGGACGCCGGGCAGCGCCTCGGCCGCGCTGGTGTCGACGGACTTGATAATGGCGTGGGAATGGGGGCTGCGCAGGACCTTGCCGTAGAGCAGACCCGGCAGCACGGTGTCGGCCCCGTAGCGGGCTCGGCCGGTTACTTTTTCGGCGCCGTCCGGCCTGATCGGCCGGGAACCGACCACATTGAACTCTTCGTTGGAGAGGACGATGTTCGGCTTGTAGTCCAGCATTCTTTTTGTCTCCTGGCTAAAGGTTATGAGACCGTCGTACGCCGAATATATCGGATATAAAGTCAAGCAAGCGCGGTGCCGCTATGTTATCACACTCACCGACGCCCTTAGCGCCAGCCTGAACAAATAGCCCCGTACGGGATGAAAGGGGAATGGGAGGACCAAGTTTTGTTCATCAGGTCCCCACCCTTGGCGCCTCCAAGGTCCTGGTCTAGCCCAGTGGCCTTTTGTCCGACGCCAAATACTGGCAGCCGATTACGACGGTGATATATACTGCCTGCGGCATTTTGTTCGGGAGTGGACTCTAGGATGCGTATACCGGGCAGACGCGCCGGACGGGCGATCGTCGGACTTGTCATGATTGGGCTAATTCTCCTATCCACAGTAGCTACCCACGGCTGCGACGTCAGCGGCTCCAGCCCGGCTTCCGACTCCGGGGTTGCGGGAACGACTGAATGACATGGCTGTCGATAACCGCCTCTCTCCCCACGGTGGCAAACTAGCCCTATCGGTCGCCCCGCCCTCGCAGGCGGCGCACCTCGCCTCGGGGCTCCCCCGATTCGCCGTCCGCGACCAGATCGCCCGGGAAGTCATCAACATCTGTTACGGTTTCTTCTCTCCTCTAAGCGGCTTCATGTCCCGCCCCGATTTGGACTCGGTGGTACGACGCATGACCCTGTCCAACGGTTATGTCTGGAGCATCCCCATTGTCTTTGACGTGGCTCCGGCGGCGTTGGCCGAGCTTGGCGTTTCCACCGGCGACTCGCTGCTGCTCTGCTATCAGGACCAGCCCCTCGCGGTCTTGGAAATCGCCGAGGTGTTTTCCTACGACAAGGCTTCGATGGCCGAAATGGTTTACGGCACCGCCGACCTGGAACACCCGGGCGTGGCCCGAACCATGGCCCTGGAGGACACGTTCATCGGGGGCAATGTAACGCTGGTCAATCCGCCGCGGATCAATCCGCCGTTCGACCGCTTTTGGAGGACGCCGGAGCAACTTAAGAGCAGGTTTACCGAGCTAGGTTGGGAATCGGCGGTGGCCCACCAGACCCGGAATGTCCCCCACGCCGGGCACGAGTGGCTGATGAAGGGCGCGTTTTTGGCCTCCGGGACCGATGGTATCCTGGTCAGCGCCGTCATCGGCGAAAAGAAGCCTGGGGACTACATCGACGAGGCCATCGTTCTGGCCCACGACCTGCTGCGGGAAGAGGGTTTCTTCCAACCCGGTATCCACGAGACCTCCACCTTAATGTGGGACATGCGCTACGCCGGGCCCCGGGAGGCGGTGTTCCACGCCATCGTGCGCAAGAACCTGGGTTGCACCCACCACATGTTCGGCCGCGACCACGCCGGTGTGGGCAGCTACTACGACACTTACGCCGCCCACCAAGTCTTTGACACGCTACCGGACCTTGGTATAAAGTCGGTGCTCACGCTGGAATGGTGGTTCTGCCCGGTCTGCGACAGCGTCGCCTACGAGGGTATCTGTGGGCACCGGGACCGTAAGCAGGACTTGGCGGGCACGTTAATCCGCAGCATAATAAGCGGCGGTACCGGCCCGGCGTCGACGACCCTGCGGCCCCAGGTGCTTAACCTAGTCCGCGAGTGTGCCGAGAATTTTGGGATGGGCTCTCCCTTCGTAACCGAGGAATACATGGAATCCCGGACGCCCGTCATTTCGATGCCGGACTTCGAGACGGAGTTTGGCTGTTGCTCCTGTCCGGAGCATCAGGCGATGCGATAATCCATTTACCCCCTCTTTTGGCGAGAGGGGGTATTTTTTTGCCGGATACAAATCCCAGGGGGTAAGACATGCCAACGTTCGTAAACCCAGACACCTGCAACGCCTGCGCCGGTGAGCACCAGGGGCCGCTCTGCGTCTACATCTGTCCCAACGACCTAATGGTATTGGACGAGGCGACCAACAAGGGCTACAACCAAGAGCCGGATATGTGCTCCGAGTGTTTTGCCTGCGTGAAGCTGTGCCCCCAGGAGGCCATCCAGGTACGGGGCTACGCCGACTTCGTGCCGATGGGAGCGCTGGTCCAGCCCCACCGCACCGAGGACGGCTTGCGTTGGGAAGTGGTGTTCCGGGACGGGCGCCGTTTCGATTTCACCTATCAGTCGCGCACCAAGCCTGCGGGCTCGGTGGTGCCCTACGCAGGGTTCACCGAGGACAACGACCGGGACCTGCGTAATCAGAATCTGGCTGGCGACTCGCTCTGGTTGGGAGTGCCGGAACTCCCTACTCCCCGTTAGTTTCTCGTGAATTGAAAAACCCCCTCCAGGAAAGCGAGGGGTTAGGGTGAGGGTCTACTTTGGCACTTCCTAGCACTGAAACAGTTGATTGCGACATTCTGATCATCGGTGGAGGCATGTCCGGCTGTGGGGCAGCCTTCGAGGCCAAGTATTGGGCTGGTGACAAGCGGGTCGTGCTGGCGGAGAAAGCTGCAATCGAACGCAGCGGGGCCACCGGGGAAGGTCTGTCGGCCATCAACTGCTACATGGGCCAGCGCTACGGCTGGAACACCCCCGAAGACTTCGTCAACTACGTGGTCAACGACATGATGGGCTTGGCCCGCGAGGACCTGGTCTACGACGTGGGCCGGCACGTGGACAACTCCGTACATCTGCTCGAGGAGTGGGGCCTGCCCATCTGGAAGCAGGAGAACGGGCAGTACGAGCGAATCGGACGCTGGCAGATCCCCATTCACGGCGAGTCGATCAAGCCCATCGCCGCCGAGCCCGCCCGCACTGCCTTGGGCCCGGAGAACCTCTACGAGCGCGTCGCCATTACCCACCTGCTCACCGATTCCGACGATCCGGGGAAGATTGCGGGGGCAGTCGGTTTCGCGGTGCGCGAGAACAAGTTCTACGTGTTCCGCTCCCCGGTGGTCATCATCACCACCGGCGGCGCTTCCAACGTGTTTCGACCGCGTTCGGTCAGCGAGGGCTTGGGCCGGACTTGGTACTCGGTGTTCGCCACCGGCTCGGCCTACGGGCTGATGATACCTATCGGCACCGAGATGACCCAGATGGAGCACCGCTTCGTGCCCACGCGGTTCAAGGACGGCTACGGTCCGGTGGGAATGTGGTTCCAATATTTCCACGCCCACGTCACCAACGCCTTGGGCGAAGACTACACCGTCACCAGGGCCGACGAACTGAACAAATATGAGCCCTACGGCTCCGCCATCCCCACGCCCACGCCGCTGCGCAACCACCAGATGTTCTTGGACATACGCGACGGCCGCGGGCCGATGTTGATGCGCACCGACCAAGCGATGCACGCCTTAGCCGGTGGCGACCCGGCCAAGATGGAGCAGGTGCGCAACGAAGCCTGGGAAGACTTCCTCGACATGACCATCTCCCAAGCCCTCACTTGGGCCGCCCAGAACATCGCCCCCGAGGACACCCCCTCTGAAGTCGTTTTGGCCGAGCCCTACATCATGGGCTCCCACTCGGGCGAGGCTGGCGCCTGGGTCAGCGGCCCGGAAGACGTGGCCTCCGACGACTACTTCTGGGGCTACAACCGCATGACGACCATCAAGGGGCTGTTCGCCGCTGGCGATGGAGTCGGAGCGGCGCCCCACAAGTTTTCCTCGGGCTCGTTTACCGAGGGGCGCATCGCCGCCAAGGCCGCCGTCAATTACCTGACCGACAACCCGGGGCGCCCCAACCCCGGAGACCAACAGGTACAGGAATTGCAACAGACCATCTGGTCGCCGATGGAGACCTTTGAACGCTTCAAGGGCGCCTCCACCGCGGAAGAGATCAACCCGAACTACATGACGCCCAAGCAGGGCTTGGTGCGGCTACAGAAGATCATGGACGAGTACGGCGCTGGCACCTCGGCTTGGTACACCACCAACGGTCCCACCCTCGAACGCGGTATCCAGTTGATAGAGATGCTGCGCGAGGACCTGTCTCACATGGCCGCCCGAAGCCGCCACGAGTTGATGCGCTGCTGGGAGTTGATGCACCGCGCCTGGGTCGGCGAAGCCCACCTGCGACACCTTCTGCACCGTGAGGAAACCCGCTGGCCCGGCTACTACTACCGGTCCGACTTCCCTGACTTGGACGACGCCAACTGGCGGGTATTCGTCAACTCCCAATACGACCGGACCAACGACCGTTGGACGCTGCTGACCCGGCCCTACCGGAACCTGATCACTAGTATCTAATCCGGAAATACCGCCTGCCGTGGTCGGCCCGCAGTGGCTGCCGGCGCGCGATCCGGTAGGCGGCCATCAGCACCACCCCCGCCAGAAAGCCCCCGATGTGGGCGAAGAATGCCACGCTCACCGTTCCCGGCAGGGCCAAGGAGCCTAGGCCCTGCACCAATTGCCAAATGAACCACGCCCCCAGCAGGTATACGGCGGGCAGTTCGATCACGGTGATAATCAATAGCAGAATCAGCGCCCGCACCCGGTTGAAGGGGTACACCACCAGGTAGGCCCCCAACACTCCTGAAACTGCGCCGCTAGCCCCGACCAATGGCGCCGTCGAATGCGGGTCGATCATCAGATGGCTCATCACCGCCGCCACACCTGTGGCCAGGTAAAAGACCAAGAACTTGACCCGGCCCAGCAGGTGTTCGATGTTGTTGCCGAACACCCAGAGGAACATCATGTTTCCGGCTAGGTGGAAGAAGCCGCCATGGATGAACATCGAGGTGATCATGGTGGTCCAAGTGGGCAGGGGCGTGGCAACGTCCGATCCGGGGAGACCAAATACCCCTTCGAATTCGCGGCCGGTGGTGAGCTCTTCCGGGATGAATCCCCAGGTAATGAAGAACAGGGTGATGTCGACGCTGCCGCCACCGGTGAGCACACCGAGACCGCCGACGGAGAGCTCATAGAGAAAGACCAGCAGGTTGAAGCCGATTAGCCCCCGGGTAACGAGGGGGATTCCCGGGTTTTGGACGTCGGCGTCGGAGAACGGGAACACTAGCTAGGCTCCGAGCTGAACGGGAAGGGCCCTCGGAGGGAGCCTAGCTCGCAATCGCCGAAAGTGGGCCTATGACGCGGGAACCAGTTCACGGGCCGCGCTGGCCACCACGTCGGCGGCGGCCGCCGGGTCCATGCGTCCCATGTTCAGCATCATATGGTATCGCGAGGAATCGTTGGGGTTGAATTTGAAGAAGCGCCTGAAGTATTCCTCCCGGGCCCGTTCAAGCTCGACCACATACACCTCAGCCTCTTCCCTGGCGTAGTGCTCCCGCTGCATCAGGGTGGTCACCCGCACTTCCATAGGCGCCAAGAGACCGACGTGAAGGGTACCCGGCGAGTCCCCCAAGATGGCATTCGCGCCGCGCCCGATAATGACCGAGTTGCCTTGGCCATAGATGTCCATGACGACTTTGGTCGTGGCGTCTATGAATGTCTTGTCGTCCACCCGTTGAGTGGCGGCGGAACCCTCGCCCATCATTTCCATGAAGGTTTCCGGCGGCAGGTTCTCGATGCCACGCCCGAAATAAGGCTCTCCGCTGACACCGGACATAGCCGAGCGTTCCAGCATTGTCTGCAGGAAGCGGCCCAGCCGGTCGCGGAAACGGTCCGGACGTTGCTCCTTGGCGATGAGCGCGCCAACCGGGGAACCGATGATCCGGGCGGCCTGGGTGAAGACCAAGCGGTCGAAGAAGCTGAGCTCCAGTTGTTGCGCGACCAATTGGCCTATGGTTACGGCGCCGCAACCCAGGGGTCCGTTGATCGTTATAACTGCCATCGCACAACCTCCAACTGTTAGATTCTACGCCAACCGAACCTAAGCGGTTTCCGCGTCGAGGAGCCGGGAGCGGCGGCGAGCGTACTCGTCGGCCAGCAGCCCCAAGGCATAGGAATCAAACCACTGATCGCCCCGGCGGTGGGCCTTGCGGAAGTGTCCTTCCAGGACGAATCCAATGCTCTCCACCATGTTCATGGCGTTGGAATTGTATTCGGGGACGTCGACCCAAATGCGGTGCAGCCCGAGGTCGTTGAAGGCGTGGTCCAGTAGCCCGATGAGAGCGGTGGTCCCATAACGATGGTGCCAGAGGTCCTTTCGGCCTACCAATATATAGGCTTGGGCCTCCAGGAGCGGCCATTCGATAACCAGTTGCGCCTCGCCGATGTGTTCGCCGTCTCCGGTGTAAACGGCGAAGACCTTGCGGTTGTCGTCGTGGAAGACCCGGTCCCACTCTTGGTCATCGCCCCCAAGAACGCTGGAGGGAGTGTAACCGGCGTGCAGGGGCGTACCGTCGTCGCCCAGACCATACCAGGAGGCATTGACCTCCTCGTCCTCCAACCAACCGCTCAAACGTTCAACGTCATCGCGGGTTGGCGCAGAGAGCGTCACTTCCGGCAACATATTGCACCCCCATAAATAGGGTCAACTGATGTTATGTATCGTAGGCCATAAGTGGCGAGTAGTATACTCCCGTATGTCAACCGCGCCTAGCGTCGGCGACATTGGTTTAAGGCGAATCGCCGCCATACTTACAACACGTTTTTGAATGGCAGGGAGGCCCGATGAGAGAGAACATCCTGAAAGCGCGACTGCAGGAAGGCAAAGCTGTCTTCGGCGTGATGATTACCTTCCCTTCGGCCCCGGTGGTGGAGATGTTGGGGTGCCTGGGATTCGATTGGGTACTGCTGGACAACGAGCACGGCTCGATCACGGTCGACAACTCCGAGGACTTGGTGCGAGCGTCGGAGTTGTCCGGCATCGCGCCCATCGTACGCCCGGTGGCCAACCGCCCCGAGATCATCGCGCCCTTCTTGGACCGAGGAGCTTGGGGGGTGCAGGTCCCCCACGTCAACACCGCCGAAGAGGCCAGCGCCGCCGTCGATTCAGTCAAGTATTACCCCGAGGGGCATCGGGGCATCTTCAGCCGCAGCCGCCCGGCCAACTATGGGTTCAGTGGCTCGACGGGTGATTACGTGGCGGAAGCCAACAAAAACACGCTGGTCTGCCTGATGCTGGAAGAGGTTGAGGCCATCGAGAACCTGGAATCGATGGTGCAAGTGGACGGTGTGGACGTTTTCTTCATCGGTTCGGGCGACCTGTCCCAGTCGATGGGTTATCCCGGGCAACAGACTCACCCGGAAGTGCAGGCGATGATGGAGCGGGGAGTGGACGTGATCGTGAAGGCGGGCAAGACCGCTGGCGTGAGCTGCCCCGACAGCTACGTCCCCAAGTTCCTCGACCTAGGGGTCCAATATTTCCATGGCAACGTGAACAGCCTAATCCAGGCCTCGAGCGTAGCCTATCTGGACGCAATGAGGGAGTCGGCAGCCAAGGCCGGATTGTGAACCAGGATTCGAGGATTAACAGGATTGTCGGGCTGACCCTACCAAACCTGTGCATCCAATCATTTGGCGAACCCTGAGTTTAGGCGCCTACGGGGACGCTGCGGACTGAATGGATGGCCCGGACCTGGTCCATCAGCAGGGCAAAGTTCTCGAAGGTAAGGGACTGGGGACCGTCGCACTTGGCGACGTCCGGGTTGGGATGTACTTCGATGATCAGACCGTGGGCCCCGGCGGCAACGGCGGCCAAGGCCACTGGCGTTACCAGGTACCAGCGGCCAGTGCTATGACTGGGATCGGCGACGATGGGCAGATGGCTGAGCCTCTTAATGACCGGGATCGCCGCCACGTCCAAGGTGAACCGGGTGAACTGCTCGAAGGCCCGAATGCCGCGCTCGCACAGGATAACCTGCTCGTTTCCCTGGGCCATCACGTACTCGGCGGCCAGGAGCCACTCCTCGTAAGAGGCGGCTAGCCCCCGCTTCACCATCACTGGCTTGCGGGTCATGCCGACTTCGTCCAAGAGGTTGTAGTTCTGCATGTTGCGGGCACCGATCTGTAGGATGTCGGCGTACTGAGCGACGGTATCGACGTCGGTGGGCGACATCACTTCGGTGATGATCGGGAGGCCAGTCTCCTGCCTGGCCAAGGCCAACAGCTTGAGACCCTCCAGGCCCATACCGCGGAAGCTATAGGGCGAGGTGCGGGGCTTGAATGCGCCACCGCGCATCACGGTTGCGCCGGAAGCCTTCACCGCCTTGGCGGTGGAGACCATCTGCTCCTCGTCCTCAACCGAGCAGGGACCGGCCATTATCACGGGGTCGGGGCCACCGATTACGGCGCTGCCGACGGTGACGGTCGAATTGTCGGGATGGAATTCCCGGCTGGCCAGCTTATAGGGCTTGGAAATCACCACCACCTGCATCACCCCGGGCAACAGTTCTAGCTCGTCCTTGAAATCCGGGGGGATCGAGCCCAATACGCCGATCACCGTCCTGTCGACGCCTTCGGAAACGTGGGCGAAGAGACCGCGGGCCTCGATGCGCTCTTGGACCAACGCGGTGTTTTCGGGGGTACTGTCTGTAGCCATTGCCACGATCATGCTTGTATCACCATCCGGTCCTAGTGGGATTGGTCTTCCAATTCAGGAACTCCTACAGACCCGGCAGAACATCATGCCTTCGGCAGATGTGATTCTGCATCCCCGCAACGACCAAGCGACCGTGTCTATGACCGCAGTACGCCGGTCCCCTTCAAGTACCTGTTTACCAGTTCCTCGGGCTCCTTATCGGTATTGACTAGTATAAGTATCCTTATACACCGGGGCAAGCTACCCGGGACCTCCACCTCGGTGGCGCCCATCAGCGCCGTGTGGTTCCAACCCAATTGGCGGGCGGCGGCGGCGGGAAATGCCGCGTTAAGGTCGGGTGTGGTGGTGAAATGGACTGCGGCTAGGTCCCTCTCCAGCAGGCCGTTGGCTTGGATGAGCTCTTCGAGCAGTTCCCGGGTGGCCCCGTGGATCGCATCGACGGAGTTGGCGTCGGCCACCGTGGCCCCTCGTATTCCCCGGCAAACAGTCATTCCCTGACCGCCTTGGGTACCGGCGAGGCGCCCGTTAGACTTGCCACGAAACCGGAGGCCCGCCGGACCAACTCGTCACGGGGCGACTCCAATATGGTCCGCACCAAGGCGCTGCCCACAACGGCTGCATCTGCGTTCCGGCCCACTTCGGCGACGTGCTCGGCCCGGGAGATGCCGAAGCCGACCGCCAAAGGCAAGTCCGTGTGGGCCCGGACCCGCTCCACCAACTCCAGCCCCCGGTTGGACACTTGGTCCCTCGCGCCGGTAACCCCGGTTACGCTGATACAGTACACGAACCCGCTGGCCCCTTCGCAGGCTTCTCGGATGCTTTCGTCGGTGCTGGTGGGCGCCAGCAAGGGGATGACCGAAATACCTTGGACGTCACACTCGGCGGTCAGCGGCCGTGACTCGAACCCGGGAAGGTCGATCGCGATGATGCCGTCGACGCCGACGCGCCCGCACTCGCTGGCAAAGCGTTCGACCCCATAGGACAAGATCGGGTTGTAGTATCCCATCAGTATCAGCGGAGTATCCGGCACCACCCCCCGCAACGATTCCACTGCGTTCAAGCAGTCTTGGGTGGTCGTGCCAGTCTGCAGGGCGAGGAAACTGGACTCCTGTATCGTGGGCCCTTCGCCCAACGGATCACTGAAGGGTACGCCGATCTCCACTGCATCGGCGCCCGCGGCCACCAACGCCGGGACGAGTTCCAAGGTGGCCCCCATGTCCGGAACGCCAGCGGTCAGGAATACAACAAGTCCGGGACGCTCCCGCTCCCGGACCCTTTGGAACATTCGCTCGATTCGCTCTTTGCCCATCTCGCAGAGCCAAATTTAACCCACCGTTCCAACGGTGTCTAGCCCCCGAGAGTGGCCCCAAGAATCGCGAGCGCGTTCTGGCCAGCGTGGGCCGCGATACAAGGCCAGATCGACCTCGTCCGCCAGTAGAGGCAAGCGAAGACCGCGCCGGTAACAAAAATCGGAATCATCACTCCCGGCTCGACGTGAAAAGCGGCGAACACCAAGGAGCTGAGGACTATTGCCCAAACATGGCCCAACCGGGGCAGCAGTCCACCAACAACGAAGCCCCGGAAGAAAACCTCTTCGGCCAGCGGGGTAACCCCCACCAACGCCTCCAGCGAGAGGACAATGCCCACCCCACCGAAAAGCAATCCCTCATCGACCTCCGGGGGAACTAACTGGTCCGGGCCAGTGGCCCGGACCAGTAGACCGTAGACTATGGTGAAGCCCAAACTGGCGGCCAGGGCTGCCAGCGTAAACAGAACAGTCAACCCGGACTGGGTGCGCGGCGGGCCTAACCCCAAGGCCAAAAGCGGACTCGGAGCCCGCCAAGCGCCGAAGCCCAAGACCAGCCCGGCAACAACCAACGCGACTAGGTGGACCGCGATCCAGTTCGCAAGGGCGGTGCTGTTGGCCCCGTCCCCAAAGACCGCGCCGGAGACGAATCCTCCGACGAGCGCCGCCAAGATTAGGCCCGCAAACAGGAGGACGATCGCTGCCGCGACGTGCCGTATTTCCCACAGCGGTCGAGCAACCTCGCTGGGAGGCGCTGCTACCTCTGGCATCTCCTGCAAGGAGGGGTTGCCGCAGGCCTGACAAACAGCGGTGTCGCCATCCCGGATGTGGCCGCAATGGGCACAATACATACGATCAACATACGGAGAATCCCCCATTGGCGCAAGAACGGGCCGCATTGCAACCCCTCCGCAGACCGGCGATAATTGAATCCATCCTTGGTTCGAGCAGGAGCGCGCTCATGGAAGACGGCGGCCCCATCTCTCGGGAAGCCTTCGACGAGGCGGCGTCCAGGCTTGGTATTTCAGCCTCCGAGGAACACATGGAGGAGCTGTTCCGCCAAGTGCGCGGAGCGCTGCAAGGAGCGGCGTCGCTAAGGGAAATCGACGTTTCCCAGGACGAGCCGGACATGGCGTTCAAGCCCGCCGGTACTCCACGGAGAGGCTAGGCGATGGACGAGCTTGAAATCTGCTACATGAGCGCGGGGGGCCTAGGCCGTCTACTGCGAGAGAAAGAAATATCCCCGGTGGAGGTTATAGACGCCCATCTGTCGCGCATTCAAGACACCGAGCCGGTCCTCAACTCCTTCATCACCCTGCTGCCCGATCAAGCCCGCGCCGCCGCCCGCCAAGCCGAGCGCGACATCCAAGCCGGGCGCTACAAGGGTCCGTTGCACGGAATTCCGGTGGGCTTGAAGGACCTGTTCAACACCGGGGGAGTGCGGACGACTTCGGGCTCCCGGATTTTCGACACGTTCGTTCCCGAGGAAGACTGCACCGTGGCGGCGCGCTTTCATCAGGCTGGAGCGGTCCTGCTGGGCAAACTGAACATGCACCAGTTCGCCTACGGCCCCACCGGCGAAAACCCGGACTACGGTCACATGCATAACCCCTGGAACCCGGAGATGGTCAGTGGCGGCTCCAGCGGCGGCTCCGGCTCGGCGGTCGCCGCCGGGCAGTGCACCATTACCACCGGCAGCGACACCGGCGGCTCCATTCGCATCCCCGCCGCGCTGTGCGGCATCGTCGGGCTAAAGCCAACCTACGGGCTGGTCAGCCGCCACGGACTCACACCGCTTTCGTGGTCGCTGGACCACCCCGGCCCGATGGTCCGAACCGTGGAGGACGCCGCCATAACGATGAATGTCATCGCCGGGCACGACCCCAGGGACATTGCATCGGCCGACGTGCCAATTCCTGACTACACCTCGTCCCTGACAGGCGACGTTCGCGGCCTGCGCATCGGGCTCCCCCGGGAATACATGGAGGCTCCGCTGGACCCGGAGGTGCGTCAGGCGGTGAACGATGCTCTCGCCCAACTGGAAGCGCTCGGCGCGGAGATCCGGGAAGTCTCGTTCCCAATGTTCAACGATTCCCAGGCGATCTCGGGCACCATTCTGATGTCGGAGGCGTCGGCGGCATTCCGGGACGTGCTGGCGCAGGACGGGGAGAAGCTCTATCCGCCAGTGCGTCTGCGGCTCGAGACCGGCCTGTTCATCAGCGCCGCGGACTACCTGCGGGCCCAGCAAGCGCGGGCCGTGTTCGACCGCCAAGCCCGGGGACTGCTAGACGAAGTCGACCTGCTGGCCGGACCCACCGAACCAGTCACCGCCCCCCAGTTGCTGGCCCAGCAGGTGCTGGCCGGTGAGCGGGAGATCGGAACGGTGGCCGCCTTGACCCAATACACCAGGCCCTACAACATCACTGGCTTCCCCGCCATCTCGGTGCCATGCGGCTTCTCCGCCGCCGGACTGCCAATAGGTCTCCAACTGGCCGGGCGGCCCTTCGATGAGCCGACGGTCCTCCGCGCGGCCCACGCCTACGAGCAGTCGACAGACTGGCATACCCGCCGCCCCGACGTCCTCACAACCTAGTCTTGGAGCGCCCGAATTGGCCCGCATCACCGCCGTAACCTTCGATCTCTGGCAGACTCTGCTGATCGACAACCGGGAGTTGGGCCTGACCCGTACGGCCCGGCGCTTGGAGGGGGCACAGCAGGCGTTGGCGGATTTCGGCGAAAACTACAGCATCGAGCAGCTGCGAGAGGCCTACCGCGCCTGCTACCGGCATTGCCGTGGAGTCCGCGAGCAATTGCTAGACGTAAGCTTCGATGAGCAGGTGGGCGTCTTCGTCGAGCAGATCGACCCCGGCCTCACCGACAGGATCAACCCGTACACCTTGGCCAAGATCACCGAGGTTTACGCCGACTCGTTCTTGGAGTATCCCCCGCCAGCCCACGCCGACGCCCTATCCGCCCTCCAGGGCGTGAAGGACCTGGGAATGAAAATTGGGCTGATCTCCAATACCGGGATGACTCCGGGCACGACATTCCGCACCTACTTGGAGAACATGGGCCTGCTGGAGTTCTTCGACACGCTAACCTTCTCCGACGAGGTGAAGCTGTCCAAGCCATCGGTCGAGATCTTTATGCTGACGTTGCGGGATATGGGAGTCTCCATCGAGGAAGTGGTACACGTGGGCGACCACATCAAGAACGACGTTGTTGGCGCCAAGGGGTGCGGAATCAAGACAGTGTGGATAACCGGCTTCAGCGAACGAGAAGACCCCGACGATCCGGCCACTGAACCGGACGAAACGGTGGACGGGCTGGGCGGTGTGGTACCTGCCATCCTTCGGCTCCGTGACCGCTAGCCCATTTCGGCGGCGGGCATTGATGGAGATTCCTTGACAGCCCACAGCCTCGGTGATAACGTCGGCTGGCGGCTAGAAGATAATTGGCGAGGGCTGGAGCAGGGGGCTGGGCATGGCTGAATTTGATGAGCTATGCGACGCAGTCCTCTCGCGACGGCCCCTTATTTTGGCCAGCAACCGCGGGCCGGTGGAACACCAGATGAACGCCGACGGACGGCCCGAAGCCCGCCGGGGCAGCGGCGGGGTGGTCACGGCCTTCAACTCGCTGGCCCAGAAGTACGATTTCACCTGGATCGCCAGCGCCATGGGCGAGGGGGACCGAGTGGTCTCCAACAACGGCGAGGGTCCCCACTTCAAATCACCTTTGCCAGGCCACAAGATCAACCTGCGCTACGTCGTCACCCCACGCCGCGTCTATCACAAGTACTACAATGTATTGTGCAACCCGCTCCTGTGGTTCTTGCAGCATTATATGTGGAACCCGCCGTACAACCCCAACGTCGACGCCCAGGTATATGACGCCTGGGAGAGCGGTTACATCCCGGTGAATCAAGCGTTCGCCAAGTCGGTGATCGCCGAGACCAGGGACCTCGAAGCCTCGCCGATCATCATCGGTCACGACTACCATTTATACCTCATGCCGGAATTCGTCCGCCGGGAGTTACCCGACGCCTTGGTCCAGCACTACGTCCACATCCCTTGGCCCACTCCCTTGTACTGGCAACTCATCCCTCGGCGCATCACCGAGCGCATCTGTGAGTCGTTGTGCCAGACCGACCTTTTAGGTTTCCAGACGCCGCAAGACCGGCGCAGCTTCCTGGATACCGTGGAGGACTTCGTGCCGCGAGCCCGGGTCAACCGGAAAGACCAGACCGTGGAGTTGGACGGGCAGCGCTCGGCGGTGAAAGTGTACCCGGCTTCGATCAACGTGGAAGAGGTGCAGCGAATCGCGAACTCGCCCCGCGCCTTGGACTACGAGGCGCAGCTGGCCCAAGAGGCTGGCGAGGCCACCATTGTCCGCATCGACCGGGCCGAGCCCAACAAGAACATCATTCGCGGATTCCGGGCCTACGACCTGCTGCTCAACCGCTTCCCTGAACTGAAGGGACGTGTCAAGTTTCTTGCTTTCTTGGTGCCGTCTCGCACTCACATCCGCCAGTACCAACGTTACATGGATGACGTCCAACAGGTGATCAACCAAGTCAACGGCAACCACGGCACCCCAGAATGGCAGCCCATCGTGGCGTTCATCGAAAACAACTACACCCAGGCCATTGCGGGCATGAAAATATACGACGCCCTTCTGGTCAACACCATCGTTGAGGGCACCAACTTGGTGGCCAAGGAGGGCCCGGTGGTCAACAACCGCAACGGCGTTCTGGTCCTCTCCCAGAGCAGCGGTGTCCACCGACAGCTTGCCGATGGGGCGCTAACTATATCTCCAACCGACGTCGAGGGCACGATGGAAGCGCTCCACCAGGCAATCACGATGTCTGGACACGAACGGAAAGAGAGGGCCGCCACGCTGTACCGCTCCGTATGCGAGCAGGACGTCCACCATTGGATCGGCCGTCAGATGGAAGATATTTCGGACCTGTTGTGATGCAACCGTTCTTCGATCCCGGCCTGCCCGAGGGCGGCTATCCGGAGATACAGCTCTGCATCTTCCCCCACCTTCAGGAGTTCTTGGTATTCGACGCTCGCGCCGACGAATCGCAGGTGCAGTTGCTCAGAGCCGACGAGGTGTTCAACGAGGAGTTCTTTCGCATGGTGGAGAACGAGTTCTCCCAATCCCTCCGGGAGACCGCTGAGTTTCCGTTCTCCCACCTGATGAACTTGTCGATGCATCTTGAAGATACCATCCGCGACATCGCCATGACCGTCATCCTGGAACGCTTGGGCGTAGCAATGGAGGACGACGAACTGCCGGGAGTGGTGGTATACGTGGTCAGTGGCGGGGCCCTCTCCACCCAGTCGGACTTGGTGATGGAGGGGCTGAAGGAGCTTCTGGACTCCCATTTCAGCGAGTCCGTAGCCGGGCAATGGAGCGGCAAGATCGCCGAGATGGTCACTGCGGAGAAGGACATCCTTCAAAAGCTAAGTAAGCAACAACTCACCGAGGCCCTGCGGGGCGACACCCCCGACTACTTCACCCTCTGGGACAGCCGCAACTAGCCGACGTCCCGGCTGCCGCCGGTCCGACCGAACTCGCCGTCATTCCGGCACGCGCCGGGACTCTGGCGGTCTGGTTGCGTCGACAAAAGAGAACAGCGTGATGAAAATCGGCGTGATTTCCGACACCCACTGCGCGGGCAGCGGCCGCGACCTTCCGGTTGCGGTGTTGGAGGCGCTGCGGGGGGTCGACCTCGTACTGCACTGCGGTGACCTTGAATGCTTGGGCGTGCTCGACTACCTGGAAGAGCAGGTTGCGCCGGTGCGGGCCGTGCGGGGCTATGAGGACCCTATGGAGGACGGTGAGAGGCTGGCCCAAACCACCAGGGTGATTCAGGCTGGAGGAGTCTCCATCGGCATAGTCCACGACATTCAGTGGCCCGGCCCGAAGATCGCCACGACCTCCGACGGTACCGGCTTGGTCCTACCGCAAGGCAGCGGGTCGGAGTTGCTGGCCCGAAAATTCGGCGCGGCCGTCGACGTAGTGCTCTTCGGCGACACGCATGAGGAACTGGTCTGCTGGTGGGATGGGGTGCTGCTCCTCAACCCGGGCAGCCCAACTTATCCGGGAAGACGGCACCGCAGGGGAGGCCTGGGCACCGTCGCCGTTTTAGAAATCAAAGACGGGGCCGTTGAGCCCCGTCTCATCGATCTTGAACCCGGCCGGTAGCCTTAGAGGTTGTGAATTAGCGGGGTCACTTTCAAGAAGACTGGGGCGAACACCAGCGACACGATCGCCATCAGCTTGAGCAGGATGTTCAGCGACGGCCCGGAAGTGTCCTTGAACGGGTCGCCGACCACGTCGCCCTCGACCGCCGCCTTGTGGGCGTCGGAACCCTTGCCGCCGTAGTTGCCCAGCTCCACGTACTTCTTGGCGTTGTCCCAAGTCCCGCCCGCCGACGCCATCATGATTGCCAGCATGAAGCCGGAAGCCACCGCGCCGATCAGCAATCCACCCAAAGCCGCCTCGCCCAGGATAAAGCCAGTAGCGAGGGGAGCAACGACCGCCATGACCCCGGGGATAATCATCTCCCGCAGAGCACTCCGGGTGCTAATGTCCACGCAGCGGGCCGAGTCCGGGGAGGCGGTACCCTCCATGAGGCCGGGAATCTCCCGGAACTGGCGGCGCACCTCGTCTACGATACCCTGAGCAGCCCGGCCCACGGCTTGCATGGTCAGTGCGGAGAAGATGAAGGGCAGCATCGCGCCGATCACCAACCCGACCAAGATCTGCGGCTGGAGCAGGTTGATCCCTGCCTCTCCAGCCACCAGTTTCCCGTCGGGACCGATCTTGATAAGCTCGGCGCTCACCGAGTAGGCCGCCAGCAGGGCCAGCGAGGTCAGGGCCGCGGAGCCGATGGCGAAGCCCTTGCCCGTGGCGGCGGTGGTGTTGCCCAAGGCGTCGAGGGCGTCGGTACGCTCGCGGACCTGCGGGTCGAGATTGGCCTGCTCGGCAATACCGCCCGCATTGTCGGCCACCGGCCCGTAGGCGTCGGTCGCCAAGGTGATGCCCAAGGTGGACAGCAGCCCGACCCCGGCCAAGGCCACGCCGTAGAACCCGGCGAACCAGTAGGCCAACAGAATGGCGATGGAAATGCAGATTACGGGAACCAAGGTGCTCATCATGCCCGAAGCGATGCCGCTGATAATCACCGTGGCGGCGCCCGTCTGGGACGACTCCGAAACCCTCTTGGTCGGGCCGTAGCTGTAGGAAGTGAAGTATTCGGTGGCCAGCCCGATTATAGTACCGGCTACCAGTCCGGCCACCACGCAGCCGAACCACCACCAGTTGTCGGTCAGGGTGATGGTCAGGACGGCCGCGAAGATTATCAGCAACCCACCAGCGGCGAAGATGCCGTAGCGCAAGGCCCAGAGCAGACGTTCGAAGTCGGCCTGCTCACCGCTGCGGACCAAGAAAGTACCCAGGATTGCGGCGACAATCCCGGAGCCGGCCAGCAGCATCGGGAACACCGCCTGAATGTCGGTGAACTCGGTATCGCCCGTGCCCACCGCCAAAGCAACGGCGGTGGCCGACAGGGCGACCGTGGAAATGATGCTCCCTACGTAGGATTCAAATAGGTCGGCTCCCATGCCAGCCACGTCGCCCACATTGTCGCCGACGTTGTCGGCAATAACGCCGGGGTTCCGCGGATCGTCCTCGGGGATACCGGCTTCGATCTTGCCGACCAAGTCAGAGCCAACGTCAGCAGCCTTGGTGAAGATGCCGCCACCCACGCGGGCAAATAACGCGATCGAGCTAGCCCCGAAGCCGAAGCCAGCGACCGCGTTGATGTTCTGGAATATCAGGTAGAGGATGGTGACGCCCAGGAGCCCGATGCCTACGACGGTAACGCCCATTACCGTGCCGCTGGAGAAAGCGACCCGTAGGGCGGGATTGAGTCCGGTCTGGGCGGCGGCGGCGGTCCGGACGTTCGCCCTCACCGCGACGTTCATTCCGATGAAGCCGGCCAAGCCCGAGCAGATCGTGCCGACAGCGTAGGAGATCGCGGTGGCCGGGGCCGCCAGGTCGTGGGTGAACACCGTGTAGTCCAACACGCCCAAGGCCACCGTAACCACAACGGCGAAGGGCAGTAGGGTCATGTATTCCCGGCGAAGGAAGGCCGACGCGCCGGTGCGAATGGCGTCGCCGATACCCCGGATGGTCTCATTGCCCGGGTCGGCCTTGAGTACCCGGAAGGCGGTAAAGGCGGCGAAGAGCAGGGCAAGCACCCCTGCGGCTAGGGCAACAATGATGGATTCCATGCCAGACTCTCAGGAGGGATTGGGGGAGAATTTTCGTGCGAAATCTATCACAAAGTGGCCCGTTTTCGCAACCACTTGGAGAGAAGGATCGGGTCAATCGCGTTTGGAATCCTCAGCGTCTGTCCGCTCCCGCGAGAGGAGACCTTGACCATGCCGAGGTTGGCGGCCTGGCACCGAGAAGCGAGGCTGGATGTTTTCACCTTGTGGCCCTGGCTATTGGCACACCAAGCCAGACCAAATCGGGAACATCCCCGTCATTCCCGTTCTCACAGGAATCCGGGGGCCTTCGCGGTCGAGTATCCTCGCTGCGCTCGGCACGACCGCTTTGCGGCAGGGTCGATTGGTCCGCCCCAGCCCGGCTGCTACTTTGCCGGAGGTATTAGGGCTGGGTCCGCCCCCAACGGGCGACAGAGCCATCATCCCTCACCCCGTAGGTGTGGTATCTCCCGGCGCTGACCGAGGCGAAAGCCCCCTGGGGCGGCGTAGCTTGGCCAAAGTCAAGCGTGCCCCAACAAGCAACGGAGCCGTTTTCCCTCACCCCGCAGGTGTGGTGATCGCCGGCGCTGACCGAGGCGAAGGCCCCCTGGGGCGGCGTGGCTTGGCCATATTCATCATAGCCCCAACAGACGACGGAGCCGTCCTCCCTCACTCCGCAGCTGTGGAATAGTCCGGCGCTGACCGAGGCGAAGGCCCCCCGGGGCGGCGTCGCTCGGCCATATTCATCATCGCCCCAACAGCCAACGGAGCCGTCCTCCCTCACTCCGCAGGTGAAAAACGACCCGGCACTGACCGAGGCGAAGGAGCCCCGGGGCGGGGTCGTTTCACCATGAAGATCCCCGCCCCAGCAGGCGACGGAGCTATCCTCCCTCACGCCGCAGGTGTGACCACCCCCGGCACTGGCCGCGGCGAAAGATCCTCCGGGTGGATTGGATCGCCCATCGAAATTCCAGCCCCAGCAAGCGACGGAGCCGTCTTCTCTCGCCCCGCAAGCGTGGGTCGCCCCGGCGCTGACCGAGACAAAGTGACCCTCGGGCAGCCTGGGCTGCCCACCGTAGTTATACTGCCAGCAGGTTAAAGTGCCGTCCTGCCTCACCCCGCAGGTGTGAGAAGCTCCGGCACCTACCGAGACGAAGGCGGCTTGGGGCGACGGCGCTCTTCCATCGTAATTATGGCCCCAGCAGGCGACGGAACCTTCGACCCTCACCCCGCAGGTGTGGGCAATGCCGGCGCTGATCGACGTGAAGGCGCCCTGGGGCGGCGTAGCTTGTCCGTGATGATCCCTTCCCCAGCAGGAGACGGAACCTTCTTCCCTCACCCCGCAGGTGTGATCATTCCCGGCGCCGATCGAGGTGAAGGCACCCTGGGGCGGCGTAGCTTGTCCGTGATGATCCCTTCCCCAGCGGGAGACGGAGCCGTCCTCCCTCACTCCGCAGCTGTGGAATAGTCCGGCGCTGACCGTGTCGAAGGCACCCTGAGGCGGCGCGGCTTGGCCGAATTCATCATCACCCCAACAGGTTACGGAGCCGTCCTCCCTCACCCCGCAGGTGTGGAAAACCCCGGCGCTGACCGAAGCGAAGGAACCTTGGGGAGGCGTGGCTTGCCCGAATCATCCCGGCCCCAGCAGGTGACGGAGCCGTCCTCCTTCACCCCGCAGCTGTGGAAAAGTCCAACGCTTACCGAGGCGAAGGCACCGTGGGGAGGCGTGGCTTTGCCCGAATCATCCCGGCCCCAGCAGGCGACGGAGCCGTCCTCCCTCAACGTACAGCTGTACTCAGCCCCCGAGCTGACCGCGACGAACGGTACGGCCTCGGTTTCAGGTGTTGGTGTTGCGGCTGGTACTGCGGCCTCCGTAGAAACGTTTTCGCAGGCCACAACCGCGGCACCCAGCAGCAGGATTGCCAAGAGAAGCGCCAGCGTCGGGAGAGGATGCTCCAACCCGCCAGCTCCAAAAATTACCTTCATCCTGTACATAGCAATCCAATCCTATCAGACCTCGGGGGCTTTCAGTTTACGGCCAGGGCAACCACCAGGGTTGCCACTCCGGCGTCCGGCGGTCCCTTTGGGTTTCCATTCATGGCAACCACAGGGGTGGGCCCCTTAGAGGGGCGGCGGCTCTCGTGACAGGCACCCTCGCAGGCCGAACGCAGTGCTATAATGCATGCAATCTGACGGCCCCCACCGGCCGAGCGAAAGGACGACACTATGCATATCGGATATTTTACCGAACGGCCCTACCAGGACCCCGAGTCAGGCTACTTCGGCGCGACTGGCAAGCCCATCATGGACTTGACGGTGAGCAACGAGATCTACGACCCCAAGTTGGGAGCGCACCTCTATAACCGCTACCTCGACGAGAAGATCTATGCCGAAGAGATGGGCTTCGATGGCTTGATGCTAAACGAGCATCACAGCACGCCCTTCTGCATGGGCGGGGCCATGAACGTGGAGGCCTCGATTTTGGCCCGCATCACCAAGCGCGCCAAGATCGTCCTGCTGGGCAACATCATCCCCATCTGGGACGACCCGCTGTGGCTGGTGGAGCAGCTGTCGATGATCGACATGATCTCCCACGGCCGGCTGGTCTCCGGTTGGGTGCGCGGCACCGGACGGGAAAGCGTGTCTCACAACGCCCCGCCGCCCTATAACTGGGAGCGGTTCAAGGAAGCCCACGAGTTCATCGTCAAGGCTTGGACCACCCCCGGCCCCTTCCGCTGGGAGGGCAAACACTTCCAGTACCGGCACGTCAACCCTTGGGCCCGGCCTTACCAGAAGCCCCATCCCCAGGTCTGGCTCCCTGGCGTAATCAGCCGCGACTCTCTGATGTGGGCGGCTGAAAAGCGCATCCCCTACATCATGCTCTCCACCGAGTTGGATCCCACAAAGCAGGCGTTCCAACTCTACCACGACACCGCCGCCGAGCTTGGCTATGAGTCGGGCCCGCAGAACCTCGGCTACCTGTGGAAAGTCCACGTCGACGAGACCGAAGAATTGGCGGAAGAGGCAGGGCGGAAGTTCGTGCAGGGCCCCAGCAACCCGTTCTTGGCCGGTAACGAGGGAACGGTGAACCCGGCCCTGGCCAGCCTGCCGGGGCTGACCTCTCGGCGGCGCGTTCTGCCCACCCAGGCCTTCGCCACCGCCAACCGGCAGGGCGGGCTTGCCAGTTCCACCGGGGCGGCCTCGGTCCTGAGCCGGCCCTACGAGCAGCAGATTGCCGACTACACGATCATCTCCGGCACGCCGGACACAGTCATTCCCAAGATCCGCCACGTGCTGGAGTACCTGCGCCCCGGCAGCGTGTTTTTCTGGGACGGCGACGGCGCCATGACCCATGAGGACTCCATGCGCAGCCTGCGCTTGATGGGCGAAGAAGTGATCCCGGCGGTGAAGGAGATGGCGAAGGAGTTGGAACTCCCCAGTTCCTTCGAGGTCAACCCGGCCACTGGCAAGCCCTATCCGGAGGACACCGCCAGCGCCGACGGAGGCCACGGCCAAGACTAAGCTAGTCAAGGCAACCGGTTGAGCGCCCCCGGCAACAACCCGGACGTAGTAGTTATAGGCGGCGGTCCTGCTGGTAGCACCGCCGCCTGTATGTTGGCCCGCCAAGGCTGGCGAGTCATCCTCCTAGAACGCGAACGCTTCCCCCGCGAACACGTTGGCGAGTCCCTCCTGCCGGCCAGCGTCCCCATTTTGGAAGAGTTGGGGGCCATCGATGCCGTCAGCCAAGCCGGATTTTTGCCCAAGTACGGTGCGACCATGGTCTGGGGCCGCGACTCCGAACCTTGGAGCTGGTTCTTCCGGGAAACGAGCCAACGCTACCCCAGCTCCTTCCAGGTCTGGCGTCCCCAATTCGACCAGATTCTTCTCGACAACGCCCGCAAGTATGGAGCCGACGTACGCGAAGGCTGCCAAGTAGTCGGGGCGGATCTCAAGGACGGCCAGCCAAGCACGGTCCGCTACGTCTCCGATAACGGGGAACGCGGCGAGGTCTCATCCCGGTTCGTGGTGGATGCCAGCGGCCAGTCGGCCTTTCTGGCCCGACAGGTTGGCACGAGGCGCTGGGACCCCTTCTTCCAAAACCTAGCGGTCTATGCCTATTTCACCGGCGTCGAGCCGCTGCCCGAGCCCGCGGCGAACAACATCTTCATCGAGGCCTACGAGCACGGTTGGTTCTGGACCATCCCGCTGCACACTGGCTGGAGCAGTGTGGGCGCGGTGGTGGACAACGAGACTGGCCGCGAGGGGATACGCCGCTTGGGCGCGAGAAAGTTCCTAACCGAGCAGCTTGCGATGACCCGCCAGACCGCCGCCAAGCTCCGCAACGCCGCGTGGGCGGCGGGTCCAAGCGTAGTGCGGGACTGGTCATACTCGTCGGACAGCTTCAGCGGGCCGGGGTACGTATTGACCGGCGACTCCGCCTGTTTCGTCGACCCGCTGTTTTCCTCCGGGGTGCATCTGGCGTTGATGTCGGGGGTGATGGCGGCCAGCTACGCCACCACTGCGTTGAAGGCCGTCGAAAGCGGAGACCAACAGCTCGTGGAAAGCGCCAGCGAGGTCTACCAGGAGCTCTACTACAAGGAGTACAACCAGTTCCGGGAGATGGCGAGGCTGTTTTATTCCAGCAACTTGACCTCCGACTCGTACTTTTGGGAAGCCCGGCGCATCACAGGCGAGAACGAGTTCTCGCCGCGCCACAGTTTCATCCAAGCAGTGGCTGGACAGCCGCCCCGGGGCTATGAGCGGGCGGTACTGGACCGCGGGGAAGCACCCGCCGAGTTCGTCGCCAGCGTCCGTGCGGTCGAGTCCGAGCGGCAGCGGAGGATGCAACAAATCGCGGCTCTACGCTCCGACCCGCAGCGCAACCAGATGCTACCCGCCGTGCCCATGCTGGACGATGGCGTAAGGGTGGCCCGCCGACCGGTCTTGGGCGAGGGCGAGTTCGTTTGGGGTTACAGCCTGAGCTCCGTCTCGCAACCCGAAGGCACCCCCTGCAGCGAATTGGTGGCGGCCTTGGTCTCGCTGGTTGACGGGCAAACGCCGGTGTCGGGATTGGTGGACCGCCTAGCCCAAGGCATGGACCAGCCCGCCCGCGCCCAACTGGAGGATGCAGTGTCCCGAACGCTGGAAATTCTCTACATCGACGGCACGATGGAGCGGCTGACGGCGAATTGACTGCCTACCCGGAAGAGCGTATTAAGTAGCTAGCATTGCTTGAGAAGACAAACCCCATCAAAACGATGAGAGGCACAGCATGACTACCCGCCAGATTCCTACGGAACAGCAGGTCATCGAGTGGCTGGACACAATGAGCAACTGGGGGCGCTGGGGCGATGACGACCAGCTGGGTACCCTCAACCTGATTACCGACGCCAAGCGCGCCCAAGCCGCCGGTTTGGTCAAGGAGGGCATCAGCGTGACCTGCTCGCGGCTGATCGTGCCGGAGGGCGCACCCGACGTCACGTCGATCCCACCGCTGCACTACATGATTCGCGCTGGCGATAGCTGCCCCGACGAGGGGCCCGGCGGCACCTCCGATTTCATCGGCCTCTCCTTCCATGGGCTCACCATCACCCACATCGACAGCCTGTGCCACCAAGTCTGGAACGGCAAGATGTATAACGGCCGTCCCGCCTCTGAGATCAACTCCGATGCCAAAGCCACCAGCCTGGACATCGACAAGGCCCAGAACGGCATCGTGACCCGCGGCGTTCTGCTCGACATCACCAAGGTGCGGGGCAAGCCGTGGCTAGAGGCCGGCGAAGCGGTCTTCACCGAGGACCTAGAAGCCGCCGAGGAAGCGCAGGGCGTGCGGGTGGAAGAGGGCGACGCACTGATGCTGCGCTTGGGCTGGTACAAGCGCCGCCTGGAGCTGGGCCCGCCGCAGTCCGGCCGTCCCGGCCTCCACGCCGAGACCATCCCTTGGCTCAAGGAGCGGGGAGTCTCGTTGGTCGGCGGTGACGCCTCCCAGGACGTCGAGCCCAGCGGTTATCCCGGCATCGGCCTGCCGCTCCACAAGGTTGGCATCGTCGGCATGGGACTGTGGCTGATCGACGCGGGCAACTGCGAGGAATTGGCTGCGGTGTGCGAACGGTTGGGCCGCTACGAGTTCATGTTCAACGTGGCGCCTCTGCGGTTCAAGAACGCCACTGGTTCGCCCGTAAACCCCCTGGCGATTTTCTAACCGCGGCCCACGCTAAGAGCGCAGAGGTGTTCACCCATGACCATGTCAGCGAATTCCCTGGAAGGGAAAATCGCCATCGTGACCGGAGCGGCCAGCCCAATAGGCATGGGCCGCTCCATCACCACCGGGCTGGTGCGGGCCGGGGCTCGGGTCGCCATGCTGGACATCAATGAGGACTGGCTCGGCCAATCGGCCAACGACATGCGGGAGATCGGCGGTGATGACGCCGTGCTCCCCATAGTCGCCGACGTGACCAGCCCGGAGTCGGTGCAGAACGCGGTTACCCGCACAATAAACGAGATGGGTGGCCTGCACATCCTGGTGAACAATGCGGGAATCAACGCCCGCACCGGCGGCTTCGGGGCGCGGGCAGCTGGCAGCCAGAACGACTTCTGGACCCTCGAGCCCGATGCTTGGCTGCGGGTAATCGACGTCAACCTCAGCGGACCGTTCCTGATGTCCCACGCCGTGGCCGGTCACATGATCGAGCAGGGATACGGGCGCATCATCGGCGTCACCACCAGCATGGATACCATGTGGCGCAAGGGCGGCGCGCCATACGGACCCTCCAAGGCGGGGCACGAGGCGCTGGTGTCCATCATGTCCCAAGATTTGGCGGGCACCGGTGTCACCGCCAACGTGCTGACCCCCGGCGGCGCCACTGCCACCAACATGGTGCAGCCACCGGAAGGGGCCACCACCGAAGCCCTGATCCAGCCTGAGGTGATGCAAGCGCCAGTGGTGTGGATTGCGTCGGAGGAGGCCAGCCACTGGAACGGCCGCCGCATCATCGCCTATTACTGGGACGACTCGCTGCCCTTGGAAGAGCGGTTGGAGAAATGCAGCGCTCCCGCCGCTTGGCCCCAACTGGGCCTGCAGGCAGTCCACCCCGACTGGTTCGGGAGAGCTTAGGCGGTCACCAGTCATCCCGGCTTCGACCAACGGCGATGATACGAACGTAGGGGCGCTTCGCGAAGCGCCCCTACGGAGTTCACGCCCTGGTCCCGGTGTCGCCGGGATGACGGATGGGTGGCGAGGCCCTACCTACCTTCCTTGATGAACTCGGCGATGCGCTCGCCGATCATCATGGTGGTTACGTTGGTGTTGGCGCGGATGCAGTCGGGCATGATCGAGGCGTCGACCACCCGCAGTCCTTCCAGCCCGTGCACCTTGCCGTACTGGCTGACCACCGCCATCGGGTCGTCGGCGGGACCCATCTTGCAGGTGCAGGAGATGTGCTGAGAAGTGGTGACTTCTCGGAACAGGTACTCGTCCAGAGCCTCGTCGGTGGCCAGTTCGGCGTCGGTGGGCTCGATGCGCTCTTGGATGATGTCCTTGAACGCCTCGCTCTCGCCCAGCTTGACGCATAACCGCACCGTCTCTCGAAGCCGCTCGAGGTCGAAGGGGTCCTCCAGGTAGCGATAGTCCAAGAAGGGCTGTTCGGCGGGGTCGGCTGAGTTGAGCCGCAGCTCTCCGGCCCCAGCCGCCAATTGAATGCCGCTGGTGATGCGGATGCCCACCGGCTCCATGCGGTCGCCGCCGCGGTTGATCCGTTCGGTGGCGAAGGACGACATCGACATTTTCATGTCGTTGCGCAGCGGAGAGCCCTCGGCGGTATAGCGCAAGGTTACCTGCATCCTGGGGGCAAGACCATCCAGGGGGACTTCCGGCTTGGTCCGCCAGGTCACCCAAACATTGGGGTGGTCCCGCATATTCTGGCCCACGCCCGGCATATCGGCGACCACCGGAATGGCGAACTCCCGCAGTTGGTCGGCAGGGCCCACGCCCGAGAGCATCAGGATGTGGGGGGAACCGATGGCCCCGGAGCTCAGGATGATCTCGCCACCCTCAACCACGAAGGTCTCGCCGCCGCTCTCCACCTCGGCTCCGGTTGCGCGGTTGCCGTCGAAGACAATGCGTTGGACGTGGCAGTCGGCCCGAATGGTCAGGTTGAGCCGGTGCCGCCCTTGGTCAAGGTAGCCCAAAGCGGTGCTCATGCGAACGCCGCCGGGGTTGTTGAAGGGGGTGGGGCCAACCCCGGTGGAATCGGGGTTGTTGTGGTCCGGGCTGTCTGGGAAACCGGCCTCGCGGCAGGCAGCATAGAAAGCATGCTGGGCCGTGTGCCAGGTGTCCGGCTGGAACCGGTGGCACACGATTGGGCCCTCGGTGCCGTGGAAGTCGTCAGAGAAGTTGGTGTCGGTTTCCAGCTTGCGGAAGTAGGGCAGCACCTTGGTATAGCCCCACTCGTCGTTGCCCATTTCCGACCACGAATCGTAGTCCTCGGGCACGCCTCGCAGGAAGACCTGGCCGTTGATGGCGCTGGAACCGCCGGTGACCTTGCCCCTAGGCACCATCATAGGCGGGGCCTTCTCGGTGGCCTTGCCGGTGAACTGCCAGTTATGGTCGCTGACCATGATGTCGATCTCGGTGGAGTAGCCGAATTTCACCTCTTCGGGCAGCCGCTCGAAGTCAGGGTAGTCAGGCCCCGCCTCCAGCAGTAACACCGATACGTTGGGGTCTTCGGAGAGCCGGGTTGCGATGATGGACCCGGCGGACCCGGCCCCGATTACCACGTAGTCGTATTTCATTGCGCCGCCTCCTTTCGTGGGGGTTGTCGCCGCGGTTGGGTGGCCCTAAATCAGAGCGTCCGGTGTTTGGATGCCGTCCAGGTCGGCATCGGTGGCCGGATTCTCAATGGTCATGGCCAAGTCGTTCCGCATGTAGTGGTAGATCTGCTTGAGGTGGTGGGTGCTGTGGCTGAGGACGATGTTCATCAGCTCCAACACGGTGACCTCCCCGCCATAATGGGCCGGGACCTCCCGGTCGAAGTCGGCGGCGCTTCCGTTGGCCAAGAAGGCCTTTATATCGTCGCGGACCTTCAGACCGTACTCGGCGATGGCCGGGGCCGTAACGACGTCTTTCAGCCGCGCGTCCGACGCCTGCATGTCGTCCCAGCTCATGCTGCCCACTTCGTGGCTCATGTAGGCAACCTCGGGAAAGGACACGATGTGCACCATGGTGTCCCGCAGGCTCCAAGGCCGCCAGGGCACGATGGCGTCTAGTTGCGCTTGGCTGAACTGCTGGGTGGCCCGCACCGCGGCGCTCATGATGGCATCGTACTTTTCGGAGACCCAGGAGGTCTTGCCCGAGAGGTCGATGCTCACGTCGAGCTTGAGGGCCGGGATCAGCTTCTTGGGGTAGTAGCCGATGATGACCTCAGTGTCGTCTATGATGGTCACCGGCAAAGACTTGATTCCCCGGCCGCGCAGGTGCTCGACGGCTGCCGGTTCGGACAGCAAGTCGTGGTGTTCGTATTCAATGCCGTTGGAACTGAGGAACTCTTCCAGAGTCCGGCAACTGAATCAACCAGGCTGGGTATAAACCTGAACGTCCATACTCTTCGCTCCGCTCAAATTATTGTAGGAATCGCGTCGGAGCCGGCGGCAACCCGCCGGTTTCAGTTTCGGTATGGTACCACGGACTGTCAGCGCGGGGTATCTTCCGATCGGCGGCTGCTATAGGATAGCTCGGCATGACAGGCTCGTTGAGATTTCCCGGAATCGCCGTGATGATTATGGTCCAATCGGCGCCTACGACGACACCACACCCGACGATGGCAAACACACTCCGTTCAAACCACAGAACCCCCCAACCGTACTGGCTGCCCGACGATGATACGCTCCGATCCTAGAGCGGTGGCGCTGGCCGTGTTGACGTACGTATTGGCGACGCTGGCCTGCACTGGCCCTATCGAGCCCACCCCCAAACCGGTTCCGCCCGCCACGCCTGAGCCAACCGCCCTCGTCGCGCCCGAGCCGACTCGGGTACCCACTGTGGCTCCGGCCCCGACGAGGGCTCTCAC
Organism: Dehalococcoidia bacterium; assembly: GCA_965249145.1. Classification (GTDB taxonomy): domain Bacteria; phylum Chloroflexota; class Dehalococcoidia; order Lucifugimonadales; family UBA3495; genus VXOI01. Next base: position 1,242,203 of record OZ252223.1, read on the forward strand.
ACGCACCGCACAGCCGACAGCGACGCCGGCGGCCACGGCAACACCACAGCCAACGTCCCGGCCACCACCCACGGCGGCCCCTCCTCCCACCGCCGTGCCGAAACCAACGGCCGCGCCCCGGCCCACCGCAACAGCGGTGCCGACAGCCACTCCGCGCCCCACTGCGACGGCTGTTCCCACGGTCATTCCAACTCCCACTCGCCGCCCGGCCGTGCCATGCCCCACCGTCACCCCGGAACGCTCCACCTCGGTGACCGGGCTGGGCGACGGCGTGTCGATGACCATGACGCCTGGCACTCCATTTGCTGGCATGAATATCGCCTTCGAGGCGAAGGGGCTGCGGCCTGGGGAATGGATTGAAGCGACATTCGCCGGTCCCCAAGGGCTGGAAGCGCGATGGATCACGGATGAGGACGCCACGGCTCCTTGGAGCACGCAACACCTGCGGGCCGATGAGACCGGTGTCGTTCGCTGGATACGCTACGGGGCCCAAGACGAACCGGGAACCTGGTCTATGACGATCGGCTCCCGAGGGTCCGTCAGCATCGTGCGATATACGGTGGAACCCTTCAGGCTGCATTCCAGGGCATACACCAACATTGGAGTACGACTCATAAGCTGTCACAGCGACCAAGCCGAAATCCTCTTTTCGGGATCGGTACATTTTGCAATGACGGTCGGCATGCACCGCCAATTGCAACGGGCCGTGGAGTTGCTGGACCGGCGTTTGGGAGTCCGGACCAGTCAACTGCCCGTAATTCACTTGGTTGGGTCCAAAGACGAGCTGGATACGGTCCAGATGGCTACAGGCGGAGACCCCGGATGGGAAGACGGGTTCTTCCGAAGCCGGGGAGAGAATCCCGGAATCTATGTCCATACCGATGGCTCCCTTACTGACACCTTCAATATGCTTACCCACGAGTACGTGCACTTCCTGATGTACAAAGTGACCGACGGCAAGCAATTGCCCGCTTGGTTGAGCGAGGGACTGGCGGAATACTATGAATTCGAGGTGGGACTATTGGGCGAGCGTCCGCAGGCGACCGTTTGGCGAATGTTGCGCAGCGCCGACCGAGCCCAGGAAGCCGCGGAATCTGGGAGTCTCTTTCCCCTCAACGGGTTGGAGAGCCGACGAACTTGGAACTCCCGCGTCGACGGAGACCAAGTCTCGCTACAGTACTCCCAAAGCCACATGCTGGTCCGATACGTCAGCGATACTTACGGCGAGTCTGCCGCCCTAGAGATGGCTAGGAGCATAGGCGAGGATGCCGCCGTCGAATCAGCGGTCCGCGCCGCAACCGGAGTCAGCTACGCCCAGTTGGAGCAGGACTTCGTGTCCTGGCTGGTAGCTTGGGACGACCCGGAACGGGCCGCCGCCCGGCCCTACATCCAATTGCTGGACGAATTGCTGGCCGAACGCCTAGACATCCGGGCCAAAAGAGAAGAGGTGGTCGAGGGCTGGAACGTCCAATTCAACCGCACCTCTGCCAAGAACGACACCGCGCCGTTGGCGGCCCAAGCCGCCGACCTGGTGCTCCAGTTGGAAGCAGCCCGAGCCCCGGCATCCCTGGCGGACTTGCACCACGCCGCGCTAACCTTCCTGGGCTTCTATAGCGATTTCATCAGCGAAGACTTGAAATTCTTCACCACCGGCCAGCGGAATTCGCAACGGCGGAACGACGAGCTGCGCTCGGGGCTTAGGACCTGGGGAAACTCGATGTGGAACCTGCTAGCCGATGCGAAGTTCGTACTAAATTTGAACGAGTGATCCCGCTTTGAGAGTAGCTCTTAACCAACCGGGCATCGCCGCATTCCTTGGCATTTGCTTACTGGCGTTCGTGGCCTGCACCGGTACCGTGGAGCCCACGCCGACACCAGTCCCGTCCGCCACGCCGGCGCCGACCGCCACCGCCGTGCCCGAGCCGACACCAGTACCAACCGTGGCTCCGACAGCAACGAGGGCTCCCACAAGCCCCAGGCAACCTACCGCGACCCCGCCACCCACAGCTACGCCAAGGCCAACGGCGCCACCACCTCCAACGGCGGTCCCGCCCCCTACTGCCACACCGCGGCCGACCCGGCCGCCGCCACCGACAGCGGTCCCGGCCCCCACCGCGACACCTATACCAACGCCGACTCCACCGCCGCCGGAACCGGAACTTGTTACCGGACCCGCCGAACCCATCGCAGGCCGGGAGATTCGCTTCGCAATCCACAACCTGCGTCCTTGGGAGCGGGTGGAGATCACGTTGATCGACCCGGCGCGCCGACCGGTTAACTGGATCAGCCAGCGGGATACCGTATTCGAGGACTCCTATCGCGTGTTATACGCCGATGATCAGGGGGTGCTCCGCTGGTCTCGGGAAAGCCCGCACGACCGAGTGGGCCGGTGGACCGTTCGAGCCGATACCCGCGACGGACTGCTGACCTTCGATTACCTAATCGCCGAGCTGGACTTAGGTGACCTGGAAGCGTTTTTCTTGGGCGCACCCTTGCGGGGCTATCACGGTGATCAGGCCAGCATCTTCTTTTCGGACTTGGTGCCTGCGGCGCTGGCGGTCGACCTGCAGGACCACCTATTACTCGCCGCCACGGTGTTGGAGGAGCGGGTTGGCATCCGCGGTTCGGACACTCCAGACGTCTACCTAGTCGGCAATCAAACGCAATTTGAGCACACGAGCCAGTCCACGGGTATCGACCCCGGCTGGGAAGCAGGTTACTTCAAGAGAAGAGGCGTCAAACCCGGTATATATATGAAAACTAGCGAAAGGGCCACGGACGTCCGCAACACAGCCGCCCACGAGTACGTGCATCTGCTTATGGATGGGTTCACCAGCGGTAGACGGCTTCCCCCGTGGCTGGGCGAGGGAATCGCCCGCTACTATCAGTACGAGGTGGGGCTACAAAGCGTGCGTCCGGGAGCGACCATGGCCAGGATGTATTTCGTGGCTGACCGAGCAAGGACCGCCGCAACTGAGGACAACCTGTTCCCCCTTCGGCGCCTGGAAAGCCGACGCACCTGGAACAACCGGACCGACGACGCTGAAGTCAAGCTGCAATATGCCCAGAGCTACATGCTGGTCCGCTATCTCGTAGAAACCTACGGGGAGCAATCACCCATAGAGATCGCAGCGCAAATAAGGGACCGGGCCACGATCAAGAACGCGGTCGAGACCGCCATCGGAATCAGCTATGCCCAGTTGGAGGAAGACTTCATCGCTTGGCTCAAGGAGTGGGAAGACCCTGCCAGGACCGAGGCGCGGCCATATATGACGCTCCTGCAAGAAGTCATCGATTCGGTCGATGAACTACGGGAACGCCGCGAGAATCTCTGGGAGGCTTTGAGCGCAGGCTACGATCGGGCTACTGCGGTAGAAGGCTATACGGCCTTAGTCGCCGAATCCGAACGTATACTTGACCTGCTAGAAGGCCGATCCCCGTCTGCTGGAGACGACAACTTGCTCTCCGTCGCGATGTCGGCCATCAGTATTCGGAGGGACTGGTATCAGGTGGCGCTCGAAGCCCGCAGATCCCGAGGCAGTATTGCCCCTGCGAACGCCATGATCCCCGAAGTAGCCGCGCAGGATTCCGCCTTCCGCCGAGGGGTGTATGACTTAAGGGCCAGGTTCAACCTCTTCGACTAAGGCCGCCCCGGATGCCCTTCGCCCGCCGAATTAACCCGACCGTCTAGATTCTCTATTTGACGGGCAGAACATGGTGATGTACGCAAGCATCTCCAGCGGCAATTCCGGCCGCTTCCGGTGGGTGATCTTGGCCAGCACCAGGTATCTTTCGGTTGGCCGCCGGGATAAGATTCACTGGAATGTCTATAAGATCGGCGATATTGGCGCTCCTCTACCCGGTCGTGCTGGCGGTCTTGGCCTGCAGCTCCCCAGTTGAACCAACCGCCACACCGTTGTCCGCCAACCCCTCAACGCCGGCGCCTAGGGCCACCGTCTCAGCCACACCGACACATGCCCCTACAGCAACCACGGTCCCGGCGACCCAGTCTCCGACCGCCGCGACCCCTCCCACCAGCACTCCTCGGCCGACCGCCACGCCTGAAGCGACGGCCACTGTTCAGCCAGCGCCAACCCGGACACCCCGGCCGTCGCCGACGTCACAGCCGACGGCCACGCCTCGGCCCAGCCCCGTGCCGCGACCGTCGCCCACGCCAAAACCGGCGCCGACGCCCGTTCCTCCCACGTCGACCCCCGTTCCGCCAGCTGAGCCGAACCTGCTAACCGATCCACAGCACCCGATCGCCGGGCGCCACGTCCGATTCGCCATCCACAATCTGGACCCTTGGCAGCGGGTGGAGATCCACATCCGTCATAAGGATGCGGGTGGAAATCCTCACTCCCAAGTCCTGTACGCGGATGGAGAGGGCGTCCTTCGTTGGTCGCGCCTTGATTATCGGGACAGAGCCGGCGATTGGACGATCGCTGCCGAAACTGCCGACAAAACCCTCACCTTCAGCTACCAGCTGGCCGTACTCGACTTGGGCGACCTCGAGTCATTGACCTTTGGAGTGCCGCTCAAGGTATATCGAGGACCACGGGCCAACATATTCTTCTCCGGTCTCGTTCCTGCCGCGTTTGCCGTCGACCTGCAGGACCATCTGGGACGGTTCTCGCGGGTCCTGGAGGAACAGCTGGGAATACGGAGCGTCCAAACTCCAGACATATATGTGGCGGGAAGCGGGGAACAGCTCATTGAGCTCCTCAAAGCCCAAGGCAGGCCCTTCGTAGAGGCGCCGGGCGGCTACTTCAGTCCTCGTGAGCCGAGACCAGGTATCTACCTGAGGACCGACATCAATCCGAGATTCGTACCCCTTGCGTCGGCCCATGAATATGTGCATCTGGTTATGAAAGAATACATGGAGGGGAAATCCACCTTCGTGTGGATCAGCGAGGGAGTCGCCGAATACTACTCTTTCGAAGCCGGGTTGGAGACCGATCGGTCCTATGCTTTGAGCTTGATCCATCAGTCGGCCGACACGGTCCTCAAAGGGGCGTTGGAAGAGGGGTTGAGTTTTTATGACGGGATTAGTACGAATGGCCACGATTGGGGTTACATGTTCGTCCGCTATGTCACGGAGACTATTGGAGCCAACGCTGCCATCGAAGTCATGACCGAGTATAACGATAGAGAAACCCCGATTGAGGAAGGTATCGAGGCGGCCCTCGGAACCAGCTACGCCCAGTTCGAACAGGACTTCATGGCCTGGCTCGAAGAGTGGGACGACCCGCGTAGGGCCGAGATACGCCCCTATCTAACACTGCTGCAAGGAACCCTCGATTACCTGGGGGATATTGGTCAAAGGCGCCGCGATCTGTTCGATGCCTTAAGGGAGAAGTACGATCGGAACAAAGCCATCGAGGGTTATGCGCCTCTGGTCGCGGAGTCGGAACGGTTGCTCAACGAGCTGCAGGCGTATTCTCGGCCAGAAGGCACCGAGAACCTCAATGAAAACGCCCTATCCTACCTGCAACTCAATCTCAAAAGGTTCAGATTGGAACAGGAAGCCCACGACACCGGGGACCCCTACGCCACCTCCGAGTACGCCACCGCCGTCGCCATGATCCCCGAGCTAATCGCTAGGGTCGGGGCGTTCCGCCAAGGGGTTTCCGACGCCCGGACCGCGTTCAACCTGTTCGACTGACCCTGCCGCGGATGCCCCGGCCCGGGGGATGCGCGATAATGCCGCCGTTCGGATTCCCTATCTGTGGACATCTGAGATGGCTTCGAGTTGGCGAGTGCGGCAAGGTTGACGGCCCGGACGTGGAACGGTCGGCCAGCACGAGGTATCGTTCGTCTGGCTGCCGGGGTAAGATTCTCTGGGATGTCTATAAGACCGGGGATATTCGCGCTCCTGTGTCCGGTCGTGCTGGCGGTTCTGGCCTGCAGTTCCCCCGTTGAACCAACCGCCACGCCGTTGTCCGCCAACCCGCCGGCGCCTATGCCCACCGTCTCTCCCACATCTAAGTCAGTCCATCAGCCTACCTCCACACCGGGGCCGAATCCAGTGCCCAGGGCCACCCTCTCACCCACACCGACTCTCGCCCCGACGGCCACCACAGTCCCGGCGGCCACTCCCCAACCCGCCGCGACCCTTGCGCCGACGTCGCCGCCCTCGCCGCAGGAGCCCACGCTGGTTACCGATCCCGCAGGACCCATCGCGGGCCGGGAGGTTGCACTTACGCTGTCCCACCTGCAACCCTGGGAGCGGGTGGAGATCACCCTCATCGACCCGACGGGGCAGATCGTTACCCAAGTCAGTCATAGGAATTACGATTGGGACCCCGTGCCACTAGTCGTGTACGCCGATGGAGAGGGTGTGGTCCGCTGGTCGCGCCACGGTCCGCAAGACAAGACGGGCGATTGGACGGTAAGGGCCAAGACCGGCAACCGGCTGCTGACGTTCCAATTTAGCTTGGACGAGTTGGGATTAGAGGGCTTGGAACCGATATTTCTCGGCGCCCCGATGCGCGGCTACCACGGGGAGGCAGCCAGGGTCTTCTTCTCGGATTCGGTGCCAGCGGCATTGGCAGTCGACCTTGAGGGCCAGTTGGCACTGACCGCCCGGGTCTTGGAAGATGCATTGGGAACCGACACCTCGGCTATTCCGGACCTGTACGTGTCAGGCAACCATTTAGAGTTCTGGGGAATCAGCGATGCGACGGGTAGACCCCTTCGCCGCGGAGACGGTGGTTACTTCAAGTGTTGCGGCCTGAATCCCGGGATCTACATGATGACCGACCCAAGTTGGAGAGTGGTGCAACACGTCGCCACCCACGAGTATGTGCACTTCGTGTTAAGCGAAATTACCGATACCAGATCGATTTCCGCTTGGCTAAACGAGGGAATCGCGCAGTACTACGCGTTCCGAGTAGGCCTGCTCGGTCCAAGTCCTGAGGGGCCGGAATCACGAATGAACTCCGCGGCCGACCTCGCGCGCGACGCCGCGTTGGAGGACCGTTTGTTCCCCCTTCTGCAAATCGGGAGTTGGTACGCCTGGAGGCCGGAGGCCGACGGGTTGGCAGTGAAGTACGCCAGAGCTACATGGTGGTGCGCTATCTGATCGAGACCTACGGAGCACGGGCAGTAGGCGCCACCGTCGCCGAACTAGACTTTGGGACCATCGACTTTGGGACCTCGATCATAGAGGCCGTCAGATCAATCATCGGTATCGAAATCGACCAGCTAGAAGGCGACTTCGTCACACCTGGCTCAAGGAATGGGACGACCCGGCTCGCGCCGAGGCGCGACCCTATCTGACAATGCTACAAGGAGTCCTCGATTCGGTCGCAGAGCTCGGGGAAAAACGCAGTGAGCTCCACGCCGACCTGGGCGCCAACTACGATCGGGACCGAGCGATAGAGGGCTACGCAGGTCTGGTTGCGGAGTCGGAACGGTTGCTCAACGAGGTGCAAGACTATTCCCCGCCAGGGGCATCCGCGGAATTGCACAACACGGCCCTCACAGCCCTGGAACACCGGTTAGAATGGATGCGATTGGAACTGAAAACCCATGAGTCCGGCACTAGACCATTGATGGACACCGCCGACGCCATGGGCCCCGAATTAATCGCGAGAGACTACGCATTCCGCCAAGGGGTCTCCAACACCCGGTCCAAGTTCAACCTCACTGACTGACGGCCCGCCTCCGGATGCCCCGGCCCGGCGGATGTGCGATAATGCCGCCGTTCAGATTCCCTGATTATTGGAGGTCTGCCATGGCTTCATTTTGGGAGTCCATTACGGTTGATGGGCAGGACATGGAAGTCTACGCCAGCGTGCCCAGCGGCAGTTCCGGCCCCTTCCCTGCGGTGATCGTCAGCCAGCACGGCGGCGGTGTCGATCAGTTCATTCAGGACATGGCCGACAAGCTGGCCGAAGCGGGCTTCGCCGCAGTCGCGCCCAACCTGTTCCACCGGTTCACCGAGGAGCAACTGGCCAACCGCACCGGTCGCATCCAGTACATGAGCGACCCGGACATTGTGGCCGACATCGGCGCCACGGTGGACTGGCTGCGGGCCCACCCGGCTATCGACGGTGAGCATATCGGCATCACCGGCTTCTGCATGGGCGGTCGGGTTACCTGGCTGGGGGCCGCCACCAACCCCCACATCAAGGCCGCAGTGCCCTATTACGGCGGCAACACAATGGTCATTTGGGGGGCGGGCGAAAAGACCCCCTTCGAGCTGGCCTCGGGCATCGGTTGCCCCGTGTTGTTCCACTTCGGCGGCATAGACGTAAATCCATCAGCCGAAGACAAGGAAAAGCTGGACGCTGAACTGACCCGGCTCGGCGTGGAGCACCACTTCTACACTTACCCGGGGGCCGATCACGCCTTCATGGATTACACCGGTCAACGCTACCAGCAGGAGGCGTCGGAAGCCTCTTGGCCGCGCACAATCGAGTTCTTCAACGCACACTTAAAGTAAGGAGACTGGCATGAAATACGACTACATCATCCTCGGCGCTGGCTCGGCCGGCTGCACCCTGGCCAGCCGCCTTTCCGAGGACCCAAATGTTTCCATCCTGCTGATAGAGGCCGGGCCTGATTATCCCGACTTCGAGATTTACCCCGACGACCTGAAGTTCGGCTACGACCAGACCGCATCGGCCATCGATGCGCCCCATAACTGGTCTTTCCAAGGCAACACCACACCGCTGGCCACCGAGCCGATGCCGGTGCCCCGGGGCCGTGTGGTGGGGGGCTCCAGCGCCATCAACGGCCAGGTGTTGCTGCGCGGCATCCCCGAGGACTACGACGCTTGGGCCTCGCTGGGCAACGACCAATGGGGCTTCACCGCCTGTCTCCCCTACCTGCGGAAGCTGGAAACCGACATGGACTTCGGGGCCGACGACTTCCACAACTCCGAGGGCCACATACCGGTGCGCCGCTTCGGCCAAGAGACCTGGCTGCCAGCCCAGCGGGCTTTCTACGCGGCGGCCCGCTCCGCCGGACACCCACACGACCCCGACATGAACCACCCGGAATCGGGCGGCGTTGGCCCCATCCCGATGAACAACCCCAACGGTGTGCGCATGAGCACCTCCCTGACCTACCTGAGCGCGGCCCGGCACCGCCTAAACCTAACGGTAAAGGCCAACGTGCTCGTGTACCGTGTGGTGTTCGAGGGCAACAAGGCCGTGGGCGCCGAGGTGGAGAGCGGCGGTGAGAGGTTCGTCGTCGAGGGCGACCAGATCGTCCTCTGCTCCGGGGCCATCGCTTCGCCCCAGTTGCTGATGCTCTCTGGCGTCGGGCCAAAGGGCGTACTAGACGGTCTGGGTATCCCGGTGGTGCTGGAATCGCCCGGCATCGGCCAGAACCTGCGCGACCATCCCAACATTCGCGTTCCTATCGAGGTCAAGGAGGAGTTCCCCCTCGACCCTAAAGACCCGCGCACCCAGGTAGCCCTCCGCTACACCGCCACTGGTTCCGAGTTGCGGAACGACATCCAGATCATGGCGTCTTCCTTCTCCTCGCCCATCTCCGGCGACCCGTTGGAAGCCGAGGGCATCCGCTTCACGGCAATCTTGGAGTTGGCTTACGGTAAGGGCCACATGCGGATCGTGTCCAGAGACCCTGACGTGCAGCCCGAACTGAACTACAACTACTTCCAAGACGACCCCCGCGACCTGGCCCGGATGCGCGAGGCGGTGCGGCTCTGCGTGTCCTTCTTGGACCACCCGGACTACGCTGACATCGTGAAGGGCCTGCTCGAGCCCACCCCCGCCGACATGGCCTCGGACGAGGCGCTGGACAACTGGCTGCAGCGCACCGTTTCCACTTCGCAGCACATTTCCGGCACCTGCAAGATGGGCGCCGATGACGACCCGATGGCGGTGGTGGACCAGCACTGCAGGGTACGGGGTCTGGAGAACCTGCGAGTGGTGGATGCCTCGGTGATGCCCGACTGCATCCGGGCCAACACCAACTGCACCACCATCATGATCGCCGAGCGGGTCGCCGACTTCATCAAGGCCGGCGAGTAAACACAGCTATGCGATTCGGCACCTTCGTCTTCTCGATCAGCGGAGACCAAACCGGCGACGGCCAAGTGATACAGCAGACGCTCCGCGAGATCGAGTGGGCGGAGGAGGCCGGGATGGATGCGGTCTGGCTGACCGAGCACCACTTCGACGGGGCGGTGGCTTACGCCGACCCGGTGGTGTTCGGCGCGGCCGTGGCCATGCGCACCAAGCGCGTCAAGATAGGCTTCGCCGTGGTCGAGCTGGCCCTGCACCACCCGGTGCGGCTGGCCGTCCAGACTGCGCTGCTGGACCAGCTCAGCGGCGGGCGGCTGATCGTCGGCACTGGCCGCGGCTCGGCCTACAACGAGTACGAATACATCGGCTTCGGTTCCACCCTGGAACAGGGATTCGACATGGTGGATGAGGCCGAAGAGTTGCTGGTGCGGGCCTGGACCGAAGATGACGTGGTCCACGAGGGCAAGTACTGGCAGGTGTCCTTCCCCACCCTCCGGCCCAGGCCGTTGCAGAAACCCCACCCGCCCATCATCCGGGCCTGCATCACCGAGCAATCGCTGGTGGAGCAGGCGGCGCAAGGCCGGCCCGCCCTAATAGGGATACAAACGCTGGACACCATCCGCCATCGGCTGGGACGATTCAGCGAGACAATGGCCGACGCTGGCTTCGCGCCGAAGCACGTCGAGTCCGCCTTGGACCAGACCTGGTGCCAACGCGCGCTGCTGGTATCGGATAGCGACGACCACGCCAAGGAAGTTGGCCAAGAAGCGCTCATCCGCTATCGCAAGCATCTGGACGACGCGCGGCGCGACTTCAACCCCGGCGGTCTCCCCCCCAGGGACCCCAACGTCCCGCCTCCGCCGGGCGACCAAGTGGAGCACGCCTACCTTGCCGGGACTCCGGAGACCGTCGCCGGACAGATCGAAGAGCTGCGCGACGCCGGAGTCCGCAACCTGCTGCTAAACGTAAACGTCGGCCAGATCCCGGCCGACGTAGTGGAAAAGTCCCTCCGTATCTTTGGCGAAGAGGTGCTCCCCCGGTTTAAGTTCGATTAAACGCCGAGCGCACAGAGAGCGCCGAGAATTTTTTTATCGATTCCTCGGCGCTCTTTGCGTGCTCGGCGTTGATAATTACCCCAACTGCTCCAGCGCGCGGCGTTCCAGCATCATCTTCACCGGGCTGATTGGGCGGAAGGTGCGGGACATACGCACGTCGCCCGCTAAGGAGAGCAGGGTGTAGGCGTCGTAGCGGTCCATGCCTTTCTCGCGGCCCAGAAAGTCGATCATCGTGCGCACCGCGCCCTTCATTGCCGGACCCAGCTCCTCACCGTAGTAGAGCACCACGAAATAGTCGGGTGTCATGGCCAAGGGGCATTCCAAGCCCATGCCCTTCTCGACGGTGACGCGGATGTGGCTGTCGGCGGAGCATTCAGCGCCGGTGCCGCCCACCGCACCGTCGCCGACCACGGCATGACAGTCGCCCATCGCCAGCAGACCGCCGGGCACGAATACCGGCAGGTAGAGCGTACTGCCTTCGACTAATTCTTTAAGGTCGATGTCGCCGCCGTAGGGGCCACTGTCGCTGGCGGTTAACTGCTGGTAGGTCGGCGTGGTGGCCACCAACCCCAACGACGGGTTCAGCGGCAGACGTACGCCGGTGGGCATCACCACGTGGCGGTCCTCGATGGTCATCACCGTCGGGTAGGCCCGGTCGAACTCCTCGGCTAAGAACCCTCGGCCCGGCGACACCATGTGGGCCGCGCCCTCGTCGGCCTTGGGAGTTACGCTGATAAAGTCGATGCGCAGAGCATCGCCGGGCTCGGCGCCGTTCACGAATATCGGGCCGGAAGCGGGCCCCTTTAGTTGCTTTTCATCCAACGCCTTGGGGTCGCGAATACCCTCGAAGGCGTCCCAAGTTTCGACCATCAGCTCCTCACCGGAGTCGATAGTCAGCGCCGGCTCGTTCTCCGGGTCCAGCACGTAGATGCGATGGTCGCGGCTCAACTTCTGCATGGCTTCCCTCTCCTTTGACGCTCACCTCCGGTGATGGGAGCCGTAGGGGCGATTCGCGAATAGCCCCTACGTTACGGTGTGCGATTCCCCCGAGGAGTGCGGCAGTCGGGTACTTGCCGCGGACACCACCGGCGGCAGGGGTTCCTGGCAGTAGGTAACTCCGGTCTCTGGGTCAAAATCCACCACCAGCACGGCGCCCTCCTCGGGGCGGCCGATGGGCCCGTAGGGGCAGCCGGAGTAGACGGCGGTAACGCCGCCGCGGGACACATCCACGTGGCGGTCCCAGTGCCCCAAGGCCAGGTAGTCGCACCCGGCGGCAGCCACGTCGTCGGGGTAAATGGGAGAAGAGCGTTGGTCGCGGTCGTCTTCATAGTGGAAGTGACCGTGGGCCAAGCCTACCATCCAGCGTCCGCTGCTGCGCTCCGGCATGCCCTGCAGGGGCCGAAACGCCGGGGAGTGGACGGTCATCGCCCGCCCCCAGACTTCCAGACCAAGCTCCGGGAACGCCAAGGTCTCCCCCGACGGGTCCTGCAAAACGTGAAGATTGCCGTTGGCTGCGCCGAAGGGCTGCCGCCAATACACCGAGCTCTCGTGGGCTAGGTCGTGATTGCCGGGGAGCACAATAACCGGGACCGCAGGCTGGGCCACGATCTCAACGAACCGATGGAGCACGTCGTCGCCAACCCGATCGTTGTCGAAAACGTCTCCGACCAGGAGCAGCGCGTCAGCGTGGTGTTCCGCCACCGTCTCGACCACTCGCTCCAAGGTCTCCTCGGACCGGGGATGCCCCGCCGAGTCACCAAGGTGGACGTCCGAAGTGTGGATGAGACGCAAGCGACGTGTTGGTTTCGACGACTTTGATTGACGCAAGTTCGGATTCTGCAATATTATGTCTTAACCTTATTAAGGGTTCTTACTTTGGAGCCGTATGAATATCACCCTGAGTATCGAAGACGAGATTGTCAAGAAGGTGCGCAAGATCGCCATCGACAAGAATACCACGCTGACCGCGATGGTGAGGGAATATCTGACCGAGGTGGCCAAGCGCGACAACGCCGCCAGGGAGGAGTTGGTCGTAAGGTTCGAGGATTCGATCCGCCGACTTAGCCGAGACATGGGTCCCCGGAACTGGACTAGAGACGACCTTTATGACAGATTCAGCGACCGGCAATCCGGGCAGTAGCTTTCTGGACACCAATATCTTGGTATACGTCTATGACAGGCGAGATTCGGACAAGCACCTGGCAGCTGGTGAAGTATTGCGGGAGGGACTCAGGACAGGGAATTGTTACGTATCCGCGCAAGTTCTTGGTGAATTCTTCACAGTCGTAACCAGGCGCAACGCCAACCTGCTCTCCATACCCGAGGCGGCGGAAGCCGTTGGCCTACTATCTAACTTACAGGTGATCGAACTCGACGCTATGCTGGTGCGGCGGGCCATAGCCACGGTCCAACGTTACCAGATCTCCTACTGGGACGCGCTGATCGTTGCCGCCGCCGAAAGGGCGGGCTGCCCCCGGATTCTGTCCGAAGACCTGAATCCGGGGCGGTCCTATCACGGCATCGTCGTGGTCAACCCGTTCGCGCCATGAGCCTTAGTGCGCCACGTGGGTGGGTGCCCAGCGCCCGTAGACCGGGTACTGGCTGCAGATGAACTCGATGTAGGCCGGCCGGCCCTCGGAGTTGGCGGCCTGCGCCCGCTGCAGCGCCGGGACGATCTGGGCGGGGTCGTCGACCCGCTCGGCGAACAGGCCCAGGCCCTCGGCCACCCGTGCCATATCCACGTCCTCGGGGCCCAGCACCCGGTGGGTGTAGGGGTCGTGGCCGTCGCCCCAGAAGCCTGGACCGTAGCCAGCAAACCCTCCGTTGCTGACGTGGGCCACCGTGATGCCGATCCGTTCGCGCACCGGCACTTCCAGGTTTCCCAGCATATAGCCGACGCCCGCATCTCCGGTGACGGCGACGCACTGGCGCTCTGGGAAGGCGATCTTGGCCGCCAACGCCCCGGCAAGGCCAAAGCCCAAGGTGGAGATGTTACCCCAGCCTAGGAAACCGCGGGGGATCAGCGTGTCGTATACCGTGCTCAGTTGGTCGCGGGTGTTCCCGGAGTCGTGAGTCACGAAGGAGTTGTACGGGTCCAGCGCCTTCATCATGTCCCCGAAGACGCGGTACGGGTTTATGGGACGGTCGCCGGAGGCCATCACCTCGCGGTATTGGGCCAAGCCCGAGTCGCGAGTAGCCTTGATCTCGTCGGCCACCCCGTTGGCCGGGCGGCCGGAGCCTCCGGTGCGCTGCGACGCTTCGTCGTACAAAGCCTGTAGTGTGAACTTTGCGTCGCCGATCAAGGCGTGGTTGGTCGGATAGATGCGGTTCAGGTAGAACTCGTCCAGGTTGCACTGGATAATGGTCTTGCCCGGCGCATTGGGGATACCGTGGGTGAACCGGCCCGGTGACAGACTGGAGCCGACCGCCAGGATGACGTCGCTCTTCTCCAGGAATTCGACCGGATGGTCACCGCGCACGCCGACGAACAGCGGATGGTCTTCCGGGAACGCGCCCTTGGCCTTGAGGGTCGTGATGACGGGGGTATTGAGCAGTTCGGCCAAGGCTTTGAGCTCGTCGCTGGCCCTGGCGTAAATCACGCCTTCGCCAACGTAGAGCAGTGGGCGTTGGGCGCCCAGCACCAGATCGACAGCGGTTGTTACGTCGGCCGGGTCGGGGGCCGACTTCCAGCCCTTGACCGGGCGGTACGGGTCAGCTTCTTCGTCGAATTCCGCCGTGGCGTTGGGCACAGCCAGCACCACCGGGCCGGGCCGCCCGCTGCGCAACATCGTGAAGGCGCGGCGCATGAACTCGGGCACCCGCTCCGGGCGGTCGATATAGCCATACCATTTGGTAACGGTCCTCAGGCTGGTGGTCACATCGAATAGGGTGTTCTCGGTGCTGCCCGCTGGTACGCCGTCGGTGATGCAGAGCATCGGAGAGTTGTCCTCGAAGGCCTGGGCCAAGCCTGGGTAGGAGTATTGCAGGCCCGCGCCGTTGACTCCGCCCTGCACGGTGCAGACGCCGATGCGCTCACCGGCGGTCACGCGGGAAAAGGCGTCGGCCAGCGCGACGGCGTAGCGGTCGTCGCGCATCATTATCATGGGCACACCCTCGCGCCCCAGGGCGTTGTTAACCCGGCACACCGGGAAGGTAGAGACCCACTCGACACCCTCCTGTTTCAGGATGCGGGCGATGGCGGTTGCGACGTCGATACTCATTTAAGATTGCTCCTTGCCGCCGATGACCCCGCGTTCACGGAAATCGGCGATCTGTTCCGGAGTGTAGCCCTCTTCGCCGAGGACGTCTTCGTTGTGCTGGCCCAAGAGCGGCGGCGCTCTCCGGATGGATGGCGGCGAGGCAGTGAGCTTCATGGGCGAGTTGGGAATTCGGAGATTGGGCACGTTGGGGTGCTCCAGTTCGGCGATCATGTTGCGGGCCAACACCTGGGCGTTGTCGACCACTTCCGAGACCTTGTTGATGGGGCCGCAGGGCACCCCGGCATCGGCGATCAGCTTCACCCAGTGCTCGGTGGCCTTCGTCTCGAAGATCTCGCTGAGGGAGTCCACACACTCCTTGCGGTGCTTCACCCGGTCGGTGTTGGTGGTGAAGCGCGGGTCCTCCAGGAAGTCGGTGCGGCCGATGGCCCGGCACAGCCGCTCCCACAACCCCTGGTTGGCGCAGCCCACTATGAAGTAGCCGTCTGAGGAGGCGAAACTCTGATAGGGCACCAGGCTCGGATGGCCGGAGCCCATGCGGCGGGGCTCGACGCCGGTGCCCATGTAGCCAGTGGCGTGATAGCTGAGAGTGGCCACCTGCCCGTCCAGCAACGAGGCCTCGACCCACTGGCCCTCGCCGGTCTGGTCGCGGTGACGCAGGGCGGTCAGAATCGTCCCGTAGGCCATCATGCCAGCGAACAGGTCGACCAGCGAGAAGCCGACCCGCAGGGGCAGGCCGTCGGGGTCGCCTGTGAGGTCCATCAATCCACTGTAAGCCTGGATGATCAGGTCGTACCCTGGCATCTCGGCCATCGGGCCAGTGCGACCGTAGCCGGAGATGGAGCAGTAGACGACGCGGGGGTTGATCTTGCTGATGGCGTCGTAACCCAAGCCCATTCTGTCGAGAGCCCCGGCGCGAAAGCTCTCGATCATCACGTCGGCTTCGGCGGCCAGGTCCCGGACGATCTTGACGCCCTCGGGCTCCTTCAAGTTGACGGTCAGGCTGCGCTTGTTCCGGTTGAAGGTGAGGAACTGAGTGCTCTCGCCATTCCAGAAGGGCGTCCAGTTGCGGGTCTCGTCGCCCTGGGAGGGCTCCTCGATCTTCACGACGTCCGCCCCGTTGTCACCGAGCATCATGGTGCAAAACGGCCCGGCTAGGGTCCGGGTTATGTCGACTACCTTGATGTCTTGCAACGCCCCGGCCATAGGTATTCTCCCAATAATCCTCAGCGGTCTTTGCGAACTCTGCGGTGAAAACCAAGGCTCCGAATTGCCACCGGGATTATAGCATGGGAGAATTTCGGCCATGATCGAGATACCCCGAATCGTTGTGCTTGGCGGCATCAACATGGACCTGGTCACCTACGCCGCCCGTTTCCCTGGGGCGGGTGAGACAGTGGTGGGCGACCGGTTCCTGACCTACGCTGGCGGCAAGGGAGCGAACCAGGCGGTGGCGGCGGCCCGCATGGGCGGCCGCTGCGCAATGGTGGGCCGGGTGGGCGACGACATTTTTGGACCACAGTTGCTGGACGGCATGCGCGCCTCCGGAGTGGACGTTTCACGCATAGCAACAGCCTTGGGCGAGTCTTCGGGGATCGCGGTGATCAGCGTCGACGCCTCGGCCCAGAACCGGATCATCCAAGTGCTGGGAGCGAACAGCACCTGCGGCCCGGCGGAAGCGGCCCGAACGATCGAGGCGATGGAGGACGCCTCGGTGTTGATGCTGCAATTGGAAGCCCCTCTGGAGGTGTCGCTAGAGACGGCACGATCGGCGAAAGTCTCCGGCAAACTGGTCATTCTGGATCCCGGGCCGGTGCGCCCTTTCCCCGAAGAGTTTTACGCCCTCACCAGCATCATAACTCCGAACGAGACAGAGGCCGAGGCGCTTGTCGGCTTCCCGGTTACGGGCCCCGAAGCGGCGGAAGAAGCCGCTAAGATACTGCTGTCCCGCGGCGTGGGCGCGGCCGTCATCAAGCTGGGCGCTCAAGGCGCGGTCTACGCCACCTCAGGCCTGATGGGTCGTCAACCAACGTTTCCGGTGGAAGCGGTGGACTCCGTAGCGGCGGGCGACGCCTTCAACGGAGCGCTGGCGGTCTGCCTGGCCGAGGGCTACGGCCTGCCGGAAGCGGTGCGTCTCGCCAGCGCGGCGGGCGCCCTGGCGGTGACGGTCACCGGCGCTCAGGACTCCATGCCATCCCGGCAGGCGGTGCAGGAGCTGGCCGCACCTACGTCCTAGTCCCGGCCGCCCTCGTCAGGCGACGCGCAACTGTCCGTCACGCGCATTAAACGTAGGGGCGATTCGCGAATCGCCCCTGCGGGTTTCCGGGGACACGAATCGCAAATATGGCGATTACCACCGTCGAGACGAGCCACAGTACCGTCAACAGCACGAACGCCCACCAGTAAATTGAGGCCGTAGTACCGGCGGCGATACCGAAGACGGCCATGACCCCGACGAGCGCGGTTAGTCCAATCGCCGCCCGAACCAGTAAGCGGGGTGTGCGCCCATCCAACAGCCAACCGCAATGGGTCGACGCCAAAGCGAGGACCGTCAATGCCCCAGCGACCTTCCACAGGGCGTAGGCGCCGGGCGCGGCCCATGCGGCGGCGAGCATGAGAGCCATCGCGATGGTGGTCACCCCCAGCCCCAGCTGGGCGGTCCAAGTCCGGGGGAGCGTCCGGCCCACCGTAACCGTCCACATCCACATTCCCAGCAGGAAATACCCGGCAACGATGACAGCCGTCAGTAGGAGCAGCCCTCTGGTCTTGGTATACTCGCCCAAGACCACTATGACGACCAACGCCAGCGCCGCCGCCATTACCGAAGCCAGGCAACCGCAACCATGCAACTGCGGGCGGTACAGCCAGCGTCCGACCACCTTGGACAGCGAGATTGATCGAGCCAACATGGCGCCGATTATAGTTGGGACGGCCAAGAGAGTTTGACATCTTCCATAGACCGGTTCTGCGCCTCCTGCGCCACGCCCTTAGAAACTCGCGACGTCTTCGGCGCCCAGCGCCCGGTCTGCCCAGCTTGCGGGCGCACAGTCTATTACGACCCCCAAGTGGCCGCAGTGTGCGTCATAGCGCGCAGCGGCAAGGTGTTGATGATCCGGAGGGCGACCGACTCGGGCTACGGGCTCTGGAGCATGCCCGGTGGCTTCGTCGACCGGGGCGAGGTGGTGGAAGAAGCAGCAGCCCGCGAGGCCTGGGAGGAGACCGGACTGGAGGTTGAAGTGACAGGCCTGCTGGGCCTGTTCTCCATACCGGGCGACCCGGTGGTAGTCGCCGCCTTCAGCGCGCGCGAGACGGGCGGCAAGTTGGGTCCGGGGCCCGAGGCGTTGGAGGTCGGATTCTTCAGCCCGGTCGAGCCGCCGGAGCTGGCCTTTCCCAGGGATACGGAGATTCTGGCCCGGTGGGTGGCGTTGGGGGCGGACGATGGGGACCCTGGCTGACCTGACTCGCTGCGTCCTCGATCTGATATTCCCGCTCCACTGCCTGAGCTGTCGCCGAGAGGGCGGCGTGATCTGCGCCGAGTGTACCCTGGGGTTGAAGCGCCTAGAACAGCCCTATTGTCAGAAATGCGCCCAGCCCAGCACCTCGGGAATCTGCTATTGGTGCCGAGCTGAACCTCCCGCCTTTGATTCCTTGAGAGCGCCATTCCTGTTCGAGGGTCCGGTGCGCGAGGGCGTGCACCGGCTCAAATATCGGGGCCACCGAGTGATCGCCGCGGCCTTTGCCGATATGCTAGCCGACTTCTACGAACGTGCCCCAATCGAGGCCGATCTGGTCGTCCCGGTCCCCCTCCATCCAAGGAGGCTGAGGCGGAGAGGGTACAACCAGTCGTCGCTACTGGCCCGCCAACTGGCGAAGGACGTCGGACTGGAGTTCTCAGATAGCATGCTCGTTCGGTCACGAGACTCGGCGCCGCAGGTCGAGGCGAAATCGGGCACAGATCGGCGTGGGAGTGTCGCCGGGGCCTTCGCCGCGCGCGAAGAGTGCGACGGCCTGAGCGTGCTGCTGGTGGACGACGTTGCTACCACGGGCAGCACTTTGTCCGAGTGCGCCGCCGCACTGAAGGCATCCGGGGCCAGAAGTGTGCGGGCCTTGGCATTGGCGCGGGAGGGATGACCAAACGCAGCAACGGCACGAGTGAGGACCAACGGTGGACCACCGTTAGTGACCTGCAAGACCAATCTGCTTTCGGAACTATGGACCGGCGACCTAGAATCCTGGAACGAACTCAGGATGTTCTATGAGTACGGGCTGGTCAACCATCCCCTCCAAGGACAGAGGGTCCCGGGGACTGGACTGTGGGCGTTGCAACTAATCATAAGACCACCAATCACTATCTGTTGCCATGTAGACGAGATAAATCGAGTCGTTACTTTAGTTGGCCTAGCCGGACTCTATTTGACAAGGCCGGGTGCGTCTGCTGAAATTGTCCCAAACATAACGGAGGAGAAGACATGGCGGACAAGACATACATCTACGTCGGCGCCGAAGCGGACGGCCTCTACCGCAAAGAGGCGGGTGATTCCCGCTGGGAGAAGCTAGCCAAGGGCATGCCGCCCCAACCCCAGGTCAGAGCGATCGCGGTGCACCCCAACGATTCCAGCACCATCTTCGTGGGAACCCAGCGCGGCATCTACCGCTCCCAAGACAGCGGCGACAGCTTCGAGCGGCTGAACATGACCGAGGGCCGCATTGTTTGGTCGATCAAGTTCCATCCCCACGACCCCAACACCATGTTCCTCGGCACCGAAGGAGCCGAGGTGTTCAAGAGCACCGACGGCGGCGAGAACTGGGAATACTTGGCCACCATCGCCAATCCCGATGCGGTGCAGATGGCCTTCGCCACCCGCATCCTGGGCATCGGCATCGAGGCCAGCGACCCCAACCAGATGTACGCCGCGCTGGAAGTCGGCGGCGCGGCCCACAGCTCGGACGGCGGCAAGACCTGGGCCATCGTCAACAGCGTCTTCGACGGCGATGTAGACCTTATGGACCTGCACGGCGTGACCGTTGGCACCAACGAGACCGTGTTCATCTCTAACCGCACCGGCGTTTGGCGCACCCGCGACCGCGGGCAGACCTGGCAGGACCTGCAGTTCGAGAGCTTCTCGGACATCCGCTACTCCCGCGGCGTCGAGGTCGCGCCCAACGACCCCCGCACGCTGTACGCCTGCGTTGGCCTGAACTTCGGCAGCGAGCAGGGCGGGGTGATGCGTTCCACCGACGCGGGCGACACTTGGTCGCGCTTCGACCAGGGTATCGCGCCATTGAGCACCACCTTCGGTATCGCCGTCAACGACCGGGCCCCGCAGCAGGTGTACTTCTGCACCCGCAAAGGAGAGGTCTTCGGCACCCACGACGGCGGAAGCAGTTGGACCGCCCACGACCTGCCCGAGATGGCCGTCAACGTCAAGGCCATCGCCTGCACTTCGACCTAAGTGGCAACGGTATCCAAGCAGGACATGGTGGCCGCAGCCAATGCGCTGCGGCCACTAATCGTTGAGGCGCGGGATGAAATCGAGGAGTCCCGCCGACTACCCGCCGCCATCATCAAAGCAATGGACGACGCCGGTTTCTTTCGCCTTTACGTGCCCAGCTCTCTGGGAGGGCCCGAAACCGATCCCCTGACAGCCTTCCGGGTGGTGGAGCAACTGTCCATCGCCGACGGCTCGGTCGGCTGGTGCTGCCTCATAGCGGGAGCCATATCGCTGTACACCGGCTGGATGGAAGCCGGAACAGCCCAGGAGTTGGTCGGCCGCCCGCCCGCCATCAAGGGAGCCGGCTCATTCCGCCCCGAGGGCACCGCACGGGTCGCCGACGGCGGCTACCAGGTCAGCGGCCGGTGGGACTTCGCGAGCGGCTGCCTGCACGCCAACTGGTTGTTCCTCAACTGCATTGTTACCGACGAACATGGCCCGCGTACCAACGACGCCGGCCTGCCCGAGTTGAGGATGATGTCGGTCCCAATCGGGTCGGCAACCATCCACGAAAACTGGTCGGTAATCGGTCTGCGGGGCACCGGCAGCAACGACGTATCGGTACAAGCAGAGTTCGTTCCTGTGGGCCGTACATTTGCGCTGGCGGCGAACTCAGTGCAGAGCGCTCCCCTGTTCAACGCCCGGTCCTCGCTAGTCGCCGGGTTCACCCTGTTGGCCGGCAACGCCTTGGGTATGGCCAGGGGCGCAATGGACGCCTTCCTGGAGTTGGCCTCCGGTTCGGCCACGACGATGAACCCGGCGCTGCTTCGCGACCGCCAACCGGTGCAGTTGGCCGTGGGCCAAGCCGAGGGAATCATCAGTGGCGCCAGGGCCTACGTGTTGCAAGCGGTTGGCGAGTTGTGGGCGGCCGTTCAGTCGGGCAAGCCGGACCTTGACGAGGAGGTCCGGCAGAGCCGCTTGGCGGTCACTCACGGCGTTCACGAAGCGGCACGGGCCATCGACCTGCTGTACCACGCCTCGGGCACCAATGCGGTGCGCCGGGGCAACCTGCTGGAGCGTTACTTCCGGGACATCAACGCCGGCATGATGCATGCCGCAGGACTTCCCGCCAACTTCGAGCAGGGCGGCAAGGTCGCCATGGGCCTGCCCCCAGGCGCTCCCGGATGGTGAATTCCTAGGGCTTCACCCAAGTCTCGGACCATGCCAAGCAGGCGGTGCTGCTCTGCTTGTCGCCCCGCGTCTCCTGCACCACTTCACCCCCCGCCTGATCGCCGTTGATGGTGATCCTCGCCTGCCGGGCCGGGGTGAAGCAGCTGTAAACGCCGTGGGGGCGTTGCGGAGAACCGGCTGGCACCGTCAGCATGAAGGGCTCTAGAAAGTCGTGCCAAGTGAGGGAAATCTGGTCGTCGTCGGTCTCTACGGTTTCGGTCCAATAGGAGAAGGTGTCACCCTTTCGGTCAAATTCGGCCTCCTCGACCGAGATGCTCTGGTCGGCGAACTCCGGGAAGAGCAGACTTTCGATCTCTCCCTGCAGCCAGCGAGCCAAGGCGAGGTTGTCGGCGTAAATTCGCACACCGTCGGTCAGTTCGCTTTTGATGAAGAGGACGTGGCCGGCACCCACCGGCGAAAGCAACACCCGCCAGTGGCTGGTGCGGGTGGTCTGTTCGTCGCCTTCAGCCAGGCGAATGAAAGAGTTCTCTCCGGTGAGAAGCACCCGGTTGGGGTCGGTTGGATTGGCGCTGGTCATTCGATGGCCTCCGTTTTGTATTCAAAAGGGCCGCCCGAAAACCGGACGGCCCTATCGGTTCTTGCCAGTTGGTGTTGACAGTCTATGAGTCTTTGGCGGGGAACCAGTCCTGCTTCCAAGGGAAGTCGCCGGCGGCGGGATCGAAAGCCGGGATGCCCGCTTCCACCCGGTCGCGGTAGGGACTCTCGATGGGCTGACTATAGGGGTATATGCCGCCCTCGTAGACCTCTGGGCCCTTCTTGAAGTGCCTGGCCTCCTCCAGGGTTTCGATAAACGGGGCATTCATGTCGTAGAGTTGGTCCGGCGTCTTAGGCCGGGGGCCGGCCTTGGAGACGTGGCCATAAAGCTCGCGGCCGATGATACGCTCGGCGGTCCAGACGCAGTCGATCAGCTTGTCGATATCGACGCCGGTCTCGATGCCCATGTCCTCCATCATGTGGAGCAGGTCTTCGCTGGGGGCCATGCCGGTGGCGCGGCCGTTGCCGCAGTAGGGGCAACCGCCGAAGCCGCCGATGGTGCCGTCCAACTCCAGGGTGTCGTCGGGACTCAGCGTCCGCATGGCGGCGTAGGCCGAGGCGATGGCCATGTTGCGGCCGTTGTGCAGGTGCAGGCGGAAGTGGTCTATTTCCGGCCAGCGTTCCTTGACCCGGTAGAGGCTTTCCTCAACCTTGGCCGGGGTGCAGTGGCTCATCGGGTCGCCCATGGACACGCTGCGGACATTGATGCCCACGTCGTCCCACATGCTGTGTTCCTTCTCCAGCAGGACCATCAGGCTATCCACCGGGAACTCGCCAAGGAAGTTGGAGCCCCAACTGGCGTTGGAGCCGATGCCGGCCTCTTTGATGTTCAACTCCTGGGCTTGGGCGACAATCTGAGGCCAACGCTCCATCTCCTGCATCTGGGAGCGGTTGGTGTTGCGGCGGGTAAACACGTCGCACATGTGGCAGGAAAGGCGGGGATAGCCGTCGCGCTCGATGGTCAGGGGCGGCGAATAGGCTCGGGCCCGTTCGACGCCGCGGGAATTGAGGGCCAATGCGGTGTAGGTGACGCCGGGCTTCGGGGTAAACCGGGTCACGATCTCGTCGATGCGCTCCATCTGCGGGGTCCACTTGGGGCTAACGAACGACCCGACCACGATGTTCCGGAGCCCGGTGTCGGAGAGCTGGTCCAGCAGTTCGATCTTGTCGTCGACGGAGATGTTGGAATCCTCGATCTGCATGCCCTCGCGCATGCCCTCTTCTTTGTAGGTTACCTTCGGATAGTCTGGCATCAGGCCCTCCTTAACGAGCCGCCATGAGTCGGTTTGGGGTATCTACAACCCGCCGATACGGGGCTGTGACTTTGGCAGGATTCTATGGTGGGCACAGAAAGGTTGTCAAGGAAACATGACGCCGCCCTCGGGTATATAATGGCATCCTAGTACCTATGACTACGATAAACACGATGGAAGACCTAATCAAGCTGCTGGACGAGAACCCTCAATGGGTCGAGGCGTTGCGCGTCCGGCTGCTTACGCGCGAGTTGATCGAGTTGCCCGAGAAATTCGCCCAGTTCGCCGCGTCGACTGAACAACGTTTGGGCAGATTGGAAGCTGACGTAACCGTCCTGAAGAGCGACGTCGGGGTGCTGAAGAGCGACGTCGGGGTCCTGAAGAGCGACGTCGGGGTCCTGAAAAACGACGTCGGGGTCCTGAAGAGCGATGTTAGGAACATACGGGACGGCCTTGGCCCGCTCCGAGGGGCTCACGCTAGGAACATGGCGCGCGAACGGGCCGACTCGATTGCCGAACGGTGTGGTCTAGAATTCATACGAGTACTCGACCGTAGAGAGATTCGCAAGTTCAGTCGCGGGCAAGACCTCAGCCACATCGAACCTGGGGACCTCGAGAGCTTTCACGAGGCCGATATCGTAATTGAGGCGACGAGCCAGAGGGGTGGCGTTTGCTACGTCGCGGTCGAAGTCTCCTACACCGTGAACGGCAGGGATACCCAGAGAGCCAGCCGAAATGCCAACTACCTGACCCGGTTCACGGGACGACAGTCATATGCGGCGGTGGCGGGTCTGCGGTACGACGACAGGGTGCGTCCCATCATCGAATCAGGCAAGGTACACTGGTACCAGATGAGCGCCAGGGCACTCGAAGAGTAACCAGGGCATCCATGGCCGCTCTGGATCCCTCCCTTCGGTTGACACTCTTCGCGGCCCCCTCCTATAATCCGAGCAACTTGGCGATGCGCTTTAGAGCATACTAAGGTTAACAACCTACTCTCTGGGGCACGTAGGGGAGCTCGGTGGAGCCGGGCTGAGAGGGCGGCCGGAATGCCGCCGACCCTTGCGAACCTGATCTGGGTAATGCCAGCGTAGGGAAGCGGCGCTTGTGGTTAGTTGATAAAGGGCCGCCACAATCATTGCTGGCGGCCCTATCTTTTTGGAGGCCTGTAATGGTCCAGACCGAATACACCACCAAGATCCAGGGTAAGTCCACCTTCCCCGCCAGCGAGAAGGTCTATAAGGAAGGCTCCAATCCCGGCGTCCGAGTCCCCTTTCGGCAAGTAACCCTCAACCCCACCACCGGAAGGTTTGACCAAGAGGAGAACCCACCGCTGTCGATCTACGACACGAGCGGACCCTACTCCGACAATGCCGCGAGCTTGGACTTGGCCCAAGGCCTGCCGGCCCTACGACGCGACTGGATTACGGCCCGGGGCGGTGTAGAGGAGTACGAAGGGCACCCGATAACCGTTACCGGCAAGACCAGGGCACAGCCCTACCCGGCCTTACGACGCAGAGTGCTTCGCGCCAAGAACGGCGATGCCGTCACCCAAATGCACTACGCCCGCCAGGGCATCGTCACCCCGGAGATGGAGTACATCGGCATTCGGGAAGGCATCGACCCTGAGTACGTCCGCCAGGAAGTCGCCCGGGGCCGGGCTATCATCCCGGCCAATATCAACCACCCGGAATCCGAACCGATGATCATCGGCCGCAACTTCCTGGTGAAGGTCAACGCCAACATCGGCAACTCGGCCATCACCTCTTCGATCGAGGAAGAGGTGGAGAAGATGCTGTGGGCCACCCGCTGGGGCGCCGACACGGTAATGGACCTCTCCACTGGTAGCGACATCCACACCACTCGGGAGTGGATCCTGCGCAACTCGCCGGTCCCCATCGGCACCGTGCCCATCTATCAGGCGTTGGAGAAAGTCGGGGATAACCCCGAGGAACTCACCTGGGAGCTTTACCGCGACACCCTGATCGAGCAGGCCGAGCAGGGCGTCGATTACTTCACCATCCATGCAGGCGTTCTGCTGCGATACGTGCCGCTGACCGCCAACCGGATTACTGGCATCGTCTCCAGGGGCGGCTCGATCATGGCCGGTTGGTGCCTTGCCCACCACCAAGAGAACTTCCTCTACACCCATTTCGGAGAGATCTGCGAGATTATGCGCGCCTACGACGTCTCCTTCTCCTTGGGCGACGGCCTGCGCCCCGGGAGCATCGCCGATGCCAACGACGAGGCGCAGTTCGGCGAGCTCCAGACTCTTGGCGAACTGACCAAGTTCGCTTGGGAGCACGATGTCCAGGTGATGATCGAAGGTCCCGGTCACGTGCCGTTGCACAAGATCAAGGAGAACGTCGACCGCCAGATCGAGGTGTGTCATGAGGCCCCGTTCTACACCCTCGGCCCGTTGGTAACCGACATTGCGCCTGCCTATGACCACATCACTTCGGGCATCGGCGCGGCAATGGTGGGCATGTACGGCACGGCGATGCTCTGCTACGTGACCCCAAAAGAGCACCTAGGGCTGCCCAACCGCGAGGACGTCAAAGAAGGAGTGATCACCTACAAAATCGCGGCCCACGCCGCCGACGTGGCCAAGGGCCACCCGATGGCTCAGGAGTGGGACGATGCCCTCTCCAAGGCCCGCTTTGAGTTCCGCTGGGACGACCAGTTCAACCTGGCCTTGGACCCCGAACGGGCCCGCGACTACCACGACGAGACCCTGCCGGCCCAAGGTGCCAAGGTGGCCCACTTCTGCTCGATGTGCGGCCCCAAGTTCTGCGCCATGAAGATCACCCAAGACGTTCGAGAGTACGCTAAGAACCGGGGCGTGGCGGTCGATACCGCCTTGGACACCGGCATGGCGGAGAAGTCCCAAGAATTCCGGGAATCCGGCGGCAAAATTTACCAACAAGCATAACAGCCGCCAACAACCGGCCTGGCAACGTAGGGGCGATTCGCGAATCGCCCCTACGTCGTTCAGTTAAAGAGGGCGTGGGAGTAAGCAGAAATGGCAATGTATTTCTTGCTGGGGAAGCTGAGCCACGAGGGTCAGCGCATGCTTCACAGCAATCCGGACCTGGTCTCCGAAACCAGCGCTTCTTTGAAAGTGGAAGGCGCCCGGATACTTGGCCAGTACGCGGTGCTAGGCCACTATGACTTCGTAACCATGGTGCAGGCCGACGACAACGACGCCGTAGCACGGCTCTCCCAAGAATTTGGCGTCCGGACCGGACTCCACTTCGAGACGCTTCCGGCCGTGGCCGTCGGCTTCCTGGCCGAACACGACCCTTCCGATCCTGTGTCTCAGGACACGTCGGTGCAAATGCGCGGCGGGGCGGGCGGATAACGATTGGGTATAATAGATCGAAAATCTGTCTCCGGTGCCGATACCATGACAACAGCCAAGAAGAGGCTGCTCACAGCAGACGACTTGCTTCGACTGCATAGCGAGGGCGCCAAAGGCGAACTAATCAAGGGAGTTTTTGTCAAGAAGGTGCCGTCGGGTCTGGAGCACGGGGAGATCTCGATGCGGTTGGGTGCCAGGCTCGTCACCTTCGTTGGGAGCGCGGGGGTTGGTCGAGTCTTCGGAACGGACACCGGAGTCGTGTTGCAGAATGACCCGGACATCGTGCGTGAACCGGACCTCGCATTCGTATCGTACGATAAGCTGCCATACGGGGTCCGAATCCGAGGTTACTTGGTCGGCCCGCCGGACCTTGTCGTAGAAATAACATCCCCCACCGACACGATCGGTGCTGTTTACGACAAAGCTCGCATGTGGGTTAGTCACGGCGTCCCCTTGGTATGGGTGGTTGACCCTGAGGCACGAACGGTGGAGGTCCATCGGCCCGACGTTGAAACCAACACGCTAACCGAGGCAGATACGCTAGGCGGCGGTACTGTACTGCCAGGATTCTCTGTGCCGGTAAGCGCAGTTTTCGAGTAGGGAATTATCACATGTTTAGCCCTGTTTCCAGCCGCGTCAGCTTTCCGGAGTTGGACGCTCGGGTTCTCCAGACTTGGAAGGAGAGGGACGTTTTTCGGCGTACCGAATCGGAACGCCCGGACGCTCCGGTCTTCATGCTTTACGAGGGGCCCCCCACCGCCAACGGCAGCCCAGGGATCCACCACGTTTTGGCCCGGGTCTTCAAGGACGTCATCTGTCGCTACCGCACCATGAAGGGCTACCGGGTGCGGCGCAAGGGTGGCTGGGACACCCATGGCCTGCCGGTTGAGCTGCAAATCGAACAGGAGCTGGGGCTCACCAGCAAGCGCGAAATCGAAGAATACGGCATCGAA
Source organism: Dehalococcoidia bacterium (assembly GCA_965249145.1). Classification (GTDB taxonomy): domain Bacteria; phylum Chloroflexota; class Dehalococcoidia; order Lucifugimonadales; family UBA3495; genus VXOI01. Next base: position 1,270,260 of record OZ252223.1, read on the forward strand.
GAGTTCAACCAGAAGTGCCGGGAGTCGGTGTTCCGCTACGTCAAAGAGTGGGAAACCATGACCGACCGGATCGGATTCTGGGTGGACATGGACGACCCCTACGTCACTTTGAAGAACGAGTACATCGAGACCGGATGGTGGGTGCTGAAAACGCTGTGGGACCGGGGACTCCTCTATCAGGGGATGCGCGGTACACCGCACTGCCCGCGGTGCGTCACCAGCCTCAGTTCCCATGAGTTGTCGCTGGGCTACCAGGAGGACACTCCTGATCCGTCCATAATCGTCAAGTTCCGGGTCAACCCGAGCACCACCGTCGGGAATGAAAACAGCCTGGCGGCCTTGGGCGCCAACGACGGCCCGGTATACCTGCTGGCTTGGACCACCACGCCCTGGACTCTCCCTGGGAATACCGCCCTTGCCGTGGACGAGTCCGCCGAATACTCCGTGGTGCAGATGGATGGAGAGCGGTTGGTGCTGGCTACAGCGTTGCTGAAGGCCAACATCCACCAAGAGCACGAAGTGGCGACCGTCTTGCCCGGCAGCGCCTTGGTGGGCTTGGGTTACGACCCGCTCTACCCGCCGGAACGGTTTGGATCGGAGGTCCGCCAGTTCGTCCGTCGGCCTGGCCCCAACGGGGAGATGGTGACATCTCTGGAGCTGGGGGAGGCACTGACTCCCCGGGTAGTCTCCGCCGATTTCGTGTCCCTGGAAGACGGCACCGGCATTGTTCACATGGCCCCCGCCTTCGGTGACGAGGACCTGACGGTCGGACGCGAACAGGGACTTTGCTTTGTGCAACCAGTCGATCTGCAGGGTATCGTCACCGGCAGCTATCCGTTCGCTGGCAAGTTCGTCAAGGACGCCGACGAAGAAATCATGGCCGACCTGAAAGAACGCGGCCTCCTGCATCATCGGGACGTTTACCGGCACACCTACCCGTTCTGCTGGCGTTGCGACACTCCGTTGCTCTACTACGCCAAGAGCTCCTGGTATATCCGTACATCCGCCCTCAAGGACCAACTGGTCAGCGGCAACGCCGAGATCAACTGGTACCCGGACCATATCAAGGAGGGGCGCTTCGGCGAATGGCTGCGTAATAACGTGGACTGGGCCATTTCGCGAGAACGTTATTGGGGCACCCCAATCCCGATCTGGCAGTGCCATGAATGCCAGCAGTCCGAGTGTGTCGGCAGCACCGCCGAATTGCTGGAAATGGCAGGGGGCAACGGACATACGACAATCGACAGCTTGGACCTGCACCGACCCTACGTCGATGGCGTCGAATTACCCTGCACGGCCGAGGGTTGCGACGGCGTGATGACCCGCATCCCGGAGGTCATGGACTGCTGGTTCGATTCGGGCGCGATGCCCTTCGCCCAGTACCATTATCCCTTCGAGAATGAAGAAATCGAGAACGACGGCCGCTTTCCCGCCGATTACATCTGCGAGGCGGTGGACCAGACCCGCGGCTGGTTCTACAGCCTCCACGCTCTTTCAACCCTCCTAAAAGGCCAGCCGTCGTTTAAGAATGTCATCTGCTTGGGGCTGGTGCTGGACGAACGTGGACGCAAAATGAGCAAGCGGGTCGGAAATATCGTGGAGCCGCTGCCAGTACTGGACGAGCACGGCGCAGACGCCCTGCGCTGGTACTTGTTCACCGCCTCCCAACCCGGCGAGGCCCGGCGTTTCTCGGCTCGGTTGGTCAACGAGACTCTGCGCCGCGTTATGCTTACCCTGTGGAATGTCTACTCTTTCTTTACCGGCTACGCCTCCATCGACAAGTTCGACCCGGCGCAACGCCCGGAAGACTGGAAGCCCGAAAACGAGTTGGACCGGTGGGTGCTCTCGGAATTGAACATCCTGGTCGCCCAGGTGGACCGCCATCTCGACTGCTACGACCCGACCAACGCCGGCCGGCGGATTCAAGAGTTCATCGACCAGCTTTCCAACTGGTACGTACGCCGAAGCCGTCGGCGGTTTTGGCGGAACGAGGGCGACGCCGACAAGCTCTCGGGCTACATTACCCTGCACGCCTGCCTGGTTACCGTGGCCAAGCTGATGGCCCCCCTAGCCCCGTTCGTCGCCGAGGAGTTGTACCAGAACTTGGTCTGCTCGGTGGACCCGACCGCCCCCGACAGCGTCCACCTTGCCGAATACCCTCAACCCGACGAGTCGCTCATCGACCAGCCCCTCATGGAAGCGACCCAATTGGCGATGCGGGTGGCCAGCATGGGCCGTGGGGCACGTTCCAAGGCTGGCCTCAAGGTGCGCCAACCCTTGGCCAGCGTTGCGGTTATGACCCGGACCGCACCGGAGCGCGACTACCTGCAACAGGTGGCGCCGCAGGTCTTGGAAGAGCTGAACGTTAAGGAAATCCAAGCGCTGGGTGACGACTCCGACCTCCTTCGTCAGGCCCGGGCCAAAGCTGGAGACAACACCGAAACGACTGTCTCCGTTGGTCAGTACACGGTAGCCCTGGAAGGAGGCTACATGGTGGCGGTCGACGGCGCCATCACCCCGGAACTGGCCGAGGAAGGGCTAGCCCGCGAGGTGGTGCACCGCATCCAGAACCTGCGTCGGTCCGCCAACTTCGAGGTCACCGAGCACATCACAACCTATTACGAAGCCCCCGAGGAGTTGGCCGGCGTGATGACCGGGGCGTTCTCCGGCTATATCCGAGAAGAGACCCTAAGCGACCGGTTGGTGGCCGGCCCGCCCGATGACGCCGGTAAATTCGAGACCGCAAAGATAGAGGGCCTCGAAATCACCTTGGGAGTGGTCCGCAACTGATTGCCTGAGTTTCCAGAAGTGGAGGGCGTACGCCGCAACCTACTGCGCGCCGGGCTCCCGGGGCGGAAGATCACGGCCGCCACCATCGGCTGGGAGAAGACGGTCAAGTCCTCTTCGGCCGCCGACTTCGCGAACGCCTTGGCGGACAGTACCATTGTTGACGTCCGGCGGCGCGCCAAGTATCTGATGTTCCCGCTGTCGGGTAACTCAGAGGCGACGCTGATGGTGCACCTGGGCATGACCGGCTGGCTTTGGCTGCACCAAGCCGGAAGGGAACTCCATCCGATGGTCCGCCATGTCTTCCCGTTGGACGACGGACGGGAGTTGCGTTTCGAAGACGGGCGAAAGTTCGGCAAGATGTGGCTGGTGAACGACCCGGAAACCGTGCTGCCGGCACTAAGTCCGGAACCGCTGGAAGCGGACTTCACCACGGAGACCCTCGCCGCTTCGCTGGCGCGACGCAACGCTCCGATCAAAGCAATGCTGCTGGAGCAGTCGGTGGCCGCCGGACTGGGGAACTTATACGCCGACGAATCGTTGTTCTTGGCCGGGATCCACCCCGATCGCCCGGCCTCGGGGCTAACGGCCGACGAAGTAGCCAGACTCCGGCAGGGAATTGTGGACGCACTGGCTGCGGCCTGCCAGGTCTACGACCGGGCCCGCGACCAGTCTTGGCCCGAGTTCCCCGATGCCATGACGGCTTGGACCCACCCGCGGGCCACCACCGAGCCCTGCCCCAACTGCGCCACACCGATGGCCAACACCCGTGTCCGCGGCCGGGGCACCTTCTACTGCCCGGAGTGCCAGACGTAAGGAGACATACCCGACCGTCGGATTCCGCCGCAACCTGCGTCCCGGCTGCGGCCGTGATGACGGAGTAATGCTTACGCGGTCCCGTAAATGTGGCCGGGGACCACGATGATGGCGGAGCGCCGGTCTTGTACCATGGCTTGGTCGTACTCTTCCCAGTTGGAGTGCTCTTGGCCAGCAGCAGCGCGGAAGACGTCGCGCAAAGCAAGCCTGAGCTCCTCGGCATCGGTACTGCCAGGGGATAGGATGCGGGCCGTGCCTTCGAGTACAACGAAGGGCCGCCAATCATTGTGGGAAACTAGCAACGAACACTTGGGGTCCCGGCGCAGGTTGTGCAACTTTGCCCGGTCCTCGGTGGTGGTGAAGGCCACGCCATCCTGGTAGGCCCCGCAGGTAACAATACTCATTTGGGCGGCGCCTTTGCGCCTGAAGCAGGTCAGCACACCCTGGTGGTTCTCCGTCGTGAACTGTCGCACGTTATCCGGCAGCATAGTATCGCCTCCTTAGGGCTTCCGCGGCCTTCGCCTTGCCGATCAAGGTGAGTCGGCCGCTTAGAATTCTATCTCGTACATATGATAGCGAGCTTGGACCATGCCCAGGCTGGCGTACACCTGCTGGGCCGTCGCGTTGTCCTGATCGACATACAGGCGCAGGCCGCAGGCCCCCCTAGACTCGGCCTCCCTGCTCACATGAGCGTGAAGCGCCCGGTACACCCCCCGCCCGCGATATTGCGGAAGCACATACACGCTTTGGATCCACCAGAATAGGGCGTTGCGCCAGTCGCTCCACTCGAAGGTGATCAACAGCTGACCGGCCACTTCGCCATCACTTTCCGCAATAACGTAGAAGCCCAACGACTCGTCGCGCAGCACGGCTGCGACGCCCTTACGCAACAGTGACTGGTCCAGAGTCTTGGCCTCCGTTTCCCAGGCCATCGCGGCATTGAACCCTACGACGGATTTCAGATCTTCGGGGCCGGCTGCCCTGATTCGGATTTCGGAAGGGTTGGGACTGTTCATCGACCGTTTAGCGACCGTTTAGCTCAGCCAAAACGTCGAGCCGTTGGCGTCCTTGTTGACTTCGATGCGCACCGGGAAGGCCTCCTTCAAATCGTCGAGGTGGGTTATCACGATCACCATCTCGAACTCGTTTCCGATGGCGCTAATGACGTCGAGAATGCGCTCGCGGCCCACCGTGTCCTGAGTGCCGAATCCCTCGTCAATAAATAGCGTTGGCAGGGGCGCCCCGGTCCGTTGAGCCAGCACTTTGGAGAGGGCGATTCGCAGCGCCAGATTCACCCGGAACGCCTCGCCGCCACTGTACATCTCATAGGGACGGGGGCCAAGCTCGTCGCTAACGTGTACTTCCAAGGTCTCCCTGGGCTCCCGTCGCCCGGCGGGGGATTCTCGAAGGGACTCCAACTTAACGTGCATGCGGTTGTCGGTCATTCGTCCCAATAGATCGTTGGTGTAGTCTTCCAACCGGGGCAGGACCGTTTCGATCAGCATGGCTTGGACTCCCTGTTTGCCCAAGGCGGCCTGCAACTGCTGGTATACCGATTGCTCCAGCTCCAGCTTGGTTAGATGGGCGCCTTCGGACTTGATCTCCCGCTCAAGGTAGGCCCTTCGCTCCAGTTGGCCCTGCAGATAGCCCTGGCGGGATGTCGCCTCATGCGCCAATTGCCCCAACGCCGACTCTTGCTGCTCGGCCACCGACAGGCGGAACCCCAGATCCGGCAGGTTGGCCAGCGCGTGTGCGCCGGATACCAATTCTTCGGCGAGCCGGTCCATCTCCTCGGAGCGCTCCGCCATCATCTCAAGGGCTCGGTCCAGTTGCTCCACCGCTGCCGGAAGCAACGCCTCGGCACGCTGGAGCGATTGGTAAAGCGACTCGGACCCCGCCAGTTCTTGGGCTTGTTGGTAATAATACTGCCGCGCCTGATCGTCGTAGGCCAACCCCTCCAACTCGGCGTCCAGCTCCAGGAGCCTTTCCAACTCTTGCAGAGCGAAGGCTCCCGAAGCCAATTGCTCCTCGAGGCCCTTCGCCAAAAGGGCGGTTTCGTCCAGTTCTCGTTGCGCCGCCAGCGCGTCTTCAATCCCGGCTTCTAGGTCTCGGACCCGCACCTGCCGTTTCTTTTGCGACTTGGCCAGAGCGTCCTCCAGCCTCGGCAGGTCTGCCTCCAGCCCCAACTGCCGCTCCGTTAGCTGCTCGAGGCGCGTGGTTGCTTGTTGGTGCTCTTTGAGTTTGGCCCTTATTTCGTGGTCGTAGACGCTGGTCAACCTTGAGCACCCATCTTCGCTCAGGGGGGTCAGGCACAGGGGACAGACCGCGTCGCCCTTTCCCGAGGCGCCGAGAAGGTTCAGCTTGCTGCGGAGTTCCTTGCCTTCGTCGACGCAGCGGGCGACGAGACTTTCGATCTGCCCTATCTCGGTCGCGATGCTGACCATCGCCTGACGCCCTTGGTCGATCTCCTGTCCCTGTTGCTCCAAGGCGGCCGTGCCGGACTCCAGCGAGGCGAGTTCGGCCTCGAGGGCGGGCCGACCCAGGGCCGTTGGAGTCAACGATTGTTCAGCCCGCAACTGCAAGGCCCGCAACTCCGATTCCAGACGGGCGCGCTCGATGTCGACGCCGCGACAGAGTTCGCCCCGTTCCCTTTCGATCAGGTCAACTCGGGTACGCACCTGCTCGAACTCATCCAGCTTGCTCCGGGCTTTCTTAAACTCGGTCGCCCCTTGGACGATCTCATTGCTCTGTGCGATCAGGTCGTTGTACTCGGTTACCTGCTGCCGGGCCGCCTTCTCCGCCAGCTCGATGTTGGCCAATTCCTTTTTCCGGGACTCCAGAAGCCGTTGCGCTTCCTCCTGCCGCTCGGACTGCCTCCGCAGGCTGGCCAACTCCTCGCGGAGGGCCAAAGTTTCCTGGCGTCCGCGCTCGAGATCGACGGCCAAGCGCTGTAGCTCTTGCTCCACTTCCGCCAATTCCGTTGCCGGGTCGGCCAAGGCCGCGAGCTCGCCTCGCATTCGTTCCAAGTTGCCCCGTACCGCCTCGACACTGGCGCGGGAGCGGTCGCCCCGTTCCTTTGCGCTAACCTGCAGGCGGTCGTAGGTTTCTAGCCCCAGAATTTTCCCCAAAACCTGCTTTCGTTCGCCGGGGGTCTTGTTGGTGAACTCCCCGGCACGGCCTTGGACCAAGAACGCGGAGTTCACGAAAGTGCTGTAGTCCATCCCCACGGTGCGATTGATCTGACTTTGGGTGTCGGCGGAAGTATTCCCGGTGATGGGCCGTGCTTCTCCGGCGTCGAGAACCATCAGTTGGAGGTCGGAACTGCGGGCCCGGCGGCGACGGCGGACCACCCGATAGCTCTGCCCACGAGCGGCGAAGTCCAACTCCACCCTACATTCATCCGCGCCGTAGGAGATCAGGTCATCCAAAGTCTTGCCGCGAGCCGTGCCCCACAGCGCCCAGGTTATGGCGTCCAACAGGGCCGACTTACCGTGGCCGTTGGCGCCACAGAGGCAGGCCAAACGTATGCCGGAAAAATCGAGATCGGGCACGTTTTCCCGGTAGGAGAGGAAGTTGTGGAGGGACAGCTTGAGAGGGATCATCCCGAATGCCCAGCCATAAGCCCCGCCGGGCCACACCTCCGCCACACCAATCTGCGCCCAAGGCCATGTGAAGCGCGGGGCTATTTTAGCACAGGGTAGCCCGAATTCTAGGCCAGTTACACGTACCGGGCGTGCTATCGTATTATGTAGAGGAACAAGATTCGTTCGCGGGACTCGCAGTTGGGCCAGAGCCGCGAATATCAGGGTGCTAGATGTTCGAGAATCTTACTGGCCGATTGACCGGAATATTGAACCGCCTCTCCAGAAAGGGCCGGCTGACCGACGCCGACATCGACGAAGCCCTTGGCGAGGTCCGTCGCTCCCTGCTCGAGGCCGACGTGAATTTCCGGGTCGTCCGCGATTTCGTGAACCGGGTCAAAGAGCGGGCCCAAGGGTCCGAAGTTTTAGAGAGCCTCACGCCCGGCCAGCAAGTCATCAAGATCGTCCATGAGGAGCTGACCGAGCTCTTAGGCGGCGGCAGCCAGGCCCTAACGCTTTCGAGCCAACCGGTCAGCGCGATCATGCTGGTCGGACTTCAGGGCTCCGGCAAGACCACCACGGCGGCCAAGCTGGCCCTCGAACTCCGCAAGCAGGGGCACCGCTCGCTGCTGATCGCCGCCGACCTGCGCCGTCCGGCTGCCATCCAGCAATTGGAAACCCTGGGAAGTCAGCTTGACATCCCGGTCTACTCCGAGGACCCAGGGTCCTCGAACACCGTCAAGGTGGCCAGGGCCGGGCTGGAGCGGGCCCACCAATTGGGCGTCAACTGGGCGATCATCGACACCGGCGGCCGCCTGCAGATCGACGACGAGCTAATGGGGGAACTGGAGGAGGTCAAGAACGCCGTTGCTCCCCACGAGGTCCTGTTGGTCGCCGACGCCATGACTGGGCAAGACGCAGTCAATACCGCCGAGGGCTTCCATGAGCGGATCGGCCTGACCGGGCTGATCATGAGCAAGATGGACGGCGACGCCCGCGGGGGCGCGGCATTGTCCATCACCCGGGTGACCGGCGTGCCCATCAAGTACATGGGCGTCGGTGAGCGCCCCGACGGGCTGGAGGTTTTCCATCCAGACCGCTTGGCCTCCCGTATCCTGGCCATGGGCGACGTGCTCACGCTGATCGAGCGGGCCCAAGGGGCCGTGGACGAGCAGCAGGCCAAGGAGATGGAGCGGAAGTTCCGTCAGGCCAGCTTCGACCTGAACGACTTTCTAGAACAGCTCCAGAGCGTCAGGAAGATGGGCTCCCTGAGCCAGATCATGGAAATGATCCCTGGTATGGGGCAAATGAGCAAGCGGATGCCTGCGGGCGACTTGGATGAAAGCCGGGTGGACCGCATCGAGGCCATCATCCGCTCCATGACCCCGGAGGAGCGGCAGCGTCCCGAAATCATCAATGGCAGCCGCCGCCGTCGCATATCAAGAGGTAGCGGCACCACCCCGCAGGACATCAACCAACTGCTGAACCAGTTCAAGCAGACCCAAAAGCTGGTGAAGCAGGTCTCCCGTTCCCGGAACCCCGCGTCGCTGATGAAGATGTTGCAGTAGCCTTGGCTACACCATTCCGGTCCGCAGCGCCGAAAAGAGGTAGACCGTCGCCAAAGTACGGTAAGGCTCCCATCCCCGGGCATGTTCCTCGACGTCGGCGTCGGTCACCGCCGCACCATCCCTATAGAGCCGCGACACCGCTCGCCGCAGCGCCAAGTCTCCCAACGGCAGGGCGTTGGAGTGACCGGTAGCGCGTATCAGGGTCCACTGGGCGGTCCACTCTCCCACTCCGCGTATTGCCGTGAGGCGGCGGAGCGCCTCGGCAAACCGGAGCCCGCCCACCGCTTCCAGACCGGCCGCCGGGTCCAGGGCGGCGTCGGCGATGCCGTGGATATACTCCGACTTACGGCGGGTCAGCTTCATGGTCTGCAGGACTTCTGGCGTCGACTCCCAAATAACGTCGGGCCGTGGAAAGGCATAATAGGTTTGACCACCGAATATAGCGTTGCGCCCGTAGGCCTCGATGATGAGCATGCGCATCATGCGGGCGACACCGGCTGCGATCTGTTGTCCTAGGACAGCCAAAACCAACGCCTCGAACACCGACCCCGTATGCGGGACGTGGAGCCCGTGGGACTGTCCCGCCAACCTGGCCAATGTCGGGTCCGATTGGGCCATGGAATAGAACAGGGCCAAGTCCTGGTCCAAACCAAGCAGCCAACCGACTTGGGCGGTTGCGTGCTCAATGTCCAGACTGGTCAGGGAGTCGCCCTCCAGCTCCAGCGCCAACTCTGGTGACTCGGTATCGCCGACGGACCGAACCGAGGCCAAGGCCAGTTTTCCGTCTAGTTCGAGCAATCGGCGATAAACGCCAGCTTCATGGGTGTCGGCCCCGCTGCGGCTCTGGAAATAGGTGTGGTACCCGGCGGTCAGGTTGAAATCGAAGGGGGCAGTGGGCTTCAGGGAGGCGGAGAGCTTGCTCATTTGCCCGGTCCTCCTCCCAAGGGCACTGACCCAATAACCGTGTATTCCGCGCCGGTCGGCAACAGGTGACTGCGCATCACTCGCACCTCGTCGATAACCCACGAGACTGGCTCCGGCGGCGCGGCTGCCGCCATCGTGTCGGCGACGTTTTGCAGCACGGTCCCGGACACGCCGCGACGCACCCGGCCCAGGGTGATGTGGGGCGAGAAGGCGCGGTCTTCCGCAGCGTAGCCCAACCCGGTCACCGCCCGCTCAACCGCTTCTTGGAGCGCGGAAAGCGCATCCAGCTCCCCGGCCAGCCCAGCCCATAGCACCCTGGGCCGCCGGGGATTGGGGAACACGCCCAAGCCGGAAAACCGCAGGCCAAAGGGCGTGGCTAACGCCGCCGGGGAGTGTAAACACTCAACCAACGGCTCGGCCATCCTGGAGCTAATGTTGCCAAGGAACTTGAGCGTTAGGTGAAGCCCTTGCAGCCGGGCCCATTGGACTCCGTCGGGGATTTGGGCCCGCAGCCTGTCGGCAAGCTCAGCCAAGGCCTTCCGAGCCTCGTCGGAGACGCCGACGGCGATGAACACGCGGATGCGGTCGGGGTTTGTTGCCATGGATACAGGATGGAGGGAAGTTCCCCGTTAGTAAAGATGCGATGGCGATGGCCAAGAGAGCCCTGTTGTCGGCCAAGGATTCGGTGCAGTTCAATCGCCCAATCGGATACCTACTTGACTTCTAGGCTTCCGGCGGCTCTGCCACGCGCCCCAACCGCCGGTACCACTCGGTCAAGTCACCCACCGAATACCTCGCGTTGGCCGGGCTGGGGTTGGGGACGACGAAGATTCTCGACTCGCCGACGCGGTATTCCTGAAGGCCGAGCTCCGGGCTGGCTCGAGTGTCTTCGGCGTAGCGCAAATAGGCCTTGTAAGCCATCAGGCCGTGGAAGCAGGCCAGCGTAGGTTGGTAAAGCAACAGCTTTTCTTTCAGCACCGGGGCCCACTGACGGTAGTCGGCGGCCCGCAGTCCAGAGCCTTGGGCGGTGGGGCGCTTGACCACGTCGGTGAAGCCAATGCCCTCGGTCAGCAGCGCTTCGTCGGCATTGGGCGTCCACTCCCGGCCCGGACGGAGACCTGAGGCGTTGAACGCCTGCCAGAACCGGTTGCGTGGGTTGGCAAAGTAGTGCCCTTCCCGCACCGAATATTCCGATGGGTTAAGGCCAACGAAGACCAGTTGCAGGCCGTGGTCCAAGTAGTCCGGCAGCGTTTCCATCAAGCGGCTGCCGAGCCGGGGGTGAGTCCGAGGAGGCGGGCCGCGTTGCCCCCCAACACCAGCTCCTCGTCGGCGGCAGGCAGACCCACCGCGGCAACCTGGCCCAAGGGGCGCGACTGGCCCATTAGGGGATAATCGCTGGCGAACAGGATATGGTCGGCCCCGACCAACTTCGCAACCGTGGTGTAGACCTCGGGCCGGTACAGGTACGGCGAGGCTGCGGAGTCAAAGTAGACGTTGGCCAAGGCCGCCGCCACCTCGGGCATCAGGGCGTAGAAGGGCAGCCCGCCGCCCCAATGGGCGCAGATGAAGGTGTTTTCAGGGAAGCCGTTGATCAACCTGTAGACCTTGTCCGGAGTAGTGCGGCCCTTGCCCGGGTATTCGTGCCCCACGGGCTCAGAACAGTGAAGCAAGACCGGGAGACCGAAGTCCCGGGCCAGCTCCATGAGACCAGCCATGCACTCCCGATGGGTAACGTCGGCCCTTTGGGTGTCGGGGTGGAGTTCGCCGATTCCCCGAAGCCCGGCCTCAGCGCAGCGGGCGACCTCCCGAAGCGCCGCATCTCCCCATGCCGGGTCGATGGAGCAGAAGCCGGTGAGCCGCTCCGGGCGGTCCAGCACAGCCTCGATGATGTAGTCGTTGACTTCTCGCGCTAGCTCAGAGTCGGACCAACCCATGCCCATGACGACAGAGTGGTCGATACCGTAGCGGTCCATGGCGTCGACCAGCTCGGTGGCGCTTGCGATCCGTGCTCGGGGGTCGGCCAGGATGGCGGCGAACGTGGCGTCGCGGGCGGCTAGCTCGTCACGCCGCGCCGCGAAGGAAGGAGGCAGGATGTGGGTGTGGGAGTCGACGCGCATGGCGGGTTCGAGGAAGCCTTTCGCCCTGGCCTAGTGCTCGTGGCCGTTCTCGCCAAAATCGTCCCCGAACACGCCGGTCTCCCGGCCTTGAAAAACGTGTACCACGAAGTTTCCTTGGGATATGCCCACTGCGTCAACGATGTCGTGGTCCACCGCGTCCATGATCTCTTGGACGTTCTCTTGGGTCAGGCTCTCATCCACGGCGAGCGCAACGTGGACCATCTCGTCGGTGAAGTGGATGTCGACGCGGCCGACCATGCGGTCCGTCTCCATAATGGTGTAGGCCTCGGAATAAGGGGTCCGCACTTCCCGCTCGAAATTGAAGTAAGCCACCGCCCGCCTCCGTCCTACGGCCTGGTCTGGCCGCTTCCCATGATTACCCACTTGTAGGATGTGAGCTCCCTGAGGCCCATGGGCCCTCGCGCGTGGAACTTCTGAGTGCTGATGCCGACCTCGGCGCCCAACCCGAATTGGCCGCCGTCGGTGAATTGGGTGCTGACATTGACGTATACCGCCGCCGCGTCCACCTCGTCCAGGAATCGCATGGCCGCCGAGTAGTCCTCGGTGATGATGGCTTCAGAGTGGCCCGAGCCGTAGGTCTCGATGTGATCCAGAGCTTCGTCCAGAGAGTCCACGACTTTCACCGCAGCGGTGAGGGAGAGGAACTCCTTGCCCCAATCATCATCCACGGCCGGAATGGACTGCTCGGCCTCCGGCCCCAGAATGCTCAACGCCCGGCCATCGCAGTGCAGTTCCACCCCGGAAGCGGTAAGACCGGAAGCAATGCGGGGCAGAGCCTCGGCCGCCACCGACGAATGCACCAAGAGGGTGTCCAGCGCGTTGCATATTGACGGGCGCCGCACTTTCGCGTTGTGCACCACACTGGCGGCTTTTTCGAGGTCGGCGGCGCGGTCGACATAAGTGTGGCACACCCCGACGCCCCCGGTCACCGCAGGCATGGTGGCGTTCTCGCCGACAAAGCGCACTAAGCCGTCGCCGCCCCTGGGCACCATCAGGTCGATGTACTGATTCATACCGAGCATGGCGTCGACCAAAGTACGGTCGGGATTGTCGACGAATTGCACTGCATCCGTCGGTGCTCCCTGGTCGGCCAAGGCGCGCCGCACCAGTGTGATCAGGGCGGAATTGGAGCGGATAGTCTCCTTGCCTCCCCGCAAGATGCAGGCATTCCCCGACTTGAGACACAGTCCGAAGATGTCGATGGTCACGTTGGGACGGCTCTCATAGATGCTGGCGATCACGCCGAGGGGCACGCGGCGGCGTTCCACCTCCATGTGGTTGGGCAGGCGGGTCTTTTCGATGGTCTCGCCAACCGGGTCTGGGAGAGACGCCACATTTAGGAGTTCGCCCGCGATGCCACGTAACCGGTCCGGCGTGAGCAACAGCCGGTCCAACAACGATTCGCTGAGTCCGTCGGACTGGGCTGCAGCATAGTCTTCGGCATTGGCGGCCAACACATCCGGGGCCGACAGCAGGTATTCGGCCAGCCCTTTGAGTACGTCGTTCTTAACGCTGGTGGAAAGCCGCGCGACCTTGCGGGCCGCGGCCCGGGCCGCCTTGCCTTGGAGCAGCAGGTCTTCGATAGTATTGGTGGTCATGGAACGGTCCGCATGGTTTGGATTTCAGAGGAGGACGAGATTGTTTCGGTGTACCACTTCTTGACCGTAATGGTAACCCAGAGTGGTCTCGATTTGGCTGGAACGTAGGCCGCAAATCCGGGAGACGTCGGTTGCGCTGTAATTGGCGATTCCGCAGGCGATGCGCTCACCCGCCGGACCAACAACAAAAATCGTGTCCCCCCTTTGGAAGCTGCCGTTTACCGCCCGCACCCCGGCGGGCAACAGACTACGGTGGTCCCGCAACAGCGCCTTGACCGCCCCATCGTCAACCGCCACCTGACCCTGCTGGGAGATGCCGCTGAGCATCCAGCGCTTGCGGGCTTCCAGCTTGCCGCCCGCGGGTTGGAAATAGGTGCCGATGGGCTCCCCTGCAACCGCCTTGAGCACCGAGTCTTCGGCCCGCCCGTGGCACATGATCATTGGAATTCCGGAGGTTGTGACCAACCGGGCGGCGTCCAGCTTGGTGGGCATTCCGCCCCGGGCCCAAGGCTGCAGGTGCCGGCCGGCCAACGATTCGATGCGGTCGTCCACCCGTTCCACCCTCTCGATCAACGTGGCCGAAGGGTCGGTGCGAGGGTCGGCGGTATACAGACCATCGATGTCGGTGAGAATCAAGAGCAGGTCGGCGTCCACCAGGTTGGCGACCAAGGCGGAAAGGCGATCGTTGTCGCCGAACACCTCGCCGATCTCGTCTACGGCCACCACGTCGTTCTCGTTAAGCACTGGCACAACCCCCAGCTCCAGCAGACCATGGAGGGTGTTGCGGACGTTCAGGTACGACTGGCGGTTGGATAGGTCGGCGGTGGTAAGCAAGGCCTGCGCCACCTGTACCCCGTGGGACATGAACAAGTCCTGATAGGTCTGCATCAGGCGGCTTTGGCCAATTGCGGCCAGAATTTGGCGGGACTGGACCCCGCGCTCTTGGTAGCCACTCCCCAGGGCGCCCCGGCCAGCGGCGATGGCGCCGGAGGTGACCAGCAATACATCGCACGACTGCTCCCGCAACCAGCACAACTGCCGGGCCAGATTGGATAGTGCCGAGATATCCAGGTCTGTTCCAGAAACCCCGGTCAACACTCCCGTTCCGGCTTTGACCACAACGCGCTGGTATTGCACAACCAACATTCTATCACCTTGAAAACCCGCAGACCGGAGAGTAGGCTGGAATCAGGGATTCCAACGCGCCCCTTCAATCGGCATGGACGGGTGCGGAGGCCGTCTACGATGGTTGTTCAAGGATCATTCTCCTGCTCCAAGTGCCAGCACACCGAGTTCGAGACCCAAGAAATTAGGACCACCGGCAAGTATTCGAGGTTCTTCGACATCCAGAACAAGAAGTTCACCGCCGTTTCTTGCACCCAGTGCGGTTTTACCGAGATTTACCGGGGCGATAGCTCCATGCTCGGCAATATCTTCGACTTGTTCGCCAGCGGGTAAACTACCCAAACATGTCCTTACACGGCATTCTTGCGATTCTGGAGCGGCACCCCGAGTATTGCCGCAACCTGGAACCAGCGTCAAATGACTCAACCGGCCTGTCGCGAAGCGTTACGGTACGCCAGGGCGCCAGGCCAGCTTTCGTTGCATCGCTAAGCCTTCGCCAGAAGGGCCCGCTGCTGGTTATCGCCCCAAGACCCGACGACGCCCGACGTCTATATGACCAACTGCTCACGTTCTTGGGAGAAGACGCGAACATCCATCTGCTGCCCGAGCCGGAGGTCCTGCCCTTCGAGCGGCTGGCGGTGGACGCGAACACCAACAACCAGCGCTTGGCCGCATTGTCGGCCCTGGCCTCGGCCCGCGCCGGAGGCGATAGCCCCCCGTTGGTCGTCTCCTCCATCGGGTCTGCCTTGCTCTACACCCTGCCTGCGGACTTGATGGCCGGGGGCCATCCGTTGACCGGTGAGCCCAGTCTCTGGCGTATCGGTGACCGAATCCGTATCGACAACGTTCTTTCACACTGGCTCGACTTGGGCTACCGCCACGAGCCAGTGGTGGAAGCCCCCGGATGCTTCAGTCATCGGGGCGGCATCCTGGACATCTTCCCTCCCAACTTGGAACTGCCGCTCCGCATCGAGCTGTTCGACGACGAGATAGATACCATCCGCCATTTCGACCCCTACACCCAGCGCTCAGTGGGCACGGCGCACGAAGTACGGGCCATCCCGGCCCGGGAGCAACTGCCCGGCTTGGCCGACCCAGCCACCGTCGTCAATCGCACCGAGGCCATGGACTATCGCCGTTGCAACTCTGAAATCCGCGAGCGCATGGAGGATGAACTGCTCGGCCTATCGGTCAACCCCAACCCCGAGATTCTTTCCTTCTATAACGGCCTGGTTAACGGCACGCACCTGCTGGAATATCTGGAGTCCGACGGCATTGTGGTCCTTGAGCGGGCCGGAAGAGTGGAGGCCGAGGCGACAGAGCTGGAGGAGCGCTTCGGCCGGATGCGGACCGCTCGGGAAGAGCGCGGCGAACTCCCGGCCAACTTCCCGTCGCCGTATATGGGATGGGAGGAGTTCTCCGGCCGGCTGCGAAGTGTCCGCCGGGTGGAGCTTCAGACCTGGGTGAGTGAGGAGGAGGACCACGTATTCGAGCCAGCCACGCCCTACTACGGCCGGCTGGAGCAGCTCGCGGCAGACCTGCGCCGGAGAGATGGGGAGGCCCACGCCACGGTGGCCGTTACCCAGCACGCTCGGCGGGTGGCCGAGGTCCTAGGTCAACACAGTATCGATGCCCAGGTAGCGCAACGGCTGGATACCCCGCCAACCCCCGGCCAAGTTACGGTTTTGCCCGGTTTCCTGCGCGACGGATGGACGCTGGACGTGCCACCGCCGGATGGCAAGGCCAACGGCGACGCTGTCACCAGGCTGCAACTGCTCACCGACGCAGAGTTATTCGGTACGGTGAAAGAACGTCGCCGCCAGCGGCCGCACCGAGCCGAACGCGGCCCTGAAGTCACTCTGGCCGACTTGGTGCCTGGCACGTTCGTCGTGCACATCGACCACGGAGTGGCCCAGTTCGCGGGCACCACCCACCTGAGCGACGACGGCGAAGATAAAGAGTACCTGGTGCTCGAGTACGCCGACAACGACAAGCTCTACGTGCCCACTGGCCACCTGGACCGGGTCAGCGCCTACGTCGGCGCCCAAGACCACTCTCCCAGCTTGACCCGACTAAGCACTGCCGAGTGGGCCCGGATCAAGCAGCGGGTCAAGGGCGCCACCCGGGAGATGGCCCAAGAGTTGATTCGCACCAACGCCGCCCGGCAGGTGGCCGAGGGCCACGACTTCGGTCCCGACACGGTGTGGCAGCAAGAGCTGGAAGACTCCTTCCCCTTCGTCGAGACTCCGGACCAGACCCAGGCGATCAATGACGTCAAAGCCGACATGGAGCAGGTCCGGCCGATGGACCGGTTGATCTGCGGCGACGTTGGGTACGGCAAAACCGAGGTCGCGTTGCGGGCCGCCTTCAAGACCGTCAACGACGGGATGCAGGTGGGCCTCTTGGTGCCGACCACCGTGCTAGCCCAGCAGCACTACGCCACGTTCACCGAACGGCTCAGTCCCTACCCGGTCCGGGTCGAGGTGCTCAGCCGATTCCGGACCCCCAAGGAACAGCAGGAGGTCCTCGAGGGCCTGAAGTGCGGCGAGGTGGACATCGTCATCGGCACTCACCGGCTGCTGCAAAAGGACGTCCAGTTCAAGAACTTGGGACTGGCCGTGGTCGACGAAGAGCAGCGTTTCGGCGTTTCCCACAAGGAACGGCTCAAGCAATTGCGACGCCAGGTGGACGTGCTGACACTTTCTGCCACCCCCATCCCTCGCACACTGAACATGGCGCTGTCGGGACTGCGCGACCTCTCGACCATGGCCTCGGCTCCGGAAGCCCGCCTGCCGGTCAAGACCTTCGTCTCCGAGTACTCCGAGGACGTAATCAAGGAAGCGGTCCTTCGGGAGATGGAACGGGGCGGCCAAGTCTTCTACCTGCATAACCGGGTGAAGACCATCCAAGAAGCGGCGGCCAAGATATCCGAGCTGGTCCCCGAAGCCCGGGTGATGATCGGTCACGGTCAGATGCCGGAGTCAGACCTGGAAGAGGTCATGGTGGACTTCGCCGACGGCGAGGGTGACGTGTTGGTCTGCACAACGATCATCGAATCCGGGCTGGACATGCCCAACGTAAACACCCTGATCGTGGAACGCGCCGACCGTTTCGGCTTGGCCCAGCTCTACCAACTACGAGGGCGAGTGGGACGCGGCCAGCACCGCGCCTACTCCTACCTGCTGGCGCCCCGGGGGAGGCGTATCACTGAGGCCGCGGAGCAACGGCTACAGGCTATCCTGGAAGCATCGGAGTTGGGCTCGGGCTTCCGCATTGCCATGCGTGACTTGGAAATTCGCGGCGCGGGCAACATCCTGGGCGCCGACCAGAGCGGCCACATACAAGAGGTCGGCCTCGACCTTTACAGCCAGTTATTGAAGGAGGCGGTCCGGGAACTGGAGCATGAACTCGGACAAGAGACCGACGAGTCCGGCCCCGACGCCTCCGATCTGCCGCGCTTGGAACTCCCGCTGTCGGCGGGCATCCCCGAGGACTACATCAAGCACCTCCCCACTCGCCTCGCAGTCTACCAGCGTCTGGCCAAGATGACGTCGCGGGCGGAGGGTCCCGAAATCCGGGATGAGCTCCGCGACCGCTTCGGCCCGCTGCCCGAGCAGGTCGAAAACCTGCTGACCCTGGCCGACGTCCGGGCCCTGGCCGCCACCACGGGCACTCAGTCGGTGGTCCGAGGAGGTGATGCCATCGTCATCTCGCTCAAAGCCGCTGTAGGAGGGGCCCGTGCCCCGCTGCAACGGGCGCTGGGCCCGTCGGCCCAGGTGGGAAACTCTCAGATCCAGATGCCGTTGAGGCGCTTGGGCGACCAATGGCTTTCGCGGCTGGTGCGGGTGTTGGAGCGGCTCAAGGCCTTCCAGGACAACCTCCGGCAGATGGCCGCCGCTACCGGCGCCTAGTATCTTGGCGCTGCCAACCACGAACGACCGGAATCGACGATGCTGATACCGCGATTGTTACTTGCTGTGCTGCTCCCGTTGACCTTGGGCCTGATCGCTTGCGGCGGCGATGCGGACGAAGAACGCGAGCCGGCGCCGAGCGTCCCATTGACCATGTTACAAGGCCAGTCGTCAGTCGGTGGCGAGCAGATTGAGCTTAGCTCTATTCTGGGCGCAAAGCCCGTGGTATTGAACTTCTGGGCCGGGTTGTGCCCGCCCTGCCGGGCCGAGATGCCCGACTTTCAGGCCTTTTATGACGACTACCAAGACCGGGTGTTGCTGGTTGGCATCGACGTGGGCCGGTTCACTAGCCTGGGCAGTCAAGACGACGCTGTCAACCTGTTATCCGAGCTGGGCGTGACCTACCCGGCGGGGTACACCAAAGACCCCGAAGTGCTGTCGAAATATCGGGTTTTTGGCATCCCGGCGACCGTGTTCATCGACGGAGAGGGCAATATCTTCGCCCATTGGTCCGGCGCTCTGAACGAAGAGACCCTTCGCGAAATGACCAACAACATGCTGGAGGGGTAAGGGCCGCCGCCCGCGTCCGAGGGATTCGCTGGTCGCGGTATCGGCGCATCCCACCACGGCGACAGCTAGGCCCATCCGTACATCCGGGTTATAATGGAAAGTGGCCGTCGGGGTGTAGCGCAGTGGCTAGCGCGCTACGTTCGGGACGTAGAGGCCGGTGGTTCGAATCCACTCACCCCGACCAACAATCGAGGAACACAAGAAAGTCCGGGATAGGGGGCCCCATCCCGGACTTTCTTGTTGAGGAGGACTGGGTCTGGAGCTGGGCTAGTCCGCCCGGCAGGGGCCGGAAGCCCGCGCCCGACCGGGGCCAGGGCCCGCTCCATGGCCGAACGTTCGACCTCCTGTTCTTGCTTGGAAACGTACCGCGAACACCAGCACCGAGTAGGGGGCCACTCCCATGCCGAGGTAGAGGAATGCCGTTTCGATGCTCAGGCCCTCGATGCGGAACAGGAAACCCGCCGACACCGCGCCCGCGTTTCCGCCCGCTCCGACGATACCGGCCACGCTGCCCAAGGCTCTGCGGTTGATGAAGGGCACTACCGAGTAGGTCGCTCCCTCCGACATTTGCACGAACAGACTGAACACCAGCATCCCGCCGATCGCCAACAACATCACCGACATCTGCGAGAACATCATCAGCGCCAGCCCTTCCAGCAGCAGCACCGCGCCCAAGAACATCACCCTCCCCCGGAGCCCGAAGCGAATGCCAGCCTTGTCGCCAAGTACGCCCCCCAGCGTCCGGGCAAAGATGTTCATCAGCCCGAACAGCCCAGCGATCAAGCCAGCCATGCCCACACTGAGACCGAACCGGTCGTAGTAGTAGAGGGCCGCGACGTTGTTGATGGTCAACTCGATGCCGAAGCAGGCGCCGTATATGACGAACAAGACCCAGACCCGGTAGTCCTTGGCCGCCTCTATGAAGCTGACATTGACCGACTTCCCCGAAGCCATCTTGCCAGCGGCCCGAAGCTCGTCGTAGTTGCCAGCAGGCGAATCTTGGGTGAAGAAATAGTAGGCGAACCCGGTCAGCAGCAACGCGACGCCAGGGACCACCATCGCGATCCGCCAGCCCACCAGCTCACCTGCACCGAACATCAGCACCCCGGCGACCACCAAGGGCATCACCATTTGGGTCACGCCGCCGCCCAGATTGCCCCAACCGGCGGTGGTGGCGTTGGCCGTGCCGATCACGTTGGGAGCAAACATCACGGAGGTGTGGTATTGCGTGATGACGAAAGACGCGCCGATGTCGCCGATGCCCAGCCGCAGCAACAGGAACGTCTCGTAGTTCTGGGCCAAACCGATGCACATTACCGGAATGGAGCCGATTACCAGCAGCCAGCTCTAGGCCTTGCGAGGACCGATCCGGTCGCACAGCCAGCCGATGATCAGCCGGGCCACGATGGTCACGGCCACCGAGGCGATGATGGTGTTGCCAATCTGGGCCTTGGAGAGGCCGAGGTCCTCCCGCACCAGCGCCATCAGCGGGGCGATACCAAACCAGCCGAAGAAGGCCAAGAAAAAGGCGAACCAGGTCAGGTGGAATGTGCGCATGTGTGGCGAGGCGAAACTGAACAGGTTGATTTTCGTCGCCTTGCCGCTGGGGTCCACCGGGATGACGGTCTTACCTCGGAAACCGTTAAACATGGACCGGGACTCCTGCGTTGCTCTTGATGATCTCTTCCAGGACCTGGGGTAGCTCGGCGCAGGGCACCTTCTCGATATGCTGGCCGGGCTTGCTCTGACCCTTTGCAGGTCCGTCGGTACCCGGCAGGTTAAGGAAGATGTCCACGGAATCGACAATCTCGCCGTTGATCTTGGCCCGCTTGCCCAAGATGCCGATTTCGGCGTCCAAGTGGTTCCCGCAACCGTTGGGGCAGCCGGACCAGCGCATCGACAGCGGGTTGGTCTTGCCGAGCGTCGAGGCAAGTTGCTTGGCCGTCTTGATATCCATCTCCTTGGTCTCGATGAGCGAAAAGTGGCAGTAGTCCTTGCCGGTGCAGGCCACCAACCCCCGGATGATCTCGGCGGGGTTGGGCGGCAGCTCGAAGAGCAGGGGCTCGGCCAATAGCGAAGACAGGTCGTGTTCAGGCACGTTGGGGATGATGACGTTCTGGCCGGCGGTTATCCGGATGTCGCCGTCGCCGTAGGTATCGGCCAGCCGCACCACTTCCCACCAACTGCGGGAAGTGGCGCGGCCGACCGGCACCACCAAGCCGACCGCGTTCAGCCCGTCCCGCTGCGGAACGATGCCAGTGTGCGAAGTGCCCGGCCCGGTCTTGGCGTCGCGGCCCGCTGGCGCGAGGGGCGCGCCGAAGGAAGCCTCGAGCTCACTGCGGAACCGCACCGCGCCCCATTGCTCGACCAAGAAGGCCAGCCGGGACTTGTTGCGGGCCTCCCGCGAACAGTGGTCCGGAACAGCAGAATTATCGCGGCGCAAAGCTGGGCGGCATCGTCCGGGGTGACGAAAACGTCCAGCGGGGTGCTTGGGCGGTAGCCGCCGGAGCCCATTTTGCCACCCACGGCCACGTTGAAGCCCTTCAGTTCCACGCGTTCTCCAGGACCGCCGGAGTGAGGGCGATGTCTTGGGTCTCGGTCTGGTTGCAACGGTCCAAGCAGCCAGTGATGGCGACGTTGAACTTGCGAGGCAGGTTGGTGAACTCCTTGTTACCCAAAAAATGTTGGTCAGCTCCCGCACCACTGGCGAAGCGTCGAACAGCTCGTTTGGCGCGAGGCCTGCCATCGAACAGCCAACCACGTTGCGGATGTTGTCCATACCGGTCTGCATCGAGGTGAGCCCTGTCTGCTCCAACCGGGCCCAGATTTGCGGTACGTTTTCGACGCCGAACCAGCGAAGCTGCACCTGCTGGCGGGTGGTTATGTCAAGGAAGCCCTTGCCGTATTCGTAGCAGATATCGGACAAGGCCCGGAACTGCTCCGAGTTGGAGATGCCGTTGGGCATGCGCACCCGCATCATCAAGCGCCCCGGTGTCTGGCGACGCAGGAACACACCGAGCCACTTGAGGCGTTCTTGGTCCCCGTCGTCGATGCTCTCGCAGCCTTCGGCAACGAACCGAGGGAGGTCGTGGAGAACGTCTAGGCCGTCTTTTTCCTTCTTGTAGGCTTCGATCTTGTTCATGCTGGTTCCTGTAGGTCGAGTTTGGTGAGACTGCGGCGGCCGGGCTCTCGGCCCATCCCAGCACCGCCCGCACTTGGGGCTTGCAGGCCCCACAACAGGTCCCGTCCTTGGTGGCGGCGGAATCCTGCTCGTAGGTGAGGTGGCCGTCTTGGAAGGCCGAGAAGATCGCGCCCTTGGAGACGGCGTTGCAATTGCAGATTTGGGCGGCGTCGGGAAGTTCGGCAATGTTCTTGCTCTGCGGTTCGGCGGTGGCAGGGAACAGCAACTCGCTACGGTTCTCCGGCACCCGTTCTCCCCGGTCGAAGGCCTGAAGAACGGCCTGGGTACCGACATCGTCGCCCATCAGGATGCCGCCAGCCAACCGCTCGCCCCGGACGATGAGCTTCTTGTAAATGCCACGGCGGGATTCGCTGTAGTGGACCACTTCGTCGTCATGGAGCCGCGAGTCCTTGTCGCCCATCACCGCGACCTCGACACCCATGACCTTGAGCTTGGTGGAGACCCGGGCTCCCGAATACATCGAGTCCGGGTTGAATCCGGTGAGCCGGTCGGCCAGGATGCGGGCCTGTTGAGCCAACGGGGCAAACAGGCCACAGAGTTGGTCTTGGTACTCGGCACATTCGCCGATGGCGTAAACGTCGGCCTCGTTGCGGCAGCCCAGGTCTTCCTTGATGATGATGCCGCGGCGCACCTGCAGCCCGGCCTGCTTGGCCAGATCGACGTTGGGCACCACCTCGGCGGCGACCACGACCAGATCGCACTCCAAGGACTCGCCGTCCTTGAAAGCGACACCAGTGACCCGGTCCTCGCCCATGATCGTGGTGGTGAGCCGGTCGAGGCCGACCTCGACGCCCAAGTCCTCCATCGCCTTCTTGAGTACCGCGCCGGCCTCGCAGTCCAACTGAGCGTCCATCAGGTGGCGGCCCAAATGCACAACGTGGACCGACATGCCTTGGGCCAGCAAACCGCTGGCCGCTTCCAAGCCCAGCAGCCCGCCGCCGCCGACCACCGCCTTGGCGCCGGGCTTGGCCGCTTCCATGATCATTCGGCAGTCGTCCAGCGTCCGGAAGGTGAAAATGCCGGGCTTGAGTCCGCCTTCCTCGTCGTACACGCCAGCCATCGGGGGCACGTAGGGGCTGCTGCCGGTGGCGATGACCAGCTTTTCGTAGGGTTCGATGATTCCGCCAGCGGCATAGACCGACTTGGCGATGCGGTCGATCCAGCCAGCGAATGCCCCTATGGAGACGGATCCCGCTATCGTCGTACCACCGGACTGGATTGATGAAGATGTCGTCGATCCGGTGTCGTCCGGCCAGAACACTGGAGAGGAGGACTCGGTTATAGTTGCCGCAGGGTTCTTCGCCGAACACGCAGATGTCGTACTGAGAGGCGCCCTCCCGGGCCAGCACTTCCTCGATAAAGCGGCCCCCGGCCATGCCGTGGCCGATCACCACCAAGCGCTTCTTAGCATCGGACATCGTCCACCTCATTGGCGATGGGGGCGGCAGGTTCCAGCCGCATACGGCTCACCGGGTCGAGGGCAGGATTCGTCAGCCGGTTGGCGGACCCTTCGCCAGGCCAGTGGAATGGGGCGAATACGGTACCGGGGCGGATATCGGTGGTTGTCCGCACACGGAAATGGGCCGAACCGCGGCGGCTAATGGCGGCAACCAAATGGCCTTCGCCGAGGCCATACATCTGGGCGGTGGTTGGGTGTATTTCCAAGAATGGCTCGGGAGCCATTTCGTTGAGCTTCGCTACCCTCCGTGTTTGGGCGCCGGACTGGTATTGGGCCAGGACCCGCCCGGTCGTTAGCCTTGACGGGTAATCGTCGGAGACTGGCTCGGCGGTCGGAAGGTGCCGCGCCGAGTGAAACTTGGCCCGGCCGCTTGGAGTGGCGAACCCTTCGGCGAACATGCGTGGGGAACCAGGGTGAGAGTTCGAGCCGGAGTCCGCGGGGCAGGGCCAGAACACACCGCCCTGCTCTTCGATCTTCCGATAAGTGATGCCTGAGTAGTCGGCGGGCCCGCCGGCGCTGGCCCGGCCCAACTCATCGAAAACGTCTTCGGCACTGGCGTAGCGGAAGAATTCGCCTTTACCCAAGCCCTCGGCCAGCTTGCAGACGATATCGCGTCGGTGGCCACGCCGTCCGGGGGCAGCGTTGCCCGGCGCCTTCGGACCACCCGGCCCTCCAGGTTGGTCATGGTGCCGTCTTCCTCCAGCCATTGGGCTGCGGGAAGCACCACGTCGGCCAGTTGGGCCGTCTCCGATAGAAAGAAGTCGGCAACTACAAGAAAATCCAAGGCACTCAAACGCTTGGCGACGTGTACGGCGTTGGGTGCGGAGACGACGACGTTCGATCCAAGGACAAGAAGGGTGCGCACCCCGTTATCTCGACCAAGTTGGTCCAGCATTTCATAAGCCGACTGGCCGGGGCCCGGAATGCTGCGTTCGTCCACGCCCCAGACGCGGGCGACGTGCTCGCGGGCCGCAGGGTCGTCGATGCGCCGGTACCCTGGGAGTTGGTCAGCCTTCTGTCCATGCTCGCGTCCTCCCTGTCCGTTTCCTTGGCCGGTCAGACAGCCGTAGCCCGAGTTTTCCCGCCCAGGAAGCCCCAAGGCCAAGGCGAGGTTGATGAAAGACAGGGCGTTGTTCACGCCTTGCGCCTGCTGTTCCGGGCCGCGGCCAGTCAGCACCATGGACGACTCGGCTTTGCCCAGCATGTGGGCTGCCTGCACCAGTTGCGCCTCGGGCACACCGGTGATGCGCTCCACCTGCTCTGGCCAGTAGGCAGCCGAGACGGCCTTGGCCTGTTCGAAGCCCTCGGTGCGCTCGTTGATGTAGTCCTCGTCGATGAGCCCGTCCCGCACCAAGATGTGCAGCAGCCCGTTAACCAAGGCGGCGTCGGTGCCGGGCTCCAGCCGGAGGTGGAGAGTCGCGCCGCGGGCAGTGAGAGTACGCCGTGGGTCGGCGACGATCAGGTTACCGCCCGCCGCCCTTTGCTCCTCGAAGTACTGCATCAAGGGAGGCATGGTCTCGGCGGGATTGCCACCCACCAACAGGACCGTGTGAGTCCGGGCGATGTCCTCCACGGGAAAGGGGAGACCGCGGTCGATCCCCAAGGCCCGGATGCTGGCGGCGGCGGCTGAAGACATGCAGAACCGCCCGTTGTAGTCGATATTGGATGTGCCCAAGGCAACGCGGGCGAACTTTCCCAGCAGGTAGGCCTTCTCGTTGGTCAACGAACCGCCGCCGAAGACCCCGGTGGCGTCGGGACCGTAGGACTCTTGGACTCGCTTGACGGCGGGGACAACTCGGTCCAGGGCCTCTGCCCAACCCACGGGCCGGAAAGACCCGTCGGGCTCGCGCACCAAAGGGGTGGTCAGGCGCTCGGGGCTGGCGACCGTTTCGACGCAGGTCCAACCCTTGATGCACAGGGCGCCCTTATTGACCGGAAAAGACTCGTCGCCAGCGACTTCCAGGGCATCCAGGGGACCCGATAGCCGCATACCGCATTGGAAGGCGCAGTACGGACAGTGGGTGGCGGTGGGGGCGGGCGCTATCGACGATGGCACGATTGGCGCATTTCGTAGCCTTTCCGGTGGGTTTCGCATGAAACCCAATGTAGGGCCTCGCCGTTTCCAAAAAATGACGGGGGTGTAACCGCCGGGATAACAGTCTGTAACGAGTGGGTGAACGGGTCAGGGCTCGAAAATCCCGTACCCCACGTTCTTCACGGTGCGCAGAAAGCCTTCGCCGGTCAACCCCAGCTTGTGCCGGAGCCGACGTATGTGAACGTCCACCGTCCGCGTGCCGTCCAAGGCGTTGGTTTCCCAGACCTCGTTTAGCAACTGCACCCGGGAGAACACCCGTCCCGGGTGTTCCATCAGGTATCTAAGCAGCCGGAATTCCATCCAGGCCAACTGCACCGGACGGCCGTTCTTCTGCACTTGGAAGGTCTCCCGGTTCAGAGCGGCGGGGCCGATACGAAGCCATGGCGACCGCTCCGGGCCGGGAAAACGGGCCGCCAACCGGGCTAGCCGGAGTTCCAACTCGCTGGCTTCGCATGGGACCACCACGAAGTCGTCCGCGTCGCAAACCACGGAGCCGCTGCCCAACTGGCCTGTATTCAGGCACTGGAGGACTGGGGGAACGAAGCCTGGAGAGAGCCGGTCCGGTTCGCCGCGGAGCGCCGGTCCGGTTCGCCGCGGAGCGCCAGCACGGAGCGTCTGGGAACCCCGCTGATTATGACTTCCGCCTCGGAATCATCCAGCACGTCCCGGAAACGCTCGGCCGGCACATGGGCCTCCACCGGGCCGAACAACAAGATCCTGCCCTCGCATTCGAGGGAGGATACGCACGGCCATAGCTCGTCCCATCTGCCCCAACCAGCAACACCCGCTGAGGGCGGCCCGGGACCATCTCCGGTGCTCCCATATCGCTCACGTACCGATTAATCACATTATGAGGTGGGCTTATGTCCCACTGGTTACACTCGGGTAAACAATCTGTAACTTTCTCGCTGCAACTTTCTCGCCTTTCGTCACGGCTTCGACGTTGTGGTATGATTGCTCGTCAATATCACACTGAGATTCCAGGCAACCTCTTTCGAGAACAGCGGTTGCGCAAATTGGAGGTCCAAGCATGCCCTTCGGCGGGAATGACTGGTTAGCGTTGACCCCGGAACCAGCCTTGGAACCGGAGATACCCATCTGCGATCCCCATCACCACTTTTGGGACTACCGCACCGAGCGGATCCCCTTCCAGCGCTACCTGTTGCATGAGCTGGCCGAAGACGTTAACAGCGGTCACAACGTCCGATCGACGGTATTCGTCGAGGCGCGGTCGATGTACCGGCCCAGCGGCCCGGACGAGCTGCGTCCGGTCGGCGAAGTAGAATTCGTTCAAGGACTGGCCGCCGCCAGCGATACTGGGCTCTACGGGCCCTGCAAGGCGGCCGCGGCTATCGTGGGCCACGCCAACCTGAACCTGGGAGAGAACGTGAAGCCAGTGTTGGAGGCCCTCCAATCGGCCAGCCCAAACCGCTTCCGGGGCATCCGTCATTCCGTCACCTGGGACCCCAATCCCGAAGTAGAGAATACCGCCGCCCACAAGGCGGAGGGCCAGTTGGCGAGCGAGAATTTCCGGGCTGGCGCGAGGGTTCTGGCCAGCATGGGGTTGACCCTCGAGGGCTGGATGTTCCACCACCAGATGCCGGGCCTAGCCGATTTCGCCCGGGCGGCGCCCGACCTGACGATCATTCTGAACCACATTGGCGGTCTGATCCGGGAGGGCCCCTACGCCAACCGGGACGAAGAGGTGCTGGACAATTGGCGTAAGGGCATATCGGCGGTGGCCGAGTGTCCCAACGTAGTCATCAAGCTTGGTGGCATCGGCATGCCCCGCACCGGCTTCGACTGGCATGCCCGCACCCGGCCCATCGGCTCCGAGGAACTGGCCGCCGACATGGCTCCATTGATGAATCATTGCATCGAGGCGTTCGGCCCCAGCCGCTGCATGTTCGAAAGTAATTTCCCGGTGGACAAAGTCTCCTATTCCTATAATGTCATGTACAACGCCTTCAAGAGGCTGTCCTCCGGGTACTCTCCCTCGGAACGCGCCGACATGTTCCACGACTGCGCCGCCCGCGTTTACCGAATCGAAGACTAACGCCGAGCCCCTCACCGGGAACCTACGTTGCGGCCCCCGCTCTAGCCGGGGGCCGCAATTTGTGAGCAACACCGCTTGATCGGAGACCCATGGAACTAGTCCCTTATCAAGGTAACAACGAATGGTCATAGCCATCGCTTTCATCCTGATGGCTGTCTTCTTCATGGCCGGCCTGTATGTGGCCGGGGCCCTGGGCAGCTTGGCGCTGGTTTTGATGCACTTCTTCGAAGACGCTCCTCTCTGGAACATCATGGCCAACCGGGTTTGGGAGACCTACAACCGGTTCCTTTTGGTGGCCATTCCGTTGTTCGTGCTGATGGGCGAGTTGGTGCTGCGCAGCGGCATTGCGGAACGGATGTACCTGGCCTTGGACCGCTGGGTTGCCCCTCTGCCCGGCGGCCTGCTGCACACCAACATCGTTTCCTGCGCCATTTTCGCCGCCTGCTCCGGCTCCAGCATCTCCACAGCCGCCACCATCAGCCGGGTGGCGTTGCCCACGTTCTCCACCCGAGGTTACAACGACCGCTTGGTGGTCGGCTCCTTGGCCGCCGGCGGCACCCTCGGGATCCTAATACCGCCCAGCGTCCTGCTGATCATCTACGGGCTGAGCACCGGCACCTCGATCGGCAGACTGTTCTTGGCCGGATTTCTGCCGGGCGCATTGATGGCCTTTGTTTTCATGCTGATGATCGCCGGGGCCGCCATAATTTGGCCGCACGCCGCCCCCAGGACGCCCGGCGCGACTTACTTTAGTCTGCGGGGCTGGATCGAGCGGCTCACCGGTTCCATCGCGGTGGCCCCCGTAGTGTTCCTGATTCTCGCCGTGCTAGGCTCCATCTACGGAGGAATCGCCACCCCCAGCGAGGCCGCCGCGGTCGGCGTGTACGGCGCCTTCGTTCTGGCCATCCTCTACCGCTCGACGCATATCTGGACCCCGCTTTTGGGCGGGTTCCTGAGGGTCACCGGGCTGATCAAGGTATACGAAATCTTCCGGGCGGCCCTGGGGCTTGCGATCGGGTTTCTGGTATTGCACCTGGCGGTACAATCGGTCTACCTGGTGTTTATTCCCGACGGTTCGCTCTTCGTAGAGCGCGAATGGGGCGAAACCATCTTCATGCTGGAGGTCCTGCTCCTGCCTCTCTTCGGCTGGATACCCATATTGTCCGAAGTACCGCGGGGCGAGTTAATCGAGAGCCGGTTGCCGTCGGCGTTGCAGGTCCGCATGACCCTCAAGTCCAACATTTCCATGCTGGAAGAAGTGTTCATGTCCACCATGCGCACGACCTGCATGATCATGTTGATCCTGCTGGCCGCCTTCACGCTGCAATTTGCCCTCGCCTACCTGCGGATCTCGGTGCAGATGGCCGACTGGGTGGTGGGCATGAACCTGACCTCCACCCAGCTGGTGCTGATCCTAATCGTGTTCTATCTGGTGTTGGGTACGTTCATGGAGAGCTACTCGATGCTGGCCACCACGCTGCCGATTCTGCTGGAGACCCTGTTCCGCAGCGGCATCGACATGCTGTGGTTCGGCATCATCATGATCATCCTGCTGGAGGCGGCCCAGATCAGTCCGCCCCAGGGTTTGAGTCTCTATGTATTGCACGGGGCCCGGCAGGACACGCGGGAGGTGCGGGGTGTGGAGGCGGGGGTCATCGAGACCATCAACGACGTGTACATCGGCGTCTTGCCTTTCATGGTCTGCATGGCGGTTGTAATTGGAATCCTGATCGTCTTCCCGGAGATCGCAATCTGGCTGCCCGACCAGGTCAAAGGCGCTCGTTTGTGAGTGCTCCACAGATGCGATCTATCTGGTTACTGAACATAACTATCCGCTATGTTATGTCATTATATCGTAGATTATCCACGAAAAATCGCTGGGATTTGTTATTGACTCCATCAATTTTCGAGACTACAATGCGCCACTTAGATGGCTGGGCCTGAGTGCCGTTGTGTCGGGAGGGGCTCGGCCCATTCTATTTCTATCGAACCAAATTTTGAGACCCAGGGGGAATAATCGATGGTCCACTTAAGGCTCCCAATCCTGATTGCTGTGATGCTGTCGCTGGCCTTGGCCGTGGGGCTGGTCGCTTGCGGCGATGACCCGACCCCGGCGCCAGCGGCAACAACCGCCCCCACCGAGGCGCCAGCGGAAACGGCGACCGAGGCACCTGAGGCCACCGAGGCTATGGAAGCCACTGAAGAACCCGCCGCTCCAAGCGTGGACGACGCCCTAGCCGCCTACGCCCTCGAAAAGGCTGGCCAACCCGGCGCCATCTACTTAGGGGACATCAACCAACTGGTCGGACCGGCCCCGATGGCTTTGGACGGAAGTCCGGACGCCGACCTGGGCGACCTCGAAGGCAACGTGCCCCTCGACGCTCTGGAGGATCACCTCTGGCTCTATGAGAGTGATTACTACAAGTCCCTGATCGAAAGGTCAATGCTCACCAACCCCACGGAACTCACCTCCAGCGGGGAGAGCATAGACATCCAGCATGTCTGCATCAACCGCACCCTGCTGCCCTGCAAGATCATCGAGCAGTTCTGGGCGCCCAACCTGGAAGCCCGAACCAACGGCCAGCTCACCATCACCGTAAGCTCCTTCCCCGAGTTGGGCCTGAACGGGCCCGACACGCTGCAATTGGTGTCCGACGGTACCCTGGGAATGGCCAACATCTATACCGGCTACGTGGCCGGAGAGCTGCCCGCTATTGAGGTGCAGTCCCTCTGGGGCATCTACCCCGACTGGGAAACTATGTACCTGTCGCTGACTGATATGCACCCGCAGCTGGAAGAACTGGTCGTCGATGAAACCAGCGGCGGCATCATCGTCAACCACAACTGGTACTCCGGCAACGACCAGTTCTTCTTCAGCAAGAAAGCCCTGCAATCCCTGGAAGACTTCAAGGGGCTGAAGACCCGCAGTCACGCTGCGGCCCTGTCCGACTGGATCGTGGGCATGGGCGCCGAAGCCCAGTTCGTCGCATTCTCCGAAGTGTACACCGCCCTGGAGCGCGGCATCCTGGACGCTGGCGTCACCGGCTCCACCCCGGGCCACGGCCAGCGGTGGTACGAGGTAACGACTTACCTGAACGGGCCGCTGAAGAGCCTTCTCTCCACCAACAACGTGATCAACGCGGATGTCTGGAACAACATCCCAGCCGATCTGCAGCAGATCTTCATCGAGGAGGGCGCCAAGTCCGAGCTGGAGCAGTTGCGCCTGACCTCCATTCAGAATGTCACCGGCGTTCAGAAGAACGTTGACGCCGGCATGGAGCTGGTGGAGTTCTCCCCGCAATTGGCTGACCACAGCCTAAACGTGGCAGTGAAGCAACACGTCGTCCCGGGCTGGCTCAACCGTGTGGGCTACCCGGAAAAGGGCGACGCCGCCGTAGCCATGTTCAACGAACACGTCGGCCCCTATGTCGGCATGAGCATCGGCCCCGACGGCTCCGTGATCGACGTGCCCATCACCAAGGGCCCCCACGCGAATTAGCACACCCCTACCACTTATAGGTATACCAAAATCGAAGACGGCCGCCTCCAACGGCTACATGGCGAACCCGAGGTCATTCCTGACACGGCGGTCGTCTTCGGAGAACAAGATAGACCAGGTGAAGGACCGGCATCGCGGGGCAGCAGATATTGCGGCCGCCGGGATTTGATGTATTATTACGCAGGTCGCTGGAGAACCAAAAACCTGCAGCTTTCAGCGGTGACTCAGCCCGAAAATTAGGGGACAAGGGTACTTATGCCTGTAACCGGATATAAGGCAGGAATCTGGTCGATCTTTATCATCGCCATAGTTTTTATCATCATGTCGGTGTTCTTCGTAACGCGGTCAGAAGATAAACCCAAGCTGGTGGTGGAAGAGGTGTCTGCGGTTGGCAAAGCAGCCGATAGTGAGATCACTCTAAAACGGGCCGCCAACATCGACGAAGACGTGCAAGTCGGCGCAACGATAATGGCGCGGAAGCAAAATCCCCCGATGCGGCCCCCGGAACTGATCAGCTATCTGTTAATAACCTTCGGTGCGTTGATGCTGTTCCTCCCACTGGCCGCTTTTGCGATGGGGCCAAACGTGACGCTATTGCGCATCCGGGCATTAACCACACGTTTGGACCGCGTATATTATTTGCTCGGGTATGTCTGCGGGTTGGAGCTCCTAATGCTGGGGTTCTTCATCACCTACCAGGTGGTAGCCCGGAAACTCGACTGGGTCCAAGCGCCGGGCACCGACGTGATGAGCGGTTACGTTCTGGCAATGGCAGCCACCTGGGCCTTCTCCTACTCCCTCCGCTCGGGCGCTCACGTCCGCATCGATGTCCTACTGCCCTACATGAGTTCCCGGGTTAGGGCAGCCGCCGACTGGATGGCCTTGGCATCGGTGCTGTTCCTAGGCTGGGTCACCATGTGGAAGATGTGGGAGAACGTGGTCAACAACTACGAACGCGGCGTGGTCACCAACGATTACCCTTTGACTCCGCTATTCATCCCCAAGATTGTGGTCTCTTTAGGCTTCACGTTGCTATGCCTGACTGCCATACAAATGATGTATTCCATGGTTTCCGAAGCCCTCTTGGTGGCTTGGAGCCGGGCCCGGGGCATCGAAGATGTCGAGGACATTTCAGTTACCGAAGAACAGGCCGCCGCTGTTGCTTAGCCTGTAGCTTAGAGTGTCGATTCGCGCCTGAGAGGAGAGGTTAAGCCGTGGCTATTGGCGTTGCATTCGGATTAATGGGGGCGTTCTTCTTGGCCGGCTTGTATGTCGCCGCCGCCTTGGGATGCCTGTCCCTGATCATCATGTTCTTCTTCGAAGACGCTCCTCTCTGGAACATCATGGCCAACAAGGCCTGGGAAGGGAACACCAGCTTTATTCTGGCGGCGGTGCCGCTATTCATCCTGATGGGCGAGTTGATGAACCGCTCCGGTATGGGTGAGCGGATGTACGCCGGCATCACCCGCTGGATATGGTGGCTACCTGGCGGCCTGATTCACACCAACATCGTCTCCTGTGCCATCTTCGCCGCCTGCTCCGGCTCCAGCGTGGCCACCTCGGCCACCATCAGCCGGGTTTCGCTGCCCAGCTTTCGCCAGCGGGGCTATTCGGAGCGCATGGTAATCGGCTCCTTGGCCGCCGGCGGTACCCTCGGCATCCTGATCCCACCCAGCATCAGCCTGATCATCTACGGTGTGCTGGTGGAGGAGTCCATCGGGCGCCTTTACATGGCCGGTTTCGTCCCTGGGATGGTGCTTACGATCACATTCATGTTGATGATCTTAGGCTTGGCCCTCGTCTGGCGCGGGCTGGCCCCTCGCGAAACCGGCGATAGCTTCTTCACGCTAGAAGGTTGGCTGCGCCGCCTCGTCGGCTCCATATCGCTCATGCCGATTGCCGCGCTGATTATCGTGGTCATCGGTTCCATTTACGGAGGTATCGCCACTCCGAGCGAAGCGGCCGCCTTCGGGGTGTACGGCGCATTCGTTCTCGCCATAATCCTCAACGCTGAAGAGCTGCTGCTCCCCTTCTTCGGCACCATGATGCGGAGCTTGGGAGTAATCAACTACGCCAACGTGGCGAAGGTGGTCTTGGGCTTGATGGTGGGCGGGCTGCTCACCCATCTTATCGCGCATATTGTCTTTGCCCTGATGGGCAGAGACCTGGACGCTCTCGAAATCGGGATGTGGTCAAAGATCTTCGGCGAGAATATCTTCTTGGTCGAAGTGGTGATCGTCCCGTGGTCCGGGTGGGTGCCGTTTCTAGTCGACGCGACTCCGCAGGAGCTCCGGGATGCGAGGTTCCCCACGATTGAAGTGCGCAGGCAACTGCTGACGCGTAACTTCAACATCGTTCAGGACGCTTTCATGTCGACCGTTCGCACAACCGGAATGATCTTCCTGATCGTGCTAGCAGCGTTCACTCTCAGCTTCGCGTTCGCTCGGTTGGGCATCTCCCAACAGATCGCCGAAGCGATCTCCGGCCTGGGGTTGAACGACTGGCAACTGGTGCTGGTGCTGGTGGTCTTCTATCTGGTTCTGGGGACTTTCATGGAAAGCTTCGCCATGATGGTCACCACGGTGCCGATCTTGGTGCCCACCCTGCAAAGCGCGGGCGTCGACCTCGTCTGGTTCGGCGTGATCATGGTGCTGTTGGTGGAAGCGGCGCTGATCAGTCCACCCGAAGGAATCAATCTCTACGTGCTGCACGGGGTGCGGTTGGACGTCGACCGAGAACAAGCGGAGCGGGCCAACGAGGTGTTGCAACAAAGCACCATTGCGGATGTATGGATCGGCGTGTTGCCCTTCATGGGCTGCATGGCCGTCACCACCGCCTTGGTCCTGTTTGTTCCGGCGCTCGCACTCTGGTTGCCCGACGCAATCTATGGCGCGAGGGAAGGCCTCTAAACAACCACAAGGGTATTTCCATCAGAAAGCCCCGGCAAATTGCCGGGGCTTTCGCATTTGGGGACCCGGTTGTTCCCCCTCCCGGGCGGAAAATCTACCCGTTACTGTCGCTAACCTCAAAGTGCTTGACCCAAAACTCACCACGGTAAAGGTCCGCCACGTCTTGAGCCAGGTCTCGCCGCAGCCCGCTGTGCTCGTAGGTCAACAACTTGTCCTCGCTCTCCCAAACGCTGAGGCTCAGCCCTTCGTCGGGGTCTTCAGCGCTGCGCAGCAACTGGCGTTCAATCAGGCCGTCCACGTCATTCGACGTCGGCAACACTTGGCCCCGGTAGAACTGCTCGAACTGGTCCCAGGTGCCCAGCCTGAGCTTGCCCCAAGCCATCATCACGTGGCTGGCCGGTGCGCCTCCGTCCTTGATCGTGTCGGACACGATCTCGAATTGCTTGATCCAAGTCTCGCCGCTGGGATACGCCATAGGGTGGAAGTATTCCTCGGCTTCTTGGGCCAGACCGCGGCGAGCGTCGCTGGTCTCATAGTTCCGCAGGTCGCGCAGCGTTTCCCAAATGCTCCAGAACACCATTTCGTCGGGGTCCGACGTGCCCCGCCACAACTGCCTTTCTTGGAGGCCGGGCATCCCCATGGTCAGCGGGATCACCTTGTCCACGTAGAGTTTCCGGAGCCCATCCCAGGTACCGGGGCGGGCCCTGCCCCATGCCATTTGTACGTACATACCTCTCGCCCTTTCCAGAATTCGCCCCTCACCCGTTAACCAGGGGCGAGGGGGTCTCCTATATGACGATAACCCGCTCTTCGAGCAACTTCAAGCGCAGGGGCCGGGGCTCGGCCTTGTTCTCCGGAGCAAAGGCGTAGTACTTGACGCCCGCACAGGGCATCCGATAGTACCAGCGGTCCCGAAGCTCCGGTAGCGCCTTGGGGATTGACTCCGCCTCGAGTGCCACCTTGGGTTCCAGAAGAGTAACCATCACACACCTCCATTTAGCGCGGTGGTTTCCAATCCTTCTAGTTGGGCTCAGCCTCCATGTCGCGCAGTTCCCGGGCGGCGCTGATGCCCAGTTGGGTCAGGGTGGAGCTGTAGCGGTTGGCGAATAGTTGGGCCGTGGCCGCGTATATGCCCATCCCCAGCACGCTGTCTTGGTCGCAGAGTTCGAGCAAGGGCCCGCGTAGAATCTGCAACACCGTCATGTCGGTCAGTGCTCGGCCAGCGGTGATCAAGGCTCCCTCGCCCAGCAGCACCGCCAGCGGGAACGATTCACCCGGCCCGGCCAGCCGGACGGCGATTTCGCCGACCTCGGCATGGGCCGTCAAGTGGGCCTCGCCGCTGATGATGATGTACAGGTTCCGGCCCGCTTCGCTGCCCTCTCCCAAGGGCCTGCCTTCGCCAATCGATACGGCGGTCCCCAAGGCCACTATGGCGGCTATTTGGTCGGCCGAGAGACGGGCGAACAGGTCCACGCCGCTGTAGTCCACGGTACCGGCATCCGGTTGGCCGACGGCGACGGCCAACGACTCCCGTTCGGCGAGGTCTTCAGGACGGAACACCTGCACCGGAATGCCAGCCCGTCGCTCCACCTCCCGCGAGACACTGCCCTTGACCAGCTTGGCTAGCCCACGGCGGTCGTGGGTGAACATCGAAATCAGGTCGACATCGTTCCGTTCGGCGTACGCTACGATACCAGTGGCGACCGACTGATGAACTACCACTGCGGTGGATGCCTGTATCGAGGAATCAAGAAGCCTTCCTGCGATGCGGTTAAGGTAGAACATCGCCCGGGAGCGCTCTTCCTCCTCTTGCTGGGTACCCAAAACCACCAACTCGCCCATCGCCCGGGTCCGGCCTGGCGGAATGACCGCCAACAGAGTGGCCCGGCCATCCGGTCCGACCAATTGCGGAATCACGTCGAGGATTCCCTCGGACTCCACGGTCCGGTCCAGGGGGACGAGAACGTTTTGGTACATCGCACAACTCCCTATTTGAATCTCGATGCTCGCGGCCCGCGCCCGGGGCCCGCCCATCCTCATCTCCGGTGACGGGGACCCACCCTGCTGGCGACACTCCCCTTTATGAGTCCGGACAGGCCCCGGTGGCCCTCGGAAATTCCATTGGATTATCACAAATACCTAGTATCTAGAATTGTATGGGCGTTGGTATACCGGGTCAAAAATGCGTAAATTATCACAATATTGTTAATTACAGTCTCTCGGTGGTCCGGCTCGCCCGAGCTGCACCGCTTAAGCGCAGCTTATTGGGTTGGGGAGAAATACCGCGTAGAGACTTTCGATGAGACCGCAGTGGACATTGGGTCCGGCCCCAAAGGAGTCACGGTTGGCTATTTAGATGCGGCCTATGAGACCGCGGAGGAACGCATGAGTGCGGGCAACGGAGGTCTGGGTATCATCCACCGGAAACGCGGTGGCCAGGAAGTCGGTAGCTCCGCAGGCGGCCAGCGAGCGGAGTTGGTCTTCCACCGCCGCCTCGTCGCCGATGACCGACACCCCGCCGGGACCCTCGGCCCCTTCGCGTTGAAGCATGCGCCGATAGCTGGGCAGGGTGGTATAGCTCTGAAACAGCCGGTCGGCGCGGTCGCGGGCCCGGGCCGGGTTGTCGGTCACCGCGACAGGTAAGCCAACGCATACTCTGGGCTGTGACCGCCTGGCCGCTGCGGCGGCATCGTTGATCCTGGGCACCACGTGTTCTTCCAGGGTTTTCGGGCCAGTCATCCACGTAACCGTGCCATCGCCCAACCGGCCCGCGATGTCCAGCATCCGAGGGCCAAGGGCGGCCACCACCACCGGGCAGGTCGGGGCGTCGGGGATTTGGAGTTCACCAGTAACGTTGAACTCATCCCCGGAGAAGTCCACGCCTTCCTCGTTAAGCAATGGACGGAGTACGGAAAGGTACTCCTCCATGTGGCTGGCCGGACGGGAGTAGGAGAGGCCCAACCAGTCCTCGATGGTGGACTTGTGGGAGACGCCGATGCCGAGGGTCAGCCGCCCGCCGGTGGCCACCTGAGCGGTGAGGGCCTGTTGTGCCAACACCACCGGGTGCCGGGGGAAGGTGGGGATAACGGCGGTGCCAAGCTCGATCCGGCTGGTCCGGTTTCCGGCCAAGGCGATGACCGTCAGCACGTCGGCGCCGAACTGCTGGGGCAGCCAGAAGCTATCGAAGCCCTCCAGTTCCGCGCTTTCGATTCTGTCCAGTTGGTCGCCAATGCTCCGGAGCACGTCGAGCGGCCCAAGAAACAGTCCGATTCGCATGAGAGCCTCGCCGGTAGCCGGTTTTCGTGGCGGTAGTCTATCAGCCGCGTCCGGGGCGGGGAAAGCCCAGGTTGTCCCGAAGGGTGCCGGCCTCATACCTGGTACGGAACAGGCCGCGCCGCTGGATTTCGGGCACCACCAAGCGAGCGAAATCTTCGTAGGCCCCCGGCATGTGGGTGGCGGCCAGCACAAAACCGTCGCAGGCCCCCGAGGAATACCAGTGCTCCATCTGGTCAGCTACCTGCCGCGGATCGCCGCAGAACACCGGAAGTTCCTGCAGGGTGCCCCGTCCCGACCAACGGACGAAGTCGTTCACGCTGGGATTTTGAGTCCCGCTCAGTTCGATCACGCGGTTGAGAAACCCTCGAAGCCCGGTCATGGACGCCAGCGTCTCATCGGACAACGGCTGACCGGGCGGGTGGCGGGAAAAATCGTAGTTGAAGACTTCCGAAAGCAGCGCCAGCGAATCCACTGGTCGGGCCAAGCTCTCGATGAACTCCCGCTTTGCCAGGGCCTCCTGCTCGCTCTCGGCGACGACAACGTATACCGCTGGCGCGACCTTCACCGCATCGGGACTGCGCCCGGCCGCGGCGGACCGCTCCCGCAAATCGTCGCGGTACGCCTTGCACTGCTCCAGAGCGGGAAATATCACGAAGAGCAACTCACCCCACCTAGCGGCAAACCTCCGTCCCCGTTCGCTCTGGCCAGCCTGGATTATCACCGGGTGGCCTTGGGGGGGCCGCGGCACGGTCAGTGGGCCGCGTACCTGGAAAAAGTCGCCGTAGTAATCGGCCCGGCGCACTCTGGCTGGGTCCGCGAAGACTCCGGATTCCTTGTCGGCCTTCACCGCTCCATCGTCCCAGGAGTCCCAAAGGGCAACCGCCGCCTCCATAAATTCGTCGGCGGCATCGTAGCGGTCGTCGTGCTCGCCGTGTTCGGCGACACCGAAGTTCTGGGCCTCGGCGTCGTTCAGCGAGGTCACCACGTTCCAAGCGGCTCGCCCTTGGGTGAAATGGTCCAAGGATGCGAACACTCGGGCGACGTGAAACGGCGAATAGTAGGTGGTCGAATAGGTCGCGCCCAAGCCGAGGTTGGTGGTGGCCAACCCCATCGCCGTAATGACCGGGACCAAGTCCAGCTTGACCACCCTTACACCGTGTTCCACCGCTTCTTGGAACGAGTCGCCGTAGACGCTGGGCATGGCCAGCCGGTCGTCGATGAAGGCCATGTGGAACTTGGCGGCCTCCAGTCCAACGGCAATGTTTTGGAAATAGCGCAGGTCCAGATAGTCGGCGACGGTCTCGGGATGCCGCCAAGAGCCCGTGTAGTTGGAGCAGTTGGACGCCTGCATGAATGCGACCAACAGCATGCTATTCAATTCAGCCCGCCTCCTTGAGCCACGGTCGACGGTCGGGTCTACGGGCCCCCAGCACCAGCAGAATTCCCGCCGCCGCCAGCGCCGCGTAGACTGCAAACACCAGCCCATAGCCGCCGCGAAGATCGAACATCAAGCCCGCAAACAGCGGGCCGGCCGCCTGGCCGACCAAGACTCTAGTCTCGCCAAACCCACGGATCGTTCCCAGGTGGGCCCTCCCGAAAAAGTCTGCGTAGACCACGGCTGGCACCACCAGTCCCCCGGCCGATAGCACGCCAATCATTCCCGCAGCCAAATAGGCTCCCAAGGCTCCGGGAACCAAAACCAAGACCAGCAAGGCGCCAGCCGCGCACACCATGATTATGGAGTACAACACCCGAGGCTGCACCCTCTCCAAAGCCCACCCCCAAGCCATTGCGCTAAATCCGGAGACGACCCAGCTAAAGCTGACCGCCGCAGCCGCGTTGGTGGCGCTCAAGCCGCCGTCTTGCAGGTAGGCGGCGATGTGGACGCTCACCCCGGTGTGGACGAAGAAGTGAAGCATCCCCACCAGCAGCACCGTCCAAAAGGCCGTGGTGCGGAGGGCTTCGCCGACGGTCCAAGACTCCTCCGGTACCGTGCCCTCGCCGTGGCCGGTGGTTGCGGCTTGGTCTGGTTGCGAGGCGTCATCGCCGTCGGGCGCAAGCCCAATGTCTTCCGGGCGTTCCACCACCAGCAGCAGGTTGGGCGCCACCGACACCGCGAGCACCACCGCCCCAATCACTATCCAAGCCACGTGTATGCCATAGCTCCTGATGACCAGAGCCGCCAACATGGTGAACACGACGCCGCCGACGGCGTTGCAAACGTAGATTGCCCCGATAGCCCGGCCCCGCTTCCGCACGAACCAACGGGAGGCGAGGGTGCTGGCGGCAATGGGGGCCGAGGTGTGGAAGATGACCCGGCCAACCGCATAGACGAGGTAGAAGGCGATGGGGATGGTGGCCCAAGACAAAGAGGCCATCGCCGCCCCTAGCACCAGCGTGCTGACCACCAGGACCGGACGGGAACCGAAGCGGTCGATGGCCCAGCCGATGGCAGGCGACAGCACCAAGGCGGTGATTGCGCCGACAGTGACCGTCCCGGAAATCAGCGTCCGGGACCAGCCAAACTCTTGGGACAACGGGTAGATGAAGATGGAGAGGGTGGTGATCGCCGGGGCCATCCTGGCAAAAACGGCGGTCCCGGAGGCCCCAACAATCACCCAGCCATAATAGAACGGTAGTAGGCGCTGCAGGCGGGAGACCAGCAGCATTGGTCAGCCGTTAACCGAGGTGCTTCCCGAAGAAGCCCAGCGCCTTGTCCCAACCGTCGACGGCTGCCTCGACGCGATAGCTGGGGCGGTCGACGGCGAAGAAGCCGTGACCCGCATTGGGGTACATGTGGAACTCGAAGTCCTTGCCGTGGGCCTTCAGCGCGGCCTCCGTTTCGGCAACGTCAGCCGGGGAAGGGCGCGCATCTTCCTCGCCGAAGAGGCCAAGCAGCGGACAGTTCAGTCCTTCGGTGAAATCGACGGGCCAAGCGGGCATGGCCTCGGAAAGTTGATCGTTGCCTTGGGTGACGCCGCCGCCCCAGCAGTCCACCGCCGCGTTCACGCCCTTGAGCGTGCAGGCGCCCAAGTAGGTCTGGCGGCCGCCGGAGCAGAATCCGATGAGCCCAATCTTGCCGTTCAGGTAGGGCAAGGTCCGAAGGTAGCTCATGGCGCCCTCCACGTCTCCCATGGTGCGGACGTCGGGCATGCCGCCCTTTTCCCGGATGCTGGCGCTGTTTTCCTGCGGGGTGGCCTTCCCTTCGCGGAAGTGCAGGTTGGGCGAGATACAGGTGAAGCCGTTGTAGGCTAGCTTGCGGGCCATCTCCTTGGAGGCCTCGTCCCAGCCGGGCATGTGGTGGATCAGGACGACGCCGCCGTAGGGGCCCGGGCCCAGCGGTCGGGCCAGATAGGCGTCAATCTGGTCGCCCTCATGTCCTTTAATGAGTACCGTTTCGGCAATCATGCCATCGTATTTCATGCGGAGTTCCCTCCTCTCATATGGGTCTGTCGGCGGGCTCAGACTACTACCGGGGGCATGCCTAGTCAATCCACCGGCAGCGTTGCGCCAACTGGCCACCGGCAGCGTTGCGCCAACCGGGCTTCGTTGGCATTACGTCTACCAGCGGTCTATAATTGCCCGGAACCCCAAACGCACAATTCTTCAGGAGAGTAGACCGATATGGCCTTGCCAGAGCGGATGAAATTCGGGATTTTCATGGGCCCCTTCCACCGCGTCGGCGAAAATCCCACCCTTGCCTTGGACCGCGACTTGGAGTTGGTCGAATGGCTGGACGACCTGGGCTTCGACGAAGCCTGGATCGGCGAACATCACAGCGCCGGTTGGGAGACCATCTCCTCACCGGAGATCTTCATCGGGGTGGCGGCTGACCGTACCAAGCATATCAAGCTGGGCACCGGCGTGATCAGCATCCCCTATCACCACCCTTTCATGGTGGCCAACCGGATGGTCCAGCTCGACCATATGAGCCACGGTCGAGTGATGTTGGGCGTGGGGCCTGGTGCGCTGCCCGGCGACGCCTACATGATGGGTATCCCTCCCACCGTGCAGCGGCAGCGGATGGACGAAGGCTTCGGCATGGTGCTGCGGCTAATGACCGAGTCCGAGCCCATCACCTACAAGAGCGACTGGTTCGAGTTGCAGGAAGCGATGTTACAGCTTCGCCCCTACACCAAACCCCACATGCCCATTGCCGTCGCCTCGGTGCAATCGCCCTCCGGCGTAGCCTTGGCGGGGAAATACGGGGCGGCAGTATTAACCATCACCGTGCCCCGCGATCCCGGTTCGCCCGAAGCGGACCTGAAGTCTCTGTGGGCCATCGCCGAGGAGTCGGCGGCGGAGCACGGCCAGACCGTGGACCGCAACGATTGGCGTTTGGTGCTCCCGGTGCACTTGGCAGAAACCAAGAAGGAAGCGATCGAGCAAGCCAGGCTTGGCGCGGGCCGGTATCAGCGGGAGTACTTCGAGCACACCATGGGCCGTAACGCTGTCGTCGACGGACCCTTGGAAGACATCGTGGACGCCATGGCCGAAAGCGGGGCCTGGGTTATCGGCACCCCCGACGACTGTATAGAGAGCATCAGGAAGTTGGAGGAACGGAGTGGCGGCTTCGGCTCATTCATGGTCCAGGCGATTGACTGGGCCCCGCGGGAGCAGGTGCTACACAGCTACGAACTGATGGCCCGCTACGTGATGCCCGCGTTCCAAGGCACCACGCACAGCACCGCCGCGTCGAACAGTTGGGCCTACGAGCGCCGGGAGTTGCTGCAGGCCGGACGGGCCGCCGCCATCGACCGGG
This sequence comes from Dehalococcoidia bacterium, assembly GCA_965249145.1. GTDB lineage: Bacteria > Chloroflexota > Dehalococcoidia > Lucifugimonadales > UBA3495 > VXOI01. The sequence continues at coordinate 1,312,536 of OZ252223.1, forward strand.
CCCGCTCCGACTACGTTGGACGAACCAACTAGACCGGGAATTGGCACCCTGGGGTGAGGGCAGATGAGAGCCGTTTGGTACGAACAGAACGGTCCCGCCGAGGTCATACAGGTCGGGGAGTTGCCCGACCCCGAGCCGGGCTCCGGCGAGGTTAGGGTCCGGGTAGTCTCGTCGGGGGTCAACCCCTCCGACTGGAAACGGCGGCAGGGCCTGACCCAGCGTCTGGCCTTCCCCAGGGTCATCCCGCACCAAGACGGCTCGGGCGTGATCGACCGGGTTGGACCCGGCGTCCCCGAGTCCCGGGTCGGGGAGCGGGTATGGCTGTTCGAGTCCCAATTCGGACGGCCCTTCGGCAGCGCCGCAGAATATACGGTGCAGCCCACGGGCCATTGCGTCGCAATGCCGGCCCCCGTCACTTTTGACCAAGGGGCCTGCTTGGGCGTACCCGCCATGACGGCCCATCGCTGCTTGTTTGCCGATGGTCCCTTGCAGGGCAAGACAGTTTTGGTGCCGGGAGGAGCGGGTGCGGTCGGTCACTATGCCGTACAGCAGGCCAAACTGGCCGGGGCCACGGTGATCAGCACGATCAGCTCCGACCATAAGGCGCGGATAGCGGCCGAAGCGGGTGCCGCCCACACGATCAACTACCGCACCGAGGATGTCGCTGCCCGGGTGATGGACATCACCGGCGGCGAGGGCGTCGACCACATCGTGGAGGTCGACTTTGGCGCCAACTTCCCGGTGACCAGCCAGGTGCTGAAGTCTTCGGGAGTGGTCGCGGTTTACGCGGCTGGTACCGGCCAACAACCGCCAGTCCCGCTGCAGTTCCGCTCCAGCAACGTGGTGGCGCGGATGGTCTTGGTCTACGACATGCCGGAGCCAGCGAAAGAGGCGGCCATCGACGACATCACCCGCTGGCTGGAGGACGGGGCGCTGAGCCACCAGGTAGGTCCCCACTTCCCGCTGGACCAGGTGACGCAGGCCCATCAAGCGGTGGAAGGCGGCGCAATCGGCAACGTTATCGTCGACGTGGCGTCTGCGCCCTAGGACGGCGACGGCTAGGCCGGCAACGCTAGACCGGAACGGCGGCGGGGTCCTCCAACAGGCGTCCAGTCTTCTCCTCCAAACGCGACGCCGCCTCGACGGAACGCCAAGCGGTGCAGGAACACAGGAGCGCATCGGCCTCGGGGCGGCAGACGCTGGCTGCAAAATCCACCACCACTTCCGGGTCTTGGTCGTTGATACCCTGGTTGCCCGCTTGGGCCGCCCAAGGCTCCCCTTCGACGTTCAGCACCTCGAACCCTTGGGCTTCCATGTAGGCGCGGAGCATTTGATTGTTCCAGTCGGGGTAGGGGGTGGCAATGGAGATGCGCTTCGCGCCGAAGTGCCGTAGCGCGTCAACCACCGAGGGGCTGGTGGCCGCCGCTGGTACGCCGGCCACCGACTCGATGAGCCGCAGCATCTCCTCGTCCCAGCCCGGGCCCTTGTAGAAGCTGCCGGTGGTGCAGCCGTAGGCGATGGCGTCGACTTTGGCGGTGGCCAGGTAGCGGGCAGCAGACTCGATCTCTGCGTTCATGCCGTCGAAGGCGGCGTCGCCGTTGGCTTCGTTGGTGATCCAGAGCCTTTGCCCATGCACGGTCACTCCCGCCGGCGACACCAACTGGAAGTCGGCCTCACAGGTGGTATTGGTCGAGGGAACCATAACGCCGATGCGTGTGCGGATGGCCATTGCTTAGTCCTCCTCCCAGGAGTTTTGTGCATCCTCCCCCTACTCTAGCAGGACGAGATTGCTCGAATAATCAAGCCGCACTGAAAACAGGTTCAAGATGTCGCGGCCGAGTAGCGAGGGAACACCAGCAAATCGCTCGCTGAGATTCTCCTGGCAAATTCCGATTTCGGTGGTTATCGACACCGATTCCCCCGAGGAGTCGATGAAACGAATCTCGGCTTCTTCAGCGAAATAGCCTACTCTGCCGCCAATTCCCGTTGCGTATGTGAGACTGGCGGTGTCAAGGACGACGAGGTCAATCCCTAGCTCGCGCACATCCGATGGATGGAGCGTTGTTCGGTCGGCGCCTGAATCGATCTAAAACCCTATAGGATATACCGAGCGCAACCGAGGTATCAGCACCAAACTTGAGACGTAAGGGGCGGGAGTGGAGCCTCTTCGGAGATAATGCCCGACTATTGCCAAGAGCTCCTTAGAGGATAAAGGTGATAGGCTCGCTTCGAAGGAAACCCTTAACCGCGAGGCCGGGCCAGATGCCCTTAGCGTCAAGTTGGTTATGGATCTCATCGACGTTTGTTGCAACCACAACGACCCGCTCGTTCAGCACTGCGACGTAACAATCAGGGAATCTGGCCTTAAGCTCTTCCCATTGGTCAGACATCCAATGGGAGTCGTTGGTGAATCGTTGAAGAAAGGCTGCCACCTCCCCAGCCGACATCGATGTGAAAGTCTCGTACGCGTTAGCTGCGTTGATATTTCTCTCGTCGATCATGACACCATCTCCACCAGGCAGAACCAGTATACTACCCTCGCTCTTTCCGCCTATCCCAACAGTTTTGGTATTATTCCCCTCGGCGAAAAGGGCAATCACAAGATTTTGCGGAGGTCCCCCCGATGGCTAAAGGCGGCTTCAAAGTTATGGACTCGGACATGCATATCGTTGAACCCGCCGACCTCTGGGAGCGCTACATCGACCCGGCCTTCAGGGACCGGGCCCCAAAGGGAATGAGCAGACACCCCCGAGACCTGGGCGTACAGGTTGGAGAGACGGTCTATCCGCTGCCCGGTCGCAGCTACTCCAACGCGATCGCGCCGTTGATGACCGCGCAGATGGAGGTTTACGCGGAGTCGGAAGAGCGGGGCTGGGACAGCAAATCGCAGCTCGTCGCCATGGACAGCGAAGGCATAGACGCGGCGGTGCTCTTCCCCAGCCGGGGGTTGTTCACCCTGGGCCTGAGCGACATGGAGCCCGCACTGGCCACCGCCATTTCCCGCGCCTACAACGACTGGCTGGCCGATTTTTGCGCGGCAGGCGAGGGCCGTATGTTCGGCGCGGGGATGGTCCCACCCCATGACATCGAGGGCGCTATCGGCGAGGCGCGACGGGCGGTCAATGAATTGGGATTCAAGACGGTGTTTGTTCGCCCCAACCCGGTGAACGGGCGCAATTGGCACGACCCTTACTACGACGCGCTGTGGGAGGAGCTGCAGCGGCTAGGGGTCCCGCTGAGTTTCCACGAAGGCGGGCGAGTGGACCTGCCCCAGCCTGGCGACAACTTCGATACCCACATGCTCTACCATACCTGCACCCACCCCATGGGCATGATGCTGGCGGTGGTGGACATCGTGGGCGGCGGCGTGCTCGAGCGCTTCCCCGAGCTTACGGTCGCCTTCCTGGAGGGCAACTGCTCTTGGGCCCCATGGCTACTGTGGAGATTGGACGAGCACTACGAAATGTCAGCGTCTTACGACCACCCGGACCTGAAAATGGAACCCAGCGAATACTTCCGGCGGCAGTGTTATCTCTCGGTGGAATGCGACGAGACTCCAGCGGAGATAGTCTCCAGATTCGGGCTTGAAGACAACGTGGTCTTCTCCACCGACTACCCCCACGCCGATTCCAAGTACCCGCTGGCCGTCGAGCGCTTTCTGGAGTTGCCGCTGTCCGACGACGCCAGACGCAAGTTCCTCTGGGATAACTGCGCCCGCCTCTACGGATTCGAGTAAACGCCGAGCCCGCAGGGAACCCCGAGCCCGCAAGGAACCCCGAGCCCGCAAGGAACCCCGAGCCCGCAAGGAACCCCGAGCCCGCAGGGAACCCCGAGCCCGCAAGGAACCCCGAGCCCGCAAGGAACCCCGGGCCCGCAGGGAACCCCGGGCCCGCAGGGAACCCCGGGCCCGCAGGGAACCCCGAAGCCCGCAAGGAACCCCGAGCCCGCAAGGAACCCCGAGCCCGCAGGGAACCCCGAGCCCGCGAGGAACACCGAGCCCGCGAGGAACACCGGGCCCGCGAGGAACACCGGGCCCGCGAGGAACACCGGGCCAAGAAGGGAATCTCGGCGGGATGGGCGGTCTCTGGGTTAGTTTCCGGCCTTGATGAAGTCGGCGGCCCGTTCGGCGATCATCATAGTGGTGACGTTGGTGTTGGCGCGGACCACGTCGGGCATGACCGAAGCGTCGACCACACGCAGCCCCTCGACCCCCCGCACCTTCAGGTGTTGGTCGACCACGGCCATCGGATCGTCGTCGGTCCCCATCTTGCAGGTGCCCGAGATGTGGTACGACGTGCTCACCGTCCGCCTCATCCAAGCGTCCAACGCCCCGTCCGAGGCCAGGTCGGCCGGGGACGGCGAGACCGCCTCCTCCACTATGGAGTTGTACGCTTGGTGCTGGAGCAGACCGATGCACATTCGGACTGACTCACGTAGGCGCGCACGGTCCCACTCCTCCTCCAGGTAGCGGTATTCCATGCTGGGCTGCTCCTGGGGGTCGGCGGAGGTCAGCCGCAACTCACCTTGGCCCGCAGCGAGATACAATCCGCAGTTGATGCTGTGGGAAGGGTCGTCGCCGTCCCGCACTACCGTGTTCAGGGAGGCCGGGGAGAGGATCATGTCGTTGGGCGTGTCCGAACCCGAGGCGGTGTAGCGGAGCCGCAGCGCCCGCATCGCGTCGGGGTCTTCCCGGGTGCCCTCCCGCACCCGGAAGCGAACCTGCACGTTAGGATGGTCGCGCATATTCTGGCCCACGCCCGGCGAATCGGCGACCACCGGGATCCCGAAGGCCTCCAGCTGACCGCGGGGACCAATCCCCGACAGCATCAAAGTCTGGGGGGAGGCCACCGCGCCGGAGCACAGGATGATCTCCTCGCCTTCGACCACGAATCGCTCCCCGCCGCTATCGACCTCCAGCCCGGTCGCGCGAGTGCCATCGATGATTACACGTACCGCCTGGGCGTTGGGTTTGATGGTGAGGTTGAGCCGATGCCGAATTGGGGCGATGTAGGCCAAGGCCATGCTCATGCGTACGCCATCGATGTTGTTCTCGGCCCGTTGGCTGATGCCAGTGGCGTCCGGGTTGTTGACGTCGGGACTGTAGGGATAGCCAGCGTCGGAGCAGGCCCGGAAGAAGGCCTCCTGCAGCACCGGCCAAGACTCGCGAGGGAAGCGGCGCACCGGCACCGGGCCCTCGGTGCCGTGAAAGTCGTCGTGGAAATCGGCGTCGCTCTCCAGCTTTCGAAAATAGGGCAGGCACTGGATGTACGACCATTGGTCGTTGCCCCAAGACGCCCAGGTATCGAAGTCCTCGGCAGCGCCCCGGATGAACGTCTGGCCGTTGATGGCGCTAGAGCCGCCCAGCGCTTTGCCCCGGGGGACCGGCATCGGCCCTTGCTCCGGGGTGGCCACCCCGGTGAACGACCAGTTGTAGGGCGATCCGGCGGCCCGCGCTTCCAGGTTTACGGTCCCCCAGCCCAGCTTGAGCATATCCGGCAACTGCTCGAAGTCCGGGAAGTCGGGCCCGGCTTCCAACAGCAACACCGAGCGTCCCTGGTCTTCCGACAGCCGCGCGGCTACGATGCACCCTGCGGTGCCGCCGCCAACGATTACATGGTCATATTTCATGTGGTCTGCCTCGCTCCAGCGTTGGATTAGCGGATGATACTATGCGCGGACGTTTCGCGAAACGCCTGTAGCGGGCGCCGTTCAGCTATGAGGCACTCTTATTGACCGCCCAAATTGCCGCTGCTAGAATGCGGCCACCTTGGACCGGCAGGACGCGCCAAGGTCACCGAGCGAAGATTTCCCGGCCTGGCCCATTCGGCAGTGGGCATTTGAAAGCAGCGAATAGGGAGGAAGAAATGGCGAGAAAGCTCAGTGTCACCGTTGACCACAACCTTTGTGTCGGCAATGCGATGTGTATCACCATCGCCACCAAGGCCTTGACCCTCAACGAAGAACGTCAGGCCATCCCTGCCGACGTGGACGCCGATACCGAAGAATTGATACTAGAAGCGGCGGAGAACTGCCCAGTGGCCGCCATCTGGGTCGGCGACGCCGAAACCGGCGAGCAGCTTTTCCCATAAGACCCTTTCCTCCAATCACCGGAGAGAATGGCCCTCCTTCCCTCGACGGGGAGGAGGGCATTTTTGATACCAGGAGTTCCCCTGATGAACATCGGCATCTGTCTGTTAATGACACGGCACGACTTCGACATCGTCGGGCTAGCCCGCAAGGTGGAAGCACTGGGCTTCTCCTCGCTATGGGCCCCGGAGCACGGCGTTGTTCCCGCCGACTTCGGCGTCGATGCGGGATCGATGCGGGCCGGAGCGCCCAGCGCCTACGGAGATGGCCGGATCAACCAGATCATCGACCCCCTTGTCTTCCTGGCGGCAGCGGCCGGCGCAACCGAGAAGGTAAAGCTGGGCACCGGAATTTGTCTGGTGCCAGAACGGAACCCGGTCCGCTTGGCCAAGGAGGTGGCCACGCTCGACCTGGTATCGGGCGGCCGGTTCCTCTTCGGCATTGGCGCGGGTTGGCTTAGGGGCGAGACGGAGGTGCTGGGCGGTGACTTCCCCCGGCGCTGGAGCCAGACTCGGGAACACGTCAATGCGATGAAGGATCTCTGGACCAATCCGGTGTCGGAGTTCCACGGCCGCTGGGTGGATTTCCCGCCGATCATCTGCGACCCCAAGCCGTTGCAAAAGCCGCACCCACCGGTGCTGATCGGCGGCGAGTTGGGGCGTTCGGCGGAGCGGATCGCTGACTACGGAGACGGCTGGCTGCCCCGGGCCCGCACCACCTCCAAATACCACGACCCCGCCGAGTTACCGGCGGCCCGGCGGCACATCGAGGACCTGTACCACGAACGAGGGCGCGACCCGTCGCAACTCACCATCACCATGTGGGACGCACCGGCCGACCGGGAGCAGAACCGCCGGTTCTTCGACGCCGGCGCCGACCACATCGTCCATATGCTAGTCACCTACGATGAGCAGTCGACCGTGGAGCAAATCGAGTGGATTGCCGAGGCGGTACTATAGTCCGCGCAGGTGCCGGGCGAACTCGAACCGGTTCTCCAGCAGCCCGATGTCCATGGCGAACGAAGCCGGGCCCACCGCCGCAACCTTGGAGGTGATCACCGACAGGGCGTTACGCTCCGAAGCGGTGGCGAACTCCCCCTCCAAGGCCTCGATGGTGTCGGCCTTGGCCACGTGCTCGACCCCGGCCTTCTCCGCCACGCCTGCCAGGTCGGTGCCGGAACCGGTGGCCGAGGGGAAACCGCCGACCGACAGCAGACTCTCGTTGTCGAACACCAGGTGGATTAAGTTGGGCGGACGGTAGCGGCCCAGGGTGCTGAGGGTGCCAAGGTTCATCAGCAGCGAGGCGTCCCCGTCCAGCACGGTGATTTGCTGGCCGGGCAACGAGAGGGCTAGGCCCAGTCCCATCGATGACGCCAAGCCCATCCCGTGTTCCAAGTAGAAAAAGTTGGGGCGGTGTCCCAGGTTGTATAACTCCACCGCCACCGCCCCCATGATCGTCACGACCAGGTGGTCCTTGAGCATGGGGTAGATGGCGCGAAGGGCATCCTCCCGCAGCATCAGTCCTCCCACATCAGTTCGCGGGTCAACAGCAATGCCACCGGACGCAGCGAGCTCTCGGCAAGGGTCTGGGCTTGGCGGATGTCGCGCTCGACGGTGACCGGGTCGGACATCTTTCGGTAGGTGATGCCCAGGGCCTGCAGAATGGGTTCGGTAACCAGGCCGCCCTCGGTCTGCCACGGGTCGCGCTCCCCCATTTCGCCCCGGTAGCTGATAAGCATCAGCAGCGGGATCCGGTAGAGCTGGGCCAGCGACACGATGCCGTTGATCGAGGTCAGCAGACCGTGGTTTTGCATCAGCATGGCCGACTTGGTTCCGGCCAAGTGTGCCCCGGCGGAAATACCAACGCCTTCCTCTTCCTTGTTCAGGCGCACCAGGCTGACCTCGGGATCATCGTCGGCCATCGACACCAGGTGCACCAACCACGTCTCAGGCAGCGCGGAGATGACCCGCACGCCCACCGCCTTGAGAGCGTCGTAAATCACCTTGGAATTAGCCGCTGAAACTGGCACGTGCCCATTCTAAGTACCGCCTCAAAGACGGTCAAACCCGATATACTGCTGGGCAATCCAAACTGGCGGCGGTAATTATCTTGCAGACCACGGTTTGGGACCGGGTGGAAACCATCTCCCGCGACGAGATGACTAGCCTGCAAGCCGGGCGGCTGCGATCGTGCTTGGAGCGGGTGGCAGGCCATGTTCCCCTATGCCGCGACCGCTTTTCGGCCCTGGGAATCAATGTGGCAGAGATACGCTCGCTCGACGACATCCACTGCCTTCCCTTCACGGAGAAGCGGGACCTGCGGGATACGTATCCATTTGGCATGTTTGCCGTCCCGATGGAGCAGGTCGTGCGGCTCCACGCCTCCAGCGGCACCACCGGCCGGATGACGGTGGTCGGCTATACCGCCCACGACGTGGCGCTCTGGGCAGGTCTGGTGGCCCGCTCCCTGACCATGGCAGGCGTCACCCCTGAGGACGTGCTTCAAAACGCCTACGGATACGGTCTGTTCACTGGCGGCCTGGGAGTGCATCACGGTGCGGAGCTGCTCGGCGCCACGGTAGTCCCCGTGTCCGCGGGCAACACGCGCCGCCAGGTAACGTTCCTTCAAGACTTCGGAGCGACGGTGCTTTGTTGCACCCCGTCTTACTCCCTGCTAATCGCGGAAGAAGCGGCGGCTGATGGCATCGATCTAGCGGAAGGTGCGCTCCGCGTGGGTATCTTTGGGGCCGAGCCGTGGTCGGAGCAGATGAGGGCGCAGATAGAGTCCCGGTTGGGCATCACCGCCCTCGACATCTATGGCCTTTCCGAGGTCTTGGGGCCCGCCGTGGCGATGGAGTGTCCCTACCAGCGGGGAATGCACATCGCCGAAGACCATTTCATCCCTGAAATCATCGACCCCGAGACCGGCAGGCCGCTGGCGGCAGGTGAAGCCGGGGAGTTGGTCTTCACCTGCGTCACCAAGGAAGCGCTGCCACTAATCCGCTATCGTACCCGGGACCTGACCCGCCTCTTCCACGATGCCTGCCCTTGCGGCCGCACCACGGTGCGCATGGAGAAAGTGTTGGGCCGCAGCGACGATATGCTCATAGTCCGTGGCATCAACGTTTTCCCCTCGCAAGTCGAAACGGTCTTGTTGAGCACCGGCGGACTGGAGCCGCACTACGAGTTGGTGGTGGAGCGCAGTAGCCATGGTCTGGATGAACTGACCGTCCGTGTGGAATCGTCGCCGGAGCTCCACTCCAACCCGAGCGCCGTGGCCGACGCCGAACAGCGTTTGACCGGCGAGCTCCGTACTGCCCTGGGAATCGGTTGCCGGGTCTCCATCGTAGAGCCGCGGCAGATCGCCCGCAGCGAGGGCAAGGCGGTCCGCGTGGTCGATAACCGTCGCATTTAGGAGCGGTCAATGGAACTGAAGAACATGACCTACGAGACCGACGGGGACATCATCCGCCTTACGCTAGACCGCCCCCGGGTACTGAACGCCTTCGACTACCAGGGGACGGTGGAACTGCTCCGCGCCGCCGAAGCAATATACAACGACGCCCACGCCCGGGTGGTGATTATCCGAGGCAATGGCCGCGCTTTCAGCACCGGCATCGACCTTAAGGAACTGGCGGCCGACGAGACGCCCTCGGCCTACTTCGTTAACTGGGACCGAGCCCTGAGGATCTTGGAGCGCTCCGACCAGTTGGTGCTTTGCGCCTTGCACGGGTACGCGCTGGGCGGCGGGTTGCAACTCCCGCTGGCCTGCGACATTCGCATCGCCACCGAGGACTGCCTGTTGGGCCTGCCAGCGGCCAAAGAGGGCTTCGTCCCCGGACTCGGCGCCTACCGCCTGCCCCGCTACATCGGCCTGGGTCGGGCCAAGCGTATGGCTCTATCCGGGGAGAATGTCGACGGCAAGGAAGCCCATCGTATCGGCTTGGTCGACTACCTGGTAGACCCGGCCAATTTCGACGAGGAAGTCGAGGCCTTGGTCCAACGCTACCTTTCCATCAGCTCTGAAGGGGCACGGCAGACCAAGCTTATGCTATCGGCCTACCAGGACCTTCCCCACGGCCAATTCTTCGAGGAATACCTGCACCGCCAGTCCATCGCCATCGCCTCCCCCGACCACGAAGAAGCCATGACCGCCTACCGCGAAGGCCGGGAGCCAGTATACAAGCGGCGGTAGGGGCTTTCAGAGCGAAGGTGGGTAAAGTTGATTGCCGTATCCTGTCCCCTAGCCAGGGCTGCCAGGTACAGATCAAGGTCCACCGTGACAATCGGGGTATCCATGGAAGCGACTTCGAGGAGCGCGGCATCGGTCATCTGCTATTTGGGATCGACCAATAGCCGGTCCTTCAGTGACTCGACGCGGCCCCGTCAAATCGTGGACCCGAATCAACTTATATGAGCGCCCCAACGTCACCTGGCCAAAGGTGGCGCTCAAAGTACTCTTCTGGTCCCAAGGTCGGGAGAACCCGATAGTAATATCCCAATTCCTCGAGACTTCATCGTATTCCACCTCTTCGAGCCCGACGTTCGTAATCTCCTCACCATTGAAGAGGTCATGAACATATTCCCTCGCTATCGCAACAGCCGCTTTTACGTCCACCGAGTCGTCGGTTACCTCGCCCCGTTCCTCGAAGGGCGGCAGGCCAAGCACCTCGAACTCTTCGCGGAGCCAACCCACTCCCACGCCCAGAATCAACCGGCCTCCGGACAATACATCTAAAGTGGCCAGCGACTTGGCGGCCACCAACGGATTGCGGTGGGGGACGATCATCACGCTGGCGCCCAAACGGGTCCGCGTGGTCTGCCCCGCCAGGAACGACAACACCGTTAGCTGGTCCAAGCACTACCCCGCCAGTGTGCCGGGGTGAACGCCTTCCTCGTTGTAGGGGTAGGGCGAGGCGACGTCGCGAGGAAATATGAGATGGTCGGGACACACCAAGAAATCGAAGCCCAATTCCTCGCCGCGTCGGGCGATGGCTCTCATCGATTCCGGTGCTGTCAGGGGGCCGCTGCCCGGAATGGCAAAAGCCATATCCCATGACGCTACCCCCGTCGGTGGTCGCTGCCGCCGGAGTGTAGCAGCCGTCCGAAGCGTGTCAACGGCGACTATCGTTGTTAGAATTGAGTACTACAAGCCGTACTGGACTGTGATATGGCCGATTCGGTCGATAGCCAACAGAGCAAAAGCCCGATAGTCGACTTTGCCACCAGCCCCGACCGCTACAAACACTGGTCGCTGTCGGTGGATGGCAGAGTGGGCCGCTTGGCACTGTCGGTACAAGAAGACGCACCATTGCGCCCCGGCTACGAGCTGAAGCAGAATTCCTACGACTTGGGCGTGGACATCGAGCTTTACGACGCGGTGCAGCGGCTGCGCTTCGAGCACCCCGGAGTTGGGGCCGTGGTCATCACCTCGGGCCACGAGCGGGTGTTTTGCGCCGGGGCCAATATCAAGATGCTGGCCCAATCCGATCACGCACACAAGGTCAACTTCTGCAAGTTTACCAACGAGACCCGCAACGCCATTGAAGATGCCACCGCCCAATCCCGCCAGACCTACATCTGCGCGGTCAACGGCCCGGCCGCCGGCGGTGGCTACGAGCTGGCCTTGGCTTGCGACCATATCGTCCTCATCGACGACGGCTCCAGCGCGGTGTCGCTGCCGGAACTGCCGCTGCTGGCCGTTCTGCCCGGCACTGGCGGGCTCACCAGGCTGGTGGACAAACGCCGGGTGCGCCGCGACCACGCCGACTTTCTATGCACTACGTCCGAGGGCGTCCGTGGCTCCCGGGCCTTGGAATGGGGTCTGGTCGACGAGCTCGCCCCGCGGTCCAACTTCGAGGCGGCCGTGACTGAGCGCGCCGAAGAACTGGCCGGTGCATCGGACCGCCCGGCCGAAGCTCAGGGCATGGCACTGACGCCCATGCACCGCTCGTTAGCGGGTGACCGGATAATGTACGACCACTTGGAAATCAAGATCGACCGGGAGTTAGGCGTGGCCGATTTCTTGGTCCGGGGCCCGGCCGAGCCACCGCCCGCCACGTCCGAAGGGGTTTCGGAGCTTGGCGCCAGCTTCTGGCCGCTGGCTTTGGCCCGGGAGTTGGACGACGCCCTGCTGCACCTCCGGCTCAACGAGGCCAACGTCGGCACCTGGGTGTTCCGCACTCAGGGCAGCGCGGGACTGACGGCGGCCCACGACCAGTTCCTGCTCGACCACGGCGGCGATTGGCTGGTCCGCGAGATCACCCTCTTCCTCAAGCGGACTCTCAAACGGCTTGATGTTAGCTCCCGGTCGATGATCGCGCTGATAGAGCCCGGTAGCTGCTTCGCCGGGACTCTGCTGGAGCTGGCCTTGGCCGCCGACCGCAGCTATATGCTCGATGGAGTTTTGAACGGCGACTCCCAAGGGCCTGCCACGGTCCGGTTGACCGGCATGAACTTTGGCCCGCTGCCAATGGTGAACGGCATTTCCAGGCTCGAAACGCGCCTGCTCGGGCACGACTTGAGCCAACTGCGCGATTGCTCCGGGGAAGACCTAAACGCCGACGAGGCCTACCGCCTGGGACTGGTCACGTTCACACCGGACGACATCGACTGGGAAGACGAAATCCGCCTGGCCCTGGAGGAGCGGGCCAGCTTCTCCCCCGACGCCCTGACCGGGATGGAGGCCAACCTGCGCTTCGCCGGGCCTGAGACCATGGAGAGCAAGATTTTCGGACGGCTCAGCGCCTGGCAAAATTGGATTTTCCAACGGCCCAACGCCTCCGGGCCCGATGGCGCCCTGCAGCTCTACGGGACCGGGACAAAGAGCCAATACGACCAGGGTCGAGTCTGACCATGAGCATTGACTACACCGATCAAATACCGAACAACGTCGGCCTGTCGGAGAACCGCCGTCTGCAACGCGCGTTGGAGTCGTGGCAACCTAACTACATGAAGTGGTGGGCCGAGATGGGCCCCGACGGCTCGTCCGACTTCGACGTCTACCTGCGCACTGCAATTAGCGTGGAGGCCGACGGTTGGGCCAACTTCGGCTACGTGAGAATGCCGGAGTACCGTTGGGGCATCTTCTTGGCCAAGCCCGAGACCGGCCGCACCATCTCCTTCGGCGACCACCAGGGCTCCCCGGTCTGGCAGGAAGTGCCGGGCGAATATCGCGCTCCCCTGCGACGCCTGATCGTGACCCAAGGCGACACCGAGCCGGCCTCGGTGGAGCAACAGCGCCGGTTGGGACTGACCTGCCCGTCGCTCTACGACCTGCGCAATCTGTTCCAGATCAACGTGGAGGAAGGCCGGCACCTCTGGGCCATGGTCTACTTGCTGCAGGCCTATTTCGGCCGCGACGGGCGCGAGGAAGCCGATGCGCTGTTGGAGCGGCATTCGGGTGACGTCGACCGTCCCCGGATTCTCGGCGCGTTCAACGAGCAGACCCCCAACTGGCTGTCATACCTGATGTTCACTTTTTTCACCGACCGGGACGGTAAGTACCAGCTGGCGGCCCTGGCCGAGTCGGGCTTCGACCCCTTGGCCCGCACCTGTAAGTTCATGCTCACCGAAGAGGCCCATCACATGTTTGTCGGCGAAACCGGCGTGATGCGGGTGGTGCAACGCACCGGGGAAATGATGAACGAGCTCGGCACTGACGACCCGCAGAGGCTGCGGGAGGCCGGGGTCATCGACCTGCCCACCATTCAGAGGTACGTCAATTTCCACTACAGCGTATCGGTCGACCTGTTCGGGCAGGAGGTGTCCACCAACGCTTCCAACTACTTCACCGCCGGGCTCAAAGGCCGTTACCTGGAGTCGCGCTTGGACGACGATCACCGGCTGACCGACGGGCTATGGCCAGTCCACACGGTCAGAGACGGCCGAATTGTAGTGGAAGACCTGTCGGCGCTGAGCGCGGTCAACGAACGGCTGCGAGACGACTACATCAAGGACTGCCAGCGGGGCCTTGAGCGTTGGAACCGGGCTTTGGAATCCCAGGGCATCGATTTCCGGTTGGCGCTGCCCCACCGGTGTTTCAACCGCCGCATCGGCAACGCTGCCGGGCTGCGAGTCACCCCGGACGGCGCGATTGTCGACGAGGAGCACTGGGCCGCCAATGTGGACCGCTGGCTGCCTACCCGAGTGGACATGGAATTTGTGGATTCGCTGATGCATAGGGTCATCGAGCCAGGCAAGATTGCCAGTTGGATCGCTCCGCCGGTGCGAGGAATCGACGGCAAGCCGTGGGACTTTGAGTATGTTCGTTTCAATTGATGCGTCTACCACCCCGGCGACAATAACCTACCCACCTGAGTACAACGTGGCCGCAGACTTTGTCGACCGTCACTTGGGCGAAGGGCGGGCCGATAAGGTGGCGATCATCGCCGACGACACCGACAAGTCCGTCACCTACCTGGACTTGGCCGACCGAGTGAACCGTTGCGGCAACCTGCTGCGGTCGCTGGCCGGCGAGCCGGGCGGCCGGGTGCTGATGATCGTGAAGGACTGCCCGGAGTTCTTCTACCTGTTCTGGGGCGCAATCAAGGCCGGGCTGGCACCGGTGCCCTTGAACACTTTGCTCCGGGCCGATGACTATCAGTACATGATCGAAGACTCGGAATGCGCCGGGCTGGTCTACTCACCGGAGTATCAGGGCGAAGTCGCCCCGGCCCTAGCGGCTGCGGGTTACACACCACGGTTCATTCTGTGCACCGAGGGATCGAGCTCGGTGACCGAGATGATGGAAGAGTCATCTCCACTGCTGGCCCCGGCGCCGGCCACCCCCGATTCCGAGTGTTTCTGGCTCTATTCGTCGGGGTCCACCGGGCGGCCCAAGGGGGCGGTGCATCGCCACCGTGACATAGTGACCACCTGCGCCCACTATGCTGTCAACACCCTGGGCGTGACCGGAGACGACATTTGTTTTTCCGCAGCGAAGCTCTTCTTCGCCTACGGCCTAGGCAACGCCATGACGTTCCCGCTGTGGACCGGCGGAAAAGCGGTGTTGAGCGGCCAACGGCCCACCCCGGAGATGACCTTCGACATCATCGAGCGCCACCGGCCCACGCTGTACTTCGGTGTACCCACCCTCTATGCGGCCCAACTGCGGGCCCTCGAAGAGCAGACTCCAGACCTTTCCTCTTTGCGTGCTTGCGTCTCCGCCGGAGAAGCACTGCCCGCCGATATTTTCCGGCGCTGGAGAGAGCGCACGGGCACGCTGATCCTGGACGGCATCGGCTCCACCGAGGCGCTGCACATCTTCATTTCCAACACCACCGGCGACTTCCGGCCCGGCGCCAGCGGGCGTCTCGTGCCGGGCTACGAGGCGCGGATTCTGGACGAAGACGGCGCTCCGGTGGCGGCGGGGGAAACGGGAAGCCTGTTCATCCGCGGCGACTCCACCGCACAGCGCTACTGGAACAACCCGGAGAAGACCGCCGAGACCATGGTGAACGGCTGGCTCAACACCGGCGACACCTATTACCAGGACGGGGATGGTTACTACGTTTACTGCGGCCGCAGCGACGACATGATGAAGGTTGGCGGCATCTGGTGCTCCCCGGTGGAGATCGAGGCCCGGCTCATCGAGCATCCCAGGGTGTTGGAGGCTGCGGTGGTGGGGCGGGCCGACGCCGACGAACTGCTCAAGCCCGAAGCCTTCGTGGTGCTCAGCAATCCTACCGACGCCGGGGAAGACCTGGCCGACGAGCTGCTCAGGCATTGCCAGGACGGGCTGGCCCGTTACAAGTACCCTCGCTGGTTCAACTTCGTCGAAGACCTCCCCAAGACCGCAACCGGCAAAGTCCAGCGCTACAAGCTTCGGGGATAAGACGGCAGGCGGTTGCCAACGAACAGGGGCAAATGCTCAGTTCCGCCCTTCAAGCTTCCCCGACAAGCCTCGCAGAATACCCTCGGCACCCTCACAGATGTCCTTGACCACTTCCGCTGCTGGCCGTATGGCGTGGACTTGACCGGCTCCTTGCCCCATATACACCGACGCTATTTCCGGGTCATGGCGGGCCCGGGCATCGGCTACATCCGAAATAAGCTCTTCCCGGTTGGCCAGAATCTCCTCGTCCCTACCATCCCATTGCCGCACCAATTCATTGCGGTAGACCCGGCCGGCTATCCCCTCCGGCCAAGGACGGCTGCCGAGCAGGTCGTAAACCCGGGTGAAGACGGTGTCCTGCCCTCCGGAACGAAGGATTTGCTCCTTGAAGGCTTGGGGGACTTCCACGGCCTCCGGGGTGGCCAACAGGGCCGTACCCAAGGATGCTCCTTCTCCTCCGGTGGCCATTACTCCCGCCAATCCGCGGCCGGAAGTAATTCCCCCGGCAGCCAGGACTGGAACGTGAGGAAACCGCTCCGCCAAGTCAACTAGCAGGGGGAGTAGATTCATCTCACCGGTATGTCCGCCGGCTTCGTTGCCTTGGGCCAGCAATATATCTGCCCCGGCGTCGAGCGCCGTCTGTGCGGCCTCCGGGGATTGCACCTGGCAGATGGTCACCGCTCCCGCATCCCGGGCCCGGCCCAGCCACGGGTGGGGGTCGGCAAAGGATAATATCACCACCGGCGCCTGCTCGGCTAAGGCAATCTCAAAGTTCTCCGAGTTAAATTGGAGCAGGTGGGTGATAAAACCGATGCCGAAAAAACGGTCGGTTTGGCCCCGTATGAACTCGATCTGCTGTTTAAGCCAATCGGGGCCAAAATCGTTGGTGCCGCCAAAGGTGCCCAATCCGCCAGCCACGGAAACCGCTGCGGCCAATGTTCCGCCGCTGTGGTTGCTCATCGGCGCGGACATTATCGGGTAGTCCAAATTAAGCATATCCGTAAAGCGAGATCTCAGCATGGCAGACTTCCTTTACCAAAAGTGCAGATCGGCAAGCTCACCTTGAGCCTGAGTCCCGGGTAACCCAAATATATCCGAAGACCCAGCGGCTTGCGAGTTCCTATTGCGCCTCAGCCTATTGCGTCCCCGGCGGAAAGGCTTGTATGCTGGCCCAAACTTCCTGGGAGGGACACACGTGGCGAAGATTAACAAAGTCGGGCACGTCGTTCTCAATGTGAAGGACACCAAAGAGGCCATCGATTGGTACACCAACGCCCTGGGGATGGAGTTGATGGTCCACGATCAAGGCATGGATATGGCGTTTCTCTCCTTCGGCGAGCAGGACCACGACATCGCGCTGATCAAGGCCCCGGAGGGAGTGGAGACCGGGAGCCCCGGCCTTTCCCACACCGCGCTGGCCTTGGAGGGAGGAGAGCCGGAACTCCAAGAGATTTACGCCAGGGTTAAGGACGCCGGTTACCCCATCGACTTCACCGCCGATCACGGCTTGACCAAGAGCTTCTACTGCTTCGACCCGAGCGGGAACCGTATCGAGATTTTCTTCCAGAACCTCCACGGCGAGGAAGCCCGCACCTTCATGCGGGAGACCGGCGCGGTGTTGGACCCCTACGAGCTCGAAGCCTCGCCTGCCGACTAGGCCGGTGGAAAGCAACGAAATTCCGTTCCTGAGCGCCGCCGCCCTTGGCCGGTTGATCCAGTCGGGCGAAGTTTCTCCAGTGGAGGCCACCGAGGCGTACCTGGAGCGGATCGACCGAATAGACGGGGCGCTCAACTCCTATATCACCGTCTGCCACGAAGAAGCTCGCCAAGCCGCCCACGAAGCCGAACAAGCTATCGCCTCGGGCAACTATCTGGGCCCGCTGCATGGTGTGCCGGTGGCGGTGAAGGACCAGTTCTTCACCAAGGGCATCCGCACCACCGCCGGTTCCACCATCATGTGGGACAACGTGCCGGACGAGGATGCGGCGGTGGTAACCGGCCTCAAGCAGGCCGGGGCCGTGCTGCTGGGCAAGCTGAACCTGAGCGAGTTCGCCTTGGGCGAGAGTTTCCACCATCCCGGAGGCACGCCCCGCAACCCCTGGGACCTGACCCGCAACGCCGGTATTTCCAGCAGCGGCTCGGCGGCGGCAACGGCTGCCTGTCTCTGTGCTACCTCCCTCGCCGAAGACACCGGCGGTTCGACCCGTATACCGGCAGCCTGGAGCGGCCTCGCGGGACTGCGCCCCACCTGGGGGCGGGTTAGCCGACGCGGTGTGTTCGGCGTTTCGTGGTCGATGGACACTGTCGGCCCCATCTCCCGTTCGGTGGAGGACTGCGCCATCACTTTCCAGGCCATCGCCGGTCACGACCCGCAGGACCCTTACTCTTGGAACACCCCGGTCCCCAACTATCGGCAAGAGCTGGAAGGCGGCGTCGAGGGCCTCCGGGTTGGTGTGCTGCGAGAGAAAGTTACCGAAGGCGATTTGCAACCCGACGTCCGAAGCGCCATCGAGGCGGCAATAGGGCAGCTGGGAGAGCTCGGCGCGTCGATACAGGAAGTTTCCATACCGTCGGTTGAGAAAGCGGGGGCCGTCTCCAAGGGCATCACCGACATGGAAGGGGCTGCGGTCCACTATCAAGGACTGCGGGACCACGCCAACGAGTACGACCATAACACGAGGGTGCGGCTGCTGACGGCTATCCTCACGCCAGCCCAGGTCTACTACAAGGCCCAGAAGCTGCGGGCGATTATCCGCCAAGACGTGCTGGACACGCTGGAACAAGTGGACGTTATCGTCCTGCCCACCTCGCCGGCGCCAGCGCCGCCGTTGCCCGACGCGCCTGGCATCACGAGCTTGGAAGACGCCCGTAGCCGGATTTTCGGCGTCCGCAACTTCACCGGGCCGTTCAACCTCGCTGGCACCCCGGCGCTGTCCATCCCCTGCGGCTTCACCAGCGACAACCTGCCCATAGCTCTCCAAATCGTCGGACGCCCCATGGCCGACGGCTTGGTCATGCGAGTGGGCCACGCCTACCAGCAGGCCACCGACTGGCACACGCGCCGCCCCCCGATTTAAAGCACTAACGGATACTACGTACCCCAAATGGGGTACAA
Source organism: Dehalococcoidia bacterium (assembly GCA_965249145.1). Lineage (GTDB taxonomy): Bacteria > Chloroflexota > Dehalococcoidia > Lucifugimonadales > UBA3495 > VXOI01. The sequence continues at coordinate 1,331,572 of OZ252223.1, forward strand.
CCCAGGTTATAGGGGGCAGGCAATGGCTAAGACAGAGACTATAAGAGCGCGGGTGGAACCAGAATCGAAGCGTGAGGCCGAAGACCTCTTCGCCGAGCTGGGATCATCGGTAACGGAGGCGATAACGCTCTTCTACAAGCAGGTAACGGCGCATCGTGGTTTGCCCTTCGACGTGAAAATCACTAACTCTGAAACCCTCGAAGCATTGCGCCAGGCTCGGGACAAGAGCGGGCTCAACGAGTATGCCAGTCTGGAGGAGCTCAAAACCAAACTAGACTGAAAATGCATCTGCTCATCACCACCCAGTTCCAGCGGGACCGGAGGCGGGACCTGAGGCGGGTCCGAAGGCGCAGAAAAGACCTCGAAAGCCATACCGATCTATTCTGATAAGGAGTCGTTGCAGTAGGAGCCGAATGGAAGAACTAGTCTCCCGCGCGCTGGACACCGCCAAGGTCCGGGGCGCGAGCTACGCCGACGCCCGCTTGGTGCAGACCAGCCAGGAACGCTACACCGTGCGTAACGGTGTGGTCGACACCCTAAGCAGCGACGAGTCGATGGGCCTAGGGGTGCGGGTGTTGGTTGACGGGGCTTGGGGGTTCGCTTCCACCAACTTACTATCCGCCGAGGAAGTCGACCGCGCGGCCAAGCTGGCCTTGGAAATCGCCCGGGCATCGGGACGCACGGGCGGCGCTCCGGTGGATTTGGGAGCGCCGGTCACCAGCCGGGGCCAGTACACCACGCCGGTCGAGGTCGACCCCTTCACCATCTCTCGCGAGGACAAGCTGGCCCTGCTCCTGGAAGCCGACCAGCGCATGGGCGCCGTCCCTGGGCTCTCGGCGCGGCAGGGGAACCTCATATTCATCCGTGAGCAAAAGACCTTCGCCAACACCGAGGGCGCCCACACCCAGCAGACCATATTCGAGGCGGGCGGCGGCATCCAGGCCACCGCCGTTGGCAACGGAGAGATTCAGCGCCGCTCCTACCCCCAGTCCATGGGCCGGCAACAGGGCTGCGCCGGCTGGGAGTACGTCCGCAACATGGACCTAGCCGGCAATGCCGAGCAGACCGCCAACGAGGCCATCGCTCTGCTGACCGCCGACCCGTGCCCCGCCGACATCACCACCACGCTGATCATCGGCGGCTCCCAACTGGGTCTGCAGATACACGAGTCCTGCGGCCATGCCATCGAGCTAGACCGGGTGATGGGCTCGGAAGCCGCCTACGCCGGTACTTCCTTCCTCACCACCGAGAAGCTGCATAACTTCAACTACGGCTCAGAGCAGGTCAACATCACCGCCGACAGCGTCCGTACGCCGGGCCTGGGTTCCTTCGGTTGGGACGACGAGGGCATACCCGCCCAGTCGACGCCCATCGTGCGGGAGGGACGCTTCGTAGGCTACCTGATGTCCCGCGAGACCGCTTCGACCCTGGGCTTGGCGTCCAACGGCACGATGCGGGCCGCTTCCTGGAACCGTATACCGTTGATACGCATGACCAACGTAAGCCTGGAGCCCGGCGAGTGGGACCTGGAAGACCTGATCGCCGACACCGACGACGGCATCCTGATGGAGATGAACCGCTCTTGGTCCATCGACGACCGGCGCTACAACTTTCAGTTCGGCACCGAGGTCGGCTACGAGATTAAGAACGGCAAGCTGGGGCGCCTGCTCCGCAACTGCACCTACACTGGCATAACGCCCGAATTTTGGAACTCTTGCGACGCGGTCTGCAACCCCAATCACTGGACGATGTGGGGCACACCCAACTGCGGCAAGGGCCAGCCCGGACAGTTGGGACACACTGGCCACGGGGCCGCCCCAGCCCGCTTCCGTAACGTGCGGGTGGGGGTGATGCGATGATCGGCGAAAGGGCGGCTCTGGCCCTGCTGGGAAAAGCGCTTGCCCTATCCGGCGCCCAAGAGACCGACGTGTACCTGAGCAGCCAAGACCTGGCGCTGACCCGATTCGCCAACAACGCCATCCATCAAAACGTGTCCCACAGCAACTTGACCCTGAACATCCGGGCCGTCGAGGGCAGGCGGCTGGGCCGGGCCACCACCAACGATCTCACCGACGAAGGCCTGCGGCGAGCGGTGGATGCGGCCGGCCAGAACGCACTACTAATGCCCGAAGACCCCGACTTCCTGGGCCTGCCGGAGCCGGCGTCGGCCGCTAGGGTAGAGGCCTGGGATGAGACCACTGCCGTTTGCAGCCCCGACACCCGCGCGCGCATGGTCGCCGCAGTTTGTGCCCAAGGGGCAGCGGCTAACCTGACCACCTCCGGCGCATGCCGCACCGGGGTACAGGAAGTCGCGGTGCTCAGCAGCAAGGGTATGCGCGCCTACCACGCCGGCACTTTCGCCGGATTGATCATTACCACCATGAGCGACACCTCGGCGGGCTGGGCCAAGGGTGGCTCTTGGCGAGTAGAGGATATGGACGTCGATGCGCTGGCCCGCGAGGCTGTGGGCAAGGCCGTCGCCGGCCTCAACCCGGTCGCGGTCGAGCCCGGCGAGTACACCGTGGTCCTCGACCCCTACGCTGTTGACGACATCCTGGAGGCCCTAAGCCTCTACGGAATGGGCGGTCAGTCGGTGCAAGAAGGGCGTAGTTGGATGAACGAGGTGCTGGGCTCCCAGGCGATGAGCCCGTCGGTCACCATTTGGGACGACGGCGCCTCCATCCACGGATGGCCGTTGCCCTTCGACGCCGAGGGCATGCCCCGGCAGCGGGTGGACCTGGTCACTGGAGGAGTGATCAATTCCCCCGTCCATAACTCCTACACCGCGGGGAAAGAGGGCATCGCCTCCACGGGGCATCAAGCCTATTTCGTGGGGCCTCCCGTCGCCTCCAACCTGTTCATGGCCGAGGGCGACGCTTCGCTGGAGGACATGGTGCGCTCCACCGCACGGGGCCTGTACATCACTCGCTTCTTTTACACCCGCCTGGCCCACAACCGCCGCTGCGTGATGACCGGCATGACCCGGGACGGCACTTTCCTGATCGAGAACGGCGAGATCGCTGGCCCGGTGAAGGACCTGCGATTTACCCAGTCCTACGTCGACGCCCTGGCTGGCGTCGAGGCCGTGGGCCGGGAGTCAAAACTGGTGCTAAACGAGGTGGGCTTCGCCACCCGGGTCCCCGCCCTGAAGCTGGCCAGCTTCAACTTCACTGGCGTAACCGTGTGAACCAGGATTCCCAGGACTAAGAATTTACCGGGATTATCACCAGTCCCGTTGGTCCGGCAGGTCCGCACCAAAAGCAACTATTGTGAAATTCCGTTCATCCTGTGAATCCTGATTCAAATCTCTGTCCGCTCGTTAGCGCCCGTTCGACTCCACTTCCGACAGGAACTGGATTACGCGCTTAGCGTACTTCTCCGGCTCCTCCGAGTGGGGCTGGACTTCGCCCCACTGGCTGTTGGGGACCAGCCGGTGGGCCATCTCGGCCACGGCGCGGGGGTGAACGTCGTTGCTGCCGGGCATGATCATGGTCGGTACGCTGAGGCCCTTCAGCATTTCCTTGGTGCTGCCCAGGGTCGGAAAGGGCCCGCCGAAGAACGCGTAAATGGTGTCCCGCATCACTTGGATGAACTCTTCGGTATCCATCGCCTCCAAGTCCGCCCGGTAGGCCGCGTCGGTCTGGGCAATCTCGGGGCTGAAGGGAGCGAAGCGGTCGTCGGCGTCGAAGGCGTCCACCACCGCTGAAATGCCGTTGGCCGCCGCAACCTCCATGCTCTTGAACAGCTTGGAGGTCAGGTAGCCGTCGCAGATGACCCCGCCCGCGATGTTGGACGGAAATATTGCCCGCACCCTCTCCGGGCGCCGGGAGGCGCAACCGAAGGAGATGGCCGCTCCGAAGGAACCTCCGCCCAGGTAGCTCTGCTCGATTCCCAATTGGTCCATAAGCCCGAAAACGTCGTCGCAGACCATGTCCCAAGTTTGCACCACCACCGGGCTGCGGGACTGGCCACCGAAACGGCGGTCGTATACGATTACCCTATGTTCTTGGGACAGGGCCTCGATCACTGGCTCGTAGCTGCTGGCCACGCCCTGGAGACCGCCTGGGGAGAGGATGATGGGCGGCCCGCTACCCGCCTCGATGTAGTTGAGCTCAGCGCCGTTTACTTTCGCCGTCGCCATATTCGGCCTCCCAGCAAGAATTTGTTGGTATCGATATTGGTTGGCGCCGATTATAGGCGCGTGATGGGCTGACCGCAAAGGTTGACCGGCTTTTCGGCGGCCACTACCATGCCCGCATCGACGCACCGGGAGGACCACGCCATGGCCGACGAACAGTACGCGCGGGCAGTCTCCGCGGCGGAATCCCAACTCCTCTGCTTCCTGGAAACGCTGGAAGGCATCCAGGAAAACATGCGCGTCGAACGGTTGGGCGAATTTCAAGACCGCCTCCGAGGCGTCGCTTCAGACATGTTTTCAGCCATCCCCGCAGAACTGGCCCGGCACACTCCTCCGGCGACGCTAGCCGGGTTCCACGACAATTTCCTGGCCGGGTTACGCCACTGCGGGAACGCCTGCGAGTCGTTCTTGAACGCCGACCAAGAACGTTACTCCCTCGCCTCCATCGACACCCGCCGGTCGTTGTGCCGAGGTCTGGACCTGCTGTACTCCGTTCGAAAGCACACTCCCACCCTCCGATACTATTGGCTTCTTCCCGAGGCATTGGGCGACCAAGAAGCCCTCGAAGCCGTTCAACCCGAAGCGGAAGCGCCGGTCGGAATCATCCACAACAGACGTCCCGACCCGCAAGCCGATTACTCGCTCTACGTTCCGGAAAACTACACGCCAGCGCGGGAGTGGCCGCTGATCATCTGCCTGCACGGGGCCTACGGGCGGGGCGACCACCACATCTGGTCGTGGCTGCGCGCGGCCAAGAGCAAAGGCTACCTGCTTCTCTCCCCAAAGTCCCTCGACGTCACATGGTCGATAATGCAACCGCCGCGGGACGTCAACTCGGTGACCGGAATGTTCGAAGAAGTCTGCCGTACCTACGCGGTCGACCAGGGCCGGGTTTTCCTCTCCGGCCTGTCGGACGGCGGCACCTTCACCTACCTGATGGGCCTGAGCCGGCCTCGGATGTTCGCCGGTATCGCCCCTGTCGCCGCCGACTTCCACGGCATGATGGATGAAATGCTGCGACGCAAGCAGGGCATCGAGCTGCCCATACACATCATCCACGGGGCCCAAGACCACATCTTCCCGGTGGACTCCATCCGCAAGGGCCACGCGCTGCTGACCCGCATGGGATACCAGGCCACCTACGAGGAGCTGCCCGACTGGGGCCACTCCTACTGCGCCAGCATCAACGCCCGGCTGGTGATGCCGTGGTTCGAAGGGTTGGCGGGGCGGGACTAGCCCGCCGTTTTGACAGTGCCACGCTTAGGGGTTTTAATGTTGGCTGTTATTGAGACTGGTCTGGCAGGTGAGGAATGAAGGCGGCAGTATTAAGGGAAGTCAACACTCCGTTGGAGATCGAAGACGTGCAGGTGGCCGATCCGGGCCCCCGTGAGGTGTTGGTGCGCACCGGGGCCTCCGGCGTCTGCCACAGCGACTTGCACTTCGTCGAGGGTCTCTACGCCACCCCGATGCCGGTGATTCTGGGTCACGAGGCCGCCGGGACCATCGAGGCGGTGGGCTCGCTGGTAGACTACGTGAAGCCCGGCGACCGCGTCATATGCTGTCTCTCGGTCTTCTGCGGCCACTGTGAGCGCTGCACCGAGGGGCGCACGGTGCTCTGCTCCCGGGCCGGACTGACCCGCGGCCCCGGCGAGACGCCCCGGCTCAGTATCGGCGACGAAGAGGTCACTCAGTTCGCCAACCTGTCGTCCTACGCCGAGCAGATGCTGGTGCACGAGAACTCGTTGGTGAAGATCGACCGCGACATCCCCTTCGAGCAGATGGCCCTGATCGGCTGCGGCGCTACCACCGGCCTCGGCGCGGCCCTGAACACTGCGGCGGTGCGGCCCGGTAGCACGGTTGCGGTCATCGGGTGCGGCGGCGTGGGTTTGAACGCCATTCAGGGCGCTGTCTTGGCCGGGGCGCTCCGAGTTATCGCCATCGACGCCGTTGAGACCAAGCTGACCCTGGCCCGGGAGTTCGGCGCCACCGACGTTATCGACGCTTCCAGCGGCGACGTGGCCGCCCGGGTGCGCGACCTAACCTCCGGCGGGGTGGACTACTCCTTCGAGGCCATCGGCAAGAAGGAAACGGCCGAGGACGCTTTTGCCATGCTGCGGGCCGGTGGCACCGCGACGATCATCGGCATGATCCCCCAAGGCACCAAGATCGAGTTGGACGGCCCGTCCTTCCTGCGGGAGCGGCGCATCCAGGGTAGCAGCATGGGCTCCAACCATTTCCGCACTGACATGCCCCGCTACGTAGACTTCTACCTGCAGGGCCGCCTCAAGCTGGACGAATTGGTAACCCGCCGCATCCCGCTGGAAGAGGTCAACGAAGCCTTCGTGTACATGAAGGAAGGCTCCGTCGCCCGCAGCGTAATCGTGTTCTAGAAACCCGGACGGAAACCCCTTGTTTTGAAGAGTGAATCCGGCATCAGGAGCGGCGCGGTCACGGCTGTCCCGCGAGCCCACCCGAACCGGGCAGGGCCCGGTTAGGCGGCACGGTTCGGGGTTCCCGCCCCGGTATTGGCGCCTATTCCCGCCTTGGCCGCGATCAGGGTCAGGTTCGCCACCGTGGACGCCAGGTATAGCTGGAACCGGGTCTTGATGCGACCGAAGTAGCGGGACTGACGGACCCCCAACTGGACCATCCGGGCCAGCCGGTGCTCCACCACGACCCGTCGCCGTCGATACTCGGCAAAGGCTTCGCTCTGCTGGAGGGCGCGTGCCTCCTGCAAAAGGGCTTCTTGGGGGTGTAGCCGCACCGTCCGGCCGATGCCCGGTCCCGCCGCGACACATTGGGCCCGCAGCGGGCCCGCTCCACACACCGCCCCGCCGAACTGGAAACCTTCCAGCTTGTGATTTCGGCCCGTCAAGTCGGTCCGCCGCTCCGCCTTGCGCATCTTGCCGGTAACCTGCCCAGCCGGACAGGTGCAGGTCCCAGCCTCCAGGTCAATCCTGAAGTCCTCCTTGGGGAAGTGGGACCTGTTGGGACGTCCGGGCACCTTGGCAATCAGCCGGCGTCCGGCGTCGGCGAAAGCCTGACGGGTGCCTCCATCTCCGTACGCCGTGTCGCCCATGGCCTCCGCCACCGGCACACCGGTGCTGGCCTCGCTCTGCTCCACCAGTTCCAGCGCGCCGGCGCTGTCCCAAGCGTTGCCGGCCAGAACGTCCACGGCGGTGATCAGTTGGGAATCGGTGTCCACCACCACCGCCGCCTTGTGCCCGTCGAACCGCTTGCTGCTGCTCTTGTGGCCGTGGCGCATCTCCGGGTCGTGGACCGACAATATCCGGTCCTTGCTCACCCCTGTCTTTAGGCCAACTTCCCCACCGGACCGTTCCACGTCCTGGAGCAGCAACTGCCCCAGCAGCTCCGCCGCGTTCACGATTCCCTGCCGCTCAACGCTCTCCTCAGGCAATTCCCGCCGCGCCTGCCGCGCCAGTCCCAACAGCCGGTCCGCGTCAGCCACGATCGATGCCAGCAGGGACGCCCGCGCCCGCTGGTCCGCCCAGTCGATGGCCGCCTCACCCTTCACGCTGGAGCCGGTGTACCGCCCATAGTCGTGGAATTCAGCCCACTCTTTGACGGAGGACTTCTCCACGGCTGCCAGCGCCCGCAACAGCTTGACGATCCCGTCCGCCACCAGGTTGCAGGTATCCTTGACTGCGCCCCGGCCCAGGATGTACGTCGTGTCCAATGCCACCCTCATGCCACGTCTTTTCAGGTAGCCGGACTTCCGGGCCAGCCGCAGGCTGGATTCGAATACCTGGCGCACCTTGTCGTGGAGGACCAACTGCGCGCGGAATACCTGTAGCGTGCTCTTGGCGAAGGGCCGGTCTTCAACCTCAATCCCCAAGGCCACTTTCCAACGGATGTCGAAGTCGGCCCTGGCCTTGGCTTCGGCGTCGCTCACCTTGTCGTAGCACTGGAGCAGAAGCGCCGTCGCCAGCTGGCTGGGCGGCACGCTCTCGCGCCCGTTGTCGGGACAGTAGAACTCGGCAAAGTCAGCATCCCGGAACAACTGCCCACGCAGCGAGGCCAGCACACCGTAGAAGGTGTCCCGCCCCACATGGTCGAGGTACAACCGGTCGGCTTCCCAGAGGCCCCTTTGATCAGACCGCTCTCCCAGCATCCCCACCCCTTACCTTCCCGTATCATCCCAAGTATAGCCGCTCCGGCTGCCGCCACTTTCCGGCCGGGTCTCTAGGAGTCTGTCCGATATTTCCTGATTGACCGGGTTTGAGGGGGTGTTGGCGGCATTAGCCCGGCGGGTAGACTGAGGGCGCTGTAGTGGGGAGGTGGAAGATGGCCAAGGGATTTCGGGACTACTCGCTGGACCAAACCTATCTGTTGCCGCAAGAGCCCCGGCAGTGGCTGCCCAAGGGGCACCTGGCCCTGTTTTTGGAAGAGGCGGTGGGGATGGTGGACCTGAAGAAGATCACCCGGCGCTCCGGAAGGGCCGGGGCCCCCGGGCCTATCATCCCCGGATGCTTTTGACCGTGCTGCTCTACGGCTACTGCCGGGGGGTCTACAGTTCCCGGAAGATAGCCTCGGCCTGTGAGAGCGACGTGGCCTTTAGGGTGCTCTCCGGAGGCCAGTTCCCCGATTTCCGCACGGTGCCCGACTTTCGGAAGAACCACTTGGAAGCCTTTGAGGGGCTGTTCTTGGAGGTATTGCGGCTGTGCCGGGAGGCGGGGTTGCTCAAGCTGGGACACCTCTCATTGGACGGTAGCAAGTACCAGGCCAACGCGTCCAAGCACAAGGCGATGAGCTACGGGCGGATCTTGGAGACCGGACTTGGCTCCGAGGCCGAGGTAAAGGAGATGCTGCGCCGGGCCCAGGAGATTGACGAGGCCGAGGACGAGGAGTTCGGCCCGGAGTACCGGGGGGACGAGCTGCCCGCAGAGCTGCAGAGACGGGAGAGCCGTCTGGCCAAGCTGAGGGAGGCCAAGGCGCGATTGGAAGAGCGTGCCAAGGCCAAGGCCAGGGCCAAGGGCCGGGCCGAAGCCAGGGGAGCCAGCGAGGCCGAGACCGAAGAGGCGGCGGCCAAGGCGGTGCCCGGCCCCAAGGAGCAGAGCAACTTCACCGACCCGGACAGCCGGATCATGAAGAGTTCCCACGGCTGGGTGCAAGGGTACAACGCCCAGGTGCTGGTGGAGGAGGAGAGCGGGGTGATCGTGGCCCAGGAGGTGAGCGCCCAGAGCGCCGACAGCCCCCGGCTGGCACCCGTGCTGGAACTGATGGAGCGGAACCTGGCCAGCCTGGGACTGCTCGAGGGGGAGCGGCGTCCCCAACGTTTCACCGCCGATGCCGGGTACTGCAGCGAACGGGACCTGGGGCTATTGGCTGGAAAGAGTATCGACGCCTACGTGGCCACGGGAAGGGAGAGACACTACCGGGGCGGGAGCGGCGGCCGGGTGCGGACCCGTACGCCCCTCAGGGCCGCGATGCGGGCCAAGTTGCAGACCCCCGAGGGGAAGGCGGTCTACGCCCGGCGCAAGGCCATCACCGAGCCGGTTTTCGGGCTGATCAAACAGGCCCGGGGCTTTAGGCAATTCCTGCTCCGGGGCATAGGCAAGGTGGCCGGCGAATTCACCCTGGTGGCCCTGACCCACAACCTGCTGAAGCTGTGGCGGGCCAACCCGGCGTATGCCGCGTAGGCTCCGCGGCCAGTAAACCAATTAACCGGGACCTGCACCCTGCCGGTCACCGGCCCGCAGCCGTCACTTCGCACCGGCCCACCCACCACCATCGCCAACCACTACCGAATCGTCGGACAGACTCCTAGTATTACAACGTCAGTTCAGGGAGGGATGTGGGGTGATGCCCGCATGGCGGCGCGGCGCTTGGCATGGGAGCGTCGGGCCCGTTCGTTGCTGTCCTGCATATCCTCCAGCCACCGCAGCAACTCTTCAGGTCCGAACCGTTCCCGGGGCAGCATTTCCCGCACCACCCGGTAGACCTGCGGCCTCGTGATCCGGGGCATCTTTCCCCCCCCCAAGCCTGTTGCAGGCTCAGCAGAAAAGCTCCGCCCAGCAGGCACAGGGCCACATGGTGATGCCAGCCAGCCCAGGTGCGGGTCTCGTACTCGTCCAGCCCCACGTCGCTTTTCTCCGTCTCGAACTCCGTTTCTATACGCCAACGGGATCCTCCCACGTATGCCAGGGTCTCCAACGGGGTATCCTCCGGTGCATTGGACAGATAGTAGCGGAGTTCGCTGCCGTCCAGGTTCCGGCGGTAAATGGCCCAGTGGATTTCGCCGGGCTTACGCCTGCTGGTTGGACGCACCCTCTGGGCACTGAACAGGTAGCTGCGTGGTCCCTGGCTTCCCTCGGCCACCGTAATCTCACGCCACGCCTCCTCCGTGATGGCATCGGCCCGCTCCGCCATCGTCCGACGCTGCCCGCTGCGGAGCCTCGGCTTGCGGGGACGCCCGAATCCCTGATACTCCACACTTGTCCAGGCAGGCTCCGGCGGCCACACCGTAAAGCCGGACGGAACGTCCAGCACGTACCACATCCCCAAGGCCGCCAGGCCGTCGCGGAATGACGGCGACATACCGAAGGCATCGTCCGCAGCGACCCATCCAGCCTTCAGGCGGCCCCGCTCCTGTGCCAGCCCCACCATCTCCAAGGCCAACTCCGTCTTCGACCGGTAGCCCTGCCTATCCTCCGGCACACCCGTCGCCTCACACCGGTCTTTGTCCGAGGTCCAACTCTCCGGCAGATACAGCCGTTTGTCCACCAGGGCCCGTCCCAACGGGCTGACATAGGCCAGGAACATTCCGGCCTGGCAGTTGGCCACCTTCCCCAGCCTCCCGCAGTACTGCCGGGCCACTCCCGCCGACTTCCGTCCCTGCTTGGGAAAGTCGCTGCCGTCCAGCACCCACACCCCTTCCGGATGCTCCAGCCGGGTTCCCAGGTACTCCTGCAACCGTCCTATAATCGCCTCATCGTCCCAGGGAGAATCAGTGAGAAACCGCTGCATCCCTCGGGCAGACCCCGGAACCGTCTCCGACAGGTTCTCAGCGTTGCGCCGCTCCCCGGACTGTACCAGCAGGGCCTGGAGATAATGACCGCTGTGCTCCCGCGTCTCCCGGCGGCCAAACAGCGGAGCGAAGTAAGCGTGAAAATCCCGAAAGGCCCCGTACACCTGTTCGAAAGCTGCCGCATCCACATCCCCACCTCACCTGCCTGTTCCCTCTCCAGCTACACAGTCATCCTATCAAACTAAATGACGTTGTAATACTAGAGACCCGGCCGGAAAGTGGCGGCAGCCGGAGCGGCTATACTTGGGATGATACGGGAAGGTAAGGGGTGGGGATGCTGGGAGAGCGGTCTGATCAAAGAGGCCTCTGGGAAGCCGACCGGTTGTACCTCGACCATGTGGGGCGGGACACCTTCTACGGTGTGCTGGCCTCGCTGCGTGGGCAGTTGTTCCCGGATGCTGACTTTGCCGAGTTCTACTGTCCCGACAACGGGCGCGAGAGCGTGCCGCCCAGCCAGCTGGCGACGGCGCTTCTGCTCCAGTGCTACGACAAGGTGAGCGACGCCGAAGCCAAGGCCAGGGCCGACTTCGACATCCGTTGGAAAGTGGCCTTGGGGATTGAGGTTGAAGACCGGCCCTTCGCCAAGAGCACGCTACAGGTATTCCGCGCGCAGTTGGTCCTCCACGACAAGGTGCGCCAGGTATTCGAATCCAGCCTGCGGCTGGCCCGGAAGTCCGGCTACCTGAAAAGACGTGGCATGAGGGTGGCATTGGACACGACGTACATCCTGGGCCGGGGCGCAGTCAAGGATACCTGCAACCTGGTGGCGGACGGGATCGTCAAGCTGTTGCGGGCGCTGGCAGCCGTGGAGAAGTCCTCCGTCAAAGAGTGGGCTGAATTCCACGACTATGGGCGGTACACCGGCTCCAGCGTGAAGGGTGAGGCGGCCATCGACTGGGCGGACCAGCGGGCGCGGGCGTCCCTGCTGGCATCGATCGTGGCTGACGCGGACCGGCTGTTGGGACTGGCGCGGCAGGCGCGGCGGGAATTGCCTGAGGAGAGCGTTGAGCGGCAGGGAATCGTGAACGCGGCGGAGCTGCTGGGGCAGTTGCTGCTCCAGGACGTGGAACGGTCCGGTGGGGAAGTTGGCCTAAAGACAGGGGTGAGCAAGGACCGGATATTGTCGGTCCACGACCCGGAGATGCGCCACGGCCACAAGAGCAGCAGCAAGCGGTTCGACGGGCACAAGGCGGCGGTGGTGGTGGACACCGATTCCCAACTGATCACCGCCGTGGACGTTCTGGCCGGCAACGCTTGGGACAGCGCCGGCGCGCTGGAACTGGTGGAGCAGAGCGAGGCCAGCACCGGTGTGCCGGTGGCGGAGGCCATGGGCGACACGGCGTACGGAGATGGAGGCACCCGTCAGGCTTTCGCCGACGCCGGACGCCGGCTGATTGCCAAGGTGCCCGGACGTCCCAACAGGTCCCACTTCCCCAAGGAGGACTTCAGGATTGACCTGGAGGCTGGGACCTGCACCTGTCCGGCTGGGCAGGTTACCGGCAAGATGCGCAAGGCCGAGCGGCGGACCGACTTGACGGGCCGAAATCACAAGCTGGAAGGTTTCCAGTTCGGCGGGGCGGTGTGTGGAGCGGGCCCGCTGCGGGCCCAATGTGTCGCGGCGGGACCGGGCATCGGCCGGACGGTGCGGCTACACCCCCAAGAAGCCCTTTTGCAGGAGGCACGCGCCCTCCAGCAGAGCGAAGCCTTTGCCGAGTATCGACGGCGACGGGTCGTGGTGGAGCACCGGCTGGCCCGGATGGTCCAGTTGGGGGTCCGTCAGTCCCGCTACTTCGGTCGCATCAAGACCCGGTTCCAGCTATACCTGGCGTCCACGGTGGCGAACCTGACCCTGATCGCGGCCAAGGCGGGAATAGGCGCCAATACCGGGGCGGGAACCCCGAACCGTGCCGCCTAACCGGGCCCTGCCCGGTTCGGGTGGGCTCGCGGGACAGCCGTGACCGCGCCGCTCCTGATGCCGGATTTACTCTTCAAAACAAGGGGTTTCCGTCCGGGTTTCTAGGTCATCGTATCAAGGGCTACTCGAAAGGACATTCGCTATCGCCCGACGTTAAGGACCCATAATCGACACCCAAAGTCGGGCGAGATCCTCAGAACTGTATCGGGTGCTCCGTCTCCCTGAACAACGGCCTTGTCTTGGCGTCCTGGGTAGCATATTGCATCACAATGCCTTGATTGGGAGCCGGACCACCACCGGCAGGAACCGCAACGGTGAAGAGTGCCAGCCCTCCGTGCTTGGTGCTCCGCGAATTCTTGGGGGTTTAAGACCATTCTTCCTCCTGGAGGACTGCGATCCATGCACGCATGGTGTTGGGCGCTACCGTCTGATAATCGCCCGGGCCCTTGGCCTCCTAACTTCTCGATCGCGCGCCCGGCGCCGCCCGATGGGCGGTTGCCGGCTCTTCAGTTCTCCAGCGGCGAGAAGCAACATCCCGGGCGATGAACAAGTCGCCTTTCCACGCCTCCAGAGGGACAGGGTCGGTATTGACACACCGAAGGCTTCCGCCAGGGCTGCGTCAGAGTGTCTTTGCCTTACACCGGCCCCCACCGCTTGGCCGCGTCCCCGGCCACCAGAAAAGTATGCCGGATTGGGGTTCAGGCTGTACTCGCGCAGGCAGGCCTCGGTGAACTTCATCGAATGAGCGCTTCCTGCAGCCACCGCCCAAGAGCGTGAGGAACGGGCGTGATGAATCTACAATTGGAAGCGAGAACACCTTATCCAGAGTCAGGCGTCCTACCGCTAGACTACCCGATAGTGCGGCAGTGCGCACTGCTGGGGGTGAGCCGTTCCAGCTTCTACTACCGTCCCAAGGCGGCTTCGGAAGCGGACCTGTCCCTGATGGGCGAGATGGACCGGCAGCACCTGGAGACCCCCTTCTACGGGTCGAGGCGGATGAAGGCTTGGCTGGACCGGCAGGGCATACCGGTAAGCCGGAAGCGGGTGCGGCGGCTGATGAGAGTCATGGGGCTGCGGGCCATCTACCGGCGTCCCCGCACCAGCCAACCGGCGCCGGGGCACCGGGTCTATCCCTACCTGTTGAGGAACCCAGGGTCACCAGGCCCAACCAGGTCTGGGCCGCCGACGTCATGGCTTTCTCTACTTGGTGGCCGTCATGGACGGGCACAGCCGCCACGTGGTGGCCTTTAGGTTGTCCAACACTCTGGAGGCCGGCTTTTGCGCCGAGGCCTTGACTGAGGCGCTGGCAGGTGGCAGGCCGGAGTTATTCAACACCGATCAAGGGAGCCAGTTCACCAGCCGGGAGTTCACCCAAGTCCTTCAGGACCACGGAGTGAAGACCAGCATGTACGGGAAGGGGAGGTACCAAGACAACATCTTCGTGGAGCGGTTATGGCGGACGGTGAAGTACGAGGAGGTCTACCTGAAGGCCTACGTAAACGCCGTCGAGGCCCGACGGGAACTGGGAGCCTACTTCCGGTTCTACAATAACCTGAGGCCCCATCAAGCCTTGGGCTACCGGACCCCGGCCGAGGTGTTCCACGGGGAGCAGGAAGTCCAGGAAGGCGGGGAAGAGTCTAATGACAGGAGGATTTCACCCGGGACAGGGTCAGTACTACTGGCAGGAGCGCCGGGATTCTCATTTAACTCCGCCTTAATTATGTCCAACTAACCGGGTCCACCTCATAATCTGATCAAAATCCGCTGCCATCTCAGGGGGAAATATCCAACTAGTAAACATAAAATCAGCATAGGAACTGTCGTGGGGGAGCGCGCGTGTGGGACTGGGAATGGGAGATTGACTCCCGTAGACTCGCGCTAGCTGCGGTTGCGCTGGTCCTGTTAGGCGCTGCCGCAGGCGCACTACTCGCATCGGCAGCTCTCTACGACTCCGGCACTCCGGCCGAGCTGCCGTCCCCTCAACCGACGGCCCTGAACGTCCTGACCGCCTCGGTCAACCCGGACTCCCGCTTGCAGATCGGTCCCTCCGACGGTCGTGTCGTGGTTTCAATCGAGCCAGGATCGGTGACCGGACCTGTCGAGATCACCGTTCAAGAACGTTCACCCGCACTGTCCCCCAGGATACCCCCGGAATTCTCCAGAGCACTCCGAGTCTTCGAGATCACCGGCGAAGAAGATGGTCGTCCTTGGTCGGGTCCATTCTCGAGGCCGATCGCGATCACGATGGCCGTCGACGAAGAGACCCAATGGGCGACAAACGGCGACTTGTCCCGATTGGTGATCCTGCACCTAGAACAAGTCCACGATGGATGGGTACCGCTCCAGTCCTCCCTCTCCAACGAAGGCCAAGGCGTTTGGGCCCGCGCCAAGAGCCTCAGTCTGTTCGCCCTGGCTACCACAGCGCCGGAACCGGCCGGAGAACTTCCCGAGCAGCCTCATTTACCGGTCGCCTATTCAGGGCCGGAAGCAACACCGACTCGCGGACCCACAGACGCTCCGACCCCTACCGCCACGCCCAGTCCCACCAGCACTCCCGAACCCACCGTCACAACGCCGACACAAACCCCGTCGCCTCAAGCTGCCCCGGCCCCGGTGCAACGGCAATCGCCTACCTGGATCCCCCGGCCGCTTCCCGTGGCCGTGCCAACTCCCGTGCCAACGCCGGTGCCCTCACCGACTCCTCAGCCCACCGACACCCCAACGCCACGGCCAACGCCGACTCTCGTGCCAACTCCAACCAGGGAACCCGGATGGCGTCTTTTCGTAAACGCCCGCCAGATCTATCGGGAGACGATGCAACTAAAGTTAGCTAACGGGGTGGTCTGGATGTACCAGCTGCCCTACGAGGATGGGAGGTACCGACGGGGTAGCGTGGTGTCCTTTTCCGCCGAAGCCACCAAGCCAGACTACACGGTGACAATCCACGGGGCGGATTCGGTCTGGGGAGACCAAGGGCAAGTCCACATGGATCGGGACCGCCACGTGATTGTCCTGATCGAACCGAAGAGAACACCTACTCCAACACCAATCCCAACCCCGGAAGACTCGCAGCCCGACCCCGTTTCGGGCGAGTCCGGCGCGTCATCCTCGGTGCCCAGACCGGAGTTCCCCGATGCCGAACGAATCGTGTTTCACTCGGACAGGGACGGCGACTTAGACATCTACGTGATGGGAAGCGACGGCTCTAGCCAGACGCCGTTGACTCAGAACGACTATGACGACCACGACCCTTCGATTTCCCCCGACGGATCACTCTTGGCGTTCGTGTCCAACCGCGATGGGAACAAGGAAATCTACGCCCAAAACGGCCTATGGGGAAAACCGGTTCGGTTGACCAATGACGAGGCCGACGACTTGATGCCAGCAGTGTCTCCCACCGGAGACCGGATCCTCTTTGTATCCCAACGCGACGGCAATCCTGAAGTCTATGCGATGGACGCTGACGGCAACCGGCAGACTCGGCTGACAATCAATCGCGGCCAAGACCTCGACCCCGCCTGGTCGCCGTCGGGCGACAAGATAATGTTCGCCAGCGACCGGAACGGGAAATTCCAGCTCTTCACGATTACCGCCGATGGCTTTGACACAGAGAGAATCACCACCGGCGACTGGAATGATCGATGGCCCAGTTGGTCTAAGGATGCCGACAACATCGACCAAATCCTATTTGCGTCGGACCGGCCGGTCCCGAAGGACCCGCTGAACAGCTGGGAGGTCTGGATATGGTATCGCGATGGCACGTCCCCGGCGCCGTCCACATCCAATGAGGGCACGGACGACTTTCCAGTCTGGTCGCCTTCGGGCGGCCCGTTCCTGGTCCGAACCGACCGGGACGGGGATTCCGAGATATATGGGGGCACCAGTCCCTTGGACGGGCCTTCCACAAATCTGACCAAGAGCCCAAGCAGCGAGGAGGGTTCACCTTCTTGGGCCACCTTGGAATAGGGTCGGGGGAGTAGGCTCGGGCCAAGAACGGCCTATGGGCGAATTCCGACGCTCTAGCCGACTATCTTCTCTTGGCGCATCGCCTGTATTTCCTCGCCGGTGTAGCCCAACCATGAGAGCGTAGCCTCCGCGTGTTCACCCAAGGCTGGCGAGGGGCCCGGATCTGGCAGGGGCGTAGCGCTGAATTTGGCCATAGGGCCAACCATCCGCACCTTGCCTTCTTGGGAGTGCTCGAACTCGCTGACCAGACCGTTGGCCGCCACCTGCGGGTCGTCGAAAAGCTCCTCGATGAACCGCACCGGCCCGGCCGGTATGCCCCGCTCCTCCATGATCTCCAGCCACTCGCCGCTGGCCTTCGACATGAACAGCGATTCTGCTGTGCGCTCCAACTCCCGGCTGTAGGCTTGCGACTCCGGCTTGCTGGGGTCCCAGTCCGGGTCCAGCCCCTTATCGGTCAGCCCCAAAGTGTCCAGCAGGCGCAGGCGCAACGGGTTACTCAGGCAGCCTACCCCGATAGGACCGTCGCTGGTCATATAGACGCGGTAGTAGATGTTGCCGTGGTGCTCCCGGCGGCGGCTTCCCGGTGAGGTGGCCACTATCTCGTCGAAGGACGCGCCAGCGGCCCGCTTCTCCTGAATATCCCGCAGGGCCTTCTCACGATTTTCTTGGTCCAATCGCTCCACGTGCAAAAACCGTGCGCCCATGAGGTTCAGGGCCTGTCCCAGCAACGACGTCTCGATTTTTTGGCCGAGGCCGGTGCGTTCCCGGGCGTAGAGGGCGGCGCAGACCGAGCCCATCATCTGCACCCCGGAGGCCGTGTCAATCAGCGGACTCGACCAGACCCACGATGGCACGTTGTCCACCGTCTTGGTCTCCGAGGCGATCATACCGGTCATGGCCTGAATGATCATGTCATAACCGGGCCGGTGGGCGTCCGGCCCCTGCCTCCCGTAGGCCGTGAGCTCGCAATAGATAATGCGCGGGTTGAGTCCCGATAGGGTCTCGTAGTCCACTCCCAGCTTGGCTGCCACGTCGGGCCGAAAATTGACCAAGACCACGTCCATCTTCCGGACCAGCCGGGCCAAGACTTCCCGGGACTCCTCGCGTGCAAGATTTATCGGCAGGCTCCGCTTGCCCCGGTTGTAGGTCATGAAGGTGCGGCTTTCGGTCGGAGTGAAGCGCTGGGTCAACCGCCAAGGTTCACCCCAAGGCGGCTCTACCTTGATCACCTCGGCGCCCAGCTCGGCCAAGAGGCGACCGGCCAAGGGTCCGGCGATAATCTCGGTGAAGTCGACCACGTTGACGCCATCCAGTGGACCGGGCATAGCGCGTTACCTCGCCAACAATTCCTCTATCGCCCGGTTGACGTCGTCCGGGCGTTCGGCCATCGGGAAGTGGCCAGCTTGCTCCAGCTTGATGTAGCGGGAGCCGGGAACCGCTTCGTGTATCTCTAACTCGTACTCCGCGGGCTGCATCGGGTCGTCGACACCGCGTACCAAAACCAACGGCGCTTTCAACTCGCCAATGCGGTCCCGGACATCGAACCGGTCGATGGTCAGCAGGTCGTTGTATTGGGACACTGGCCCGACCTTGCGGTGGCACTCCACCAGAGTCTCCCGCAAGCCCGGGTCGATGAACATCATCATATGGTCCATCGTGTCTAGCCACCTCTGGTGCACGGCGGGGTCCTTGGCGGCGTCCAATCGGAACTCCAGGCTGCCGGGGGTGCGCTCCTTGGGCCGAATGGCGATGGTCATTAAGAGCAACCCGTCGACTTCGTCGGGATAGTCGAGAGCGTATTGGAGGGCCACGCATGCGCCCAGGGTGAAGCCGGCCAGCACCAAGCCGCCGGTGTGCCCGCGTTGGCGCAGCCAGTCCCGCAGCCATTCAGTGTAGCCCTCGACGTCTTCGAACGAGTCTCCTTCCAAGTGGCCCGGCAGGTCGGGGGCCAGAGCGTCGGGAAAGCGGGCTAGCTGATGGAAATATGACGCGGCGCAACCGCCGGCGCCGGGACCGTGAATCAACACCAATTGCGCCAAAGTAACCCTCCTGGCTATAGGAAATGGGGCAACACTTCTTCGACGCAGCGGCGGAACTGTCCTTGCTGGTCCCACGACGGGAACCGCAACAGGATGTCGGTGGCGCCCGCATCGACGTAGGTCTGGAGTTGGTCGATACACTGTTCGGGGCTGCCCAAGGCCACCCAGTTCTCCACCGCCTGGCGAGCGTAATTGATGGAGTAATACTGGTCTAGATAGGACTTGGATTCTTGGAACGCCGCTTCCCTGTCTTCGTTTATGTTGATGTTGTAGTAGAGTGAACAAGGCTTATCGTCAAAAGCATCGTCGTAGTCCGCGCCGTACTCCACCACCCGTCGGCGCAGCTCTCCGAACTGGTCGGCCGGATTTGCGGTGGTCATCCACCCGTCTCCCATGCGGGCCACCCGGCGCAGAGAACGCTCGATGACGTGAGGTTTGCCGGTGGAAAGCCTGGGATTGCTGATGACCCAGATGGGAGGCGGAGTCTGCGCCGGTTTTGGCTCAATGAAAGCTCCCTTCAGGGTATAGAACTGGCCTTCCGCGTCGACCCTGTCCTCCAGCCAAAGACGGCGCAGCAGGTCGATCTTCTCCTCCACGCGAAGGGCCCGGTCGAAGGCCTTGATCCCCATGTTGGTATATTCTGCGCGGTGTTCCTGTTCGTTAATTGACCCTCCCACGCAGGCCCCCAAGATGGTGCGGCCCTCGGAAAGGAGGTCCAAGCTGGCCCATTGGTAGGCTAGGGTGACGGGGTCCCGGGAGGCGAAGCTGGCCATGCAGGCGACCCCGATTTTTACCCGTGAGGTACGAGCGGCAATCGCCGACATTAGCGTGATGGACTCCATGCGTGGCTTGGCCATGATGGAGTCGCCGACCCAGACGTGTTCGAACGCTCTCGAAGCCTCGGCCAGCTCCGCCATGGAGAGCAGCTCGTCCGGCCGGGTCAAGCCCAAAAGAACGCCTCGGTTGGAAAGAGTAAGTCCGAACTTCACTTTGGCAGCCATCGAATTGCTCCCTTCGGGTTAAACGATCGGCCAGCGGCCCGGGAAGGAAATCCCGGTACGGGCCAGGAGGTCCTCGCCCAGTGATTGCACGCGGGCGATCTGGGCTTCCTCGTCGACGAACAGGGGGACGTGGTCCTCCACCACGACGCGGCCGTCGATGATTACGGTGTGCACACTGCGCCCGTCAGCATTGTAGACCAGATTGTTGACCGGATTGAACATCGTGCTCCATTCGGCCCGGCCAGTCTCGTATAAGACCAGGTCGGCTTTCTTGCCGGGTTCTATGGAGCCGATTTCGCGTTCAAGGCCCAAGGCCGCCGCGCCGCGGATGGTCGCCAATTCCAGCGCCGTTTCGGCGGTAATCGCATCGCTCGCCTGCCGCGCGTCCTTGTACAGCACCGCGATCAAATACATGGCGCGGTTTGTCTCGATCAGGTTCGAGTTGTTGCCGGCGTCGGTCCCGATGCCAGCGGTTATTCCGGCCGCCAGCATCTCGGGCAGCAGCCCGCTCTGGGTCATGCCGTACCCGGCCTTGACCGCCGCCGTGGGTACCGCCACAACCTTGGCGCCAGTGCGGGCTAGGGCATCGATTTCGGTCTCGTCGATGCCCAGCACGTGGGACAGCAGGACATTCTCCCCCAGCACGGCGATGTCTTCCAGAAACTGGGCTGGCCGCTTGCCGGTCTCCCGCAACGAAGAAGCGAC
Organism: Dehalococcoidia bacterium; assembly: GCA_965249145.1. Taxonomy (GTDB): domain Bacteria; phylum Chloroflexota; class Dehalococcoidia; order Lucifugimonadales; family UBA3495; genus VXOI01. The sequence continues at coordinate 1,352,384 of OZ252223.1, forward strand.
GTAAGCCGGACTGTTGTTGAAGTGCAGCGTTAGCCCGGTGTCGTAGGAATCGGCGAGCCGCTTGGATTCTTGGAGCAGCGTGGTCGTCGAGAAGTTGGGCGAGAAGGGCATGGCCCAAGCCGTGACGCGCCCATTTAGCTCGCCATCGAATTGCTCGATGGTACGCTGCACGATATCCAAGGCGTCCGACGTTGAATAGACCGGCAGGTTGACCGGATTGGGACGGTCGGTGACGTGGGCGCCCACGATAATCCGGCAGCCCGACTCCTCGTAGGCCCGCAGGCAAGCATCGATATGCTTGGTGCTGCCCGGGTCGAGGAAGCAGGTGGTGCCGTACTTGACCAGCTCGGTAATCCCGAGCAGCGACGTATGGTACTCCTCCTCGGAGGTCATCGCCCTCTGCAATTTGAATACGTTGGGCAAGTAGCCCGGCCCGAGATCATCGGGGAAGATGCCCCGGGTGGCGTGGGCGTAGCTGATGTGCACGTGGCCGTTGACGAAGCCCGGCGTGATCACCATGCCCGATGCGTCGATCACCCGGCCGGCGGTTGCGTCGGCCAACTCACCCGTCTTCCCCACCCGAGTTATTCGCCCGTCCTCGACCAAGAGCGCCCCGTCGGCGATGATGCGCCGCTCAGGGTCGAGGGTCATCAGGTACCTGGCGCCTTGGATTTTCAAGGTCTCGGCCATCACGTTCGCCCCCAAGTTATGGGGCACCATTATAAAGCAACACGCAGCCCTGGGCGCCGCCGCCACGGTTGACCCTTGGTGGCCTCCCGCCTATGATGCTCTTGGCCCGTCTGGACGAAATGTCGCTAATTGGAGGGGCGGATGGAACGTTCCGAATTGCCGTTTTTGAGCGTCGCGGCCTTGGCCGACTTGATACGCACCGGAGGAGTCTCGCCGGTGGAGGTTACGGAGGCCTACCTCGACCGCATCGCCGCCCTTGATAGTCGCCTGCTGGCCTACTTGACGGTCACTGCGGATGAAGCTCGACTAGCAGCCCGGGAGGCCGAGGCCGAGATCGCAGGGGGCAACTACCGAGGGCCGATGCACGGGATTCCCTACGCGGTTAAGGACCAATTGCACACCCAGGGCATCCGCACCACCGGTGGGTCACCCGTGTTCAACGACTTCGTGCCCGGCCAAGACGCCACGGTCATTACCCGGCTCAAGCAGGCCGGGGCCATACTGCTCGGCAAACTGAGCATGACCGAGTTCGCCACCAGCGGGATGTCGCACCAGTTCGGGCCGCCCCGCAACCCCTGGGATGAGACACGGTTCACTGGCGGCTCCAGCAGCGGCTCCGGCGCCGCGACCGCCGCCTTCATGTGCGCCACCTCCTTGGGCGAAGATACCGGCGGCTCGGTGCGCTTCCCCGCCACTTGGTGCGGACTTGCCGGCCTCCGTCCCACCTGGGGGTTGGTCAGCCGCAAGGGACTGATGCCGGGCGTACGCTCGATGGACACCATCGGCCCTCTGTCCCGCACTGTCGAGGACTGCGCCATCACCCTGCAGGCCATCGCCGGCTACGACCCGGCCGACCGCCTGATGCGTCAAGAAGCGCCGCCGGACTACCGGGCAGCCCTAACCGGGAGCGTGGAGGGACTGCGCTTCGGCATAGTGCGGGAGTTGCTGCATCAAGGGCCGGTGGACGAGGAAGTCCGGCAGGGAATACTGAACGCCGCCACCCTGTTGGGTGAGATGGGCGCGACGGTCGAGGAAGTGTCGGTGCCGCTGGCGGCAAATGCGGGTACGATCTCTGGGAGCATCCGGGTCGAAGCGCCGATAACCTACCAGGACCTGGTGCGCAACCGCCCGCAGGAGATCGGCCACGACAACCGCATCGGCTACATGGTAGGCACGATCCTCCCGGCCAACGCCTACTACAAGGGGGTGCGGTTGCGGGCGATGCTGAAGGGCGAGATAATTTCGGCGCTAGAAGGAGTCGATCTATTGCTATCGCCCACCACGGGCGTCACGGCCCAACCGCTGGAACCCGACCCGGTGATTACCGGCAAGCACAACGCCAACCGCACGCCCTGGCTGCTGACCACCGCCTTCAGCCTGGCCAACGTGCCAGCGCTAACGGTGCCCTGCGGGTTCGATAGCAACGGGTTGCCCATCGGTCTCCAGATCGCCGGCAGGCCCTTCGACGAGGAGACCGTGTTGCGGGCCGGGCACGCCTACGAACAGAATACCGAATGGCACGGCCGCGTGCCGCCGCTCTAGGAGATTAGCGCCGGGCAAGCGGGGCGCTGCCCGCCAACGGAGGTAACTGATGAACTTCGGAATGTTTACCGATTTCCACATCCGCGAGGGAAATTCCCAGGCGGAGGCTTTCGACGAGTCGTTCGCCCAGATTATCGACGCAGAAAACATGGGGTTCGACACCGTTTGGCTGGCCGAGCACCATTTTAGCCCCGAGCGGGCGGTGCTTGCCTCTCCCATGGTCATAGCCAGCGCCATCGCCGCCCGCACCCAGAGGATACGCACCGGGCTGGCGGTCCAAGTGCTGCCGCTGACCAACCCCCTGAGGGTAGCGGAGGAAGCGGCGACCGTCGACCACATCAGCAAGGGCCGCTTCGAGTTCGGAATCGGCCGGAGCGGTTTGACCCGCTATTACCAAGGCTACAACATCCCCTACTCCGAAAGCCGTCCTCGCTTCCTGGAAGCCCTGGAAATCATCATGAAAGCGTGGAACAACGACACACTGAGCCATGAAGGCGAGTTCCACACCTACCACAACGTCCCGGTGGTGCCCCGGCCGTACCAGCAACCCTATCCACCGGTGCGGGTTGCGGTGGCCGGCGAGGATACCTTCCCGATGATCGGAAAGCTGGGCCACCCCATCTTTGTCAGCGCGAACACCCCTCGGGCCCAACTGAAGGAACGGGTGAACGCTTACCTGGAGTGCCTGGCTGAGTCGGGGCACGAGGGGCCGCCCGACATCGCCATCCGAGTGCCGGTGTACGCCGCCGAGACCACCGAGAGGGCCCACGCCGACCCGGAAGCCAGCGCCATGGCCCAGATTCAGTATGCCGCCCGGGAGTTGTTACAGACCGCGGCCAACCCGGAGATTGCCGAGCGGATGCGCCAAGCCGCTCGCGCTCCTTACGACGACGTGCTGAAGAACCGAGTGCTCTTTGGCACCCCCGCAGAGATCGTCGACAAGTTCAAGGGTTTCCAGGAGGAGTTCGGGGCTACCGGGGTGGTGATGGAGGTCAACTACGGCGGCCGCATCCCCTACGACCGGGTAAACAACTCGCTGAAACTAATCAGCGAAGAGGTGATGCCCCACTTCAAGTAGGGGTGGCTACCCTGCTCGATACGGCAAGCGGTCGGTCCACGTGAATCCGGGTTGGCGTGGGCGGTCTGGGTCCGGGCCTTTCCAGCCTCCGCCGTTCCGGCTGCCGTCGGCCGGGACCCGCTCATTTGAACGTAAAAGGGGCGCTTGGTGAAGCGCCCCTTTTATATTTGCCGCATCGTGCATTCGTCCTATAGATCAGGACCTAGCCGGGATTCAAATCATCCCCGTTTGAGAAAAGAAGAGCCCCGCTCGGCTGGAGCGGGGCTCGATGAGTGGTCTAGCTCAGTCCGCTTAAGAACGAGCCGATGGCGCTATTGAACTCGTTGGGCTTCTCCATCTGAGGCCGATGACCGCAGTTGTCGATCACGCTCAGGGTGGATCCGGGGATAGCGGCATGGAACAACTCGCCGCATTCCAGAGGCAGAATCGCGTCCTGGCGGCCCCAGATAATCTGGGTTGGCGTGGTCACCTTGCCCAAGTAGTGGGGCAAGCTGGGGTTGTGCAGGTACGGCTTCCAACCCAGCCGGGAGAGCATCTCCATATTGGAGTGGGCGATGGTGGTTTCGTCGGGAGTGCGCTCGCCGGAGAAATAGTCGTAGTTGGGCACCTGGGACGGGTCGTGGAAGCCCAGCTTGAGCCGGACGTCGTTGCCGACCATGAACACCTCGGCGATCTCACCCTTGACTGGCCGGATGCCAGCGGCGTCGATCAGCACCAGGCCCTTCAGGTTCGAGCTGGACATGGCGGCGATCTCGGCGGCGATCCAGCCGCCGATGGAATGGCCTACCAGCACGTAGTTGTTGATGCCCAGCTGCTGGGCCAAGGCCAGGGTGAAATGAGCCACATCGGTGATAGTGTAAACCCAGCCAGGCCGGGGAGTACCGAAAAAGCCCGGATGGGCCGGCGCGTAGACGGTGTGGGTCTCCGCCAGGGCGCTGACCGTGGGGTCGTAGGTCCCGAAACCCTCGCCGCCGTGAAGGTAGAGAAGGGGAGGTCCGGAGCCGCCGGAGTGGAGCTCGACCGACGTGCCTGCTACGTCAACCGTGGTAGTGGTGCCCGCTGGCGCTAGCGTCATAAGACATACCTCAATTCAGTGGATTGGGAGCGTAACTCGCCTGCTGCGAGGGGCGAGAAAGCAGGTAAATACCGTAGGCCCAGCGGCCTCGCGGCACCACGATTCTGTTACAAACGCTTACATATGTCAAGATGAGGTTCCTTCCTGACTCTCTCTGTCAGCCAGTCATTGAATTTATGCGGGTAACCAAGGATAATGCTGATTAGATTTATAGCTAAGAATGGGCAGTCGGAGGCAGCCGGGTAACCAAGGGATGACGACGATGGCAACCCGCCAGTCGGCCCGAAGGGCTATGGCGCCTGGCCACCAAAGCCGAAGTCGCGGAGGTCCGGGCAGACTTGGACCGGGTCCGGGCCGGTCTCGTCGGGTGGATGGACGCTGGGAGGAATGGTCGGCATCTCGGGCCTCCTGCTCACGATACGTAGATTTATCAGGGACTAGAGCCTGTGGCGTTTGTTAGCGGACTAAAGTGCCGGGAGTGCGGCCGGGAATCCCCCGCCGAACCCCTCAATGTTTGCGATTTTTGTTTCGGCCCGTTGGAGGTGGTTTACGACTACGCCACCATCTCCGAGGTCATCAGCCGCGACCGGATCACCCAAGGGCCTCTCAGCATCTGGCGCTACGCCGACCTGCTGCCGGCCGAAGGCGACGATCCGGTCGACATCATGGCCGGATTTACCCCGCTGATCAAGGCCCGCAACCTAGGTGAACGCCTAGGCTTGAATAACCTCTATATCAAGAACGACAGCGTCAACCCGTCCTTCTCCTTCAAGGACCGCGTCGTGTCCGTAGCCGCGACCAAGGCGGTGGAATTCGGCTTCGATACCCTGGCCTGCGCTTCCACCGGCAACTTGGCCTGCAGCGTGGCGGCCCACGCCGCCCGCGCCGGCATCCGCGCCGTCGTTTTCATCCCCTCGGACTTGGAGCGCGGCAAAATCATCGGCGCGGCGGTCTATGCGCCAACGCTGGTGGCGGTGGACGGCACCTATGACGAGGTAAACCGCCTCTGTAGCGAGATCGCCGACAACTACCCTTGGGCCTTCGTCAACATCAACATGCGCCCCTTCTACGCCGAGGGCAGCAAGACCCTGGGATACGAGGTGGCCGAGCAGCTCGGTTGGCGCTTGCCTGACCACGTTGTCGTGCCGTCGGCTTCCGGAGCTATGTTCACCAAAATCTGGAAGGGCTTCAACGAACTGGCCTGCCTGGGTCTGCTCGAAGGCGTGGAGGCCAGCTCTTTCGGGGTTGACCAGAACACCGTGCACCACCCGGCAGTCACCACCAAGATGCACATGACCCAGGCCGAGGGTTGCTCGCCCATCGTAACCGCTTGGCAAAATGGGCAAGCCCACGTGATGCCGGTGCGCCCGAACAGCTTGGCCAAGTCCCTTGCCATCGGCAACCCAGCCGACGGCATCTATTCCCTGCGGGTTGTCAACAACTCTGGCGGCAGCGCCTACGCCGTGCCCGAAGACGAGATAGTCTCCGGTATCCGGCTGCTGGCCGAAACCGAGGGTATCTTCACCGAGACCGCCGGTGGAGTTACGGTGTCGGGGCTCAAACACCTGGTCAAGACCCAGCAAATCAAGCCCGACGAGTTGACCGTAGTGTACATCACCGGCAACGGTCTCAAGACACAGGAAGCGGTGGAAGAAGTGGTCAATCCCCTGTCGGTTAGGCCGACAATGAGCTCCTTCGAGGGGGCGTTCCTGGGCGACAAATAAGGGACCGACAATCCCTCTCTGCGGAGAGGTTTGGGTGAGGGCCGTTGTGATGGGGAAACTGAGGGCGAAGTTCACTTTCAACGGTGAGCTAATCAAGCAACCGGTCATTTACCAATTGGGGCGGGAGTTCGAGATCGTCACCAACATCCGCCGGGCTGACGTGGGCGAAAACACCGGGTGGGTGCTGCTGGAGCTGACCGGAGACGAACCGGAAATTGAACGAGGACTCGACTGGGTGCGGTCCACCGGGGTAAGGGTGGACCCGGCGGTCGGGGACGTAATGGACGGATAGGACGTCCGGCGGCAATTTAGGAGGGTTTTCACTGATGAGCGTCATGGTCCGGATCCCGACCCCGCTGCGGCGGATGACCAAAGGTCAAGACAAGGTCGAGTTGCAGTCGTCCAACCTGAGCGATCTGGTGGAAAAGCTGGACGGCGAATATCCCGGCTTCAAGGACCGGTTAATCGACGAGAACGGGGACCTGCGCTACTTCGTGAACATCTACCTCAACGGCGAAGACGTCCGCTTCCTAGACGGCTTGGACACCACCACCAACTCCGGCGACGAGGTCAGCATAGTCCCCGCCGTAGCCGGCGGCTAGGCCGCGCCTCGTATCCCATCGACCCGGGACGCAACTGGGGACCCCGAAACCATCACTATTCGCCGGATGCCCGAACGGCGCCACGGCGGCCTCTGGCTTCAGCCTCCACGCTCTCCCGTCATTCCGACCGCATCCGGTACGACCGGCGCACCACACCTACACCCCCCGCTGCCGTAGCCAGCGCAGCTTTTGCTCTTGGCGGGCGGCTTCGCCGGTGGGTTGGTAGGCGTTGTGGAAGTCGCGGCGGAAGGGGTCGAAGCGGCCGGCGATGATTGCCGAGCGGATTTGCTCCATTAGGCGCAGCACGAATCGCAGGTTGTGGATGGATGCTAGGCGCAGGCCCAGCAGCTCTTTGGCGCGGAAGAGGTGGTGGACGTAGGCCGCCGAGTGGTTCCGGCAGGTATAGCAGTCGCAGTCTTCGTCCAACGCCGCAAGTTGCTCGGCGTAGCGTTTCTTGGTGACGTCGATGCGGCCTTGGGGGGTGAACAGCGCGCCGTTACGGGCGACGCGGGTGGGCAGGGCGCAGTCGAACATGTCGATGCCCCGGGCCACGCCTTCGACCAAGTCTTCGGGTGAACCGACGCCCATCAGGTAGCGGGGCTTGTCCGGCGGGAGTTGGGACGTCACTTGGCCAGTGAAGGCGTAGAGCTGCTCCTTGTCCTCCCCGACGGCCAAGCCACCCACGGCAAAGCCGGAGAATGGGATCGACGTAATCGCTTGGGCCGACTCGTCGCGTAGCGCCTCGAAGGTGCCGCCCTGCACGATGCCGAACAATGCCTGGCGCTCAGCGGCTTCTGAATCCCGGTGGGTCTCGAAGCAGTCCCGAGCCCAGCGGTGGGTGCGCTCCATGGCACGGCGCACCTCGGCCTCGCTGGACCCATAGGCGATGCATTGGTCGAAGCACATGATCATGTCTGCGCCGATGCCCTGTTGGTTTGCGGTGGCCAACTCCGGAGTGAAGTGGTGCTCGCTCCCATCGACGTGGGAACGGAAGCGGACACCGGTATCGTCCACCTTTCGCAGCGCCCCCAAGCTGAAGGCCTGAAATCCCCCGCTATCGGTGAGCATCGGGCCGTTCCACCCCATGAAGCGGTGGAGGCCGCCCAGGTTCTCAACGGTCTGGATTCCGGGCCGCAAATACAGGTGGTAGGCGTTGCTGAGCACTGTTTGGGCGCCAACCCCCGCGACCTCCTCGGGCGTGAGTCCCTTAACCGTGGCCTGGGTGGCCACCGGCATGAACATAGGCGTGAGCGCCGTGCCGTGGGGCGTGCTGAGTCCGCCCGCCCGCGCCGGGCCATCTGTCTGCTGAAGCTCGAAGCTGAAGGACATGGCCGATCGTTAGGCCAGCACCCGGTAGCGGTAGCTGGACTCCAGCAGGTCGCCTTCGGCGAAGCGGCTGTAGCGAAGGGGCGATATGTCGATGGTGTCGGCGGCGCCCTCCACAATCAGCTCGGCCATGGTCAACCCGATCATCGGCGAGAGCTTAAAGCCATGCCCACTGAACCCGACCGCGCAATATAGCCCCTCGACGCCTGGAGCTTGGTCGAGGATCGGGTGCCAGTCGGGCGTGGTGGTGAACAGGCCGGACCAGCCGCCCCGGAAGTAGGCGTCGGACATCGCCGGGATGCGTCGCCTCAGCCGCTCCAAGGCGTCGTTCATATCGTCGATGGTTACGGTCTGGTTGTAGGTCTCCAGATCGGCTTCCTCATCGTCGCCGAAGCCCATAAGCGTTATACCGAGGCCGTCGGGACGGAAGGAGAACGATTGGGCGATGTCGCCCACCGTGGGATGGAACGGGAGTTTGTCCGACGGGCGGGTCAGCGACGCGACTTGGTGTCGCACTGGTACCAGCGGGAGGTCGATGCCCACCCGAGCCATCTCCGCCTTGGACCACGGCCCGGCGGCCATGACCACCGCGACGGTCTCGATGCGACCCTCCCCGGTGTTGACCGCCCGGACCCGCCCTCCCGAGACTTCGATACTCCGGGCGGGCGCGCGGCGGTGTATCTCTGCTCCCAGCTCCTCGGCGCGGTTGGCGTAGGACGAGGTGACCAGGTAGGGGTCGGCGTAGCCCGACTGGGGCTCCCAGCCCATCGCTTCGTCCTCGGAAACCGAGACCATTGGGGCGATGTCCCGCAGGTCGGCGGCGGTGACTACCATGGTGTCGATGCCCAAGCCGTATTGCATGGCGATATTGTGTTCCAGGCCGGGCCGGTCCTCTTCCTTGACGACGACCAAGTAGCCGGTTTCGACAAAGCCGGACTTTCCGCCGACTACTTCATCGAAGTGGCTGAACACGCCCAGGCTCTCCCAGGCCATGGAAGCGGTGACCGGGTTGGAGTAATGCATCCGGCAAATGGCCTGAGAGCGGCCCGTTGAGCCCGAAGCCAGAGCGTCCCGCTCCAGCAGCACCGTATCGGTTACGCCCAACCGGGCAAGGCTGTACAAGATGCTGCACCCCACCACGCCGCCGCCAATCACCACCACGTCGGCCGTCGTCTTCATAGAGTCTCTCCCCTGCGCAAGTGTCCCATCCCATTATGTGGAAATCCTCGCAGGGAGCAAGTGTGGCCTGGGCCCCGCTTGCACCTGAACGGCGGCGTTTGAATCAAGATTCACCGGACTAGGGGGTTGCCAGGAAGTGCGCCGCTAACCTGAAAATCCTGGATTCAACCCTTTTCCCAGAGGCTTCGTTGACAATTGTTGACCATGAAGGTAGACTTTGTCCGATGTTCGTACCGACCGGTTGCCTTTGCATCTGTTGTACCTGTCCCCCGACATAGGGACAGGCAGCCAGACGCGTAAACAGACAACGTTCGACCAGCCTGAGCCCGCCAAACTCGAGATTGGCGGGTTTTACATTTTCCGACTTTGGGAGGGATTTTGAGTAGCCAGACCTCTAGCCAGCGGTCCTTAGAGGACATCCACCACGACAGCTTGGAGCTCGCCAGAAAGTCGGAGTCGATTATCCCGTTTATGGATGAGGAGATCGTGCGGTTGGAGGATGAGGCGGCGGCGTTCGTGGCCGGCGAGCGGGACAATACAGTGTTTACGCCATTCCGGTTGCGCCAAGGCGTCTACGGACAGCGACAGGCGGACGTTCAAATGATCCGGGTCAAGATTCCCGGCGGAATTCTCACCCCGGAGAGCATGGAAGGGCTGGGCGTGGTGGCCGAAAAATACGCCCCACTTGGCAAGGGCCACATCACCACCCGGGAGAACATCCAGTTCCACCACATCCCGCTGGCCGAGTGCCCTGAAGTGCTGCGACTGCTAGGCGCCGCAGGCCTTACCACCCGCGAGGCCTGCGGCAACACGGTGCGCAACGTGGTCGGGGCGCCCACTTCCGGCGTCTGTCCCGGCGAGGTCTTCGATCCCACTCCGTACCTGGCGGCTTACGTCCGGTTTGGCGTGCGGCACCCGATCACGCAGAACTTCCCCCGCAAGTTCAAGTCGGCTTTCACTGGCTGCGACGTTCACGACCATGTCTCGGCCGCCATTCAGGACCTCACCTACGTGTCGCAAGTCCGCGTCGTCGACGGGGCGGAGAAGCCCGGCTTCAAGGTATTCGTGGGCGGCGGCACTTCCATCATGCCCCGGCTGGCCAAACCGCTCTACGAGTTCGTCTCCACCGACGACTACCTTCGGGTGGCGTTGGCGGTCTGGACAGTGTTCAACAACGCCGACCAGCTTCGCAAGAACCGGATGATGGCCCGCCTCAAGGTGCTGATCGACCGCATTGGACTGGACGAGTTCCGCGACATGGTCGACGTTGAGCTGGCCAACATCGGCCCCATCGATCCTGCTCCCTACATGGGCGTCGACGAACTGATGCGCGAGACGCCACCGACCGTCGCGGCGGCCACCAATGGGGCCAGTGGGGGCCCCAACGGCAGCGGCGAATACCAGCGCTGGCGCGAGAGCAACGTCGAGGCCCAGAAGCAGACCGGCTACCACACCATCGAGGTCAAGCCGGAGCGCGGCGACATCACTCCCGAACAGTTCCGGGCACTGGCCGACATTATGCGCAAGTACACCGGCGGCCGGGCCAGGGCTAGCCAGGAACAGAACCTGATGCTCCGCTTCGTACCCGAAGGATACCTGCATCAGGTCTGGCACGAGCTGGACCGCATCGGTCTCGCCGAGCCCGACGCCAGCTCGATCACCAACGTGGTCTCCTGCCCCGGTACCGACAGTTGCAAGTTGGGCATCACGTCCTCGATGGGGCTCGCCAAGGCGCTGCGGACCGAGATGGAGAACTGGAACGGGTTGCTGGACGACCAAGGCGTCAAGGACATTCGCATCAAGATGAGCGGTTGCCCCAACGGTTGCGGCCTGCACCACATCGCCAACATCGGCTTCCACGGCGCGGCGCTCAAGGGCCCAGACGGCCAGCAGGCGCCAGCCTACGAGTTATTCTTGGGCGGGAATTACGGCGATAACAAGGTCGAGGACTCACGGGTAGGCGCCCGGATCCCGCGGGTGAAGATCCCCGCCAAGGCCGCACCCGGCGTACTGAAAGAGATCGTCACCTACTACAAGACCAACCGTCAGAGCGAGAGCGAGGGCTTCAACCAGTTCCTCGACCGGGTCGGACTGGAACAGTTGACCGAGGTGGCCATCGCCGCTGAGAAATCAGCCCAGGCTGCTGCGCCCGGCTCTGACCTCTACATCGACTGGGAGCGGACCAACATCTACAAGCTGGAGCGCGGCGAAGGCGAGTGCGCCGTCTAATACCTTGGCTGCTTCTCTGAACGGACAGACTGTCGCCTACGTCGAGGCGCGCTTCCAATCCGAGATGGGGTCTCTCATCGAGCGCCACGGTGGTGTGCCCTACGCCGCCCCGGTGCTCCAAGAGATTTACGCCACCGACACCCCAGAGGTCGTCGAGTTGATTGACGACCTCTGCACTGGCCGAATCGAAATCGCCATCCTCCAGACCGGAGTGGGCACCCGCGCGCTGTTCGAGGCCGCAGACGCCCGGGGCAAGCTCCCGGAAGTCTTGGCCTCCCTCGACCGCATGACCGTGCTGGCGCGCAGCCCCAAGCCAGCCTCGGTGCTGCGGCGCAGCAAGGTCCGCATCGACCTGATGCCGCCGGAGCCCTACACTTCCGAGGACATGGTAGAGTCGTTCAAGCGGTTCGACTTCGCGGGCAAAGAGGTGGCGGTGCAGGCCTACGGCGGCCCCAACAGCCTTTTGCTGCGGACCCTTCGGGAGTGGGGGGCCAACGTGCGAGAGACCTCGCTCTATTCTTGGGGGCTGCCTGGGGATGTTTCGCCGGTGCTCGGCATGATCGACCGGCTTGAGGCGGGGGAAATCTCTGCGGTTGCCTTCACCAGCCAACCACAGGTGGGCAACTTGGTGGAGATCGCGGCGTCCGCCGGGAAGGAGGAGGCGCTGCGGTCCTGCTTGGACTCCGATTCGGTCGCTTTGGCGTCGGTCGGGCCGGTTTGCAGTCGCCGCCTGCGCGACCAAGGATTCAAGATCGACGTGGAGCCAGACCATCCGCACATGGGGAATTTGGTCATGGCCATCGCCGACTACCTGGAGTCCCGAACTCCCTAACCGCACTGAGCCACAACCCCGGCCTCTCTATTCTCCGCGACCCTGGCGAATGCCGGGGACAAGAGCGGCAACACAACGGCAAGGGCGGAATGGGACACGTGTGAGGGAAGGGAAATCCTTGGAGGAAGGATCCCGGCGGACGGTAGTCCTGTTTCCTAGTGCTGCCTTTTCGACCCCATCCAGCGCTTGAACCTCTGCCAGGCCGACGGTGGCGCCGTCTCCAGAGGCTGGCCCCGCCAATACTGCCCGGCGCTGGTTGAACGAGGCCGCATGAAGTGGCCCACGTATCCGACGGCCACCATCGCCAGTCCCAACCACACCAGTGGTGTCACTTTGAGCAACACGGCGACTAGGAGGAGCAACAAACCAGCCAACAACACCCGTCCCGGGGTGATTCGCGGCAAGCTCGAGCCTCGGGCGTAGGCCGCTGGCTGCGGCCTCGGCTGTCGGCGCTGGCGCGGCCGACGATCATCGTCCGCCGGCTTTTCCTCGTCCTGACCGGGTTCGGCCGGAGCCGGTTCGCCAGCGTTCCTTAGTATCTCCTCGATTTCTTGCTCGTAGCGGTTGGTCATGCTAACCAAAGCGGCCGGTGATGTAGGCCTCCGTCCGCTCGTCTCGGGGATTGGTGAATATGGCGCGGCTTTCCCCGTATTCTACCAGGAACCCGCGGGCGTGGTCGTCGCTCAGCATGAATGCGGTATTGTGGGACACCCGGGCAGCCTGTTGCATGTTGTGGGTCACGATAACAATGGAGTATTCCTCCATCAGTTCCCGCATCAGGTCCTCGATGGCCAGGGTGGCAATCGGGTCGAGGGACGAGCAAGGTTCGTCCATCAGAATGACCCTGGGCTCGACCGCCAAGGCTCTGGCAATGCACAGTCGCTGCTGTTGTCCGCCGGACAAAGACAAGGCGCTGGTCTTGAGCCGGTCCTTGACCTCGTCCCACAGGGCGGCACGCACTAGCGACCGTTCCACCAGAGCGTCCATACCGCCGCGAAAGCCGTTTATCCGCGGCCCAAAGGCGATGTTGTCGTAGATCGACTTGGGGAACGGGTTGGGACGCTGGAACACCATACCAATCTGGTACCGGATGTCCGTTGGATCGACGCCGGGATCATAGAGGTTCTTTCCATCGAACATGACCTTGCCGGAAATCTGTACGGTGGGTATCAGCTCGTTCATCCGATTGAAGCACCGCAGGAGAGTGCTCTTGCCGCAACCGGAGGGACCGATGATCGCGGTGATCTTGTTGCGCTCGATGGCCAGGTCCACATCGGTGACCGCCGGAGTAGTCCCGTAGGAGACGTGGAGGCCCTGAGTCTCGAGGATGATGTCGGCTTGTAGCACGGTCTCTAGCCTCTCAGTCTGTTTTGGAACCGGTTACGCAGGTAGATGGCTCCAGCGTTCATCAGCAGCAGCACAACCAGCAGCACGATGATCCCCGCCGCCGCCGCCTCGTGGAAACCTGCCTGGGGCCGGGAGACCCAGTTGAAGATCTGGATTGGGAGTACGGTGAATCGGCTGAGGGGCCCGTCCGGGGCGAAGGGCACGAAGGTCAACGCACCCATGGCGATCAGTGGCGCGGTCTCGCCGACGGCCCTGCTGACCGCCAGAATCACCCCGGTGAGTATTCCAGCGAAGGCTTGGGGCAGCACCAGGTTGCGCACCACCTGCCATCGGGTTGCGCCCAATCCGAAGCCGGCTTCCCGCAAGGATTGGGGCACCGCCAAGATCGCCTCGCTGGCGGCCACGATTACGATGGGTAACACCAGCAACGCGAGCGTGAGCCCCCCAGCCAGAACGCTCTTCCCCATTTCCATGATGCGGACGAAGATGGTCAGGCCCAGCAGACCGTATACGATCGAGGGGACGCCAGCCAGGTTGGCGATATTGATTCGAGCGATGCGGGCGAACTTGCTGCGTCCCGCGAACTCTTCCAAGTACACCGCTGTCGCCACCCCCAGAACGAAGGCTACGACGCCCGCTATCATCACCGCCCAAATGCTACCCAGAATCGCTGCCTTGATACCCGCCTCTTCAGGTTTGCGAGACGGGAAGCTGTTGAGGAAGTCCCAGCTGACCCTTTCGTAGCCCTGGATAATAAGGTAGATGAGCAGCAGAGCCAACATTCCCAAGGAAATGGCCACCGCCAGCATGCACAACCCTTGGAAGGCCCGAGACTGCCACATTCGGAAAGTCTTGCGCTTGGCGAACTCGCTATCGGAGATCAACGCCATTACTCGTACACCTCCCGGAAGCGAGTGACAACGTATTGGCTAAGCAGGTTCATTACCAGAGTAATCATGAAGAGCAGCAGGGCCACCGCGAAAATGGTCTTGTATTCGAGGGTCCCCTGGGGCGTGTCGCCCATACTGACCTGCACGATGAAGGCGGTCATCGTCTCGATGGCCACGAAGGGATTGAAAGTGAAGTTTGGGTTTTGACCAGCGGCGATGGTGACGATCATGGTCTCGCCGACCGCCCGGGATATGGCGAGGATGAAGGCCGACACGATTCCCGAAAGCGCCCCTGGCACCACCACTCGGGTGGCCACCTCCAACTTGGTGCCGCCCAGGGCGTAGGCCCCTTCCCGCAGGGAGTTGGGCACGGCCCGCATGGCGTCTTCGCTCAAGCTGGACACCATTGGCAGGATCATGATGCCCATAACGATAGAGGCGCTCAGGGCGTTGAAGACGAATATGTCGTCGGAGATCGATCGGAGGATCGGGGTGACGAACAGCAGGGCGAAATAGCCGTAGACCACCGTGGGGATGCCGGCCAGCACTTCCAACACCGGCTTGACCACTCGGCGCATCGTCTCCGGCGAGTACTCGCTCAGATAGATGGCGCTTAACAGGCCTAAAGGCAGTGCCACGACCATCGACAGGATCGCGGTAAGGAACGTGGCCGACACCAAGGCCAGCACCCCAAAATGCTTTGACTGGAACAGGGGCGTCCACTTGGTGCCAGTGATGAATTCGATGAACGAGACCTCACCGAAGAATTGGAGGGCATCGAACAACAATGCAAAGACAATGCCCACCGTGGTGAGGATGGACACCAGAGTACAGAAAACCAAGAACGCCTTGATTACCCGTTCCGACCAGACGCGCCTCCAGCGGGCCCTCTGGACGTCCGAATACGATAGCGTATCGGGACCTAGGGTGGTCTGTTCACCAGCCAACTCTATATGTCTCCCGTAATCGCGTTAGATTAGGGCTTGAGGGGGGAGAAGTATCGTTCCGAGACATTGGGTGGAGAGGGGGTTGGCCGCCTGGCCGCGGGGGGAGTGCCGTGGCCACAAGAAAAACGCCCCCGGTAGGCTACTCCGGCGGGCGGTACAAGTGATCAATCTCGATTTTCATGCCTCGCCAATTATATGTCTCGGTGGCTTGCGGCGCAACGACGGCCACGGATGCTATGTATACTATAGACAGTCGGTGGATACTGAGGTGGGGCCTTGAGCCAGCAGCTGACTCTTAGCGTGGTCGACCAGTCTCCGGTGAAGTCTGGAGCGACGGCTGGCGACGCCCTGCGGGAGACCATCGAGCTGGCCGTTGCCGTAGAAGAGCTGGGGTACGCCCGCTACTGGCTGGCGGAGCACCACAGCCTACCCAACTTTGCTGGCACCAGCCCAGAGGTGCTGATCGGCCACGTCGCCGCTCGCACCAAGAAGATTCGCGTGGGTAGCGGCGGCGTGATGCTCTCCCACTATAGCGCGTTCAAGGTCGCCGAGAACTTCCGGATGCTGGAGTCGCTCCACCCCGGCCGTATCGACCTCGGCATCGGACGCGCCCCGGGCAGCGACCAGATTACCGCAGCGGCGCTTTCCTTCCCCAAGCACCCCAACGAGATACG
This sequence comes from Dehalococcoidia bacterium, assembly GCA_965249145.1. Taxonomy (GTDB): domain Bacteria; phylum Chloroflexota; class Dehalococcoidia; order Lucifugimonadales; family UBA3495; genus VXOI01. The sequence continues at coordinate 1,368,519 of OZ252223.1, forward strand.
GCACTTTCCACGGCAGGTCGTCGACCTGCTGGGTTACCTGCACGGCGAGATGGAGGACGGGCATATCTTTTCCCAGATCCAAGCCGGACCCGGTGAGCCCCTAGTCCCCGAGGTGTGGCTGCTGGGCTCCCGGTACGAGAGCGCCTACATGGCGGCGCAACTCGGTCTGCCCTTCGCCTACGCTCACTTCTTCGGCATCGCTGTGGAGGAAGGCCCGGCCATCGCCGCCAACTACCGTGAGAACTTCAGGCCGTCTCAATACCTGCCGGAGCCCAAGATAAATGTGGGGGTACACGTGATTTGCGCCGAGACCGAGGCGGAAGCGCAGCGGCTGGCGGGCCCGCGCAACCTGGCTCGGCTACAGAACATCACTGGCCGCGCCAAGGGCATACCCACGGTCGAGGAGTCGCTGGCTTACCAGTACCGCTCCGACGAGTTGGCATTCGTTCAACAATACGCCCAAGTATGCGTCGACGGCGACCCGCAGCAAGTAAAGGAGCAGTTGGACAACCTAGCCGAGCAGTACCAGACCGACGACCTATCCATCGTCACCATCACCCACGGCTACGCCGACCGGGTCCGCTCCTACGAGTTAGTTGCGGACGAGTGCGGCATCAAGCCGGCCGGTCCGGCCTAGCCCGTTCCGTCTCAGCCGAAACGTCGCCCAGAATCTCTACCATTCGCTGGAGGAGAGGCTTGGGTGGCGGGGGGAGCCCTCAAACCTCGGAGTTTACAGCGGTGTGGAGCGTCTCCTTCGGTGGCGCGTTAGGGCGCGAGGGCGTCGATGGTTAGGCGGTGGGAGGTCTTGTTGTCGCCCACCGCGAACGGCGCGATCACCGGCAACTGCAGGCCAGCGGCGCGGCGCGCTTCCAGTTCCTCGCGACATTGGTCTGGAGTGCCCACCACCGCAACCTGATTCTGCATCTCGGGCGTGATGGCGTCGGCGGCGGTGTCCAAGTCACCAGCGGCCAGAGCCGCGGCCGCAGCCTTCATCTCCCGCTCGAAGCCGGTCTGGACGAAGAAGTTGGAGTAGAAGGTGTTGCTGGCGTAGCGGGCGACCTGACGCTTGAGTGATTCCCGGGAAGCGTCCTCATCATCCGCGACGGCGACTCGAACGTAGCCAGCGACGTCGATCTCGGAGATGTCCCGGCCAGCCTTGTCGGCGCCCCGCTTGATGTGGCCCACGGCTTCGGTGATGAAATTGGCGGCGGTCCAGTTCATCAGCACGCCGTCGGCCAGCTCCCCGGCCATCTCCAGCATCTGCGGTCCAAGGGCGGCGATATAGATGGGCACCTTGCCCTTGGGGGCGGCCGCTCCGAGGCTCGCATCTGAAAGGTTGAACTGCTTGCCAGCGAAGTCCACCGACTCCCCAGCCAGCAGGCGGCGAGCAATCTGAATGGTTTCCCTCAGCCGGGTCATTGGCTGCTTGAAAGGCACGCCGTCCCGGGATTCGACCGTGGGCCGGTGCCCAACCCCCAAGCCCAGAACGAAACGGCCGCCTGATACCTCGGCCATCCCGGCGGCGCCCATGGCGGTGTTGATCGGAGTCCGTGCGAAGATGGGCAGAATGCCAGTGCCCAGCCGGATGCTCTCGGTGCGCATGGCGATGGTGGCCAAGGCGGTCAGGGAATCGCGGCCGCCGCCCTCGGGCACCCAAACCATCTCGTAGCCCCGTTCCTCGGCTTGAATGGCCAATTCCTGGTAGTCGCCGGGGGTCAGGGTGGGGTCGTTCTCGAACCGGACTCCGTAGCGGGCCATGAGGGTCCTCCTTTCTTCGGCGTGTGCGGGCGTTGCGGGAGCGACTACACTCCCAACTGTGCGGCCAGGTCCCGGAAGTCTTCGGCGACGAAGTCGAAGGACGGGTCGGGCGTCGGGTCTGGCTTGCGGTCGGGGCCGAACTCCATGGGCCGCGGTACGAAGGCGGTCCGCAGGCCCACTCCAGCGGCGGCCCGCAGGTCGTTCTGGTGGGCCGCCACCATCATCACCTGCTCCGGCTGCAGTCCCAGCAGTTCCACGCCGGTCAGGTAGGTCTTGGGATCAGGCTTGTAAGCTTGTGCCAGCTCCGCGCCCAAAATGCAGTCCCAGGGCAGACCGGCGTATTTGGCCATGTTGGTCATCAGCGCCACGTTCCCGTTGGACATCGTGCCCAGGATGAACCGGGCCTTCAGCCGGCCCAACCCCGGAGGGGAGTCGGGCCAAGGGTCGAGCCGGTGCCAGGCCAGGTTGAGGTCGGCCTTGGCCTCCTCGCTGACGCCAGTGATGCCGAATTCGCTCAGCAATTCGTCCAGTCCCATGCGGTGGAGCACGTCCAGTTTGGTCCAAGGCAGCTCACCCGAGCGCACCTTGCCCATATATGGCTGGTATTTGCCACGCCAACCGTCGGCAAATGCGACCCAATCGGCCTCGATCCCGTTGGCCTTGCCAAAGGCGGCGGCGTATTTGGCAACCGACGTGCGCCAATCCACGACCGTCCCGAAGACGTCGAACACCAGCGCCCTAACATCAAATGCAACCATCGTTTCCTCCCTGGGGAATATTCAAACGCCGAGCCCGCAGAGGGTGCCGAGTAATCATTTGTTCTTTTCTCTGTGCTCTCTGCGATCTCTGCGTTTAATCAAAAGCTGCTAGCGATGCCGAGCAGGATTTCGGCCAGCTCGCGGGGATGGGAGACCATGGGGTCGTGTCCCGAGTCGAGGTGGTAGATACCCCAACCGCCCTTGGCGGCGCGCTCGGCCACCGACTCAAATCCCGCCTCGGCGCCGCAGATGAAGCTACGGGGGATGTCTGCGCCTGCGTTGCCGATACGCACTGGCTCCGCCATGGCGGCGGCGGGTTGGGGCGTCACCTTGCCGAACATCCACTCCCGGTCGGCCGCGTCGGTGATTCCCCAGCGCCGACCGATTTCCTCAGGGGACGCCGGGGTCGGCAGGAAGCCGTCGCCGCTCTCTATGTGACCCCGTACCCACCCGGCAAACTCGGGTCCGCGCACCGGTACCAGCTGGTCGGCCATGGACTCTCCGTTGGCGGGCACCACCCCATTCACGTAGACCATGTGAGACAAACGTTCCGGGCAGGCCTCGGCGACACCGCTTATAACCATACCCGCGTAGGCGTGGCCGACCAAGACCACCTGCTCCAAGCCCTGGTACTCCAAGAGCTGCACCACGTCTTGGATGTGCAGGCTGAGGTCGATGTTCCGGGCGTCCATCTTCTGAGCCAGGTGGGCTCTTTCACCCAGCCCGCTCAGCGTGGGAACGAACACCTCCGCGCCCGTCTTCCTCAGCAGGGGCGTCACTTTGTTCCAACACCAACCGCCATGCCAAGCGCCGTGGACCAATACAAATGTTGCCATCATGCTCCCAGGCCCGGCCCCGCATGGTTACAGTCCTGCCCGGTCAGATTGGGGCCTGCGATTTCGCCCATTAGTATAACTCAAGCCCGACGAAGTCGTGGCTGCGCCTTGCTATAATCCTGCAATCGGCCCGGCGATAGGAGGCCGTCGAACGATGCCCATGAGCAGCAGAGTAATCAACCGAGTAATCATCGACTGCGATCCCGGCATTGACGACGCTGCGGCTATCTTCCTGGCTTTGGCCAGCCCCGAGCTTGAGGTCGCGGCCCTTTCCACGGTTTTCGGCAACGGCCCAGTTGAGGCCTGCACCGGCAATGCCCACCGTATTCTGGAAGCGGCAGGGCGAAGCGACATCCCCGTATTCACGGGGGCCGCTAGGCCCTTGCTGCGGGAGCCCAACGCCGGTTGGGCCTCGCACATTCACGGTGACGACGCACTGGGCGGCCCGTACGTTGCTCACGCCTCCGCCGTCGCCCCGAATGACGACAGGCACGCAGCGTTGGCCATTCTTGGTCTGGCAAACGCAAACCCCGGAGAACTGAGCATAATCGCACTTGGCCGATTGACGAACATCGCGTTGGCATTGGCGTTACAGCCCGCCCTTGCTGCCACGGTCCAGCGAATCGTGGTTATGGGTGGGGCGGTGAACGTACCTGGCAACGTTTCGGCCTTTGCGTCGGCCAACCTCTACGAGGACCCCGAAGCGGCCGCGATGGTCTACCGCTCCGGCGCGGCCATCGTTCAGGTCGGCTTGGACGTCTGCAACCAGGTTACGGTTAGCGCGGACCAATTGGAGGCCATAGCCGCGTCCCCGACGCCCCCCGCCCAGTTGCTTAGCGGGGCCGCCGGGTTCCTGCGCCGCTCCTACGAGCACCGTGGTCTTTTGTCGCCGGGGGAGGGCGTACGGTTCAACGATATGCCCGCAGTGGGCTACGCTGTCGATCCGGGTCTTTTCACCACCACACCAGCGCGAGTGGAAATTGAGACCCGAAGCGAAGAGGGACGCGGGCGGACCGTGGCCGATTGGAGCGCACCCAACCCCAACGCCCTCGTCTGCACCGGCGTCGATTCCGCCGCGTTGACCGAGCTCTTCACCCGGCGGCTAGCCCAAAGGCCAGGCTAAGTCGGGCGCGAATGGACTTCACCCCAGGGGAGCAGCGGAGGTCACCGCTCCAGGACCGGGCATACGAAGTCCTGGAACTGGCCCACCAAGGAGACTGGGCCAGTCGCTGGTTTGACCGCTTCATCATTGGCTTGATCAGCCTCAACGTGTTGGTGCTGATTTGTGGATTCTTCGCCGGCCCTGCCGGTATCCTCGCGTCGAGCTTCTCGGAGCAATCCGAACTCCACCGCCGAGACCAATTTTGGACCTGCCCGCACTGCGGCGACGAAATCGGCGATTGAGGGCTATCGCCGTGAAAACGCCGAAGGCGCTCCTCTCCGGCCGGAGAGGAGCGCCTTCTTAAATCCTGGATGCGGGGCGGAACTAGCCGAGTTTGCCCACCTCGGCTTGGACTTCGTCGTAGTCCGGCTCGTTCAGCGGGGTGTCGCCGACCCACTTGAAGCGCACCACTCCTTCCTTGTCGACCACGAACACGGCTCGCTGACAAGCCACATAGCCCTCTATGCCGGCCAAGTTGCGCAGGGCGACGTCGTAGGCGTTGATCGCCTCACGGTTGAAGTCGCTGAGCAGGGTGAAGTTGAGGTTGTTCTGATCGGCCCAAGCCTTCTGAGCGAAGGGTGGGTCGGCGCTGATGCCCAAAACCTGGGCGTTTAGAGAGTTTAGGGCATCGTTACGGTCCCGGAAGCTGCACATTTCGGTCGTGCACACCCCAGTGAACGCGCCTGGGAAGAAAGCTAACACCACGTTTTGGCCCCTGAAATCGCTAAGCTTTCGCTGCTGACGGTCGAAATCGTAAAGGTTGAAGTCCGGGGCTGCCTGACCAACGTCTGCCATGGTCTAGTCCTCCGTAGAGTTAGATTTCAGAGTGTACGCTTCCGATGAGTCCGCTCCGGCCAACCCGGGACCGGCGATGGCCAAGATGAGCTGCCATTTGGACGGTCGCCCGGCATCGATGCTGGGCCGTGCCCATATTATCACAGCCTCCGGCCCTGGGCACGGCGAGCCCTGTTATCATCGGGTTGTGGAACGATTAACTACCAGGCAGGCCCGCCATCTCCGCCTCCGTGCCCAGCTCCTCGATAAGAGAGCTACCGCCAGCGTTGCCGACGTGGTCGGAAACATCGCCGCAGTGCAGGCGCAGGATACGACGGCGGAATTGTTGGCCGTGCGTGTCCGGACCGACGCCGTTACAGCGAACGACGTGGAGCGAGCGCGGGTAGATGAACGCTCGGTGGTCCGCACTTGGGCGATGCGCGGGACCCTGCATCTGTTGCCCGCCGAGGACGTCCGCTGGATTGTGGGCCTCGTGGGTCCCCGGATGTTGCGGCGAGGCAAGCGCCACGAAGAGTTGGGACTGACCACTGACGTCTACGCCGAGGCGGTCTCGGTACTGCGACGGGAATTGGGCCACCACGGCCCGCTGACCCGACGCCAGATCGCACAGCGATGGGCCGAAGCCGGGCTGCCCTCCGAGGGGCAAGCGGTCCCGCATTTGCTTACGTGGGCCTCCTTAGAGCGCGTTATTTGTTTCGGCCCAACGGAATCAGGCGCATCGACCCACGTTTTGCTGGACGATTGGCTGGGGACCAACGAACGCACCCCTGCTGATCCTGGCGCGGAACTGGCCCGCCGGTACCTCGTTGCCTACGGCCCGGCCAACCCGGACGACTTCCGCGCTTGGTCCGCCCTGTCGGCCAGCGAAGCGCGACGGGCCTTCGCCGCCATCGCCGATGAGTTAATCGAAGTTGACGCTGGAGGCGGACTGGGGTGGCTGCCGAAATCTCGCTCCCACTGGCTGAGAGAATATTCGGACGTCCCGTCGCTTTTGGTCAAGATGCTCGGCGCCTTCGACCCCTACCTTCTTGGCTACCGGGTCCGCGACCTGGGCGTACCTCCGGAGACCCTCAAACGGGTACATCCCGGCGGCGGCATCATTCGTCCGACGATCCTGGACAACGGTAAGGCCATCGCCACCTGGACGAGGAAACGCACCGGCAACAATCTGTCGATAACCATCAACCCGTTCGAGCCGTTGTCCGCCGAGATCCGGGCGGCGATTGACTCTGAGGTGGCGGATATTGGGCGTTTTCTGGATGCGGACCCGAAGTGGGAGACCGAGTGAATCCCAGAAGCCCAACAGCCCCTATGGTACAATTCCGGCGTCCTTCGGGCCGTCTTTCCGCAGCGGTCGGCAGGGACGCATCTCGCCCTTGGGAGCGCGACGCGCATGTATTTTGACTCCAGGCGGTCGACCGTGTTGGCCACCAACGGCATGGTGGCCACCAGCCAGCCCTTGGCCTCCATGGCCGGGTTGCAGGTGCTCATGGAGGGGGGCAACGCCGTCGACGCTGCCATCTGCACCGCCGCCACCCTTAACGTTGTGGAGCCCAACTCGACCGGTGTGGGCGGAGACATGTTCGCCTTGGTCTGGGACCAGCGGGAGAAGTCGGTGCGAGCGCTGAACGGTAGCGGCCGGGCCTCGTCGCAGGCCAGCCTGGAAGAACTCCGGGCCCAGGGTCACCGTTCCATGCCCAACCTCGGGGCCTATTCGGTGGCGGTGCCGGGCACGGTCCACGGCTGGGAGACGCTGCGGCAGGAATGCGGCTCGATGCCTCTATCCCGGCTGTTGGAGCCCGCCATCCGCTACGCGGAAGAGGGCTTCCCGGTCTCCGAGGTTATTGCTTTCCAGTGGGACGCCAATCTCCGCAAAATTTCGAGCCTGCCGTCGGGCCAGGAGTTCTTGGTTGACGGCCGGGCCCCGGTCAAAGGCGACCTGATGCGGCTGCCCACCCTGGGCCGGACCATGCGCGAAATTGCCGAGGGTGGCAATGAAGCCTTCTACCACGGTGAGTTGGCCCGCAAGATGTCATCCTTCGTCGAAGAGCACAGCGGCTGGCTGACCTTGGAGGACCTGGCGGGCCATACCTCCGACTGGGACGAACCGATCTCCATAGACTATCGGGGCTTCACCTGCTGGGAGTGCCCGCCCAACGGTCAGGGAATCTCGGCCCTGGAAGCTCTGAACATCGCCGAGGGGTTCGACATCGGTGGGATGGGGTCCCAGTCGGCCGACGCCTACCACCACCTGATCGAAGCCATGCGGCTGGGCTTCGCGGATGCCTTCCGCTATGTGGCCGACCCACGAGTGGTGGAGGTGCCGATAGCCGAGCTGACCTCCAAGAAGTTCGCCGCCGCCCGCCGCGAACTCATAGACCCGCGCCGCGCCATGGACACTGTGCCCTACGGCCAGGTCGCTGGCGGCAGCGACACCGTGTACATCAGCGTGGTTGACGGCCAAGGGAACGCCTGCTCCTTTATCAATAGCATCTTCAACGACTTTGGCTCCGGAATGGTCGTGCCCGGCACCGGCGTCGTTCTACACAACCGGGCTGCCCTTTTCTCATTGGACCCCGATCACCCGAATGCCCTCGCCCCCGGCAAGCGGCCCTACCACACCATCATTCCCGGAATGGTCACGGTGGACGGCGAACTGCGCTGGTGCTACGGGATGATGGGCGCGTTCATGCAACCTCAAGGCCACCTGCAACTGATCAGCAACATGGTCGACCACGGGATGGACCCCCAACAGGCCCTCAATGCCCTCCGATTCATGGTGGGCAACGACCAAGTGATCATCGAAGAAGGACTGGACCCGAACGTCGCCCGCGACCTACAGTCCCGAGGCCACAAAGTAGGCGCGATAACTGGCCGCCAGCGTGTTTCCATCGGCGGCGGGCAGGTGATCCAACGCGACCTGAATACGGGAGTATTGCAGGGCGGCACCGAGCCCAGAAAAGACGGCTCAGTCGTGGGCTGGTAGCAAACAGGAGGGCACGGTGACTCAGTCGAATTCTGACCGCAGCTTCTACCGCAACTATTACCGGGAGATCGACGTTCTCCACGGGCTTCAGTCTCCCCCGGAGGAACGGGACTGGCTGCTCACCACGCCCAAGGGCGACGTCAAGCAGTCCGAAATCGTCCTTTACCTGGGCTGCAACGTTCTGCGGACGACCCACTTGGTGCGCACGGTGATGGATGTGTTTAAGCTTCTGGACGTCAACTTCACGGCGGTTGGCGGGGCGTCTTACTGCTGCGGAATTCAGCATTTTCAACGAGGCGACGCCTCGTCGGCAAGATCGGTGGCCGAGACCACGGCGGCCAACTTCCGGAAGTTCGACCCGGAGCAGGTCGTTATGTGGTGCCCGTCGTGCATCTTCTTCTACGACGACATTATGGACATGCGCGAGGAATTCACCTTCCAGCACGTAACCGAATTCTTGGTTCAGAACCTGGACAAGCTAGAGTTCCAGCCCCAGCCGGAAACCACGCTCTCCCTCCACTACCACACCGGCCGCCCCCAGTCGGAGGCCGAGGCGAAGAGCGCCCTGACCCTGCTGTCGCAGCTGCCCGGCGTCACGGCGCTCGACCTCGGCGCCGACGAGCGCTACGGACGGCACTGCACCCCTGCGGTACGGGAGCAGGTCGGTCCGGAAATTTGGGACGAGATGGCCCGCGACTCGGTGCGCCAAGCAGTGGACGCTGGCGCCGACACCTTCGCCACTCTCTATCACGGCTGCCAGCGGCACATGTGCGGACTGGAAGCCGACTTCCCGGTGCGGGTCGAGCACTACCTGACCCTGGTGGGGCGGGCCCTGGGAATCGAACACGAAGACCAGTTCAAGAAGCATCTGCTGATGGGCGACCCGGAAGCGGTCTTCGCCGAAACCAGCCCCTGCGCCGTCGCCAGCAACATCCCGCTGGAGGAAGCCCGCTCCGTCATCACCCGCAACTTCCCGGGAAGGTAGGCCGCTCGAGGCTAGTCAGCAATTCCCGCCGACGACGGTTGTCGTCCGTGGCCCGCCACCCGGCCATCGGCGAAGACCACGCCATCTGCGCAGCGGGCTTCGATAAAGCCGTCACTGAACTGCTCGGCGTACAGCCGAGCATAGACTCCTCAACGCTCCAGCAGATCGCGATGGACCCCTCGTTCTTTGATCTTCCCCTGCTCCACGACAAATATGACGTCGGCGGCCATGATGGTCGAGAGCCGGTGGGCAATGACCAAGGTGGTGCGGCCCCGGACCAAGGGTTGAAGGGCCGCATGCAGATAGCGTTCGCTCATGGTGTCGAGGGCGGACGTCGCCTCGTCCAAGATCAGGATCCGGGGCTGATGCAACAGGACCCGGGCGATGGACAACCGCTGACGTTCGCCGCCCGACAGACCAAACCCGCGCTCGCCGACCACGGTGTCGTAGCCGTCGGGAAGCCCCATGATGCGGTCGTGAATGTTGGCGGCGGTGGCCGCCGCCACCACCTCGTCGCGGGAGGCGTCGGGCTTTCCGTAGAGCAAGTTGCGCTCGATGGTGGTCTGGAAGAGATAGCTTTCCTGGGTGGCAAATCCCACCACGTCCGACAGATCGGCAAGCCGCAGCCGACGCACGTCGGTTCCGTCAATGGAGACCGACCCCTGGCTCACGTCGAACAGCCTGGGCACCAGCGAGGCGATGGTCGACTTGCCGGCCCCGCTCGGTCCGACGAAGGCAGCCAATTGCCCTGCCTCAACACGGAGAGAGACCCCGTCCAACACCCAGGCGCCCTCTTCCTCCGGTTCACGCGCCACATCGGAGTCAATCGGTAGCTGGGAGTTGGCCACCCGTACGGAGTCAAAGACGACCTCGCCCAAGACCTCTTCGCGTTTCAGGGGCAGCGCGTCGGGCGCATCGATTATCTCCTGTTTCAGGTCCAAGTAGCCGAAGATGCGGTTAAACAAAGCTGAAGAGGATTGAAGCTCCACCGATACCTGTAGCAACCGCTCCACCGGTTGGTACAACCGCGCCTGAAGGGCGGTGAACGCGATGATCGTCCCGGTAGTCGCCGCTCCGATGCCGCCTTGAGCGATCAGGTATCCGGCAAGCAAGTAGACCATTGCGGGAGAAAGGGCCAAAAGAGCGGACGCCGCCGCGTAGAAACTCTGTGAAATCATCTCTTGCCGGACCACCAGATTGGACAACTCCTGGTTGTGCCGTCGGAAATGGTGCAGTTCTTGGTGCTGCCGGCCAAATAGCTTGGCCAACATGATGCCCGATACCGATAGGGTCTCTTCGGTCAGGGCCGTCACCTCGGCCATCGACCGCTGCGTCTCGGCCACCACCTGGCTTCGCTTGCGCCCCACCCACCGGGTCAGCAGGAAAAAGAACGGCAAACTGGCCAAGGCAACGACGGTGAATTCCCAGGAGAGGAAAAGCATGGCGATGATAGTGGTGAGCAACACCACGATGCTGGAGACCGAGTCGGTTAGCGTGCTGGTCACCACCGACTGTATGGCCCCGATGTCGTTGGAGACCCTGGACTGCATCTCGCCGGTACGGGTGCGGGCCAAGAAGTTGAGCGACATCCCCTGTAGGTGGGAATATACCGCTTCCTGAAGGTCGCCCATCACATCCTGCCCTATCTTGCTGGACAGGAAGCTCTGTAGCACGCCAAGCGCCCCGCCGCCAACGGCGATGGCGGCCATGATGGCGGCCAGAATCCAGAGCAGCATGAGGTCGGGCTCCCCGCCGGCCGGGAATAGCGCCGAGTCGAAAACCACCTTGATCAGGACCGGGTTGGCGGCGCCAAGCCCGGCAGTCAGCAGAATTAGCAGGCCGACGACAGCGACTCGAAGCCGATAGCGCTTAAAGAGCCGGACGACCCTACGACTTAGGCCGGGCTGGTGGCTGGAAGAGGCCATGAGACCTGGAGGCTAGTCGTCTTCCCAAGGCATGGGGTCTTCCCTGTGGCGGGGCCCCTCGCCGCCACCCTCCCGTGCCCCCGCTCCGGCCAAGGCCGGTTCGGGAGCTTCGATGCGGTAGACCTGCCCGTTGGAGAACACCACGCCGTCGTCGCACCGCGCTTCGATGAGCCCGCTGCCGAACTGCTCGACGTACAGATTGGCGTAAAGCCCGCCCCGAGCCAGCAGTTCCGCGTGGGTCCCGTAGTCGACGATTCGGCCCCGGTCGATCACGTAGATAACGTCGGCCGCGATGATGGTGGACAGCCGGTGGGCGATAACCAACGTAGTCCGCTCTCGCATCAGGGGTTGGAGGGCCGATTGAACGTAGCGCTCGCTGACAGTATCCAAAGCCGACGTGGCCTCATCCAAAATGAGCAAGCGGGGCTGGTGCAGGATCACCCTGGCGATGGACAGGCGCTGACGCTCGCCCCCGGACAGCCGGAATCCCCGTTCGCCGACCACGGTATCGTATCCGTCGGGCAGGTCCATGATGCGGTCGTGAATGTAGGCCGCCCGGGCCGCATTGATCATCTCCTCGCGGGTGGCCTCTGGCCGGGCATAGAGTAGGTTCTTCTCCATGGTGGCGTGAAAGAGGTAGCTCTCTTGGGTCACATATCCGACGATCTGGGACAGATCGGTGAGGTTGATGTCGCGCACGTCCAGGCCGTCGATTGTAACCCGCCCTTCAGTGACGTCATAAAGGCGAGGCACAAGATTGGCGATGGTCGACTTGCCTGCGCCGCTCGGCCCCACAAGGGCAGCGGTCTGCCCGGGGTTCACCCGGAAGCTCACACCGTCCAGAGCCCATGCGCGCGCCTCGGCAGTCTCCATCGACCCTGGCTCCTCTTCCTCCCGGCGGTAGTTCACCCGCACCGAGTCGAAATTGATCTCTCCCCGGACGTACCGCGAATCGACGTGCTTTGAATTGGGGGAGTCCACGATCTCCTGCTTGAGGTCGAGGTAACCGAAGATGCGCTCGAACAGGGCCATCGACGACTGAAATTCCACCGACACCTGTAGCAAGCGGCCCACCGGGAAGTACAGCCTGGTCTGCAGCATCGAGAAAGCAATCACATCGCCGACGCTGAAGGGCACCGGGTCGCCGCCGCCGTTCATGTATCCCACGATGAAATAGGTGAGGACCGGGGTGGCGGATAGGAAAGTCATCACCACGGCGAAATAAGAATGGCCGATCATCTGTTGCCGGACGGTTAGGTCCGCCAACTGCTGGTTATGCTCGTGGAAGTGGGCCATCTCCTGGGTCTGCCGCCCAAATAGCTTGGCCAACATTACCCCGGAGACAGAAAGCGTTTCCTGGGTGATGGCGGTCATCTCGGCCATCGACTTTTGGGCTTCGGAGGTGACCTGCCGACGTTTGCGTCCGACCATTCGTGCGAGGACGAAGAAGAACGGGACGGTAGCCAGAGCCGCCAATGTGAGTTCCCATGAGATCACGACCATGGTCACTATGGTGGTGGTGAATATGACGACATTGGAGACCGTGTCGGTGAGGGTTGTGGTGACCACGCTTTGGATTCCGCCCACGTCGTTGGACACCCGGGACTGTATCTCTCCGGTGCGCGTTCTGGTGAAGAAACCCAGCGACATCCCCTGCAAGTGAGCGTAGACCCGATCGCGCAGGTCGCGCATCACGCTCTGCCCGACCCGGTTGGTCAGAAAGGTCTGGACGACTCCGAGGACCCCGTTGCTGACCGCGATCAAAACCATGAAGGCGCCCAAAATCAGCAGCAGCCGCATGTTGGGGCCACCGTCGACGAACAGGGCAGAGTCTATAGCCGTTCTGATCAGAAGCGGGTTGGCGACACCGATTACCGCCGTAACCACGATCAGGACGCCGACCGCAACCACCTGTTTCCAATAAGGTTGGAATAGGTGGATTATGCGCGGTAGCAACTCCCGGTCCCCGTTGCCCCGTGCTGGGGGAGAAGTAGCGGATTGCGAAGTCATATAAACATTATAGACCTCCAGAGGGATTGTTGCCGCCTACCAGGTCTTGATGACAGGTAGGACCTCCTTGCCGAAGAGGCCGATGTTGGACATCGTCGCATCGTGGGACATCTTGGACTCCTGACCGTACATGATCAGGTGCTCCATTCCGAGGCGGTCGTGAAGGTATTTCATCTTTTCCAGCACCACGTCGGGCGTGCCGCAAACGATGTGATAGTTCTCGTTCAGCTCCTCGAAGCTCTGGTTGATCAAAGGACGGGCGTTGCGGCGGGCGGCGACCTGGGCGCCGGCCTGTGTCCGGTAGCCGATCGGGTTCATGTACTCCCGGGGGCCGCGGCTGGTAGCGCCCATGCGCCAGATGAAGTGCCGCGCCTCCTCTTCGGCCTTCTCCTGAGTTTCGGCCACATAGCAGCAGAGCAAGTAGCCGAAGTTGTCGGGCACGGTTTCCCGGCCAGTGTCGGCAGCGGCTTGGCGGTAGATGCCGAACAGGTCTTCGGTAACGTCCAACGGCGTCAGGAAGGCGACGTAGGTGTAGCCTCGGCTTCCGGCCCACTGGGCCGTCTCCGGGCTGGCCGTGCCGGGCACCCACACCGGGGGATGGGGCTGCTGTATCGGCGTGATCCAAGGGTTGACCGCCCGGAAGTTGAAGTGCTTGCCCTCCCAGCGGAAGGGGCCCGGGGTGGTCCAAGTCTTGATCAGCAGATCGTGGCATTCCTCGAACCGCTCTCGGTTCTCCACCGGGTTGATGTTGGTGGAGACAGTCTCGACGCCGGTGCCCCGCACCATCCCTGAAATCACCCGTCCGCCGGAGATAACGTCGATCATCGCGATCTCTTCGGCCAAGCGCACCGGGTTTTCGTGGATGGGCAGGATGTTGCCCAGCAGCAGTATCTTGGCGTTCTGCGTGGTGCGGGCCAGTATGGCAGCCGTCAGGTTGCATGAGGCGTTCATGCACGAGGGCGTGCTGTGATGCTCGTTGACCATGATGCCGTCGTAGCCAAGCTCGTCGACATACTGACATTCATCGAAATATCGCTTGAACAGCCCGTTGGCGGTCTGGGGGTCAAAGAAGCTGTTGGGGAAAGTGAGCCGGAGGGAGGGGTATTTCTCCCCCTCCTCGTCGGGGTACTCGTGATAGGGGAATTCGCTAAAGTAGTAGACCTTCATTTGGTTACCTTACCTTCCTGTCTCAACTGGGGTTAGCCAAATATGTCGTCCACCGCGAATGCGACCTCCGGAAACGCCTCGGGTGAAACCGATTCTCCGCGTCGAAACTCTGACACGGTACTGTATCCGGTGGGCGAAGGGTCCCGATAGACTTCCACGACCTCAGCTTGTACGTCGATCAGCCAAGTCTCGCGAATCTGGCCGAGGGAATACAAAGGGATCTTTACGCTGCGATCGTACCGTGATGTAGAGTCGGCTACCTCGACCGAAAGCAACACGTCTGGGGGAGAAGGGTGACCCTCCCGGTAAAAGTCGGTGGTCTCGCGAAGCACTTGCAAGTCGGGCTCGGGCTCGGCGTTGTTCGGGAGGACCGTCGGCCCTTGCACCCTCACGATCGCTTCGTAGTTGGCCAGGCCCAACACGAACATTCGGGTAATGCGATCCACGATTGAAGCGTGCGGGCTTCCGATAGGCGGCATCAGGACAATCTCCCCCTCAATCAACTCCACCCGGTCGTCCTTGGTCAGGATGCCGGTCTCGCCCATCACGTGGTATTCATCAACGGTGTACTTGTGGATTTGAGCGTCGAACTCCTCTTCTAAACCCTCTATCTTGTTCAAATAGCGCGTGACACCGCCCTTCAAGGCCGGGTGGGAGCGATTTCTCACAAGGGGAGAGCGGTCCCACACCACCCCCTTCAGCAGCTCCTCCCGACCCTCTTGGGGCAGGATGCCCACCTCGGCCATCTTGTAGAACTGGTCTACGTTGAACCGGTAACGAGAGATGTCGGCTGTTTCTTCTTCGGCCGCCATCTGGCGCTATTCCTCCAGAGTCGTGATGTCGCCGGGGTCGAGGCCCAGCTCCTGCGCCTTGAGCAGGCGGCGCATGATCTTGCCGGAGCGGGTCTTGGGGAGCGTGGGAGTGAACTCCAGCTCGGCCGGCACCGCAATGGGGCCCAGCTCGTGGCGGACGTGCAGCTTTAGCGCGTCGACCATCGCGTCGGATGGCTCTTGGCCCACCCGCAGGGTGACGAAGCCCTTGATCGACTCGCCGCGTATTTCGTCGGGCTTCCCGATGACCGCGGCCTCGGCCACCGCCGGATGCGACACCAAGGCGCTCTCCACTTCCGCCGAGCCAATTCGGTGCCCGGCCACGTTCAGCACATCGTCGGCCCGGCCCACGACCATGTAGTAGCCGTCGGCGTCGCGAAGGGCTACGTCGCCAGTGAAGTAAACGCCGGGGATGGTGTTCCAGTCCCTGGAGTAGCGGTCGGGGTCTCCGAACACCGTGCGGAAGAAGTGGGGGAAGGGGCGCTTGATCACCAGCAGCCCGCCCTTATTGGGTTCGGTGATGGGCTGGCCCTCCCGGTCGACGATGTCCATTTCAGCCCCGGGCAGGGGTCTGCCGACCCGCCCGGGCTTCACCGGCATGGTGGCGGTGGTGCCCAAGCAGGGGCCACCGGTCTCGGTTTGCCACCAGTTGTCCACGATATGGCCCCACTCGCCGCTGCCGCATATGTGCTCGTAGCTCCAGCGCAGGGCTTCGGGGTTAAGGGGCTCGCCGGCGCAGGTCAAGAAGCGCAGCGAGCGTAGGTCGTATCCCTTGGGGTATTCCTCACCGTAGCGCATCAGCATGCGCAGCGCGGTAGGAGCGGTAAAGATGACGTTGACTCCGTAATTCTCGACCGTTTCGTAGAACACGCCGGGATGGGGATAGTCGATTGCCCCTTCGCGGAACACCGTGGTGGCCCCGGCAATCAGCGGCGCGTAGACGATGTAGCTGTGGCCCACGACCCAGCCGATGTCCGAGGTGCACCAGAAAACGTCGTCGTCCTTCACGTCCCAGAAGGTCTTGAAGTGGTAGTAGGTGCCCACCATGTAACCCCCGTGAACGTGCTGTACACCCTTGGGCCGCCCCGTGGTGCCGCTGGTATAAAGAATGTACAGCGGGTCCTCGGAGTCCATCTCCTCAGCCTCGCAGTCCACCTGACCTTCCCGCATGAGCTGCTCGAAATCGACCTCTTTTGGGCCGTGCGAGGCAATCTCACCCTTGCGGTCCAATACGATGACGTGCTCGACCACGTCCAACCCCTCGACTGCGGCGTCGGTGATGCCCTTCAGGTCGACTTCGTTGCCCCGACGGTAGCCCACGTCGGCAGTAATCACCGCCTTGGCTTGGGCGTCCAGGATCCGGTCGCACAGTGAGCCGACGCTAAAGCCAGCATAGACGACGCTGTGCACCGCGCCGATCCGGGCGCAGGCCAGCATGGCGATGGCGCCCTCTGGGGTGAGGGGCATGTAGATGACCACCCGGTCGCCCTTGCCGACGCCCAAGGAGCGCAGCCCGTTGGCGAACCGGTTGACCAGTTGGGCCAGGCGCCCGTAGGTGTATACTTTTTCGGAGCCGTCCTCACCCAGCCAGATGAAGGCCGCCTTGTTCTTGTTGCCATTGGTCAGATGACGGTCCAAGCAGTTCTGCGTGATGTTGCACTTGGCCCCCAAAAACCAGCGAAACGTCGGGTAGTCCCATTCGAACACCTTGTCCCACCGGCGCGTCCACTCCAGCTCCGACGCCACGCCCTCCCAGAACCCTTCCGGAGACTCCATCGAGTCCCGGTAAGCGCCGTCAAAGTCTTGCAGGTAGGCTTGGGCCACCAGAGCGTCCGGCGGAGCAATCTCGCCGGTCTCCTGAAGCAGGTGGTCGATCTGTCCTTGCTGTACCATTGGCTGAAGCCTCCTGCGAGTGTGTCGGGGTCCGTTAATTTGCAGTTACCTTTTTGGGCCACCGGACAAATGCAGCAGCGGGTCTGACAACTCGCCCCAACAGGCTAGCGTCCCGGTTGTTTGCACCCCGCAAGTATAACCCTCTCCGGCACTGACCGAACGGAACGCGCCCCCGGGGGCGCGGTCTCATTGTCGGTCTACTTGCCCCAACAGGCCACCGTGCCGTCGGTTCGCACACCACAGGCGCGGTACCCGGTGACGCTGATCGATTTGAATTTCCCCACTGGCGGAGTGGAATGAAAAGATCGGCCGCCGCAGACGACTTCACCGTCAATTCGCACACCGCAATAAGGATCGTCGCCCTCTGGTATTTCACCGGCGCTGACGGATTGGAACAATCCCTCACGCCGCAAGCGAACCCGCCGAATATGCCTTCCCCAGCGCTGATGGACTGGAACTTGCCAACCGGGCTGTGTAAGTACCACCTGCTGTCCCAGCAGGCTATGGTCGCGTCCGGCGACAACCAGCAGGCATGGTCGTCTCCAGCTTCGAATGCTACCACTTTGGTCGGGGTCGGAGGAACAAAACTAGCCTGGCCAGGGTCCCAGCACACGAGCGTCCCGTCTATGGCATGGCCACAGGGATGGAAGTCTCCGCCGTGCGAAATTGCCGAAGTCTGGCGGCCACCTTGCCGCATGTCCATCTGTTCATAGCCAGCCTCTCCGGGGCAAAGTACGGAACCGGTTTCTGGGTCGGACACCCCGCAGATGAGCCCCGTATTCATGCCTCAAAGGTCAGGGTGGTCAAGGTGATAGGCGACCTGGCCCCAGCACACGGCGGCTTCGTCCATTCTTACGGCGCAAGCTTGCGATTCTCCAGTACTGACGGAGCTAAACTCCCCTTCCGGGGGATGAGCATCTCACCCCTCCCAACCACTCCAGCAGACGATCGAATGGTCTGTTTTGATTCCACAAACACCATTGCCAGAGCTGATCTGCCGGTACGGCCCTGTTGGGGTAACAGTCGGGTCTGTGTTTAACAAGCCCCAGCAGACTGCGGACCCGTCCGTCTCAATCCCGCAGGAATGTGAGCTGCCGGAACTAACTTGCCGTAAATCACCCGTTGGCGGTGTGACTGGGTCCAGCGGCTCTTCGGTCCCGAGGGTTGGCTCCCCAGCAAGCCGGGCTACCGCCAGTTTTCAACCCGCAGGTGTGAGTGACGCCGACACTTACGGCAACAAAACTGCCATCGGGCGGGTCGGCAAAACCGGTCATTTCTCCCCTCAAATCGCCCGAACCCCAGCAGGCCACGACGCCGTCCGTTTTCACTCCGCAGGCGTGGACTGTTCCGACGCTGACGGATCGAAATTCGCCCGCCGGCGGAGCGGGTTCCCGTAAGTGCTCTGGCGCATCCGGGAATTGCCCCCAGCAATCAATGGGACCTTCGGGCCTGATTCCGCAAGTGTAACCATGGCCCACGCTGAGGAACGTAAATACGCCGCCTGGCGGAGAGGTCCCACCGTAACGATCGCTTCCCCAGCAAAACGCGGTCCCATCTTTTCGCGATGCGCACGTGTGGCTAACTCCAGCGGCAACGGTGGTGAACTCATCGTACCTTCCGCCCAGCTTGGCGGGAATTTTAGTCGGAGGCGGCGTAGCCATCGGTGCCGCTGGTTTTCCTGTGGTAGGGACTGGAACGTTTGTTGCTACCTTTGATTTAGTCGAGGGAGGAGTGACGGCAGGCGGTAGGGTGACGGTCGGCGGTCCCGATGAGCTGGCCGACGTAGAAGTGGGAAATCGTGTGTCGGCAGGTAGGGTTGTAACGGTTCGCGGTCCCGGTATGTTGGATGGAGCCGCCGTGGGCTTGCCATCCTTGCAAGAGACGAAACCGATCAGCAGCACTGCTGCTAGCACGATGGTGACAATAATCGCTCGTTGACGACAGGTGCCGGTGACCCCCACCATCCTCTTGAGAACAGAACGGTTCCCTGGCTCTACCGAAACTTGGGCATTACTTCTTCGGCGAACAGCTTCATGGAACGCATGACCTTCTCGTGGGGGATGCCGCCGAAGGCCATGTCCAGCCCGAAGTACTCCATCCGGTACTGTTCCTGCAGGCCGCGCAGCCATCCGCACATCTCGTCTGGCGTGCCGAAGTAGGCGGTGGTTCTCAGGTCTTCGTCGTAGGTCGGCGGCGGCGTGGTCCGGGTCTTGCGCCAGTGGTCCAAGTCCATGTAGATCTCGCTGCCACCGGTCAATGTTCGCCGCAGTCCGTTCAGGTCCCGCATCCAGCTAACCGCCTCACGAGGGTCTTCGCGGGCTGTTTTAGCATCCTCGGCCACGTAGGCCAAGCGGAAGAAGGGCATGTCGTGGACCGGCGGTTCTTTTCCCGCCCGTTTACAGGCGTCGAGATAGAGTGACCGAATAGCCAGCACGTCTTCGTCGGGGGTATTTGCACCAGTCAGCATCGGCAGGTCCCTGGAGACGGCCACGTCCACGCTGGCAGCGGTCCGGGAGACCGCCAAGTACAACGGCGGGTGCGGGCGTTGCACCGGGGACGGCGCTATCGTCATATCCTCCACCTGGTAGTAGCGGCCCCGGTAGGTGAAGCCGGGCGTCGACCACAGGCCGAGAATGATGTCGACTATTTCGGCGAACCGTTGGGTGCGGGAATCGTAGTCCATGCCGAAGTTATTGTACTCATAGACCACCTGTCCCCGGCCGACGCCAAAGTCGAGGCGGCCTCCGGATAGCACGTCGGCCATTGCGGCCTGCTCCGCCACGAAAACCGGGTTGTGGAAGGTCAGCACGCTGACCCCGGTGCCGATGCGGATGGTCTTGGTCTTGGCGGCTACGTAGTGGGCGTAGGAGAGGGCTTGGGGTACGATTCCGTATCGGGTGAAATGGTGCTCGGCCAGCCAGACCGAATCGTATCCTAGCTCTTCGGCGTACTGAATCTGCTCCAAGGTCTCGGCGAAGATGCGGCTCTGGTGCGAGGGGTCCGGCTCGGGCCATGACGGAAGAATAAATAGGCCAAATTTCATACTCGGGGACTCTGCTCCGGGGACGGGGAGGGCTCGGGTCAGCACCATTTTACTCGGTGGGGTATGGGGCTTCAAGGCGAAGGGTCCGCGTTGACCGCTTCCCGGCGCTGTCCTACAATCGGCTTCGCCGGTCAAGACGCCGCCCGGTAAGCCGGGACCCAGAGGAGGAACCATGGCCACCGAGGATTACACCCATCCGGAATACTTGGTCGACGCGGCCTGGGTGGACGCCCACAAGGACGACTCCAACGTTGTGATTATTGACTGCGACGTAGACGCCGCCTACAACCGGGCGCACATCCCCGGCGCGGCGGTGGTGCCCGATAACTTCGAGAAGGACCCCGACACTGGCCGTGTGCACTTGATGTCGTCGCCCCAATTCAAGGCGATGTGCGAGCGGCTCGGCATTGGCGACGATACCCTGGTCATCACTTACGACAACTCACAGAGCCTGTACGCCGCCCGTCTCTGGTGGGCCCTCAACACCTACGGCCATTCCAGCGTCAAAGTGCTGAATGGAGGCTGGCGGGCCTGGGTCAGCGAAGGAAAGGGCGTGGGGCTGGGCCGTCCGGCCGCCGTCAACGTGACGTTCACCCCCAACCGGGACGAATCGCTCTTGGTCAAGGTGGACGAACTGAAGGAAGCCTGCGACCTGAGCGACTCCGTGATCTGGGACGTGCGCAGCGACGGGGAGTGGGACGGCAGCGAGGCCCGGGGTAATCAGCGCATCGGGCATATTCCGGGGGCGATTCACTTGGAGTGGTTCAACGTGATGGACCGGGAGACCCAGCAGTTCAGGTCTGCCAGTGAGATCCGGCAGACTCTCGCCGACGCTGGAATCACGCCCGACAAGAAAGTCTACACGTATTGACAGGGCGGCATCCGTGCGGCGCACGGAGTGTTTGTCCTCCAGTTGGTCGGCTACAACCAGACCAGGAACTACGATGCCTCGATGGGAGAGTGGGCCAACCGGGAGGACACGCCGTTGGCAGTCTAACTCCGGAGTAACTCCATGGCCGCCGATGCTTTCGGCCAGAACGACCGGATCGAGGACCCCGAGGGTTTCAAGGAGTCCCAAAGGCTGTCGCGGGCGGGAGATTCACTGGCAGCACCGTCGTGTTCGTGGACGGAGACCTGATGCCCGACAAATAGCTCTGCTCGCTCTCGGAAGCCGGTCTTAAAGGCCCGTACCCCATGGGGTACGGGCCTTCGTTTTGCGCCCACGGTGTTGACAATGCGGTCTCGCCTGCCACCTTTAGCTTGGTCATCAACCGCACCATCAACGCTCCTAGGGAACGGGTGTTTGAAGCTTTCACCAAGCCCGAGCACTTACACCGTTGGTGGGGCGCCCGCGAGGGCTACACCGCTCCGATCGCCGACGTGGACCTAAGGACCGGCGGCAATTATCGGCTGGGCATGCAGGCGCCCGACCAAGAGCATCCCTTCGTGGTCGGAGGAGTCTACCGGGAAGTCACCCCTTGCGAGAAGCTGGTCTTCACTTGGACTTGGGAGGCACCGCCCCACACTTCGGACTGGGTGCCTCCCGATACCCTCGTGACCATCGAGTTCTTCGACCGCGGAGACTCAACCGACATCCGGCTCACCCACGAGCTATTCACTGACGAAAACATGTGCGACGAGCACAAACAGGGCTGGAGCGGTTGCATCGACAGCCTCACCCGGTACTTGGCCATCGCGCTGAGCTCGGCCGGTTTGTTCTTGGACGCATCCGCAAGGATTCTGTAGGAGGACCGCGAACATGGCTAAAGCGATCTATTGCAGCGATATGGGTTCCGATTGCGACTTCGTGGCTAGGGGAGAAACGCTAGACGAAGTGCTCGCCGTGGGTGCGGAACATGGCAAGGCGGTCCACGGCCTCTCGGAGATCACCCCGGAAATGGTCGAACGCGTGAAACAGGCAGTCCGCGACGAATAGGGGCGAGAGGCACTCGGGTTGGTAATGACGGGCGGGCCCGGCAATGCCGGTCAGTCCGGAGGATCGAGGAGAACCGGCTGGAACACGCAGCGCTTGAAGCCAGCATTGTAGAACCGGACGGGAATAAGAGAACCGCAGCAAAAAGACCCTTTAGAGGGGGAGGTGGCATGACCCAGTCCACACACGCGACCACTTTCAGCTTCGTGATAGAGCGCTCCATCAAAGCCACCAGAGAGCGGGTGTTCGATGCTCTGACCAAGCCTGAACATCTCTATCTCTGGTGGGCCGCTCACGAAGGCTATACCACCGTCCTCGCCGAGGTAGACCTACGAGTGGGTGGCGCCTACCGCCTGGGCATGCAGGACCCCACCCAAGAGCATCCCTTTGTGGTTGGAGGGTTATACCGCGAGGTCTCTCGCCCGGGTCGGCTGGTCTTCACCTGGAAATGGCGAGTCCCGCCTCGCTCTGTCGACTGGATCCCGCCGGACACCTTGGTCACCATTGATCTCTTCGACCGTGGGGGAGTCACCGATGTCCGGCTAACCCACGAAATGTTTCCCGACCAATCCATGTGCGACGAACACAACCGAGGCTGGGACGGCTGCATCGACAGCTTGGTCCACTACCTCTCGTCCCCATAGTGACCCGGGTGGCTTACTTGTAGACCGGAACGAAGGGGCCTGCCCCTGCCTCCTGCCGTGTGGCGCCCCCAACGCCATTGCGACGGGGGGCTTGGGGCCCAACCAGCCGACTGGTTGCGGCGCAACTGTTTACATGGGGGTACAGGGGCGAAGCTTCCGTCGGCCGGTTGGTTTTTCGTGACCGCACAAGTCTACCCCACCCTACCTTAGAGCACACCTGCTGTTCGCACCGTGGGCGCTTCTATTTGCGCCTCGCCCCGGTACTGCCGTAAAGTGGACTTGATGCAGTCCAAACGATACCACTTCGACGACTGGGACGCGGCCCAAGAATTCTACCTTCGGGAAGGCCTGACCGACGGGCTGCCCATCATCCCTCCTACCCCGGAGCGTGTCTCGGCCCTGTTGGACTACTGCGGCCTAGAGCCCGGGGACGTGCTGGGGGCAGAGGGCATTCGCCGCAAGCAGTTCTTGTCGGAAAAGGTAGCGGCAAACGCGGTGATGGCCGGCTGCTTGCCTGAGCATTTCCCGGTGGTGGTCGCCGCAATATCGGCCGTCTCCGACCGGGCCTACAACTTCCACGCCAGCAGCACGTCTACCAATGGCATCGCCAACCTAGTCATAGTCAGCGGGCCCTACGGCGCCCGGATCGGCATGAACCACGGCGTCAACATGATGGGCCAGGCCAACCGGGCCAACGCAGTCATCGGCCGGGCGATCAACCTGGTCAAGGCCAACTATTACGGCTCGGTGTCCCAAGACATGGATAAGAGCGCCTTCGGCCACCCCGGCAAGTACAGCTTCTGCTTCGCCGAAGACTTGGAGACCAGTCCATGGCAATCGTTGGCCGAGGCCAAGGGGTTCCATCAAGGCTCCAGCACCGTCACCATGGTCGCCGCCAACGCCCCCCTGCAGCTGGAGACCCACGGCGACCGTGACCCGGAGGGATTCCTGACTGCGGCCTCGCACGCCATGATGGGTATGGGACCATCGATCTCAGAGGTCGTCTTGGTGATCAGCCAAGAGCTGATGGCTTACCTCTCCGCCTCGGGCTGGACCCGGGAACAGGTCGCCGAGTTGGTCTACGAAAAGACGCGACTGCCAGCCGGGGAGTGGGACCGGTGGCGGCGAATGGACCGGTTGGGGCCTGAAGCTGACCGCGAGCGCCGGATTGGCGTAGTGTCCGCTCCCGACCGGATTACCGTGGTACCGGCAGGGGGTGACGCCGGTGAGTTCATGGCCATCATCACCTCCTGGGGCAGCAGCAGGTCGGTAACGCGGGAAATCAAAGTCCCGGCATAAGCAATCACGGAGGCAACCAAATGGCGGAATCCGGAAGCGGCATCTACACTCTTGACCCGAGAGACCAGGCCGGGCCCACGCAAGCCGTCCTGGCGACCCGTCCGGCTAGCCTCGACAGCAAAGTGTTGGGACTGCTATCCAACAACAAGCCCCATTCCGAGGACATGCTACGGACTATCGCGGCCATCATCGGAGAGCGTTTCCCGTTGATGGAGATCGTCGAGTACAACAAGGGCGGCCACCAATGGCCAGCCGACCGCAGCGCCTTGGAGGACCTAGCACGGCGTTGCGACGTGATGATTCACGCCACAGCGGAATGAGGCTCGTGCACCTCGTGCAGTGTGCACGACGCGATGGAAATGGAAGTTCTGGGAGTGGCCTCGACGGTCCTGACCACCAAGCCCTTCGTCAGCCAAGCCCGGGCGATGGCCCGGATGCGGGGCGATGCCGACTACGGCCTGGCCATCATCGATCACCCGATAGTCACCCTGACCTATCCTGAGCTACAGGAGCGGGCGTCCACTGCGGCGCCACAAGCGATACAGCACCTGCTGGACCGTTAGCGGCTACTTGATCAGCCCGACGGTGGGAATGAGCCTTCTGGAGTAGGGGTCTACTCCCAGCCTTACCCCTTCTAGGGTGTAGGAACCCACCAGGAAAGTCGATTCATCCTCGCCGAAAATCGACCAAGTGACCGTTCTGCGGCCGTCAATGGTAATCCAGTGTTGGCCCAGGTCAAGCTCGACCAAGCGGCCATCGCCATACTCAAACTGACCACGTTCGGCGGGCGTGACGCCCAAGTTGGTCAACACGGTTGCAGGAAACACGCTGTAGCTGGCACCGGTATCAACCAAGGCTTCGAGTTCGACGGAGTTTCCGCCATCGAAGCTGGTCAAAGTGACCGGCCAGTTGAAAGTCCCCATTCGTTTCGCTTCCAGTCCGGGTTAGATGGCTTGATTATAGCGGCAGCGACACCACCTGGCGGGCCTGGGAGCTGCGGGTGACGGCCTCGGTGAACTCCATGTATTGGAGGCCCACGTCGAAGGGGGTGCGCGTAATCTTCTCCTGGCCGCGGATGGCGCTGCAGAACTCGGCCTCAACCCTCCAGAAGTCCCGGCCCTCCGGCGGGTTGGGTATCTGGGTTAGCTCGGAGTCGCCGCGCTGCCCACCCCAAACGTTCAGCCCGGAGTCGAGCCGCAGTGTTCCCTGACTGCCGTAGATCCAGACGTCGTTGCCCGTCGAGAGTCCGGTCACGGCGCTGAAGCGCAGGTTGGCGGTGGCCCCGCTGGCCAGGTCGGCCAATATGTCCACGTGGTCCGGGATGGTCACCGGCACCGCTTCGCCGTTCTCGTCGCGGCGCTGCCTCACATTTACCTTGGTGTTGGCCATCACGCGGGTGGCGGGGCCGACCCAACGGATCATCGCCTCGTACCAGATGCCCATGTTCAGGATGTTGTAGCCGCTCAGGTCGCGGTCGTTGCGCCAATGCATCGGCCCGTTGGTATCCATGAAACCACCGCCCAGCGACTGCAACGACACCGCCAAGACGTCGCCCACGTAACCCTCGTCGATTTTCTGCTTGAGCAGATTGTCCACCGGGAAGGTGAGCGGCGAGGGCACGATCTGCGTCACCAGGTCGGGCCGGGCCCGCGAGGCGTCCAACATATCCCGCGCTTCGGCTGCCGAGGCTGCCATGCGCGCCTCGGTGAGCACGTGCTTGCCGGCCTCCAGCGACGCCAAGGTGAGCGTGCGGTGCATGTAGGGCCAGGTGCCGATGCAGACCGCGTCGATGGTCGGGTCTTCCAGCAGTTCCTGCCAGTTGTCGTAGACCGTCGGGATATTGAACTGGTCGGCCACCTGCCGTCCCGATTCCCGGCTGCGGTTGGCCACCGCCACGATCTCGACCCCGTCGACCTCGTGGAACCCAGGGATGTGCCGGTCGCGAGTGTTGCGCCCGGCCCCGATCAGTCCGATTCGTA
The DNA here is from genome assembly GCA_965249145.1 of Dehalococcoidia bacterium. Taxonomy (GTDB): domain Bacteria; phylum Chloroflexota; class Dehalococcoidia; order Lucifugimonadales; family UBA3495; genus VXOI01. The sequence continues at coordinate 1,394,522 of OZ252223.1, forward strand.
TTCCTTCACTAGCCATGAAATGCCTCCTTGTCCTTGGTCGCCGATGCTGCCAGATGCCCAATCACGCCCAAATCCTCGGGCTGCTACAAAGGCAACGACACCACCTGGCCGGTCTGGGCGCTGCGAGTCACGGCCTCGGTGAACTCCATGTACTGCACGCCGATGTCGAACGGGGTGTGCGTCACCTGCTCCTCGCCGCGGATGGCGTTGATGAACTCTTCTTCCACCCGCCACTTGCCCTGCTTGCCCATGGGCAACTCCGAGAGCTCTGAATCGCCGCGCTTGCCGCCCAGAACTTTGTTGAAGGGCGGGCCCTGCAGGCTGATCGTGCCGTCCGTGCCGAAAATCCAAAAGTCGGTACCAGTCTGCAGTCCGGTGGCCGCGCTCCAACTGAAGTCAGCCTGGGCTCCGCAGGCCATCTCGCACAAGACGTTTACGTGGTCCGGCACCGAGACCGCCTGGAGGCGGCCGTTCTCGTCGCGGCGCTGGTTGACGAAGGTCTTGGTCATGGCCGAGACGCGGGAGGCCGGACCGACGTAGCGCATGACGGTCTCGTACCAGATACCCATGCCCAAGATATTGTATCCGCTCAGGTTGCGGTCCTGACGCCAGTGGAGCGGCGATTCGGTTTCGACGAAGGTGTCGGCGCGGTTGCTGCGGCCGTGGTAGTCGCAGACCCGGAGCCGTACCGCCAGAATGTCGCCCAAGTAACCATTATCGATGTGTTCCTGCACGGTGTTGTCCACTGCCAGGGTCTGAGGCGCGGGCACGATCTGGGTTACCAAGTGGGGGTTTAGGCGCGAGGCGTCCAGCATCTCGTGGGCTTCCTCGGCGTTCATCGCCATACGGGCTTCGGTCAGCACGTGCTTGCCCGACTCCAAGGCAGCTAGCACCAGGTTGCGGTGCATGTAGGGCCATGTTCCGACGCAAACGGCGTCGATGCTTTCGTCGTCCATGAGGTCGGCCCAGTTGGCGTAGACCGTCGGGATTTCGTGCTCGGCGGCAATCCGCTCGCCGGAGGCGCGGCTACGGTTGGCCACGGCGACGATGTCGACGCCGCTCTGTTCGCGGAAGCCGGGGATGTGGCGCAGGGTGGTGTTGGCCCCGGCGCCGATCAGTCCGATTCTGATGATACCGTTCTCCATGAAAGTCCTCCTGTGGGGTGCTTGGCCGCCTCATTCTACCGCCCGCAGTCTGGCTTCGTCACGTAGGGGGCTTTGAATCAGGATTCTCAGGATTACTGGACTAATTGGATTCGTAATGGCAATTCTGAGATCCTCAAATCGCGGGAATCCCGATTCAAACACTGAGTAAAATAGGAGAATGAGATTCTTGGTCGCGCTAATGCAGGGTATGGTCAACGCGATGTTCTCGGCCCGGTTCAGGGTAGAGGGCGATAGCATGCTCCCGACGCTGCGGCACGGACAGTCGGTGCTGGTCGTGAGGCCCAACTTCCCGTGGAACCGCTTGCGCCGGGGCGATATCGTGGTCATGAACCGGCCCGGCCCACCCCCTGGCACCTACATCAAAAGGGTAATCGCGTTACCGGACGAGGAGATCAAGGTAGAGGGCGGAAGGTGCTACGTGGACGACTTGGTTGTCTCGACCATCCAGGACGTGACGGCAAGCGAGAGAAGCAGGTGGTGGAACGGCTCCGACGAGTTGTTCGTGCTGGGCGACAACCCGGCTCTCAGCACCGATAGCCGCGCCTTCGGGCCGGTACCGGCGGACCTGATAGTGGGCCGCGTCTGGCTGCGCTGCTGGCCGCCGCGCGACTTCGGGAGAGTGCGCTAACCTAGAGCTTCCAGATGTTGCCCACCTGGCATACTAGGTCCACTTCGTAGATGGCCTCGGCGGGCCAGCCGACCATCTTCATCCAGTCCTCGAAGTGGGACTGTTCCACGGCCTCGCACTCGGTGAACAGCTTTCCCCGGCCCGTGTCGGCGTAGACCTTGAGGATCGTGGTCCGCCGGTCGGGGCGCCATTTGCTGACCGCGCCCAACTTCTCACGGAACTCCGCTTCGGTTAGGCCGTCTATATTGTGAGTTGCTAGAAACCTGGCCATGTAGCGCTACTCCTTGGGCGGAACGAAGGGGTAGGGAATGTCGGGACCGTCTCTTAGGGGCAGCACCACGGTGGCCGAGCCGGGCATGCTTTCGATGCCGTCTTGGGTCTTCATGCCCAGGTCGAGGTCCACGAAGCCCATGCCGCCCTTCTCGCTCATACCGGTGACGATGCCCCACATTATCAGCACGTCACCGGGTACCAGCATGGCCCGGTGCTCGAACTGCGCCTTCCAAGGCCAGCCCTTGGGCAGCGTCCAGTCCTTCAGGTATTGGGGTACCACGCTCTGCTTCCATGACCCATGCACCAAGATGCTCGGGTTCTTGTCGTGGTTCATCCCGAAGTCCAGATCGTAGTGGATCCGGTGGAAATTCTCGATGGCGGCGCTCCACCGGAACAGGTGGGTCGGGGTCGGGGAGTAGATGTACTTGGGCAGCTCATACCCCTCTTCGATGTCCTCGAAATAGGTCTGCTTCTTGTTGCGAAGTTGCTCCCCGTTGGGCTTCTCGTTGTGCGCCAGAATCTCTTCCGGCGTCATCCTGAGCAGGTCTTCCAAACTCGCGCTCATGGCCACTTCCTTAACGTCTGCCTAGCGGCGGATCGACGACTGGCGGGTGATGCAGAGCAGTTCGTCTTTCTGGTTCTTGTAGCTGGTCTCCACGGTGATGATGAGGAAGGCGCGTCCGTCGCGCCCCGACCGCTCGCGGATGTCCGAGTAGCGGTTCTGGAAGTAGATCTTGTCGCCGACGTTGGGGTATTGGTATATCTCCAGCTCGTTCCCCGCGTTCAACACCCGCACCAAGTTCGTTGGCACCGGGGGCAAGGCTCCGGGGCGCTCAACACTGCCGATGCCATCGGAATTCGGGTTTTCCTCAAAGGCGCGGGTGATCGGGTCGTCTTGGTCGGGCCGGATGCGGTTGGTCATGTAGCTGACCATGATGGGCGGCGTGATGATGCCGCCAAAATGCGTGCCTTCGGCGAACTCCTTGTCCCAGTACCTGGGGTCGGGGTCCATCACCGCTTGGGTGAACCGACGCAGGTATTCTTCGTCAACGTATCCCCAGGACTCCACGACATCTCCTTCGACGCCGATCATGGCCCGGACCTCCGGGGTGAGCGCCGACTGGGTGTCGTGTTGGGCCTCCTGAGTCATGGCATTCCCTCCAGCAGACTAACGCCCAAAGCCTAGCGCAGGCCTGTGCGTTCGTCAACAATTTACGTAGCTTGCCAGGGCCCTTTGCTTCTCTCTGAGCGTGCCCAATATCGAGAGAGTACGAGGCCAGCCCCGGCCGAGGAAAGTCGAGACGGATATTCAATTTCCCTCTCATTTTCGCTCATTTCCTCTCATTGCGACCCGGCGCAGGGTCCGAGCGCAGAGTTTAAGATAGGAGAGTGTATCCGGGGTTGACAAGGGAGCGTCAGTTGCCCCTGCCGCCAAGGTTGTAGCGCCGCAATGGCTTGGGATACCATGCTTTGGAGTTGCTGAAGACGCGTCCGAAGACGACCCTGTTGTTGGTTCTCGCGGCACTGCTAGCGGTCTTTGTTTCCGCCTGCGAACGGGGGTACGGGCTGGACGTCACCGAGACTCCGACCGCGCTGCAGCCACAGCCCACCGAGACGCCGATGCCAACACCAGTACCAACCGTTACGGCGCCGCCTGCTGCGACGGCGAATCCGACCGCGACACCGACAGCCGTCGCGACGGTGGCCCCGACGGTCACAGCGCCAATCCCTACGGCGGAACCGGCGCAACCGGGACCAGCGGTGATGATCGACGGCACGGTCTTCCCGGTAGAGTTGGCAATCTCGCCCAGCGAGCGGCAGCAAGGTCTATCGGACCGGCCCTCTTTGGCCGCGCAAACAGGTATGCTCTTCGTGTTCGAGTCCGACGACCAACGCCGGTTTTGGATGAAGAACATGCACTTCCCGCTGGACATGGTCTGGATCGGCTCGGACTGCAAGGTGGCTGAGATAAGCCCGGACGTCCCTCCCCCGCCGCCCGGCGCGGACGACGACGATGTGGTACGCGTTAGCTCTGAGGCTGAGGCCCGCTACGTGTTGGAGATCAACGCGGGCGAGTCGGCCGTCTTGGGCATAGACCCCGGCGATCCGGTGTCGTTCGTGGGTGCGCTCGCGGGCCAATACAACTGCTAGTAATCTAGGGGACAGAGGAAATTGCCAATGGACATCCTGGTTTCGGGCTCGATGGCTTACGACCGCATCATGGACTTTCCGGGGAAGTTCTCCGACCACATCCTCCCTGACCAAATCCATATGATCAACGTTAGCTTCACGGTCAACAGCCTTACCGAGAATTTCGGCGGCACCGCCGGAAACATCGCCTATTCACTGTCGCTCCTCGGAGAAAAGCCCCGCATCGTGGCCACCGTGGGCAGCGACTACCACCGCTACTTCGAGTGGCTGAGCGGGCGAGGCGTCGGCACCGGCGACATTCGGATCGTGCCCGAGGAGCTGACCGCCGGGGCCTACATCACCACCGATACCGACAACAACCAGATCACCGGATTCAACCCAGGCGCGATGAAGCATCAGGCCGGTTTCGACTACGCGGGCATCGATTCGTCCAACGCCATCGCTATCGTCGGACCAGGCAACATTCAGGACATGGCCGACTTCACCGCCAAGAACCAGGAGTTGGGTATCTTCTCCATCTTCGATCCAGGCCAATCGCTGCCGATCTGGGAACCCGGCAACTTGGCCTTGGCCATACGTCAATCCAACATGCTGGTTTCCAACGACTACGAGTTGGAGATGATTCTGAACCGCACCGGACTATCCAGGGCGGAAGTCGCGGACGCCATGGACCATGTGGTCGTAACCAAGGGCGCCGAGGGCGCCGAGTTGATCACCAAGGGCGAGGCTGTAACCGTCCCGGTCATCCCGGCCTTGGACTTGGTGGACCCGACCGGGGCGGGCGACGCCTTCCGGGGAGGTCTGATCAAAGGCATCCTACAGGGCGAAAGCATGGAGCGGGCGGTGCAGATGGCCACGGTCTGCGGCCATTACGCCGTTCAGGCCCAGGGGACCCAGACTTATGGCTACACGATGCAAGAATGGGAAGGTCTGCTGAAGCAGCACTTCGGTTAGGCCGACGTTGCCCCGCACAGGGCCTTTCGGTACAATCGTCCCGTTCGCGTACTGACTCCAAGGACTCGCGTGTGACCGAGCAACCCCCTCTCCCGCCACTCCTCCCCCACGGCCCACTGCAGGGAGTGAAGGTGCTGGACCTGAGCGAAGACATCGCCGGGTCCTTCTGCGGGCGGCTGTTGGCCGACTACGGCGCTGACGTGCTCAAGGTGGAGCCTCCGGGCGGTGCCGCTTTGCGCCGGATGCCGCCCTTCTTCCAAGACGACCCCCACCCCGAGAAGAGCCTATTCTTCTTGGCCATGAACCTTAACAAGAAGGGCGCGACCCTCAACCTACAGACCGCTGCCGGACGCTCCATCCTCAAGCGTTTAATCCCGCACGTGGACGTGGTAATCGAGACCTATCGCCCGGGCTACCTGGCCGATTTGGGACTAGGGTACTCGGACCTCGAAGAGCTTAACCCCGGACTGATCGTAACCTCCATCACCCCCTTCGGTCAGACCGGGCCCTACAGCCAGTACCAAGGCGAAGAGATCGTGAACTACGCCATGGGGCTGATCATGAGCATCAGCGGAGTCCAAGACCGGGAGCCGTTGAAGCACGGAGGCTTTCAGGCCCAATATGAAGGCGGTCTGAACGGCGCTGCCTCCACCGCCATGACGCTATTCATGCAGGGCAACACCGGCGAGGGCCAGCACGTCGACGTCTCGATCACCGAGTGCGTGGCCTCCACCATGATGGCCACCCAGACGATGTACCCGTTCATGGGCGGCACCCAGCCGCGACGCCGGGCTTCCGGCAGCAATTTCGGCCACCCGATGCCCTGCGAGGATGGCTGGATCATCGTCCAGACCGGCGGTGGCGCCACCTGGGAGACCATCGCCGACTTCTTCGGGGACCCGCAACTTCACGAGCACCGATTCGCCGACACTGGCGAGCGCAACCGCAACGGCGAAGAGCTGGACCGGATCGTCCTTGATTCCATCAAAGAGCGGGGCAAATGGGACTTGTTCACCGAGGCGGCCCAAGCCCGGATGCTATTCGGCTTGGTGCAGACTCCGTCGGAGCTGGCCGATTGTCCGCAATTGGAGTCCCGCGATTTCTACCGCACCATCGAGCACCCCGTGATCGGCGAGATCAAGGTCCCAGCGGTGTTGTTCAACCTTAGTCTCACGCCGTACCAGTACCAGCGCCCCGCGCCCACCTTGGGCCAGCACAATCGCGAGATATACGTGGACGGACTAGGTTACAGTCAGGAAGAATACGTGCTTCTACGCCAGACGGACACCATCTGATGGCCCTTCCTCTAGACGGCATCCGGGTGGTTGACTCCACGTATGTTTTCGCCCTGCCCTACGCTGGCGGGCTGATGGCCGACATGGGCGCCGAGGTGATCAAGGTCGAGGGTCCCGGCCGCCCCGACGTGACCCGCACCGGTGGCTACGCGGGCGCCTTCCCGGAAAACGACATCGGCGAAGACTGGTGGAACCGCCCCTCCACCTACAACCTGGTCCACCGGGGCAAGCAGTCCCTGACCTTGGATATGACCGACGAGCGGGGCCGCGACATGTTCCGGCAGCTTGTGAGCATCAGCGATGTGGTCATGGAGAATTTCACGCCGCGCGTCATGCGAAGTTGGGGGTTGGACTATCCCAACCTTCGCAAGATAAAGCCCGACATCATCCTGGTTTCCAACACCGGCTACGGGCACGGCGACGGTCCCTACTCCGGCTATCCGGCCCAAGCCACGACCCAAGAGGGTACCCACGGCCACTGCTGGGTTACCGGCTATCCAGGCGAGGGCCCGGCCAAGGCGGGAGCATCGTTCGTGGACTTTCTGTCCACTTGGACCGCCCTGTTCGCCATCGGCTCGGCGCTGCGCTACCGCAACCAGACCGGCCAAGGCCAGTGGGTGGACATCGGCATGTACCAAGCCGGGGTGATGTTTCTCTCGGAGTACATCCTGGACGCTTCAGCCAACGGGCGCGAAGGTACGCGCATCGGCAACCGCCACCCCTACCGCGCCCCCCAAGGCTGCTACCCGGCCTCGGGCGACGACCAGTGGATCACGCTATCCGTGGGCGACGACCAGCAGTGGCGTGCGCTATTCCAGCTTATGGGGGACCCGGAACTGGCCGAGGACCTTCGGTTCAGGGGGCTGCTGGCCCGGCAGGAAAACCACGACGCCTTGGACGAAATCATCCGCGAGTGGACCTCGGGACAGGACCGCTACGACCTGATGCATGCGCTCCAAGGCGTCGGCATCCCCTCGGGACCGGTGCTTACGGGGAAGGACGTCCACTTCGATCCGCACTTCCGCGAACGGGGCTTTTTGGAGCGGGTCGACTATTCGGAGCAGCGGGCCATGGGGACGCGGCCCTTCATCGGCCGGCCCTACAAGTTCTCCAAGAGCCCGGTCCACATCCAGGGTCCGTCGCCCACCTTTGGGCAGCACAACGCGCCGTTGTTGCAAGAGCTGCTGGGCTTGGACCGGGAATCCTATGATGCCCTGGTCGAAGACGCCGTAATCGCCACCGTCCCCACCACGGGCGAGGCAACACCGCGGGTGCCGGAGCAGGAAGCGCTGGAACGCGGCCAGCTGGCCGCCTGGGACCCCAACTACCGCGAGTTGCTGGGGTTGTAGGTCCGTCTCTACGCGCCGGTGGTTGCCGGGACCGTGGGTCCGATGTTTCCCGCCCGCGACTGCTGCTCTTGGCACTCTCGACCCACCAACAAATCCTGGAACCCCATCAGCCCGCTGGGCCAGTTAACGCACTGCAAACGTAGGGGCGCTTCGCGAAGCGCCCCTACGTCCATCGTATGCAATCCTAGCTTGTCATCATGAGCGAGGCGAGGCATCTGGCGCGACCGGGGCCGATGGAAGCCACCGCGCTGCCGGACCAGGCGTGCCACGCTTTCCTTGACACTCCGAAAACGGCGGGCATAAGCTACAATGAGGGCCCGTAGCTCAGTGGTAGAGCAGCCGGCTCATAACCGGCTGGTCGTAGGTTCGATCCCTGCCGGGCCCACTTTTTCCGGGCTAACGGTACTGTATCGCGAACCGGCGCCATAGTTTGACCCCGGCGAGTCGTACAACTATGCTCAAGTCCACGGAGGCGTCGCGGGTTGACGATGCCCCAAGAGAAGCGCGGGCCCCATTCCCAAACCTGATTCGGAAAGGAATTGCGGCATGAAAGTGCAGATAATGTCTCCCGCGGCCGACCGGGTGGACTTCAAGGTGCCGCCCGCCCCCAGACTAACGACCTTTGAGGGCAAGACTATCGGTCTGTACAACAACATGACCGGTGGGGCCGACGTTGCCGTCGATCGCTTCGCCGAGCAGTTACAGCTCCGGTATCCCAGCGTAAGGTTCCAGCGTTACGGCGGAGACCTGCGCGAAGGTCGTCCGGTACTTAGCCGGGGCGTCCACATTGACGACGAGGAAGCTGCCCGCATTGCCACCGAAGTTGACGCCATGGTGGGCGGGGCGGCGCATTGAGGGGGCTGCACTTCGTGGCTTAGCCATGACATGGTTGCCATGGAAAAGGCTGGCATTCCCGCCGTGGCCATCGCCGCCCAGAGCTTTGCCCGGGCGTGGCAGGCCTGCGTGGACGGGTGGGGACAGCCCACCACCGCTTATGTCATCATTCCCCACGCCACCACCGGGCAGCAACCCGACTTCATTCGCAACATGGTGGACGGGCAGATTGACGCCATAATCCAGGGCCTAACCACCTTCCCGGCGTCACGCGGGCCAGTGACTGCCCAAAGGAGCAGGGGCGCCACCGAGGTCTTTACCGTGGAGATGGACGCATCCCCGGATGGGCTGGACGCGGTGAACCGATTCCTGACGGAACGAGACTGGAGCGACGGCATTCCGGTCATTCCGCCCACGCCCGAGCTGGTGGAGAGAATGCTGGCTGGCACCAGCAGGAGTCCCCAGGACGTGCTGATGGTGATGGAGCCGGGCTTCGGAGTCGCCACCGTGGAGAAGATCGCGATTAACGCCGTGATGGCCGGCTGCCGCCCCGAGCAGTTCCCGGTTCTGCTGGCCGCCATTGACTGCCTGGCCCAGCCCGAGATGAACCACCGCGATATGCAAGTGTCGGGCCACACCGAGGCACCGCTGATTCTGGTGAACGGCCCCGTCGCCTGGCGCGCTGGCATCAATTGCGGTACGTCGGCCATGGGTCCCGGCGTGGTCAACAGAGCCAACACCTCCATCGGACGGGCCCTGCGACTGTGCCTCATCAACATCGGCTACTGCAAGGCCGGGACCGGCGACCCCAACTTCATAGGCCTGCCCACCAAGTTCGGCATGTGCATCGCCGAGAACGAGGAGCTTAGCCCGTGGCAGCCCTACCACGTAGACCGGGGCTTCCAGGCCCACGAAAGCGCCGTGACGGTGGTGACCGTTACCGGCCCTGGCGACATTCTGGACTCGGGTTCCAGGAACCACAAGGACACGCTGAACAACATCGCTTCGTTGATGTTCTACCCCGGCGCCGGCAGCGGCGGGTGGATACAGGGCTGGCAATCGGCGCAAGTGGGGCATACTAACCAGCGGGTGTCTTACCCTGGGCCGTACCATCCCATTGTGCTTAGTCCTTCCCGCGCGGTCATCCTCGCCGAAGCCGGGTTCAGCAAGCAGGACGCCCAGGAATGGCTGCACAAGCATTGCCGGGTGCCGCTACAGAAGGCCATCGGCAGCCGCGGCTTACCTAAGGACGAGGACGGCAAATGGTTGCATCACCCAGAGTTACAATCCCTGGAGAACGACCCGGACGCCACCATTCCGATGCTGGAAAGCCCGGAACAATACCTGCTATTCGTGACTGGTGGCACCACCCACTACGCCCACTTTTTCTACGGAACCTACGGCATCGCCACCCGCCCGGTGGAAGAGATTTAGCCACAAGCGGCTTGCTTTATTATCTTTGGAGGCGTTGTTCCTGGCCGGAAGTTGCGATTTCAGGACCATCCGACACCCCAAGCGACCACCCGGGGCTCTAGCGCTACGCTGAGAGCGCTGCCGCAACGCCCTCTATTTTCCCTGGCCCTAATGTAGTCAGCTCACCGATCGCTTTGACGATGTTCGGGTGCTCCAATCCAGATACGAGGAAGGTCCACCGCCACGCCCGCTGGGTATTGGTCGTGATCTCCTCCTTCTCGGAATCCGTAAACGTCCGTCCTGTCGCCTTCTCAAGAGCTTCTATGTTCAGCTCAATCTGCTGTGCCAGGAGCCCGTCGATCGCCCCGCCAAGCTCCAGAACCTCATCGATTGCTGTCTCCCGCTCTTCAAGGGTCAAGTGCTCGGCTACTTCGCCGATCAGCAGCGTGTCCAGCTTGGCGTGCTGCGACTCTTCCATCCAATGAAACCTCAAGAGATCCCCGAACAGCCCATCTAGGTCGGAGTCGTCGCGCACATGCTCTATGTAGTGAAGCTGGGTGAACCATTCAATTATCGCGGTCAAGACCATGACGGCCAGCTTCGACTTGCTCCGAACTACTTTCGCCACCTCTTCCCGGCCAGGGATCAGGCGGCACTCAGTGCCGAAACCCTCTCCGAAGAGTTCAACCGATCTCCGAAACAGTTCCTGATGCTTGAGCTCTTCCTCAGCGAACCGCAACAACGAGCGGGTCCTGACTTCATCCCCATAGACATCCTTCATAGCCTCTTCCGTGACGGCGGGGATGATAAACTCCTCCACGAACGCGAAGATGTGGCAGTAGCCGTTACCCATAATCTGATTCAGTTGAAGCTTCTCGTTGTCGTTCAAACATCCTATCTCGTCTACACCAGTCAACCTGTTGGGCAGAAAGCGCTTCGAGAAGTCGAAATTCTTGTCGGCCAGGACATCGTCTTCCAGCCACGAGACCCTCTTCGAGATGTCCAGACACTCCTGGTACGTGTAGTTGTGTGAAAGCATGGCCTTCGCCTCCTCGTACTGGGCCTTTCGCCGGGATTCTCCATACTCAACTGACTGGATCCAACACCAACAACTCTCCATTATCGGCGAAAGCTATAGTACTATCACTCACGAATGCGGGCAAACTTCAATCAAAGTCGCAAATCCATCCGGGGAGCGGTCTGAACTGGGTGACCGATGGTCACATCCCGTTGCCCTGGGTCACATAATCACCGAGATAGATTCCACTACCGAGGGTAGATTGGGCCGCCACGGCTTCCTGAGCTTGGGTGAAAAGCTGAAGGGTCAGGAGTGGGTACGCTGAAGGGTCAGGAGTGGGTACAACGTCTTATGCAAGAGCAGCGTTCCAGATAATGTCCTGTTGATTCCCACGCTTGATCGATCGGGACACCCTGGCGCCGATGGGCACTCGTACAGTTATTGATCCCGGTCGGCAGCAATGCCGAGGGGGGCGCCAGTGCAGTCCATCAGGGCTGGCTCGCCCTTCAACACCCACTGCCCCGCAGTTCGGCGTCAGCCCTGAAGCGGAACTCTCGCTTAGTTGCCTGTCCAGTGATAGACCCGTCCTCCCATCCGGCTTGGACCGATTTGCACCAACGCCAAGGGAATCCTTTTCAGGGCCTTGCCTCCGGATTCTTCAGCGATTGAAACGTCGCTCCCGCAGGCAGTACCCGATCACCCTCTCCGGCGAGGCGGAGATCGACCTCGGCTACGGCACAGTCCACGGACTTGGTCCCGGAGCCGTTTAACCTCGCCGAAGATCTGACCGGCCGCGGACACACCACCCGCGTTGTGGGTGATGTCCCCGGGGCCGTCGCCACCATTCGCTTGGATGACTAGCAGGGTCCTTCGGAAGGGACGGTCAGGATGGGGCTCCCCGGATGGAAGCTAAGCGGTTGTTCAGCGTCAACTACTTCTGCCGGTTGCGTCAATTATTCTTGCCGGTTCACCTCCTGTTCTTGGTTCCGTTTTTGAGCCACTCCGGTGCGGTAGCTGGGGACGTCGAATTCCAGGATGACCGAGTGGTGGACCACCCGGTCGATGGCCGCCGCGGTTGCCATTGGGTTGGCGAAGATGTGCTCCCACTGGGAGAAGACCAGATTAGACGTGATGCCCAGGGAGCGCCTTTCGTAGCGTTCGGCGATGAGCGTGAAGAGCACCTCCGATTCCTCCGCACCCTGGGGCAGGTAGCCCAGGTCGTCCAGCAGCAGGAAGTCGTAGTTGTCGAGCTTTCGTAATTGTCGCGGCAGCGCCAGATCCCGCTTGGCGGCGAGGAGGTTCTGCACCAGCCGGTAGGCCGGGGCGAAGAGCACCGAGCGTCCTGCCTCCACCAGACGGTGGCCCACGGCGCACAGTGCGTGTGTTTTCCCGGTGCCCGGCAGTCCGAAGGCCAGTACGTTTATGCCGCGACCGACGAAGCTTCCGTTGGCCAGTTCGCTCAGTTGCTGTTGCAGGCTTAGCGGCACCCGGTCGTGCTCGAAGGTCTCCCAGGTCTTGCCCGAGGGCAGCCTGGACGCCGTGCGCAGCCGGCCGATGCGACGCTGCCTCCGGTCCTCGGCCTCCTGCTCCAGAACCTCCAGGAAGGTGGACAGGGCATCGCCTTGTCCGGCGGCGGTGAAGCGGGCCACCGACTGCGCCCCCATGGTGGGCAGACGGAATTGGTGGCACAGCTCACCGGTCCGGACCTGAATGGCGTTGGCGTCCATCATCAGGCCACCCCCGCCAGCAAGCTGTCGTAGACCCTGAGGTCAGGCATCCCTGAGAGGCTCAGCACCGGCGCCCGTGGCGGAGCCGGGTTCGCCAGTTCCTTGACCGTGCCGTAGTCAAAGGGCTCACCGGCCTCCAGCAGCAGGGCCAGGGCGCTGTCCACCGTGGACTCCATAGTTGTCGCCGAAAGGTGCAGGATGCGCACGTACTCCACGTCAGCCCGTTCGCCTCGCCACCTCTTGAGGGCGTCGTAGGGGAGCCGGAAGGTCATGGTGGGAAACATCTGCTCCCGGAACCGGTAGCGGGCGAAAGCCCCGGGCTTGCGCACCAGCGAGCCGATGATGTGGCGATAGTCGACCCGGGCCTCCCGTTCGCCTCTGATACGTCCCATCCGTTCCACCCAATACGTTCCACCCAATACGTTCCACCAGGTGGTCCTGGTAGTACACTTCCAGGTGTTCGGCGTACAGCCGGACCTGCACCTCCTTCCCGATGAGACGGGAGGGTACGGTGTAGGTGCGGCCAGCTGCCTGGATGGTGCTCCACTTGCGCACCCTGGCCCGGTGGTTGACGTACTCCGGCACCGGGGCTGGCGGCAGGGGTTGCAGATGAGGGCGTTCCTGCTCCAGCTTCCCCCATACCAGCCGGTTGCGACGGTCAACCACCTTTCTGACGAAGCCCCGGTAGTCATCGGCGGAATCGAAGTCCCGGCTTCCCCGCAGCATGAAGGCCTGGTCCAGGGCGTCCTTCAGCCGGTAGTGGGCCTGCTCGGCGACGCCATTTTCGTGGGATTCCCCGGCATTGATCAGTGTGGAGCGCAGGCCGTAGTGGTCCAGAAGCTCGGCGTAGGCATCGGCGTAGGCATCATTGAGGGCCCGGCCGCGGCTGCGCTTCATCTCGTGGGTCAGCGCCGATGTGTTGTCGGAACGGATCACCAGAGGCGCGCCGCCCAGTTCCCAGAGAGCATTCTGGAGACCCTGCTTCAGGGCCAAGAAGGTCTCCTCGGCAACCACCTCGGCGTAGCGTCAGCCCGAATGGCTCAGCACCAGCTGGAACAGCAGGTGGCGATAGGGCTGGCCGCCGATGGTGACGCCCAGGGAGTTGCAGTGGGTGAAGTCGGTCTGGGCCTCCCGGCCCGGTGGATGCTCCTGGGGGAAGTAGACTTCCTGGTCCGGACCGTTGAGAGCTCGCCAGTCCTGTAATCGTCGTTGCAGGGTGCGCAGCTGCGAGGCGCTGAAGCGGCCGGGGTACCGCTCCCCCGGCCATTCGATAATTGTCGTTGCCCTGCCCCTGCCGGCGGCCTCGCCCTCCAGCAGGGGCAGGATCTCCTCTTCCCACACACCCTCGAAGGGATCAGTCCGGGTCCGCCACCCAGCGCTCTTGCCCGGTCTCCGACGGCAACACCACACTGCGACTTGCGCGCTGACCTTACACTCATCCCGGCCATGGCCGCCGATGTCTGCTGACTCTTTCTTTCCATTCGTCTCTGCCTCAGTAAAACAACTTGCTGGTCTGTAACCACTCCGGCACCTCCCATCCAGTACCGGATGATTACCTTCATTGACCGGCAAAACTAGTCGTCGCTACCGGCAAAGTTAATTGTCGTTGTTCAAGTGGGGGCTGGACGTGCTGGCCTTGCAGCGGGCGTTCCGCTGCTCCTACGTCTCGGTGACCATCCGGCTGGCCGAGGTGCTGCGGCACCCGCCCCTCATGGCGATCCTGTACGAGAGGGAGGACGACGGCAACCCCGCAGGCCGGACCGAGCCGCCCGACCTCCGGGCGACGGTGGTGCGGCGGACGCGGGGCTTCGGGACTCCCGCCTCCTTCCCCATCTCCGGCTTCAGGGGCGGCGTCCCCCGCAGGGGCAGGCCCCTACCGGACGGCTCCCTAACCGAGCAGGCTGCCCGCTACGGCACGGCGCGGTACGCCCACGACGGCGGCTACACTGTCATAGCCCGGCCCGTCGTCTGGAAGTGGAGGCTGGCAAAGGTGGTCGTCACATCGCCGTGCCGGACCCCGACGGAGCCGTCCTCGACCCCCAGGTGACCGCCTCCGACGCGCCGGGACGCGGGCGGTGAACAACGACAATTAACTTTGCCGGTAGCGACAACTAGTTTTGCCGGTCAATGAAGGTAATCATCCGGTACTGGAGGGGAGGTGCCGGAGTGGTTACAGACCAGCAAGTTGTTTTACTGAGGCAGAGACGAATGGAAGGAAAGACACGGCAGACATCGGCGGCCATGGCCGGGATGAGTGTAAGGTCAGCGCGCAAGTCGCAGTGTGGTGTTGCCGTCGGAGACCGGGCAAGAGCGCTGGGTGGCGGACCCGGACTGATCCCTTCGAGGGTGTGTGGGAAGAGGAGATCCTGCCCCTGCTGGAGGGCGAGGCCGCCGGCAGGGGCAGGGCAACGACAATTATCGAATGGCCGGAGGAGCGGTACCCCGGCCGCTTCAGCGCCTCGCAGCTGCGCACCCTGCAACGACGATTACAGGACTGGCGAGCTCTCAACGGTCCGGAGCAGGAGGTCTACTTCCCCCCTGGCTGAACAAGTTGATGCGTGTTCCACCCGGTGGGTGGGCTCCTCCCGCCGCCGGGCAAAGCCGTGGGCCCGCTTCTTGCGTTCCTTCTTGGGGCGGGCCGGCCGGTTGGCTTTGACCCACGATGGTGGTTTCCGCTCCTTCAGTCCGGTATCCGGCGGCTTCTGTTGGCCTTCCAACTCTGCGATCCGGGCTTCCTGAGCCTCGATTATGCTGATGAGTTGACCGGTTAGCTCGATCAACGCCTCCCGGGAAGCCCCGGCTAAATTCACAGGCAGTTTCATGCTCGTAGTCTATCTGGCTCATCAGATTTAGGCCAGTCTGAACAGTTACTTTGGGCCGAACCTGTTCAGCGCGGGGCCTGTTGTTCATTGGCATGACTCCCGCGGCCAAGCGGTCGTTCTTTTCTTTAGTTGCCCTCTTAACCTGGAAAAGCTGAGAACTCTAGTGGTAAGTCGTTCAGGTCCAGTTCAGTTCGTGTTGTTTCCAAATTGCCTTTTTCTACTAGCAATATGGACATACAGACTTGGGAGTAACGCGTACCCGCCATCTTCGAGACCTCATGGAAATAGCCGGTGCCTCTCAAAGCTCGCGGGCGGGGGGCCAGGTTTAATAAGCAGTTGACCACCTCATCGGCGTCGCTCACCACATAGGGCACTATCCCTTCCTGGTCCTGCGCGTCGAATTGGATTCGATAGTGAGAATCTTGGAGACCTCCTTGGCTTTCAATATCCTTTAACAAGCGCATATCTGCCAAAACGAACCTGCTGGACACCCGGTACATTTCCTCCCATACTTCCTGGTATCTAGGTTCAATAACCAGGACGCTAGTGCAGTGGACCAAGTCGAAGGCCCCGTCATCGAAAGGAATTGTCACCCCATCGACGACCTCAAATCGGGCTTCCTGATAGGTCTGGCGGGCTAGGTCGATGGCTGGCTCGGCTATGTCTATTCCAGTATAGTCAACGGTTGGTTCCAGGGTGCGCATGATGTTGAAGAATCCGCCGGAGGCACACCCCACATCTAGCACTTTAATCCCCGGAAACAAAACTCTAGGCAAAAAAACTCGCTCCGATGGATAAAGGTCGGACACTTCATGCCGATGTTTGGAGTAATATTCGATGGCGCTCGGCTGGGACCATGCCTTAGCATATTCCAAAGTACACCTTCTGCTGTTCAAGAGTTAGCCGGCATCCAACGCCCGCTGATTTCCCGTGGCGGCGGCGACAGCGTTAACTTGGAGCCTTCCCGGGACCCAGAGTCTCTGCCGCGAAAACTTTTTCTGCTGTTTGGAGGTCTTCCAAAGTATCAATCTCCGCCCACTTATTGGGTGCGGCGCAAAGAATAGCCAAGCGCAGGGAGCCTTGAGAAATCAGGTCGGCGAAGACCGCCTCATAATATTGGTCGTACCGCTGCTGCGCCACATGGGATTCCAGCCGGGGAACTATCTTGTACTGTAAAACCTCTTGGGAGAATTTATAAATATTTACTGTCTTGAAGACGGACGCGTAGTCGAAAGCGTCCCCTTGGTGCGCTTTTAGGACCATCCTGCCAGCCCAAGGGCCATTGGCCTGGATAACCGTCCCATCCATGTAAGGCTGAAATCTTTCCACGATAGCAACGTCCCGTTCAGGAGCTTGAGCTAGTCTCTGTAACAACTCGGGCTCGAAAACCAGGTCCCCTTCCAGCAAGAGTGCCTGGCTATCTAGGTGTTGTCGTGCAAGCCACAGGGAGTAGATGTTGTTAGTGGAGTCATAGACATGATTCTGAACGTAGTGTATGTTCATGTCGCCGTACCTAGTCCCGTACCTGTCAGACACTAATTCTGAAAGATAACCCACCACTAGGATTACGTCTCGGACACCTACCGTCAACAATGCCTCTAACTGATGCTCCAGAATGGGTTTAGAATTGACCGGGACCAGACATTTTGGAAGGGACGAAGTGATGGGGCGCAACCGGGTGCCCTTGCCCGCAGCAAGAATTATTGCCTTCATACCCTACCCCGCCTGGTGGAATCTGGATGTCTGGGAGTCTGGATGTCCTAGAGATGGTCCGGCATCTAGTCCTTGCAGGGCAGCTACCAGAGCCGCATTGTCCGCTTTAGTGCGGGAAGCAATTCGTATGTAAGAGTCCTCCAGCCCCTCCTTCTCACTGCAATTGTTGACCAGGATATTGTACTGCTCGAATAGAGCTGAAGTTAATTCCTCTCCGGTCAAGCCGTAGAGGACCCGGCACAAGACAAAGTTGCCTTGGGTCGGGAAGGGATAAAGGTATGGCACTCCGCGAAGTTGTTGAAACAGCCGCTGGGTCGCTTCCCGCACCCTTAAGCACGAAACCGTGAACTCCTCTTGGTACTCTCCGTAATGGCGTAAGAAGAACTGGGCTAAAGAATTGATGTTCCAGATGGGGAGGTCCTGTCGCAGCTGCTTGACGCGCTCATTGTCCCCGGAGACAGCATACCCTAAACGAAGCCCCGGGATTCCGTAATTCTTGGACAGGCTCTTCAGCACGACCAAGTTCGGAAATTCGAATACCAAGTTCGACGCTGCTTGGTCCGATTCCGTGGTTACGAACTCAATAAATGAGTCATCCACCAGCACCAGGTCTAGGTCCCTGAGGTCTTCCAGCAAAAGGGCAAGGTCAGATTTGGAGATAAGGGACCCGGTAGGGTTGTTGGGCCGGATGAGTACAGCTGCATTGGACCCCGTTTTTCTCACGTGCCGTACAAACGCTTCCGGGTCAAGTTTGAATTCGCCGCAAAGCCGGAAGGGGTTGACTTTCCTGCCCAAGGTCTTGGCTCGGTTGGTAAACTCATTGAATGTAGGCACAGGGATAGCCAGGTTCTGGACGAATCGATTGACCAAAACGTCTATCAGTTCACTGGCGCCGTTTCCGACTACCACCTCGTTCTCAGTGAATCCCAAGGGGTCCGCCAGCAATGATGATATATACCAGTTGGTCGACGGATAAGCCTTGACCAATTCGGTCAAATGTACCCCCAAGTCCTCCAAGAGAGTCTCTGGGGGGAAAAAGGGGTTGGACATATAACAGAAATCTTTGACTTCAAAGTCCCAAAATCCGCCGTACAAAGAACTCAAATATTCTACGGTCTGGTCGCGCATGAATTCCTCCAGCAGGACACCAAACACGAGCCTTGGCGCCCTAAACAAGTCTCGGAAATCCAGAAGGCCCCCAGTGGGCTATGGAAATGAGCGGGAATAGCTAGGTAGGAACGGCCTGATGACGCTTCGGGAGCGAACCGGACTTGATCCGTGGGTGAGGGCCGTACCCCAACGGTCCAGGCATGGGTAACTTGGCTATGGGAAGCATTTCCCCTCATCCTAACCTTCTCCCCAAGGGAGAAGGGACTTCTAACACACCCTCTTAGCGAATTCACTCCGGCGACAAAACGCAGAGCCGTCCTGAAGCGGTTGATGGGTTTGTGTTATAGACGTAACTTTCGCCTTTAGCCAACTTCTCCTGGTAGAGCACTTCTTCGTGATCACCATATTTGATAATCAACGCGTACCAGTCGCCACGAGGCACATCAATAATCGCGTAACCCTGCTCGTTAGTTTGGTAACTACCCAGTCCAGCGACCATGACCTCTGCACTGGAGACCGGTTGACCGGAATGGTCAAGAACCCGGACCCGGCTGTCGCCCGATTCGGGGATGGGGCTCGACTGACTGAGCCGGCTGGGCGCGGGGAGCGGACTTTCCGGGACCAATTCCAGGATATCCTTCTCATACCCTGTCCTTTTAGGAGTCATCCAATCGGCGCCATACTTGCACCGCAGATATTCTTCCGGCGGGTCTGGCACAAGGAATTTCTCGCCTATGAAGTCAATCTCTTTCAGTTGAGTGACAAGTGTGACAGGGATTCGTACTCCAGGGTACTGAATTATGCAGTCGTCAATGATCCGGTGGCAAATCCAGTCGGTCCTAATGTAAGACTTCATCATCGCCACACTTATGTAGTGGTCGTTGGGTTCCACTTTAGCGAAATACCCGTTGTCCCTGAAGGCAGCCACAACCCGGTCTATTGAATTCTCGGTGAGCCCATGAAGTCCGATGACCGAGCTCAAATCCAAGTCATCATCCCACGGGATGAATCCGTTGTCCCTAATTACGCCGAGACATGTGCCCTGCCGAAGGAAAAAAACCACTCCCAGGTGGTCCAGGATCTGCTTGGCTTCCTTCAGCATCCTTGCGGCGGCGGCTGGGTCCATCGGCTGCAAGACTGAATACGACCTCTCCAGGGCCGCCTCATCGGCTCCATTGCTCAGGCCCATCTTCTCTCCTTACCCTGACTCAAACGCTTGGTGTGAGTCGATACTCTATGTCATGGCAGATGTTCTTGCAAATACTAAGCCCGGTCGTAACTGTTCAGACTGGGGCGAGTTGGGGTGGGAGAGGATGGAGTTGACTGACCTTTCCCCCAAAAGTTGACCTTTCCCCTTGAAACTGTACCAGTAGGAATGAGAGTTCTCCGGGTTTCACCCTCTTGTGATTGACCGCTCCCAACTCCCGCTGTACCAGCGCACTCAGCCGGGGACTCCCGCCCAGGAAGGGCTGCAACTGCCGCGGCGGCGGAAGGGAAGACGCCGGGGCACCGGCCGGGTGGTCCCTTTGGCAGCTTTGACTGGACCCAACCAGCGTTGGCCGATGGACTTTGTCCAGGACAGCACGGTGGGTGGGCGGAGAATCAGGGCCTTGGCCATCGTGGACCAGTTCACTCGTGAGTGTCCGGCGATTGAGCTGGACACATCGATCACCGGGCAGCGGGTGGTCCGGGTGCTGGACCGGCTCAGGGAGACCCACGGACTACCCCAGGCGCTGGTGCTGGATAACGGACCGGAGTCCACCAGCAAAGCCTTGGAGGCTTGGGCTCAGCGCAGCGGGGTAAGGCTGTACTTTATTACACCGGGCAAACCGACGGAGAACGGGTACATCGAGAGTTTCAATGGCAAGTTCCAGGATGAGTGTCTGAACCGGCACTGGTTCCAGGACCTGGCTGACTCCCGGGTGACGATTGAGGACTGGCGCACCGACTACAACCGGGACCGGCCCCACAGCTCATTGGGATACCTGACACCATTGGAGTTCAAGCGGGATCTGCACCGGAACCTCTCATCGACGATGGTATAACTTTTGGGGGAAGGTCACGGCGACACCCTGCCTTCAAGGTTCAGCGATACCTGAACGTCTAGGGCTAGGCCGGTACCAGTGTTTATCAGGATCCCCGAGATGGGACTGCTCACACCAGCAGTTAGCGTATCGGGTTCGGTTTGCATCTCCCAACCGGGCTCAGGAAGATCTCCAAGCGAAGAGCACCGAGCGCCCTGCCTCCACCAGACGGTGGCCCACGGCGCACAGTGCGTGTGTTTTCCCGGTGCCCGGCAGTCCGAAGGCCAGTACGTTTATGCCGCGACCGACGAAGCTTCCGTTGGCCAGTTCGCTCAGTTGCTGTTGCAGGCTTAGCGGCACCCGGTCGTGCTCGAAGGTCTCCCAGGTCTTGCCCGAGGGCAGCCTGGACGCCGTGCGCAGCCGGCCGATGCGACGCTGCCTCCGGTCCTCGGCCTCCTGCTCCAGAACCTCCAGGAAGGTGGACAGGGCATCGCCTTGTCCGGCGGCGGTGAAGCGGGCCACCGACTGCGCCCCCATGGTGGGCAGACGGAATTGGTGGCACAGCTCACCGGTCCGGACCTGAATGGCGTTGGCGTCCATCATCAGGCCACCCCCGCCAGCAAGCTGTCGTAGACCCTGAGGTCAGGCATCCCTGAGAGGCTCAGCACCGGCGCCCGTGGCGGAGCCGGGTTCGCCAGTTCCTTGACCGTGCCGTAGTCAAAGGGCTCACCGGCCTCCAGCAGCAGGGCCAGGGCGCTGTCCACCGTGGACTCCATAGTTGTCGCCGAAAGGTGCAGGATGCGCACGTACTCCACGTCAGCCCGTTCGCCTCGCCACCTCTTGAGGGCGTCGTAGGGGAGCCGGAAGGTCATGGTGGGAAACATCTGCTCCCGGAACCGGTAGCGGGCGAAAGCCCCGGGCTTGCGCACCAGCGAGCCGATGATGTGGCGATAGTCGACCCGGGCCTCCCGTTCGCCTCTGATACGTCCCATCCGTTCCACCCAATACGTTCCACCCAATACGTTCCACCAGGTGGTCCTGGTAGTACACTTCCAGGTGTTCGGCGTACAGCCGGACCTGCACCTCCTTCCCGATGAGACGGGAGGGTACGGTGTAGGTGCGGCCAGCTGCCTGGATGGTGCTCCACTTGCGCACCCTGGCCCGGTGGTTGACGTACTCCGGCACCGGGGCTGGCGGCAGGGGTTGCAGATGAGGGCGTTCCTGCTCCAGCTTCCCCCATACCAGCCGGTTGCGACGGTCAACCACCTTTCTGACGAAGCCCCGGTAGTCATCGGCGGAATCGAAGTCCCGGCTTCCCCGCAGCATGAAGGCCTGGTCCAGGGCGTCCTTCAGCCGGTAGTGGGCCTGCTCGGCGACGCCATTTTCGTGGGATTCCCCGGCATTGATCAGTGTGGAGCGCAGGCCGTAGTGGTCCAGAAGCTCGGCGTAGGCATCGGCGTAGGCATCATTGAGGGCCCGGCCGCGGCTGCGCTTCATCTCGTGGGTCAGCGCCGATGTGTTGTCGGAACGGATCACCAGAGGCGCGCCGCCCAGTTCCCAGAGAGCATTCTGGAGACCCTGCTTCAGGGCCAAGAAGGTCTCCTCGGCAACCACCTCGGCGTAGCGTCAGCCCGAATGGCTCAGCACCAGCTGGAACAGCAGGTGGCGATAGGGCTGGCCGCCGATGGTGACGCCCAGGGAGTTGCAGTGGGTGAAGTCGGTCTGGGCCTCCCGGCCCGGTGGATGCTCCTGGGGGAAGTAGACTTCCTGGTCCGGACCGTTGAGAGCTCGCCAGTCCTGTAATCGTCGTTGCAGGGTGCGCAGCTGCGAGGCGCTGAAGCGGCCGGGGTACCGCTCCCCCGGCCATTCGATAATTGTCGTTGCCCTGCCCCTGCCGGCGGCCTCGCCCTCCAGCAGGGGCAGGATCTCCTCTTCCCACACACCCTCGAAGGGATCAGTCCGGGTCCGCCACCCAGCGCTCTTGCCCGGTCTCCGACGGCAACACCACACTGCGACTTGCGCGCTGACCTTACACTCATCCCGGCCATGGCCGCCGATGTCTGCTGACTCTTTCTTTCCATTCGTCTCTGCCTCAGTAAAACAACTTGCTGGTCTGTAACCACTCCGGCACCTCCCATCCAGTACCGGATGATTACCTTCATTGACCGGCAAAACTAGTCGTTGCTACCGGCAAAGTTAATTGTCGTTGTTCACCCGCTGTACTCCTGGAGCTTTTCCCCCTCGGTGGCGCACAACTTCCAGGGGGGCCACGGCTCCTTTGTGTCTCAAGCCGTAATCCCTGTCGACTCGATAATCCTCACCGATCTGGCCAACACAACCGGCTCTTTCACCAGTGAGGACGAAGTGGTCTTCAAGGGCGTGGACGACTTTAAGATGGAGATAATCAAGACGCAATGACCACCTCATGGGTAGACGAAAACGGGATCACCCACTACCGCGTCAGCAAAGACGCCCTGCAGGCGGCATCGTTCCTCGATGACGATGACGATGACGATGACGATGACGCCCCCGAGCTGACCGAGGAACAATTCGAGCGCCTAACTGACGCGATGCGCGAGGTCAGGGAAGAGTCGCATAAAGGGCAACCCGAGTCCGAGTAAGAAAGCGGTGTCCTCAGCCGCTGGAGCCGCGTACCACCCATTTCGAGCAGCACCCACCTCCTTCTCTCGAAATTCGACCGCTAATTCTAGAGCCCATGGACGTCGGCTCCGCGGCCCGGGATCGAAAGGGGGAGGCAATGTACTAGGGCCTGAATGACTGGCGCGGTCGTATCGAGACCGTGGTCGATAGTCTGATCGTCTTTCGTCCTCCCGGCAGTGTCGCTTGCCAAGGGCATTCCGCCCGGTGTCGATGGTTAGCTCCCAGGAGCCGGGGCTGTGCCGTCGGAGGCTACGCTTCATCGGCTACCTAAGCCGCGCACTTAGCACGCGCGAACTGTTCCAACGCCGATGACGGCTCCGACGCGGCGCAGCGATTCCTCGTGCCGCGCAGCCGAGCCAAACAGCTGGAAGCTGGCCGCCGTCGGCCTCAGCACGCCGAGCAGCATCCCCATCGTCGTAGTCTTGCCGGACCCGTTCGGTCCCAGCAGCCCATAGACGTGACCAAGTCCCACTTCCATGGAGAGATTGTTCACTGCGGTCATATTGCCGAACCCTTTCGTCAGCAGGGCAAACACATTCTAAAATCGGGCGCGTGCGGCGGGCAATTTGTTAATTGATGGTGATGTCGCCGTTGGAAGTTCGGATTTTTAATGAACTGCTTCCGTCATCGATGTCGCCGGTCAATTGATCATCGTTGGAGCGGCCGGTGATTGTGATTGGCAGTTCGCTGCTAATTTTGCCGTTTCCGGTTTCGGCGTCCAGCTTTACTCCCGAAGTATTCACCAGGGTTGGATCGACATCGCCGTTGGAAGTCCTCAGACTATTTCGGGACTCTGGCTCCAGACTTCCGGCGAATGTGATGCTGCCGTTGGAAGTCTTAGCGCTCACGCTGCCGTCTATATCGCTCAGGGTTATTCTGCCATTTGACGTTTCCAACTCCAGTTGGGCTTCGTCCGGCACCGCCACTTCTACATCGACTCGGGCATTGATGTTGAACCCGCTGGAAACGTCGCCTGACACAGACACCGTATCGCCATTCTGGTCGGTCTGGTATTCTACCTTGTCCGGGTTTTTGATGGTTGCGGTTGCTCGAACTTCTCCCGCGCCGCCCGAGGAGCGCACCGTAATGTCGCCGTTCTCGGTCTCTACCACTAACCGGGTAGAGCCGCTCAATTGGAAAGAGTCCTGCTGTACTAGGATCTCCGGATTGGTCTCCCCGTTGCCGATTGAGAATGAGCATTCGGGTGAGCATCCAGCCAGCAACAAACAGGCCGTTGCTCCAATCAGAACCCACCGCCCTGACTGCCAAATCTTCCCAAAAATGTTGCACCCCGTAAATTGAAATTTGCCCGCCGTGCCTGCTGCGTCACTCCCCGCGCGCGCCGCTGATGTCCCTGCGCTGGAAGAGCCAAATCGCAGCCGCGGTGAGGACGACGATGTACGCCAGTATGATGAAGAACGCCCGGAGAGTGTCCGGCTGGTCGGCTGCCGTCCCGTTCCCAGCGGCCATGAATTCCCTCACGTTCTGGCCCAGGACCGCCACCTCTATGACCTTGTTCAACCAGTCGGCTAAACCACCGATTAGGGGAGGCACCGCTAACTCGACTACGTAGTAGCTCATCGACAGCGCTATACCCCCGGCCGTGGAATGGGTCCACACCGGCAGGAATACAGCCAAGGCGATATAAGGCGCCAGGATGTAAACCAGCTTGACCAGCGCTATGACCGTGTCCAGCCATTCGCCCGCGTCGCCGGCGAATAGTGATCCTTCCTCGGCGGGCGGTATGACTCCGGCGAGGAGGCTGGCAATGGCTGCGAGGACGGCCATGACCACTATCGCGGCGATGCCTGCAACCATCAGCATGATGAGCTTCCCGCCGATTAGCTGCCAGCGTCCGACGCCTCTGACTATCGTTGACCTCAGCGTGCCCCAGCTGTACTCCATACCTATGACCGTCGTTGCAAGAATCATAAAGGGTGGGAACAAGAGCTCGGGGAAGGCGGCAACGAAGGAGATGCTGGAAGGCATGGTGAACGCGCTGAGCATATCTTCGGATGGTTCGGCGCTTACGTGATACGCGACGTAGATCCCCCACAGGGTAGCCTGCGTGATGACTACTATGAGGCCCGGCAGGAGCCAAGGAATCCGCCTTCGGCGAATCTTGTCCCATTCTCCTATGGCCAGACGCACAAGGTGGGTGGTGGGTGGTCATTAGGCTCCTCCTTCGTGGGTGCCGGTCACCTCCAGGAAATACTCCTCGAGGGACGTCCCGACGGGCCCCATCTCGGTGACATAGACTTCGGCCCGGCCCATGGCCGCCGACAACTCTCCCGACCGCTCGATGGGGGCGGACACGAACAGCGCGCCGTCCTCCATGGTTCCCACCTCTTCCACCCAGTCCAGCGCGGAGAGTATCTCCCGGGCCCTGACATCGTCGGTGGTCTTCACGCGGACCGGTTCGCCCCTGACTGAACTCACCAGCTCTGCGACCTCTCCCTCGGCCACCAGCTTTCCCTTTGAGATGATGGTGACGCTGTCGCAGACCTGTTCGACCTCGTGTAGCAGGTGGCTGGACAGCAGCACCGTGCGATTGCCGTCGCCTATGCTGCGAATCAGCTCCCACCTCGATAATCCCTTCAGGATCCAGGCCGTTGGTTGGTTCGTCCAGGCATACGAGATCCGGGTCGCCAAGGAGGGCGTAGGCGATGCCCAGCCGCTGCTTCATGCCGAGAGAGAAGGTGTGGTACTTGCCGTCGGCGCGGCCGGTGAGTCCCACCTGGTCGATCAGCTGGTCCAGATCGCCGGGCGAACCGCGCCCGGAAATAAGCTGGAAATAGGCCAGATTCTGCCTCCCGGTCAGGTGCGGGTACATGGCCGGACTCTCGATGACCGCGCCGACGCGGCGCAACGATTCCTCGTGCCGCGCCGTCGAGCCGAACAGGCTGAAGCTGCCCGCCGTCGGCCTCAGCACGCCGAGCAGCATCCCCATCGTCGTCCGTTGGGCCCCAGCGGCCCGTAGACGTGGCCGCGCCTCACCTCCATGGTGAGATCATTGACTGCGATGTTGTCGCCGAACCGCTTGGTCAACCCGTTGGTCTGAATTACCAGGTCGCTCGCCATGACGGCCTCCTATCTGCGATTTATGTTCCTGGAGCATGAACCTACCCGACGCGGCAAGAGCGGCAAAGGACAGTTTGAATCTCACGCGCCAGCCTCCCTTTCGGCAACGGAGGCTGCCCGCCCGCGGGCATTCAGGGGCAGGCGTCCGGGCAATCGGGAAGACGAGAGCGGGAGCAGGTTGAAGAAGGGGGCCGGCAGGACTATTGTAGTGACGACATTCGCCGGGGAGGTAGAGCGTCATCGTGAAAGGCGGCCATAGGAACTGTCGGCGCGTCTGCCAACTCTATGACGATTTGCCGCCTGTCAAAAGGCATATTAATGTTCTTTCATCTATGCAAAGCGTATAGGCAGTCCGATTTGCCGCCGCATTACTAACCGAACAGTCCCGCCTTTTGCAAGGACGGGGCAGCTAAGGTATTCTCAACACGCGCTGAACAAATTGGCTGGTATTCCCAAAATGTGTTGGCGGTGAAGTAGAATAATGGCAGGGAAATACTAGGGCGTGTCGTCATATTCACCGTCATTCCCGCTTTCGCGGGAATGACGAAAACATACGCTTGGAGTCCGACATTCTTAAATTGACGACACCCCCTAGTACTGAGTCAGGATAGAGTCGGCGAAGTTTGGCTCTGGCGTCCTTTGTGGTGAAACGCCAGTTGATGGCGGCTGCGGGTTGGTTGCGCTCGGCCTCGTAGGCGCTGATGCTCTTTTGCAGCGCCTCCTCGTTGGAATTTCGCCCTTGGACGCAGGCTCTGGCCAGCACGCTGAATTCTATCTCCGCCATGTTGAGCCAACGCCCGTGCTTGGGCGTGTGATGGAACTCCAGCCGCCGGGCGATGCGCCGCGCCTCGGCAGCCGGGAAGGTCTCATACAACGATGCCATCCTGTGGGTGTTCAAATTGTCCAAGACCACCCGAATCACAGGGATGCCGGGATAGGCCTCATCCACCAGCCATCGCATCGGATGGGCAAAGTCCTGCACGGTGCGCTGCCGGGTTACAGCCAGATGGCGCCAGCCCCGCCGGGGCTCGCAGGTGAGAAACAGGTTGCGGGTCCCATTCCTCAGGTATTCGTAGTCCTCCCGCCTCGGACGGCCCGGGGCTGGCGGAATGGATGGACGGGTCTCGGCCAGCAACTGGGTGGAGGTCTCGTCGAAACAGACCACCGGTCTTGTTGGATCGTAGGGCTCGGCGTAGAGATCCAAAACGTCCTCCATGACCGCCACGAACTCCCCGCTCACCTTCGGGATGCACCACTGCTTCTTGCGCCACGGCTTGAGCGCTTTTTTTCAGCCGCATCCGCACTGTCTCGTGGGACAATGACGTAACCAGACCCAGTTCAACCGTCTTGCCCGCCAGGGCGCGCAAAGTCCAGCTTATAGAACATGCTGAGCAACCCGAACATGGAGCACGAAAAGACAACGATGCCCCACCAGACAAAAGGAATCCCTGAGCCGGACATTGCGGAAGACACACTGCCAGCGACCACACGAACAGGGCGGCAAGGCACATGAACAGCCGCTCGCGGGCCGTCATCAGGACCGCTCCCAGGGTCGAGGTATGGCCAACCCAGCAGCTCGAAGACCTGCGCCTCGGTCGGGCAGAGAATGGTCTCTCCGGCCTGGCCGGTCACCCCGCCGTAGGCGTGGCCCCTCATCCCCAAAGACCGGAACCGCGACATCATGCGGATGTTGAATGCTGCTGGCCCGGTCCGGACCACCATCGCCATGCCCTAGTCTGGGTGGGTCGTGCTGAAAATATCGACCGGGATCCCCGTGGCGTTGGGGACCATGAATTTGTTCGCCGCTCCGAAACCCAGCCGCTGGCCCTGGTCGTTTCGACGGTAGTCCAGGACGCCGTCAACGACCAACTGCCGGCAACCAGCTCGCACACCACCTCGACGGGACGGCCAAAGAGGTCCAGGACCTGCTGCTGGCGGGGTATACACAGCAGCTCGATGTCGCCGACGTCCATGCGGCCGCGCCGGACCGACCCCGCGACCTCGATGCGCTCGCAGACGTCCCCGACCTGGCTGACCAGCACCTGAGCGGTGAGCTCGGCCAGCTCCAGGGGCCAGCGCCGCTTGACCGTAGCCATCACAGGCCCTCACCAGGCCGGGGACCGGACTCACCACCACCCGGGAGGGCTATCCCACCGCCGCCCGGCAACGCCCTGAACCCTCCGTCCGCCAACGCCCGGTATAGAGTCTGGGCCCCTGGGCCCAGCATGTAGGGCAGGAATACCTCTTCCATTTCGACCATACCGGTCTCCAGGAGGGCCATCTGGGCGTCGATCCAGTCCTTGATAATCCGCCACGCCACCCGGGCGGCCTGAGCTCGGCGCTCCGAAGGGTGGGCCCGTTGGATTCGGGTCTCGTTGGTCAGTACGTCGAAGACCGCGTAGATGTTGACCGGCAACGCGTAGAAGAAGGGGCCGTGCCGGGTGTCGACCTGGAGTTGTATGCTCACCGCCTGGCCGTTACCGTATTCGGTCAGGACCTGGGTAGCCCCCTTGCGGGCTAGTATTGACGTGATCTCCCCGATGGTCCGGTCAACCGAGACTTTCGTATAGGTGTTCTTCAGCGCCATTTCTCACCTCACCCCGTTCACTGCAGCCAGGCCCAACCGCTCCTTCAACCAGATCAGGCCCCACGGCTTGTTGCAACGCTCCGGCCAGCCTTCCAAGACCTCGTCCAGAGTCCGGTACCAGAGCCCTCTGTTGGAGTCCTCCAGGCCGTCGGCTGGAACTACCCCCAACACCCGGACCAGTTCACCTTCCTGGGTCCGGTCCGCGTAGACCTCACCGGTGTCCCGGACGTAGGCTACCCGCCAAAGCTCCGGCGGAATGTGCTCGTACCAATTGCCGCCGTAGTCCGTCTCCCGGGACGGCCATCTCCGTTCGTCGGCGGCGTGGGAACGACAAACCGGGCGACTTGAACGTGTCCCAGCAGATCCCGCAAAGCAGACCGCCCTTCCCGTCGTAACCGGGGCTCCAAGGGCGGCCCCAACTGGCGTTAGCGCCGCACAACAGCCGGCCCCGCCTGCCGCTCTGACCTGGCGCCGTGTCCAGGATGTGGTGCACCCGGTCGTAGTCCGGCCACATCGAGGCTTCTCGCCGGACCAACAGAAAGGGGCGATCGCTGGCCTGGATCTCGAGTACATGTTTCCGGTAGATCTTCATCGAAGCCTCCGGCACGGCGGCGGCGGGGTCAAAATTAGGCGCTACCGACGCCAATAGACCACCGCCCCCGGGTTGCGGTCGCGGACGACCTGCCGGAAGATGTCCTGCAGCATCGACTCCAAGTCGGCGTGGGTGGGTGGAACGCCGCAGGTGAGGCAGTGGTGCAATCCCTCGACGCCCATGCCGCCAATACGTGCCTTCCCGCACTCCTCGGAAGCTTCGATGTCCATCAGGGAAGCATCGTTCGCGTGGCCTTCTTCACAGGTCCACTGGCTGGTGAAGGTCACAATCTCGTGGCCCGCCGGGTACTTGTGGACTACCTTGGTCATTCCCTAGACCTCCTTCAGCTGCTACCGCGATTCTGTCGCTTGTTCCTGTTCCTACGGCCCGACATACCTACCGTGCGCTGCTCAGTTGCTTGCCGCCGGGTGCTTTAGCCATCTCGCTCACTTCTTAGGCGCTACCGGTTCCACGGTCGGCCGCACCAGTTCGTCCAAGGGCACGACGACCTGGTCGAAGTCGTCGAGCACCACGAGAGCGGCCTCGTCGCCTATGATGATGGTGACCACGCCGTACTGCTTCCCCCAGAAGCAGGCATTCCCCGACCTCCACCCCTTCGCCTCCATCGCAGCTCCGCTAATACTCATTGGGCAGCATTACCGTGGGGAACTCATCGCAGCTTTGGCAGACCCAGACCTCAGTGCCCGATGCCCGATAGCTGCCGGTCCGGCTGGCGGAATGGTCCTCTTGCCCCCGGTCGTTGGAGGCCTGATCCTCGACCGATACGT
The DNA here is from genome assembly GCA_965249145.1 of Dehalococcoidia bacterium. Classification (GTDB taxonomy): domain Bacteria; phylum Chloroflexota; class Dehalococcoidia; order Lucifugimonadales; family UBA3495; genus VXOI01. The sequence continues at coordinate 1,424,708 of OZ252223.1, forward strand.
CGCCCCAGTCCCCCCGGGCAAACCGCTCGACTAGCCCTGCGGCGTCCGGCCCTTCCAGGCCCAGCCGACGTATGCCTGGGGTGCTCCTCCAGCTCACGCCCTGGTGGTAGTGTTCGACGAAGTGGCCGCGCTCCAGCCAGGAACGCTCGTCTCCGAGCGAGACGACGGTGCTCCCTGGCGTGACGAAGAATTCTAGACCAGGCAGGCCGGGCGGGCATGTATCGAGTGGTTCCCGCAGCTCTTCCCCGTAGTCCCCGTTGTGGTAGATCCCGCAGTTGAGACACTTCCACCACCGTCAGCCGTCGGCCCCTTGCCGGACTCCCTCGGCGGGGCGCGGTAGAAGGTGTGGCCCCCCGGCGGTCCCTGATAGACCATCCCCAGGGGCGGTTGATCCGGGCAGTCTATGTTCTCGTGGCAGTCGCAGGGCGTCACCGCACAGTAGGGGCACCGGGCTTCGGCGGGGTATTCCTGGCTATCCCATCCACAGTGGTCGCACACGAAGTACTCGACGTACATCGTCAATCTCCTCGATCCTCTGCTCTCCGCCAGGAGGAATGCTCTGCCAGCTGAAGGACCACCTTTGGCGAAGGGGCGTGGAATAGCTGGACCAGGGGGTTCTCCCAACACAGGGCCACCCCAAGTCCAACTCCCCAAACCCAGGTTCCAACCCCCAGAAGAAACCTCCGATTCAAGAAATTCCGACCCCGGTAGAACTTTTTGGCGAAAAACCCTTCAACCCTTCACCGTTCTAATAATCCCTCCAAATTTCAGCTTTAATCCCGGCCTAATCTCCGGTGAATGTTCTAATTCCAACCCTTCACCAGGGTTCACCACCATTCACCTCTAGAATTAGAGAACCAAGAAAAGAGGAGGTGAAGGGTTAGAGGCCAAAGGTGAAGGGTGGTGAAGGGTGAGAATTAGAACATTCACCGCTAAATTGAGTGTTTTTTGCCTCTGTTCGTAGCTGATGATTGAACAGAAATTAGAACAGGTGAAGGGTGAAGGGTTGTTGGGCATTTTCTTTCTTCCAAAACTCCATAAATTCCTAGATTTCTGCTTCGACAACATCGGACCGCACCTGGAAACTCCAAGTATTGCCGCCCTTGCTGTGGCCCCGTTCGATCACGAAGTGCTGGGAGAGCGCGGATTCCAGGTTGCGTATCTGGATGCCCAAGGCGGTCGGGTTCGGGGTCCTAAGTCGCATGTCGTACTCCTTGGCTATGGCGTTGAGCTCGAGGAGTAGCTCCCGTGTTGTCACCTTCCGTCCTGCGTTCGCGAGTTCTCCCAGGCCGTCCATCCCGCCGTCCTGAATGGGGGCGTCGCGGGTGATCCAGATGCCGAGCAGGGTGGTCAGGGAGTCTTCCTCGGTGGCGAACCTGTACTGGCTGAGCCGTATGCGGGCCACCACTTCGTCCATGAGATCCCCCATCTCCGTGCCCAAGCCCTTGCCAATCCACGTCGCTATTCGGGCGAAGTCGGCCATCCTCATTCCTGGGTCGGCGACCTGGACTTCGGCCAAGGGTGTCTGCAACGTCTTCTGGACCATCTCGGCGTAGTCAGACATTAGCTCGTCCAGAAGCCGGAAAATCTCGTCTTGGATTTCGTACTCCGGACGCTTGGACTCCAAGGGCCGCAGGTTGAAGATCAGCGTCCGGCCAGCAACGTCTTCTCGCCGCAGAGAAATAGTGGGAGTCCGGGCTGTCACCGCCAACATGCAGGAGACCTTGTTTCGGTGGAGCTGGGACGTGGTGTGGAGCTGGCGCTTACTGCGCCTGATACCCGTAGCGACCTGGGCCAGGGCGTCCGGGAGCCAGCGCACCACCTGGTCCACGTTGTCGTAGCAAATGAAGAACGAGTGGGACAAGCTCACCCAAAAGTCCTCCTCGCCCTTCTGGTCCTGCAGGAGGGAGTCCACCTCGAAGTCGCGGCCAATCAGGATGCGGCCGACAGTGCGGAATAGCGAGCTTTTCCCGCTCTCGCCGGGTCCGATTGCCATAGCTATCACCTTGGTCGGCATCAGCGACTCAAAGGCCATCGACAGCATCCAAACCAGTAGGAGCGCCCGCTGCTGTTGGTCCGTGAATTCGCCCCCCTCCTCCGTGAAGTTGACGCGGCCGATCAGGCGCTCCCGGAGCAGCCTGGGCCGATGAGCGGGCTTATAGTCCCAAGGCTCTTGCTCCGGCATGGGCAGAAACAGGACTCCGTCCTGGCCGTTGTCACGGACCTCGATGGCGGCGGCGGAAATCTTGAGCAACCGGCTGTCGCCCATATCGAGGTATACGACGTTGCTCTCTTGGTCGTAGTAGCTGAACCTCCGTACCAGGGAGTGATGCCCTCGGATGTGGGCTTCGCGGAGCATGTGTTCCAGCAGGTAGCCGTAGAGCTGGTCCAGCCGGTTGATCCGGTAGCGCTCGCCTAGAAGGATGCGAAGGTCGCGGTCGTCCTTGTCCAGGAAGACCAACCGGCGCTGGTCCTGGTCGAAGAAATAGGCGTCGGTCCCGCCGTTCACGAAGTAGCCGTGCCCTATCAGCAACCCTGTCAACTTATTGGCGTCAGACAGCAGGGGGCTCACCCGCCAGTCCGGGCGTTCGTTTGGCTCATCCTCGTCGTCGAGTTCGCTCATGGTGGGCTCGAACACCGGCGTTCGGTCCCGGAGCTCCTCTAGTTCTTCGAGGGTGCGTCCGGCGGGCAGATAATCGCTCACGTCGCCTTTTTCTGGCAGATCGGGCAGGTGGACGACCTTAACGAGGTCGGCGACCCCCTGGACCTGATATGCGATGTGGTTGGCGTGAACGCGGCCAGCTTCATCGTTGTCGGGAATTACGGCCACGATGCGGCCGGCGAACTCGCTGTTGTATTCCTTGAGCCATTTGGGTTTCCCTTCGCTAGCGCCCCCCGGGTTGGTGGTGGTCAGCAACCCCTCGTCGTGAAGGCGGTCGGCGTCCTTCTCGCCTTCCACAATCCAGACCCATTGCTCCTTGTCGGCTGACCGAAGCTGGGGCAGGCGGTAAAGGACCTGGGGAACTCCTTTCCGGCTTCACGCCCACCCGTCAGGTCTCGCGGGGTCGGAGCGGCGCTGGCCGAAGTCCTTTTTAGCGCCCGGTGGAACTTTGAACCGCACAACCTGGAATAGGACATCGCCGTTGGCGTCCCGGTAGTCGTAGGTCTGCTCGATCTCCTTCTCCCACGGGGGCAAGGAAGACCCGTTGGCACCGTCGCGGGTTAGTTCGATTCCCCACACCCGGGCCAAGGCTTTGACCCCGCCGTTGCCGCAGACCCAGCACTTGACCGCCCTTTTCCCCCGGTTGATCCCCAGGGACGGGTTGCCCCCGGCGCGGTCCTCATGCCAGGGGCACCAGGCCCTTGCTTCGCCGTCCGGTCCGCCCTTGGGCTGCTGGACCAGGTCCGGGTGCCGCAAAAAGTCGTCGAAGATCTCGTCGAATGATCGACTTGCCACTTCCCTTCACCTCACACACTAGCTAGGGGGTTACTCATATCGTCCTTCCCGGGCCTCAGCCCCGTTCTCCGTCGATTAGCTCGATCTCCTGCCCGGGTAGAAACTCTAAGAATTCAGGCACCAACTTGGCCAGCAGGTCTAAATCCCCATCGACCACTTGCAAGTCGCGATAACCTGCCAAGACCGTTGGGATAGGTAGATGGCTTCGCGTCGTATCCCTGAACAGAATGACATGCTTCCCTAGCTGGACCGCGTAGCGAAGCTGCAGCTCGCCTACCGTCCATGCGAACCGGCCCTCTGGCAAGATGCAGACGAACGCGGCTGCATCTTCGATCTGGATCTTGTGCCGACGGCTTAACATGCTGGGTTCGCCTCGCCTCCCTTCACGCGCCTACTGAATTAGCCAGTCTTCGCACACCAATACGTCCCCCGCGATGTAGTCGGGGGTTGGCCCGCGGCCCATCCGATAGAGATAGGTGGCCACCGGGTTCAACGGCAGGTCCTTGAGCCGGGCTTCTTCGTCCCCGACCATCAGCCTGGCGTCCGAGAGCTTGTAGATTTCGATGTAGCCTCCGCCTATAGCCGCCTGCAGTTCTTGGGTGGTGTAATGTCGGCCGTCTCCAGGCGGGTAGGAGGTCTGGCTACCGTCGGTCTTGATGACGACGTTCCGAGGTTCCTGTGCCGCGTAGTTCTGGCCATCCAAGAACACGGGGGTCGTTGTTGGCAGGTCTGAGGGGTCAATAATTCCGGTCCCCAACATCCGGTCGAAGATAAAGGCCATGAGCATTCCGGAGAACAGGTTCTTGGTCAGAACGTCGTCCATGTTCGACGGGTCGAAGGAACCCTCTATCGTGCGGACGAGCGCCTCGGCGGCGTCGCGGATGTGGTCTGGATTCACCTCGGCGAAAAAGCGGTCGACGAGCGTGTCAGCAGTCGCCCTGGCGATGGCCATCTCCTCGGTTAGAAAGTTAGGCGCTACCACGGCTTTGTTGCCCGGTCCGTGGCAATGCCGCTCAACGCTGGTGTGTTCCCCGCAGTCGTAGAACTACCGCTCCGGTATGGATGACAGTTTGTGCCTAGGGCCCGCCAGAATGACGAAGTCGTTCAGCATGGCCCCCTACTCCGTCCCCAGGAGCGAGAAAGGCGTGGGCGCGTTGTTGCGGGGGTCCTGGACAACGTCGCCCTGGTCGTCGTCTTCGGCGTCGCGTTGGTCGGCGGCCGCGGTCTTGCTGAGCCGGCCGTAGGCAGCATCCCGCCGCACTTCCTTGATGATCCGCTCCCGGTAGGCGATGATCCGGTCGATCACCTGTCCCGGGAGCTTGAACGTCTCGCCATCGTGCTCGATGGTGGCCTCCCAGGTGCCCTGTATCCACCATGATGTAGTGCTCTTCGACGATGTCGCTCCGGTTCTGTGCTAGGAGCCCGGGAGTGTTGAGCTCGACCTGCCGCAGCTTCTCGGGAGCGAACAAGGAGGCCGCGAACGAGTCCATCTCGATCGTGACCAAGCCCCGCTTTTTGTATTCGCCGTTCATCCTCTGAGGGGGCTTGCGCTCTCGCGCTTTGGGCTTGGTCTTAGGTTTTGCCTTGGCCATATCAATCATCACTCCAGTTAGGCGCTACCGCGGTTCAGGTCGTTCAACCTCCCCACCGATGATCCGTCCTCCTCGATCGCGGAACACGGCGGCGGGCTGGCATGGCCGCGTTTGGTTCCACGACTAACCCTCGAGCCCCAGGAAGCGCAAGACCCGCTTCCTTTGGTGGTCTACCTCTTCCAGGAGCTCTTCCCGCGCCTCGGCCCATTCCTCGCCCGACCGCTCTTCGGCATACTCCTGGGCGTACAACTGAGCGAGGGCCAAGTAGTCTTTGGCCGCCAGGATAAGATCCCTTCTCCCGCGCCGTTTGGTTGGCATGGCCATCAGAGTCCCAGGTACTGGCGCACGTAGGTCCCATGGACCGGCGCATCGTGGGGCTTGCCCCGCACCACACCGCAGATGGCGCAGTGTGGCCGCGGGCAGTGCCCGAGGTCGTGGCGCTCGCCGCAGGTTTGGCAGACCGGGTGAATGTACTCGCCGTCATCTTCGTCTTCGGCGGCGTCATACTCGGAGTCGACTTCGTCGAGCTGGTACGTGTATCGGGTGCCTTCGTCGGGATCTCGGGTCATTCTTCCACCCAAGGACCTTGCCCCGTACAAGCCCTCCGCCGGCGCGAAACCCGGTATTCCCGGACGGTCGTTACCACCAAGTAGAGCCACACGGCTGAAAGCAGAGCGCCGGTCAGGTAGTCCCACATGTCCCGCCCTTCCGGGTTTTTGGCCATGAGATAGACTCCGGTAACAATCATCCCGTGGTAACAATCATCCCGTGGTAACAATCATCCCGCCCAACGCCCCGCAGATCGCCGTCATAAGGAGCCGCCCCAACCTATGGCCCATTGGCGACCTCCAGCAGCACGTCGGCATGGCATGGGACGGACAGCGGGCACCAGCAGGCCAAGTCCTTGCCCCTGAGCTCCCGCTGGGCGAGGTCGATCAGGTCAGGGCGGGATTTCAGGAACCTCCGGTAGCGGGCCGCGCCCCGTTGGGAGTCCGCACGTTGCGCCCAACAGGGAAGGGGTTTCCCCACCTGCCGGGCCGCCCAACGTAGACTGTGTTGGGCGGCATCCGCCAGCCTTTGGTTCGCTGGCGCTGGATTCTTTGCGGACTGCTCATTGCGTTACCGATGGTCCCGGGCGTTGGATGGGACGACCACCGGCGTCACGTCCGGGCGCGGAGCCCCTCCAACGGTCTTGGCCAGGTACACCCAGCCCTCGCCCAACACCAGGTCGCCTAAACGCCTTGGCGACGTTCTCGGAGCCGGGAGGACACAGAGAAGCCCTGCGCAGGCACCCTTCTTCGACGGGCAAGCCCTGCACACCCAGGTAGCCGAATCGGAGTCGTGCAGCGCTAGGGCGTGGCCGCAGTCAGGACACATAACGCCCCCGGCCCGGCACGTTGGCAGACATGCAACTGGCCCGCTGCGGAGGCGGGCACGACGTCAACGCGCAGGTGCGGGGGGCGTCAGGAGGGGGATGGCTAACACAATAGGGGACGGCCATAAGGCCGATGGTGGGGAAGGACATTCCGTTGTCTCCTAACCTCGTTTGGGATTATCGATGGGTGTTTTAGCATCTCCAAGGTTACGGGACGACGGAGCGATTGGCCAAGGGGTCAAATCAATCCTTCCGGGCCAATGCTCTTGGCAAAAATAGAAAGCGGACAGTTACTTCACTGCCCGCTTATACTTTGGGTGAGAGAACTGGAACCGGCGGACCTTCTCGGAAACGCAAGCTTGCTAAAACACCACGATCCCAAGGAGGCCAGTCAGAGACGGCGGTCCTAAGTCCGCCGATCCAGCCCTATTTCACCCCAGCCCGGAGCCGGGTGGCTACCAGGCGCGGAGCCTAAGTTCTTAAGCGTCCGTTAAGGGACGCTGCCCCTCGTCCAGCTTCTTATACGACTTGAACGGGTCGAAGCGGGCTATTGTGTTGCTGTTCGGTCCATCTTTCGTGGGCAGTCGAGGGCTCCAAGGGGCTTCTCTTGGAGATGTTGCTTCGGACGTGGTCCAGGACTTCGAGATATAGCAGCGCCACATATCGGCCCATTAGCCGTCCATGTTCCCCGTCGAGAAAGTTATCCAGGAACTCCAACACCGCGATGGATTCCTCGTTAATCTCTAGGACCGTCCCATTCACGTCCTCGTTCGGGAAACCCTCTAGCTCCTCCAGGGCACCGACGAAAATGTCGCCGGGGCCACTGCCACCAGTGGCGTTAGCCGGGAATAGCTGATCATTTCCCAGCCTCCGAATAGTCGCTTTGGTCAGCCTCTTGGCCACAGTCTCCGCCTTCATCGCGAACCTCACACTACCCTTAGAACTACGACCCGCCCGACTTGGCGAGATCCCTATAAACGACAAAAAGATGCGCTCGTCTCATGCCCCTTCGGCTGTGGTCTGGCTAGGACTCCTGATCCAGGGTCAGGCGACCTACCTACCTCTACAACTCCTCCCTGATGACCCTTGCCGATTCTTATGGAGCGGGCGAAGGGATTCGAACCCTCGACGTCTTGCTTGGGAAGCAGATGTTCGGCAGACGTGCGGCTATGCTGGACGGAACGGGTTCATTAGTAACTTGAACGGCGAATGGAGAGCGTGGTCCTGGGCGACAGCCTCGCCGGCCAGTTGAACGTAGACCATGGTCGTTTCCAGGTTCTTGTGGCCTAAGATGTCTTGCAGCATCCTGGGGTTACCCCCGGAGCGAACGTATTCGGTCCCGAACGTGTGACGTAGACAGTGGGGGCCGAGCTTGGGCCCGGTGAGGCCGGCCCGTTTGAGGACGCGTCTGAAGGCCTGTTGCACACCGGAACGGGTCAGTCGGGCTCCGGCGGGACCTAGCCAGAAACTCACCTCGTCTCCGACAGAAACCAACATTGCACTGAGTTGGGGCGAAAGACGAGTGTTGCCTGCCGTTCTGTCTAGCCGCCTCGATTCAGTGAGCCCGCAGTTCGGAAAAACGGCGTTCATGAAGCTCACCTATCTGCTTCAAGAAGTTTACAATCTTCCGCTGGGTTACCGGTACACGTTGTATACCTATGGCCCATACGCCAGCGAGGTCCTAGCTGACCTGGAACGAGCCGAATTCAGGGGCGAGGTCAAGATTACGTACCTGGAGGACCAATACGGATTTCGGATTGAGCTAGGGTCCAAGTCGCCACATCTCCTAGAGGATTACGAAGATAAACTTTCTGCTTACACCGGCAGTATCGAGGACCTCGTCGCGAAATTTGGTGAATTTCGCGTAAAAGAGCTCGAGCTTATGACTACGATCATATACGTATGGAAAATGGTGGGGCCTTCAGACGAGGACGGGCAAGACCGCGTAGTGGATGTTGTACAGGAGTTGAAGCCGCATTTTCAGGAAGCTGATGTTCGGAAGGCCGTGACCGAGTTGATGGAAACGAACACGATTTCGTTCCCGCATCGGCGAGGGACCCACTGAGCTTCAGTCACGGTCGGCCATCAGACATCCGTCAGCGAGGTTCATAAAGGGTGCACGCCCTTACAACATGAACGAGCTCCTGCGCCGGCCCCTTTTGACTTACGCCCTCTTCTCCAGCCGCAGTAACGTATTTCCGGACGGTATCTCTCGACAGTCCGGTCTCTGACGCTATGTGCCTGAGACTGATTCCTTTCTGCAAGCGCCGGATGACTTCCGCTATGTCCACTCTGGACACCTCTTTGTATGCCATCGCCGCTCCTCGCAATGAAGTGCGGCTATGGTCTCCGATTCGGTGCCCAAGGTGGCCTAATGACCTTGGCGATTTCTCACTTTACTGGCCTTAAGATCTAGGCGTTTGACACGTGAGCCGAACGAGACGGCAGTAACGGCTGACGGTCCTCTCGAGATAGCAGCTCCGCGTATGGGCCGAGGGCCGCTTCGAACTTGCGGTGGTAGTACTCCGGCAGCGCCTTCGATCTGCCCTCATGAAAGGCTCTGAAGTCGTGATCAGTCTTCATCACGTGCAGAATGCGTTTGTACTCTCTCTGGATGCGCCATGCCCCCTGGGAGCGAAGGGCGTGGAGCACGCGGAGCGGATACCCCGGCGTGGTTATCAACCGCTTCATGACGACCCGCGGAGATGCCATGTGCGAATACATATCGACGAGATGCTCGTAGTAGGTGATCGGATCGTAGTTCTTGAGCGTGGTGACGATGTGAGGCGCGTAGTAGAAGGCGAACGGCATCGAGGTCAGGATACGCTCCTCGTCGAGGTACCGGTCGAACAGAGGAGTGCCACCGAATGGAGTGGGGATGTTGATAGTCGGCCACACAAAAGGGGCGCGCGACATGAATTCCTTGGTCAACTCGGCCGGCCCATCTCCTTCGTCCCCGTCCAGCCCGAACATCAGATTGGCCTGCATACCGGGCACGTACTCGCGGATCAGCCGGAAATGGTCGACTACCTGATTTAACTTAACGTGATCAGCCTGTTTCGACCCGACGCCGGACTTGTTCGAGTATGCGCTCCAGGATTCGACACCCGGAGCCAAGTAGAGGCACCCGGTGGAGCGCAGCTGTTCCAGCCGGGACGCGCGTAGGATCGATAAGGAGCTCTCCATGATGTAATAGCTGCGCTTTCCGTGCGGGATCCTCTCCAATACCGAGAACACCTCGTCGAACTTTACGGCAAAGTTGGGGTCGTGGAAGCTGACTAGCAGCTTCGGGTGCTTTTCAAAGATGAACCGCAGGTCGGCCTCGAGCCTGTCCAAGGGCAGCAAGGCGAACGGGTTGCTCCAATCGATGCAGAAGTCGCAGGCGTAGGGGCACCCGATGCTGGCGAGCATCGGTACGGTGCTGGATATGTAGGGCTTTCCGCCGGAGAAGATCGAGGTCTGGAGCTCCGGCATGCGTTCCTCTACAGTCGGTAGGTCCTTGAGTTGCCGCCCGCTGGTTACCGTCTCTCCGTTCGGCGCCTGTCTCAGGATGTCCTCCACCAGGGTCTTGTCGCAATCAAGCACGACCACGTCGAAGAATCGGCGGCAATCGTCCGGAAAAGACTTGGCGTGTGGGCCGCCGATCACCGTGCGGGCGCCGTCCAGCCGGTAGAGCTGGGCGAGGGCATAGGCCAGTGCGCTCGCTTGGGTATAAGTCGAGATGAACACTAAGTCCAGATCGTCCGGCAATAGGGCCTTGGGGTCGCCCTGCCCGTAGTAAGTGGCATAGAAGGACTCGTGCCCCATCTGCCGGCACCATACGCTGACCGCCTGCGGCATGACGCTAGCGTACTGTTTAACGAAGTAGTGAGCGTAGGCCGAGTGGGTCCAATGCCTGCTTCTCTCCGGACGCAGAATCTCCAGAACACCCACTCTCATCGCCGCACCCCGATTGTGTCTTCCCGCCAGCCCGCCTCGTCCCCGTACACCACCGGGCTGGCTCTAATCTCTTCTTGCAACCGGCCGTATTCCCCCGGCCTCGCTCCGCTGTCCCGCGGATCATGGCCACCAGCTGGCCCATGCTCAGTATAAATCCAAAACGCCACTTCAGGTAGCGTTGTATCATCCTGAAAGAGAGCCGCCACTCCTCCCGGAGCACGCTAACATCACTCCGCACAGAGCCGCCGCTTTAATCGGTAACTGTTCAGAGTGGGCTTAATCCGCGCTGAGCCCACGAATGGAAGAAGATAAGCCCAAGACGTTTTTCTTCACCACCCACATTGCTGGAATACTGGTGTCGGGGCCGCCGGTCGGTGACCTCGATAGCGACATGTTAAACCTGTTAACATGGGTTAAATTTTCGCCGTCGGCGATTCGATCATCGTGTTAGGAGCCTTCGCCTTCATCCAGGTACCCTTAGAGACTTACGTTCTGGTCCCCGTCCCGAGATTTCCTTCCAAAAGAGAAATCCGTTCGCTTCCCCGCCGGGGATATTCCCCGGTGGGCCCTTCTCGCCGTCTCTTGGGAGTCCCGTAGGGTGCCTGATCCAGAGTCAGGCGTACTACCTACCTCTACAACTCCTCCCTGATGACCCTCACCGATTCTTTTGGAGCGGGCGAAGGGATTCGAACCCTCGACGTCTTGCTTGGGAAGCAAGCACTCTGCCACTGAGTTACGCCCGCCCGAGGGGAGTGGCTGATTTTAGTATAGCAAACGCGGTGGACGCCCGACAGCGCGGGCCGAGCCGAAGCTAGACCCCCGCACGAAGCTGGTCGAGGCGGTCGTGTTGCACCGACTGCCAATGGTCGGCCCACTCGACCCTGGTCGTCTCCTCGGTCCGGCCGTCACCGTAGGCTGGCGAGACCAGCGGCGCGGCGCTCGTTACCTGCATCAGCACGTAGGCGCTGGCGGGGATGGCAACCTGTTGGATGCCGCGGCCTCCGGTGACGAACGCCTCCTTGATCTGTTCGAAGAGCTCGCCCTCGCTAACAATGGACGCGGTGCCCTTGAAGCGGTAGCCCTTGCGGGCGAATGAGTCGACGATGTTGATCTCCAACGCCGGGTTATGGCGCAGGTTAGCCATGGTGGCCGGCGAAGCCAGGTCACCGAACACCAGATGCTCGTCGTCCCAGACCGCCGTGGTGCCTTTGGGCGACAGGTTCGGGGTGTTGTCGGGGCTGACGGTAGCGATGAATCCCAGCCGTTGTTGGCGGACCACCCGCTTCATGTCCTCGGTAAGCGTAGTCATTTTCTCCTCTTGCTATTGGCCGATCCAGCCAGCGGCCCGCTCGGCGATCATGATTGCGGTGGCGTTGGTATTGGCCCGTACCACGTTGGGGGCCACCGAAAGGTCAACCACCCTCAGTCCTTCCAACCCGCGCACCCGGCAATACTGGTCGACGACGGCCATGGGGTCGGAGTCGGGTCCCATCTTGCAGGTGCCGCAGCTGTGGAACGTCGTCCCGATGTTCTGATGCAACCAAGCGTCGAGGGCTTCGTCGGACTCGAGATCGCTGGCCGTGGGCGCCAGCAACTCGCGGACGAGCGGGCGCATCGAATCGTGGCCCATCAAGTCCACGCACAGCCGGATGGCTTCCCGCATGCGCCGGACGTCCGCCTCGTCTTCCAGGTAGCGGTAGTCCAACCGGGGGCCGACGGCCGGGTCGGTTGAGGCAAGCGACAGTTCGCCCGCACTCTCGGCCAATTCCAGGATGATGGTGAAGTGCATATTGCGGTCGTTGCGGCGGCTGGAACCGGCGATGGGGTCGCCAGCATGGTCGCCAGTATAGGTCGTCATGGTGATCTGCATGTCGTTACGCAGGTTTGAGCCCTCGGCGGTGTAGCGCAGCCCGGTCTGGATGCGCGGTTGGTTCTCGGCTAGCTCCACGCCCTCGTTGGGCGCAAGCTCCACCAGCGCCATCGGGTGGTCGCGCAGGTTCTTGCCCACACCGGGTAGGTCGCGCATCACGGGAACTCCCAAGTCCCGCAACTCGTTGGCGGGACCCACTCCCGATAACAAAAGCAGCTGGGGCGATGCTATTCCACCGGCGCAGAGCACGATTTCGCTGCCTTCGACGTTGAAGGTCTCGCCGCCGCTCTCGACTTCCACGCCCACGGCGCGGTTGCCCTCGAACAGCACCCGGCGGGCCGTTACGCCGCCCTTGACGGTGAGGTTGAGGCGGTGACGCGCCGGGTTAAGGTAGGTTAGCGCCGCGCTCATCCGCACGTTGCCAGGATTGTTCATGGGCACCGCCCCGGCGCCGGTGGTGTCCGGGTTGTTCATGTCCTCGTCGTAGGGGAACCCGGTGTCAAGGGCGGCTTGCAGGAAGGCTTCATACACTGGCAAGCCCTGTCCGCGGGCCACACGCCGCACCGGTATCGGGCCGTCGCTGCCGTGGAAGTCGTCCCGGATGTCCAGGTCGGTCTCCAGCTTGCGGAAGAAGGGCAGGACGTTGATGAAGCTCCATTCGTCGTTGCCCGCGGCGGCCCAGGAATCGTAGTCCTCGGGCAGCCCCCGCAAAAAGACTTGGCCATTGACCGAGCCGGAGCCGCCAATGACCTTGCCTCGGGCGACCTCCATGTGATTGCGGCCCTGTACGCTGCCTGTCGCCTGATACGACCAATTGAAGGGAGAGTCAATCTCCGAGGCGCCGCTGTTGCTGCCGGTCCGGATCTCGTGGGGCAGGAACTCAGGATCGGGATAGTCCGGTCCCGCTTCCAACAGTAGAACCGAGCGAGCCGGGTCTTCGGACAGCCGCGCCGCCAAGGTGCAACCGGCCGAACCCCCGCCCACGATAACGACGTCGTATTTCATCGTGCCTCCGTCGGCAGCTCCGTGGATTCCGCTACACCGTCGCAGTGGCCTGCCCAAGCAGGCGCATCGTGCGGTCTAACGACGCCGCCCGGTCGGGGCCAGCGGTGATTGGCGAGGCCAGAATCTCGGTGGCGCCGAAGGAGAGCCATTCCTGCATTCGCTCTAGGACCTGGCCTTCGTCGCCCCAGATGACCGCGCCGTCGATCATGGCGTCGCTCCAAACGCCCTCCGTAGCCTCGGGGTAACCGGCGGCGACCAGCATCCGCTGGTAGTAGGGTAGCCGCGGGTTCATGACCTGCTCCCGCACTGCGGCCCGGACCTCGTCGGCATTGTCGTGGACGCAGACCGGAGCGTGAGCGATGAGCGGTGGCGTCTCCCGGCCCGCGCTCTCGGCGCCCTGTTGCATCGCAGGAAGGGCCACGTCTCGCAGGTAGCTGCCCGGGCAAATCCAGCTGATAGCACCGTCGGCTTCCGCGCCGCATAGCTCGAACGAACCCTTGCGTAAGGCCGAGGCCATGATCTCGATGTCCAGGGGTTCCGGAATACCGTCGTGGGCCGTGTAGTGTTCGCCGTCAAAATCGACCCGTCCGTTCTGCATGATGGCCTTGAGTATCTGGAGGTATTCCCGCAGGTGGGCCAAGGGCGCGTCGAAGTTGATGCCCATAGCCTCGATGGTAGGACGGTGACTGGGACCCACCCCCAACCGGAAGCGGCCGGGGGCTAGCTGGGCCACCACCTGGGCCTGCTGCGCCATTACCAGCGGATGACGTGGGTAGGTAGGCACAATGGACGTGCCCAACTTGATGTTGTTGGTCAAGGCGGCGGTGGCGGCGAAGCAGGTCATGCTGTCGGGCCGCGCCCCTCCGGTGGTCATCCAGGCCGCCTGAATGCCCAACTCCTCGGCCTTTAGAATCATGTCCCGGATGTCGGCGATGTTCGAGCCGCCCACGGCAACTCCGATCAGCTTGTCCGCCATAGCTACACCTCTAATCTCGACCTTCTGAACGGCACAATGTTACCATAACGCGGTCGTAATCCCTTGGTCAAAATCAACTGCCCGGAGGCTGATGATGGTACTCCTTGAACAACAGCTAGAGACCGGAATGGTCCAATACACCAGCCGGGACGGCTCCCAGATAGACGCTCTGTACAGCCGGCCCGCCGCGCCGGGCAACTACCCCGGCGTCATCGTCACCATGGAAGGCATGGGCCTCATGGACCACCACAAGGACATCGCGGTGCGCTTCGCCGGGCAGGGCTACCTGGCCATCGCTCCCGACCTCTACACCCGCGAGGGCACCCCCGAGCCGGCAAACGTGTTGGCCACCTTGTTCGCCTCGCCCGACTCCCAGGCGATGGACGACTTGGAGGGCGCGGCGACGTTCTTGAAGTCCCAGGCCCATTCCAATGGTAAGGTGGGCATCATCGGGTTCTGCTCTGGTGGCCGCTACACTCTGATGATGGCCTGCCTCAGCAGCAACATCGACGCGGCAGTGGACTCGGCCGGCGGCCACATCGTCCACGAACCAACCGAGGTGCGACCGGTGCAGCCGATGGACATGGTCCCCAATCTGGCCTGCCCGCTTTTGGCGCTATTCGGTGTGGAGGACGAGAACCCCACCCCGGCGCAAGCGGAGCAGATGAAGGCGTTGCTGGACCAGCACGGCAAGACCTACGAGTGGGTGATGTACCACAGCGCGGGCCACGCCTTCTTTGCCGACTACCGGCCCAGCTACCGCGCCGCCCCGGCCCAGGACATGTGGCACCGGGTGCTCAACTTCTACGGCAAGCACCTTAGCTAGGGCGCGAATCGGTAAATTCCAGAGTCTTGGCTCAGGATGTATAGGTTGCCGTCGCGGTCCTCGCCGAAGGACGTGATGCGCAGGCCGGTGTCGGCCAATTGCGTTTGCTCGGCCAGTCGGCCGTCGGTAAGCCGGACGGCCCAAACTCGCCCCGAGCAGTAGTCGGCGAAAACGTAGGCCCCGTAGAGAGACGGCAGGGGTTCAGACGGCCCCTGCCGTCGGTAGACGTAGCCGCCGATGACGGAGCAGCCGCCGTTGATCGGGTATTCCAGCACCGGCGGAATGGCGCCGCCGGGGTCGCATCCCGAAGGCGGATTGAAGCAATGGGCGGCTTCCAGGGTGTTCCAGCCGTAGTTGCCGCCCCTAACCACGAGGTCAACTTCCTCGAAGCGGTTCTGGCCGACGTCGCCGGTCCACAACTCTCCGGTTGCCCGGTCGAAGGAGAACCGCCACGGGTTCCGCAGCCCGTAGGCCCAAATCTCGCCCCGGGCCCCCGGTGTATCTACGAAGGGGTTGTCGGCCGGGATGCGGTAGGGTTCCTCGGCTGTGGCGTCCCGCACATCGATGCGAAGAATCGCGCCCAGCAGGGTACCCAGATTCTGGCCGCTGCCCAGGGGGTCGCCGCGCGACCCACCGTCGCCCAAGGCGATGTACAGGTAGCCGTCGGGCCCAAAGGCCAGCTCCCCTCCGTTATGGTTGCTGTAGGGTTGCTCCACCTCCAGCAGCACCAACTCGCTGTCCGGGTCCGCCGCACCGCCGGGCGCTATCGCCATGCGTGACACGACCGAACGCCGAGGGGACGAGGCCGAATAGTACAGGTAAAGGAAATTGTGGTCAGCGAATTCCGGGTCGAAGGCTAGGCCCAGCAGCCCCTCCTCATTCCCCGAGTCGTTGACTCGCTCCCGGATGTCCAGCACTACCGACGCCTCCGCGGGGTTGTGGTCGTTGGCAAACGCCAGCACCCGGCCCGCCTGCTCGGTCACGAACAGCCGGTTGTCGCCGTTGGCCGGTTGCACGAGGTTGGTCAGGCGCTGGAAATTCAACTGAGGAAAGGCGCGCTCCAGGTTCAGCGGGCGCAAGGCCGGAGGGGTGGGCTGGGGAGCATCAGTTGGCGTGGGCTGCGGCGACGGCAGAGCTGCAGTCTCGCTACCTTCCACGGGAGCGGGTGTCGCTGCCGAGACAGGCGCCAGAGGCGTCGCAACCGCCAGGCGCGGCGTGGGGGCTATCGGGGTCGTATTGGTTTGCGGGTCAGCACACGCGATTGCGATAAGGCAAACCGCGGCAAGGGCAAAGCGGAGAGGAAGGGACGGACGCATCTAGGTTGACGGGTTTCGGCTCCTCACAGGGCTTCGGCGGCGGCCCCAAAGGCCGCGTCGTAGGTCTTGATCTCCCGTACGCCCCGGCGGCGGCAACTGGCCAGGTGACAAAGGTATCTCGACGACAGTGTTGGAAATCGCCTCGACAACTCTCGAGCTAGAAAAACGTCCTCGGATTCCATTGACCACACCTGGATCTCGGAAGTCTCGATTACCGAGATAGCTGCGTCGAAATTGCTCAACCTGCCGACACGCAAATAGGCATGCAGTATCTCCTGTAGGACCTCTGCGGATGTATATAAAGGCACTCCATGTATTGAGGATTCTTCGAAAAACTCGCGGGCAGCGTCCTTCAGAGAGTGTGGGCTACCGACCGTGTACATCAATACGTTGGTGTCGACGAAGATCATGTCGGTGCTGCGCCGCTGCCTTTAGCATCGTTAATCGCCTTGAGGTGCTCTTCCCAGTCCGGTTCCACATCAGGTCCCGGTAACTGGTCAGACCAAGCCCAAAGCTCTCTGAGTTTGGCAACGGACGACGAACGACTCGCTGTCTTCTGCTGCTTGTCCAGCCGTTCTTCCGCTGCTTTCCGGAGCCATGCGCTGAGGGTCAGCCCCTCCTTGTGCGCTTGGGAAGCGTAACGGTCGCGCTCGGCGTCGGGGACGGTCAACTGTATTCTTGCCATACGATTCTCGATACCGCCGATTAGCTATGTCATAATCATACACACGCCTTATCATCGGCTCAATCGGCAACTGTCAGTGTGTCGGCACGGCGGGCGAATCCGAAGACTGGAGGCACAACATGAACGCGGTTGAGCGATGGCGCCAGATGGTCCTGAGGGAGCACGAGCAGTCGGACAGCATGCGGCCTGAGCCCCGGCCCGACGACCATTGGACTCCCTACGCCCGGCAGTTCAAGGCCGATCCGCACCGCACCGACGACCCGCTATTGGACTACCTAGCGGAGCAGACCGGGCCCGAAGACACGCTTATCGACGTGGGTGCCGGTGGCGGACGGCTGGCGTTGCCGTTGGCCCTTCGCTGCCGCCTAGTAGTGGCGGTAGAGCCTTCGCCCAGCATGTGCGCCGTTCTGCGGGAGACCGCCGAGGAATACGGCGTCGGCAACGTCGAAGTGGTCGAAGCCGACTGGCTGAGCGCGGAGGTCGAGCCGGGCGACGTTGCGCTATGCAGCCACGTCCTCTACGTGGTCCAGGAAATCGAGGCGTTCGTCCGCAAACTGGAGGCTTCCGTCCGAAAGCGGGTGCTGGTGGTGCTATACCGGGCGGCGCCCCAGTCCCAGACCTACCCACTGTGGGAGCAGGTGCATGGGACTCCCCGCTTGGCGCTGCCCAGCCTGCCCCAGTTCGAGGAAGTGCTGGCCGAACTGGGTATCGACGCCGCGATCGACCGGCTGCCGGAGCAACCGCCGAGAGGCTTCGACAGCGTGGAGGACGCGGTGGCCCAGCTCACCAGCAGGATGTACGTGGCGCCAGGGTCCCCCGCCGAGGAACGGTTACATGCGGTGTTGCCTGGAATGCTGGAGAAGAAAGACGGCGTCCATTACATCCGGGGCACCGAACCGGTCACGCCTTGCGTCGTTTCTTGGAGTCCGGCCTAGTCGGCCGCTTCGGGCTGCGCTTTCCGTACCACCGGGGCGCGCGTCTGCAGGTACACACCCATCAGCACACCAACGGCTGTGGCCGCCAACCCCAGGATGAAGCTCCATTTGATGCCCACATGGTCGGCCACCACTCCACCGATGGCGGGGGAGATCGTGCTGCCTAAGCCCGCGCCCACCGACATGATGGCGAAGGCCGCCGACGAAAACTGCACCGGTACGTAGTCGCCCGAGGCCGCGGCGCACACGGTATAGGCGGCCCGCAGGGTGATCCCCGTCAGCACTGAGACCAAGATGAACGAAGGCATGCCGGGAGCGAAGGCCAGCAGCGCGAAGGCGGCCCCCTGTATCGCAAAGGACCAGATGAACCCATGCCCCCGGCCAAAGTGGTCGGACAACCGTCCCCACAGCACCCCGCTGATGATGCTCAGCACGCCGATCAAAACCACCAGCTGGCCCACCTCACCGAGGCTTACACCGTTGTCCTGTGAGAGGTATAGCCCGAAGAAGGTGGTGAAGATGTTTTGCTGCCAGCCCGAAAGAAATGCCAAGCTGGTCACCGTCCAGACCGCTGGGCTCTTGAAAGCGGCGACGGGCCAAGCGCGCTGACGACGGGCGGGCCCCGCGCCCCCGCCCCCCGGTGTCGGCTGGCTGGGCTGTTCCCTAACGAAGACCAATGCAAAAACCGCGATGGCCAGCATCAGCGCCCCGAACACGCGCCAGCTATGCCGCCAACCATCAAGCTCGTTGTTTCCGGTCAGTATCGGAACAACGACGCCAGCGATAATGAAGGCGACGCTTCCGCCGGTGGCGGCCAAACCCGCTGCCAGACCCCGGTCTCGAATCCCGAACCAGGACGACAGCAGTCCCATTATCGGGGTTAGAGCCGCGCCACCGCCCAAGCCCATTGCGGCCAAGGCGACCATCGCCATGGCGTAGTTCTGGGAATAACCCAATAGCAGCATGGCGCCGGCGGTGACCAGAGTACCGGCGACGATGATCGCCCGGCTGCCGTAGCGTGGCGCCAAGGTGCCCGAGGCCAGCGAGCTCCCCATCCGCACGGCACCCAGGGCGGTGATCAGCAGTCCCGCCTCAGTGTGGGAGAGGTCTAGCGAGACCTCCATGGAAGGGAGGGTGAGGCTGTGGGTATAGTTGGAGAAGCTGGTGCCCAGGTTGAGCACCGTTGCCACCAGAAGGACCATGCCCGTCTGGGTGAACAGCCACTCAGGGGCCAGCTTGGACAATCCGGATTTCATCGGGTGTCGGGCTGCCGAGAGCGCGGCAAGCGCTTGGAGAACACCAGCGACCTACCCTCCAATTGCCGCGCCTTCAGTTACGGGGTAACCCTAGCGCAACGGCCGGAAGAAGTCCCGGACGTCGTCGACCAAGCGCACCGGTTCCTCCAGCGCGGCGAAATGTCCGCCAGAGGGCATGACCGTCCACTGTTGCACGTTGTAGGACCGCTCGGCCCACTCCCGGGGCGGGCGGCTAATCTCGGCGGGGAAGACCGCAACGCCGACCGGCACGTTTATCCGCTCGCCTTGGGCGAAGTCCCACGGCTTGCGTAGCGTCTCATAGTAGAGTCGAGTTGACGAGTTGATGGTCTGGGTTACCCAATAGATGGTGACGGTGGTCAGGAGCTCGTCCTTGGTGAAGCGCGATTCGACGTCGCCGCCGCAGTCGCTCCAAGTGCGGTACTTCTCGACGATCCAGCCGCACAGTCCGGCGGGTGAGTCGTTCAAGCCGTAACCCAGAGTCTGGGGTTTGGTGCCCTGGATGTGGGAGTAGCCGCCTTCGGCGGCGGTCCATTCCTCCCGCTGCCTGAGCAGCCCGTGTTCGGCCTCGCTTAGGGGCGTGGACCCGGGGCCCATGTAGGGGGTCGGCCGGGTGACCGAAGTCGAGTGGATGCCGATAACGTTGTCCGGGTAGGCGTGTCCCAGCTTGGCGGTGACGCTGGCGCCCCAGTCGCCGCCCTGGGCTCCGAAGCGTTGGTAGCCAAGAACGTTGGTCATAAGCTTGGCCATGACGTCGCCAACGCTCAGCACGTCCATCCCCCGCTCTTGGCAGGCGTCGGAGAAGCCGTAGCCGGGCATCGACGGCGCCACCACGTCAAAGGCGTCGGCCGGGTCGCCTCCGTGGGCTGCCGGGTCGCTGAGCAGCGGGATTATCTTGTGCATCTCGAAGAACGTGCCGGGCCAACCGTGGGTGACGATGATCGGGACCGGGTTGGGACCTTTGCCCTTCTCGTGGATGAAGTGGATACCCATTCCGTCGATGTCGGCCTTGAAGTGGGAGAAGCTGTTGATCAGCTTCTCTTGGGCCCGCCAGTCGAAGTCGTTGATCCAGTAGTCGACCAGCTCCTTGAGATAGTCCATATTGGTGCCGTATTCCCAGCCGGTGCCCGGAAGCTCGTCGGGCCAGCGGGTGCGCCGCAACCGGGCCTTCAGGTCTTCCAACACGGAATCGGGAACGTTGATGGTGAAAGGCTCCGCTGCCATGTCATCCCTCATCTGACTTAATGTGGCTTGGGCACAGGACCGATTAGCCTGGCAGGACCGGTTCCGTTCGGTTGGCCGGCAGGTCGGGATCAAAAGAGTTGATGAGGAAGGCTAGAAGCGCGTAGTTGCCCATGGTCATGGTCAACTCGATGAGTCCCTGTTTGCCGAACTGCTCCAACGCGGCCTGAAATGCGCCGCGGCTGACCCGCCGTGTGCGGAAGAACTCTTGGCCGTAATTGATGATGGCGGCTTCGTCGTCGGCCAGCGCCGGAAGAAGCTTGCGGTCGCGCAAGGCGTCGACCACGCCGTCGGGCACCCCGGCCGCCCGCGCCGCGCCAGCGTGGGCGTTCCAGATGTGCTCGCAGTTGTTCTCCCGGGCCGTCACCAGCATCGACAGCTCAAGGGCCTTGTCGGGTAGTGACGAGTCGTTTCGCAGGTATTGGTTCAGCGCCGTGGCCAATTGGTGGGCCTTCGGAACGTGGATCATCACCGAACCCGGTCCGTGGGCAGGCACCGACCCCAGGCCCTGCATCATCTCGTCGAAGGAGTCTACTTGGTCTTGGGGCACGGTTTCCCTGGTTGCAGCCGGAATTCTGGCCATCGTTACCTCCAAGAATAGTCAGGGGCGATTTCGGGTTTACCCTACGCGCCAACTTATACCTTGTCAATGCTGGGCTGTCTGGGCCTCCTCCGCTGGCGTTGCGCCAATACCGGAGGGCATGAACACTCCGGCGACCAGCAGAGTCCAGCTTGCCACGGCGCAGATGGCGAAGCCGGGGAGGAAGGACTCGGTCGCATCTCGAAGGGCCCCGACCAGGATGGGCGAGAGGAACATGCAGAACAGCGAAAAGGTGGTGAACGAGCCCCAAGCGACTGCCACCCGCTCCGGTGTCATGCCGGGCAGTCGCATCGGCAGGGTGAGCAGGCTCGGCACGTAGAGCCACGAGCCCGCGCCCAGCACCATCACCGAAGCGTAGATCGCGACCGGGTTGGAGAAGAGGAACGCGCCCAACCCGCCCAATATGGCCATTAGCCCGGAAATCACGAGGACCAACCGGTAAGACCCCCACCGGAGGGGCAGGACGCCACCGGCCAGAACGGCGAAAATCCCCACGAAGGGCAGGATGCTGGTCAGGAACCCTGCTTCGGTTAACGAGATGCCCCGCTCTTCACTGTAGAACGTGGGCAGCCACCCGGTAAGGGCCGTGTATTGGACCAAAATCCCAGCGTCGGCGGCCACCAGCAGCGCGACCGCACGGAGCCGCAGGACCTGACCGGTCTCTCGCAAGGAGACCGCGCTCTCACGTCCTCCGCTTCCTGTTGGGTCCTTTGGCGCGAAGGGCCACACCAACGCCCCCACTACGCCGATTGCGGCGAATATAGACAGCGCGGTCTTCCAGTCCAAGGCGTTCGCCAAGGGTACGGCCGCGGCCAGGGAAATGGCCACGCCAAGGCTGAGCACGGCGGTATTGAGGGCGTTCATCACCAGCACCGCCCGGGGCTGGAACCAGTACATGAGCAGCGGCCCGGTGGCGGTGATTACCATCGCGAAGCCAATCCCGTAGGCCGAGCGCAGCACCAGCAGGGTATAGAAGTTGGGCGCGATCGCCGAAAACACGAGTACCGCCAGCGCCGCCCAGGCCAAAAAATAGGCGCGGCGCAGTCCAATCCGGGCCACCAGCATCCCGCCGGGGATGCCCAGAGCCGCGCCGAAGAGCCACGGCAGGGATACCAGCAACCCCGCTTCGACGCTGCTGATGCCGTAGTCCTCGATGGCGATGGGCAGCAGGGGCGATACCGAGAAAAAGTTGAGACCGGCGGCGAGATGGGCCGCCAGGGTCATGCCCGCCATGAAGAGCTGCCATCTGCGAAAGGAAGGGCTGGACCTGTCGTAGCCTAGCTGAACGGCCGTCCCTCGCGATGGGTCAGCGAGGCGCGGTGGCGTTCCGCGGCATGAACACCCCGGCCACCAGCAGGGCCCAACTGGCCACGCCGCAGATGATAAACCCCGCATAGAAGGAGCCCGTTGAGTCCCGCAGAGCGCCCACCATGATGGGCGCGACGAACATGCCGAGACCGGAGAACGTCATGAAGGAACCCCAGATGACCGCCACCCGCTCCGGGGTGGTCCCCGCCAAGCGCATCGGCACGGTCAGCAATGTGGGCACATATAGCCAGGAGCCCATCCCCAATAACACGACCGACACGTAGATTCCCCACGAGTGGCCGAAAAGGAAGGACCCCAATCCGCCCAGGATGGCCAGTATGCCGGAGAATGCCATCACTCCGCGATAAGACTCGAACCGCAGCGGGATTAGGCCCCCAGCAAGCACCGCGAACACACCCACGAAGGGGAGCATACCGGTCACGAAGCCGGCTTCGGTCAGCGTGAACCCCCTGTCTTCGTTGTAGAACGTGGGCAGCCAACCAGTCAGCGCCGTGTACTGAATGAAGACGCCAGCGTCGGCGGCCACCAGCAGCGCCACCGCCCGTCCCCGGAGCACAGTGACGACCTCTCGCAGCGAGATGCCCGATTGATGGCCGGGCCCTCCGTAGTTGTCCTTGGGGGCTGCCAGCCAGAAGATGGTGCCGACAACGCCGATGCCAGCGAAGGCGGTCAGGGTCATCTTCCAGCCGACCTGCTCGGCCAGCGGGACGGCTCCGGCCACGGAGACGGCCACCCCGAGGCTCAGGATGGCGGTGTTCAACGCGTTGATTATGAGCACTTCCCGCGGGCGAAACCACTGCATGACCAGCGGGCCCGTGGCCACTACCATGAGGGCCAAGCCGACCCCGTAGGCCAATCGCAGGACCAGCATGGTGGCGAAGTTTGGCGCTATGGCGGATAGGGCCAACAGCGCCATCGCCGCCCATCCCCACAGGTAGGCCCGCTTGAGGCCGACCCGGGCCACCACCATCCCGCCGGGGATGCCGATGGCCGCGCCCACCAGCATGGGCAGGGAGATGAGGAGGCCCGCCTCCGCCCGGCTGATATCGTAGTCGTCGATCACCAACGGCAGCAGCGGGGATACGGCGAAGAGGTTCAGGCCAGCGACCAAGTGGGCGGCCAAGGTCATGGCCGCCATATAGAGCCGCCAACGGCTAACGTTTGGTACTGACGCGTCGGCGGCTAGCTGAACAGCCGTTCCTCGCTTGGCGCCGCGTCGTCGACGCGCTTGAGGCAGTCCGCCCCCTTATTGCGCACGTTGTTGACCAGGCTGCTCACCTCGTAGGAGTCGAGCGATTCCGACGGGGCCGGAATCAGGAGACGTTGCAGGGTTTCGGCGTCTTCCGTCACCGGGTCCAGCCAAAGAGCTTCGGTCTCGGCGGAGAGAATGACTGGCATGCGGTTGTGGACAGGCTCTATGAAGGAGTTGGGAGTGGTGGTTAGGATGGTGCAGGAGCGAATCCACTCGCCGGCGTCCGACTTCCAAAGCTCCCACAACCCGGCCAAGGCCATCGGCTCGCCCGACTTTTGGAAGATGTACTGGGGAAAGCGGGCCTTGCCTTCCTTTCGCCACTCGAAGAACCCGTCGGCCAACACCAAGCAGCGCCGCTTGCGGAAGGCGGCGCGGAAAGCAGGCTTGGAGGCGGCGGTCTCGCTGACCGCGTTGATCATACGTGCGCCGCTCTTGAGGTCCTTGGCCCAAGAGGGCACCAGCCCCCAGCGCATCATCTCGCCCCTACGATTGCCGTCGTTGGTAACGGTCAGCACTTGGTCGGTGGGCGCGGCATTATAGCGAGGTTCCAGCGAGGTGGACTCGCTGAGGAATCCGAACCGCCCCTGCAACTCGTCCAGATTGGAAGTAAGCGTAAACCGTCCGCACATGCGGGCTAGCCGACGATCTCTTTGAACTGCTGAATGGCGTTGATGTGGTCTTGCGGGGACTCGTATCCAGCCCGCATCGTGTTGACCGAGATGTGGGTCGCGCCCAAGCTCTGCCAGGCGGCCGACTGCTCCTGCCAGAATTCCGGGTTGCCGTCGCCCGAATTGATTCGCGCCTCCATTTGGATGTCCGATGGGTCGCGGCCGTATCCTTGAGCGAGCTCGGCCAGCTTGGCCACCGTGGCCTCGGCGTCGGAGGCGGGCTGCATCTGGGGGAACCAGCCGTCGGCGTAACGGGCGACTCGCCGCAACACCCGGTCAGTGGGCACCGGGTTGGCCCGGCCTCCCGCGCCTAGCCAGATGGGAATGGGACGCTGAATCGGCAGGGGGTTGATGCCGGCGTGGGTAACGTCATGGTCCTTGCCGTGGAAATCGACCACTTCCTGGGTCCAAAGGGCCCGCAACAACTCGATCTGCTCCGGCGCCCGGCGGCCCCGGTCGTTGAAGTTTTTGCCCAGCGCCTCGTACTCCACGTGGTTCCAACCCACGCCGATGCCCAATCGCAGCCGCCCACCGCTGAGCACGTCCACCTCGGCGGCCTGCTTGGCAACCAGCGCTGTCTCCCGCTGGCCCAGGATGAGCACCGCCGTAACCAGTTCCAGCGACTCGCTGATGCCCGACAGGTAGCCGAAGAGTACAAACGGCTCATGGAACATGCTCTCCAGGGTATAACCGCCGACCCAGTTCTCATGCTTGGTTGTGTCGGCCCCAATCACGTGATCGTACACGATCAGGTGGTTGTAGCCGAGTCCCTCGGCAGTCTGGACATATTCGCGAACGGCGCCCGGGTCGGCCCCAATCTCGGTTTGGGGGAATACCACGCCTGCTTTCATCTCGCGTCTCCTGCGTTTGAACGAGGATTCACAAATTCGAGGATTTCCAAGATGGGACCGTCATATCCTGGGAATCGGATTGTCGGGAGAATCCTGATTCAAATTCCTAATTATTGAAGTGGGGGATGACGTGCTTGCCGAACATGGCCAAGGTGTTCATGGTCTCTTCGTGGCTGGCGGGGCCGATAGCGCTCAGGCAGAAAATTTGCTCGATGCCCATCTCCTGGTAGCGCTCCACGAACTTGATGCAGTCGTCGGGCGTGCCCATGCAGAACGACGTTCCAGCCTTCACAACGTCCTCGGGCGAGGGGTCGCCGGGGTGCGGGCCCTCGGCCAAGCGCATGTCCCGCTGGTAATAGCCTTGGTAATCGGGCGGCACGGTCTCGGGATCGACTCCCCGCCAGACCAGCCGGGCCCGTTCGCGCTGCTGGTGCAGGTACCAAGTGGCTAGCTCGACGCTGCGGGTACGGGCCGTTTCGGTGTCCTCGTGGCAGAAGCCCGCCGTCATCAGCGCGTTCTGTTTGTTGACGACGCCGCCATTGGGCTTGGCCGACTTGAGGCTTTCGTAGTATAGCTCCAGGGTGCCCGCGACCCGGTCGGGGCCGCCTTCGCTTCCCACCAAGGCGCCCAAACCCATCTCGCCAGCCCGGCGGGTGGTCTCCTCGCTGGCGCAGGCCGACCACAGCGGCGGATGGGGCTTTTGCAGCGGCTTGGGCAGCACCTCGCGGGGCGGGATCTGGTAATACTCGCCCTCGTGGCTGACCGTTTCCTCGGTCCAGATGCGGGGCAGCACGTGGGCGAACTCTTCCCACATGCCCCGGGTGTCCTCCAATTTGGTGCCGTAGGGAGTCAACTGGTAGGGGTATCCGGTCCGGCCGAGGCCGACGTCCACGCGGCCTTTGCTTAGGATGTCCAGAGTGGACATGCGGGCGGCTGTATGAAGCGGATGGTGGATCGGGGCCAGCACCACGCCGATGCCCATGCGGATGCGCGAGGTGCGTTGGGTTACGGCGGCCAGGGTCAGGTCCGGGGCGCTGTTGTGGGACCATTCGGGCCGGAAATGGTGCTCGGAGAACCAGACACTGTCGTAGCCTATCTCTTCGGCGAATGCGATCTGGTCCAATGCCTCCCAGATGCGCTTGGCCTCGCTTTGCTCGCCCCAAGGCTTTGGTACCTGAATCTGATAGAAAAGTCCGAATTTCATAACACTCTCTCGGCCTGAAAAATCGGTGGACGTTGGAGCCGGTGAGGGGATTCGAACCCTTGACCTGCGGTTTACGAAACCGCTGCTCTGCCACTGAGCTACACCGGCTCGGGTAGCTACGGTCTCACATTGTACGTCCCTGAGGCGCAGTTGGGTAGGCTCGATGGATGGCCGCGGTCGTGTCGGGCTTGGTCTGTTGATGGTACGATACTTGGGTGACAGGGAGGCATCGGCGAATACTCCAGCGGGTGTTTGATCACCCGACCCCAGCTGATATTCGTTGGGCTGAGTTGGAGTTTCTCATGCTAGCGTTGCGTTTTGAAGAGATTGAACGATCTGGCTCGCCGGTGATGTTTAGGCGAGGGTCAGCACGAATGATTGTCCATAGGCCTCATCCACGGACGGAACTGTCGAGGACGGCGGTTCGGCAGGTCGCCAGCTTGCTATCCAGCTTAGGGGTGACCCCATAATGGAATACAAAGGGTACGTCGCTGCTATCGAATACGATGACATTGAAGACATTTTGTATGGCAGTGTCGTCAATACCGCCTACCCTATTGTGACATTCGGGGCATTAGATCTTGAAGGGCTCAAGCGCGAGTTCAAGACTTCGGTGGACCTTTACCTTGAATCCTGCAAAGAGGACGGTGTCGAACCCGAAAAACCGTATTCGGGCAAATTCAACCTCGACCTGGGTTCCAGACTTCACCGGAAGATCTCGCTGCTAGCCATCGAAGACGGCATGAGCTTGGATGCTTGGATCAAGAGAACCGTGGAAGAAAAGGTGCGGGAGTTGGCGCACCCAGGAAGCTCCGCGGCGGTTAGCCAAACCCGTTCCCTCGGAAATACCCGCCCTTAAAACAACCCTCGGCTGGCGATGTCGGCGCCTTCGCGCATGGCGCGCAGCTTTAGCCACACGATGCCTTTGTCGACGCGGTTGGAGCCAGCAGAGGTGTCGAAGCCGCAGTCGGTGCCCGCGATGACGCGCGTCGGGTCGCCCCCCGCGGCTCGGACGGCCAAGCGCAGGCGGTCGGCGACTACTTCCGGGTGCTCCACGTAGTTGGTCTTGGTGTCGATTACGCCAGCCACCAGCAGCATGTCTTCCGGCAGGGGCAATCGCTGGTAGACCTTGTACTCGTGGGCGTGGCGGGGGTTGGCCATTTCCATCACCAGCGCGCCGACGTTGGCCTGGTAGATGATGGGCAGAATGTCCTCCAGCGGCACGTCGTGGTGATGGGGGCCTTCGCTGTTGCCCCAGCAGACGTGGAGGCGCGCCCGGTCTCGGGGGATGTTGGTCAGCGCCCGGTTGATGGCCTCGATGTGCAGCTCGACCACCTCTTGGAACGCCTCCAGCGGCTCGTCTTGGTAGGAGATGTGGCGTTCCATGGCCAGGTCCGGGCAATCCAACTGCAACACCAAGCCCCTGGCGACAATCAGCTCGTACTCCTTGCGCATCTCCTCGGCCACGGCGAACACGTAGTCCTCGTAGGTGGGGTAGTAATCGTTCTTCATGGTCAGGGTGATGATGCCGGGCGAAGCGGCAGTCATGAACAACTCTTCGTGGACCGCGCCGGAGTCTCCGATCGCGTCCAGCAGGTCGTCACACTCCCGTTCGGCAATATCCAGCCGGTTATAGGACAGTTCGCCGACACACATTGGCACATCGCGCATCAATTGGACGACTCTTGGCCGGACGATTGACGGGAACTCGTTCTGGTCTCGGTGCCCCCGGCGAGTCCAAGCGCCGCCAAAGCCCGACATGCGCTGAGTCACGTAGGTCGAGAAGCTGACCCGCGACTGCTCGCCGCCGTTGACGACGTCGACCCCCGCCTCGGCCTGGGCCCGGACAACCTCGCCAGTGGCCTCACTTGCTGCGGCGGCCAGCGCCGCCTCGTCAACGGTTTCCCCACGGGCTACAGCGCCCAGCATCCCCACCAGCAGGTCGGGCCGGGGCAGGCTTCCGGTGTGCGTCGTGAGGATCCTTGATTGACTTCGCTTCATCTTAAACTAAACGCAGATGCCGCCGACATGTTCTATCTATTCCTTGGCGTTCTCGGCGTTCAAATATCAGCGGCCCGACTTTATAAAGTCGGCTAGGCGTTCGCCGATCATGATGGTGGTGGCGTTGGTGTTGGCCCGGATGCAGTCGGGCATGACCGATGCGTCGGCCACCCGCAGGTTCTCGACACCCTTGACTCTCAGGTACTGGTCCACCACGGTCATCGGGTCCGAGTCGGGGCCCATCTTGCAAGTGCCCGAGATGTGGTGGGACGTGCCAGAGTTCCTCATCAGCCAACCGTCCAGAGCCTCGTCGGTCGCCAGCTCTTCGTCCGTGGGGGTGACCCGGTCGAGCAATATGCCTTGGTACGTTGGTTGCTCGGCGACCCGGACCCCCAAACGAATACCGTCGCGCATCCGCCGCAGGTCCTCCGGGTCCTGGTAGTAGTTGTAGTTGAGGAAGGGCTGGACGTGAGGGTCGGTGGACTGGAGGGTAAGCTCCCCTTGGCCCATAGCCAATTGAAGGCTGGCGTTCATGCCGATGTAGTTGCTGTCGTCGTCGATCTCGATTTGGGCTGGCCGGTGCTCGCTGGTCATCAGCATGGGCTGAAGCTGCATGTCGTTGCGCAGGGGCGAATCGGTGGCGGTGTAGCGCATACCCACCTGGGTCATGGGCGCTTGAACTTCGGGCCGGTCGCCCAGGGCTCGGTACAGCACAGCGGCTGAGGGATGGTCGCGCAGGTTTTTGCCCACGCCGGGCGAGTCGTGTACGACCTCGATGCCGAAGCTGCGCAGGTGGTCGGCCGGGCCGACACCGGAGAGCATCAGCAACTGGGGCGAGGCCACTGACCCGCTGCAGACGATGATCTGCTCGCCCTCGACGGTGAACATCTCGCCCCCGCTCTCGGCTTCCACCCCCACCGCCCGCTTGCCCTCGAACAGCACCCGGTGGGCGGTGACGCCGCCCCTGATGGTCAGGTTCAGCCGGTGGCGGGCGATGTCCAGGTAGTTCAGGGCGTTGCTCATCCGGACGCCATCGATGGTGTTGCGGGCCCGGGGCGAGACGCCGGTGGACTCTGGGTGGTTCTGGTCCTCGTCAACGGGGTAGCCCTCGGCGACGCAGGCCTGCTCGAAGGCAACGGCGTGGGGCAGCCACTCGTTGCGAGGGTAGCGCCTAACCGGCACCGGACCTTCGTTGCCGTGGAAGTCGCCGCCGCCGAAGTCGAGATCGGTTTCCATCTTGTTGAAATAGGGCAGACAACTGGTGAAACCCCATTCGTCGTTGCCCCAAGATGCCCATCGGTCGTAGTCCTCGGGGATGCCGCGGAGCAGCACTTGGCCGTTGATAGCGCTGGAACCGCCGGTGGCCTTGCCCCGGGGAATCTCAAGGTCGGGCTGCTCGCCGGTCATGTGCCCTCGGTAGGCCCAACTGTGCGGGCCGTAGGCCGAGAGCCAAACATTGTTACCCTGCTTCAGGTCGTCGGGAAGATGCTCGAACACCGGATAGTCCGGCCCGGCTTCCAGCAGCAGGACGTTCACGTTCGCGTCTTCGGATAGCCGGGCCGCCATTACGCAGCCCGCAGAGCCGCCGCCAACCACGATGTAGTGGTACTTCATGCGCTAGCCCCCTGCCAGATTTCTTAAACGCCGAGCCCGCCGAGAGCGCCGAGAAAACCTTCTTCATATCTCTGCGGGCCCGGCGCTCTCTGCGTTTGACCCTACTTGCCTTCTTTGATAAAGTCGGAGACCTTCTCGCCGATCATGATGGTCGTGGCGTTGGTGTTGGCCCGGATGCAGTCAGGCATGACCGAGGCGTCGGCCACCCGCAGCCCCTCAAGGCCCTTGACCTTCAGGTGCTGATCGACCACGGCCAGCGGATCGGAGTCCGGCCCCATCTTGCAGGTGCCGGAGATATGGTGGGAGGTGCCGGAGTTCTTCTTTAGCCAATCGTTCAGCGCTTCGTCGGAAGCCAGTTCCTCGTCGGTGGGCATCACCCGCTCCAGCAGAATGGGAGAAAAGGAGGGGTGGGCCGCAACTCGGATTCCGAGCCGGATCCCTTCCCGCATCCGCCGCAGGTCCTCCTCTTCCTGGTAGTAGTTGTAGTTGAGGAAGGGCTGGACGTGGGGGTCGGTGGACTGTAGCGTCAGCTCTCCCTGCCCCAACGCCAACTGCAGACTGGCGCTCACGCCTACGTAGTTGAGGTCGTCGTCGATGTCGATCTGGGCCGGCCGGTGCTCGCTGGTCATCAGCATCGGGCTGAGCTGCATGTCGTTGCGGAGGTTTGAACCGTCTACCGTGTAGCGTAGTCCCACTTGGATCACTGGCGCCCAAACGTCGGGCTTATCGCCGGTCGCCTGGAAAATCACAGCGGCCGATGGATGGTCGCGCAGGTTCTTGCCGACACCCGGGGAGTCGTGGACCACCTCGATGCCCAGGCTGCGCAGATGGGCGGCCGGGCCCACGCCCGAGAGCATCAGCAGTTGGGGGGAGGCTACGGCGCCGCTGCTGACGATGATCTCGTTACCCTCGACGGTGAACACCTCGCCGCCGCTTTCGGCCTCGACGCCCACGGCACGCTTACCCTCGAAGATGATGCGACGGGCAACCACGTTGCCTCGTATGGTGAAGTTGAGCCGGTGACGAGCCATGTCCAAGTAGTTGAGGGCCATGCTCATTCGCACGCCGTTGATGGTGTTGCGGGCCCGGGGAGAGACGCCGGTGGACTCAGGATGGTTCATGTCCTCGTCTATCGGGTAGCCTTCGGCGACGCAGGCGGCCTCGAAGGCTTGGGCGTAAGGCAGCCACTCGCTGCGGGGATAGCGGCGAACGGGCACCGGGCCCTCGGAGCCGTGGAAGTCGCTGCCGCTGAAATCGAGGTCGGTCTCCAGCTTGTTGAAATAGGGCAGACAACTGGTGAAGCCCCATTCGTCGTTGCCCCACTCGGCCCAGCGGTCGTAGTCCTCGGGGATGCCCCGGAACAGCACCTGGCCGTTTATGGCGCTGGAGCCGCCGGTGGCCTTGCCCCGGGGGATCGTCAGGTCGGGCTGCTCGTCGGTCATGTGGCCCCGGTAAGCCCAGCTATGGGGGCCGTAGGCCGAAAGGAACACGTTGTTGCCCTGCTTCAGGTCATCGGGAAGCGTCTCGAAATCAGGGTAGTCGGGCCCGGCCTCCAGCAGCAGCACCGACGTTTCCGGGTCTTCCGACAGCCGGGTAGCGATGGTGCAGCCAGCGGAGCCGCCGCCGACCACGATGTAGTCGTACTTCATTCTCATACCTCCTGGTCGTGTTGAACGCCGAGCACGCAGAGAGCGCCGGGCAAACCTTCTTCATATCTCTCCGGGCTCGGCGCTCTCTGCGTTTGACCCTACTTGCCTTCTTTGATGAAGTCGGAGAGCTTCTCCCCGATCATGATGGTCGTGGCGTTGGTGTTGGCCCGGATGCAGTCGGGCATGACCGAGGCATCGGCCACCCGCACACCTTCTACTCCCTTGACCTTCAGGTACTGGTCGACGACGGCCAGCGGGTCGGAGGCCGGGCCCATCTTGCAGGTGCCGGAAACGTGATGGGAAGTCCCCGAGTTTTTGCGCAGCCAGTCGTCCAGCAAATCATCCGAGGCCAACTCCTCGTCGGAAGGCATGATCCGCTCCTCCACGATGTCCTTGAAGTATGAATGTTCCTCGGCCATCCGGACGCCCAAGCGTATTGCTTCCCGCATCCGGCGCAGGTCCTCCGGCTCTTGGTAGTAGTTGTAATTTAGGAAGGGTTGGACGTGGGGGTCGGTGGACTGCAGAGTAAGCTCTCCCTGCCCCAATGCCAACTGCAGGCTGGCTCCGAACCCGAGATAGTTCATGTCTTCGTCGATAACGATATGGGCAGGCCGGTGCTCGCTATTCATCAGCGTAGGGCTGAGTTGCATGTCGTTGCGGAGGTTGGAGCCTTCGACGGTGTACCGGAGACCCACCTGGATTACCGGGGCTTGGACGTCCGGCCTGTCGCCGGCCGCTCGATAGATGGCCGCAGCGGCGGGGTGGTCCCGCAGGTTCTTGCCTACGCCCGGCGAGTCGTGGACTACCTGGATGCCAAGGCTCCGGAGGTGTTCGGCGGGACCGATGCCGGACAGCATCAGTAATTGGGGAGAGGCCACCGCGCCGCTGCTCACAATGATCTGATCGGCCTCGACAGTGAACACCTCTTCGCCGCTTTCGGCCTCGATCCCCACCGCACGCTTGCCCTCGAATATGATGCGTCGGGCAACGACATTGGCACGGATGGTCAAATTGAGCCGATGCCGGGCGATGTCCAAGTAGTTGATGGCGTTGCTCATGCGCACGCCGTCGATGGTGTTCCTGGCCCGTGGCGAGACACCGGTGGACTCGGGATGGTTCTGGTCTTCGTCGATGGGGAATCCTTCGGCAACGCAGGCCTGTTCGAAGGCCGCGGCGTGGGGGAGCCACTCATTGCGGGGGTAGCGGCGGACCGGCACTGGCCCCTCGGAGCCGTGGAAGTCGCTTCCGCCAAAGTCGAGGTCGGTTTCGAGCTTGTTGAAGTGGGGAAGGCACTTCACGAAGCTCCACTCGTCGTTGCCCCACTCCGCCCAGCGGTCGTAGTCCTCGGGGATGCCACGGTAGAGCACCTGGCCGTTGATGGCGCTGGAGCCGCCGGTGGCCTTGCCGCGGGGTATCTCGAGATCGGTCTGCCCGTCGGTTATCCGGGCGCGGTAGGCCCAGCTATGGGGCCCGTAGGCCGACAACCAGACGTTGTTGCCCTGCTTGATGTCCTCGGGCAGATGGTCGAAATCGGGATAGTCGGGCCCGGCTTCTAGGAGCAAGACCGACTTTTCCGGGTCCTCAGATAGCCGGGTTGCGATGGTGCATCCAGCCGACCCGCCACCCACAACGATAAAGTCGTACTTCATGTCAAACCTCCATTGCTATTCGCGGAATTAGCGCCACTGTTCCAAGCGAAGCAATAATAATACAACCGCGCCAAGAGCGCACGGGCCAGCCGCCTCGCCGCCCCGTCAGTCTGGTGCGCTCTTTCCCGCCATTCGGGCGGGCTTCCATCCGTCATTCCCATTCGCCTCTACCGCGTAATTCCAGCGACAGCGGGAATCCGAACCACTCGGGTCACAAGCCGGTTGGCTGGAGCATGGGCCGTGAATCCCCCACGTCCCCGGAAATGCCGAGGTAGCGGTGGCGGACGGTGAGGAACGGACCGGGTAGCAGGGACCCGATGGCGCGGTAGGAGGGACCCCTACTCCAGCTCGATTAGGGGGTCGTTGGTGCGGACGGAGTCCATGGGTTGGACCATGATCTCTTTTACGGTGCCTTGGCGGGCGGCACGGATGCTCTGCTCCATCTTCATGGCTTCCACCACGCAGACCTCTTGGCCTGCAGTGACGCGGTCACCTGGCCGCACCAATATGGAGATGACGCGGCCCGGCATGGGGGACCGGATGGTGTTCTCTTCGATACGCGACGGAGAGGCCCGGCTGGTGGGCGGCGGCACGGTGATGCCCGGGGTCTGAGAGCGGCCCCGCCGGGGGCGGGTGCGGGGCTGGGTGGAGGGCAGCCCCTCCACCTCGACCGAGAATGTCTCACCCTCCACGGTGACCTGCACCGGGGACTGGGTCAGCTCACCTACTTCAACGTTGTACCAGTTTTCGCCGACTCGAATCCGAAGTCTGGTTACGGCCAACCTCTGCTCCCAAGTGACCGGGAGAGAAGCTGATCACGCCGCCCCTGGAACCGCCAGACGCCGGACGCTGACGCAGGGGCCGGGTTGCTCATGGCCATGGCCATGGCAACCCCGATGGCTGCGGCGATTTCTTTGTTCGACCGGTGCCCGTTGGACTGCCCGTTCGTGTGTGGGCCACCGTGCGAGTGGTGGTGATGATGTGACCTGTTTTGCATCGCGTCGACCCACTTCGGAACGGAGCCAGTGTGGTAGCTGGCGGAGCCGAACTCCTTGCTTGCCAGGATCTCCCGAAGCAGGGGGACATTGTGCTTCACCCCCTCTAGCCGGAGTTCCAAGAGGGCTCCTTGCAGGCTCCTGATGGCTTTCGCCCGGTCTTCTCCCCAGGCCATGACTTTGGCCAAAAGTGGCTCATAGTCTAACCCAACGGTATAGCCGTCGCAAAGGGCAGTATCGACCCGAACGTTATCGCCGGTCGGCAGGTGCAGCCCCGTGATGTCGCCGGCGTCGGGCATAAAGGTCTCGGGGTCCTCGGGGTAAATTCGAGCCTCGATGGCGTGGCCGTTGCAGGCGATGTCTTCCTGGACGAACGGTAGAGGTTCACCGTAAGCCACCCGGAGCTGGACTTCCACCAAGTCCAAGCCGGTCACCAACTCGGTGACGCCGTGCTCCACCTGCAGGCGGGTGTTCATCTCCAGGAAGTAGACGCTGCCGTCGCCCGAAACCAGGAACTCCACAGTACCGGCGTTGGTGTACCCTATGGCTTTGCCCAGCCGCACGGCCAACGACGACACTCGCGACCGCAACCGGGGGGTCAGCTTCTCCGACGCCGGAGTCTCCTCGATAAGCTTCTGGTTGCGTCGCTGCACCGAGCAGTCGCGCTCGTACAGGTGCACCAAGTTACCGTGGTGGTCTCCCATGAGTTGGACTTCGATATGCGATGCGTCCTTGAGGTAGCGCTCGAAGTAGAGTCGCCCGCTGCCGAAAGCGCCCGAAGCCGCTTGACGGGAGCGGTCGATGATCGGCAACAACTCCTTCTCATCTTCCACAACGTGGATGCCTATCCCCCCTCCGCCCTCGGCCGCCTTGACCATTAGTGGGAAGCCCAGATGCCAGGCCATGCTGGCCGCTTGGTCGTTGGCTACCGCGTCGTCGGTGCCAGGCAATACCGGCACTCCGGCCCGCCTTGCCAGCTTGCGGGAGAGTAGCTTGTCTCCCATCTTGCGCATCACGTCGGGCTTGGGCCCGATGAATTGGATCCCAGCCTCGTCGCAAAGCCGGGCGAAGTTGGGGTTCTCGGAGGCGAAGCCGTAACCCGGATGGACCGCCTCGGCCCCGGTCGCTTTGGCGACAGCTAGTATCTTGTCGATGTTCAGGTAGCTGTCGTGGGGAGGGGCCTCGCCGACGAGATAGGCCTCGTCGGCTTGGAGCACGTGCTGGGAGTTGGCGTCGACAGTGGAGTACACTGCCACCGTTTTGATTCCCATGCGGCGGCAGGTGCGGATGATCCGGCAAGCGATCTCGCCCCGGTTGGCGATAAGTATCTTCTTAAACAACGGTCTACCCTTTATATCAAGGAGCGTTGGGGGTCGCCCACGCTCAAAATAGAGGAACGAGTCCTGGTAAGTTTATACTCCAGGCTTAACGGCATTGTGAAGGTGTTCCAAGAACGAATTCGAACGGATTTCCTTGCCCAACCAATAGCGCACGGTGGTGGAAAGCAGAGCTTGGAGCTCGCCTCCTAGGGCCGGGGATACCGATAGAGACGCGACTTCGTTCACGTTTCCACGGTGTATTAGCCGCAGCACCTTCAGGGCGCGGAGGGAGAGCGGCCGAACGTGGGCATCGGCGGGACTGCAGTCCAGGCAGAGCACCCCGCCCACGTTGGGGCTGTAGCGGTGCTCGCTCGGTGCGACCTCCAGTTGACACTCGACGCACCGGTAAAGCTCGGGCAGCAGGCCCGAGTGACGCAACAGGTGCAACTCGAAGTAGCGCAGCGGCAGGTCCGGCCCCGGCGCATCATGTTCCCCGCCTTGGGCCAACACCGGCAGCACGTCCAGCGCCAGTTGGTACAGCTCCGGGTTGGGGCTGGCCTCGGACCCGAATCCGTCGAGAAGCTCGGCCACGTAAATCCCCTTGGTGATGGCCGTCAATTCGGACTTCAAGCCCGCGAAGCTCTGGACCACCTGCGCTTGGGTGACGATGTCCAGGGTCCGGCCCCGGGCGAGGGACAGACGCACCTGGGTCAGCGGCTCCAGGTGGCCGACCAGCTTGCTGGTAGACTTCCGCGCCCCTTTGGCCACGGCCCGGACCTTCCCCTGCTCGCGGGTGTAGAAAGTGACGATTAGGTCGGTTTCGCCCAAGGGCGAGCTGCGCAACGCCAGCGCCTCGCATCGGTAGGTGCGCGGCGGGGCCAACCTACAGCTCCTGGCGGCCTTGGAACGCTCGGGACAGGGTGGTTTCGTCGGTGTATTCCAAGGACCCCCCGACTGGCAACCCCCGCGCCAGATGCGTGATACGCAGGTCGTCGCGGGCCAGTTGACGCCGCAGATACATCGCCGTCGCCTCTCCCTCCAAGGTCGGGTTGGTCGCCACCACCAATTCGGTGACACTTGGGTCTGCCAGCCGCTCCAGAAGTTCGCGTAACTTGAGCTGGTCTGGGCCGACGCCGTTGATGGGGGATATTACACCGTGGAGGACGTGGTAGAGGCCGCGGAAGCTACGGGTACGCTCCATCGCCACAACGTCCATCGGGTCTTCCACCACGCAGATGATGGACCGGTTGCGGCGGTCGTCGGAGCAGATGGAGCAGGGAGACACGTCGGTGAGGTTCTGGCACTCTTGGCACAGGACGGTGTTTTGCTTCACCGCGGTAACGGCGTCGGCCAGAGAGAACGCCTCTTCTTCGGGCATGCGGATGATGAAGTAGGCCAGCCGTTGCGCGCTCTTGGGGCCGATGCCGGGCAACCGGTTCAGCTCCTGCACCAAGCGGGCGAGAGAAGGAGACGCGGAAGGGAGGTTATCTTGCGTCATACGACACCGGCCGCCCGGTGACCATCAACGTTCCGGTTATGAGAGGCCGGGGATGTTGAGCCCGCCTGTAATGATGCTCATCTTCTTGGCGGCCATTTCCTGGGCCTTGGTGGAGGCATCGTTGACCGCGGCAGCCACCATGTCTTGGAGCAGGTCGATGTCCTCGGCGGCCTCGGGCTCGATGGTCACCGATTCCACCGCCTGCTTGCCGGTCATCACGATTCGCACCGCCCCGCCGCCGGCGCTCCCCTCAACGGTCAGGGTTTCCAGCTCGTCCTGAATCTTTTGGAGCTGGGCCAGCTGCTTTTGGGCTTGCCGCATCATGTTGCGGTTCATTCTTCGACCTCTTGCAGTATTCTCGCGCCCATGCCCAGGGCGGCGCGCACCAGCGGGCTGTTCTGGGCCGTCTTGGTGCTGTTATTGGCGGCGCCGTTGCCGCCGGCCAGCGTCAACCGGAAATCGTAGGCCGCCCCGAAGGACTCGCTGACGGCCTCGGTTACCCGGTTGCGCGACGATGGGT
Source organism: Dehalococcoidia bacterium (assembly GCA_965249145.1). Lineage (GTDB taxonomy): Bacteria > Chloroflexota > Dehalococcoidia > Lucifugimonadales > UBA3495 > VXOI01. The sequence continues at coordinate 1,462,350 of OZ252223.1, forward strand.
CTTCCATCTCCTCTTGCATCCGTTCCAAGTTGGCCTTGTTGGTGAACGGGAGCACCAGCGTGTTGTCGTCCAGCGAGACCGAGTTGACCTTGCAGTCTCGCAGCAACGCCCCCAGGTTGTACTTGCGGCCTTTGTGCCGACCCAGCGATTTTACCGCAGCCAGCCAGCGGGTACCCAACTCGCTGAGCTCGCCGTCGGGAGGCCCGGACGGAGCGAGAGCCGGGACCGGGCGGGCCGGTTCCCTGGCCGGAGGACGGTCTTGGGTTGGCCGCCGTTGGGCCGGTGGTATCTGTTGCTGGGCGGGGGGCGGAGGAGGCGGTGCGGGCTCGCGTACCCGTCGGCTCGAAGCGGCGGGGGCAACCGGCGGGGCGGGCTGGGGCTCGGGAGCAACGGTGTCCTCGCAAATCTCGACCGCCGCCAGTTCCAGCGGCAAGGTGGAAGAGGCCTCATAGCGCATGTTCACCGCGCCCCAGATCTTGAGCGCCTTCACGATGCGCCAAGGCGGGAGGTTCCCCATCAGCTCTTTCAGTTGGGCGGTAACGTGGTCCGGCAGGTCCACGGCTTCGTCGGCGCCCCACTGCAGGTGCATGAAGCCTCGGAGCAGGTCCGATGTCTGCCGGTGCAGTTGGCGCAGGTCGCTGCCCTCCCAGGCGGCCCGGTTCACTGCCGAGAGCGAGGCGGTGGTGTTGCCCATGAGCAGGTACTTGACCAACTCCAGCGCGCTTTCGTCGTTCCCCATGCCCAAGAGCTGCTCGACTTGGGCGAGATTGACGTCTTCGCCGCCATTGGAGACCACCAACTGCTCCAACAGGTTCTCGGCGTCCCGCAGGCTGCCCGAGGCGTAGCGGGCCACCATTCGCAGCGCGGCCGGTTCCACCACCACCCCCTCGGCGTCGGCGATCTCCGAGAGCCGCCCGTAGACCGTCTCCGACGGTATGCGCCGGAAATCCAGCCGCTGGCACCGGGAGATGATGGTTGGCAGGATGCGGTGTGCTTCGGTGGTGCACAGCACGAAGATGACATGCGCCGGAGGCTCTTCCAGCGTCTTTAGAAAGGCGTTGGAGGCGGCATCGGTCAACATGTGGGCTTCGTCGATGATGTAGACCTTGCGGCGGCCCTGCACCGGGGCGAAGTTGACCTTGTCGCGAATGTCGCGGATTTCGTCGATTCCCCGGTTGCTGGCGGCGTCAAGCTCGATGATGTCCATGAAGCGGCTATCGTTGATCGTCTGACAGATGGCGCAGGCGTTGCAGGGGTCGCCGTCTTGCAGGTCAAGGCAGTTGGCGGCCTTGGCGATGATGCGGGCCGTAGTGGTCTTGCCACTGCCCCGAGGCCCGCAGAAGAGATAGGAGTGGGAGATACGCCCCTGCCGCACCGACTGGCGCAGCGTGGTGGCAACGTGCTCCTGTCCGGCAAGTTCGCCGAAGCTGGAGGGTCGCCACTTTCGATAGAAGGCCTGGGTGCTCACTCGCGCACTGGCTCCGGGATGCCGAGAATTTCGAGGGCCTCTCTTTCTTTCGCCCGCATCAACGCGGTTTCTTCCGTTTCCAGGTGGTCATGACCGGTCAGGTGGAGGACTCCATGGACGATCAGATGGGCCAACTCGCTTTCCAAGCGCACAGCCCGGTCGTCTGCCTGTCTCATGGCCTGGGGGTAGGACACTATTACCTCGCCCAATGGTTCCGGCTCTCCCGGCGGGAGAATGAATGCGACGGCGGACACATCCTCTGGCCCCTGCCCGTCGCCCTCCCAGTGGCCTTGGTGGTTGACGGAAAACGATAGCACGTCGGTAATTTCGTCCAACCCGCGGTATTGCGCGTTCAATTCCCGCACAGTCTCGTCACCGGCGATCAACAAGCTCATCTGGGCGGCGCTGGCGGCATCGAGGGCTACGTTCATCGCGGACTTGGCCACACCCTCCAACCACTCCTCATCCACCAAGTGAACGAACTCTTCGTCCACTGAAATGAAGGCTTGGAATCCATCTGCTTGGGGATTTTCCCGGACGGTCAATGGAGTCTCGGAATCCGGGGCATCAGAGGTAAATGAAGCCGATGCGGGAGAATGCGGCCATGATAGCACCACCCAAGGGTAGCCTCAACAAGCGCCGGACAATCGGCTCGATTCAAGCCCGGCCTCGAGACAGCGCTGATTTCTTCCGGACCCTGCATGTGGTCTCCTTAGCCGACGACCTAATTTTACCATCGGGTATCCGGCCGCGCTTCCGCTGGCGAGACCGGCGGGGTATTATGCCCGCAATCAAACGCAACGGGAGGAACCATGCGGGGCGTAACGTTCAGGGGCAACCGCGAAGCGGAGATTCAGGAGTTCCCGGACCCTCACGCCGGGCCCGGTGACGCCGTGTTGCGCATCAAGGCGTCGGGGCTTTGCGGCACCGACCTGCACCGCTACCGCGACGCCGAGCCCACCACCATGATTACTGGCCACGAGCCCTGCGGCGTCATCGAGGAACTGGGGCCCGGCGCTCCTCCGGCGCTGAAGCTTGGCGACCGGGTGATGTGCCATCATTACGAGGGTTGCGGTGTCTGCGAGATCTGCTCCATGGGTTACGAGCAGCTTTGCCCCAACGGCCACGTGACCTTCGGGGGCGGCACCGGCCACGGGGCCAACGCCGACTATATCTTGGTGCCCTCCCGGACCCTGGTCCCCCTGCCGGATGAGTTGTCCTTCGAGGAAGGCGCTGCTATCTCCTGCGGCACCGGCACCGCGTGGAACGGTCTGAACAAGATGAAGGTGTCCGGTAAAGACATTGTGGCGGTGTTCGGCCAGGGCCCGGTGGGGCTCAGCGGCACGCTCTCCGCCAAGGCGATGGGCGCCCGGGTGATCGCGGTGGACGTCGTTCCCGAGCGGCTGACGCTGGCCCAAGAGCTGGGAGCCGACTTCGTGGTCAATCCCGCCGAGACCGACCCGGTACAGGCCATCCGCGACCTTACCGGCGGCGCGGGAGCTTCGGCTTCCCTGGAAACTTCAGGCAACCCGACGGCCCGGCAGCAGGTGCTGGCCTGTTTGGCCCCCTTCGCCCGCTGCTGTTACGTGGGCGTTGGCGGTCCGGCGGAGATCGACTTCAACCGCGAGGTCATCTTCAAGGTGCTGACCATCTACGGTTCGTGGACGTTCAGCAAGGCGGAGTTAATCGAGATCGCTCGCTTCTTCGTTGAGACCAAGGCGCCGCTGGACCGGTTGATTACCCACCGCTACCCCTTGGACCAAGCGGTCGAAGCTTTCCAGACCTTCGACGGCGCGACCACCGGCAAGTGCGTCTTCGTGTTCGATTAAGGGCACTTCCATACCTGGCGCTGGAACTCTTCCCCTACCAGAACCGCGTAGGCGGCGCTTTCGATGTCGATGGCGAAGCAGTGGAAGCTCTCCCCCTCGGGTAGTGGGCCGTACTTGGCTTCGACCGCCTCGCGGAAGCGATCAAGTTCTGCTGAATCCGTGACCTCGCGGGCCCGGCTATAGAGCTTGAACTCGCCCTCGGTCCCGTCCCGGTTTGACACCGAGTTGTGGACCGTGCAGCGGGAATCGCGGAGCAGGTCATGGGCCTTGACCGACCGCCACATCATGCCCAGGTATAGCTCGTTGCCGACGAACATCGGCTCCACCGGCGAGATGCGGGGCCAACCGTCTTTCCGTAGTGTGCCAACCAGCACCAGCGAGGTTTTCCCGAAGGCGCACCGGCCCAGCCCGGCTAGTTCCGGCTCCACTCGCTCGAATTCCGCCCAGTCCAAAGGCTGCCTCCAGCGCCACAAGAAAACCCCGCAGCATGTACGCTGCGGGGTTTTGGCGTCTAGTTTTTGGTACCCCGGAGGGGCTTCGATCCCCTGATCTCCACCTTGAAAGGGTGGCATCCTAACCTGGCTAGACGACCGGGGCACTGTCGTATCTTACTATAATCCCGATTTAGCTACCAGTTGCCGCTCGACCCTCGGCGTTCTAGTCGTCCTCCGCGGTGAAATCTACGGGTATACCGCCAGAGCGTCCAAGGACGCGTCTTCGGGGAAGCCGGACATCAGGTTCATGTTCTGCACCGCCTGTCCGGCCGCGCCCTTCACCAAGTTGTCCAAGCAACTGATGACGATCAGCCGCCCGGTGCGGCGATCGATCACCGGGTGCAGCAGGCAGAAGTTGTTGCCCAAGGTGTGCTTGGTCTGGGGCGGCGCCGGGACGACGCGGACGAACGGGTGGTCGGCGAAGTAGTCTTGGTAAAGGTCCACCAGCCGCTGCTTGCCTTCGTCCCCCGCCCAGGCGTCGGGGTCGTCAAGCTTCGCGTAGCAGGTGCTGAGAATGCCGCGGGTCATCGGCACCAAGTGGGGCATGAAGGTCAGGCTCAAAGTCGCGCCAGCCAATGGAGTCAGTTCCTGCACCATCTCCGGGTAATGACGATGCCCATTTACGGCGTAAGCAAATACGTTCTCGTTGACCTCGGAGAAGTGGTTCGTCATAGTCAGGCTGCGGCCGCCTCCGGACACCCCCGACTGGCTGTCCACGATGATGTCGGGGCCGATGATACCTGCCGCCACCGCCGGGGCCAAGGCCAGTATCGCGCTGGTCGGGTAGCAGCCAGGGTTGGCCACGAGCCGGGCCGAACGGACATCGTCGCGGTGCAGCTCGGTGAGGCCGTATACTGCCTCTTCCAGGTAGGTAGGGTCTTGGTGGGGGACGCCGTACCATTCCTCGTACTCGTCGGCCTGCTTGAGCCGGAAGTCGGCGCTGATGTCCACCACTTTCACGCCCTGCTCCAAGACCGGGATGCAGGCCTCGGCGCTGGCCTTGTGCGGCAGGGCGGAGAACACCAGATCGAGGCTGCCGCTCAGCTCCGGGTCGATGGTCAGGTCGAGGTCGCCCAGGTGAGGGAACACGTCGCGAAGCTGCTGACCGGCGGCGCTGCGGCCGGTCACCGAGGCTATCTCCACCTCCGGGTGGCGGTGCAGGATGCGGGCCAACTCCGATCCCGAATATCCCGTTACGTTGATGATTCCGACCTTCACTGTTGCTAGCCCTCCTGCTGTGGTACGTGGGGTAATTGGCCGCCGTTTAGGCGCCCATTCGGGCGCGGCTTCGCCGCCGCCGGCTTCTTCGCGGTGGCCTTCTTCATGAAGCCCTTGCGCGACGGGCATACGTCGCCCACCACACACTCGGGACACAACGGACGCTGGGCCTTGCAGACGCGGCGACCGTGGTTGATGAAGGAGATGTGGAAGTTGAACACCTCGTCGGGCGGCACTTTCTCTTCCAGGATGTCGTGGGCCTTGTTGGCGCTGGTCTTGGCGTCGATCACCCGCAGGCGCTGGCAGACCCGGTAGATGTGGGTATCGATGGCCATGGCCGGCATGCCCAGGGAGAAGTTCAAGATGATTCCCGCCGATTTGGGGCCGATGCCCGGCAGTTGGCGCAGCCAGGATTTTGCCTCCGCGAGGGGCATTTCCCGCAGGAACGACAGGTCGAGGGAGCCGTTAAGCTCCATGATCCGGCCCAACACTTCCTTGATGCGGGGGGCTTTGATCTTGGCCAAGCCGCCAGGCGCGATGGCCTCTTCGATGTCGGCTATATCGCCACCGGCTACCGCTTCCAGCGACCCGAAGCGCTCCATCAAGCGGGCAAAGGCCCGGCTGGAATTGGTGTCCGAGGTGTGTTGGGAGAGGATGGTAAACGTCAGCTCCTCCGCCGGGTCCAGGCGAGCCTCCGTGGGGAACGGGCCATATTCCGCCGCCATCAACGCCATGGCGTCGAGGATGGCGGCGGGGGACATTGTCCGGGTCTTTCTCTTCGTCTGGGTCTTGGCGGGCATAGGGAGGCTTATCTTACCGGCCCTCCACGATATTGGGCTGACCGGATGTTACGTTCGGTGAGAAATGCTTGCTAAGGATTCGCCCGGCTTTTTGGTACGAAGAACCCACATTTACGCCATACCAATGCTGGGGTGGTTCCAGCATCCGTTCAAATGTGAGTGTACACACCTTCTGCGCCGGTCCAATCATGAATGGGACGTCGTGGGCCCTGACTTCCAGCACGGCTTGGACCCCATTTAGCCTGCCGTTTTCTCCGTACCCGAAGCCCGGATCGAAAAAGCCTGCATAGTGCGTACGAATTTCTCCACTGGATGCTTCGTACGGGGCCATTTCGGCAGCCAGTCCTGGAGGAATAGACACTCGTTCATCAGACGATAACAGATAGAACTCTTCGGGCTCCAGTATTAGAGGTCGATCTCTCTCGGCGAACACCGGTTCCCAGAAATCTTTGGGGTGGTAGTGATTGATGCGGGACAAGTCCAGAAGCTTGCTGTTCCTTTTCGCTCGGTAGCCGATGTGCGCTCGCGTATCCAGATCAACACTCAACTCCAGTGAGTTGCCCCCGATCGGCTCCGGTTGGCCGCTCTTTGAATAGATTATCGGCTTTGATTCGTGGAACGCCTGTAGACAACCAGGTGCGAGTTTGGATTCCCCTTTGAACAGACGGATCTGGTTCAGCGACAACTCTGTGCGCACCTTGATGGTAAATGTCCGCGAAAAAACTTCGAGGTACATTGGCCCCGAGTACCCGTCTGTGATGTCGTCGAAACGGGCACCGTTGTCCGTTATGACCCTGGTGAATATATCCAGTCGGCCAGTTGAGCTTTTGGGGTTAGTCCGGGCCCGGACGCCCGTAGGTAAGTCAAGGCCCTCCAGCAGGGGGATCAGGTAGGGCCGGTTCCGTTCCAGGATTGCCCCGTCGCGGATGTCGATCTCGCTAATCGTCAATTCCCGAAGCTTCCTTTCGACGGTGCCCGGAAAGGGCAGGAAGCTGCATTGCAGGCTATACGCTTTTTCGCCCAGCCTCAGGTCGAGGCTGGCTGGCTGATAATTCTCCTCCGGTATGGTGTAGTCGCTGCAGACGACGTTGGCCTGGACCGCGGCCCTCAACCATTTGGCCGGAAGTATGCCGCCAGTCTCTATTTCGTGGACGTCGTCGAACATGCGCCCCACACTTGCGCTAGCCACGCCCTCGCCTCTGACTGTAAAGGATGGACGATTCTAGCATCGGGGCCGCGGGGGTGTATACCGGCGGTTGTCTCAGAAGAGGTGGCAGGTTACGGAGTGGCCGGGGGCGATTTCCTTGGCCACCGGTTCGTACACCGGGCTGTCTTCCATCTCCATGGGGCAGCGGGTACGGAAGTGGCAGCCGGACGTCGGGTAGAGGGGGCCTCGCGGGCCAGGATCGGCGAAGGTCGAAGCTGATGCCGTCCCCTACCTTGACGGTGCCTCAGCGGGTCTGGAAGTAGGTGCGAAGGTCCTCCACGTGCAGGACGATGTCGTCCGGAGAATACGTTTTCGTGAGATTTCCGACGAGTTGGTATGCTATAGACGCTGTTCTGTCAAGGGGAATCGTCGGTGGGCCGCGGACGCTGCTCGGCGCGCAGGAACTGTTCCAGGTCGCGTACTAGGTCCTCGGGGTCGGGGATCCCGCTGGCCGCCACGTTTTCATCGTACTGGTTTTCCAGCTTGCTCACATATGAGCTGATCTGCTCGTCTCGGGCCACGGCTTTCACCACTTCCTCGTCGAAGGTGGTGGCCGCGGACTGGAGTTCGTCCAAATCCAAGGGTAGCTCGAGCAGCTGGGTGAGGGTGCGCAACAGTGTGTAGGCTATCCGGTAGTTGGGCGCCGCCTGCAAGTAGTGGGCAGTGTGGCCCCAGACCGAGGCATACCCCATCTCCGCGTTGGTGCAGGCTTCCATGACCGACGAGCTGATGCCAGTGGGGCCCTGGTAGTTTGAGGAGCGGATATCGGAGTGTTCCAAGAACTCCCGCAGGTCGGTCCGGCTTGAGGTGCCGCTGAGACGCACCGGGCGGGTATGTGGCACGGCGTCCAAGAGAGCGCCGACGTGGATGACCGTGTTCACGCCGTGGTCGCGGGCCAGTTGGGCCACCCCACGGGAGTAGGTGCGCCAGCGCAGGTTTGGTTCTACCCCCATAAACACCATGATGCGGCTGGCCGCGTCCGGGCCGTTTAGGTAGGAGAACTCGTTGGCCGGCCAGTGGATCCGTCGACGCCCGTCACGGGTGCGCGTAGTGTGGGGACGGGTCTGGGAGAAGTCGTAGAACTCTTCCGGGTCGAATTCGGCGAACTTCTTGGAGTCGAATTTGCGTTGCAGGTACTTGATCGCGCTGGTCGCTCCCTCGGCGGCGTCAGCCCAGCCGCTGAAGCCGATGAGCAGGGTGTCGAGCTTGCGATCGGGGGTGTGGTCGACGGAAAGGAAGTCCATTGCTCTCCGCAATCGTGCGAGGATGGGGCTAGTATACACCCGCGAATCGGTCGAGACGGAAGAGACTGACGTCGTGGGTCGTCTCGCCGAATTGGGCCAGATCGGCCATTATCTCGCCGATCACGCTGGAAAATTTAAAGCCGTGGCCGGAGAACCCGGCGGCCACCGAGACTTGCGGGTATTCGGGGTGCAGGTCGATGATGAAGTGCTCGTCGGGCGTGTTGGTGAACATACAAGCCTTGAGCGACATCGTCGGCCCGGCCGCCTCCGGGAAGTAGCGGGCCACGAAGTTGCGCAGCACCTCTTCGTCTTCGGGGTGGGCCTCCCGGTCCAGGTGGTCGGGGTCGACGGTCTGGTCCAAGTGGTGGGACTTGCCAACCTTGAAGCCGGGCACCCCATGTACCGGAAATCCGTAGAACCGGCCTTCGTCCACGTATAGTCCAAACACCGGGAATGTATCGGGACGGAAGAGCTCAGGGCGCTCGGGCTGGAACCAGCCCATGACCTGCCGTTCCGCCACGGCCACCGGCGCCAACGACGGCGCCAGCTTCGACGCCCATGCTCCGGCCGAGACGACCAGCCGCCCGGCTCGGTAGCTGCCGCGGGCGGTGCGCACCACCACCCCTTCGCCCGAGGGCTCCCAGTCCAGCACCCGCTCCCGGCCGTGGATCTCGGCGCCAGCTTCGATGGCGGCGTTCACGTGGTTGACGATGCAGCGCTCGGGCAGGAGGAACCCGCCGTCGGCCTGATAGACAGCGGCTATGTCTTGGTCGAGCTGGTAGCCGGGAAATCTGCGGCTGGTTTCCGGTCCAGTGAGGACCTCGTAGGGGATATTGTGGGTCTCGCAGGCTTCCACCGCGCCCTGAAAGAAGGGGCTTTCGGCATGCCCGGCGCGGACCGAGCCCGTGGTGACCAGGAGTCTTTCCCCGGAGGCGTTCTCCAGCTGGTGCCACAGTTCGTAGGCGCGGCGCACCAGCGGCACGTAGGAGGGGTGCTCCTGCAGCGTGTAGCGGATCATCCGGGAATAGCCGTGGGAGGAGCCCATCTCGTGGGGAATGTCGAATTGCTCTAGGCCGAGCACGTTCCAGCCGCGGCGGGCCAGGTGGAACACGGCGGCGCTGCCCATGCCGCCCACTCCGATGACTATGGCGTCGTATTCGTTCATGCCCTTGCTCTAGCGAGTGTCTGGCCCCGGCTTTAGCCGGGGAGACGGGGATGGGGAGCTACTGGCCCAGACCGCGTTGCATCCCGCGCAGGTAGCCCGCCTGCCCGCCGTGCTGGTTGACCTCCCAGATAAGCATGCGGAACATGTCGCCCACTTTGATCTGCTGCCCTTGGCGGTTGGTCATCTCAGTAGAACCCAGCGAGGCGTCATCATGCCGGTCCAGGAACTCCAGCAGGTTTTCCCGGGCGGCGTTAGCGTAGCCCAAGAGCGGGTCTTTATCCGGGCAGGTCCAGTTGGCCAGGTCCTCGGCGGAGTAGCCGAAGCCCACAGCCATCGGCTCCGGGGCGAATCCCAGCTTTTCGGCCCATTCCTGAACGTATAGCTGCTTCTTCTGTTTGGCGAAGGTCTGCACCCACATATCCAGCGCCCGCCCGTAGTGCCAGAGAATGAAGCCGATGGAATGACACTGGTCGTTGGGGCGGTATTCGATCTCTTCTTGAGTCAGTCCGTCGACGTACCGCTCCATCCATTCCCAATTCACCGTGAACGACTGCCGTATGAATTCCTGGAGAGTCATGCTATCTCCCACATGTTGCGCGTCATGATGTGGCCGATCAGCGTCGCAATCGCAGGGGCGATTCGCGAATCGCCCTACGCCATCCTTCTATTCGGTCGGTCCGTGCCAGGTGGACGCGGCTACCCGCGTGGTATCGTCGTGCCCGGCGTGGTCATCTGCATCGCAAAGACCGACGTCCGGGCGGTGAACAGCATGGTGCGGTTGTCGGCCCCGCCCCAAGCGCAGTTGGCTGGGATTTCAGGCAGCACAATGATGCCGGCCAGGTCGCCCGACGGCTCGAACACCCAGCAGCCGCCGGAGCCGGTGCAGTAGACCCGGCCCTCGGCGTCCACCTTCATACCATCTGGTACGCCGTCTTGATTGGAGTGCATCTCGGCGAAAATGCGGTTGTTGCTCAGGCTGCCGTCGGCGGCGACGTCGAAGGCGCGTATGAACTGATGGCGGCAGACCTCGCCGCGCTCTTTCTCCTCGGTGCAACTGTCGTCGACCCTGGTGATGGCGACGTAGAGAGTGCTCTCGTCGGGCGACAAGGCGATGCCGTTGGGGAATTCGGTGTCGCGGGTCGCCGTCGAAACCGAGCCGTCGGGAGCGATGCGATGCACCCCGGCGAAGTCCAGTTCCCGCTCTGCCGGAGTCAGCCGACCGGCGGGGTCAGTGAAGTACAGGGAGCCGTCGGAGCGGCTTACGATGTCGTTGGGACGGTTGATGCGCTTGCCGTCGACGTGACCGGCGATGGGTGTGTAGGAGCCGTCGGCCCCTCGCCGGGTAATCTGCCGGTTGTCGCCCTCGCAAACGATCAGGTTGCCCTGCAGGTCGAAGGTCAGGCCGTTGGAAGCGCCGCTGTTGGTGCGGAATACCTGCGGGACCCCCCCAGGCGCTAGCTGATAGATCAGTGTGCGACGGATGTCTACGAAGAGCCAGTACCCGTCGGGGTGCCAGACCGGGCCTTCGGTGAACGCGAAGCCGGTGGCCAATCGCTGAGGTCCGGACGCCACGATGTCGGAAAGACCTGCCATGATTCCCTCCTTTATCTACTGAGAAAGATGAGCCAGGTATTGGTCTTCAAAGTCCATGCCAGCAAGGTCGCTAAAGGCTTGCATCAAGCGGCGGGTGATGGGGCCCGGCGGCGGTCCGCCAGCGATGGGGGTGCCGTTGATGGACGAGACCGGGCAGATGCACAGACTGGTCGAGGTGAGGAACGCCTCGTCGGCGGTGTAAGCGTCGAACAGGTCCAGGTCTCGCTCCTCGGGGTCCAAGCCCAACCCGGCGGCGAGATCGAGGACAATCTCGCGGGTGATGCCCTCGAGCACGAACTGGCCCTTGGGAGTCAGCACAGAGCTGTTTTTGACCAGGAAGATGTTGGAACCTTTTCCTTCGGTCAGGTTGCCGGCCTCGTCGAGCAAGACCGCCCATGAGCCGGGGTCGGTGCCTTGGGCTTCCAGGTCGCCCAGGACCAGGTTCAGGTAGTTGTGGGTTTTGGCCCGGGGACTCATGAAACGTGGTGGTACGCGGGGTACCGAGGGGGTGATGATGCGCGCGCCATCGCGGTATAGAGACGCGCGGCTCGCGAAAGGGATGGCATGGGTCTCGATGAGAACGGTGGGATGCTCCTCGCCCTCGACACCCCTGCTGATCCGCTGCATCACCCACATGTCCTGGTTGGGTGGCAGCAACGGGTGGTTGTGGGCCACCACCTGCCTCGACCAGTCCTCCATCGCCTCTGGGGTCAAGCCGGGGTCGATGCGCACGTAGCGAAGAGAGTCGTAGAGCCGACGCACGTGTTCGGTCAGCCGGAAGGGTACGCCGTTGAACGTGCGGGCCGCGTCGAACACCGCGTCGCCGTATATGTACCCCCGGTCGCGGATCGGGATTCCCACTTCCGATTCAGGTTTGAGCTCGCCGTTAAAGAACACGATGGGTTCGAAGAGGTCTAGGGGCGTCGAATCAGCCAAAAGCGCACCTCCGGCTCATGGGCTCCGGCCCGCATGCCGGGAAAATGAGGGTGATTATTTGCGGAAGGCGTTGGCGCCGGTGACCACGGCGGGCATTCCGCCGAACAGGAAGGCGACGGCCACCGTTTCGGCGATCTCGTCCTCGGTGGCGCCGGCAGCCCGGGCCCGGTTGGCAACGCCGTCGGGGTGGGCCAAGATGGCGTCACACAGCATGGTCATCAGGGTCTTGACCTTTGCCGACAGCGCGCCGTCGGCGAGGACCGAGTCCCGCGAACTGTTGACCAATTCCAGCAACTGTGGCGCGTTTTCCGCCAACGCGGTCTGCCAAGCGGCGGGTTGGGTCATTCCGGTCCCTCCCTGTGCTGTCCCTAGCCATCCCCGGCCCGTTGAGGCCCTATTCGCAACTCGCCGCAATGATAGCACAGGGGTGGTTTTGCTGGAGGCCAGGACGGGGATTCGGGTCAGCCGGGAAGGCGCCGGACACACAAAACAACGACCGAAGGGGAGGGTCCTTCGGCCGTTGTCCGGGTTGATTGCGAAGGGTCTTGAGCGTCTAGGCGGTGGCTTGCGCCAGTTCCTCGGCCTCGGCCTTGCTCAGGATGCGGAAGACCTTCAGCGAGGGGTCTTCTTTGGCCACGCCGCGGGCCGCCGGGCGACCGTTCTTCATGGTGACCAATTCCACCTGGTCCATTTCCACGACCTTGCGTAGCTTAGTGCAATATGCGGTTAGGGGTTTCGCTGGCATGTTTTCACCTCAATCTGCGTTCTTGGCGAGTTAGTGGAGCCCAGAAACGACGCGAGGGAAGTCCTCGGACATCCTGATCGGTGGGCATTTTTTGCGCGTTGGTCTGCCGCACTAGATAGCTGTGGCCCCACACCTCCCTACACCGTGGTCAACATATTGTATTCACAGCTTTGGAGTGTGTCAACATAGAGTAGGCGAAAATTTGAAAATCCGGCCAATATTCTGCAATGGCCTAGTTTCCGGCTGCGGCCGAAATGACGGGCGAGGGGCGTAACTCCGTGGGGCAGGCCGGACGAGGCCTCGGCGCTTGTAGGGGTGCTGGAAGGCCCGGGTTCTGGTGTTAGAATAAGGTCAACGCGCTGCCGCCCCGGCATGCGCTCCAGCATAGGCGGTTTTTCTCTCTATGGGCAATCTTTTCATCGTGCGTCACGGGCAAACTGTTTGGAATAAGGAAGACCGGATCCAAGGCCACACCGACATCGCCCTCTCCGAACGCGGTATCCAACAGGCCCGGCTATTGCGGGACCGGTTGGCCCCGGCCCGGATTGACGCGGCCTACACCAGCGACCTTAGCCGCGCCTCCGAGACCGCCGAGATCATCTTGGAGGGACGCGATGTCCCCATACACCCCACTTCTCGGCTTCGGGAATACCAGAAGGGCGCTCACGAAGGTCTCACTTTCCGAGAGATCCGAGCCCGCTTCCCCCGGGACTTTCCCACCTACGTCACCAAGGATTTGGACTACGCTCCAGACGGGGGCGAGAGCACTCGCGCCGTTAGCGCCCGCATGGGAGCGGTTATCGAGGAAATCAAGATGGCCCACCTGGAAGAGTCGGTTTTGGTGGTCGGCCACGGCGGTTCGCTGCGGGGCGCAATGCGCGCGCTGTTGGGCATGCCGCTGGACGCCACCTGGCGCTTTCTGTTCGGCAACTGCACCCTCACCATCGTCGACACCTACGCCGACAACGCGGTGCTGCGGTTGTTCAACGACGGTTCCCACCTCAACGCCCTGGGCGCGGCGGACTAGAGCCGATGCCAGGCAACGTGTTGATGGTCCAGGGCACCGCCTCCCATGTGGGCAAGAGCGTGATGGTTGCCGCGCTCTGCCGGATTTTCCGGCAGGACGGCTTCCGGGTCGCGCCCTTCAAAGCCCAGAACATGTCCAACAATTCCTACGTCACCGCCGACGGTGGGGAAATCGGCCGAGCCCAAGCGGTGCAAGCCGACGCCGCCGGGGTCGAAGCACGGGTCGAGATGAACCCGGTATTGCTCAAACCCGAAGCCGACCACACTTCCCAGGTGGTGCTGATGGGCCGGCCGCTGGCCTCGGCCGGGGCCAGGGAATACTTCGCCGCCATCAAGCCGCGCCTCTGGACGGCGGTGCAACACTCTCTGGACAGCTTGCGCGAAGATTTCGACATCGTAGTGGCCGAAGGCGCAGGCAGTCCCGCCGAGATTAACCTGAAGGCCACCGAAATCGTAAATATGGCGGTGGCCCGCTACGCCAAGGCCCCGGTGATGTTGTGCGGCGACATCGACCGCGGGGGTGTCTTCGCCTCGTTGGTCGGCACGATGGAGCTGCTGGAACCCGACGAGAAGGCGCTGGTCCAAGCCTTCATCATCAACAAATTCCGCGGCGATGTTAGCCTGCTCACCGATGGCCTCACCTGGTTGGAAGAGCGCACCGGAGTGCCGGTGGCCGGAGTTGTTCCCTATTTCCGGGACATCCACGTGCCGGAGGAAGACTCGGTGCCTTTGGAATATGCGGCCCCGGCTCCCGCCGCCGCGGTCTTGGACGTGGCGGTGGTTTACCTGCCCCACATCTCCAACTTCGACGACTTCGACCCCATCGCCCACCATCCCGGGGTCTCTCTGCGTTACGCCGACTCCGGGACGGCGCTGGGGCACCCCGACCTGGTGATCATCCCTGGCACAAAGACCACCATCCCAGACTTGGCTTGGATGAAGCAGCGGGGCCTGTTCCAATCGGTGCAACAGCTCCATGCGGACGGCACTCCGGTCGTCGGTATTTGCGGGGGCTACCAGATGCTGGGCCGCACGTTGAGCGATCCCGACCACGTCGAATCGTCCATCACCAGCATGGAGGGGCTGGGCCTCCTGCCCATGGACACGGTGTTCCAAGGCACGAAGGAGACCCACCGGATCAAGGGAGAGGTGGTCCAGGCCGTCGGTCTATTGGCCGGAGCCGCCGGACTGCCGGTCCAAGGGTACGAGATACACATGGGCCGCACCACCGGCGAGGGTGTGGCCGCGCCGATCCGCATCGACGAACGGGCCGACGTGCCAGTGGAAGCGGGTGGGTCGCTGGACGGCGCGGTGAACGCCGCAGGGGATGTGCTGGGCACCTACGTCCACGGGCTGTTCCAGAACACCGGGCTCCGGCGGGCCCTGCTGCGCGAGTTGGCCCGGCGCAAGGGCCTGAGGCTGCCCGAATCAAACTTTGAGTTGGACTTGGACCGGGAATATGACCGGCTGGCCGACTGGGTGCGCTCCAGCCTGGACATGGACCTAGTGTACCGGTTATCTGGCCTGAGCCGCGATTTCGAGCGCGCCCCGGCCGACCTATAGCGAGGGCTAAGGGCGATGGAATCCCGCAAACGCTTGGTGTTGGGCGGGGTCCGGTCGCCGTGGTCGAAGGGTCTCCAACGGACTTCATTTGGGTCAGCAGCGTTTGGGTCAGCAGCGAGGCAGGGCATAGCTTGGTTGCGACCGAGACTCTGGGCCGACGCTTCCGGATGCCCTCGGGTTGGTCAACCAAGCATTGGCCGCCGCCCGAGAAGCATATTTCGTGACCGCCGGTATCCCGGTTAAGATCAAGCCGCAGGAGATGAACATCGTTGGTCTCTGACAACGAGCAATCGGCCCCGATGTCCAGCGCCACCGTCCGCGCCCCCGGCGTGTGCGGCGAGTTGGCCCAAGGGACCATGAGCGACATCAATTTCCTGATAACCTGCCCAATCGATTTCTACTCTCGTGTCAAAGTAGACATCTACGAGGACGGCCGGGGGGTCGAGGCCACCGAAGGTTGCGAGAAGACGGCCGCGGCGGTGCGCCGGACGCTGGCCCAACTCAAGCAAGCTAAACTCCGGGCCCGGGTGCAGGTGGCCAGCCCCATCCCCCGGAGCAAGGGCATGGGCAGCAGCAGCGCCGACCTGACCGCCGCCATCGCCGCCACCGGGCTTGCCTTGGGCGAGGAACTGCCCCCGGAGCAGATAGCACAGATTGCCCTCTCCATCGAACCCACCGGCGGCGTTATGATGCCCGGCGTGGCGCTGTTCGACCACCGGGCCGGACTGGTCCGCGAGAGCCTGGGACCGCCCCCGCCGATGGAGATCGTGGCCTTGGACATGGGCGGCACGGTGGACGCCGACGCCTTCAACCTCGTGAACCGCACCACTCAGTGGCGTTCAGTGAGCGAACAGACTGCCGAAGCCCTGCGGCTGGTGCGCCGTGGCGTGACAGAGGGCGACCCTGCCCTGGTCGGCCGGGGCGCCACCATCAGCGCCGAGGCCGGGCAGCACGTGTCGCCGAAGGCACGGTTGGACGAGGTGGTGAACTTCGCCCGCGAGGTCGGAGCGGTGGGGGTGAACGTGGGCCACACCGGCACCATAATTGGCGTGCTGCTCGATGCCCGTGAGCGGCGGGGCAAGTCCACCTACCGGCGGGCGCAACAAGCCTTCCCTGACGCCGAGACGGTCTACCACTTCCGTCTCTTGGGCGGGGGAGCGCAACGAGTTTCCTGAGATAGCGCGAGGCGACGAATATGGCCGAGTACAAGCTGGCGGTAATTCCTGGCGACGGCGTGGGACCGGAGGTGATTGCCGAAGGCCGAAAGGTCTTGGAGGTCCTCTCGGGCTCCAGCGGCGGTCCGACGTTTCAGTTCACCGAGTTCCCGTGGGGTTCGGACTACTACCGCGAGACCGGCCGGTTGATGCCCGAAGACGGGTTGGAAATACTGAAGGGTTTCGACGCCATCCTGTTCGGAGCGGTGGGCGACCCTGAGATCCCGGACCACGTGACCCTTCAGGGACTGTTGCTTCCCATGCGCCGTGGCTTCGACCAAGGCATCTGCGTTCGTCCGGCCTATCTGTATCCGGGGGTCGAGTCGCCGCTGGCCGGGAAGAAGGCCGGCGACATCGACATGGTCATCTTCCGCGAAAACACTGAGGGAGAGTACGCGCCAGTGGGCGGCCGCCTCTACGCAGGTTCGCCCCACGAAACGGTAATCCAAAGCAACGTGTTCACCCGCCGCGGCACCGAACGGATCATCCGCGCCGCCTTCGAGTACTGCGTGCGGCGCAACAAGGGCGGAGCGGGCAAGGTAACGTCGGTCACCAAGTCCAACGCCCAAGCCTTCGGAATGGTCTTCTGGGACGAGGTGTTCGACGACGTCGCCGCCGACTTCCCCCAGGTCGAAACCGAGTCGCTGCTGGTCGACCGGGCCGCGATGGACTTCGTGCGCTGGCCGGAGGACTTCGACGTGGTGGTCGCTTCGAATTTGTTTGCCGACATCCTCTCCGACATCGCGGCGGTGGTGACCGGGAGCATGGGGTTAGCGCCCAGCGCCAACATCAACCCCGACAAGCTCTATCCTTCGCTGTTCGAGCCGGTGCATGGCGCGGCCTTCGACATCATGGGCAAGGGTATCGCGAATCCCTTGGCCACCATCTCCGCCGTCGCCATGATGCTGGACCACTTGGGCGAGGCCGACGCCGCCCGCCGGGTGGAAAGCGCCGTCGCCGCCTGCTTGGAGTCCCGCACCGTCTTAACCGCCGACCTAGGCGGCACCGCCACCACGGCCCGCATGGGCGACGCGGTGGCCGAGCTGGTGAGAGCGGGGTAAGGCGGCGGACGAACGCGCCCAGCAGTCCATATGCCGCTCGATCTGGGGAATCTTAGAGACGCCACCAACGCGATGTCTCAAGTTGTATCGGTTAGCGAAGACCCGGTGTTTATGAACGCCGAGAGCGGGGCGGTGCGAAACGCCATCCGTGCGGGCGTGATCCAGCATTTCGAGTTCACCTATGAATTGTGCTGCAACCTTATGCGACGGTGGCTTCGGGAAAAAAACATGAACCGGACCTGGTTGTATCAGCCTCGCGCCGCCAGATGTTCCGCTACGCCGCACAGACCGGGCTGATTCAAAGCTATGAGGTCTGGTCTGAATTCGCCGAGTCGCGTAATCTGACTTCACATACATACCGCGAAGACGTTGCCGCGACGGTCTACGCCTCAGCGCCGGCCTTTCTTATAGAGGCGTTGGCCCTCTTGAGGCTGCTTGAGCTCTCGAATGATTGATCTTAGCCCAACCCAAATGGAAATCGTCGAACGGATTCTGGCCGGACACGTGCCCGGTTGCGAGGTGAGGGTCTTCGGGTCCCGCGCGACCGGAAGAGCCCGGCCATATTCCGATTTGGATCTCGTGGTTGTTGGCCAAGGCCCGATAGACATCGGCATCTTGGGGCGGATGTTGCTGGATTTCGAGGACTCGGACCTTCCGTTCACGGTCGATGTGGTGGATTGGCACAGTGCCGACGAGCGGTTTCGCAATGCGATCAGCAAGGACTGGGTTGCAATGAAGTAGAAGAGTCGCCAGGCCACGCGGATTTGTCTGACGGCTTCGCCCCTACGCCGAGCCCAAGACCACCGAGGCCATACGCCTTTCCAGGGCGCGGCCTATTTGCATGGCGAGGTCCGGCCGTTCGTGGTCACCCACGGTGCCGACGAAGGCCACTCCCAGAAGGCGGCCAATTCGGAAGTCCACGACCGTCGACGAAATGAGGCCACCGGGTCCCCCTTGCAGCACCCGCAGGGCCACTGACTCATCGAAGAATCCGGCGGTGTCGACTCGGGTGGCCGACACTATCTGGTGGCCTTGGCCCACGCTCTCCCCTACGTGGTCCACAAAGTCCTTCAGGAAGATGTCGTACATCCAACTGCGCACCGACTCGGGGGTGTCGAACAGATGCACCACTGAAGCGCCCATGAAATCGAAGCCGTCGCCCATTCCCATGTTGGACGTGGGGCCCAGCTCGCGCATGTTGCCGGTTACCCGCCCGGCTTGGGCGAACCGCTCGGCGGTGCTACCCGCGAAACCGTTCTGGGCCAATGCGGCGTTGTCCAACTCCCCCTCGCGGACGATTTGGTGGCCTTGGAAATCCGCCGGGAACTCGTGCTTTTCCAAGACCATCACGGGCAGGGAATTCTCGGTTAGCCGGTAGGTCGCTCGATCAAATGCAGAGGTCGCCAAGTCTCGATGCCTCCTTGCGGCTTAGGGGCGCTACGGGCAGCGCCCCTACTTTGGGTGCGTGGCGAAGGCTAGGACTTAGCCCAGCACGAGGGGATAGATGTGAAGGTAGCGCGTCGCCTCCACTGGCAACACGGTCTTCCGCCAAGTCTGGCCGCCGTCGGCGCTGTCGTAGACCTCGCCGGAGTAGGCGGCGCAGGAGAGCCGCGCCGGGTCGGCGGGATCGATGGCGACCTGCATCATGCGTCCCGGCGGCTTCTCGCCCAGATCGATCGCCTCCCAGGTTTCGCCGATGTCGCGGCTGCGCAGTAGCGTGCCAGACTGCACCGTGTCGGGCGGAGCGGCCCCGCCGCCGGCGCCAGCAGCCAGGTACAGTGTCTTGGGGTCGTCGGGCGCTACCAGCAGATCGCGGCAATAGGAGCCTCCGAGGAACTGGTCGGGCGCCTGCACGTGCTCCCAGCGGCGGCCATGGTCCCGGCCTCGGAACATGGCGATCTGGGTGGCGATTTGCACCGTATCGGGGGCGGCGGCGCTGACCTGCACCTCATGTAGGTCGAGAGTATTGTTGCGCAGGAAGGGGCCGTCTAACAGTTGCTCCCAAGAGAGCCCTCCGTCGCGGCTGCCCAGAAGTCCGCCCACCTCAATGGCGGCGTACATGTTGGCGGGGTCAACCGGGTCGATGGCGATGCCGATGACCCGCTTGCCCAAGGGCGGCATGTAGGTGGTGATATGGGGGAAGCGGACCCGGCTGGTGTCCATCTCCTGCCAGGTGTCGCCGCCGTCGGTGGAGCGGGCGATGGCGCACGGCTCGTAACCGGCGAAGATGACGTTCGCGTCGTTGGGATGGGCGGCCAGCGACCAGACCTCCCGACCGTCGGACGGGTCGCCCAGCGCCTGCCAGCTCTTGCCGCGGTCATCGCTGCGGAACACCCCATCCTGGGTGCCGGCGAAGAGCCTTTGGGGGTTGTCACGGCTGAGCATTAGGGCCCGCACCTGTGGGTTCTCGGGCAGACCGGCCGAGATGTCCTGCCATTCGTTTTCGCCGTCGGCTTTCCGGAGCAGACCGCCCTCGCCGATGTAGTCGCCCTCTCCAGCCAGGCCGAGATAAGCGTGTGTCCAGTGTCCTGCTACGGCCATGATGCGTCTCCTGAAGCTGTCAATTTCGTCGTCAACGGAGTTTAAAGCATTGCGGATGGTTGGTCTACTCGCCCCCTCCCCCGTCACCCTCGCCGCCTCTTTGGTGTGGCGCGGCGGGGCAGTCTGCGTTAGTATTGCCCTAGCATTTTCCCCAGCATTTTTGAAGGTGTATGCCCCATGAAGAACAAGGTGTATGCCACCATGGACGAGGCGGTGGCCGACATACCCGACGGCTCGACGATCATGTGCCCCGGTTTCTCCGGAGTCGGTGTTCCCCGGAACCTTCTCGCCGCCCTGAACCGCCAAGGCGCGAAGAATCTCACCGCCATTTCCAACAACGCTGGCACCATCGACGAACTGGTCGACGTGGGTACCCTGGTGGAAGCGGGCCAGGTCAAGAAGATGGTCTGCGCTTTCACCGCCTCGACCCACCCGTCGGTCGTGACGCCCTTCACCCGCATGTACAACGAAGGGACCATCGAGGCGGAGTTGGTGCCGCAAGGCACCCTGGCCGAGCGCATCCGCACCGCCGCCGCTGGCATTGGGGGTTTCTTCACGCCGACCTCGGTGGGCACCGAGTTGGCCGAGGGTAAGGAGCATCGGGAGATAAACGGCCGTACCTATGTTTTGGAGTACCCGCTGCCGGCCGACTACGCTCTGGTCCGGGCTTGGAAGGCCGACAAATTCGGGAACCTCCAGTTCCGGCTCTCCCAGCGCAACTTCAATCCGATAATGGCGATGGCGGCCACCACGACCATCGTGGAGGTCGAGAACGACGTCTTGGAGATCGGGGAAATCGACCCGGACCACGTCCACGTCTCCGGGATTTTCGTTGAC
This sequence comes from Dehalococcoidia bacterium, assembly GCA_965249145.1. GTDB lineage: Bacteria > Chloroflexota > Dehalococcoidia > Lucifugimonadales > UBA3495 > VXOI01. Next base: position 1,483,291 of record OZ252223.1, read on the forward strand.
CGCATAGTCAAAATCCCCGAGGACGGTATCTGGTCGGGTGCCAAACCGGGGCTGTAACTACAGCCTGCTCTCGTCATTCACGCACAGCCGGAATCCACACTGCGGCAGGGATAAAGTAATGGCCGAGAAAGAGAAGCTCACCCGCCAAGCAATGTGCGACCGCTTGGCCATGGAGTTCCAAGACGGTTGGATCGTCAACCTGGGAGTGGGCATGCCCACCTTGTGCTCCAACTACGTCGATCCCACCAAGGCGATAATCAACCAATCGGAAAACGGCGTCATCGGCTACGGGCCGCTGGCTGCCGAGGGCGAGGAAGACCGGCACTTGGTCAACGCTGGCGGCCAGCACGTGACCGCCCAGGCAGGTATGGGGATCGTTCACCACGCCGATTCATTCACCATCATCCGGGGCGGGATGATCGACGTGACCGTGATGGGGGCCTACGAGGTGGCCGAGAACGGCGACTTCGCCAATTGGCGCATCCCGACCCGCAAGGGCGGAGGCATTGGCGGGGCCATGGACCTCGCGGCCTGCGCCAAGCGGGTGTTCATCGCCATGGAGCACCTGACCCGCGAGGGTGAGTCCAAGCTGCTGAAGCGCTGCACACTGCCTATCACCGCCCCCGGCGTGGTGAAGATGCTGGTGACCGACCTGGGTCTGTTCGGCATCACCCCCGACGGCTTCGAACTGCTGGAAAACGCCCCGGGCTGGAGCCCCGAAGACATCCAAGAGCACACCGCAGCCCACCTGAACATCTCCCCTAACCTCAAGACCTTCCGGTTCAGGGACTAGGGTCTCGACCCGCCGGACACCGCGATTTCCGTTCGTTCCCGCCGTCCTGGCAACTAATCGAATTGCATCGTGCTGATCGAATACTCGATCAGGTCTTTGCGACTTTCGAATTGGTCTTTGGGGAAAAAATACGTGCCATTGAAGGCGACCTGGTTTTCCGACATGGCGACATAGCGGTAGCCTGCGCTAAGTCCGCCGATGCCCTCGAATTCGAACCGTTCCACCGGCGCCCCAGAAGGCAATTGAAGCCTCGTTCTGCCAACCAGGCTGGATGAGGGATCGCGTTCAATCACGTGGGTTTGGATGATGTCGGCGTACTCGGTCAGGGATAATTCGCCGAGACCGACAACTGAGACGTCCTCTATGCCAAGCTCCTTCCGGCCCGACGGCGTAATATGTGACCTGCGGCACATCGTGCCGATCCCAATTTACAGGTATCTGGACCGAGAACCCTAGTTCAAGCCTCCGATAAACCCACATAGTCCCGAATTGCGTATCCAAAGTGTCCCGTGTTGCAGGGATTTCCGCAGGTATCGCGTCGGCTGGCGCTTCCCGCACCGAGATGGGATAGGCCCCGCCGGCAGAACCGTTAGGCTCGGCCACGCTGATGGAGTGGGTCCCCGCCGTGGGGGCGCGATAAACAAGACTGGGATCCACCCCGAATAAACCCCCACCGTTGTTGTCGTCGACCACCCTTTGTTCCTCGGTCGAGCCGGAGAATCGTACTATCAGCGCTAGGTCTAGGTAGAGGGAGTGGGCATCTACCACCACCGTCTCACCTTCCGATAATTCGATGGTGAAGAAGTCGTAATCCTGTGGCGAATCCATGTAAGCGATTAGGGTCTCACCGACGGTAATAGGCCGTCCGCCGTCGGGGTCCACCAACGGATAAAGCGGCACGTTGCTGGTAAGTGCGAACTCTCCGGGATGATCCGATGCAATTGAGACCTGGAGAAAATGCGGGCCCGGCATGGCGATGGTGAATGTTCCGGACTCTAGCCCCCTCGGTGTTTCGTTTCTGTCCAGCAAGGCGTTTCCGAGGCTGTCCGCGACCCAGAACGTTGCATCTCCAGGCCCTTCGACCCGGAGGTCGATTTCGGTATTTACTGGTGCTTGGATGACGAACGAGCGAACGTCGAAAAAGCTGGGAATTTCGACATTCAACTGGTGTCTACCACCGCTGGAAGGGATAGCCTGAACTCCGAGTCCGGATACGTCCTCGCCCTCTATGAGGCGGCCTATTACGGGAGAGAGATCTTGCGCTGATGCGGCAAGCCCGAAATCCCGTCCAAAAATGAGTCCGGTTACGCCGATCACCCTGCCTTGGGAGTCAGCCAAAACGCCGCCACTTTGGCCGCCCACGATGGTCGCGTCGGTCTGGAAGAAAGTGATCCCCTGATGCTCCCACTCCTGCAAGCGCGAGAGAATCCCGCTCGTGATAGCCGGTTGGGGAAGCGCTTCCACCTCTCTGCTGGATATCCGACCAAGAAGACGTCGCTCCCGATCGTCAATCGTTCGCCGTCGGTGAGTTCCAAGGGTGCCGCCGGAGACTCGACCGGGCCCAGGACAGCAAGGTCTAAAAGGCGGTCTGTATTGAACACCGGCACGCCTTCGAGTTCCGTCCCGTCAGGGAACACAAGCCCCGCTTTGGCATAAGGCCAAACCACGTGGTGGTTGGTGAGCACGTAGCCGCCTTCGATTACTATTCCCGTCCCATGGGCCAGGTCTGTCTTAACAAGGACGATCGAGGGCGCGAGTTTCGTGAATATATCAGATGAAGAAGGGACCGGCGGCGTAGGGCTAGGAGCGGGAGTGGCCTCTGGTAGGCTCCTGAGTTGGAGGCGGCGTGACCGCGGTAGACGGCGTCGCTGGCGGAGATTAGATAGACTCCGGCGCTTCGGTGGGCGCGGTCGTTGCTGGGGGAGAAGGTCGCGCCAAGGTCGCCAGTGGCTCGGTCGGCTCCGATGTTGAGTCGCCGCCGCAAGCAACAATGGCCAACAGGACAACGACGCAAATCAGCGTCACCGGTATGACGAGAGGTTTTCGCATTAGTTTTCTCTAGATTCGCTTTTTGTTCAGTTCAAAAGTACGCGGTTCCCCCGTTGACGTTGGATGGTCCGACCCGTGATGAAGCCAACGTCGCCGGTGACCAGGAACACGCAGGCGGTGCCGATATCGTCAGGTGTACCCAGGAGGCCCAGAGGGTATCTCCGAGGTATCGGTCATGTTCTGTTGGAATACTGCCAAAGGTCGCGGCTGGTATCGCGATTCGCCTCGGCGAGACCACGTTCACCCGAATGTCGTCCCGAACGAGCCCGGAGGCCAACCAGCCTCACGACTATCATCTCTGACGCCCATACATGGGAACTGAAGACGCCGGCAACCGACCTTGGGTGTTTCGGCATCACGCCCGCCAGCTTGGAGCTACTGGAGAACGCCTCCGGCTGGAGCTCCGAAGACATTCTGGAACACACTGGGGCCCACCTGAACATCCTCCCCAACCTGAAGACGTTCAGATTCCGGGATTAGGGTCGGGGGTCGGCCTACTTCTCGGTTAGAGTGCCGATCGAGTACTCCGCGAGGGCTTGTCCAGAGGATGCTTGTTCCTGGGGAAATAGATAAGCCAGTTGGAAGCCTAGTCCGCTGTCGGAGAGGTAGACATACCAGTAGGAGTGGAATATACCGCCGACGATTGAGAGTTCAAACTGTTCTACTGGCTTGCCGGACACAGTCTGCATGGTGGTCTTGGAGACAATATCAAGCGTGGGGTCAGGCCCAAAAATGTAAGTCTCCAAAAACTCGACAAATTCTGCGAGAGTGCTTACCGAAGTGACCGAAGCATCATATTCGGTTATTAAGAGAACCGCGCCCATTGAATTAGTGGCGCCAAAGACCTGACCTAGGGACGGGTCGACGACCGTTTCCACCCAATCCGCCGGGACCTCTACGGAGAATCCGGCCGGGCTTTCGTAGACTCTCATGGTCCCGAACGGGCTATCGAGGTACTCGGGCGCAGGAGGAATAATGACTGGCGTTGCCCCCTCCAACGCCTCGGACACCAACAGGTAGTAGGCTCCGATATTGGTCCCGGTAGAGTCCTGTAGCGCTATAGTGTGAGGGCCTGACTGAACGGCTTGGTACACCACTCCGGGGTTAACGGCAAACAACCCCCCCGCGCTATCGTCGTCTCTGATCGTCTGTTCAATCGTCGATCCAGGGAACTTTATCGCGAGGTTCAGGTCCGCGTTGAGCGAGTCGCCTTCGATATATACGGTTTCCCCCTCCTCCAAGTCCAACGTGAAAGAATCGAGGTCCGTAGGTGAGTCAATATTGGCGATAACGAGTTCGCCGACGGTGATTCTCCTCCCGTCGTCGGGGTCTTCTATTGGCGTTAGCGGGACGCTACTTTCTATTTCGAACTTGCCAAACTCCCCGGACGCAATCGAGAATTGGACGAAATGCGGACTCGATCGTTGGAGGGTAAGTTGACCCTCCTCAGGCCCGGAAACCTCCTCGTCTTTATCGAGTAAGATGATACCGAAGGAATCGACGACCCAAAACGTGCCATCACCATCGCCGTCCATTCGGATTTCGACGAGCGTGCCTGCGCCTTCGTCGATCATAAAAGACTGTACTTCCCAAAACTTCTCGAAATTCAACTCGAATTTTGCCAAGCCGTCGGGCGTCGGGAGGCGCCGGTCGCCCAGAGCGGCGTCGACCTCTCCCCTGGTCAACCATTCCACCACTGGCGCGATGTCCGCCGCAGAGGCGGCCAGCCCGAACTGCGCATCGCTAAAGACGAAGGTTGAAATTCCGATAACGTTGGCCTCGGCGTCGACGAGTATCCCGCCGCTTTGGCCGCCTACGATAGCGGCGTCGGTCTGGAAGTAGGTTATGCCAGCATTTTCCCACTCGCGGAGGCGAGAGAGGATGCCCTTGGTGATGGTTGGTTGCGGTAATTGCTCTACCTCGGCCGGGTAACCCACGAGGTACAGATCGGCGCCGATGGACAGTCCTTCACCATCGGTTAGGGACAACGAGGGAACTTCAGTGTCGATGGGGCCAAGGACGGCCAGATCGGCCAGTGGATCGGAACTGACCACGGGGATGCTCTCATACGCCGAACCGTCTGGCAGAACGACCCGGGCGTGGCCGTAGGGCCAGACGACATGGTGATTCGTCAATACGTACCCGCCCTCGATCAAGACTCCGCTCCCTTGCTTTATCCCGGTAGAGATATACGCCACCGAGGGCGAGACCCTCGCGAAAATCTCTGCCGAACTGAGTTCGCGTTCCTCCGGCGGCAGCGAGGGCACGGGCGTTACGGCAGGCGCAGAAGTCGGCGTGGGCGCCGCAGTTGGCGTGGGTGCCGCAGTTGGCGTGGGTGCCGCAGTTGGCGTGGGCGCCGCAGTTGGCGTGGGTGCCGCAGTTGGCGTGGGCGCCGCAGTTGGCGTTGGGACCGGCGTTAGGGACGGAACCCGCGTTGATGCAGTTGCTGAGGCCGGCCGCGCAGCCGTCGCCGGACCGGATGTTTCCGGCATTTCTTGCTCGCCGCCACAGGCGGTCGCTGCAAAAAGTGGGACCACGATGGCCATAAGGCCAAGAAAGAAGGCTCTTTTTAGCGTCATTGGGATCTCCTAAAAATACGCCGTGCCGCCGTTTACGTGGATGGTCTGACCCGTGATGAAACCGCAGTCGTCGTTTACCAGAAACGCCACGGCGGCGGCTATGTCGTCCGTCGCCCCTAAACGTCCCAAGGGTATCTCCGAGGTGTCGGCCATGTTTTGCTGGGGGTACCAGGACAGGTCGCGGGACGTGTCGATGCGGCCCGGCGAGACAACGTTCACCCGGATGTTGTGCGGCGCGAACTCCGAGGCCAGCCCCCTGGCCAGACCCACCACGCCCATCTTGGCCGCCGATACGTGGGAGCGCTGGGCTGAGCCCTGCCAGGCGCCGTCGCCAGTCAGAAACACGATGCGTCCCGACCCGCTCTCCAGCATCGAGGGGATGGCGTTTCTGGCGCAGTAAAACGCACCGTCCAGAACCACGCCGCGGACCCGCTCGTAGTCATCCAGCGTCAATTCTGTGAACGGTTTGTGGGGGCGGATGGCGGCGTTACTCACCAACACGTCCACCTTGCCGAAACGCTCGATGGCGGCGGCGAACATGCCGCTGACCTGCGGTTCGTCGGCCACGTCGGCCACCACAGCCATGGACTCCACGCCCAAGGCGGCGGCCTCGGCGGCCACCGACTCGGCTTCCTCGCGGTTGGACCGGGCGTTCACCACCACGTTCGCGCCCTCCGCGGCCAGCTTCAGTATGATGGCCCGTCCGATGTTTCTGCCGGAGCCCGTCACCAATGCGACCTTACTTTCCAAGCGTGTCATTTAAAATACCTCTCCCAGTTTGACGAACACCCATTATAATCCCTCGCATGGTCGAGTTAATGCGGCTTTCGGTATGGGTGATGCGCCGTCGCTTGCCCCGGGCTTGGGGTCTGTCGGCCGTGGTGTCTGTTGGCATCCTATTAGCCGTCGTGTTGCTCAGCGCCACCACCCTCTATTCCCGGGTGTTGGCCGAGGCCGGAGTGCGCCATGCTCTGTTCAGCGAGTCCCCGCTGTCTTTGCACACCCAGGCCATATTTCAGAACCGCCCGCTCGGTCCCGAGGACTACCGCGAACTGCGAGCAATCGCCGAGGAGGCGATAGAGCGGCGTCTCGGCCACATGACTGTGGGGATGGAGCGGTTCGGCCGCACCCTTCCCGGGATGCCCCTGACCACTAACCCGGCCCCGCAATCGCCGTCCTTGGGGTCTCCGTCAGGACGGATGTTCTTCATGACCGGGTTCACTGAGCATGCGCGCATCCTAACGGGCCGCTGGCCCCAGAATCCCGGTTCGATTGGGCCCGAGGGCGTGGAACTCGAGGCCGTCGTCGGCCGCCGGGTGGCCAGCGACATGGGATACGTTCTCGGCAGCCGCCTGTACGTCACGCCTTTCCCGGGCGCTCCCAGAGAGCGCGTCATCGTAAACGTCGTCGGAATTGCCGATCCCATCAACCCCCGGGAAGAATACTGGATGGGGGTGCCCAACCAGTTCAGCGTTCAAACCGTGGGCGAACAGAGCGTGGTGCCCCTGTATATCACCGAGGACGATTTCCTAGAGGCGCTGGGTCGCCGCTTCCCTACTGCAGTGGCTGACTTCGGCTACTACATCTTCGTGGACCCATCGGTGATCACCGCTGGGACAGTCGATGCGACCCAGGAGGCGCTGGACGGACTGGAGACCGATCTAAACAAGTCATACCCTCGCACCTTGGTTTTCAGCCGCCTGGGGTTGACCCTCGAGGAGTTCGAGCGCGACCTTACCCTGGCCCGGGTGCCGATCTACGTGTTCGTCTCGCTGGTGGTCATCGTCGTGCTGTACTTCTTGGTGTTGATCACCGGAGTCCTGGGGCGCAGCCAGTCCGACGAGCTCGCGTTGCTGCGAAGCCGGGGGGCGGGCGTGCTCCAGGTGTGCGGCGTGCTGTTGCTTACCGAGAGTATCCTAGCGTTGATTGCTGTGGGCGTCGGTCCGCTGCTGGCTTGGCTTATCGTCCGCCATCTGCTGCTGCCGACCTTTGGGACCTTGGGGGGCGGCCCCATCGCCGTGGTCATGGGGGCCGACATGTTCTGGATGGGAGCGGTGGGCGCCGTTATATCCTTGGCGGTGCTGGCGGCATCAGCCGTGGGCCGGGCCCGCGCCGATATGGCCGATGCTCTGGCAACCCGCTCCCGGCCCCCGGCGGTCTCCTTCTTCCACCGCTACTACCTCGACATCCTGGCGGTCCTTGCCGTCGGACTGGTCTGGTGGCAGCTTCAGGAGCGCGACGGGTTTGTGTCGAGGGCGCTGGCCTCCCGGGGATTCGACGTTGATCCCACTCTCATCTTGGGGCCGGTTTTAGGGTTGCTGGCGGCGGCGCTGCTGTTGATGCGAGTGTTGCCTTGGTTGGTGCGGGCGGTGGTGTGGCTAAACATGCGCTCCGGACCGGGCTGGCCAACGGTAGCTCTGGCCCGGTTGGCCCGCGATCCGGTACCGCCGGCGTCGCTGGCGGTGATGCTGATGCTGGCATCGGCCTTGGGCGTATTCGGGGCTACTTTCCAATCGAGCTTGTCCCGAAGCCAGAGCGACCAGACCCAGTACCGGGTCGGCGGAGACATCCTTATCTCCGGTCCCGGCGGAAATGCCTCCACTGCGGCGGAGCTGGAGTCGGTGCCGGGAGTAGACGCGGCCAGCCCGGTGCTGAGAGACTCGGTTATCCTGATCGAGGGTCACACCGGAGTCCCGGGGCTGCTATTGGGCGTGGACCCACAGGCCATGGCACGCGCGGTCTGGTTTCGAGATGACTTCGCCCAAGCCAGTCTGACCGAATTGGCAGCCCTGGTACGCACCACCCGAAAAGCGCTGCCCGACGAGCAATACGGGGTCCAATTGCCCCTTGGCGCGGAGCGAGTTGGTGTTTGGATGGACGTGGGAGACCTGCGGGACCGCGAGTTGCAGGCCGACATAAACGTTTGGGCCCGGCTCGCCGACGACCGAGGCCGCTACCGGAACGTGTCCCTGGGCGGGTTCGGGGGTGGTGGCGAGGAAGGGTGGCGTCTTTTTGCTGGCGACCTGCCTGAAAGGCTGCGCTCCTCCGAGCAGCAGTGGTCGCTGGCCGCGGTATTCTTCAGCACCAGCTCTTTCGTTAAGGTGACCGCAGGCCGCATTCACATAGACGACTTCATAGCGTTCGGCCCAGGGCTGCCAACCCAAGGGCAGGTGGTGGAGACGTTCGAAGAGTTGGGGCCCTGGGAGGCTCTGGGTACTCGAGGCGGCATTCCCGACCGCGTCGATGCCGGGGCGGCTGGGGCCCGTAGCGGTGTCTCCGGGCTCACGTTTTCATGGGAGGAGCCCTTTGCCGGCGAACAGCGGGGAATGCACATCTCGCCGGTACCGTTGCCCCTCCCAGCCATCGGCGGCGCCGGATTGACGGTAGGTCAGACCGTCCGCATTGGCTACGGGCGCGTGGCGCTCCCGGTACAGGTGGTGGCGGTGACGGACCTGTTTCCAACAGTCACCAACTTCGCCAGGCCGTTCTTGGTGGTGGACCTCGACGGCTACCTGAGTTACATCCGGCTGCTGCCGCCGGCCAGCGCGCGGACCGTCCCCGAGGAGTATTGGCTGTCCCTGGACCCGGCCTACGAACGGGAATCCGTGATCGAGGATTTGACGTCGGTCCTGTCGCCCTTCGCCCGGGTTACCGACCGTCAGGCGGCGGCCATCCGCGCCTCGCGAAACCCGCTGGCGGGCGGCGGCTGGAATGGGCTCACTGGCCTAAGCATGGCCGGGATGGGCTTGGCGGTAGTTACCGCGCTTTTGTTCCATTCGGCCGCCTCGGTCCGGGCCGGACGCATGGACACCGCAGTCGCCCGGGCTTTGGGCCTTTCGCGGCGGCAACTGTTCCTGTCGATGGCAGCGGAGCGCTGGCTGATGGCGGGCTTGGCAATTGCTGCTGGCGCGGCGATCGGCTACTGGCCCGGGCTATCCTTGGTGCGGATGCTTGACATCACGCCCGGCCGCGCCGGTCCAATACCGCCGATGCTGCCCGAAGTCCACGGGCTGTTGCTGGTCTCGGTGCTGGCCGGCTTGGCGGCCGCGGTCATGGTCTCGGCGATTTTCGGGGCCTTGCTGTCACAGCGGGCCCGGCCGGTCGACGTGTTGCGGGAGGGGTCCTAGGATATGGCCTCGTTGCTCCGTTTCGCCTACGTGATGGCTCTTCGCCGCACCATGACCGGTTGGCGGCTGGAGGCGGTCCTGTTCGGCAGCATCCTGCTGGCGGTGGCGTTGATGGCCAGTGGGGTAATCTTTTCTCAGCTTCTGGCCAACGCGGCCCTACGGGGGGAGCTGGTGCAGGCCCAGCCGCAGGACGTGAATTTTTGGATTCGTTCCTTCAGCAGCCGGGACGACCCGTTGGCCGTGGAAGGCCGGCGACGGGCGTTCCAGGCCAGGGACTCCTTCGTGACCGAACGGGTGGCCGCACCCCTGCAACCCTACCTTAAGGAGCAGGCCCGCCACCTGGAAACGGCTACATTCTTCTTCGAGGGCCACCCACACCTCGAGCTGGACAACGACATCCGCCCCAGGGGACCGCTGGTCCACCTCACTGGCATAGATGACCGCATCCGGGTGTTGGAAGGACGTTGGCCGGTGGGGGCGGGCGCTCCGAGGCAGCCAGTGGAAGTTGCGGTGGACAAACTCGGAGCGGAGCTGCTGCAACTGGAAGTCGGCGGCACGATGGGAGTGTTCCCGGCGGCGTCGTTCGCCGAGCCGCCGGTGGCGCAGGTGCGAATCGCCGGCATCTTCGAGCAGGTGGACCCGTCCGACGAATTTTGGTACGGGCTGGCCTCCGCCTCCAGCAGGGACGACGACCGCTGGACGCTTATCCCCCTCTTTGCCTCGGAGGATGCCCTGATCGAGCAAGTGCTGGGGACCTATCCGGCCCTGTATACCGATACTACCTGGTATTTCTTCCCGGACCGCAAGCGGGTGCGGGCCGACGACTTGGAAGAGGTACAGCAACATTTGACCAACGCCGAACGTTCGGCGGTCACCGGGCTGAGCAACTCCAGCTACTCCATCCGTTTGGACAACCTGCTGCGAAGCTTCGATGAACAACTGCTGCTGGCGCGAGTCCCGCTGCTCTTGGTGATATTTTTGGTGACCGGGGTCTTGGTCTACTACCTGGCCTTGGTGGCGGGCCTAATCGTGCGGTCCCGGGCTGGCGAGATCGCCATGCTCAAAAGCCGGGGTGCCACCACCCTCCAGCTGGGCATCCTCGGGCTTGGAGAAGGCTTGCTCTTGGCGGCGCCTGCCGTCGTTATCGGCCCGTTCTTGGCCTTGGGGGTCGTGAGGCTACTCGGCTTCATCTTCTTTGAGCTAAGCGGAGCTTCCGAGACCCTCGTCGGCGTTCCCGTCGGACTGACCCTAGGTCCGTTCCTGTTGGGGTTGGCGGGCGGCGGCTTGGCGGTGGTGGTCTTTACGGTTGCCACGTTGGCGGCGGCCCGGCATGGGACGGTGGAGGCGCGGCAGGCCGGGGCCCGCCCACCAACGACCAGCTTCCTGCATCGGTATTACCTGGACCTGGTGCTGCTGGTCCTGATCGGCCTCCTGTGGTGGCAGTTACAGAGCCGAGGCGCGTTCTTAGTGCAATCGTTGGGCACACGCGAACTCAGTATCGACTACAGCCTGCTGCTGGGGCCGGTGCTGGGCTTGATGGCAGCCGGGCTGATCGTGCTTCGTCTGTTCCCGTGGGCCGCGGCGGCGTTGGCGCGATTGGCGGGGCCGGTGGGGCCAACCTGGTTGGTCCACGTGCTGCGGCAACTGGCCAGGGACCCCATGACTCCGGCTATGCTGATCGTTCTGGTCATGCTGGCCACCGCGCTGGGTGTAATGGGAAGCGCATTTTCGTCCACCTTGGAGCGTGGTCAAGAGGAGAGAGCGCTGTACGCGGCCGGCGCTGACCTTAGGCTCCAGCACAGTGGCTGGAACCAACCCGGCAATGCCGCCGGGTTGGCCGACAGTCTCAACGGTCTGGACGACGTCGCTGCCGCCTCCGCCGTTTTTCGCGCCCCCGGCTACGTCACCACCACCGGCTTCAGCACCTCCGGGACACTGTTGGCAGTGGATGCCGACACCATCGACGAAGTGGCCTGGTTTCGAGGCGACTTTGCCGATGGCCGGTCGCTTGCCAGCCTAGCTGGGCAGCTCAAAGCTGGTAGCGTTGGAGCGCCACCCGATGGTATTTTGCTGCCCCCGGATACGACGGGCCTGGCACTGTGGGTCCGGCCGGGCAGTTCGGTCCTGGGCGTGGGGCTCTGGGCCCGGATCCGGGACTCCGCGGGCCGGATAATGGACACCCGAATCGGCAGGCTGGAGGACAGCGATTGGAGCCGGTTGACGGTGGACCTGACCGCTCAACCTCAAGTAAGGAGCCGGATAAGGGAGGAGCCGCGCGCCCCGGCGCTCCAGACGCCTCTCACGCTGGTGTCGCTCTCGGCGGACGTGCGCTACGGGAACAATAATGGAGGCGCGCTATTCCTCGGCCGGGTGGACGCTTTAACTCCCCGGGGCGAAGAACTGGTACACGACTTCCGGTCTGCCGATGGTTGGTTGGCCATCGAGGACTTCGCTCGCCCGGGCCTGTCAACTCTGGAGCTGAGCCGCTCCGCCTCGGGTGGCGAGTTCGATGTGTCCAGCCGTTTCAGTTGGTCTCCCGGCGGCGTAGGCATGATAGGGATCAGGGCCGGTGGCTCCGACGAGGCGATGCCTGCCCTGGTAAGTCCCGCCCTGCTGGACGTCGCCGACGCCGAGGTCGGCGACACCGTCATCCTGGGTATGTCCACCTACTCGCTGCTTCTGGACGTGACGGCGGAGGTGGAGTACTTCCCGACGCTGGACCCCAACGGCCGGCCGTTCGCTGTGGTGGACTTGGCGGAGTTCACCGACGCCACCGCCCGCTATAGCCCGGTCGTCCCGGGGGGCGCCAACGAACTCTGGCTGGCAGGAGACGGTGGCTCTGTTGCCGTTGGACCGGTCACGGCGGCCCTGAGGGAGGAAGGAGTCAGTGTTCGAGAGGCCCTCGACGCGCCGTCGATGGTGGCCCTGCGGGTGGAGCAGCCCTTGGTGGCGGCGGGCTGGGGGGCGCTTTTGGTGTTGCTCTTCTTGGCGGTGGCGGTGGCCAGCGCCTGCGGCCTGATGCTGTTTTCCCATTTGGATGCCCGGGAAAGGCAGATCGAGTTCGCCCTGCTCCGCACCCTGGGGATTTCCAGGGGCCAAATGCAGCGCATCGTATGGTCAAACCTGTTGTTGATGGTACTCTGTGGGGTGGCGCTGGGCACCTGGCTCGGTTGGCTAATCGGGTCGAGTCTGCTGCCCTTGATGGAGGTGGTGGAGCAGGGCGCTCGGGCCACGCCCTCGCTTGTCTTTACCACCGACTGGAGGCGCTTGGTGGTGTCCTACGTTATTATGGCCGCGGTTACTGGCTTCTGCGGCCTCTGGCTGACCTGGCTAACTGGCAAGCTGCAGCTTCAGCAAGTTTTGCGTATGGGGGATTAACCGGGACGATGGACCAGCAAATCCAGTATCGCAGCACACCCGGCGGAGCCGACGGCGCTCCCTTCGTGGTCTGCCGCGACTTGTTCAAGATTTACAAGCGCGCCGACCTGGAGGTGGTAGCGCTGCGGGGGCTCGACCTGACGGTCGCCCGGGGAGAGCTCGTCGCCATTGTTGGGGCCAGCGGCAGTGGCAAGAGCACCTTGCTCAACATCCTGGCGGGCCTGGACAGCCCGTCGGCCGGACAGGTCCGGGTAGGCGAACGGGACCTGCTGGACATATCGGAACAGGCTCTGGTGCATTACCGCCGCCGGGACGTGGGCTTCGTCTGGCAGGCTACCGCCCGCAACCTGGTCCCCTACCTCAGCGTGGCCGACAACGTTGAGCTTCCCATGGCCTTGGCTGGGCGCCCTGGCAACGAACGAAGCGCTTGGTCTCAGGAGGTGCTGGAGGCCCTGGGCATTGGCGACAAGGCTGGCCGCATGCCCCACCAGTTGTCCGGCGGCGAGCAGCAACGCGCCGCCATCGGCGTCGCCTTGGCCAACCAACCGCCGCTGCTCTTGGCCGACGAGCCCACCGGAGAGTTGGACACCGCCACCGCCATACAGGTGTTTGATATGCTGCGCGGGCTAAACCGCGGCTTCGGCGTCACCGTTATCATCGTGACCCACTATCCTGGAGTTTCCCAGTTCGTCGACCGGGTGGTCCACATCCGCGACGGACGAATCAGCTCGGAAACGGTCTCCACCGCGTCGTACCAACGGGACGGCTCTCGCACCGAAGACGAGTTCGTGGTGGTCGACGAAGCCGGTCGGCTGCAGCTACCCCAAGAATACGTCGACCGTTTCCGTCGCCGGGGCCTCGCCCGCGTCGAACTAGAGGACGGCCAGGTCACTCTCCGCCCTCCCGACGGCGATTCCAGGCGCGGTGACGGCGGGGCGGCCCCATGAACAACGGCATAATTACCGCCGCCGCCCTTAGCCGCGCTTTCGAGTCCGGCGGCTCCACCGTCATGGCGGTCAACGGCGTCGACTTGGAGGTAAGGACCGGCGAACTACTGGTGGTTACGGGCCGCTCCGGTTCCGGCAAAACCACGCTTCTAAACCTGCTTTCGGGCCTCGACCGGCCCACCAGCGGAGCCGCGCTGTTCCAAGGAGAAGACCTGTCGCGGTTGCCGGAAAGGGACTTGGTGGAGCTTCGCCGACGGAAAATCGGGTTCGTGTTCCAGTCCTTCGGCCTAATGCCGCTGCTCTCGGCCCAAGAGAATGTGGAGTTGCCGCTTCACATCATCGGGGTCTCTTGGCGGGAGCGTCGCCGACGGGCCCAGGAAGTGCTGGAGTCGGTCGGATTGGGACCTCGGGCCCGGCATCGGCCCTACGAACTCTCCGGCGGCGAACAGCAACGGGTATCCATCGCCCGCGCCCTGGTTACGGGGCCCGATGTGGTCTTCGCCGACGAGCCGACCGGGGAGCTGGATACCACAACCGCCCGCTCGATCACCGCCACCCTCCGGCAGATTGCCGCCGAAGGCACCACCGTAATTGCCGCCACCCATGACTTGACCCTGGCCGAGGCCGGAGACCGCCGCTTGGAGATGGTCGACGGGTCCTTGGTCAACGCTGCCGATGAATAAAAAATTAATGGAGGCCTAACGATGATAGTCCGAATTTATACCGGTGACGACGGTCAAGCCCACTTCGAAGACTTGAACATTCCCTCGGGGGATGTGGAGCGCATCGCCACGAAGGCCGGGGAGGACCTCGTATTCCGGCGCTCCGCCGAGAACAGCTTCAGCGACTGGCACTCCCCCACCCGCCGCCAATACCTGATCGTGATTTCGGGCCGCATGGAAGTGACCTGCGGCGACGGATCCTCGCGTCAGTTTCAGCCCGGCGACGTGTTGTTGGCCGAAGACATGACCGGCCAAGGCCACCAGACCCGGGCCATCGACGGCTCCTACGCCTCCGTCTCCATGGGCATCCCCGACCTGTAGGAGTTGCGAGGGGTTTGAACCAGAATTTGCCGGACCAGAGGATGCACAGGACAGGAACTGCTTCACTGGCTTCTGGGAAATCCGGCCACCTGGGACCAAATCCAAACCCGTATCCCCCTGTGCGCCGGCCGACGCCGTCGGCTTGACACCCGCAATGGCGGCGGGTAGGCTGCGGATTAGCCGTGCTGCGTTTCGGCGCATTCCATTTTGGCTACCATACGCGCCTTTCAGGAGTGGTTGAATGAAGGATACCGTCGAGGTTTTTTGGTTTTCCGAGCAGCCGTATGCCGACATCACCGACGCCGATCTGGAGCAGTACGATTCCGGACGGCTGGGGTTCCCCAACACGTTCTTCGATCCCGAAAGGGCCCACGTGCTCTATAACCAGTACCACGAGCAGTACGCCTTGGCCGACGAGTCGGGCTTCGACGGTATCATGTCCAACGAACACCATGCTTCCTATTGGTGCATGAAGCCTGCGGTGAACCTCGACGCCGCTGTAATTTCCAAGATTACCAAGAACACCAAGATCGCCATCCTCGGCAACGTGATCGCGGTCAACGACCCCATCCGCATGGCCGAAGAGATTGCCATGCTCGACTGCTTCTCCAACGGCCGGATCATCTCCGGCTTCGTTCGTGGCACCGCCGTGGAAAGCCTGGCCGGGGGCATCATCCCGGCCGAGAACCGGGCCCGTTTCGAGGAAGCGCACGACCTGATCATCAAGTGCTGGACCCAGCCGGGACCCTTCCGATACGAGGGCCAGTTCTACTCCTACCGGGTGGTAAATCCCTGGGTGTTGCCGGTACAGGACCCCCATCCGCCGATCTGGTTCCCCGGCCTTTCCAGCGCCGAGAGCGTCGTTTGGGCAGCCCGGCACCAGCACCCCTACATGAACCTGGGTTCACTGCTCGATTACACCGAAGGCCTGAAGGGCGTTTACATCGACACGGCCAAGGAGGTCGGCTTCACCCCCGGTCCGGAGCACTTCGGCTACCTGCTCCGGGTGTTCTGCGCCGACACCGACGAGGAAGCGCAGCGGATCGGTCAGACCTTCCTTTGGACCGAGCACCACCGCAACCGGGGGCCCGTCGAGCACAACGACCCGCCCGGCTACCAGTCGCGAGAGGCCGTACGGCTGCAGCGCCAGCTCCCCGGAGCTGGCGGGTTCGGCCGCCGCATGAGTTACCAAGAGCTACAGGACGTGGACAACGTGATCGTCGGCAGCCCGGATACGGTCACCAGGAAGCTGAGCCGGATCATCGAGCGTCTGAACCCTGGCTACCTCCACATATACGGGAACGAGGGCAACATGGCCCATTCCGACGTCATGCGGTCGGTGGAATTGCTGGGCAAGGAAGTAATCCCGGCTCTCCACGAAATCCAACTGCAGCCCTACGAGTAGGCGCCACCCGAGCGAATAAACCCAGTAGCGAGGTCACGGCAAATGATTACCAAGTTCGACAGTCTCTTCGCTGGTCACGTTGATATGACCAACGTCGGCTACGGCGGGACCGCAGTCAACGACCGGTCGTTCGGCAACGACCACCTGGCGACCGTGTTCGAGAAGACTGATGCGATCGCCACCACCATGGACCGGTACGGCTACGACACCATGTGGATGGCCGAGCACCACTTCCAGCCGGAAGGCTACGAGTGCCTGCCCAATCTGCTGATGGTGATCGTCCACCTGGCCCACATCACCAAGAGCCTCAACTTCGGCTGCGGTTTCAACATCGCCCCGATGTGGCACCCGCTGCGCTTGGCCGAGGACTACGCAACTGCCGATATACTAACCAACGGACGGACGATCTTCGGTGTCGGCCGCGGCTACCACACTCGGGAGGTCGAGAGCTTCGGGTCGCCGTTGCAGGACCAAGACGCCAACCGCGAGCTGTTCGAGGAGCAGGTCGAGATCATCTTCAAGGCCTTCAACGAGGACTCGTTCTCGCACCAAGGCAAGAACTATACCCTTCCCCCGGAGGTGCCTTACCGTGGCTACACCCTGAAGGAGCTCACGCTGGTGCCCCGGCCCCGCAAGCTGCCAGTGGAGTGCTGGCAACCGATCCAAGGCGGCACCCAACGGGCCCTCGACTTCATGGTCAAGCACGGCATCAAGGGAATCATCGGTGGCGGAGTGGCCGAGGGCGGCGCGATGGACAGCATCATCTACGGTTACCGCGACGCCTTGGTCCGTGCCGGCCACCAAAACCCGCAGCCCGGAGAAGGCCTGAGCGTGGGCTTCCATTTCCATTTGGCGCCCAGCGTCGAGCAGGCAATGGACGAATCTCAAGGCTTCTTCGAAGAGAACTTAAAAATGTTCGGCCCGCTACGGCTGAGTCGACGCCTTTCCGACGAGCAGATCCGCGACATCAGCGACCCGGCCCGGGCCCCCTTCGCCGGACTGCCGACGATTCAAGGCTCGGTGGAGACCGGAGCGTATTTGGCGGGGCCGCCGGACCGCGTGATCGAGCAACTTAAGGCTGTCGAGCAGCAGTACCCCGGCTTGGAGCGGGTCGGCGTCAGCCACCCGGTGGGCACCCCGCAGAGCGTGATCACCGAGCAATTGGAGTGGTTCGCCAAGGAAGTGATGCCCGCTTTCAAGGGGAAAGTAGAAGCCGGGACCCCGGCGGACTAGCCCGATGCTTTCCACCGGGATAACCGATGCCATCGAGCTGATGTTCGAGACCGGTTGGACCGACGGCCTGCCCGTGGTGCCGCCGTCCGACGAGTTGGTCCGCAAGTTCGTGGCCCGCACTGGGCGCGGCGGCGACGAGCTGGTCGCTGAACTACCGCCTTTGGGAGGGCGAGCCACCGTCGAGCGCATCGCGGTCAACGCGGTGATGGCCGGTTGCCTGCCCGAGCACATGCCAGTCATCATCACCGCCTTGGAAGCGATGATGGACGACCGGTTCAACCTTCGCGGCGTGATGTGCTCCACTGGCATCCACACACCGCTGCTGATCGTCAACGGTCCCATCGCCAAGGACCTTGGCATCAACGGCGGCTACAACTGCTTCGGCTCCGGGTGGCGGGCCAACGCCACCATCGGCCGGGCCGTCAAGCTGGCCCTCCTCAACCTGGGCGGCGCCATTCCCGGGGAGACCAACAAGGCCACCTTCGGCCATCCCGGGGCGTATACCTATTGCGTAGCCGAGGACGAGGACGCCAACCCCTGGGAGCCAATGCATGTCGAGCTGGGATTTGCCCCCAACGACAGTACGGTATCAGTATTCCCGGCGGAAGCGCCCCACAACGTCATGTACCATGCCTCCCACTCCCGGAACTTCCTGACCGTGCTGGCCGACACGATGTGCGCTTTGGGGAACGTCCAAATGTACGTGATGGGCGACACTTTCGTGGTTATCGGACCGGAGCATGCCAAGTTCCTGCACCACGACGGCTGGAACAAGCGTGACATCCGCCAGTTTCTCTTCGAGCACGCCCGGAAGCCAGTGCGGATGTTGCGAAAGGGCGGCCCGCCCCAAGGCGATTCGCGTCGCGGCCACTTTTGGCCACGCTACATCGACGCCGATGACGACGATCAGATGGTCCCGGTGGTGCGAGCCCCGGACCGCATTAACATTTTCGTCGCAGGCGGCGCTGGCGGACCTCATTCGGCCTACCTACCGGGTTGGGGCTCCCGGAGAGTCACCCGCAAGATCGAAGGAATCTAACAGACCTAGAGGGCATCTATGACCGTTACCAACTACCAAGACCGGTTGCGGGAACTGGGCTTGGCCCTTCCTATTGACCCTGCGGCGGCGTCCCGTTGGCGGGCCGCGCCCCGCTTGGAGACCCTGCACGACAAGGTGGGCGGCTTCCTGGGGAACCGCAAGGCCAACGCCGCAGAGCTGTTGGAGAACGTCGGCGAGCGGTTGGCCAAGGACCTGGAATTGGGCGACATCTTCGCGGTCGACAAATACGTCTACTCCCGCCCGGCCGCCGACCACATCATCGCTGAGCTTTCCGAACGCTGCGACTTCGTGGTCACCGCGATTGCCGATTGAGGCTCCTGCACCGCGTGCAGTATGCACGACGCGATGGCCTTGGAAAATCTAGGAATCCCCACGGTGGTAATTTGCACCGACCCGTTCTTGGACTCAGCCTTCCGCCACGCCCGCACCTTCGGGCGGCGTGACTTCCATCCCTTGGGCATCCCCCATCCGCTAGGCGGCCTCACCATCGACCAAGTATCGGTGCGGGCCGGTGAACTGCAGCAGCAGGTGGTAAACACGCTGACCACCTACTAGACCAATATCCCAACCCCGTCCTGAACGCAGACGCAGAGGAGGCGACGACATGGCCACCGTCGGCATCGGCAAGTATACCTACGAGCAGGTAGAAAACTGGGAAAAACTGCCCGAGGGATGGGAACTTGGGCAGACCGCGATAGTCACGGACTCCGAAGACCGGGTGTACCTGTTCAACCGCGGCGAGCACCCGTTGATCGTCTTGGACCGCGACGGCAACTTTCTCGCTTCTTGGGGCGAAGGCGCCCTGCCCGACGCCCACGGCATGTTCATCGACAAGGATGAGAACCTGTACATGCCAGTCAAGAACAGCCACGTGGTGCTCAAGTACGATCCCAAGGGCAACCTGCTCATGACCATGGGCGAGTGGGACAAACCTTCGGACACCGGTTGGTCGGGCCGCTATAGCGATCCGGTGGAGCGCGCCGCCGGACCGTTCAACAGCCCCAGCGACGTGGCCATCTCTCCCAACGGCGACCTCTACATCTCCGACGGCTACGGCAACGCCCGGGTCCACCGCTTCACCCACGATGGCAAGCTGATCGAGTCGTGGGGCCAACCCGGAAAGACCGGTCACGGTGAGTTCCACGTCCCCCACGGCGTTTGGGTCCACACCGACGGACGGGTGTTTGTGGCCGACCGCGAGAATAACCGCATCCAGATATTCGACCTCGACGGTAACTACTTGGAGCAATGGCTCAACCTGGCCCGCCCCTGCGACATCTACATTGACGCCGATCTGGCCATCTACGTTCCCGAGCTGGACGGGTTCATGACCATCCTGGACATCGAGGGCGAAATCCTAGCCCGCTGGGGCAGCCCCTCCGATGCCGGGTGGGGGAAGGGCGCCCATGCCGTGTGGGTCGACTCCCACGGCGACATCTATGTGAACCAGAACCTCGAAGGCCAGCGGCTCATCAAATACCGCCGCGCCGGAGCCTAGCATGCGCGTTGGCTATCAGGTCGGGCAGGTCGTACAACGGGATTCCATCGACCACCAGCAGCAGTGGCAGAACCACTTGGAGCAGTTCCGGGCCTCCCGGGACGCCGGGTTCGACATCTACTGCTGGGCCCACCATTACTTGATAGACCCCTTTCAGCACTTCCAGCCCTGGCCGGTGCTGGCCCGCTTGGCCGCCGAGCCGGGCGACATGAAGTTGGCGACCTCGGTGCTGTTGCTACCGTTGCTCAACCCGGTTGAGGTGGCCGAGCAGGTGGCGACCCTCGACCACATCGCCGAGGGCCGGTTCATTCTGGGTATCGGACTGGGCTACCGTCCCGAAGAGTGCGAAGCCTTCGGAACGAACATGTCCCAACGCGGCGCCCGTTGTACCGAAGCCTTGGACCTGATGCGTCGGCTGTGGGTCGACGACGAAGTCACCCACCATGGCCGGTACTACCAGGTTACCGGGGCCCGCCCGACGGCTCGCCCTTATCAGAAGCCCTACCCCAAGATATGGCAAGCCGCGATGAGCGACCCGGCGGTGCGGCGCGTGGGGCGCGGCGGCGACATTCTGTACGTGGGTCCGGCACAGTCCAATGAGACCATCCGCCACCAAATTGCGCTCTACCATCAGACCTTGGAAGAGAACCAACACGAGGTCCCCGACGAGATGGTCGTCGTCCGGGAGTTCTTCTGCGCCCCCACCCACGAGGAGGCCCTGGAGCGGGCCAAGGCTAACTTCGCCAAGAAGTACGAGGTCTATGCCTACCATGGCCTCCACGGTAGCGACGACGAGCTCACACGCAAGGTGACCGGCGACCTGGAAACGTTGATGGACGACACCTTCTTGGTGGGCAGCCCCGAGGAATGTGTGGAGCAGGTCGCCGCCTATCACGAGATGGGGTTTACCGACGTGGCCCTGCGCCTGTTCTACCCGGAGATGTCGCAAGGAGAGGTGCTGGAGCATATCGACCTGGTGGGCAAGGAGGTCATCCCCGCCCTGCGCGCCCTGTAACCTGCGCCCCGATCTGCCTTCAGGCCAGGCCATTGCAATATGTTTGAAGCAGCCATATGGATTGGAGCCGTACTATTCGGCCTGGCCGGGCTGGGCGTTATCGAGTACGTTCGCTCCAATTCCACCATCAGGGCCCACGGAGAAACCATCAAGGCGGTGCTGCCGACCCTCGCGCTGAGCTTGCTCCTTCTGATTACCGGCGGCCTGGCAATGCTCTTCTTCTTCCTGTACTTCCTGTCCGGTTTCTGGCAATTTGGCATCATCATCGGCGTCATCATTTATGTGATCATTGTGCTGCGTATAAGGCAGACTCAGATGCACGGAGCGCTCGTTGCGCAACCCGATCTGGTGGGGCGGGAGCAGGGTGCATCCTCCACGCTTTTTCACAGCGTTGCCAGTCTCGCCGTGCAGATGGCTGGCGCTGCGTTGTTCCTGTTGTTCATGGTCCCCGTATTCACTGGACTCTACCTTTTTGGCTTCGTCCTAGTCCACGCGGCCCAAGCCCTGGCGGCCTTCTGGCCGCACGTTCTACTGGTGCTTGCGACTATTGGCCTCGGCTACTACCTGTTGGGCCGCCGCCGCACCCCCCCGCCATCCTAAACTGCACGGAGCCGGCCGCCAGTGTCGGCCCAGCATAGCAATCTCAACAATCTGGAGGGAATGATGACTACCCAGCCGACCTTGCTGACCATCGGCGACTACGAAGCCCGCGCCAAGCAGACCATGCCCCAGGCGCTGTTCGACCGCCTCTTCGGCGACCTCGGGGCGCCCGACTGGACCACCAACACCACCAACGTCCAAGCCATGAGCGAAGTGAAGCTCCGCCCCCGGATTCTGGTGGACGTCAGCGATAGGGACATGACCACCACCGTCTTGGGTGAGGAGATCAGCATGCCAGTGATGCTGGCCCCCACCGGCACCCACCAGCGGGCCCATCCCATGGGTGAACTAGCCTCCACCCGCGCCGCTGGAGCCGCCGGTACCATCCTGGGGCTCAGCACCGCCTCCAGTTACAGTATCGAGGAGGTGGCCCAAGTCGCCACCAACTCGCTCTGGTTCCAGCTCTACTTCTTCGAAGACCGTGAGCTCACCGAAATATTGGTGCGCCGGGCCGAGAAAGCAGGCTACAAAGCAATGATGCTTACCGTCGACAACCTGGGCGCTAATTCGCGGGAGCGGGAGTATCGCTACGCCTATATCCTGGACCAAGAGCGCTCGCTCAAGAACTTCGAGGGCATTGAGCTGCCCAACCTGCCGACCCGCAACAACTTTGCCGAGAGCTTTGAGTCAGGGCTGAACTGGTCCGACTTGGAATGGCTGCGCTCTATCACGTCGATGCCACTGGTGATCAAGGGCGTACAGACCGCCGAGGACGCCCGCCTTTGCGCCGAATACGGCTGCGAAGGGTTGGTGGTCTCCAACCACGGTGGCCACGCGCTACAGGGCACCGAGGGCACCATCGAGATGCTGCCCAAGATCGCCGACGCCGTCGGTGACCGCTTGGAGGTCTACCTTGACGGCGGCGTACGCAAGGGCGCGGACGTGCTCAAGGCACTGGCCTTGGGCGCGCGGGGGGTCTTCGTGGGCCGTCCGATCTTCTGGGGCCTGTCGGTCAACGGTGAGGAGGGCGTTCGCCACTGCCTGGAAATCCTGCGCTCCGAATTGAGCGTGGCCATGGGCCTCTGCGGCGTAACCGACGTGAAGCAGGTCGACCGCTCGGTGGCCCAAGACCCCGGCGCGGGGGCCGGAGGCGGCGTGGTCGGCGAGCTGGAGCGCCTGTCTCGCCTGCTGGACCAAAACTACATCACCCGCGAAGAGTTCGAGTCCCTCAAGGGCCGCCTGCTGGGCTAGCAGCGGCCCTCCCGTGAGAGAACTCCTCCGGGATAAGTCGCGGGACGAGCTGACCGATGCCCTCAACGCCCTGGGGATTTTTGCCAGCATGGCCGAGCGGGGACGAGCCGAGGAGGGTATCCAAAAGCCGTGGGGTAAGCGGTCCCTGGGGATTATCGACATCCCGGACGCCTCCGTACGCTGGATAAACTTGGTGAAGCAGGACGGGAGCCGGTACAGCGGTCCCCAGTGGTGGCTGGTTTTCGGTGTGCCCGACGACGCATCCTTCCCGGCGGTCAGGCTTAGCACGGCACGGAGAAAGTCGTTTCCCCTCTTCGGGAGGGTCATAGGTGTGGAATGGAGGGGCGATGATGGCGGTACCGCCCTGACACAAATGCTCGCTGCCGATCCCGCGGTAAGCGCGCTCGCCATCCGTCGCGGGAACCTGGAGGTGCGCCGCTACGCCGAACTTTTCTTTTCGGGATGGACGATTCAGGTGGACCGCCGGTTCGATCCTGGGCACGAGGACTGGGCTGCGATTGAGAGGATTGCCGAGATTCTCCGTTCTGGGTGAGATCCCGTGCAGTTGCTTGAACCGGATCGCGGGCCGGTAGCGCTGCTCCATTACCCGCGGTCGGGCAGGCCCAGCAAGACTGGCCGTGGCCCTCGTAGGCGGCGTCGCTGACCATCTGGTGCTGGGCCCGGCGTTGATGTCCCGCAGGCATTGTTGCGGTATGTCGGACCGTCGCAGCGCGAACCGTAGCCGTAGCGGAAGGCGGGGCGTCGGGGCGGAATCCTCGGCGCAAGCTATGATATGCTCAACCCGGACCGGCACAAGGAACTAATCCTGCGCTGATTGCGGTGATGGAATGGAAATAGGCGTCATCTTCCCACAGACCGAGATAGAACCGGACCGGCATGCCGTCCGCGACTTTGCCCAAGCGGCCCAGGACATGGGGTACACCTACATGTTCATCGCCGACCACGTGCTTGGGGCCGATCCATCCCACCACAACCACCCGTCGTATGGAATGTACAACCACCAAGTGGTGGTCCACGAGTCCCTGACCCTGATGGGCTACCTGTCGGCCATCGTCCCGGGCATGGGGTTCGCCACGGGCATTCTGATCCTGCCGCAACGCCAAACGGTCTTGGTGGCCAAGCAAGCCGCCGAGATCGACGTTTTGTGCGGCGGCAAGCTGAGGCTGGGAATAGGCGTTGGCTGGAACGCCGTGGAATTCGAGGCGCTGAACGAGGACTTCCACAACCGCGGCGCGCGCAGCGCCGAGCAGGTCCGCGTGATGCGGCAGTTGTGGACCAAGGAGTCGGTCGACTTCCACGGCAAGTACCACAGCATCACCCATGCCGGGATCAACCCCCTGCCGGTGCAGCGCCCTATTCCAGTCTGGTTCGGTGTCGGCAGCGCTCTCGATCCCAATCCGCCCGAGGTGGTGCTCCGGCGCGTAGCCCGGCTGGCCGACGGTTGGTGCCCCAACTTCTCTCCCGATGACACTGGCAAACGGCTGCTGGCGAAGGTACGTCAGTACATGCCGGGGTACGGCCGCGACCCCGGCTCTCTAGGATTGGACGGGCGGCTCAAGACCGCTGGGCGCTCGCCCGAGGACTGGATCGAGGAGATCGGGGCTTGGCGGGATATGGGCGCGGGCTACGTGTCGGTGGAGAACCGTCGGGGCGGGCTGAAGACCGCTGACGAGCACATCGACGCGATGCGGCGCTTCAAACAGGCGGTGGAGTTCTAGCAGTCCTCTCCCATGACCACCTTTCAACCGCGCATCCGGCAATACCGGGCCAGGGTCCAGGCCAGGTTCGACCGCGAGACCGCTTTGCGCGAGCTGGGCGCGAGTCTGCAGAGCATCGAGCCCGGTCACATCAGGATCGACCTGCACCGTAGCGACGAAGAGACGTCCGTAGGCATTATCACCGCCGCCTTGGCCTGTGCCTGCGAGTTGGCTGCCGTTAGCCTCGCCCGGGCTGGCGCGGAAATCGTTCCGGTGGAGCACAAGGTGAACTTCATCACGCCCAAGCAGGAAGGACCAATGCAAGCCTATGGAAGCGTGGTCCGCTCCGGCGCAACGATTACCGTTTGCCGGGGCGTGATAATCTCCGCCGACGAACGGCGACGTCCTGTGGCTCACATGCCTTCATCTCCGAGGCCCCAGGGGAAAGCGCCCCACGCTGATTCAGTCGTGCCTGCGCTATAATAATCTGGGTATCTCACCACAGGAGCAAAACATGACCGGGCAGCAAGTGCGGCACGAACTTCGAGACGGCGTGGCGGTGTTGACCCTCAACAACCCAGGCCGACGCAACGCCCTCTCCACCGAGCTACTAGGCGAGTTGCGGGACCTCTTCCAGGGTTTCGAGTACGATACCAGCGTACGCGTGGTGGTGCTGCGCTCCGAGGGTCCGGTGTTCAGCTCGGGTCATGACCTGAACGAGATGGTCGACCGCGACGAAACTGCCTACACCGCCGTATTCGCCCTTTGCACCGAGGTCATGGAGGCAATTCGCCTGTTGCCCAAACCAGTCATCGCCGAAGTCCAGGGACTGGCCACCGCCGCGGGTTGCCAACTGGTCGCCACCTGCGACCTAGCCGTCGCCGCCGAGTCCGCTTCCTTCGCTACTCCAGGGGTGCAAATCGGGCTGTTCTGCACCACCCCCGGCGTGGCCTTGGCCCGGTCGGTGCCCTCCACCAAGCGCGCCATGGAGATGCTGCTAACCGGTACGCCTGTATCGTCCGCCGAGGCGCTGGAAATCGGCTTGGTCAACCGGGTCGTGCCCGACGACGAGCTGGAAGAGCAGGTCATGGACCTAGCAATGCGCATCAGCTCGGCCAGCTCCCAGACCCTGGCCGTCGGCAAGCCCGCCTTCTACCAACAAATAGAGCTCGACCGCCCCGCCGCATACGAGATGGCGCAGAAGGTGATGGTCGACAACCTGCTGAAGGAAGACGCCAAAGAAGGCATTTCCGCCTTCCTGGAAAAGCGCCAGCCCCGCTGGAACTACTAAGGCTTCGGGTACGGTGGGATGCTGGACGACCGCACACTGCAATTCACGCCCGACCTGCGCGTTTGCCGTATCCTGAACGGCATGTGGCAGGTTTCCGGCGCTCACGGCCGGATCAATCCCGAAGCGGCGGTCCAGAGCATGATCGGCTACCTGGACGATGGTTTTACGACCTGGGACTTGGCCGACCACTATGGGCCCGCAGAGGATTTCATCGGCGAATTTCGCCGTAGGTTGTCGGACCTGCGAGGCCCTGAAGAGTGGGCCCGAATTCAAGCATTCACCAAGTGGGTGCCCAGTCCCGGCCCGATGTCCCGCCGCATCGTCGAGGACAATATCGCCATCTCGCTGCGCCGTATGGACGCGGAAACCCTGGACTTGCTGCAATTCCACTGGTGGGACTACCGCAATCCGGCATACCTGGATGCGATGGACCATTTGTCCGCGCTTCGAGATGAGGGGAGCATCCGGCATCTGGCGTTGACCAACTTCGATACCGAGCATTTGCGGGACATCATTGACCACGGCACTACCATTGTCTCGAACCAAGTCCAATACTCCCTGGTAGACATGCGGCCAGAGGTTAATATGGTCCCCTATTGTCAGAACAATGGGGTGCGGTTGCTGGCCTACGGCGCACTTTGCGGCGGCCTGTTGTCCGACCGTTATTTGGCCCAACCTGAACCGTCCCGTGCCGAGCTAAACACCGCCAGCCTGGGCAAATACAAGCAGATGGTCAATGCGTGGGGCGGCTGGGCGCTTTTCCAAGAGCTGCTTCGAACCTTGCGCGCGGTAGCCGACAAGCACGGAGCGAGCATAGCCGACGTGGCCGTTCGCTACATACTCGACCGGCCCGCCGTGGCCGGGGTCATAGTCGGCGCCCGCTTGGGCGTTAGCGATCGCCGCTCGGACAATGCGCGAGTTTTTGGCTTAAGCCTGGACGAGCAGGACCTGGAAAGCATCCAAGCCGTTCAAGCTAAGTCACGCGATTTGTACCGAATAATCGGCGACTGCGGCGACGAGTACCGCCGTTAACCGCCCCGAAGCGTTGGTTGCCATTATACTGATCGCGTTGTTGGAAGCCGAGCCCTCTTTGATACTTTCCGAGGCTTCAGACTCCCATGTATAGAATGCTGACCACGGTCGCGCTGTGTCTGCTGGCGGTCATCCTGGCTTGCTCCAGCCCGACTCCGACCCCGGTTCCCACGGTCACCCCAGAGCCTGTCGCCACCTCAGTGCCCACCCCGACGACAACGCCTGAACCCGCGCCTAAGCCGGTCCAGACGCCAACGACCACCCCGGAGCCCGAAGCCAGCGGTGACGGCGCGGCTCCGGACGATGGCGCGCTCACCCCGCTACAGGGATCGCGCCTGGACCTCCTCTTCGAGGTGGTCTCTGAGGGGGAACGAGTTTGTGTGGCTGCGGTCGTCACCCCGGAGCGGCTGGAGGAGTTGATGGCGGACGCTTCTTCGGCGACCGACGATGAGGGCATGGTCATGGTGAACTGTTTGGAACGAGATACCATGTTGCGGCTCTTTCTAGCCGGAATTTTGGATCAGACTGGGCCGCTGACCGTGGAGACCTCTCAGTGCATCCGGGCCGGGTTCGAGAGTGTGGACATCGGAAGTGCGATGACCGCCTTGGCCTCAACCCAGTCTGGTAGCGGTGACCCATCGGCGGGTCTGAGCCTGTTCGCCGGGGTATTCTCCGCCCTGTCCTGCCTGAACGAAGAGGAATGGGAGGCCGCAGCGCCCGCCTTGGGCATGGAGGTCGACGGCCGGGAAGCCCTGCAGTGCGTGATCGACGAATTGGGAGGGCTGCAGGAACTCGCGGCCCTGAGGGGACCGGACGCAGGCCCACCGATGGCGCTCTTTAGCGCGGCGGCGACCTGCGAACTCGACGTGTTCGGCGGTGGCTAACTCCTAGAAACCCGGACGGAAACCCCTTGTTTTGAAGAGTGAATCCGGCATCAGGAGCGGCGCGGTCACGGCTGTCCCGCGAGCCCACCCTAACCGGGCAGGGCCCGGTTAGGCGGCACGGTTCGGGGTTCCCGCCCCGGTATTGGCGCCTATTCCCGCCTTGGCCGCGATCAGGGTCAGGTTCGCCACCGTGGACGCCAGGTATAGCTGGAACCGGGTCTTGATGCGACCGAAGTAGCGGGACTGACGGACCCCCAACTGGACCATCCGGGCCAGCCGGTGCTCCACCACGACCCGTCGCCGTCGATACTCGGCAAAGGCTTCGCTCTGCTGGAGGGCGCGTGCCTCCTGCAAAAGGGCTTCTTGGGGGTGTAGCCGCACCGTCCGGCCGATGCCCGGTCCCGCCGCGACACATTGGGCCCGCAGCGGGCACGCTCCACACACCGCCCCGCCGAACTGGAAACCTTCCAGCTTGTGATTTCGGCCCGTCAAGTCGGTCCGCCGCTCCGCCTTGCGCATCTTGCCGGTAACCTGCCCAGCCGGACAGGTGCAGGTCCCAGCCTCCAGGTCAATCCTGAAGTCCTCCTTGGGGAAGTGGGACCTGTTGGGACGTCCGGGCACCTTGGCAATCAGCCGGCGTCCGGCGTCGGCGAAAGCCTGACGGGTGCCTCCATCTCCGTACGCCGTGTCGCCCATGGCCTCCGCCACCGGCACACCGGTGCTGGCCTCGCTCTGCTCCACCAGTTCCAGCGCGCCGGCGCTGTCCCAAGCGTTGCCGGCCAGAACGTCCACGGCGGTGATCAGTTGGGAATCGGTGTCCACCACCACCGCCGCCTTGTGCCCGTCGAACCGCTTGCTGCTGCTCTTGTGGCCGTGGCGCATCTCCGGGTCGTGGACCGACAATATCCGGTCCTTGCTCACCCCTGTCTTTAGGCCAACTTCCCCACCGGACCGTTCCACGTCCTGGAGCAGCAACTGCCCCAGCAGCTCCGCCGCGTTCACGATTCCCT
This sequence comes from Dehalococcoidia bacterium, assembly GCA_965249145.1. GTDB lineage: Bacteria > Chloroflexota > Dehalococcoidia > Lucifugimonadales > UBA3495 > VXOI01. Next base: position 1,512,204 of record OZ252223.1, read on the forward strand.
GCCGCTCAACGCTCTCCTCAGGCAATTCCCGCCGCGCCTGCCGCGCCAGTCCCAACAGCCGGTCCGCGTCAGCCACGATCGATGCCAGCAGGGACGCCCGCGCCCGCTGGTCCGCCCAGTCGATGGCCGCCTCACCCTTCACGCTGGAGCCGGTGTACCGCCCATAGTCGTGGAATTCAGCCCACTCTTTGACGGAGGACTTCTCCACGGCTGCCAGCGCCCGCAACAGCTTGACGATCCCGTCCGCCACCAGGTTGCAGGTATCCTTGACTGCGCCCCGGCCCAGGATGTACGTCGTGTCCAATGCCACCCTCATGCCACGTCTTTTCAGGTAGCCGGACTTCCGGGCCAGCCGCAGGCTGGATTCGAATACCTGGCGCACCTTGTCGTGGAGGACCAACTGCGCGCGGAATACCTGTAGCGTGCTCTTGGCGAAGGGCCGGTCTTCAACCTCAATCCCCAAGGCCACTTTCCAACGGATGTCGAAGTCGGCCCTGGCCTTGGCTTCGGCGTCGCTCACCTTGTCGTAGCACTGGAGCAGAAGCGCCGTCGCCAGCTGGCTGGGCGGCACGCTCTCGCGCCCGTTGTCGGGACAGTAGAACTCGGCAAAGTCAGCATCCCGGAACAACTGCCCACGCAGCGAGGCCAGCACACCGTAGAAGGTGTCCCGCCCCACATGGTCGAGGTACAACCGGTCGGCTTCCCAGAGGCCTCTTTGATCAGACCGCTCTCCCAGCATCCCCACCCCTTACCTTCCCGTATCATCCCAAGTATAGCCGCTCCGGCTGCCGCCACTTTCCGGCCGGGTCTCTAGGACCGCCACATACTCACCCGAAATGAGAGATGGGCTCTCTCATGCTCCACCCCGCTGGGGATTAGTCTAGAGGTAGGACGCCCGACTCTGGATAAGGGGATAAGGCGTCCTCGATCCGCCTCAGATCAGCGGCCTCCGCGATGAACCTTTTGGTACCTCTGGCCGGGGAAGTGGTTATGCGGCACTCGCAGTTTCCTGTGGCCGCGCCTTTTGAGGCACCCGCCCGCACCTCCCGCACAGCTTCTCGAAGGCCGTCAGATGCCGCCGACGCAGCGGCAGGATTTCCATCGTGCAGAGTGCTAGGGCGGTCTCGCCCACGAACGAATTGTCCACCAAGTGGACGTACCGGCTGCGCTTCCGCTTCCCTAACAACGGCCCGTGTGGTTGCCACACCGGGGTGTAGGTCCTCTCCGACTTTGGCACCGGGTCCGGTTCCTGACCCTCTCGCCTGCCGACGTTAAAGAGCGGCGAAGCTGCCACAATCTGGGCCACCCGGCCGTTACTGTGCTTGGCGTAGCGCTCCGTCGTCGTGCTCTCGGCGTGGCCCAGGGACTGCTGACGTAGCGCAGGTCTCCAGTCCGCTCCAGTTCCAGCGTGCCGAAGGTGTGCCGCAGCATGTGGGGGCCGCCGTAAGGGATGTGTTCCAGCTCGGCGAGGCGCAGCATCTTCTTGACCCGGTAGTGGCCCCCCGCGATTCATCGGAATGCCACCGCGGGCCGAAAATACAAAGTTGGCCGGGCGTTCGCCGCTCCGGTCGGGGTCCAGCAGTGCGCCCCAGCAACCGGGCAAGGCCAGGGGCTCTCGGGCGAGGTCGGCGGGGACAGGCTTGACCATCTCCTTGGGCCGGTTCGAGCCCGGCTCCCGCTTGCCGTATACCACCACGTGGTCGGTCTTTACGTTCTCGCGCTCCAGAGTGCAGGCCTCAGTCGCCCGCATCCCGGTGGCGAGAATCAGCCGCCCCAGACAGAGGTTGGTGCGGTAGGTCAACTCGCTGATTTCCCGGCCGCCTTCCTCCACTTCCGCTGCCGCCGCCGGAAACCGTTGGGCCTCATTAAAGGTCAGCACGACGTCGCGGCGGGCGATCTCGCCCTCGTACAGACCGCTCAGGTCTGGAGCGGGGATCCGGTGGACTCTCTGGCACCATCGCAGGTAGGCCTTGATGTTGGCAAAGCGGCCCTTCTTGGTGGTGAAGCTGTGGTGGAGTTGGGACTCCACGAAGGCAGTCACCTCTTGGCGGCTAGCGGGCAGCCGCGGCGTATGCGCGGCGAACCGCGGTAGGCACCATCGCTTCTTGGCCACGGTATCCGGGGACCAATTGGCGGGCCCGGCCTCAGCCAGGTATTCCTCCATCAGCTCTGCCGTGTCCCAGGCCCGCAACGGTAGCGGGACGTCGTCGTCGCCGAATTGCCGGACCGAGGTGTCAGCCGATCGCAACAACGCCTCCAGCCGCACGTCCCGCTCCAACCGCTCCCGGTCGCGTTTGTCCTGCTCTCGGCGGAAGCGGGCTAGCTCCTCGCGAAGTGTTTCGAATTCCTTGCGTGTAGGCAAATCTCGAAATCCCTACCAGAACTGTCCAGCGCGTCGTTCGGCAATTCCGGTTTCGGGATTCTAGCACCCGCAGCGCGTCTAGGGCGTTCCCTCGCGGTAGCTGCGGGGCACTTGGAGGACCTCCCGAACCAAAGCCAAGATGAAATCCGCTCCTGCGTATTTGCTCGGAATTACCGGCGCGTGTTGAGAATATCGACAAAACCCGGTACTTGTCTCTGGTGTGTTATTTGGCATATCATCCTGCCCTTGATGCGGGACCCGCCTGGCATTCAGAATATGCAGCACGGCGCAGTCCACGCGAGGATCGGGAAATTGCAAGTGAGGTTTTTGGAATGGCAGCATACGTGCTGGTAGATAACGAGATTACGGACCAGTCCCAATTCGATGAATACATTCAGAGAATTCCGCAGGTCGTAGAGGCTCACGGCGGCAGGTATCTGGTGCGCGGAGGGGCCGCCCAGATTGTGGAAGGTGCCTGGACGCCCCATCGCGTGGTCGTCATAGAGTTTGACAGCTTGGATAGGGCCAATGCTTTTGTCAACTCTACCGAATACCAGGAGCTTTCGGTGATTCGCACGAGAAGCACGGTCACCAGCACGGTAATCGTCGATGGCTTATAACACCTGAGTCGTGGAACTTTAGCAGACGAAAACGCCGTGGCATCAAACGAGAATGTCCTCTACGAGCCGGATCAGAGCTGTCCCCCTTTGGTGTCCCTTGCCGTTGGTTTCCAGGGGGCAACGATCCTTCTCATCGCGACGGCGCTCCTGGTTTCGATCACCCTGAGCGGTGACAGCCACAGCGAGGAGTACCTGGTCTGGGCCGTCTTCGCCGCGCTGATAATGAACGGGGCGAGCACTGCCCTGCAGGCCACCACCTTCTGGCGGTTCGGCGCCGGGCACGTGCTCTTCACCAACACCGTTGCCACCTATATTCCGGTCTCCCGAATCGCATTGGCGCAGGGCGGACCTGCATTGATGGCCAGTCTGGTGATCGTCTCATCCTTGGTCCACTTCCTGCTGTCAGCCTGGCTGCCTTTGCTGCGCCGGATTGTGACACCGGTGGTTTCCGGCACCGTACTTCTGCTGGTGGCGGCGATGACCATACCCATCGCTTTCGACCGGGTGGCCGACGTTCCCGAAAATGCGCTGGTAGGGTCGGGGCTGCTGGTAGCTGGGTCCGTTCTGGCGGTGAGCGTGCCCATGGGGCTGCTGACCACCGGCAGATGGCGGATGTGGTCTCCTCTCCTGGGAATCGTGGCAGGATGCGCCGTTGGCGCGGCATTCGGAATGTACGACGTGCAGCGTGTCATTGCCGCTCCTTGGATCGGCGTTCCCACGGGCGGATGGCCTGGCATAGACGTGAAGCCGGGGGCCGAGTTCTGGGCCATCCTGCCCCTGTTCCTCGTGGTGTCCCTGGTCAACGCCCTCAAGGTAGTAGGCGGAGGCATTGCCATCCAGCGGGCCTCGTGGCGCCGGGAGCGGGTGACCGATTTCAGACGGGTGCAGGGCGCACTCAACGCCGTGGGGGCCGGCAAGCTGCTGACCGGGATTGCCGGAGCGCCACCCCCGGCAACTCAGGAGGCCAACAGCGTAACCCTCGTCACTCTGACCGGGGTAGCCTCGCGCCACGTCGGATACGCCGTAGGGGCCATACTCATAGTGTTGGCGTTCCTGCCCAAGGTGGCAGCCCTCCTGCTGGCGATCCCAGGGCCAGTCATGGGCATATACTTGATGACGGTCATGGGAATGCTCTTCGTGGAGGGCGCCCGGACCGTTCTGCAGGACGGCCTCGACTACCGCAGGACCATCGTGGTGGCCGTATCCTTCGCCATAGGAGTCGGTTTTCAGAGCCAGGACCTGTTTTCCGATGTCGTGGGTGAAGTGTGGGGCACGCTGTTCGGCAATGGGCTGGCTGCCGGCACCATTGCCGCCATTGCAATGACCGCGATAACGAACCTGACCACTCCGCGAAGCCTGCGCCTGCAGACCGCATTGAACATATCGTCCCTTCCGCGAATCGACGAATTCCTTCAACGGGTCGCCGACCGGGCCGGGTGGAGCACGGCCTCGACAGACCGGCTACGCCTCGTCGGTGAGGAGGCGCTGTCCAGCCTGGTCCAGGACGACGAGTACCAAACAGAGGACGGCGCACGGCGATTGACCGTCATTGCCCGTCCCGCGGCCCGCCAGGTCGAGTTGGAATTTCTGTCCTTCCTCGAGGACGAGAACCTTGAGGACCACCTTGCCTACATGGGCGACCAGACCGAAATACCGGAGGAACACGAGATCTCCTATCGGCTGCTGCGCCACTACGCTTCCTCAGTGCGCCACCGGAAGTATCATGGGCTGGACATTGTCACGGTCCAGGTGGAAGGGTCTCGATAGCCGTGGCAAGACGCTGCAATCGAGTCCCCTGCGGGACGGCCAATGTGGCGGCAGTAAAGATTTTCGAGTTGAGCGGCCAGGAACTGAAGTTCAACCGTTCGTCGATCTGTATCAGCAGGTGGCCGGGGCCGACAAAATCCCGCAGCCGCTTTTCAGTGAATTGAAAAAGCGCGGAGTCCCTGCGGAACCGGTCCAAAGGTTCGGGCATGATCGACCTCACCTGCTTTGTAGAATGTCCTCATTCTGATCCGATGCCCGGTCCATCGCTCCGCCTGCTCTGAATTTTCAACAAGACCTGCCGTCGGCGTTGACACGCGGCAATAGATCTTGGACTATCGGTTGACGGCTCTGGAGAGGCACTCTAGGCTAACAACAGCTTCGAAACGACGCCGGGAATACGGGTGTATTTATGGAGATCAAAGACCTGATCGTCGACGACCGGCGGAACGGGGTCTTCAGGGTTCACCGGTCCTCGATGACCTCCAACGATTTGCTCCAGCGGGAACGGGAACTGATCTTCAATCGCTGCTGGATCTACCTGGGACACGAGTCCGAAGTGGAGAGCCCCGGAGACTACCGCCGTCGCACGGTAGCCGGCAGGCCGCTTTTCTTTGCCCGCGGCAAGGATGGTCAGGTGCGAGTGTTCCTCAATTCCTGTCCCCACCGGGGCGCTTTGATCTGCCGCCGCGATGCGGGTAACGCCGAAGTCTTCCAGTGCTTCTATCACGCGTGGACTTTCAATACCAGTGGAGAGTTGATTGGCGTTCCTGGCGAAGACGCCTACGGACCTTTCTTTGAGCGGAGCGAGATGGGCCTGAAGGAACCTCCCAGGGTTGAAAGCTACCGAGGTTTTGTCTTCGTGAGTTTCAATCCCTACGTCGAGGACCTGGTTAGTTACCTCGCGGGCGCCAGGGACTACCTTGACCTGATCGTGGACCAGGCCGCGGAAGGGATGCGGGTGATCCCCGGTTCCAACAAGTACGCTACGAAGGCCAACTGGAAGCTACTGGCTGAAAACAGTCTGGATGGGTATCACCTGATCCCGACCCATCGGACTTACGTGGACTACATCGCCAGTCTCGGAACGGACGACAGCGGGGGCACGATGGCTGCCCGCCCCCCCGGCGCATCGAGAGCCTTGGGTAACGGGCATTGCGTGGCGGAAAACATAGCCCGGAACGGCCGCCCCATCGCTCATTGGCACCCGTTATTCGGTGAGGAGGCCAAGGAGCCAATGGCGCGAGCACGCCAGCGGCTGGTGGAAAAATATGGGGAAGAACGCGCCTATCGGATGGCCGATGTCTCCCGAAATCTGCTCATCTATCCCAACCTGATTATCAACGATGTCGTGGCCATCACCATCAGGTATTTCGAACCCCTGGCGCCCGACAACATGGAGGTCACCGCCTGGCACCTTGTGCCGAGGGAGGAATCTGATGCCGTGCTGGCTACCCGACTCGACAGTTTCCTGACCTTCCTGGGGCCGGGCGGCTTTGCCACCCCTGATGATGTGGAAGTCCTGGAATCGTGCCAAGCCGGATTCCGAGCCACCGAAACAGAGTGGTCCGACATCTCTAGGGGTATGCTCAGTCCTGCCCCCCAATCGTCAGACGAGCTCCAGATGCGAGGATTCTGGCGGCAGTGGCACGCGAATATGCAGGGCCTGAGCAAGGCCAACGTGCAGGACGGCCACCCTACGAAATAGGAACCACAATGGCTTCGGCAATAGACGACTAAACCAAAGCCAATGTGAAAAGAGCAGTAACTTAAGGTAAATTGGCGTAGGGGCAAGGACAGCTTTTCCAGGTGTCAGCGAGGGGTTGGTGATGGGTGTGAGAGAGAGAAACTGATCTCTCGTACAACTGATCTCTCGTACAATGGGAGATGAATGCCAGGAATCTGCATCGGCGGATGATTCTGGCAGGGCTCTTTAATTGTCATTCCTCCGCCGCCTTTGGCGGCGGAGGAATCTCTCGATCCGGGCGAGATTCCTCATGCGCTCCGCGCATTTGGAATGACATGAATGTGGTTCAACGGAGAATTAAAAGACCGGGACCAACTGGCGGGCCCGGCCTCGGCCAGGTATTCCTCCACCAGCTCTACGGTGTCCCAGGCCCGGAATGGCAGCGGGACGTCGCCGCCGAATTGCCGGGCCGAGGTGTCAGCCGACCGCAACAAAGCCTCCAGCCGCACGTCCGCTCCAACCACTCCCGGTCACGTTCGTCCTGCTCTCGGCGGAAGCGGGCTAGCTCCTCATGGAGTGTTTCGAATTCCTCGCTTGTAGGCAAATTTCGAAATCTCTACCAGAACTGTCCAGTGCGTCGTTCGGCAATTCCGGTTTCGAGATTCTAGCACCCGCAGCGCGTCTAGGAGCCTGTCTAACAATTAAGTGGAGCATACGACAATCGTTGCGAAACCGGCAACGGGCATTGTTTGGTTACAGGTCAAAAATTGAAACAGCCACAACTATCCCATATGGTTGCGATAATCGTCGCAGCTTTTGAATATCGGACGGGCTCCTAGCTAGTGCGTTCCCAAGCAAGACGTCGAGGGTTCGAATCCCTTCGCCCGCTCCATGAAACCTTCTTTCGGAGCGCCCCGGTTGCTGGCCAATAGCCTCTGTGGTAAATTGGCCCCAACACCCCCGATCAGTCAAACGGAGCATTGCATGGCTTATGTTACGCCCCGCGAGGGCGAGAATCCGGAGAGCCTGGTCAACAGATTCCGGGCGTCGGTACAACACTCCGGTATCCTGAGGGAGCTCAAGGACCGCCGTTTCTTCCGCTCCAAGGCGCAGAAGGAGCGCTTGGCGGCCCAGCGCGCCGCCCGTCGGCGTCGGCGCCAAAACCGCCGCGCCCGCTAGAGCTTTCTGACCCACGGGTACCTGCGAATTTGACAGGCCACAGCCGTCACTGCTACATTTAGTTGGTTGTGCGTTGGCAGTCCCGCGCCCCGAGTGCTAACGCATCTTGAACGCTAGGAGAAAGACCCGTGCCTCGATACGACTACCGTTGCGTTGAGTGTGGCCTCAATTTCGAGCTGAGGCAAAGCTTCAGTGAAGCCGGAAAGGGCGCCTGCCCTCAGTGCTCCGCCATGGCCCAAAGGGTCTACCACGCGGTGCCCGTCATCTACAAGGGCTCCGGGTTCTACACCACTGACTACGGACGCCCCAAGCCCCCGGTGGAAGCCGAGCCGAGCAAGAACGGCAGCGACTCCAGCAAGTCGTCTTCCGACAGCAAGCCGACCGAGTCTACCTCCGGTTCCTCCGGTTCGGACAGCTCCAGCAGCAGCTCCGACTCCTCGACCGCTGCGGCCAGCGCCGCCGCCAGCAGCTAAGTCAGCGCCCAGCCCAGCGACCGCGTCCGCATGCGGGCTCTAGTCCAGCGGGTTGCCAGCGCCTCGGTCGAAATCGACGGAGAGCAGACCAGCAGTATTGGCCCTGGGCTGGTCGTGCTCTTGGGCGTTGCCGAGGGTGACGAGGAGTCCGATGCGAAGTATTTGGTCGAGAAGACCGTCAACCTGCGCATCTTCGCCGATGACAACAACCGCTTCAACCGCTCCGCCCTCGACACCAGTGACGTTGATGCTGGACAGCGCGGACCGGCAACGGCCGAGGCGGGGTTAGGACGAACGCTCCTACCCGATCTCCAAGTCCAAGCTGATGTCCATGGCCTCGACGGAGTGGGTCAACGCACCGACGGAAATCAGGTGTACGCCGGTCTCGGCGACGGCCCGCACGGTCCGGTGGGTGATACCGCCGGATGCTTCCACCACTGCCCGGTCGCCGATGATGGCCATCGCCTGACGCATCATGTCCACTGGCATGTTGTCCAGCATGATGATGTGGGAGCCAGCCTCCAGCGCTTCCTCCACCTGCTCCAGCGTCTCCACCTCCACTTCCACCTTGATGGTATGGGAGGCGCGTTCCAAGGCAAGTTGAATGGTCTCCTTCAGGCCCAATTCGCGGAAGCGGTTGGCTTGGATGTGATTGTCCTTGATCAGGATGCCGTCGGCCAAGTTCATGCGGTGGTTATGACCGCCGCCAACCCGCACCGAGTACTTGTCCAGATAGCGGTGGCCGGGGGCGGTCTTGCGGGTATCGACGATGCGCGCGGGAGTGCCAGCCACCGCTTGCACGTAGCGGTTAGTCTCGCTGGCGATGCCGCTCATCCGCTGCATGAAGTTCAAGGCGATGCGCTCGGCCCGCAGGATGCCCGCCGCCTGTCCGGATACCCGGGCAATGTCGTCCCCCGGGGCCAGCGGTGAGCCATCGGAAAGCAAGGCCTCCAACTCCAGCGTGGGCTCCACCCGGCGGAATACTTCCAGAGCGACCTCGACCCCGGACAGGACTCCGTGGGACTTGGCCCGCAACATGCCGACACCTTGGATTTCAGGAGGGACCAGCGTGCCAGTGGTTGGGTCGTTGAACGTTTGGTCCTCGGCGAGGGCGGCGTCGATCAGCTGGTAGACCTCGGGCGGAAGCGCTGCCACAGGATTGACCTCCGGGTTTTGCGTTGGTTGCGCGAAGGGGCGATTCGCGAATCGCCCCTTCGATTTCGGAAGCAAACGGTCCGGGACTTCGGGCTAGTGCAGTGAGAGCATCCGGTCCAAGGCGACTTGAGCTTCCTGTCTCATGCCTTCGGGCACGGTGATCTGGTTGACCACGCGGCCTTCCACCAGTGACTCCAGTACCCACAGGACGTAGGCCGGGTGGATGCGGTACATGGTCGAGCAGGGACAAGTGACCGGGTCCAGACAGAACACCGTCTTGTCCGGATTGTTTATGGCCAAGCGGTTGACCAAGCTGATTTCCGTGCCGACCGCCCACTTGCTGCCAGCCGGCGCGTTGTTGATCTGGTTGCGGATGAACTCGGTTGAGCCCACCAAGTCGGCGGCCTGCACCGTCTCCATCACGCACTCCGGATGCACCAAGATGTTGATGTCGGGGTAGCGTTCGCGGGCAGCCTCGATCTGCTTGACCGTAAATCGGGTATGCACCGAGCAGTGGCCCTGCCAGAGCACCATTTTGGCCCGCTCCAACTGCTCCGGGGTGTTGCCGCCCATGGCCCGGAAGGGGTTCCAGACGACCATGTCATCCAGCGGCACGCCCATCTTGAGCGCCGTGTTGCGGCCAAGGTGCTGGTCGGGGAGGAACAACACCCTCCCGCCCTGCTCGAAGGCCCATTCCAATACGGCGGCGGCGTTGGACGACGTACAGACCGCCCCGTTGTTCCGCCCGCAAAGGGCCTTGATTCCGGCGATGGAATTCATGTAGGTGATGGGGACGATCCCCCCGGGGCCGAGCACTTCCTGCAGGTCATCCCAGGCGTCTTCAACGTCGTCCATCGGAGCCATGTCGGCCATGGAGCAGCCTGCCGTGATGTTGGGGAGCAGCACTCGTTGGTGGGACGCGGCCAGGATGCAGGCAGTCTCCGCCATGAAATGCACACCGCAGAAAACGATGAAGTCGGCCTCGGGCCTGCTGGCCGCTTGCTGGGAAAGCAGGAAGGAGTCGCCTTGGAAGTCAGCGTACTTGATGACCTCTTCCCGCTGGTAATGGTGGCCCAGAATGGTTACGGTGCTGCCCAACTGCTGCCGGACCGCGTGGATGCGGGCATCCAACTCGTCGGCCGTGTAGTGCAGGTAGTCAGTGGGGATCTGCTGCCAGCGGACGTTCACCGACAACTCTTCCGCCAGCGGCTTGGCGGGCAGGTCGTCCTCGGTCTTACAGAACGCCGAATGTTCTAGCTCGGTAATGGGGACGATGGGACGCTTGATTCGGACGGTCATGGCTTCACCCTCCGCCTCTCCCTTGGGGAGAGGGGACCGGTTGCGTTGGGGTACTTGGTGAGCAGCGATCCTTGCAGGGACCATGGGCTGGAACTGTCGACACGCAGGCCGACCAACTCCCCGAGATGGTTGGCTTCATCTTGAAAGAACACCAGCTTGTTGGCGCGGGTCCGCCCCATCCATTTGCCCTTCTGGTGACCCTCCACCAGCACCTCGGTCTCGGTAGCCACCAACTCGGCGTTAATCTCGGTGAGGAGGCGTTCCTGCAGTTGGTCGACTCGTTCTCGGCGGTTGGTCTTCACTGCCTGGGCGACGTCATCTTCCATGGTGCGGTCCGCGACGGTGCCGGGGCGAGTGGAGTAAGGCGCACAATGGACCTTGTCCACGCGCAGCTCTTCTAGCAGGTCCAAGGTCCGCTGAAACTGGTCTTCGGTCTCGCCGGGGAATCCCACTATCACGTCGGTGCTGATGGAAGCGCCCGGCACGGTGTCTCGGATCTCAGCCACCAATTCCCGGTAATCGTCGCGGGTGTAATGGCGGCGCATCCGGGCGAGGACTTCGTCGTCGCCCGCTTGGACCGGCAGGTTGATGTGCTCGCAGACCTTGGGCAGCTCGGCAACCGCCTCGACGATGCGGCGGCTCATGAACGAGGGGTGGGAGGTCAGGAATCGGATACGGTCGATCCTGTCCACGTCGTTCAGGCGGCGGAGCAAGTCGGCCAAGTCCACGTCTTCAGGGAGGTCATGGCCGTAAGCGTCGACGGTCTGCCCCAGCACCGTTACTTCCTTGACGCCACGGGCGGCCAGCAACTCGACCTCCCGGGCAATGTCGTCCAAGGGGCGGCTGACCTGTCGGCCCCGACGGTAGGGGATGATGCAGAACGTGCACATCAGGTCGCAGCCGTGAATGATGGGCACGTGGCAGGTTACGTCGGGACGGGTCGGGGTGAGGTTGCCGACGCAGCCCTCCCAGTCCAGCTCCATCCGCTGGCCCAGCATCTCCAACAGGGGTTCGTACTGCTGGGGGCGCATAAAGACGTCGACGTAGGGGAAACGGCGGGCCAACTGGTCGGACTTCGGCCCGACCATGCAGCCCATGAGGGCGATTACCCGCTCGGGATCGTTGCGCTTCAGCCGCGACACCGCGCCGAGGTTGCCGACCACCTTGTCCTCGGCCGACTGGCGCACCACGCACGAATTCATAACGATGACATCGGCGTCGTCAGCTGACTCCACGGGCTGGAGACCCATCTGTTCCAGCGCGGAGCCCAAGCGATCAGAGTCCGCCGTATTCATCTGGCATCCGATGGTCCAGATATAGAAGCTGTTCATCCGGTTGTTCAGCGATACTTCCCGGCTGCTGGGCTCTAGGGGTTGAATGGCGGAGGGAATGGGATTCGAACCCATGAACCCGGTATTAACGGGTCAAGCGCTTAGCAGGCGCCCGCACTAGGCCTCTATGCGATCCCTCCCAGTAAACTCTCATGTTATCAAACGTACCCCCCACCATCAACCGCGCCTGCTCACCCGGAACCCTTGCGTTTCGAAGTGCAGAACGGCAGCTAATACGGAAGATGCCAGTGGCCGACTCGTCGGCCTGCCCAGGCCAAGAGGACAGCGGGGCTAAGGGAAAATGCGGGGCCGATGGATTGACCCAGGTGGCGGTGATGGGCTAGATTTGGTCTGCTTTATAGCGTCAACCTTCGACGCGTTTGCGAAAATTTCCGTATTCCGGCTAAGCGAGGGCAAATATCCGTCTTGACACGCTCCCAATGCGGGACATATGATGATTCCCGCGCCGTGTTGCCGAATCCGAATCAACTCAGATGGCGTACCAATACGGATTACATCAGTGCTAGGGGAGAGTATCGAGAATGGACGAACTGGACCGTAAGATTATAGCCTTGCTGCAGTTGGATGGCCGGGCCTCCAACGCCAAAATCGCCCGAGAAGTCGGTGTCAGCGAGGGCACGGTCCGGCGCCGGTTGCGGAGGTTGATCCAAGACGACGTGGTCAAGGTCATCGCCGTACCCAACCTGGAGAAACTAGGTTACGCCACCACCGCCCTGATCGGTCTCCAGACCGGGCCCGGCAAGTCGGACTCGGTGGCCGAGTCCATCGCCGCCTTGGACGAAGCCCATTACGTGGCCATTACCACCGGCGCGTACGACGTTTTCATCTGGGCTGGGCTCGAATCCGCCGAGAACCTGGGCAACTTCCTCCGCACCAAGGTCGGGGTGGTCGACGGAGTGCAGCGCACCGAGACCTTCGTCAACCTTTCGATCAAGAAGCGCACCTACGGCTTGGTGTTGTAGGCCGCATCGGACGATGCAACGGGACGCGCCCCCAGTCCTTTCGCAATCGTAACCGCCCATGCTATAATTCCAGTGGTGCCCGCCCGGCGCTTTGGCTGCGCCGGGTCTTTCCCGAGATACTAACGCAAGAGGACCATACACGATGACCTACATCATCACCGAACCATGCGTAGGCTTGAAGGATTCCGCCTGTGTGGACGTCTGCCCGGTGGACTGCATCTACACCCGTGACGAAGACGACATGTACTACATCAGCCCCGACGAGTGCATCGACTGCGCCGCCTGCGAGCCGGTCTGCCCGGTGACGGCGATCTTCGCCGAGGACTCGGTCCCGGCCGAGTGGCAAAACTACATCCAGATGAACTACGACTACTTCAAGAACACCGACCCCGCCGAGCTAAAACGCAAGTAAACACACGGCAACCCATCTGCGAAACACGGGGCTCGTGTCAGACGGGCCCCTTTTCTTTTTAGCGGCGTGCCTTCCCGGGAATCGTAATGTCTCGCCAAGCGTCCCGATTTCCTATAATCCTAACTAGAACGCTAAGTTGGTTATGGCGGAAGGGCCGCTGTTGGGTTGCCAAAGTTGGAGGCTAGCTGGATCGCGCCACGGACATTCGATTCGATTGTGCGGTGATTGGCCGGACTACGGAAAAACTCCCGGTATCCCGTAAACTCACCACGCTGATTCGCTTGCTCGAGAGAGTTCCTGATAGTGGCGACCGCAATTGTGTAGATCGGGTGGAACCAGTCATCTATGGCGTTGACTACAGCAGTAGCCCGACTGGAGGGAAAAAGGTTGCCACCAATTTCATAATGCTCCCGCAGGATGTCACCGATCAGCCAGACGATGTGATAACGGGCGTAGTCCAACCATTGGTCAGTTTGCTTGTCAAAGACCGCTTGCTGCCAGACCTTTCGCTGAATCACAGCAGGCAATAGCAACTGCTCAGCACCAAGGCGATCCGTGTAAATCGAGTCGTAGCTCAGGGCGCTTTCACGGGCGATCGGCGAAAGAGGCTCCTTGTTGAGGAAGTCCCGAATCCTGTCCTTTGCTTCCGCCGGGAATCCCGAGAACGAGACCACCGCTTGTGATACCTCTTTGCTATTCAACTGGCGATACCCATTCCCTGGAATCCGATACGCCTCTTTTTCCGCCGCGCCACCCACCATCCTCTGCCATTCACCCCGCTTAATCTGGTAAAACCAAGGCGGTCTCATCGTGGCAAACTCACGTTGCAGCCGAATCTGGACGGCTTCGTTGGAGGTGAAATCCTCAGCTCGAAGGGCAGCCTGAGTGTTCGTTGTTGCAGCGATCCTGGTTGCGAAATGCTCCGGGCATTCGGTTAATTTAACGGTAACCAGCACACTGGGATCGTCTTGAATCACGGATCTAACGCTCCACAAAGTGACCGTCGTTTGGCAGCCATTAATTATCTGGAAGTCTTGGACTCTCAATTGATCGCCCTCGATTTGCCAAGACAAACAGATCGCAGTTATCCCGTTGTTCAGAAGATGGAACCGCTGGCGCTCTGTTTCGTCGAGCAGCGAAGCCCTGATCCCGTTGTTAACCTTGTTACCCAACGGCCCCCTCGGGTTCAAGCGGAAAATCTTGTACTTGTGGCGGGCAAAGACGTCGATAATCTGTTTAACGGGAACCGTCATCGATAATGTACGGTACTGCGCTCCGTCACTCGTTTGATGGTAGGAGGTTGGTTCGATCGAGAAAGTGTGGTCGCATTTGGAGTAGCTGTCGTCGCTTTCCTGTTGGCTATCGTGAAGCTGCACCAGGTCTACCAAATCCAAACATTGCAGGGTGACAGTCACTTCGATGGGATTGCCGTTGACCTCCGCGCTAACGCGTCGGTGGCGGGATTCCCCTGCGCTGCGTCGTGCCGTGGGCGTCAAATTCCCACTAGTGGCCCAGATCATATTGATTGATAGCTTTCGACTGTCCGAACGAAGTTTGCTCACGATCAGGTCGTGCAACGCTTTCGTTTCCTCGTTTCGACAGGCGGCAACCTCAGTGGCGTTCAGAATGCGGTTCGGAGAATTCAAGAAAGCGGCGAACTCCGTAGCTCCCATGCTTTGACCCGGCTGCCGATGCTTGCTCTGGAACAGATGCACCACTGAATCGTCGTCAGACTCCGGGATATAATAGCCATCTATCTCGAAATCATCCGAGCCGTCGATCGCGGTGTGGTCAACGATTTCGCCACCTTGGACATCATGACCGACCGTGAACACCGTAGCGAATGCCCAGTGACGAAACCCTCTGTCCAGATTGCCGCCGTAGTACTCGCCAGCGTATTCTTGGATGAAAGGGAGTATGTGATCGTAGTTGTCTCTTGCTCGTCTTCGAATCGTCAATTCTTTCCCCCTACGCGGAGATTCAACACTCTATGATTGAACGTCAGCGAGATGCCCGGAGTTGGAATCGAGAACGAACGTCCACTCCCATCCTTCTTCTTCGTGTCTGATTGTAAATGCCCAGACTCCCTCGTACATGACGTCTACAAGTTTCGACTCGGTCTCTTGGGCCGCCGCTTCCGCTATAACCTGCAAGCGATCAGGTTCATCCATTCGTCGCACAGTCATCCCATCCATCTTCGCAATGACCATTTGTAGGACTGAAGGTTATCGGGTCCTAGCCTCACTGTCCATGAGCTAGTGTCAGTAGCGATCTCGTTGGAGGCCGCAACATTTCTTCGAGCAAAGGTGAACGAGGCGAGAATGACACTACGCGACCAGGCACAGGCCGCCCCAAGGGTGCCTACCCGAAGTCGTCTAGGCAGGCCTCGATGGGTTTGCTGATGCAGGATAAGATGGGGGTGTAGGGGCGGGCCTTGGACTCGCGTAGGTCCATTGCTAGGTCGAGGAAGTTCGACGGGTCGTCGGTCTCGGAGCGCCGAACGAATTCGTGGTCGTCCAGACCGGAGTAGGCACCTCGCTTGGCCGGTTGCTCCATGAGCCGAATCCCCACATGCGCCAAGATAGTTCATGCCCTGCCCGGCGGCCTATGATAGCAACGGCCTCGGGCGCCTAGCAACGCGGGGCCACATGCTACAATATCGAACCGAAACGGACCGACTACTATGAGGTGCTGACATGGTTGCTTTGGGCACGGCGGCCTTTACCTACGAAGTAGATGTGGGGTGGGGTAAACTTCCCGGCGGTTATTCCTACCGCGAGTGCGCCGCGGTGGGCGTGGACGCCAACGACAACGTCTACGTGTTCAACCGCGGCGAACACCCGATGATCGTGTTCGACTCCCAGGGCAATTTCCTCCGATCTTGGGGCGAGGGCACCTACCCTCGGGCCCACGGCATCACCATGGGCCCCGACGACAGCATCTACTGCACCGACGACGGCGACCACACCGTTCGCAAGTGCCGCCTCGACGGCACCGTGCTGTTCACGCTGGGCATCAGCGGCCAGCCCGCGCCCTTCATGAGCGGCAACCCCTTCAACCGCTGCACCCACGTGGCCATCGACCCGCAGACCGCCGAGTTCTATGTGTCCGACGGCTACGGCAACGCCCGCGTCCACAAATACGACCCCAACGGCAACCACCTATTCTCGTGGGGCGAGTCGGGCACCGGCCCCGGCCAGTTCAACATCGCTCACAACGTCTGCACCGACAAGGACGGCTGGGTCTACGTGGCCGACCGCGAAAACCAGCGCATCCAGGTGTTCGACAAGAGCGGCAAGTTCGAGACCCAGTGGAACCACATGGCCCGCCCCTGCGGTCTGTATATCGACACCTCCGGCGACCAGCGGGTCTACGTCGGCGAGCTGGGCGTGGCCATCGGGCCCAACTCCCAGGCCTACGGTCTCGGCCCTCGCATCGGCATCCATGACATCCAGGGCAACGTGCTGGCCCGTCTTGGCGACGGCCCGGAGAGCGAGGACCCGGGTAGCTTTATCGCGCCCCACGGCGTTTGCATCAACTCCAAGGGCGACATCTTCGTGGCCGAGGTCTCTTGGACTCATACCGGCAGCCGACTGGAGCCGCCCCGCGAGATTCGCTCGCTGCAAAAGTTGACCAAGACCGGTTAGGTTTAATCGCCGAGCGCGCGGAGAGCGCCGAGTGTTTCCTTCCTAGTTCTCTGCGCCCTCCGGGATTCCCGCGGTGAATAAAAAGATGGAAATACGAATGGGCAGCTTGGTGCGGGACGCGCGCGAAGCTGTCGGCGCCACGATAGTTATCGACGTTTTTCGGGCGTTTACCACGGCGGCGATTGCCTTCGACCGGGGGGCTACCAAGATTACGCTGGTGGCCGAGGTTGACGACGCGTTGGCGTTGCATCGCTCGGGCGTCGGCGACTTGATCATGGGCGAGGTGGACGGGAAGCGGCCCGAGGGCTTCGACTTCGGCAATTCACCCCACGAAATCTCCCAGGCCGACGTGGCCGGCAAGAGCCTGGTGCAGTCGACCCGCGCTGGCACAGTCGGGGTGGCAGCGGCGGAGAACGCCGACGTTATTTATCTAGGCTCCTTCGTGGTGGCCCAAGCCACGGTGGACGCCATCCGCAGACAGCGTCCAGACGTGGTGTCGATCATCGCCATGGGCGACCAGGGGCGTGTGCGCTCCGACGAGGACGAGCACTGCGGCATCTACCTGCGCAACCTGCTGGAGGGGCGCCGCCCTGACTTCGAGGCGGTACGCAGCCTGATCATGTCCGGCGGCGCCACCCAAAAATTCTTCGACCCGGCGCAGCCCCAATTCCACCCCGAAGACGTGACGCTAGCGCTGCAAGCCGACAGCTACCCCTTCGCCATGCGCATCACCCGCGAAGACGGCCTACTTGTCGCCCGCAAGCACGAGGTGTAGGCGGCCACCGCTTAGGCGGCCGGTACGACGGATTGGCGCTAGTCCAGGAACCTTCCCAACCGCAGGTGTTCGGCGCCGGGGACGTCGGTGTCGCCATGGGTTACTAGGTCGGCTAGGGCTTGGGCCATGCCGGGGCTCCAGAGGATGCCCTTGCGGCCTGCGCCGGTGGCGACGTAGAGGTTGTCCCAGCCAGGGAGTTGGTCGACGATGGGCATGCCGTCGGGCGTGACGGGGCGCAAGCAGGCGGTGTGTTGGGCCAACTCAGCGTTGGACAGACCGGGGACCATGGTGAGCAGGTCTTCCATAATGCTGTCGCGGCCGGCGGAGCTGGGGATTTCGTTGAACCCATCGTGCTCCTCGGTGGTCCCGGCCCACAGCAGGCCGTCGGGCTTGCTGGCGGCGTAGCTGCCCCGGTAGTTCAACCCCACGCTCAGCGGCTGCTGCTGGCTGCGCAGCCGCAGTATCTGGCCCTTCAGGGGCTCGATGGGGATGGGGACCCCGCACCACTCCGAGGCCTCTTTGGTCCAAGGCCCCATCGCCAACACGACGGCGGCCGCGTCGACGCGGCCGCCGTCGTATAGCACACCGATGGCCGATCCGCCCTCGCTTTCGAGCCCCGTGGCGCGGCGGTTGAGCATCTTCATACCCTCCCGCTCCCCGGCGCGCACGGCGGCCAAGGTCATGCGGTACGGCTCAACGGCTCCCGTGCCCTGCTGGTGGATTGCGCCCAGACAGGCGGGGTTGACCTGGGGCTCGACCTTCCGGGCCTCATCTCCGTCCAGCCAGCGGGCGTTGAACCCTTGAACCGACGGCATCCAGGTTAGTGCTTCTTGGGCGTCGGCGACTTCTGCTTCATCGAAGGCCAAATTGAGACGATCGCGCACTTGGAACTGGCAGTCGATTCCAACGGACTCCCGGAAGTCGTGGGCCAGGTACCGGTGTCGGCCGTAGCAGAACAGGCTGAATTCCAAAAGCGGCTCCGGCAACCCGGCCCCGGTCAGGGGGTCGAGGCCGCCAAAGGCGAACCCGGACGCGTGGCTCCCTAGGGTGTCGGTCTCCATCAGCGTGACCGAGAAGCCGCGCCGGGAGAGCAGGTAGCCGCTCAGGCAGCCGACGATACCCCCTCCGATGATTACCACGCTACGGTCCCTGTTCGTCACGGTCGTCTCCCGATGTTCGTAGGGGCGATGCGCGAATCACCCCTACTAGCGCCCGTAGGTCATGCCCGGCGAACCCCGCGGGTATTCAGACTCCCTTGAACCAAGCCTCGAACCTGGGAAGGAGCGACGTATCGCCTTCTGCTGTCAGCTTTCCGGAGGCAAGCCCCTGCTCACCCGTAAGCCGTCCATAGATGAACAACAGGTAGTCCGAGGGCTCGGAGGATAACGTCAGGTCGGGCGCGCCGCCCTCGGTCAGCTCGAAGCTGTCGCCCGCGACCGTCACGGCGAGGGTCTGGCCGCCGGTGTCAAACCGGAACGTTACCGGCGCGTCCAGCTTCGGCCCGGGGCGGAAGGACATGCCCAGCCATTTGGGCGAGGCGTCCATCAGGGCGGGGATACCCCGTGGGTCCAAGGCCGGACCGTCTTCGACAGCGGTGCGCATGTCCCAATCGTGGACCACCAGCTCCTGGATTCGCAGGTCTATGTATTCGGAAGCTGGCATGGCGCCCCGGCGCATGTGCCAGCACAGAGTGTCCCATCCGCCATCGGCGGCGAACCGGTCCATCTCCTCGGCCAGCGCGGCATAGCCAGCGTCGAAGGAGGAGACCAGGCCGTCGCCCAGCTGCTCCCGGCGCTGGATGTCGCGGTCGGCATTGGTCGCCGATGCTGTGGTGTTGTCCACTGGCTGAAACCCCTCGGGCGGGCCGGACTCCCCGTCGCGGCCCCGGCGCATGCTGCCAAGCTGGCGTTCCGCTCCGCCGATTAGGTGGCTGGCCACATCGCGCACCTGCCAAGCGTCGCAGGCGCTCTGGCGGGCCATTTGTTCACCGGAAAGCCCGCCCAGAAACTCCAAAATGCTATCGGCCACAGCCTTGGCTGTTTGCACCCGTTCGTCAATTTCGCTCATCGTAGTCCATGCTCCGTTGTTCTGTGTGGGACGCGTTGTGACAACCGCTCATGGTTCGTTGTAAAATCCCAGCGGTGGCTTTCGTAGACCGGCCCACTCTCGCCCTCAGGATGTTAACGCCATGAAGTTGTGCTTCTTCCACCTTATGCCGTACCAGGGGCTTCCCCCCAATTTTGAACAAGATTACCACAGCGTGTGGGTCGACGTACCCAACTCGCTCTTCGATCCCAGGCAGGGACACCGGCTCTACAGCGACTACCTGGACGAGTTGGAATTCGCCGAGGCGATGGGCTTCGACGGCATCTGCGTCAACGAACACCACGCCAACGCCTATGGCCTGATGCCCTCGCCAAACATCATGGCGTCGGCCATGGCCCGGGGCACGTCGCAGGCCGCGATCGTGGTGCTAGGCAACAGCTTGGCGCTCTACAACCCGCCGATCCGCGTGGCGGAAGAGTTCGCCATGCTGGACGTGATGAGTGGCGGCCGCCTGATCGCCGGGTTCCCCCTCGGCACCGCGATGGACACCATCTTCGGCTACGGCCAAGTGCCCATCACCCTGCGGGAGAAATACCAGGAAGCCCACGACCTGGTGATGCGGGCTTGGAAGGAGAGGGAGCCCTTCTCTTTCAACGGCAAGTACAACCAACTGCGTTACGTAAACATCTGGCCCCGGCCCTACCAGGACCCCCATCCTCCGGTCTGGGTACCCGGCAGCGGCAGCCTGGAGACTTGGGACTGGACAATCCGGAACGACTACGTTTATTGCTACCTGAGCTACTCCGGCTACAAGGTGGGCAAGACCGTGCTGGACGGCTTCTGGGAAGAGATGGACCGGCAGGGCAAAGAATTCAACCCATACCACGCCGGGTTCCTGCAACTGGTGGCCGTGTCCGAGACCGACGGCCAAGCCGAGGAGTATAAGGAGTCCATCGAATACTTCTTCAAGAAGTGCCTGCACATCCACCCCGGCTTCGGCAATCCGCCGGGCTACCGCTCGACGCGAAGCAACGCCTCCCAGGTGGCCAGTTCCACGCTTCAGTCGCGGGAGGACCAGAACCGGGAGTTCACTTGGACCGACTATCTGGAAGCCGGCAATGTGATCGTCGGCGGCCCACAGACCGTCCGAGAGCACCTGACCCATGCCATCAAAGAGCTGAAGGTCGGCAACCTGATGCTGCTGCTCCAGTTCGGCGACATGCCGAAGGAGTTGGCCATGAAGAACACCGAACTCTTCGCCAAGGAAGTTATGCCTCACGTGCGTGGTCTGTGGTCGGATTACGAGACCCGCTGGTGGCCCGAAGGCGTGTCCAACGTCCGCCCGGCTGCCGTTTAGTCCGATGGCCGCCAACCCGGTCTCGGCCCACGACCGATATAACCGCCGCCGCGTCGACGCCGCCGGCGTGGAGATGGCCTACATCGACACCGGCTCGGGCGACGCGGTGGTGTTCCTGCACGGCAACCCGACCTCGTCGTACCTGTGGCGCAACATCATTCCCCACGTGGAGCCCCACGCCCGCTGCTTGGCCGCCGACCTGGTTGGCATGGGGGAGTCCGGCCCCACGGCCGATGGTTCTTACAAGTTCGTCGAGCACCAGCGGCACCTCGACGCCTGGTTCGATGCCGTGCTGCCCGACGGCCCGGTTACCTTGGTGGTACACGACTGGGGCTCGGCGCTGGGGTTCCACTGGGCCCACCGCCATCCCGAGCGCATCAAGGGACTCGCCTACATGGAGGCCATCGTTAGGCCGTTGACCTGGGACGATTGGCCCGAGGCGGCCAAGCAAGTGTTCCAAGGCTTCCGGTCGGAAGCTGGCGAGACCATGGTGCTGGAGCGGAACATCTTCGTGGAGAGAGTCCTTCCGGGGAGCACGCTCCACGGCGTGAGCGACGAGGCGATGGAGGTGTACCGTCGTCCCTACCTGGAACCCGGCGAGTCGCGCCGCCCAACCCTGACCTGGCCCCGGCAAATCCCCATCGAGGGTGAGCCGCCCGACGTAACCGAGATCGTCGCCGCCTATTCGGCCTGGTTGTCGGAGGGCCGGACCCCCAAGCTCTTCGTTAACGCCGAACCCGGCGCAATCCTCACCGGGCCGCAGCGTGATTTCTGCCGCGGCTGGTTGAACCAGCGGGAAGTTACCGTGCCCGGCGTACACTTCGTTCAAGAAGATTCGCCCGCCCAAATCGGCGCAGCAATCGCCGAGTGGTACACCGCCATCTGATCGCCTCCCACAGAGGCGCCAACCCAACACCGGAGTGAGCATGCCCGATACGTTGAGACTCGATCTGCGCGACGGAGACTTTCAGGCCGAAGTCGTGCGGGGCGGCGAAGGTCCGCCCCTCCTATATCTGCACGGGGCCATCGGCCAGAAGGGCTGGGCCCCGTTTTTGGAGACGCTCTCCCAGAAGTTCACCGTTTACGCCCCGTACATGCCTGGCTACGGCAACTCCTCCGGGTTGGAGCATATCGACGACCTCACCGATCTCACCATCTACTACTTTGCACTGCTTGACGCCCTGGGCGTCGACCGGGCCCACGTGGTGGGTCACTTCTTGGGGGGAATGATTGCGACCGAGATGGCCGCCATGGCGCCCGGAGTCGTCGACCGGCTGGTATTGGCGTCTCCGGCCGGGTTGTGGCGGGACGAAGAGCCAGTGGCCGACCTGCTGGTCCTTAACGCCCAAGAGCTCCAAGACAGGCTGATGAGCCAGCCGACCAACTCTTCCAGTCTGTTGCCCGCCGACTTCGAGACCATCGGCCAAGTCCGGGACGTGCTGACCACCGACCGGATGCAGGACATTGCGGCAGCGGGCAAGTTCCTCTGGCCCATCCCCGACCGTGGCCTGAAGCGCCGCGCCTACCGGATCAAGTCACCGACGCTGGTGCTGTGGGGCGACAACGACCGGATCAACCCGCCCTCCTACGCCGCCGACTTCCAGGCCTTGATTGCTGGCTCCGAGACCGCGACGATTCCCAACGCCGGTCACCTGATGATGCTGGAACGGGCCGAAGCCTTCACCGACGCGGTTACGGCGTTCCTGAGCGCGGGATGAAGTCCGCGCCGCAGGACAAGCTGCCCATCGCGTGAAGTTTATTTATTATTTCCTGTGAATCCAACAAGGGCCAGACCGCTCGTACATTGCATTAGCTTGGATTCAAAGGGTGATAGACTATCCCTTAGAAGAGCAGGTGCAAGCGGACGGTCGAATCCGCCGATGGGCGCCCATCCCGGAAATGGACGGCAGGTACCTCAGGGTGATATTACTGCCCGACGGTGAAACGATGCATAACGCCTTCTTTGACAGGTCTTACCGACCGTGAAAGTCCAGTACTTTCAGGACACTGACACTCTTTACATCGAGTTGTTCCCTGTCGAGGTGGCCGAGACGCGGGACTTGGACGAAAACACTCTTCTCGACCTGGACGGAGCCGGCAATCTTTGTGCGATAACCATCGAGCACGCCAGCGAGAGGATGGAAATTCCATCTTTCTCCTATGAGCACATCAACGCCTAACGTTATGGGTACAGAAACAGCCACGCAACTCTCCACCCTGGAAGCGATCATCTCCGACATGGGGTCGGTGGTCACTGCATTCTCCGGCGGAGTGGACAGCACACTGGTGGCGGTGGTGGCGCATCGGGTGTTGGGCGAACGAGCGCTGGCGGTCACAGCGGTGTCACCCGCCCTAGCGGCGCGGGAGTTAGACGAGGCGCGGGAGTTGGCCGATACATTCGGGCTGGCCCACCGGATCATCCAGACCAACGAGATGGAGCGGGAGGGCTACACCACCAACTCGCCGCAGCGTTGCTATTTTTGCAAGACCGAGCTGTACACCGAGCTCTGCGCGCTGGCCGAAGCCGAAAGTTACCGGTGGGTGGCCAACGGCGCCAACACCGACGACCTGGGCGACTACCGCCCTGGCATGCAGGCGGCCAAGGAGCACCTGGTGCGAAGCCCGATGGTCGAAGCCGTGTTGGACAAGGCCTCGGTACGGGCCATCGCCCGCAGCCTAGACATCCCGATATGGGACAAACCGGCCCAACCCTGTCTGTCCTCCCGGGTCCCCTACGGCACTCCGGTAACCACCGAAACCCTAGCCAAGATCGAGAAAGCCGAGGACTTGCTCCACAGCCTGGGTCTCCGCGAGGTGCGGGCCCGCCACCATGACCAGCTATGTCGAGTGGAAGTGGCCGAGACCGAGATGGAGTTGGCCTTCCAGCACCGACATGAAATCGCCGCCGGGCTGAAGAAGATTGGCTACCTGTGGGTCTCTCTTGACCTGTCGGGGCTGCGCTCCGGCAGCCTGAACGACCAACTAAAAGGCGTGGTTCGGGTGGCCGGGTAGGCCTGCTCGAAGGCCGTAACATGCGCGTCGCCTACATTCAGTCCATCGGGGGAGCCAGCGGCGACATGCTGCTGGGGGCGCTGATCGATCTTGGCCTCCCTCTAGACCGTCTGCGGGAAGGCCTCGCTGAACTAGCCATCGGCGGCTACCGCATTGAAGCCGGACAGGAAACCCGATGCGAGGTCCGCGGCACCCACTTGAAGGTGCGCCTGGACGACAGCTCCAGGCACTCGTCGGCGAAGCTCCTGGAGATTGTCGAGTCGTGCCCACGACTCGCCGGGCCCGTAAAGCAGGCAGCCGCCGGAGTCTTGCGTTCGCTCTGGCGGGCCGAGGCGCGGGTCCACGGCGAGACCCCGGACGTTTTGGAACTCGAAGAGCTTGGCAGCGTCGACACCTTGGTGGACGTTGTTGGCTTCTGCTTGGGCCTGAGCCTGCTCGGAATCGACGAAGTCCACGCCGCGCCATTGGTGCTGGGCGCTCCATCTCCGCCCCGACGCAGCGGCGGCTATTCCAACCCGGCCCCAGCCACCCTGGAGTTGGTCGCGGCGGCGGGAGCGCCGGTTGCGGCCGACAGTCCAGTTTTCGAGGGCGCCGGCGAGCTCACCACGCCCACCGGCGCGGCCCTGATCACCACGCTCGCCCAGTTCCGCCGGCCCGCGTTCAGCGTTGATGCCGTCGGCGTCGGCCTTGGCGCCAAGGACCCTCCGGGGTTTCCCAACGCGGTGCGCATTTGGCTTGGCGAGATGCAGCCAGCCCAACGGGAGGAGCAGGACCGGCCGAACATCTACCAACCGGCCAGCGTGGTGCTGCTGGAAACAAACCTCGACGATGTACCCGGCGTGGTGTTGGGCTATGCGCAAGAGAGGTTGTTCGCCTTGGGGGCACTGGACGTTTGGTACACGCCGGTCCAGATGAAAAAGAACCGTCCCGGAACGGTACTCTCAGTATTGGTGCCGAAGGCGTTGGAACGGGCCGCCTTCGAACTCATACTTCGGGAAACCCCGACCCTGGGCATCCGGACCCGGCTGGTGGACCGCTACGTCGCCGAACGCCACAGCGTCACCATCGAGACCGAGCTGGGACCGCTGAGCGTCAAGGTGAAGTCGCTGGAGGGCTCCCCGGTCAGCGCCGCCCCGGAGCCCGACGATTGCCGCCGCATCGCTACTGAGACAGGAATCCCCTTCCAGGAAGTTTACCAGCGGGCGCTGGAAGCGGCCCGGCGGCAGCTTCTCTAGGCCGGGGGTCCGCCATCCAAGACCGCCTGCGCGAGTTGCTGGAGTCTTTCCGCGCCGACGGGATGACCGTGGACGAGGCGCTGCAACGGCTACGCGACCTGCCCTACCAGGACTTGGGGTTCGCCAAGATCGACCACCACCGTCCCCTGCGCACCGGCTCGCCGGAGGTGGTGCTGGGGATGGGCAAGACGCCGGAGCAAATCGCGGAAATCGTGTCCGCCCTCAAGGGCCGGGGCCACCCGGTGCTGGTCACCAAGACCGATCGTACCGCCTTCGAGGCGGTGGCTGCGAGCGCCCCCGAAGCCGAATATCACGAACTGGCGGGGGCCATTGTCGTTCCGGGCCCGGATGACTCTCCGCGACAGAGCGGCGTGCTGGTGGTGACGGCCGGGACCGCCGACCTGCCAGCGTCCGAGGAAGCGGCCTTGACCGCCGGGCTGATGGGCCAGCAGGTCGAGCGCATCGACGACGTCGGCGTGGCGGGATTGCACCGGCTGCTCGACCAACTGCCCGCGATTCAGCAGGCGAAGGTGATCGTCGTGGTGGCGGGAATGGACGCGGCGCTGGCCGGAGTGGTAGCCGGGCTGGTCTCGGCGCCGGTGATTGCCGTGCCCACCAGCACTGGCTACGGAGCCAGTTTCGAGGGTCTGGCCGCGCTGCTCAGCATGCTAAACTCCTGCGCCCCCGGCGTCGCCGTGGTGAACATCGACAACGGCTTCGGCGCAGGCTACTTGGCCGCCCAGATCATCCGCAGCAGCACCCAATCCAGTGCCAGTGGTGGTTGAGCCGTTTTAGTTGGCGGAACGAACATCGACCGGGAACGGGACAACACCGTCTTGCCAATACCAGAGGTAGCAGAACGGCGCTGACGGCAGCACCGACTCATCGAGGAAATTGCGAAAGTATACATACCCGTCTTGGGAGTCGCCTTCGTGCAGGACGACGTCGGTTAACGAGTCCGGCGATTCCAAACCCTCGCCATATCGGGTAGTCGACTCCCACAAGTGGTGGATGCGCCCATATGCATCCGGAGGGGTTGACAGGGCAAGGTTCAGGGATCCCTCGAAGGGCTCGGATTCGGCCAACCAAGTCACCCGCGCACTGACTCGCATCAAATCGTCGTTCACTGCTTCGGGCCGGCCAAGAACCGTGAGCTCGTAGGCCGGGTCGCCGGCGGATGAATTAACGGTCACCGGATCGCCCACGCCTCGCAGGGGCGGTGGCTCTCCCCAGTTGTCGAAGCTTTGGTCCAACGGCTCGGGAACACCACCTACTGGAGGAAAGCCCCACAGGGTACCCAAGAACCCGTCCCTAAAGCGGACCCGCTCAGGTATTCTCACGCCCTTGGTTAGCTCCACGAACACAGTCTCTTCGGTCCCGTCCAAGAAATGCAGCCTCACCCGTGGCGGGTCAGATGCCATCAGATTGGCCATCAACGTGCCTCCTCCGCTAAAGCATAGGTGGCCTTCGTGTGAACCGCCTTTGACCAGCACAACTCCGTCGAAGGACTCGATTCCACAAGAGTAGTCGGGGCTATGCACGTGCGGCCCGTCGCTGTCTCCGCTTCCCAGGTGAGCCGTTATAGATATGTAAGTAAGCAGGCTTGTAATTGCAGTGAATCGGACTGGTATTCGTACGCTGTCCTCTACCACTTCTGGCAGATTGAGGACGGTGATCGCGAAAGGTGCTTCCTCCGAGTCGAATTGCACCGGCACAGGCTCGCCAATGACCCACACCCCGGATTCCCGCCGAACGCCCGGCGAGGCCGCTGCGGCCGTCACGGCCGGCGTCTGCTATTGGGAGTCCGGTCCCAGCACTAGCGCGTGCGCCGCGTCGCAGTCGTGGTCCAGCCAGCGGCCTTTTTCGTATATGGTCAAGCTGCGAGTTAATCCGCCGAACGGCTCACCGTTTACCATCAAGGCCGACACCGCGACCACCACGTCTTCGTGGCCTTCGAGCCGGAGAATCCCGGAAACATCGAGCTCGAAATCAGCCTCTCCGAACAAGTCCAGCAACTGCCGCACCTACGTGCCGAATAGCTCGTCGTCCCCGGGGCGGCATAGTTTCGAGTAGGTGGCCTTGGCCCGCTCCAAGTCCAGTTCCGGTTTCGAGTTGATGGCGTCGAAGAACTCCGCCGCCAAGCCTTTGACCGCCACCATGATCTCGTCGTCGGTGTAATCCGCCGCGGTCTTGGGCGCGGAGGGTGGGCTCGCGGTCGGCGCAGGCTCGGTTGGGGCGGGCCGAGCCGCTAGCGATGGCGTCGGCCCGGGAGGCCCGGAGCTGGTGGAAGCGGGAGTTGACGATGGCCCAGGAATGGTGGCCGGTGCGGGGTCGGTGGTAGCCGCCGGGATAGGCTTCCTCCACAAGCCCCGAGCAGCGCGGATAGCAGGACGAAAAGCCATGCTCCAAGTACTATTCCCCGCAACCTCAACTCCGTTCAGTCTGCGTCGGCGACCACGTCTTGCTATAGTACCGTTAGTCTCGAAATAACCTTCAGGACACACTGCGCCTTGAACTCGCGCTACGGTTGCCTCGCACTCATGTTCGTCGCGGCGGCGATGCTGCTGCTAGTGTTCGTAGTCTGCCGGACTGCGTCCCCAATCTAGCCCTCGACCGCGTGCTTCAGGTGGCTGATGCCGAGTAGCTTGCCGCGCTTGTCCAAGGACACACTGACCAAGTCGATGCGCCAGGGCACTTCGGCTTCGCCCGCGATTTCGGATTCCACGTAGGAATACGCGATGGCGGCCAGCCGCTGCCCTTTGGCTGGCGTGATGGACTCCTCGGGCGTGCCGTAGTTGGCGCCGCGCCGGGTCTTTACCTCGACGAAAACGGTCTCGTCGCCGTCCTGAGCGATTATGTCCACCTCGCCGAGACGGCAACGGTAGTTGGTGGCCAGGATGCGATACCCTTGGGCCTCCAGCCGCAACCTGGCCTGGGTTTCGCCCCAATGGCCCAAGCGTTGGCGGGCCGAGGTCAATCCCTCTAATCCCCGGCCGACGGGACTGGAGCGCCGAACAATCGCATACGCGCTTGCGACACCGGTGCGAAGGACCGGCGGTGGATTCGGCAGGGGCCGAGTTCCCAAAGTCGCTGCAAGTGGAGAACGGTGGCGTAGCCCTTGTTCTGACCGAAGGCGTAGCCTGGGTACTCGACTTCGTACTCGCCCATGATCCGGTCGCGGGTCACCTTGGCGACGTTGGATGCGGCCGCGATGGAATAGCTGCGGGAGTCACCCTTGACCACGGTATCGTAGGGGTAAGAACAATCCCGCACGTAAATGTAGTCGAGCAGCAGATGGGCGGGCCTTAAGCGCAAGCGCGAAACCGCTAGGAGCATCGCCCGGAGCGCGGCTTTCCCGATGCCTATTCGGTCGATTTCCGCCGGGCCCACCTCGCCAGTGGCCCAAGCCAAGGCGTGCTCGCGGACGGCGTCGAAGGCCATCTCACGTTGCTGACGGGTAAGGCGTTTGGAGTCGTCGAGCAGCGCCAGCCAGCTTTCTTCGCCGGTCAGGACAGGCGGCAGTATTACCGCAGCCGCCACCACCGGCCCAGCCAGAGGACCGCGCCCGGCTTCGTCCACCCCGGCTACCAGGCGGATACCCCGGGCCAGCAATGCCGATTCGAGGCTAAGGTCGGGGCCCGGCGACTGCCGTTTCCGTTGTTTGACCGGCGCTTTGGATGGTGCCTTCAATCGTTCCTCCACCCAACAACACCTCTCCTTGGTAGAACACCGCTGCTTGGCCCGGGGTGATCGCCCGCTGGGGGGTCTCAAAAATCACCACCGCGTCGGCCCCGCGGGGATCAAGCACCGCCGCAGACTCGTAGGACTTATAGCGCACCTTCACGGCCACCGGAGTCGGCTCCGAGAGCGGCATGCCACTGATGTAGCTTACCCGAGACACCAGCATCTCGCTGCCATAAAGCGCTTCTTCCGGCCCGACCACCACCCGGTTGGATTCCGGCTCTAGGCGGACGACGTAACGCGGCTCTCCTTGGGAGATACCCAAGCCGCGGCGTTGACCGACGGTATAGTATTCGATTCCATCGTGCTCGCCGACAACAACGCCGTCCAAGTCGACGATCTGGCCTCCAGTTGAGCCGACCCGCTCCCTTAGGAACTCCTTGTAGTCGCCGAGGGGGATGAAGCAAATGTCCTGGCTGTCGGGCTTGTCGGCCGTGACCAACCCAGCGTCCAGCGCCATCCGCCGGATTTCATCCTTGGAATAGCCGCCCACCGGCATCAGGGTGCGGGCTAGCTGGGATTGGGTCATGCCGTATAGGACGTAGGACTGGTCCTTGGAGGGGTCCACGGATTTCTTGAGGACTGCGCCATCCGGGCCGTGCTCGACGCGGGCGTAGTGCCCGGTGGCTACGTAGTTGGCATCGAGGACGTCGGCTCGGTCGAACAGTCTACTGAACTTTATCTTGTCGTTGCAGGCGATGCAGGGGTGGGGAGTGCGTCCGCGCTGGTATTCCGCAACGAAATAGTCCATCACGCCCGCTTTGAACTCCCGCTCCATGTTCAGCACATAGTGCGGGATCCTCAACCGGCGACAGACGGAGCGGGCATCCTCCACGTCGTCGAGGGTGCAGCAACCCTGATGGTCGGCGGGGAGCTCCGCTTCGTCGAGGCTATAGAGCTTCATGGTGACGCCGATCACGTCGTAGCCCTGTTGGCACAACAGGTAAGCGGCCACGGAGGAATCGACTCCTCCGCTCATCGCAACCACTACTCGTTGACTTTCGGTGCGACTCCCCATCAAACACAGCCTAGCATAACGGATTTCGCGATTACAATTAGAATTAGGATTCCCAAGATTGTAGGATTTCCAGGATTGCGTCTCTCATCTGGTGGATCCGGTAGTCCTGTGAACCTTGGTTCAAACCCTAGTCGATCATTTTATCCGGGGTCAAAAGCTCCCAGAACTCGATGTAGTGGTGTTCGACCAACTCCCGCACCTGGGCGCCCAGCGCCAACGCGTCACCGGGGAGCACGTTGCCCTCGCGCATCGGAGACTGGAACGCGCTGTCGGTCCACTCCAACACGACCACATCCTGGTCTCCAGGACAGGTGAAGCCATTGAACGCGACGCGGAACTCGCTCCGCTGCCCGGCATCGTGATAAATCTGGACCTGCCTCTGGACTAGGCTGGCCACCCGCCGGGCCTCGCCGGGCTTGGTCTTGAACGTCCGTCGTATCAGGTACATGTTTCCTCCCTTGGAATAGTGATTTGGCCCCGCACGTCCTACTCCGCCGGCGGGTAGTTTTCCTTCCACCAACGGGCAATGTCGACTCGCCGAGCGAACCACACCCCTTCCTTTTCCGAGGCGTATTTCAAGAACTGGTTGAGACCGGCGGCCCGTCCCGGCTTACCGATGATCCGGCAATGGAGACCTATCGACATCATCTTCGGGTGCGTGGCTCCCTCCTGGTACAGCGTATCGAACGAAGCCTTCGCCACCTCGAAGAAGTGGTTGGGAGTGAGCAGGTCGCCCCGCCAGAATTTGTAGTCGTTGACCTCCAGTGAATAGGGCACCACCAGCCACGGCTTGCCCTGAACCTGGGTGTAGTAGGGCAGGTCATCATTATAGGAGTTGCAATCGTACTCGAAGCCGCCTTCCTCCACGACCAAATCCCGCGTGTTTACGCTGGGGCCATAGCGGGTATACCAGCCCAAGGGGCGTTGGCCGCAGGTGCGGGTAATGGTCTCGACGGCCTCGCGAATCGCCTCCCGCTCGGCGTCACGGTCCATCTTGTAATACTCCTCCCAGCGGTTGCCGTGGCCCATGATCTCGTGACCCCGCCGGATGGCCTCCGGCCCGACCTCCGGGTTGCGCTCCAAGGCTAGGGCGCAAGCATAGAACGTGCCCTGAACGTTGTTGCGCTCCAAAACGTCCATGATCCGCCAGACGCCGACCCGGCTGCCGTACTCGAAGAACGACTCGTTGGCCAGGTCGCGCTCGCCGGGCCCGGCAGGCGAGGGCGACTCGCCCGAGGTCTCGCCAATGGGGTCGCCGTCCAGAATGGAATATTCGGAACCCTCCTCGTAGTTGACCACCACGGAAACGGCGATCCGGGCCCCGTTGGGCCAGCGTACCTCCGGCGGATTGGCCCCGTAGCCGACAAAGTCCCGTTGGTGCATTTGGGCGTCTCCTTGGCTGCAATCAGAAGCGTCGGTGATAATATTGACCTATGGTAACTCAGGAAGACCGGCCGCGGTTTATAGACTTCGGGGAAAAGCGGCTGCGGCTGTCACATCTGCCCAAGGTGCTGTTCCCCGAGGACGGCTACACCAAGGCCGACCTGTTCCTGTACTACGAGACCGTCGCCCCGGCACTGTTGCCCCACCTCCGGGGACGACCGGTCACGATGAAGGCGTTTCCCAACGGAGTGAAGGAACGCCCGTACTACCGGCGACGACTGGCCGAGAACACGCCCCGCTGGCTTAGCCGCGTCGAACTGGAAGACGGCTTCGGCCCGGTCATCGAGGACGACGCCGACTTGCTGTGGGTGGTGAACAAGGACTCCGTGGAGATACACCCCTGGCTCTCCCGGGTGGAGCGGCTTCACAACCCGGACCTGCTCGTCTTCGACCTTGATCCCGGCCCCAAGATGCCCTTTTCCCGGCTATGCGAGGCAGCGATGGTGGTGAAGTCGGCCTTGGATGCCTTGGGGCTGGAGAGCTTCGCCAAGACCAGCGGGGCCAACGGACTGCACGTCATCGCGGGGTTCGTGCCGGAGTACAGCTTCCAGGACGTGCACACCTGGGTCATCGGAGTCGACCGGGTGCTGGCCCAGCATCGTCCCGACCTCTTCACCATGGACTACGCCCGCAGCCGCCGCACCGAGAAGGTCCTGTTGGACCACAATCAAGTGGGATTCGGGCGGACGACGGCATCGATCTACAGCGTTCGCCCCCTGCCCGGGGCGCCGGTGTCGGCGCCGCTGCTGTGGAGCGAGGTGGGGTCGGGGGAGATCACGCCCGGCCAGTTCACCATCAAGACCATTCCGGAGCGGCTGGAACAGTACGGCGACCTGGCGGCGGCAGTCAATGATTCAACACAACGGCTGCCGCACATTTAGCGACGGGACAGGCGACGCCGGGAGCGTGTTGGTCCATCGTGAAACGTTGCGAAGCGGGTGCGAAGCCAGGTTGCGGCAGGGAAAGGCGCTGATGAGCACCCCTACGCTTTGGCTTTGGCCCTCGACCGGCGCTTTTTGGGGGCGGCTTCCTCGACTGGCTCCGGCGGGGTCTTTTCTACGACTGTGGCCTCAGCCATCGCAGCCCCGTTGTCCCGGCTGGAGCGCTCGGTCTTCGTGGCCTCGATACTGGCCTTCAGCGCCTCCATCAGGTCTCCAACCTTGCCCATCGGGGCCACCGGTTCGGGGATCACCGGATCGGCGCCGATCAGCTTTTGCTCGATGACCTTCTCCAACGCCAAGCGGTATTCGTCCTGGAAGGCGGCGGGGCTGAAGTCGCCGGTCAGTTGGTCGATGAGGGTGACGGCCATGTTCATCTCTTGGTCGGAGACCTCGGCCTGCTCCTCGGGCAGGGCCAGTTCGTCCAAGGCACGGATTTCGTCCGGGTAGTGCATCGTCTGCATCATCAGTCCGTGCTCGTAGGGACGCAGACAGCAGAGATTTTCCTTCTGCCTGATCGACACCTTGGCTACGGCGACCCGCCCGGTGGTTTCTAGCGCCCGCTTGAGCAGGTAGAAGGGCTTTAAGCCAATCTCTTGGGGCTCCAAGGCGTAGGTGCGCTCGAAGAATATCGGGTCGATGCTCTCCAATGATACGAACCGGGTGATGTCGATGGTGTGCTTGGAAGGCACCGGAAGGTCGGCGAAATCGGCGTCCTCCATAATGATGTACTGGTCCTTGGCGTACTCGTAGGCCCGGACGATCTCCGCTGACTCGACGGTGGTCTCGTGGTAGGAACAGAAACGAGGCTGGCGAATCCGGCTGTTGCAGGTGGTGTGGAGGGTGACGAAGTGGATGTCCTTGCTGTCGGTGGCCGGATACAGCTTGACCGGGATGACCACCATCCCGAAGCTGATCGCTCCGTTCCAGATAGAACGTCGGGCCATTGGTGAGCCTCCGCAGAGTGCGACGGCCTCCCCGCTGTGTCCTCCCCTCCCGGTCGCTTCTTTAGATTGAAGAATCCTAGACTTGCGCCTTTACGCGGTCAAACCGCCGCGATTGCGTCGCCCCGTGGCCAGCCCGGCGCATCGTTTACGGTGCAGTCCATCGGAGCCTTATCGTCACGCAACCGCAGGAAGATAGGGTAACGCAGCTTACCATCGACCGTAAACTCACCGTACTCCACCTGGCAAACCATTTTGGGTTCACACCAGTGCACCAAGCGCTTGACGTCGGGGGCATTGACGAAGGGCCGGTCATCGACGTGGCTTTCCCTCAAGACATCGAAGATCTCCTTGGCCTGGGGCTCGGAAAACCCGGTACCGACGCTGCCCACATAGGTCAGGCAACGCTCCGAATCGTAAAGGCCAAGGAGCAGAGAGCTGAACAGTTCTTTGCGAGCCCCGCCGAAAGAGTAGCCGGCGACTACGAACTCGCTCTCTCGAACCCGCTTCACCTTGAGCCATTGGGGGTTGCGCTGGCCCGGCACGTAGATGCTGTTCTTGGACTTGGCCATGATGCCCTCGAGGCCAAGATCACAGGTGGCCTGGAAGAAGGCGGTGCCGTCGTTTTCCACGAACTGGCAGGGTTGGGCCAGCTCGGTGGCCTCCAGCGCCTTACCTAAGCGCGCCTTGCGGGCCAGCAGCGGCTCGCGCATCACGTCGCGTCCCCGGTCGTAGAGGATGTCGAAGGCGATGAAGTTCACCGGGTGGGTCCGGCGCAGCGAAGGCCGTTTGGTCTGCATGCGCTGTTGCAGCCGTGAAAAACTGGGCCGGTTGCTCTCGTCGAGGCAGACAATCTCGCCGTCGATCACCGCGGGCCTGCCCTTAACCTGCGCAGCGATCGCCTCCAGCTCGGGGAACTGCGAGGTCATGTCCTTCCCGTTGCGGCTGACCAGCCGGAAGGAACCATCCTGTTCCACAAAGGCCAGAGCGCGCCACCCGTCCCATTTCAGCTCGAAGACATAGTCCGGCGAGTCGAAAGGCCGCCGGGTTAGCCGCCCCAGCATCGGCTTGATAAACTCAGGGAGTATGGGCTTGGGGGAGGGCATGAGGGTCTAAATCACCCGCAGGGATGGATGTAGGGCCAAGGTTACCACATCCGGGCGCGGTTGCTGAACTGGGGCCCGCTGTTCGGCCGGAACTGACAGTCGGCGGTTATGAATTAAGCGTGACACTGCTAAACTCGTGCGACCGGGCCATATCTCGTCTAGGGGATCCGTCGTGATACTTCGCCTTGCGGCATTGCTATTGATGGTGGGGCTTGCCCTGTCCACCACCGCAGCGTGTGGCAAAGGAGAACCGGAGACCGTTCCAGCCTCACCACCCTCCCCATCGCCGACTGCGAACAGCGAGCCGGGCGAGACGACACCCGAACCTTCCGAGCCCCGGGATATAGCCGTGGCGACAGTGCTCTACCAATGGTTCGGTTACGAGCACAATCCTCGGCGAGGTTGGCCGGGAACGGGTGGCTTGGGCACATTCCACTGGAACGACATCGTCTTTAATCAGCTGCCTACTGGGTTCGTCGCCAACCGGCCCGCCAAGGGCTATTACGCGAGCGACGATGAGGCCGTCATCGCACGGCAATTGGAGGAAATGGCCGAGTCCGGAATCGACACCATCATCGTGTCCTGGTGGGGCTGGGGCGATGTGGACTTGGATGGAACTTACGATGGTTACATCGAACAGCGAAGTCACGATGCGCTCATCAACCTGCTCAAGCATATTCGCGAACACCAACTGGACTTCAAGGTGGCGCTCCTGGTGGAACCCTGGCCGGATGTAGTGGGGTCGGATGCCCGGCCGGGCAACGCCAAAAACCTGGGTCCCGAGCAAAAGCAGCTTATCTTCGATTACGCCTGGGACGAAGTTTATTCAAAGTATGCTGACATCATGTTCTCGTGGGAGGCCAAGCCGCTATTGATCGCCAGCGCCGAGCTGTATTTCGACCCGGGCTCCGACAATCGCTTCACTCTGCGGAGTTTCCGGTACAAGAACTCCGATCACGAACCAGGGAACTCTTGGAACTGGGACGTAACCGAGCCAATGCCTTATTTCCAGACACTGAATCGCACGGTGGTGCTCTCGCCTCGTTACGACGAATGGTTTTTGGCCGCTGCCCATCCTGATTGGTGGCCGTGGGCCTGGAACCGAGAGTGCGCTGTCCGGCACGACCCGGAATTGACCGAGAAACTCTACGACTACCAATGGCAGGAAATACACGAGCGCCGAGACGAGATCGACCTGGTCATCATCTGGGGTTGGAACTCGTGGATGGAACAGCTGTACATCGAGCCCGACGACGGCGAGGGCGTGGCGTCGGCTGGCGACTCGCTGCTGCGCAAGACCGCGTGGTATGTAACGCGGTTGCGGAGTGGCGAATACTTCCGAAGGTTTGACAGGGAACCTGGAGAGCTTCCACCGGTGCTCCCCAGGCAAGTCGCCTGCCAGGAACAGGAGACCTTCGGCGAGAAGCCGGATATCGAGTTGGGCGTGGCCCTTCACCTTTTGGTACGGCTACGACCGCGGATCAGGGGAAATGACAGGCGGGTTAGGAACCGAGCATTGGAACTCCGGCGCCTTGGGGACTAACGGGTTCCATGACAGCATCGCGGCCGTTCCCCAATTGGGATTTTACGCTTCAGACGATCCGGGCGTTATCGCTGAGCAGGTCTCTCAGATGGAAGAGATCGGCGTAACCTGGATCCTCACCGATTGGTGGGGTTGGGGAGACTGCGAGTTCGCGCGACAAGAAGACGACACATGGGGAGAGTGCGAATACGATAACGTCGTAGACGACCCGGGACGCCAAGCGATCGACAAAGCTCATTTCGCCCTTTTCGAGCATCTCCAGAGGTCCGACAGCCCCATCAAGGTGGCCTTGGGGTTGGACAATTGGATGATTCACCACGAAGAGTGGGACGATTGGGAACAAGGCGCGAGGAAAATCGGAGGCAATCTCTCTCAAGAAATCTAGCGGTACATTCACGAGAACTACGTTGACAGGTTCCCCTCAGTCTATTTTCACTGGCAGGGCAAACCGCTGGTGGTGTCCTGGATGCCCCATTTGCTGGAACCCGACGATGGGGGCCGGTTCACTTACAAGTCGATGTGGCCCCTAACGTTCTCCGAGCACGAACCTCGAGCACAGGGGGTGAAGGACTGGTCGTGGTTACCGCCCGCCACTGGTCCGCTCCATTACCGGAAAGACATCATATCCTCCGACGGTATGGTCAAGATCGAGCCCAGGTTCGATCAGTACTGGGCGTCACTACTCGGCCACATCAAAGAACCCATTCGAAAAGACCCTTTTCTTGCCGAAGGGTTCTACGACGCCAACTGGAGGCTCATATACGAGGCGAAAGACCAAATCCAACTCATCCTTATAGGCACTTGGAACGACTACCACGAGCAGACCCAGATCGAGCCGTCGCACCCGTTCCCCATAGGCGCCGGCGACTACCTGTTGGACAAGACGAGGTGGTACTGGTCGAGACTCAAGGCAGGCGAGACCTTTGAGCGGTACCCGGAGCCGCCGCGGCCCGCCCAGCCAGAACTGGCACAATGCCGCACGGTCGACTTCCCAGAAGGGCCGGACGAGAGGGTACCATTGGCTGCCGTGATGTACCCCTGGTACGGGTTCGATATGGAATCAGGCGAGAGCGTGGGCGGCTTGGGGTCGTCTCATTTGAATACGTCGGGACCAAACAGCAGCCACCGGCGGGGAGTCACTGATGAACCTGCCTACGGATTTTATTCCTCAGACGACGAGAGCGTGATAGCACGTCAGCTTGCGGACATGGAGGCGGCCGGCATTAACGTTATCTTGGTTTCTTGGTGGGGCTCGGGGGATAGCGATTGGGACGGCCACGAGGAGAATCGGGAGTCGATGGCGATGGTCCGCGCTACACGCACCCTGCTTAACTATATCGCCGAAAACTCCCTGCCGTTCAAAGTCGCGCTCCTGGTGGAGCCGTACATGCGTAACCCCAGCGCTGAGGAGATGACCTCTGCCCACAGGCAAACTATCCTTAACGACCTATGGGCCACGATCTATTGGGACTATATCGATCAGATGTTCTACATGGGTGGACAGCCCTTGGTGGTGGCGTGGGACCCTGTATGGTTGGAACCGGACGGCGAGAACCGATTCACAGTCAAGAATTGGGGAAGTCTAGGTGATCCTGGATGGAAGAAATCGGATCGTCCCGCCGATAGATATCTAGACTGGAACTGGTATCCCAACCTCGACCTGCTCGAAACTATGATCTCGGAAGATGGGATGTACGTGGTATTTCCGAGATACGACGAATATTGGCTCCGGTTGGGAGGCTATGTGCCCCCTGACGTTCCTGCGAACTATCCCCCCAGGGTCGATCCGCTGCTGACCGAACTGGCGTACGAGCGGGCCTGGCAGGTGGCCGTCGACAATCGGGACAGGATCGAGCTTCTTGTCGTCAATTCGTGGAACGAGCATAAGGAACACACAGCGATTGAGCCGACCCAGCCCGGCTCTCACGTTTCCGCTGGCCGCACGCTGTTGGAAAAGACCGCGCACTACTACCAGCAGTTCCTCAACGGCGAGGACATCACCCCTTGCCGTGGTCGGTAGAGGCAAGCGGGTCCGACAAGGGGAGGCGACTTCGGCATGCCACAGGCATCGAGATTCCATTGCTGGCCGTTGACCGCGATAGCGCTGGCCATCCTGGTTGCCCTGCCCTTCACCCTAGCCTCGTGCACCGACAGGGGCACCGAGTTTGCGCCTACGACCGACGATAATACCGTGTCCCCGAGACCCATCGAGCAACCCGATGCCGAACCTTCAGAGCCCATATACCAAGCTGCCGACATCCCGATCGCTACCCTCTATTACCCCACGTTCGGCTACCAGGCGCACCAGCCGTACGAGGCCACCGGGGGCCTTGGAACCTGGGGCTGGAATCTTTATGGAGGCGCAAATCACGAAGAGAATCTGCCGCCTTACCCGTTTACGGAGTTTACCACCACTTGGCCGGAGATCGGCTTCTACAATTCCCAAGACGTCGAGACCATCGCCTGGCAATTGGAGCAGATGCAGCGCGCCGGTATCGACACAATCGTAATCTCATGGCAAGGGTGGGGCGATTCGAATCTGGACGGATTCATCAACGAAGACCGGATACAGTTGCAGTTCGACCGAACTACCAGGTTGGTACTGGACTACATCCTTGAGAACGGCCTGCCCTTCCGATTCGCCCTCCTGCTTGAGGACTTTCCTGACTACGAGGGTTTCGGTGGGGCGAGGAACCTGAACAACGACCAACGGCGGATGGTGGTCGACCGGGTCTGGTCAGACTTTTACGGCCCGCAGTCGAAGTATGGACACATGGCGTTGGTGCTAAACGAAAACCCCGTGTTCTTCTCCGTTTCACGTGATCCAGAACCAGGAGGGTTGCCGGATACCTGGTGAGGGCACCATAGATTCACCGATGATCGAATGGAGCTTATCGAGGTCGCCGAATATATGGGCATCGAAGACCAATTTACTTCGGTCTATGTCTACTTGCCGCCTCCGTCAGCCATCCCGGGAAAGGACGGCATAGTGACCATCTGGCCCAGGTTTACCAACGTGATCACCTTTGCCAGCAACAACCGCGATTATGACTGGCTGGGTATCGACCATCTGGACGAAGTGGACCCCCTGGGGACCGAGGGCCTGTACGACGAATCCTGGAAGGAGATCATCGAGCACCCGCGTCGCCCCGAGGTCAAGATGGTCTGGGCCTGGTACTGGAACTCATACTTCGAGGTGGCCTATCTGGAGCCCGACGCCGGAGTGGGGGCCTACGCAGTCGGCGACCTGTTCGTCCGGAAGACGGCACATTACTCGGACCTGTTCCGCAAGGGGCTGGCATTCAAGAGGTACATGGAGTGACCTGGCGACCGGTAGCCAAGTGGTGCCGGGAGAGGGACTCGAACCCACACACCCGCGAAGGTAGCGGATTTTAAGTCCGCCGCGTCTGCCATTCCGCCATCCCGGCACGTGGGCCGCCTGCCCGGGGAAAAGCGGCGGGCTGGCGTTTCTGCCAGCCCGCGTTTGCTGCCGTTGGAGGCGACGGGCGGATTCGAACCGCCGAATAGAGGTTTTGCAGACCTCCGCCTTAACCACTTGGCTACGTCGCCATGTCCTGCCGGCGCCGCCACTTCGCGCTGACACGCTGGGCGGGCTCTGCTTGGTGCCGAGGGCGGGATTTGAACCCACACAGGCAATCGCCCACGGCCCCCTCAAGACCGCGTGTCTACCAATTCCACCACCTCGGCCCGGCTGGTGATTGTCAATTATATAACATCTATTAACCGTGGCAACCCCTCACCCCTCCCTCCACAGCCGCCGGAGTATTCCGCGCTCTCTGGTATAATTGCCCCGCCGTTCGCCCCGCGCCCCAGACCGCACGAGAGCGTCATCATGCCCGAAGACGATAGCATCGTTAGATTCAAAGAACAGGCCTACGACGTCCCCACCCAGTTCCCCGGACTGGACGACTCCAGCGTCGAAGAAGCCCGCCGCTTGGTCGGCGTCGACTACCGGGGCGCCCAAGCCACCATCGAGATCACCCAAGACAACATCCGCGACTACTGCAACTGGACCGGCAGCGAAAACCCGCTGTTCTTGGACCCCGAGTACGCGGCCAGGACCACCTGGGAGGGACTGATCGCTCCACCAACCATGGTCGGCCAAGCCATCATCGCCCCCGGACTGCGCGGCATCCAATGGATCTACGGCGGCATCGATTGGGAGTTCTTCGACGTGATGCGCCCCGGTGAGGTGATCAACCAGCGGGGTTACCTGGAGGACGCCATTGAGAAGCGCGGCAAGACCGTGCCCCGCATGGTGCTGCAGATCGGGCGGCTCCACTGTGTCCGGGAACGGGACCGGACCGAAGTGGCCCGCGCCCGGGTGTACCACATGCGCACCCCCCGCCGTCAGGCCCCCGGGGGCATGGACTACCAGGTGGATAGGCACCCGTGGACGCTCGACGAGCTTGCCGCCATCGAGGAAGAGACGCTGGCCAACCACGTCCGAGGCGCGATCCCTCGCTACTGGGACGATGTCGTCGAGGACGAGGTTATGCCCACCGCCACCTACGGCCCGCTACGGGTGGTCGAGATTTCGCTGACCGGCTGCTACACCGACTCCGGGGCGATCAACGGCGGCGGCGTGGCCCACAGCGGCGGCCACATCTACCAGCTCATGAACCGGCGACGCCACCCCGCCGACACTTATCTGGACCCGGAAACCGGCGTGCAGGACCACCCCCACCGGGGGCACTGGGAGAGCTTCATGGCCCGGGAGGTCGGCATGCCCGGCGTCTATGACATGGGGCCGCACCGCGTCTCATGGTTCAGCCGCTACATCACCGATTGGATGGGCGACAACGCCTTCTTGGTAAGCCTATCGGCCCAGTTGCGCCGGCCCAACATCGTGGGCGACGTCACCCGCATCCACGGGCGAGTGGCCCGCAAGTGGGAGGAAGAGGGCTTCCACTTCGTCGAGTGCGACCTGATTGCGGTGAACCAGCGTCAGGAGATCACCATGCCCGGCAAGGCGGTAGTCTCCCTGCCGTCGGCGCGCCTGCCCTCCATTCAGCCACTCATCCCGCCTGCCCCACCCGATACTCCCTACGACAACGGGCCGGACGGCCTATGACCAGCCTGGGCGCTTCATCCGAAATAACTCCGCCAGAGTTGCGGGAGGCCGAATCGCTGATCGGCGTTCCGCTGCGTCGGACCGGCCACAACCGGGAGGTGACCCCACCGGCGGTCGTTCGCTGGGCGAAGAGCATCGGCGACCGGAACCCCGTGTACACCGAGGGCTTTGCCGATCCGGGTGAGCACCCTGCGGCGCATCCGGGAACCGTCAAGCTGGCCCCGCCCTGTTGGCTGTACTCAGTTGACGATACCTTTCTGGCGGTCAAGTTCCCCGGCCTTCACGCCCTGTACGTCGGGACAGACTGGGAGTTCACCGAGGGCGTTGCGTTGGGCGACCGGATCAGCTCGGATTCACGCTTGCTCTCGATGGAGGAAAAGGCGGGTCGCTTCTGCGGGCCTATGGTGTTGCAGAAAGGCGAGACGCTTTACCGCAACCAAGACGGCGAACAGGTAGCCCGGGCTGTATCCTCCGTATTGCGGACCCGGCGGGCAGCAGCTGTCGAGACCGGGAAATACCGCCATGTGGTGAAAGCCCCGTTGACCGTGGAGCAAACGCTGGACATCGAGAACTGCTACGACGAGGAGGAGGCCGACGGCCGCTCCTGGGAGGACGTCCGCGTTGGGCACCAGTTGCGGCCAATCGTCCGCGGACCGCTGACCTCCGAGGAAATCGTGCAGTTCATCGCGGCCACCCGGCCCAGCCTGGGCTTCGCCCGATTCACCCGCCACCGGCGCCGCCATCCCAGCGCCGCCTTCTGGGACGAAGAGACCGGCTCCTGGGAAAGCTGGGAGGCATCGCTGATCCGGGATGAAGTAGCCCAAGCCTTTGGGTTCCCCTTCGCCCACGACTCGGGCATCGACCGAATCTCCTGGGTCGGCAACCTGATCACCAACTGGATGGGGGACCTGGGAAGTCTGCGCCGCCTCAGCGTAGACTTGCTCTTACCCAACTTCTACGGCGACGTTACCTGGTGCCGCGGGCGGGTGACCGGGTTGCGAAAGGATGACGGCTTGTACCTGGCAGACTTGGAAGTCTGGTGCGAGAACCAGCGGGGCGAAATTACCGCCGGGGGGAGCGCCACCGTGGACCTGCCCTCCAATTCCGTCGTCTACTAGCGGCTGGCGAATGGCAGAGCGAAGCAAGCAGATAAGCCTGACCGTCTTCCCCAACGAGCCGATGGCCCGCTTGGCGGAGCAACGGTTGTGGGACGCGGGAATACCGTGCATGGTCAAGCCGCTCGGCGCGGGCGCGGGACTGTATGGCTCGGCCTTTAACCTGCCCCACGGGCTGCTGGTCTACGAGCACGACGAGACCGCCGCTCGGGAATTGCTGGATATCTGATCGAGAGGCTGCCTAGTGAGCTCCAACCCGATGGACCAGGTCCGAGCCCTCACTTTCGATATGTACGGCACCCTGCTGGACCTGCCAGCCACCTTCTTCGGCGCATTTGCGGGGTTCCTGCGAGAGAAGGGCAGTGACCTCGACGCGTCGCTTTTGGGCGCACTGTGGGAACAGGAATACCTGATGGAGAGCATGGTGGACACCTTCATCGGCGGCGGGCGAACGCCGTTCGAACGGGTGCGCCGCTACACCCTTCACCAGCTCTTCTCTCGCTTCGATGTCGAGCACACCCAGGATGACATCGAGCGGGT
Source organism: Dehalococcoidia bacterium (assembly GCA_965249145.1). Taxonomy (GTDB): domain Bacteria; phylum Chloroflexota; class Dehalococcoidia; order Lucifugimonadales; family UBA3495; genus VXOI01. The sequence continues at coordinate 1,555,024 of OZ252223.1, forward strand.
GCTGGGGCAGGCAACACCAACGCTCTACCCCGACGTCATCGACGGTATGAACAAGCTCCGCGAGCGCTATACCTTGGCCATCCTCTCCAACGGCGACCTCCCCGCGTTGGATCGCGTGGTGCAGGGACAACGGATGCCAGTGCACCGGACCCTATCCGCCGAACAGGCCGGCTGTTACAAACCCGACGCCCGGGTGTACCAATACGCCGCCAAAGAGTTGGGGCTGGAGCCGGGCCAGATTATGCACGTGGCGGCCCATCCCTGGGACCTGCGCGGGGCCGCCGCAACCGGAATGCGCACGGTCTACATCGACCGCGAGGGCGTCCCCTACGCGGTGGGCGCTCCGGACCTGGAATCCGCTACTCTGGTCGACTTCGCCGGGTTGACTGTCTAGGCGGCCACGGAAGGAGAGTTTGGAGGAGCGCTAGGTGTCCATCAGATATGGCATTGAGTTGGCACTAGACCCGGCATTTACCTCCAGGGTTTATCGCACTCGTCAACTTGTGTGTGGGCAATACAGCTGTTGGGCTGCCGAGATGCACATGCTCAGGATGCAGTTGGTCCCCTATTTCGAATGCCCCGAGGGCAGTCTGGCAACGCTGAACGATGCGCTCGCCAACGTGGCCGAACAGGCCGACGGTCCGGCCATTGCAGTCGCACGGCGCGGCATCACCAACAGTCATGAGACCGGCAGCGTATATCTGGAGTTCGAGAACCCAGACAACCGCCTCTCTACGCTGCATCGGAATACGGTATCAGCGGTGGTCCGTGTGCCGGGCGTCGGCATTTCAGATGACGCGTTCCGTCCTCGAATCGCCCTGCTGGAGTTCGGTGGGCTGCCGCCAGCGATTCTGGACGACGCGACGGAATACGCCCGCGCCGTCTCCGCGGACCTCGCCGTACCAGGGACAGCAGTAGCTTGGCGGCTGCTCTTGTTGCGCTATTCGTCCGACGCCGCTGGCGACGACTGGAGCAACGGTCGCTGGGCCGCCGACGTTGGTTGGCGTCAGCTATACAGCTACAAGCTGGCGGATTAGGTTAAATTCGACCGAAGAGGAGAACAAAATGAAGACCACCACCAAACTGCGCCAAGCCCTCAACTCCGGAAGCCTGGTCGTCGCCCCCTTCGTCCTCAACGCGCTCCACGCCAAGATCGCCGAGCAGGTCGGCTTTCAGGCAGTCTACATGACCGGTGCTGGCACCGCCGCCGAGCGGGGCTTCCCTGACGTTGGACTGCTTACCATGACCGAGATGGTGGCCAACGCCAAATACATTGCCAACGCCATCGACATCCCGGTCATCTGCGACGCCGACACCGGCTACGGCAACCCGCTGAACGTGCAGCGCACCGTCCGAGAGTACGAGTCCGCAGGGGTCGCCGCCATCCACCTGGAGGACCAGCTCTTCCCCAAGAAGTGCGGCTTCTTCGAGGGTAAGGGGGTCATTCCCGTGGACGAGCACGTGCAGAAGATCAAGGCGGCGCTGGACGCGAGGGTCGATTCCGATTTCGTAGTCATCGCCCGCTGCGACGCCTACGCGGTGACTGGCTGGGAGGACACCATCGAGCGCTGTAACGCCTACGTCGAAGCCGGGGCCGACCTGGTGTTCGTCGACGGCATCAAGAGCGAGGCCGACATCCGCAACTACGCCCGGGACATGGCCGATCTGCCGCGTATGTATAACGGCGACCTGATGAACACCAAGGATATGGACGCTTTGGGCTACAAGTTGATGATCTGCGGCAGCACCATCTGGCTCATCTACCAGCAGGTGAAGGAGTCCTTCGAAGAGTTGAAGGCCACGGGCGCCGTCGATCCCAAGCGCTTCGCCACCCGCTGGGACGTGGCCGCGCTCCTCGGCTTGGACGAAATCTACGAGCTGGAGCGCAAATACGGTGTAACCGAACCCACCCCCGCCCCGTCGGGGGACTAGCAATCGCCATTCTGAAGCCACTCACCGAAAGGGCGATGTTAGAATAGGGTCATCCTTTAGGGAAGCGGTGCGGGACCAGATGACAACCAAGCTGAAGCTGATTACCGCCGACGAACTGCTGGCAATGCCTCGGGACGGCAGCCGGTATGAGCTTATCCGTGGAGTGCTGGTGGAAAAAATGCCCCCAGGTGACAGGCATGGAGAGGTGGTGCTCAGGATAGGTACGGCATTGACCAACTACGCCGATGCCAACGACTTCGGCGGGACCCGCTGCGGCGACCCCGGATACCGCCTTGACCGAGACCCGGACACAGTCCGGGCTCCCGATGTCGCTTGGTTTGAGCCAGACCGGGTTCCGCAGGACGTGACCGGCTACCCTGAGCTTGCGCCCGACCTTGCAGTAGAGGTCAAATCACCTAGCAACTCCCGTCCGGAGATGGCGGCCAAGGCCGGGATGTGGCTAAGCTACGGCAGCAGGGAGGTATGGGTCGCGGACCCAGAGCGTATTACCATTACAGTCTATCGGGCCGGGAGCGCCCCCACCTCGTTCACCGAGGATGACGTCCTCACCGGGGGCGACTTGCTTCCAGGTTTCACCACTCCAGTATGGAGACTGTTCCGCCGACGGCGCTAGTTCCGACCCAACGGTGTGTACTCGTAGGGGCGCTTCGTGAAGCGCCCCTATTTCGTGTCGGACGCCTTGCCCCACACCAAATTTACGAGCGGGAGCGCCAGTACGCGTCACGGCGGCCGAAGCCGCCGGCCTCCGGGGACTAGCGGTTAAGCCACGAGAACGCCCATTTTTTCTTTATTTGCTCGAACAGTTGGTCGCTGATCGTTATGTCCATATCCCTCTAGTGCCCAACGCGGTCCTGGAAGTCGCGCTCGGTGGTCTCGGCCTCGACCTGCTGGTACTCGGGAAGGCTGATCAGGGCTTCCACCTCGGCCCGCATGGAGGCCACCGTGGGCGCGTTTATGCCGATGTGGCCGGTGTCCCGCAGGCTCTCATAGATGCGCCGGATGCCGTCCACCGCCGCGATGATCGACGACGTAGCGTAGATGATGGCCTGGTAGCCAAGGTCGTGGTACTCCTGGACCGTGATGTCGTCGGCCCCGGCGATTACGATCAGCGGCACGTCGGGCACGCCCTTGCGGAATGTATCCAAGTCTTCCCGCTGCCGCACTCCACGTGGCATCACCATGTCCACTCCCAAGTCGCGCAGGGCGTTGCCACGGCGGATGGCCTCGTCCATGTCGCCCTCCACGGCAGTGAAGGCATCGGTGCGGCCGATGATAATGAAGTCCGGGTCTCGGCGGGCCTGCAGCGCGTAGCCGATCTTCTGGAGGAACTCGTCCATCGGGATGACGTGCTCCAGCCCGGCATGGTACGACGCACGCTTGGGGAAGAACTGGTCCTCGATATGGATGCCGGAGATTCCTGCGGCCTCGAAACTGCGAACCGTGTGCATGGCGTGAACCGGCTCGCCGTACCCGGCGTCGGCGTCGCAGATCACGGGCAACGGCGTAGCCTTGGCCACCCTCTCCCCGACGGCTAGCTGCTCGGTCATGGTCATCAGCGGCTCGGTCACCGCTAGGTGGGCCCCGGAAATATACCCGCCGCAGTAGACCGTGTCGAACCCCAACGACTGCACGAGCCGCGCCGAGATCGGGTCGTACGCTCCCGGGGCAACAATCGGTTCGCCCGCGCTAAGCCGGGCCCTGAGATCGCTTCTGGCAGACATGCTTCCACCTCCCAGTATTTTTTCACCACAGAGGGCGCAGAGAACGCAGAGGTTTTGGATATATCTCTCGGCGCTCTCTGCGTCTCTGCGTCTCTGCGGTTAACTAGTCCTGCGGTATGAGGGTCATTACCTCTCGGGAGAAGCGCTCCATGACCTCTTGGATCGAGGAGACGCTGTCACCTTGGGGCATGCCGATGATGAAGTTGGTGACGCCGAGGTCTTGGTATTGGCGCAGGTCGGCGGCAATCTGCTCCGGACGACCCTGCATCATCGGACGCGATGCGGTGGCCGTGTCGTTAAACCGGATGTCGGTGCTAAAGGTGAGGTCGACGGCGTTCTCGTCCCGGCCGGCCCGGACGGTAAAGCGGCGCAGTTGAGCTATCTTGGCGGCCAGCTCTTCGGGCTCCAGAATCGCCGGTGGACGTAGGCCGATGGGCATCCAGCCGTCGCCGAACTTGGCGGCCCGGCGGATGGCCGGGCCGGTGTGGCCGCCAATCCAGATGGGCGGATGCGGCTGTTGGACCGGCTTGGGCTGAAAGCCGCTGCCGCTGATCTGGTAGTGCTCGCCTTGGAATGAGGGATGGTCGCTGGTCCAAAGCTCCTTGTAGAGCTCGATGAACTCGTCGGTGACCGCGCCCCGTTGCTTGTAGGTGTCCAAGCCCAAGGCCAAGAACTCCTCCTCCATCCAGCCCACGCCCGCGCCCAGAATCACCCGGCCGCCGGAAAGCACGTCCAAGGTGGCGATCATTTTGGCGCTGAGCACCGGGTTGCGGTAGGGCAGAATCAGCACGTGGGTGCCCAGGCGCACCCGCTGGGTGCAGCCAGCGAGGAAGTTGAGGGCCGCCAAGGGCTCGTAGTAGGGCTCGTCGGGCCGGAAGGTGGCCACTCCATCAGCCGCATAGGGGTAGAAGGAGTCGACCTCGCGGGGCAGAATCACGTGATCGCTGACCCAAACATGGTCGTACCCCAGGTCTTCGGCCCGCTGTGCCAGAGTGCGCAGGTTGTCCGGGCTGGCCAAGGGCCCGCGGGTAGGCACCGAAGTACCAAAAGTAGCTGTCATAGTGAATCGCCTCCTATGTTGTGCCGAAGGATCGCCGAGATTCTAGCGGTTTTCGTTCAAGTTCTTTATTTCGGTTAGGGTTTCGTTCATACGGAAGATTACTATGAATATTTCGGCGTAGAGACGGGCCAGAATAGGGCCAAAAATCAGCATGATGAACCCACTGACCCGCATGCTAACCCCATCCCCGCCGATCAGCAACGCGAGGCCCCCAATGACTGAAATCGCCACGCCGACCCAGAACGCAATCTGGATCAGCACCGGAGTAACCATTCGACGGAATGTCAAGAAGTCCTGAAACATACAATCTGCTCCCCAAAACGAAATGTGTTGAATCCGGATTCCGGATAGGAGGCGGCTGGCATGAGTGTACCAGACAAACCGGTGCGCATGACGCACCCATAGCCTACCTGCCCCGCCGGGCCTTGCGGACCACGTAAGTGCCAGAGATGTGGTCGTGCCATCCTCGCCGCTGTGGGTCCCAGAACACCCAGGCGTATCCCAAGAACAGCGTCACCTCACAGGCTATCCTGCCGACGAATTCTCGCATCACCACTTGGCCCAGCGACGGCAGGTCTCCATGGACGTTCACAACCTGAACGCCCATGGCCATTTTCCCCAAAGTCTGACCCCGCCAAGTGGTGAACCCAACGTAATAGACCATGGAGAGGGCCAGGAAAACCACCGGCCAGTAAGGTCCGAATGTTATTGCTACCACCATCGCCGGAATCAACACGATTCGGTCGATGATATAAGCTACGAACCGGTCCAGGAACTCGGGACGCTCGGTGACCGCGCCGCCGCGCACCCCTTCTCGACCAGTATGGGTTCCCGGACCTGCATCTCCATGGGCGGTCCGGGCTCTGGTGGCAACCAGACAGTCATCGCAAAGCCCGCTTCCGAAGTGGAAGTGCCGCGAGCACAGAGGGGCAATGCCGCAACTGCTACAGGTGTTGGCGTCCTGCCAGCGCAGCGTCTCGCCGCCCACCCGGCAGTAGGGGACGTAATCGTCGGGCGGGAGGTCTTCCAGGTCTTCGGCTCGCGGCAGGGCGTTGACCGGCTGGCCACAGGATACGCAGGAGGTGTCGTTCGGTGAAACCCGCGCGCCGCAGTTGCCGCAGAAGGACTGGGAGAGGCCGGTAGGAGGATCAGCGTTCATGGAATGATTTTAGCCCCGCCGTATGAACCTTACCACCAATACATTAGAATCTGGCCGGACAGACTTAACACCCGCTGCCCGCCGAGGATATATTCAAACCAAATGCCACGGTCTCGACTGCACAGAATATCCGGCTCCTCCATCCGCTCCGCGATTTGGGCCGTGGGGCTGCTGGCGATTTTTTCGGCTATGGTTGGGTGCGGCTTACTGGGAGACCAAGAGACTCCGGTCCGGCAGCTCTCGCCTACCGCCACACCATCGCCGACCGGCGGTCCTATTCCAACTCAATCTGGGTCACACCGATTCATCGAGGTCGTTATCGCCACTCCATCTACGGACATTCCCCGATACGACCGGGACGAGTGGCGTCACTGGACCGACGAGGACGGCGACTGCCAGGACGCACGGCAGGAAACGCTGATCGCGGAGTCGCTGACGCCGGTGTCCTTCAAGACCGAAGACCAGTGCCGAGTGGCGACGGGAAGTTGGATCGGTCCCTACACCGGTACTGCCGTTGACGACCCGTCGCTACTCGATGTCGACCACGTGGTACCGTTGGCCAACGCGCACCGCTCCGGGGGATGGGCCTGGAACCGGGAGAAAAAAGCGGCCTATGCCAACGACCTCAATTACCCCGACCACCTCATCGCCACCACCCGAGGGGCCAACCGCTCCAAGGGCGCCGACGGACCGGAAGCATGGAGGCCGCCCGACGAAAGCTACTGGTGCGAATACGCAATTGACTGGTTCGCCATCAAGAACGACTGGAAATTGACTGCCACTGAAGAGGAATGGGAAGCGCTGCGGGAGATGGGAGAAACTTGCGACCCGCCCTTCGTCCTCCCATCAGCATCTGCAATGCTTGTTTCTACGCCAAGGGACGTCGATCCCACTGCAGTCCCGTCGCCCACGCCCAGCCCACGACCACCTGACACGCCCGAGCCTGCCGCTACGCCGACGATTATCCCCGCCGCGCCACCAACGGAGACCCCAGAGCCAACTCGCGCTTCTACGCCGGTAGCGGCAACGGCGCAACCACGGGAAGCGTCGCCAGGTCCAACACGTGTTCCGGCAGACACTCCAACGCCCAGGCCGACTGCGGTCCCCACGGACCCGCCGACTCCAGTTCCTACGAGCCCACCGACTGCCGCACCTACTCCATTTCCTACGGACCCGCCGACCCCTCAGCCGTCAAACCTGCGCTACGACCCGGGCGGACCAGACCGCAATTGCGGCGACTTCGACACCTGGCGGCAAGCGCAGGACTTCTTCATTGCGGCCGGCGGGCCCGAGGAAGACCCGCACGGTCTCGACGGCAACAATGATGGCGTGGCCTGCGAGTCGTTGCCGGGCGCGCCCGGATAGGGAACGCGCTTAGGATAGGTTGCGCAACAGGCTGCCGTAGCCCTCGATGGGCTCGGTCCACCCCAGCCGGCGCAGGGCCATCCAGATCGTGGCCTGGTTCACGGTGATCACGGTCTTGCCCAGCATCTGCTCCAGCGGTTCGGCGGCGTCCAAGGCGCGCCAAGCAGTGCCGGGTAAGAAGATGGTGTCGGCGTCTTCATGGGCCACGGTGGGCACGAAGTCGATGATCACCTGCGGGTCCTCGGCCTCGATCTCCAGCGGGTTCATGGAGTCCTGCATCCAGGGCTCGCCGTCGGCGCTGAGCACGGTGAAACCGGCCTCTTCCATCAGCGGCTTGAGCCGGTTGCGCAAGTGGTAGTTGCGGTAGGGACCGGCGATGCTAAGTTTCTGGCTGCCCATGTGGCGCATGGCGGCGATGCACGACGTTACGGCAGTGATGGATTCGACCCCGCTGGCGCCCTGCATGACCTCGGACATGTGCTGGTCGTAGGCCATGTAGCCCTTGTGCCAAGTGCCCGAGGTGCAAGCATAGACCAGCAGGTCGGGGTCTATGTTCGCCAGCGACCGGGAGCCGCGGGCCACGTCGTCGTTCATCTTGTTCACGTCAAAGCCGAACAGCGCCCAATCAACCTCGTTGGCCTCCTCACTGCTCATCTTCAACCGGTGCTCGTCTTCCGGTAGCGGGTCTGGTTGGTTGCCCCACTGTCCGTTCCACATGCGTTCGAAGTGGACGGTGATCTCTTTGGGCACGACCCGGTAGAAATCGGGCTCGACGACCGGGTTGGTCGCCGGGACCAGGGCTCCGATCCGCTTGGTCTTGGGCATCGCGGCTTTCCTCCGGTGTGGGGCTTGGTTGCTTCCCGTTGGTTGCTTCCCAGTAGATTGACCGGCATATTGTACTGCCTGTGGAAGAGATTTATCGAATCGTCATCATCATCGTCGCCTCGGTCATCGGCTTCTCCATATCGGGAGTGGCTGGCTTCGGCGGCGGAGTGGTGGTGCTGCCGATACTGGTCTGGGCCGTCGGGCCCCGCGAAGCGGTGCCAGTGATTGCCATCGCCCAAACGATGGGCACGGCGTCGCGGTTCTGGATCCACCGGCGCAACGTCGATTGGCGGGTCTATAGTTGGTTCTCCGTGGGCTCGATTCCCTTGGCGGCCCTGGGCAGCTTCTTCTTCGTCTCGGCCGATACCGCGCTGCTCACCCGCATTATGGGCGCAGGGATCATCGCCATGGTGCTGTTCACGCTGCTGCCCGTGGCCCAGCGGGTGCGGATGACCCTGTGGGGCTTCGCGCCAGTGGGCGGCGCGTCGGGCTTTCTTTCCGCCTTCCTGGGCATTCCGGGCCCCTTCCCGCCCATCTTCTTCCTTGCCTACGGACTCGCGCCATCAGCCTACATCGGGACCTTCTCCGTGGGGATGTTGACCACCCAGTTCCCCAAGCTGGCCGTGATGGGGGCCGGCGGGGTGCTGACCGAACGGGTAATAATTCTGGGGTTGGTCCTGGGCGGGATCGCTTGGACCGGCTCGTTCATCGGCAACTGGTTCCTGCGCCGTATTCCCGGCAGGGTGTTCGTGGCCGGGCTGAACGTCATGCTGGTTGCCTTCGGCGTGATGTTCCTGGTGGTCGGCTGACCTCTGATATGATTTAGGCAGGATGCCGAGCACGCGAAGGAAAGGCCCCGGTCCCACTCTCCGCCAAGCGGAACTCCGGGAGATGCACCGCCAGATGGTGCTGGCGCGAACCATCTCCGAAAAAGCCTGGCTGCTGGCCAGACAGGGGAGAGTGCTTTTCTCCATGCCCTGCGATGGACAGGAGGCCTCGGACGTCGCCAGCGCCCTTGCCCTCGACCGGCAGCAGGACTTCCTTTCGCCCTACGCCCGCAGCATCGGCGCGCTGCTGGTGAAGGGCATGACGGTCCGGGAAATCATGCTCAACCATTTCGCCCGCGCCGCCGACCCCAGTAGCGGGGGACGCCAGATGCCGGTGCACTGGGGCCACAGGAAGCTGGGAATCATCTCGATGGGCAGCCCCATCGGCGTGACCGTTCCCAGGGCCGCCGGGGTCGCCCTGGCCTCGAAAGTGCGAGGCGACGGCGCCGTCACGCTGGTCTATTTTGGCGAGGGGGCGGCCAGCGAGGGCGACGTCTACGAAGGAATGGCATTCGCCGGCGTACACCGCCTGCCGGTAGTCTTTTTCTGCACCAACAACGGCTGGGCCACTTCGGTGCCGACCCATCTGCAGTGGGCCGGCCCTAGCGTCGCCGCAAGGGCCGAGGCCTGGGGGTTCCCAGGCGTTGAGGTCGACGGTTGCGACGCGTTGGAAGTCTACCGGGTGACCAAGGACGCAGTAGACCGGGCACGCCGGGGCGAGGGCCCCACGCTCATCGAGTCCATCGTCCCTCGCATGATGCCCCACTCCAGCTCCGACGACCACGCCCGGTACCGTAGCCCCGAGGAACTCGAGGCGGCCAGATTGCTCGATCCGCTGCCGCGTTTTGCCCGAGAGCTGCGGGACCGGGAGGTCCTTACCCCCGAGGACGAGGTCCAAATCAGGGGAGAGATCGACGCCGAGGTGGAGGAGGCCATCGCGTTCGCCGAGGCCTCGCCCCCTCCCGACCCAAGCACCGCCTTCAGCGGCGTCTACGCCCCGTGACGGGCGGAAACCGGGAATTTCGGTAGCGTCCAGACTCGCTGGGGAGGTCGCGACATGACCGAGATACGCATGATAGACGCCATCCGCGACGGCCTCCGGGAGGAGATGGCGGCCGACCCCCGGGTCATTTGTATTGGAGAGGACATCGGGGTCAACGGCGGCGTCTTTCGGGTGACCGAAGGGTTCTTGGACGAGTTCGGCCCGCAGCGGGTGATCGACTCGCCCTTGGCGGAATCGGGCCTGGTTGGGGTGGCCATCGGCGCGGCGCTGAATGGGCTGCGGCCAGTGGTGGAGATCCAATTCGCCGACTTCATTTTTCCGGCCTTCAATCAACTGGTCAACGAAGCCGCCCGGCTCTACTACCGCTCCAATGGTGATTACCCGGTGCCCTTGGTGGTGCGGGCGCCCTACGGCGGCGGCGTCCACGGCGGGCTGTACCACTCCCAGAGCGTCGAAGCTTTCTTCGCTCACGTACCGGGACTGAAAGTCGTCGTGCCTTCCAATCCCTTCGACGCCAAAGGGCTGCTTAAGGAAGCGATACGCGACGACAATCCGGTGCTGTTTTTTGAGCACAAAGGCGCCTACAACTCGATAAGGGGAGACGTGCCCGAAGCAGACTACACCGTCCCGATTGGTGAGGCAACCGTGGTGCGCCACGGCCAGAACGTGACGCTGGTGTCCTATGGCCTGTCGCTCCAGCATTGCTTGACCGCCGCGGAGACCCTGGCCGCCGAGGGGACCGACTGCGAGGTCGTTGACCTGCGGACGGTCAACCCACTGGACAAAGCGACGATGCTGGAGTCGGCTAGGAAGACCGGCAAGGTATGCATCGTCCATGAAGACAATCTCACCGGCGGAGTCGGCGCGGAGGTGGCGGCGCTGATCGCCCGCGAAGCGTTCGACTACCTTGACGGTCCCATCCACCGCGTGGCCGCGCCCGACGTGCCGTCGTTTCCCTACAGTCCCGCATTGGAGCAAGCCCTGCTCCCCGGCCCGGAGCAGATTCTGCACTCCGTCCGGGAACTCGCCGCATACTAGGCCGTGGACTCATGGGCCCAAGCCATAGACCGATTGCCGCCAGCTTAACGAACGCCAGGTAGTTGGCCACGTGCTTCTCGTACCGGGTCGCCAACCTAGGGTCGGCTGCTCGCTGGCTTCATGATTGGCCTTAAATCCGTCGACGAGGGCGTTGGACTTGGTCAGCGATCTGGAATTCTTGGTCCTTGAATTCGCCCCTTCTAAGCGCTCTCCGGCGAGGTCCTAGTATTACAACGTCAGTTCAGGGAGGGATGTGGGGTGATGCCCGCATGGCGGCGCGGCGCTTGGCATGGGAGCGTCGGGCCCGTTCGTTGCTGTCCTGCATATCCTCCAGCCACCGCAGCAACTCTTCAGGTCCGAACCGTTCCCGGGGCAGCATTTCCCGCACCACCCGGTAGACCTGCGGCCTCGTGATCCGGGGCATCTTTCCCCCCCCCCCAAGCCTGTTGCAGGCTCAGCAGAAAAGCTCCGCCCAGCAGGCACAGGGCCACATGGTGATGCCAGCCAGCCCAGGTGCGGGTCTCGTACTCGTCCAGCCCCACGTCGCTTTTCTCCGTCTCGAACTCCGTTTCTATACGCCAACGGGATCCTCCCACGTATGCCAGGGTCTCCAACGGGGTATCCTCCGGTGCATTGGACAGATAGTAGCGGAGTTCGCTGCCGTCCAGGTTCCGGCGGTAAATGGCCCAGTGGATTTCGCCGGGCTTACGCCTGCTGGTTGGACGCACCCTCTGGGCACTGAACAGGTAGCTGCGTGGTCCCTGGCTTCCCTCGGCCACCGTAATCTCACGCCACGCCTCCTCCGTGATGGCATCGGCCCGCTCCGCCATCGTCCGACGCTGCCCGCTGCGGAGCCTCGGCTTGCGGGGACGCCCGAATCCCTGATACTCCACACTTGTCCAGGCAGGCTCCGGCGGCCACACCGTAAAGCCGGACGGAACGTCCAGCACGTACCACATCCCCAAGGCCGCCAGGCCGTCGCGGAATGACGGCGACATACCGAAGGCATCGTCCGCAGCGACCCATCCAGCCTTCAGGCGGCCCCGCTCCTGTGCCAGCCCCACCATCTCCAAGGCCAACTCCGTCTTCGACCGGTAGCCCTGCCTATCCTCCGGCACACCCGTCGCCTCACACCGGTCTTTGTCCGAGGTCCAACTCTCCGGCAGATACAGCCGTTTGTCCACCAGGGCCCGTCCCAACGGGCTGACATAGGCCAGGAACATTCCGGCCTGGCAGTTGGCCACCTTCCCCAGCCTCCCGCAGTACTGCCGGGCCACTCCCGCCGACTTCCGTCCCTGCTTGGGAAAGTCGCTGCCGTCCAGCACCCACACCCCTTCCGGATGCTCCAGCCGGGTTCCCAGGTACTCCTGCAACCGTCCTATAATCGCCTCATCGTCCCAGGGAGAATCAGTGAGAAACCGCTGCATCCCTCGGGCAGACCCCGGAACCGTCTCCGACAGGTTCTCAGCGTTGCGCCGCTCCCCGGACTGTACCAGCAGGGCCTGGAGATAATGACCGCTGTGCTCCCGCGTCTCCCGGCGGCCAAACAGCGGAGCGAAGTAAGCGTGAAAATCCCGAAAGGCCCCGTACACCTGTTCGAAAGCTGCCGCATCCACATCCCCACCTCACCTGCCTGTTCCCTCTCCAGCTACACAGTCATCCTATCAAACTAAATGACGTTGTAATACTAGAGACCCGGCCGGAAAGTGGCGGCAGCCGGAGCGGCTATACTTGGGATGATACGGGAAGGTAAGGGGTGGGGATGCTGGGAGAGCGGTCTGATCAAAGGGGCCTCTGGGAAGCCGACCGGTTGTACCTCGACCATGTGGGGCGGGACACCTTCTACGGTGTGCTGGCCTCGCTGCGTGGGCAGTTGTTCCGGGATGCTGACTTTGCCGAGTTCTACTGTCCCGACAACGGGCGCGAGAGCGTGCCGCCCAGCCAGCTGGCGACGGCGCTTCTGCTCCAATGCTACGACAAGGTGAGCGACGCCGAAGCCAAGGCCAGGGCCGACTTCGACATCCGTTGGAAAGTGGCCTTGGGGATTGAGGTTGAAGACCGGCCCTTCGCCAAGAGCACGCTACAGGTATTCCGCGCGCAGTTGGTCCTCCACGACAAGGTGCGCCAGGTATTCGAATCCAGCCTGCGGCTGGCCCGGAAGTCCGGCTACCTGAAAAGACGTGGCATGAGGGTGGCATTGGACACGACGTACATCCTGGGCCGGGGCGCAGTCAAGGATACCTGCAACCTGGTGGCGGACGGGATCGTCAAGCTGTTGCGGGCGCTGGCAGCCGTGGAGAAGTCCTCCGTCAAAGAGTGGGCTGAATTCCACGACTATGGGCGGTACACCGGCTCCAGCGTGAAGGGTGAGGCGGCCATCGACTGGGCGGACCAGCGGGCGCGGGCGTCCCTGCTGGCATCGATCGTGGCTGACGCGGACCGGCTGTTGGGACTGGCGCGGCAGGCGCGGCGGGAATTGCCTGAGGAGAGCGTTGAGCGGCAGGGAATCGTGAACGCGGCGGAGCTGCTGGGGCAGTTGCTGCTCCAGGACGTGGAACGGTCCGGTGGGGAAGTTGGCCTAAAGACAGGGGTGAGCAAGGACCGGATATTGTCGGTCCACGACCCGGAGATGCGCCACGGCCACAAGAGCAGCAGCAAGCGGTTCGACGGGCACAAGGCGGCGGTGGTGGTGGACACCGATTCCCAACTGATCACCGCCGTGGACGTTCTGGCCGGCAACGCTTGGGACAGCGCCGGCGCGCTGGAACTGGTGGAGCAGAGCGAGGCCAGCACCGGTGTGCCGGTGGCGGAGGCCATGGGCGACACGGCGTACGGAGATGGAGGCACCCGTCAGGCTTTCGCCGACGCCGGACGCCGGCTGATTGCCAAGGTGCCCGGACGTCCCAACAGGTCCCACTTCCCCAAGGAGGACTTCAGGATTGACCTGGAGGCTGGGACCTGCACCTGTCCGGCTGGGCAGGTTACCGGCAAGATGCGCAAGGCCGAGCGGCGGACCGACTTGACGGGCCGAAATCACAAGCTGGAAGGTTTCCAGTTCGGCGGGGCGGTGTGTGGAGCGGGCCCGCTGCGGGCCCAATGTGTCGCGGCGGGACCGGGCATCGGCCGGACGGTGCGGCTACACCCCCAAGAAGCCCTTTTGCAGGAGGCACGCGCCCTCCAGCAGAGCGAAGCCTTTGCCGAGTATCGACGGCGACGGGTCGTGGTGGAGCACCGGCTGGCCCGGATGGTCCAGTTGGGGGTCCGTCAGTCCCGCTACTTCGGTCGCATCAAGACCCGGTTCCAGCTATACCTGGCGTCCACGGTGGCGAACCTGACCCTGATCGCGGCCAAGGCGGGAATAGGCGCCAATACCGGGGCGGGAACCCCGAACCGTGCCGCCTAACCGGGCCCTGCCCGGTTCGGGTGGGCTCGCGGGACAGCCGTGACCGCGCCGCTCCGGATGCCGGATTTACTCTTCAAAACAAGGGGTTTCCGTCCGGGTTTCTAGGAGTCTGTCCGACGATTCGGTAGTGGTTGGCGATGGTGGTTGGTGGGCCGGTGCGAAGTGACGGCTGCGGGCCGGTGACCGGCAGGGTGCAGGTCCCGGTTAAGTCGTTTGCTGGCCGCAGAGCCTACGCGGCATACGCCGGGTTGGCCCGCCACAGCTTCAGCAGGTTGTGGGTCAGGGCCACCAGGATCACCGCGCTAAAGAGCATCTGGCCGAGGGCCATGGCGGGCGGCAGACTCCAGTCGACCAGTGTGATCGCGCGGTCGACCAGTGTGATCGCGCGGTCCATGGTTTGGGCCTCGTCGGGGGCGACGTGATATTGCTTGCGAATCGCAAGCAATTAGAACAGGACCACTTGTTCTTTGCAGGCATTCCGAGCCCGGTATACTGGGCGCATGATTTACGAGCCTAATCAATGCCCGATCCGGTTTAGGCTGGGTGTATTCGGGGACCGCTGGTCGTTATTGATCATCCGCGACATGATGTTTCGCGGCTTTACCCGGTTTCAGGACTTCCTGGATGCCGGCGAAGGCATTTCGACCAACGTGCTGTCCGACCGGCTAAGACGGCTCGAAGCGCAGCAAATCGTCAGCCGGCAAAAGGACCCGGTCAACGGGCGCCAAGTCTTATACGAATTGACCGACAGGGGAAAAGACCTGCTTCCGGTCATGCTGGCGGTAATCGGCTGGGCCGAAAAGTATGACCCGGAAACCAATGTTTCCAGCGAGTTAGGCGAACGAACGCGGACTGATTTGTTCGAGGCCCACGATGAAATGCTGGCCGCTATGAAGCACTATTTTGATTCCCGCATAGGCGATCGCGCCAAGTAGGCGTGGCGAAAATTGCTAGGGTTACAACGCCTTTCACGGTCGTCGATGGGTATACGCCCGAACAGCCCAAGCACTCGCGCAACACCCTACGGCCATCGCTGACATAAATTGGTTGACCGCCCGTGATACGGGCAATTACAGTTGGATCAAATGGTCAACGAAGAGCTCCACAATGAACTGGAGAGCAGGGTGAGCCGCCTGGAAGGGGTGGTCGAGCAGATTAATCTGCGTCTGTCGGACCTCCAGTCGCGAATGAACACTCAGATCGGGTTAACTTTCGCGATGTGGGCCACCGTGACCGGGATTCTGCTAGCGTTGTTGGTCAGAAGCTGACCCGATTGCACGGATGGAGCAGGAACGACGTGGAGAGCAGGTTGGCATATGAACTGTCGGATTGGGTTCACGCTGGGCATGTGGGCCACGATCACCGGGATTCTGCCGGGAATGCTGCTTCGGGGCTAGATCCCTGCCGTTCAGTAGTGAATCGCCCGGCCCACGCCGCCGCCGGCGGCAATGGTGTCGCCGTTGATGGCGATGGAGCGGGGCGAGGCTAGGAAGGTGACCACGTAGGCTATCTCCTGGGCGTCGATCATTTTGCGGACCGAGTTCCCACCGGCCATTCGACGCTCCACTTCCTCAACCGACACCCCTTGGGCCTGAGCTTGGTCGGCGATCATGCCGGGGGTTCTCTCGGTGTGGGTCAGGCCGGGGTGCACCACGGTGACGTTGATGCCCTGGGGCCCAAACTCGTCGGCCAAATTCTTGGTCAGCGCCGCCACCGCCACGTTGCGCATGCTGCCCACGGCTGAGCCCGACTGCCGGGCAGCCATGCCGCTGATGTTGATGATTCGTCCCCAACCCTGCTCGATCATGTAGGGCGCGACCGCTTGGGCGCACCGCAGGTAGCCCATCACCTTGGTGTTCATGTCGTCCCAGAAGTCCTCTTCAGTGATCTCCGGGATTCTGGGTGCCGGGCCGCCGCCAACCCGGGCCGCCGAGTTGACCAGCACGTCGATGCGGCCCAACTCCTCCGCCGCCCGCCGGACCATCGCCTGCACCGACTCCAGGTCGCTGGTGTCGGCGACTATGGGGATGATCCGACGTCCGGTTTCTTCGGCGAGCTCGATGGCTGTCTCCTCGAGGGCCGCTTGCCCCCGGGAAACTAGGGCGACGTCCATTCCCTCTAGCCCGAACTCCCGGCCGATGGCCTTGCCAATGCCACGGCTGCCCCCGGTAATGATGGCGGTTTTGCCCGTTAGCTCAAGGTCCATATTGCCCTCACAGCACCCTCGCCGCAGGAGGGGAGTTAGCCTGCCCGTTTTCCAAGCGCTGCTTGACCCGCGCCAAGTGAGAGCCCACGGCCAAGCCTGGAAAGAACTTAGATGCCCAACCGTCGATTATCCGCACGAAGGCCGCTCTGACTACGCGCGTCGCAATGACCGGGCCGATGAATGCCTGAGGCACCATGGCCTCTAGCTCGTTCACCAACGTTACCCGGGTCCCTTCCAGGGTTGGCTCTAACTCGAAGGTCATCGACTCCACGCTATGAAGCAGGCCATTGAAAGCGTTCCTGGTGTCGAACGCCAGCGACCGATAGGGTTCGAACGTCTTGACGCTAGTGGTGCGCACCAAGTCAACCGGATGCACCGCCGAACCGCCTCGGATGAGCGGGCCCTGGAATTGCTCCTGCCGCTCTCGTTCGTATATCGAACCAAGCCCCACCGCTCCGGCGGGCCTGTAGGTAACGGTAAACCCAGTCTCCGGGTTCCATTCGCGGTGGCGGGCCAAGTCCGAAAGGTATTCGAACACTCGTTGGGGAGGAGCGTTGATCTCCACCCAATTCCGGCCGATCATCAGTGGCTTGGCCATGGCTCGGCTCTACTCGCGGTTCACGTCCTCAGCATCGACAACCCGGAAGCCGATCCCCAGTTTGACCTGATACCAGGCCACCCGGCCGTCACTGATGTTGCCGCGGATTTCCCGCACTTCGAACCAGTCGAGGTGACGGATGGTCTGGTTGGCCCGGGAGATGGCGTTGTCGATGGCCTCCTGGACTCCCTCGCTGGACGAGCCCACCAGCTCCAGAATCTTGTAGGTGTTGTCGGACGAGGTCATGTCATTCCTCCGAATTTCAATCGTTCTGGTGCATTACCTGGAATGGGTCGCAACATCATATGCGCTGCCACCCCAGGCCGCAAGCTGTTTTGATGACCGGAAGCCCTTCACCCGGTCCGGCGCAAAGGGTTAGAGTACGATTGCAGTCAACGGAGGAACGTTATGTTCAGCGATTTTCACCACGTTAGCTACCTGGTACCGGACCTGGACTCCGCTGTAGCCTCCTACGCGGCGTTGCTGGGGGCGGTGGAGACCGGACGGGGGCATGTGCCCAGTCTGGGAGAGGTGGGGTTCCTGCAGGTGGGCCAAGTGGAGATGGAGTTCATTCAGCCCGACGACCCGTCGCACCTGGCTTCCGACGGCGCCTATGCCATCCACCACGTCGCCTACGCGGTGGATGACCTGGACCGGGTGGTCGGCGAGCATCGGGCTCGAGGCAACCGGTTTCTGACCGAAGAGCCGTTCACCAACTTCATGGGTTACCGGCTCATTTACTTCGATCCCGCCGACACCGGGGGCAGCCGAGTGCATTTGACCGACGCGGCAACTCTCCGACGCCGGTGACACAGTTGGGTCTCCCCCGGCAATAGGGCCGTGGCCCGCCCTGTGGTAATATTGCCCTTGATTTTTGGCGCGCCCGCAGCCCGCTTTCGGGTCCCGGGCGAGGAGTATCGTAAATAATGAAAGCTCTCGACGGGTTGAAGGTGCTGGACTTGACCCGCGCACTGGCCGGGCCCTTCTGCACTCTGATGTTGGGCGACCATGGGGCCGACGTCATCAAGATCGAACTGCCCGGGGCTGGCGACGACACCCGGCACTGGGGGCCCCCTTTCATCGAGGGCGAGAGTGCCTACTTCCTGTCCATCAATCGCAACAAGCGCAGTCTCACCCTGAACTTCAAAGAGGACGAGGCCAAGCAAATCTTCCTAAAGCTGTGCGCCGAGTCCGACGTGGTGGTGGAGAACTTCACCCCCGGCGTGATGGAACGCTTCGGCCTGGGCTACGAAGACGTCAAGAGCGTCAATCCCGCCATCATCTATACCTCTATCTCCGGCTTCGGGCAAGACGGCCCCTACCGCAGCCGTCCGGCCTACGACCAGATCATGCAGGGTATCAGCGGGCTGATGAGCCTGACTGGCGAGCCCGACGGCGAACCGGAAAAGGTGGGCATCGCCGTCTCCGACATCGGGGCCGGCATGTGGGCTGCCTTCGCCATCATGGCGGCCATTCGCCATCGGACCGAGCACGGCGAAGGCCAGTACATTGACGTCTCAATGCTGGACGGTCAGGTGGCCTGGCTCACCTACCAGGCCGCCTATCTGTTTGCCACCGAACAGCCACCCCGGCGGTTGGGCGCGGCCCACCCGAACCTGGTCCCATACCAAGCGTTCATGTGCCAGGACAACAAGTTCATAAACGTCGCTGTGGGATCGGAGCGGATTTGGGAGCGATTTTGCCAGGGCATGAAGCGCGAAGACCTAAAGGACGACCCCGATTATGCGACCAACGGCGACCGGGTGCGCAACCGGGCGGTCTTGGTGCCCTATCTGCAGCAAATCTTCCTGACCAAGCCAGTCCGGGAATGGGTCGATGACCTGCAGCCGTACAGCGTCCCCTGCGGCCCGATCAACGACCTAGCGGATGTGTTCGCCGACCCGCAGGTCGAGGCGCGGGACATGTACCTGGAGATCGAGCACCCCACCCTGGGCAAGATCAAACAGACCGGCATCCCCATCAAGTTCTCTCGGACTCCCGGCGGGCTCGACCGGCCCCCGCCCCTTCTGGGACAGCACAACGCCGAGATTTTGGCCGGACTGGGCTATGGGGATAGCGACGTGAAGTCGCTACAAGAACGAGACATCATTTAGAGGCGACGGGTCATGGACCTGGGGTTGAAGGACCGGGTGGCGATCATCGGCGGCTCGAGCCGCGGCATGGGCCGGGCCATCGCCTTGGCCCTAGCGCACGAGGGCGCCAACGTGACCATCTGCGCCCGCACCGAGGCCGACCTCCGGCACACCGAGCTGGAGCTGGCCCGCGTCAACTCCCAGCAGCACGTGCTGGCCGTTCCCGCCGACCTTTCCCAGGGCCGCGACATCCGGCGAGTCGTGCGCGACACCGTCAACCGGTTCGGCCGTATCGGTATTCTGGTTACCCATGTCGGCTACGGACCGCCGGGGCGTCCTTCGGAGTTCAACGACGACACGATCATGACCGCGTTGGACGAGAACTTCCTGAGCGCGGTCCGATTCGCCAGGGAAGTGGTGCCTTATATGAAGCAGCAACACTGGGGCCGGATCGTGAATTTGCTGCCGCAGTTGGCCTTGGGTTCCAAGGACAGCACCGCCCTTTCCACCTCAAGCCAACTGGCGCTGGTCGGCTACGCCAAGATGCTGGCCAACGAGTTGGCGCCCTTCAGTATCACCGTCAACAACCTAGTGTCCGGCCCGGTGCAGACCGAGTACCTTGCTGGCGCACTGGCCACCAGGGCGCAGGTGGAAGGGCGGGCCGACGAAGACGTAGTGAACGAGACCATCTCCAGTATCCCCATGGGCCGCATGGGGAGGCCGGAGGAGGTGGGCGACTTGGTGGCGTTCCTGAGCTCGGACCGGGCGTCCTTCCTTACCGGCACCAGCGTGGTGCTCGACGGCGGCATGTTGCAATCAATTCGATAGCGGGGACGAGGGCAATGACCGAAAACTCTGCCTACCAGGCGATCTACCAGTCGGCGCAAGAATTCCTGGTCTCCGAAGAGATACCAGGTTGGCTGGTCTACGACTACCGTGGGGCTAACCCTATTTTCTGGCAGGTGGTCTCGTCATCGGGCCACGTTACCCGCCCCTGCTACTTCTACCTGCCAGCCTCCGGCGGGCCAACCCTGCTCATCCACCATGTGGACGCGGGCAAGTTCGCTGACTCGGGCGTCGAGCTGGTGGTATACAGCAGCCGGGACACCATGCTTAGCGCGCTGCGTTCGGTGCTCCGCGACGCGGGGCGGGTGGCCATGGAGTACTCGCCGGAGAACGTCCTACCCCGGGTATCCCGGGTGGACGCCGGGACGATCGAGCTGGTGCGCAGCCTGGGTGTCGAGGTTGTCTCATCGGCCGACCTGATGCAGTCCGCAACGCACCGCTGGTCGTCGGCTCAGTTGGCGGACCACCGTAGCACCGCCGAAAAGCTTGGGTTGATCGTCAACGAAGCATTCAGCTACGCCGGTGATCGTTTGTCCCAGGGCGTCAACGAATACGAAGTCGCCGAGTTCATCCGGACCCGGTTCGCCGAGGAGAGCATTGCCTCCCCCGACGGGCCCATCGTGGCGGTGAACGCCAACGCCTCCGATCCGCATTACGAGCCCTCGGCGCAGGCCCACAGCCCCATCCGTCCCGGCGACTGGCTGCTCATCGACCTTTGGGCCAAGGGCACGGCGCCCGGCAGCGTATACGCCGACATTACCTGGTGCGCCTACGCCGGAGAGTCGGTCCCGGCCCGCCACCAGGAGATTTTCGACATCGTGACCGGCGCCCGCGACGCGGCGTTGCGCTTTCTGGAAGACCGCCACCGCGAGGGTACGCCGGTGCAGGGGTGGCAAGCCGACCGGGTGGCCCGCGAGTTCATTGCCGACCGGGGGTACCGGGACTATTTCACCCACCGCCTCGGCCACAGCATCGGCTTCGAGGTGCACAGCGAGGCGGTCAACTTGGACGGCTTCGAGACCCACGACACCCGGCACATCATCCCCGGTGTCTGCTTCTCGGTGGAGCCGGGGATATACCTGCCCGAGTTCGGCGTACGTTCCGAGATCGACGTGTTCATGTCCGAGACCGGCCCTTACGCCAGCTCCCCAGTGCAACGTGAGGTGGTGTTGCTGGGGTAGGGCCAGTCACAAATCGTCGATATTCAGTCCGGTCCCTCTGGCAATGCGGGCCATCAATCGGGGTCCGATCTCCTCGCGGTCATGGAAAGCGAAAACGAAGTCCGGCCACCCATCCTTGGCCAGGACCCGATGTGATCCGGACCGCCGCTTGATCTCCCATCCGCTTCGGAGTAGGGCTGCCAGAAGCCTCCGAGCTCGAACGCTTGGCCAGCGGTTCATGCAACTTGAAACAGCGCGCCTAGCTCATCGACCATCGTCTCACCGTTCTCGATCCGGTCGGCGAGAACGCGTAACGCTAGCGTGATTACATTGGCCGTCGCGTTCTCTGTCGATTCTCCATAGGCCATCACACCCGGAAGTTCCAGGACGTCGGCTATCCAACGCCCGTCCTCTTCTTGTTCCAACTCAATAGTCAAGCACTTACCATTCACCGAGATCCTACCTGCCTCGCCAGATGGAGTTATTCTACCAACGCGAATCGTATCAACACGATAACGCAGCATCCGCAAAACTTCCCCATGTTGCCCTCCGCACGGGCGGGCTTTAGAATTGGGCCAAGCGCCCCAATTCGGTCTTAGAGGTTACTTATGGAGTTTTCGCTGGCATACGAGATGCAGCGGCCTATGTTGGATGACCATGCCGTTATCGAAGAGACCATTGAGCAGTGCATCCTGGCAGACGAGATGGGATTCGACGCAGTCTGGTTCGTCGAGCACCACTTCCTGACCACCTTTTCCATGTCTCCCTGCCCCGAGGTCATCTTCGGCGCGCTTAGCCGGCTCACCAAGAACATCCGCCTTGGCTTCGGCGTCGTCATCCTGCCCTATCACCACCCGGTGCGGGTCGCCGAGCGCGTCGCCATGGTCGATCACCTCTCCCACGGCCGCGTCGAGTTCGGCACTGGGCGCTCCGCCCCCTACGAGCAAATGGGGATGGGAATCGACCCCCGCGAGACCCGCGAGAGGTGGGAAGAGTCGCTCACCATGATCCCCAAGATTTGGGAGTCTGACTACTTCGAGTGGGAAGGGAAATACTGGAAGGTACCGCCCCGGCAGGTGTTGCCCAAGCCCTACCAGAAGCCGCACCCGCCAATCTGGGTAGCCGCCCTCCAGCCGTCCACCTACCAGTTGGCCGCCCAGAAAGGCATCGGCTCGATGGCCTTGGGCGTCAATGCCCCTTCGGTGCTGGAACCATCGATCAAGGAGTACAAGACAGCCATCAAGGAGGCCAACCCGGTCGGCGCATTCACCAACAGCAAGTGGCTGAGCTCCTGCTTCGGCCTGTGCGGGGAAGACAATGACTCCACCCAAGAGCTGTCGGCTCAGTCACTAAAGACTTTCTTCGGCCCGGGCCGCCCCTACGTCCAAGACCAGAAGGACGTCTACTCCCGGCTGCTGGAGCAGTGGGGAGGGGTGCCCGATCACTTGGTGCAGAATTTCTCCCGCTACATCAATGTGGAAGAACAGAGCGCCAACGGCGGAGGGTTGGACCTCTCCGGCGGGAGCGCCCTAGCCCAAAAGGTGTGGGAAGAGTTCGACGCCAAAACCATGGCCGAACGGGGCATCATCGTGGCCGGCGACCCAGAAGCCTGCATCAAAGCCGCCAAGCTTCACGAGGAGACCGGAGTGGACCAGCTTCAGTTCCTCATGGCCACCGAGACCATCGGGCATAAAGAGGTAATGAAATCCATCGAAATGTTCGGCAAGCACGTTATCCCCGCCTTCAAGAACAAGAAGGCCGCCGACGCTCCCTCCTCCTAGTTCATTCCCGGCGCCGTAATGCACAAAAGGCCTCGGTAAACGCCGGGGCCTTTCAGGTTTGTTCAGGCGCTATCAAGTACAATAGAACACCCACACTAAGGAAGGGGTCCGAATCGAGACGCTCCAAAGGATGGCGCAATGCCGCTAAACATCGGGCGAAGCTCCTATGTGGCGGTAGTGGATATACACGGCATTATCGGCTCGCAGGTGCGGGTGACTGCCTACGCTCGGTTGCTCGACGAAATCGCCAACAACAAACGCTACCGGGCGTTGCTGCTGGACATCGACTCGCCCGGGGGTTCGGCCTACGGCTCGGAAATCCTGCACCGTGCCCTGCAACGAGTGGCGGAGGTCAAGCCTGTGCTGGCCTACGTCCGCGGGCTGGGCGCCTCGGGTGGTTACTACCTCTGTTGCGCCGCCAGCCAGGTCTTCGCCCTCCCAACCTCAATGGTCGGTTCCATCGGCGTCATCTACCTGCGCCCGGCACTGGAACAACTGTTGGCCCGCATCGGCGTCGAGTTTTCCGTGTTCAAAGGGGGGAAATACAAGGACATGGCGGGCTTTTGGCGAGGCCCTACACCGGAGGAGTCGGAACGCTTCCAGCAGCTCATCGACGAGATTTACGAAAACTTCGTGTCGGTGGTGGCCAACGGCAGATCGATGGATAAGGAGTCCGTGAGGGAGCTGGCCACCGGCGAGATACACACGGGACTGCGCGGGAAGGAATTGGGGTTGGTCGACCAGATCGGCGACTTCAACGACACTCTGGACGCGGCGGCGGCGGCCGGCCGGACCAAGCCTCGGCCGCGCTGGGTGCAACCCCGCCGCAGTCTAGCCCAGCGGGTCTTGGGCCGCGCCGGAGGCGGACGCTTCGACGAAACCCTCACGGCCGGGTTACAGCGGGTATTGTCCGGCGGCATCTACTATCTGGAGCCGTCCTACCTCTTCGGCCACTACGACTCCGAGTAGCGGCGCTCCTCGGCCTTGGCCTCCTGCCACAGTTCTTCCTTTTCCATCAGCGGCAGGGCGGCGAAGTCCAACTCCTTCTCTTGGGCTAGGGCTTCCATTCGCAGGTAGCGGGACTGAAACCGCCGGTTCGCTTGCCGCAGCACGTCCTCGGCGTGGACATCGTTCCAGCGGGCCAGGTTGACTAGGGCGAACATGATGTCGCCCAACTCGTGGACCCGCTCCGCGGCCGTTACCGCCTGCCGGAACTCCTCCACCTCTTCGACAATCTTGTCCAGCACCCCCGAAACGTCGTCCCACTCGAAACCGGCGCGGCCCACCCTGTCCTGCATGAGTTGGGCGTAGGCCAAGGCTGGCATGTCGCCAGGGATGCCCTCCACCGGAGACTTTCGGGTGCCGGACTGACCCCTCTCTTGGGCTTTGATCCGCTCCCAATTGCGCTCCACCACTCGAGCGTCGGCGACCTCCTCACCAGCGAACACGTGGGGGTGGCGGCGCACCAGCTTCTCGTTGATCTTCCGCAAAACGTCGGCGATCTCGAATTCGCCAGCCTCGGTGGCAATGTCGGCGTGGAAGGCCACCTGCACCAGTAGATCACCGAGCTCTTCCGACAGCTTCGCTGGGTCCCCTTGGTCGATGGCCTCCAAGGCTTCGTAGGCCTCTTCCAGCAGGTTGCGTTTGAGTGACTCGTGGGTCTGCTCGCGGTCCCAAGGGCAACCGCCGGGGGCCCGGAGCCGGGCCACGACATCGATCAGAGTCTGGAAATTACCGAGTTCGGCGTCGGAAAAGGCGTGGTCATTGGCGGAAGTTATGTCAGGCATGGCCCGATTATATGGAGCGCCCCATCGCTTCACAAGGCGGCCAGTGTAAACTAGAAGCGAGTCCTCAATGCGCCGATTCTCCCCACACCTCCCCTTCCTTGCCGTCATGACCGCGCTGGCGGCGCGCTTGGCCTGGCTCCCCGCAGCACTGTTCGTCATCGCGGCGCCCGTCTTTTTGGTCACAGGCAGCATCACCTGGGCGTTCAACAACCCAGGGCTATACGAAGACGGATTCGAGAAGTACCACATCTCGTGGCGCAGCGGGATCGGCGACCAGGACCTGCAACAGGTGGCCGCCGAGCTAAGGTCCTACTTCAACTCCCAGGACGAGCCATTGCACATCCGCACCCGCATCTACGGGGAAGAGCGGGAGCTGTTCAACGCCACAGAAGTGCACCACATGTACGACGTAAAACGGCTGGTCTGGGGTGTGTACGTGCTGGCCGCGGTCTCGGCGGCTTACTTGCTGGCCGCCATCGGGCTGGGATTCGCCGCCCGGAGGGGGGCCTATTTGCCCACCCTGGCCCGGCGGTTGGCCTGGGGCGGCGGGCTTACGGTGGCCGCGCTGCTCCTGTTCGGTTTGCTGGCAACGGTTGCCTTCGACGCGCTGTTTCTGCTCTTCCACCAGATCAGCTTCGCCAACGACTTCTGGCAGCTCGACCCTCGCAAGGACTACCTGGTCCTGCTGTTCCCTCAAAACTTCTGGTTCGACGCCACGTTGTGGTTCGCGCTGCGGGCGCTGTTTGGGGGCATAGCGTTGGCAGCGGTAGGCGCCGGCTACCTGGCATGGCGGCGTTGGGGACGTGGCACCGCCCAACCTGAAACATAACGGCGGTTGGGTGCGGTACCCAACGAGACGCCGCCTGCGTCCGTGTTCGGACGCCTCCCGGGTCGCCTCTATTCCATCTTCCAAGGCGTCGGACCGCGCGACACCTACAACCCCGAGAGATGAGAATAGCAAAGGGGCAGGTCAGCCCTGCCCCTTTCCCGACTAGAAAAGCTCGGCGCTCTCTGCCTACTCAGCGTCTAATCAAACACCTCGGCGTCCTTCGCACGCCCTTTGGTAGCAAACGGAGTCTAGTGGCCGCAGCCGCAGCCTCCGCCGCAGCAGCCGCCTCCGCCCAAGGGCGGCAGGGGGCCGGGATTGAAGGAGCCTTCATCCTCTCCGGCACGGCCGACGCGGGCAAACACCGAGATGGACCGCTTGGCGGGCTGTTCGCAGTTGGGGCAGTCGGCGCCGGTGGCGCTCATCGGTTGCAATTTCTCGAAGCTGTGGCTACAGGTCGGACAGTGGTATTCGTACAGGGGCATCACGTCCCTCCTCGCTGGCGGCTGGCTCGCTAATGGTACACTGAAACGCGCCGCCGCATAACCGGCTACGCGCTTGCCTTGGCAATTCGGTCCAGTCTTGAATTTACTCAACAGCACGGCCGCAGTCAAGGGCTGCCGGTCCACTGACAAAGAAAGGACCTTCCCATCAACGCACTCGCCGCGATAAAGCAGGGCCGCCATTACCGTTGGGCGGTGTTCGGGACCATCGCCATCGGTACCTTTCTGTCGGTGATCGACCACGGTACGGTCTTGGTCGCGCTACCCGAGATCGAAGAGCACTTTCAGTCGGACTTGCCGACGGTCCAATGGGTGGTGGTTGGCTACGCCCTCGCAATCAGCGCATTGATTCTGCCGATGGGACGGCTGGGCGACATCATCAGCCGCAAGCACGTTTACATCGCCGGGCTGTTGATCTTCGTCGGGGCTTCCGCGATGGCCGGGTTTTCCAGCAGCTTGGCGATGCTCATCTCCGCGAAGGTGCTTCAGGGCATCGGGTCGGCGATGCTCCAAGGAAACGGCATGGCCACCGTCATATCAGCCTTCCCGGGCACCGAGCGCGGAAAAGCGCTGGGTACCCACATGAGCGTGGTGGGAAGCGGCGCGATCGCGGGGCCAGCGGTCGGCGGACTGCTGGTCGCCGCCTTCGGCTGGCGGTCGGTTTTCTTCGTGAACCTGCCGATCGGGCTGATCACCATCGCGGTCACCTGGTTGGTGCTTGATTCCGCCCGCCGCGGCGAAGGCGGGCAGCCCGTGCAGCGCCCGACCTTCGATTGGTGGGGGGCTACACTCTCGGGGCTGGCGCTCTTGGTGTTTCTTTTGGTGGTGGGTAACGGCGAACGGCAGGGTTGGACCTCTCCGCTGATTCTCTCCGGGGCCGCGGCTACCGCCGTGGTGTTCGCCGCCTTCGTCTGGTGGGAGTTGCACACACCCTCCCCGATGCTCGACCTGCGGCTCTTCCGCAACAAGCTGTTCGCAATGGGCGTCACGGCAAGCTGGATGTCGTTTCTTGGGATGTCGGCCTCCCGTTTCATGATGCCGTTCTACCTGCAACGGGTCTTGGAATTCTCGCCCAGGGATGTCGGATTGATGCTGATCGCCCCGGCGGTCTGTATGGTGGTGATCGGCCCGATTAGCGGGCGCCTATCCGACAAGTTCGGCTGGCGGGCCCTCACCGTTGGCGGACTTGGGCTATCGTCGATGTCGGCCATCGTGCTGGCGGTGACCCTGACCGAATTCTCGCCGGTTGTGCTGATTATTGGCATGCTGATGTTGCAGAGCGCGGGGATGGCGTTGTTCAACTCGCCCAACAGCAGCTCCATTCTGGGTTCGGTGGAGCGCATCCAGTATGGGGTGGTGTCGGCGCTGACCCAGCTGGTGCGGAACTCCGCCAACGTCACCAGCATCGCGATCGCCACGACGGTGGTGGTGGTCACCATGGGTATGCGGGGCGTCGAGCCCAGTCTGGACGCTGTTTCGCCAGCGGTGGCCGAAGCCTTCGTGGCCGGGCTGAAGTGGTCGTTCCTGCTGATGGGAGGCCTGTTGCTAATAGGAGTGAGCGTCTCGGTACTCCGAGGCGAGCGAAAGCCGCAAAGCGATGCCGCGCCCGTTGCAGCGGACTAGGCGGCGCGACAGCTTCCAATTGACCGTCATATAGCCAAGTGGGATACTACCCCTATCCCATGAAGAACGGAGGAAGCATGGCAGACGTCAGGATCGAGATTCGAGAGAACGGGCCCAGCCGCGTTACCGGGCCGATTGAAATAGTGGACCAAGAAGGCAACAATTATGCCATCCCCGAGGGGCGATGGGTCACGTTGTGCCGCTGCGGCCATTCCGCCAACAAACCCTTCTGCGACGGCGGCCACCGGGAAAACGCCTTCGAGGCGGGTTCCAAGGCCTTCTAGCACCGGTATTCGGCACCAGGCATTCCCCAGGGCATTCCCTATGAGAACAGAAAAGCGCGGAGAGTCGAGTCTCCGCGCTTTTCTGTTTGCCGGGCTAGTCCGACCGCGAGCCCCTTCTAAACAAGAAGTAGAGCCCGACCAAGATCACGATAATTGCCAGCAGTATGAGTAGGCGTGCCACTTATACTCCGGCTACCGCCGCCGGTACATGGGCTTGATGGCCCGGACCGAGGCCAACCGCTCTTCGGCGAGGCGGTCGGCGGCTCTGTAGGTGGCAATTTCCTCGCGTTGGGCGGTGTCTATCACCCGCCTGGTAATCTCGTAGATCCGCTCCGTCTTCTCGCGGGCCCGCTCCGGGTTGTATTGTTGGCCCAATTCAGCCTCGACGTTGATTATTCCGCCAGCGTTGACGATGTAGTCCGGGGCATACACGATGCCCCGGCGCTCCAACTCCTCGCCGTCGGCGTCGGTGGCCAACTGGTTGTTGGCGCCACCGGCGACCACGCGGCATCTCAGCCGGGGAATGGTGCCGGAGTTGATCACCGCGCCCAGGGCGCAGGGGGAAAAAACATCGCAGTCAACGTCGTATATGGCGTCGGGTTCCACCACCTTGAGACCCATGTCCCGCGCCCGGTCCAGCGCGTTGGAGAACACGTCTGTGACGACGATGCGGGCGTCTTCTTTCAGCAGGTGGTGGGCCGTGTTGAAGGCCACTTTCCCAAAACCCTGCATCGCGATCGTCCTGCCGGTCAACGAGTCCGAGCCCCAAACGGCCTTGGCGCAAGCCTTCATCCCCATGTATACACCCAAGCCCGTCATGACCGAGGTGTCGCCGCTGCCCCCCATGCTGGTGGGCAGACCCACCACATGGTCGGTCTCTTGGCTCACGTATTCAAGGTCGCGGCCGGTGCTGCCCACGTCGGTGGTGGTCAGGTAGCGCCCGCCCAACGAGTCCACGAAGCGACCAAAAGCCCTCAACATCGCCTCGTTCTTCTGAGTGTGAGAGTCGGCGACGATTACGGCTTTCCCTCCGCCCAGCGGCAGGTCGGCGACGGCCGACTTGTAGGTCATGGCCTTGGACAGACGCAATGCGTCCTGGACCGCTTCCTGCTCCGACTCGTAGGGCCAGATGCGGGCGCCTCCGCAGGCCGGTCCAAGAGTGGTGTCGTGAATGGCGATGACGGCCTTGAGCCCCGAACCCGGGTCCGCCACCATCACGACCTGCTCATGGCCCTCAACTCCCATGTGGTCAAGTATATCCATAGTCCAGGACCCCTCTCAGTATCAGGTATCCCAATACTTATTATACCGCGTCGCCGCTATTATCGATGCACTTCCGGAGTATAATCTCAGCGTAATGCGGGGGCTACAACCCCCCCGCCAACGCTTTACTGTAGGAGAGTCATGATGACCCAGGAAGCGATGCACGCGCAGATGGGAGGCGAGACCGGCGGACCCGAAGAGTTGATTCCCGCTGGCGCGGTCACCTTCGGGCTGGAATACCGTACCCTGCATGACGGCGCCGAAGAAGGTATCTGCATCCACGTCTACGGCGACCAGATACCGGGACCGGACAAGGAGCTGCTGCGTTTCGATTGTTTTCGAGTTGCCCCGCACTACCATTATCGAAACGCCAACGCCCGAAAGAACGAGCGCCTGATGCTGGACTTCACGGCCGAGGGCGATCCTTTGTCCTGGACGCTGGACAAAATCAGGAACCGCCTTCCCATTATGCTGATCCGCTGCGAAGCCGAAGGCGTGGCTCGCGCCGTGGAGCAGCGGGACATAGACGACGCTCTTCCCAAGATAGTAGCCTGGGCCGAAACCAAGTCCCACCGACGGGGATAATCCTCAGCCAAACGTCAAAAAGAGACCGGAGATTTTTCATGTCCTTGCAGTGGTCCAGCCCGCCCGCAACAACCATCGACCCCGACAAGAGCTATAGCGCCACCATCAACACCAGCAAGGGGTCGATGACTCTTGACCTGTTCGCTTCGGAAGCGCCGCTCACGGTCAACAACTTTGTTTTCCTGGCCCGGGCCGGCTTCTACGAGAGCGGCCAGTTCCACCGGATAATCAAAGATTTCATGGTCCAGGGCGGCTGCCCCTTGGGCACTGGTACAGGCGGACCGGGATACCGCTTCCAGGATGAGCCGGTGACCCGCAGCTACGTTAAGGGTACGCTGGCCATGGCCAACTCTGGGCCCAACACCAACGGCAGTCAGTTCTTCATCGTTCACGGTGACGACGTCGGCCTGCCGCCCAACTACACAATATTCGGTATGCTGAACGACGGTGAAGACGTGCTAAATGCGCTGGCCGAATCTCCGGTATCTCGCAGCCGCGGCGGGGAGCCCTCGTCGCCCACCGAAAAGCTGGAGATAAACAGCGTAGAGATAGCCGAGGGTTAGCCTACGCCGTTCGCCATCCGTAGTTCCGGCGCGGGCCCACCCATGACCCAGCCGGAACCCAGTGGCCTCTCGGGTGAATCGGGTCGCAGGACGAAGGTAGGGGTACCGAGGACCAGGGGGGCCTGAGTCCCGGCCGGAACGGTCGTTTCGCTCTAGTCCGCGGTTGTGGGGGATGGGACCGGTTGGGGCATTACGCGGCGGACGGGGCGCTTGGCCAGAATGAAGCAGACTGCACCGAACAGGTTGAGACCGGCCAGAATCAAGAACGCCCCGGTGTAGGAACCGTACCGGTCGTCCATCCAACCAGCAAAGGGCGACGCGGTCAGGAGCAGCAGGTTCATCGGCACGGTGGAGAAGCCAAGTATCTTCCCGAAAGACGCCGTGCCGAAATAATCGGCCCGGATTGCTACGGTCAGCGGGTTGCGTCCGCCAAACCCGGCGCCGAACAGCGCCGCGAAGGCGTAGAACACCGGCAGGGTATTCGCCACCACCAACACCAGCACCCCGGCAGCTTGGACCGAGGTGAAAAAGGCCAGCGCCACTCGCTTCGACACCCGGTCGCCGGCGTAACCGCCCACCAACTGGAAGCACATGGCAACCCCTGTGTAGGCAGCGACCACCCAGCCGGTATCCTGCACGGAATATCCCTTGTCCACCATCAGTAGACCCAGATGGGTCATGATGGCCAGGATCACCATCGAGGTGAAGCCGTGCCCCAATGCGATCAACCAGAAGGACGGGGTGCGCATGGCCTCGGAGGCGGTGAGGTCCTGTTCCCGTTGCGCTCGGGCTCCGGTGACCGCGGCGGGGGCGTCGCCGTCGGGCAACGCGCCGTAATCGCTCGGATTGTTGCGTAGCAGGCTGGCCAGCGGACCAGCCATGACCAGGATGGCGATGCCCAGTATCATCGCGGTCATTCGCCAACCGATACGGCCGGGTTCGTCGGCGACGGCGAAGGCGATGCCCGGCACCAGCAACAGGGCCCCGAGGCGGCTGACCACGTTGGCCCAACCGATGGCCGAGGCACGGCGACGGGTGAACCACTTGTTGAGCATGGTCATTAGGGGGATCCAACTGCCCAACCCTTGGCCCACTGCCATCAGAATATAGGCCAAATAGAACGTCCAAAGGCTGTTGACCTTGGAGAAGAAGATGAAGGACCCGCCCAGGATCATCAGTCCGATGAACACCATGATCCGAGTGCCGACTTTGTCGGTAAGGTAGCCTTCCAGAGGGCCGATTACACCGCTTTCGACCCGGGTGAGGGTGAGGGCAAGGCCCAACTGGGCCCGGCTCCAGCCGAACTCGCGCTCTAAGGCCACGGCCCATACGGCCATCGCGTGGAACAGCGGTACGGTGGCCATAACCATGATGACACCGGTGATGCTGACCAGCCACCAGCCGTAATAGACCCGACGTGGGTGTAAGAATGCGAAGAGTGGGCTGCCTTCGCCGAAGATGCCTAGGCCTCCTGAAGCTACGCGGGCCTAACCGGTCCAGCCAGTTTGTGAAGTATATCACGAATCGCTATACTCCGTCTCCCGGAGTATCGGATTCGCCGTGTCTAGAGGCCAACCAGAATTGATAGGCACGGTTCTTGGAGATGCCGTAGATTTGGGCGGCTTGGGCTACCGCGTCGCGCGACCGGACTCCGGATGTCCTGAGCGCCGCCAATTGCCGGATTATGTCCAACTCGCGGACCGGACCCGCGGACTCTGGCATTTCCCCGGTCGGCGGGACGCCTCCCACCACGATCACGAACTCCCCTCGCGGAGCGATGAAGTGTCCCAGCGCCTGGGACGGCGTTCCACGGAAGACTTCCTCGTGGAGCTTGGTCAGTTCCCGGCATACCGCTATGGGACGCTCGCCCAACACCGAGGCCAGTTCGGCGAGGGTTGTCCGTACCCGGTGGGGAGCCTCGAAGGCCACCAGGGTCTGGCCGGTGGACGCCCCTTCCTTGAGCGCTTCCTGGCGTTCCCTTCGGCGGCGGGGCAGAAATCCTAGAAAGACGAAGGAGTCGCCGGAGAAGCCCGAGGTTGCAAGCGCTGTCGTGACCGCCGACGGTCCGGGCACCGTCTCGACCCGGAAGCCCATTGCGGCGGCCTCCGAGACCAACTCCCGGCCCGGATCGCTGACCCCCGGCATTCCGGCGTCGCTAACCAGGGCCACGTCGTATTCCTCCAAGGCGGCTAGGACTTGGGGCAGGCGTTGCCGATGGTTGTGATCGTTGTAGCTGACGACCCTGGCCCGGAGGCCAAGGTGGTTGAGCAGCCGCCGCGTGACGCGGGTATCCTCCGCCGCAACTAGACCCACCTCCCCAAGAATACGGGCGGCGCGCAATGACAAGTCCTCCAGGTTACCGATGGGCGTGCCTACTACATATAAGGTACCCATTTTGCTCACCGCAGGGAACGCCGAGATCTCGTATCTTCCTTAGATATATTACTTGCCCGGGCGTTCCCGCGTATCGGGCATGGGACTGGACCAGCTTGCCGCTGGAGCGGTGCTCAAGTAAGCTGGTTCGAGCGCTAAGGAGGAGAGCATGGCGAAACTGACCGGGTCGCACCTGTTCATCAGGTGCTTGAAGCAGGAAGGAATCGAGAAGGTGTTCACGATAGTAGGGGACACCATTTTGCCGCTGGTAGACGCCGCCGAAGACGAGGGAATCCAGTTCATCGACGCCCGCCACGAGGGCGCGGCTTTACACATGGCCGACGGCTACGCCCGCATCACTGGCCGCCCCGCGGTGGGTATCTTCACTGGCGGGCCCGGTTTTTCCAACGCCATCTCGGCCCTGCCCGCCATCTACACCTCGGAGAGCCCGGTGGTGTTCGTGGCCGGCTGCGCCGAGCTCCCGGAAAAAGGCATGACCACCTTCCAGGAGATCGACCAAGTGAGCATGGCCGCTCCGGTGACCAAGGGCTCGTGGCTGATTCACGACCGCAAGCGCATCCCGGAATTCGTGGCCACCGCCTTCCGCGCCGCCACCA
Organism: Dehalococcoidia bacterium; assembly: GCA_965249145.1. Lineage (GTDB taxonomy): Bacteria > Chloroflexota > Dehalococcoidia > Lucifugimonadales > UBA3495 > VXOI01. The sequence goes on from OZ252223.1 coordinate 1,588,486, forward strand.
CCGGCCGCCCTGGCCCGGTACACCTCACGCTCCCCATAGACATTCAAGACCAAGAGATTTCGGAAGAGGAACTACCCCAGTACCTGCCCCAAGAGTACCGGACGATGGGCCGTCCCCAAGGAGACCCCGCCTTTATAGAGGAGGCCGCCGCTCTACTGCGCGGGGCCCGGTGGCCAGTGATCATCGCGGGCAACCCGGCCCGCTACTCGGTGGCCCCGGAGCAGTTGCAAGCTCTGGCCGAAACGACCGGCATCCCCACCTTTACCGTGGAGCAGTCCCGGGGGCTGCTGGACGACGAACACCCTCTTTGTTTCGGCTATGCCGACGGCGCCCTCAACCCGACGGCGCGGCGGTTCCGGGAAGCCGACGTAGTGCTGCTCCTGGGCAAGCGTCTCGACCATCGCTACCGCTACGGCGGGGTCTTCTCCGGCGAGGCCAAGCTAATCCAAGCCGACCCGTCCCCGGCGGAGATCGGTCGTAACCGGGGCGTGGCCATCGGCATTCAAGGTGACTTGGGCGCCATCGTGGAGCAACTCACCGCAGCGGTCTCCAACGGCTCGATCGAGGACAAGGGTCCCTGGGTGCAGCAACTGCGCCAGACCCGCACCGCTTGGGACGAGGAGTTGCGCTCCAAGGCCACTGGCGAGGACCCGATGCACCCTCTGGACGTCTACACCGGCCTAGAAGAACACTTGGACGACGACACCGTGATCATCATGGACGGCGGGGACTACGTGCAGTGGGGCCGCGCCTTCCTCAAGGCCCGTAAGCCAGGGAGGTTCATGCGCTTGGGTCCGCTCAGCCACTTGGGCGCGGGAATACCCTACGGGATGGCCGCCAAACTGGCCCACCCGGAGAGCAAGGTAATGGTGTTCATCGGCGACGGGGCTTTCGGCTTCTACGCCATGGAATATGACACCTGCATCCGGCACAACCTGCCCATCACGACCGTACTCGGCAACGACGCGACCTGGGGCATCGACAAGACCTTCCAGGTGGCCTACTACGGGCGGGCCGTGGGCACCGACCTGCGCCACATCCGCTACGACAAGATGGTCGAGGCCATTGGCGGCTACAGCGAGCACGTCGAAGCACCGGGAGACGTCGGCCCGGCGGTGGGCCGGGCGTTGGCCTCCGGGCGCCCGTCCTTGGTGGACGTTAGCGTTCGCTCGGGAGCGAGCCCGCTGGCGGAAGCAATGATCGCCCGCCGGACCGGGAGTTAGGACGGTCGTATGACGACAATCGTCGTGCAGACCAATCACACTGAGCCTAATCGCAAGATTCGATGGGCAAGGAGTTCAGTATTGCGGCTTTCGCTAAAGTATATCCGAACAACGAATACTAAAAACGGTAGATAATAGGGTTGACAAACAATTTGGCGGGGCGTTATTGTTCCCACTAAGGCTAACAACCCGTTAACCGGCGCATTATAAATTGGAGGGTAGGCATGCTAAAGATTGGCCACGAGGTCGTAAGGCCTGGCAAGTACCAAGGTGATGCGCCCGTCACGATTGGGGTACCGGAAGAGCTGGAAACGGTTCCTGGTATTCCTTTGACCGCCCGTGAGGTTGACTGGTACGCCAGGGAATATCCCCTGGAGACCATGAACATCACGGAGCGCGCCTCCCGTGACTGGGCAAATGCTATCCGCGACCAGCACGTAGAAATGCGTGAGATCCGGAAGGAGCATGACAAGCTTAACCGTCCCCTGATCCTGGCTGCACGCTTGACTGGCGACCAAGAGCCGTCGGTCGAGCCCACCGGTGAGGACGTCACCGAGGCGATCAAGAACAAGGCCCGGGAACTGGGCTACGTCGAAGTGGGCATTACCGCCTACGACCACCGGTACACCTACCAGAGCAAGAAGGAGTGGGTGAAGTTCCCCCACGCCATCTGCTTGGCCTACGAGCAGGACTTCGAGCCGACCCAGACCATCCCCAGCGTCGACGCCGAGATCGTGCATTCCAGCACCTATCGGACCGAGGGCGCGGCCGGTCTGGAAATGGCCAAGTTCATCCAGGGCCTCGGCTACCGGGCCCAGGTGCACAGCCCCAACGACAATACCGGCCCCTACATCCCGATGATGGTCGCGGCTGGTATCGGCTCCTTGGGTGCCTGCGGCTACCTGCTGACGCCGCATGTCGGCTCCCGCTGCCGCATCATGATCATCACCACCGACGCCAACGTCGGCTATGACTCCCCGGTAGACTACGGCATTCACGCCTTCTGCCAGGTTTGTCAGGTCTGCGTGAACCGCTGCCCGGGCCGCGCTCTGATGCGCGACAAGATCTGGTGGCGGGGCATCGAAAAGAACAAGTTGTACTTCAAGCGCTGTCGCCCGGTCATGGCCCGCTACCTGGGCTGCGGCATTTGCATGAAGGTCTGCCCGATCCAGAAGTACGGCTTGGGCACTGTGATGGAGCACTACGCCGTCACTGGTCAGGTGCTGGGCAAGGGCACCCACGACCTGGAAGGCTACGAGATCGAGGGCAAGGGCTACTTCGGCCCCGGCGAGCTCCCGGTCTTCGAGCGCGAGTTCTTCTCGGGCATGCCTCACGGCGACACCGAAGAGTTCGCTTTCGACAACTTCAAGCAGACCGCGCTGGACAATGGCGGCGTCATCTCTGACGATCTGCTCGAAGACTTCCGGCAAGAGGTCGCCCGTGGTCTGTCTCAGAGCCGCGACAACCTCGAGATGATGGAAGAGGAAGACTACATCTAGGCTTCCAACCCCACCACCGGGAAACTCAAGGGGCCAGCAAATTGCTGGCCCCTTACTTTATATTCCGTTAACGGCGACATTCTTGGTATCGGCGGGCCCTGCGGTCCAGGGGCCCGAAAACAACGTAGGGGCGCTTCGCGAAGCGCCCCTACGTGCGTCAGACCGTATCTGGTTGGGGAAGTCTTACAGTTGGAAATCCACCACCGGGACGCCGGCCGAGGCTGGCTGGTCTTGCTTCAGAGCCTCGGCGAGTTTCGCCAACTCCGGTTCGTAGGCAGCGCGGTCGTCTTTGTAGCCCCGAAGGTCGAAAACCACGTTCTCAGCGGACCGGTTACGGGCCGAGCGCCCCTGCGGGCGGACCAACGTGTCGTCTGGGGCAACGAAGAACAACACCCATTTGTCTTCCGATAGCTGACGCTCCCGCCCGCGGGTGATGTCGTTGAGGATCGCCTCAGTATCCAATGCCCGTGCGGTACCCACGACAATCATCTTGTCGTAGTTCCGGACCCAGCGCTCGACCTCCTCTTGGTCCGAGGTGCTGTGCCGGTCCACCAAGGCGCTGCCCCGGACCCGCTCCGAAAACACCCAGCAGCGCACTCCTTGGGCATTCAGGTCCGCGCTCACCACTTGGGCAAACTCATCGTCGTCGTCCCGGCAGGAAATGTAGACTTGGTGCAACAACGCCGTAGGGACCCTGGAGATGGCCGACTGGAATTCCATTACCGACGCCGGTATTCCGGCGGCGGCCATGAAGGCGGCGGGGATTTGACCGGCCGACCGGTAGAGCGTATCGACCCCGATCGTGCTTGGAGCGTCGTGGCGAGCCAGTTCCAGCCCTTGGGCCACCGACAGGTCGCAGTCTTGAAAGACCGTGTAGCCCATGACGCTGCCAGCCATTTGGGCGCCGCTGAACTCGACGCTCCAGAACTGGGTCTGGAAGAAATCGCTGCCGTCCAGAATGGCATCGGTCAGATTGGCCCGGACCAGCGATGCTCCGGCGAAGCTGGCGCCGCTCAGGTCGGCGCCGGTCAGGTTGGCGTCGGTCAGATTGACCCGGGAGAGGTTGGTATTAATTAGCTTGGCGCCAGTAAGGTTGGCGTCGGACAGGGTGGCGCGGTCCAAATCCGCGCCGGAGAGATCAGCCCCGGACATATTCGCGCCTCGGAGGTTTGCGCCGTTCAGCCGGGCCCGGCTGATGTCGGCCTCCCGCAGGTTGGCGTGGTAAAGATGGCATGGGTTCATGTGACAGCCGGATAGGTTTGCCCGCTGCAGCACCGCACCCATCAGATCGGAGTCCCGCAGGTCCGCGCCGCTGATGTTGACCTGCGGCATGCGGACATAGCTCATGTACGCCGCGTTCAGGTCGAGGATGTCGTTGGGGTTGTTTTCCCTCCAGCGGGCCACCACGTCCCGGCCTCGCCTGACGATTTGAACGTGCTCCATGTTGGCCATAATCGGTGCTCCAAGACAACTTTATGTAGTATAGGTGAAGGGCAAGGGGATTTTAGCACACGCAAGCCGTCCTCAACGCCAGGGGGCCGGTGGCCTAGGCCGAAATCTGGATGACGGCACGGCGGTGCGTGCCCTCGCCGATCTTGGTGTCACCGTTGAAGGCGTCGACCCGGAAGGTGAGGCGGTTGCGGTCGATCTCAGTGAGCTCAGCGCGGGCAGTGATCGTGTCCCCGATGTCAGCCGGGGCCATGTGCCGCACGTTGACCTCGAAGCCCACGGTCGTTTCACCATCGGACAGGTGCTCCATGACGGCCTCCATGGAGGCCTGCTCCATCAACTGGATCATGGACGGAGTGCTGTACTTCGGGACGTGGGGGGCAACGTTTTGCTCGCTGACCACCGTCTGCATCTGCCCTTGGAGACCGGTCTTAAAGTCCGGGCCTGGCATGGCTGGCCACCCCCTCTACGTATGTGCCCACCCATGATAGCAGACAGACACGCCTCTGCCATTCCAACCCCGGCCAGGTCGCCCGTCAACTTCCCTCCTCGAAACTCGCGTTTGCTTGAACGGCGGTTGGACGTGGAGTACCATGCAGTGGCGCTATGGCTGAAAAGAGAGACTTCCTTTCGGTAACCGACATCACTCCAGACGAGACCCGGCTGCTGGTCGAGCACGCGGCCCGGGCCAAGAAAGAGCCGGTGGGTCAGCCCTTGGCGGGCAAATCGGTTGCCCTGCTGTTCGAAAAACCATCCCTCCGCACCCGGGTCAGCTTTCAGGTGGGAATCCAGCAGCTCGGCGGCTACTCGCTCTTCATGGGCAAGGACGAGGTGGGTCTCGGCGGGCGCGAACCGGTCTCCGACGTTGCCAGGGTGCTATCGGGCTACGTTGACTGCATCGTGGCCCGGGTCTTCCAGCATGAGCATTTGGTGGGGTTAGCCGAGCATGCCAGCATCCCCGTGGTTAATGCGCTCTCTGACTGGGAGCACCCCTGCCAGACCATGGCAGACCTGCTGACCATCTGCGAACACAAAGGGGGGCTCGACGGCCTTTCGCTAGCCTACATTGGCGATGGCAACAACGTCGCCAGGAGCCTGTGCTTGGCGCTGCCCGGGGTCGGCATGAGTTTCACCAGCGCCTCGCCCAAAGGTTACGCCTTGGACGACGCGTCGCTGGAAGCCGCAGAGAAGCGGGCCTGCAACGGAGCGAAAGTCCGCTCTCTGGTGAGCCCGGCGGAGGTGGTGGGCAACGCCGACGTGGTCTACACCGACGTCTGGGCAAGTATGGGCCAAGAGGAAGAGGCCGACCTGCGGCGCGGCGAATTCGAGGGTTACACAGTAGACCCGGAGTTGATGGCCAAGGCCAAACCCGGCGCTCTCTTTATGCACGACATGCCAGCCCACTACGGCGAGGAGGTGCCGCCAGGGATGCTCGACCACCCGCAATCGGTGGCCTTTCCCCAAGCCCACAACCGGATGCACGCCCAAAAATCAGTGCTGCAATTTCTCCTGACTGGCGCGCTGTAATCGGTCTCAGATGCCGCTGCCAATCGTCGCCATAATCGGACGCCCCAATGTGGGCAAGTCATCCCTGTTCAACCGCATCATCGGCTGGCGTCACGCCATTGTGTCCGATATCGCAGGCACCACGCGCGACCGTCTGATGTCGGAAGCAGAGTGGGACGGCTACCGTTTCATTCTGCTGGACACCGGGGGACTGGAGTCAAACCCAGAAGGCCAGATTCGCGAGAAGGTGCAGGAGCAGGCGGAGATGGCCATGGCCGACGCCGACGTCATCGTGATGATGACCGACGTCGCTGACGGCTTGACCCATTCCGACATGATCGCCGCCAACCGCCTGCGTACCGCCCAGAAACCAGTGGTGCTGGCGGTGAACAAGGTTGACAACGACACCCGCGAGTTCAACACTCCGGAGTTCTACGCCCTCGGCATGGGAGACCCCATGCCCATCAGCGCCTACCACAATTACGGCATCTACGACCTCATGGACGCCGTGCTGGGCCACTTGGGCCCCGAACACCGTATAACTGCGCCCGATGAGGACGACTTCGACGATGACGAAGTTTCGGAGCCGGAAGCGGAGTTGCAAGAGGCGCCCTTCGCCGAGCTGAAAATCGCCATAGTGGGCCGGACCAACGTCGGCAAGTCAGCGCTGCTCAACGGGATCCTGCAGCAGGAGCGCTCCATCGTCAGCGAAATTGCTGGCACCACCCGCGATGCCTTGGACACCCAGTTCGATTATCGGGGCCGCGAGGTCGTGATGGTCGATACCGCCGGAATGCGCCGCCGGGGACAGGTGGAGCAAGGCATCGAGAAGTTCAGTGTAATCCGGGCCGTGGGGGCGGTTGACCGCAGCGATATTGCCCTCATAGTGGTTGACGCTTCAGAATTGGCAACTGCCCAGGACGGTCACATTGCGGGGCTGGCTTGGGAGATGTGCCGTGGGACCATTGTGGTGGTCAACAAGTGGGACCTGCGCACCGACCAAGGTTTCTACGCGCGGTTGCGGGCCGAGGCAGTGGTGCGGGAACGTTTGCACTTCATGCCCTACGTCCCTATCTGTTTTACCTCGGCGCTGAACCAAGAAGGGCTCGCCGAATTGATGGACACCACCTTCGACCTTTGGGACGAACGACGCAAGATAGTGACGGGCCGCGATTTGCAGTTCATGCTGGCCGACGCCATGGCCGACTACCTGCCGCCCCTGATTAAGCGGCACCGCGGTGAGCGGGCGAGGATCAACAGGGTGCGCCAGGTTGGTATAAACCCACCTACTTTTCTCTTCAGCGTCAACAACCCGCAACTGGTACACTTCACCTACCGGCGCTACTTGGAGAACAAGATCCGCAACTCCTTCGGGTTCGACCGCACACATCTGAGGTTGGTATTCCGCCGAGAATGACACGCCCACCCGTCACCTTCCTCGTCCAACTCCTGGCGCTGCCCGCCATCATCGGCGGGGTGGCTGCCGCCCTCCTGGCCATGGAAGCGAGTCCCTTGACCGCGAAATACCTCGTGGTACTTGGTCTCGCCTACCTGATCGGCTCCCTGTCCTGGGGCTACATGTTGCTACGGTGGCGAATGGGCGTGGACGTCCGTGAGTACGGCAGCAAACGCACCGGGATGTCCAACGTGCTGCGGACCGGCGGCGGGAAGATGGCGGGCGTGGTCCTGGTGCTGGACATCGCCAAAGGCGCGGTGGCGGTCGTTTTGGCTCGCGAGGTAGTAGGGACAACCACCGCGGAGGTCGCGGCAGCCTTGGTGGCCTTGGTCGGCCACAACTGGTCGCTGTTCTTGGGCTTTCGGGGAGGCCGAGGCATCCTCACCGCCCTCGGCGGCCTATCCATGATCGCGCCAGTACCGGCGGCCGTGGCCACCGTGACGTTCCTTACCATCACTTACCTTAGCCGCTACATCTCCTTGGGCTCGATAATCGGTGTGATTGCTGGTGGCCTCTGTCTGATCGGACTAGCCTTGGCGGGTTGGTATTCCGAGACGTACATGGCCTTTGCGCTGGCCGCTGGGACGATGATCATCTGGCAGCACCGGGACAACATTCAGCGCATCCGAGACGGCAGCGAGCGGCGCTTGGGCCAAGCGGCCACCAGGAATGTTTAGCCGCGCCGAAGCCCGAGGCCGCACCCTTGGCTGACCAAGCAGTTATCGTCGGCGCAACCACTTGGGGTACCACCCTCACGCTCTTGGTGGCTGGCAACGGGACCAAAGTCACCCTGTTGGCACGCACCGACCAGGAAGCCCAACTCCTGCAAGCCCAAGGAGAGAACTCTCGCTTCCTACCCGGCGCTCCTTTTCCCAACAATGTGAGAATCTCCGGCTCTCCCGATGTCGCGCTGGCCTCGGCGGATGTGGTCGTGCTGGCCGTGCCCTCCCACACTCTACGCGACAATGCGCTCCGGGTGCGGGACTCCCTACCCACCGAGACGGTGGTGGTCAGCGCCGCCAAAGGGCTTGACCTACATTCGGCGGCGCGCATGAGCGAGGTGCTGGCCGAGGAGTTGCCGGACCTCGACCACGGCGGTATTTGCGCGTTATCGGGGCCTAACCTGGCGAAGGAGATCGTGGCGGGCAAACCGGCCTCCACTGTGATCGCGGGCCGCACGGCCGAAGCCGCGGAACGGGCCCAGACATTGCTGATGTCCAACCGGTTCCGGGTCTACACCAGCAACGACCTGGTCGGCGTGGAGTTAGGCGGAGCGTTGAAGAATATCGTGGCGCTGGGGGCCGGGATCTGCGACGGACTGGAGTTGGGGGAGAACGCCAAGTCGGCATTCATCACCCGCGGGTTGGCTGAGATTACGCGCTTGGGCGTGGCGGCCGGGGCCTCGCCGGTCACCTTCGCCGGACTCGCCGGGCTGGGTGATGTTATCGCGACCTGCGCCAGCCGCTTCAGCCGCAATCGTTACGTCGGCGAGCAACTGGGGCTGGGGCGTTCTTGGCCGGAGGTACGGGAGTCGATGGACAACGTCGCCGAGGGAGTGAACGCCACCGAAGCGGCCCTTACCCTGGCCCGGCGACTGGACGTGGACATGCCGATCACGGAGACGACCTACCGGGTCCTCCACGAAGGCCTCTCGCCCAGGGAAGCCGCCGCCGAGTTAATGGAGCGCCCCGCCCGCTCCGAGTTCTAGCCCGGTCGCGTCTCTATGCCGGGACGGCGTACGACAGCCAGAATTGACGCGCTGGCGGGGTCTAGCGCAGCCAGCCTAGCTGTAGGCCAGGGATGGATTCCAACAGCCAGGCAGCGGCCGAGCGGCGGTGGCAAGGCGTCCCGGAGGGCTCGAAGCAGAGCAGGGTCAAGTCATCGCCGACATTAAGGGAACCCAGCCACTCGCGGAATCCGGGATCGGCTTCCGCGCTCCGGTCCAACTGCTGGCGATAGCGCTGGTCCAACTCAAGGAAGCTGATTGCTCCCGCGCGGTAGTCGGCCAGCAGCTCGCGGGGCGGGTATAGAAAAGGCTGCACCTCCCAATCGGTCCGCTTGCCCCGGGGATGGGCCCGGGAAATCCGATAACGTACGCCCCGCCAGTTGGGCAGCTCGTAGAAGCTGGCGGTGTAGAGCATGAGCGGGTCAGTGGCCTCGCTGGTAGGCCATCTTCCGGCGGAAGACCTGCCGACCAGCGAAGATCGCCGCGCCGACCATGATCACGCTAATGTAGGTGATGGACCTGTCCACCAGCACCAGTGCGGCCGCCGAGCTGGCGGTCAAGCGCGACAACCGGACAGCCAACCCGGCCACGCCCGACTCAACCGCGCCGACCCCGCCCGGCGTGGGCACCAGCGAGAGCAGCGAGTTGGCCAACGTCAGGAAGATAACCAGCGGAAGGCCGATCTCCAGACCCAGGGCCTTGACCACCAACGCCATCCGCCCGACCTCGGCCATCCACCCCAACAAACCCAGGGCGGTGGTGAGTGGCAGCCGCTGGAAGCTGCCCATCGTGCCTTCGTGGAAGTTCTCGTATTTGGAGGCCAACCAGCTCGGTAGCTTACGAGAAATCAAGCCGCGTCCCCAGACCATCAGGCTCAGCATCAGGGCAAGGGCGACGGCCAAGACAACGGCCGCCCCCAGGACCGACCAAGCGGTGTTGTCGTTCCAGTCGACCAAGAAGGGCGCCGTAACCACCAGCAGCAGCAGCACCAGCACGGTATCCAGGGCTCGCTCGGCCAAAATGGTGCCGATCGTACCGGAGAAAGTGGCGTCGTGTTCGTCTTGATATAGGTAGGCCCGGAACGCGTCACCCAAGCGCAACCAACCGATGGAATTGGCGAACCAGCCTAGCAATACCAACTGACTGCAGTAGAATACGCCCGGCACCCGGCGCGGTTCTCCACTGGTGTGTTGCAATAACATCCGCCAGCGGGCTCCCCGAAAGCCGAAAGTCGTGTAGTGCACGGCGAAGGCGGCGACCAAGTACCAGGGGTTGGCGCTCTTCATCCGTTCCCAGGTCAGGCCGAGGTCAACGTCGAAGCGCGTAACCAAGAAGAGCAGGAAGCCCCCGGCCACCGCCAGCGACACCAAGGCGGGCAGCGAGAACAACCGCCTGGTGAACGTTTCGAGCCCGGTCCGCTGGCCGTCGTCCTGGGGCCCTACCATACCGATGCGCCAGGGGAGGTCAGCGCAGCTCCCGCGGCAGGGTGAACGAGACGTCCTCTTCGACGCCGCTCAGCATCGTAACCTTGTCGGGGGCCAACGCTTGGATGACGTTCTCCACCAACACCTCGGGAGTCGAAGCGCCGGAGGTGATGCCCACTCGGTGTTTATCTTCCAGCCAAGTGGGGTCGATTTCCTCCGGCCCGTTGATGAGGTAGGCGGGTACTCCCTGGGCGGCTGCCACTTCGCGAAGGCGGTTGCAGTTCGAGCTGTTTTCCGCGCCGATCACCAAGACCAGGTCGACGTCTCCACCCATCTTAGTCACCGCCTCTTGGCGGTTGGTCGTAGCGTAGCAAATATCATTCCGCACCAAGGCATGGGGGAAACGCTGCTGGATCGAACTTATCGCTTCGGCGGTGTCGCGGACCGATAGGGTGGTCTGAGTGAGCACGGCGATGCCCTCTTCGTCGCTCCACTCGGGCAATTCGACATGGGCCGAGTCGTCCACCAAGGTCATTTCCACCTGACCCATGGTGCCGCGCACCTCCTGATGGCCCCGGTGGCCTACCAGCAGCACTTTCTTGCCTTCCCGGTGGTATTTCTTAGCCTCGTTGTGCACCCTGGTTACCAGCGGACAAACCGCGTCGATCACCCGTAGGTTGCGAGCTTGGGCCTTCTCGAAGTCCTCGGGCGGGGAGCCATGGGCCGAGAAGACCACCAGCGAACCCTCGGGGACTTCGTCCACCCCTTCCACTGTGATGGCCCCCCGGCTCTCGAGGTCGTTGACCACGTGGGGGTTGTGTACGATCTGGTGTTTTACGTATACCGGCGGCCCGAAACGCTTCAGGCAGATGTCGACCACGTCGATGGCGCGGACCACACCGGCGCAAAACCCGCGGGGGGAACTTAGCAAGACCTCCACGGCGTTACCTCTCACTCGACCAAGGTTATGTCTCAATAATAGCACCTATGCTATAATCTCCGAGCACCCCCGAATACGCTGTTAAGCGCTGCTTTGCCGTGTCCGATTACGAGCATATCTTACTGGAAAAAGACCACTCCGAGGGCATCGCCCTTCTCTATCTAGCCCGCCCTCGCAAACGCAACGCCCTTAACGATCAGACGATGATTGAAATGGGAGACGCCATCGCTGACGTTCACTGCGACGACGGGATCAGGGTGCTGGTGCTTTCGGGCAAGGGCAATGCCTTCTCCGCTGGCGGAGACCTCAGCGCCCTGCGGGGCGGGAACGAGCCGGGGGCCTGGGTGTCGAAAAATGTGGACGACATACGCCGCAGCTTCCGCCCGGCTCAACGCATGATTCTAGGCCTGCAACATATGGAAAGGCCGGTGATCGCCATGATCGACGGTTTCGCGGTGGGGGCCGGTCTCGCTTGGACTGCGCCTGCGACATTCGTATCGGCACTCCCCGGGCTCGTTTCATGGTGGCCTACGTGCGCGGACGCTGTCCGCAACTCCCGAAAACCTAACTACGAGGGTCGATAGATGACAACGATTCTCGACGAGCTTCGAGTGTTCAGCGGCCAGGCCCACCCGGACCTGGCCCAAGACGTGTGCGACTATCTGGGCATACCGGTCGGCAAGGCCGAGGTGTTCAAGTTCGCCAACGACAACACCTTCGTCCGCATCCAAGAAAACGTCCGCCAAAGGGACGTTTTTCTCATCCAGCCCACCTGCTACCCGGTCAACGACAACCTCATGGAGCTGTTGATCATGATCGATGCCTTCAAGCGGGCATCGGCGGGCCGGATCACGGCGGTAATCCCCTACTACGGCTACGGACGCACCGACAAAAAGGACCAGCCCCGGGTCCCCATCACCGCCCGCTTAGTGGCCGACCTTCTCTCCACAGCCGGGGCCGACCGCCTGCTTACGGTGGACCTCCATGCCGGGCAGATCCAGGGCTTCTTCAACATCCCGGTGGACGAGCTGACCGCCCTCCCCATCCTGACCAAATACTTCCAAGCCAAGGAGATCAACGACTTGGTGGTGGTCGCGGTCGACATCGGCATCAGCAAGAAGGCCCGCGACGTGGCCGAGTTGCTGAACGCGCCGCTGGCCATCATTGAAAAGCGTCGGGTGGGAAACAACGACAAGTCCGAAACGATGAACGTTATCGGCGACGTCAAGGGCAAGATCGCCCTTACCTTCGATGACGAAATCGACACCGGCGGCACCATGGTCAACGCCGCCAAGGCGCTTCTCGATCACGGCGTCCAGGAAGTTTTCTGCTGCGCCAGTCACCCGGTGCTGTCGAAGGAGGCCCCACAGACCATGGCCAACAGCCCCTTCACCGAGGTGGTGGTGACCGACACCATCCCGCTGAGCGACGAGAAACGCAACGGCAAGTTCACCGTGCTGTCGGTCGCCCCACTCTTGGGCGAGGCAATCCACCGCATCCACAACGGCTATTCCGTCGGCGAGATGTTCACCTAGAGGAAGAGTATGTACGACCTGCTGATCAAGGGCGGCACCGTAGTCGATCCCTCTCAGGACATTCACGGCCCAAGCGACATCGCGATCCAAGACGGCAAAATCGCACTGATCGCGGAGTCGATTTCCTCCGACGAGGCCTCGCGGGTCGTCGAGGTCAAGGGCAAAGTCATCACGCCCGGCCTGATCGACTTGCACACCCACGTGTATGCTGGCGTGAACGGCAACGGCGTCGACGCCAACATCGGCGGTGTTCGGGCTGGCGTCACTACGATGGTCGACGCCGGAAGCTCGGGCTGCGACACCTTCGGCGGATTCCCCCTTCACATCCTGCCCAACACCGACACCGAAATCATCTGCTTCCTGCACATCTGCCGTACCGGACTGGCCACCACCCCCGATATTTTCAGCCCGGCCAGCATCGACTTGGACAAGACCATCGAGGTGATCGAGCAGAACAGGAACATCATCTCCGGGGTAAAGGCCCGGATGGTCTCCCCCGCGCTGGAAATCATGGGCATGGAGATGCCCCGGATGGCCAAGCGCGCCGCCAAAGAGGCTGGCGTGCCGCTGATGGTGCACATCGGCGACACCGAGAAGCGGTACGACGCCAATGTGATCCGGGAACTGCTGCCCATCATGGAAGCGGGCGACATCGTCACCCACTACTTCACCGCCAACCCTGGCGGAGTGCTGGACGCCGATGGCAAGCTGGTGCCCGAGGCCAAGGAGGCCCACGACCGCGGCGTGTGGCTGGACACGGCGCACGGCCGGATGAACTTTGCCTTCGACGTGGGCGAACGCGTCATCGACCAAGGCGTGCTGCCCCACTGTATCAGCACCGACCTGACCCTGCCCGGGCGGGCCCGCACCGTACACAGCATGACCGAGATGATGACCCGCTTCCTAGCCATGGGCTTCACCTTCGACCAGGTCGTCACCATGAGCACCGAGAACCCGGCCAAGGCCGTGGGCGTGGACGCCCGCTTGGGCACACTAGCGGTCGGTAAGCAAGCCGATTTATCGGTCTTGGACGTGGTCGACGGCGACTGGGTGGTCTACGACGTCTTGGGGGACTCCCGCAAGTCGGACAAGGCGGTAACCCCGGTAATGTCGGTCAAGAAAGGCGAAGTCTTCGAAGCCGCTTGGGGCCCCCGTCCTTGGGGCTGGGAGCCCGACACGGCGTAGCCTCGGCCAAACATACCTGCTCCTGTTCGACTAGAATCAGCCTCCACTCACAAGGCCACACTATTGGCTGCTACCCACCACTATCCAGTCTGCGAGGTATTACCCGATTGGGTGCTTCAGCCAGAAGAAATGGGCGGCAAAGCCAAATTCTGGTACGAACCGCCTGGCGATGGGGGACCACGCTGGTTGTTTAAGTACCCCCGACCTGGGACTGGAGAGCACTGGGCTGAAAAGGTTGCTGCTGAGATAGCGGATCTTCTCTGTGTCCGTTGTGCTCGGGTTGAATTGGCCGTTTTCCAAGCAACCCACCACGGATCCTCCGCGCGGTCCTTTATCTCAGATGACCAACAGCTATTTCACGGAAATCAGATCCTTGCAAGCAGCGTAGGCGATTACGATCCGGAGTTAATGTTCGGCCATAATCACCACACCCTGGCAAACATCTGGTCAGCTTTGGAGCGCAGCTTCGAGGAGAGCGATGGTGAGGCAGCAGCCAAGTCCCGCTTCGGCAGTTATCTTGTATTCGACGCTGTAATCGGAAATACAGACCGGCATCATGAGAACTGGGGACTGGTGAGGCGTCGGGTAGAGGGTGGCTGGGTTGGCTACTTGGCTCCGTCGTTTGACCACGCCTCCTCGTTGGGGCGGGAACTCCAGGATGACCGACGAGAACAATTGCTGACTAATGATCGCATTGGGGAGTATTCGGAGAGAGGCCGAGGCGGGATTTACTGGTCGGAATCCGATGTGCAGGCTCCGAGTCCATTGGAACTCGCCAACTTGGCGTTTCGGGAGTTTCCTTCATTACTCCAGCCCACCTTGGACGTGGTCGCAGATCTGGAAATCGATGCGGTTTACGAGATTCTAAGCAGAATGCCCGACCCCTGGATGACAGATTCGGCTAGACGATTCGCGGTCCGATTGATAACCTATAATTGTAGGAAATTGAACGAGTTCTGATGTGAGCACTAAGACACTCTTCTTAGCGTGGCAAGATTCGGAAGAAAAACACGGTTTGCCCGGTACCCGCCAGTGGTTCCCGATTGGCCGCTTAGACGCAAATGTCGAAAGGTCAGAATACCGTTTCCGTTACACGGCTGGAGCTAGACGAGCGGAGCAGGAAGCCGGACTCACCTCGCTTCTGGATTTCCCATGTTGGGAAGAGGACTACGAGTCCTCGGAACTCTTTCCACTCTTCAGGAACCGAGTCCTTGCACCCACTCGTCCTGATTTCGTGGACTATCTCAAAGCACTAGATCTGAATGAAGAAGCGAATCCGATCGAGATCTTGTCGGCCAACGGAGGACATCGTGCAACCGATCTCTTCGAAGTCTTCCCGAAGTTAGTACAGAACGAAGAAGGTACATTCGTGTGCCGGTTCTTCCTCCATGGGTGGCGATACGTTAGCCCTCCCGCCCAAGAGCGCCTCAACAGATTGCAAGCTGGGGACCCTCTATTCGTGGCATTGGAGCTAACTAATCCAGTAACCGAACTGGCACTACAAATCCAAACTACCGATTATCAGATGATCGGATGGGCACCGAGATATCTCGTTAATGATTTGGCGGACGCGATGGCGGAATCTCCCGGCGAATACTCCGCATCCGTCATCCGCATCAACCCTCAACCGGTTCCCTCCAGGCAGCGGCTGCTGGTCGAGATGCGCAGTTATTGGAAGAATCACGAACCTATGACCGGCCCGGACTTTAAGCCGCTCGTCGAATAGTCTACTTTGCCCCCATTTATTGCTGCTTCTTCAAACGGCGAAATGGCTTGGTCAGTGGCCGCAGCTTGGCCCGGAGGCTGAAGCGGCGGCGGACGTTATTCGCCACAAGCGGGGCCAGTTGCTTGTTCCCCGCTACCAGCGGGGCCATCCAAGCCCGCAGCTCTTTCATCGTGGGCGTTTTTTGTTCCCAGGTCGGCACCAAGCTCTCCAGAGAGTGCCATTGGCGCTCGCCTCGGAAGCGGGTCATTACCATGCCGCCAGCCTCAATCACCGCCAGCGCGCCGCCCGCCATATCCCACATTCGGGGCGCGCCGAAGATCGCGTATTGCATCACTCCCCGGGCGGTCATCGCCAATTCGTAGGCGATGCTGCCCGTGGTGCGCGGCTCTCCCGCCTTCCCGGCCAACTGCTTCGAGAAGTGGTTCGCCACGCCGAAGTAACCCGGTACGCCGATCAGACGATTGGGCACCGGCTCCTGGGTCTCGTAGACCGACACCGGCTGCTCGTCGGCGAAACACCCGCCGCCTTTGCGGGCGTGCAGCACGAACCCGCCGCCCTGGGGCCAGGGCACGTACAACGCAGCGGCCATCGGCCAGCCCCGGTACAGCACGCCAATGGACGACGCGAACACCGGAAGGCCGTTCATGAAATTGGTGGTGCCGTCCAGCGGGTCCAACACCCAGAGTACATCGCGGGCCGGGTCCTCGGATTCCTTCTCCTCTTCGGTGGCCTCCTCGCCAAGGATCCCGTGCTCCGGGAACCGTTTGGTGATCTCGGCCGCCAGGTACTCCTGGGTCGCCTTGTCGGCGCGGGTAACGGGGTCACGTTCCTTGTCGTCCTTGAACTCGACCTCGATGGGACGGCCAAAGTGCCCGGCCAGGATCTCCCCGGCTCCCCGGGCCAACTTCACGGCGTGAAGCTCGATCTCCCGGGCCAAGGTCTCGTCCCAAATCTGCACTATCCAATCTCGTTAAGGAAGCATTACGGAGCGGTGAGAGCAGGGTAGTTTAGCCGGGCGAGGCCGTCAACCATCAGCCGACCGTTTGGCCGCCATTGGGTGCGCTGCTATAATCAGCAGCGCCGCCCATCCGACGCGCCAGCGCGCCAAGGGCGGATAACAGCCAAAGGAGCAGCCCGATGGACCTGGGACTGAAAGACAGAGTTGCGATCGTTGGGGGCGCCAGCAAGGGGCTGGGCCGTGCCTGCGCCCAGGTGTTGGCCGAGGAGGGTGCCAAGGTCGCTATCTGCAGCCGCACCGCCGCCGACTTGGAGCAAGCGGCGGAAGAGATTCGTGGGTCCACTGGCGCCGAAGTCCTTTCCTACGCCGCCGACCTCGACCGGCTCGAAAGCATTAACGGTTTGATCGCTGCTACCTTGGAGCAGTTTGGCGGCATCGACATTATGGTCAACAACTCCGGCGGTCCCCCGCTATCCCGGGCGGCCAACGCCAGCGAGGAACTTTGGGAGACGGCGGTCCAACGCTCGCTCATCTTCTTCGGGCGCATGTGCCGAGAGAGCCTGCCTCACCTGCAGGCCCGAGGCGGCGGCCGCATTATCAACATTCTGGCCAGCACGGTCTATAACCCGATTCCCAACCTGGCATTGTCCGGCGCCACCCGCATGGGAGTGGTAGCCTACGCCAAGAGCTTGGCCGACGAAGTGGGGAAAGACAACATTTTGGTGAACAACGTTTGCCCCGGCTCTATCCTCAGCGAACGGATGCTGTCGAACGTTACCGCCCGTGCCAACGAGTTGGGCATCACGGTTGAGGAAGGGCTGGCGATGCGGGCCGCCGACACCGCGCTGGGGCGAGTCGGACAGCCCGAAGAGCTGGCCAACCTGGTGGCCTTCCTGGCCTCGGACCGCTCCACGTATATCACCGGCACGACCATTCTGGTCGACGGCGGCCTCGTCCGCTCGGTGATGTGACTGCACCCTTCCCGATGGTCTTCGACCGCAGGCATCAAGAAGAACCCGGCGACGCCGCCGGGTACGTCGACCGGGGCAGCCGCTACGGCCGCAACGGAGTGTATCACCGCGCCATCCAAGACTTTACGGCGGCCATCGAGCTGGACCCGGAGTTGGCCGAGGCATGGTACAACCGTGGCTGCTCATATTATGAGGTGGGCCGCTACGACGACTCCGTAGCCGACCTAACCCGGGCCATCGAACTGGCCCCTGACAACGGCATCTACTACGGCCAGCGCTCGCTGGTCCACTTGTTCAACGACCAGCCGGAACTGGCCGAGGCCGACCAGGAGCGCTGCGACGAGCTGCGCTACCGAGCTCAACTGGAGGATGGCTAGCTATCTGGAGAATACCCAGATAATCAGGCCTCCAAGGGGCAACATCGGAATCAGCAACAGGCAACCCAACCCGCAGCAGCCAAAGGTGGTGGACTTGTTCAGCAATCCCCGGAAGCTCGGCTCTTCCTCAGCTTCTTTTAGCCTGGGATCAGGCTGCAATTCCGGCTAGGTCGCGGGCTTGAAGTAGGGGATGCTGATCTGGTCGGTGGCCCTCTCGAAGGTCACTTCCACTGGCATGCCGATGGCTACGTCGCCGGGCGCGCATTCCACGATGTTGGTAAACATGCGGACGCCTTCCTCAAGCTCCACCAACGCCAACACGTAGGGCCCCTGATCGAAGCCGGTGGTGCGGTTCTGGTAGGTGATGGTGTAGGTCCAGACGGTACCCTTCCCGCTGGATGTGGACCACTTGATGTTCATCGACCAGCAGTTGGCGCAGATGCCCCTGGGGTAGAATTGGAACTCCTGGCAGTCGTCGCAACGCTGTATCAGCAACCGTCCTTGGCGGCAGGCGTCCCAGTAGGGCTTGGTCTCGCCAACCACAGTCGGCAGAGGCTTGTTCCAATCAGGCATGGCTAGTCCCTCCCCAGGATGACGGTGCCGCCGCTGTGCCGAGAGCCCAGGGCCCCACCGGTGCCGTGGCAAAGGGCAATGTTGCAGTCGGGCACCTGGCGCGGCGTGCCATCGAACTGGCACCTCAGTTGCCGGGTGGCCTCCATCAGCAGGAAGATGCCCCGCATACCCGGGTGGTTCGATGATAGCCCGCCGCCGTCGGTATTGATTGGCAGCTCTCCGCCGATTTTCAGACGCCCTCCGGAGACGAACTCTCCGCCTTCGCCCTTCTCGCAGAAGCCCAGGTCCTCCAGGGTTTCCAGCACCGTGATGGTGAAGGAATCGTAGATCATCGCCATATCGATGTCTTGGTGGGTAACTCCCGCTCCGGCAAAGGCGGACTCGTGACTCTGCTTGGCGGCAATGTAGATCAGGTCGCGTTTGCCGGCCCCTTGATGGGCGATGGCCTCGCCGGTCCCAAGCACCCACACTGGGGTGTGGCGGCAGCTACGGGCCACCTCGGGCGAAGCAACGACCACCGCGCCGCCGCCGTCGGTAATCACGCAGCAGTCCATCAGATGCAGCGGCGAAGAGATGACTCTAGAGCGCACCACGTCCTCGACGGTGATGGGGTCGCGGAACAGGGCGTCGGGGTTCATCGACGCGTGGTGGCGCACGGCGACGGCAACCTCGGCCAATTGCTCGGGCGTGGTGCCGAACTGATGCATGTGCCTTTGGGCGATCATGGCGTAGAGACCCACGGTGGTGAGCCCATACAGCTCCTCGAAGCTGTCCGGCGACGGGTCCAGCCGCGGGTGGCCGAAGCGTCCCACGCCGCCGGTGCCCACGGAGACGCCGCCGGAGCGGGCCAGTGTGCTGTAGGTAATCACGGCGCAGTTGATCCGCCCAGCGTAGATGGCGTTCAGGGCGTGGGCTAGGTGAAACTCGAAAGAGCCGCCGCCCACGGTAGTGTTGTCGACGTGCTTGGGGTACATGTTCAGATAGTCGGCCAGGTTCATGCCGCTGTTGCGGATGGCCATCGACGCAGTGAACAGGCCGTCGACGTCCTTCTTGGAAAGACCGGCGTCTTCAATAGCCTTAATGACGCTTTCGCCCTGGATTTGCAGTTCGCTCTTGTCGGGTGCGTAGCGTGTAACGTGCTCGTGCACACCGACGATAGCGGCCGCCCGTCTAAGATCGACCATCGGCAGGGGACCTCCAAACAGAAATGATTTGGTCACACTGAACAGTAGAGTGATCTGAATATTTCGAAATACTCAAATTGCCGATGACTGTCAGCTCATATGTGCTGAGACAACGAACTCAGAGTCCATAGGTCCTTTGAATCCCGTAATGCCGTATGGATAGCGCCTCCTGTCTCCTCGGATTCTCCTTGAGTCGATCTGAATATCGGCGAACCCGTGCCGGGCGAGCATCGCGGCCAGTATTTCAGACATGGGAACTCGATGACCTCCAATTATGTTGTTCCCGATAACGAAAGTTACATTTGCGCCCGATTTCAATAGACGCGGGAAACTAGCCACAACTTCGTCCAATTCAATAAGATACTTACAAAGTCTGCGATGCATGCTCGAAGAGACGCTCAATAAGGCGTCGATGTGCACACGATATTTCGTGAGAATCCCATAACATTTGGAGACTATATCTCTTTCTGTGCCGCCCGGCATTAGTCCCAGGTATTTCGATTTGTCTAGTGGCTTACTATCAGGCCATAGCCACCATTGGGCAAACTTGTGCGCCCTGGGATAATCGATCGCATTGAAGTACGGTGGGGAAGTCAGAATATAGTCTATCGAATCGGCCTGAATTGGCTGGAGACAGTCGATTGTGTTCCCCTCAAGTATCTCCCATGAAGTATCACGGCTGGGCTCCGGGGCGTTAATGGTCGCGAGACGATTCACGGTTGACCTTATCACTCTTCTGAATACCTTCATCTGGGATTCAATCGTGACGTCATCACGCAATATCCTGTGCGGTCTTGAGTGGTCTATATCCTTGGCCAGGCTAATAGTGCTCGGCCATTTCCGGATAATAGCCGAAGATATTGCGAGCTGGACAACCCTCTTGTGCCGGGGATCATCAAAGGACTCAGCAATCTCAACTAATACTGCCAACACAGCCCGCTGGGAGGGGGCAAACCAAAAGTCAATGGAATCATTGTCTGGTATAGCCGCTTCGAATCCGTTCAGAGAGAATCGCCTGCCTGGAGACCAGGAGAACCCGGAACCGTCCATCGAGGATAGCTCGGTTTCCACAAGGCCAATATGTTGCTCAATTAACATTGAGATCGTAGTAAGCTCATTCTCACTGTAAGGTGTTAGAGCTACCGCTGCTATCAGACAGGCGATTGGATCTACATCTATTGCAATCCCATTGGCACCCTGCATCCTAGCCTGGATTGGACCTACTGCAGAGCCAACCCAAGGATCCAATAGTACCTGCCCGGCCTCCAAATGTGTTGAAACCAGATCGCTAGCAAAGTCTTCCCCAAAGCCCGCCGCATAGGTATGTAACCGAACCGATGGTTTCTTCGGAACCAATGCTCGTTTAAATTTTTGCTCCTCGACCAATTTGCCCCCACCCATCATCGTGCTCAGAATCAAGCAACGGCATTCCAAGCCGCTATGTCCAACTGTCCTATCCATTGCTCAAGCATCGTTGCCCCACCCGGCGCTCGACTTAAAATTGCATCATTTGGACCGATCCCTCGAAGCCCTTCGTTTGCTGCCCAATGCGCATACTCTCGCGCGGTATGGTAGTTTGGATGCACTAAAAAGTTTCTGACACGCTGTAACCCATCGGTGCTCGCGGAACTTAACCCTAGGTCGATTTCGTTGTAGTTAGTCAAGGGGAGTTTCTTGGCTTGATCTATAGCAAATTTGGGGTCGTACCAATTCGCTCCGGGGCCGGCCATGCGCGACCCAGTGATGCGTTGTACATCTGCCGACGTCCGCACCCCTGACGTTCTTGCCAGCAGCCGTCCGGCCCTAGTTGTACACCCGCCAATAGCGGACCGGACGACTAATTCCCTACTGAAATCACCCCAAATCTGCTGCAGCCCGAGTACTACGTATGCTCTTCCGTCTTCGTACAACCGATCGTCGAGACTACCGACCCCGTGGGCTGAAGGGATCCGAGCTAAGAATCGCTCTGCAAGGATGTTGCTTCGTTTGGCAAATCGACGGTATATGTGAATTAAGTCCCTTCGGCGCACTGTTTAGATCGGGTAGGGCAATAATGCTTTGTACAGCATCGGAAATCGGACCCGCCTGCTTCTGATCCGTTGAGTTGTCCCAGCTGAAGCCAATTGAAAGGCTTTGAATCTTGGATGAACCTCCTGTTCGTCTAGCGTCAACACATCAGCCAAGGTCCCTAGATTCTCAATAGCGATAGAGCTGTCCTCCAACGCCCTCAAATCGCGGGCCGGCATGTCTTCGGCCATGTCACCCTCTGGAATAGCGAAGAGCGCATGCGCGACCGCAGCGAACAACATTAAGAAATGGGGAGATCCTGCTAAACCAGTCTCCAAAATAGGCGAGAGGTCATCGACAATGCAGGCAATCGTTTGGTTGAGTCTGTCGGTCGCATAGGCCGGTAGATTTCCATCATAGGTCCGATACAACCTCTCAATTTTCGGCTGACCGCCGTCACAAACGCCTTCCAAAATCACGCCAAACAATTGCGCTATTAGTTCATCATCGCCCATTCGAACGCGAGCACGCCTAGTAACTATTCGGTAGTTATCCCATAAGTTGCTCCAGCGCCTCGATGTTTCGACTACAGCGTTCCGAACCCCCCCGTGATATTTTCCGTGGCGCAACTCCTGACCTGAGAGATTGTAATTGTAGGTGTTCAACCTTTGGAAGATGTCAAACACGACCGCATCAGGTATGTTTAGTAGTTGTTCGACAGGGACGAGGTACGCCAGAAACTCTGTTTGTATTTCTTCGTCCAAATCGGAGTATCTCATACCGGCATAGTTACCGAATAATTCTTTGTTAGTCCCAAGGGCGAATTCATCGTTTGAATAGGACTGGATCGCCCTTAGACGTTGCTGCCCGTCTATAACTTCCCGAAAGCTTCTCCGAGAGCTCGGATCAGTCTTGGTTCGTACATATATCTTCGGCAAAGGTCTTCCCCTAAGGATTGTGTCGATCAGATAGGCCTTAGCAGGCGCGGGCCATACCTTGTCGCTCCGCTGAAATTCTCGGTTGACTACTAATGTTTTGTCGTCTAACCAAGTCAAGATATCTGCGATAGTATACTGCTCTAGCATTGCACGACCTGCCAATTCCCATCACGCCAATTTTGGCTAGTATATCTGTGTGACCGGTGACCTACTAGCCCGGGCAGTCTGTCGGGATATCCAACGGCATGCAATACATCGTCTCAGACCAAATTGAGACTAGCAACCGCCAGGCTAAGGTGGCAGGACAGCGACTTCCCTAGCTGGGGCGCAGGTTATATAGTATGGCCGGAATTACTCCCGATAACATAAGGAGGAGCAATGCTGTCGATTCTTGGTGGCACCGGGCCTGAGGGAAAGGGGCTGGCTTTGCGGTTGGCAATGGCTGGCGAACCTGTCACCATCGGTTCGCGCGACGCCGCCCGAGGTGCGTCCGCCGCCGAGGAGTTGGCGGCCTTGGCCCCCGGCACCCGGATCGAAGGCACGGACAATGCGGGCGCGGCGACCGTCGGGGACGTCGTTTTCCTAGCCTTCCCGTACGAGGGGCAACAGTCCACGCTGGAGCAAATTGGCGGCGCATTGGCAGGAAAGGTCGTCGTCAACGTTATTGCGCCTATGGTGTTCGAGCGGGGCAAGGGGGCTCGCGCGGTGGAAGTCGAAGCTGGCTCGGCGGCCCAAGAAGCCCAGGGACTGCTGCCAGACTCCCAGGTCGTTGCCGCCTTCCAAAACGTCAGCGCCGAGGAGCTCCAGGAGACCGGGCATGCGATGCAGGGCGACGTGGTGGTCTGCTCCGACCACGCCGAGGCCAAGCAGCTGGTCATGGGACTTGCCAACAAGATCAGCGGCCTTCGAGGCGTGGACGGCGGCGCGTTGGCCAACGCCAAATACGTCGAGCAGATCACTCCGATGCTGGTCAACATCAACCGCATCTACCGGGCCCATTCCACCATCAAGATAGTGGGGATCTAAGAAGGACCACCATCACCAGCCGTCTCCCGCCAGGGAGAGGCGATGTCGAGGAGGCGATATGCCGCGATATTCGATCAACCTGAACAGCAGCGAGGGCCGGGCCGAGGTCCAAGGCCAGTGGAAGTTCGCCGAGGGTTACGTTCCGGGTGCGCCCAACTACGGCCTGGAAGAGCGGTCCGCGGGCAGTCCGGCCCGGCTTCCCGACTACGATGACTCCTCCTGGGAGTTATGCGAGGACGTTAACGCATGGGCCAGGTTCGGGGAGTACGTCACCGGCCTTTCGTTCGTCTGGTACCGGATAAACGTGACGTTCCCCGAAACCGTCGCTGGCCGCGACGTATCCCGGACCAGGGTACAGTTCGAGACTTGCGTCGACGACTACGGCGAGATCTGGATCAACGGCGAGTGCAACCGGGAGCGGGGCACCGTTGAAGGGTTCAACCGGCCGCAGCGGGTGTTGGTATCCGAGGCCCCGCAGCCAGGTGGGCAACACACCATCGCCGTTCTGGCCGCCAATGGTCCCTTGGGCGCTCCCGGCGGCGGCGTGTTCGTGCGCTACACCACCCTGAACTTCGAGTGGCGCGACGACGATCCCTAGGCCGCGAATCCTGTAGGGGCGATTCGGGAATCGCCCCTCCGGCATCGGGCTGAGGGCTGGCCCGCCTAGTCCTCCGGCGGCCACTTGGTGCCGCCGACTGCGGGTCGTCCTGCGTCGGGCAGCTCTAGGCCTTCGGACACCACCTGGCTGAACTCGCCCAGGATTACCCTGCCCCATTCCTTGGCCTGGGAGATGCGGTGAGCGGTGCGCCTGCCGCGGGTAATCCGCCGGGCCTCCGCTTCGCCCTTGCCCTCGGCCTCCCGGCTCGCCGCCTCGTCCATCGCGTCGATCTGGGGCACTAAGCCGCCCGCCGTCTCGATAAACCGGGCGATCTCGTTCATCCCTTCGTCAAACACCACGAAGATCGGCACTGTGCCCGCCCGGTGTTCCGGCAGGAAAGTATCAGCCATAGGCACGTCATCGTCGCGGTTGAACACCCGGAATTCGACGTTCTGGCTGCTCTCGGCCAACCGGAGAATCGTCGGGGTGGTGCTAACGGCGTCGCCGCACCAGTCGGCGGTGATGACAGCCAGCTTTAGCGGCTGGCCAGCCCCGTCGAACACTGCGGTGGCCTCGCCGGGGACCTCGACGTTCTGGTAAATCTCGATGAAGGGCTCTTTGTTCACCTTGATCTGGTCGATGTACTCCTGCGTGGACATACCAGCTTCAAATTGCTCTTTGCTCAGCGGCATGAATACTCCTTGCGTGCGGTGTTGCGGCTAGTTTCTCAATTCGTGATGGTGGTGGCAATCCCTTGACTCAAGGCCACGAGCAGGAAGTGCCTCATCTTCATCTGCGAACCGGTGAAGGTGTGGAGATCATTCGTGTCATCCACGGCAGCCGAAGTTTGCGGCGCCTCTTCGACTGACCGGTGACACAAAACCAATGTGCTAAAATCGGCTGGTTGGAGATTTAGCACAGAATTCCAGGAGGCGGTAGTTGACGACGCCCATCGATGATCCCTATCTGAAGTACGCGTTGTTCTGCCACAGCACCCAAGAGGCGGACGGCGAGTTGAACCTTAACGGTGTCATCGACTTGGTGGACTTGCCCGAACCCGAACCCGGACGGGCGGCCGAGGACATAGTCTTGGCCGAGGTGGACGTCAATCTCGCCTTTTGCATCGGCGGGGCCTCCCCCGGGGAGCACATGCTGTTCGTGGCCTTGAAGACCCCCGGCGTACGCCTGGAAACGCCTCCTGCCCAACGGGTGCAGTGGGACGATGGAATCCTGTTCCAGCGCTGGATCAAGACCTTCCGGATACCGGTGCAAGCCGCGGGCACCCATGCCGCCGCCATCCTTTTCGACGGTGTGCCCCTGGGCGAGGCCAGCTTCTTGGTGCGATTCAAGAACGGCTAGACGTTCCCAGACCGTTGAAACCCCCAAACCGCTTGTCTATAATTGTGCCCAGTCTCATTTCAGCTCTAAATTGACCGCCACGGGAGGCGAAACGGTGCCGAACCAGACCGGTAAGCGATACATATGCCCGCAGTGCAAGTCCGAGTTCATAGTGACCAAAGGCGGCGAGGGCAGCGTCTCCTGCTGCGGTGCGCCAATGGAGTTGAAATAATGGCCAATCAGTTGGGCAAGCGGTATACCTGCCCCGAATGCGGCAGCAGCGTTCTTTGCACCAAGGGCGGCGAGGGCGAAATCGAGTGCTGCAAAACGATCATGGAGTTGCAGGAGCCGAGAAAGTTGCCGTCTTCCGACTAGCCCCTACTTCGCTGGCCACCAGGACAATGGGAAACAAATAGCCCCCTCGAACGAGGGGGCTATTAAGTTTTGCGAGTAGGTCAATCTGGCTACTTGAAATAGGGGATCACGTGCCTGCCCATCAGCTTGATGGACTCCATGATCCGGGTGTGCTCCAAGCGGCCCGGTTGCACGAAGCATAGGATTTGGTCCACGCCCGCCTTCTGGTACTGCTTCATCACCTCGATGACGGTGTCGGGATTGCCCATGGCGAAGGCGCCCGAGGCGACGTGGTCTTCGACGGTCTTATCGGCGCGCTCGGTTTGAACGGCATCGACCGCGAACTTATAGGAGTCGGGCACCTGACGGCCAGCCCACGGCGCGTAGAGGTTCTCGGCCTGCTGCACGAACCAAGCGCCTTCCGGCCCGGCAACGCGGCGCGCTTCCTCGTCGTCTTCGCCACAGTGAACGATGCATAGGGCCGCCACCTGGTTGTTCACGAACGCGCCAACGGGATTGGCATGCTCCACCGCCTCCCGGTAGGCTGCGACGCGCTCGACCATCTGGTCGTATCCGCCCAGGTTGAAGCAGAGCACTCCCAGGCCCATCTCACCAGCTTGCCGGAAGGAGTCGGGCTGGCTGCAGGCCACCCACATCGGCGGATGCGGGTCCTGCACCGGCTTGGGGATGACCGAGCGCTCCGGGATGTTGAAGAACTCGCCTTGATGGGAGAAGGGGTCCTCGGTCCACATCTTGGGGATCATCCGGATAGCTTCGTTCCACTGGGCCTTGGTCTGCTCAGGGTCAACTTCAAAGCCGTCCATTTCGATCAGGGTGGTCGAGCGGCCAGTCCCCAGGTCCATGCGGCCGTCGCTCAGGATGTCGAGCACCGCAGCCCGCTCGGCGACCCGCACCGGGTGATTGTACTGGCCTGGCAGCAGGGCCACGGCGTGGCCGATTCGGATGCGCTTGGTCCGCTGGGAGATGGCGCCATAAAGGACTTCCGGGGCCGAACAGTGGGAAAACTCACGGAGGAAGTGGTGTTCGACGGTCCAGAAGTATTCGAAGCCGACCTCGTCGGCCAAGTCCACTTGGGCCAACACCTGCTTGTACCGCTCCGCCTCGATCCCAGGATGATGAGGCTCGGGGATTTGGATCTCATACATCAAGCCGAATTTCATGCTGCTATTCCTCTCGGTATGCGTGTCTCCCCGGAATCTTACCACAGGGGGCGTTTAACCGCAGAGAGCGCAGAGGACGCAGACGTTTACTAATGATCCAAAACTCTCGGCGCCCTTTGCGTTCTTAGCGGTGAAACAGGGTTTTACGGCACCAGCATGGCGCGGGTGATTTCCGGTTGGCGCTGGTCCCATTCGCACTGAGGGAAGGCTTCGTTCACCTCGGCCAGCGGGAACTTGTGGGAGACGATCCGGTCGAAGGGAAGCTTCTTGTGATTGCGCACCAAGAAGTTAAGCAAGCGAGGCAGCAGGTCGGGTTTGTACATTAGAGAGCCCATGATGTTCTTGCCCTGCAGCAACTTGGACGGGTCTATCGACACCTCGCGGCCACGGACGATGTCGCCGATCTCGACGAAGGTGCCGCCGTTGCCGAGCATGTCGATGCCCTCGGCCAGCAGCTCGGCCCGTCCCACCAGCTCCATAACCACGTCGGCGCCCCGGCCGTCGGTGAGCTCCCGCACCCGTCGTAACCGGGTCTCCGGGGTGTTGAACTCCTCGATGTTGATGGTGTAGTCGGCGCCGAAGGCTTCGGCCAGTTCTAGGCGGTTCTCCAGCCGGTCCAGCACGATCACCCGGTCGGCGCCCATCTCTTTGGCCATCGCGGTGGCATGGATCCCCAGGCCGCCCGCGCCTTGGATCACCACGTAGTCGCCCTCGCCGGCATCAGCCCGGATCAGCCCTGTGGTTACCGTGCCCATCGCACAGTTGACCGGCCCCAAAAGGTCGTCGTCCAGCTCGTCGGGCACCCTGAAGAAGGGGTGGCGCGGGGGCAGATAGAGGAAGTCGGCGTAGGTGCCAGTGAAGTAGGGCCAGGTACCGGCGGCGGAATAGTTGCGATTCATGCACCAGTTGGTATTGCCCTGTAGGCATTGATGACAGTGGTAGCAGGGAAAGACGGCGGCGTACACCACCCGGTCGCCCTTCTGCACCGGCGCCCCGGCGGAGTCGGTGGTCACGCCATCACCCAGCATGTCAATAACGCCGGTCCCTTCGTGGCCCATGGCCCGGCCGGTTGGAGGGAGCGGCACGTTCACTTGGTCGCCACGCCAGACGTGCAAGTCGGAGCCACAGATGCCAGCCTGGGTCATGCGAAGCACAACCGCGCCAGGTGCGGGTTCCGGCACCTCGTATTCCTCGATGACAAAGGGTTTGCCGTATTCTTTACAGGCAACAACTCGACCTATCATCGCTACCTCCTAATATGTCGACCTCGACTGCGATTTGGCCGTCAGAATATCATAACGGTGTTTCGAATGGTACTTGAATCAGGATTCGTCGGACTAACGGATTGGCACGATGGAATCCGGCGAATCCTGCAATCCGGTAAATCCTGAATCAAAATTCGAGGTAAAATACGGCAACATTAAGGATAGGAGTCAACCATGCCGGCCAAGACCGGACAGCAGTATATCGAAGGGCTTCGAGAGCATCCTGCGGAGGTCTGGATTCGAGGCGAGCGGGTGGAGGACGTGACCACCCACCCGGCGCTGGCGGGCGGCGTCCGCTCGGTGGCCGCGCTCTACGACATGCAACACAACCCAGCGCTGCGGGACGAGATGACGTTCACATCACCGTCGTCGGGCGACCCGGTGGGCCTGTCCTTCATCATCCCACGAAGCCACGAAGACCTGGACCGGCGCAGGACGATGATGGCTCATTGGGCCGGACTTGGTTGCGGCATGATGGCCCGGACCCCCGACTTCATGAACGTGTCCATCGCCGGGTGGGCCGGTGCCGCGCCCTACTTCGGGACCAACCGCGGAGGGTTCGACGAAAATGTCCTCCGGTTCTTCGAGCACATAAGGGAGAACGACATCACCCTGACCCATACCTTGGTCAACCTACAGCGCCACCGTGACCCGGGCGTGGTGGACAACATCGACGACCAAGTGGCGTTAACCGTAGTCAAGGAGACCGACGCCGGCATCATCGTCCGTGGCAGCCGCATTCTGGCCACCCTCGGCCCAATATCCGACGAGATCGCAGTATACCCGACGCGGACGCACCTCATCGGCGAGGACGCATGGCGTCAGGCGTTTTCCTTTGCCATCCCCAACGACACGTCGGGGATGAAGTTCATCTGCCGCGAGAGTTTCGATCTCGGCCGCTCGACTTTCGACCACCCCTTGGGCGCGCGCTTCGAGGAGATGGACTCGATCGTGTTCTTCGACGACGTGCTGGTGCCATGGGAGCGGGTGTTCCTGCTGGGCAACGTCGAGATGTGCAACAACTATGCATTGGCCACCCAGTCCACCACCCACTCGGGCTACCAGGTGGTCAACCGCTGCGTGGTCAAAACCGAGTTCATCCTGGGGCTGGCACAACTGATGGTCGATACCATGGGCTCGGGTGAGTTGCCCCACGTTCAGGAGCGCATCTCGGAAATCATCGTCTATCTGGAGACGCTGAAGGCCTGCATCCGTGCATCGGAGGCCGATGCTGACTTGAACCAGTGGGGAGTGATGTGCCCGGCCCAGGGTCCGATCACCGCAGGGCGGGCCCTGTACCCCACCATGATCTACCCGCGGTTGGCCGAAATCGTGCAACTGCTGGGAGCCAGCAGCCTGATGGCGCTGCCTTCGGAGGGCGACTTCGATGCCGCCATCGGCGCCGACGTGGAACGCTACCTCGCGACCGACAGCTCCTCCGGCCGGGACCGTGTGCGGCTGTTCCGGTTGGCTTGGGACGTAGCTTGCAGCGCCTTCGGCGGACGGCAGGTGCTGTACGAGCGCTTCTTCGGCGGAGACCCGGTCCGCAACGCCATGCTGACCTACCGGGCCTACGACCGCAGCGCCGCAGTGCGGCGGGTCCTAGACTTCCTGGAGCGCGAGGACTAACCGGACAGCCGTAGCTGGCTCCAGAGATGGCGGGGAACGGCCCCGCCAACCCACCCCGTCATTACCGGAACGCTTTGGCTTCCCGTGTTCGAGGGGGTGCGAGGGTGTGGGATGCATGGTTGGCGCGTTGAAAAACTTGGGCAGCGAAGGTATAGTGTTCACACATATTGGTTGGCATTTAGGAGGAGAAAATGGCGAAGCCGAAGAGGATCGGACACCTGGTCCTAAACGTCAAGGATGTTGAGACCGCCTCCAAGTTCTACACCGACGTATTGGGATTTGAGATCTCGGTGGAGCGGCCGGGCTTCGGGACGTTCCTGACCTGCGGCCGGATCCACCACGACCTAGCCCTATTCCAAGCCAAGGAGGGCGCCCAGGAAGTCGTCGAAGGCGGCTTAGGTCTCAACCATATGGCCATTCAAGTCGAAGACTTTGCGGAGCTGACCGACTACTACCACAGGCTGCAGGAATACTACGAGGTCACAGAGCTGCGGACCGTCGACCACAGCATGACCAAGAGTATCTACATCAAGGACCCCGACGGCAACGGCATCGAGCTCTTCTGCAACACCTTCGACACCGCCGAAGAGGGCTTGGTCGAAATGCGGCGCGAGGGCCGTCAGAACACCGCGCTGGTCTTCGACTAGAAACCAGGGACAACTAATGGCATCCCGTTAGAGAGGGAGTCCGCTCCCTCTCTATTTTTTGGCCCGCAACACGGACAGAGGCATGCCCAGAACTGACGAGACCCCCGATAAAATCAAAGCGGCGGCGCTGGACCTCGACGGGACCATCATCGGGCCGGACGAGGCAATTAGGCCCGCAGTCATGGCCGCGGTGAGCGAGCTATCGGCCGTCGTCCCGGTGTTCCTGGCCACTGGCCGGGAGCCCGCCGACGTGGTGCGCTACGCCCGGCAGTTGGGCTTGACCACGCCCCAAGTCTCCGACGGCGGCGCGGCAATTCTCGACCCCACAACCGGACAACACCTGTGGTCGGCCAATCTGGGAGCCGAGTTCTCCGAGGAGATCGTCACGCTGCTCCACAACACCAAGACCAACTTCGTTGCCACCCATATCGACGGCACTTTCTCTCGGTTGGAGCAGGTGCCCAACTGGAACATCGTCCGGGTCTCGGCGCTGGACATGCCCCTCGAAGTTGCCAATAGGATGGCGGAGCGGTACGCGTCCCGGCCCGAGATACACGCGGTGAAGGCATCGCTACCCTACAACGGCTTGTGGGCCGTGGACTTCACGCGGAAGGGCGTCGACAAGGCGACAGGGGTGGCCCGCAACGGCCAATCTCTGGCCATAGAGATCGGCGAGATGGCCGCGGTCGGCGACAGCTTCAACGACCTCCCGCTTCTTCGGGCCGCCGGTTTGGCCATTGCCATGGGGGGCTCGCCCGCCGAAATCCAGGAGGCGTCCCACTACGTTGCGCCCGCAGTTGAGAACGACGGGCTGGCCTACGCCATTCGGGAACGGATTCTGCCCCGTTGTTAGCCGCGCTCCGGTCTAATCGCGCAGCGCAGGCACCACCTCATTGGCGAAGAGATCGATCGAATGTAGCACCTGCTCCTTGGGAATAAGGCCGCCCACGTTGACCTCGGCAATCACGCCGGAAAGCTCCAGTTCCTCGCTGATTTCGTTGAGCAAGTTGGCCACGCTCCGGGGGCTACCGTAGGCCAAGCGATCCCGCAGCAGGTCCTCGTAGGTCACGTTAGCCAATCGTTCGCCCCGGGCGATTCGCTCCTCCGAAGGGGTGGCTCCCGCCACGGTGGCGCTGTTGGTGAAGTTTTGGGCTAGACGCTTGTAGGCCCGCATCGTGCTCTCCTCGGCGGCGGCGTGGGCCTCCTTCGACGTGTCTCCAACGAATACCGGCACGCGCAAGAACACGTCGCCGTCTCCATCGTGTCCAGCCTCGTGCCAAGCTTCGCGGTAGTCGCGAAGGCTGTTCACCAGATCGGCCCGGTCCATGCCCCTAAGGCCAATGAAAATCGGGTAGCCAGCAGCGCCCACCTGGGGGAAGGTGTCCTTGGTGGTGGCCGCCACCCGCAGCGGGGGGTGGGGCTTCTGGAACGGCTTGGGGATCACGCAAACGTCGTTGAAACTATAGTACTTTCCCTCGTAGGAAAACCGCTCGTTGGTCCAAGCCGCCAAGATAATCTCCAACGATTCCTGGAACCGCTCCCGGCTTTCTCCGTAAGGAATCCCGTAGCCCTCGTAGGAGCGGGCGAAGCCACTGCGTCCCACGCCGAACTCCACCCTGCCACGGCTAATCTGGTCGACGGTAGCCACCTCTTCGGCCATCCGCACCGGGTGGGAAAGGGGCAGCACGTTCACCGCCACGCCGACCCGCAAGTTTGGGTGCCGGGCCACTATGGCCGAGGAAATGACCAGGGGCGAGGACACGATCGAGGGAATGCCAGCGCCAGCGGGGTCTAGGGGGCTGCGCGGCGCAGCGAAATGGCGCTCCGCCAGCCAGACTCCATCCAGCCCGCCCGCCTCGGCGGACTCGGCCATTTGGAAGGCCTCTTCAAATGCGGCCTCTTCCGAATTCCCGTAGCGGTAATCGCATTCCATTACCAACCCAAAGTGCATGGTTCCTCCACCAGATTGACGGCTTGTTTAGGGGAGAGTCCTAGTGTCGCGCCTACGCGCCTGCCCTGTCAAATGGCCACTATGCTAGAATCCGAAGCGTGGCGGACTTGGAGCGGGACCCCAAATTAGAGAAGGCAAGAACGAAGCTTTTCGACAAGCTTGCCCGCCGGATTCAGGACGAACGAGTTATCCGGGCAATGCGCTCGGTGCCTCGTGAGAAGTTCGTTTCCTCCGGCCTTCGCCATGCGGCTTACAGAGACATCGCCCTGGCCATCGGCGGCGGTCAGACCATCTCCCAACCCTATATGGTGGCGCTCATGACCCAGGCCCTCTATCTGTCGCCCCGCGACCGGGTGCTAGAGGTTGGTACGGGCAGCGGGTATCAGGCGGCGGTGCTGGCCGAGCTTGCCCACCAAGGCATCGTCGTCACTGTGGAGCGGCTGCCGGACTTGGCCCAAAGCGCTTGGGATGTTCTCTACGAGCTCGGCTACCGGAACCTGGTCGTCGAGCCAGCAGGCGATGTCCTCGGCTGCCCGGAGCGTGGACGCTACGACGCTATTTTGGTGGCCGCCGCAGCGCCTTCTCTGCCCCCGTCGCTGCTGGCTCAACTGGCCCCGGGCGGACGGATAGTTGCGCCGGTGGGCACATTGGAGCAGCAACAGTTGGTGCAGGGGTTGCGGACCGGCGAGGGACTCTCGGTCTCGATGCTTGGCCCATGCCGCTTCGTGCCCCTCTACGGCGAGGAGGCGTTTTCACCCAGTGGTTAGCCAGCGAAAAGAGGTCGCCGAGGCCGCCCGTCTGGTGGCAAGCGCCCGGCATTTGGTCGCGCTAGTCGGAGCAGGGCTTTCAGCCGAGAGCGGCATCCCGACCTACCGGGGCCCGGGCGGGCTGTGGACCAACCATGGGGAGCCGCCCCTGCTCTCGTACCGTGATTTCAGCAACGACCCGGGGGTTTGGTGGGAATCCCGGCTGCGCTGCGAAATCGAGCCCGGCAACCCCATCTACGAGATGAAACTGGCGGTGGACCGGGCAGTCCCCAACGGGGGGCATTTGGCGCTGGCCGAGTTGGAACGCCGCGGTCTGCTTCAATGCACCATCACACAAAACGTCGACGGCCTACAGGGAGAGGCGGGCAGCGAGGCGTTGCTGGAGATTCACGGCAACCGCACCCGCCTGCGTTGCGTCGGTTGTGGGTTTAGGCGTCCACGACAGGGATTCGAGATCGACGGACTGCCGCCGGTCTGTGCCCACTGTGGGGGCGTGATCAAGTTGGACACGGTAATGTTCGGTGAGCCCATCCCTGCGGACGTTCTGGGCTCCTGCGCCGATCAGGCCGAGCGGGCCGATTGCATGCTGCTGGTGGGCACTTCAGGTACGGTCAACCCGGCGGCCCGTCTGCCATTGCTAGCCAAGGAGAAGGGTGCCGTGCTCATAGAGATCAATCCGGAGCCAACCGCCTTGACCCCTTGGTGCGACCTTGTGCTTACCGGCCCCTCCGGGGATATTCTGCCGATGCTGGTGGGCCGGCTTCCGTCCCAGCCTCACCTAAAGCGGTCCGGCTCCGAATAGCCGTGCCAACCGAATTCGTGCTGGCGCGCTTCGGACTGGGTGATGCTCCGTGGATCGACCCGGTCACCGCTGTAGCCATTTTCTTGATCGGCGTGGTGGTGTCCTACCTGTTCCACAAGCTGCTCATGCCCATCGGCCTCCGAATAACCCACCACACGCCCACCGACTTGGACTCCCAGATCATCCAAGCCTTCAACTGGCCTGTGACCATCGGATTCGTGGTCCTGGGGGCTTACCTAGCCCTGACCGTCCCCCTCGACCTGACCACCAGCCAGCGCGATCTGATCGACCGGATCGGACGGGCGCTGGGCACCATTCTCGGAGTCGCTCTGGCGGTGGGGCTGGTCTCGCGAGTGGTGGACTGGTACCTGGCCAACATGGCGGCACGGGCCAGCTTCATCGACGAACGCTTCCATCCCCTGCTTCGGCGGGTGGTAGTCGCCATCGTTTACGCCCTGGGCTTCCTGATAGTACTGGACGTACTGAAAATCAACATCAGCCCTCTGATCGCGGGGTTGGGGTTGGGCGGCCTGGCCGTCGCGCTGGCAATTCAGCCGACTCTGGCCAATCTCTTCGCCGGGACCTACGTGATGACCGAGGGAGTCATATCCACTGGCGACTACATCGAGTTGGAGGGCGGCATTTCCGGCTACGTCGTCGAGGTGAGCTGGCGTAGCACCCGGATTCGGACTTGGAGCAACAACTTGGTGGTGATTCCCAACGCCAAGCTGGCCGACACGATCTTCACCAACTACCAAGAGCCAACCCCGGCGGTCAACGTGTACCTCACCTGCGGAGTCAGCTACGGTAGCGATCTAGGGCAGGTTGAGGCTGTATCCCGGGAGGTGATGAACGAACTGTTGGAGACCGATCCCAACGGCGTCAAGGAGTACGGCGGCTGGTTTGGCTTCGAGTCCTTCGGTGACTCCAACGTGAATTTCTGGCTGTTCGTCCAAGCCCGCGACCGCTTGGCGAGTTTTGAGCTGCAATCGGCGTTGATCCGCGACATTCAAGCCCGCTTTGCCAAAGAGGGCATCGTGATCAACTACCCGGTGCGAACGTTGCAGTTCCCCGAGTGGATGACCCCCGAGGAAGTGGTACGCCAAGGCGCGACGGTCCAGGCTGGCTCGAGCCAAGCCACCATCCCCCGGTCCCGTCGCCCCGCCCGAAGCCGACTTCCCGCCGACGCGGAAGCCCCGGCGGAGTCCCCCGACGGCCCCGACCTATAACCCGACCGCCCCGGTCTCTCGCGTCACGCCCGCCCGCGGCCTGGGCCCAAACCCCAGCGCCAACCCACGGTCCCCCGGGCGCCGCGGCACAGCGTCAGCGAAATGCTCCCGCCACATCCGTTGTCGCAACCCCTCATCAACCGATATAATTGCACGGTGGCGCCAGCCACTCCCCACGTGGGCCTGTAGCTCAGGCGGTTAGAGCGCGGTCCTGATAAGACCGAGGTCGTTGGTTCGAGTCCATCCAGGCCCACCAAGTAGCACTTTCAGATACGAATTGACGGCCTAACCCCGCCGGTGCTGCAAAAATCATGGTCGTCAAACTGCATTCCGACCTCAGTCTTTTGCGCAATGCAGGACGGGGTTTCATCATCAGCCTACGGGCTTCTAACCGGTACTCGGCGTCCTACCTCGAGGCCTTGGAGCGCGCCATCGTCCTGTTGGCGCTCTATTCTGAGGAGCAAAACTGGCCCGGAGTCGCTCAGATCACCACGGCGTACCTCGAGAACTACCTAACCTACCTCCAAGACCGGCCACTGTATTTCGGTGAGCGGCCGGAGCGGGCGGGCAAGCGGCCGTCCCAGGGTTACATCTCGGCCCAATACCGGCGGCTCAAGCGCTTCTTCAATTGGCTGGTGGACCGTGGGCACATAGAGACCAACCCGCTGAACCGGGTCCCGTCGCCAAAGGTGGACGAGCGGGTGGTTCCAACGGTGTCTGAAGAGGACTTCCGGAAGCTGCTTCGACTGAGCGACCCGGAGATCGCACGGACGAACAAGGAGCGGTTCCGGCTGACACGCGACCGGGCCGTGCTGTACGTCCTGTGGGACACTCCGGCCAGGCGGAATGAAGTGGCCGGACTAACCATCGCCGACGTTGACCTAGAGGGCGGGGCGCTGTTGGTCAGGGGCAAGGGTGGCCGCGAACGCCAGATGCCTATCGGGTCCACCGTCCGGGAAGTGTTGTGGCAGTACGAGCAGGTCCGGGCTACTATCGCCCGGGGCGAGGCCGCCTACTGGACGAATGAGCGGGGCCAGGCGATGCAACCCGACTGGCTCTACATGCTCCTGAAGCGGCTGGGGGCCAGGGCGGGAGTTCCGGGCCTGCATACTCACCGCTTTCGGCACACCTACGCGATGGCGGCTCTGCGGTCGGGGATGCCGGAAAGGGTGCTGATGTACGCCGGCGGCGGAAAGGGTGCTGATGTACGCCGGCGGGTGGAAGAAGATCCCCGATACGTACTTTCGGACCCTGGGCGCCGAAGACGCGGCCAGGGTGCATCGGGAGATCTCGCCGGCGGATAGGCTAGGGCAAGCTATCGGCCGACAACAGAAGACCTCACCGAGAAGCCGACTTTAACAGTTTCCCTAGCTCCGCAGAATAATTAGGTGGAGGCAGACTTGAAGGCACCGTCGAATATCTCCAGTGTCTACAATGTTGATTTTTTGCTAGACGAGAACCCGGACAGCGAAAATGTCATTGACCTGGAACCCCTAACGTTCATAAAGCCCGTTGGCATCGTAGCTCTTCTTGCCGCGATTGAGAGGCGAAGGCATCCAGGGCGTACATTCACTATTAGGCTGCCCTCGGATGACCGCGTGAAAACCTATCTGCGTTCAGCTCACGTATTCGATGTTATGCGGGAATTAGTGACCTTTGAGGGATCACAGCCAGAAGACTCAATTCTTGAGGGAAATCCTGTTAGGCAAATGGTGCCATGTGTGCGCTTTCGCGATGAGAACGACGTCGAAGACCTCGCCAGAGAAATGGTGGATTGTTTTCAAACTGAACTGAAAGGATACGCAAGTCTCCAGATGACCTGCGAAGGGACTTTCAGCGAACTTGCTGGGAACTCCGTCGCCCACGCCGATTCCGACGGGGGTTATGCGTTAGCACAACAGTATAGTTATCGAAGTGGTCCGATAGTGGAAATCGCGGTCGCCGATAGCGGAATCGGAATCCGGGAGTCGTTGCGAAAGAACCCCAACCTTGCCTCGATCGGCTCAGACGTCGATGCAATCAGGGAGGCCATCAAAGAGGGGGTTACATCGACGATGGACCTACATAGGGGATATGGTCTGTATTGGATCCGCCAGGGCTTAAAAAACGACGACAACCGTACGATGACGATCCGTTCGGGTAAAGGTATAATCACAGTCCGGGGCAATGGACATGTCGTCGCGCATGAGCGGAAGCCGTATTATCCAGGCACGATAGTTAGCATAGTGATCCCTTGCGAAAGGTACTGAGTCCAGAGCAACGGAAGGAGGGAAACCATGAAGGAGGCTGAGATCTTTTGTCTTTCGGAAATAGCCTATTCGTTCGCCACTCGTAGTAAGGGTAGGGAAGTTTCCG
Source organism: Dehalococcoidia bacterium (assembly GCA_965249145.1). GTDB lineage: Bacteria > Chloroflexota > Dehalococcoidia > Lucifugimonadales > UBA3495 > VXOI01. The sequence continues at coordinate 1,626,305 of OZ252223.1, forward strand.
AGCTAGTAGCAGAGAAGATTGCACGTAAGAGCCCAGGCACCTTGATCGTGGATTGGGAGGGGGTGTTAGCCGCGAGCCCATCGTTCATAGATGAATTCGTCGGTGGAATCAGCGATGCTGTAGATCGACACTATTGCGCCATCGCCTTCACGGGTGAGAACGTTGAGTTGATGGGGCTGGTTGACGTGATTCTAAAGCGAAGGAAGGTTGCCGTCGAATTTGCCCCACGATACGACGGGCGTGCATGGGTATCGTCCGGGTTCATCGGACACCCTTCCACGGAAGAGGTAGTCGTTGCCTGACCGCACGAAACTTTTTTGCTCCCTGAAGCCCCCGGCAAGAAGCAGCCAGGGGCTTCTTTTTCGCAATCCGAAATCACGGGCTGTCCCAAGTATGCCGATTAGAGATCAACAACCCCACCATCACCACTGCCCCTAACGTCGCGCCAACCACGAACTCGCCCCACTGGATGAAGCTCCAGTCCCGAATCGCCCGGTCTTCCCACTGCTGGTACTTCCAGAACCCGACGGCCAGGGCGAGTGAGACGGCCATGAACACGGCCACGCTGACCAGCTCCAGCCCCATCCACAGCGCCAAGAACGGCAGCCCTCCGGAAATGATGCCCGGGAGGGCGTGGACCAGGGCGTTCACCATGGCCTTCGGCGTGGCCTTTCGGACCAGGCTCCCCGGAGGCCGCATCGCGTCGTAGACGCGTGTGACTATCCGGCTACGTCTGGTTGTCGTTGCCATCACCACACTCCCGTCAGCCGCCCGATGATCCAGCCGCCGCCGCTGCCGCCTCCGAGGATGCCCATCAGCCAAGGGAGCGAGACCGAGCCAGCGAACCGGACCCTCTTCTGACGCACCGTCAGTGTCAGCCCGCCGTTGCCGTTGGCCAGCTAGACTTCAAGTCGAGCGACCTGGGCAGCCAGCTCTCGAAGTGTGTCGGCGATGTCCACGTGTTCCTGCCGGCCGTCTTGCAGGCCCTGCTCGAGGGCGGCTACTCGTTCTTCGAGGGTGGTCATGTCTAACTCAGACCCAGGAGCCGCGCGACGATGGCCAGCTTACGGGCGGCGGTGGTCGCCGCGGCGTAGTCAGTTTTGTCGGTGTCCGTCGGCTTCATCCTGGTGAGTGTAGTTTCGAGGGGAGTGACCCGCGCCAGTGCGTCAGCAAGAGTAGGCTCAGCCTCGGGTTCGGGAACCTCCGAGGGGGGTGTGAACGCCTGAGTCTCCGAGTCGTATGTCCAATCGGCTCCAACACCGGGATGGTCCGTTAGGTCGATACAGGTGTAACCTTCAGGCCCGGACCATGTTGATTCGCCGTCCCACAGGATGATGTTCTCGACTATGTTGTTGGTGTCGTTAACCACCGCCCAATTCCCCATGACCCTACCTCCTAGTACGCCCAGATACGGACTTCCCCGCGTCCGCCGGAGCCGCCGTTGCCACGCGACCCACTGCCCGGGACACGACGGTACCCGGCACCTCCCCCACCGCCGCCTGGGACGCCGCCGTTCCCGCCATTCCCGCCGTTACCGTTTCCCGAAGATGCGTACGCGCCTCCGCCGCCTCCGCCGCCCTCCATAGGGTCACCGTCGGCTCCATCGCTTCCGTCGTTGTCGGTACTTGTCCCACGAGCGCCTCCCGCACCGCCGCTCCCGAGGCGGGTGCCACCACCTACCGCGCCCGATGATCCAGACCCACCGCCGGACCCACCGCCACCTGCTGTCCCAGGTCCTCCATGAGCGCCGAGTATGCGAAGTCTTTGGCCTCCTGATCGACCGGGAGATCCCCGGCAGCAGTCACGTCGAACTCCGCCGCCAGGAGCGGGGACTTGACGGCTTCTAGGAGCGTGGCGATCACCGCGTCCCGGGCCATTTCCCGGTAAACCTTCAGGCGGACCTTGAGGCTCTTGAGCTGCTGCTCCTCCTCTTCCCGGACCTGTCCTCGCCATACCGAAAGACCCGCAACTCCTGTCCGGGTCGCTGCTTGTCGAACGCTTGCCTGCGTTGTCACTCTCACAACCTCCACCGGCTCTCCTTCCGGCCGGATATGATCTCCGTCCCCCGCTGGCCCCGTGCCAGCTCGGTCAACCCACCAACGAAGGCGTCCACCTGGTCGTCGTGGGCTCCGCTGGGGAAAGCGGCCAGCTCGTCGAGGAACGCAGGGACCCAGGGCGCATTCTTGGGAAGAAACACCCGGCCCGATTCGACCAGACCGGTCACGGCGTTTGCCCTGGCCACCTTATCTTTGTCCACCGGGACCGGAACTATCGGCAGCCTGGTATCGCGCCGAAGGGTCTGTACGAGACTTTGACCGCTGGCCCGGTCCTCGACGTAGACGTGGGAGGGCTGATGTGTTGCCGCCTGGGAGATCACAGCCCGCTCCAAAGCGGGAAACTCGACACGGTCCCGCCAGACGTCCAGCAGCCCGTAGCCCTCGGCGCAGGGGTAGAGCGTGACGCCGACCGAATAGTCGTGTTGCTGGCCTGTCTTGAAAGCGGTATCCCAGAACTGTATGGGCGAGCCGGTAGGCCTGGGCAGGGCCCCGACCAGCTGCCACCAGTCCAGCTTGAACAGCCCGCCGCCCTCCTGAGTAGGGCGCTGCTGGTACAGCCCGGCCCAGTCTTGGCCCCCAACCGCTGTACGGATGTCAGCGAGAGCCCCGGTATCGTACCGCGCAGGCCACAGCGGGTCGCCCTCGGCGCGGCCAAGCGGGTCCATGGGCTCGGCGAGAGCGGGCAGCCTGATATGCTCCCACCGGTCGCCGTGAGTGTCCGGGTCGTGCGGATCTGCGGCCAGCAGCCGCCCCAGCAGGTCGTCCTCGTGCCAGCGGGTGGCAACGACGATTATCGAGCCGCCAGGCTCAAGGCGGGTACGGGCCGTGGACCGCCACCACTCCCACAGGTGCTCCCGCATGACCGCGCTGTTCGCTTCTTGCCAGTTCTTGATGGGGTCGTCCACCACGAGCAAGTCGAACCCGCGCCCTGTCATGGGGCCGTCAACGCCAGCGGTTATCATCCCGCCGCCTTCGACCAACTCCCAATGTGACGCCCGGTTCAGGTCCTTCCTCAACGTGATCCCCAGGTCCCCCTGCCGCTCCCGGACCGTGTCCCGCGCCTTGCGGCCCCAGGTACTGGCGGAGTCGGCCGCGAAGCTGGCAAGGCCCACCCGTCCGGTCGGCCAGTTGGCGAGGAACCATACCGGCGTCCAGTGGCTTAGCAACTCCGACTTGCCGTGCCTCGGCGGCATACTCACAACCAGGCGCAAGGGCGCTTCCGCCAAGGCCGCGACCCGCCGGGAAACCATGTCCAGGTGGGGTTGACGCCCCCAGCCGCCGTTAGACCACCGTGCCGCTGTCGCCGCTGGCGTGGCCCTCCAGGCTGCGTGCCAGAGCGTCGAGATTGTCTCGGGCGTCAGGGTCGCGGAGGAGGTCATTCAGCATCACCCGCATGTCGGCTTGGATCGGGGCCCCGTTGGGCCCGCTGTGTTCTTGGCGCACCGGAGCGTCCAAGCCCAACAGCTTCGCCCGGCGTTGGATGCAGTTCATCACCCCTTGCAAGTAGGCCGGATTCCCGTAGCGGCTCTCCCGCTTCACGGTGGCCTTGGTGCTTGCTCCGTCGTGGTCCTCGGTGCGCTCGGTGGCGGTGGCCTCCATGCGCTCCAGGGACGCATCCCAGGCGGCCCAGTAGGTCCGCTCCAGCTCGGCCAGCTTTTCCAATTCCTGGACTTTGTCGGCGTCAAGGTCTCGGACCGTTTGCTTCTTCCAGAGTTCGAGAATGGCCTTCAGGTCATAGGCGACCATCGATCGGGAGATCTCGAGTTCCTTGGCTATTTCCGCCTGGGTCTTGCCGCGCAGGTACAGGCGGGTGATGTCTCGCCGGTTGTCCTCGATCTCGAATTTGGTCCGTTTCGGGGCGGCCAATGTAGACTCCCTAGTGTAGACCTACCCCGTTTGTTGGAGCGTCAGGGTCGGTGCTGCCCCGCCCTCTCCCCGATGGTCGTCGGGGCGGTTCGCTGGAATCCTACTGACGCTATCCGGCTTGGGGTAGGGCTGGGCCATCGCCTCGACTGCCGACCGCTGCGCGGGATCGAGGGCCAGGGCGTACTTGTGCTTGCCGCGGGTGTAGACCCGCTCCGCCCAAGGGTCGACGTGGATCCGCAACCACTCGATATTCTGGGTACCGCGTCCCCAGCGGGCATGGACGCTGCGTCCGTGCATCACCTTGCCGTGAACGCGGTACCTGGGGGTGCCGCCGTCGGTCTGGACCTGACCCAGGTAAGCCCAGCCGCAAGCCTGGTAAATACCGCCGTGGTGGTCCTGGTCGCAGTCGGAGTACGAGACGACCATGCGGACACCGGGTGACTGGCGCTTGAGCATCCTTACGGCGATACTCACCATCTTCGAGACGGGGGCTTTATGGGCATCCAGGGCGACGCGGGCCAGCTCCACGCACTCGTACATCGTCAGCCCGAAGGCGTGGCCAAGATGCTGGTTCGCGCCCCGGGCGAACACGATCGCGCCGACGAACCGCCCGTCCTCCCACACCCCCACTTTGACCGTCTTGCTCGCCGGCATTGACCGGGAGTAGTGCCATTGGCGGCAGGCGTACCGGGCCGCCCCGAACGAGCACCAATCCAGGTGCAGGCCGGTATTAGGCGGTGAACTCATGGCCGCAGTTGGGGCAGGTTACGGGGTTCTTGCGGTCAAGTCGACCCTGCTCGTCGATGCTGGCGGGGGAGATGTCTGGCCTCTCGGCGATGGGCACCAGGCCTCCCTCCATGAGCCGGTCCAGCAGGTTGCGCACAGCGGCATCATCGCTGGAGACCTCGGCCATGAGCGGACGGAGGGCGTCGAGGTCGGCCTGGGCGAGGGCAGCCAGGGGGTCAAGGGTGGCGAGGACCTTGTCGGCCTCTTCCTCGGTGACGTCAAGGACCAAGACCGGGATGACGGAGTCGGGGTCAGTCTCCTCGACGCGCAAGTGACCATCGATGGTGGTCAGCCCGTCTGGGCCCTCACGGGCGAGCAGGGCGTCGACGTAGCCGATCTCGTTGAGCAGTCCGCGCAGAGCGGCCCGTTGGGCCACGGGATGAACTCGCCAGTTCTTGGGGTTGGGCGTCAGCCGGACCCGCCGTAGCTCCTTGATCCTGTCCCGTACCTCCACCGCCGCCTCCCACTCGAACGCCTGTGCTGATAGTTTACGTGAGAAGGCGGGGGTTGTTCCAGGGGCATGTCCTGTTTCGGTTGCTCACTAGGATGTTTGCATAGAATGGTATAATCCGGCATCTCTTGAACAGTCGGATCAATATCTACGAATGGCGTCTGAGCTAACATTTCCAACACACTTCCCGCCAGACTGTCCCCCAGGCGATGCCGTTACTGCGAGTGGTTCCTACTATCGGATCTCGCGATCCGATCCTCCGACGAATCTCGACTTCGTATCCATGTTCGACGGCAATCGTAACAGGGCTGGACGACAAAGCCGCCCATTGTGCGAGACAATGGGTTTGTCAGTAATCGCGCGATGGGATCACGTCAAGCAATATCACGAGAACTTCCGGCAATTGGGGACCTACATCGTTAGAGTGGACCTGCAGGCCTCGGACGGTAAAATCAAGCCCACCCCAAGGCCTGATGCGACATCTCACCACACTTGGTGGGTACCCATTGGTTGTCAACCTGAAACCCTCGTGACCGGAATTTGGCAGGCCAACGTGGCCCCGTGATCAACATGTGGAACCCGAAGGGAGAACGGCTCGCCGCGCCACCGTGGCAGAGATTCTCATTGGAGCGGGTACTCCTTGACTATGACGGTCCTCGGCTAGTATTGCGACGAACTTTGTCGGGTCAATTATATTTGGTGTGGTGGGTGGATACTGATGGATTCAACGACAGGTGGATCTACTTGACCGTCAGCCTTGCTCGATTGCACGCCATTCTCTCCGGCGGGGTCCGCAGCCTCGATGCTCTTCGAGAACCCGAAGACGGCTATGTTCTGATCGTGGACGAGAATATTGATACAGGGGAGCTATCGAATATTGTGTACGTCACGGACACGGATGCAATCCCTTCCGAAGTCTTGCCGTTAGCCGAAGCAAGGCTCAACGTCCGCATTCCAGACGATATTGTGAGCATTCCTGCTCAGGATCGAGCTCATATGATAGACGTCTATCTGGAGCCTACATCAGAAGATGTGGGGAGGGTCGCATCCCGAGTTGCTAGCCAGTTCATAGGTAACTTACAGAGACTGGTGGATGCGCTCGGCCAAGCTGCGAAAGGGAATCCAACCTCGAGAGGAAATATCCCAGTCGACATCCTCCAAGAGACAAGACTCGATGTCATCTCGACCTACCCGGGATCTTTGGGAGTTCGCCTGGAGACTCACGCGCAAGACGATGTGTTAGGGGAGTCGTTGGGAAGGACAGCTATTGGCTTCCTGTTCGAATTAATTGAAGCGGGAAGCGATGTTGGCAAGTTGAGCGCGCAACTTCAGGTGCACCGAGGAAGAGTCGCAAAGAGCTATGAGGACCTGCTCGGGACGATAGAGTCCTCGCTTCCATCCGCTTCCCTACGCTGGGCCCAAGGATGGCAACCTAACTATAGACAGGTTTCGATTACTAACCAACGAGCGCGAGAGATTCGTATACAAGTTCAAGAGGTCGAACGCTCAATTCGAGAAACGTCCACGATCATCGGCACACTCGTAGCGGGGAGTCTGAGGACGTGGCGATTCGAGATCGAAGACGAAGCCGGGAACCGTGCCGCCGGGAGGATCAGTGAGGAAGCCGCAAGCCAAATGCGAGCCCTTTCCTTGGGTTCGGCATGTCGTGCGGTCTTGTTGCCGGAAATACTAGTGTCGACCACCACAGGCGAAGAGCAGATTTCATACACGTTGATCGACATAGGACCAGTAGGCACGGAGAATGGCCATGATAGTGAATAAATCGATTCATCAAGCTATCATGCCTCTCCTGTTTGCTCTGGTCCGCGAATAGTCCGGTCTGGGAAAAACGAGTTCTGGATCCGCCCGTCGTTGTGAAGGTAGTCCACCGCCAGATCCTGGTCGTCCTATTGCCAGGCCAGTGCTTGGCGAACCCCGGCCTCGTCCACTTCAGACCGTAGAAAGTGTCCGGTGTACGGTCTTTAGCTTGGCCACAAACGTCCAGCTCGCGCAGGACCAGGGCCGGCAGATACCCAAGCGGCGGCGTGTTGCTGAACCAAGGCACCCGACGCGATATGTTTGGCGGGAGGGCGGATAACGCTCACCCGCCCAAACTCCCCAGCCGATCCAACAGTTCGACGGCCTCCCTCAGGGAGTCCCATTCCGGGAACTCCCGTCCGTACCTGACCCGCAGTCGGGGCCCGGCGCCCGGCAACAGGTAGTCCCACCATATGCTTCTGAGCGTGGCTTCATGCGGGAACGTCGGGTCGGGCCAATGCTGGCGCACCTCGCTCCCCGTCTCATCCCGGATCGACCAGACGCCGGGATGCCAATCGTAGGCAAGGCGGGCAGTCCACCCGGGCGGGAGCCGGCCATCGAAAGGTGACGCCGCCATCAGTCGTCGAGCTTGAGATGTCGTCGAGGAGCTTCCGTAGGTCGGCATACTCCTGGTGCCCGACCTCGGGATCTTGCCGGGAGCCCTCGAGGCAGCGCTGGTACATTCCGTGGATCACTTGGTGGGCAATCCACCCCGGCCAGGTATGCCACTGCATCCCGCACTTGGCGCAGTCGTACATCGCTAACGTCCCGCGAACTCTTCGTCGGTGTAGTCCTGGTCGGGCCAGACGTTGAAGCGGTGGACCGCCAAGGCGGAGATGAGCGAGTCAAGGGTGCCAGGGCCCTTGAACCACATCACCATCGGCACGTCCAGCCCCTCGATCATCATGGACACGTGGACTTCGGTAGGCTCTCCCTGGCCGTCAGGGAGCGGGTGCCACTCCGACACATGAATCGAGTCCAGCCGGATCTATAGGAACTCCATGCCGCCGGTGTTCCGCGGCTGGTCGTGATAGCCGATGTCGGGCTTGCTGTACTTCCGGTCTTTGTCGGTCATAGCAATACCTCCTCGATCTGCACCCAGTCCCTGGGTCGCCACAAATAGCTCTCCACGCCCGGACACTCCGCCAGCAGATCGAGCGCCTGGCGTTGCAACCGAGTTAGCCGCCCTCGCTCGGCCTTCAGCTCCGCCACGATGAACCGCGGCGGACGTACCATCCGCAGGTCGGGCTCGCCGGCTGGAGAGTGGCGGCTGTCCCAGGTACACCAGACCGTCCAGCCGAGTAGCACCGCCAGATCCCGGACAGCTTGCTTGAAGTCCTTCTCGCTGACGAACGGCAATACGGACTGCATCAGAAGCCAGGCAGCCTGGGCCGGTCCTCGGAGTGCGCTTCGATGTCAATCGGCGGCGCCTCGCTGTAGCCACAGCCGTCGCAGACCAGTTTGCGTTCGGCCAGGTCGTGCGGGTCGGGGCGTACTAGGCGCAATGCCATAGGTCCGCCGCATTCTGGACAGGATCGAGCTGTCGAGTTCACTTCTAACCTCTTGGTGGTGGGATCCCCCTGGTAAAACCCCGGGCGGTGGTGGGGGAGGGAGTAAAGGGCATAGCGGGAGTACCCCTGGCGGACCAGGTCTCTCGCTGCCCTTCCGCGTTTTTGCCGTCTGGCCGTTTGGAGCCGGTCGGTCGCTTTCGGGCCCCTGCGGTGACTCAGACTGTCCCGCAGGGTTGGCCGCTGCTTGCCGGAGTGTCGTCTGCTCCGCCCCTCACCCCTCGGCCTTTCGCGCTGGGTCGGCAGCTTCGAGGGGACCCCATCTGGTAGCTGCCTTGAAAGCCGTCCCTGCCACACGTTGCATTGCTACCCACGCCAGGGACGCTACGGGCTGACCCGCCCGCATGGGTCGAGATGTACTTCGCGTTACCCGATATCCACCTCCCATAGCCGTTGCTTGCCCTTGATATGAATGGGCTGGATCAGCTCCAAGTCCTCGAGGAACCAAAGCCAACGCCCCACCCGGAAATCACCGTGTGGGTCGGTCTGGATTTGGCGGAAGGGGTACGGACCGATCTCGGCGGTTTCGCCGTGGAACACTTCGACCTGGTGTGCGGGGGCTAGCCGGACGGTGCAAATAACCGCGCCGGTGGGGACGCGGTCCCACCAGGTACGACCGTGGAACTCCGCGATCGCGTACCAGGTTTCACAGATGACGTCGCGCACTACCTTCCTACCGGCGGGAATAGCTATTCGATGGCCAATCACGGATGGGGGCGGCGGCCAGCTGCGCGTCTCGATGGTCTTGACGCCAGTCGCGATCAGGGACGCCCAGGGCTGGTGCAGTGTCAATGCTTTCACTGAGGAGTTGCCTCCTTCCTCGGCCTTCCGCCTCGCCTTACCCGCGGAGCGTCGGCCTCGACTTGACCCTTGAGTAGGGTCACGAACTCCGATGGTGTGACGCCGTGACGCTCCATCAAGGCCACAGCTGCGCCAGGAAAAAACGCTGCCCCAGACGCCATCTGGCGGGCCTGGGCAGGCGTCAGCCCGAACTCCTCGAGCATCCGCATGGGGTTGGTCCCTCGCGCCATTGCTACGCCAGCAATGAACTCAGACAGGTTCCTTGGCGTGAGGTGGATCGTCACCGTCACACGGTTGTTACCGCGCGGCGTTTCCTGGTCAGGCGCGGCGCGGCCGCAGTTAGAGCAACGGACATCTCCGTCGCCCGGATCCTGGACTAGACCTCCGCAGTGTTCGCAGTTGCTCATTCCCCCTCCTTCAATACCGGCACAATGGTTCTTCCACGTCCGGGCCAAACGCGCACAAGGCCCCGGTCGGCGAGGCGCAAGACGTACCCGTGAGCGACGTTGCTGGACGACAGTCCCGCCGCGATCTGGACCTCCCGGTAGGTCATGGGTCCCTTGGCGGCGCGAACCACATCGAGCACGCGCTGGCTGGTTTCAGCCGACATGGTCTTAGCCATCGCCGGTCCCTCCGGCAGCCGCCCGCCGGTTCAGCCAGGTCATTACACAACTCCAACAGAGCACTCCTTGGACCCGCGCGTAGTAGGTCTGGCAACGCATGCATAGGCGCGTCATGCGCCCAGCCTCTCGTTGCTCCACATCTCGTCCTCGTCGTCGGAAGTGATGCTTCAACCTAGCCATCTCCTCGGGCCTCCATCGCCCCACAGGTGAAACAGAGTCCTTCATGCCCGATACGCCTTCGGCAGGACGTACAGCGGTAGGGGTAGGTCCGGCGCCGCTCCCGCCACCAGTGGAAGTTGGCGAGAAGGACAGCGACGAGGATGGGCGGGCACAGCAGGACGATCGCCCCTTGCAGGACCCACGTCCCATACCCATCGCCAACGTCCGCCAGCCAGTGGAGGGCCCGGACGTGCCATGGTTCCTGTCGGTGCAGGGGTTTCTTATTCATCGGTCGCCCTGGCCCGGTAGTAGGCCATCTTCGCGGCGATGGCGGCGTCTAGGTCGATGCCATAGTGGGCGGCCACGCGCCCTACCAGATCAATGAGCAGGGCGAAGCACTTGGCCCACTTGGTAGGCGCGTAATCCGGTGTGTGTGGTCCCCACTTACCCCACAGTGCATCCGAGGCCATGAGGTGGCATCCACCTATCCAGTCGCCAAAGCTCTCGAATCGGTCACTTAGTGACCCGACCCAAAGATCATCGGAGACCTCGACAAACTCTTCGGATAAGCTCGCCCCGTAGTGTTCGGCAATGTCCGCCACCCGGATCACCACGTCCGCAAGCTCAAAAGCGACGCCTACGGGTCTAGAAGTCCCCTCCGTCATCACGGAAGCGTATTGAGGCCGAATGTATGTTGATCTGGTCACCTTCGCGTCCCGATAGCACCGCTCCGCCTTCCGCGCCTCGCTCAGGGCCTCGTGAATATCCGCGATCAAGTCCCCGAAGGTGCGCTCGGCGTCCCAATCGCCCCGCGCCACGGCGATGGCGTGGGCCTCGCGTTGCAGTTCAGGCAGATTCATGCTCGACCTCCAATTTCGTCCACATCCGTCAGGTAGACGGCGCCCAAGTCCACCGACTCGCTTACATCGCTGGGTTCCTGCCGGGCTCCCAGCGGGCCGGGGCCGCTCAGGACTTCGTAGTTGGCGTCCTGGTCCTCCATATCGGAGTCGCCCCGCTCGGCGTGGCGGGCGCAGAACTGCCGGGTCTGGTCGTCGTACTGATGCTCGGCCAGCGTCCCGTCCCTGTTGTAGAGCGTCTTGATGCGGAGCCGCAGCAGTCGTACTCCTCGCAGCTCGTATCCCGGCACAGGGCGCACTCGCAACCGCATACCAGGCATGGGTCGACGTAGTCGTTCATCACTTCCTCCTCCGTCCGTTGGCCTGGTCCTTGCGCTTCTGCGCCCCGTTGCGAGTGAATCGGCCCTTCTTGTCTCGCGGTTGGTCGTAGGCGTTCTGGCGGTCCTCGTCGCGTTCGGCCCGGAGCGCGGCGATGACCCCGCGCTGGCGCTCGACCTCGCGGCGCATGGCCTCGGCGCGGACGGTCGCGGCGTCGTGGCGGCGGTTCCAGAAACCACGTTGCGCCACGTGCTCATTCGTCACCACTCCCAAGGCATATACCGCCGCCTCCAACACGACACGGTATTCCCGATCCATGCCCCGGAGCCGAACGGCGTGGGCCAGCAGCAAGTCGCGGTCAGTCTCGAAGCGGCGCAGTGTGGCAGCAAATCGTTCATTGCGGGCTCTGGCGGCATCGCGCTGCCTAACCGCATGAGCGTGATTCGCCTTCATCCCGTCCACCTGGTTCAGCAGCCCGTCGCGCTCCGTCCCAAGCTCGGCCAGCGCGTTGCTGGCAGCCGCCAAGTCCTCGGTGAGCCGTTCTACCCGGTCTTCGGAATCTGCGTAGGCTGCCCGCAGATGCTTGGCGTTCAACCCCAGCCGCCTGTGCTCGCCGCCCGTCACCAGGTTTGCTAGCCAGTCCATTGCTAGCCTTCCTCCCTTCGTCCGTCGCCGTGGATGATCTTCAACGGCCATCTAAGCGGCGCTTCCAGCATCTTGAGCACCAGCAAATACCCGCCACCGTGATCCCAGCAGACCCCCGGCCCAGCGGACTCGGGCAGCGTCCGCTGGGTCAGTGGCCCATCCGGACCGTCTATGAACAGGTCCTGGGCGGCGTTATGGGCCTTCTGGCCGCAGGTGGTGACAGCGCACTTGTTGAATCTGCGCTCTCCGGCAGTCTCAGCAGCCACGCAGGGCCTCCCGGATCCCTTCGGCCAAGGTTTCGAGGCCGTGGGCCTGGTGGTAGTCGTTGGCGTCGCCGGTTTCCGGCGGGAACCAGTAGGGAAGCCCGGTCTTCTTGGCGTAGCGCTGCCCGGTCCCACTCTCGTCGTTGTCGGCGATGACGTAACGCGGGCGGGGGCTCGACTCGCTGGGACTCGTTACATGGGCGAGGTTCGCCGCCGAGAAGCACACCACCACCTGGTCGTCGCGGTACATCCGCCGCAGTGCTGCCTGGACCGATAACCCGGTGGCGTAACCCTCGACGTACCAGTGGGTCCAGTGCCGGCCCAGGTTGTAGACCGCCCCCTTGGCCTTGCCGCCCGCCAGGAAGCGCTTCTGTCCGTCGGCCGTGATGGTCTGGAGCGTCTGCACGTTGCCGGTGTGGATGCTCCGCATCGGCACCAGCAGCAGATTGTCCTTGGCGATGACGAGGCCGTTGGTGTCGGGGAAGCCCTTTCGGGTCAAGTAGTCGTGGGGCAGCAGCTCCGCTTCCCCCAGCATCTTCGTGGCCAGCTGCGCCGCTTGTTCAGCGCGGCGCCGGGCCAGCTCCCGCTCCTTGGCTGACTGCTCCTCACGCCGGCATTTCTGTTCCGGGCTGAGATCGGGAATCACAGGGGCCTCGCCCTGCCAGCCATGCTCCCTGGCCAGGTGGTACAGCGTCCCTATGTTGATGCCGCCGTTACGCTTGAAGCCACGCCAGACCGCCTTGGCGTCGACGGTCTTGTAGGACTTGGCTTGACGGGACCAGGCGTCCCAAACGTCGAACCCCGCATCGCCCAACTCGGCGTGGATGGCCATGCCTACAGCGACCCAGGTGTCCCGGTCGTGGGCCGGGATGCTGCAGAGGGCGTGACGCAGCGTGTCAGTTGCCATGACCTTTCCTCGCCTTGCTATAGGCGATGAGCTGCTGCTGTATCTTCCCGGCCACCCGGGAGTCGGCTTCGCCCTCGACAGGATCGAAACCCCATTCACGCGGTGGCCACTCGTCGTACAGGTTCCGGTATTGGGCCAAGGCGAATTTGCGTGCGGCCTCGTCGTTGTCTCCCTTGCGGTCCGCAGCTACCCGGCAGATCTGCTGCCACGTCCATCGACGGTCCATCTTCCACTCCTTCGACCCAGGCCGCGTCAGCTCCTCCATACGACCGGGAACCGTAGTCGAGCTCGTCCGGCCCCTCGCCCGAGGCTTGCCGCAGTACGGGCAGGTGCTCGCCTTCGAGGGCAGCACGAAGCCGCAGCCCTGGCACACCACGTCCTGGCGCTCCCGGCCTTCCTTCCGCACTTGCTTGGGCTTGTTCGGGTCGGGGAGCCGGTCCACGCCGTTGGCCCAAATCTCGCATACGTCGTCATACCAGCCGGCCATGTTTCCGGCATGGTCGAGCCACAGCCCGTAGTCCTTACCGGGGCTGGACCGCATTAGGCGGCCCATCTTCTGGATGACCTCGGATAAGGAGCTGGAGTTGGGGCGGGCGTCGATCCCGCACAGCACGTCCTTGACGTCGAAGCCCTTGACGAACTTGGCGACCGACACCAGGCCTAGGAACTCGCCCTGCCTGAAGCCCTCGACCAAGCGCTCGGTATCGGCGTCGGAATCGTGGTAGGTGGACTGCCTAAAGTCGTAGCCCTCGGCCTGGAAGGCGCGGCACAGGTCCTGGCCATGGGCTACGTCAGCTGAGAACACCAGCGTCTTGACCGGACCCCCGAAGTGCTGCAGGGTCTTGCCGACCCACTCACTCACGACGTCGCCGATGATCTTGCCGCCGCGGTCGCGGACCTCGGACGGCGTCCACTCACCAGCCTTGTCCTTCGCGGCGCCAGCCATGTTGATCTCGGTGGCGGCGTAGATCCGGAGTGGGGCCAGCCAGCCCTCGGCCAGCAGGGCGTCGGTGGTCGTGGAGTTGACGATGGCCTGGTAGGTGTCGGCCAACCCCTTGGTCAGTGGCGTTGCCGTCAGGCCGATCACCGGCCCGCCCCACTCGCGGGCGAACTGGAGGATGCCCTTGTGCTGGATGTGGCACTCATCGACGATCAGCAGGTCCAGGGCGTCCCAGTAACCTCGCTTCTTGATGGTCTGCACCATCGCCACCTGGACCCGCTCGTCTCGGCCACGGGTGTTCTTCCCTTGGACGTAGCCATGAGGGATCCCGTAGTCGGCGAACCGGTCGCTGGTCTGCTTGACCAGGGGGATCCCATCCACCACGAAGGTCACGCGGGAGCCCTTGGCCTGGGCCTCCTGGACTAGTTGGATTGCCATCTCGGTTTTGCCGGACCCGGTGGGGGCGCAGAGGATGATCCGGCGGTAGCCCTGACGCAGGGCGCTTCTCAGCCCCTGGATGCTGTCCACCTGGTATGGGCGTAGCTCAAGGGATTTGGCGGGGGTGAAAAGGGAGGGCGTCACGACGGGAACCTCCACCTTGGGCTGGCCCATGCTGCTAATCGGTTCCATGCTTGTCCTCCGGCCTCGACAGGCGGTCCCAGTCGATGGACATCCCGCGGCCAACCCCGTATTCGTCAACGACGAGGGCCCCACCGTCATCCGCCCTGCCTTGAAACATCACGTGCTTGCCGTCGTTGGTCACCAGCAGGTCCCCAACGGTGAAGCCGTTGATGATGCGGAGGGCGGCGATTTGGTCCGGCGGAGCGGCGACTATCGTGGGGTCGTCTTCGTAGTCCTCGTCGGTGTAGTCGGCGTCGTCCTCGAAGTCCCGGTCGTCATGTCCGGTGTCGAGGAAGTCCGTCTCCATCTCCTTCGACGCGTTGTCAACCAGGTCTGGTCCGTCGGCCTCGGCAGACGGAGGGACTACCGCTGTTGTCTCAACCGGACCATCGGGTTGCTCGTTCTGGTCCGACTGGGTCGGCTTCAGCTGCCAGCCGAGGCGCCTGGCCTCCCTCTCCCAGAAGTTGGCGCGGCGGCGCTCGTCGTTGTGCTTCGTCTGCCACTCGTTCACCGATCCTCGCAGGGCCGAGATCACGGCCTCGCGCTCGTTGGCGACGGCTTCGCGCTCATGGGGATACTCGGACTGCTGGCCCCTCGTCTCCCGGATCTCACGCTCCAGCTCCTCGATGCGCCGGGCCTTCTCCTGGACCTCGAGGGTTAGCGCGTCGACCTGGGCTTCCAGCTTTTGCGTTCTGGTGGGCTCCTTAGATTTGGCAGAAGCACCCGATTGCTCACGAACTTGCTCCGCCGCCGCTCGAGGCGACATCTCGCCGGACCGGACAGCATCGCCCAGGCCCGCGCGCTCTGCGGCCTTGGCATGTTCGATAGTGCTGGGGCTGACGCCAGCCTCGCCTGCCATCGAAGCCGTAGTCGACAGGGGCGGAAACTCTGTACTGAGTACAGAGTTTTGAGGTCTTCCAGCAGGTGCCCACTCCCGGCAGGCGACGATGCACCCCGCCCGCTGCCCGGCCGTCAGGTGCCGGCGGTGGGCGTTCTTGCGGATGACGTAGGTTGCCGGGTCGTCGCCCGCGAAGTGGTTGAACACCAGCTCCCCGGTCCGGCCCAGCTTCTCGGCCACGAGGTAGCGGTGCCAGGCGTCGAGGATCTTGCCTTCGTGGACCGTCACATTCGGGTCCTCGAAGCCCCACTCCTCGACCGAGGCCACCAGCTCCCGGAACTCGTCCTCGGGGAGGTCGCCCCAGATGATGCTCAACGGATGTCTTTCGTAAGGCATAACTCCGATAGTCCTCGTGATGGTGTGGGCTGCTACCTGTGCTTCGGGAACCACTGGACCTTCATGGTGCGCCAGAGCCGATGAGCATCCATGAACGCTGCTTCCGCCGCAGGCAGCCAGCCGGCCATGTCAGTCAGCTCGGGGTCGGGGTGAAGGTCGTACCCGTCCTCGGTCAGTTTCACGACGTAGCCTCGGACTGGCTCCAAGCCCGTCACGCTGCGGACCAGGGCCCGGTATCCGCCCAGCTGCAGCGCCATCTCCGGCCACGGTCCGCTGCCCGTCTTCCAGTCGAGGATCACCAACTCGCCGTCCTGGTATCCCACCAAGTCGCAGGTCCCGGCGACGCCCAGGGATTCGTCCCAGCCGGTGAACTCCGTGGCGACGGGCTTGATGCCGTGGTCCGCGAGGAAGTCGAGGGCAAAGCGGACCTGGGGCACGGTCGTTATCCACACGTCGAGCTGGTCGCTCATGTCGGCGGACGGCAGGGCCAGCATCGACATGCACTCGACCGTCCGGCTGACCACCGCGTGGATGTCATGGCCTCGGTCGGCCGCCGCGTCGCGCTTCTCGTCCGACGCCTTGCCGGCCGCCTCGATAAGCCGGTCGACCCACGCCCGGTAGGCGGCCCGTCTGGCCTGTTGCTCCTCGTAGTACTCGACTGTCTCGCCGCTTGGCTCTTCGGGGTGCTGGGCTAGCAGTTCGTAGATGCCGTCCTCTATCTGGTCGTCGGTAAGCACATCCTTGACCTTGGCCAGCGTCTCGCTCTTGACCCACTTCGGGATGTTGGGCTTGTTGATAACGCCCATGACGGTGCTCGCTCGCGAGTACCGCCTGCCGTCGATCCGGTACTGGGTCTTCATCTGCTCGATCTTGGCGCCGCGGTATTGGGGCAGCCGCTCGAACCGTTGAGCAGTCTGCATGCGTCCCCCTCCTAGGGCCTTATCACCGACCGGTTGCACCGGAAGCAGTGGAGCGTCCGGCCCACTCTGACCAAGGTCAACTTGCACCCCGGACACTTCGGGCCTCCCTTGCATCGCTTAGCTGGCATCGGCCTGCTGCTCCTGGTAGTTCTCGAAACGTTTCCAGGCGATGGCGGGAGTGCCGCCAGCCTGCACGAAGTCCTCCCACGAGGCGTTCAAGACATGCTCCTGGAATGCGTCCCAGGTCCACCCGATCAACTCAAGGTGCTGCTTCAATCCTTCGAGACTGCCCTTGACTGGGGCGTCGCCACTCAGGTCGGGAGCAGATGAAGGCTCCAGGTCCGAGGACTCTTTTGGGGTCGCTTCGTCCTGCCAGCACCAGCTCCCGTCACCGACGGGGTGGCCGATGCGCCCTTGCGGGCCGGGCAAGAACTGCTTGCCGTGGGTATCGCATTGGCCATGCTTGGTGGATAGCTGCCGTTCGGTTCGTTGCTTGCCGTCGACCTGCCGTCGGCTTGGGGGAGGGCTTGCCTCAGCGATGTCAGGCCCGGGCATATCCTCGAGGTCCTGCGTGAACACGTCGCTGAGACGTCCGGCCGATAGTGCCGCGTCCACCAGGGCCCGTTTCTTCGCCATTTTCAGGATGGTGTTAACCTGCGAGTAGATATCGTCGTTCTCGATCCGGCCTGCCGGTTGGCTGGTGATGGCTGGGTCGTTCTGGTCAAACTTCTCCCCGCATCCACCTTGCTTCCTGAAGCACAGCCAGCCACCGCCGAATTCAGCCTTGCCCTTGATGATGGTCTCGCCGTAACACTCCGGGCACCGTTTCTTGCCTTGCCGCCAGCGGTAGCGTCCTTCCATGCTGTTGCACTCGCCCACCCCGTAGGTGATGACGTGGCCGGTGGCCAAGTGGGTTAAACGGCACCGGACGCTGTAGTGGAACAGTGGTTTGTCCCAGTCCTCGTGTGCCTCGATCTCATACTCGTCCCGTAGCCCCAGCAGTCGAACCAGCTTCTCAGCGCCCGGCTTGAGCAATGTCGGCTTGGCGGTGCCGGGAATGGTGCCATAGTCCACGCCTTCTACCAGGTGTGTCCGGCAAGCAGTCTGGAAAGCGGCAATCGCCGCGAGCTGGCCCTGCGTTTCCGATGCGTCGGGCAGGGTGAAGTCTTGCCGGGCCGGTAGGGTGGGCATCAGCGAGTCATCGGTGGGTGCGGTTGTCATTACGCCTCCTGATCCATCGGTGTCCTATGTGGAATCGCGGGCAATACCGGCACCGGTAGACGACCATCCGCCCGAACATGAGCACCGTCCGCTCGTTCAACCTCTGGGCGACCGAGACGGCCCGTTCGTAGGTGCGGTACCGGATCTTTCCCCGATGGCTTGCCCGCCGGTCGCTGCTGATAGCCATCAGCTCGGCAGTGGTCATGGCTGGCCTCCTCGAGTAGGTGGTCAACCTGGACGCCGGGGCTGAGGGTAACCCCGGCGTCCAGCCCTGCGGCGCGGGCCGCCACACGTCCCACTCACAACCACGGGGCCGCGCCAGTACAGGCATGGTTACTTGCTCCGCTCCCCAAGCATGGCGTCGGCCAGCGAGTAGGCAAGCTCTGCCATCTGGAGTTGCAAGCCAGCCCAACGGATAGAATCGTCCGAGTAGTTGGCCATCACGCCATGTAACGCCTGCCCCGCGAACCAGTCGCGTAGGGACATGCCGTCTTGGGCGTGTTCTTGTCGGTAGCTGTCGCCAAACTCGTATTCGCTGTACGGTCTGGAGAACGCGTTCGGGTTGTGAGGCTTCGTCACTGGACGTGGCTGGTGGCCCTCGGCGTCCGTGATGGTCAGTTCCGGCGTTGTCATCAGAACTCCTCTGCCTTCAGGCAATCCGTGCAGACCATGAAGGCCCGGTAGCTACTGCTGGTGACTTCCGACCGGTAGTTGGCTGGGTGCGCCGCAGCACGGGCTCGGCGTCGTCTCTGCGATCTCCCGGTCGACGTCACGGACGTCGCGGTACCGGCGGCACTCCTCTTCGGTTAGCGGGTGGGCATCCACCCAAGCCCCTACGGTGTCGGCGGCTATCACCCAGCGGTTGGATTGCAGTCGGGCGATCACGTCCTCTTTGAACCGCTGATGCCGGGCTTGGGCATAGGCGTCGTTCCGGGTGTAGTCGGCGAGGATAGCCAAGGCGAGTTGCGCGGGGCCCGAACCGTAGTACCCCCACTCGATGCCGCTGGGGGAGTGGTTGTACATGTCGAGGCGCGGGTCCAGCTCCCGGTATCGGGGGCGGCCGTTCCGCAATCCGTTGGTCGTGTCCGCCCACGCCTGAGCCCCCTGTTCGTTGCGTTGCCCGACGTACGCGTAGACCGTCTTGCTGCCTGGGGTGGCTTCCGGCTCGTCGCCCTCGAAGAGGTAGCTGAACTGCCGGTCGTTGACCTGGGCCACGAACTCAACGCCGGGGAGCTGCCGGGCTCCTTGCTCGGCCCACTCGCAGGCGCGTTGCTCAATGGATGGTGCCGTGGTGGTAGTGGTCACTTTGTCGCTACTCCTTAGGCGGCCTGCTCCGTTTGTGTTGGGCCTCCCGCTTTCTCGCTTTCGCCAACTCCTCTTGCCAGGTCGGGCGACCGCCTCGGCGCCCCATCTGGACGAAGTGTTCGCGACCGTACTTGGCCTTGAGCGCCAGGCCGCCTTTCCGGGAGCGTTCGACACGGCGCCTTTGGCGTTCCGCTTCGCTGACCCCGGGGGACGCGCCAGAGTCGGCAAAATCTCCTTTGGCAACGCGTCCCCCAGGGTCGGTGTTGTGAAGTGATGCAGCCCGGCTAGACATCGCCGCCCCCGCCAACCCTGGCGTCGGCTCGTAGGACTCGTTGCCGGGCCTCTTGAGCAGCGCGTTCGGCGGCCTCCAAGCGGTCGAGCGCGATTTTTACGCGTTCCTCAAATCCGCTCGGTGTGGCCTGCCGGCCACGGATGATCCGGCTAAAGGTGGAAACGTCATAGCCGGCCTCGGCCGCGACAGTTTCCTGCCGGATGTCTAGCTCCATGATCCGTACCTTGACGTCCCCATGAATTTTCCTCATGGAAGGATGGTATATGAGAGTTTCTCATATGTCAATAAAAATTTTCATGTATGCTGGTTTTATGGTCCTTGGGCAACGGCTGGCGGAAGCGAGGAGGCGGGCGGGATTAGCCCAGGTTGAACTCGCGGCCGAGATGGGCGACCGCTACGACCAGACAATGATCTCGCACGTCGAATCGGGTAGGTCAGGATTGGTCGCAGAGGGGATAGCCCAGGCCGCCCGCGCACTGTCGGTTTCCACTGATTACCTCCTCGGCCTCACTTCTAACGCAACCCCAGCAGCAGCCTTGGAAGCGCGCCTAGCCGAGATCGACGACTGGCCAGCATCCGGGAACGAAGACAACGGATCGGTACTAGATAGATACCCAGTGGAAGTTGTCGAAGTAGCCGCCGCCGCCGGAAGTGGGGCGGCAGTCCTAGATGAAACTCCGATCGGACGATTATGGTTTCGGCGTTCATGGCTTCGCAGGCACACGATAAATCCCGTTAACTGCAACATCATCAGCGTTCGTGGTGACTCGATGGATCCAACCCTGCCCGATGGCTGTTCGATCCTCGTGGATCGAAGCCGCCGGGAACTTCACACAGACCGAATCTACGTCTTGCGGACCGACGATGGCCTGGTGGTCAAGCGACTTGTCCGGGGACAGGGCTGGGTCATCCGAAGCGACAACCCTACCTGGCCCGACGTGGTCTTCACCGAGGACACCGACGTTGTCGGCGAGGTCCGTTGGTCCGCCCGGGAATTCTAGGAGTGAGGTGGGAGAGATGAGCTACGCCCGCGAACTGGGCAGAAAGGTACGAGGCGGAAGGGCTAGCCGCGTTGACCCCGAAGCTATAGCTAAGGATGAGTACGGCCTTGACGTAACAACCATGCCGCTGCCACCCGGTTGCAAGTATGTCGTCAAGGGAAAGCGGCTCATGATCGCGGATGGACTGACCGAGGAATGGTATCGCTGGACGGTCGCTACTGCTCTGGGCTACTACCTGCTCCACGGCGATACGGAGAACCAACCAAACGAGAACGACCCTGGGTAATGAACGCCTTCGTAGACGACGAGCTGGCGCTCCGGATCCTGGAGTACGTCGACGAGCAGATGACGAAGGGGGTGGTGGGCGAGCTGATTACGGTCCCGCTCTTTCCCGGCTACACCCCCGGCGAGCTCCAAGCCCACCTCGAGCTCTGCATCAAGCCAGGCTTCCTGGAGCTGGCGGAGATCAACAGCGGTCCGGTCTTCAGTTTCTTCGGAATCAGCCGGGTCGGCCGCCGCGAGCTGGAGTACTTGCGGGAGATCGTGGAGCGGGATTAGCGATTAGGGGGAGGATGAGATGCCCCTCGGAAAGCAACCATTGAAATGTCGACTCTGCAACGTCGAGGCGACCTTGACCAAGAGCGGCAAGCAAAAAATTGTGACTTGCCCCCGATGCGGGTTAACTCATGACTTCCGTCAAGTCCAAAGGATGGTAGTCAACCAGGCGGAAGCCTACGCCGACAAGAAGGTTCAACAAGCGCTGGATCGGGAATTTCGATCTGGCCGGTCGGGCAATGTGACGCTCCACTATAGCTCGACCCCCATACGTCAGCCAGTTGGGGAATTTTACGTAGACCTGGACTAGCGTGGATAGCAGGATGGGAGGGGATGACGATGGGAGATCAAAGCAAGACCGCCATTGACCTGGACTGGCAGCCTCCGCGGGACCCACAGCGGTACGCTGACGACCCCAACGTCCAGTTCATGGCCGCTTACGAGCGGTACGAGCGGGGCATGGCCACCGACGAGGACATGCTGCTGCTGGATGAGATCCTGCTGATGGAGTGGATCAGGAAAGGGTGAACTTAGTGCACCCCTTTCCCCGTCGATCTGACAGAGAAATCTGGAGGTATGCCTTGAGATTATTGACCCCAGCCCTTGTACTGCTTTTCGTGTTGGCTTGTTCAGCGAGCCCCACATCGACCCCGGTACCAACACCAACCCCTGTCGGGCCAGGAATCGCGGCCAGGGTTGCAGAGGCATGGACGAACGGCCAAGCGACCGCTGCAGCCGACGAGATGGTCGGCCTTGTCATTGACGAGGTCTCGATAGTGGCGACGTTGGCGACAAACATTCTGGCCGAGGTAATCCGGGACAACCTTGATTGGACGTTCTCGACCCCGACGAACTATGCGGAGGACCGCTACGAGGTCATAGCTACAGCAGTTGCCGAGGCCAGCATCGACGCCCCGCTAGTTGGCAAAAAAGCCTATCTAGTCAGTCTACCGTTCAAGCTCAGCATAGACACTGACGCCCAAACAGTAATCCAATGGGTGCCAGATGTCCTGGAAGGATCGGTTGAAGAAACGTCGGAGTGAGTCTCACGTTCTCCGTAGAGGAGCCCCCAAAATAGACCTCGGTCTTATTCTGAAAAGGAGGGATGCGCCGGCCCCGTCTCGTAGCTGAATACCCCCTCGGGAGCCTGGAATTGACTGACCATCCTGATAAGACCGAGGTCGTTGGTTCGAGTCCATCCAGGCCCACTTTCGACCCAACCCATAGAACGGCACACTGATACTGGAATGAAACCACGATTTGATTCAGCGGGTTATATCGATAGCGTAGGCCGGCGCCTAGTGAGGGAATTCGACGACGCCCGCCAGGCGACTACGCCAGGATTGGTCGGCGGAGCCAGGGAAGTGCCGGTACGAAATCAATTGGAACAGATCCTTCCTAGAGGCATCGCTGTAGGGTCCGGTTGCGTTATTGACAGTTATGGGGACGTCAGTCGACAACAGGATGTCGTTTTATACGAACGCGAGATTTGTCCCGTGTTTTCGATAAACGATACTCCAGAAGCCACATACTACCCGTGTGAAGGAGTCATCGCTGTAGGAGAGATCAAGAGTTCTCTAGGTTCCACCGAACTGGAGAATTCGTTCGAGAAAGTCGCGTCCGTCAAACGGCTGCGTCGCCGACTTGTATCACCCCCCAGCACACATCCCCAAGCTCTCCCCACTGGGGAAGAAATTATCCACTATCGACACTACGGCAGTATCCAAGGTCCTTCCGTCGAACTGGTCGGTGCGTTTGATCCTGATACTGATGAATACAGCCAGATATTCTCCTTCATATTCTCAGGTGCGCTTTCGATAAGGCCTGCGACCCTGTTAGAAAAATTCGTAGAATTTGTGAAAAGACACGGTGATAGACTCTCCCCAAATCTCTTGCTGATATTAGGCGTTGGGATCGTAGTTCCGGCCAGTTATATTAACAGTCGGCAAAGTCCGGCCTTTTCAGCGGTGACGGGAACGCACTTCGTATATGCACAAGAAGAAAACTCGTTCGGTGCCCTGATACCAAAGATATACAGTGCCTATAGAAATGGAAAGACCAGCGACTCAGAGGCTTTCCACCACTATCTTCTTCCCAGCGAAACCTCAAGGAGTATCCCGACTCAGGGGCTCGTGGTGCGGAAGAGATAGGAAGTTACGAATGCTCAGGAACCACACCCTGCACCGTTCTACTGCATGCCTTCTACTTCCTGTATGATTCCTAATCAAAGATCTGGGCACTTCTTTGCCCTTACGAACACCCGTCGTAAGCTTGATCGTAACAAATTACAACCAAAGTTCCTTAGCATGGAGTTCCTTGGCATGGATATTTGAGGTGGACCCGGCAAATCGGACAAGTAGCTAAGTGAGAGTCCTGCTCCTAAACTAAGGGCAGCGGTGGCTGTCGGGAAGGAGTGGGAAATGTCGAAAGGACGCAGAAAGCACAGACCGGCCTTCAAGGCCAAGGTGGCTCCGAAAGCGGTGAAGGGGATGAGACGGCGCCCAATTGGCCGCTAGGTCCGAAGTCCATCCCAGCCAGACCCAGGCCTGGAAGAAGTCTCTCTTAGCAGGAGCGGCCGGCGTCTTCGGCAGCGGCCCTGATCAGAAAGCCAAGCGGGAAGTCGCGCTGATTGCCCGGCTGTACCAGGAGATCGGCCAACTGAAGGTGGAGTGGGATTTCTTGTGGGAGAGGTCCTTGTCGATGAGCCTGGCCCGAGAGTTGGACGGCTGCTCAGGTGATGGTTCCGCTCGGTATCCGGAGAGGTTCTCGCAAGAGGGCTCACTTCGGCGTGACCTGCTACTTACAGATACACGACCGACTCAAAAGTTTGTAGTACAGTACCGCATGGCCCACCAGAACAGTGGTTCGCACAATTGGGATGAGTAGTGGGACTGTACTCAAGCTTACCCCGGTCCTCTCTCAAAAATAGTGTATGCCCTAAACTAAAGCCAAGGTGAAATGTACATATCGCCATACGGCACTGTCGGTGCCTACCCAGTTGGGGCCTTGAGGTGATATGAGGAACCATGGATTCCTTTCGGTCCTCGTCAAGACCATCGAAATGCACATCCCACCTTGGTATTGGTTTAGGGTTGCGCCCAGTCGGGGATAGACTTCCACTTAGGGCGTGCCAGCTACTGCTTCATTGGTCGCCCGACCCCGCGGGGAACAGGCCTGCAACACCTAACGATTAGAAATCAAAGGCTCATATTGTCCCGACGACGCGGGAAAAGACCTCTCGCATTCGGCCTCGTACCTGACGGGGCTGGTGATTACCACGATATTCTGGACCTTGCCTGGATCCCCGGGTTAATCCTACCAATGGAGTGTGTCCGTGTCAGAACAAGAGAAATTCGTCTGTTACCGCTGCGTCGAAGACCCCGGGCTAGTTGAATTCATAAAGGAGAACGCAGAGTCAGACGAGTGTTCCTACTGCCCCAGGGTGGGCAGGGAGCCGATTGCTGCACCAATAGACGACGTCTCAACGCACTTCACCGAGTGCCTGTTCCGAGAGTACAGCCGGGCGGTGGACGAAATGGGATGGGTCGACGGCGAGTGGGTTGGTCAATTCTGGTACGCG
Organism: Dehalococcoidia bacterium; assembly: GCA_965249145.1. Taxonomy (GTDB): domain Bacteria; phylum Chloroflexota; class Dehalococcoidia; order Lucifugimonadales; family UBA3495; genus VXOI01. Next base: position 1,651,093 of record OZ252223.1, read on the forward strand.
GACGAGTTGGCGACGGATGTCCTTGGGCTGGAGTTCCCGCAGGGGAACGAAGACCAACTGTTACCAGACTTGTTTGGTGAACATTATGAACAAGATTGGTGCGAAGCTGACCCTTACGGTCTAAACAACGAGGAGCGCGCCGAATCCAGTTGGGCATATTTCCGTGAAGTCGTCATGCATAGACGCAGGTTTTTTTTCCTGCTCGACGAAGGCAATCCGAATGAGCAAAGCGCTTACGATCCCGGAGAGGTCCTCGTAAAGATTTTCGAATACGCGGAATTCTCCGGTCAGTTTGTCAAACTACCCTCGGGAACCACTCTGCGCCGTGCGAGATATGAGGACCAAGAAGGCACCTGGAATACACCCGAAGAGTTGGGACCGCCGCCTGTCGCAAAGGCGAATCAATCGAACAGGATGAGCCCGGCGGGTATCCCCATGTTCTACGGTTGCGACGACGAGGAAACGGCCCTGAAGGAGACGGCGACCGGCCCGGGCTATTTCGCCGTGGGAGAATTCGAGACTCTAAAGCCAGCGGTGTTGCTTGACCTGTCGAATATCCCGCCAACACCCAGTTTGTTTCAGACCGTAGCAGACAGCGCGGAGATTTGGCCGCGCGAAGCGACCATGTTCTTGCGTCACATCGCGCATGAAATTTCTCGCCCCATTGAAACGACCGACGGAGCACACGTAGGCTACGTGCCCACACAGGTCGTAGCCGAATTTATTCGAGACCGGGTGACATGGGAAGGCTCCCGTGTTGATGGTATCAAGTATTCCAGTGTCGCCAACCCAGGGCGTGCTTCTTACGTCCTTTTTGCCGACCAGGACGACATCCAGTCAAGCACGGAGGGCCACCAGCACGGGGCCCCATGGCTCGAATTGGTTGGAGTCGAACACCACCAGGTCGTCCTGTCTCCTCAGATACCGTCTTAAGAGCAAGCCCATCGGACTTCATAGTGAATTAAAGGCAATAGCGGTCTAGCAACGCAGAGCTTTAAGAAACCAATCTTCGGTCCACCTACCTCGAATCGTCATATCCGAATTTCCCACCGAAAAGTTCGCAATTCGGTACGTGCAGGCCCACCATTCCCGGTAAGAGTCTCGTGCAGACAGAAGTCGGCCGTTAGAGCGACCGGTGTGCCTTGGCACCCACATGGTTGGCCGAACCCAGACATCTGGACGGTTTCTGACGAGTCTTGGCATCGAATTCCCCCGCTTGGTTTGGCCAGGGTGATGCACTACGGGAATGGGATGCCCACAGAACCGAAACCGATGTGTCAGTTGCCTTTAATACCGGAGCCGGGAATACGCTCCAAGTTGCCACCTCCCTCCTTTGACTTTCCGCAGCCTTGCGGCTTATGTTGGCAACCTGAGCCAAGCTGCTGAAGTGGGCTCCCCGGCACGGCGGGAATAGTATCCGTAGTTGGTAGCGTTGGACGGCATTCAACGAGGGAGAAACCTTTGTCTCCACTTTCCAACATTCCCGTTCTAATGATCCTGCAAAACCCCGACTTCCGACTGATGTGGGCGGCTCGGTGGGTCCACGAAATCGCCCGCCGCATGGAATTGCTGGTCCTGGGATACCTCATTTACGAACTGACTGACTCAGCCTTTCAAGTCGGATTAATTTCCGTCTTCCTAAATGGTCCGCGCCCGCCATTGTCATTGGTAGCCGGAATGCTGGCAGACCGGCTGGACCGGTGGCGGATTCTGGCCGGTATCCACACCTACTATTTGCTTGTAGCATCGGGGCTGCTGACGGTCTTGATTCTGGGCCTCATTCATCCCTGGTATGTTTTCCTTGCCATGCTCCTGCAGGGCACGGCCAAGGTTTTGGATGACCCCACCCGGCGGGCGGCGCTTTTCGACCTGGCCGGGGAAGCTCGAATCGCCCACGCCATGTCCCTGGAGACCATCACCAACAACGTAGGCAGGATTCTGGGCCCGTTAGCCGCCGGGCTACTGATTGCCTTTTACGGGTACACCGGCGCTTTCATAGTTCTGGTGACCATGGACCTGATCGCGGCCTGCCTGATATTCAAGATGCGGCTGCCGAAAGTGGCATCGATAGTGGGCAGGGACAGGGTGTTCTCACAGGGAATCAAGTCGGGCATCGGCCATTCTTTCTCAAACAAATTTGTGCTAGGGGTGCTAGCCATATCGTTAGTCATGAACGGCATGGTGTTGCCAGTGCAATACTTCATACCGGTCATCGCCACCGACTTATTGAAAGTGGGGCCCGCGCTAGGGGGGTTGATAGGCTCGGCGGAAGGTGTTGGTACGCTCATTGGGGCGATAATCATTGCCACTCGTCGTAACTACACCTTTCACGGGCGGTACTACGTAATAGGCGCCATAATTGTGGCCGTGGGCGTGGCTGCGGTGGCTTGGTCGCCCTGGTTCCTGATTTCCTTTTTGTTGCTCTTTGGCGCCGGTGTTGGTCAGTCAGGATTCAGCACCATGCAGAGCACCATCTTGCTGCTTTCGTCACCGGCCGAAATGCGAGGGCGGATAATGGGGTCCCAGGGGTTGGTCAACGGCCTGGGTCACTTGATCGGCGGCGTGGAAATCGGGGTTATAGCACAGGCATTCAGCATCTCTTTGGCCATAGGCATCAACGCCGGGGTTGGCCTGCTTTTGATGCTTCCGGCAGTCCTGTTGACGCCGTTAGTGTGGCGGCCGGTTGAGGCGTACTGCACCACGGCCTGCGCTGTCGCGGCTACGACGCCCGACAGGACCGAGCGGCGGCCCAACCAAGCCGGTTAAGATCGCCAAGAGGTCAGGAGACGCTCCAAGCTAGCACTCCTCACTGGGAGATAGCTGTTCGGAACCGTCCAGTGTCCCACAACTCCGGCCAGACCCTATCGACTGACCACCCCCCGCGCGTATCTTCGCGATGCTTTCCGGTTGAGGGCGCGACCGAGGGCTGAGAAGACCTGCCCGATGCCATAGGGCTCCTCTCCACCACGCCTTGCACGGGTTACTAAACCTATGTGAGAGAGTGCGGTCCACCGTCCGGCGGACGCCAAGGCCTTCCAAGGCTAGTTTAAGTTGCCAAGGCTAGTTTAGGTTGTAGACCCTGGCCGCGTTCCCACCGGCTATCTTGGCCCGTTCCTCCAGGGTGCATTCAGCCAGGATCTCTTCGAGGATTTCCCGGCTTCTCGGAAAGGTGGATTCTTGATGAGGGTAATCGGAGCCCCATTGCAGAGTATCGACGCCGATAATGTCTCGAAGCTGAATCCCCAATCCGTCTTCCTGGAAGCCCAAGAAAACGTTCCGGCGAAAGAAGTCGCTGGGAAGCATATCGTTCTTGAACCGATAGCCGCTCACCCCTCTGGCCCGTTGGGTGTAGTTGTAGTCCATGCGGTCCAGAAAATGGGCCGCCCATGACACTTCGTGCTCAACCGCACCGATCTGTAGCCGCGGGTAACGCTCGAATACCCCGCAGAAAATCATGTCGGTAAGCGACATCCGGACGTAGTGATCGAAGTTCACCGTTACGGAGAACCGGTTAGTACTGGTGCGGTCGCCCTCCCCTGATCCGTACCGGTTGGTCGCGGCATGAAGCCCCAAAGGCATCCCCAAGTCTTGAGCCGCCGCCCAAAGGGGCTCGTAGACCGGCGACTCGTACCTACGGTCCTCCGGTGGGTATACCGTGATCATGCCCCCGATAAATCCCAGTTTGTGGCACCGCTCGAGCTCGGCCACCGCAACCTCTACGTCATCCACATTGATCATGGCGATCCCGGCGAGACGCTTTGGCGCCGCTTGGCAGAACTCGGCCAGCCAATCGTTGTAAGTCTTGAAAACGGCAGTCAGAAGCTCGCTATCCGGCACCTTGAACAACTGAAGGCCAAGGGTGGGATAGAGAATGCTGACATCGATACCGTCCAGGTCCATGTCCTTGATCTGCTCTTCGGGGATGTAACCCCCAGGCCGGACGTTTGCAAACACGTCGCCGCTGGTCAACTCCTCCGGCGATTCAAACCTTCTTCCGGTCTGGGCTCCACCGAATCCGAACCCGGTGGCAATTCTCATACCGTCGCAGTACCACCACTCACCGTCGTCCTCCAGCTCGGTGCGAGGCGCCCGGTCCCGGAACTTTTCATCTATCCGGCTCACCCATAGGTCCGGAGGTTCCATCACATGGTTATCGGACGAAATGATCCTGTAATCTGCCATGGCTAAGCTCCCCGAATGTAGTCTTTGGTGATTTCCAACCTGGTACCAAGTCATCGTGAGCTTGGCACGGATCCCCCACCCGAACGGGGTGCGAGGCTTGGCTCCGGGCGATCCAGGATTGACGATTAGCGGTGATTATGGCCGGGTATCTAAACGAAGTCAAAGCGGAAGAATCGGCCTACGCAGGCCAACACCGCCACAGCATGAGGAGGACTTATCCGCTCACGTCTCCGGTGGCCGCCCGTAGTCTGGTATGCTGGCCTGGGTCCGGAGGATTCGGTGTAATTGTGCTCACACCCCACAAGCTAACGAAACCGCCGAGAACGTTGTTCTACGGCTGGGCAATAGTCAGCTTTGCCCTGCTCGTCAATGCCCTGTCGAGCGGTCCGGTCTGGAGCGGTGTCGGCGTGTGGATTGCGGCCCTCGAGTCGACGTTCGGGTGGAGCCGTGCCCAATTGACCGGCGCATTTTCCATGGCCCAGCTCGAGGGCAGCATCATTGGGCCTTTGATGGGGTACTTGATCGACCGGCTGGGTTCCCGCCGGATGGTCTTCATCGGGTTGGTGATAACCGGCTTGGGCTTTCTTCTTTTCAGCCGTACCGAGAACATTCTCATCTTCTACCTGTCCTACGGGATGATCATGCTGGGTACGGCGGCTGGTACCTGGCTGCCGTATATGACGGTGGTCAACCGGTGGTTCGTGCGCAAGCGGGGCATGGCAATGGCGCTTGCTGCCGAGGGTTCGCCATTAGGCGGACTGGTGCTGGTGCCGCTTTTGGCGTGGGCAGTAACCCCCGAACATTACGGTTGGAGCGTCACCGCCCAATGGATTGGAGTGGTGTTTTTGTGCTTGGCGTGGCCGATGTCCTGGTTGATTCGGGAGCGTCCGGAAGACCATGGCCTGCTCCCCGACGGCGACCCACCCGACCGAGGGGTGAGCGGAGCGGGCAGACCCGTTGGGAGAGCCAACCCGCCAGACCAACTTAATTTCACCGCCCGGCAAGCGATACGCACCCACGCATTCTGGCTGATCACTTTCGGCCACGCCTGCTCGACCATACTTTTCGCGACCTTGACCGTGCACCTGGTGCCCATGTTGAAGGACCAAGGCTTGTCCCTGCAGATGGCGGCAAACGTGTTTGCGGTGGTCATGGGGGTGGCCGCGGTTTTTCAGCTAATCGGCGGCTACGTCGGGGACAGGATCCGAATAAACGTCGCAATAGCCATCTTCGGGTTTATTCAGGCGGGCGGCTTTCTGATGGCGGTGTTGGTCCATAGCTTCCCGACGGCAATGCTCTTCGCCGTGGTATTCGGCGCAGGATTCGGTGGACGAAACCCGCTTACCACCGCGATACGCGGCGACTACTTCGGCAAGAATGCCTTTGCCACCATCACCGGCATTTCCAGTGCCCCCATGTACGTGTTCATGTTGGCCGCCCCGCTCTTCGCGGCGTTCCTGTTCGACGCGACCGATAGCTACACCGTCGCGTTCCTGGTCATCGGAAGTTTGGGAATGATGAGCGGTGTGCTGTTTCTGTTGGCCAAAAAGCCAACTTCCCTTCCCTTGGACAGAAGAGCTTCCACCACTCCCCGGCCGACTGAGTCCGGCGTCGGCTAAAGTTTTCGTTGCGCGTCGGGAGGGCGAGCGTCATGTCAAGGCGCCCCTTGCTAGAGAACATGGGCCGCACTATATGGCTCAACTCCGTCTATGGTTTCCCGATGTGACCGGTCCATGCCGGAATACCGCTGCATCTAACAGCTCCCGGCGCTCCGGGCCGCTATCTTGACCGCTTGAGCCGTCTTGGATTAGTGTCAACGCCAGAATAGGCAGACGAAGCATAATCCCGTACAACGCGCCGACTCCGGTGGTTGTGCCGCGAATTTCGGCCTGCCTGCTCGTTAGACCTCAAGTTAGCTTTGCAACTTGCTGATGGAGGATTACCACCGTGCCGCTCTACGAACGAGGACGCAACCGTATCTACTACGAAGAGGTCGGCTCGGGATTCCCCCTGCTGATCATTCCGGGTGGCGGACTTAATTCCACTGTGGCATCCCTGCAGACGTCGGTTCCCTTCAACCCGATGGAGACCTACAAAGACGACTTCCGCTGTATCGCCGCCGACCTACGCAACGCCAATCTGGGTCAATCGAGTGGCCCGTTGGAGATCGACCGCCCCTGGGATGCCTACTCCGATGACCAACTTGGGCTGATGGACCACCTCGGCATCAAGGAGTTCCTGGTCATGGGCTTCTGCATCGGCGGGCCGATGGTCCACAACCTGCTCAGGCGAGCCCCGGAGCGCGTCGTGGCGGCGGCGTTGATGCAACCCAGCGGGTTCAGGCCGGAGACACCGGACATTTTCTACCAGAATAATATTACGGGTTGGGGGCCGCCCCTTTGCCAGAAGCGACCTGAAGTCACAATGGAGATGGTCCATGACTTCCTGACCAGTATGTACACCGACCGCGCCGACTTCGTTTTCACCGTCACCCGCGATTTCGTCCGTGCCCTGCAGACACCGCTGCTGATAGCGCCCGACGATGTGCCGGCGCACCCATACGAGTGCGCCATGGAGGTTGCCAGCCTAGCCCCGAACTCCGAGGTGACCATCTATCCCTGGAAGGACTCGCAGGCGCACATCGACGAGGTCGTCGCCCACGCCCGGCGCTTCCTGAAAACCCATGAACGAGCAGCCGCGACAGTCTAGCAACTCTGAACCGCTGAATCTATTAAGGCCCCGCTGGCTTCCTGTCGTCACCGGGTGATGGATAGAAGTGGCGGGGCCTTCTAATTTCAGTTGCCAGCCTGTCTTTGGGCTTTGAAAGAACGTTGGCTCAGGCGACCGGCAGTTCCCGGCCCGTGTCCGACGCCTGCTTGATGGTATCGATGAAACGATGCAGGTCAACCGCTACATCGAACGTCGGCAGGCGGTCCTGCCCGGTCCGGATCGCCTCGGCGAACAGGGCATACATCTGCCCGATGTTGAAGGGATCGCCCTGGGGGAAGTCGGACGGCACATAAACCAAACGCTCAGGTATATCCAGGTCCTGCAACTCATGGCTTCCCCGTGCGCCCTGCACCCGCAGCATCTCACCGCGCTGTGACGAGACGCTCCCCGTGGTGACCAGTGTGCCTTCCCGCCCGTAGATCTCCATTCGAAAGCCGCTTCCCGCCCAAGGGACGGAGCCAACATGGACCGACGCCGCTGCGCCGCTCTCCAACTGTCCGCTGACTCGAACATTGTCCGGGGACGTGACTTGCACGAACTGTCGGGTATCGGTCTCGTACCATTGGGTTGCCTGGGTGCTGACCATGCAGGCCACCCGCGTGAAGTTGCCAGCCACGAAGCGCAGGGCGTCAATGACGTGCCCGTTGGCGATGGTCAGTGTGTTTGCGCCCAGGTTGGCATCACGCTGCCAAGTGCCGCTGGAAGGACGTTCCAACGCGCCGTCGCGCATGGTGGTCACGGAACACGAGAGCACCTCGCCCACGTAGCCAGTCTCAATTAGTTCCTTCACAAACAGCAATGCGGGACTGACCCGCGATTGCAGGCCTACCGCGGTTTTGACACCTTTCTCGTTGGCCAGAGCTGCAAGTTCCTCAGCTTCGGCGGTATTCCGTCCCAAAGGCCACTCGGTGAAGACGTGCTTGCCCGCTTCGATGGCGGCCTTCGTTGGCTCATAGTGCGACGGCACCCGCACTACCACGGCCACCGCGTCGATCTCCGGCGTCACTGCCATCGCGCGGAAATCATGGAAGGCGAGCTTCGCTCCGAAGGCTTGTCGAGCCTCTTCCGCGCTCTCGGGCCGGGTGGTGCAAACCGCGGTAATCTCGACATCCGGACTGGCCAGTAGCGCCGGGAAGTGCGACTGAGCGGCCCAGGTCGCGTTTACGTTCGCACCCACAAACCCCAAACGGACCTTGTTTGCCATGACGTGTGCTCCTTAGTTTCAGGGATGTTACCACGTTGCATCGGGGCCCTTAGAGGAATCGGAGCCAAATAAACGCAAGCAGGCGGCGATAACCACCACGATGGTCCGCTGTCTTGGCATATCATGAGGGGACCCGTTGATGACGGAAATACTAATTGGATTCCAAAACATCACGCGCAATGGAACTTGCGATGCTCAGAAACCCTGGATAAACCATCCTGGTTCACTAGGAAGACCTTTACTTTCCCAGTGGTTCGCTGAACGTGTGGGGACATAGAATAGAGCGGTATCAAAGGCGAACCGGAGAGGAGGCTGGCGTTTGTGACTTGGACTAGGCAGGCGGGGAAGATATGGATCGGGTTGGTGTGTCTGTTGGTGCTTGTCCTGCTGCCGTCGTGCGGGGATGAGTCAGCTACGACTGCCACCCCCGAGTTGGGGGTCGCCATCGTGCCCACTCCGACATCATCGCCCGCTCCAACCCCGACACCATCGCCCGCTCCAACCCCGACACCACCGCCCGCTCCAACCCCGACACCACCGCCCGCTCCAACCCCGACACCCCGACACCACCGCCCGCTCCAACCCCGACACCACCGCCCGCTCCAACCCCGACACCACCGCCCGCTCCAACCCCGACACCACCGCCCGCTCCAACCCCGACACCACCGCCCGCTCCAACCCCGACACCACCGCCCGCTCCAACCCCGACACCACCGCCCGCTCCGACCCCGACACCGGCTCAGACGCAAGATCGGAGGACTTCCCGACTAGCAACGCTATTTGATGAGATTATTAGTAAAACCGAACAGCGGGAAGCCTTTTCCGAGACCAAGGAGAGGAACATATCGTTTTCCGCCCTCGCGGATATGAAGAAGCTCCGTTCCGAATTCGTTGCCTCCGAGACCGAAACTGAGCTCTACTACGCGCTAATAAAGCTCAGCAACGCCCGGCGTGACAGGCATCTTCGAGTACACCCGGTTGAAGGCGGCTTGCGACCACCGGAACAACTGCCTTGTGCCTCTGCACCGATTCACGTACTCCCTGCCTTCTCGGACATCCATAATCCGACGTTTCTTGTTGCCGCTGTAGGTGGAGGGCGGACCTCACCGCGGCGTGGGGACATAATCGTCGGCGTCAACGGCCGGCAGATCGCGGAGTACATAAACGAATTCACGTCCTGGATACCCCATTCCACTCTTCACGGACTATATTGGCGCATGGCGTACGAGTTGCCCAAACGGGTTTCCAGCGTCCCGCCGAGTTTGTATTCAGAACGCCTGGACCTCACCCTAGAGAGACCGTCCGGCCAGCGCTATGACGTTTCGCTGCTCTACCGCAATGGCTGCCAAAGATTCAATTTCAATGCCCCCACCCCCGGGTTCACCGAGGTCATGGGGCGAGAGAATTTCAATGTCCTGCTCGACCGGAGCCGACGAATTATTTTGCTTCGATGGTTGGACTTCGAATACTCCCTGATCCAAGACATCATCGACCTGATGGAATATGCGAAGCGGGAGCGGATACTCGACTACGACATGATCATCGACGTTACGTACAGCAGTGGCGGTTCACGCGGCGCCTACGCGATACAACGGCTGGTCGACCAGCCGTTCCGCACGACGTTCGGTAATGTCCGGCTAAGCGATCTTGGAAAGGAAAGGGTCCGACGGTACATTCATAGAGCGGCCAGGACCGATGCGCCGGACATATTCGGTCTTAATCTGAGCGGTAGTTGGTTGATCGATTGGGCCCGCACCGATGCCACCGAAGCGATCCGCCGTGGCGACGAATATACCCCGTCGGTGCCCTTCAAACTCGCCCATCTGGCCAAGAGTTCTGACGGCATTTTGCAACCTGCCCCCGTCCACTTCAGTGGTCAAGTGGCTATTATCAACGGCGGCCTATGGGGTGGGTCACATTTGGACCAGTTCGTAGCGATGTTTGTCGATAACGGTCTCGCGGTCTTCGTGGGGATGCCCACAGGAGGATACAGCAACACTTGGGAAGGCGACGAAGTCCTCTACTTTCCGAATACTCGGCGACCCGTAGTGAGATTCCAATGGAGCATTGGGCACACGATTCGTCCAAACGGTGAAGTATTGGAGGGCAATCCGGCGCACCCCGACATCTACATCCCGCTGACGCCAGACAATTTCCGAGAGTACCAACAGGTACGGCTCGAGACTGGGATCGCCGCCCTTGATCCCTAACGGTTCAGGGTTGAGGGGATATTAGGACGGCGGTAAGGGCCTGCCGGTCCGCCCTATGACAAGGGGGAGCGCTCCTCGGAGCCCGGCCCCCAGGTTTTGCCGAAGTCGGCGCGGGCCGCCAGTTGCCCGGTAAAGGTGCTGGCGTCCTGCAGGGCCAGGTACACGGCGCAAGGGCCAACGGCGCTGGGGTCTACCCTTTGGTGCCAATCGCGCTGCGTCCACGGGATTGCTGCCGAGCCCTCACTGCGCAGCGCGCCGGGGCTGAGGATGTTGACCGCGATGTTGTGGTCCCGCACTTCATCGGCCAAGCAGAGGCTGAACATGTGGACCGCCGCTTTGCTGGCGCTGTAGAGAACGCCGCCGCCTTGGTTGGGGTCGGTCGCCATCCTGGACCCGATGTTGATGATGCTGCCCCGCTGCTGCTCCATCATTGTCGGAAGCACGGCCCGGCTGCAAAGATAGGGGCCGCCTACGTTCACCCGCATGAGTTGGTCCCAACGGGCGGGGTCGATGTCCAAGATTGACTCCCCCAGCACCATGGCACCGGCGTTGTTAAATAGCACGTCGATCTTGCCGTAACGTTCCATCGCCCGACGGACCATTTCATTGACTTGAGACTCATCAGTGACGTCGCAGTCGATGGCTAACACGTCTCCGCCAGCGTTCCTGATGTCCATGACCGTCTCTTCGAGGGTCCCGGCCAAACCGGTTGGGGACTGGCCGCGGGCGCAAACGGCCACGCTTGCGCCTTCCTTGGCATACTCCTTGGCTATGGCCCGGCCCAGCCCCCGGCTGGAGCCGGTGACGATTGCGACTATTCCGTCCATCTGACCCATAGTCGGCCTGCCTACGCGAATTGGGCTTTGAAGCGTCCTTCGTCGAAGGGGCTCCAGAAGTAAGCCGTTAGCCTCAGGTGTTTGAAGGTCCGGCATTTCGTCGGAGCAGGGATACTGGGAGCCGATTACCCGCTACGTATTGTTGTCTGGAGAATCCCCCAGTTCGCAGAGGATACCGGCTCAACCAACGGTGGCGCACCCCTGCGCCTAGCGGCGACGGCAGAGTCATGAAGATTATCGCTAGGCGTCGCCGCTAAGTTTGCGCCACTAGAAGCTCGGCTTGTTTGGGAATGGGGTCAATTGGAGTTCGTGGGTCCAGCAGGACTTGTCCTGGGTGTGGAGGTAGTAGAAGGCCTCGGCGATTTTAACGGGGTTAATCACCTGATCAGGGTACTGCTGGGCCCTCGGCAGGGCTCTTGTTCCCGGAGAGTCGATGGTGCCGTCAATCACCACGTTGGCTACATGTATGCCGTGCTCGGAGTATTCCTCGGTCAGCACCTGCGCTAGCGTCCGCATCATCACTCTCGGATAGTACAGCGACTGCCCGGTGTACCGCTTTTTCCCGCGCAAGGACGAAGGGTTGTTGGAGAAGAAGAACGAGCCCCCGCCTCGCTCTCGCATGGAGGGCAACACTTCCTTGGCGACCAAGAACGGGCCTCGGCTGGAGATGTGCTGCGCGGTGTCGAACATTTCCACCGGGATGTGTTCCAGCAATTCCTTCTCCGGCGGCAGATCACGTCCCTCCAAGTAACCCGCGTTGTAAATCAGGACATCCGTTTCGCCGGCTTGCTCTCGAATCTGGGCGAACGCGTTGGAGATCGACTCGCTAGACACCAAGTCCAGCTCGACGATCATGCTCTCGCCCTCTTGCTCTTGGATTGCTTCGTGCAAGGGGGACGCGTTGGCCGTATTGCGGGTGGTCAGAACGACGAAAAAGCCCTCCTGTGCGAATTTTTGGGCGATGGCGCCCCCGACGCCCCAACGCACGCCTACGGGAAGGTCGCTGTCGTCGATTTCCCTACCGTGCGCCAGTTTGGTATTGCGGCCATCTGACTGCCACTTGGAGGTCGCCCCTATTACAACGGCGACCGGTTTGCGGTCCGAACTCATCTCTGGTCCCCTTCCCTATATCAATATCGGCTTCGAGCCAACTTAGGCGCATAGTACACCATCAGGGAGCTTTCGGCGGCCCTCCTACACATCCAACCGGCGCAATGTCGGGCGCAATACCCCCAGAACCAGGCCGGATACCAGGCAAATTATGGCCCCGCCCGCGAACGCTGTGGTCCAATCCACATAGTCCGCGACTACAGTCATTGGAAACGTGCCAATCAAGGCAAAAGCCATGGTAATCCACCACAGGCTCATCACTCGGCCCCGCAACTCCGGCGGAATGGACAGCTGCAGCACCGTGGTCCCCATCGGAAAGATGTCACTGAGCCCTAGGAGCAATAGAATCACCCATGAGACCCAGAACCAGGGCGACCAGGCCAATAGGAAAAGGGATACTCCGAACAGGAACATAAAGCTCAGTAAGAGCCAATTCTTGTAACGGAAGTTCCCCAATGATGCCAGAAAGACCGTCCCCGCCAACGACCCAACGCCGGCCCCAGTCAGGAGGAGCCCGACCTGGCCGGCGCTTGCTTCCAAGGCCTCCTTGGCAAACGCTGGTATTACCTGGAGATAGGGCATTCCGAACAACCCGAAGACGAAACCGATGGCTATGACGGTAAACGTGACCGGACTGGTCCAACAATATCGAAAGCCCATCAACAGGTCAGCAAGATAGGGCGCGCGTTCCACCGGTGCGGCCCGCGGGGTGGCGCGGACCATCAGCAGGGCCAAGTCCCCAATAGCAACGAAACCGGCGTGGACGAAAAGCGCGGGCCCGATGCCCACGAACTCGATCACCACACCCGCTATGGCCGGACCCAGGACCCGGCCGACGTTGATCACCGCAGCGTTCAGCACCACGGCGTTCATGACGTCCTCCTGGTCAACCAAGTCGGCAACCAAGGCCGCCCGGGCAGGCACGTAAACCGCCTGGCAAAAGGCCATGAGGACAACGCCAAGGTACAGGTGCCAGAGGGCGATGCGGTCCGAAACCTGTAGGAACGCCAGACCCATTAACAGGACTGCCACCAGGACCTGGGTGATTATGCACAGGTTTCTGCGGTCGTAGCGGTCCGCGATTGTCCCCGAAAACAGGATGACGCACAGGCCGGAAATACCGAACAGAAAGATCGCGAACCCCATCCGGGAAGCAGAGTTGGTGAGTTCCAAGACTATCCAACTCAGGATGAGGAACTGCATTCCCTGGCCCGTGGACTGAAGGCTGGCGCCAACCCAGAACCAGCGGAAGTCACGGTGACGCAGTGCGCGGAAGACCTGCAACTGGCGTCCCATGGCCAAGACTCTAGCCAACCGTTCCTCCAACGTCCCCGGCAGGCCGAGAGCCACCGGCCCGGACTACATGTTCCAACGCCGCGGCCTGAGCCGCATTATCCCCAGGTTGAATGCGGGGTCCAAATATGTCGCCAACCAGCCGGTGCGCTTGTCGTGTTTCCATCGTATTTCCATTGAAGGAGGACCGTTGGTTGTTGGGAATCGAGGGCGCCGCGCCCGGCCTCCAGCGCCTAATATTACGACACATGGCGCGGGTGCGTTTCCGGTAACCCGGACCTGCGATATAGTGTTACTGCGCTCAAGCGAATCCAAGTCATATTAAGCGAGGCACATAATGGCCGCCAAGAAAGGGACCGGATTACTAATGGTCTGGTGCGACGTTCCGGAGGACAGGGAAGACGAGTTCAACCGTTGGTATAACGAGGAACACATCGAGGAAATCCTCGCCATACCAGGAGTGCTCAACGGGGCACGGTACGAGGCGGTGCAGGGCGGGCCCAAGCATCTCGCCTGCTACGAGTTGGAGAGCCCCGCCGCCGTGTTGGGGGAAGGCTTCACCAACCGCCCCAAGTCCAAGTGGAGCGAGACCATGGGGCCGACCATCGTCGGCCGTAATTTATTCAACCCGCTATACGAGATGATTTACCCCGATTCGGTCTCCAGAGACATGGCCGCCAGCGGGATGGCCCCGGCCCTGCAGGTCGGTCGCATGAACATCCCCCCAGAGCGGTCTACCGAGTGGAACGCGTGGTATAACTCCGTCTTCGTGCCCAATTTCGAGAAGGTGCCCGGCGTGATCCGCGGGCGGCGATTCAAGACTGTTCGAGGCGAGGACCCGATGTACTCGGTGGTCTACGAATTCGAGCACGAGAACGTCTCCAAAACTCCGGAGTGGGCCGCCCAGCTACAAGCCGACCCCAGGAATGCCGAGATGCGGGCCCTAATTACCCACGGTCCCGGCTCGCCAAGTATCTTCAGGAAGACGTTCGAACTGTAGCCGACAAGAATTAAAGGAGGACGCCATGCCTGAGCACAAGATAAACATAGGCAACGTCGAGCTAATCTCCCTCAACGACAACCTGCCGATTAGGTCGCCATTCGTGGCCTTTCCCCACACGTCGATCGAGGACTGGCTCGAATACCCGGAGCTAATGGCCGACCACGAGAACTGCAAGCACCGCTGGGGCTCGTTGGCCGTCCGCTCCTCCGGCAAGCTGATCGTGGTGGACACCGGGATGCAGGGCGAAGGGTGCTACCTGCTCGACGACATGAGGGAAAAGGGCATCGACCGGGAGGAAGTGGATATCGTGGTCTTCACCCACGTCCACCCCGACCATGTTGGCTGGAACTACACCGACGGCAAACCCAACTTCCCCAACGCCCGCTTCTTGGTGCCCAAGAAGGACTGGGAGTATTGGACTCAGCCCGAGGTTATGAATACGGTCGAGTACGTGGTGCCCCAGGTGCTACCGTTGCAGGAGCACGGCGTGATGGACCTGATTGAAGGCGAGCACCAGATAACCCCGGAATTGGTGACCTATCCCACGCCGGGCCACACGCCTGGCCACAACTCCATCCGCATCAGATCAAACGGGGAACAGGGGTTCATCTTGGGCGACGTTGCTCACAGTCCCGTCCAAGCTCACCACACTGACTGGTGCCCCGTGTTCGACATCGACCAAGACCAAGCGCGGGCCACCCGGCATTCGGTCATGGACCTACTGGAAGCCGAGGGCACCCTGGTGTCGGCGGGACACTTCCCCGACCCGGGCTTTGGGCGCTTCGTGCGGGGAGAAAGCCGCCGCTATTGGCAGGGGCTCTGAGTCCTATCGAGTCTGACTAGACTGCCGAGTCTCTAGTCTTCCACCTCGACGATCATCTCTATCTCTATTGGCATGCCGCCGGGTAGGGTGGCCATGCCCACGGCAGACCGGGCGTGTCGCCCTTGCTCGCCGTATAGGCTGATGAGCAAGTCCGATGCGCCGTTGGCCACTCTGGGCGTGTCCCCGAAATCGGGGACGGCATTCACCATGCACAGCAGCTTGACGACCCTTCTTACCCTGTCCAGGTCGCCAATCTCACGTTTCAGGTTGGTGAGCAGGTTCAGCATCGTCTGTCGGGCGCAGTCGTAGCCCTGTTCGATGGTCACCTCCGAGCCGAGCTTGCCAACGTGTAGCAGACCGCCCTCCGGCAGCCCGGGACCGGTGCCCGAGAGGAAGACCAGATTCCCCGTACGCACCGCAGGGATAATGTTGCCTGCGCCCGGCGGACGAGGCGGCGGGAGCTCGTAGCCCAACTCCTTCAGCTTGTTCTCTATCTCCGGCATGAAATCACTCCTTCAATTGATACGTTGGCAGTGGGTACTCGGGTGTTGCGCTACCGGCCTTCCCGGATGAAATCGGCGGCCCGCTCGGCAATCATTATCACGGTGGCATTGGTGTTGGCCCGGGTGACTTCCGGCATAACCGAGGCGTCGATTACCCGTAGGCCCTCGAGCCCGTGCACCTTGCAGAACTGGTCGACCACCGCCAGCGGGTCGGACTGCGGCCCCATCTTGCAAGTCACCGAGGTGTGACCGGCGATACTGGCGTTTTGCTGGAGCCAATCTTCCAGCGCGTCGTCACTGGCCAAGTCTGTGTCGGAGGGCGCTATCCGCTCCCCCAACAGTCCCTCGAAAGCCGGGTGCTGGAACAACTCCACACAGCGGCGTAGGGCGTCGCGCCAGCGCTCGCCGTCCCTGGGGTCGGTCAGGAAACGAAAATCCAAGTGTGGCTGCACCGACACGTCGGTAGACGTGAGAGTCAACACGCCTTTGCTGAACGGCAGCTCCAACCGGCAGCCGACGCGAATGTCGGGGGCATCCGCGCTCTCCGGGTAGGACGTGGTTGGCTGGACTTGGATGTCGTTGCGGGTATCCGAACCGCTGGCAGTGAACCTCAAGCCCACCTGGTTTCGAGGCGCTTCCGGGGCCAGGTGATGGCCCGCCGCCGCGCGGAACACCAGGTTGACCGAGGGATGGTTCTTCATGTTTTGCCCCACTCCGGGCAGGTCGTGGAGGGTACCGATGCCCAGTTGGCGCAGCGAGTCCGCCGGGCCAACTCCCGACAGCATCAGGAGTTGCGGCGAGGCAATAGCCCCGGCGCTTAGGATGATCTCCTCCCCCTCGACCACGAAGACCTCTCCTCCGCTCTCCAGCTCCAAGCTGGTGGCCCGCTTGCCGTCGAAACGGACGCGACGCGCCAAAACGTTGGCCCGGATTGTCAGGTTCAGGCGATGGCGGCAGGCGTCTAGGTAGGTGAGTGCCGTGCTCATCCGCACGCCACCCGGGTTGTTCAGGGGAAAGGCGCCAACCCCCGTTGCCTCCGGGTGGTTCATGTCGGGATCGTCAGGAAAGCCAGCGTCCCGGCAGGCCTGGTAGAAAGCCGCCTGCAAGGGGAGCCAGGTCTCGCGTTGATGGCGCCACACCGGAATCGGACCATCCGAGCCGTGAAAGTCGTCTCGAATGTCGGCGTCCGCCTCCAGCCGCCGGAAATAGGGCAGCGTCTTCAGGTAGCTCCACTCGTCGTTGCCTGCGGCGGCCCAGCCGTCGAAGTCCTCGGGCATCCCGCGCAGCATAATCTGGTGGTTTATGGCGCTGCTGCCGCCGGTCACCTTGCCCCGGGCAACGTGGAGCGGCTTGGACTGCTGCGGGGTGGACTGGCCCACAAAGGACCAGTTGTAGGCCGCTCCCTCCGCCGAGGCGGCCTGGTGCATGTCGTACTTTAGTTCCGCAGGCAGTAGCTCCGGGTCCGGGTAGTCGGGCCCGGCCTCCAGCAGCAACACTGAATGCCCGAGGTCCTCGGACAGGCGGTTGGCCAAGACGCAGCCGGCAGACCCGGCCCCCACGATGATCGTGTCATATTTCATACGGTTGCCTTACGGTGTATAGGTGCGGTAGTAGGGACAGCCGGAATAGACCGCCCGTAGAGCCAGTCCGGACGCCACCGAATCGAAGCTGAGGGTTTCCGGTGAGCGCGGCTCGGCGCCGATGCGAAACAGGCCGTCGCCCAATGGGACCAAGGGATCGTGCCCACCGGTCGGATAGACCAAAAGCAGCTCCCCCTTGCGGACCACGATACGGAAGTTGGTCAGGCCGAAATTGTAAGTCCGGTAATGTCCACGTAAGCTGTCCCACTCGCTTGGGTAGTCGAAGCTAACAGGGCCAGAATACCCCTCGCCGCTATACCAAGTGGGACCGTGGAAGGCCTCCACCACGCGGTCTCCGTCGCGCCCGAACTCCAGCAGGAAGTGCTCCAGGTTGGGGTGCGGCACGTAAAAGCTGTCGCCGCCGCGCTGCTGGAGGGTGACATCATCACCGTGGTAGTGCAGCACCAAACGGCCTTGGCCAGCCGTCAGGGAGAGCGTCTCGCCACCGGCGCTATACGTACCGGCGTAATCGGCCTCGTTTACCACCGAAGCCGGGTCACTAACCGGCGGCGGGAGGGGCATTTCCTGCTGTCGTAACCCGGCTCGCAATATGCTGAGCAGATGCATCGCCATCCCGACTGACCCGTAGGACTCGACGTAGCCGTTGATCAATACCACCACTCCGATGCCGTCGTCCATGTCAGCAACCACCGCCGCCACGAAGCCGGTTGTCCCGCCGCCGTGACCCAGATAAGCATGACCGTCGACATGGGCCAGGGTGAGTCCGTACCCATAGTGCGCCCCTCCCCATTGCTGGGTCGGTACCGCCCGTTGGGTCATCAGATTGAAGCTCTCTTCGGACATGACCCGGCCCGTGGGGCCATGGCCACCGTTCATGAACATCCTGAGATAGGTGGCCATATCCTCGGCAGTGGATGCCTGGCAGCCATCGCCCACTCCGTATTCGGTCCACAGTGCCGGTACCAGCCCATGGTCCCGGTGCTCCGGGCGGTCGTCGTAGAAGTCCCGATAGCCCACAGCCGCCCGCTTTCGTGTCTCGAACCCAATGACCGGGTGGGAACCGCTCATGCCCAGGGGATCGAGCACCCGCGTCTGGATGGACTCCCGGTATGGCCGTCCATCCACTTCTTCCAGTAGGAATCCTAAGGTCTTGTAGCCGACGTTGGAATAGCGGAAGTATTCTCCGGGTGGGGCCCCGGTCCGGCTATGACGCAAGGCCCAGGCTTCGTAGAGCCCGTGGGAGCCAATATCGGTGCCGCTGACCAGTCCCGCCGTATGAGTCATCAGGTGATGAAGAGTGATGGGGCCGTGGCCGGATTGCACGTCGAACCACGGCAGGTAGCGCGACACTGGCGCTTGCAGGTCCAACCGGCCCTCGTCGCGGAGTTGCATCAAGGCGACGTTGGTGAAGGACTTGCCGATGGACCCGATTTCGAACATCGTGCCGGGCTGCATCGGACTCGCTGCGGCTAGGTCCGCATAGCCGTAGGCGGCCACCCGGAGCAATTTTCCCCGGTCCGTAACGGCCAGCGCCAGCCCCGGCATGTTTACTTCGGCGATTCGGAGTCCAACGAACCGGTCGATCTCCTCGAAGGCCCGGGCAAGGCTCGTCATTGCTCAATCATCCTGTCGACGCCGCCCGGGCTGTCGACACCGTTCGGGCGGCGCACCAGCTAATCGGTAATGTAAGTGTGGGTGATGACCTCCCATACATGACCGTTCTCGCACTCGAAATAGAACCCACGCCCCTGATGGTTGTAGTTTATCTCGCCATCGGTGCGTGAGCGGGGGCCGCTGCCGAACGCGACACTCTCGTCTTTGATGCGCTGGAGCACTCCGTCGAACTCCTCGTCCGACGCCAAGAAAGCGTAGTGGTTGGAGCGCGGGTTGTCCGAATCATCGAAGTCCAGGGTGAGCATGTCGTTGACTTTGACCGGGGCGAAATGCCCCCAGGGGCCCTTGTAGGTCAGTCCGAACATACGGGCGATGAACTCCGCCGACTTTACCTTGTCGTAGGCGGGCACGATCGTGTGGTCCAGCTGCAATGGCATGGCAACCCTCCTGAACGCAGCAGTATTAATCAAGCATACGCCCGACGAATATGCGAGTCTAGCGCGCCCTCAGGCAGCCCCGGGTTAACCCAGCGAACGCGCTCAATTGCCTTATCCCAACTATTTGGGGCACTGTGAAACGAGTCGCGGCAGCGAAGCCGCCACGACTCGACTTGATGGCTTTTGATTTATGTGACGACCGCTATCCCGGCAGCTCCGTGATCGAGATCCAGCAAGGAGCGTTGCCCAACGGAACGGTCCCCGCAGGGGTCAACGCTCCTGAGTCCTGGCCCACCCGGAAGATGGCCATTTGTCCCGAGTCCTGGCCAGCGGAGTAGATGTACCGGTCCTGGGGCCCGAGGCATAGGGCGTTGGGTCTGGGTTCGGAGGCGACGATGCCGTTGGAGGCCAGCTCGCCCGTGGCAGCGTCCACCGTAAAACAAGCGATGCTGTCATGGCCCCTGTTCGGGGCGTACAGGAACCGGCCCGAGCCCGTTATCTGAATCTGGGAACAGGTGTTCCTCTCCGCGAATCCTTCGGGTGGAAGGGTGGTAAGAGTCTGAAAGAGCGACAGGGTACCGTTGCTTGTGTCCAAGCGATAGCCGCTCACGCTGCAGCCCTGCTCGTTGGAGAAGTAGAGGACGTCCAAGGCAGGATGGAAGCAGAAATGGCGGGGCCCGAGAAATTCTTCCGGGTCCACCGTGGCGGGCGAGTTGGGAGTGATGTGACCCGTATTCTCGTCGAACCTAAACTGCCAGACGGAGTTGGGGCCGTTGCCCGCAATGTGGGGCACGAAAGCGTAGCTGTTGGTCGAGTCGGTCTGCATCGCGTGGGCCCCGGTCGCCGTGTCCAGCCGCACGACGGGAGGCTCTCCCACCGACCCGTCATCCGCGATCGGGTGCACCGCGACACAAGCGCCCTGATAGTAGGCGGACAGCACGAATTTGCCCCTGCGGTCCGTGTTGATGTAGACCGGCCATGCGTCCAGCGGGGCCGATCCGGTCTGGGTCAGTCCTCCGTTGGCTTGGTCGATCCGGAAGCTGGTTAGCTGCGGTGTTTCCCTAGTCCCAGCATACAGATGTTGGCGGTCCGGGCTGATCGCCAGAGTAAACGGCCCGCCGGAAACCGGAACATCGCTCTGCAGGGTCAGCCCTCCGGAATCGGGGTCGACGGTGAAGACCGAAATCTTGTTATCCTCTTGCACTGCGACGTACATGTAATAGGGCATGATTCCCTCCTTAAGTGGTCTGGGAAGCGACGAACTCACGGACCTGCTCGGTACACCACTCCGGGTAGATGGCGTTGATGCCATGGCCCAACCCGGGGTAGACCACCAACCGGGAGTCCGGCAGCTGCTCAGCCATGAATCGCTGTTGCTCCAGGGTCGAGGTTGGGGACTCCTCGCCCACCAATAGGAGCGTCGGGGTCTCGACTTCCTTCAGGTAGGGGCTGAAATCCAGCGTATCGAGGTATCCTTGGAGGCTCCGTCCAATGGACGCAGACGTCCGGTCCATTTCGGCGATGTACCAGTCCTTGAGCCCCTGCGGCGCTACGCGGGTGTCCAACCGCTGGTTGATGGTGGCGGTGGACCAAGCGCCGACACTCCGGCTCATGGAAGTTTCCAAGTCCCCACCAGGGTCGGTGCGCTCCCGGCGAGGCAATCGGCACGGCGTGTTGCACAGCACCAGCGCCCTGGTCCGCTCCGGGTGCCTGTGGGCGAAATTCAGGCCGATGATGCCTCCGAACGATTCCCCCACGTACACCACGTCCTCGATCCCCAAATGATCGAGGATACTTCTAAGGTCGTTTACGAAGGTGTCCAAGGAGGGTTCGTACTGGTCCTCGGCGATGGTGGACTCGCCCATCCCCCGCATGTCGGGGCGTAGGATGCGGAACTCGCGGGAGAGCAGCGGCACCCAGTTGTACCAGAACTTGCCGCTGCGGGAGAACCCGTGCTGCAACAGCATGGCCGGAGCGGAGCGCCACGGATCGGTGAAGTCGTCGTCATAATAGTGGAGCTCAACTCCGGGCCCCACCGGCATTGAAGGCATGACCGGACCTCCTGGGACTGATTCCGTTTAGCTCTGGGGCGGCGTTAGGCTATGGACAGTCTTGGTTCCGCTTTCGCCGGGACAACAGTGTCAGCCTGTGGGGCCATAACCCGGGAGTTGGGCCCACCGCAAGCCGTTGGAGTCGTGTGCCACATCCACGGTTTGGCCCTTTGAGTCCCTGAGGCCCAAGGGGTGCTGCACCAACTCGATCATGTTCCCGTCGGGGTCCTTGATATAGGTTGAGTGGCCGCCGCTGTATCCACGGACCGATGGCGGGCTATATCGGACGCCCAGAGCGTCCAAGTTGGCAATCGCCTCGTCCCAATCCTGAATCTCCACGGCAAAGTGCCCCGATGGGTTCGGGTCCGGAGTGTGGGTAGTATGTATCTCGCCGCTCCCGATCCGCAACTGCAGTTGCCCTTGGTTCAGCTCCGGACCCCGGTCCAAGAACTCCGCGCCGAAGACTTTCTCGTACCATTCGCGGGTCCGCTCCTTGTCGCTGATCTGGATGTTGATATGCTGAATCATCCTAACCCTGGACATGGTATCGCCTCCTGCATGCTGCTGTGGGCTGTTGTTTGCCAATCGCCGACCGCCCTCGGCATCTACAACCGGCGCAACAACTCTTCTTCCAGCCGGTCGGCGTCGAAGGCTCGGGCTGATTCCGCGACCTAAGCGTCTACTTAGCGTATCATTCGCTCTGCTTCGGTTTCATCCATGGCCTGGGGTAGTTCCTCTTCCCGATCCCGCCCGCGCTGAACGTCGCGGGCGTGTTCCGCGAAGAGGCGGCGCATTGCCACCACAACCGAGTCGGTGGACGACAGGTATTCGGGGGAGTCATATTGGACGTATTTCTCGGCATCGTAGTCTTGGTTCCGGAAGTTGAAGTTCAACTCACAATTCCGGTATAGCCAGGTCACGCCGCTCCAGAGCCTTCGGCGCAGGCTGGGCCGTCCCTGTCCATGTCCATGTCCATGTCCATGTCCATGTCCCGGAAAAATACCACGTCGGTGCCGAGCACGCGCAGCACCTCGAGCGTATCCTTCCTGACGTCTTTGGCAGGGAGGGCTGGGTACCAGTATTCGCGGAACCCCGTTGGCGGAATCCGGCCGCGACGGTCTTGGGGGTCGCTGGGCGTCCGGAAGGGAGGAGGGCCATCAACAGGCTGGGTCCCCCGCCGCATATGTTTGTAGCCGCCAGGGTAGCCGGAAAATGGTTTAGCCAACAACTTGCCGAGGCCCATCTCCATTTCCTTGTTGGAACTCGTTGCACGGGGAGGCTCTCATAAAAACGGTTGGGAACATAGGACTCGGGAGACGCCGCCGACCACCGGTGCGGCGGCGCTAGGTCTCGATCCGGTAGACCCCTGCCGCGGTGTCGTGGAACAGGTTAGCCCGTTCGGTGGCACTGTAGCCTTGGGACAGCCGCTTGAAGGCGTTGTACATCACGTTGTAGGAGAAGGACACCTTGTCCGGCGGGAAGTTGCTTTCAAACATGCAGCGGTCCGGCCCGAACTGCTCGATACAGTAGCCCATCCAAGGGGTCATGGATTCTGCCAGTTCCTCGGACCCGATGGGAATGTCGCGGGTGTGCCAGCCGAACCCCCAGCGGGGCATGCCCATCCCGCCGAGCTTGCAGGTAACGTTGGGGCAACTAGCCACCGCGCTGATGCCCTCCCGCCACGCCGGGATTATCTCGTCGTCCTTATTGGCGTAAATGCCCGTCCGGCTGACCCCGCCGAGGTGGTTGAGAATAATTGGCAGTTCCGGCACCGCCCGGGCGAAGTCGGCCAACTCGGTCAATTGAGGGAACGACAGCATCGAATCCAAAGACAGCCCCATGCGAGCCAAGACCCTGGCGCCGGTCCGGAATGACTCGTTGGCCAAGATTCCCTGGCTTTCCCGGTCGTCAATCGAGGGGTCCGGACTCCAGGTAACGTTGTGGCGGATGCCCTTGAACCGGTTGGGGCTGGCCGCCTGCAGCGCCTCCAACACCGGGGCTACCGCCTCGCCCAGCTTTAGGTCGGCATGACCGACAATAGCTGCCGCGGCCCTGGTTTCGCCGTAGACGCCGCTGGCGCTGGCCGCCGCAAGCCCCTGAACGAACTCAACCTCGCCCACTGGCCGGAGCTCGGCGGGACCCGACGCGCGGTACATCGACCGCGCCTCCACGAATACGGTGGACTGCACGTTGTGTCCACTGTCCAAGTCGCCCATCAATTCGTGGAGCAGGTAGCGCTGGTAGGGGATACTCTGCAGCCGCCGGTCCCAGAAGTGATGATGGGGATCGCAGAGCGGGATCTCCGGCTCGATGGGAGCCTCCTCGGTTAGAGCCAGCCAGTCATCATTACCAAACGGCATGTCAAGCCCTCCGAGCCTGGGTGTGATTTTGGGCAATAATACCATAGCCGGGCCCGGCCCCTCGGAGGGTCCGCCACATGAAGGTGGGGAGCAAAGCTCCCTGAAATTGGGCGAGGGTTGCTCCCCACTGCATCTACCCGGAGGCGGGCCGGAGGCGAGCTCCGGGCGCTTATTCGATCACGCTGGCGCTTCCGTCGGGGTTGATCTTGACGCCCACGATGGGCGACGCCTTGTCGTTGAACAGGGCCACCGCTTGCCGCTGGTCAGGGTCCGTTACCAGCAGACCCGCACCTCCGCCGATCACCAGCGCCAACACTCCCATGGTCAAATACGCGGCCCGCCAATGGAGCTCGGCGATCAACAGCGCCGCCAGGGGTGGGACGACCAGGGTTCCAGCGCCGATGCCGGAGGCGCCAATGCCCGTAGCCAGACCCCTACGCAGGTCGAACCACTTTTGCAACGTGCCAACGGCAGGTACGTAGGCCATCCTAACACCGAGACCGATGCCAAGGGCAAAGACGATGTACACCTGCCAAATCACGGTGGCGACGCTGGCCGTAACTAGCCCAACGCCGACGAGGGCAGCGCCCACCGGCCACCAATATCCGAGGCCCGAGGAAGTCGGCGATAGTCCCAGTGGCCGGCCCAATGCCAAACAGGACCGCCACCGAAACAGAAAACGCGAGGGCCACAGCGAGCCTACCCCGCCCGTCTCAACAACGCGGCTCATACCGTAACAGGACCGTTACTTTTAGCGCTACCTCGGCCCCTACACGTCTATCCGGTAGACGCGGGCGGCAGTGTCGTGGAACATTGCCGCCCTTTCGGTGGGTGAGTAGTCTTTGGTCATGCGCTTGAAGGCGTTGTACATTACGTTATAGGAATAGGACACCTTGTCTGGCGGGAAGTTGCTCTCCAACATGCACCGGTCCGGGCCGAATTGCTCGATGCAGTACCCCATGAGCGGGGCCAAAGACTCGGCCAGTTCCTCGGAGCCTATGGGCACATCGCGCGTATGCCAGTCGAACCCGTATCGGGGCTGACCTATTCCCCCCAGTTTCATCACCACGTTTGGGCACTGGGCCAAAGTGGCGATCCCCTCGCGCCACTGGGGCAGCACCTCGTCGTCCCGGTCGCCGTAGGGTCCGACGCGCATCAGCCCGCCGATGTGGTTCGAGATGATGGTGAGCTCAGGCACCGCGTTGGCGAAGTCCGCCAACTCCGCCAGCTGCGGAAAATGGACCACGTTGTCGTAGACCAGACCGCGGCGTGCCAACACCCGAGCCCCGGCCCGGAACTCGGCGCTGGCCAGTTGGTGCTGGCTTCCCCGGTCCTCTATCTCCGGGTGGGGGTCCCAACCAACGGAATGCCGAATGCCGCGGAAGCGGTTGGGGCTAGCCTCCTGCAGGGCGTCCAGCACCCGCTCCACACCGTCACCCAGGCTCAGGTTGGCGTGTCCGATGATCGCCGCCGCTGCCTTGGCCGGACCGTACAGACCGTTGGCGCTGGCCGCCGCGAGGCCCTGCACGAACTCGACCTCGCCCACGGGCCGTAACTCCTCCGGTCCGTCCAAGCGGTACATCGCTCTCGCCTCCAGGAACACGGTAGAGCGGACGTTGTGGCCGCTGTTCAGGTCGGCGGCCAACTCGTGGAGCAAATAGCGATGGTAGGGGATGCGGTCCATCCGGAAGTCCCAGAAATGGTGATGGGCGTCGCAGATAGGAATCTCCGGTTCCAGGGTCGGTTCGGTGGTCAACGCTAGCCAGTCGTTATCTCCGTACGGCATAATCGCGCCTCCATATCCGAGTGTGACGACCCAATCCTACCATAGTGTCCTCTTCCATCTGGACCCTCTTCACTCGCGCCCAGCGTATGTTAGGATGGCGGTATTCTCCCCAAGGGGGCCATCGTGGCAGACAAGATTCGTCTGGGCATCATAGGCGCCAATGTTCACAGGGGCTGGGCGGTCCGCTCTCACCTTCCGGCGATAGTCGCCAGCCCAGAGTTCGAGTTGACCGGGGTCTGCACTACCCGCATGGAGAGCGCCGAGGAATCTCGCGCCCAATTCGGGGCCCGGCTGGCCTTCGACGATTATCGTGAGATGCTGGCCCACCCCGAAATAGACGCCGTCGCCGTGAGCCTGCGAGTGCCATCCCACTACGAGCCCACCGTCGACGCCATCAATGCTGGCAAGCACGTGTACACCGAATGGCCCCTGGGCCGCACCACCGCCGAGGCTGAAGAGATGGCCGCCCTCGCTCGCGAGAAGGGAGTCCGCAACATGGTCGGCCTTCAGGCCCGGGCCAACCCGGCCATCCTCCACCTCCGGGACCTGGTGGCCTCGGGATACGTCGGCGAGGTGATGTCTTGCCACGTTAGCCGCATCTCCGGCGGCGTGCTGGAGCGGGAGTCCGACCGCACCTGGCAGCGGGACCGCGAGCTTGGGGCCAACACGCTGACCATTCTGTTTGGCCACACCATCGACGCGCTGCGATTCGTGGTAGGGGACTTCAGCCACGTCTCATCCGTGGTCAGCACCCAGGCCAAACAGTGGTCCGAGACCGACACCAACCAGCTGGTCGACGTGACCTCGCCGGACAACATCCTAGTCGGCGGCCGGCTGACAAACGGCGCTGTCGCCTCGGCGCACATCGCCAACAACCCGTGGGCGGGCAGCGGCTACCGCATGGAGATATACGGCCGGGAAGGGACGCTGACCGCCACCTCCGACGAGTCGCCCAACCACTTCGGCATCACAGTACAGGGCGCCAGGGGCGGCGACCGGCTAGAAGACCTTCCGACCCCGACAGGATATACCTGGGTGTTGGAGGGCATGCCAATGGGGGCCGCCTACAACGTCGGCCAGATGTACTACCGGTTCGCCCAAAGCATAAACGCCGGTGAAGCCTGCCAGCCCGACTTCGACGAGGCAGTGCGGTTGCACCGCTTCATCGACAAAATCCAAGAGGCCTCGGACCAAGGACGGGAAACAGCCGTCGGCTAGACGGCCCCGGTCCGGAAAGCTATTCTCGCGGATTCCGGCCCGCGACATCTGCCGACATTATGCTGCTCACCATCTCCACCACCCATAGGCCCGCGACCGACCTGGGGTTCCTGCTGCACAAGAACCCCGGCCGGTACCAGTCGTTCCCGCTATCCTTCGGGCGGGCTGATGTCTTCTATCCCGAAGCGGAGGATGACCGCTGCACTGCGGCGCTGCTCTTGAAGACCGACCCGGTCCCGTTGGCACGCCCGGGTTCGAGCGGTTGGGCGGAGCACTACGTCAACGACCGCCCCTACGTAGCTTCGTCTCACTTGAGCGTGGCGATCTCTTCCGTGTTCGGCAGCGCGCTGCGGGGCCAGAGCAAGGACCGCCCCGAGCTTGCCGAAGCCCCCATCCCTCTGGAAGCACGGATCGAAGTCGTCCCCTCCAAGGAAGGGGCGGGGCTGGTCCGCGACCTGTTCGAGCCTCTGGGCTACTCCGTGGAGACCCAGGGATACGACTTGGATGAGCGCTTTCCCGATTGGGGGGGCAGCCCCTACTACAGCGTGCGCCTCTCGTCGGCAACCCGTCTCCGCGACCTGCTGGCCCATCTCTACGTGCTGCTCCCCGTGCTGGACGATGAGAAGCACTACTGGGTCGGCGACGAAGAGGTAGACAAGCTGCTGCGCTTTGGCGAGGGTTGGCTGGCCACCCATCCCCAACGGGAGCTGGTTTCGCGTCGTTACCTCAAGCACCAGCGCGACCTGACCCGTCGGGCGCTGGCCCAACTGCTCGATTCTGGTCAGTCCGACCCGGTCGCCGCCGGAGCCCGGCACCAACAGGAAGAGGAACAACTTGAAGCTCCGCTGCGGTTGGGCGAACAACGGCTGCGGGCGGTGCTGGACTCGCTCGGCAGCTTGGGTGCGGGGCGGGTACTGGACCTCGGATGTGGTGAAGGTAGGCTGATCGGCGAGTTGCTCAAGGAGCCCGCAATCCGCTCGATTACCGGAGTGGACGTTTCTCATCGGGCATTGGAAACGGCCCGCACGCGGCTGCGCCTCGATACCCTGCCTGCTTCACAGCGGGAGCGCGTCACCCTCCTGCACGGATCGCTGACCTACCGGGACCAGCGCCTAGCCGGGTACGACGCGGCGGTCGCCTCGGAGGTCATCGAGCACATCGAACCGTCGCGGCTCGGCGCATTCGAGGAAGTGGTGTTCGGCTCGGCCAGACCCGGCGCAGTGCTGATTACGACGCCCAACGCGGAATACAACGAGCTCTTCGAGTCCCTGCCCGCCGGGGAGTTCCGCCACCGGGACCACCGCTTCGAGTGGACCAGGGAGCAGTTCCGGACTTGGGCCCACCAGGTCGCGGTCCGCCGCCATTACAGTGCGCGCTTTGAGGACATTGGACCCGAGCATTCCTCGCTAGGAACGCCGACCCAGATGGGCGTCTTTACCAGATGAATATAACCATCCCCGAGCTCTGCCTCGTGGCCTTGGTCGGCCCCAGCGGGTCTGGGAAGTCCACCTTCGCCGCAAGGCACTTCAAGCCGACCGAAATCGTATCTTCAGACGCCTGCCGCGCCATGGTGGCCGACGACGCCAACGACCAGACCGCGACACCCCAGGCCTTCGCGCTTCTGAACTTCATCGCAGCCACGCGCCTGCGGGCCGGACGCCTAACCGTCATCGACGCTACCAGCGTGCAGCCAGCGGCTAGAAAATCACTGGTGGAACTGGCCAGGGAGCACGATTGTCTGCCGGTTGCCATCGTGCTGGACCTTCCCGAGGCGGTATGCCTGGCCCGCAACCGGGAACGCGCCGACCGCCAATTCGGCTCGCAGGTCGTTCGCCGCCAAGCCGAACAGCTCAGGCGCTCGCTGCGCGGGCTAAAACGCGAGGGCTTCCGGCAGGTGATTGTGCTCAACTCTCCGGAGGAGGTCGAAGCAGTCTCCATCGAGCGGGCGCCGATGTGGACTGACCTCCAGCACGAACGCGGGCCCTTCGACATCATCGGCGACGTCCACGGCTGTTTCGACGAGCTGGTGGAGCTGCTGGAACGCTTAGGTTATCAGGTGTCGAAGCGCGCTGGCGCCGCCGAAGAAACCGCCTTGGCCGCGACCCACCCCCAGGGACGCAAGGCCGTCTTCGTGGGCGACCTTGTCGACCGCGGACCGGGCGTTACTGATGTGCTCAGGCTGGTCATGTCCATGGTCGCCAACGGCTCGGGATTGTGCGTCGCGGGCAACCACGAGTCCAAGCTGGTACGCAAACTGAAAGGGCGCAACGTACAGGTCTCCCACGGACTGGCCGAGTCTCTGGCCCAACTGGAGGAGGAGTCCCCGGCGTTCCGACAGCAGGCCACTGCGTTCCTGGACAACTTGATCAGCCACTACGTGCTCGACGGCGGGGAATTGGTGGTGGCCCACGCCGGGATGAAGCCGGAATACCAGGGCCGTGCATCGGCCCGAGTCCGCAATTTCTGTCTGTACGGCGAGACCACCGGCGAGACCGACGAATTCGGGCTCCCGGTCCGTGCCGACTGGGCCGCCAACTATAGGGGCCGGGCCATGGTGGTCTACGGGCACACGCCGGTCGCCAGTCCCGCTTGGGTCAACCGCACAATCAACATCGACACTGGCTGCGTGTTCGGCGGCACCCTGACCGCGCTGCGTTACCCGGAGGGAGAGTTGGTATCGGTCCCGTCAGTGCGGGTCTACTATGAGCCAGCCAGACCCTTGGCCGAACCCGGCGCACCGGCCGACCAAGCGGAGGAACGGTCCGCGGACCTTCTCGACATTAACGACATTCTCGGCAAGCGCATCGTGTCCACCTCACTGCGGGGCAACGTCACGGTCCGGGAAGAGCACACGGCCGCGGCCCTCGAAGTGATGAGCCGCTTCGCCCTTGACCCCCGCTGGCTAGTGTATCTACCGCCGACGATCTCCCCGTGCGAGACCTCCGGGCTCCCCGGCATGCTGGAGCACCCTTCGGAGGTTTTCGGCTACTTTCGAAATCAGGGCGTGTCCCGGGTTGTCTGCGAGGAGAAGCACATGGGCTCCCGGGCCATTTTGGTGATAGCCCAGGACGAAGGGGTCATCGAGAGGCGCTTCGGGACGGTCGGCCAAGGCATCGGGGCTTGCTACACTCGCACCGGCCGACGGTTCTTCGATGACCGGGGCTTGGAGGCGCAGTTCCTCGAACACGTTGGCGCGGCGGTCACGGACTCCGGTCTATGGGAGCATCTTGGGACCGACTGGATTGTGCTGGACTGCGAGATCATGCCCTGGTCGGTGAAGGCCCAGGAGCTGCTCCGGGAGCAATATGCGGCGGTGGGCGCGGCGGCAAAAGCCAGCCTGACGGCGGCGCGGTCCGTGCTCGAGCAGACAGCGTCCCGCGGCATCGACACGGGCGGCGCCCTTTCGGACCTAGAGGACCGGCTGCGGCTCGCCCGGCTTTACAGTGACTCCTACGCCCGGTACTGCTGGCCCGTGGCTTCGCTGGCCGATATTCGGCTTGCGCCGTTCCATCTGCTGGCCAGCGAAGGCCGGGTGCACACGGACCAAGACCATCTCTGGCATATGGGAGCGGCGTCCCGCCTGGCCGACGCCAACCCGGCGTTGTTCCAGCCAACCCGGCACCGGGTGGTGGAACTCGGGGGCCCGGAGGAGGCTGAAGCGACCCTCTGGTGGGAGGAAATGACGGGCGCGGGCGGCGAGGGCATGGTGGTGAAGCCGCTGGATTTCGTCGCCACCGGCAGGCGCGGCCTGGTACAGCCTGCTATCAAGTGCCGGGGCCCGGAATACCTGCGGATCATTTATGGGCCGGAATATACCCTGCCGGGCAACCTCGAACGTCTGCGGTCCCGCAGTCTTTCGGCGAAGCGTTCCCTGGCGCTGCGGGAGTTCGCCCTCGGCCTGGAAGGACTGCGGCGTTTCGTGGGCCGCGAACCCCTGTACCGGGTCCACGAGTGCGCCTTCGCCGTTCTTGCACTGGAAAGCGAGCCAGTGGACCCGCGCCTGTGACCGGAAAACGCGCGAAAGAAAACTCCGAAGTTGACGGTATTTGCCGCTAGTAATAGCATTAGTGGCGAAAGAAGCCTGATCCCCAAGGATTTATGGAGGGCGAACATGGACTTTGGACTATTTAACACTTGGAATGCCTTGTACTCGGGCGGCATGGTCCCATGGGACCCCGAATACCGCGGCGGGAAGCTGCTGGAGGAAGAAGCCTACACCAAGAACTACGAGGAGATCGACGCGGTCGAGGAAATGGGCTGGGACTACATCTGGCTCGGCGGAGGCCACTTCTCCAAGCAGGCCAGCATGGACCCTCAGGTGCTCATGCTCTCCGCCGTGATCGCCGAACGCACCAAGAACATCAGGATCGGGTCGTCCATCCACCGCCCGGTCATGAAGCAATCAGGAGAGACGGTATCGGGGTCAGCGCTGCCACATGAACGATACGGGTTTGATAACCTGTTGCTCGAAGACCCGATCCAGACTGCGGAACAGGTCGCCATAGTAGACCAGGTCAGCCAAGGGCGGTTCATCTACGGCGCGGGCGGGCGCACTCGCGGCTCCGACAGCCGCCGGGAGCAGTTCTTCGAGTACCTGGAGGTCATGAAGCAGCTGTGGACCGAGGACAATTTCTCCGGGTTCGAAGGCAAGTATTACAACTACCCGGCGTTCTACGAGCCGTACCTCGCGATCCCGAAGCCCTATCAGAAGCCCTACCCGCCCATGCTGTTGCCCGTGGACAGCCAGGAGAGCTTCGTGCCCATGGGCGCCCAGGGCTATCGGATAGCCATCGGCGCCGGAAGCTCCCCTCACAACCTCAGAGGGTCTGAGGTCCTGAAGGAAGATGTGAAGAGCTACCGCAAAGCCTGGCAGGATGCCGGCCACCCCGGCGACCCGACTACCGTGGTACGCATACCCACCTTGGTGGCAGCAACCAAAGAGGAGGCCACGCGCCAGACCGACAATCTCATGAGTCTCGCCAGGCAGTACTACTCCGGCAGGGTGGGCATCGGGAGCACCGACGCGGGCGCGGCGAGCCCCGACGCTACCGAGGAAGTGAACCTGTTCGGCACCCCGGAAGAGGTGGTCGAGAGGATACACATGCTCCGGGAAGATTTCAGCACCGACGAAATTATGTTCGAGGTCAACTGGACGTCCTCGGTGCCCCGCGACGTGGTGATGAATACCATGCGGCTCATCACCGACAAAGTGATTCCAGAGTTCAAGTAACCCAGCCGTCACCGACCCACCCGTCACCAATAGGAGGTCCAAATTGCCGGTCCAGAGCTTCAGGCCAATGGCCAAGGATTTCCCGACCTTCGACTGCGACGCCCACATCGTGGAGCCAGCCAAAGTCTGGGAACGGGCCGCCGACAGCCTCACCAAGGACGAACTAGAGGCGTTGAAAGCGACCATGTGGTACGACACCGACTCGAACCAGTTGTTGGTCAACGGCAAGGCCGACATCAACGGCTCCTCGCCGACGCCTAGGACCGGCCCAGGGTCGATCGACATCGTCCGGCTGGCTGGCCCCGGCCTCAAGCACGACATCCAGCGCGCCTTCAACGTGCGCAACCTGCGCGGCGAAACCGCCTTGAACCAAGAACAGGCCGACTACCTGGCCCACCTCGGCGCTGATGAGCCAGGGCCCCGGCTGCGGGATATGGACGTCCAAGGCATCGACCAAGTGATGATCATTCCCACCAGCATCGACACCTATCCATGGTTGCAGAACGCCTTGGGCGCGCGGGCCATGTGCAAGGCCTACAACGATTGGGCCTATGACTACACCCGCGAAGACCCGGATCGGCTCTTCTTCGCCGCCCTGATCCCAATGCAGAACCCACAGTACGCCGCTGAAGAGATCTACCGTGTGGCGGAACGGGGCTGCCGGGTAGCGCTGGTCCGTCCCATGGACGCCATGGGCAACTACCCGATCCAGCCCAAGTACGAGACCGTGTGGAACGCCTTGGAAGACACGGGCATGGTCTACGGGATGCACCCCTTCCCCGCCACCGGGGTCGCCAAACCGGCGGGGTACTCCGACCAGTATTCCGGCGCCGAACTGATCAGGAAGACCATCTCCACCTCGGGCCTGCCCCACACCTTCCTGGGCAACGTGCAAGCCTTCCAAGCCGAGGCCGCCCTCTGGGTGTCCATGGTGCTGATGTCGGGCTTCTTCGAGCGCCACCCCAAAATCCGCGCCGCGGTCTTCGAGGCGTCCTCCACCTGGCTCAGCTTCCTGCTGGACGAATGCGACAAGACCTATAGGCTCTACCGGAACGACCGTCGGCTGCCCACACTGAAGCGCATGCCCAGCGAGACCTTCTTCGAGCATTGCGTCACCGGGTTCGAGGGCGACGAGGCGCCTCCGTCCCGCCTTCCCGAGTTCTACCGCGACATCCTCGCTTGGGCCTCCGACGTCTACCACCACGACGGAGACGATGCCTGGAGGGCCATCGAGACCATGGAGGAATGCGAGCTGCCCATCGGCGACCAAGCCCGCTTCCTCGGGACCAACGCCCGCAAGCTCTACAACATCGACGCGCCCACCAGCTTCATCCGCGACCGGGTGACCGAGATCCACCGCCCGGACTGGTGGCCCGACGAGGACGAAATCCAAGAGGCCCTCAAACCCGAGTCCTCCGTGACTCGCTGGTAGCCCGCGGGACCGAAAACTATGACTAGCTCCATTGGCTTCGAGGTCTTCGACGGCGACTCCCACGTGGTGGAACCCCGGGAGGTGTGGGAGAAATACTTGGACCCCGAGTACCGGGTCCTCGGGAAGCATGCCCTGTGGCGCGAGGAAGGCCAGTTCGACTCCTACCTCAAGGTCAACGGGCAGGTGTTCCGCGACACGGCGAACCCCAACATCCCCCGTCACGCCATCTGGAAGCCGGGAATGACCTGGGACTCCGTTGGCGAATTGGACCCGGACGTCCGGCACCCGATGAGCGAAGGCGCTTTCGACCCGCAGGCGAGACTGCGAGACATGGACGCGATGGGCATCGGCCAAGCGTTCCTGTATCCCACCTGGTTTGCCGAGGGCTTCCACTTGGTGTCGGACCCGGACGTTTCCTACGCCTTGGCGCGGGCCTACAACGACTGGATCGCCGACTTCTGCCAAGCCGCCCCGGACCGGCTCTTCGCGGCGGCGATGGTCCCCTTGGGCAACATGGACTTCGCCTTGGCCGAGTTGCGCCGGGCCGCCGAGGTCCGGTGTTTTCGCGGCGCGTTCATCCGCCCGATGTTCATGGAGGACCGGTACCTGACCCACCCCTACTACGACCCCCTGTGGGCCGAATTGGAGCGGCTGGGCATCGCCGCCGCCGTGCACCCCGCCGCCGGGCTGTGGAACCCGGAGTGGACGTCCCACGGGCCCTTCGTGGAGAAGGTCAAGGGCCGGCTCAACCAGACCGCCGCCCAGGGTGGCGGTGGCGGAGGTCCGCAGGCTGGCGGCAGCATTGGGGACCGGAACCGCGTGTCCGGCGCGACCGGGATGGTGGAATTGGGCCATCCGCTGGCCCCGCTACTATCCCATTGGCTCGACAACCACCTGTTCGTCGCCTCCACCCTCATCGGCTACACCGTGATGCAACGCTACCCCGATATGCGGGTGGTGGTGGCCCACGGCAAGGCCTCTTGGATGGACGAAGTCTTGGAGAAGATGGAGGCCTCGACCCGGGTCATCCCACTGCTGCATTACTACCCGGTCCGCACCGACCCCGAGGAGATGTGGGAGGAAGGCCGCGTGATGCTGGGCTTCGACGCCGAGGAGCGGCTCATCCAAGAACTGCCGCACTCCTTCGAGAAGAAGATCGTCTGGGGCTCCCGCTACCCCCACCACGACACCACCGGGGCCCAGGACGCGGCACAAACCCTGACTCAGGCGGGCGTGCCCCGCCCCGTCATCGCCCGGATGATGGGCGAGAACGCCCGGGAGCAGTTCGGAGTAGGCTAGCAGAAACCCACCGGCCGCAATGTTGTTCTGCAATAATTTCGCCCTGCTGCTATTATGGTATGCAGGGTGAATCAATTTGAGTGACTTCCACAACACCGCAGTACGCAATCTGGCCATAATTGCTCACGTCGACCACGGCAAGACCACCTTGGTCGACGCGCTGCTCAAGCAGGGTCAAGTCTTCCGCGCCCACCAGCAGGTGGGCGCCCTGATCATGGACACCAACCCCTTGGAACGGGAGCGGGGCATCACCATCTTGGCCAAGAACGCCTCGCTCTCCTACGGCGGCGTGCGGATCAACATCATTGACACGCCGGGCCACGCCGACTTCAGCGGTGAGGTGGAGCGGGTGATGAACATGGCCGACGGTTGCCTGCTGCTGGTGGACGCCGTCGACGGCCCTATGCCCCAGACCACCTACGTGCTGCGCCAAGCCCTCCGGCAGAACGTCACCCCCATGGTGGTCATCAACAAGATCGACCGCCCCGAGGCCCGGGTTGCCGAGGTTGTCGAGATGGTGCAGGACCTGTTCTTGGAGCTGGCCACCAGCGCCGAACAACTCGACTTCCCGGTGCTATTCACGTCGGCCCGCCAAGGTTACGCCACCACCGACCCCAACACGCCCGGCTCCGACATGCAGCCGCTGTTCGACGCCATCCTGGAGTCGGTGCCCCCGCCCTCGGGCGACCCCGGCGCACCGTTGCAGATGCTGGTCGCGGCGCTGGACTACGACAACTACTTGGGGCAGGTGGCCATTGGCCGGATCACCAACGGCGCCCTGCGTCTCCGGGACGACGTCGTCCTGCTCGACCGCAACGGCAACGCCAGCACCCACAACCTAGAGCGCATCTTCGTCTTCCGCGGCATGGAGCGATTGGAGGTGCCAGAGGCGTTTGCCGGGGACATCGTGGCCGTGACTGGCCCTGAAGGGGTGTCCATCGGCGACACCATCACCTCGCCGGAGTGCCCCGCGGCCCTGCCGTCCATCGACATCAACGAGCCCACGGTGCGGATGACCTTCGGCGTCAGCACCTCGCCCTTCATGGGGCGGGAGGGCGACCACTGCACCTCCCGGAACCTGCACGAGCGGCTGCTGCGAGAACTGCGCACCAACGTCAGCCTGCGCGTGGAGAACACCGCCAGCCCCGACGTGTTCGTCGTCGCGGGGCGGGGCGAGTTGCACCTTTCGATATTGGTGGAGACGATGCGCCGGGAGAACTACGAGTTCCAGGTTTCCCGGCCCTCCCCGGTCCTCAAGATAATCGACGGCGCGGTACACGAGCCCTACGAGGTCCTGAACATCAGCACCCACGAAGACCACGTCGGTATGCTGACCGAATACCTCTCGGCCCATTTGGCCCAGCTCCGGGACATGCGCTACGGCGACGACGGCTACGTCCACCTGGAGTACAGGATACCCACCCGGGGCCTGATCGGCTTCAACGCCTTCTTCCTTCGCACCACCCGGGGCGACGGGGTAAAGAACAGCATATTCACGTCCTACGAGCCGATGCAGGGCGAGATAAAGTCCCAGCGGGGCGGCGCATTGGTGGCGGCGGAGGGCGGGGCGGCGGTGACCTACGGCCTGCTCAACGCCCAAGGGCGGGGCGACACCTTCATCGATCCGGGCGTCATGGTCTACGAGGGCATGATCGTCGGCGTCCAACGTCGGGAGGCTGACATCGAGATCAACGTCTGCAAGGAAAAAAAGCTGACCAACATGCGCTCCTCGACGGCCGACGTGGCCAAGCGGCTCAACGCCACGGTCCGGATGAGCTTGGAAGAAGCCTTGGGGTTCATCGCCGACGACGAACTGGTGGAGGTCACACCCCGGAACCTCCGCCTCCGCAAGGCGGAACTGTCCGCCCTAGACCGCAAGCGCCAACGCCGCGACGGTCCCCGAGCCCGCGACTGACCAAGCCGTCACCGGCCCTAAAAGCCGTAGGAGAGAAAACTGTAGGGGCGCTTCGCGAAGCGCCCCTACGTGTATTTGCGGTTGGTCCGGCCCAGTCCGCGTTGGCGGTCGCGCGAACCAGCCGGTGTTAGCGGCGGCGGGTCAAGACCGCAGCGCCTCCGACCACCACCACTACCGCCACCACGATGACGACGATGGCCCAGACCGGGAATCCGCCGCCCTCTTCCTCCACCGTTGGCGTGGGCGTAGGCTGCTGCACCTGGGTTGGCGGAGGCGGCTCGACCGTCTCCGCAGGCGGCGCCGGAGTTGGGGCCGGAGTGGCCGTCGGCACCGGGGCACGGGTGGGAGTCGACGTGGGCTCCGGCGACGGCGCTGGGGTGGGTGTTGCCGTCGGCGCGATTGACGGCGGGACGGTAGGCCCAACGGTCGGGACCAATGTCGGTGTGACGACGGTCGGCGGCGGTTCCGTCGGGGGCGGAGGCGCGGCCTCGACGGTCACCTT
This sequence comes from Dehalococcoidia bacterium, assembly GCA_965249145.1. Lineage (GTDB taxonomy): Bacteria > Chloroflexota > Dehalococcoidia > Lucifugimonadales > UBA3495 > VXOI01. The sequence goes on from OZ252223.1 coordinate 1,688,432, forward strand.
GAAGACCTGTTCCGCAACGCCGCCGCTGGGGTCGCTAGCCGTCACCGTGATCGTAGCGTCCCCGCCGGACACCGGGACCACGGCGATCGAGCCGTCGCCACGTTTTCGTCCGACGAGCTAGCGTCGTAGGTCAAGGGGTCGTCATTGGGATCGCTGAAATACTCGGCGAGCGAGATTTCGACTCCGGAGTCACCGGCCGTCAGCGCTTGGGCGGGGACCTATCCTTCCGCCACCGGGGTTGCTGGACCTCCATCGGCTCCACGGTGACGACGAAGACCTGTTTGGTAGTCCGGCCCGTCGGGTCGGCGGCGTACACCGTGATGGTAACCATGCCGGGGGACTCAGGGAACACCGCGATCCGGTCCCCATTGATCTTGTTTACTGTCGCCACGGCTTTGTCCGAGGAACTGACGTTGTATGCCAGTCCCAGGTCGTCCAGGTCTCCGGAATACCCCGTCACGTCGATCACCGCCGGCGACCCATCCACGTGCAGGACCTGGTCCGGAATAACACCAATGGGATACGGGGTCTCGCCCGGCCCCGGCGGCGGCGGAGCGCCGCCCCCGCCACCGCCACCGCCGGGATGGTTACCGCGTATTGGCTGAAGCTGGTGATGCCGGTCACGACGATGCTATCGCCGACTATCGTGTAACATTCTATAGTGACTTCCCCGTTGGAACACGCGGGGACCGTTTGCCAACCCCCAGAGGAGTCGCTGCGCTTGCTAACCCTAATGGCACCCTCGGGATTCGATAGAGTCACCGGTACTTCCTTACGCAAGCGCGTGTTCTGGTTGAATCGTATGGGTTCACCGTAGGTGTCGTAGAGCTGCACCGAGATACAGTCGTGTACCGTGCGGCCCGCGATTCCGGTGCAGCCACTAAACCGGACCACGTGCTGGAAGTGGCCGGTCTGCGTCGGCACCGCTCCGCCGGAGATGGTCACTTGGGTGTCCCCATCGGGGCTGGTGACCGTAGTGTCCACGAAGGGGCTTGCAACCCTTGCCGAGCCACCGACCAGCGTCGCCGTAGTGAACAGGTAGGCCGCGCCCATCTTGGTGCCGCGTTCGTCGGCGCCGACAGCGCCCACGACCAGCAGTTTGCCATCCATGGCAATGGACCTTCCGTCGTAAATGCCCCGGTTGTCGGTGAAGGCCAAGCCGAACCGGTCGTCCGCATCTCCGTCGTGGGCCAGCAGAACGTAGCGAACAGCGGAGCTTGCGGCCTTCCGGAACACCTCCACTGAGCCCGCGTTGCCGTTGTCCGGCTGGCTGCGGCGGGACACGGCGATGTAGTCTCCGCTGACCGCAACGCTATAGCCGGACTCGTCTCCGGTGTTAGGCCCAAGGCCGGCCAACTTGTCTGCTTGGCTCCATTGGCTGCCTGAACCAGTGAACACGTAGGCCGCTCCAGGACCCGTGCTGGCTTGATGCTCACCGACGACGATCGTGCCTCCGTCGATGTCCACCGATCAGCCAAACCCGTCTCCGTCCTCAGTGCCTTCTCCATTTAGGGTCGCTGCGGGCTCCACTGGCTGGGTGGCGCTTGCCCAGCCACCGGCCGGTTTGGTGAAGAAGTATACCGTCTCCTTGGCAGGTGCGCCGATGACCACTTTGGCCCCGTCGATGGCAATTGACCTGCCGAAGAAGTCCCCCGCAGCCCTCATAATTCCATCGCCTGTGCTCGGCCCCTGCAGGGTAGGAGTCGCCTCGGTGGCGGTGACCCAACCGCCAGTCTCGGGCTCAACGAACACATAGGCCCCGCCGATGTCTGTGAGTGTATCTCCGCCGTTAGTCTCATCCCGGAACGCAGCGCCCACCACGACGCCCGTATCTTCACGGTATAGACGAAATCTTCCTCGAGAACAAAGTCCCCCGAAGGAGTTAGCGCCAGCGCCTTTAGGTTGGGAATCTTGTAGCTTGTGGCCTTGCCTCCCTCGGCCACCTAGGAAGCCGCTTGCTAGGATATCTTTCCAAGCATCCGGGGTACCATCATTTTCCTTAAGCTGGTACTGGTACCTGGTGATGGTTCCGTCGTGAGGGTTGTCCCACGACAGGGCTATGGAGCCGATCTGAGTCACATTCCCGGTTACGGTCTCACTAACGTCACCGGCCTTGACCCACTGGACCTCAAAGAAGTAGGTGTTGTTGAGGTCCAGGCCGTTGACCTTGTGGCTGGTGGTCGTGACCGTAGCGCCTTTCAATCGTGTTCCAAGCCACTTCCACGAAATCACCGTAACCGCCGAAATCTCCGGATATGGTTCGCCCGGTGTCCACCGGACCCTGCTCTCCAGCAGCCTTCACCGGCCGTACTTCGAATACGTTAAGCAAATGAGGATTAACTCCCAAGATTGTTGTGGTATTGGCGGTGGCCGCATAGGCCTCGGTGATGCCGGTGTCCATCCAAGTCATAAGTATCCCCGCCGTCAACGCTGTGGTGGTATTGCCATCCGGTAGCCTCCGAGTCCTCTGGCCAGGTCAGCACGGCTATCCCCGTCTTCGTGTGGCGGTACTGGTATCCTGTAATGTCGCTGTCGCTCGGGTCTGTCCAGGACAGAATGACCTAGGAATCCTCTGAAAAAGGGCCGTCATCGTTAGGGGTGGTGATAGGATGCGGGGGTAGGAGAGAGGAACCGGGGAGGGGTGCAGATGCGGGGAGCGAGCTTTTCGGACTTGGAATACGAAGGGAAGAAGCGGAAGACGCGAAGGGAACTGTTCTTGGAGCGGATGGACGGGCTGATCCCCTGGCGGCGGTTGGAGGAGAGGATCGAGCCCTTCTACCCCAAGGAGGGACGGGGCCGAAGGCCCTACCCGTTGCCGGTGATGCTTAGGGTCCACTGCGTCCAGCTTTTCTACAACCTGAGCGACCCCGACATGGAGGACCTGCTCTACGAGGCCGAGTCGGTTAGGCGTTTCGTGGGGGTCAGGCTGTCCGACGCCCTACCCGACGAGAGCACCATCCTGCACTTCCGCCATCTCTTGGAGAGGCACAATCTGGGGAAGGCCCTCTTTGAGGCGATTGGCGAGCACCTGGAGGCGCAGGGGCTCCGGCTCAGGGAGGGGACGATAGTGGACGCCGCCATCATCGAGGCACCGTCGTCGACCAAGAACCGCCGGGGTGAGCGGGACCCGGAGATGCACCAGGTAAAGAAGGGCAACGAGTGGCATTTCGGGATGAAGCTGCACATCGGTGTGGACGCCCAGAGCGGGGTGGTACGCAGCGTGTCGGTCACGGCGGCCAACCGACACGACGTTACGGAGGCCCACCGGTTGCTGCACGGCGGGGATCGGCGGGTGTGGGGGGATGCCGGGTACAAGGGGATCTACAAGCGTGAGGAGACCCGTGGGTTGGCTGTGGAGTGGCGGGTGGCGATGCTGCCGGGGCAGCGCAGGAAACTGGACCCGGGCAGCCCGGATGCGGCGTGGGAGCGGGCCAAGGCGTCGGTCCGGGCCAAGGTGGAGCACCCGTTCTTACGGGTAAAACGGCAATTTGGCTACGCCAGGGTGCGTCACCGGGGTTTGGCCAAGAACGGGGAGCGGCTGGCGCTGCTGCTGGGGTTGGGCAACCTGATCACCGCCCAGCGCCATCCGGCGGCCTGACCGGGGGAGCAGTGCGCCCTCTATCCCGGTGAGAGTCCCCGGTAGGGGAACCAAGAGCCTTTCCCAGACCAAAGCTCTCTTCAGATAGCCGTCCTCAAGACCCTCGCCCGGTCTGACAGCCCATCAGGCCGGGTTGTTCAGAGAATTCCTAGGTCACCGTGCTGCTGGGCGTGGCAGTGAAGCCGGTGGGCTTGGCGGGCGGGGCCAACTCTGGGGCGCCGGACGCAGTGTTGGACACGGGGCCTTCCCCACCGTCGGTCACCGCACGGATGCGGAAGTAGTAGGTGGTGCCGTTGGTCAGGCCGGTGACCGGATAAGGCAGGGCGTTGTCCTCGCCGGGAGCGCTGTGGGGAATGGTCTTCCAGGTCTCGCCCTGGAAATTGTCTACGTCGTTCAAGCCGGGACGCACCGTCACCGGGCCGCCTTCCTCCTCCACGAACACGCGAACCTGGAAGGAGTGGGAGGTGCTCAGGTCTATTCCTTCAACCTCGTAGATGGTGGTGGTGGCCCCGCTGCCGAGAACGCTGGCCCAATCGGACCAAGTGGTCTCGCCGTCGGTGCTGCTTGCGGTTTCTGTAGGGTCGATCCTTTCTGCGACGGCCTTGGTTTGGCAGCGGGCGGTCTCGGTGGAGGACGACGGGGCCCTGACGTCCGACCTGCCGGACTTCCAGGTGGAGCTCCGCGACCGGACTGGGGCTATGGTGGGCCGAAGTGACGACCCGGCCAACAACGTGGAGCACATCTACCTGCCCGGCAGCCTGACCATCGGCCAGAGCTACACGATCACGGTCAGCCTGAAGACCCCCGCAGCCCCCACCCACTACGGCCTAGCCTGGCAGAGCTGCACCGACGCCCTCAAGGAAAGTCTTAGGCGCTAGAAGGCAGAAAACCGGGGGTGGCAGGCGGAGATGGTACACTCCCAACCGCATATATGTGTGTATCAAGGAGGGACCCCATGCGATTGGAAGGAAAGGTCGCGCTGATTAGCGGCGGCGCGCGGGGGCAGGGCGCGGCCGAGGCCCGGTTGTTCGTCCAAGAGGGCGCGGCTGTGGTCATCGGCGACATCCTCGACGAGGAGGGGATGCGCCTTGAAGCGGAGATACGCGAACTCGGCGGGCAGGCCACCTTCGTCCATCTGGACGTCACCGACTCCAGCCAGTGGTCCAGCGCGGTGAACGAGGCGGTCAGCCGCTACGGTAAGCTGGACATCTTGGTCAACAACGCCGGGATCGGCAGCACCAACATCGGCGGCGTCGACGCCCCGCGCATCCACGACGCCCCGGAGGAAGTCTGGGACCAGATCATGGACGTGAACGGCAAGGGCGTTTTTCTGGGCACCCGCGCCGCCCTTCCCGCCATGCTGGCCGCGGGCGGAGGGAGCATCGTCAACATTTCGTCCATCGCCGGGTTGGTCGGCCTCGGCCCAGGCTCAGGGGCCGGGTCGGCTTATGCCAGCTCCAAGGGCGCGGTGCGGCTGCTGACCAAGTCGACGGCGGTGCAGTACGCCCGGGAAGCCATCCGCTGCAACTCGGTGCATCCCGGCTACATCGACACCGCGATGACCGAGCGGATGATGTCGCAACCGGGCATGCGGGAGCAGCGGGAGGCGGCGACTCCCATCGGGCGCATAGGCACCGTGGACGACATCGCCAACGGAGTCCTGTTCCTAGCCTCGGACGAGGCCTCCTTCATGACCGGCAGCGAACTGGTAATCGACGGCGGCTTCACAGCCCAGTAGCGGGATCAAACGCCGAGAGCGCAGAGTTATTTGGGTCTCATCGAAAAACTCGGCGTGCTCGGCGCCCTCGGCGTTAGTCAATCAATAAAGGTGGCAGGCTACGGGGTGGCCAGGCACGGTCTCCCGGTATTCGGGGATTTCCTCCCGGCAGCGGTCCATCACGAAGGGGCAACGCGGGTGGAAGGTGCAGCCGGAGGGAGGGTTCAGCGGCGAGGGCACCTCTCCCGATAGGACCACCTCTTCGCGCTGGCGGCGCGGGTCGGCGGGCAACGACGCCGAGATCAGGGCCCTGGTGTAGGGATGCATTGGGTCTGCGAACAACGCTTCCGGCGCCCCTTCTTCCACGATCTTGCCCAGGTACATTACCCCCACCCGGTGGCTCATGTAGCGCACGGTCGCCAGATTGTGGGCGATGAGCAGGTAGCTAAGATCGAAGTCCCTTTGTAGCTGCTTGAGCAGGTTGAGGATCTGGGCCCGAATCGAAACGTCCAGCGCCGAGACCGGCTCGTCCAGCACGATGAGCTTGGGCCGGGTGGATAGGGCCCGGGCGATGGCGATGCGCTGGCGCTGGCCCCCGCTGAACTCGTGGGGATAGCGCTCGCCGTGGAAGGGGTCCAGCCCCACGACCTCCAAGAGCTCGTTGACCCGGGTGCGGGCCTCCTGCTTGGTGACCCGCTGGTGCGTGGTGAGCGGTTCGGCGACGATTGACTCCACCCGCATCCGGGGGTTGAGCGAGCTCCAAGGGTCTTGAAATACCGCTTGGACCGACGCCTGAAAGCGCTTCCGCTCTTCCCGATTCACCTGGGCCATTGATTGTCCCTCGAAGAAGACGGCGCCCTCGGTGGTCGGCTCTACCAACAGCACCATGCGGGAGGTGGTGGTCTTGCCGCAGCCCGATTCGCCAACCAAGCTGTAGGTCTTGCCCTCGGGAATGGCGAAGGAGACGCCGTCGACAGCTTTGACCGTTCCCACGGTGCGCTGGAGCACCAACCCGGTGGTGACCGGGTAGTGCTTCTTGACCCCTTCTAGGCGGACCAGGTCCACCCCGTTGTCGACGTGGCTAGTTTGCGTCATCTCGTAACCAGCAGCGGGCAATGTGGCCCGGCTCGATTCGGAATTCCGGCGGGTATTCCCCGCACCGGTCGAAGGCGTAGGCGCAACGAGGGGCGAAGCTGCAACCTGGGGGTAGGGTATCCAAGGACGGGGGCTGGCCTTCAATGGAAGGCAGAAAATCGACTTGGTCGTCCAGATCGGGCACCGAACGCAACAGCGCCTCGGTGTAGGGATGCGACGGGTTGTCGAACAACTGGATGACGTCGGCCTGCTCGACGATCTTGCCGGCGTACATCACCGCCACCCGGTCGCACATACGGGCCACTATTCCGAAATCGTGGGTGATGAAGATGATCGCAGTCCCGGTTTGGGCTTGGATTTCCTTCAGGAGTTCAAGGTATTGGAGCTGGATGGTGGCGTCCAGAGAAGTTGTGGGTTCGTCGGCGATCAGCACGTTGGGTCCGCGTGACATGGCGATTGCGCCAACCACCCGCTGTCGCATCCCGCCGCTCATCTGGTGGGGAAAAGACGCCAACCGGCGCTCCGGCGCGGGGATGCGGACGCTGCTCAGGATGTCCATCGCCCGCTGTTTCAGGCTTGACCTGGACTGACGGGAGTCCATCCTGAGCGTCTCGTAAACTTGGTCGCCGATGGTAAACACCGGGTTGAGGGAGGTCGACGGGTCCTGCATCACCATGCAGATGCCCTTGCCGCGGATCTCCCGCATCTCGGAATCGCTCTTCCGCAGCAGGTCTTCGCCCTGGTAGAGGACCCGGCCGCCGACAATGCGTCCAGCGGGTTTTGGCACGAGGCCGAGGATCGACCAAGCGGTCATGCTCTTGCCGGAGCCCGATTCACCGACGATCCCCAGGGTCTCGCCGGGATGCAACTCGAAGCTAATCCCGTCGACGGCCTTGACCACGCCGGAGCGGCTGAAGAAATGGGTCTGCAGGTCTTCGACGCGAAGTATTGGCTCGCCTTCTGCCATCCCGTATCCTACCTTTAGACTTGGGCCCGGCGCAGCCTGGGGTCGAGGGTATCGCGCAGCCAGTCACCAAAGAAGTTGAAGGCCAACACCACCACCGTGATAGCCACCCCCGGGAAAAGCGAAAGCCACCAGACGTCTAACAGGATGTCACGGCCTTCCGCCACCATTATGCCCCACGCCGGGTCTCCGGGGGCGAGCCCCAGACCCAAGAAACTCAGGGCGGCTTCCAAGAGAATTATCTGTCCCACCAGCAAGCTGGAAATAACGGTCAAGGTGTTGACCACGTTGGGGAAGATGTGACGCCATATAATCACCCGGGTACTGACCCCGGTGATTCGGGCCAAGGTGACGAAGTCCTGCGATTTAGCGGCCAGCACGTCACCTCTGACCATACGAGCGAACCGGGCCCAGAAGGTGAGGGCTACCGCCAATATGATGTTAATCGTGCCAGTGCCCAGGAACACGACTATCACCATTGCCAGCAGGATCGTCGGGAACCCCAGGGCGGCATCGACACACCGCATGATGAGAGCGTCGACCCACCCGCCCCAATAGCCGGAAATCAGGCCCAACAACGTCCCAACCGCTGCACCGGCCAACAGGGACACGAAAGTGATAATGACGGTAGTGCGCGCGCCGTAAATCAGGCGGGTGAGAACATCCCGCCCCAGGCTATCGGTGCCCAAGAGATGCGAGGAAACCTCTCCCGGAGCCATGTGTTTGTTCAGGACGTTGATATCCTTGGGGTCGTGCGGAGCGATTAGCTCAGCAAAGGCGGCACAGACCAGGATGAGAAGCAGAATAAATATTGGAATCCATGGCAAACGGGCCTGACGGAGCCGCGTAATCCCCCGCCACAGGCTCGCGCCCTTAACTTCCAGTGCGTTTGGTGTGGTTGCAGCCATCCTTTAGACTGTCGTGTACCGAATCCTGGGATCCACGTACGCGTAGAGTATGTCGATCACCAGTGAAAGGGCGATGTAGAAGAACCCGGATGCCAAAACGGCAGCTTGTACGACCGGGAAGTTCCTGGCCAGAACCCCGTCGAGAAGCATACGCCCGATGCCGGGCCAAGCGAACACCACCTCCACGACGATGGCGCCGTTGAGCAAACCGGCAAGGCTGATGCCTCCGAACGTGAGCAGGGGGACCAAGGAATTTCTGAGGGCGTGCTTCCATAGCACCAGCCGCTCATGAAGCCCCTTCACCCGAGCGAACTTGATGAATTCGCTGTCAAGGACCTCCAACATGCTGGAGCGGCCCAAGCGCATCATGCCAGCCATGATGGACCAAGCAAGCACGAAGGCGGGAAGCACGAAGGTGTCGGGACCGCCACGACCGAACGTGGGCAGGACTTTGAATATCGCGCCAAAAACCAGGATGAGCATGATGGCCACCCAGAATTGCGGGGCCGCCATGCCCAACACGGCGAACAGCTTGGATCCCTTGTCGAAGATGGAATCGCGCTTGATAGCGGAGAGGATTCCCAGCGGCACGCCAAACAATACGGCCAGTCCCATTCCAGCGGCCGCCAGTTGCAGCGTGGCTGGGAGCCGGGCGGCCAGCAGGTCCCGTGCGGGGCGGCGGTCCGTGATGGATGTTCCAAAGTCTCCCTGGATCGCGTTCTTCAGGAAGAGACCATATTGGACGTAGAGGGGTTTATCCAACCCAAGCTGCTTTCTTATTGCCTCGTAGTCTTCCTTAGCCGAGGCGTCGATGGGCATCAGGTATATCGCTGGGTCTCCCGTCAAATGCACGCTGAAAAAGACGATGACGGTGAGCGCCAAGAGAGTGAAAATCCCTTGTCCCAGTCTTGTTATGATGTATCGTTGCATTAGTCTATGGGTCTATTCACCGGCGAATTTCTACGATTCATAAACCTGTCCCTCCTTTACATGGGAGGTACAGCAAGTGAGAAGGGCGAGGACAGGCCTCGCCCTTGCGGTTGGTTTGCCGGGTCTTCGGTGGTCTACTCGTCGATTTCGATGGTCCAAACGCCGGTCAAATAGGCGACCAAGGGCCAGGGCCGCCAGCCTTGAATCCTCGGCGAGACACCCCAAAGGGAATGGGTTATCCCGGTGGTCCACTCGTAGTGTTCCTCGCGCAGGAACATCCACGTGTCCGCCAAGATATCCTGTCTCTTGGTCGGGTCAACGACTGCCGTGGCCGCCAACACCCGATCCCTGATGTCTTCCCGGAATCCCGCGATGTGGGCCGCTCGGTCGAAGTGGCCGTAGAGGGCCAACATACCGCCTGCGGTGTCCCAGCGGCTCTCGTTGGGCCGCAAGAGGAACTCGCCCTCCATCTGGCCACCGAACCAACGTTCCCGGGTCGCCACTTCCTCTCCAACCCTCACCTCGGCCTCGATGCCGAGGTTGTCCCTCCAGAATTGGGCAATCAGTTGGGCTTGCTCCGGCAGGAACGGCACGTCACCGGCGACCCAGGTGTTGATGATCTGCTTGGGCAGTCCCTGGCCTCCAGGGTAACCCGCATCGGCCAGCAACTGCCGGGCCTTTGCCGGGTCGTATGGGAAGGGGTCCAAACCCGGCGAGTAGCCAAGGCTGCTGGGGAACACAAAGCTGAACCCCTTGACCTCAGCCACGTCCTTTCCGTAGAGCTGTCCAACGATCAACTCTTTGTCGACCGCGTAGTCCATGGCCTGCCGGAATGCCTTCTTGTTGCACGGGAGTTCCGTATTGTGGCAGCCTGGCATGAAAATCCACATGTAGGCAGCCTCTTTGGAGATTACCACCCGGTTGCCCGAATCTTCGATCCGGTTCTTCACCTGAAGGTTGGCATCGATGATATCGGCGTCACCGGCAACGAGAGCGGCGACCCTGGTGCTGGCTTCAGGGACCAGGCGCATGTGCAGGGTGGTGAAGTTGGGGCTCCTCGAAGGGTTCCAGTAGTCGTCGAAGCGCTCCATAACCATCTCGTCGTTAAACGTGTGGCTGACAAGCCGGAACGGGCCGGCGCCTATGGGGGCGGCGTCGTAGCCGTTCCGTCCCACCTCCTCAAAGTATGCCTTTGGGAGGATCGCGCCGTTGTTATTGGTGGCCATGTCGGTGAGGATGAAGGGGAGATAGGCGAAGGGTTCGGAATGGGTCAGCTTGAAGCTTTCAGGGCCCAGCGCCTCGATCTTTTCGGTTCCCCTGGCGACCGTCAGAACATTCTGGCCGCCGTCGGTCTTGGCCTCCTCCCCATAAGTGCTGTTCATGGTGAAGACCGCGTCGTCGATGGTGACCTCTTCGCCGTTGTGGAACTTGATTCCCTCGCGAATTGTAAAGATCCAGGACAGTCCGTTGGGCGCGACCTCCCACTTGGTGGCGACGCCGGGCAGGATTTCGACATTCTCGCTACCGACCATCCAGTAGGAATGGAGCTGCCGGTTATAACCCATCACCTCGCCCCAAGCCCAGGTCGTGAACAACTCCGGCCCCCAGACCGTATTGAGCACGGTCACCGTGCCGGGATGAACTTCGACCATCGCGGGTGCGGTGGTAGCCGCCGGGGCCGGGGTGGGAGCTACGGTTGCGCCAGGCGCGGCCGTGGCGACTGGACCGGCAGTAGCGCCAGGCGCCGCGGTCGCGGCAGGGGCGGTAGTAGCTTGAGGAGCGCCAGTAGCCGCTGGGGCAGTGGTCGCGGCCGACCCCGAGTCGTCGGCATCGTCGCCGTTACACGCCACCACGATAATCGTAGCGAATATGAAAAAGAGGAACAATAATCTGGGAGAGAGGAGCCGGAATCGTTTCATCAAGTACACCAACTTCCAGCGATGCATTGCGATCGCTGTCGGGGATAGCGAGTATTTTAGGTTAGGGGCCAGATAGTGTCAAATACGGACCGCCTTCTTTCCGGAGCCATCTGGGACTCAGAGCCACGGCGTCAGCCTTTGCCGGATGACGGGAGTGGGTGTGGCGGCACGGCCTCAAGACGTGCGTAGGGGTGGTTAGCGTCAACCGGCGGATGGCCGCAAGGCGACGGGCGAACTGGCCGCTACCCGAGACCGGCTAGCGGGCGGAGGGCGGTCATTTCTTGGACCAGTTCGGTCACGTCTATGCCGCCGGTGACTTGGGTCACCTTCGCGCCGGCCAGCAGGAAAGAGCAACTGGCTGCGAGCCGAAGAAGTCCAGGACTCCCGGAATCTGTGGGCCTCTACTTAAGAGAGGACCACGGATTAGTTCTCTTCCGCTGCGACTCCGGCGGCGGCGGGCTCCGGCGCTCCCCCCGCCACTACGTCCTCTTGCTTTGCATCCCTAATGGTCATCGTGTTTGGGTCGTCGCGGACCGGCTCCTTCCAAGAGAGCCGCACCCCGAGGGTCCCGCTGCCCCGAGTGGAGCCTGCTTCCAGATCGAACTTTATCGGGCCGGCGAATTCCAAGTTGATGGCGGTACCGGCCGAGGCGAGCTGGGCGCTCCCCGAACGCAACTGTCGGGCTAACGCTTCAAGGTAGTCGGCTGCGGTGTCGGGCTCGATGGAAGTGGAGAACGCGAAGCTCTTATCTTCTGGCATGGTGCCTAAACCTCGTGAACGGTGGGTTTGGTTCAATCGGCGGACCCGGGGGTCTAAGACGGTCCTAATCTGACCTCATCGCTTCCTTTCCGCCGCCTCTTCCGCCCCACCTCGCACTTGGTCTTCGACTTAGCCATACTGCCATCCAGCGCGACTTTAAGGGCGATCGAATGATAACTTTTGAGACGCCGGACGGTCAACCACCCGTACTAGGCAACACTCCACTTATGTATTCAATGCCCATGTGCTGTCGCCTTCGGGATTCCGTGGTCTTCGGGTCCTAGACCAGGGCGTTCTTGGCCCGGCTTGGCGCCGGATGACGTCATTTCCCACCAGCGCTGTATCAAGTACAATCTCACCAAGACGAATGGCGCCGCCCCCAGCCCTCCGACGCTGGGGCGTTTTTGTTTGGCATGCAACAGATTCACAGGCAGGCAGCAGTGGAAAACCCAGCTTGGTAGACGATAGCCCGCAGGGCTCGGCGGTCAGTTCCTACCGCCGCCGGTTCCTCGGTCCGTGGCGAGTTGCGGACTTCCGCTGGTATTGGGCCGGCTCCGGTTGCCAGTCGTTGTCCCAAGGCATGCAGTTCCTGGTGCTGGTTTGGATGGTGCAGGAAATCGCCACTCTTGGGGCGGTGGGCTGGCTCGTCTTCCTGTACGGTGTCCCCAATGTGGCGGTCCTGATCGTCGCGGGAGTCATAGCCGACCGGATGAACCGGAAGCTGCTCCTGATGGTCACACAAGGTGGGGTGGGGCTGGTCATCGGCGGTCTGGCTGTTCTGGCGCTCTTCGACCTCGCGGCCTTGGTCTACATCTACCTGGCTGCGGCCCTCCTCGGCATCCTGCAGGGACTCAACCAGCCAGCCCGGGTGACGGTGCTCTCCGACCTGATGGACGAGCGGACCCTGTTGGACGCGGTGGCCCACTTCAACGCGGCGGTCCACATCGGACGGATCGTGGGCCCCTTCCTCATCGGGGAGATGATCGACCTGTGGGGGACCACCCCGGCCCTATTCGTCAACGCCGGGTTCTACGGGCTGAGCGTAGTCTTCCTGGTTTTCATCCGCACCACCTTCTCCCGTCCGGTACAGGTCGCGAGGCAGTCCTTGCTACGAAACCTGGTGGACGGAATAGTGGTAATCAAGGACAGCCCGGTGCTGCTAACGGTGATCGTAATCACCTGCGCCTGGGGCGGCTTCGGCATGTCGCACCTGCAGGTGATACCGGCATTCGCCAAAGAACAGCTTAGCGGAGACGCTGGCGCCGCCGGGTTGCTGTTGACCGCTTCGGGCGTCGGTTCGCTGATCGGCAACCTGTCGCTGACGTTCATCGGGCGGGAGTGGCTGTACCGCTGGCTGCTGGTCTGCATCCTCATGTTCGCGGCGAGCCTGACCGCCTTCGCTTGGTCGACGTCATTCTGGGTGGCTTGGTCGCTGTTCGTGGTGGTGGGAATCGTGAGCTTGGGAACGGTATGGCCTTTGGCGACCACCATCTTGCAGCTGGCGACGCCGAATGAGGTCCGGGGGAGAGTGATGGGCTTCCTACACCTCACCCCCGGCTTCCATTACTTGGGTGCGCTGCCTCTTGCCTATGCAATCGGGTTCCTTGGCTGGGGTATCTCGATCAGCGTGGCCGCTGGCTTGTGCTTGGCCGTCACCATCTGGTTCGGCGTGGCCCGTAAGTCCGGCCGGCAGCTGATCGCCGTTCCCGCCGCGGCCTAGACTGGAGGTTTGAATCTGGATTCACAGGATTCTTGGCTTCCCTGGATTTTGGTTCGCCGCGCCAAGGCCTCCTGTGAATCCTTTCATCCCGGATCGAAAGGGGTCCGGGCGGCGTCCGCGTTGACAGGCCATGACTCCCTCTCTACACTCGCGATTAGCCCACTCTGGCGGTAAACAGCCCATGAAGCGCTTTGAGTACCTGGAGGCGCGGACGCTGCGGCAGGCCATTGGCCTGTTGCAGCGCCACGGCTCCCAAGCCCGTATCGTGGCGGGCAGCACCGACTTCTTGGTGCGTTGGCGGGCCGGCTTTTGGGAGCCCGGCTACGTCGTGAACATCCAGCACATCCCCGGCATGAGCCGCATTACCTACAGCGCCCGCAATGGCTTGAGAATGGGGGCCTTGGTCACCATCCAAGCCATCGAACAGCACCCGGCCATCCGTCGGCGCTTTCCGGCTTTGGCTGCCGCGGCTGCCTCTTTCGCTGGGGTGCAGGTGCGCAACCTGGCCACCGTCGGCGGAAATATCTGCAACGCCTCCCCTTCCGGCGACACCATACCGGCGCTGCTGGCCTTCGGCGCCGAGTGCCGCCTGTCGGGACCCGACGGCCACCGGTGGGTCGAGATAGACAAGCTGTTCACCGGCCCCGGCCGGACCGTGCTGGCCCCCGACGAGATTCTGACCGAGGTCCGGCTGCCACCACCGCCGCCCAACACTGGCTCGCTCTACATCAAGCACAGCCCGCGCGGCGCGATGGACATCGCCACCGTGGGGGTCGCGTCATCGGTCACTACTCAAGGGCGCTCCAACGTCTGCGTCGAGGCGCGCATCGCCTTGGGCGCGGTGGCGCCGACTCCGCTTCGGGCCTACGCCGCGGAGGACCTGTTGCGGGGGCGAGAGCTGACCTCGGAACTGATACAGGCGGCGGCGCAACAAGCCATGTCTACCGCCACCCCCATCGACGACATTCGCGGCACCGCCCAACACCGGCGCGAGATGTCCGGCGTGCTGACCCGGCGGACACTGGAGCGGGCGGTCGAGATCGCCTCAGGCGGGGCCATCGGCTACGACGATCACCGTCGGCTAGCGGTCCAGGCAGCGTTCTGACGAGAGGGTTGTATAGATGAAGAGAGTGTTGCAAATCACGGTCAACGGTGTCGGGCGGACCATCCTGGTCGAGCCGTTCTACTCTTTGCTGGACGCCGTACGCGACGAACTGCACCTGACCGGCACCAAGAAGGGCTGCGACGAGGGCGACTGCGGCGCTTGCACCTTGTTGCTCAATGGGGAGCCGGTAACGTCGTGCTTGGTGCTGGCCCACAGCGCCCACGACTCGGAGGTCACCACCATCGAGGGGCTGGCAGCCGACGGCGAGCTGCACCCGGTGCAGCGAAGCTTCGCCGAGCACGGCGGGCTGCAATGCGGCTACTGCACGCCAGGGTTGATCATGGCCACAGTGGGACTGCTAAACAACAACCCGGACCCGACGGTGGAAGAGGTGAAGTTCGGTCTCGGCGGCAACCTGTGCCGCTGCACCGGCTATTCCAAGGTGGTGGAAGCGGCGATGTCGGCCGTCGATAGCATGAAGGAGACGGAGTAGCAGAAATGGCAGAGTTCAACGTTCTGGGCAAGAACCACGTACGCCTCGACGCTTTCGACAAAGTCACTGGGCATGCCACCTACGCGGGAGACGTCTACCTGCCCGAAATGCTCATGTGCAAAGTGCTCACCAGCACCCGCAGCCACGCCCGCATCGTCAGCATCGACACCTCGGCCGCCGAGGCGCTGCCCGGCGTTCGCGGGGTGATCACCGGCAAGGACTTCCCCGACGTTTTCTTCGGCTCCGGCGCGCTGCGGGACAGGCGGGTCATGGCCCGCGACACCGTGTTCTACATCGGCGAGCCGGTGGCAGCTGTGGCTGCCGACGACGAGATTACGGCGGTCGAGGCGCTGGGTCTGATCAAGGTCGAGTACGAAGACTTGGAACCGGTGGTCGACCCACTGGCCTCGATTTCCGAGACCGCGCCCGACGTCCATCCCGACCTTCCGGAATTCGAGGGCTACGGCTTCGCCCTCGGCGGCAACAACTGCACCATGCTGGACGCCGACCGGGGCGAAGTTGATCAGGCCTTCGCGGATGCCGACCACATCATCGAGGAGACCTATCACACCCAGCCCATCAACCAAGGCTTCTTGGAACCGATGGCCTGCGTGGCCAACCTGGAAGCCAACGGCCGCCTGACGGTGTGGGCCTCCACCCAGGGCCCTTACCAAGTGCGGGCCCAACTGGCTTCGGTGCTGGACATGTCCATCGGCAACATCAAGATCATCGCCATGGAACTGGGCGGCGGATTCGGAGCCAAGCTTCGGCTAGCCTTGGAGGCCTTCCCGGCCCTGCTGTCCATGAAGACCAACCGGCCTGTCAAGCTGGTCAACACCCGCGAGGAAACTTTCACCCTGAACGGCCCCCGGCTGGAGACCAACATCTACCTGAAGACAGCGGTCAGCAACGACGGCAGGATCACGGCCCGGGAAGCCCGCAGCGTCTTCGACGTGGGCGCTTACCTGGGCGCGGGGCCCAACTCCGGAGTTGGCCACGGCCTGGGCGCCTACAACATCCCGAACTTCCGGCTGCGTTCCTACGGCGTGTACACCAACAAGGTGTACGTCGGTTCCTATCGCGCCTCGGGTGTGGCCGATATGACCTTCGCCGTCGAGTCGCACATGGACGTCATCGCTCACAAACTGGGCATGGACCCGATGCTGTTTCGGGAGAAGAACGCCCTGAAGGAAGGCGACATCAGCGTGAGCGGCGCGCCGATCCCTCGCCACGGCTTGGCCGAAGTGATGGACGCCCTTAAGGAGAAGATGGAGCTGCCCAAGAAGTTAGCCTCCTCCGACCGGGAGGCACGCGGGGTGGGCGTGGCCGTCGGTGAGTGGCGCAGCGGCAGCGGCCCCTCCACGGCGTCGATCAGCGTGAACGAGGACGGCACTGTCGGGCTGCTGACCGGCTCGGTGGACATCTCAGGCAGCGACACGTCGTTGGCCCAGATCGCCGCCGAGGTCTTGGGCTTGGAGCTGGAGCAGGTGGTGGTCGCCAAGCGCGACACTGACTTGGCCCCGTTCACCGGCCCCAGCGGCGGCAGCCGCATAGTCTATAGCCAGGGCAAGGCCGTGCAGATGGCCGCCGAGGACGCCAGGGACAAGCTGCTGGCGCTGGCCGCCGAACGCTTGGGTGTTCAGGCCGAAGCCCTTGAATGCAGCGGCGGCACGGTTTACGTTATGGACAATCCGCCCCAGTCGATGGGCTTGAGCCAGCTGGCCCGCATGAGCCTAAGTTCCCGTGGCGGCCCCATCGTCGGCGCCGCTTCTCTCTCCAGCATGCCCTACAACCCGGTGTTCAACGCCCAAGGCGCGGAGGTGGTGGTGGACCGGGAAACCGGCCAGGTGCGGGTGACCCGTTTTGTGCAGGCCCAGGACGTCGGTCTGGCGGTAAACCCGATGGGTGTGGAAGGCCAGCTAGAAGGCGGAGCGGTCCAGGGCATCGGCCGGGCGCTGAGCGAGGAGATTATCATCGACCCGCAGACCGGCCAAGTGCGGAACCCGTCGCTGGCCACCTACTTGATGCCGCTGGCCATCGACATGCCGGACATCGAGACCATATTGGTGGAAGTGCCCAGCGAGGACGGTCCCTTCGGTCTGCGGGCGGTCGCTGAACCGCCGGGCTTCGGCCCGCCGGCGGCCATTGCCAACGCGATCTACGACGCCGTTGGAGTCCGTATCCGCACGTTGCCGCTGAGCGCGGAGCGGGTACTGGCAGCAATGCAGGGCAGGGAGTACGACGACTACAACATGGACGTGGAGGCCCTGCGCGCCGCCGAAGCCTAGTACCGGCTTAAACGCAGGGAGCGCCGGGTAACCAGAGAAAATCTCGGCGTTCTCTGCGGTTGGGTAACTACCCAGGGATGTCGTCGTAGTAGTGCTCTTCCGAGATCACCCGGCCCTCCCGGAACGCCGCGATGTCTTCCTCGCTGTAGCCCAGAATCCCCGCCAAGACGTCCTCGTTGTGCTCCCCTACCTGCGGCGTCGTCCCAATGTTCACCGGCGTCCTCGAGAAGTGCCAGTAGTCCCCCGATACCGCGATCTCTCCCGCCAAGAAGTCCGGCACCTCCACCATCGCCCGCCGCTCCCACGGGTGCGGGTCCTCCGCCGCCTGCGGTATCGTGTTCACCGGCGCCGCCACCACGTCGTGCTCCGTGAAGTGGGCGATGGCCTGCTCCATGGTCTTCTCCGAAAGCAGCTCGTTCATCGCCTGGTTCACCAGCTCCTTGTTGTTCTGCCGTTCGTGCCTCGTGTTGAACCTCGGGTCCTCCAGCCATTCCGGCTTCCCCAGGGCGTTGCACACCCGGTGCCAGTGGTGCTGGTCTCCCGCCGACACCAAGACCCATCCCTCCTTGCACGGGTAGATACCCGAGGGCGGCGCCGTCGTGTCCCCGCGCTTGGGAGCTATTTTGGTCCCGTGGTACGCCGTGACCGGTATCTCCGTCAGCGAGTACCCGGTGTCCGCCAAGCACACGTCCATCGACTGCCCCAGTCCCGACACCTCTCTTTCGTGCAGCGCCGCCAGGGTCCCGATGGCCGCGTGCAAGGCCGTGATCCGGTCGATGATCGGCACCCCCGTCCGGATCGGCGGCATCCCCTCCTCTCCCGTCACCATCGTTATCCCCGACATCGTCTGCCCGATCGGGTCGTAGCCAATCTGGTCAGAGTAGGGCCCAAACTGCCCGTAGGCCGACACGTTCACCATGATGATCCGCGGGTTCAGCTCCTTCAGCGCCTCGTACCCGAACCCCATCTTCTCGATCGTCCCCGGCCGGAAGTTCTGCAACACCACGTCCGACACCTTCACCAGCTCCCTTAACACCTCCTTGGCCTCCTCCTTCCGAAGGTCCATCGACAGGGACTTCTTCCCCGAGTTGTACTGCACCCAGTACGAGCTCTGCTTCTTCACCCACGGCCCGTGGTAGCGCGTCTCCTCCCCGCCCAGCCGCTCGATCTTGATCACCTCGGCCCCCATCCGGGCCAGTACCTGGGCGCACCTGGGGCCCGCTTGGTGCCGCCCCAGATCGATTACCCGCACGTTTTCCAACGGATGGTTCAGTGCCGCCATCTTCGGTCTCCCTTCTCGTCTCTCGTTCAGGCTTGCCCGGTTCGCGCCATTCTACGTCTGCCCCGCGCGCACGGGCAAGTGCGCCCACACTCTCCACGTAATTCTTGGGTAACGGGGCGGTAACGGTAGCGTAATTGGGGGGTAATTCTGGGGTAACAGGCGCGGCTTTAGAGTTGGTGTACGGCCACTGAAGAGTGGCCACCGGGCACCAAGGAGGGGCAAGCGCATGTTCTGGTTGAAGGGCTGCCGACGCTGCGAGGGAGACGTGTACCAGGGCGAGGACATCGCCGGAAAATACCTGGCCTGCATCCAGTGCGGCCACTACCTTTCGGACTTGGAGACGAGTCAGCTGATGGGCAAATGGCCCGTGCTCGTTCCTAAAGCCAGCTTACCCGGCGAGCGCCGCGGCCCAATGCAGGCCGTGGCGTGAGGGATGGCTGGTCCCTATACCTGACCCGGGCCGAAATCGCCGACGGGGTAAAACGCCTCGCCCGCGAAATCGACCGCGACTTCCAGGGCCGGCGCCCGCTGCTGGTGGCGGTGCTGAAGGGTTCGTTCGTATTTGCAGCGGACCTGGTCCGGGAGTTGGAGGGGCCGGTGTCCATCGATTTCGTCCGCGCCAGTAGCTACCGAGGCACGGAGTCCAGCGGCGGTGTGGCATTGTCGCTGGACGGGGTGGAGGTGTTAGGACGGGACGTTCTGGTCTTGGAGGACATCGTGGACACTGGCATCACCGCCCTGCGCTTGATGGAGACCCTGGGGCAGGCCGGACCCGTATCCCTGAAACTCTGCGCGCTGCTTGACAAGCCGTCCCGGCGGCTGGTGCGGATTGCCCCCGACTACGTGGGCTTCACCATCCCCGACCACTTCGTCGTCGGCTACGGGCTTGACCTAGACCAAGAGTGGCGGCAGCTGCCCGACATCTATCGCCTTGATGAGGGTCCGGCGGCATGAAGGCGCTGACCGGACCGCCCAACACCGCGGCTTCTTCCCTGGCTTCACTTTTCCAGTTTCTAAAATTAATTCAAAACTCTTCTTAAAATTCGTTGACATAAGGGGGTTGCCGTCGGTAACGTCAACTTGTCGGCGTCATTAGGTTTGGGCGCTGGCATCACCACCGGGCTTAGAGAGGTCGCCCAATGGTAATGGAACGAGACCAAGCGCAGATGGTTGCGGAATTGCCCGCCCCTCCGGTCTGTCGGCATCACTGGATCATCGAGCCAGCCAGCGGCCGGTTCAGCCGAGGAGAGTGCCAGATCTGCCATCAGGTTAAGGAATTTCAGAACTCCATAACCGAGGCAGAAGCGGAATAGCCTTCAGCAACCAGCGCCAGAACTCACGGGAGGTGTGGAGATATGAGGGTACTGTGGTTAGGGTTCGGACAAGCTGGAGGCAAAATCGCCGACGCGATGATGGCAACGCGGCGACGTGTCTATAACGCCATCGCCATCAATACCGAGGAGGCCGACCTGGCCGGGCTACGCCACATCCGGCGCCGTGTCCTGATCGGTAAGTATGCGCTCCAGGGCCGGGGAGTGGGCTCCGACATCGACCTTGGCGCATCGATCGCCGAGAAAGCCCTTTCTCAGATGATGGACAAGGTGGACGAGGTGGTCCGCGTCCACGACCCGGAAGCAATCTGGATCGCAGCCGGTCTGGCCGGAGGCACCGGCGCCGGCGGGTCCTTCGTGTTGGCCAACGAGTTGAAGCGCATCTACCGGGCGATTCCGGTGTTCGGGCTGGGCGTAGTGCCTTCGGTATCGGGCATGCCCGGTGACAAAGAGGCGCTTAGCCTGTCCAATGCCATCAAGAGTTTCGAGCTCTGGAGTCACTACTTCAACAACATCATGCTGGTCGACAACCAACAGTTTGAAAACAACATGGTTAGTCGCGAGTCGGTGGAAAACATCTATCAGCGGATCAACAACCACTTGGCCCACATGCTGACCACCCTACTCACCGCTGGCGAGATACGCCCCGCCCCTCAAGAGGTCTTTAGTTCCTCCGAGGTTAAGGCGACCCTGGGGCTGATCGGCGACGTGTCCACCATTGGGTTCTGCCGGGAGAACATCAAGATGAAGAGCAAGTTCTGGAGGCCCGGTATCGACCCGGGCACCCACGAACTGGAAAGCATAATCGAGCGCAGCGTGGCCAGTTCCGCGCTGACTTTCCCCGCCGACGTTAGCGGGGCCCGCAATGCCTCGCTGATCGTCCACGGCAAGCCCAAGCACCTCTTCACCCAGTCGATCAACCGCGGCAAGGCGCGGCTGGAAGAGCTGACCAGGGTGGGCAAGGTACGCTACGGCGACTATCCCGACCGCAACACGCAGCAGCTTTCGGCCATCACGATGGTATCGGGGATCACCGACTTCTCCCGCTTGGACGAGATGCGCCGACGGGTCCAAGAGCTCACCAGCTCCCGCCCAACCAACGGCCACGCCCACATCGACACAAGAGACCGGGTGGTCGTCTAAGGTCTTGGGCCAGGATTCGGAAGATTAGAGGATCTCCAGGATAGCTCTGCGCCTTCGGGCCACAATCCTGGAGATCCGGTTATCTGGATGGCTCTGATTCTAGAGGATGGCTATCGGATTTACCGGCGAGCCGGTGCCCCCGACCACCCGTAGCGGGTTCACCGTGAGCATGAACTCGTAACGGCCCTCTTCCGCGCAAGCTTCGGCCAGCGGTTGGAGCAGCGCATTGTCCAGCAGTCCGATTCCGTAGGCGAAAATGGAGCCGTGGACCGCCCAAGCTAGCTCGTAGCCGTTTGGCGTGTGGTCCATCATGTCCCAAACCAGCAAACAGGCGTCGGACTGCCGAATGAACTTCAGACAGCTCATGTGCAGGCCGGGGCGTTCCAAGGGGTTGCTGCCCCAGATTGCATTGCCGTCGGCGTTCCAGCTCTCGCGTCCTCCGTAGACGACCAAAGCGTCACCGGCACGGACTTCGACGCCTTGTTCGTTGGCGATGTCTTCCAACTCCCAACCATGTATCGGCTTGTCCATAGTGACGTAGGGCTCCCCCCGGTGCTTGGGCACGTCGAGCAACACGCCGCGGGTGGTCAGACCGTCCTTCCAGTGCTCAACCGAACCCCAGCGGGCCCCGTCCATGGTGATGGTGTCTTCGGGACGGCGGCCATTCCACATACCGTTCTCGTTCCAGACGTGGCACAGAGCGTCCAGATGGGTGGTGGCGGTGCCGTGGTATGAGATGCCGTAGTAATCGGCCGAAAAGCCCGACGTCTCGCTCCGGGGAACAACCTTCATGTAGTGATGGGCGGGGTTCGGATTGTTGGGGGCCGGAATCGTCGGGAATTCGCGGCTCAACGAAACGGCGCGGCCCGATTTCACCAGACCCGCGGCTTCAACTCGTTTTTCCGGCGTGATCATGTTTACCGCGCCCACTTGGTCGTCGTCGCCCCAACGGCCCCAATTGCGGTCGTCACTCAGGTAAGCAAGGACCTCTTCCCTGGTCGGAATGGTGCGCTCCATCGATCTGCTCCTCAAGACAGTTTTGAAATGCCGGTGGATTCGCCCAAGCAGGTAAAAAAGCGGTCCATCATCTGCCGGGCCACGCTTTCCATCATCCGTTGCCCCACCCGTGCCAGCAGTCCACCAGCCTGGGAGTCGCTTTCGACTCGGACTGTGGTCACCTCGCCGTTGGCCGTCAAGGTGACTACGGCGTCGCCGTTGACGAACCCTGCGGTGCCGCGGCTTTGCACCAGCAGACGGTACGACTTATACGGCTCTTGGTCGCGCATACTAACTTTGGCGTTGAAGTTACCCCGCACCGGACCGAGAGACACCGTCATGGTGGCCTCGTAATCGTCGTTACCGACGGCTTCGAGACTCTGGCAGCCCGGGATGCAACCGCGCAGTGACTCCAGACCGGTCATCGCCTGCCAGACCTGCTCTGGCGGAGCGTTGAATTGGTAGTTGCCTGAAAGTTTCATCTGCTACATCCGTTCGTCGGCCAACAACAGGAGCTCCAGGAGGGCCTGGGCCCCGTTGGCGCAGTCTTCGGGAGTAGAATACTCCTCAATGGCATGGCTGATGCCGTTGACGCTGGGCACGAAGAGCATGGCCATCGGCGCGATCTCCGCAATGGCCTGGGCGTCGTGGCCCGCGCCGCTGGGCACGTGCTCCCAGGAAAAACCGCCGCGCTCGGCAGCCTCGCCGGCCAAGGCCTGCATCTCGTCAGTGATGGGCACCGACTGCGTGAACCGGTGGCGATTGAGCGTGACTTCAACGTTGTCCTCACTCGCGGTACGGCTAGCCAGCCGCCGCAACTCCTGCTCCGCCGCTTCCAGGGAAGCCATGTTCACGTCTCGGAACTCCAAGCCGATGCTGGCCCGGCCTGGGATGACATTGACCGCGTTGGGGTGGGCCTGCACCGTCCCAACGGTGGCGACCCGGCAGATCTCGTCCCGGGCCGCCATGTTCTGCACCTCCAGCACCAGCTTGGAGGCGCTGACCAAAGCGTCGCGGCGCTCCGACATCGGCGTGGTCCCGGCGTGGTTGGCCATTCCGTCGACATCGACCTCGAACACAGCCCGTCCGGTGATACCGGTGACGACGCCGATTGGGGTGCCGGAGCGGTAGAGCATGGGACCCTGTTCGATGTGCAGCTCGAAGTAGGCGGCCAATTCTCCGGGACGGCGGGCTGCGGTTTCGACGCGGGATAGGTCACCGCCTATATCGGCCATCCGGGTCGATAACGATACGCCATCGTCGTCCACCGCGGCCAAGTCTTCGGGCTCCAGCATGCCCGCCATGGCCCGGCTGCCGATGAGCCAGCGGTGAAAGCGAGTGCCCTCCTCGTTGGTAAACACGATGGCCTCGATGGGATGGCGGGAAACGTGACCCTGGTCGGCCAGGGTCTGGACGACCTCCACGGCGCCCATGACGCCCAACGCGCCGTCGTACTTGCCGCCCAACGGCACTGTGTCGGTGTGAGAGCCCATGGCGATGGCGGGCAACCCGGCCACCGATCCTTCCTTGCGGCCTATGATGTTCCCGGCGGCATCGATTCGGACTTCCAACCCAGCTTGGCGCATCAGGCCCATGGTGTATTCCCGGCTTTCGACGTCGGCAGGGGAGAAGGCCAGCCGGTCCATACCCTCCGGGGTTTCGCCGAATTTCCCCAACTCATCGAGAGTCCGGTTGAGCCGAGCCGAGTTGATTGAGAAGCGGGGCATATTGCGCACCTCTTTGTTGGGGCTTCGACGTTGGGGAGGGCGTTCCTAGCGCCGCCGACGGGACCTCAGCTCCCGAATCATGGTTTCGACGGCTGAGCGGTCGACGCCCAGCTGGACCGAGACCTCGATGTCACGCACCGCCAACGCGTCTTCCCCAAGCATGGTGCGGGCGATGGCGCGGTTCACGTAAGCAACGGCGAACGTCGGTTCCAGCCGGATGGCGTAGTCGAGATCGGGGACCGCCAGGTCCAATTGGCCCAGGTCTATGTAGGCGTCGGCGCGGTTGTTGTAAGCCTCGGGAAAGCGTTTGTTGATCCGAATGGCCTGACTGAAGTCATTGATGGCTGCTGGCAGCCGTCCCGCCTGTTTGTGGGCGTAGCCCCGGCCACTGAAGGCTGCGGCAAACTTGGTATTAAGGCGAATGGCCCTCGAAAGGTCCAGAATGGCGTTGTCAAAATACCCCATCGCCTCGGCTGGCGAATCGGGCGCTTCCTCTTTCTTCTTGGCCCCCAGGGAGATGTTGGCATGGCCCCGGGTGCTGTAGGCCACCGCCATGTCCGGCGAAAGTTCGATGGCCCGGTCCGCGTCGCGCAGAGCTGCCTCGGCATCCCCAAGCACCAGGTGAGCGTTGGCCCGGTTGTTGTAGGCGGGCACCAGTGCAGGGTTGAGATTGATGGCCTCGGTGTAAGCGAGTAACGCCTCCTCGAACTGCCCGCGCCGCTGCTGACGCACTCCGTAGTCGTACCATTTCTCCGGCTCTGGCTTCCCCAGGGAACCGGGAAGGAAACGGGCCAAGATACCCTTAACGTCCGGCATTCCTGATCCGTATCTGTTCTATCTGAAGCTCGACAGACACCCGGTCTGCACCAAGGGAGACCGCCTGTTCCAGGTCAGCGAGGGCATCATCGTCACGGCCAATGACGGTGTACATCATACCCCGGTTGACGTAGGCGTCGCGAAAGCCAGGGTTGTTTCTGATAGCTATGCTAAAGTCCAGGATGGCCCGTTCTGGAGCGCCTATGGCTAGGAAGAGGACGCCGCGATGGTAAAAGACCTTGTCGTTGTTGCGGTCGATCCCGGCGGCGCGGTTGAAGTACCACAAAGCCCTGGTGGGATGGCCCCAACGGGCGTAAAACAGGCCCCAGCTGCAGTAAAAAAAGCAGAGGCCCGCCTTGAGCCAGCGGTAGAGGTTCCCCAAGACCGACAGCAAAGCCATTTAAACCGGCACCTTCATACCAACACCCGGAAGCCGTAGCCCGGCAGGTTCAACTCCCCTTCGGCGAAACGCGACATTCGGAGGGGGCGTATGTCTATTGTAGTAGCCCGGCCGTCCAACACCAACTCGGACATGAGGAGGCCCACCGCCGGGGATAGCTTGAAGCCGTGCCCGCTGAAGCCGGAGCATAGATAGAGGCCGTCGATTCCGTCCACACGGTCCATCACCGGATGGGAGTCGGGGGTCGAGGTATAGAGTCCGGCGTAGCCGGTACTGTACTCGGCGTCCGCCATAAGCGGGATGCGCCGGGCCAGCCGGGTCCAGATTTCCTGGATGAACGACTGGCTGGCCCGCTGGGCGTAGATTTCAGGGTCTTCCACTTCCTGCTCGATGTTTCCGTTGCCCACCAGCGTAAGGTCGGTGCTTTCAGGGCGGAAGTAGGTGAGGTTGGCGATGTCGCCACCGCCAGGGTGGTAGGGCAGGCGGTCCAGCGGTCGCTTCAGGTGGACCACCTCGTGCCGGGTAGCGATCAGGGGCAGATCTATGCCGTGACCAATGAGGAAACGGCGGCTCCAAGGGCCAGTGGCCACGATGGCCCGCCCGGTCTCGATGCGCCCGGCGCCGGTCACCACCGCCGTGACCCGCCCGGCCTCGGCCTCGACCGAAACCGCGGGCGACTGCAGCCGGATGCGCGCACCCAACTCCCGTGCCCGTGCGGCGAAAGCGAGCGCCGTGCCCGAGGGGTCCGCGTGGCCAGACAGCGGCTCATAGGCGATACCGGCGCAGTCGTCCAGGTAGAACCCCGGCGCGAGCTCGGCGGCAGCTTCCCGGTCGATCTCGACGGTCTCGATGCCAACGCCTTGCTGCAGGGCCAAGTTGCCCCGGAAGGATTCCGCCGCCGGCTCGTCGGCAAAGACCAAGTAGCCAGTGTTGGTGTAGCCGCATTCGCCGCCGATTCGGTCGTCGAACTCCCGGAATACCTGGAGGGAATGCCAGGCCATTCGAGCATGGACCTCGGTGGAGTAGTGCATCCGCACCGCGCCGGAGGAGCGGCCCGTCGAGCCCGAGCCCAACACATCACGCTCCAACAGCAGAGTGTCGGTCATGCCGCGGGCGGCCAGATGGTACAGGATGCTGCACCCCATAACCCCGCCGCCGATGATTACCGCTTCGGCGGTCTCGGTCATGGCTGGCTGGTTCTCCGAGATTTGCCCATGTTCACCGACAGTATATAATGTGCCGCAATTCTACCAGCCGTCAGTAAATCCCGTGCTTGGAGGACAACGATGGGAGCTACCGAGACCATTGCCAAGTGGATCGTCGACACCAACTACGAAGACATCCCACCCGACGCGATACGCGTCGCCAACGAGTCCTGCTTCGACCTGTTGGGAGTGATCCTGGCCGGTTCGGTGCAGCCGGTGGGGCAGATCATCCAGCAGTACGTGTCGGAACAGGGGGCGGCCTGCCAAGCCACCGTGCTGTCCGGCGGGACCCAGAGCACCATGGCCAACGCCGCGCTGGCCAACGGCACCATGGGCCATGCCCTTGATTACGATGACTTCGGCGGTTTCGGGCATCCGACCGTCGCCATCTTCCCGGCGCTGCTGGCCATCGGCGAGCACACCGGCGCCACCGGGCGCGACCTGCTGGAAGCCTACGTTGTAGGCTGCGAAGTCGGGCTGGCCCTGCAGCATGCCACCAAGTACAAGCAGATGGACAAGGGCTTCCACGCCACCGCGGTCATCGGCCGGTTGGCCTGCGCCGCCGCCTGCGCCAAGCTGCTCAAGCTGGACGAGCGCCAGACCACCATGGCCTTGGGCATGGCCGGCTCGATGGCTTCGGGCCTGATCCACAACTTCGGCACCATGACCAAGCCGCTGCACGCTGGGCTGGTGGGCCGCGATGGCGTGACCGCCGTTCAACTGGCCGAAATGGGCCTCACCGCTGGCGACCAAGTGGTAGAACACCCCTTCGGCTTCGCCTCGGTGGTCTTGGGCGAGGGCATCTATGACCTCGACGAGATGGCCGACAACCTGGGCAAACCTTACCGCGTTCAGGACGCGCTGATCATCAAGAAGTACCCCTGCTGCGGCGGCAACCACGCCATGCTGGACAGCCTGTTCAGCCTGATGCGGGACAACGAGTTCACCTTCGACGACGTGGCCAACGCCGAGGTGGACCAGTCCTACTACTCGGTGGTGATGCTCTACCAAGAACCGGACGACGACCTCAAGGGCAAATTCAGCGCCAAATACAACGTCGCCGCCGCCTTGGTTGACGGCGAGGTGAAGATCGATACCTTCACCCAAGAGAAGATCGACGACGCGGTCATCGGCGAAACCATGGACAAGGTCCGCACCCGGGTGATGGCCAAGTCCGAGGAGCTGCTGACCAACTCCGAACACGGCCTCAAGGTGAAAATCACCCTAAAGGACGGCCGGGAGTTCGAGCACACCACCGCCCGGGCCGACATCCTGGGGAGCCAGGGCAACCCCTGGGGCTTCGAGAACATCCAGGCCAAGTTCCGGGAGAACGTGGCGTTGGTGCTGAACGACAACGACGTGAACCAAGCGGTCCAAGCTTGGTCCGACATTCCCGAGGTCACCAACATCGCCGAGCTGGTACGCAGTACCTTGGTGGCGACCAAGGCCTAAAACCAACCCCGCGCTGGCATCGGCGCGCCGGGAATAGAGAAACCCCCGGACTTTGGTCTGGGGGTTTCTTGCGATTACCTAATGAGACCGAGACGTCTCAGATCCTCCTCGGTCCAGCCTGCCTGCACATCAATAATGCTTTGCAATGTGCGAAATGCGAATGTGTCACCCCTTCGCGTGAAGGCCACGGTGACCCGTCGGCCGTCGGTAACGGTGGTGGCTTCCCCTTTGGCGGACGAACTCGAAGCCGTCCCGCTCCAACGCCCGTACAATCTCCCCAGCGGTAATCGACCGGAGGAGACTGTAATTGATGTTGGTCACAGGGTTACAGCAACAACCTCATCCGGAGAATTATCAACGGCCCCGATAACGGGAACCGGCTGGCCCTCATCCACAAACTCCTCAACGATCATCTCGAGCACTTCGTGGATATTCTTGCGGGCCTCGGCCTTCGTGTAGCCCCAAGTGGAACCGCCAATTTTCTCCAGCTCCGGGCAGAATGCCCGCCAACCGTCTTCATCGGCTTCTATGACCACTCGAAATCGATAAGTTCCCATGTCGGCGCTTTGTTAACCCTACGGCTCGACTCGAATGGAGTCGCCTACCTTGATCGCCCCGCCGTTGATGACGGTGGCCAGCATGCCGCGGCGGTGGTTCAGTTCGGACTGCAGGCCTTGGCGGATGGCGTCCATCTTGCCGCAGGGCTCGCACTCGCCGACGATTTCCATCGTCACCTCGTCGCCGATGAAGACCACCTGTCCGGCCTGCGCCTGCGAAAGGTCGAGCCCGCTAACCGTGATATTCTCCTTAATCTGGCCGGGGACGAGGCCGAAATGGGCCAGCGTCTCGTTGTCCATGATCAACACCTGCCGCATGTTGCCCTCCCGGCAACTGCGGTCTCCCTCCAGGCCGAGGCCGGACAGGGCGGTGGCGCCTTGCACCGGGTCTGACGGGGTCTCCTTGACCCGCGCGATGTGCAGGTTGGTGATGCTCCCTTGCTGCATGGTGACTCGCCTCCCGTGCTATGCTAATCTGGGCCTTCAGTTGAAGTGCCAGCCGCCTGGAATCGCCGCAGTCGGCCCTATTAGCCCCGATTATAACAGCCCTTTCTCCTGCGGGAGAATTTCGAACCAACCTCTATTCCATGAGGAGAGGGCATCGGCGAGTGACCCACATGGTTTCCAGGCTGGGGATTACTGTTACAAAGGAGGAGGACCATGGTACAGCAGGGACCCAACCCTATCGAGGTTTATGAAGGCGCTGTACAGTCGATGCAGCGAATAGTCGACGGAGTAAGAGCCGACCAAATGAACGCGCCGACCCCTTGCACCGAATGGAACGTGCAAGCCTTGATTAATCACAATATCAAGGTGTCCCAGTTCTTTAACGGCATTCTGACCGGAACGGGCGGCGTCAATCCCATGGATGTGGGCGGAGCGCTGCCTTCGGAGGGAGCCTCGTCCGCCTTCGAAGCAGCCACCAGCGGCTTGCTTACATCGGTCAAATCCATAGACCTGGAAACTGTGGTGGAAGCGCCCTTCGGCTCGATGCCCGCTGGCCAATTCATCATGATTCCCTTTGGGGACATGTTGATACACCAATGGGATTTGGCCAAGGCCACCAGCCAGAACACCTCCCTGGACAGCGGCCTGGCTGAAGTGTGCTTTGGGATTGTCGTCGGGATGCTAGAAGGAGGCCGCGACCCCAACAATTTCGCGGCTGCCATCGAAGTGCCAGTCACCGCCAGCATCCAGCACAGGCTACTGGCGTTTACCGGACGCCAACCTTAGTCTTATCGGCAATAAGCACGTTAATCCTCTCGGCGGCCCGGACGCCCGGCAACCGTTTGACCCACAGGTGACCTATGACGGATTACGAATTCATCCAGACCGAAAACCGGGACGGGGTGCTGGTGCTCACCATGCATGACCCGCCCACGCGAAACGCCCTGGGCCCCGACATGGCTAACGAGATCATCGAGGAGCTCGACCGCTTCGAGGATGATCCGGCCTGCCGGGTGTTGCTGATCACCGGCACCGAGCCGTCGTTCTGCTCCGGGGCCAACGTGCGCGGCTTCAACCAGCGCATCGAGGCCCGGGAGTCGGGGGATGGCGAAGGCGAGGCCGACCCGTTGCCTTGGGGCAAGATGGAGACTCGCTACGCCAGCCGGGGCCAGAAGGTCGCGTTCGGTGGCCAGGCCAGCCGCATCCCACTGCGCATCCACAAGCTGCAGAAGCCGTCCATCGCGGCCGTCAACGGTCACGCGATGGGCGTTGGCATGGGCGTGGCCTTGGCCTGCGACATTCGCTACGCCGCCGAGAAGGCCGTCTTTTCCGAAGCCTTCTCCCGCATGGGGCTGATCCCTGGCGACGGCAGTTCCTGGCAGCTGCCCCGCTTGATCGGCATGAGCAACACGCTGCTATTGCAGTACACCGGCGACCGTATCGACGGCACGGAGGCCCACCGCCTTGGCATCGTCAGCAAGGTGCTACCCGACGGCGAAATGATGGAATCAACCATGGAATTGGCTGGCCGGTTGGCCAAGGGCCCAACCCAGTCGCTGGCGCTGATCAAATACTTGGTGCACCGCAGCCTGGAGATGGACTTCGAGGACAGTTTGGACCTGGCCCACGTGGCCCAAGAGCAGGTCCGCAAGACCGAAGACCACAAGGAGGCAGTCCAAGCCTTCCTCGAAAAACGCCCGCCCGACTTCAAGGGGCGCTAGAGGGCGGCCGTGCCGGACGACCTGCTTGGTCGCGCCCATGCCCTCCTACCCGAAATACGGGACATGGGCGACGAGATCGACGAGGCGCGGCGGTTGCCGGAGCGGCTGGTAACCAAACTGGCGGACGCCGGGTTCTTCAAGATGACGCTGGGCGATGAACGCGGCGGCCTCGAAGCCGACCCGTTAACCGCCTGCCGGGTGCTGGAAGCTCTTTCCAGCGCCAACCCGTCGGTGGGCTGGGTGGCGATGATCATCGCCTCGACGGTCTACTGGGTGGCGGCAGGGCTGCCGGACGACGAGGCGGAGCAGGTGTTTTCGCCCGGTCCGCCGCCCAACATCGCCGGGACACTGGTACCCCACGGGCAAGCGGTCAAGACCGATGGCGGCTGGCGGGTGAGCGGACAATGGCCCTTCGGCAGCGGCTGCCAGCACTCTCGATGGTTGGTCAGCGGCAGCTGGCTCTACGACGGCGAAGACCCCATGCTCGACGAACAGGGGCAACGCCGGTGGCTGGTGTTCCTGACCCCTACTGCCGAATGCGCCATCCTGGATACTTGGTATACCACTGGCCTGCGCGGCACCGGCAGCCACGATTACGCCATGGACGACGTGTTCGTGCCCGCCGGGTTCAGCTTTCCCCACCCGCTGATGTCGCCACCGGTGCGCCCGGGACCCCAGTATGCCTACCCGGCAATCTCGGTGGCCATGTTGGCGTCGGTCTCCTTGGGGACGGCGCGGGGGGCGGTGGACTCGCTGATCGAGCTCTTCGGCGGCAAGGTGGACCGCCGCAGCGGTCGTCCGGTTGCCTCGGCCTTCGACAAGCAGGCGGAGCTGGGTGCGGCGGAGGCGTTGGTGGGCAGCGGCCAAGCCTACCTGCACGAGACCTTGGAGGCGGTATGGGGGCTGGTCGAGCGGGGCGAGCCGCTGCCCCAAGAGCTCCGGGCCCGGATGCGGCTGGCCGCCACCAACGCAATGTCGGCGTCGGTGGCGGCGGTGGACCAGGCCTACGCCGCGGCCGGGGCCAGCTCGATCTACGTGTCGTCGAGCTTGGAACGATACTTCCGGGACGTCCACACCGCGGCGGCCCACGCCTTCGTGCGCCCGGCGACGCTGGCCGACGGCGGCGCCATGCTGTTGGGACTGCGCCCGTCGCTGCCAGTATTCTAGGGGGCGCTAAAAGGTCTGGAGAGCGCTGAACGGAGGAATCACTATGGCTGATGAGTCTCAAAGGGCCTCAGCCCTACATGCTCAAGGGAAGACATACTTCGATGCTGCAAGCAGTGACCATGAACATGCTGCCATATTCAAGCCGGACCTGGCCAGCGCATTGCAAATGGTTCGCCGATACGACGAAGCAGTCTCCCTTTACGAACAATCCTCCGGCGACCAGGGCGAGCTTGAGTCGTTCGCGAGCAACGAATTGGCCGAGCTCCAAGAGCGTAGGCGGCAATGGCTGGTTCCAATGGATGGGCCGCATTTGACGTCCGACGATGAGCGACTCCTCAAGATTGCAGCCCCGATGATCGCCAAGTACCCCGCGATAGTCCATCCCTATACATATGATGTGGGTTGATGATTCGAGAGATTCACTGCTACGAATCCGGGAAATACAGAATGAACAAGGCACCCCCGCGGATCAGTGGCTAGAGTCATTGGACGGGTGGGAAGCGTTAGGGTTGATCATCGGCAGCTCCCACTGGATTCTAGTCAAAAGCGTGTGGAGGAATGCGGAAGAGTCCGAGTTGTGCGGCTTGCTTAGCCACGAGCTTGCTCATGAGGAACTTAAAGATACCTTCAGGGAGCACCTAGTTGACCGTCGCTAAAGGATTCGGGGCGGAACTATTTAATTCTGTCCAACTAACCTGGTCCACCTCAGTTCAGGTAAGCAATCGCTAATGCCCGTATCCTTGACGCAGGCGTCACACACTGTCGGATGACGCCTCAAGTGAAGCAACCAACCCGGATCACCAAATGGAATCTTTTTTCTCACGACCCAAACCAGAGCAGAAGGGCCGATCGTACGAGTCGCCCATTAGTCATCGTCCCAACGATGCTCTCGGCAGGTGTAGCTTCGGACGCACGCTAGGATGAATTTTCACCGGACCGCGCGCGATGATGCTCGGGCGGGCGGGGGTGATGACCTTGATTTGGCTTCACCGATTGATCGCCCCGCGCCATCGCTAGGTGGCTTGCTGCTCGTCTCCCTGTTGGTGATGTTGAACCTGCCGATGACCTTCACCTTACTTACCGGAACAGACCCATACGGCTTCTTCACACTAGAGTCCGTATCGGCCTATCCTCTGCCGCTCGTTCTGTCTACCGGGCTGAGTTCGGCCCTTGCCCTTGTGGGGTACGTTGGTTATCGCTGGCTGCGGAGGCGTCAGCTGTGGTTCACAGGAGTTCATTGGAGTCCGATCGCGAGGGGCGCGGTATTGTGTGGGCCGCCTGTGCTTCTCGCATACCTACCGATCATCGTCCTATCGAGCCACGGGTGGAAGCCAACTCATTTGGCGTTGGGAGCGGTGATTGCCGGAGCGCTAGCCGTCACCCACTGCCTTAGAGACGAGGAGATGCACCTGGATCCAGCGATGGGCAGATACTGGTTCATCTGCATTCTAGGCTCGATCCTTGTGTTCCTCGTCCTCTGCATTGGCGCAATGATCGTGCTGTACGAGGTCGAGCAGTTCCCCGCGTCCGGCAATATCCTGTGGGCATGGGAATACCGCTGGTCAGAACTAGGGTATCCCCCAGAAGAGTATGACACACGGCACCGCGACGGTCTCCTGGCCTTTACGGCGATTGGAGTGGGTTTCATGATCGCGGCGCTCGGTGGGAGCATGATGGCGGCGCTCCTCAGGTGGACGCGTTCGCCCGACTCGGTAATCTCGAATTCACTGGACACTCACCGGCTTCAGGACGCCCCTCCGTGGGTCACGGAAATCGGTAGTCAACTGGATGCGCTCGAACCACCCGCTCCGGGTGAATCCAGGTATGCCGCTCTTTTCAGCGGCTACAGGATCGACATCACTGGCAGCCAGTACGAGTGCTTGGCCGCTCTCAAGGATGATCTGCTGAACGGCGTCGATTTGATTGTCGACAGGGTCGCGGGCGACGTTTTCGTTCAGAGCGCCGGGACTTGGACACGGCTCGACTTCCGCGTCCGAGGTCGATCGGGCGGCACATGGAGCGGTCCGTTCTTGCTATTATGCATATTGGCACGGCACCCAGGCCGGAGATTCGCGAGCGCCGAGCTGCGGGTCCTTCTGGAGTCCGAGCTTGCCGACCGGGCTTGGTTCAACGTGGGTGACTTCATCGCACAGCTTCAGCGGAGACGTCGTCTCCCTGTAGGGCGAGATGAAAGGGGTTCATTCTTACAAGAGAGTATCAGGGTATGCCTATTGGAGCATCAACGGAAACCGGTTGAGCGCCATCCCGAGCAAGCCAACGAGTAGTTGTAACAACCACAGCAGTCACTGGTAATAGTTGCGACCCACTCCGCCCTTGGAAGGAGGGCCGGAATTCGTAGCCATTCCACCTCTACGCCTATCCTATCCCTGTCCTACCTCTGTTAGGGTTCTTTGTCCCTTCTCCGGTCAGCAATAATTCCCTGCAGGCTTTGTTCCTCGAGTTAAGCCAAGGGGGTATGGCCGTGAACGATATTGTGCTTCAGAACGCAGCGGAGTACGACCGGCGTAAGGGTACCCTGGTCTTGACCAGAGAGGGGATCCACTTCGTCGAAATCAGCCGCACCGGGTCCGGACAAGCCTTGTTCTACGTTCCCAGTGAGGACCTCGCTGCGGAGCTTGAAGGGATGTTTAGCAAGCGAGTCAAAGTAATCAATACAAGTGATGATGAGACGCACGTTGTTAAGGTGGCGAACGCCGAAGGATGGGTGCGGACAATCGCGACCTTGAAATTGGAGGCCCGATAATGGCGATTTACCGAGGTGGCGAGAGACTCATAAAAGAAGCATCGGCGAGGGAGGCGGACATCAACGTCTCCGGGACCCTCTCCCTCACCAATCAGCGGTTGATCTTCGAGAGGGTAGAGGGCTTGTTTAGCAAGAAACGGAGCACCCATTTCGATATCGCGCTGGACTACATACGGGGTGTTGCAACAGAAGGCTTTTTTTCCAAGTCGCTGACCGTGGAAATATCGGATGGCGGAGAATTTGTCCAGTACAAGTTCTCGATTCCCGGGGCTGAAGAGTGGGAGGCTGAAATCAGGACCGCTGTGCAACAGTACGATGATTGAGTAGCGGACGGCGGAGTCCCCGGGGTGGATGGTCTTGCTCTCGGAGAAAATCTTGCATCTTAGCGACTGACCCATCACCGCCGATTTGGTTACCCGCGCCGGACCCTCATGTCTACGGTCCGCTCGGTACCACGGTCAACCGCGAGCTCAGCCAATGCATGTGCCGAACAAATGTATGGGATTAAGGGACAGGAGGCGTCATGCCATTAACCTTGGCTCCAGGAGAAACAACACGCCATGAGGCAAGGGGTAAGAAACTGAGAGTTTGGGTAACAAACCGGCGCCTTGTCGTCGAAGAGTCAGGACTGGGAGGCTCTGCTCTTACCTCGCTGCCCCTGGAGAAGATTGACCATGTTCTGTACGCCCGCACCAGTAGGCTCAGATGGCTAGTGATTGGGGCGATTCTCGGTATCGTTGGCCTTGTTACGCTCAGTGAAAATAGTAATGGCGGTGGGGGGTTAATCGCTGTCGGCGCAGTCTTTGTGATCATTTACTTCCTGAGCCGCAGGCAACGAGTGGTATTCGCGACACAGGGGAGCGAGATTAGCTTGGAAGCCAAGGGTTTTGGGGCAAACGCGATCGAGAGTTTCCTTTCCGCTGTCGAATCGGCCCGTCAGGCCCACCCTCAGGTAGCTGCGGCACCCAGGCCGGCGCCCGAGACACGCGGCCCCGAGACACGCGGCCCAAGGCCATCGGCTTCTCCCCCCAGAGTCGAGGTGGCCGAGTAGGCAGAGGATAGTCAGCGCATTATGTTTGACTGGTTTTACAGGCTTGAGTACGAGTTCTACTACCATACCTACGACTGGCTCTCTTTCGTGTATGAATGGATTCCGGCCAGGTATGTTTTCATTATCGTGCTACTGCTCATCGGGAGCGCCATATTCTACCTGGCCAGGCGATTCCGAGGTGGGGGTCCCATTGGGTTCGGGAGCATGGGGACAGCCGGAAGAATTGACCGGAACTCTCCCCAAGAAGGGCAGCCCAATCCGACACCGGCCGCCATAGCTGTTGAACCACCACCGCTGGATGAGCTGGAGCAGCAGATCCTGGAGCGAGTGATCGCGGGCGCCAACCAGTTATCGGTCTCGAGTCTGGCGGAGGAGTTGGAGGTCCCGGCTGAGGAGATTCGGGCTGCCCTCGACGGCTTGGCAGAGAAAGGGCACATCATGCTGTGAAGCATGTTGGGCCACCTTAAAAATTTCCTCCGCGATGATCGTTGTCGTAGGTAGGCGCGTCCTGAATAGTCGTCACCAGTTTCGAATGGACGATCCGGGGGTCCTCCGACGCGCCTGGACTCCCTAGATAGCTCTTCAGTAGGGATGACGGCCATGGATGGAATTCCATGCACGAGACCGCAGTCTTGGGTCTATATCCAACTCGCACCGGCTGACGGAACTCGGACTAGGGGTGGGACTGGCCGAACTGGGATCGTTAAAGGGGGTTATTGATGGCTCTGCGAACAGCATGGGCTCAGCTAATTCGGCGCTTGGCTTACGGGGTCTTGGCTGCCTTGACCGCCGGCGGCCTTGCCGCCTGCGGTGGGGGTTCTACAGCCGGGGATGGAATCGCGGGGCTGTTGGCGCTGGTTCCCGACACCTCCGAAACCCGTCAGTTCGTCGCCGTCAATGATTACGCCAAGGCCCGCGACGCCTTCGCCATACCCCTGCCGGGCGACAGCGCCGACGAAGAGGATATATCCGACTACATAGCGGCGGTCCTTTCGGGTCAGACAGGGGTGATGCCGGGTCCATGGATCAGCGGCTTCAGCGAGCACGGATTTGCCTTCCCTGACAACCGCGAACATCTGGGGTTCGACGTGCGAAATGTCGAATTCAGCATCATGGCAGGATTCCCTCCCGGTGTTTTGGAGGTGGTCAAAGGGCGATTCAATCCGCAGGCTACGGAGCGGGTCATCGAAGGATGCTCGGAATGTCCTCCTCCGGAAAGAAAGGAAGTCGAGGGGACCGAATTCTACAGCTGGTTCGGAGACCACGAGATGTCTCTCCAAGACCGCCTCAGACCCCCCGCGTTCGATGCACTGGGCAGAGGCGGGCGGATCGCGGTGCTGGATTCTCTGGTCTTCCGGACCGTGGAGACCCCTGGAATGAGAGCCTTAATTCGGACGTTCCGGGGGAAGGAAGACTCGTTGGCAGATGATTCGGACCTGGCATTGGCCGCTGAGAAGATGGACAGTCTCGAAGTCTATTCCGGGCTGCTGATTGGCGACACGGCGTCCCTTGGCGCGGATGCCGTGATTGAAGGCCTCTGCGCCAACGTCAGCTCGCGGGAGTGCCGTCAGATCGAGGATGCGATTACCGGGGGAGTCGGCCCACTTGACGAATATGAGGCTCTGGGGGCCGGGGTTGGAAGAGACGAGGATGGCACGTTCAACGCCGTGATTTTCGTGTACGGCAGCGAGGATGCCGCGAAGCGCAATGCCCGGCAATTCGAGGAGCTGCTAGAGCAAGGAGAAAGCATCCTCGCTCGCCGCTCATGGAGCGAGATCGTGCTCGATGCCGATGTGTGGGCGGAAGACAGGACTGTCATAGGAAAGCTGAGGTCGATAAGCCCGGCACTCTGGGTGCAGGCAGTACATGCTCGGGACTCGCTGTATATGCACGAATAGCCACTGATGGCTAGAGCCCATGTCTATAGCGGAGCCGACGGGACCCACTGCGCCTCCGGCGACACCCAGCCTAGCGGCCACGGGGCCACCGTTCAGGCTCTGGGTGACATCGCCAATTTTAACCTTGAACTCGCCGATGCTGTTGCAGCGTACCCTTGGGTAAGAGACGGGATCAGTGGGCGAGCGGGCCGGGCTGTCGAGAGTCTCAAGGGTATGGGGTCAAATTACAGTGCACTGGCCCAACTGTTGGAACAACCATGGTTCACTGACGGAATTGATGACGAAGAATTCGTATTTATCGGGATCCCGGACGTTGCGTAGGATACTACTGGCTTGAACTATTATTCGGGTTTGGTTGAAAGCCACTATGCTCTAGCCAACACTCCGCCCGGGCTTGAAGACGATTTTCGCGATGTGTACGGTCGGATCCATGGCGGACCGTACGCCGACCCGGAGAAGTAGTGCTGTGCCGACCAAGTTCTGAAGTGTTGATACGTCCGTTCCGGTCGCCTGAAGTGCAGAATGAAGTGCCCCACGGTTATGTACACCAAAGGCCGACTCTGCCTCGCTTCTCAAGCCGATGCTAGGGTCGTCTGCACTAGAAACCCGGACGGAAACCCCTTGTTTTGAAGAGTGAATCCGGCATCAGGAGCGGCGCGGTCACGGCTGTCCCGCGAGCCCACCCTAACCGGGCAGGGCCCGGTTAGGCGGCACGGTTCGGGGTTCCCGCCCCGGTATTGGCGCCTATTCCCGCCTTGGCCGCGATCAGGGTCAGGTTCGCCACCGTGGACGCCAGGTATAGCTGGAACCGGGTCTTGATGCGACCGAAGTAGCGGGACTGACGGACCCCCAACTGGACCATCCGGGCCAGCCGGTGCTCCACCACGACCCGTCGCCGTCGATACTCGGCAAAGGCTTCGCTCTGCTGGAGGGCGCGTGCCTCCTGCAAAAGGGCTTCTTGGGGGTGTAGCCGCACCGTCCGGCCGATGCCCGGTCCCGCCGCGACACATTGGGCCCGCAGCGGGCACGCTCCACACACCGCCCCGCCGAACTGGAAACCTTCCAGCTTGTGATTTCGGCCCGTCAAGTCGGTCCGCCGCTCCGCCTTGCGCATCTTGCCGGTAACCTGCCCAGCCGGACAGGTGCAGGTCCCAGCCTCCAGGTCAATCCTGAAGTCCTCCTTGGGGAAGTGGGACCTGTTGGGACGTCCGGGCACCTTGGCAATCAGCCGGCGTCCGGCGTCGGCGAAAGCCTGACGGGTGCCTCCATCTCCGTACGCCGTGTCGCCCATGGCCTCCGCCACCGGCACACCGGTGCTGGCCTCGCTCTGCTCCACCAGTTCCAGCGCGCCGGCGCTGTCCCAAGCGTTGCCGGCCAGAACGTCCACGGCGGTGATCAGTTGGGAATCGGTGTCCACCACCACCGCCGCCTTGTGCCCGTCGAACCGCTTGCTGCTGCTCTTGTGGCCGTGGCGCATCTCCGGGTCGTGGACCGACAATATCCGGTCCTTGCTCACCCCTGTCTTTAGGCCAACTTCCCCACCGGACCGTTCCACGTCCTGGAGCAGCAACTGCCCCAGCAGCTCCGCCGCGTTCACGATTCCCTGCCGCTCAACGCTCTCCTCAGGCAATTCCCGCCGCGCCTGCCGCGCCAGTCCCAACAGCCGGTCCGCGTCAGCCACGATCGATGCCAGCAGGGACGCCCGCGCCCGCTGGTCCGCCCAGTCGATGGCCGCCTCACCCTTCACGCTGGAGCCGGTGTACCGCCCATAGTCGTGGAATTCAGCCCACTCTTTGACGGAGGACTTCTCCACGGCTGCCAGCGCCCGCAACAGCTTGACGATCCCGTCCGCCACCAGGTTGCAGGTATCCTTGACTGCGCCCCGGCCCAGGATGTACGTCGTGTCCAATGCCACCCTCATGCCACGTCTTTTCAGGTAGCCGGACTTCCGGGCCAGCCGCAGGCTGGATTCGAATACCTGGCGCACCTTGTCGTGGAGGACCAACTGCGCGCGGAATACCTGTAGCGTGCTCTTGGCGAAGGGCCGGTCTTCAACCTCAATCCCCAAGGCCACTTTCCAACGGATGTCGAAGTCGGCCCTGGCCTTGGCTTCGGCGTCGCTCACCTTGTCGTAGCACTGGAGCAGAAGCGCCGTCGCCAGCTGGCTGGGCGGCACGCTCTCGCGCCCGTTGTCGGGACAGTAGAACTCGGCAAAGTCAGCATCCCGGAACAACTGCCCACGCAGCGAGGCCAGCACACCGTAGAAGGTGTCCCGCCCCACATGGTCGAGGTACAACCGGTCGGCTTCCCAGAGGCCCCTTTGATCAGACCGCTCTCCCAGCATCCCCACCCCTTACCTTCCCGTATCATCCCAAGTATAGCCGCTCCGGCTGCCGCCACTTTCCGGCCGGGTCTCTAGGAGTCTGTCCGACGATTCGGTAGTGGTTGGCGATGGCGGTGGGTGGGCCGGTGCGAAGTGACGGCTGCGGGCCGGTGACCGGCAGGGTGCAGGTCCCGGTTAATTGGTTTACTGGCCGCGGAGCCTACGCGGCATACGCCGGGTTGGCCCGCCACAGCTTCAGCAGGTTGTGGGTCAGGGCCACCAGGGTGAATTCGCCGGCCACCTTGCCTATGCCCCGGAGCAGGAATTGCCTAAAGCCCCGGACCTGTTTGATCAGCCCGAAAACCGGCTCGGTGATGGCCTTGCGCCGGGCGTAGACCGCCTTCCCCTCTGGGGTCTGCAGCTTGGCCCGCATCGCGGCCCTGAGGGGCGTACGGGTCCGCACCCGGCCGCCGCTGACCGGCAGGGTGCAGGTCCCGGTTATTGGTTTACTGCCTACGCGGCATACGCCGGGTTGGCCCGCCACAGCTTCAGCAGGTTGTGGGTCAGGGCCCCAGGGTGAATTCGCCGGCCACTTGCCTATGCCCCGGAGCGCCTAAAGCCCCGGACCTGTTTGATCAGCCCGAAAACCGGCTCGGTGATGGCCTTCGGGCGTAGAGCTGCAGCTTGGCCCGCATCGCGGCCCTGAGCGGGTCCGCAGCCGCTCCCGGTAGTGTCTCTCCCTTCCCGTCGCTCGATCCTCTTTCCAGCCAATAGCCCCAGGTCCCGTTCGCTGCCCCGCATCGGCGGTGAAACGTTGGGGACGCCGCTCCCCCTCGAGCAGTCCCAGGCTGGCCAGGTTCCGCTCCATCAGTTCCAGCACGGGTGCCAGCCGGGGGCTGTCGGCGCTCTGGGCGCTCACCTCCTGGGCCACGATCACCCCGCTCTCCTCCTCCACCAGCACCTGGGCGTTGTACCCTTGCACCCAGCCGTGGGAACTCTTCATGATCCGGCTGTCCGGGTCGGTGAAGTTGCTCTGCTCCTTGGGGCCGGGCACCGCCTTGGCCGCCGCCTCTTCGGTCTCGGCCTCGCTGGCTCCCCTGGCTTCGGCCCGGCCCTTGGCCCTGGCCTTGGCCTTGGCACGCTCTTCAAGCCTCGCCTTGGCCTCCCTCAGCTTGGCCAGACGGCTCTCCCGTCTCTGCAGCTCTGCGGGCAGCTCGTCCTCCCGGTACTCCGGGCCGAACTCCTCGTCCTCGGCCTCGTCAATCTCCTGGGCCCGGCGCAGCATCTCCTTTACCTCGGTCTCCAGCCGCAGCCCGGTCTCCAAGATCCGCCCGTAGCTCATCGCCTTGTGCTTGGACGCGTTGGCCTGGTACTTGCTACCGTCCAATGAGAGGTGTCCCAGCTTGAGCAACCCCGCCTCCCGGCACAGCCGCAATACCTCCAAGAACAGCCCCTCAAAGGCTTCCAAGTGGTTCTTCCGAAAGTCGGACACCGTGCGGAAATCGGGGAACTGGCCTCCGGAGAGCACCCTAAAGGCCACGTCGCTCTCACAGGCCGAGGCTATCTTCCGGGAACTGTAGACCCCCCGGCAGTAGCCGTAGAGCAGCACGGTCAAAAGCATCCGGGGATGATAGGCCCGGGGGCCCCGGCCCTTCCGGTAGCGCCGGGTGATCTTCTTCAGGTCCACCATCCCCACCGCCTCTTCCAAAAACAGGGCCAGGTGCCCCTTGGGCAGCCACTGCCGGGGCTCTTGCGGCAACAGATAGGTTTGGTCCAGCGAGTAGTCCCGAAATCCCTTGGCCATCTTCCACCTCCCCACTACGGCGCCCTCAGTCTATCCGCCGGGCTAATGCCGCCAACACCCCCCTCAAACCCGGTCAATCAGGAAATATCGGACAGACTCCTAGAGACCCGGGAAGTCCAAAACACCAAAGCCGAGGCTAAGCATGGAATAAGTGTCGTGAAGCCTATCTTATGAGTCGCCTACTAAGCATCGGAGTTCGACCTGAGCTACGTCACCCTGCGGGACCACGCCTTCGAGGTGACGGGAGGTCAGGTGGTGAACGCCCAGCGGTGGAGCGGCCCGGCAACATCCGCTGGCGAACCACCGTTAGGCCCCACTCGGACGCCGCCGTAACGGTGGTTCTGCCCCCGACGGAGGACTGCGACGCGCAGGGAGCCGTCCGCACGGGCAACGGCGGGGAGCTGTCCAATAAGGTGGAGTTGACCGTCGCCGGGCCGGACGGGTAGGCCCACCACTTTACCTGCGCGCATTTGCGCGATGCTCTCCCGTAGAGCGCAACCGAGGGCTGAGAAGGCCGTCCGGTGTTCGGGCTCTCCTCGATACCATCGGCCGTTCTTCTTTGGCCACCCACTCTGCCTTAATTCTGTCCAACTAACCGGGTCCACCTCACTTTGGACAGACACCCCAGTTTGATGACACCTCGAGAACTGGCCCGCGTCCTCAGGAAATGAGAACTCAGGAGCGGGGGGCAAAACCCCCATCGCACATATATTTTGGACCGAAACTAAGACTTGACTCTTGCCTTCTGGCTACATATAATCATTCCTTGCAAGAGGTAAGGCATCGGCTTGATGGAAATGGTCACCTGAAATAACAAGCTTCCTCAGGGATACCTGGACGGCGGTTCGGGAATACCCGGACCGCCGTTTCTCTTGTGGCACCTTAAAAAGAGAATAGGGAACAAACGAAGTCCTGCAATAACCGTAAGGACAACGGGTCCCGGCTGGAGCCGGGAAAAAAGTTTGGAGTTCCTTGCGTGGGTCAAGTTATTAAGGGCTTACGGTGGATGCCTTGGGACCAAGGGCCGATGAAGGGCGCGGCAAGGCTGCGTTAAGCCTCGATGAGCCGTCTAGCGGGCATAGTCGGGGATACCCGAATGGGGAAACCTTGTCCGGTGTTGAGTCGGACAATCCGCATTGCGGAAGGTAAGTGGGGGAACTGAAACATCTAAGTACCCCGAGGAAAATAAATCAACCGAGATTCCCTAAGTAGTGGCGAACGAACGGGGAAGAGCCTAAACCGGTAGGACCTAACGGCGTGAGGGCCTATGTCTTACCGGGGTTGTAGGGATCGCCTAGGACCGCCTCGCCAGGTCTGAAGGAGTTACAAATCTCATCTCTAGCCGAAGGAACCTGGGAAGGACCGCCATAGAGGGTGAAAGCCCCGTAGGCGAAAGGGATGAGACTCCTGGCGTATTACCTGAGTACCACGGGGCACGGGAAACCTTGTGGGAATCTGGGGGGACCACCCTCCAAGGCTAAATACCCTTGGTCACCGATAGCGTACCAGTACCGTGAGGGAAAGGTGAAAAGAACCCCTAGCGGGGAGTGAAATAGATCTGAAACCGTAAGCCTACAGAGGGTCGTAGTCTCGCTTCGGCGGGATGACGGCGTGCCTATTGAAGAATGATCCGGGGACTTAATGTGTGGAGCGAGGTTAAGGAACTGTAGTTCCGGAGCCGCAGCGAAAGCGAGTCTGAATAGGGCGAATAGTTCCATGTATTAGACCCGAAACCGGGTGAGCTACCCATGGCCAGGTTGAAGGTTCGATAAAACGGACTGGAGGACCGAACTCGTGGCTAGTACAAAAGCTTGGGATGAGCTGTGGGTAGAGGTGAAATGCCAATCGAACTCGGAAATAGCTGGTTCTCCCCGAAATGCATTTAGGTGCAGCCTCGGGCACA
Source organism: Dehalococcoidia bacterium (assembly GCA_965249145.1). GTDB lineage: Bacteria > Chloroflexota > Dehalococcoidia > Lucifugimonadales > UBA3495 > VXOI01. The sequence goes on from OZ252223.1 coordinate 1,731,915, forward strand.
GGTGGACGGAGGTAGGGCACTGAATGGGCTAGGGGGCGTGAGCTTATCAAACCCAATCAAACCACCAATGCCGTTTATCCGATACCCGGGAGTGAGACTGGCACAGATAAGTGCGTCAGTCGAAAGGGAAACAGCCCAGACCACCGGCTAAGGCCCCCAAGTGCAGACTAAGTGGGAAAGGAAGTTGGGTTCCCCAGACAACCAGGAGGTTGGCTTAGAAGCAGCCACCCTTTAAAGAGTGCGTAATAGCTCACTGGTCGAGGGGTCCGGCGCCGAAAATGTAACGGGGCTTAAGTCTGCCGCCGAAGCCGTGGATGTTCAGGTGCAAGGATGAAACCGGCGCGACCAAAAGCCGATCCCCCGGCCCTCGGGCTAGGGGTGACGCCGGCGGAAGCAACGGCGGACTCCTTGACTACCGCCTGGGCGTGGTAGGGGAGCGTTCCCCGGGCGACGAAGGTGAGTCGCGAGGCTTGCTGGAGCGCGGGGAAGTGAGAATCCCGGAATGAGTAGCGTAAACTAGGGTGAAAATCCCTGGCGCCGAAAGCCCAAGGTTTCCTACGCAACGTTTATCGGCGTAGGGTTAGTCGGTCCTAAGCCGTAGGCAAGCGCCGAAGGCGATGGACAGCAGGTTAATATTCCTGCACCGCCATTTTTTCGCTTTAAAACCAAGGAGGGATGCAGGAGGCTAGGCAGGGCATGCCCATTGGACATGGTGTGTCCTTGATCGTAGGCGAGCCGGGGCAGGCAAATCCACTCCGGCGCCAAGCTGAGGGTTGAGGGAATCGAAGCCTTCGGGCTTGCGAAACTCTGTTGAAGCCATACTGACCAGAAAAGCTTCGTGGTTATGGAACTGTGGCGACCGTACCGCAAACCGCCACTGGTGGGCTAGGATAAAAGTCCTAAGGCGTTCGAGATAACCTCCGTTAAGGAACTAGACAAAAGAGCCCTGTAACTTTGGGAGAAAGGGCCCCCCGGTGGGTGAAGCCACTAGCTGGTGGAGCGCTCTGGGGGCGCAGATAAGAAGGCCGGGCGACTGTTTAACAAAAACACAGGTCTGTGCTAAGGGGAAACCCTACGTATACAGGCTGACGCCTGCCCAGTGCCGGAAGGTTAAGGGGAGCGGTGCAAGCTGCGAACTGAAGCCCCGGTGAACGGCGGCCGTAACTCTAACGGTCCTAAGGTAGCGAAGTCCCTTGTCGGGTAAGTTCCGACCCGCATGAATGGTTGAACGACTTGGCCATTGTCTCGACGGAGGGCTCGGTGAAATTACGGTGCCCGTGAAGACGCGGGCGACCTGCGGCAGGACAAAAAGACCCCGTGGAGCTTTACTGCAGCCTGGTATTGGGCTGGGAGCTGTCATGTGTAGGATAGGTGGGAGGCTATGAAGCCCCGACGCCAGTCGGGGTGGAGCCGTCGTTGAAATACCACCCTTGTCAGTTTTTGGTTCTAACCTGCAATTGCGGGAACAGTGCCTGGTGGGCAGTTTAACTGGGGCGGTTGCCTCCTAAAAGGTAACGGAGGCGCCCAAAGGTCCCCTCAGGACGGATGGAAATCGTCCACAGAACGCATTGGCATAAGGGGGCTTGACTGCAAGACCTACAAGTCGAGCAGGGACGAAAGTCGGGCAAAGTGATCCTACGGCACCGTGTGGAAGGGCCGTGGCTTATCGGATAAAAGCTACCCCGGGGATAACAGGCTTATCTCGCCCAAGAGTTCACATCGACGGCGAGGTTTGGCACCTCGATGTCGGCTCGTCCCATCCTGGGGCTGAAGGCGGTCCCAAGGGTCCGGCTGTTCGCCGGTTAAAGGGGTACGTGAGTTGGGTTCAGAACGTCGTGAGACAGTTCGGTCTCTATCCGCCGCAGGCGCAGGAGGCTTGAGGGAACCTCTTCCTAGTACGAGAGGACCGGAAGGGACAGACCTATGGTGTTCCAGTTGTTCCGCCAGGAGCAGCGCTGGGTAGCCATGTCTGGTATTGATAAGCGCTGAAGGCATCTAAGCGCGAAGCTACCCCCAAGATGAGGCCTCCCTCCCCTATTAGGTTAGGGGGTAAGACAGCAGAGAGACTATCTGCTTGATAGGCCGGATGTGTAAGGCTGGTAACAGCTTCAGCAAACCGGTACTAACCGGTCGAGAGGCTTGACCCACGCAATGAATTTCAAACTTTGGCAGCACTTCTAAGTTCCCTGTTCTCTTCGCCAGCCCCGCGCCCGCAGGGTTGGCCGCAGCGTCGCGGGGTGGAGCAGTGGCAGCTCGTCGGGCTCATAACCCGAAGGTCGTTGGTTCGAGTCCAACCCCCGCTACCAAACCCCACATCTGGTAGACAAGCACCGATCACCTCCGCCGTGGCATATCGTTCCAGCCCAATCGCGCGATAGCCGAATTCAGGCCTTTCTGGTGGGGGAAGCATCTGCATTTCAAGCGATGTGGAACCCCGTGTGGGGGTCGTTATCCATAGCCGCCATGGGTTCCGGCACACTCCTTAGCGATTAGAGGCGCAACCCAAACCCCAACACACGGGTCCTTGATTTTGTTCAGTTCGGCGGGCCTAACGGCACTGTAGACCGAAAGTGGGTGATTAACCTGTAAGTGCGGCGCTACCATCGATTTCGTCGACCGTTCGGTAGTGAGAGACCGATTTTCCAGTGAGCCTTCCTTCCAGCACCCTCAAGTTCCTATGAGCCGTCTTGCAAGGTCTGCGCCTCACCCATCATGATATTGGGCAAAGTGGAGGAGGACGCCGGACGGGTCCCACACGAAAGTAACGAGAGCGCCGTAAGACTGCTCTTGTGGTTCGCGGACTCGGGTGTGCTGGTAACCACCGCCTTCTATTATTCTGGACGCGTGTTTGAACCACGCCTGGGCGTCGTCCACTGGCTTATCCTACCACCTCTTGCGAATCGCCCGGGAACCGGGCATTTCCCGGAACTCGGTCAGGAAGCGACTGGATCATCGGAGTACCATAAGTGAAGACCGGGCCGGGACGGCCCTTCCTAGCTTTGGATGGTATGAACGCCGGGCTGCGTTACTGCCGGGAAAAGGTCGCGCGGTGGTGTTTGGTTTGACCCTAATTTTCCTGCTTGCTACACTCGGGCGACTAGCGAAGCTGTAGACCGCACTTGCCCGCTGGGTAGGCAACCGCCCAAGTTCCACAACCGGAGGAGGAGAGTTATGCCAGTGGAAAAAGTACGCACTTTCTGGGAGAAAACCAGGGCAGAACTGGATGAAGTACCTATGAACGCCTCATTGGCGGAGGTGGAGGACGCCGACGTTCTCACCATGGAAGGTCGCATCAAGACGCGGACCATTTACCGGGTAGTCATGGCCAGCTTCCAAGGTGTCAACATAAGGGCCTGGTACACCCTGCCTACTGGGACGCCTCCAGCCACCGGTTGGCCCGCAATCATGGAAGTGCCTGGTTACGGTGGGACCATGCCCTTGCCGGCCCACCTTTCTCAATACGGCTATGCCACCCTGTCTTTGTACCCTAGAGGTCAAGGTGAGAGCTTGAAGGAGTGGGAGATTGAGACCGGCACAAGGGTGGTCTACAACCTGACCGACAAGGAGCGGTACTACTACCGAGGCGCCTACATGGACTGTGTCCGAGGAGTGGACTTTCTCGAGAGCCGCCCGGAGATCGACTCCCAACGCATCGGAGTCTGGGGCTTTAGCCAGGGAGGCGGGCTTACCCTAGCGACGGCGTCGTTAGACCATCGAGTTACTGCGGCCGTAGCCGGTGTTCCGTGGCTATGCAACTTCCCGGTGGCCGCCACCGTCACCACCGCCCCCTACGTCGAACTCCACCATTGGCTGGAGGAACATCCCGACGACCGGGAACAGGCCATGTCTACGCTGACTTACTTCGATCAGCTAAGCTTGGCCGACGGTATCGACTGCCCCGTGCTGGTGGGTGGGTCCATAATCGATGAGGTACATCCATTGAGCACGGTTATGCCGGTATTCGAGAACATTCCCTCAATGAAATCCATCATCGTCTATCCCGACTTGGAGCACGAATACCGCACCGACTTCACCCACCACGGCAAGGCCTGGATGGACCGATACTTAAGATAGCAGCCGCTGGTGCGCACTACACTAAATGTAATAAGCAAGACCGAATCTGACACTCTTGGACCACGCTCGTGGACCGCAGATAAGCAGGAAGCATGATGGAGATAGGGGCACGATTATCGATGGTCCCGTATTCCCCTCCGGCTATAAACACTAAGGTCCAGTGGAGCGAGGGCTAGTTAGGTGTTCTGCACAAAACTGGACTCAGAGAGTGCCCAAGGCGACCCTAACGCTGTACGTGGGCGAGGGTAGCGTGAGTGGGCCGGAGCTCCGCCAGCCGCGCCCGCAACTTTGGGCAGCGGATAGTTCAGAGGAGGCCTAGCCGTGAAGTACGGAATCATGTTGCCTTCACGAGGCGACTTGGCCCGCCCCGACAACATTATCCCCATTGCCAAGAAGGCGGACGAGCTCGGCTTTGCAGTCATGATGTTTCCGGACCATATCGTCCTGCCCAATCAGGTTGATTCGCCCTACCCCTACACCCAGTCCGGCATTTTTCCGGCTACGGATACCAATGAGGCCACAGAGCAGCTAACTATGCTCGCCTTTCTGGCGGGTCAAACGGAGTCCATAAGGCTAGTTACCAGCGTGATGATCGTGCCCCACCGGCCCCCCGTCCTCACCGCCAAGATACTGTCCACCATCGACATGCTGTCAAACGGCCGGGTAACCGTGGGCGTCGGAGTTGGCTGGCTGCAAAAGGAGTTCGAAGCGCTGCAAACGCCGCCCTTCGAGGAACGAAGCGCGGTTACCGACGAATACATCCGGATATTCAAAGAACTCTGGACCAGCGAGTCTCCGAGCTTTGAAGGAAAGTACTGTAGTTTTTCCGACCTGTCCTTCCTGCCCAAGCCGGTGCAGAAGCCGCATCCCCCCATCTGGGTGGGCGGCGAGAGCCGCCGGGCCCTGCGCCGCGCCGCCGAGCTAGGCGACGGTTGGCAACCGATCGGGACCAACAACCAGTTTCCTTTAGCTGCTCCAGAGCAGATCGCTGCTGCCATGAGAAGATTGGACCGGTACGTAGAACGAGCTGGCAGGCCCCAGGGTTCGGTGGAGGTTATATGCAGGATGCATGGTTATAACCTCGAGACCGACGGCGGAAGGCCTGACTCCCCCGACCGGCCAACCTTCACCGGCAGCGCCGGGCAGATAGCGTCGGACATTCGGCGGTATGAGGAAATGGGAGCTAGCCACTTGATCGCCGCCTTCGTACCAGTCGCTCAATTGGCCAACAGTCAGGAAGAGATGGTCCGGGACATGGAGCTATTGGCCGATCAGGTCTGGCCCAAGGTGTGACCTTGGTTCGTTCGGGACGCCGCTCCAACGTGCCTGGTCTCGGGGTGCTAGTCCTTGATAGTGCCTCGCGTATTGCATCCAAGTCCGCCAAAATCACTTCGCCCCGGTCCCTGGAGCCCTGCGCCACGATGTCGGCTTCCGCCTCTTCCCGCTCGGTAAGCTCGGCGCCCTCGATTCGGGAATTCGCTGCGGCTTCCAGTCTCGGTTGTTCTTCCTGAATCTGCTCGACCCATTGCGAAATAAATGGGAGTTCGCTGAGGAGCCGGGCCGCCGCCTTTGCTTCGACCAAGGGAACCAAAATCTCGGCCGGGTCATACCGGACCGACTGGACGGGTTGGATGTAGCGGCTGATTGACTCCGTGCTCATACGAAGCCGAGTTTCGCCTCGTTTACATTTCGTTTCTCGAATTTAGCTACAATTCTATCAGTCGATCCCGATTTCATTTCGCCCCCGCTTCCACCTCGGTTTCCGTTCCGGTCGGCAGCCGCTACGCATTCATATCCCGCCTGGGAGCGTCCCGACGTTCCGAAATCGAGCAGGTCCTGAAACACGCGTCGTACGAAGTCGCAGGAAGACCGGATGGCGGGTACGATATAGGCGAACAGGTGAGGATTGGGGTCTGTACCGAGTATGGCTCCAGCCCCAAGGCTACCTTTCGGAGGAAGATATGGCCGAGGTATAGTAGACCTCGATCGTCCCCGCCCCACCATTCCTTGGACAGGGCGGCGGCTCCGAAGGCGCGGCCCTCAGCGGCACTCAGGGTAACAGTGCGGTGAGGTCACCGACCCCGATCGTTGGACGGGCCTCTAGATCCGTGGGCGGATGTTCTGGTTGTGGCTGAACAGGTTGGTCGGGTCGTACTTCTGCTTGAGGGCCGTAAGCCGCTGGAAGTTGTCCCCGAAGGCCGCCTGTATCGCCTCCGCCCCTTCCTCCGCCTCGGTGCCGACCTGGTTGACGTAGGCCCCAGACGAGAAGGGCAACATCGCCGAGGCAAAATCCCGGGCCCATCGGACATGAATCTCCGACTCCCCCGGGTCGAGGAATACTGAATTGACGCCCCACTCGCACAGGGCGTCCCGGTGGCCGAAGGCGGTCTCGGCGGCGGGCACGCGCCGGGCGGCGTTGCCGAGGTACTGGAAAAAGATGGCGGAGAGCGGCGAAGTTACCCGGTCGAAGAAGTCGAGCATGATGCCCACCGCCTCGTCGCTGACCTGCTTCATGAAGTGGGACTTCAGGTAGTTCTGCCGTCCTTGGGGCGCCAAAGCCAGCGCCTGGGCCTGGGTGTAGCTCATGGGCCGGACGTCGTCGACTAATGGCGGGCCGAACTCACGAAGCGGCCGAATGACCCGTTCCCCCTCTTCAATGGGGCCGTGGTAGCAGAGCAGAATGGTGCACGCCCTTCCACCGCCCTCGGGGAGGGTCGTCAGGAAGGTGATGATGTTCATCTCGTCGGGCATATTGGCGGTGAACTCGCTGACCAAGGCGAAGAACTCCCTCACGTAGTCGAACGGGTAGACCAGGAAGCCCGCCAGCGCATCAGGCCCGACGGGATGCAGCCGGTACTCGAGAGAGGTGACAACGCCGAAGTTCCCGCCGCCGCCCCGTAGAGCCCAGAACAGGTCGGGGTTCTCCTCGGAGCTGGCAATGAGCGACCGACCGTCGGCGGTGACCACGTCCGCGGAAATCAGATTGTCGCAACTGAGGCCGTGACTGCCTGAGAGCCATCCGATCCCGCCGCCCAGCGTAAGACCGGCGATGCCGGTGTCCGGGTCGGTCCCTCCCGGCGCGGCGAGTCCGAAGGCTTGGGTCTCGTGGTCGAACGCTCCCCACTTTGTGCCGCCTTGGGCCCGGACCGATTTGGCCGCCGGATCGACGCGGACGCCGGTCATCCGGGAAAGGTCGATCATCAGCCCATCGTTGCACACGCTGTTGCCCGGGAAATTATGGCCGCCGCCGCGCACCGAAATCAACAGGCCGTTCTCCCTGGCGAAGTTGACCGAGGTGATCACGTCGGTCATTCCGCTGCAGCGGGCGATCAGGGCGGGCCGCTTGTCGATCATGGCGTTCCAGATCCGTCGGGCGCTGTCGTAGCCCTCGTCGCCGGGTCGCAGCGACTCCCCGTGCAGGCTGCTCCTGAAGTCGTCCACAGCCGCCTCGTTGATGACGGCGTAGTCACCGGAAAGAGTCGCCATATTCAGGTCTGCCATGCGTCTGCCCCCCGCCTACGATTCGATGCCCCCAGAGCCTCCATGGCAATGATCGCCCAACGCTCCGAATGCATTCCGAGGCTAGTCTGCCACATTGACCATTGCCGATTATATGGCCGACGCGAGTCCACCGCCACCTGAAGGCCTCCGATGGCTGACCACTGGCAGATTGACGTGCTGGTCAGGCGACAGCGGTCCGCTAGAGCAGCCCGCTGCTCTGAAGTATGGAGGAGGCGGAGCTGACCGCCGGGGTCGACCCCTCCCGGATCTCATGGGCGCAGGTCGGACTGGTCGTTGGTCCCTTCGAACCCAACCCAGACTTGGCGCCGCCGACGCAGCCAGGTTGGGCATCGCTCCCGGTACGCCGACGCCCCATCGAGCCAATTGTAGCCCTGCCGGCGTTTGTCCAGTGCCTCGATGACGCGCTACGCCGTTTTGGGGACGCCGAGTTGTCAGGGCTCCGTGCGACTCTCCGTCACCCGGACCGGCATACGATCCTGCGCCGGCGATGTCAGCTCCGTGTGCAATTGGTTCAACGCCACCTGGAGGGCAAGACCAAGCGCTTATCGCACCTATTTCCGAGACCTGTCCCCGGTGCCGTCGGTGGTGCTGGCGGTGCCGTCGGGGTTAATTTTCACCCCTACTATCGGCCCCACCTTGTCATTAAAGATTTGGGCGACTTCGGTATCCGGGCCGCCAACCCGCTTGACCCAGTTAGGCAACACCCTCTCCATAGCGATTCGCCCGATGGCTTCCCGTATCTCTGGGCTGAAAACGATGTACTCCATGCCTGCGGCGACGTTGGCGGCGATCGAATCGCTGGCCCAGCCTTCAGTACCGTTCCAAGTCTCCTCTTCGGTCCTTTGCCCTTCCTCCAATAGTATTAGTTGGATGTCTTCGGGGAGTTGGTCCCACTGGTCCAGGTTCATGGCAAGGATTACGTGGCCCCGCGCCTCTATCGGCCCCACCAAGTAGTCGGTTACCTCATACCATCTTTGGCCGTACCCGGCAGAGCCGGCGGTGACACCCGCGTCAAGGATGCCCCTTTCCAGAGCCACGTACACTTCGGAGAAGGCCACGAACTGGGCTTCCATGTTCAGTCCGTCGAGAAGGTCGCTGAGTGAGGCGCTGTGACTCCGGACTTTCAACCCCTTCAGGTCTTCGACTTTGTGCACGGGTGTCTTGCTGAAGATGAACTGGTTTTCGAAGAACTGGTAGAGGATGACCTGGGAGTTAAATTCCTCCCTCATCATTCTAACTTCGTCGTCGCGGACCGCCCGGATGACCATGCCCTGGGTTTCAGCATCGGGATACACCCCCCACAACTCACCCATCTCTATCAGCGGGAATTCTCCGGCGACATATCCGCTGTAAATCATGGCGAAAGAAAGTGTGCCGTTTTTCAGAAGGCCCAGGGTGTCCGGCCCGCCGATGCCCAGTTCCGGGTAAGAGTTCATATCTATCCGTACCCGGCCGTCGGTGCGCTCCTCGACCCTCTGAACAAACTCTTCCATGGCCTCAAAAGTCGGGTGGGTACGGGTGATGGCCGTGTATTGGAAACTAAACTCCGGCTCGGCAGCTTCGGTGCCTGAGGCAGAAGTGGCTTGGGTCGTTGGGGTAGCAGCGGCCTGGGTGGCTGGGGCAGTAGTAGCTACCGGCGCCGTTCGTCCGGCTCCATTTCCACCATCCCCGTTCCCTCCACAGGCTGCAAACACTCCAATCAGGATCCCGATTAGTCCGATTATCAGAAGCTTGCCCATGTTCTCTCCTCTCTCACTTCCTGGTCTACATAAGTTCTGCCCACTCCATCGAGGTCTCTTGCCTATAGAGGGCCCTTTGGCGGTCATTCCTCCCGGCCAAGGCACCGCAGGCCCACTTAGGCCGAAGCGAGATAGTAATGGGGGCACATGCTATTGGTTGGGCAATAGAACTGTCAATACTATAATCGTAACAACAGAGGATAAATTAATCTTTACACGGTAATATATATCGTATATCTATATGCAAAATAGAAATAATAGGCGGTGATTTGCCGACATTCGGCAGTTGAATACTGGCAGTTCTTGGCGTGCTTGCCGTCCGCCAGCGGTGCGGGCTTGACTAGTACACGGTCACGGCCGCCCCTCTAAAGCTCGGCGTAGAAGCCCTCCGCTGGTCAGTCAGCGGATCCCTACCTTCAGTTGCGGCAGCCCTGATGGCCGCAGGTGCTAGAATGCCCTCGGAGACCGGCAACCCGGAACTAAATATCGGCTACTGGCGTTCGGCCGCCGGCCAACCGGAGGCATCTTGCCAATTACAGGTTTGGAAATCACCAATCGCACCAGTTTCGCGTCCGGCGAGCGCTTCGGCGACATCGGCGCGTATGAGCTTCTGGAAGGCACGGCCCACTACGCGTTGGACCCGTTGCACGCCCGGAATCGGGGGGTTACGGACCTGAACCTGGCGCCGCGCAATTCCGTCGGCAAGGTGGAGTTTTCGGCAGACTTCGCCATGCTCCAGCCGGCGAACATCGAACGGAGCAACCGTCGCATCCTGTTCGACGTGGTGAACCGGGGCAGGAAGACCGCCCTGACGATGAACAGCGTCCCTATCGCTACTGACCCCACCTCACCCCTGGAGCCAGGCAACGGCTACCTGATGCGCCGGGGCTACACGGTGGTCTGGGGCGGCTGGCAGGCCGACGTGCCGCCCACTCCCGGACTCATCGGACTTCATGGTCCGGAAGCCATCGGCCCCCAGGGGCCTCTGACTGGCAAGATTCTCTGCCAGTTCCAGTGCAACGAACCGACCCAGGTGTTCCTGTTAGCGGACCGGCAACACCTGCCCAATCCTGCCGCCGACCCCGAAGAAGCGGAGGCCAGCCTGACGGTGCGGGAACTGCCCAACAGTCCTGCTAAACCTGTTGACCGGAGCCAGTGGTCCTTCGTCCGGGTCGAGGATGAGGATGTGGAGCCGCAGCACAGCCACATCTACATGCCCTCTGGGTTCGAGCCGGGGAAGATTTACCAGTTGGTCTACACCACAACCGGCAGCCGGATCGTGGGACTGGGTTTCGTCGCGATGCGGGACGTGGTCTCCTTCCTGAAGTACGCCCCGGCCTCGGCGGGGAACCCCTGCGCCGGGGATTTCGACTACGCCTACGCCATGGGCCGTTCCCAGAGCGGACGCTTCCTGCGCCAATACATCCACCTGGGCATCAACGAGGATGAAGAGGACCGGGCGGTCCTGGACGGGATCATCCCTCACGTGGCGGGCGGGATGCGCGGCGAGTTCAACCTGCGCTTCGGACAGCCTTCCAAGGATGTCTGCTACATCATCCCGGAGATGTTCCCCTTCACCGACACTCCACAGACTGACCCGGTGACCGGCACCCACGGTTCCCTGCTCGACGCCCTGGAGCAGCGGGGCAAGGCGCCCAAGATCATGTTCACCAACACCTCCGCCGAATACTGGCGTGGTGATGCCGCACTGATCCACACCGACCTGGAGAGCCTGACCGACGCTGCGGAGTCGCCGTCGGTCCGCCGCTACCACTTCGCCGGTTGTCAGCACGGCTCCGGTGAGTTTCCTCCGCTGGAATTCCGTGCGAGTGACGGCATCAGAGGACAGCTCCCCTTGAACAGCGTGGACTACGCTCCCCTGCTGCGGGCTGCGCTGGACAACCTGGACCGCTGGGTCACAACGGGCGAAGAGCCTCCCGCCAGCCGTCATCCCAGCCTGAACGACGGCACGGCGGTGGAGTCCCACAGGCTGCTGGAACGGTTCGCCCAACTCCCCGGCGTACGGGTCCCGACCCAGACCACCAAGGCGTTAAGGCTGGACTACGGCCCTGAGTCGCACCTGGGGCGCACCACCAAGTTGCCCGCCGATGAGGGAGCGGAGTTCCCGGCGCTGGTGGCCGACCTTGACGAGTCATTCAACGAGCGCGGCGGCATCCGCCTGCCCGACCTGATAGTCCCGGTGGCCACCTACACCGGCTGGAACCTGCGCGACGAGAGCATCGGCAACCCCAACCTCTTTATCGGCATCACCGGCGGCCTTGCCGGATGGACCCTCCCTCTGCCCGCTACCCAAGCCGAGCGTGAGTCGTCCGGCGACCCGCGAGCATCCATCGAGGAACGCTACGCCGGCCGCGAGGACTACCTGGAGCGGGTGACCCGCGCCGCGATGGACCTGGTGGCCGAGGGCTACCTTTTGGAGGAAGATGTGGCCGAGGTGGTGGACCTGGCGGGGCGGAAGTACGACTATTTTGCGAGAGACGGCGGGAAGTGCTGAAGTTGCTTCAGGATTGGGGTAATGCAGGCGTGTCCATTGCCGTCCCTATGCGCCGCACTGACTGGGCCGCACCATGCCCGCGCTGCCTTCGTCTTCCACATGGGGGAATTTCACCTCAGGGAAAGCTGAGCATCAACCAGGCAGAAACTTCGAGGCCTGTTACCACGAGGCATGCCGCATGACGACGTCCAACCGTCACACCGGACTGGTCCGTTACCACGCTGCCGCCACATACCGGGGGTATACTCTCTTTTCCCCCAACGGCGGGGACGAGGCCTACCTGATAGATATGGAAGGCAACTTCGTCCACCGTTGGCGCTATCCCGGCGGCATCGCCTACGGCTACCTGTTGACCAATGGCAACCTGCTGTTCCGGGACCAGGGGTCCAACCCTCCGGGCGCCAACCACATCCGGGAACTGGACTGGGACAGCAGGCTGGTCTGGGAGTATTACAACCCCAGCCTGCGGCGCCACAATCGGCTGCCCAACGGCAACAACCTATTCCTGTTGCAACGCGACAGGATATCCGCCGAACTGACCCGCAGGGTCCGGGGGGGCTTTACTACCGCCAGAGACCCGGAGCAGATGTTCAGCGACCAGGTGGTGGAGGCTACGCCCGATGGGGCCGAGGTGAACGTATGGCGGTCCGCCGACCACTTGGACCCGGAAACAGACGTGATTTGCCCCCTGGAAAGCCGCGATGCTTGGGGCGGCGCGAACGACCTTACATCGTCCCCTGACGGCAGCACCTTCCTGATCAGCTTCCGCATCCTCGACACCGTGGCGTTGGTGGACCGGTCGACGGGGGAGATGACCTGGAAGTGGGGGCCAGGTAACATATCTCATCAACACCATCCCACCTACTTGGACAACGGTCACGTGTTGCTGCTGGACAACGGATCCCACCGTCGGGGGCTCAGTTACTCCCGGGTCATCGAGGTGGATCCGTCTACCAGCGAGATCGTGTGGCTTTACCAGGGCCTGCCGATGGTCTCTTTCTTCACACACTTCACGGGCGGTGCACAACGCTTGCCCAACGGCAACACTTTGATAACAGAAGGTCTCACGGGCAGGCTGTTCGAGGTAACCCCCGGAAACGAAATAGTGTGGGAATTTGTCAGCCCTTTCGTTGTTCCGTCCCAATTTGGCATGGCCAACGGCGTGTTTCGGTGCCACCGCTACGGCCCCGACCATCCGGCTTTACAGGGAAGGGTGTTGGACCCGGAGCGACTCGGCAATTTCAATCGCCTGTATCGGGGGTAGGAAGAACCGTCGACGGACGGCGCTGATCATGTTGGTGGGGAGTGCTGACGTTGCTTGGGGATTGGGGAAATGGAGGCTTGACTATTGCCGTTCCTATGCGCCGCAGCTCAGGTAGCGTTGCCTCTACCGGCTCCGGGGGGAAAGGCTGGTGTCTCGTCCGGTAAGGACGGCTGCAGGTTGTGTTTGCCACTGGAGTGCCCGCCAAAACTTCTCCAGCGACTTTTTAATATGCGGGGGTTGTACCGAGAATGGAATTGCATGAAATTGTGAAAGGGGAACGACGCCACTAAAAACGATAACTGGGCAACTCCTACCTTACCATGCTACCAGCCCGAAATGTCTCCGCTGGCAATTCGGCGTTTGGGGGAATCGTGTGGGTTCTGACCAAGACCAAAATGCTGGTATAGGATTCTTAGGTTGTGCGGTTCAAATACCTGCATTCTTAGGCGGTCTCATTTCTCTGGTCTTTTGGTTCTATTTCCTCTGGTGGTGGCTGGGTCTTTTTTGGCCATTCTCGGAACTGTGTTCCTCGGAGCAATACCAACTGGAATCGTCTATTGGTTTTTGAGGCTTGTCTTCGGCCCATTATCTACACCCTCTCTGAGAATCTCGAGGGTGGTGCGGCCATCGAAGAATTCATTGAATAGTTTCCGGGCGTGGAGCTGGAGCGGATCAAACAAGTGTTGCAATACCTCGCAGATAACCCAAGAGACTGGCCCATTGAATAACGGCTAATTCGGGCCCCAAGGGTATTACCAGGAAGCTGCCGTGCCCTAGTCTGGCAGCGGGTATTCCGGCCCACGGCCCTTGATATCCGGGGCAGGGTGCCGCAGAATAGGCGGACTCTTGTCAGGCAAGGGATTCTCAACAAGGAGGCAAGGCCGCACCCACCTGTGGTGGACGGCTGCTTACGCTGGGTGGGGCTCATGACCCGAAGGTCGTTGCTTCCAGTCCAACCCCCGCTACCAACCACAACGCAAAACACCCCTCCGGTGTCCGCCGGGGGAATTTTTATTCTTAAGGGGCTGTGAAATGCGAAGATGCTTGGGGCTGATGTTTCTGTTAATCATTACTACCGTGGTCCTTACCGCCTGCGGCGACGGCTCCTCGGGCCCTACTGAGGAGAACCTGGAGGCTCGGGCTGAAGCCTTCGGGGCTGCCGTCATGGATGGCAATTATTCGGAAATCTATGAGTTCGCATCTCCTGAATCCAAATCCATCTGCTCCAAGGATGAATTTGTGACGGGGGCGAATGCCTCAATAATGGATGCGGCTACTTCCATGGGGCTGGATGAAGACGCCAAACCGAAAACGGTGATACGCGCACTAATGGGGATCGATGAAGATGCCGATGTGGAGGTCCGCAGCTCCGACGCTGAGGTCATCGGAAACGAAGGGTCCGTGCAGATAGAATTCTCCATAGATGGTGATGTCGTCGCCGCCCAAGGGGGCGACAGTGTCGATTGGGTGTTTGCGAATGGGGAATGGTATTCTGAAGACGTGATTGGATCGGGCACCTGCTGATTCCTCTAGTTTTCTGCTGAGGGGTTCCTGGTCGGCTCCGACTCCGCCTCATGCCGGTCTTCGATCGCGAATGTCCCCATCATCAAGCCGAATGCTCCAATCTCCGCCCGGCTGGTCATGCCGAGCTTGCTGAAGACGCTGCTCAGATAGTTCACGACCTTGCGAATAGCCATCGCCGAAAAGAAAAAGAGAAGGAGGAATCGCGCCGAGCACGCCAGTGTAGAATGGGCCCAGTCATCTTGTGGATAGTGCAATCATGCGGACAGGGGCTGATTACAAAGAGAGTCTACGCGATGGGCGCAACGTATGGGTGTTGGGAGAAGGCGCCGTGGCCGACGTCACGACCCACCCGGCGACGTCGGCAATGGTGGATGAGTACGTCGCGTGGTATGACCGCCACTTCGACGCCGCTTGGCGGGACATCCTTCTGACCGGGCCTGATGGAAACGGCCAGCGGCATCCCCTCGCCCTTACCCCTCCCAAGACGTCCGCGGATTTGAGAAGCCTGGGGAAATCCATCAGCGCGGTGCAATTCCTGACCGGTGGAAACATGACCCACACCCCAGGCTACGGTGCCTTGATTGCCCTCGGGATGCTGAATGTTCTCAAGCGGCTGGACCACTCATCCGAGGAGATCGAGGCGGCTGAGGCGTATCGGGATTCTCTGGCCAACAGCGGCAGGTTCTTAACTTTCGCCGGAGGTGGTCCCTTAATTGGGACACGGCTCCGCGAGGCTGAGAGCGACCGGGTGGCGCTCCGTCTGGTTAGCGAAACTGCTGAAGGTATCGTGGTGAGCGGCAAGATCCAGATGCACACCAGTACGCCCTTCGCCGAGGACTTGCTGATCACCAGCAGAGACGAGATGCCACCGGGCAACGGGAGGTTTTTGTGGTTCATCGTGCCGGTGAATAGCCACGGCCTCCGAGTTGTCAGCCGTAGAGCCGTCGCCAAGCATAAGAATCCATTCCTCTCACCATTGAGCAGCCGGTTTGATGAACTGGACTCCATGGTCTGGCTGGAGAACGTTTTCGTCCCTCGCTCTCGCGTTTTTACCGGGGAGCGCATTGACCGGCCTCGGCGCCATTCGCTAATTTCCTGGCTGCTCTGGCATCATAGCTACGGTTGGCTCGCCAAGGCCGAGTTGACACTGGCTCTAGCGCTCGCCTTGGCTGAAGTCATGGGCCTCAAGGAAAATCCTCAGACCGTCGAGCAGCTTGTCGAACTGACCGTCAACGTCCAGACCACTCGCACCTGCATGACGGCAGCGGAACTGGACCCGGAGACGACAGAGAGCGGCCATGCCCTGCCAAACCAGATCCACGTTGCCGCTGCAGGAATAAACACCCTCAAAGTCCGCCAGCGAATGTCTGAAATCCTGCGCGGCCTTCCCGGATCGTCGTTGGTTAACGCCCCTGCCGACACCGACTTCGCGGACCCGGAGATGGCCGCCGACCTGGAAGACGCTTTTGGCGGGGGCGGCTACACTGCGTTGCAACGAGCGGCGCTCCTACAGCTCGCCTGGGACCAAGTCGCGTCTGGTTTGGACGGACGGGAGGCGGCTTTCGAGCTTCGTGCCAGCGGTGGACTGGAGGCCTGGCGAGGCCGGTTGCGGGCTTGGTTTGAAAGCTACAATGAGCTGGCCAACGGCGTACGAGAGTTTATCGACGTGGACGTGCCGCCCTTGGACCTGACCAGCTTCCAGGAAGTACAGAACCCGCCGCGTCGAATGCCCCGAGCAACACCGGTAAGCTGATTCCTGCCCTTTACGCACCATCCAAATCCTTTGCAGGCAATAGGAGGCAATATGGCGGTGTTGAAAATTGAAGGAGTAACCCACTGGTCGATCCCGGTAAACGACCTGAACGAAGCGGAAGAGTTTTACGGCGAACTGCTGGGCCTCACCCCCAAGGGCCGGCTGGGCAACAACATCATGTCGTGTTTCAACGTCGGTGACCATAACATCCTGCTGTGCGAGCGCTCTAGGCCGGTGGATGGACCCTTGGCTGAGGACGACGGGGTGCACCATTCGTTTACCGTATCGCCGGAGACCCTGAACGAGGCTTGCCGGGTGTTTCGCCAAAGGGGCATCAGAATCGACAATCTCACCTACCGGGGCCAAGGGTTCTTCACCGGTCGCGAGCTTTATTTCTACGATCCGAGCGGCAACCGGCTCGAACTCAGGGACCCAACCTGGACCCAAGGGATGCCGGAGCCTTCGTTCGAAGAGCTGTCCAACGGGTGAATCGTGTGGTGAGGTGGGACCAATGCCAACATGCCACGGCATGGCGTGCTAGCGGCCCATGCCTGCTCGCTATAATGGCGAAGTGGACTGGACCCCCGCCCCAACACCTCATATGCTAGAGGGTCCGGCCCGAGGTGATGAAGCGTTACCGGGCCAGTCGGGAGCGGAACCGCCATATCTATGAGCTCTTGGCCCAATGGCCAGCATCTTCTCGACCATCGAGGAAGTCATCGCGATTCATGACTACCTCATCATCGAATTCGGTGGCGCGGCCGGCCTGCGGGACATGGGGGCTCTGGAGGCAGCTCTGCTTCGACCGCAAATGGGCAACTACGGCGTCCTGATCCAGGAGGCCGCGGCTCTAATCGAGAGCCTTGCCAACAACCACCCCTTCGTTGACGGCAACGAACGAGTAGCCTCGCGGTCACCGACACGTTCCTCCGCCTTAATGGCCACTACATTGATTGCGACGGGGAGCAGGCCACGTGCAGATGATGGAGATGTTCGACAACCACACCTTCCGCTTTGCCCTATTCAGCTCATGGCTGGAAGAAAATGTGCGACCAATTGTCGGACCCTCGTGACATACCTGCCCCGAGCTGGGCAGATCACATTAGGGCCCTTTTGAGACTGGTCATCGAGTCATCCGTTTAGAAACCGGCAGACTTGGCCCGGAGCCGTCAGTCGACGGCGGTCACGCATCTGGCGGGATCGGACTCAGCCAGCACCGGCGGCCGGTGCTCGGTGTGGACGTAGTCCGCGATGAGCTTACCCGCCATCGGACCTCGACCGAACCCCGACGAGGCCAGGCCGCTGACGATATACAAGCCTTCGAGTTGGGGAATCCTTCCGATGATCGACCTCCCGTCCAAGGGAAAGGGCATCAAGCCAGCCCAGGCACGGCTTATCGAGTGGCTGCCCAACATGGGAAGTATCTCCGTGGCATGCCCGAAGTTCACTTCGATACCCGCCGCGTTGGCTCTCCTGTCGTATCCAACCATCTGCCGGTCGCCGCCAAATACTATCTCTCCGTCCTTGGTCTGCCGCCCATACAGGTGCCTGGTGACCCTGCGATTTCCCAGGTGAGTCAGCTCAGGAGGAGTGTTGGAGTTGTTGCCCGGATCCATTCGCCAGCGCAGGGGCGATTCCGCCGCTGACAGCGAGTGAAATACCCTTGGCGGCAGGGGGTCTGTAGCCCACATCTGACCCCGGACCGGAATTATGGGTATGCGGAGTCCCAGCATTTCGCCGAGGGGGCCGCACCAAGCCCCTGCCGCCAACACCAGGTGCCTGGCGGTATGGGCTTCCCCGCGGCAAGCGACCCGGTAGGCCCCATCGGCCGTGCGGGTGATGCCGGTCACCTCCCGCTCCGTCAGGATGTGGGCGCCAAGATCGGCCGCGGCCGCAGCGAAGGCTTTTGTGGACTTCACGGGGTCGGCCTGGGCCCGCAGAGGGAAGTGTACGGCGCCTGCCAATTCAGGACTCAGCTCCGGTTCAATGCTGCGGGCTTGGTTGACCGTGAGCAGCTCCACGGAATAACCGCGAGACTTCAGGAGCAGCACGTTGTCCCGCGAGTATTCGAACTGCTCCGCCGTCTGGATGGCCTGAAGGGCTCCGGAGGCCCGGAACTCGAGGTCGTAGCCAGGTCAAGCTGCAGGCTCTTGAATATCTGGAGGCTGCCCATGGTCAGGTAGGACTCCAGGTTTGGGACATCGCCCCAGCCCAATGCCCCGATACCCCCGGCGTTGACGCCCGATGCCTCCGAGGCAATTTCGCCTCGTTCCAGCAGGGTAACCCGGCGCCCCTGCTGCGCGAGATGATAGGCGGCAGACACGCCCGCAATGCCGCCCCCGATGATGACAACTTCCGAATCGCCCATAACAGCGCTCCAGCTACTATATGATGGGGACGTGTCTCCATTCAACGCGGTATCTTGACACCAAAACCGTTGGTGGGTCGAACACCAGCGAGTTAGCGGTCCGTTTCCGAGGAGGTCTACCCATGCAGTCCGCCGATCTCAACCTTACCACTACCGTAACGGGACACCAGCGGTTCCTGTTCATCAAACTCCCGGAGGGTGAGGCGGACGCCGGCCTTGCCGATGCTATCGGACGCCTCGGGGATGGCTTGGAGAACATGCACTACGTGGAAGGGCCACCCTCGACGCAGGCGTTCCGTCGAGGGCGGTTCCAAATTCTGAGGGCGGAACCGGCCATGAGCAAAGAGCGGGAGCTGTCCCACCCGGCGGTCATGTATGCCGATGGCTTGGTCCGGCTGGAGGCGGAAGTCTCCGAGCCGCTTCTGAAATACGAGGAAGGCCTGCGGGCGTTGCTGGACCCAGTTGGCGGCGGCGTGGAGACGCTGTCCGGCGTACAAAAACCTCGCAGCTATACCAGCCACGGCATGATCCAATACGCTTATGCCCGCGCCCAACAGCCCGCCCCCGGAAGCGTTCATCCCCTGGGTGTGGTGACGCCGATGAACAAGAATGCCGAATGGTGGGCCATGGACTGGATGCACCGGGAAAGCTTCTTCCTGCCACGGTACGACACGAAGGAAAACATGCTGGCAAGAGGCCATGCGCTGGCGGCGGACGCGGGCATCGCGTGCATAACTCGGCGATTGGTGCATGCCACTGAAGGGTACGGCGAGGAAGGATGCTTTGACTTTGTGGGGTACTTCGAATTTGCCGAGACTGACGCGCCCACGTTCAATGCGGTGATGTCGGCCTTACGGGACGTCGAGCAGAACCCGGAGTGGGCTTACATCAGCGAAGGCCCGGAGTGGTGGGGCAGAAGGGTCGGGGGACCCGCGGGACTTTGGGAGAGACCATAACCCTGACCGTGGTGGGTACGCGCTCCCTTATGAAACCTGCTATCAACGACGGGTTAGATTTGGTCCCCTTGTAACGCCTTGAGGACTCGTATAAACAACACCACAGCAAACTAATCAGAGGTAGTCATGAAGCTCGGGATTTATAGTTCCATTGCCAATCCGCCGCGCGGGGATGACCTCGCCCGGTGCATCGATGAGGTGATAACCGAGGCCCAACTGGCGGAGCAGGCGGGATTTGAGGCATGCTTTTTCGGTGAGCACCATCAAGACAAGGATGGCTTTTTGCCTTCACCGCTTATCTTGGCCACAGCCGTTGCTTGCCATACCCGGACGCTGCGGGTTGGCACTTCGGTTGTCCTGCTGCCCCTCCACCATCCGGTGAAAGTCGCCGAGGACGTCGTAACGCTGGACCAAGTGTCCAAGGGACGGATTACTCTAGGGGTGGGTTTGGGCTACCAGGAAGCCGACTTTCGGGCGTTCAGCGTTCCCATCGGGGAGCGGGTGAGCCGCTTGGAAGAGGAAGTGGAGATCATCAAGCGGTGCTGGACGGGCGAACCGTTCTCCTATCATGGCAAGCACTTTGACCTGGATGACGTCCGGGTGACTCCGCAGCCCTACCAACAACCGGCGCCTCCGCTGTTAATCGGCGCCAGCAATCCCCCTGGGGCACGCCGGGCCGGCAGAATCGCCGACGGGTTCGTCTCCACGCCCAGCACCGGCCTAAACGCCACCGTCCGGTTGATTGACAGCTACCGGGAAGAGGCATCGCAGACCGGAAAGCAGCCGAAGGTCGTGTTGATGCGGGACGCTTGGGTGGCGTCCAACCGAGCCGAAGCCGAACGGGTTTACGGTCCCGAGGTAATGACGGCTTACCATTACTACTGGAACGCGGGCTTGCCCGAGTTCCGAAGCATTGAGTCGGAATCACAGCTCAACCTGGACCGCATTGCGCCCGACAGGCTCATTCTCGGGGATCCGGAGGAGTGCGTCAGCGAGTTTCGGCGGTGGGAAGAGGCCACCGGAGCCGAGCTATGCTTGCTGAGATTGCGACACGCCCATTCCGGAGGGCCGCCCCACCGGGAGATCATGAACGCCATCAACCTGTTTGGCGAGCGGGTGGTACCGTATATCTGAAGCCGCCTCCCGGACTTCTAAATCGAAACCCCGATACTACCCCTGCGCCAGCGAGCCCATGGGGTCCCACGGCGGCAGCACTATCGGCTCCAAGCTCAGGGCTTCCCGTAGCTCCTCGGGAAGGTAGTCCTTGGGCGCTGCGATCTCAAACATGTACTCGGCGAACCAGGAATCGTTCATCAGGAAGAACCCCTTGTCCCCCACTTTGTCGTCCCAGCTGTTCTCCACCCGCCAGCGGCGGGGCTTGCCGTCCACCACGTCCACGCCAGTAAATAGCATGGCATGGGTCATGGCCGTTTGGTGGTATTCCAACCGTTCGGCCTTGTCCATGGAGAATTCGGCGCTATAGACGCTGGCATAGTCGAACAGCTCGGCGTCCCACAGTCCCTTGTCCCGGTGCATCTGCTTGCCCGTGTCGCAGCCCATCCAGACCGGCTTGCCGTCCTGGAGCATCCGCGTCGCAATGTCCTTCATCAGGCCGATATCGACATTGAGGTACTGGATCCGGGTCCCGTCCACCACGTTTCCCAGGTACTGGACGGTGTAAGTGCGGCCCGGCGGGTTGGACTGCCGCGGGTCGTGGACCAGGCAGACGTACTCCTCCATCGGCGTGGCGATGTACTTTTCGGCGAATTCAAGTGGGGTCATCAAGCTGTCCCGGTGAAACTCTCCGTCCTTGTCCTTCCATTGCCAGTCGAAGCTGGCGGGCGGGTTGCCCAGGTGGATGCAGAGAATCTGATAGACCGCCCGAAGAGTCTCCTCCTTGGTCTGGCGGATTGCGTCCAGGCCCCCCTCCTCCGAGTACAGTCGGCGGATATTCCGGGCTCCCTGACGCACCTGGTAGTTGAGCCCGGCGTTCATGCGCGCCGAGTTGCCAGAGCTTTCAGTCTCCGGCATGACGGTCTTGGGCACCACTCCGTGTTTCCGCACCAGACTAACGAACATGTCCCACTGGCCGCCGTCGCCCAAGGGCTGGTGCAGCAGCCAGGCGACCACCCGGTCGTCGAGGGGACGGTCGGCGGTCTCGATGACCGCTTCCAGAATGTAGTTGGCCCGCTCCATCTTGTCCCAGAACATCACGTAGCTCTGGCTAAACTCGAACTCCTTGACGTTGAGCAGGTTCTTTGATTCCGCGCGAAACAAGTTCAGTCCGGCGAACATCCAGCAGCGGCCGGAGCGAGCCTGGTTGGTGACGCTCCAATCGTCCAGTACGGTGGAAAACGAGTGGGTTGCCGCCGTAACGACGTTGTGATCCAGGGCCACCTCGTTGACGTCATGCTGGGTGACCACGTTCTGCATCAACCGATGGGATGGCTCCGATTCGTAGGCGTCCCGAAATCCGGCCAAAAGTGCTTGGTCCAGAGCGCCAGGGTTGGTCGGTGCGGTCATGGCGTCGGCCTCCTCAAAGCCTGGGATCCTGCCAGGCTAGTCTACACCACGCGAAAAGGTGAAGCCTCCGTCATGGAATTCCACCCGCCAAGACGAGTATATTCTCCCTACATTCTGGCTACTGGGGTCGATATGACAAGCACATTTGCGAAAGCCGATACGGTCATAAGGAACGCCAATATTATCACCATGGACCCGCGCCAACCCCGCGCCGGGGCCCTGGCCATCCTCGACGGCAAGTTTATCGCGGTGGGCAGCGCCGCAGATTTGTCCGGCTTGGTCGGTCCCACCACCCAGGTACTGGACTTGAACGGCAAGACGGTTCTACCCGGCTTCATCGACGCCCACATCCACGTGCTAAACAGCGGAATCCGCCACGTGATGGCTGCCGATTGCGACCTAGTGACGATCAGCGCAATTCAAACGGCGCTGCGGGAACGGGTCGAGACCACTCCGCCGGGACAGTGGGTACAGGGGTTCAAGTTCGACGACACCAAGACGGTGGAGAACCGCTTCCTTTTCCGGGAAGACTTGGACGCGGTGAGCGTCTACCACCCGATAATGGTGTCGCATCGGGCGGGCCACATCTACTACCTCAACACCGTGGCCTTGGAGGCCGCTGGGTTCACCCGGGATATGCCCGACCCTTTCGGCGGACGCTTGGGACGGGACCCGGACACCGGCGAGCTGAACGGCGTTGTCTACGAACGGGCCATCGAGCACGTGCGATTCGGACTCATCCCCTCCGACACCCCGGAAATCCGGCGCGAGGGGTTGCGCACTATCTGCGGGATGCTGACCAGGGCCGGGCTGACCAGCGTCCACGACGCGCGGGTCGTCCGCGACGAGTTCGTCACCTACCAGGAGGGCCGGGACGCCGGCGACCTGTCGCTCCGGGTTTACGCACTGATGTACCACCCCCACTTCCCGTCGCTGCGGGAGGCCGGGTTGAAGACGGGCTTCGGCGACGACATGCTGCGTCTGGGAGGCATCAAGATGGTGGCCGACGGAGCGATCGCCGCCCGGACCGCCTACCTATCGGAACCCTACGTCGGCAGCGACTGCGACCACGGCATACTTGCGATGAGCGCCGAGGAGATCGAGGAAAACGTCATGGAGATGCACCGGGCCGGGTTTCAGGTGTGCATCCACGCCAACGGAGACCTGGCCATCGACATGGTGCTGAACGCCTACGAGAAGGCCCAGACCGCCGATCCTCGTCCCAATCCCCGGCACCGGGTGGAGCACTGCACCTTGGTGAACCCGGAGATACTAACCAAGATGCGCCGCTGGGGGACCATCGCTACCCCCTTCTGTACCTACGTTTACCACCACGGAGAGAAGATGCCCTTCTACGGCGAAGAGCGGCTACAGTGGATGTTCGCCCAGCGCTCCTTCTTGGACTACGGCGTCGTGGGTACCGGCGCCACCGACTATCCTCCTGGCCCGTTCGAGCCGCTGTTGGGTGTCCAGAGCTGCGTCACCCGTACCGACAGCCGGGGCAAAGAGTGGGGGACCAACCAGAAGGTGTCTGTCGAAGAGGCCCTGCGAATTTACACCCGTCATGGGGCCTACGCCTCCTTTGAAGAGGACCTCAAGGGGTCCATCGAGGCGGGCAAGCTGGCCGACCTAGTGGTCCTGGGAACCGACCCAACCCAGGTGGACCCGATGACCATCAAGGACATCCCGGTGGAACGCACCATCGTCGGCGGCAAGACGGTATACGAAGCCTAGCGGCTATTGGTCTCCCTTCACCACCCGAGGGGCTGCATTTCCCGCACAGGATTCCGGAGTCACACGCGGCGGTATTGCCATACGCTCTTCGGGACCCCTTTCCCAGTCTGTCGCAGCGGCAACTGACGTGAGCAGTCGCTCCTGGTTTGGAGCTTAAGGAGGAACATCCATTGCGGGTGTTGATAATCGGAGCCAGCGGTTTCATCGGGCAACATCTGGTGCGGCGGCTGAAGCAACTCCAGGGCTATGAGATCACCGGGACCTATTGGTCCCAAAGGACCGGCGACGATGCTATCGCCTGGCGCCAGGTCGAGTTGACCGACACCGCCGGACTGGACCATCTATTCCAAATTGCCAATCCTGAAGTGGTTATACATCTGGCAGCCATTGCTGACGTCGGAACGGCTGAAGCAGCGCCGGAAAGGGCCTCGGCGGTCAACGTCACGGCCACGTCATCCATCGCTCAGCTAAGCGTCCGCCACGGGGCCAGAATGGTCTTCGCTTCCACCGAGTACGTGTTCGACGGCGGTCGCGGTCACTACCGGGAAGACGAGACCCCTAGCCCCACCACTCACTACGGCCTAACCAAATGGCAGGCCGAGCAACAGGTAGCTCAACTGGCCACCCGCTGGAGCATCCTCAGGACTAGCATCGTGTACGGATGGCCGGGGCCTGGCAAGCGGAATTTTGCCCCTTGGCTGATCGAGCGTCTCCGGAGTGGACAACCGTACCACGCTCCCACCGATGTATATCGCACTCCGGTTTACGTCGGCCATTTGACGGACGGCATCGCGAGATTGGTGGAGGGGGATTACCAGGGCATCCATCACATCGCTGGCCAAGATTGGGTTAGCATGTTCGATTTCGCCACCGAGATCGCCCGGGGGTTTGGTCTGGACCGTGGGCTGGTGCTGCCGGCCAACGCCGCTTCGGGCCGGGCGCCAAGTCGCGACATGCTCGGACTCGACTGCGCAAGGACAATGCAGACCTTGGGCATCGCACACCAAAGTCTAGCCGAAGGGATAGAGGCGCTACGGGCAGCACAGTAGCTGAGTGCCGCTTCAATAACGGCCGGAGAGTCAACACGAAATCGCAGCCCTGGGCGACGGGGGGCGGCTGAGAGATCAGGTCCGCTGGCTATCCAGCCGGAACACTTCGGATAACTTTGCCACCCCTTCCCATATCTCGGATTCCGACGGAAGAGCAAAACACAGCCGGATATAGTTGGCGGCGGCTTCGGGGTTGGCGGACCAGTCGGGTCCCGGATTGAAGGCGACCCCCTCACGCAACGCCGGACCGGCGAGCTCGCGCGAATCGACTCCGTCCGGCAACTTGACCCATAGGTACATTCCACCTCTGGGTACCTCGAACTCGACGGTCGGGCCGAAGTACTCGCGAAGGGCGCCGCTTAGAACGTCGCACTTGCGCTTCAGCGCGGAACGCACCTGTAGGATGTGGTCGTCATAGTGGTTTGAAAAATAGTCGCCGACGATCATCTGGTCCATCACGCCGGTCCCGGCATCGTTCTTGCGCGAGAGCAGCCGGCCCATCACGTCCCACTTGGCCACCACGTACCCAAGGCGCGTCCCTGGCCCCAAGGTCTTCGAAAATGAACCGATGTGCAGCACCCGGTTGGAATCATCCAGGGCCCGAATCGCGTTCTCGTATTCGCCTTCAAAGATCAGGTCGGCGTAACATTCGTCTTCGAAGATGGGGACCCCGTATTCCTCGCTCAACTCCAAGATTCGGCGCCTCCGCTCCATCGTCATCACCGTGCCAGTCGGGTTTTGCAGGGTCGGGATGGTATAGATGTACTTGGGGCGAACACCCCTGGCCCGCAAGTCTTCGAGGACCTGATCCAGTTGGTCCATCCTCATCCCATCGCCGTCCACGTCGATGCCGACCATGTGGACCTTGCGGCGCCTGATGTTGTTGAGCGCTCCGGAGAAGCTGAACGCCTCGACGATTACGGTGTCGCCCTCTTCCAACAGAATCTCGTTGATCAGCTCGATCCCCTGCCCCGAACCGGAGGTGATCAGCACTTCATCGATCGTCGTGTCGATGCCACGCTCGGACGCAAGTTTCTCCACCAAGAAGCGGCGCAGGGGGATGATTCCCTGGGGGCCGCCGTCGAAGTTATACATGGAGATGTTGCGCGGGTCGCTTCGGAACACATTGGTAGCTGCCTCGATGAACCCCTCCATCGGGACCATATCCGGATCGCTGTGGCCGCCGATGAAATTGTACTTGGGGTGGCCCTCCCACGGTGCGGGAGGAGGGGGCAGTCCCTTGTTGAACAGCAAAGAGTAGTCGAGTCCTTTTCCAGACATGGCCCAATCCTCCACGGTCATGGTGCGGCCGCCGGCTGGGGCAGCTTCGGCGGTTGCATCCTAGCACCGTGAGTTTTGGGTGTCGAATGGACTGCCCTTACGGATTACGGCGGGGTCGGGGGCATTTGGGGGATTGTGGCACTACCGTATAATGTGTGACATTCAGGACCTAGGGAGCCGTGTTCAGATACACCACCGAAATCTTGCTACACGCCGCAAGCTAAGGAGGCTCAACCATGGCAGACGTGAACCAACTCACCGCCGAAGAGCTCCAGCAGTACTACGACACCTCCGATGGCATCCGGCTTTCGCCCGGGTGGGTCAATCGGGAGCGTTCGGCCCCGCCCGAAGTCGAGCCGTTCCTCTGGCGCTGGTCCGAAGTGCAGCCCTTGGTGCTCAAGAGCGGCGAAATCGTAACGCCGGACCGGGACGTCGAGCGGAGGACGATGCGGTTGGCCACCCCTGGGCTCGACCGCGGCACCACTCACACCATGGTCGCAGCCCTGCAGCTTCTGTTGCCCGGCGAGTGCGCGCCAGCCCACCGTCACACACCAACCGCCATTCGATGGATCCTGACCGGCAACGGCGCCTACACCACGGTCGAGGGCGACCGCTGCGACATGGAGCCGGGGGACCTGATCCTCACTCCTTCGTGGACTTGGCACGACCACGCCAACGAGGGCGCCGAGCCCATGATCTGGCTGGACGGACTGGACGTGCCGCTGGTCGGCTATCTTCGGGCCAACTTCTATGAGGCATTCCCGGAAGACCAGCAGCCCATCACCGGGAACGGCGACTCCATCCGCAGGTACGGCTCGGGCGCCCTCCGGCCAATCTGGGGCCAAGAGGAAGTCCCCTACTCGCCCCTCTGGCACTACAAGTGGTCCCGCACCCACGAGGCCCTTCAGGAGTTGTCGCAGCTGGGTTCCGACCCGTTCGATGACGTGGCGATGGAGTTTAGCGATCCGACCACCGGCGGCCCGGTGCTGCGGTCGATGACCTGCTGGGCGCAACTGGTACGCCCCGGCATCCGCACCAAAGCCCACCGCCACACCAGCAGCAAGGTCTACCAGGTGTTCCGAGGCAACGGGTACAGCGTGATCGACGGCCAGCGCTTCGATTGGAACGAGGGGGATTTCTTCGTCGTCCCGTCTTGGGCCTGGCACGAGCACGCCAACGAAGGCAGCGGCGAGGCCATACTGTTTTCCATCCAAGACATACCGCTGATGAAGCAGATGGCCCTATACCGGGAGGAGCCCTACGTCGAACACACAGGCCACCAACCGGTGACCAGCCGCTTCGGGAGCTAGGGCCCGAACCGGCTGGTCACCGTTCAGACCTGGAACCCCAGCGATTCGGCAACCGCCTGCTGCCGCGAGTCGAGCGTAAGAAAGATCAAGGTGTTGGCTTCGCCCGCGACGAAAAGGGCGGTTGCCACATGCCACAGGTCCGCGCCCCGAAGGTAACCGGCCGACAGCACCATCTCCATCTCCTGTGTCAGTGGCCGGCTGGGGAACACCCACTCGATGGCCGTCAACGCTCGGAGATCGAACGCAAGGCCTCGCCTGGCAAAGCCCGCTCGCATCTCGGCTTCCAAAAGATTAGAAGCCACTCGGCTCTCGTACTCGCGCAGCCGTTCGGCCACTTTCTCGTAACCAATGTCGCGGAATACCACTGCCAGTACAGCCGAAGTGTCTACTAGGCCACGGTCACTCGTCGCGCTCCTCGAGAAGCCATTCGACCGCTCCGGTCCATTCGGCAAGAGGAGTCAATTCACCAACGGGGGCCGCAGAGGGCACCAGAACCCCGAGTCGCCTCAGATCGTTCAGGCGCTCTTCTATCCCCGACGCAGGACCGGCTTTCCCGGCGGGTTGCTGGATGGGTCTGATTTCCGCCACGGCTTCTCCTCGGTAGGTAACGGTCACAGTTTCCCCTTGACGAACCTGCCGCAATACCTCCGAGAACTTCGCTCTCGCTTCGTGGGTCGAATACTTCTTGGCCATGCCATGATTATGACCAGAACGATTCCACATTTCCAGTTGCCGCTGTCAGTCCCGGCCGGAGTGCTCCATGCCAATACTCAACGATGTACAGTCACGGCTCAACACCACCGAGGTTTCGGAAGTGGTCCGTGCCGGGTCTCCAGAGGACGTGGCAGCGGCGATCGCTGAAGCGGCTTCGAGGGGCCTGCAGGTCTGCCCCGCGGGTTCACTGCATTCGATGGGGGGCCAGCAGTTCGCGGCAGGCGGGGTTTCGCTCAGCTCGGCGGGGCTTACCCGCGTGGGACCGCTGGACCGGGAAGCGCGCACGGTCTGGGCGCAATCGGGAGTCTGCTGGCCCCAACTGGTGGAGTGGCTACGACGGGAGCAGCATGGGGAAACGGCGGCGCTCACGATCATCCAGAAGCAGACCGGCGCCGACGAGATGACTCTGGGCGGTGCGCTATCGTCCAACATCCACGGCCGGGTGCTGGGACGCAAGCCGATCGTTGACGACATCGAAAGCTTCTCCCTGATCGGACCCTCCGGTGAGAGGCTTCGTTGCAGCCGCGCCCACAATTCCGAGCTATTCCGGTTGGCCATCGGGGGCTACGGTCTCTTCGGGTTCGTCAACTCGATTAACCTGCGGCTGGAGGAACGCCGCCCGATGGTGCGTCGGGTCCGGGAACTTCCCTTGGAACAGGTCGTTCGGGAGCTGGAGGACCAGACCAAGCAGGGGGCAACGTACGGCGACTTCCAGTACGTTACCGATGAGTCATCGCCAGATTTCATGGCCAAGGGGATCATGTCCACGTACACGCCCATGGAAAAAGCCCGCGTGATTCCCGAAGGCCAATTGGGGCTGTCCGCAGAGGACTGGATGCGCCTGTACGTGCTAGCCCACACCGACAAAGGGCGCGCCTACGCGGAGTATGCCAGCCACTACAAGCTGACCGACGGCCAAATCTACTGGTCCGACGAGCACCAATTCAGTCCCTACTTACCCGAGGCCGGAGACCTGCTCCAGCGCCGCATGGGGTGGCCGGTCTTCGCCTCCCTGATGATTTCCGAGCTCTACGTACCGCGAGACCGCTTTCCGGAGTTCATGAGCTCGGCCCGCTCGTCGCTACAGGCTACGAAGGCCAACTTGGTGTACGGCACGGTCCGGCTCATCGAGGCCGAGTCCGAATCGTTCCTTCGGTGGGCCAAGAGTGACTATGCCTGCGTGATCTTCAACCTGCTGGTCGAGCACTCACCCACTGGAGTCGCCGCCGGTGAGAACCAGTTTCAGTCGCTCATCGACTGCGCTCTCGACCAAGAAGGAAGCTACTACCTCACCTATCACCGGTGGGCCCGTAGGGACCAGGTCGAGCACGCCTACCCAGAATTCCCGCGTTTTCTCCAACTCAAGGAGCAATACGATCCGCAGGGCGTCTTCACCAGCGATTGGCACCGCCACTATCGGGCGATGTTCGGATGACGCTCCCCTTTTCGGGGATTGACCATCCCACCACTAAAGCACGATGGGCTGAGCGATGGTCCACAGGCTGATTACGGTGTAGACCACCATCAGGGCCAGCATCGGGTATTGACTGCTCAGGGCAGCGGACCGTTCGGGAAAGACGCGCAAAGCCGTCAGGTGGGCCAGGTAGACCGAGAGAATATGGCCGATGACAATAAGAGCGACCGAGAGGAACCAGACCACTTCGGCGCCGATTACTCTGATGTCCAGCGTGTATCCGGCCGTCCCGAACAGGTCCCAACCGAAGCCGAAGGGGTCGGACGCCAAGGGTATCAATAATTGGCCCTGCACCAGCAATAGCGTGATGAAATGCGCGATATTGTAGGCGAGGGCTATGGGCACCAGCGAAAACGCGAACAACCGCGCCATTTCCAGCCGCCCGATATCAGTTCCCGACGAACGGGCCATGAGTTCCACGAAGAACAAGTAGACCAACAGGAAGCCTACCGGGAAAAGCAGCACCCCAAGCGTATCGGCCAGGGTCAGGCTGTTGAAGACCGAATTGCCGCCGCCCCCCGCCGCCTGCACGACCATCGACTGGAAGTCTGCCCACGCTCCAGTAGCTTGGAAGCCGTCGAATGTGACGCTAGCAAGCAGTAGCGCCACCAACGCCAACCAACCGTTTCCGCTCCCCGCAGCACGACTTAGGCCCATGGCGTAGGGCCGCAGATTGAACTCCCGATTGGACGCTCCCCGGTAGCACTCGTAGCAGTCGACGCACTCGCCATCGGGCCCCAAGCAATCAGCGGAGCAACCTGCGCAGCGTTCGGGGTCGTTTATTCGCACCTCGGTCGGCGAGAACCGGGCAACGGTCCGAAAGACCACCGAGAAAGCCTCGCCGTGTTGTAGCCACTGATCACGGCCAAACCAGAACATTCCGCCCCAGGTGATGGCCGAATAGACCAAGGCCATCACCGCTATACGGTTGGGCAACTCCGACTGGGGAAAGGAGTCCTGCAGCCAGACGAAGGCCAAGAACAAGACCAACGCAGGCCAGATCCCCCAATCCTCCGGGTATGGGCGATGGCGTGACAGTGGGCGTCCGAACAGCCTTTGGCCCAGCCAATCGGCCCCGTCAAATACGCTCTGCCACGGGTTGACCAAGGCCCAAAAGTTGCCCAAGAGCGCCACAACGAAGGCCATCCCCACCCACCAGATAACCCAGACGAAGGTGGGAGCGAAATTAGCGTTGGGGTCCTGCTCACCAGCGAACCCAGCGGCGATCACCAGGCCGAGCAGAAACACCGACAGCAGCTTCAACAGCAGGTATAGAGGCCACGCGGTCAGCGTAGCCCGAAGCCAAAGGACGCGAAGCAAATCGTAGCGCCAATAACCGCCGCCCGGCGTCGCCCGCAGGAAGTAGGATAGCAGCACGAAGGATGCTGCCACGGCGACGGCTGCGCCGATCAAGAAGTAGCCCAAGGGCACCGGAAGCTCGGTGCGCTCGCCGAAGCCGTGAGCGTACGCTGGCACGGCGGCAAGGGCCAGGACCGCCGCGCCGAGGGAGAGCAGTAGCTTCACGCTATCGCGCCTGGTCCCGGGAACGCCGACGGCTCCGCTGCACCTGCGACCAGAGCAGGGCGGCAAAGATCACAACTCCGCCGGTCCCGAGAATAACGTACATCAGATTGAGCTGGCTGGACTCTTGGACTTCGATCGCTACCTCGAGGCTACCCTGACCCAGAGGACTCTCTGTGTCGACGGTCAGGGTCCAAAGCCCCCGGGTTTCCAGCGACAGGTTGCCTTCGTAGAGCTGAGGGCTTTGCAAGGAGTTCGCCGCTTCCATGGTCAACGGCCTGTCGCTCCCCTGCGGGCCGACGGCCACCACGGACACGGTTGCGTCGGTCACTGCAACTTCGCCCGCCGAATCCTGCACCAGGATGCTGACATGCAGGAGCCCGACGATTGGTGTGCCAGGCACGATGCCTACCCGCAACAAGAACGGGCCGGCTTCTTGGTCTTGAACGATGATTCGGGCGGCTCCGTTGGCCGAGACCACACCCACCGCCGACATAGAAACACAGGCCGCCAACACGGCCAAGAGCGCCACTAGGGACTTTGCCGCCACTAGCCCACCGGTGCCAGACCGTTGTCCCGGCGCACCTCGTTGATGATGTTTCGCACCCAGGTTTCCAGCACTGGGTATTCCAACTCGAACTCGCCGAGCAGGCGGCTGTTGTCCACCAGGTAGTTGCCGGAGTCCTCCCGGCCGCCCTCGCTGTCGAAGGAAATCTGCGCGTTGGGGAGGAACCCACGGACGATGTCGGCCAGGTCGCCCAAACTAACCGGTATGCCCCCGGTGTTATAGATGGAGTGGTGCGTGGAATTAGCCATCGTCACCCGGACGAAGGCCTCCGAGACGTCGTCGACGTGCACCGGTAAACGCATGTAGTCCTTCTTGGGGAAGCTGATCGGTTCCCCGCCAGCGGGCAGGGTGACGCACTGCACGTGGTCTGTGGAACCCCGGACCTTATCCGGTCCGGTGACATTGGCTGGACGAATGCCGACTATTTTCATGCCGTACACCTGGTTGAACTGGGCAGCCTGAAACTCGTTGAACCTCTTGTGCATCGCATACTGGCTGGTGCCATAGGAAGGGGCGTCCTCGTTGGTAGACTGGTCGAAGCCGAAGTTGCTCTGCTGGCCGCTCACCGCCACTGAGCTGGCATAGACTACCTTGTCGATGCCGGACACCCTGGCGGCTTCAAAGCAATTGTCCATCCCCAGCACGTTCAGCTTCATGGTGAAATGAGGCGTGTCGTCCCCGCTGCCCAGCAGGTAGGCCAGATTCATGATGCGGTCGGGCTTCGAGGCCAAAATGGCCTTGATCACATCCTCGAACTGCATTATGTCGCCCTGCATCACGCTGACCTGGCTGCCGAGATCGTCGAAGTTGGCGGCGCGGGGGTTGATGTCCATCACGGCTATCTGCTCGCCCCGTTCAGCGAGACGGCGCACGGCTCGGCGACCGATAAATCCGGTGCCGCCCAATACCAATACTGTCATCTTCAGCACCTCCTCTGGCGCTCCTAGCGAGTACGCCCACACTTTACCACCCCGCGTCTTTCTGACAAAATCCGTATTCATCCAAACGCAGAGCACGGCGAGAACGCGGAGAGGAAATTCTTTGGGGGCTTTGCGCCCTCGGCATTCGATCAGAATCGGAGTTGCTATGGGCGAACTCAAGGGGAAGGTGACCATCGTTACCGGGGCCAGCCGGGGAATCGGAAAGGCGATGGCCCTTGCCTTGGCTCAAGCGGGTGCTTCGGTGGTGGTGGCCGCCCGGTCGCAAGAGCCGCGCCCCGGCCTGCCCGGCACCATCCACGACACGGTAGCCGAAATCGAGCACGTTGGCGGCAACGCGCTGGCGGTGGCCTGCAACGTCCGCGATGACGACAGCATCCAGGCGATGGTCGAGCAGACCCTGGACGAGTACGGCGCGGTGGACGTGCTGGTGAACAACGCCGGTATCGGGGGCTATCGGCCGCTCCTCGAAATGACGGTCCGGGAGTGGGACCTGATCATGGACATCGACCTGCGCGCGCCCTTCGTGCTCTGCAAGGCGGTAGCCCCGATCATGATCGAGCAGGGCGGCGGGAGCATCATCAACGTTTCCTCCCATGCCGCCACCAACATCTTCTCATCGACGCTGGGGGATGAACACGAGGCGGGCATCGTCCTGGTGGGCCAGGCCTACGGCGCGGCCAAGGCTGGGCTGGAACGCTTCACTTGGGGTCTGGCCGCCGAGCTGGGTCCCCACAACATCGCTGTCAACGTTTTGAAACCCCTGCGCCCAGTGGCCACCGAAGGGTTCCGCTCCCAACGGCCCGACGGCGACTTCTCCACTTGGGCCACCCCCGAAGACATGGCCAAAGCCACGGCCTACCTCGCCGCCCAAGACGCCCACGGCCTGACCGGCGCCATCGTAACCGCCGAAGAGCTGGTGAGGCGCCTAGGCCTGTAGGCGGTTACCATTCGGCTGGCTTGAATATTGTTCCTGCCGCGTCGTTTAGTTCGGCGGGGAACTGGCAATCGCGGAGAGTGCTTACGCGCAGTCTTCGGAGGAAAGTAGCAGCATCGCTTAGCTCTCTCGGCGTGATGGCATTCGATGAAGTATTCGGATTTACCACACCAACTGGAAGTCCGAGACGGTCGCGGACCATGCCGATCGGGAGTGCCAAATCCGAATCGTTGGAAATGACTACCGCCTGTTCGAAATCACCTTCTACGCCACCCATGAGTAAGTGGCTCGCCAAGTTGACGTCTGTCCCCTTTTCCTCCGTGCTGATTACCTCAACCGTCCTGGGCAAGCCCGGCACAAGGGTAGCCAATGGTCTTCGCAGAATTCGTTGCCGAAACTGACCGTAGTGCACAGTAAGATTGGGAAGTGTTTCCAATGCCCGGATAAAAGTCAGTTGCCTCCGGTGTGAGCCAGGATTCTCGGGACGCTGCTGCACCAAAGCAGTGAAATAGCGGATTCGGCCCACTTGGTGTGAAGGGGTGAGCACTTGGCAGAGCTTGAAGAGATCGAGCCACTTGAAGGGAGTGTCCCGCACGGCCCGATAATAGAGGTTGAAGCCGTCAAAATAGAAGTTGGTCTTCACCCCACCTCCCCGCACAAAAAACAGAGACTACCGTAAGGTAGTCTCGACCCTGCCAGCGAAGTGACAGGGGGGGTACGAACCTATGTTATCAAGAAGTGTAACCGATGTTCAACTCCAACTTCACATTTAGGGAGGCCCAAAATGGACTTTGCATTCACTCCTGAGCAACAGGCCCTGAAGAACAGCGTCCGCCGGTTGGCGGAAGAACGGATCGTGCCGATTGCCGAAGAGGCCGATGAGTCCAACCGGGTGCACCGGGGTCTGATGGCCGTCTTGGCCGAGGCCGGGCTCCTTCGCTACTGTGTGCCCGAGGAGTACGGAGGCTACGGCGTAAAGGTGATCAACCTCTGCATCGTGCGTGAAGAGTTGGCCCGGGTTTCGGCCCAAGCCGATACCAACTTTATTATGCAGGGGCTCGGCAGCTACCCCATCACCTTGGGCGGCACCGACGAGCAGAAACAGCGCTACCTGCCGCCCATCGCCCGAGGCGAGGCCATCGCCGCCTTCGCCCTCACCGAGCCCCACGCCGGGTCGGACGTCATCAGCATGCTGACCAAGGCAGAGGAGGACGGCGACGAATGGGTGCTGAACGGCCGCAAGAAATTCATCAGCCAGGCCGGGGACGCCACCACCTACACCGTGTTCGCCAAGACCGACCCCGCGGCGGGCAGCAGGGGGCTCTCAGCCTTCATTGTGGAGCAGGGCACGCCGGGGTTCGATGACTCCAAGAGCTTGGAACTGATGGCGGCCCATCCAATCGGCGAACCGGTGTTCGCCGATTGCCGGATACCGCTGGGCAACCTAATCGGAGAACCCGGTCAGGGCCTCCGGCTGGCCCTCGGAACATTGGATACTTTCCGGACCACGGTGGCAGCCGCCGCAGTGGGCATGGGGCAGGCGGCCTACGAGGAGGCCCTGTCCTACGCCAAGGGACGGGCAATGTTCGGACAGCACTTGAGCGACTTCCAAGCCACACAGTTCAAGCTGGCCGACATGGCGGTCAACTTGGACGCCGCCCGGCTGCTGGCCCACCGCTCCGCCTGGCTCAAAGACTCCGGACAGGAGTCGGTCATCAAAGAGGCCTCGTTCGCAAAGCTGTTCGCCACCGAAGCGGCATCCCGCATCGTGAACGAATCGCTACAAATCCACGGTGGGGCCGGCCTGGAAAAGGGCAACCGCGTCGAGCGGCTCTACCGGGAGGTGAGGGCCCTAACCATCTATGAAGGTACCTCGGAAATCCAGCGCCAGACCATCGCCCGTCAACTCTTGCGGGAGTGAACCAGGGTCCCTTAAACGCAGAGAACGCCGGGGAACCAGAGAGAATCTCGGCGTTCTCTGCGGTTGGGTAACTACCCAGGGATGTCGTCGTAGTAGTGCTCTTCCGAGATCACCCGGCCCTCCCGGAACGCCGCGATGTCTTCCTCGCTGTAGCCCAGAATCCCCGCCAAGACGTCCTCGTTGTGCTCCCCTACCTGCGGCGTCGTCCCAATGTTCACCGGCGTCCTCGAGAAGTGCCAGTAGTCCCCGGAAACCGCGATCTCTCCCGCCAAGAAGTCCGGCACCTCCACCATCGCCCGCCGCTCCCACGGGTGCGGGTCCTCCGCCGCCTGCGGTATCGTGTTCACCGGCGCCGCTACCACGTCGTGCTCCGTGAAGTGGGCGATGGCCTGCTCCATGGTCTTCTCCGAAAGCAGCTCGTTCATCGCCTGGTTCACCAGCTCCTTGTTGTTCTGCCGTTCGTGCCTCGTGTTGAACCTCGGGTCCTCCAGCCATTCCGGCTTCCCCAAGGCGTTGCACACCCGGTGCCAGTGGTGCTGGTCCCCCGCCGACACCAAGACCCATCCCTCCTTGCACGGGTAGATACCCGAGGGCGGCGCCGTCGTGTCCCCGCGCTTGGGAGCTATTTTGGTCCCGTGGTACGCCGTGACCGGTATCTCCGTCAGCGAGTACCCGGTGTCCGCCAAGCACACGTCCATCGACTGCCCCAGTCCCGACACCTCTCTTTCGTGCAGCGCCGCCAGGGTCCCGATGGCCGCGTGCAAGGCCGTGATCCGGTCGATGATCGGCACCCCCGTCCGGATCGGCGGCATCCCCTCCTCTCCCGTCACCATCGTTATCCCCGACATCGTCTGCCCGATCGGGTCGTAGCCAATCTGGTCAGAGTAGGGCCCAAACTGCCCGTAGGCCGACACGTTCACCATGATGATCCGCGGGTTCAGCTCCTTCAGCGCCTCGTACCCGAACCCCATCTTCTCGATCGTCCCCGGCCGGAAGTTCTGCAACACCACGTCCGACACCTTCACCAGCTCCCTTAACACCTCCTTGGCCTCCTCCTTCCGAAGGTCCATCGACAGGGACTTCTTCCCCGAGTTGTACTGCACCCAGTACGAGCTCTGCTTCTTCACCCACGGCCCGTGGTAGCGCGTCTCCTCCCCGCCCAGCCGCTCGATCTTGATCACCTCGGCCCCCATCCGGGCCAGTACCTGGGCGCACCTGGGGCCCGCTTGGTGCCGCCCCAGATCGATTACCCGCACGTTTTCCAACGGATGGTTCAGTGCCGCCATCTCGGACTCTCCTGTTCCCTCACGTTCGGTTAAGCCTGGTCTATTCCTTCCGCCAATGCCCTCCCCGGTTCGGGCCATTCTACGGCCCGCCCGCCCGGCCGGGCAAGTTGGAGTTTTAAACCAGGATTCTGGATTGGAGATTAACAGGATGAAGGCCTCCGCCGTCTACGCAAATGCTGAAAATCCCTAAATCATGAGGGTCGTGGTTCAAACGTGCCTACAATTCCGGCAACGTTTCAGGCGCTGAGAATGACTCTGGCGACGGTTGCAGCACCCGGACTTCGGTGCTGGCGGGCAGGAGCTCTCGGCTAAACGCGGTAAGGTGGGACTCCAGCCGTCTGACCACCGGCTGTGTGGCCAGCCACCCGTCCGGCGGCTCCAGGCCGCTGGTCTCCGCGGTCAATACCGGGTGGGCGTAATGCATCGGGACCACCACCCTCGGTTGCAGAAGGACGATCAGGCTGTCGACTTCTTCGTAGCTCAGCGGGTGCAGGGAATCGTCGACGGTAACCAATAGCACGTCAACTTCGCCAACAGCGTCTTGGACTTCGTTCGGCCAGTCGGTGCGGTTATCCCCGATATGCAAGAAACTCACCCCGCCGGCCTCCACCAAGAACATCACGTTTGGAAAGTCCCGCAATCGCGCCGAGCCCGAGTGAAAGTCTTGCACGCCGCGCACCCTGAGGTCGGCGCTGGCGAAGTCCCCGGGCATACGGAGCAGGGAGGCGGCTTCCGGAAGGCGGTCCGACGCGTCGTGATCGAAATGGGCGTGAGTGATGAGCCCGAGGTCGCAATCCACGTCGGGGAAGCGGCGGGTGAACCAGTAGCGGTCGTACTGGTTTCGATATGGATCGGCCAATACCCGAAGGCCCGCGGCGGTGTCCCACCGGGAGGCACAGTGGCCATAATAGGTCAAGCTGGTCTGGTCGGTCATGCGATTCTCCGAGAAGAACGGTTCGATAACCCAACGGGCGACGATTCCGTTCGCCTTGACACCTACATACCCTAATTGTAGACTCGTCTCTTGAACGTTTCCGCCCCACGTTGAGAGGTCCAATTGACTACTCCCGCCACCTTTCTGACAGAAGAAATGCGCCAGCAAGCCATCGGATGCGAGAGCGATCCCCGGACCGTCGAGATTGAAAAGGGCGCGATCGTCAAGTTCGCCGAGGCCATCGCCGAAGAAAACCCAGTCTATAACGACGAGGTTGCCGCTAGGAATAGCCAATACGGTGGCCTGATCGCCCCGCCCACCTTCCTTCGCTCCGTAATCGCTGGCCGGCCAAACATGCCCTTCGACACGCCATTTACCCGCCTTCTGGACGGCGGCAGCGACTGGGAGTACTTCCAGCCGGTCCGCCCCGGCGACCGGATCACCTCCGTGGCCCGCATCGAGGACATCACCGAACGCACTGGCAGCATCGGCCTGATGCTTATCACGACCGTCGTTGTTGCCTACACCAACCAGTTCGACCAGATCGTGGCCACCCAGACCAGCACGTCTATCCGCTACTAAAGAACAGAGAGGGACCATGGCAGACCAGGTCTATTGGGACGATGTTTCCGAAGGGATGGAACTCCCGCCCGTCATCAAGCACCCGACCAGCCAGCAGTTGGTCAAGTATGCCGGGGCGTCCGGTGACTATTACCAGATCCATTACGACAAGGACTTCGCTCAAGGCACCGGCTTGGAAGACATCATCATTCACGGCGCCTTGAAGAACGCTTTCCTAGGCAGCTTGATGACCGACTGGATGGGGCCGTGGGGCAACCTGCGCCGGCTTTCATGTCAGTACCGCGGGATGGACATGCCCGGTCGGCCCATCACCGCCAAGGGAATCGTCACCCGCAAGTACGAAGACGACGGCTCTTACCTGGTGGACTGCGAAATCTGGCTGGAGAACCAAGAGGGCCAGCGCACCACCCCGGGCCGGGCCACAGTTTCTCTGCCCAAGAGCTAGAACGTCGCCAATCCGGACCGACCGAGACAACGAGGAGCTATATGGATGAGAACACGTTGGGATTAATCTATTTCCTGGCGATTCTGGGGTTTATCCTCGGTATGACTGCGATAGCAGCCTGGTTTGTGTTTCGGCTGATGTCTCTGCGAAAGATAACGGAGACAACAACTCAGCATCCTTCGCCTGGTACGCGGCATCTGCAGCCGCAGCGGGCACAGGTTGAGTCGGCTTCCGAGTATTTCCAGGCCGAATAACTACCGTCTAGCGGTTGCCCGGTGAGGCCTCCACTGGGCAACCAGCAGATGCCTTGCCGCCAGACCAATCCAAATATAGTCGGAGTTTCAGAGGGGTAACGCGTTGGTTGATTCACTGTTGGACAAGGTGGCGGTTATCACCGGCTCGGGCCGGGGCATCGGCCGCGGCATCGCCAAGCTGATGGCGGAAGAAGGGGCCAAAGTCGTGGTCGTGGACCCCGGAGTCAACGTCGATGGCTCCGGCGAAGACCACTCGGTCGCGGCTCAAGTTGCCAACGAGATCAAGGACGCCGGCGGGGATGCCGTGCCCTGCATGGAGTCCGTCACCACTATGGAAGGCGGTGAACGCATCGTCCAGACCGCTGTGGACAACTTCGGCCGGTTGGACATCGTGGTGACCTGCGCGGGCATCCTGCGCGACCGCATGGTGTTCAACATGACCGAGCAAGAATGGGACGACGTTATCGCTGTCCACCTAAAGGGCACGTTTACCGTTGTCAAGAACGCCTGCATTCTGTTCCGCCAGCAGCGTTCGGGCCGGATAATAACCTTCACCTCCGAGTCGGGACTGGTCGGCAACTCGGGTCAGGCCAACTACGGTGCGGCCAAGTCCGGCATTGCGGGCTTCACCAAAGTGGTGGCCAAAGACATGGGCCGCTACGGGGTGACGGTCAACGCCATCGCACCCAGGGCCAACACACGCATGATCGGCGACATTCCCGACAGCGCGGCCGAGATCCGGGCCCGCAGCGGCGTGGCCGAACTTAGCGGCGACTCCAATCTCACCGAGCTGGACCCCGAGCACATCGCTCCTTTCATCTGCTACTTGGCCAGCGACTACGCGGCCAACGTCAACGGCCAGACCTTTTTGGTGTACGGCGACACGGTCTCGCTCATGTCCCAGCCCCGCCCTGAACGCTCGATCTACGAGCCGTCGGGCCACTGGGACCTGGACGTCCTTGCGCCCTTGGCCCGAGACGTGCTGACCAAGGACGTCTACAATCCGGCCCCGTCGCAGCAGTAGGGGAACGACCACTGTGGGAACTTTCCACTGGCCGGTCACAGTCATCAGCGCAGATGGAGAGACCGAGGAAGCAGTAAACGCCCTCGTGGATACTGGGGCGTCTTACACCTCGCTGCCGGCCTCCATGCTACAACGGCTCGGCATCGTTGCCCAACGAACTCTGGAATTCCAGCTTGACAACGGAGAGGTCATCGAGGAGGCGATCGGCGAAGCCAGGCTCCGGGTTGATGGCGTGGAGGCTACCAGAATCGTGGTCTTCAGCGACGACGGTGCGCCGATCTTGCTCGGCGCGGACACGTTGGAAGGCGTCACTATGATCGTCGACCCCGTGGGTAAGCGGCTTGCACCCACGAGAGCCCTGATGATGCGGCTGGAGGGTTAACGCGATCGACAGTTTCGCTGGCACGTGGCGACTTCTTTCCTGCGAAGGGCGCTGGTCCGATGGCCGAGTGACCTGCCCCTACGGCCAAGAGCCCGACGGCATGCTGATGTACGACGGTGCGGGTCACTTCGCCGGACAGATTATGGCCCGGGAGCGTCCCGGCTTCGTTTCCGGAAACCTCCTCAAGGGAACGGACGAGGAAGTACGGGCCGCCTTCGAAGGCTACGTGGCATACTATGGTAGCTACGAGGTGGACGAACGGCAAGGCCGAATGAACCACCACGTGGAAGGCAGCTTCTTCCCCAACTGGCTGGGCGACATCCAGACCCGGTTATTCGAGTTTCAGGGAGAGACCCTACAGCTAAGTACTCTGCCGATCAAGGGCTCCCGGGCGGATCTGACCGTGGTGCTGCTGTGGGAACGCACCTACTCCACTACATCTACCGTCCCGGCCGAAGCAGGGGCGCAGTCGAACCCAATAACACAAGAGGCGAACTAATGCCCAATCTCGTTAAAGACAAGGTAGCCATCGTAACCGGGGGCGGCCGCGGCATCGGCCGGGGCGTGGCCAGGCTCATGGCCGAAGAGGGCGCGAAAGTCGTGGTCGTGGACCTCGGCGTGAACGTCGACGGCTCCGGCTCCGACGTCTCGGTAGCCGAGCAGGTGGCCTCGGAGATCCGGGAGCTCGGCGGCGAGGCGGTGGCTTGCGCCGAGTCCGTCGCCACCATGGGCGGCGGCGAAAAGATCGTCCAGACGGCCTTGGACAGCTTCGGCAAATTGGACATCGTGGTCACCGTTGCCGGTATCCTGCGCGACCGCATGGTCTTCAACATGACCGAAGAGGAATGGGACGACGTGATCGCCGTCCACCTCAAGGGCACCTTCTCGGTGGTCAAGAACGCGGCGGTACTGTTTCGGCAGCAACGCTCCGGCCGGATCATCACCTTTAGCTCCACCTCCGGCTTGTACGGAAACTCGGGCCAAGCCAACTACGGCGCAGCCAAGGACGGCATTGCCGGCTTCACCCGGGTGGTCGCCCGGGACATGGGGCGCTACGGAGTGACCGCCAACGCCATCTCCCCCAGCGCCGCCACCCGCATGACCACCAGCATCCCGGACGAGGCCCGCGAGTTGCGGGCGGCCCGGGGCATCAGCACCGGCACCAGTGTTACCCTGCGGGGCGGCCCCGACGACATCGCGCCCATGGTGGTGTGGCTGGCCTCCGACGAGGCGGCCCACGTCAACGGCCACGTCTTCCACGTTACCGAGGGGCTGATCAACCTGCTGAACGAGCCGGAACCGGTCAAGACCATCCAGAAAGACGGCAAGTGGACCGTCGAGGAGCTGGCCCGCGTCTTCCCCGCCACCATCGGCCTCGAGCTCTACAACCCCGCCCCCAGCCAGGTCCGGGAGTAGGGCCGGCAGATCACGGTTGGTGGTGGTCGAGGTGCTGCGGGATGACCGCACGAAATGTCTATTCGGGGTGAGCCACTACCGGATTTCGCACCACCAAGCTTAACGCGTAGCCGCAACATGGCTGCGATAAGAAGCCAAGACACGCGACCTGAAATACTCGCCCGTCGAATTCTCCATGCAGCGGGATACCGCTTCCGACTCCAGAGACGCGTCAATGGGGTGCGAGTCGACATCGTATTGCCCAAGTTCCAACTGGCCGTATTTGTTCACGGGTGTTTTTGGCATGGTCACGAGTGCAGTGTTGGCCATATCCCTAAAACCAACACTTCCTATTGGGCATCCAAGATAACCCGCAACAGAGCAAGAGACGCGAGAAATCACAGTCTAGTACAAGAATTCGGCTGGGATTCCAGAACGATCCGGGAGTGTAGTCTCGAAGCTGACATTACAGAGTTGATAAAGTATCTAGAAACTCGGAGAATGCGCTAAACGCTTGAAACCGGCGGGGATTGGTGTGGAGGCTACTTGAATAACCAGCTTACCTCTATAGACCTGTTCTGCGGGTCCGGAGGAATCACCGAAGGCTTCGGGCAGTCGGGATTCAGTTGCGTCTTCGCTAACGACCTAGACGCTGACGCAATTCGCACGTTCAAACTAAACCATCCGGCCCCTGAAGCCAATTCCTCCAACATTGAGGCGCTAGACCCTCAACAGATCAGGCGATCCCTGGGGCTAAACAAGGGAGAACTCGACTGCGTAGCTGGTGGGCCCCCTTGCCAAGGATTCAGTATCAATGCTCCGGGAAGATTTCTTGACGACCCCAGAAACGCACTATTCCGGCACTTCGTCGAGTTCGTTCGAGAGTTCGAGCCCAAGACCATCTTCTTCGAAAACGTTCCGGGATTAGTGTCGTTCGAGGATGGGTTTATATTGGGACAAATAGCCTACGCATTCACGTCACTCGGCTATAACGTGAGAGCAAAGATTCTTCTAGCTGCCCACTATGGAGTACCCCAAGAGCGCTGGCGCCTCATCATGTTAGCTGCCCACCCAGGGATTTCACCAGAATTTCCAGAGCCGCGATTCTATGCGACCGGGAGAGCAAACTTTACCGGAGGCCGGGAATTAACCTTCTCGCTTACGGAAATTGACCGTGCATTCCTAGCGCCGATGGTCACAGTCCACCAAGCGATCGGTGATTTACCACGTCTGGCAGCCGGTGAAGGCCAGGAATATTCGGTCTATGACGTTCCTCCCCACTCCGTGTATTCGAGGCGAATGCGCGCCGACGCTTCGGTTCTATCGCATCATGTGTCGGCCAACATCGCCTCTATCAACCTAGAGAGGGTGCGTCACATACCTCCCGGTGGGAGTTGGAGAGACATACCGTTTGATCTGCTGCCCGCTGGCATGAAAAAGGCAAGACGATCGGATCATACAAAGAGGTATGGGCGCCTAAAGGCGGATGGCCTGGCTGGCACCGTTATGACGAAAATGGATCCGCATTGGGGACCCGCATTCCACTACAGTCAAGATCGCACACTGACAGTGCGAGAAGCCGCGCGGCTTCAATCGTTTTCTGACTCATACAGGTTCTACGGTTCCCGTATATCGCAGTACCGGCAGGTCGGCAACGCCGTACCACCATTTCTCGCTGCCGCAGTTGCCGGGTCTCTCAGACGAGCAATTACTGGGAACGAAATCGACCATCG
Source organism: Dehalococcoidia bacterium (assembly GCA_965249145.1). Classification (GTDB taxonomy): domain Bacteria; phylum Chloroflexota; class Dehalococcoidia; order Lucifugimonadales; family UBA3495; genus VXOI01. The sequence goes on from OZ252223.1 coordinate 1,775,635, forward strand.
GGCAGTGCAACTTGCCAGTACAACCTAAACGGGTCATTGGAGAAGTCCTAGGACGGCCAGCTCAGCCGTTCGTTAACCCGGAAGCGTCCTCTTACTCGTGCCCATTCATCAACAGCCGGTGTGTGAAGAGGGGGCACGATCTAGCGGGACCATATCCAGTCTGTTCGGTCTGGTTTCCTCGAAAAGCCCCTAGACTCATGGCAACATGCCCAAAACGGTTTTCTGAAGTAGATATCGTTGCAGACGTCATACGTCACTGCTGGCCGGGGCCGCCCCCAGTTAATCCCAGGCTCGCGCCCGAGGTCAGCATGGACAAATTCGGTAATGTGGATTTAGTGGTCGCTGACGTTAACGAAGATGAGGGCGTGGTCAGAGAATTTGTTAGCGTCGAACTACAGGCAGTAGACCTAACCGGATCTGTCGCGTCTGCATACACAGGGTTACTCGAGGGGACCGAGCTCGTGGATGTTACCTACGGCGTCAACTGGGCAAACGTTCGGAAGAGATACGTTGAACAACTGATCACCAAATGCTTTTACCACCATCAGTGGGGGACTCGGGTAGTCTCGGTCATGCAGTCACCCCTCTACTCGTACATTCGCCGACATATCCAATTCCTTGAGCTAGACGCCTACAATCCCAATGTCGATGTTATTTTCTTGCTCTATGACTACAAAAACCCGACTGCGCAGGATCAAAGCACTTTTCAATTGGCGTTTGATAGGGCCGTTGGAACAACTCACAATAGTCTGATGTCAAACACCCTGTACCAAATCCCTCCCCCGAAGGAAGTTTTCGCCGCACGCGTGTTTGAGCGGCTAGTTTAATATCGGTCTCGCCAAGCGAATCATTTATCTGGAGGAGCCTAAACCATGTTTACCAACTTTTCCGCCTCTTATGCCGGGCACGTGGTCGACGACAATCTGGGGTTTGACGGCACCCCGGCCAACGACCGTTGGTACTCCAATGAGAAGCTGTCCGAGACCTACGACTGGGCCTTGGACATCGCCCGGCACCTGGAAAATAACGGGTTCAACGAGTTCTGGATGGCCGAGCACCACTTCCAGCCGGAAGGGTACGAAGGCATCCCAAACCTCTTGATGCTGGGCCTCTACCTGGCCACCCAGACCAAGACCCTCAAATACGGCTGCGGCTTTAACATCACCCCCATGTGGCACCCTTTGCGGTTGGCTGAAGACTTCGCCATGGCCGACATCCTGACCAAGGGGCGGATCATCTTCGGCGTGGGCCGCGGTTACCACACCCGCGAGGTCGAAACCTTCGGCTCGCCAATGCGGGATGCCGACGCCAACCGAGAGCTGTTCGAAGAGCAGGTCGAGGTCATCATCAAGGCGTTCAACGAAGAGTCCTTCTCCCACCAAGGCAAGCACTTCCAGATTCCGGCCCGGGTGCCCTACCGCGGCTACGAGTTGGAGAAGCTGACCCTGGTTCCTCGACCGCTCAACCAGCCGGTGGACATCTGGCAGCCACTGGTCAGCGGGAACCCCCGGGGCATCGACTTCATGGCCAAGGTGGGCATCAAGCCAGTGATCGCCAACAATCCGGAGCCCACCCTGGGCGAGCGGATGCGGCTGTACCAAGAAGCGCAACTGGCCTATGGCAGAGAGACCCAGTTGGGCGAAAACGTGGCGCTCGGCTACCGGGTCTTCATGGCTGACACCAAGGAGAATGCCATCGAGAAGGCCAAGCCCTACTTCGAAGAGGCGATGAAGTTCGCTGCTCCCTTGGGGTTGATGCCGTTGACCCCGGAGCAAATCGAGTCGGTGGCCGGCGGCGGCCGGTCCCGCGGGGTGTCGCTTCCCACCCTGGAAGAAGCCGTGGATAGCGGTTCCTGGCTGTGCGGGCCCCCCGAGATGGTGGTGGAGGCCCTGAAGTCCGCCGAGGAGAAGTACCCTGGAGTGGAACGGGTCAACGTTGGTGCGGTAATGGGTATGCCGCTAGAGGTCTTCAAGGACCAATTGAGCATCTTCGCCGAAGAGGTGATGCCAGCCTTCAAGGGCTAGCCGCAACAATGCCGGTCGTCCGCGAGTAGGGGCGCTTCGTGAAGCGCCCCTACGTCTTTGCTGGCCTCGGCGAGCCCTATTCTTCCTTCATCGGAATGGTGCCCCAAGTGATGGATCCGGCGTCCTGCGTCAGGCCCTGCTCTTCGGCCAGGGCCCGTATGCTGAGCAAGGTCGCATTGACTTCCGGCGTCAGATACACCCAGTCCGGTTCTTCAGGGAACCAATAGGGTGAGTTGATCCGCACCACTTTCTTCTCGCTGTCGTTAAGATAAATGCCAAACTTGGAAGCGTCTTGCATGGGAATCTACTCCGTGTGTGTTGCTGCTGACGGAAGGGCGTAGACGCCCCGGTATTCAGGAGGAAGTTGGAGGGCAATGCGCTCCATGATCATCCGGAGCAAGCTTTGCATGACTTCCTTCGACGGCCGGCCCTCGATCACCGGCAGGCTGAATGGCGGGCCGATGCTGGCCTTCAACCGGCAGAACGGGAAGCCGAGCCGCCAACTCGGTACTCCGTGAGTGCCCGTAACTCCCACAGGCAAGATCGGAGCTTGGGACTTCAGGGCCAGAAACACAACACCCAGCATCCCGTCCTTCAACGTGTGGTCCGGGCTCCGGTGCCCCTCCGGAAAGATTACCACCGTCCGGTCCCGGGCCAAGTGCTCCAAGAGCACCCGGACCGCGTCGACGCCCGCTCTGGAGCGGTCGAAGGGCCAAACGTGAAAGCCCCGCATTATGAAACGGTTGAAAGCGTTGGAGAACAACTCCCTCTTCCCGATGAAGTACAGGGGACGGGGGATGCTGGCCACGAGGAGGGGCGGATCGTTGTTCGAGACATGGTTGCAGACCAGAATGACCGGTCCGTGGGGCGGCACATTCTCTTCCCCGGTCACCTCGAAACGACCGAATAGACTGAAGCAGACCCGGGCCAGCCGCCGCCCGCCCCGGTAGATGAACGTGGCTTCCCGGAAGCGCTCCTTTACGCGCACGGGGCCTCGCCTGCCTTGCGAATGATTCGCTCCACCACCTCGTCAACGGTCAGGCGGTCCGTGTCGAGACGCCAGGCATCGATGGCAGGCCGGAGGGGCGAATCGGAGCGGGTGGAATCTATGTCGTCGCGGGCGATCGTTTCCCGCAACACTGTCTGATAGTCGGTGTCACGGCCTTGGCCTCTCATCTCCTGCCAACGCCGGTTGGCTCGCCGCTCCGGAGAGGCAAGTAGAAACACCTTTAGGTCGGCATCAGGGAGGACTACGGTCCCAATGTCTCGGCCGGTCATGACGATCTCGCCGTTGGCGGCAATGGCCCGCTGCTGGACGACCAATGCTCGGCGGACCGGCGGCGCTGTGGAGACTTGAGACACGTTACCCTCGACGTCCGCTCCGCGGAGCTCCGGGCCGATTTCCCGCCCGGCGATGGCCACGCGCAAACCGTCATCGCTGACCAACCGCACGGTGTTGGCTTCCGCCAGAGCGCCTAGGGCTTCTTCGTCGTCTATGGGGGTGCCGCGGCTGAGGGCCAACCAGGTGACGGCGCGGTACATCACTCCGGTGTCGAGGAACCAGAAGCCCAACCGTTCGGCGACGGTGCGGCCGACCACAGTCTTTCCGGCGGCCACAGGACCGTCAATCGCGATAGTGCGCACCATGAGCACCTAGGGGAGAACCAGGTCTAGGCGTCGCGGTTCAGGTTGGCTAGGAATTCCTTGTTGTTGTTGGACTTGCCCAGGTGCTCCAACACCCGCTCGGTGGCGTTGGAGTTACCGTCGTTGGATATAAGGGTGATCATGCGTCTCAGGAGCACGATTTGCTTAAGCGTCTCTTCTCCGAAGAGCAATTCCTCCCGCCTGGTCCCGCTGCGGGCGATGTCGATGGCCGGGAAGTAGCGACGTTCCGCCAACCGCCGGTCCAAGTGCAACTCCATATTTCCGGTGCCCTTGAACTCCTCGTAAATCACTTCGTCCATGCGGCTGCCAGTGTCGACCAAGCAGGTAGCGACGATGGTCAGGCTACCGCCTTCCTCGATATTGCGGGCGGCCCCGAAGAACTTCTTGGGCGGGTAGAGCGCGATGGGGTCGATGCCGCCGGAGAGGGTACGGCCGCTGGTGGGAACCGCCAAGTTGTAGGCCCGGGTGAGGCGGGTAATGCTGTCCAGAAGGATCACCACGTTGTGGCCCATCTCCACCAAACGCTTGGAACGTTCCAAGGCCAACTCGGCGACTCGGCACTGCTCCTCCACCGATTCGTCGAAGGTGGAGGCAAACACGTCGCCGTCCACCGAGCGCCGCATATCAGTTACTTCCTCGGGGCGCTCGCCGATTAGGGCGACCATCAGGATGGCCTCCGGGCAGTTCGAGACAACGCCGTGGGCGATCTGCTTGAGCATGGTGGTCTTCCCCGCCTTGGGCGGGGAGACGATAAGTCCCCGTTGTCCCAAGCCGATGGGCGCGAACAGGTCGACCATCCGGGTGGAGAGCTCGGTCGAGCTGGTCTCCAAGATTACCTGCTCCTCGGGGAAAACCGGAGTCAGATGCTCGAAGGTGGCGCGGGAGCGGCTTTGGAGCTTATCGGTCTCGATGCTGTTGATTTTTTCGACGCGGACCAACCCGAAGTACCGCTCGCCTTCCTTCGGGGGACGGACCTGTCCGGTAACGGTGTCGCCGGTGCGAAGACCAAACCGGCGGATCTGGGACTGGGATATGTACACATCGCCCGAAGTGCGGTTGGAGGTGGCCTGGCGCAGGAAGCCGTAACCTTCGTCCATGATCTCCAGGATGCCAGTGGAGAACAGGGCTTGCTGGGCGGACGCAACTTGGAATAGCCGGCCGAGCAGGTCTTCCCGGTGCATATTGCCCAAGGCAGCGCCGTCGTTCAGGCCAACTGTACCGGCCAGGCTGAGCAATTCCTCTTTGGACTTGGTCCCTAGTTCCGCCACGTCCAGCATTTTCTGGGTAGCCGCCATGATCACCTCTTAATTGTTCAATGCAGAGTGCGCCGAGAACGCAAAGTCTTTTATTGGGGCGCCGCAGCTAACCGCAAGAAGCCCGGCGTTCATTGCGTGCTCGGCGCTTTATCACGTCTTGGATGCCTTTTGCCAGTCGGCCATGAAGCGCGCCAGACCAGCATCGGTGAGAGGGTGCTGCACCATCTGCAACAGGGTCTTGTAGGGCACGGTTGAGATGTGGGCGCCAGCCTTGGCCGCCAGTGTGCAGTGCAATGGATGACGGATGCTGGCCGCCATCACCTTGGTCTCGATCTCGTGTTGCTCGAAGAGCGCCGCTATGTCGGCGATCAGGTCGATTCCCTCGAGCCCGATGTCGTCCAACCGCCCAATAAACGGGCTGACCACCGTGGACCCGGCTTGGGCTCCCAGCAACGCTTGGTTCACCGAGAAGCACAGCGTCTGATTGACCTTGATGCCCTCATTGGCCAGCGTGGAGATAGCTTCAAACCCCTCCATCGTGCTGGGAATCTTCACCCACGGGTTGGGGATCCAGTCGGCGATGTCCCGGCCTTCGGCGACCATGCCCTCGACGTCTTGGGACACTACTTCGACGGATATGGGGCCGTCGACGATGTCGGCGATCTCGCGCACCGCAGCCTTGTAGCTCTCCTTGTCTCCGATGCCGACGGCCGAGGCCAAGGACGGGTTGGTGGTTACCCCGCTGATCACGCCCAATCGGGCTCCATCGCGGATCTCCTGGATATTAGCCGTATCCAAAAACAACTTCACAACATCACCACCTACAACGGAAGCGGTTGCTGACCGCCCTCTCGGATAGTTCTCTTGGCGGCCCCGACGAAGTCCACAAACAACGGATGGGGCCTGTTAGGACGCGATTTGAACTCGGGATGATACTGCACGCCCACCATGAACGGGTGCCCCCGCACCTCGCCAGCCTCGACCAGCTTGCCGTCGGGAGACAACCCGCCGACGATGAGCCCCGAGGCCTCCAACGATTCCCGGTAGGCGTTGTTCAACTCGAACCGGTGCCGGTGGCGCTCCATCACGATGTCCTCGCCGTAAGCCTGCCGAGTCCGAGTGTGTTCCAAAGGCTTGCAGGGATAGCTGCCCAGCCGCATCGTGCCGCCCTTGACGGTGACCGCCTCCTGGTCGGGCATGATGTGGACGACCGGGTTGGGGGTGTCGGGCTCCAATTCCGAGGAGTTGGCGTCAGGGATGCCCAACACGTCGCGGGCCCACTCGATCACCATCACCTGCAGACCGAGGCAAAGACCTAGGTAGGGGACCTGATGTTGCCGGGCGTAGCGCACCGTATCGACCATGCCTTCTACGCCCCTGGTGCCGAAGCCGCCCGGGACCACGATGCCAGAGGCGTCGGAGAGAAGCGAGTCGGGCCCGTACCGTTCGATGTCCTCGGAGTGGACCCACTGAAGGTCAATGTTGCGGGCGTGGCCGATTCCGGCGTGGCGGAGGGCTTCTTTCACCGAGAGGTAGGAGTCCGGGTATTCCACGTATTTGCCGACCAAGGCAATCTGCAAGCTTTCCTTGGTCTGGTCCATGATTTCGACCATGGCGGCCCACTCCGCCATGTCCTTATGGTAGCCGTGCAACCCCAGGGTATCGAGTATATGGTCCCCAAACCCGGCGTCCTCAAGGACCAAGGGCACCTTGTAGACATTGTCCACCGTCTCCAGCGGAATCACGGCGCTGGCCGGGACGTCGCAGAACAGCGATATCTTCTCGCAGATCGAGATGGGTACCGGCTGGTCGGCCCGGCAGACGATGGCGTCGGGCTGGATGCCAATCGACCGCAGCTCTCGGACGCTGTGTTGAGTGGGCTTGGTCTTGAGCTCTTGGGCGGCCGCGATGTAGGGGAGCAGTGTTAGGTGGATGTAGAAAACGTTCTCCCGGCCCACCTGGTTGCGCATCTGGCGTACTGCTTCCAAGAACGGCAGGCCCTCGATGTCGCCGACCGTTCCGCCGACTTCCACCACGATGACGTCGGCGCCAGACTCGGCGGCCAAGCCCAACATGCGGTCTTTAATGTCGTTAGTCACATGGGGGACGCTCTGAATTGTCCCGCCCAAGAAGTCGCCGCGACGCTCTTTGGCAATGAGGTTCAGATAGACTTCGCCGGCGGTGAGGTTGGAGCTACGGGTCAATTCGAGGTCGATAAACCGCTCGTAGTGGCCCAAGTCCAAGTCGGTCTCGCCGCCGTCCTGAGTCACGAAGACCTCGCCGTGTTGATAGGGCGACATCGTGCCCGGGTCCACGTTGAGGTATGGGTCTAATTTTAAGACGGAGACGGTAAGTCCGCGGCTCTTCAGGATGCGTCCGATGGAGGCGACGCAGATCCCTTTGCCTAACGAGCTAACGACTCCGCCGGTGACGAAGATAAACTTTGTCGGCATGTACCCGCGTACAGATTGCAGTTGGGTAAGGTCTAGTATCGAAAGGGGAGTCCCGGAGGCAGACCACACACACCGAGCCCGTGGGTGCTCGTGCGGGGAGACTGATTGAATTATAGGAACCGGGCGAAACCAGTGTCAAGGGGTTGAAGCCACGTCCGCACTCGGTCTGTCAACCGGTTTGGCCCGTGTTAAACTAGAGTACGCATGGTCTGGCTGGATATAGTCATAGTATTGGTCTGGGCGGCCGCCGGGTTGTGGGGCTTCTTCAACGGAGTCCTCGGTCTGGTTATTCCCTTCATCGGCTTGCTGATCGGCTTGGCCGTGGGCAGCCGCTACGCGGAAAGCGTCGGCGCGATGTTCTCCGGCGTGACCGAAAGCGAGGATGCACAGCGACTGGCTGGTTTCCTGATCATCGTTGCCGTATTCGCCATCGGCGGCGGTATCCTGGCTTTCGTTCTCAGGTCGCTACTGTCGGTCATCCCAGTCGCCGGTATGGCCAACAAGGTGGTGGGCCTGGCCGTCGGTGTAATAATCGGCTTCGTGGTGCTATCGGGCATCTTCACCGGACTGCAGAAATATCCGGTGGCCGACGTCGACTTGAAAATCGAAGATTCCAAACTCGCGGGGTTCTTGGCCGACAATTTCGACGTTGTAATCCGGGGATTGAAGCTTATCCCCTCAGACTGGGACCAATCGCCCTCCGGATTCTAGGAATCCCGCAGCCGCCCGATGTGGGGTATAATCCTTCGCAGGGCCCGGCCGCCCTGGCATCGGGGCCGGGCCCGGTCTTTTAAAACCAACCTTCACCGGAGCCAGCAAGACAAGAGTGCGTGGTTAAGCAGGTTGAAACCGATCGGCTAGAGGCCGAGTCCCGGCCTGCCCTGGACGACCCGGAGCCAGTGGCGCCGGGCGTCTTGATTCGTGCGCCGGTCTTGGTGCTGAACCTTAACTACGTCCCGGTGAACGTCTGCTCGGTGCGCCGCGCCATCGTAATGGTCGACAAGGGGAAGGCCGAACTCTTGGAGAACCACGCCGGCCAGATCCACACTGTCACCGAGGCTATCGACGCCCCCTCGATCATCCGGCTGGTGTACCTGGTTAAGCGCCCGTTCCTGCCCCGGAAACTCTCCAAGAAGGAAGTGTTCCTGCGCGACCGGTTCACCTGCCAATATTGTGGCAATAAGGCCCAAGACCTGACGCTGGACCACGTTGTCCCCAGGCGGCAGAACGGGGCCCACACTTGGGAAAACGTGGTGGCGGCCTGCAACCGCTGCAACCTACGCAAAGCGGGTCGCACCCCGGTAGAGGCGCGGATGGCGCTGCAGAAGGCCCCTCGGGCCCCAGACCCCAATCCCTATCTGATCCTACAGAACCGCACAATTCTTGACTCTTGGCGCCCCTACATCCCGTGGTCGGTGCGCGACTAGCAAACCCCGCCCGACAACCCCCATCCCTGGGAAATCCCACCTCGCCAGACACATTGCCACCCTGACACAGCGAGGGTCTGGCCTCTCGCTGCGGACCGCGACGCTCAATAGGACCGGAATGACGGAGTTAGAAGGCCACGATGGCGGGGTTAGCGGGCTGGTTGTTCCGGGACCGTTACTGGTGGCCGAAGAATCTCGGCCGCCGGCAGTTCCAGCATCAGCACTTCCAGCGCAAGACGAGGGCTGGCGTTTCGGTCGAGGGCGGCGATGGTGCCGGTGAGACGCTGGATGGCGCGGGCAACCTGCCCGGTGGCGAGGCCGGCGGCGTAGGACCGCAGCGCGTCCAGTTGATCGGCATTGTGGATGAACTCATCCGCTCCCTCTTTGATCAGCAGCAGGTCACGCCACCACCTGAGCCACAGGCCCAGCAACTCTCGGGCCGCCTGCCGGTTGGATGAGAACAGCGACGCTACCTCGTTGGCGTAGGCGAACCGCGTTTCCAGGCCTGACTCCATCGTTTCCAGCATCCGCTCCAGGTCCGCTTGCCGCTGTTCCAGCACCTGGGGGTCCTCCAACGCCGTGATCGCCCAGCCCAGGCATCCTTGTGATAAGCGGTACAGCCGGTCGGCTTCTTCATTCTTCATTCGGTGGCGGGTGGTCAACCAGCCCGTCATCGCCCGGATGGAGAGCGGGCGGAGGGCCAGCGATTGGCAACGCGACCGGATGGTCGTGATGACCGTCTCCTCATCCTGGGCCAACAACAGGAACAATACCTGTGGCGGCGGCTCTTCCAGGGTCTTGAGCAGGGCATTGGCGGCTTCCGGACTCATGGCGTCCGCTCCGTCGAGGATCACGACGATGCTGGCGCCCTCGTAGGGGTTCAGGTTCACCGACCGCAGCAGGTCCTTGATGTCGTCGATACCGATGACGGTGCGGCTGGCCCTTTCGTCGCGTCCTTCCGCGTCGAGCCCGACCATCCGCACGTCGGCGTGGAGGCCGCCGGCAATGCGGGAGCATTGTGCGCACTCGCCACAGGGAACTCCGGGCCCATTCAAGCAGTTGACCGCCCGGGCCAGGTCCACGGCCAGAGTCATCTTTCCCACGTGCGGCGGGCCGGTGAGCAGGTAAGCGTGGGAGAGCCGCTGCTGGGCCAACGCGGGTTCGAGGCGGCCGAGAAGGTGCTCTTGCCCCTGTACCTCCCACATCAGAGCCGTCTCTCGCTACCGGTGCATCCGGGGCGGCGCCGAGAAGCCATCCCTACGGAATGTCGCAGTGCATCAGGTCCTGATAGCTCTCGCGGCGGCGGATGAGCCGCGAGGCGCCGTCGGCCACCAGCACCATCGGCGGCCTGGGATTCAGGTTGTAGTTGCTGGCCATGGAAGGGCAATAAGCGCCTGCGGCGGGGATGGCCAGAAGGTCTCCGGATACGATCTCCGGCAGCATGATGTCCGACGCCAAAAGGTCCCCTGACTCGCAGTATTTTCCAGCGATTGTCACCTTTTCAACCGGCTTGTCGTTGGCCTTGTTGGCGGCCAGGACCTCGTACTCGGCCTGATATAGCGCCGGCCGAATATTGTCCCCCATGCCGCCGTCCACGCTCAGGAACTTGCGTACGCCTGGGACGTCCTTGATCGCGCCTACCCGGTAGAGGGCCACTCCCGAGGGCCCGATGATCGAGCGGCCCGGCTCGATGACCAGCGTGGGCAGCTCCATGTCCAGCTCGCGGCAGGTCGAACTCATGGCGGAGACGATGGTTTCCGCGTAGTCGGCGATGGACGGTGGCTGCTGGTCGCGGGTGTAGGCCACGGCGAACCCTCCGCCGGGACTCAACCGCTGTAAGGTCAGTCCTTCTTCCCGGAATTCAGCGGCGAAGCGTATCACGAATTCGGTGGCCACCCGGTAGGGCTCCAGCTCGAACACGGGCGAGCCCAAGTGGAAATGCAGCCCGCGCAGGTTCAGATTCTTGGCGGCCAGGGCTTGGCGGACCGCCTCGGCGGCGTGGCCGGTCTGTATGGAAAAGCCGAACTTGGAATCAAGGATGCCGGTGGTGGTGTAGACATGAGTGTGGGGGTCTATCCCAGGCGAGACCCGCAACAGGATGTCCTGGGTCTTGCCCGCCTCGCCAGCCAGATGGTCCAGTAGGGTGAGCTCGTGAAAGCTGTCCACCACCACCCAGCCGATGTTGTGGTGCAGTCCCTCTTCCAGCTCCCGCGGGGTCTTGTTGTTGCCGTGGAAGTAGACTTCGTCCATTGGCACCCCAGCGCTGATGGTCGTTGCCAACTCACCGCCGGAGACCACATCGAAGCCCAGTCCTTCTTCGTTTAGCAGCCGGGCCAACGCCGGGTTGATGTAGGCCTTGCAGGCGTAGGCAACGCGAGTATCGGGGTGTCGGCTCCGAAACTCCTCGACGAAGGAGCGGGCTCGGCCCCGGATGGTCGCCTCGTCCAGAACGTACACCGGGGTGCCGTACTCCTCGGCCAAGTCCAGAGAGCTGCACCCGCCGATCAGCAAATGCCCGTCGGCATTGATCTCGGCAGTATCAGGAAACACCGATGCGGGGAACATGGACTACCTCCTAGAAACTGGGTCACTCACCGTGCGGCGATTCCCTCAAAGCAAACCAGCGCTCGAGCGACGCTTGGCTTTCCCCGGAACTCCGGCCCGCCAGCAGTCCTTCCACACTAATGTCCTCGTCCAGGCCCGGCCAATTGATCCCTTGGCCCCCGCCAATCAGTCTCCATTCGTCCCGTTCAGCGAGTGTCGCGCGAACCAAACGGGGATACCATCCGAGGGGCACAGAGATGACCCGGCCGTCGGACAAACCGACCGTCAGCGTGTCGTCGCTAACTTTGACCGACTCGGCATCGGGTACGCTAATCTCAATCGCCGAAGAGATCATGCGAAGCCTCGAGGAGGGCCTGTTGGCGTTCTTCCACTCTCGAAGTTATGCGCCGAATCTCTATCCGTCTCATTCCGCCGCTACTCTGCAACGCAATTGGGTTTAGCCAGATTTTGCATATCCTGTCATCCCGCTCGACGTGTACGTCCGGCGGTTCGGACCGGTCACCTGAGTAGAATAAAATCGGTGCGGCCCCGCACGGAACACTGTTGGCATAAGGTGCCAATGATGCCAGATTATTCATGGTTTGTGGGTTGAAATCATAGGGCCAAGGCACATGGCCCGCAAGCCGGAGTTTCGTTGACCGGCTAGATGGCCAAGTATATACTGCGGGCACATTCCGCCCGGAGCTTCTGGACCCTACACCGGAGGGTATTGCTTTGAGAATTCAGGTTACTGTCAATGGACAGTCGCGGGAAGCAGACGTCGAGCCACGGCTGCTCTTGGTGCATTTCTTGCGTGAAACCCTGGGGCTGACCGGCACCAAGATCGGGTGCGACACCAGCCAGTGCGGCTCGTGCGTGGTGCGGATGAACGGCTCAACCGTGAAGTCGTGCACCGCGTTTGCGGTGCAGGCCGACGGCGCCGACATCACCACCATCGAGGGCTTGGCCGCCGACGGTGAGTTGCACGCGGTGCAGGAGGCCTTCTGGGAGAAGCACGGCCTGCAGTGCGGGTACTGCACCGCCGGGATGATTATGACTGCCGTCGAGTTGCTTGAGCGAAACCCCAACCCAACGTCCCAACAGGTCCGCGACGGTCTGGAAGGCAACATCTGCCGCTGCACCGGCTACCACAACATCGTCCAGGCGGTCCTAGCGGCCGCCGAGGCCAAGGGAGGCTAGCCGATGACCACCAGAATCTTCGGTTCCGGCATCCGCCGCCGCGAAGACCCCCGGCTGATTACCGGCGACTCCACCTACACCGACGACGTCGCGTTGCCCGGAACGGTGCATGCCGCCATCCTGCGCAGCCCCCACGCCCATGCCCGTATCAACAACATCGACACCTCCGCCGCCGCCAGCGCCCCGGGCGTCCTGGCAGTCTATACCGGCGCCGACACTAACGGCGTGCTCAACCCCATCCCCTGCGCTTGGATTCCGCCGGAATCCGACGTCAAGGCCGTGGCCCACCCGGCCATCGCCGCCGACGTGGTGCGCTACCAAGGTGATGCTGTCGCCGTGGTGGTGGCCGAGTCCCGCTACCAGGCGGAGGACGCCCTGGAGTTGATCGATGTCGACTACTCGCCTCTCCCCTCCGTCACCAGCCCGGTGGCGGCGATGGAGGCCGGCGCACCTCAGCTCCACGAGGACGCCCCCAACAACCAGGCGTTCCACTGGGTGGCCACCGGGGGAGACCCCGACACCGCCTTCGCCAACGCCGACGTTACCGTCAGCGACACCATCCTGCAACAACGGCTGATCCCCAACGCGATGGAGCCCCGCTCGGCGTTGGCCAGTTGGCTGAGATCGATGGGCGAACTGACCCTCTGGAGCACCAGCCAGAACCCGCACATCGCCCGCTTCCTCGGCTCGCTGGTCACCGGAGTCCCGGAACACAAGATCCGGGTAATTTCCACCGAGGTCGGCGGCGGCTTCGGCAGCAAGATCCCGGTTTACGCCGACGAGATGATCACGGCCTTCTGCGCTATGAAGCTCAACCGCCCGGTGAAGTGGACCGAGACCCGGTCCGAGAACTTCCAGGCCACGATTCACGGCCGCGACCACATCGAGCAGGTCGAGATGGCCGCAACGCGCGACGGCAAGATCACGGGCATACGCAGCGTGGTCCACGCTGGCATGGGCGCGTACCTCTCTACCGCGGCCCCCGGCGTGCCAACGATCCTCCACGGTCTGATGTACAGCGGCCCCTACGCCATCGAAGGCACCCGGGCCGACATCTACGGTGTGTTCACCAACACGACACCGGTGGACGCCTACCGGGGCGCTGGCCGTCCCGAGGCCACCTTCCTGATTGAGCGGCTCATCGACCTGATGGCCGTCGAGCTGAACATGGACCCAGTGGAGCTCCGCCGAAAGAACCTGATTCCCAAGTTCGAGGACGGCCACGACGTGGCGCCGGGCCTCACCTACGACAGCGGCGACTACGAGGGCACCCTGGACATGGCTCTCAACCACGTCAACTACCAGCAGCTTCGCGACGAGCAGGCCCACCAGCGGGAGCACGGCCACCTCATGGGCATCGGCGTGACCGTCTACTGCGAAATCTGCGGCCTTGGCCCCTCCCAGGTGGCTGGCGCCGTCGGTTTCGGCGGCGGCCTGTGGGAGAGCGCCGTGGTGCGCTTCCACCCGTCGGGCAAGGTCAACGCCTACGTCGGCGTCTCGCCGCACGGCCAAGGCGAGGAGACCACTTTCGCTCAGGTCGTTTCCGACGAACTTGGCGTGCCGGTGGAGGACGTGGAGATCGTCCACGGCGACACCGACAACACACCGATGGGCTGGGGCACCTACGGCAGCCGCACCACCGCGGTCGGCGCTGCGGCGCTGGTCATGGGACTGCGCAAGATTAAGGACAAGGCCCGCGCGTTGGCGGCCCACCTCCTGGAAGCCGCGGAAGAAGACATCGAGTACGAGGACGGCCGGTTCTTCGTCCGGGGTTCACCCGACCGAGCCCAGACCATCCAGGACCTAGCCCTGATGGCCAACGTGGCTTGGAACATGCCAGCAGGCATGGAACCGGGCTTGGAGGCCTCGGCCTTCTACGACCCGCCCAACTTCGCCTACCCCTTCGGGGCCCACGTCGCCGTGGTAACGGTGGACCCGGACAACGGCTTGGTGGAGTTGCAGCGCTACGTGGCGGCCGACGACTGCGGTCCGCAGATCAACCCGATGATCGTCGCGGGGCAGGTCCACGGCGGAGTGGTACAGGGCGCGGGCCAGGCCCTCTGGGAGGGTGCGGCTTACGACGACAACGGCCAACTGATCACTGGCACGATGAACGACTACGCCCTGCCCAAGGCCCACATGGTGCCCGACATCGAGATCCTGTCCTCCGAGACGCCGTCGCCCCATAACCCATTGGGGGTCAAGGGAGTCGGCGAAACAGGGACCATCGCCTCGACCGTCACCATCTACAACGCGGTGATCGACGCCCTGCGGCCCTTGGGCGTCACCCACATCGACATGCCCATCACCCCGGAAAAGGTCTGGCAAGCGATCCGCCAAGCGCAGGGGAGTTAAGCTATGTTTCCGGCCCAGTTCGAGTACCAAAAGGTTGCCTCGGTAGCCGAAGCAATCCAGGCCCTCTCCGGCAACAGCGACGCCAAGCTTATCGCTGGCGGCCACAGCCTCATCCCGCTGATGAAGCTGCGCCTAGCCCGGCCGTCGCTATTGGTCGACATTGGCGGCATCGCCGAGCTACGGGGCATCAGCGTCAGCAACGGCGCCCTCAACATTGGCGCGCTGACCACTCACTACGAGATTTCGACTTCCCCAGACGTACATTCCTCGTGCGAGATTCTCGCCGAGGCCGCCGACGGTGTCGGTGACCCGGCGGTGCGCAACCGCGGCACTATCGGCGGCAACGTTTCCCACGCCGATCCGGCCTCCGACCTGCCAACCGTGCTAACCGCCTTGGGCGCGACCTTCAACATCCAAGGCGCCGGCGGTTCCCGCTCGGTCGCGGCCAGCGACTTTTTCCAAGGCGCGTTCAGCACCGCCTTGGGCGAGCAGGAGATTCTGACCGGAGTCTCGGTGCCGGTGCTGCAGGCAAACCAATTGGCCGAGTACGCGAAGATGGCCCATCCGGCCACCTCCTTTGCTGTTGTCGGCGCTGCCGTGATGGTAACGCTGGAATCCGACGCTCACGGCCACGACCATGACCATGGCCACGCCCACCACCATTGCACCGGCGCCAGCATCGCGGTGGGCGGCCTCGTGCCCACTCCGGTGCGCGCGCCCTCGGTGGAGGCGGCGCTGACCGGCCAAGAGCTGACTCAAGATTCCGTCACCGCCGCCGTCGAGCTTGTGGCCAACGACTTGGGCTCCGACATAATCGGCGACATCTATGCCTCGGCCGCCTACCGCCGGGCGATGGCGGCCACGGAGATGAAGCACGCCCTGTTTCACGCGATCGGCTTGGCCCACCACTAACCCTTGAAGATCCTGGCAATCAACGACGACGGCATAGCCTCGAAGGGGCTGTGGGTCGCGGTAAGAGCGTTGCGGACGGTCGGCGACGTATTCGTGATGGCGCCCGCCCGCGAACAAAGCGGGGTGGGCGCTTCTCTTACCCTGCACTCGGCGGTCCCGGTGAAGCCATGGACGCCGGAGCCAGAGTTCGTGGAAGCCAGCGACGGCCTCTTCCCGGTGACCGCTTACTCCGTCGATGGCACCCCAGGCGACTGCGCGATTCTAGCGTTGGAGACGGTAGTGGGCGCGGTGGACCTGGTGGTGTCGGGCATCAACTCAGGGACCAACACCGGCTGGGACGTGATGGTATCCGGCACGGTCGGCGGAGCGGTCCAGGGCTTCATGCGGGGTTACTCCACCATCGCCATTTCCGTTGGCTCCGTAACCAACCCGCGCTACGACGCCGCCGGGCCGCTGCTGGAGTCACTGGCCCGGCAAGTGCGAGATGAGCCGTCGGCCCCGCTGTTCCTGAACGTGAACCTGCCCAATGTTGCTCCGGCCCAGATCGCGGGCATCAAGGTAACGAAGCTGGGCAACCGGTCCTACGGCGAAAATGTGCGGCAGGAGACCAACACCATCAGCGCCAACGGGACCAGCGCCAACTCCGGCCAGCAAGAAAAGCTGTACCGCATCGCCCGCAACCGCCCCATCCCCGGTCAGCCCGAGAGCGACACCGACATCTGGGCCGTCAAGAACAACTGGGTTTCAATTGCCCCCATGCGCCTAGGCTTCGGCGACGAGTCGCGCATCCCGGAATTCGAGCAGCGCCTAGCGGGTATACGCCTCTAGCGCGAAGCCCCCCTACGCCTGCGGTCAACGCTGCAGGTGCGGGAAACCTGGCAGGCTAGACCAACTGGGGGGCGCGGGCTTGTCCCACGCCGATCATGCTGTCCCGGGTGACCAGCGCGGCCAACTCCTCTTCGCTCAGACCCTCGGTGCCCTCGGGACGCTTGGGCAACACGAGGTATCGCAGGTCGGCAGTGCTGTCCAGGACGCGCACCTCGGTGTCGTCGCCGACGTCCAAGCCAAACTCGCGCATTACGCCACGCGGGTCTATGACCGCGCGCGAGCGGTAAGCGAAGCTCTTGTACCAATCGGGCGGGCGGCCCAAGAGCGCCCGCGGATAGCAGGAGCAGAGGGTGCAGACCACCATGTGGTGCACCTGATCGGTGTTCTCGAAAACCCCGAGCTTGGGCGTGGGGTGGGGCAGCTCGTAGCCCATATCGTTAAGCGCGCCCTTGGGGTCGGCAAGCAAGCGCTTCTTGAAATCCGGGTCAGCCCAGGCCTTCGCCACCAACCGTGCCCCGTCGGCCGGGGAGCGTGACTCCACGGCGTCAACGTTCGCCTGGACCTCGGCGCTGTTGATAACCCCCTTGTCGGCCAGCAACGCCTCCATCGCCCGCACCCGTTTGGCGAAGTAGCCCAGCTCCTCAGTGTCCATCCCTGGGTGGGTGTGGTCTCCGTGGTCGATACTCATGGCTTCCTTCCTAATTCTTACTCAAGCGAGACAATGATAATAAGGCCGTGGTAACGCTTAAGTTGCTCGCTCCAGCCAGTGCTCGTAGATGTCGATTAGCAGGCGGTCCGACGACGGGCCGGGATAGTCGGGCCAGAGGTCGCTCTGGGCGAACTCCACGCGGTAGAGAGGGACGTAGGGCAGGCCGTCGCCGTCGTGGGCCAGCGACTCCGGGTTGGGGAAGACGCCGCAAAGGGCTTCGACTCGGCCAGTGTGGCCTTGAACGTAGGTCGGTGTGCGGAAATGGGTGGGCGGCGACCCGGTCAGCACTCGCACCAAGTCTCCGGCTTCGAATGCTACTTGCGAAGCGGCAGCCACGGCTAGCCTCCTGCACTTTCGAGTTGGGCCATCTTGGCGTCCAATTCGTCGGCGGTCAGCAAGCCCTTCTCCACCAGCAGTACTTCCACCGCAGATGCCCAGCGCTCGTAGTAACTCAGGGCGTTGTAGCGCTCCTCGCCCAAGCCCTCTATGGCCCGGCGTAGCTCATCGACCCCCAAGTGCCCCTTCTCGCCCAAGACACCACGGAGGGAGTCGATTCGCCGTTCCCAGTCCATCAGCACGTGTTCTTCCTGTTCGATGGGGTCGCTGTTGGGCGCGCCGCCCATGTCGTGTGGTTTAGGCATCAGTCGAATTACCTCTGAGCATTCGCCTTCCTAATTGTAGAGCTTCAGTTTACAGCGGATCGGCGCCTTCGTTAAGGATGTCTATGTAATCGCGATATCCGTACCGGCGGTCCCGGGTTTGGCCTGTTAGCTCGCGCACCATCCCCAAGCGTTCCAGCAGGCGCGTTCCGGCGGTGACGGCAGGAAGGGACAGCCCGGTCCGGTCTGAAATGTTGCGGAGGGACAAGATCGGCCGCTCCTTTAGTGCCTGATGCACCCGCAATGCGGAACCAGCGGGCCGGCCTTGCTGCTGAATGAGCACTTCGTCCCCATCGAAGAGCGACAACAACCGCTCCGCGGTCAAGACCGCACTCTCCGCGGTTTGCGCGACACCGTCAAGATAGAACTCCAACCATTCCTCCCAGTCACCGGAGCGGCGCACAACATCCAACAGATCGTAGTATTGGCTACGGTTCTGTTTGAAATAGAGGCTCAGATATAGAAGGGGATGGCGCAACAACCCATCGTGGCACAGAAGAAGTGTAATCAAGAGCCGCCCGACCCGACCGTTGCCATCCAAGAACGGGTGGATAGTCTCGAATTGAAGATGCGCGATTCCGGCCCTTACCAATGGGTCGATGCCGGGATGGTCTGCATGCAGGAACCGTTCCAGGTCCCCCAAGCAGTCCTGCAATGAGTGAGGAGGTGGCGGCACGAAATAGGCAGTCCCAGGGCGGCTCCCACCAATCCAATTCTGCGAACGCCGGAACTCCCCCGGCAATTTGTTGCTGCCCCGGCCCCGAGACATCAGTTCGGCGTGGATTTCCCGGAGCAGGCGACTGGAAAGCGGAAAGCCTCCAGCCATCCGGCTCAAGCCGTGTTCCAACGCTCGTACGTAGTTTGAGACCTCTACAACGTCGTCGGTGGGAGCGCCGGGTAGTTCTGTGGTCTCGAAGAGAAGCAGGTCCGAAATCGAAGACTGAGTCCCCTCGATCTGGGAGGAAAGAACCGCCTCCTTTCGAACGTAAGAGTAAAGGAACAGTAGCGTATTAGGAAGCAGGCGAGCCAGACCATCCAACCGCCCCAGAGAAATCCAGGCCGCGGACAGCTTTGGCTGCAAATAGGTAACATCAATTGCAGGTCCGGGTGGAAGAGGGGCCGGAACGAACGCCCGGACTTCCTCACCTGCGGTTGTAGTGGTCTCGTAGTGGCCGACGTTACAGCGCTTCACCGAGCACGACCTGCGAAATATTTCTTAGTGGCTGCCAACTGTACTAATATTTAGACATTAAATATTAGTATACGCCGCTATTTCGGTCAAGCCCTATCTATTGTTGACCGACTTCGCTCGCAGTATGGGCCCAAGCGCAAGGTGTGAAGCTTTTCTTAATACACTAGGGCGTTATGAAGCTTTGTCCCATAGCTCTTATTACCCTGGCTTCCACATCTTCGCCACGTCCAAGGCCCGCATGAACTCTACGTTGGGGAAGGACTTGATGTGGTTGATCAGGCGTTCGAGCATCAGCAGACGGCCGGGGCGGCCGATGTATTGGGGGTGCATGGTCAGCACGAAGGCGCGGCCGTAGCGGTACAGGCCCTCGAACTCGGCGGCCCAAGTCAGATAGACCTCGTCGGGGCTGCGCATCGGGCCCAGCCGGTTGGCCACTGGCGCGTAGACGAAGTTGGGAGCGTCATCCAGCAGCCAGTGGATCGGGATTTCCACCAGCTCTTGGCCGGAGTTGGGCGCGGTCTCGATGTAGGGGGCGTCGTCGCCCATCAGGCTGCTGTCGTAGACGAAGCCGTGGCCCGCAAGCAGGTCCAGCGAATGTTCGCTCAGCTCCCAGCTTGGCGAGCGGTAACCCAATGGCTGCTCGCCTGTGATGCCGCCCAGGATGTCGATGCCCCGGCGCAGCACGTCGTCCTCCTGCTCGCGGGAGAGGGTCGAGGGCGGCTCGTGCATGTAACCGTGGTGGGCCACCTCGTAGCCCCGGTCGGCGATCTCCTTGACCAGACCGACGTGGGTCTCGGCCACATAGCCCGGAACGTAGAAGCTGGCCGGAACGTTGTTGGCGTCCAGCATGTCCAGGATGCGCGGGGTGGCCACGGCCGGACCGTACTCGGCCATCGACATCAGGCTGGGGTGGTCCTTGAACGCGGGGTCGCGGTTGAGCCACGACGAGACGCCGTCCACGTCAAACCCCAGCATGGCAACGCATTGTGTGTCACCGGGCCAAATTCCAGCCATGACCAGCCTCCCGTATTCGCGGTTTGGGGCCTACTATATTGGTTCTGTCGGCCTACAACAACGGCTAACCCGTCACCACCTTGCGCAGCCGCCATGTGGCCAGGACGAACAGGACGGCGGCGAAGGCGGCGAGTATACCCAGCTGGAGCAGGACATCGCCGACGCCGCCGCCGCGTCGCACCAATTCGGCAAAAGCGTCGTTTCCCCAAGCGTGAGGGGTAAAGTGGGCAATGGTGCGCATGGTGTCCGGGAAAATTTCCAGCGGCACCATGCTGCCCCCAATGGCCGCCAGCCCCAACCCCAAGAGGAGGCCAATGGGGATTGCCTGCTGCTCGGTGCTAAACAGGCTGCCCAGCAACATGCCGGCTCCGGCCCCTACGAAGGCGAAGAATAGCAGCACCAAGCCCGCGCCCAACGGATTGCCCCAGTTGACGCCGAAGATCAAGGCCGAGCCCACCATGATGATCAACCCCTGCATCAGGGCTATGGCAACCCGCCCCAACGCTTCGCCAACAAGCACAGTCCGCACTGGCGTTGGCGTCGAGAGCATTCGCTTGGAAAGTCCCAACTGCCTGGTCTCGATCAACTGCACCGATCCGGTCAGGGACGTGAGGAAAATGAACAGCAGCAGTTGGGACGTCGCGCCAAGATCGAAGCTCCCCAGGTCTTTCGGAAAAAACGCCTCGCCAGCCCTGGTTACCTCTACCGATACGCCGGGGGTGACTGCGGCCATCCCGCGTGCCCGCTCCATAGCTTCATCCTGGGCGGCGAGTCCTTGGTTGGCGGTATAGAGTGCGGCCCGCACCGGCATACTCTGGTCCGACACGGCGGCGGCCACTGTTGCCCCCAGTTGCGCCCCAAGGCTACCGGGACGGCTGAAAAACCGCAGGGCCGCCGTCTCGCCACGGCGAACGGTGGCGTCGTAACCCGCCGGAATGACCAACCCGGCTTCGACGTTACCCCGGTTTACAGCGGTCGCCAGCGAGTCTTCGTCGTCGTAGCGCCTTACTTTCATGTCGTCTTGAGATTCGAGGCTCCCGACCAGTTCCATTCCGAGAGGACCGGTGTCTTCCGCGACTATCCCGACTGCTGGCTCGAAACTGCTTCCGAAGGTGACTCCCAAGAGCAGGATAATCAACATCGGCAGGATGATGACGAAGAATATATTTGGCCGGTAGCGGAAAATGCGGCGCAGATTGTTGCCTGCGATCGTCAGTTCTTTCATGGTTGGAACATCTTCCCCTGACGCAGGACCGCAATGCCACCGGCTACGGCGGCGAAGCCAAGAATGGCTCCTAAGGAGGGCAGTATATCGATGGTCCCACCGCCGCTCTGCAGGTCGGCCAGCCCCCGCAGGAACCAGGCGTGGGGCGTGAGCAGCCGCAGGAATTCGACCAACCCTCCCGCCTGGGTAAGGGGAAAGAACGAGCCGCCCAGCATCCCTAAGACCAGCGCCACAATGCTCTGCCAGTTGCTGGCCTGCTCGCCGTTCTTGGCGAAGGTGGCAATGAGGCCGGTTATGGAGGTTGCCGCCAGCACCCCGGTCAGGATCAGCAGCGCGACACTGAATGGATGGCCCCAATTCGCGCCGAGCAACAGGCTGGTGGCGATGGCAAGCACGGCCATGCTGACCACGCCGATAACATAGCTGGTGAGCATCTTACCGGCGAATATCGAGTAGCGGCGGACCGGTGCGGCCAGCAGCCGGGCCAAGGTGCCCTCGCGCCGTTCGTCCAGCAGGCTGGTCACCCCGAACTGCACGGTGAAAAAGAGGAAGAAGACCGCCATCCCCGCGGAGAAGTAGGTGCCCGCGTCCAGTTCCTTACGGGTGGCCGAAACGTCTTCGAGGACGATTGGATTGGGCAGGTCGAGCCCTCGCTCCGCCAACTCGTCCCGGGCCTGAGTGGCCGCTTCGTCGAAGCTGACTGCGGTGGCGAAGGCCAATTGGACGGTCTTGACCTCGTTGGCGAAGGCAGCGACCAAGGATTCGGCGACCAGTGTGCCAACATCGCTGTCCACGTTGCCGACGACTTCCAACTCGGCAGGCTGGGCCTCCTCCACGGCGGCGGAGAACCCAGACGGGATGAGGATCGCGGCGGAGACTGCCCCGTCTTCCGCTAGCGCCACGGCCTCCTCGCGGGACACGGCTGTCGTGAGTTCCAGCAGCCCTTGCTGCTCCAACGGGACTAGCACCTCGTCTACCAAGATTAGGGACACCGGTCCCTCGTCTTGGTTGTTAACCGCGAAGTGGAACGAGACATCTTGGCCTATGTCTCCCAATATCCGGGCGAATATGAAGGCCAGAACCAAGGGGACGACAAAGGCGATGAGGAATACGGAACGGTCCCGGACCCGCTGGCGCAGGTCTTTCCATGCGATGAGGAGGGCGGTGGACACTGGTCAGTCGCGCAGGGCTTTCCCGGTCAGGTGCAGGAAGACTGCCTCCAAGTCCGGCTCCCTGACCTCGACGTTACGCACGGTGAGGCCGGCGGCGGCAGACCTGGCAATGACTTCGGGCAACGCTTCGCGGGCTTGGTCGACCGAGATGGTGATACCGCCGTCCCAGACCGTGGCCTCCCGCACGCCCTTGACCTCGGCCACCGCCTTGGCCCCGGCGGCCAAATCGCCGGTGGCCGATAGCTCGAGCCGGTCGCCCTCTCCGATGGAGCCAATCAACTCCCGGCGGTTGCCTTCGGCCTTGAGCTTGCCAAGGTCGATGATCCCCACCCGGTCGCAGAGGCGTTCGGCCTCCTCCATATAGTGAGTCGTATAGAGCACGGCCAATCCTTCGGCACTGAGCTGGGCCACGTTTTCCAAGATGGCGTTGCGGCTCTGGGGGTCCACTCCGGCGGTGGGCTCATCCAGTACCAGGAGACGGGGCCGGTGGAGTAGGCCAATGGCAATGTTCAGACGGCGCTTCATGCCGCCGGAAAACTCCTTTGCGGCGTCGTCCGCCCGGTCAGCCAGGCTGGTGATCTCCAGCACTTCGGCGATGCGGGCCCGCCGGGTCTTGCCGTCCATGCCGTAGAGGCGGGCGAAGAAACCGAGATTCTCACGGGCCGAAAGATCAGGATAGATCGCGAGGTCCTGGGGCACCAACCCGATCTGGGCCTTCACGTCCACGCTGCTGGGGGTCATCGGCTCGCCGCCGACCAACACCTCGCCATCGTCAGCCTCCAGCAGGCCGCAAATCATGGAGATGGTGGTGGTCTTGCCGGCCCCGTTGGGGCCCAACAGCCCGTAGGTCTCCCCCTCGGCGATGTGGAAGGTGACACCGTCCACGGCCACACGGCCGACATAGGACTTGCGCAGCCCGCGGCATTCTAGGACGTTAATGGTCACTTCTTCTAGCAATCATCGGCCGGAGCTGAACACTGCCGGATCGCCGCGTCGCACCGATACCAGCCTGGGATTACGTCGAAGCCGGTGTAGGGGCGGAGCACTTCGGGGATGATGACCGAGCCGTCGGGTTGCTGGTAGTTTTCCAGGATGGCGATGATCACGCGGGGCAAGGCAAGGCCAGACCCGTTCAGGGTATGTGGGGTCTGGGGCCGGGCGCCCGCTTCGGGCCGGTAGCGGATATTGGAGCGGCGGGCTTGGAAGTCGGTGCAGTTGGAGCAGGAGCTAACTTCCAGCCACTCCTGGCAGCCAGCGGCCCAGACCTCAATGTCGTAGGTCTTAGCGGCGGCGAACCCCATGTCGCCGGTGCAGAGCTGGATCACCCGGTAGGCGAACCCCAAGCGGCGGCACACCTCTTCGGCGTCGGCCAGCAGCTTCTCCAGCTCGTCGTGGGAAGTCTCGGGCTCGACGAACTTGTACATCTCCACCTTGTTGAACTGGTGCACCCGCTTGATGCCGCGAGTATCCCGGCCGGCGGCGGTCCTCTCCCGACGGAAGCACGGCGTTTGGGCGACGTAGTACAGCGGGAGGTTCTCCGCCGGGATTATCTCGTCCCGGTAGAGGTTGGTGATCGGCACCTCGGCGGTGGGTATCAGCCAAAGGTCGTCTTCGTCGTCGTGGTAAAGGTTGTCGGCGAACTTGGGCAGGTTTCCCGAGCCCTCCATTATGTCGCGGCGCACCACGGCGGGCAGGGCCACCTCGGTGTACCCGTGCTCGGTGGTATGCAGGTCCAGCATCCAAGAGATCAGCGACCTTTCTAGCTTGGCGGCATAGCTGGAGGTGGTGTAAAAGCGGCTGCCCGATAGCTTGGCTCCGCGCTGGAAGTCGATGATCCCCAACCGCTCGCCCAGCTCCCAGTGAGGCGCCGGCACATAATCCAACTCCGGGACTTCGCCGTATTCCCGGACGATGATATTGTTCTCCTCGCCCTCGCCCCGGGGAACGTCGGGCAGCGGCGGGTTCGGCAGGTTCAGCAGAATCTCGTGGATGCGCTGTTCCAGTTCGTCGGCGTCGCTTTCCAGGGAATCTAGCTCGCGCCCAAGGGCCCGCATCTGCTCGATGACATCGCTGGACGGCGGTTGCCCTGCGGTGCGGGCGTGCCCAATCCGCCTGTTGACCTCGTTGCGCTGGCTGCGGATGGTGTCGGCCTGGGTCTTGTGACCTCGCCAAGTGGCGTCCATCTCCAGGATCTCCGTGATCTGGTCCGGTTCTCCCCGCGACGTCATCGCGCTGCGCACCGCGTCGGGGTCTCTCCGTATCTGCTCTATGCCAATCATTCCAGTTACTCGTCTTCGTCAGTGCCGGGTTGCCGGGCCCCGCCAAGGGTGCGCATCTGCGGAAATAGCATTACGTCGCGGATGGAGGACTGGCCCGACAGCAGCATGACCAGACGGTCGATGCCGATGCCGAGGCCGCCGGTGGGCGGCATGCCGTATTCCATGGCGGTTAGGAAATCGTCGTCCTGCCGGTCCACCTCTTCGTCCTGGTAGGTCCGGCGCACCTCTTCCTGCGCCTCGAAACGCGCCCGTTGTACGCGGGGATCGTTGAGCTCGGTGTAGGAATTGGCGATTTCCATCCCGCAGGCGAAGGCCTCGAATTTCTCGACGAACCCGGGCGAGCCGGACTTTGCTTTGGCCAAGGGAGCCATCTCCTCCGGGTAGTCTAACACGAACGAGGGCTGCACCAGATGGGGCTCCACCAAGGCCGAGAACAGTTTGTCGATCACGCGGCCCCGGCTTTCCCGGACGCCGGTGTCCACGCCTACAATGGCGGCGCGCCGGACCAGCTCCTCGTCGGAGAGTCCGTCGATGTCGATACCGCCGCGCCGTTGCAGTTCCCCCCGCATATCCAGTCGTGGCCACGGCGGAGTGAAGTCTATGGTCTGGTCGCCGTGGGCTATCCGCATGGAACCGGCAACGTCCCGGGCCAACCCGGAGACCATCTCCTCCACCATCAGCATCACGTCATGATAATCGGCGTAAGCTTCGTAGCTCTCCAGCAGGGTGAACTCCGGGTTGTGGTCTTGGTCGATGCCTTCGTTTCGGAACACTCGGCCAATCTCGTACACCTTGTCGAAACCGCCGACGATCAACCGCTTCAAGTAGAGCTCGGTGGCGATGCGCAGGTAAAGCTGCTGGTCGAGAGCATTGTGGTGGGTTGTGAAAGGCCTGGCGTGGGCCCCTGCGGCTACCGGCACCAGGATGGGCGTGTCCACCTCCAAGAAGCCGCGAGCGTCGAGGAACCGCCGGATGCCGCTGATCACCCGGCTCCGAAGTTCGAACACTGGCATGATCTCGCGGTTGGCGATCAGGTCCAGGTAGCGCTGGCGATAGCGGGTCTCAGTGTCGCGGAGCCCGTGGTACTTC
This sequence comes from Dehalococcoidia bacterium, assembly GCA_965249145.1. Taxonomy (GTDB): domain Bacteria; phylum Chloroflexota; class Dehalococcoidia; order Lucifugimonadales; family UBA3495; genus VXOI01. Next base: position 1,801,638 of record OZ252223.1, read on the forward strand.
TCCGGCAGCGGGCGCATCCCCTTGGCAAGGACCGCCATCCGCTTGGCGTCGATGCTGATTTCGCCGGTGCGGGTACGGAGCAGGCTGCCCTCCACGCCCAGATGGTCGCCGATGTCGAGGTCTTTGAGCAGCTCGAACTCTTCGCCCATGTTGTTACGGCGGAGCAGGGCTTGAATCCCACCGGAAGCGTCCTGTAGGTCCAAGAACGCCGTGCGGCCCATATCGCGAATGGAAACGATGCGGCCGGCCAAGGAGAACCCTTCGGCGTCTTCGGCAGGGCGGTTTCCGGTCTCGACGGCCTCGAAGCACGAAGCGGCGGTGGCGTTGTCGCAGGTGCGGTGGAAACGGGGGGGATAGGGATCGATTCCGTTGCTGCGCAGCCGGTCAAGCTTGACGGCCCGGTTGGCCAGGAGGGTCTCTTCTCGGTCCGGCATCTAATCGATGGCGATGATTTCGAGCTTGATCTTGCCCGAAGGAGCGCTGACTTCGGTCACCTCGCCCACCCGCTTGCCCAGCAGGCTGCGTCCGATGGGGGAGACGTTGGAAATCTTGCCCTGAGAGGGGTCGGCCTCGGCGCTGCCAGTGATGGTGTATTCGTAGGACTTGCCATCTTGTTTCTGCACCGTCACCTTGGCGCCGACCTCCACTGAGTCGGCGGCGCTCCGGCTATCTTCGATGATGATGGCGTTGTTGACCATGTTGTCGAGGGTTTGGATGCGCCCTTCAGTGAAGGCCAACTCGTTCTTGGCTTCCTCGTATTCAGCGTTACTGACCGTGCCGCCGCGCTCCCGGGACTGCTGAATGCTGGCGGCCACTTCATGGCGGCGGACGGTGCGCAATTGCTCCAACTCAGCCTGTAGTTTCTCCAGACCGTCACGAGTCAGGTAAATCGGCTGAGGCATCGCAGAAATCTCCACCGAAGCCAAAAAACATAGGAGAAACGAGGCAGTTCCTCCTGCCAGGATTTTAATGCCGCCCCACGTTTGTTGTAAAGGCGGGCGGCGGCCGCCGCGCCTACACGCTTACGGGGTAGATGACCTGGATCACGTTGTTATCGCGGAGGATGTCGAAATAGGGGTGAGCTTCCGACGGGTTCTGGAGCCAGCGGCGGGCAAAGTAGGCTACCAGGTTGGAAAGTTGGGTGGCGACCGAGCTTGCCGTGTCCACGAAACTGAAATTCTCCAGCAGGGCCGTGGCGTCCATCCCTTCGTCAGAACGGAGGAATTCGGTCATGAAGCGGGGCTCGATGGAGTCGCCTTCTTGGGCCACCACTAAAGCGAAGTCGTTGATGGGGAGTTGGCCAGCCATAATTTGGTCGTGGGACATCGACGACATGCTGATCTCGTCGAGGAACATGGTCAGCGCAAACAGGAAGCGGCTGATGATCGGCTCCGTGGGGTTTTGCCAGAGGGCGCTGGGCGAGTCGTCGGCAGACTTGGCGTTGGCCAAGTCCCGCTTGTCCACATAGGCCGCGATCACCGGGGATTCCCGGCGGATCATGATGTCCAAACAGTCTTGAATCAGATCGGCGCGACGAGCCGGGGCCCACGTGGAGAAATAGCGCAGCCCTTGGAACAAGTCCACCGGCCTGATTTTGGCCGGCACTCCCGACTCGCCGAGAGGGCTGCCGAAGTGACGGCGGCAGAGCGCGTTGAACTCGCCGTTGACAGAAATGCACTGGGACTCGTGCAACAGCAGCCCCGTATACACCTGATGCGGCTGGAACGGATCGCCAACACTGTTGCCGGTGTCGCCCGACTGTCCAAGATAGATGATATTCATCTGCTTATTCGCTGGACTCCGCGTCGGGCTCGGTCCCTCTCTCTGAGTCGGCCATCGGCCGATCGCCTCCGGCGGACTCTTCTGTGCTGCGCGGAACGTCTATGCGGACCACGATCTCTTCCGAGTCGGAGAGGACCGTTACCGCCGCACCCAAGTCGAGTTCACCAACCCGCACCACCGCTTCCGGAGTGGCCAGTCGCTCCAAGTCGATTTCAACTTGGGCCGGCATGTCCAAGGGCAGAGCTTGGACCTCGAGGTTGAAGACCTGTTGGTTCACGGTGCCGCCAACGCCGCGCGCGCCAGGCGCCTCGCCTACTAGGACTACCGGCACCTGCGCCGAGACTGGCCGTAAAACGTCGACCGCCAGCAGGTCCACATGTAGTACAACGTCGCGCCGGGGGTCCCACTGGATTTCCCGGGCTAAGGCCAAGTGCGAACCAGGCTCGCCTTCTATGGTAACCGAGATCGGTGTGTTGCCTCCGGCCAGAGTCAAGGCCTGCACTAACCGGGGGCCAGCGCACTGCAGCGGCCGGGACTCGATGCCGGGGCCGTAAAGGTGCACAGGGATGATGCCGGTCCGCCTGAGGCGACCGACTTTCTTGCCCAGCAACTCCCTGGGCTGAAGTTCCAGTTCTACCGATTGGGTGGTCATCTGAGTCCTGTGTTCAAAAATCGTGAAAAGTTAGGGTAGCAACCAAGGGGACGATCCAATGATAGCACCAAGGCCGCGGAAAGGGAATGTCGGGGGCACACCGATCCCGGGGCCGCTTAAGGCCGGCCGCTCTTGACCGGCGGTTTATCATAGGGGCTGATTCAGAACCGTCGGAGGACAGTCGATGGCGTCTCATTCCCTGGGTCTAACCCTACACGAAGCGGCCCGGCAGATGGGAGTCCCCTTCGCCCAAGAGAATGACCCCATCGACCGCCAGGTGGCAGCCAACGGCCTGGATTTTCACTATCTCGAGTGGGGCAGCCCGGCCAACCCGACCGTCCTGATGCTCCACGGCGCCTCCCAGCAGGCCCATAGCTGGGACTTCATCAGCCTGCCCCTTTCACCTGACTACCACGTGCAGGCCCTCGACCAACGGGGCCACGGCGACAGCGACTGGTCCCCCGACGGCGACTACTCCATGGAGGCGGCCCAAGCCGACATTGACGGGGTGGTCGAGGCTCTGGGGCTCGACGGCTTCCACCTAATCGGCCATTCCATGGGAGGGCGCAACAGCTTCGTGTGGGCCTCCCGGCATCCCGGAGCGCTTCGATCGCTGACCATCGTAGACACCGGTCCGGAAACCGTCCGCCGGGGCCGGGACCGTATCCAGCGCTTCCGTGAGCTTCCCGACAACTTGGACACCCTCGAAGAGTTCGCCAGCCGGATCCAAGAATACACCGGGCGCACCCGAGACCAAGTGCTCGGGGCGCTCAAGTACAGTATTCGCCAAGGACCCGACGGCAAGTGGACTTGGAAGTATGACCGGGTAATGCGCCAGCCCGACCGCAACGAGCGGACTTGGAGCAACGAACAGCTATGGGAGTGTGTTAGAAAGATCGACTGCCCCACGCTGGTGGTACGCGGTGACCGCAGCGACATTTTCGCCGACGAGACGATGCGGAAGATGCAGGAAGTGATCGCCAACTGCCGGACCGTGACCATTGCCAACGCTGGCCACCTGGTCCAAGGCGACAACCCCGTCGATTTCCTCGCCGCCGCGAGAGCCCACCTGGACGCGGCTTAGACTCCGCAGCGGGCGCCGTAGAGACCCACGCGTAAGGAGGCGCTCCGCCAAGCGCCCCTTAGCTATTTCCGGCTCGGCTCCTGTCTAAAACAGTCGCGGGATCAGGTCGCCGAGGGCGTAGCCTATAGCGGCGGAGATTGCGCCGATGCCAAGGATTTCCAGGCCCTGGAACAGCGGGGACCGCTGGACCAGCCTCCCTTTGATCAGCCCCAGGGTGAACAGCCCGGCCAGCGTCCCACCAACGGAGACGCCGATAGCCTCGGCGCCCGTCAGGAAGAAATGGGGCACGAGGGGAACGGCCGCCCCCACGATGAAAGCCAGGCCCATGACCAAAGCGTCCTTAACGGGGTTTGAGGTTACCTCTCCGGATATGCCCAGCTCCTTTTCGACCAGGGTTTTCAGCCACAGGTCCCGGTCCTGGGAGATATCGTCGGCCAAGTGCCTCGCCTCACGGTAGGTCATGCCCTCCCGCTGAAATAGCACTACAAGCTCGGCCAACTCCTCGGCGGGATTGGTATCCAGTTCCCGGGCCTCCCGCTCGATCTCGGCGCGTTGCACGTCCTGTTCGGCCCGCGAGCCGAGGAAGGCCCCGGTGGCCATGGAGATCATCCCCGGCAGCGCCGCCGCCGTTCCGGCAACCAGGATAGCGGTCTGACTCTCCAAGGCCACGGCCACGCTGGTCACCAAAGCGACGGTGCTGAGCAAGCCATCCTGGGCGCCGAACACCACCTCGCGCAGCCGCCCCAAGCGAGCCACTCGCCAGCGCTCGCTGTCGAGTTCGCCGACGGCCGCATTGTACGTGTCCCGGTCGAACCCCTGTCCGTCGGCTGCCTCCGCCAGGAACGCCCCTTCGGATTCGACTGATACGGGCATGACCGGGATTTCCGGGGGCGCCGCCGGCCGAGCCGGCCTCGGCAGGCCAGCCAGCTTGGCTTCCAGGGTTCCCAGCGCCTCGGTGAGGGCTTCCAGGTGACGCCGCTCTCGCTCCATAGCCAGGGTGAAGGAATCGGCAGCCTCTTGATTGCCTTCCGCCAGGGCTTCCCGGATCATCCTGGGGTAGATGGTCGCGGCCTCCTGCGCCTCGCCTTCAATGATCACCCGGAGGTTTTCGATGGTGGTGCCAAGGTCCCCCGATACGCGCAGGTGGTTGATGCCATGAACCGTCTCCGCGCCTGCCACTTCCTGGAAAATCTGGGCAATCTCCGGGTGGCCCTCCTGCATCGCGCGCTGAGCGTAGGCGTTGTATTTCAGGTTGGCCAGCGCTTCGGAGACGATGGCGCTCCAAAGGTTCTTGTCGGTGGTGGAAAGCCGCGAAGGCTCTATCGCCATATCTAGCCGCCCCTACCCACCCATGGATGCGTGGTGGGCGATCATCCTCCAGCCCTCTACCTGGCGGGCGAATATGTTGGTGGCGAAGGTTGAGAAGTTGCTGGCCCGGCCCTGCACCACGCTGGTAACGGCCTCGATGCAGGTCACATAGCCGAACTCGCCCTGGGCCACCACGTTCAGATAGCGGACGTTGAACTGCATCATGTTCGCGTTGTCGAAAATACGCACCCAGCTCTCACGGACCGTCGGCCAGCCGATGATGGGCGTCCAGCCGGGATGTACGCACATCGCCCGGTCCGAACCCTCCCAGACCTCGTCCATGCGCTCGATGCTAAGCTCATTGAAGGCGTCGTAGAACCGCTGGTTGGCGGCCCTGATCTCCTCGATTATCTCCGGTTCTTCGTTCAGCAACGATGCTCTCTTACTTCTAGTTTACGCCATTAAACTACCGGCCGGCGCGGCTGGCCCAATACTCCCATGCGCGGGCCATGGTGCGGGGCGATACTTGACTTTCGGACATTTCAGCGATTTCTCCCGGCGAAAGGTACTTCACCTCACCGAGCCGCAGCGACTCCAAGAGCAACTTGGCGTTGACCTGGAGGTAGACCGCCGCCATCACCGCCTCCTTCAGCGTGTGCCCGGCCACCACGCAGCCGTGGCCCCGCATCAGAGCGATCCGACGCGGGCCCAAGGTGGCGGCAAGGTCGTGGCCTTGGGGCATGGTGGTCACCAGCAGGTTGGTGTCACCGAATCTATCGCGGATGTCCCACACCGGGATGTCGTCGCCGATCAGGGCGGCCAGATGGAACATGGGGCGGAGCGGCACACCAGTCACGCCGAAGGGCACCACTGGCTGGGAATGGTTATGCACCACCGCCATAACATCAGGACGGGCCTCGTAGACGCCGCCGTGTATCGGGCGCTCGGAATACAACGTCCTCCCTTGCAGGTCCACCGGTTCACCCTCCAGGGTGAACTCCATCAGATCGTCGAGTTCCACCAATTCCGGGGCCCGCGACCGCGACAGAAGATAGCGGTCGGGCCGCTCAGGGTGGCGGACGCTGACGTGGCCGTAGGCGTCGACCACCTCCTCCCGGGCCAGGATGCGGTTGGCGGTAACCAGGTCTTCCAGTAGTTCGGCTAATTCGCTCATATTATTTTCTCACCGCTGAGAACGCGAAGAGCGCAGAGAATTAAAAATCTCTGCGCTCTCTGCGCCCTCTGCGGTGAATCCCGTCCTAATGCGTGGGCGAGAAGGCAGCGGGCACCATGATCTTGTTCTCTTGGGCAACCAGGAACTCCCGGGTGGGCGGTGGCCAGTGGGGATTCTTGGTGGCCTCGGCCCGGACGCTATTGCGCTCTTCGAGGTCCTTGTAGGGCCAGATGTGCACCCACTTGTTCAGTCCACCCAACTCGGTGTACCAAGCGGCGGCCAAGGGCGAATACTCTTCACGGTGGGGAATGGCCTCTTCCCAACGCTTGATGACCTCGCCCATCGAGCCGGTGCGGTAGTTGTAGGAACGCATCTCGTAAACGTTGCCCAGGGCTTGGTCCTCGCCCAAGGGCCGCATGAATGGGGCCGGGATGAAGATCTCCGACTCCATGTTCACGTACATCTCGGGATCGTTCTTCGGCGGCCAGTTGGGGTCGCTCGCGGCCTCGGCCCGGATCTTGGTGCGCTCGTCCAAGCTCTCGTAGGGCCAAACGTGGATGACCTGGTTGAGGGGTCCGATTTCGGTGTGCCAGAAGGCGCCCAAGGGCGAGTACTTGAGCCGGTGCGGCAGGGCGGCTCCGAAGTTCTCTTCGAAGGTTGCCACGCTTCCCGGCTTGAGGGTATAAGTGCGGACTTCGTAGATCATGCTACTCATCTCCAGCGTATGCGAATACCTGCTACGGCAGAGGTAGTTTAGCAAAACGGCCAGCGCCCCGGCAACGCGGCGGTTGGTTTGAACGCCGAGGGCCCGGTGCAAAGAGTTAGATGGAACCTCGTCGTTCCCGGCGTTTAATAAACTGCAACGGCGTCGGCGTGCTGCCGGACCAGTTCCACCAGCGGCCCAGCGTCCTCCTCCGGGCTGCCCATGCAGACGATTACGCCCCAGAGGCCAGCCCGAGCCTCGCGGGCCAGACGGGAAACGGTCTCCGCCCGGTTCTCGGGCCTGATGGTCAGCTCAACGCCCCTAACCATCAGGCGGACGGCGGAAAGCGCCTCGGGTTCCCCAGCAACCAAGTCGGCCTGGTTCAGAAGGCCCTTGGCATCGTCGGCCAGCCGGTGCGAGTTGCCGTCGCCCAAGCCGATGATGCTTACGGCGCGTTCCCTGGAGCGGAACGCGGCGACGTACTGCCGGGTTAGCTCTATTTGACGGGAGTGGGTCGCCTCGTGGCCGCAGGAGCGTTCGATCAGTTCCAGCAGGGAGAGGCCGGGAAAGGAGTTGACCGGGTTCGGCGGCGTCGCTGGCCGGACCAACTGCTCCGGGGTAAGCCCGGAAATGAGCCGCCGGAACCGCTGGTGGGTCTCCTTAAGGTGGTCGATCTCTTTTTGAAGCTGCTCCTCCCGGGTCGAAAACGGGGGCAGCATCTCCTGCTCGCCGAGCGCGATTTTCTCCAGCGCGTCGACATAGTTCTCGGCGTCCAAGTGCAGCAGCACTTCCCGTACGCACCAGCGCGAGCCCAAAAAAGCTTCCTCCGGGTCGAGCCCCTCCAAGGAAGCCATGAGCGTCCGATGCCCTTCGTCCAGCCGGGCCAAGGCGGCGTCCCGGCGTTGCATCAGGTCGGCAGGGTCTCCGTTGTTCGCTGTGGTCAAGACGCCTCCAGTGTCGTTGATATAACCCGCCCAGTCTACTACAAAGCAACCGAGTTCTTGATGAGCAAAAGCCAGCGGATATCGCGTCCAGAATGCAAGTTTGCGGGTGATACAATCGGCCAATGAGCGCCCGGAGAAACACAGTCCCGCCAACCGCACTAACCGGCCAGTGGGTGCCGGCGAGCCGAATGGAGCGGTTGTTGAGTGCGCTTGCTCCATCCGAACAAGGCGTCCCGGCCTCCTGTTTGTACCTCACGCCCGAAGCGGCCGCAAACTTCGACAGAGCCCCCCTCGGTCCGGCCTCTGCTTGGAGCGGCCTCTTGCGGGAGTTGGGACCCGCCGCCGCCGAGAGCGGTTGCGGCATCGTCGGCCTTCGGGCGGGCAGCCGGGCGTTGCTCATAGCGCCGCCCTTCCCGGTGCGGGAGACGCGGGTGTCGGATGGCTGGGACTGCGCGCCGCTGCGGATGCTGCTGGACAACGATTTCCGGGTCGGGGTCGTGCTGGTGCGCTTGGGACGCTTCTCCGTGGCCACTTACCGGGGCGGCAACCTGGACGCTTCCAAGACCGACTCCCGTTACGTCAAGGGCAAACACCACGCCGGGGGCACTTCCCAGCTCCGCTACACCAGGGTCCGCGATGGGCAGATTAAACGTCTGTACGACAAGGTCTGCGAGCAGGTGCGAGAACGGCTCCCATCGAACAGCCTCGATTACGTGCTTCTGGGCGGCGAAAAGTTCACTCTGAACGGTCTGCTCAAACAGTGTCCGTCGCTGGCCGCTTTGTCTGGCATCACCCTGCCCCGGCGACTGAACATCCGCGACCCCAAACGTGATACGCTGGCACAAGTGGGCGTAATGCTAAGTGAAAGCCGCGTTTGGTCGGTAGACTGGCAGTAATCTCCGCGCCCTTTCTTCATATATTGCAGCAGACTGAAATCGCACCTACCAACCGCCTGGGCGGATTCCTACAGGCCGGACGGCTTTTGGAGTTCGACCAGGTGTTGGAGCAACTGGCAGGCTACACCCGCACCGTGATGGGCCGTGAGATCGCCTTGGCCTTGGCGCCCAGCGGAGACCTGTTGGACGTGGCTACCCGGCAGCAGGAAACCACCGAGGCCCGTAGGTTTTTGGACGGTGGCGGGTCGTTGGAGTTCGGGCCCGACCAAGACTTCCGCGAGTTGGTGCACCGAGCGGTGCTAGGCGGGCTGCTGCGAGGAGCAGAGCTCTACGCCGTCCGCATGCTGCTCCGCGCCGCCCGCTACGACCGGCGCGAGTTGGGCCAACACGACGAGATGCCCCTCCTGGCCAGCATTGCCGACAGCCTCCCCGACCTGGGTCCGCTGGAAAACGAGATCGGCGCGGCAATCAGTCCCGCCGGCGAGGTCCTCGACAACGCCAGCCCGGTCCTGGGCCGGTTGCGAGCCGAAGCCCGCAACGCCCAGAGCCGCCTGAGCGACGTAATGGAGCGCAACCTCCGCCGCCTCCAGCGTCAGGAAGTGGTCCAAGAACCCCTCGTTACCCAACGCAACGGCCGCATGGTGCTGCTGGTCAAGACCGAGATGCGGCCGCGGGTCGCGGGCATCGTCCACGACGTGTCCGACAGCGGGGCCACGGTGTTCATCGAGCCGATGCAGGCGGTGGACCTCGGCAACCGTTGGCGTGAGGCGCGGCTGGCCGAGGAACGGGAGGAGGAACGGGTGCTGCGGCAGCTTTCCGCCCTCGTTGGGGACTTCGGCGAAGACCTGCTTCTCACCATGGACCTCTTGGCCCGGTTGGACTTGGACATGGCCAAGGCCCGCTATTCCGGGTCGCAGCGAGCGGCGCCACCGGAAGTATCGGCGCAGGAGCCAGCGGAGCGGGCGCTAAAGCTGGTGCGGGCCCGCCATCCGTTGCTCACCGGCCGGGTGGTGCCGCTGACCCTGGGTTTGGACGCCGAGAATAGCATCATGCTGATCACTGGCCCCAACGCGGGCGGTAAGACGGTGGCGCTGAAGACCGTCGGGCTGCTCGCGATGATGGCCCATGCCGGGCTGCACGTTCCCGCCGAGGAAGCCCACTTCCCTCAACTGGACGGCATCTACGCCGACATCGGCGACCAGCAGAGCATCCTGCAATCACTCTCCACCTTCAGCTCCCACATAACCAACCTGCTGTCCATCATGCGGCGAGCGACGGACCGCTCCTTGGTCCTAGTAGACGAGCTGGGCACCAGCACCGACCCCGAAGAGGGCTCGGCTTTGGCCAGCGCCATCCTGCGCCATTTCCGGCGGCAGGGGGTGTTCCTGGTCGGGACGACCCACCACCGGGGGGTAGCCCGCGAGGTGCAGGACCAGGAAGGGATGGTCAACGCCAGCGTCGACCTGGACCCGGACACTCTGGAACCCACCTACCATCTAACCCTGGGACTGCCGGGCCGCAGCTACGCGCTGACCATCGCGACCCGCCTCGGTGTGCCGCCGGAGATCGTGGAAGACGCTCGCAGTGGCATATCGCCGGTGGCCCAGGCCACCGAGAATTTGCTCCGCGAGTTGCAACAGGAACGGCGGGTTGTCGAGAACCTCCGGGAAGAGGCCGACTTGGCCCGGCGAGAAGGGACCCGGTTGCAACGAGAGCTAGAATCCCAGTTGGAGTCGGTGGAGTCTACCAAGGCCGAACTGGTGGAGGAGGCCCGGGCCCAGTTGCAGCGGCAGACCAGCGGCTTGTTGGACCGGCTACAGCGTATGGAGCGGAGCCTGGACGCCGGGAGCAATCGCTCGCCCGCGGTCCCAACTCGGGTCCAAACTGAACAGCCGACAACCCAAGAGCAGCGGGAGGAGCTGCGCGGCGTTCAGCGGGAGTTGGACTCGGTTTCCTGGCAGCCTATCGAGATCAAGCGAGTGCCGTGGCAGGAACAGCTGAAGAGCGGCGACCGGGTGTTCGTTCGCGGCATCTCGCAGGCAGTGGAGGTAATCGCACCTCCCGACGCCCAAGAGCGGGTGGAAGTACTGCTGGGCACCATGCGGGCCAAGATCCCCGCCTACCAGTTGGAGCGCCAAGCCGAAGGGCACCCTGCGGCGGCGCGGCAGGGCGTATTCTTAGAGCGTTCACCGGTGCGGCGAGCACCCCACGAGATGGACCTGCGGGGGCTCCGGGTGGACGAAGCGCTGGCCCGGGTGGACACCGCGCTGAACGATGCCGCGCTGGACGGCGCGGGCATGCTCCGCATCATCCACGGCAAGGGTACCGGCGCGCTCCGGCGGGCCATCCGCGAATACCTGGCCGATCACCCCCTGGAAGTCACCGCCACCAACGGCGAGGGCCCAGGCGGCGACGGCGTAACCGTGGTGGAACTAGGGTAACCGACGCGGCTATCGGCCCTGGAACCAGGGTTGGCGGCGTTCGGCGAAGGCCTTGATTCCCTCTTGAAAGTCGCGGGTCAGGGAGACTTGGGCGAAGGTCTCGGTCTCGGCGTCTAGCTGGGCCTCCAAGCTCGACTCCCAAGCGCGCTCGTAAAGCTCCTTGACCCGTGCAAAGGCGACGGTCGGTCCTTCGGCCAGCTTCTGGGCAGTTTCCAGTGCGTGGCGGTCCAACTCGTCGTCGGGACAGACCCGGTTGACCAAGCCCAACTCCTCGGCCCTTGGCGCGCCCACTGGCTGGCTGGCCAGATATAGCTCCATGGCGCGGCCCGTACCGATTAGCCTGGGGAGCAGGTAGGTCGAACCACCGTCGGCGGGCGCGCCGATGTTGGCGTAGGCCATTAGAAACCGGGCGCTTTGGGCCGCGATCCGGAGGTCGGCGGCCAAGGTGAGGCTAAAGCCAGCCCCGGCGGCCGCGCCCTTGATGCCCGCCACCACCGGCTTGCCCAAGCGCCTCAAAGGCAGGACCACCTGTCCGTGCAGCAAATCAGCAAGTTCACGGATAGCTTGAGACAGGCCTTCGGGCCCTCCGATTTCCAGCGTTGCCACCAGCTGCCTCACGTCCGCTCCAGCGCAGAACGCGCCCCCGGCGCCGTTGATCAACACGGCGCGTATATCGGGGCGCTTGCAAGCCTCCACCGCTTGACCAATCTGGGCTATCATTTCGGGGGTGAGGGCGTTGCGCGACTCTGGCCGGTTTAACGTGATGACCCCCACTCCTCGGGCATCGGAGAACTTGACCGGTGTTTCGTTGCTGGCTTCTGACATGGTGTTGGCTCCTTGGCGGCGGTAAGACGCCTATCGGTAAACGCTGTCCATGTACTCGCTGATCTCTTCCAAGCCGAAATCGCTCACCGCGACCTCAGGGGCCCAGGTGACCTGGTCGGACGACCACCGGACCGTGGGCCTCCGATAAGCCCCAATGCCGAGAATGTCGTTGATCACCCGTAGCACGTTGTCGTTCATGCGCAGGGTGTTGGGCTTGAGGGGCGCCGCCATTCGGCCGTCTTTAATGATATAGGAATCGCCGATTATGGTGCCGCTGAAATCGCCGGCGCTGATCCCGTTCACCGGGTAGGTGTACCAGATACGCCCGATATACACACCGTCACCCACCCGGCGCAGCATTTCCTCGTGGGACAACGGATTGGCTCCCTCGACCACCAGGTTGGACGACACGCTGCTCGGCGAGCGGCCATAATCCCGTCCGCCGCCGTTCCCTGGCCGAAAGCCGTTTCGTGGAACGAACTGCTCGCGGGAAGCCGTCGGGTCTCGGCCCAGCTTCTCCCGGCCCGCCGGATCGCGCAACATCCGCTGATAGTTGTAGAAGTCAGACTGCAATTGTGTTAGATGTCCGCGGCTTAACAGGCGGGTCCTGCCAGTGGGCAGGCCCTCATCGCTGACGGAGCGAGCGTTGGGCAGGCCGGAACCCAGGCTGTCGTCGAAAATGCTGAGCCCATCGGAAGCCACCTTCTGGCCCAGCTTGCCCATGAACGACGATGCGCCCGCGTAGAACATCTCCAGCTGGAAGGCGGGCATGAGTATCCATTCTAGTATTTCGGCCACCGGCTGTGGGCCCAGTATCACCCGGTAGCTGCCAGTGGGTACGCGCTGACCATCGATGGCCGCCACTGCGTTCCGCGCCGCCTCGGCGGCCGAGGCGCCGTCGAAAGCCGAGAGCTCGCTGCCCACCGACCAGCCGCTGCCCTTGCTGTCCTCCGTCTCCACCATGGCGGTGGCGAACGACATGACCAAGGTGTTCTGCTCCGACTGAACCCTGGGAATATGGCTGGAAGCGATGGCCATCCGCGACTGGAGCATAACGACGTCGCCGCCCAAGATCAGGCCCAGGTCCGCAAGCCGCTCCGGGGACCCGGCCAGCGAGATCAGGTCCTCCGCGGACTGGAAGGCATCGACCGCCCGGTCCATCATCCGCCAGCCGGCGCCCACCAACTGCCGGTTTCCAAGGCGCATGATAGCCGGGTCGTAGGAGCGGGCCGGCGACTCCAGAAGGGGTTGGTCGCCTTCGGCCACCGGTGGGGCCGTTGGGGACGGGAGGACGGCCGGGTCCGGCAAAGAAACGAACTCCGGGTCCAGTACCGCTGCGGCCCGCGCCTTTCCGAGAGCTTGCCGGACGCCTTCCAACGATAGGTCCGTGGGCTCGCTGCCGAAGCCGGTCCGCTTGCCGCCCGCGTCGGCGGGAGTCCGAAATGTCACCCGCAGACTCAGGCCATGGGAGTCGGTCGACTTCGGCTCCTCGACCCCGTTGCTGGGGATGTGAGAAGTGTAGTTTAGGCGCACCGTCAGGTTAGCGTTGGCCGAGACAAAAACCTCCACCTCCTCCACGTCCGGTTGGGCGGCGGCGTAGGCAAGGGCGTTCTTAGCGGCGCGTTCCAGTTCAGCGAGTGGCTGCATTATTCCTCGATTCCGGATAGGGCGTCGGCAAGTCAGTCCGAGGGGCGGCTATCTTCTTCCCCCAAGCGGTTGATACGGTCAAACTCCTGGCGAAGCCGGTCGTAGGACTTGTCCAAGTCTTCCGCCTTGTTGGACACATTGCGGATGTGGCTGCGATAGAGGACCCGCCAATTCTGGTCGACCTCTTCGAAGCGCCGGGCCAGCCGCACCAGGTCGTCCCTCACCCGGGCCGCCTCCCTCGACAGCTTGTAGGCGTTGGCCCCGGTTTTGATCAGCTCGATCTTGTGGCCGAGAGTCAGGGGCGACACCACCTGCACGCCCTTGCCAGTGAACTCCCGGAGCAGTTCGTACTCTTCAGTGAGCAGATGATAGTAAACGGCTTCCGAGGGGATGTAAGCGAAGGCGAACTCAGCCGATCCTTCCTCGGGGCAGACGTAGTCGTCGGCAATCTTCCTCAAATGGCCCCTCACGTCGCGGCTCAACGACCTTTGGAACCGGGCCGCCTCCCCGGAGCCATTCTCGCGGGCTGCCACCAACTCCCGATAGTTGTCCAACGGGAACTTGGAGTCGACGCAGATGGCCCCGACGGTGGACTTGATATGGGCGTCGGGCACCTTGCCTGGAAACGCTTGCTCGCGGATGCCGTACATCTCCGGCGGCAGTTGATCGGCTAGTATCGACTCCAATCCCATCTCGCCCAGCGACCCGCGGGCCGCGGGGACGCGAAGCATCTGCTCCACCGAGCGGTGGGTGTCCTGGATGTCCTTGGCGTAGGCGTTCAACTGGCCCACCGACTCGCCCAAGCCAGACTCCCGCCAAGCCCGGAACACGGCGGGCTCGATGTCTTCGCTTTCGATGCGTGACCGCCGGTTGACCATCACGACCAGCACAACCAAGAGCGCGATGGCCACGACCAACAGGACGACGACGACCGCGAGCATCGAAAGTCTACCCCGGGCCGGTCAGCCGGGCGACGCCGCGCATGGTGGGGCCGCCGTTGCTCATGCGCTTGGCCTGCATGGGCTGGCCTTTGCCGCAGTTGGGGATGGGGTTCACCCGCAGGTCGTTGCCCACGGCGTCGATGGACGTGAAGTAGTCGCGGCTGTCGGAGGTGATTCCGCCGTCGCGGTACATCCGTCCCAGTTGTCCGTTCTCGATCTCGTGGACCTTCACCGCGGTGATGCGGAAGTTCTCCCGGGATTCGGCGATGGACGGAGTGCGGTGGCCCTCGATGTAGTAGCCGGAATCCACCTCGGAGATGATGTCCTGCGGCTCGCGGTCCCCATTAGCGAAGATGGTATTGGTCATGCGGATAAGGGGTACCAGCTGGGCCTCGGTGGAGCGGGCCGAGCCGTTGGTGGGTACGCCCAAGATGGCGGCGGTCTGGCGGTTGTTCAGGAATTCTTCCAGTACGCCGTCGCGGATAATGTAGGCGCGGCGGGCCGGGGTGCCCTCATGGTCGTAGCTGAAGGAACCGTAGCCCTCCATCAGGGGATCGGAGTAGGCTGTCACCACTGACGAAGCGATCTGCTTCCCCAACTGATTGTCCTGCATGTCCTTCAGGAACCAGGAACGGCCAGCGTAACCGGTCTCGTACTTCAGCGCCCGGTCGAGCTCCGAAGGGTGACCGACGACCTCGTGGACCAGCAGGGTGTTGAAATGCGGGTTGGTGACGACGACCACCTCGTGGTCCGGCGGCTTCAGGGGCGGTGCCGCGGCCGTCTCCCGGGCGTCGGCCGACAGCTTGGCGCAGAAATCGACGAAGCTGGGCAGCACGATGGGGCCGCTCTCGTAACCGTCGGTCAAAATCTCCCAACCCCTCTGGTGGCCGGTGAAGTCGTAGAGCTCGTAGTTGCCGTGCTCCCCGGAGCAGATGACGATGGCGAAGCCCTCGGTCTGGGCAAAGCTCTGGTCGATGTCGGCCCCGTCGGAACTGAAGAACATCTCCCGGAGCAGGAAGGTGCTGGCCGAGGCGGCGGAGTAAAGCACCTGACCGGCGGTGTCCTGCAAGGCCTTGCAGCCATCAACGGCCATCCGTAGAGTCTCTGCCAACGGGACCGAGCGGGGGTCGGTAACGAACGTGGCCGGGATAGTATCCTGCGCGACCGGCACCGGGGCCAGTTCCGCCCCGGTCAAGGATGCGGCGAGATTGGGGTACCGTCGCCGCATCCGCGTCTTCTCGGTGGAGCTGGCCTGGGCGCGGGCGTGGGCTTGCTTGAGACCATCCCAGACCACCGCCTCGATGCCGTCGGCTTCGGAAGCGCCGAGAATTCGCCCGTAGTATCCGGCCGCCGGGTAGCGCCCCCCGGCGATAGCGCGAACGCCAAAGTCAAAGGCGTAGTCTTCGCCGCTGGCCTTCTCCAAGCCGTTTTCGGATACCGCGCCCTTCTCTTCCCGCACCTCGATGCGGAGGTCGCAGTAGCGCAGTCCGGGCAACGAGCGGGACCGCTCGGCCATCAGCGAAAGTAAGTTGGGGCGCAGGCGGTCGAGGGATTCGACGGTAACTTGGCTCATTCCCAGGAGTCGGCGGTGGCCTTCGCAACGGCCCGAGGCACCGCCCGGTCCAGCGACCAAGGAATGACGTTGTCGACGGTGGGCTCGACCACCAGCGCGGCCAGGGCCTCGGCGGCGGCCAGCTTCATCTTGGTGGTGATACGGGTTGCTTGGGCGTCCAGCGCGCCGCGGAAGATGCCGGGGAAGACCAGACTGTTGTTAATCTGGTTGGGGAAATCGCTGCGGCCGGTGCCCACGATGGCCGCGCCAGCTTCCCGGGCTAGGTGAGGCATGATCTCCGGGACCGGATTGGCCATGGCGAACACGATGGAGTCGTTGTTCATCGACGCGACCATATCCTTGGTCACCATGTCGGCCACCGCCAAGCCGATGAACACGTCGGCGCCCCGCATGGCTTCGGCGATTCCGCCTTCCACGTTATCGGGGTTGGTGGTTTCCAGCATGGAGGTCTTGATCGGGGTCAGGCCGGTGCGCCCCCGGTGGATGATGCCGGTGCTGTCCACCAGCACAACGCTGGTCGCGCCGTATTCGAGGAGCAGCTTGGTGGAGGCGATACCGCCGGCACCAGCGCCGGCGAACACGAACTTGGTGTCCTCTATCTTGCGGCCAGTCAGGTTCAGTGCGTTGATCACCGCCGCCAATACCGCGACGGCCGTGCCGTGCTGGTCGTCGTGGAAGACCGGGATGCCCAGGTCCTGCAGGGCCTCTTCGATATCGAAGCAACGGGGCGCGGCGATGTCTTCCAAATTCACGCCGCCCAAGCTGGGCGCGATGGCCCGCACGGTGTTTATGATGACATCGCTGTCTTGGGAGTCGATACAGAGGGGGTAGGCGTCGATATCTCCCAGGGTCTTGAACAGGATGGACTTGCCTTCCATGACCGGCATCGCGGCGGCGGCGCCGATGTTGCCCAGCCCCAAAACCGCCGAGCCGTCGGTGACGATTGCGATGGTGTTGCTGCGGTTGGTCAGTTCGAACGACTGGGAGGGATCGGCATGGATGGCCATGCAGACCGAGGCCACCCCAGGAGTGTAGGCGATGGAGAGGTCCTCCAGGGTCTCCACCGTCATTTTGGAGGCGATGCTAACCTTGCCTCGGCTTTCCCGGTGGCGCCTGATCGCCTCTGCACCGTAGTCCATCGTCATGGGGTGTACTCCTTGGTTGGATTCTATTCCTTTACAAGTCCAGCGCGAACCGAAGAGCCGCGTTAACTTCCTGGACCTTCCCGGCATTCAGACTGGTGATGTACCTCGTTACGCTGGCAGTAGATATGCTAACTAGGGAATCGAGATTGACCGCACAAACTGCGGGCAAACCATCTTCCTGGCCCAACATTACCTCGACTTCAAGCCCTCTAATACGGCGGCTGACCGGAGCCACGGTTACGAATCGTCGTGCGGCAATCGCCGAAGAACGGGTTAAAAGCACTACCGGTCTTCGCCCAGCCGGGCCGGAAAGAGCAGCCCACCACACTTCGCCACGCCTCACTCCGCATCCTCTTCGTCCCAAGGTAGCTCAGCGAATAGCACCGGCGCCGACTCCTCCAACACGATCTCAACCCACTTATCCAGATCGTCCTCCTCGGGCGGTCTGTCGAAAAACTCCTGCAATTCTTTTTGAAACTCGATGTAGCTCAAGAGAGCTCTTTGGACAAAGTCGTCGAAGGTCAATCCGCTCCAAAGACGGGACACCTCCACTTCCGCCAGAACGGCTTCTGACAATGTTACCGTTACTTTGCCCATGTCCGTTGGCCGTATGGCTCCCTAGCCAGTTACCGCACCCTCGGAGGCGGAGGAGGCTAGGCGGGCGTATTTGGCCAGGGCGCCAGTGGTGTAGTTGGGCGGGTTGGGCGTCCAACCGGCCCGCCGGTCAGTGAGCTCTTCCTCGGTCAACTTCACGTTTAGCTGCCGGGCCGGGATGTCCAGCGTAATCTCGTCGCCTTCCCGGAGCAGGGCGATGGGGCCGCCAACCGCCGCTTCGGGAGCCACATGGCCGACCATCGGGCCGTGAGACGCGCCGGAGAAGCGCCCGTCGGTCACCAACGCCACGTCGTCTCCCAGACCCTGGCCCACGATGGCGGCGGTCACCGCCAGCATCTCCTGCATGCCAGGGCCGCCCTTGGGGCCCTCGTAGCGGATGATGACGATGTCGCCGGCGTTGATCTCGCCGCGCTGTATGGCCTGAAACGCCGCCGGCTCTTGGTCGAACACCCGGGCCGGGCCGCGGAATACCCGCTCTTGGTGACCGGCCACCTTTATTACCGCGCCGTCGGGGGCCAGGTTGCCGCGCAGGATGGCCAAGCCGCCGGTCGGGCTGCGGGGACTGTCGACCTGCGAGATGATGGGCTGGTCGTCGATGGTCTCGACGCCCTCTAGGTTCTGGGCCAGGGTCTTGCCAGTAACGGTCATCGCGTCGCCGTGGAGCAGTCCCGCCGCCAGCAGCCGCTTCATCACCAGCGCGATGCCGCCGTAGCGGGAGAGGTCGGCCATCACGTAACGGCCCGCTGGCTTCATGTCGGCGATGTAGGGAGTGTTGCGGCTGATCCGGTCGAAGTCCTCGATTGTCAGCGGGACCTCGGCTTCGCGAGCGATCGCCAGCAGGTGCAGCACCACATTGGTGGAGCCGCCCATGGAAACGGCCACGGTGATGGCGTTTTCGAATGCCTGCCTGGTCAGGATGTCACGGGGCCGCACGTCCTCTTCCAGCAGCCGCATCAGGGTGCGGCCAACGTCGCGGGCCTCAGCTATCTTGCGGGGGTCTATGGCGGGCAGGGAGGCGTCGCCTGGGAGGGCCATCCCCAAGACCTCGATGGCGGTCGACATGGTGTTGGCGGTGAACAGTCCGGCGCAGGAACCCTCGCCGGGGCAGGCCCGGCGCTGGAGCTCCGTTAGCTGCTCCAGGGTCACGTCGCCCTTAGCGTAGGCCCCGACCGCCTCGAAAACATCTTGGATGTTCACGTCACGGCCTTCGTACTGGCCGGGCATGATGGAACCGCCGTACATGAAAATGGCTGGCACGTTTAGCCGGGCCATCGCCATCATGCACCCCGGCATGTTCTTGTCGCAGCCAGCGATGGTGATCAGCCCGTCCATGCGCTCGCCGAAGGTGACAAGCTCGATGGAGTCGGCGATGACCTCGCGGCTGACCAGCGAGGTCTTCATACCCTCGGTGCCCATGGAGATGCCGTCGCTGACCGTGATCGTGCCGAACTTGAAAGGCACACCATCAGCGCTGCGGACACCCTCCTTGGCGGCTTGGGCGAAGCGGTCCAGATGCACGTTGCAAGGCGTGACGTCACTGGCCAGGCTGGCAATGGCCACGAAGGGCTTTTCCATGTCTTCCAGGGTGATTCCCATGGCCATGAGCATGGCCCGGGCAGGCGCGCGCTGCGGGTCGTGGGTTATCTCGGCGCTGCGGTGCTTGGTCTTGGCGGCGGCTCTGCGGACAGTGGTCAACGGGTCATCTCCTGGGAGGTCTGGCCAATACTAGGTGGGATTCGCGCCATTATATGTTGCCGCCAGAAGGGCGCACAAGGCAACGGCTGCCCAGGCAGTCCGGAAGCGCTAGAAGGACGAGGCGCCGTGCTCGTCGGCTGACGCGGGGACCGAGGCTCGCAAAGGAAGCTCTATGGTCATTTCGGTGTACCGGCCCGGCTCGCTCTCGACACGAATGGCCCCCCCATGCTCTCGAACGATGTCGTTGCAGATGGCCAGGCCCAGCCCGGTGCCCTTGTCCGTCGGCTTGGTGGTGAAGAAGGGGTTGAAGATTTGGTCGACGACCTCCGGGGGGATCCCATTGCCGTTGTCGCGAATGCGGATTTCGGCCTCGTACTCACCCCGTCGGGTGGTAAGCAACAACGTAGGTTCGTAACCATTGGAGGTCCCGTTTCGCCTTTTTTCGTCGGTGGCGTAGCAAGCGTTGCTGACCATATTGAGGAACACCCTCCCCAGGTCCTGCGGCACGACGTCCAGCTCGCCCATCTCGGGGTCCAGGTCGGTCTGGATGTCCAACTGGAAGTCGATGTCCGTAGCCCTGGCGCTGTGGTAGGCCAAACGGGCGTGCTCGTCCAAAAGCTGGTTGATGTCGGTCGGCTGGGGAGAGCCGCCTCCCCGGCTCATCGAAAGCATGTCGTGGACGATACGATTGGCCCGGTCGCCGTGGCTGCGGATGCGCTCCAGGTTTCCGGTCAGATCGCCAGAGATGTCGCGGACCAGTTGCTGCTGCTCCGGCGTTAACTCCCCGTCACTCTGGTCTAGGGTTTCTTGCAACTCGGCGAGGAGCTCTTCGGAGACCTCGGAGAAATTCTTGACGAAGTTCAACGGGTTACGGATTTCATGGGCAACCCCGGCGGTTAGCTCGCCCAAGGCGGCCAGCTTCTCCCGCATAACGATCTGGTCTTGGGCGGTGCGCAGGTCCGTCAAGACGGTCTCGAGCTCCTCATTTTTGCCCTGCAGCTCTTCGGCCAGCCTCTCCACCAAGTTGAGACGCTGCACTTCGAGCGCGTGGCGACGGAAGACCTCCAGCGCCTCAGCCATGTCGGCGACCTCGTCGCGGCCGTATATCTCGACGCTTGACTCCAGGTCGCCGGCCGCCATTCCTTGCATCCGGCCCGAGAGCGTGTTGAGCCGACGTAACAAAAACCGGCCCACGAACAGCCAGCCGATGAGCAGCGCCCCGCCGATACTGATGACGCTGATGGCGATCAGCAGCGCGCTGCCAGTGAGCACGGCTTCGGCTGACGCCGCGGTGGCTTGGTCGGTCTTCAACTGGGCGCCGTTAACCAACTCATTGACCTGCGCCACCAGCTCGACGGCGATTTGGCGGTTGTCAGCCAGTAGTTCGGCCTGATGCTCAACGAGCCTCAATTCGCGGGTCAGCAAATCGAAGCCATTGTTCTCCCCCAACCCAAGCCCCCAAAGTCCGGAAAAGACCAGAGCCGATTCTCCGTGGAGCGGGGAGCCCTCGAGGACGCCCAGGTTGCGTTCGATATGGCCCCAAGCGGACTCGAAGCGTTCCCTCAACGGCTCAACGAGGGCGGGGTCCGACACGGTGAACGCGCTGGACAGCGATTGGGTGGCGATGTTGGCATTAGCCTGCAACTCCGCTAAGTACCGGTATCGGGCGAGCTCGGCAGCCGAGAAGTGTTGGCGCTCCGGAGCGGCGGGTGAGCCCAGGTCACGGTAGCCGGTTACCGTGTAGAAGAGCTGATCGTCGATGGCCGGACCGACGATCCCCTCGAGGTCTGCTCGCAGTCTGTCGACTTCCAGTTGCAGGGCACGGGTGCGGTCGGCCAACTCGAAACGCTCCAACATCCCTGCCTCGATGGAATCGATGTTCAAAAGAAGGGCGTCGGCCTGGGAGCGGATACGGTAAAAGGGTTCGCCGCCTCCCGTCTCCAACAATGCCAGTTGGGCCTCGAATTCCCGGTGAGCCTCGTCGATGCTGGCCGTGACGGCGGCGAACTCCTCCCGGCTCTCGGAGGAGGTCAGGCTGGGCGCGGCGGCCACCAGCGAATTGCCGTAGCGCGCCACGCCAAAGGCGGCCGCCATTTCGGGCACCGTGCCTTCGTTAATCCGTTCTTGCGCATCGCCCAGCCGGTCGAAGGAGTACCACCCCACCAAGCAAGCGGCAATGGTCATCACCACCCCGCCCCCGATTCCGACATACAGCTGAGTCGAGATCCGGTAGCGGAGTTGAAGCAGCCGCCGGACCCGCCCGATCATGGGACCAGCCCCCGTAGAGACTCGACCGGGCGGTAGTTGCCGCCCTCGTCGATCATCGTGAGGTAAACGGCGTCGGAACCCTGATTGTCGTTCGGGCCGTACCAAAGACGGAACCCGTCGAGGTCGATGGTCTCCGGACCCCGCAGGCCATCCAGGAAGCAACCTCTGTCCAGTTCCCTACCGCAGGTCTCCAGCCCAAAGATGGCGAGACGCCCGGCCAAGTAGCCTTCGAGGGACACGAAGCCGGGAGTGGCGACGGGGTCGTAGGCGGCAAGAGCGTCCAGATAGCTGGCCACAACGGGTATGGAGCCGTCGGTTGGGAAAGGCACCACTTGGGTGACGAAAACACCTTGGCCCGCTGGCCCGAGCTGTTGGGCAAGAGCGTGGCTGCCTACAAATGAGATCGTGATGAACACCGCGTCTAGACCGGTGTGCCGAGCCCACGCGATCAGCGCCCCGACCGGTTGATACGCCCCGACCAAGACCACCGCCTCGGGATTGCCTCGCATGAGATCGAGCAGCCCGGTCTTCACCGAAGTCGTGTTCCTCGGATAGAGGCCAATGGCCACCGGGTCCATGCCGCGGCGGGCCAAGGCTTGGCGGACGCCGCTGTAACCGGCCTGCCCGAAGGAATCGTCTTGGTACATCACTGCTATACGGTCGATCCCGAGGTCGCCAGTCAAACGCGCCACCATCTCCTCGGTTTCCTGGTGGTACGACGCCCGCAGGTTCACTACATTTTGCCACTGGTCTTCGCGTAGGAAGGCGGCCCCGGTGAACGGAGCTATGTAGGGAACGCCAGCCTCGGCGGCGACGGGTGTCGCCGAGCGAGACGTGGGGGTGCCAACGGCGCCGATGAGAGCGAATACCGTTTCTTCATCGATCAGGCGGATGGTATTGGCGATGGCGGCCTCGGGTTCGTAGGTATCGTCGAGAGACAGCAATTCCAGCCGCCGCCCGTGCACCCCGCCGCGATGGTTGACCTCGTCGAAGGCGGCTTCAATGCCCAGTTTCATCCCGGCGCCGAGCTCGCCAGCGGGCCCACTCAAGGCGGCCGACTGGCCGAAAACCACCCGGTCGTCGAAAACCCCGAATGCTGTGGGCGTTGGCGGAGGGGTCGGGGGAGAGGTCGGGGGAGAGACCTGGGAAGCTCCTGGGACCGGGGTGGCCTGCCTGCCATTGCAAGCGACGAGGGCGACGATAACGCAGAGCGCCACGGCGCTTGCGAAGACCGCAAGCCAACCGGGTCGTGGCATCATCCCCGCCTTAGTTTGGTCAGGGCCACGTGGTTCTTGCCCTGCTCCCGGCGGTAGTGCAATTCGTCCGCCAGCTTGCGCACCAAGTGCAGCCCCAAGCCTCCAATCGGTCGTTCCGAAAGAGGTGATGAGGTGTCGGCCTCGGGGGCGTCGTTGACGGGGTCGAAGGGCGAGCCGTCGTCGCGAATCTCGATCGTAACGGCCTCTTCCTCCGATGCCAGGGAAATCTCGATAGCTCCAACATCGCCGCCATAGTTCACTATGTTGACCCCTAGCTCTTCGAGGATGAGGGTGACACCGTAAAGCAGGTCGGGAGGCCAGCCCTCCGACCGTCCTAGTTCCTCAACAGCGGCGGCGACCCTTGGCAGTTCGTCGTAACGAGAGTCGATCGTCAGCGAGACCTTTGCGCTCACGAGCTTCCCGCGCTGCGGTGAAGCGTTAGGCAGGTGATGTCGTCGGACTGGGGAGAATCGCTGGAGAAGGCGCTCACGGTCTCGAATATGGCCCGGGTGGCACTCTCCGGGTCCTTGGGCGGGGAAGCTGAAAACACCCGGCGAAGGCGGTCGAGCCCGAATGCCTCGCCGCTGCCGTTCATCGCCTCGGTCACCCCGTCGGTATACAACAAGAACGTGTCGCCGGGCTGGGTCGCTACGGTGTTTTGCTGGTAATCGAGACCCGGGCGGACCCCCAGGGCGACGCCGCCGGTGAGGGGAAGGACCGTGGAGCTTCCGTCGGCATGAACGACCAGAGGCGGGTTGTGCCCTCCGTTGGCGTAGGTCAGTTGCCCGTTCTCCGGGTTGTAGATTGCGTACAGCATTGTGACGAACATCATCGCCTCGTTGTCGCGAAAGAGCAGTTCGTTCACCTCGCTGAGCACCTCTCCAGGCTCGCTTCGCCCGATGGCCGATCCCTTCAGCAAGGTCCTGCTGGACATCATGAACAGCGCCGCTGGCACTCCTTTGTCGGAGACATCGGCAATCGCAAGACCGATCTTGTTGTCGCTCAGGCGCACCACATCGAAAAAGTCACCTCCCACGGTGCGGGCTGGCTCCATATTACCGTAGAGCTGGAAGTCCGCCCCCTGGGGAAACCTGGTGGGCAGAATGGACTGTTGCATCTTGCTGGCTATGTCCAATTCGTTCTGCAGGGCCACGAGCTGGTCGCGGGAAGCGAGTGCGGCCCGCCACTCCGTCAAGTGGGCCAAGGTGCGCTCGATGGTGACCTCCAAGTCCTCGAAGTCGATGGGTTTGGTCACGAAGTCGAAGGCGCCCCGATTCATCGCGGTGCGGATGTTCCGCATGTCGCCGTAGGCCGATATGATCACGCACCGCAGGTTGGGGTCCACTTTGGGAAGTTGTTCCAAGAGGGCGAGGCCGTCCATCTTCGGCATGTTGATGTCGGAGAGGACCATGTCGATCCCTTGGTCGGCGTTCAACCGCTCCAGCGCTTGCACACCGTCCCGGGCAAAGACGAAATCGTAGCGGCCGGACCGAATCGCCCGTCGCATCCGCTGCAGGATCAAGGGTTCCACGTCCGGCTCGTCGTCTACTACCAGAATTTTGAAATGCCCGTCGATCACGCTCGTCGCTCCGCTCAGAGCCCAGAATTTGCTAGTTCTAGAATTAGTTAGTTGTCGAAGGCGGCGATGGCTTCGGCCTGGGAGGCATGGACCGGGATGATCTGGTCGAAACCGCTGATTTCGAATATCTCGCGAATCGGGTCCGAAGGGGAGCAGACCGCGAACTTGGCCTCCATGCCTTGCAAGGTCTTGGCCACCAGGAGAATGACCCGAAGCCCGGCGCTGCTGATGTAGGAAAGCCCTCCCAGGTCCAGCACCACGGATGGATCGTCGCCGGTGGTGGCAACAGTCAACTCCTCTTGGAAGACTCCTGCATTGGTGCTGTCAACCCGTCCATTGGCCACGGCTATCAAGGTCCCGCCTTGGCGTTCGATCGTAACTGCCATCGGTCTGTCTCCTAAGAATCGCGGTAGACGAATCGGCCTCCAAGTCCGCCGAGAAACCACACTGCACCACCCTCCACTCCACCGGAGTTTTGCGCCAATTCTATCACGGAGCCGACAACCGGCCAGCCAGCGTTCAGGGTTGCGCCGCCCAGGAAATTTGATTAACCTTGAGAACGGTCTTCCAAATACAACCGCATTTGAGGAGGGGCACAATGTTCAACCCCCTAGGTTGGATCAAGCCAGGAATCGCCCAGGCCCACTGCGACATTCCCTGCGGGATTTACGACCCCCTGATGGCCAAGATCGCGGCTCAGACCGTGCAGAAGATGGTTCTGCGGATGCAGAACTTGGAGCACCCGGCCCCTGGCTCCGAGATGGCCGCGCACCAAACCTTCGCCAACACCTTCAACCGGTATGTCCAGGTCAAAGAAGAGCATGCCGAAAAGTGCAAGGAGGAGTTGCGCATCCTCTGGGCCGACTACGCTTGGCCTAACACCGACCCCGCCGCAATCGCCGCCAAGTTCAACGCCGCCCTCAAGCTGGCTGGCCAGTGCAAGCAGACAGTCAGCATGGAAAACGCCGAGAACCTGGTCGCCGCCTGCGACGACATCGCGGCCTCTTTCTGGTCCACCAAAAACGTCGACTACAGCGACCCCAACGCCGCCGCCCGCTACGGCGCCTAGACCTCCTTACTTCACCCACTAACCTGAATTAACGCGAAAAGAGGCGGCGCTGGAGTAATCCGGCGCCGCCTCGAGGTTTGTCCGGCCGCCGGGCCCGCTTGGCCTCGGCCTTGGGGACCGTGATGGTAAACCCTCCGGAATCCAACGCTGAGGATGCATCCGCTGGGCAGCGCCTCGGGCGCCGCGACCGGGAGTCAGTTGCCGTCGCCGGTCGCCGCTCCGGCGCCTTGCTCACCACGGCTTTCCAGTTCCGCGGCGATTTCCTCCATCAGGATCACCAGGTCAAGCACGTCGTGGCTGTTCACCGTGCCCAAGAACGCCTCCGTGCTTCGGTCCTGGACGGGAAGCACGGTCAGCGAGTGATCGGCCATTCTCTTTAGAACGTCGTCGATTGGCTCTTCAAGATAGGCGCTGGGCGGTTGGGTGCGGAGCACGTTGCGAATGGGGGTGTCGGCCCAGGTGCCTTTTGGCACGAACCGTAGCCGTGTAAGGGAGACGATGCCAGCAACCGATCCGTTCTCCACCGCCAGGTAGTCGTGCTGATTGAGCACCACCCAGCCCTCGGAGAATTCCCGGATGGAGATGCTCGGGTCCGGGTATTCCCGGGTCCGGTCCACTACGTGATTTACGGTTATGCCTTCCAGCGCGTAACGGGCGAATGAAGGTGGGACCGCGCCGGGCGGCCGTGCCTGGTGAGAAGATTTGGCCCGGTTTACCGCGAAGCTGATCGCCATCGGCATGAGCAGGATGTAGCCGAACATGATCAGCACCAAGAGCGAGAAAACATCCTTCCCGATCACGCCTGCTTCCAGCAACACCAATAGCAAGGCTATTTCGGCCACTCCCTTGGCCATCAAGCCAGTGGCTTGAGCGAAGGGTTTGTCCAACCGGGCGACGAAGCTGCCCAGGGTTGCGCCAGCAAACTTGCCCAACAGGGGCACCGCGACCAGCACCACTATGGTTAGCACTGGCAAGTCCAAGAAGGACAGGTCCAACCGCAAGCCCGCCGAGGCGAAGAATAGCGGAACGAACAGCCCCTCTGCGGTGCTCCTGATGCCAGGCATCACATCCTCGCGCACCTGGCGGGGCAGGCCCGACAGGGCGGCCCCGAACAGCAAGGCGCCGATGGTCCCGTGCAGACCGATTTCCTCGGCCGCCACCACCATCAGGAATAGCCCGCCGACCAACAGACCGAAGGACAACTCAGGGGTCCGGAGCAACCGCTGCAGGCGCACGATTAGAATCGGCAGCAATCTCGCCGAAAGCACCCAGGAAACCACGGTGAAACCGGCAATCTGGCCAAGCAAGATGGCGATGCTGACCACCCCGAACTCACGCCCATGCTCACCAATTGTGAACCCGACCACCAAAAGCGCCAGGAGCTCGGCGATAATCACCGTGGTGAATATCTCCAAGCCGATGGGCTCCTTCAGGTTGCCCTGGTCGGCCAATACCTTGGCCACCAGCCCAAGGCTGGAAAGAGACAGTATTCCGGCCAAGGCCAAGGCTTCGGTGAGGTGAAGGTTTAGGGCGAAGTCGACCCCGAGGAGGTCGGAAGTAACCGCCAGCGCCGCCAGTAGCGACACAGTCACCGACACTGTGGAGGCGACGAAAAACCGGCCGCGGATGGTGGAAACGAAGCCAGGAATATCGATCTCGTCGAGGCCGACGAGGAAGAACAAAACGAACACCCCGATACCGAGGAAAACCTGGAGTTCGGGCACCGGTTCCACGATGCCAGCTACCGGCCCCAAAATGATGCCGGTGATAGTGAATGCGACGATGGAGTTTAGGCCCAAGCGCCCCAGGATCCCCTCGGCCAACTTGGCGACGACCACCAGCAGGCCAATGGGAAGCAGGGCTTCGATCATCGCGAAATCCTCTTCCTAAATCTTGAGCGAGACGACTGTCAGGAGGTAGCGCGGAGCGAGCGGCGCCGCGTTTAGTCCTGTAGCCAGCGGGCCATGTCTTTGGCGTGATAGCTGAGGATAATATCGGCGCCGGCCCGCTTGATCGAGGTCAGAATCTCAGTGGTCACCGGCTTCTCGTCGATCCAGCCCTGCTGGGAGGCGGCCTTGACCATCGAGTATTCACCACTGACATTATAGGCCGCCAATGGCAGGTTGAACCGCTCCTTGGCCTCCTTGATTACGTCCAGGTAGGCCAGAGCAGGCTTCACCATCACGATGTCGGCGCCCTCAGCGATGTCGCTTTCGATTTCGCGCATCGCCATGCGGATGTTGGCCGAGTCCAGCTGGTAAGACTTCCGGTCGCCGAACCGTGGCTTAGAATCGGCGGCCACCCGGAAGGGTCCGTAGAAGCCCGAGGCGAACTTGGCAGCGTAGCCCATGATGGGCGTGTCTTCGTAGCCGTCGGCGTTCAGGGCTTGGCGGATGGCCCAGACTTGGCCGTCCATCATGGCCGAAGGCGCGGGCATGTCGGCCCCGGCCTGCACGTGGCTCAAGGCCGTCTTGCCCAGCAGTTCCAACGTTTGGTCGTTGTCCACTTTGCCGTTGTCGATTACCCCGCAGTGGCCATGGTCAGTGTACTCGCACATGCAGACGTCGGTGATGACCAGCATGTCCTGGTTGCTCTTCTTTATTGCCCGCACCGCTTCTTGGACAATGCCCTCGGGATCGTACCCCTCGGTCCCCATGGGGTCCTTCTCGGCCGGAAGACCGAATAGAAGCACCGCCGGGATGCCCAGGCTGGCGGCCTCGTCCACCTCTTCCGTCATCACGTCCAGCGACATCTGGTAGCAACCGGGCATGGGTTCGATCGGTTCACGGACCCCGTGGCCGTGGGTCACGAACATCGGGTAAACGAAGTCCTTGGGCGAAAGCCGGGTCTCGCGGGCCAGGTTGCGCATTGACTCCGAGCCTCGTAATCTTCGCAGCCTCAGGTCAGGGAAGTTAGTCATTCGCTGGGTCCTTGTCCACAAAATGCGCGTCGAAAAAATGCGCGGTTAGGGCGCCAACCAGTCCTTCGACAGTGTGGACCTCGGCTTCCAGGTCCACCCGGAGTCCGAGGTCCCGGGCCGTTCCGGCGGTGACCGGACCGATGCAGGCGATGAAACTAGTGTCCAATACCGGCCGTTCGCCGTCTAGCATATCCACGAGATTGCGTACTGTCGAGGAACTGGTGAAGGTGACGATGTCCACGCCGTTGGCGAACGCGTCTTTCGCCCTTCGGGCGGCGTCGGCCACCGGAACATTGCGGTAAGTCGCCAGCCGGTCGACCTTGGCTCCCCAATTCGAGAGCCCAGCCTCCAGCTCGTCGCGGCCGATGTCGGCGGCGGGGAGCAGCACACGCACTCCCGGCCAATCCCGGCTGGAAAGCTCCCGCAGCACGGCATCGGATACCGGCCGCGCCGGTACGAAGTCGGCCCTGATGCCCTTGGCGGCCAACGCCTGGGCGGTGGCCGGGCCGATGGCGCCGACCTTCGCCGGCCCGAAGTGTCGCGTATCGCGGCCCAGTTGCTCCAAACGCCGGAAGAACGTCTCGACGGCGTTGGCGCTGGCGAATATCACCCACTGGTAGTCGGCCAACCGGCCCAGGGATTCGTCGAGCTGGGCATAGTCTTCCAGTGGGGCGATCTCTATCGTCGGCAGCTCGACGGCCTGAGCCCCCGCGGCTTCCAGCAAAGACCGCAAACGCGAAGCCTGGGTCCGGGAGCGGGTGATCAGCACCCGCTGGCCGAACAGCGGGCGGCGGTCAAACCAAGCCAACTCCTGGCGCAGGCCAACGACGTCGCCGATCACCGCCACCACCGGCGGGGCCAGCCCCGCCGTCTTGGCGAGTCCGATGACATTCCCGATCTCGCCGGTCACGGTCTTCTGCTTAGCCCACGTTCCCCACTGCACCAGAGCCGCCGGAGTAGAGGACGCCATCCCTTCCCGGACCAGCGTGGCCAGGATGCCTTCCAAAGCAGTCCACCCCATCAGCACCACCAAGGTGCCGCCGTTCCTG
This sequence comes from Dehalococcoidia bacterium, assembly GCA_965249145.1. GTDB lineage: Bacteria > Chloroflexota > Dehalococcoidia > Lucifugimonadales > UBA3495 > VXOI01. The sequence continues at coordinate 1,831,204 of OZ252223.1, forward strand.
GCCAGAATCTCCCAGGGCACGGAAGACTCTCCCTTGGCGGGGTCCTCGCTGCCGCTGACCACCGTAAAACTGGTGGCCAGCCCCCTTTGAGTCAGGGGGATGCCCGCGTAGGCGGGCGCGGCTATCGCGGAGCTGACGCCCGGCACCACCTCGAACGAAACGCCCTTTCGGGCCAGCTCCAGCGCCTCTTCCCCGCCTCGGCCGAAGACGAATGGGTCTCCACCCTTGAGCCGCACCACGGTCCGGCCTTCGCCGGCTTTCTCGACCAACAGCCGGTTTATGCCGCCCTGGGAAAGCTCTTGCCGCCCTCGCTCTTTGCCGACGAACACCTGCTCGGCGCTGGCAGGAACATATTGCAGCAGCGAGGGGTCGACCAGCCGGTCGTAAACGACGACATCCGCCTCGGCCAAGAGCCGCTGGCCTTTGACCGTGATGAGGCCTGGGTCGCCTGGCCCCGCGCCAACCAAGAAGACCCTACCGCTCAAAGTTCCCCGCCATTAGAGGTTCTCCGTGGCCGGTGGGCCCTGGGGCTGGCGGGCGCCTTCGACCAACGAACTGCCGCCCCGCTCCATCACGGCCAGATAGGCGTCTCCAGCCAACTGCAGAGGGTCGTGCTTTAGGCCGTCCACCTTGGCGATGAAGCTCCGGGAACCGTCTTCGGTGCCCATGAACACCGTCATCAACAACTCGTGGCCCATGCAGCGGGCGTAGGCGCCCACCGGCGTCTGGCAACCGCCGCCCAGCACCTCCAGAAAGGCCCGCTCTGCGGTGACTTCGTAACGGGTGGCCGGGTGCTCCACAGCTTTCAGAATGTCCAACATCCGCTGGTCGTCGGCCCGTATCTCCACCGCCAGCGCTCCCTGTCCCGGAGGAGGCACGAAACGCTGCGGCGAGAGGTACTCGGCAACCTGGTCTTTCAGACCCAACCGGACCAGCCCGGCGGCGGCCAGCACCGCCCCATCGGCCTCGTCCCCTTGGGCCTTTCGCAGCCGGGTCTCGACGTTGCCCCGGATTGGGACCACTTCGACCTGGGGTGCGTTGCGCCGAATCTGAGCGGCCCGGCGCGGGCTGCTGGTGCCGAGGCGCGCCCCGGCGGGCAGTTGCTCCATTGGGCAGTTCCAGCGGTTGATCAGCGCGTCCCGCGCGTCTTTCCGGGGCAGTACCGCGCCAAGAATGAGGCCTTCGGGAAGCTGGGTGGGCATGTCCTTCAGGCTGTGCACCGCCATGTCCAGCCTGCCGTCCAGCAGCTCCTGCTCGATCTCCCTTACGAAGATGCCCAAGCCCATTCCGGCCAAAGGAGACGATTGGTTGGCGTCGCCTCGGGTGCGGACGGTTTCGACCTCGAAACGCAGGCCGGGATACCGCCGTTGAAGAGGGGAAATGACCTCGTCGTCTTGGACCAGCGCCAGTGCGCTGCCCCGGCTGCCCACCTTGATGACCTGGCTGTCGTTCGCCCGGCTACGCGCCACGCTTGGCCTCTGGGAGTGTCATGCGCTCCATTCTATACGCCCTATACGCCTTTGAAACGCGCCACGACCTCCGGTCAGGCCGGAGTTGAGGGCGAAGCCGGAGCCAGAGTGGGCGGTGAGTCTTCTCCGAGCAATCCGGCGAGCAAGCTCTCCAAAGCTTCCTGCTCCCGGCCTGCTTGGACCAACTCCAGCAAGGCGGGCGTCATGCAGCGCTGCCAACTCTGGGGGGATACACTCACGCCCGTTGCACGGATTTGTCGGCGGGCTTGGGACAGCACCCCGGACAGATCGGCCCATTCAAAGTCCGGGGAGCCGGTCAGAGACTCCCGCAATTTGCGGGCCAAGGCCGGGCTCGCACCCCCGGTGGATATGGCAAGTGTGACGTCGCCTCGCTGAACGATGGAGGGGGCGATGAAGTTGCAGTGAAGTGGATCGTCCACCACGTTCACCAAAATGCCCCACCCCGTAGCTTCGTCATATACCCTGTGGTTCACGTCCGGAAGGTTGGTGGCCGCTATGGCTATGGATGCCCCAGCGAGGTCCCCATCCAAGTATTCCCGGCGCACCCATACGATCGCGCTGTCCTCCGCCCATTTGCGGACGGCCTCTGTGACCCGAGGGCTGATGACGGTAATCTTGGCGCCGGTCTCCAAGAGTTTGCCTACCTTGCCTTCGGCGACGGGGCCACCGCCAACAATTATCGAACTCTTGCCCTTGAGGTCTAGGAACACTGGATAGTAAGACGACATTTCCGGTTACGCTTCTGAGTGAGATTTTCCTTGGCTGGCAGCCACGGTGTCCGGATGCTCCGACTCCGCGTATTCGTCGTAATCCGGAGCGAAGTGGCGCACCCGGGTCTTCTTGTGCTCCCGGGTACTGTACAGCGCCAGCCGGCCGGTGATGCCGGTGGCCTCGGTAATTTCCCTGATGGCGTCCTGTTCGAGATTTGCGGTCGATAGGGTCCATTGCCGCTCCTTCGACCTCCTGCCGTTAGCTGGTGGTTTCGACAATCGGCCGGTCGCTCGCCACCTGGTACGACGCGGTGACCCCGAGCAGCACCCGGTCCGAGGCTTCCAGGATGCGGGCCCAAGACTCCCGGCCAGTGGAATCCAACACCAGCGTTCGGAAAAAGACGAACGCCTCGATGGTCTCGGAGAGGCTGACCGTGCGCTCGGACATCTCCGTGCCGTATTCCCGGCCCAGCAGGTTGGCCTCTTCCAGCACTTCTTGACGTTGACGCCTTGGGCCAGCCTCCTGAAGAAGTAACGAGAGCAGGCGGCGACCGAAGAGCCGCATGCGGACCCGCCCCTCCTCCTCCACGCTCTGATACCAAGGCTGCTGGGTAACGCTGTCTTGGCTCAACCTTCGGCGAATGCGACGCAGCGCCGGGCCTTCCGGGGCATCGTACCTTGGCTGCTCGGGGGGCCGTCCGCCGGAGCTGGTCATGGAGTCAACGTCTTGGCGCGAGAACCGGCGGTGGCCGCCGGGGGTACGGTATACGCGCAGGAAGCCGTTGTCGGCCCATTGACGAAGGGTGGTGTCGCTCACCTCCAGGATGCGGCAGGCGTCCCCCAGGGAGAGCCACTCTGTTTTGGCGTCGTTAGCGTCGGTTTTCAGGTCTACCAAGGCCAGTAATCCTATAACAATCTATAAGAAGCCCAACCAAATGGTTACAACCGAAAAAGATTAGCACAGGGGTCGAACACCGTCAAACGCGACTCTCTGGTGCGGGGTGGCTTGCGCCGCTGCCGGGTCCGGTTGCCGCCGGGATGACGGAGGATCGCGGGGATGACGGAGGCGCGGGGTGCGATGCAATAGGGTCGCGAAGGCGAGGAGCGCGGGGTTGTTTGACTGGGGGGTTAGGGCGAACGTACACTCGGGTTATGGCTGAACATCGCTTGCTAGCTTGTTTCGCTCACCCGGACGACGAGGCCTTTCCGGTCGGCGGGGTGCTGGCGGGCCACGCCCACCGGGGCGTTGACGTTCGCCTAATCACGACCACGCTGGGCGAGGAAGGAGAGATTCGGCAGGAGGGATCGGCTACCAAGGAGACCCTGGGCCAGGTCCGAAAAGTCGAGCTCTCGTGTGCGGTGCGGGCCCTCGGTCTGGTCAGCAATGACGTCTGGGGTTACCGCGACTCGGGCATGGCGGGCTGGCCTTCCAACGACGATCCTCGGGCCTTCATCAGGGCATCGGAAGACGAGGTCGTCGAGCGGTTGGTGCGGGAGGTCCGGGAGTTCCGTCCCCAGGTAATGCTGACCTTCGGCCCCGACGGCCTTTACGGCCACCCCGACCACATCGCCATTTGCCACCACGCCACCAAGGCCTTCACCCTAGCCGCCCGAAACGACGCGTTCCCGCACCAGTTGGGCGAGGGATTAACGGCCCACCAGCCGCAGCGGTTGTTCTATAGCGTACGCCCCGTGGGCTTCCGGCGCGAATGGGCGACAGCCCTGCGCGGCGAGGGAATAGACTGGCCTTTGCCGTCCCCCCAGCAGGAGCAGCAGGGTGTGCCCTTGGCCGAGATTCACCTTTCGCTGGACGTGTCTCCCGAGCTGGAGACCAAGATGGCCTGCATCCTTTGCCACCGGACACAGGTGGCCCCGGACTGGCCCTACCACCGAGTGCCCCGGCAGGTGGCGGCCCACATTCTGGGGCGGGAGTTCTACGTCCGCGCCCATCCCGCCGTGCCCGCCGGGGAGCAGGTGTCCGAGGACTTCTTCGAGGGGCTGGACCCCTAGGCCAGCACCACCCTCTCTTCGCCGGACTTGGGCCGCTGGATGATTTCCACGCTGACCTCGTCCGGAGCGACAATGAAGGCCACCGCGGAGCCGGAGGGCATGACCCAGGGGTCGCAATTGAACTTTATGTTATTGGACTTCAGGGTCTCCGCCAGCGTCATGATGTCGTCGGTCTGGAATCCCAGGTGGTCCAGCCCGTAACGCGGCTCGGTGGAACCGGCAACCGGGTCCTCGCCCTGGGCCCGCCCAGAGATCGTCATCAAGTAGCTGCCGTTTAGCGACAACTCGATGGACTTGGTGTTGGACAGCGGGCGCTCCGCAACGATCTCGGCCCCGAAGTTGTCGCAGTAAAATTTCGCGGCATCATCGGGGTTAGCGCTGCGGAAATGCAGGTGGTTGTAAGAGACGTTCACAGCAGTTCTCCGTTATTCAGTATTCAGTTATGTATGGCCGATACCAGTTTACCCCACCGAAACTCAGTTGAGAAATTCCTGGGTCCACTGGCTGTAGGACTCGCGGCGGGTGTAACGGTCCATCTGCTCTTGGCTGGCCAGGTTGGGGCGCAGGTCGGCCGGGGCCACCCCATCCCGCAGCGCCTTGAGGGTGTCGTAGACCGCCTTCACCGACGCCTGGAAGGGCAGATGACCCTGAAGAGCAACCCGTACGCCCACGCTCCCCAGATACTCCTTGTCGCTGAGCTCGCCGGAGGTCCCGCCCAAGAGCAGCGGGACCGAAAGCTCGGCGCTGACCGCCTCCACTTCCTCCTTCGTGGTGGCCCCCGCCAAGAACATGGCGTCGACCCCGGCCGCCTCGTAGGCCTTGGCCCGCTTGATCGTGTCCTCCAACCCGGAGATTCGCAGCGCGCTGCTGCGCCCAGCGACCACCAGCGCCGGGTCTTGGCGGGCCGCCAGCGCCGCCTTCATCTTGCCGATGCCCTCCTCGATCGACAGCAGTTGGTCGCCGCCGCCACCGAAGCTGCGGGGCAACACGGTGTCCTCGATGGTCAGGCACGAAACGCCGGACGTCTCCAGTTCCTCCACGGTCCGCATGACGTTCAGGGCGTTGCCGTAGCCGTGGTCAGCGTCCACCATCAACGAGAGGTCGCCAGCCCGGCAGATGCGGTGTATCTGCTGGGCGAATTCGGTGAGGGTCAGCACCACCAGGTCCGGCGCACCCAGCACTGTGAACGAAGCGATCGACCCGGCGAACATGCCGACCTCGAATCCCAGGTCCTCGGCGATGCGGGCCGACATCGGGTCGAACACCGACCCCGGATGCACGCACTTGTCTCCGGCCAGAATCCCCCGGTAGCGTTCCCTACGCGCTCGTGTGTCCATAACTATCCTTCCGATTCCAAATTCGCTACATTCTAACCCATGGTCACGATCATCGGAGTAGACTTCAGCGGGGCCAAGGCAGATTCCTCCACCTGGGTCGCCAAGGGTGAGCTGGACGAGGACGGCCTCCGGCTTTGTTCCTGCCAGCCGGTCACCCGCGCTGAGCTGACCGCTCTTCTGGTGTCGCTTCCCGGAGACGCCGTGGCGGCCCTCGACTTCCCGTTCTCCGTTCCCCAAGGTTTCGCCGAGTTCTGGCAGCCTGAAGCCGCGGTCATGCCGACCTTGTGGGAGACCGCCTCCGGCCTCGAATACGAGCAGTTCCTTACCCTGCGCGACCGGTTCGTGGCGGAGCGGGGTGAACCGCTCAGGCGCGGCGACCTGTATTTCCCGGAGTGCTTTTCCTGTCTCCACAAGGCCAACCCCAACATGGTCCCAATGACCTTTCGGGGAATGCAGATGCTGGACGGGCTCTGGCGATTGGGCTGCCGGGCACCCCCGCTGGACGACGCGGGCAGGGACGGCCCGTTGCTGCTGGAGTCGATGCCCGGCGCGGCGCTTCGGGCCTACGGTCTGCCCTACAAAGGTTACAAAGGCGGAGCCTCGGCCGGAGAGTTGCGAGCTCGGGTGCTCGACGGCCTGCCCTCGCAGTCTGGCGTACCGGTACGCAACCTGGAGGATTTCCGGGACCTATGCCTAGCCAGCCACGATTGCCTCGACTCGGTCGCCGCCGCCGTCACCGCCGCGCTGTGGGTCCGGGACCCCCGGGTGTTCCGTTGCCCCGGGGCGGACGCGCCAGTGCCAGCTTCCGCGACTGGCCGACGTCACGCATCGCCGACAGCACTGGCGATGACCGAACTGGACGCCGCCCGGCTCGAAGGCTGGATCTACGCGCCGGTTGCCTGTCGGTTGGCCAGCGATTAAGCTATGGCTCTACATAACGGATGGGTGAAGCAAGATGGGAATCTACCGCCTCTACTCGGGCGACGATGGCCAAAGCCACATCGAGCAGCTAGACCTCGCCGACCACCCGGAGCTCTCCCAAGCCATCGCCGTGTCCACCATCACCTTCCGGCAGTGGGAGCCGGGGCATTTCATCGACTGGCACCCAGCACCCCGCCGCCAGTACATCATCTCGCTGTCGGGCAACATCGAGATCGGGCTGGGCGACGGCGCCACCCATACCTTCGGCCCTGGCGACGCCCGGCTGGTGGAGGACACCACCGGGCAGGGCCACACGACGCGTGTGCCCGGCGACACGCCCAGTATCAGTTCCGTGATCCCGTTGGCCTAGCGGCCAGCAGCACTCAATCTCTGGAGGAGAACATGGGCATCTATCGAATGTTCACCGGCGATGACGGGCAGACCCACATCCAGACGCTGGACTTGGCTTCCCGCCCCGAGTTGGCCGAGGCCACCGCCGTCACCAGCCTGTCCTTCACCGAGCGCGACTCGGGTTATTTCATCGACTGGCACCCGGCGCCGCGCCGCCAGTACGTTATTTGCATAGAAGGCGGCATCGAGATCGGACTGGGCGACGGCTCGCTGCACCAGTTCGGCCCCGGCGACGCCCGCCTGGTGGAGGACACTACCGGCCAGGGCCATACGACACGCGGCACCGGCGGGGGCAAGGTGGTCACCGCCACCGTTCCCCTGGCCGCGTGATCGGCCCTCACCCTAACCCTCCCCCTACCTAGGAGAGGGGACTTGGACTTATTGGAAAGGAGTGACGACATGAGGATTGTCCGCGTTTATTCGGGAGACGACGGCGAGTCCCACTTCCAGGACGTTACCCCGGAGGAATTTGCCGACGTAGCCAAGCGATTGGGCGGCGGCGACGTGCAATTCAACACCCGGCCATCGCCTTCCTTCTCCGATTACCACACCGCCCCGCGCAGGCAGTACGTGCTGGGACTGGCCGGGCAGTCGGAATTCGAATGCGCCGACGGGAGCAAGTACCAGATGGGCGTCGGCGACGTGCTGATCGCCGAGGACCTGACTGGCCACGGCCATATAGCCCGCGGCCTCGGCGACGAGCCCCGGGTAACGCTGGCCGTGCCTTTAGCCGATTGATCGGCCCTAACCCTCTCCCTATCCAGGGAGAGGGAACGATAATTGGGTAGTTGAACTACCGGAAGGAGTGACGAGATGAAAATCATCCGTGTTTACGCAGGCGACGATGGAGAGTCCCACTTCGAGGAGCTGACCCCGGAGCAGATGGGGGAGATTGTCAACCGGGTCGGCCCTGGCGACATCAACCTCAACCGCCGCGAGGCTCCCAATTTCTCCGACTATCACATCGCACCTCGGCGGCAGTACGTGGTCAACCTTGAGGGCTTGGCCGAGTTTGAGTGCGCCGACGGCTCAAAGGTGCAATTAGAGCCCGGCGACATCCTGGTGGCCGAAGACCTGTCTGGCCACGGCCACATCGCCCGCTCGCCCAACGCTGGGATGCGGACCTCGCTGGCCATTCCCTTGGCCGACCCCGACTAGTCCTCCGTAGACCCGCGTAGACCCGCCGCGCACCCGCTCCGTAGAGGCGCTTCGACCGGCCCGGAGGCGCTTCGACCGGCCCGCCTAGGCGCTAGCTCCGCGGAGCAGCGCGGCCAAGTGCAGCAGCCCCTGCTGGCGGCGGGCGCTACTTGCTACGCCGGGCCACTTCGGAAAGAGTTGGTCGACCATTTCCCGGACGACCTCGTTGTCCGGGAGCTTCGGAAAGACCCGGAACATACGCAGCAGTTCGGCCTCTTGGTTCGCGCCTCGGCTAGACCCCGCCGTGGCATGCAGCAGTGGCAGTACCGAATTGACGGCCAACTCCCGTGCTCGACCGACACCGATGTAGGCTGCCGCGCCGGTTCCCTCGCCGTCGACCGCTAGGGACTTGGTCAGGGTGGCAGCCCTGCCGGTGGCCGCAGCGGAATCGAGGCCTTCGATTAGACCGGCGTCCAAGTGGCGCGCCATCAGTCGGCCCGCCCCTTTGAGCCTGTTCTCGGGATGGTTGGGAGGGCGGACCCGGAAGAGCCGCCACTCCTCCAGCGCCATGGTGCGGCGTAACCCCTTGGGCCGGGGCTGCGCCGCAACGTCGGGTCCTGCCAGACCGGAGACGCCAAGCAGCCAAGCGAAGATGTCCTTGTCCCGTTGTCGGAATGGTACCCTCAGAGCCGCGTTACGCAGCGTCTCGTAGGGGGCGTTTTGGGCCAGCTTAATGAATGGCTGCCTGTTGTGTCGGTAGCCCAATCCCTCGAGCAGCGCCTCGTACAGCGTCTGCTCCGCTCCCTGCTCCCAGGTAAAACGGGCGAGCGCTGAAGACTTGGCCATGAACCGTTCGTCCCCGGCCCGGTCGAGCAACTCGGCCGCTTCCTCCCCCGAGCCGGGCTGCGAAAACCCCTTGCCGGCCAAAAGCGCCCACAGGTCAAACGCTGGAGATGACTCTCCGGCGTCGTCCGCAGTCAACAGCCCTTCCAACCCGATGACCGGCACGGACGCTCCGCTGCGGAGCACGGTGTCGGGGGCGTCCACGGCAAGCGCGGCATGGACCACGACGCCGTTGTAGTTGGGGTCGTCGCCGTGTCCGTGGGCGGCCCAATCCTTCTGGTGCAGGTGGATTTCGACGTCGCCTCGCACTACACCCACGCCCTCGACCTCCAGTAGCGCGTCGCGGAAGTCGGGACCAGCGGACGATCCGGTGCGGCCAGGATAGAGCACCCGGACCCGCCGCCCCGAGCCCGTGCGAAACTCCTCCTGCAGCGCAGCCCGGCGCTTCCAGAGCTTCCACAGCGCCCGCTCCGGGATGTCGAAGTTGCGGCCGCCGTCAGCGACGCCACGCCCGGGAGGCGCGCGCCGAGAGTATTTACGGGTAGACACAACCTTACACATCATCATTAGCTATTGTGGCCCGTTCGACGCCGAAGGTGAAGGGCCGCCTGTCAGTAGACCGCCCTTATCACGCCTGCACCCCCGGCCGCCGGTCTTCCGTCCCATTCGCGTCCCATCTCCCGCCGTCATCCCAGCGGCAAGGTTTTGAGGGCGCCAATTGGACAGTGAGACGGTTGGGATATATATTCGTATCGACATCACTTCCGAGGGCTGGAGGCTTCGATGCAGTTCGGTTTCTATCTGCCCAACAGCGGCGAGGGGGCCCAGCCCGACGCACTGGCCAGCATCGCCCGCCTCGGCGACGGCCTCGGATTCTTCTGCATGGTCGCGCCCGACCATATCCTAATGCCCCGCGAGGTCAATTCCACCTACCCCTACAGCGTGACCGGCAACATCCTGGCCGGAGGCAATTCCGGGGCCGGGGAATGGCCGGAGCAGATTACCACGCTGGCCTTCTTGGCCGGGGTAACGCAGAGCATCCGGCTCGTCACCAGCGTGATGATCGTTCCCTACCGCAATCCTCTACTCACCGCCAAGATGCTGGCGACTGTCGACGTGCTGTCCAAGGGACGGTTGATCGTCGGAGCGGGAGTCGGCTGGATGGAAGAGGAGTTCGAGTTGTTGGAGGCGCCGCCCTTCGCCGAACGGGGCACGGTGACCAACGAGTACCTGCGGGCCTTCTTGGAGCTCTGGACCTCGGACAACCCTGAGTTCGAAGGGAAGTACGTCAATTTCTCCAACATAACCTTCCTGCCCAAGCCGGTGCAGCAACCGCACCCGCCGATCTGGATCGGCGGACAGAGCCGGGCCGCGCTGCGACGGGCCGGCCAGCTGGGCAATGCCTGGCACCCGGTGGGCGCGATTCCGGCAGCGCCGTTGGAGCCCGAGGAGTTGGCGGAAAACCTGGTCACGATGCGGGGCTACGCCGAACGGGCCGGGCGCGACCCTTCCGCTATCGAGGTCTCAATGAAGGCGCCGCTATACGACGCCTCCAGTGACACCGGAGGCAGCAGACGCCGGTTCTCCGGGTCCCCCGATGCGGTGTTACAGGACATCCACGCCTACGCCGAGGTTGGCGTGACCCACCTGATTTTCGACTTCCGCAGCCCCTACCACACCGAGACCGAGGAGCGGATGTCGCGGTTTGCCGAAGAGGTGATGACGGCGGCGTAGGGACCGCTTACGCCGGACCGCAAACCCGGATAAAATCTAGATGTCCGCCCCAAGGCGGGCTAAAAAAAGCAACAGGAGTCGAGCGTTGGAGACGTTAGACGACCGCTACAGGCGCGGCCAGCAAATGCGTGACCTCATGGCCGCCGGAAACCCCACCCACTATACCCTGCCGGGCATCGACCAACTGGCGCCCGACCTAAAGCGCATAGTCGACGAAGCCCTCTGGGGTTCCGTTTGGACCAGGCCCGGGCTGGACACCGCCCATCGCTGCATGTGTACCATCTCCGCCCTCACCGCGTTGGGCCAGCTTCCTCTGCTCCACCGCAACATCGAGCGCAGCCTGAACTTGGGCGTAACGCCGAACCAAGTGGTGGAAGTGTTCATCCAGATGACCTTCTTCGTGGGTATTCCGGCCGTCGAAACGGCCATGCGGATCACCAAGGAGATCTTTGAAGAGCAGGGCATCCACTACAGTCCCACCGTGGTCTACAACTCCAACCGCACGGTGGAAGAGCTCCACCAAGCCGGGCTGAAGATATACGACGAGCAGATGGGCGAGCCGCCCCTCTACCCGGTGGACGATCCTGAATCGGTGGAGATGGAAGTCCAACGCTTCATCGAGGAATACCACTGGGGCGCGATTCACAGCCGACCGGGGCTCTCCGCCAAGAGCCGTGCGCTGTGCGGGCTCTCCGCCATGACCGTGCTGGGCCAGTACGACCGTCAGATACGCCGCCTGATCGAGGGCGCTCTGCACGTGGGGGCAACCCCCCAGGAAATCATGGAAGTGTTCGTCCAGCTGATTTTCTACGGCAGCTACACCAACTCGCGCACCGCGATGCGGGTGGCCCGGTCGGTATTCGTGGAGCAGGGCCTGACCCCTGCGCCAGCCGACTAGACCTGTCTATCAATAACTTCACCACCGGCAACAACTTGACCACCGGGGGGCCGACATGAAGCTTCGCTTGGACGACGGTATAGAGCTCTTCTACACGGTGGACGACTTCACCGATCCGTGGACCGAGCCCGAGACGGTGCTGATGCACCACGGCATGGCCAAGAACCACAAGATGTGGTTCGGTTGGGTGCCCATCATCGCCCGCCACTACCGGGTTATCCGTTTCGACATGCGGGGCATGGGACAGTCGGACTTGCCGGAAGCCAGCTACCAGTGGACCTTGGACCACTTTACCGACGACTTGGAGGAAGTGGCCGACAAGCTTGAGCTCGATCGCTTCCACCTGATCGGCGAAACGGTGGGCGGTTCCATATCGATGAACTACTCGACCCGCCACCAAGAACGGTTGCGCTCCCTGACCGTTTGCACCTCGCCCACCAGTTTCGATTCCCATCATCAGGAGAGCGCCGACCTCATTGAACGCGAGGGAATCTCGGCTTGGGTGGAGGACTCCATCGGGCGGCGTCTGGACCCGCAGATCGTCGACCCCGCCTACATCCGATGGTACGCCGCCCAGATGAAGGCCACGCCAGCCCAGGTGGTACACGGGTTCCAGTCCAACGCCGGAGGCGACCTTGGGCCCGCGCTGCGAAGCGTCCAGACCCCGGTTTTGGTCTTGGCGGCCGCCGGGTTGCGCGAAGAGGTGTTGGGCGATTTCCGGGGCGCGGCCGACCTGTTTCCCAACGGCAAGCGGGTGGTCTTCCCCGGGGTCTACGGCTTCGTGCAGCACATACTGCCGGTACCCTGCGCCCGGGTCTGGCTTGACTGGGTCCGAGACTTGGGCCAAGGGTAGTGGGGCCAACGTCTTGCGCTCCCGGGCCCGCCCGAGATTCACCAGCGCCAAAAACCCCATGCACCGCTGGGCGGCGCGGCTGGAGTATTACGTTCGGCAGGAGTTCCACCACCACACCCATCTGCTAGACCCCAAATTCTCCCGTTCCTATTCCAGCTATTTCCTGCAGGCCGGGGTGGCCACGCTGGTATTGCTGGTGGTCATGTTTATTCGTCGACTCCTTGTCCAGCGCGGCGATCGCCGCCGGTCTCTCCTCCAGCATCATCATCATCTTCCTGAACCCATCCAACCGCACCGCCAGGTGGTCGGCGGCCACCTCATCGCACTGCTGATTGGGTCCGCATTTTCTTTCCTGCTATTTTCAGGCGGGGTGCAGGATGCGTTGGCCCATACTCAGGCAGTTCGGGTCCTGGGCTTCGCCGCGCCGGTGGGCGTGATAATACTGCTGATGGCCATCACCGACACCGAGCATCCGCCCGCCGGGGGCACCGCCATCGGAATGGCAACCCAGGTATGGCAACCGGAGATATTCGGCAGTATCATCGGGGCGCTGGTCATGCTGGCGGTCCTCAAGCTGGTGCTCCGCCAGCACCTGCACGACCTGATTTAACGGAGTTGCATCATGCCCGAAGCCCTGAGCCGCACCTACGCTCGCTTTGTCGCCTCGCTGGAATACGGGCAACTCCCTCCGGAAGCCACCGACAAGCTCAAGGCCTCGTTGCTCCACGCTATGGTCGTGTCCCTCATCGGGGCGCAAACCAGCCATGGGCAGTCGGCCATCGCCTTGGTCAAAGAAGAAGAGCCGTTGCAATCGGGGGCCACGGTGTTGGCTGACGGAGCGAAAGCGACCCGCAGCGGCGCGGCCTTCGCCAATAGCAAGCTGATGCACGCCACTAACCAGACCGACTCTTACCGCATGCTGATTCATCCGGGCCCCTGTATCATCCCGGCGGCGCTGGCCTCGGCCGAGCTCTCCGGCGCCAGCGGGGCCGACGTGCTCACCGCCATGGCGGCGGGGTACGAGGTGGAAGCTCGAATCGCCGGCGACTTCATTCCGACCACCCAGGCCCGAGGGTTTCGGTGCAGCCCGGTCTACGGCACCCTGGGCGCGGCGGTGACCACTGGCAAGCTCTTGGGGCTGGACGAAGACCAGTTGGTCACGGCGTTGGCCTTGGCCTGCACCTTCGCTGGCGGCACCACCGAGGGCCCGCGCACCAGCGGACGCGAGATGCTCTATCACGAGCCAAACGCCACCCGCAACGGCATCATGGCGGCGCTGCTGGCCCGAGAGAACCTTCGCGGGTCGGAGTCGTGCTTGGAGGGCGAAGCCGGTTTCTACAACGCCTTCACCGGCAATAACCGGGGTGAGCTCACCTACACCTTTGGCGGGCCCACCACCACCGATCTGGCTCAGACGGTGGCCGGATTGGGCAGCAATTGGGAACTGATGCACGTGACGCCCAAGATCTACCCCACCGCGGGTTACAACTGTCCGGTCATCGAGCTGGCGACACGGATGAGGGCGGCCCACAACTTCGCACCGGACGACGTTGAGAGCATCTTGGTGGAGATGTTCTGGCTGGAGACTACTTACCCTTCGCCCGCCTTCCCAAACAGCGACCGCAACATGCCGGGCGTGGGCAGCACCCACTATTTCACCGCCTATACCTGGGTGCATGGCAGCTACCCGCCCCTGCGCCAACGGCTGGACCCCGGACAGGGCGCGACCGAAGCCGACCGGCAGGTGATGGAGCTTCAACAGCGGGTCGAGGTCGTCGGACAGAAGGACCGCACCTCCTTCGCACCGCGCATGACCGTCCGGACCCGGTCGGGCCAAGAGTTCACCGACGGCCTGACGGGCAACGAGCTGGAATGGGACCTGGCCACCGAAACGGCCCGCATCAGCGCCCTTTTCCCCGAATTGCCTTGGCCCAGCGCGCAGTTGGACGGCTTGGTGGCCGCGGTGCAGGGCCTCGATTCCCAGCGCGATGTGACCGGGTTGATCGCGACCTGTGTGCCCGCCTAGGAGCCCGCAGCGCTGGATAACACGTACCGGGAGGAACCATGGACCTTAACCTGGAAGGAAAGATCGCCATCGTTACCGGCGGCAGCAAGGGCATCGGACGCTCCACCGCGCTGGCCTTGGCCCAAGAAGGGGCCGACGTTTCCATCTGCGCCCGCGGCATGGAGGACTTGGAAGACGCTGCCGCCGAGATCCGGGCCAAGACCGGCCGCCGTGTAGTCGCGGTGCGCGCTGACATGGGCTCCCCCGACGACATCTCCAATCTGGTTGCCGCCACCGTCGCCGAGCTCGGCGGCGTCGACATCCTGGTCAATAACGCGGTCAACTCCACCGCCGCTCCCTTCATGGAACTGGCCGACGAGGACTGGTACAACCACATCAACGTCAAGGTGATGGGCTACGTGCGCTGCTCCAGGGAAGTCATACCCCACATGCGGGCCCGGGGCGGCGGCCGCATCATCAACATCGGCGGCATGGCGGCCCGCTCGGCCAATTCCCTGACCAACAGCAACGGCGTGACCAACTCCGCCGTCTCCAACATCGCCAAGAACCTGTCGGACCAAGTGGCCGCCGACGGCATCCTGGTCAACTGCATCCACCCCGGCACCACCCGCACACCCCGGCAGACCATGCTCCTAGAACGGCAGGCTCGCGACGCTGGGGTCAGCATGGAAGAGGCCGAGCGTCGGGCGGTGTCCCAAATCCCCATCGGGCGCATGGTGGAGCCCGAGGACATCGCAGACCTGGTGTTGTTCCTGGTATCGGACCGGGCCGGGGCCATCACTGGCCAGACCATCGCCGTCGAAGGCGGCGCCGGGCGAGGGATCCACTACTGAGCGCTCACTTGCTTCACTACCGCTTCGCCACACGGGCCAAAATCGCCATGACCGCTGTTTTGTCGGCGCTTGTCATATTCGCCTGCGCTAGCCCGGAAGGCCCCACGGCCATCGTCGTCCCTCCAACCGAGGAGTTCGGGGGGCCTCCGTTCTCAGCCGTGGTGATCTCCAGTGATCTGGCCATTGGCGACAACCGGTTTTCGTTCGGAGTCATAAACCGCGATGGCATGCCAATACGGGTCCCGGAGGCCCGGTTGCGCGTTTATTTCTTGCCCGAGGGGGACGACGGACGCCAGTCGAAATCATCGGCGACCGCCTCTTTCCAAAAGTGGACGACCTCAGCGGCCGGGATCTACACCGCCAATCTGTTCTTCGACACGGTCGGCACCTGGGAAATAGAAGCGGACCTGACGGCGGCGGGCACTGCGATCACAGCGGGAGCGATGTTTACCGTCAAGGAAACGAGCGACACACCCAGCATCGGCGCTCCCGCCCCGGCCAGCGTCACGCCGACCGCCGCCGATGTTCCCGACCTGTCCCACATCAGCAGCGACCCGGACCCCGACCCCGGCTATTACCAAATTTCGGTCCACCAGGCCCTTGATCAAGGATTGCCCTTCGTGGTCGTGTTCTCCACTCCGAAATTCTGCACCTCGGCGACTTGTGGCCCGCAGTTGCAGGCGCTTCGCGAGTTGAAGGACCGCTACGCGGGGAGAGCCGCGTTCATCCACGTGGAAGTTTTCAAGGACCCTCACCTTATCGAGGAAGAACGCCCCGGATTGGAACAAGCAGTCTCGGCCGTCAATGAGTGGGGGCTACCCAACGAGCCCTGGACCTTCGTGGTGGACTCCGAGGGCCGCGTGGCCGCCAAATACCAGCAGTTCACACCCGCCTCCGTAGTAGAGGCCGCCTTGGCCGACGCCGTCGGGCAACGTTAGCCCTATCGCCAACGTTCTAGTCGCGGATTTCGGTTGCTACCCGCTGGCCGTCTTTCTCGACATATAGCACCGTGACTCGCTCACCCAGCACTTGGTGCACCCGAAGGTGGGCCCCGTCCTTCAGCAGCGCCCCTTCGGTGGTAAACGTCCAGACTTCACCATCGTCGTCCTTGATCCGCAAGACCTCGATTTCCGACGGGTTGCGGTCCACGACTTCCAACACCAACCCTCGGACTAGACCCGAGTCCCCTCCCCGGCAGGCGAAGGCCGTGAGAAGCAGCAGGGCCGCCAAGCTGGCTACTACCACAGGCGCGCCTCGGAAAGCGCCCGTGGCCTTGGCGGACAGGCGCCCCGGCGGGCGGGCGGTATTGCCCGTGGATGGGCGGCGCACCTAGCTAAACCGAAAGACGCGGACCGCGGCTACGGCGGTGGCGGCGGCCCAACCGCCCAAGGCCAATAGCTGCGGCCAGGTATCCCAGAGCGGCGCGCCGTCGATGGCCACCTCGCGCAGCGCGTCCAGCATCGGTGTCATCGGAAGCGCTTGGGCGGCGTGGGGCAACACCCAAGGCAGGGCCGCTGTGGAGAAGAAGGTCCCGGCAAAGAACATCATCGGCAAGGCCACCGCGTTGCCCATCCCCGAAGCCGCCGCTGGGCTCCCGGCCCAAGCCGAGAGAATGAAGCCGATGTTTAGGAAGACCACCGTGCCCAGCAACGTGATTACCACAACCCACCCCAAGTTGCCGTGAACGTCTCCGCCGAAGACGAACACGCCCACCGCGAGAATGATCCCCGCTTGCACCAAGGCCAGGACCAGGTGCGCCGCGATCTCCCCGGCGAAGAACTTCCACACCGGCAGGGGTGTAACCAGCAGTCGCTTCAGCACTTGCTGGTTGCGGTAGGTGCTGATTCGTACCGCAATCGAGATTATCGAGTTGGTCATGATGCCGAGGACCAGGAGCCCGATCAGCACCGTGTCGAAATAGTCCACTTCCGGCGTCTGGATGACGTCGCTGGTAACTAGCTGCGCCGGGAAAATGGCTTCTCCTTCCGGGTAGAGGCCGAAGACCAGGCTGGCCACTGCGGCGTCCACCAGTTGGTTCCGCTCCGGGTTGCGGGTTGCGTAGACCAAAGTCACCGGGGCCGAGGGGCCCGAGGCGTTGTCTCCGGTCGGACCATCCAGGCCCTCCGGAACGATTACCAAGTAGCCCAGGTCGCCATCGGCCAATTCTCGACGGGCGACCAAGACGGCGTCCCAACTCGCCTCGTCTTGCCTAACCTCCAGGAACTCGACGGCGTCGAGGCGTTCGGCCAGCAACTGGGCTCGGGGGCCGCCGGAAAAGTCGACGACGGCCAAACCGGCTGAGTTCACGCCGCTGAAGTCGAAGATGCCGAACACCACCACCAGCAACAACGGAAAAAACAATGCCCAGAAGATGCCCTGCCGGTTGCGGGCCATCATCTTTAGATTGGCCAACGTGATGGCCAGCACCCTACGGCTCCGTCCTTCGTTCGGCGTATTCCCTACCGGTAAGCTGGAGGAACACGTCCTCAAGTGTAACTGGAGTTACCTCCAAGCGTTCCACCACCGCGCCGCTGTTCGAGATCTCGGTCAGCACGGCCTGCAGCAGTTGGGGAGTATTCTTCGCCCGCACGAAGTAGGTGTTGTCTTCCGAAGCTTGGACCAGTTCCGCCAACCCCCGTAACGCTTCGACCACCGTGCCGCTGAGGGGTGCGGCGGTGGCAAGCCGGATAGCGTAGCTGGCTTCGGTCTGGCTCACCAGGTTGCGGGGCGAGTCCAACGCCAAGACGCGGCCGTGGTCCATGATGGCCAACCGGTCGCACATAGCCTCGGCCTCCTCCATGTAATGGGTGGTGAGCAGCACGGTCGCGCCCCGCTGCCGGACCTCGCCCATCAACGCCCAAAGGTCCCGGCGGGCTTGGGGGTCTAGGCCGGTCGTGGGCTCGTCCAACACCACCAATTCCGGGTCGTTGACCAAGCTGGCGGCGATGGCGAAGCGCTGTTGCTCGCCGCCCGAGAGCTGCCGGACCCGTCTGCCAGCCTTGCCGGAGAGCCCCACCTGTTCGAGCAGGGTCGCCGGGGCCGTGCGCTTGGGGTAGAAGCTACCAAGCAGGGAGAGGATTTCGGATAGGGAGAGGTAGTCATAGTAAGACGACGACTGGAGCTGTACCCCGATGCGGGCCTTGACTCTGGCGGCGTTCCGGGCCACATCGAGACCAAAGACAGTAACGACGCCCTTGGTGGGCTTTTGCAGGCCCTCGATGACTTCGAGGGTGGTGGTCTTGCCCGCGCCGTTGGGTCCGAGAATGCCGAATATTTCGCCCTGGCCCACCGAGAAGGAGGCCCCGTCCACCGCCGTCAAATGGCCGTAGCGCTGAACGAGATTCTCCACTTGGACCGCGTGCCGCATAACAGCCAAGTATCGTATCACACGGGTCCTGAGGCATGATGCATTCGCCGTCCCCGCACCCTCGCGTAGCGCCACTTCCGCCGAAATTGCCTTCGTCGGTCCGGGCGGCTTGACACTTGGCTCGGCAGGGTAGATGATTGGCGCGATCAATTTACAATTGAATAACCCCGGTGGGAGTTCCCTTCGCTGGGATCAAAAGAGGAAGCTGGTCAAAGTCCAGCGCTGTCCCGCAACGGTAGGCCCTGAAACTTCAGGGTGAGTCCGGTCCACTGCTCCCATCATGTTTCGGCCTTCGAGGAAAGGCGCTGGCATGGCGAACTTCGCCGACCCCGCCCCATCCGAGGCGGGGTTTTTCTATTTTGGAGAGGAGACTGTGACCAACTTTAGACACCGGCTGGCGGCCATCGCCCTCGGGGCCGCGCTCATCCTGCTTCTGGCCTGCGGCGGCGATGCCGCCCCCGCCGCAACCGACCCGCCGATCGCACCCGGTCCCACCGCCACTCCGGCCCCGGCAGTGGCTCCAACAGCGGCGCCCGCCCCAACAGCGCCTTCAGTCGCGGCTACCAAACCGCAGCCTGCACCCACCGCACTCCCGGTCGCGACGGCCCCGCCCGCTCCTACCAGCACCCCCGTGCCGCCAACGCCGATACCGCTGTTCCCCTACACTGCGACCGGCACCGACGGCGCCGAGGTCGTGTTCGAAAGCGCGCCGGAACGAATCGTGGCCTTCGACGGCGCGGCAGTCGAGATGCTCTTCGCCATCGGCGAGGGCCACCGCGTAATCGCCACCCACTCCTACGTGACTTATCCACCCGAGACCGAGTCGATCACCAAGGTCGGCGACGCCTTCAACATGGACATAGAAGCCGTCGTCGGGTTGGACCCCGACCTGGTGTTCGTGTTCTTCCCCCGGTTTAGCGAGGACCTGGCGCGCACCGGACTCGAGGTGCTCTATATCGAGACCGTCTCCGACGACTTCGGCAAGATCCCCCAGTACATCAACATGTGGGGCGGTATCACCGGCAACCCGGAGGCAGCGGAGCAGGTATCCTCCGCCTTCGAGGCCCGCGTGGAGACAATCAGGGCGGCCCTCGAAGGCGTAGAGTCTGGCCCATCGGTCTACCAACACGGGTCCGGCTGGTGGACTCCCGGGAACAACACGCTGATGCAGGCGGTGTTTGAGCTGCTAAAGCTCGACAACATCGCGGACTTCGACGGGTACCAGCAGATCAGCCCTGAAGTCGTGGTGGCAATGGACCCGGACCTGATCATTGGAGACCCCGACGGAGTATCCGGTGAACCCGCCTTGGCCGAACTCGGCGCGGTCAAGGAGGGGCGCATCATCAACCTGACCTCCGGCACCCTCGCCGTGGCCGGACCGCGGTTCGTCGAGGGCGTGGAAGAACTAGCCCGGCTGGTCTACCCCGAAATCTTCGAGTAGGTAAGCATGGCTGAAGGCACCAGCAGAAGAGCCACGGGCATCGAGGCCCTGGACCTAGGCAAGATCGCCGGGAGGCTGGTCGGCCTGCGCTATCCCTGGTGGCGGTTGGCCATCGGCTTCGCGGTATTCGTGGTGGCCGGGCTGTTCGCCGCCAGCCTGGGATCGGTGGAAATCCCCCTTTCCGCCACGGCGCGGATAGTGCTTTCCCGCTTGCCAGGAATTGACTCCCCCTCCGACGTCCCGGCAGCCTGGGACACGATCGTTTGGCAACTGCGGATGCCCCGCGTGTTGCTGGCCGGGATCGTGGGCGGAGCGCTGGCCATGGCGGGCGCGGCGTACCAGGGGCTCTTCAAGAACCCCTTGGCCGACCCCTACCTGGTGGGCGTGGCTTCCGGGGCCGGACTGGGCGCCACGGTGGTCCTGCTGACCGGAGTACCGCTGGTGATCGGCGGCTTCACCTTCCTGCCGATTGCCGCCTTCGCCGGGGGAATCGCGGCGGTGGCGCTGGCCTACTCCATTGCGCGCAGCGCCCAAGGGACTCCACTGACCACTTTGATACTGGCCGGAGTGGCCATTGCATCCCTGGCCGGCGCGGTGACCAGCCTGCTGATGCTCCGCAGCGACCCCGAGCTGCGCCCGGTCCTCAGCTGGCTCCTGGGAAGCTTTATCGCCGCCAAGTGGAGCGAGAGCGGCATCATTCTACTCTACCTGGTGCCCTGCTTAGCCGTCCTGTTGGGGTTTGCACGAGTCCTGAACGTGCTGCAACTTAGCGAGGAGCATGCCTCGATGCTGGGCCTCGAGGTCGAGAAGGTCAAGCTGTTGCTGATCGTGGCGGCCACGCTGGCCACCGCTGCCGCGGTCTCCTTCACTGGACTGATTGGCTTCGTGGGCCTGATCGCGCCCCACGCGGTACGGCTAGTCTGGGGCGCCGACTACCGGTTCATCCTGCCGATGTCCGCCATAGTGGGGGCCACGTTCTTGGTGCTAGCCGATCTTGCCGCACGGACGGTGGTGAGCCCGGGAGAGTTGCCGGTCGGGGTGGTGACCGCCTTCTGCGGTGCTCCCTTCTTCCTGTATCTGCTGCGCCGACGGCGCGCCGGAATGGTGTAGCGTGAGGGTCAACGGGCGGGCCCACAACCTGGGGGCTCCGGCCAACGGGGTTGCCCCCGTTGCCGAAGAGCCCGGTATTGTCGCCACGGGGGTCGCGTCGGCCTACGGCGAGCGTCAGGTGCTCACCGGGCTGGACCTCGAGGTGGCGCGGGGCACGGTAATTGCCCTGGCCGGTCCCAACGGCGTGGGCAAGTCCACCTTGCTCCGCTTGGTCGCCGGGTCCTTGCGGCCGACTCGGGGCACGGTGACCGTGATGGGGACCGACCTGTCCGGCCTGTCGGTAAGGGAAAGAGCCCGGCTGATTAGCATTGTCCCCCAGAACCCCGAATTACCCCGAGGCGCCGCCGCGTTGGAAGTGGTGCTGATGGGACGCAACCCCCATTTGGGACTGCTGGCTTGGGAAAGCGCTTCAGACGTCGGGATTGCCGTCGATTCGATGCGCCGTACCGACTCGGAAGAGTTCCTCGACCGGCCCATCCATGAGCTTTCCGGCGGCGAACGGCAACGGGTGGCCATCGCGATGGCGCTGGCCCAAGAGACGCCGGTGGTGCTGTTGGACGAGCCGACGGCCAACTTGGACCTGGCCTACCAGCCAAAGATCATGCGTCTGTTGAGGGAGCTGGCGGCGTCGGGTAAAACGGTGATTACGGCGGTGCACGATCTGACGCTGGCCGGCCAGTTCTGCGACGCGATCGCGCTGATGGGCGACGGGAAGGTCACGGCCTTCGGCGAACCCGAGGAAGTCCTGACCGCCGAGAACATCAAGCGGGCCTACGGCGCCGACACGGTGGTCTTAAAGCACCCCGAGACCGGAAAGCCCATCGTGGTGAATTCGTAGGGCCTACCCGCCGGCGGCCCAAATCGCCGGCAGCGAACGCACTCCCCTTCCCCCTACTCCACCGTTCCGGCGCGTTTCCTGCGGCAACCACGCTCCACGGACTCTCCACCCGTCATTCCCGCGCAGGCGGGAATCCAGAGCGTTGAAGGGGCCAACTTCGAAACTTGTAAAGCTTTGTGGATTCCCGCCTGCGCGGGAATGACGGGAAAGAGGCGCGGCGACGGGAAAGAGGCGCGGGAATGACGGGAGTGAGTGCGGGCCGGAGGGACGGGATCCCCGCCTGCGCGGGAATGGCGGGAATGGGAAGGCTGGCCCGGACCACGGGGCCTGGGTCCCGGTCGGGGCCGGGTCGACGGTGGGGAAATGGGATGATCGAGGGGAGGGAGGACAAATTGACAGACGCCCTTGGCGGTGGTACGGTGCTGCAGGTGGCCGAAGGCAGGGACGGCCCTATCCATAGCCGCGAATATCTGTGGAACATGCCCGCTCCGGCGGGCTTTTGAATGTAATGGCAATAGCCGGTGTCGGCCGGAGCTGGGCGAGCAGCCACGGTTCCCAAGGGTGGTTCCGAGGGCTCTCCCTGACAACCACGATCTGCGTCTTCGCACTGCTTGTGCTGGGAGGCGTAGTTAGAGTCACCGGCTCCGGCTTGGGCTGCCCCGACTGGCCCCTCTGCGAGGGCGGCCTGCTGCCCCCCGCCGACACGAAGGCCATTATCGAGTTCTCCCACCGCGTCGTCGCCTCGTTCCTCGTGGGCCCGCTCGTCGTCGCCACCTTCCTGGCCGCGTGGATCGCCCACCGCAGGGAACCCTGGCTGGTGTGGCCGGCCACCGCGATGGTGGTCCTAGTTATAGTCCAAGCCCTGCTCGGCGGCATCACTGTGCTAAACGAGCTTCCCGGAAAGACCGTGATGGCCCACCTGGCCTTGGGTGAGGCGCTACTGGCCATTATGGTATTGATCACCATCGTGGCCTATCGCGGTGCCCCCGCGCTCACCTTGCCGTCTTGGGCCACCGGCAAGCTGGAGTCGTTCCCCTCGCTGGTGGCCCTTTCTACCGCCGGTTCGTTTCTGCTCCTGATGTCCGGCTCTTACGTCACCATCACCGGTTCGACCGGGGCCTGCGCCGGCGACTTCCCCGGTGGGTGGCCGCTATGCAACGGGGCCGTGTTCCAAGGCGGGCAGTTGCAGATAGTGCATATGGCCCATCGCTACGTGGCGCTGTTGGTGGGGCTGCTGGTGTTGTACACACTGCACCTGGGCTTCCGTGGCCGTACGCAACCTAAGGAGGTCCGCCTGCTCTCGCTGACCGCCGCTGCACTCTTCGGAGCGCAGGTATTGGCCGGGGCGGGCGCGGTCTGGACCGACTTTTCCCAAGAGTTTCGTGGGCTCCACCTTGGCCTGGCCTCGGCGTTTTGGGGAGTGATTTGCGCGCTGCTGGCCATGAGCTATTCCCCAGGGCGGGTCGAGGAGCGGGTCTATGGCTGACCAACAAATCGGGCTGACCGGCCCCAAGGCCCGCCAAGCGGGGCGGGCGGCCACGGTCTACCGGGCCGCGTCGGATTACCTGGCGCTCACCAAACCTCCGATCATCTCTCTGCTGCTGGTCACGGCCATCGGGGGCATGTTCCTCGCTGCTTCAGGAGTCCCGCCGCTTATCACGCTGCTGCTGGTCTGCGTGGGCGGAGCGCTGGGCGCCGGTGGCGCCAACGCAATCAACCAATACTTGGACCAAGACATCGACGCTCTGATGGTCCGAACGGCGCAGCGGCCGGTTCCGGGACTGCGGATCCGACCCCGCATGGCCCTTGCCTTCGGTGTTGCGCTGAACGTGGCCGCCTTCGCGGTGCTGGCGGTTGGGGTAAACCCGCTGGCCGCGATACTCACCTTGGCCGCTACCCTGTTTTACGTGCTGGTCTATACTGGCTGGCTCAAGCGCACCACCCCCCAGAACATCGTTATCGGCGGGGCCGCCGGTTCCATCCCGCCGGTGGTCGGCTGGGTGGCGGTTGCCGGAAGCCTCGACCTTCCCGCGCTCTATATGTTCAGCATCATATTCTTTTGGACGCCGCCCCACTTTTGGGCGTTGGCGCTCTTGATCCAGAAGGACTACGAGCGGGCTGGCGTTCCGATGCTGCCGGTGGTGGCGGGGAAAGAACGGACGGTACAGAACATCTTGGCCTACGCGCTGGTCTTGGTGGCGCTATCACTTGTTTTCGCCGCCACCGGGGCGGTAGGGTTGGTCTATCTGGGGTCGGCTACCGTGCTGGGCGTTGTCTTCGTGTTCATGGCCTGGCAACTGCGCCGCCAGCAGACGTCCCGAAAGGCCCGGCACCTATATCTGTATTCGCTGCTCTACCTGGCGTTGCTGTTCGTCGCAATGACGGTCGACGGCGTAGTGGGGATTTACGTCTAACTCCTGCCTTGCAGATACATTGACAGCTACGATGGGGCTGTGTTAGTTTGCCCATCGCGATTAGAAAATTGCGCCAGGCGGCAGCGTGCTAGGGGAGTCCTAAGTATGGGGTTGTTGCCCACCGGAAGGGCAGGTCCCAATCCCGAAAACCCCGGTAGCCCCGAACGGTCCGTCCAGCGCCGAATGTGGCCACGCCGAGTGGCGATGTTTGGTCTGCTGGCGGGCGTTTTCTTGCTGGCCGCCGCTTGTAGCCAGGGCAACCAGTCCACCTGGGACCCGATCGGCCCGGTTGCGCAGAAGCAACTTGAGCTTTTCAACGTCCTAGTCTGGACGATGGTTATTGTCTTCGTACTGGTCGAAGGCGCGCTGCTCTACGTGGTCATCCGGTACCGCGCCCGGCCGGGTCAGGAGCGGCCTCCCCAGATCCACGGTCACACCGCCTTGGAAGTCACTTGGACCATCATCCCCACCGTTCTGATCCTCGGGTTGGGCATCTGGTCGGTGTTCACCCTGTTCTACTTGGACGAGCCGCCCGCTGAATACGGCGAGCCCTTGGACATCATCGTCACTGGCCACCAGTGGTATTTCGAGTTCGAGTACCCCGACGCCGATGGCTCGGGCAAGCGGATCACCACCGGAAACGAGCTCCGAATCCCGGTGGACCGCCCTATCCGCATCGATCTGAAGAGCGATGACGTCCTGCACAGCTTCTGGGTCCCCAAACTCGGTGGCAAGATCGACGTGGTGCCGACCCGGACCAACCATATGTGGCTCATGGCCGACTCCAACATGATCGAGCAGGATTTGCCAGCGACGTTCTACGGGCAGTGCGCCGAGCTCTGTGGCGTGGCCCATGCCCTGATGCGCTTCCGGGTCACCGTGATGAGCGAGGACGACTACGATTCTTGGGTCGACGGTTACGGACCGCCGCCCGCCCTCTCCGCAGGCGCCCAGCAGGGCCAACAGCTTTTCAATGTGAATTGCGCCCTGTGCCATACTGTGACCGGCGCCGACGACGAGGCTGCGGCGGCCAACCGGCTGACCGCCTTCTTGACCGGCGGCGACATCGTGGCCGTGCCCGCGCCGAACCTGACCGACCTGCGCACCCGCCAAACCCTGGCCGCGGGTATCACCGAACTCTCGGTGGATAACCTGAGGGCTTGGATCAAGAATCCAGAGAAGATCAAGACCGGCAACTGGATGGCCAAGAAGGCAGTCATCTACCGTACGCCCACTGGCGAAGCCAATTTGAGCGGTGACGAGATCGACTCCATAATTGAGTATCTGATGAACCTTGAGTTAGACTAGATGCGGTCCTTCAGATTGGATAACGTTAGGAATAATCAGGCCAGGTAATCGAGTCGAGTCATGGCAGCGATAACTGAGGTCATTCCCCGCCCAACTGCCGCAACCGCGGGCATCTGGAGTTGGATAACCACCGTCGACCACAAGCGCATCGGCGTCTTGTACGGCTCGACGGCGCTCATCTTCATGCTTCTCTCCGGCATCGAAGCCGGGGTGCTGCGCCTCCAGTTGGCGGTTCCCGACAACACCCTAATAGATCCGGACCGCTTCAACCAGATGTTCACCATGCACGCCACGGTGATGATCTTCATGGTCATCATGCCGATGAGCGTCGCCTTCTTCAACTTCGTTGTGCCGCTGTCCATCGGCGCCCGCGACGTGGCCTTCCCCCGGCTGAACGCGCTTTCCTACTGGATCTTTCTCTTCGGCGCCATCCTGATGCATTTCAGCTTCATAGTGGACCAGGTGCCCGACGCCGGGTGGTTCTCCTATGCCAACCTCACCGAGAAGCCGTTCAGCACCAACAAGGGCTTGGACTTCTGGGCCATCGGTCTGCTGATTCTGGGCACTTCTTCGGTGGCCGGTGGTCTGAACTTCGTTATCACTATCATCAACCTGCGCGCTCCTGGCATGTCTTTGATGCGCATGCCGGTGTTCACTTGGATGACGCTGATTACGTCGATCCTGCTGATTCTGGCCATGCCGGTCATCACCGTCGGCCTGATCCTGCTGGTAATGGACCGGAACTTCGGCACCCACTTCTTCATCCCGTCGATGGGCGGCGACCCGATACTATGGCAGCACCTCTTCTGGGTCTTCGGACACCCGGAGGTGTACATCCTGATTCTGCCGCCGATGGGAATCGTGTCTGAAATCCTGCCGACCTTCTCCAAGAAGCCGCTGTTTGGCTACCCGGTGATCGTCTTCTCCGGCATCGTCATCGGCATCATGGGTTGGGCGGTGTGGAGCCACCACATGTTCACCGTGGGGTTGGGCCCCATCGCCAACTCTGTCTTCACCATCACCACCATGCTGATTGCAGTGCCCACCGGCGTGAAGATCTTCAACTGGCTGGGCACGATGTGGAAGGGCTCTATCGAGCTCACCACCTCGATGCTATTTGCCTTGGGTTTCGTGTGCCTGTTCATCATCGGAGGGCTTAGCGGCGTGTCCCACGCGGTGTCGCCTTCGGACTTCCAGCAGCAAGACACGTACTACATCGTGGCCCACATCCACTATGTGCTGTTTGGCGGGTCTATCTTCGGCATCTTCGCTGGCATCTACTATTGGTTCCCAAAGCTGACCGGGAAGATGCTCAGCGAGAGCCTGGGCAAGCTGAGTTTCTGGCTGATGTTCATTGGCATGAACGTGACCTTCTTCCCGATGCACTTCGTTGGCATGAACGGGATGCCCCGGCGCATCTACACCTACGCTGAAGAGTTTGGCTGGGGTGGCCTGAACCTGCTGTCCAGCCTGGGCTACCTCATAATCTTCGCCAGCATCCTGGTCTTCATCTTCAACCTGTTGCAAACCCGGAACGCTCGCCGGTCGAGTCACGACCCTTGGGACGCTCCCGGATTGGAGTGGAGCATCTCCTCGCCGCCGCCGCCCTACAACTTCGCCAGGATCCCCCGGGTGCGGGGCCGCGACGACTACTGGATCACCAAGGACATCGCCCGGGAAGAGGGCAACCCGGTAACCGAGCCAGAACCCCACGTGGACGTGCGCACCATTCACATGCCCAGCCCTTCATACTGGCCGATCGTGGTCGCCGCCGGGGTGGCCCTGATTGGTGGCGGGATACTGGTCCATTACGGAGTTAGCTTCTTGGGCGGGGTTATCGCCTTCCTGGGAACTATCGCTTGGGCCAACGAACCAGCGGCCGCGCCCGAGGAACACCACTAGGAGACGGCGACTTGGCCCACGCACCACATACGGCCCCCGCTCACGAACCCGCCCACGGGGCGGAAGAGGAACTGGACCACCACTACACGACGACCGGTCTGAACCACCGGAAGATGTTGATGTGGGTGTTCTTGGGCTCCGACTGCCTCTTCTTCGGCTCCCTGATCGCCACCTACATGGTCTATCGGGGCCAGAGCCTCGCCGGCCCCTACCCCATCGACATCATCGACATCCCGGTGACCACCATCAGCACCTTCGTGCTGCTCTGCAGCAGCTTCTCCATGGTGCAGGCGCTGGCCGCCACCAACGCCAACGACCAGCGGGGTATCAAAATCTGGCTGCTGGCCACGGCGATCCTGGGCGGCATTTTCATCGGCTTCCAAGTCTACGAGTTCAATCTGTTCAAGAACGAGGGGCTGACCCTGGGCACCAACCTGTTCGGGGCGACCTTCTTTACGCTTACCGGCTTCCACGGAGCCCACGTTACCCTGGGCATCATTTGGTTGCTGGGGCTGTGGATTCTCTCCTTCCGGGGTCGCCTTGGACCCGCGACGGCCCTGGACGTCGAGATCGCCGGGCTGTACTGGCACTTCGTTGACATCGTCTGGATCGTGATCTTTACTCTGCTATACCTCATCGGCGGGTTCGACGCCGGTCCCGCCCCCGCGAGCTGATCCAATGGCTACAGAGCACGGTTCCGAGCACGACGTACACCACCCGTCGACAAAGCAATATGTTCTTATTGCTATCATCCTGTTCGCCATTACGATTGTCGAGTTCATCCTTATCTGGGACCGGGCCGGAATCGACGACCAGCTGGGGGTTTCCCGCGTTCCGCTGCTGGTCTTCCTCTCAAGCATCAAGTTCGCCATCGTCATCCTCTTCTATATGCACTTGAAGTTCGACAACCCGTTGTTCTTCCGGCTGTTCATGGCAGGACTGGTACTGGCCTTCATGGTCGGACTGTCCCTGATCGGACTGTTCACCGCCATTCTGGGCGAACCAAGGGAACTCGCCGCGAACGTCCAGGAACCCTATGTTCACCACGGGGAAGGCGAAGACGAGCACGCTACCGGGAGCGGGCTGAGCGGACCGGTGCCGCCACTCACCTTGGGCGTCAACGGCGATGCTCTGGAGTTCGATCACCCCAGCTACGAAGTACAAGCCGGACAGGAAGTGACCCTCACCTTCACCAACAATTCCACGATTAACGAGCACAACTGGGTGCTGGTGGAAGAGGGAGTGAAAGACGCCGTGGCCACCGACGGTGCAACCGCCGGGCCAGTCAACGGTTGGCTAACGCCCAACGACGCCCGCGTGATCGCCAACACCGGCCTGCTTAAGTCCGGCGAGAGCGAGGAACTGGTGTTCACCGCTCCGGCTGCGGGCGCGTACCAGTTCGTCTGCACCTTCCCCGGCCACAACGTTACCATGTTCGGCGACTTCGAAGTCCACTAACCGCCGGGCGCTGCTTACACCTGAGAGACGTAGGGGTGCTTCACGAAGCGCCCCTATCGCGTACTAGGAGTCCGGCACAGAGGCGGCAGGCGTCACCCTCCCCGGTAGGCCTCCAAGAAGCCGTTGCGTATGGGATCGATGATTCCCTGGCCCATCCGTTGGGCGGCGCTGGAGAGGCCCTGCTGGATGAACTGCAGGTCGCGGCCCAGAATCTCCTCCTTGGTGCCTTGGGCCATCCGTTCGCGGAGGTCGTCCAGGAAACCAGTCATCTCCTCTTCGTTCTCGGCCATTCCCGCGAATACCCGGTACATGGGCAGGGTGCGGGCGAAGTTGTGGACCTCTTCGCGGCTATATTCCGGGTGGCGGTCAAGCAGGAGCGAGACACCGAAATCGATCAGCAGGCACCCGCCTTCCGCGTCCACGATCAGGTGCGCCCGGCCTTGGGGGTCCGACAACGAGGCGTCGTTGTAGTAGATACCGGCGTCGTGGAGCCGCCGGAACATCGTGCCCAGCGCGCGTCCAACCGCTTCCATCTCCCGGGGGAGACACCGCTGCTCGGGTAGGCTGGTGAAGAATTGGCCGCGGGCATATTCCTCGGTGAGATAACCCGGCAGAGACTCCAGTTGCCGCGGCCCGACTCCCAACTCCCCAGCGATCACCGCAACCTGGTCCTCCCGGGCGCTCTGATACGGCTTGACAACGATCGTCCCTTCTCGCAACTGGATAATCGCGACCTGGCCCCTGGTCCGGCCTGTGTACTCGATGGCGGGAACCTCGCCGCCATCCAGCCTCTGGGCCAGCACCGGGGGAATGAAGGCATAGAGCGACAGGGCTCGAATCCATGGGTCCTCCGCCAAACGGGAGAACAGATCGCGCTCCAAGTCTGCCAGCTTCCAGAAGGGCCTCACTTCCTCCGGCCAGTCATCACGTCCCAAAACGACCAGCGGGGCTGGCGGCGGCGGCGGGGAAATGGCCCGCCGAATGACCTCCAACTCTGCTTCAGTGTATTCGGCGGTCATAGAGTATGTTTACCTGTAGTGTCGAGGACCAGGTCACGCACCTGCAACACCGAGTCCAGGTTTAGCTTGCCGTAGATGTGAGGGTACAACTCCCCGGAACGGCTGGGCTCGATTTTGAGAGGGGATATCAACTTGTCCACCTCCACGTCCAGCGCCTGCAGGTCAGTCCGCCCATCGTAAAGGCGGGCTGCTACTCGCAGCATCTGCTCCACGTCCTTCGAGCAGTGGATGAACCCCTCTTCGGCCAGGCTGGGGGCTTCGTACTCCCCAGCCTCCTGAGCTTGCGCCCAGGCGTCGCGGGTTGTTAGGTGGTAGATGATGGCCATTGCACTCTCCTTCCCGATGCCCACATCCTACCACCGAGGTCAGCGCCGCGCAGTCCGACAACCCAGCCGACGCCGGAATGACGGGTGCGTTTGACGCGGCAGGGTGTGTTAGGATGTTTCCCGGAACTCCACCGCGCAGGGGAACACATGCAAGGGGAAATCAACGACGGGTCCGGCCTGAAATACCTGATGGTGTTTCCCGACGACTACGACCCGCAGGCGTCGTACCCCATGGTCATCATGCTCCACGGCTTCGGGGCGAACATGCACGACCTGGCCGGGCTGGCTCCCGCCATCAACCCCAGCGGTTACATCTACGCCTGCCCCAACGCCCCCATCCCCTTCAACCTCGGACTGGGCCACGCTGGGTTCGGTTGGATGACTCCGCGTGGCGGCTCCACCCCCGAGGAAGTGGCGAATTCCGAGAAGTTGCTTGGTGACTTCTTCCAAGAGGTCACGGCCAACTACAAGGTCGAGCCGGGGCGGACGCTACTCTTGGGCTTCTCCCAAGGGGGTGGGATGACCTACCGTTGCGGTTTGGGCCGCGCCGAGGTTTTCGCTGGCTTGGCTGCCCTTAGCGCTACCCTGCCGGGCGCCGAAGAACTGGACCCGCGCCTGCCCGTCGAGCGCAGTCAACCTATCTTTGTGGCCCACGGGCGCTACGACCAGATGATCGCCGAGTCCACCGCCCATGCCGCCAAAGACTACCTCGAAGGCGCCGGCTACAGCCCCGAGTTCCACGTCTACAACATGGGGCACGAAATCAGCGGAGAGTTGCTTGGAGACTTGGTGCCGTGGATCGAGTCGGTACTCCCGCCCTACGCGACTTAGTCCTCGACCCAGGACATGACCCGGTCGACGTCGATGTCGATCAACAGCAGCCTCGACTCGGCCAGCAGTTCCTCGGCGTAGGTCGGCCCACGCTCCGGGCCATCGTATTTGACGCAAAGGCGGTTCACCATAGCTTCCAAGCCCACTCTAGTCACCGACGCTTGTCCCTCGACGATGACGTAGGCAAAGGGGCGCTCGGGAGTGGCCACAGATAGAGCTACAGCAGGGTTCTTTCGTATGTTGCGAATTTTGACGGCCGCGGTGTCGGCGATCACCCAGACCCGGTCGTCGTCCCAAAGGAACCAGACCGGGGCCACGTGAGGCGTTCCCGCCGCCCGGACCGTCACCAAATGGCCAATCCGAGGCTCGCTCAGAAAGGAACCAATCTCTTCTTGCGTAAAGGCGGCCACAGCGGTCGACTCCTTCTCCAAATGTGGTGCCCTAATATAGCACAACGGGCAGCCGCGCTCTTTGCGGTTTTCGTCGGCTCGCTCTCCGTAGCCGCCTGCGGGACACCTGCGCCCACGCTCACCGCCATCCCAACGGCCACTGCGGCGGCCACTGTAGCGCCAACCACTACGCCAACACTCCCGCCCGCTCCTCCACCGTTGGTAACGTTGCCGGAGGACGAAGCACCTCACGACTCGCCGGTGGAGTGGTGGTACTTCAGCGGCTTGCTGACCGACGACGCTGGCAACGACTACAGCTATCACTTCGTCACTTTCCAGGGAGAAGGACCGCCTGGCGCCGTCCCACACCTGATGCACGCCAGCTTGGGAGACCACACCCGCGGCAACCATTACGCCGCCGAGACTCCAACACTGGCGCCGGTGGCCGCGGACGCGGTAAGCGTCGACATCGAGGGCGACGGTTGGGCCATGCGTGGTGACGGTGACGCGTACCAACTAAGGTTCTCCCTCGGTGGGCTCACTCTCGAATTCGAGGCGGTCTCGCGGCGGGAGCCGGTGCTCCACGGGGGCACCGGTCTGGTGAGCCTGGGGCCAGTGGGCGACACCTACTATTACTCCCGCACACGCTTGGAGTCCGCGGGCTTCATCGAGGGCCCCGGCGGACAGCGGCCGGTCAGTGGCACGAGTTGGATGGACCATCAGTGGGGGGACCTCTCCGGCCGGGGCGTGGGCTGGGACTGGCTTGGCCTCCATTTGGACACCGGGGCCGACTTTATGGCTGCGGTAGTGTGGGACCCCGAGACCCGGGAGCGATTCGCCGCTTATGGCACCTACATCGGCCCCGATGGAGAGGTCGCGCACCTAAACGGGCGGGACATCTCTTTGGCTCCGACCGGCTCGTGGACCAGCCCTGAGACCGGCATCAGCTATCCCATGAGCTGGACGCTTGAAGTCCCGGCCCTCGACCTACGCCTCGAAGTTGTACCGGTGCTGCAACAGTCGGAGTTCGCCATCAGCGGCTTCATCACCGCGGCCTATTGGGAGGGAGCGGTGACCGCGTTGGGCACGATGGGAGATGCGCCGATGGGCGGCCTGGGATTTATGGAACTGGTAGGATACGACCCAAACCAGCTGGAGGTACGACAATAACCACCAACCTTCGGACCACTCTGTACGACACTCACCTGGGCCTGGGGGCGCGAATGGTGCCCTTCGGCGGGTGGGATATGCCAGTCCAATACCCCGGCGGAATCTTGGCCGAGGTGAACGCCGTCCGCACCGCCTCGGGCATTTTCGACGTCTCGCACATGGGCCGCATCTATATCTCCGGCCCAGGAGCGGTGGCTCTGCTGGACTGGACATTGACCGGGTCGGCAGCCACGCTGCGGGTGGGCCGGGCCCGATATTGCCTGATTTGCAACGACCGGGGCGGGGTCATCGACGATACCATCTTCTACCGGCTAGCCGACGACCGGTTCTTGCTCATCCCGAACGCGGGCAACCGGCAAGCGGTGGTAGCTTGGCTGCGGCATTGGGCCGGCCAGAAGCTCCCCGGTGAGTGCGCAATCGACGACCAGACCTTCCAGACCGCGCTGATCGCCTTCCAAGGCCCGGACGCCGCCAGAGCCATGGACCGGTGCTGCGAAGACCCGGTCTCGGGTATGCGTCCCTTTAGTTGGGCCCAAGCGCGATTGGGGGGCGTGAACGTCTTTATGGGACGCACCGGCTACACCGGAGAGGATGGCTTCGAGGTCCTCTGCGGCAGCGAACACGCAGCCCAAGTCTGGGACTGGCTGCAAGATGCCGGAGGCGCGCCCTGCGGCCTCGGAGCCCGGGACGTGCTGCGGCTGGAGGCCGGGTTGCCGCTTCACGGCCATGAGATCGACGACGCCACTTCGCCAGTCGAGGCGGGCCTGCAACGCTTCGTACGTTCCGACAAGGAGTACGTGGGCTCCGACGTAATGCTCCGGCAGCTCGACGAAGGCACAGAGCGCACCTTGGTCGGGCTGAAACTGCCAGGTAGATCAGCCCCACGGGCCGGTTATATCCTTTCGCGCGATGGCGCTCCTGTGGGCAGCGTAACCAGCGGCAGCTACTCGCCCACGCTTGACACCAGCATTGGCATGGGCTACGTTTTTGTGCGGTACGCCGAGCCCGGAACGCTGCTCGACCTAGACATCCGGGGGCGCACCGCTACAGTTGAAGTGGTACCCCTCCCGTTCTACAAACGCCCCGTTTCACCTACCTGAAGGAGGCCCTTTCCTTTTGAGTCCCGACGACCGCAAATACACTCGCGAACATGAGTGGATCCTGCTTGAAGACACGGAGAGCAAACGTGCGCTGGCGGGCATCACCGACTATGCGCAAGAGCAACTGGGCGACATCGTTTACTTCGAGTTGCCCAAGGTTGGCGACACACTTTCGCACATGGGCAAGATGGGCGAAGTCGAGTCGGTAAAGGCGGTGTCCGACCTCTACTCGCCGGTCAACGGCGAGGTCATCGAAGTAAATGCCGAACTGGCCCAGCACCCGGAACTCACCAACGATGACCCCTTCGGCGCGGGATGGTTGATTCGAGTGACCGTGGCCGACGTCGGCGAACTTGACAGCCTGATGCCAGCCAGCGAATACGACGCCTATACCGCCGGGCTGTCATGACCGCGCCACAGGCCACCCAACCCGGCCTCGACGCCAACGGCAGCCACTTCCAGTCCCACTACATCCCCAACACCCCCGACGAACAGTCCACCATGCTCGCCTCGCTGGGCCTGCAGTCCATCGACGAGCTTTTCCTCGACATACCGGCCCAGTACCGAAACCCCACGCTGGACCTTCCCCCGCCGCTCTCCGAACTGGAAATCCAACGGGAGCTGGGAGCATTGGCCGCCCTGAACCGCCCTCTGGGCAGCGGGCCGTCCTTCCTGGGGGCCGGGGCCTATCACCATTTCATTCCGGCCATCGTCAAGGCGCTGATCACCCGGGGTGAGTTCATCACCGCCTACACCCCCTACCAGGCCGAGGCCAGCCAGGGGACGTTGCAGGTCATCTACGAGTTCCAGACGCTGGTCTGCAACCTCTTCGACATGGAGGTGGCCAACGCTGGGATGTATGACGGCGCCACCAGCCTGGCCGAGGCGGCGCTGATGGCCTGCCGGGTCACCCGCCGCAACAAGGTGATCGTGCTGGACACCG
This sequence comes from Dehalococcoidia bacterium, assembly GCA_965249145.1. Classification (GTDB taxonomy): domain Bacteria; phylum Chloroflexota; class Dehalococcoidia; order Lucifugimonadales; family UBA3495; genus VXOI01. The sequence goes on from OZ252223.1 coordinate 1,866,023, forward strand.
TTTCGCCGGCCTACAACGAGGTCATACACACCTACTGCCGTTCCCAAAACATCGAGGTGCTCACCGTTCCGGTGGACTCGCTGGGTTTGGACGATGCCACCGCGTGCGTGGTGGTGCAGTACCCCAACTTCTACGGCTACATCGACGACCTGGCCGGCCTGATGGACACCGCCCACGCCCATGGGGCCTTGGGCGTCGTTTCCTGCGACCCGGTAGCCGTCGGAATGTTCCAACCGCCAGGGCACTACGGCGCCGACATCGTCACCGGCGAGGGCCAGCCTTTGGGCATCCCAGCGAGCTTCGGCGGCCCCTACCTAGGGCTATTCGCCACCAAGCAGGAATACATCCGCCAAATGCCCAGCCGCCTATCCGGCCGCACGGTCGACCGCAACGGCGAGACTGGCTACGTGCTGACTCTCCAGACCCGGGAGCAGCACATCCGCCGGGAGCGGGCAACCTCCAACATCTGCACCAACGAGGCCCTCTACGCGTTGGCAGCGACAATCTATCTCGCCGCCCTGGGCAAGAGCGGGCTGCGGCAGGTGGCCGAGTTGTGTTACCACAAGGCCCACTACGCCGCCGGCCGAATAGCTGACCTGCCCGGTTACTCGCTGCCGGAGGCCGGAACGTTCTTCCAAGAGTTCGTCGTCCAGTGCCCCCGGCCCGCATCGGAGGTCAACCGTGCGCTGATGGACCGCAACATTCTGGGCGGGCTGGACGTTGGAGAGCGGTGGCCCAACGGCATGCTGCTCTGCGTCACAGAGATGAGCGTCAAAGACGAGATCGACGCCTTGGTAGCCGCATTGGGGGAAGTGTCGTAATGCAACAGGGCGGCAACAGGGCAACCTCTAAGCTGCTCATGGAGCGGAGCGTCCCCGGGCGCGTGGGATCAGTGCTGCCCGGTCTGGATGTGCCAGCGCAACCGCTTCCGGCGGACGAGCTGCTGCGGGAAGACCTAGAGCTCCCCGAAGTCTCGGAACCAGAGGTAGTCCAGTATTTCACCGGGCTCAGCCAGCGCAACTTCTCTATCGACACCCACTTCTATCCCTTGGGCAGTTGTACGATGAAGTACAACCCCAAGATCAACGACGAGACCGCCTTCCTGCCCGGTTTCGCTGGCATCCACCCGTTGCAACCCGCCGAGCAGTCGCAGGGAGCATTGGAGTTGCTCCACCGGCTGCAGGAATTCTTGGGCGAGATCACCGGTCTGCCAGCCGTCAGCTTGGCGACGTTGGCCGGAGCCCACGGCGAGCTTGCCGGGATGCTGATGGTCCGGGCCCACCACGAGGCCAACGGTCAGAGGCAGCGCCGGAAGGTCGCCATACCCGACAGCGCCCACGGCACCAACCCCGCTTCGGCGGCGATGGCTGGCTTCGAGGTCGTCGAGATGCGCTCGAACCCCGACGGCAACCTCGACTTGGACGCGGTCCACGAGATTGCAGGCCCGGACTTGGCGGGGGCGATGATCACCCTGCCCAGCACCCTGGGGCTGTTCAACCCCAACATCGCCGAGGTCTGCCGAATCATCCACGAGGCGGGTGGACTGGTCTACGGCGACGGCGCGAACATGAACGCGCTCTTGGGCCGGGCGAAGCTGGGAGACCTGGGTTTCGACGTGGCCCACTTGAACCTGCACAAGACCTTTAGCACGCCCCACGGCGGGGGCGGCCCGGGCGCGGGGCCAGTATGCGCCAACGAGACCCTGGCGCCCTACCTCGCCGCGCCGGTGGTAACGATAGTCGGCGACGCCTACGAATTGCTCACCCCAGAGCAGAGCATCGGCAAGCTGGCGGGGTTCCACGGCAACTTCGGCGTCTTGGTGCGGGCTTACACCTACATCCGCACCCTGGGCGCCGATGGCATTAGGTCGATCAGCGGCAACGCGGTGCTGAATGCCAACTACTTGATGGAGGCGCTGAAGGGCGTCTATCGCCTGCCCTACGACCGCACCTGCATGCACGAAGCGGTTTTCGCCGCCGACTGGCAGAAGGCCCGCGGCGCCGGGGGGCTGGAGATCGCCAAGCGGTTGCTGGACTACGGCTTCCACGCGCCGACGATGTATTTCCCCCTAATAGTCCCGGAATGCCTCATGATCGAACCCACCGAATCGGAGACCCAGGAGACCATCGACCGGTTCGTCGAGGCGCTGATCGCCATCGATCAAGAGATCACCAAAAACCCCGACTTGGTCAAATCCGCCCCCCACACCACCCCAGTGGCCCGCCTCGACGAAGCCCGCGCCGCCCGCCAGCCCGACCTGCGCTGGCGGAGAGGGTAAGATTTGGCGAGTGGTGCTATTCGCCGATGAAGATTGGACTCAGCTAGCGTTCCGCTCTTCCTCCAGGACCGCGTTCAACAATTCTTCGTCCACTCGGACTTCCACACCGGCCCGTTCTTCCTGCAGCAGCATGGCCACGCGGGAGTCGCGGCCGCCCCAGCCCCGGTTGATGGCTTCGGTCATTTCCTGCAGGGTCAGCTGGGCTAACCGCATGGGAACGTCGTACTCCCGGCCTACCGAGACGGCGAGATCGACGTCTTTTCGGGCCAGGCGCAGCGCAAAGTCCGGCGGGTCGAACTTGCCGGGCAGAAGGTGTTCGGCCAGGCCCTCGAAGGTGCCGCGCCGGCCCTGAGCGCCCTTGCGCACCGCCTGCCATAGCGCCAGCGGCTCGACGCCAGCCTTGACGCCCATGGTGAACACCTCCGCCAGCGCCGCTTGCACGATGTAGCCGGTGCAGTTGTGCACCAGTTTGGCGATCGCGCCGCAGCCGATGGGTCCCACGTAATAGGCCTTGTCGCCGATGCTGTCGAGCACTGGCTTGCAGCGGTCGAACACGTCCTTATCGCCGCCGACCCAGATGGCCAGGTTGCCACTACGCGCTCCTCTGGGCCCTCCGCTTACCGGGGCATCCAAGACGTGAATGCCTCGGGCCGCCGCCTCCTCGTGGATCCGGCGGATCAGTCCGGGCGTGCTGGTGCTCAGGTCGAAATAGACCTTGTTTTCGCTCAGGCCCTGCAGGATGCCGTCCTCACCCAATCCGACCGCCTCGACCTCGGTGGGCCCGGGCAGCGAGGTGAATACGATCTCCGAGGCCTCGGCCACCTCCCGGGGCGAGTCGGCCCAGACCGCTCCGGCCTCCAGGTGCCGGGTGGCCGCCTCGCGGCGTATGTCATGGACCACCATATCGTTTCCGCCCTGAAGGCAGTTGTAGGCCATGCTGGCCCCCATCGTGCCCAATCCAATAAATCCGACGTTCATATTTGACCTCCGTAACTCAAATGGCGAGACTATGATAACGTATCGGGGATTCCGGTCTACCTTACTGAATCAAGGGTGCAACGATGCTGGAACAGCAGGAACGGCTATGGGAGTTCGACGCCGTGGAGGCGGGGCAGGTTGGGGCCGCGACGGAGGTCGAAATTACCGCCTCTAATGTCGAGGAGTACGCCCGGGTCTCGCTCAACAGCGACCCTCGCTACCGGACCGACGGCCCTGGCTTGGCGATGCCGACGATGGCGTTGAGCTACGCCCCGCTATTGCGCGAGAAAATCGCCGAGGCCAATGGCTTCGTGGCTTTGGAGCAGTCAACGGCCGCCCGTCGGCAGACGCCCTTCGCCAAATGCGAAATTCGCTGGGAGCGCCCGGTCCGGGCTGGCGACACCATCACCGGGACCCGAAGTGTTCTGGAGAAGTACGAGCGCCGGGGCAGCAGGTTCGTCACCTTCCGGGTGAACGCGGTCAACCAGGAGGGAGTGCTGGCCGCGTCCTACGACTACACCTGCATTTTCGAGTACGCCAAGGGCCAGCGGGAAACACCTCCAGCCTCGGCTTCCAGCGCCTCGACGACACCCGTCGCTGCCAGTACCGTACCCCCGGCGGGCCTTCTGGACTACGGCTCGGCGGAGGAAAGCTCAGAGCTCCCGACGCTCTCCATCACCGAGAGCCAGGAAATCATCAACGCCAAAAGCGCCTTCCGCCTAGCCGGGCAGCCCAACGATAGCAACATTCACACCGACGAAGAGTTCGCCCGGCAGAACATCTTCGGCGGCACGGTGAACTCCGGCCCGGCCACGATGTCCTACGTGGACCAGATGCTTCAGCTCTCCTTCCCGCTGGAGGCCTTTTACAACGGCGGGAAGCTGCTCATGCGGGCAATCACTCCCTTCCGGAGCGGCGACACCGTCACCTTCCAGGGCGAAGTCACCGGCAATCGGGAGCAAGGCGCCAAGGGAATCATCGACGCCCGCGTCCGGGGCATCAACCAGCGCGGCGAGTTGGTCTGCTTGGCCGACGCGGCGCTAGTCTTCGAGCTGTAGCGCCGCCGGGGTTCTAAGCCTCGACGTCGATGTTCTCCGACCAGCACGAGGACTCGGGAATTGGCAGTTTCTCCAGCGCCATCCCTCCCAAGTGGAACGAGATGGGCTCCCGGATGTTGAGCTTCACATCATCGACGGTTTAGCCGGTGGCGACGAATCCGGGCAGGTCAGGAACATATGCCGAGTGGTTGTTACAGGTTTGCTCGAATACCACAGCGTATCTCAAGCTCACTCCTCGAGGCGCCCTTGAATCAGGATTCACCGGATTCAAAATCCCGGGGCAAGAGGGGCTAGCCGCGGACCATGCCGTACACCCGCCGGGGTTCGACCAGGACGATTACGGCGTCCTGCTCCACCATGGCCTGGTCGTACTCCTCCCAGTCGGGGTGGTCACCGTGGGCGCTGCAGGCCCGGTAGACCTCACGCAGCTCCACCCGCATGGATTCGGCGTCGGTGTTGCGGTAGTCCATGGTGGTGGCGGTCCCTTCCACCGAAACGCAGCTGCGCCAGTCCTCGCCGACCGCCGTCACGGTGCAGCGGTCGTCGTTTTGGAGATTGCGCACCTTGATCGAATTGCCGCGCACGATGACGTAGGCCGCCTTGCCCTGGTAGGCGCCGACGACCACGATGCTCAGATGCCCTGCGCCGTTGCGGCGGTAGGTCGTGATGATCCCCCTTTTGTTGTTGGCGTTTACGAAATTCTCGTAGTCCTGGAATTCCACGGTTTCACCTCAATCGGTTTGTGCTATTTTATTCCAACCCTTGCTGAAAGGTTAGAGGCCAGATGGAATACAAAGAGTTGGGTCGCACCGGAGTAATGATACCCGAAATCGGCCTGGGCACGTGGAAATACCGGGGCGGTCCCAAACCGCTGCAACGGGGTATCGAGCTCGGCGCCACCTTCATCGACACTGCCGAGATGTACCGCACCGAGGACGCCGTGGGAGAGGCCGTCCGTGGAATCCGAGACCGGGTTTTCGTGGCCACCAAGGTGTTGGGCAGCCATCTGCGGTACGACGACGTGCTGCGGGCCGCCGAGAAGAGCCTGCGGCTGCTGGACGACGAGGTGATCGACCTCTACCAAGTCCACTGGTCCAACCGCAGCGTCCCCATCGGGGAGACCATGCGGGCCATGGAGGACCTGGTGGACCGGGGGATGGTGAGATACATCGGCGTGAGCAACTTCTCGGTCAATGAATTGCGCGAGGCCCAGGGCGTGATGCGGAACTACCCGGTCGTGTCCAACCAGGTGCTCTACAACCTCAAGGCACGCCGAATCGAGCGGGACCTGCTCCCCTATTGCGAGGAGAACGGGACCACGGTCATCGCCTACACTCCCTTGGCCGACGGCTCCCTGGCCGGCAAACCGCGCCTATCGATCGACCGGCGGCTATCTGCGCTTCAGGAAATCGCCAAAGAGGTGGACAAGACACCAGCACAGGTTGCTTTGAACTGGTGCGTCTCTCGCCCCTGCGTCGTGGCCATCCCCAAGACCAACAGCGTCGAACGCACCCAAGAGAACTGCGGGGCCTCTGGATGGCGCCTGACGGCGGAGCAGGTGGCGCGGCTGAACGCGGCGTTTGACAAAACCGGCTAAGGAACATAGTCTGAACAGGGATTCAATTGACTGGCTACGACGTAACGCCGCTTTTGCGGCATGAGGCGACCCGATTCGTCTCGCCAATGATGAGGAATTAATCATGACGAGTGAAAGCGATTCGGAACAGGCTAGCAATGGCCACTTGGTCCATCAATCACATGGGGACAGCAGCATATCGGTGAATTCGCTGTGGAAGGTCTTCGGTAAAAACCCGGAGGCCGCCATGGCCGACGGATTCCGAGGAAAGACCCGGGCTGAAATCCAAGAGGAAATGGGGCTGGTGGTCGCCCTGCGAGACGTCAATTTCGACGTCTCACAGGGCGAGACGTTCGTTGTGATGGGCCTCTCGGGGAGCGGCAAGTCGACCTTGGTACGCTGCTTGATTCGGCTCGTCGACCCAACCGCGGGTTCTATCTCCGTGGATGGCGAGGACGTAACCGAGTTCGACTCCAAGCAGCTACGGGACTTCCGACGCTCCAAAATCGCGATGGTATTCCAGAACTTTGGCCTCCTCCCCCACAAGAACGTCTTGGATAACGCCGCTTACGGACTCGAAGTCAAGGGAATGAGCAAGCAGGAGCGGTACGCAGTCGCGGAAATGATGCTCGAGAAGGTCGGCCTCACCGGATGGGAGCACGCCAACCAGCGGGAACTGAGCGGCGGAATGCAGCAGCGAGTTGGGCTGGCCCGCGCCCTGGCTGTGGACCCGTCCATCCTCTTGATGGACGAGCCGTTCAGCGGGTTGGACCCCCTCATCCGTCGGCAAATGCGCGACGAGTTGAGTGCCCTCCAGGAAGAAATCCACAAGACTATCATTTTCATTACCCATGACCTCGACGAGGCAATCACGGTTGGGGACCGCATTGCAATCATGCGAGACGGCGAGATCATACAGCTGGGTACTCCACGGGAGATCATCACCAACCCGGTCGACGATTTCGTACGGGAGTTCACCCAGGGCATACCTAAGACCCGGGTCATCGACGTTTCCAGCATCGTCAGCGAGCCGGAAGTCGTCTGTGAAGAGACCGACTCCATAGAAGGTGTCATTGCTCGGATGAACCTCGCCCAGTGCGATTACGCCATAGGAATTGGTAGCGACACCTCGTACTTGGGGTTCATCTGCCGGGAGCGACTGGACGAAATGGTTTCCTCCGGCATCACCTCGCTGGACGAATGCCTAGACCTCGACATTTCTTTCGTCCATCCGGACACCACCTTGGACAAGGCCCTGCCAATGCTCTCAGATGACGACTTTCCGCTGCCAATCGTCGACGAGACCAACACCTTCATCGGCGTAGCCACTCAAAAAGACCTGTTTAAGGTAGTCGCGACCGGCGTCTGATCCGGTCTTTGGCCGGGCGCCAAGCCTGGCTGAATTGTCTGCTACCTCGAACTCCGTGAGGGCGTCATGGCCGCGGATCTTAAGTCGATAACCAAGTTGCTTACCGGTAATGGGGCCCAGCCTCAAAGCGAAGGCGTCAAGAGGGCCCGAAAGCTGATCATCATCGTCTCCGTGCTGGCGCTCGCCCTCATTGCCTCTTTCCTCATACATCGCTCACAGGTCGAGTCTGCTCTCGATTACCCGCTAAACCTCGGCCCATTCATCACCGATGGGATCGACGTGGCGGTCGATTGGGTGATCATCAATTTAGGGTGGATCTTCGACGCGATCAGCGACGCGCTAAAGGTCGCGATGGGCAAGCTCCGCAACTTCCTGATCTGGGTTCCGTGGCCCGTTACGGTTACGCTGATCTTCCTGGTTGGCTGGAGGATTGTCTCGTTCCGCATCGGGCTGGCCTCAGCCGTTGGGATGGTCGCGATTGGTCTGGTGAATCTGTGGGAACCTGCGATGATTACAGTGTCAATCATGGCGGTGTCAGTAACCATTGCAATAGCCATGGGAATCCCCATGGGAATTCTCGGGGCGCGTAGCGGTATGGTGGATGTTCTTCTCCGCCCGGTCTTGGACGCCATGCAAACCATGCCCAGCTTCGTTTACCTGGTACCGGCCATCATGCTCTTCGGCTTGGGCAACGTGGCGGCCATCTTGGCCACTGTGCTATATGCAATCCCTCCTTGTATTCGGTTGACCAATCTGGGTATTCGCCAAGTTGATCCCTCGGTCGTGGAAGCCGGCCGTTCTTTCGGCTCCAGTCCATTCCAGTTGCTGCTTAAGGTACAAATTCCTATGGCCATACCGACCATCATGGCTGGCATCAATCAGACCGTAATGATGGCGCTTGCCATGGCGACCATCGCGGCTATGGTTGGAGCAGGTGGGTTGGGAATTGAAGTGCTGCGGTCTATGGGCCAGTTGGAAGAAGGGAAAGCGTTCGTTGCGGGCGCCGGCATCGTGGTAATGGCGATCATCATCGACCGGATTTCTCAGGGATACATCCTGTCCCGCAGCAGCGGTACCTAGTCCAGCCCTCTGTAACAGCTCTTTCTTCGGTCAAAAGAAAAGGGCCCCGATAATGCATCGGGGCCCTTTTTCACCCTTCGTGAGCCTTGTTTAATTATTCAGCTGCCAGCGCTGCTTCCACGTTGGCTGCCACATCCTCCGGGACCCAGCTCTTCCAAGAATCATAGTTCTTCAAGAACCAAACGCCCGTGGCTTCATACGCTTCTGCAGACGTGTCGTAATTGTCCTTATTGGCTGCGTACCACGAGTCAGCCGGTACCTGGTTGGCAGCGGACCAGTCCCAGTTACGCAGGAACGTCACGAGCTCGGGAGCGTCGTCCACCAATGACGGGTTGGCTACGATCAAGACGCGAGCTGTAGGAAAGCCGCACCCCAAGGCTGGATTTTGATCTTCGCACCCCGACGGATCGGGCTGGTCCAAGGACCGCATGTCCAGCTCACCGGCCAGCCTGGTTGGACCCCAGTAATAGAACAGCAACGGTTCTTCTTGCTTGAAGGCGCCTTCGATAGCCGCGTCCAATGCACCAAGAGTGCCAGGATCTCTCAGCTCAACGTGGTCGTCGAGCCCATACGCTTCGATTTGCTTGACGTTGGTGTTGGCACAGCCCCACGAGCCGATACAGCCAAACAAGACGGCCTTCCCGCCACTATCGGGTTCGGCAAACAGCGACTTGTACTCATCCATCTTCAGGTCTTCCACCGACACCAACCCAGGGTTAGCGTCCTGCAGGTACCCGGGTATTACGAAGCTGCTCTGCCAGTTGTCGTCCAGGCTCTTTCCAGCAGGGATGACCTCTCCTCTCCTCAGCGCCTCGTCCCAGATGGCTTGGTTGTTGGGGAGCCATAGCTCCATCATAATGTCGATGTCACCCGTTCGCAGGCCCTGGAAGAGGGGTACAGTTCCGCCCTCAATGTGCGAGGTAGGGTACCCGAACCCATGCTCGATGATAAAGCGGGCAACACCGTTCTGTGCCAGCGCGCTTTCCCAGTTCAACCCGGCGAATACCAGTTCGCGCTTCTCGCGCTCCGGCTCGACCTCGACGATCTTTTCGACCTCGACGATCCTCTCGACCTCGACTTCCTTTTCGACCTCGACGATCCTCTCGACCTCGACTTCCCTCTCAACTTCTACTTCGCGGACGACCTCGACCGGTACTTCCTTGGTTACTTCGACGACTCTCTCGACTTCGACGGTTTCCGTGGTGCCTCCACAGGCAACCGCCATGGCCGAGAAAGCCATCATCAAAAGAAGCACCAGGCTAAATTGGATAGACTTGTGTCTTAACATGATCTGAACGTTACCCTCCTCCTGTTTATGTAAATTCGTAACGGGTTGCACATTTTACCGGTGTTTCCCAGCGTCCAACCCTATACTACTTACTCCCCTTAGTCAAATCACGTCGCATCGTCACCGCCACCGGTATCGCCGCTATCGCGATGATCGCCGCGGCGCGGAAGAAGTTCTGGAACACCGATAAGCCGGCGGCGCTCACCCGGTCGGCGTACTCGGCCAGCCGGGCCTCCAAGGCCGTGGTGGTCTGCCCCGACTCGGGCAAAGGCATCTCCAACCCGCCGGTCAGCACCTGGAAGTGCTCGACACCCCAGGCCGACATCGCGGCCAGCCCAAGGGTCATCCCCAGCATCCGCGACACCACCACCAACGACGACGCCGCTCCCCGGTAGTCCTCCGAGACCGCCTGCAGCGCCCGGGTCAGGATGGGCGAAATCACCAGGCCGAATCCCAGGCCCGCAATCACCAAGTGCGCCGACAGCTCCGGGTCGTCAACTCCCAGTTCCCACCCGGATGCCAAGAACATCCCCATCGCCACCAGCGACAGACCGGCAACGGTTACCGGGCGTACTCCGGCCCGGTTTACCAGCATTCCTCCAATAACGGACCCCACCGGTATCGCCGCCGTCATCCGCAGGAGCCAGAGCGCCCCGGTGAAGGGCTGCTTGCCCATAACGGTGTCCGCCATCAGCGGAACGGTCACCATGGCCAGGATCAACGACACGCCGACCAACGCTTGGGCCAGGTTCGCGCTCACGAAGGCCCAGGAGCGCAGGAAAATGCGAGACAACAACGGCTCCCCGCGGGCCCACCACCCGCGGCCTTGCGCGACTACCAACACCGTCAGCAGCGTCAATCCGATTACCGCGAGGACGTACGGCCACGGGGACTCTAGGGTGAACAGGCCCCGCATCGAAAGAGCCAACGACAGCGCTAGCAGAGCCGCGATCAACAGGGCCCCGCCCAGGTAGTCCACCCGGGCCTGCCGGTCGCGCCGGTTGGGCATCAGCATCAGACCCAGGAATACCACCGCGCTCTGGGGCACGTTAAGCCAGAAAATCCACCGCCAACTGAGCAGCTCCACGATCGCCCCGCCGTACACCGGCCCCAACATCGACCCCGCCTCGGCCGCCCCGCCGACAATGCCCAGGGCCAGGGGACGTCGCTCCGGAGGCACCAGCGTGGTGGCCAGCGCCATCCCCAAGGGCACCGTCGCGCCGCCTCCAATAGCCTGTACCACCCGGGCCCCGACCATCCACTCCAAGCTCGACGACACCGCCACCAAGCTGGTCCCGACGCAAAAGACCACCAAGCCCGCTCGGTAGACCAACGGATAGCCGTAGACGTCTCCCAACCGCCCGATCAACGGCATCGCCACGGTGTAACCGAGCAGGTAGGCGGTGATCACCCAGGAAACGCGGTCGATGTCGGTGATGGGCACCTTTAGGTCCAGCATCACCGTGGGGAGCGCGGTAACCACCACGGTCTGGTCCAGCGCGGTGATGAACGCGCCGGTGGCGATGATACTGAGGACCGCCCAAGGTGGGATGCGGCCGGTCATCGGAGAATCCCGCGGCTATGCGGGCGCCGTCACCGCCACCGGCGCGTTGATGTCGTCTAGCGTGAGTCTGCGTACCGACTCCGCATCGTCCGTCGCCAGGACTTGGCCGGTAATCAGCGCTTCGAGAAGCAGGTTTTCGGCGCGGTCCACCCACATGTCCAGCACTACGTCGAAGCCGTCGGCCGCGTTGGGCACCAGCTTCCGAAGGTCTTGGGAGAGCACGTCGCCTCGAAGGTGGTAGACCTCTCGACCGCGAAGATTTTCGCTCCCCAGCAGCTCTGGCCGTTGTACCGCGTCCACGATGCCCGCCAGCGTTTCACCCAAGGCGTTGAGATTCATCGGCAGCGCTTCGGGAGGCACTTCTCGCCAATCGCCACTGAGAATATCCGTCATGTAGGCTGTCCCGTCGATACTGATGATGCCGATCTCGATGTAAGAGCGGGGGAATACCGTCTCCGCCTCGATTGTTACGTTGAACCGCGAGGGAACATCGACCACGCCGTAGGCCCGGTGCATCACGAGCCCTGGGAAGACCAGCGTCGACCCCGTCTCTTGGTCCAGGTCGAAGGAGACCGATTCCAAGGCCAGCAGGTTCTCCACAGTGGCCTCCATGGTCGGGCGGGGGTCCGGAGTCGCCGTCGGTATCGGTGTTGCCGTTTGGCAGCCGAAGAGCAGAGCCAATAGCAGCGGCGTTACCAGCAAGGCAGGTCGGAGAGTGAACAACGGGGCTACGCTGGTCCCGGCGGGCCGGTCAGTTCCAAGACCAGAAGGCCAGGCGGCCGGTAGCTATCCCCTGGGGTTCGGCCCCGCCCACCGCATCCAGCACGTACACCCGGTCCGCACCCGGGCTGCTCCCATTTCGTCGGCTCGAGTCGCCACCCAGGGACCCTGCCACCACCAAAGATGAGCCGTCGGGCGACCATGGCGAGTGGGAATAGGCATACTGGTCGAAGTAACTCAGGACGGTGAAAGTCTCGCCGGAGGGAGCCAACTGGGCCAAGCGTTTCGGTGCGGAACCGTCCAGTTCGCTCACCCACCAGACCATTTCGCGCTGGCTAGGCTCGACCGTTACCCAGGCTATCCGCTGCCCGGGCGGAGCCCAAAAGAACGCCAGCACCTCCTCCTCGCTCAACACCGTGGGCTCTCCGCCATCGACTGGCGCCAGTATCAACCGCCCGAATAGCGGCGAACGGGGGTTCACCTGCTCGGCAACCGCCAAGCCCTCGCCATCAGGGGACCACATGAACACCGCCATAGCGCCGGTTTCCATCAAGAGCCGGGGCGACGTTAAGTCGTCGGTCGGCGCCAAGAACAACGCCTGCCCGGCGCCGCTATTGGCGGTGTAGGCCAAGCGCGTTCCGTCTGGGGAGTACGCTGGCGTTCGGAACCCATAGGCGTCGCTCCGAAGTTCCAACAAGGTCCCCCCCGGAGTCGCTGTCTTAACTTCAGGGCCCGAGTGCAGGGCTATCGATTCCTCGTCCGAGCGCCAATGGAAGTACAACGGCGCGTTGGAGTCTATGGGGACTGCGGGCCCGCCGGACTGGGAATCCCAAACATGAAGGGTGAGCCCAGTCGAGCCCGAGGCCAAGAAGGACAGATACCGGCTGTTGGGGGACCAGTAGATGTAATGGGGCGCGCCATCCGCCACCAACGAGGGGGTCTCGTTCTGAAACACCCTGGTAATGCGGTTGGTCTCGAGGTCGATCACCTCCAACGAGACACCGGGGTTGTCGCCACCCAACACTACCCGGGAGGCCGCCAGCCGCCCACCATCCGGGGCCCAAGTTGGCCAAGAATAGAACTCGTTGCTTTCCAGTTGCTGCGCCAATATCGATCCCAGGCTGGCCCTTTCTACCCCGGTCAGTTGAACGTCCCCCGTACCGTCCGGGCTGATGGTATGCAACTCTCCGTTGTTGACGAACGCGATCCTATTCACCGTCGAAGCCACGCCAGTTGCGCCCTCCTCGTGTTCCGTCGGGGCTCCCTCACCGCTGGCGCCGCCGCAGCCGGTGATCATTACCGCTAGCAGAAGGACCGTAACGGTTCTAGCGCCAGCTATGCTCATTCGCACAGCATAGCAGAAACAGCTCCACCTTAAGCTCGTTCAAGTGTTGATAATCGGGTCCCCGTTCGTGGAAAACCCCCTGCCCATCGTGTCCAGAATTGTAGTCTAGATCACGGGAATCCGTGAACACCATCCAAGTACCCACAAAGGTCCCCGCACCTTCCACACGGGCCCATCGCTCATCCACCCCACACCTCAGAACACCCATGCTAGAATGTCCTGATAGCCCTGTGTGATTGGAAGGGGATCCCTAACTTATCCCCACTATCAACTAGCTTATTAATACCATTATCTTTTGAGCATTCGATGATTGATACAGTTAGATTAAATTTAAAAGCTGGTAACGGTGGCAACGGATGCACCAGCTTTCTCAGAGAGAAGTACCGCCCCCGCGGTGGGCCGAATGGCGGAGACGGCGGGGATGGTGGCAACGCGTTCCTGGTGGGAGACCCGTCGTACAATACTCTTCTCCACATCAAGTTCAATAGCACGGTCTACTGCGACGCCGGAGGCCATGGCAAGGGCAAGAACAAACGGGGAGCCAACGGCGAGGACTCGGTCATTCCGGTGCCGCTAGGGACGGTAGTTTGGCGGTTGAATAGAGACGGCTCCAAGGAATTCATCACCGACATTCGCTCTGAAACTCCTGTCGAAATCTGTCAAGGTGGAAAAGGAGGTTGGGGCAACGCCCGGTTTGCTACAGCGACAAACCAGCAACCGGTCCTATCCGAGCGCGGCCAGCGCGGAGAGGCGACAGATCTTTTCTTGGAATTGAAGCTTCTGGCTGACGTCGGGCTGTTGGCCCGGCCCAACGCCGGGAAGTCGACGCTCATCTCTCGCTGCTCCGCCGCGAAGGCCCGGGTGGCCGACTATCCCTTTACGACGGTGGAGCCGGTTTTGGGTGTTGTCCGTTTCGAGCAGGCCGACTTCGTGATGATGGAAGTCCCCGGATTGCTGGAAGGGGCGCACGAAGGCGTAGGCTTGGGGCACCAGTTCCTGCGCCACGCCGAGCGGGCCCGTCTGTACGTCCATCTGCTGGATGGGCTGTCCGAGGACCCGGTGGCTGACTACCACATGGTCAACGAAGAGTTGTTCCGCTTCAATTCCGCCCTGGCCGCTAAACCGCAGCTGATAGTGGTGAACAAGCTTGACGTTACCGAAGTGCGGGAGCAAAGCCGACACCTGGCAACGAAGCTCACAGAGGCGGCCCAAGAGGAACGGAAACGAGGGCAGGTGTATGCTGCCCAGGAGGATGATACCGAGGTAATGTTTATCTCGGCGGCCACCGGAGAGGGCGTGGACTATCTGCTCCGAAAGATCGGTGGGATCCTGCGGGAGCTTCCCAAGGACGAAGAACCGGCGGAGGCGGAGGCCGCGCCGGTACGCGCTTCGAGGCGAGAGCGACGCCCGGAGACGGTCCGGGTGGTCGACGGCGTGTTCATCGTCGACTCCGAGCACTTGGAGCGGCTGAGCGCGCTGGCCGATACCAGGGACCAGCGGGTTCTGCTACAGCTTTGGAGGGAGATGCGGAAATCGGGCCTTGCCCAGCAGCTCGTGGATGCCGGAATCGAGGTTGGAGACACCATCCGCCTAGGCAGGGTGGAAATCGAGTGGTTCTGAGGCTAGCGTGGCCCGGCGAATAGGGATACTCGGCGGGACCTTTGACCCGGTGCACCGGGGGCACCTGGCCATCGGCGAGCGGGCAATGGTCGAGGCTCAGCTCTCCGAAGTAGTATTCATCCCTGCCGGACGGCCCCGGCTCAAGCCCGAAGAACCCTCGGCGTCGCCCCGGCAACGGCTGGAAATGCTCCGGATAGCTACCACTGCGAACGATACGTTCCTGGTGTCGGACACCGAGTGCTACCGTCCCGGCCCAACCTACACCGTAGACACCCTCCAAGAGTTGGCCCTAGAGTATGGCGACGCCACCGAGTTGTATTTCATCCTCGGTGTTGACGTCTTGGAGAGCTTCGACCGCTGGCGAGAGCCTGCGCGGGTGCTTGAATTGTGCCGGTTTGTCGTGGTCAGCCGCCCGGGGTACAGCGCTTTCGACTGGGAGGATTTCTACTCACGCTACCCGGCCGCCCGCGAGCGCACCCAGATGGTGACCTCGACGGCGTTCGACGTCAGCGCCACCGAGCTTCGGGTGCGGGCCGCGCAGGAGCGCTCTCTAGCGGGTCTGCTGCCTGAGGGCGTGGAGGAGTACATTAAAACGCACCGGCTATACCGGGGCGTGGAGGACGCGGTGAGCATGGTGGAGCGATTGCTGGACCTGGCGCTGGAACGGGGAGCGATCAAATACGGCGACTTTACCCTGACTTCGGGCAAGAAGAGCAGTTACTATTTCGACGGCAGGCTATTGAGCTTGGACCCGGAGGGAGCGCACATCATTTCGTCCGCGCTGGTGCCCATGCTGCAGGCAGCCAAGGTCGAGGCGGTCGGGGGAACCACGCTGGGGGCCGACCCCATCGTTGCGGCGGTTGCGCTCGCCAGCCACGGCGCCGGAACGGGCATACCAGCATTTATCGTGCGGAAGGAAGCCAAGGAGCACGGCACATGCCAAGGAATCGAGGGGCCGCTGCGGCCGGGGAGCAGGGTTGCCATCGTGGACGACGTGTGCACCACGGGCGGCTCGCTCTTCCACGCGATCGAGGCAGCGGAGAAAGCTGGGTGCGAGGTGGTAAAGGTGATAGCGGTCTTGGACCGGTGCGAAGGCGGGTCGGTCGAGATGGCCCGGCGCGGCTACGACTTCACGTCATTGCTGCAGGCCACGCCCGGCGGGAGGATAGAGCCAACCCCGTCTAGCTGAAGTCCTGCCCCGGCCCGAACAGCCGCGCGGGCCCGACGATGGTAGCTTGACCGCTCCCCGGGTCTCGCAATTCCAGCTCCAAGCCAGCAACGGCCGAGTCGGTTCGGACGAATCCCAAGCCAAGCGCTCCTTGGCCCGGCACCTCGGTTACGGAGGTCACCGTGCCGACGGGACGGCCCCCGGCGGCCAAGGGGCCGCCCACCTCGACTGTTGACCCTTCGCTGAACCGCAGCGTCACCAGGTACTTCTGCACCTTGCTGTAGCTGTCCAAGCGGGCGATTACCTCTTGGCCGATATAGCAGCCCTTGGTGAAGTCGATGGTCCCGATCAGACCAGCCTCCAACGGGTTGTAGGGCTCGCCCATCTCGGAACCGTAGGCTGGCGTGCCCAAGCTGATGCGCAGCGCTTCCCAAGTTTCGTTCCCGATGGAGGTAACGCCTTGGTCCAGCAGGTGTTGCTTGGCGGCGAAGGACTGCTCTCCAAGGAGGAAATACACTGGCATATCACCGTGCCAGTGGGTTATGGCGAGGAGCGAGTCGCTCCCAACGGCCACCCAGGGCGCCGGGAGCTGCTCTCCCGGGGTGTACTCAGCGACCGCTGCTTCGAGCCCCAGCGTGGCTGCGGCCTCGGGTCCCGTTAGAACCAGCAAGGAGCTATCAGCGGTAACGTCCTCCACCACCAAGTCTTCCATGATGGTGTATTTGTCCAACCAGTCGATTACTGGTTGTTGTTGACCGGGGCTGGTGACTAGATAGACGCAGTCACCGGCGTTCACCACCATCAACAGGTCGACGATTCGCCCCCGTTCGCTGGTCAGGACAGTTGGGGCCCAGTAGTTGGGCAGCAGTTGGTCGACCTTGTTGGTCGAAAGGCGGTTCAGCAGGTCAAGGGCGTCTTCCCCGATGGCTTTCAGGCGTCCGTAATCCGAGGCGTCGTATAACGCGACGTTGTTGGTGGCTGCTGCTAGCTCGTCGGCGTTGGCGGTCTTTCTGGTTGTCGCCATGTCGAGTCCTCTATGCCTAAAGTAGCAACGCCGCCCTCAGCAAAGAAGACGGCGTTGGAAACAGGTCTGTGGGTCGTTGCCGGGATTAAACGCTAAAAGAGGTGCCGCATCCGCAGGCCTTCTTGGCGTTGGGGTTCTCGAACACGAAGCCTTTGCCATTGAGCCCGTCAGAGAAGTCCAACTCCGTGCCGACGAGGTAGATGTAGCTCTTCTTGTCGACAATGACCTTCACGCCGTATTGCTCGACGACCTTGTCGCTGTCGTTGAACTCGCCGGTGATTTTGAGGTCGTAGGTTAGGCCGGAACAGCCGCCGCCCTTGACCGCCACCCGGACTCCTATGGCGTCGCCCAAGCCATCTTTATCGGCGAAATACTTGATCTTCTCAGCGGCTTTCTCGGTGATCTCCACCGTAAGCTCAACGCCGTCTCTGGTAACAGGCATATCGTCCATCCCTCCAGGGGTCCTGAGCGATTAATGTCACCGCCCCAGTTGGAGGCGGCCAGACTTAATTGTATGGCCCGGAACACGCACACGTCAAGGAATCCGGCGCGGTTGGTCCCGTTAGGCGAGCCAGGTTGTGAGCGTTTCAGCGCCAGCGTGTTTGCGCAGGAGGCCTGCGTAGTGGCGGGCCTTTCGCAGGCTATGGGACGTGACTTTGCCGAGGATGCCGTCCAAGGAGTCCGCCGTTTCCTGGGTGGACGTCGGCACCCGCAGGAGGGGAATGTCCCGCTCCCGGGCCTCGGCCTTCACGTACTCGGTCGCGTCGCCCGGACCGGTGAGCACCAAGCAGCGGGTCTCCGAGCTCATGCAGGCCATCTGAATATCGGGGCGCTGGGCTCGGGTGATCACCGCCTGGTTGGCGTAGCGCCCAAAGTAGGTGGGCCCGGAGTCCATGAGGTTGCCGCCAATCAGATAGCGCTCGATCAGCGCGTCGGCGTTCACCGGCTCCAGCACCCACTCCGCCCCCAGGTGGGAAGCGACCTGCTCGACGGTAGCCGCCAGCATCACCCGGTCCTCGGGGACTGCCACGGCTGGAAGTCCGCCCGGGGGTGTCGTTTCGATGGATTGCGTGTTGCGTAGGGACGATTCGTGAATCGCCCCTACGGTGGAGACGGCTGCCTCAGTCTGATACGGCGGGACCGCGTTCACGATTACCCCGGCGGCGCGTGTGCCCAAGGCAGCGACGGTCGCCTTGAGCGCCAGCGAAACCGGGTAGCCGGAAACCAGCAGCACCCTCGCGTCCAGCTCTGCCGCGGCCGCCGCCGGATCGTGCCCTGGTGGGAGCTCCACCACCACGGTGTCCCGAAACGCCCGTATTCCGGGTCGGAGCAGTCCGGTGGAAGCGGGAGCCGCGCCGCCGAGTACCGTAACTCCTGGCAGCGCGGTCAGCACAGACACGACAAACCGCGAATCGGCATCCGGGGGAGCAGGCTTGTGATAGGCGGCGCTGCGGCCAGCTCCTGAAAGTTCCACCAGCAGCGCGGCGGCCAGGCTGGTCTTGCCGCAGCCAGCACGGTCGCCGGCGATGAGGAGGGTTGGCACAGCTAGTTAGAAACGTCCAGGTATTCGACGTTGTTGGGGTCGAAGCCGATGGGGAAGATGGTGGTGTCGTCCCACTTGGCCAAGGTGAAGTCGGAGCGGTGCAGGCTGGCTTGGTCGAAGTTTGCCTCGCGCATGTCCGAGGCGATCCACATGGAATCGCGAATCATGGCCTTGGTGAAGTCGGCTCCAGCCATTACGGCCCGGCTGAAGTCGGCGCCGTTCATGTTGGCCGACTGGAAGCTCGTGCCGCGCAGGTTGGCGTTGCGGAGGTCTCCCTCGATCATGTTCGACTGGCTCAGGTCTGCCCCGGTGAGATCGGCCCCGATCAGACTCACCCGGTTCATGCGGGAGTGGCGGACGGTGGCCCCGGTTAGGGTTGCACCCTTGAGGTCGGCCCAGAACAGGTTGACGTTGGTCAGGTTGGCCGAAGTCAGGTTGGCTGCCGAGAGCGCGGCACGGCCCAAGTCGGCCTTTTCCAACTGGGCATCGGACAGATCAGCCCCGGCCAGGTTGGCTTGCGGCAAGTAGGCGCCGGTCAGGGTGGCCCCCCGAAAGTTGGCCGCGCCGAAGCGGGCCCGGGGAAGGCTGATCCCGGCAAGGTCTGCCCCATCCAGTTCCAAGCGAACGTCGGGATATCGTTCGCGCCAACTGGAGAATGCGTCAATACCAGCCCGAAGAAGGGCCAGGTGCTCTTGGTTGGGCATGGCTGGACTCTCCGAGGCGCTAGGCGTCTTCGAGGTCGAACAGCTTCTCGGCGATGGTCATCTTGAGGCCGATCACCTGGGCCAAATCCGGGAACCCGCTCTCCTTGCAGTCGAAGATCTTGTCGCCATCCAGGTAAACTTCCAAGCGGCCCCGGTCCGAAGGTGTGAGCTTAATCGCGATGTCTCCGGGGGCGTCGGACTTGAAGAACTCGTTCGCCAGCCACGTGGCGACAGGGAAGTACCCTCAAGATACGCAGTAGACGATTTCCGCTTCGACTTTTCCGTGAATTGCAGTTGCCATTCGTTCCTCTGTCGGTTGTTGGACTACTTGATGACGGCGGTGCCGACGCCAATAGCAGTGCGGTCGCCGTTCTGGTTCTCACAAAACAGGTCCACCGAGACGTGGACGCCGTCTTCTTTATCTTCCTGTGAGCTGACGGCGCCAGTGACGGTGACGGTGTCGCCGCCCTTAACCGGGCGCAGGAACTTCAAGTTCACCGTTCCGGTGTGATTGAATACCTCGGGGCCGAAAAAGCGGCGCAGGCTCTCGGTGGCGAAGGCGACCGACATCCGGCCCGAAGCGATGGCATAGGTCGTGCCCAACCGGCTGGCGGCCAATTCGGGGTTGTTGTGGATGTTCTCGCGGTCGAGGATGCCGCAGGACTCGAACTGGTCGATGGTGTCCTGAGTGATGGCCTTGGTGACCGAGGGGATGGCTTGGTCGATCTCTATCCTTGTGGATGCCATTTCTTACCAACCTCGTCGGGCTTTTTCATCTGGTAGGTGCGCAGTTTTTCCAGCAACCGTCCGTCTTCGTCGATAGCGGTAGCCTCGATTACCATGTAGGGCTTGTCCCGGCGAAGGTATTTGTCGGCGATGCGCCCGGTGACGAAGACCTTCTTGCCGGGGATGGGCGGGTTGTAGAACTCGACTTCGTTGCCTGCGTTCACGCCGCCGGTGTTGTCCTCGTAGACCATGGCGAAAGCAGTCGCGTCGTGCTTGACGGCCAGGGTCGGGAACACCGCGTCGGGGTCTGCGATGGAGGACCGAAAATTGTCGAGCATCTCTTGGGTGAGAGTGTACTCGTAAGAGCCCAATTCCTCGCCGATCTCGATCTTCTCGTAGTCGAAAATCTTGGGGTCGGAGTCGGCCATTTTCCCCTCCTTGGGGGCGTTTCGCCCAGCGGCTATACGATACTTTCTTTGCCGGGGCGAGTCAACGCGCCCCTCACCGTCGCTCGCCCGGCGACGGCTCGTCCGCGTTGTCATTCCCGCTGGCCGGTGTCACAATGGCGGGGCTTTCGTGGCCCTCGCCACGAGGCTGGAAATCCACCGGGACCCATATTCCACCCCACAGATTCCACAGAGGAGGAAACTCGTGCCGCCAATTAGGACCAACCGCGCCAAGGAAAAGCTACAGAACGGCCAGGTGGTGACCACCATTTCCGGTCTGCAGACCAGCGACATCATCGACTTCCTGGGCCCCTTGGGCTTCGACGCCGCTTGGATCGAGTGCGAGCACGGCCCGGTGGACTGGGACGCTCTCGGCGACATGACCCGGGCTTGCGACCTCTGGGGAATGACCTCCATCACCAGAGTCAACGCCAACGACCCAGGGCTGATCACTCGCACCCTGGATCGAGGCTCCATGGGGATTGTCGTTCCCCATGTGAACAGCCGCGAGTCCGCGGAGCAGGCGGCGCAATCGGCCAAATACGCCCCCGTGGGCTACCGGGGGATGTTCGGCGGCCGTCAGTCCTTTGGCGTTGCCGACTACTTCCACAGCGCCAACGATCAGACGATGGTAATCGTCCTCCTGGAGGAGGTCGAGGCGCTCAAGAACCTGGACGATATCCTGAAGGTGGATAACATCGACGTCTTTTTCGTGGCCCCGTCCGACTTGGCCCAGACCATGGGGCACATTGGCAACGTGGAGCATCCGGAGGTGCAGGCGGCCATCGACGAGGCCCTGGGCAAGATAGTCAATTCGGGAAGGACCCCAGGCACGTTGGTGAACGACGCCAACATGGCCCGCTACATGGAAATGGGCGTGAAATTCACCATGACGTCGTGGAACGGCTGGGTGGTCCGGGGCGCGAGCGATTTTCTCAGGAAGGTGTCTGGGGCATAACCCGAACACTCTTTACCGGCAACAGCATGGCCGCGCCGACCAAGAACAGAGCGGCGCAGCCCGTAATCAGGGCCCGGTAGCCGAAGTCTTCGCCGATCTGGTTCAGCAGGTCGATGCCGGGGCCCAAAATCCTGGCAATTGCCCCCCCACCAATCGTCGACAGGTTAATTATCCCGATTTGGAACCCGGCGAGGTCTTGGTCGACCAGCTCATTGGCCATGGCCCAATTGGCGCTTAGCAGCGTGCCGACCGACGCCCCGATTACCGTCGCGATGAGCATGACCTCGGTCGAGGAGCCGGCCGTCAGCATCCATAGCGTGCTCAGCGCCGCCCCGGTCGCGCCGACGAAGACCACCGGCTTGCGTCCGATATGGTCGGACACCCAGCCCGAAATGTAGACCATGACACCCAGCGCCGCGCCGATGGAGAGGGTCATGCGCGCCATCGACTGGGCCGGGTCGTCCACCTCGACCACGTCGCGCAGGAAGAAAAGTCCGTAGATGTAGAAGCAGGCAATGGCGGTCATCATCAGCAGCCGCGACACTACGAAGAGACCGAGCTGGGATTTTAGGATGGAGACAACAGAGCCGGTCGGCCGGTCGACCGGCGGCGGCCGGTGGCGAGTTACCGGGCCCTCCCAAGCCAGCACCGTCACGCAGGTTATACCCCCGCTCACCAGCAGCGCCGCACCCAGCAGACCCAGCGTTACCCAAAGCCAGTCAACAGTGCCCGAAGCCGCATCCTGGGTGATCATCATTCCCGACACCGCGATGAGGCACATGCCGCCGATGGCGTCCAATAGGATCTTAATCGACGAGGCCGCGCCGATCCGGTTCAGGGGGACCAGGTCGCGGATTAATGCTTGGCCCGGCCCGTAGACTATGTTGATGTTGGCTTGGATGAAGGTCCAGACGGCGAATAGCACCACGAAGTTGGGCGCCAGCCGGAGGCCGATGAGGCTGGCGCAGACGATCACGATGCCCCAGACGATGAAGGGCACCCGCCGGCCCAAGGGCGAGCGGAAGTGGTCGCTGAGTCTGCCGATGGCTGGCTGGGTCATCGCCGCGATCACCAGGCCGGTGATGCCCAAGGCGGCGAGGTAGGAGTTCTTCAGGTGTTCAGGCGCCAGCGTTAGGACGATTATGGGGAGAACCACGGCGTCCATCGCTAGGATGAAGCCGGTGACGCCGAAGCTGAAGGCGTTTAGACGAATTAGGGCAACGGTGCTGCGCGGCCATTCCACATGCGCGCGGGCCATTAAGAGAGAGGCCCCGCATGATAGCCCAATTGGAAGTCGGCCGCGGTTGATAACATAACGATCACATTACCTCGTTTATAATATCGCGCATGAAGATTTGCTCGCTACTGCCCAGCGGCACCGAAATTCTGTATGCTCTCGGTCTCCAAGACTCGATAATCGGCGTCAGCGACCTGTGCGACTACCCGCCGCAGGTCGAGAAGAAAATCAAAGTCAGCCGCAGCAAGGTCGATCCATCGGTGCTCTCCAGCGACGAAGTCGAGGCGGCGATGCTGGCCCTGCTGGAACGCGGCGAAGACCCTTACGAGCTTGACTACGAGTGGCTGGTCCGGGAGGCGCCCGACGTAATCCTGACCCAGGACCTTTGCCACGTTTGCGAAATCGACGCCGACGGGGTGAACGCCTCGGTTCGAGGGATGGCGGAGCAACCGGAGGTGGTCGTACTGCGGCCAACCACCTTCGGCGAAATCCTCGATTCCTTCGTGCAAGTGGGCGAGGCCTGCGGCGACCGCGACGCTGGCACGAGTTTGGCCACCTCCCTTCGAAAACGCGCCGAGCTGATCGGGCAAACCGTCGCCAAGTCATTCGCCAAACCACGGGTGTTCTCCTTGGAGGGGATCAATCCGCTGGTCATCGGAGGGCATTGGATTCCAGAGATGCTGCGAATGGCCGGCGGCGACCAACCAATGCTGGAACCGGGCTGCCCGGCGCGGCGGTTGAATTGGCGGGAGGTGGTGGACTACGCACCGGAAAAGCTGTTCGTGGACCTCTGCTCGTCGGACATCGCCCGCAATCTGCGCGAGGTACCCTGGCTGGCCCACCAAGCCCGGTGGGAGTCCATCCCGGCCGTGATCAGCGGCGAGGTCTACGTGATCGACCACGCCTACTTCAGCCGTCCCGGACCCCGGGTGATCGAGGGGCTGGAAATCTTGGCGCAACTCACCCATCCCGACCTCTTCACCGGCCAGATTCCCCCAGGTACGGTGGCGAAGCTGGACGCCCGAGCCGCCGGCCGAGCCCGCCCAGAAGAAATCGCTGAGTGCTTCGTCCCGTTCCCTTAACGGACCTTCGGCAACCACCTGTGGACCAGGGCGCATTGGATTCGCGCGTTCACCCCGCCACGCTCCATCATGACTCGTCAACCCCGACTTGCCCCGGAAATAACAGGGCATGGCGGGCCTAAAATGACGATGGAGCACGGTGTATAATTACGGCATGGACTTGTTGTTTGAACGGGGCGACCGCTCCAGCCCCAGAGGGCATGCCCTGGTTTATTTCCGCGTGGACACCGAGCCCGACCACGTCTATGCCAGTTACGTCATCACCCTGCCGATCAAGGCCGACCTGACCAAGTACGTTCCCCCCTTCCTCGCCGCTCACTTGGGTAGCCTGCCTCTCAACGACCTCTCGGCATTCGCCATGCCGCCCGTGCCGGAGGCTGTGGAGAGTTACGAAGCGTTGGACCGCCTCAGTGCCCAGCGTGGCGACGACCTCGTCTACGGCGGCAACATGTTCTCCTTTGACTTGCCCCGCATGATGGAGACCGTTACCGAGGCCGTGCAAAGCTACGCCGATCTCTACGCTGCGGTGGCCAACGTCGTGACCGCCGTTCCGTCGGAGGGATCGCCGGAGCCGTCGCAGCCGGCGGAATTGGAGCCAACCGAGGAGGACCGCGCCTACGGGGTCAACGAGGTCCTGTTCAGCTTCATGAGTGAGAGCGACAAGCTGGGCGAGCTTTCCCGGTTGCTCGGGCGGCTTCGCTTCGCCGTGGAAGGATCAGACGAATCTGCGGTCGATGAGATTGGGGAAGAGATAGCGGTCCTCGCCCGCCACCTGCCCGATGAATTCAAGGTTGCCAACCTGTTGGCCTTGGCCAAGGACACCTCGGAGCGTAGCTCGCAACTGGCCAAGCTCTACTTGGACCGGTGCTTCCGCCTCTCCGCCGGCAACGCCTCCGAGGCAGCCCAACTGGAGCAGCAGATCCGGGAGCTAGAGTCCCAAGGTTAGGGCCGGAGTTGGCTTTTCTCTCCCGCCTCCGGTTGACCAATTTCCGCAACCTGGCCGAGTTGGACCTAGACTTGCCCGAGGGCGTATCGGTCATTTTCGGGCCCAACGCCCAGGGTAAGACCTCTCTGTTGGAAGCTGTTTACCTGCTGTCGATCGCCCGCTCTTTTCGCGCCGAAAACGAGCGCGAACTGGTCAACTTCCAGGCCGCGATGGAGGGAGGCATGGCGTTGGTGGACGCCATTGTTGATAGCGCCGACGAGCGTTTCAGGGTGATCGTCGGCTTTCAGTCCGCCGTGGCCCGCCCCTCTCTCGACTCAGAGCAAGACCAACCCCCGGCCAACGGACGCGGCTATAGCGTGCGCAAGGAAATCCGGGTCAATCGGATTCGCCGCACCGCCGCCGACCTGGTCGGCTTGGTTAACGCCGTGCTGTTCAGCGCGTTGGACATAGACCTGGTCCAGGGGCCGCCGTCGACGCGGCGACGCTTCCTGGACATCCTTCTCTCCCAAGCCGACCCTCGGTACCTGAAGACGCTGCAGCGCTATTTGCGGGTGGTGCAGCAGCGGAACCAACTGTTGCGGCTGCTCCGGGAGCGGCGGGCCGAAAAGGACGAGCTGGACTTCTGGAACGACGAACTGGTGCGTGAGGGCTCCTGGTTGACCTGGCGGCGGCATGAGCTGATGACCCAACTCTCGCCGGTCGGCGTACGCCACCACCGAGAGTTGGCCGGGCCGGGCGAGGCCCTGACCATCGAATACCGTCCCAGCGTACCCATCGCCGAAGCCGCCGACGGTATGGAGACCAGCTACCGGCAAGCCCTGAGCGCGCTCTGGGAGCGTGAACGGGCCGTCGCCGCCACCGCGGCCGGCCCCCACCGGGACGACTTCGCGCTGTTGATCGACGGTGTGGACATGGGCTCCTTCGCCTCCCGCGGCCAAGCCCGCACCCTGGCATTGGCCCTCCGGTTGGCCGAAGCCGAGGTGCTTTCGGCGCTCAGGGGCGAGGGCCCTCTGGTCCTGCTGGACGACGCGCTCTCGGAAATGGACCGCACCCGCCGGACCCGCGTCTTGGAAAAGACTAGCCAGTATCGGCAGGTGTTGATCACCACCACCGACGTGGAGCAGGTTTCCGGATTCTTCGGCGAGAACGCCGCTTACTTCAAAGTATCTAATGGGCAGGTAACCCAATGCCGGTGAGCAAGGAAGTCCTGGATGAGATAGCCCTCTCCCAAGCGGAATACGACATGATAGTGGAGCGGTTGGACCGGGAGCCCAACGGCGTCGAGCTGGGCATGTTTGGCGCGCTGTGGAGCGAACACTGTGGCTACAAACACTCCCGTCCCCTGCTGAGCATGTTTACCCAGCAGTCGCCCCGGGTATTGTCGGAGACCGGCGCTGAGAACGCGGGCGCGGTGGACATCGGCGACGGTCTGGCCGTGGTGTTCAAAGTGGAGTCCCACAACCACCCCTCGGCGGTTGAACCCTTCCAAGGGGCGGCAACCGGGGTTGGCGGCATCGTGCGCGACATCCTGGCCATGGGGGCCCGGCCCATCGCGCTGCTCAACTCACTGCGCTTCGGGCCGCTGGGCGAACCAAACAACCGGCGCCTGTTCAACGGTGTGGTCGGCGGCATCTCATGGTATGGCAACTGCATCGGAGTTCCCGATGTGGGCGGCGAGATTTACTTCGATCCGTCGTACTCTCACAACCCTTTGGTCAACGCGATGTGCGTCGGCCTGATCGCCAAGGACCGCATCGCCTCGGCCGCCGCCCGCGACGTGGGCAACGTATTGTTGCTGGTGGGAGCCGAGACCGGACGGGACGGCATCCACGGTGCGTCGGGGTTGGCCTCCCGCACCTTCGAGGAGGAAGTGGAGCTGCGCCCCACGGTGCAGGTGGGCAACCCGTTTTTGGAAAAGGTGTTGATCGAGGCTTGTCTGGAAGCTTTGGACACCGGAGCAGTGTCGGCCATCCAGGACCTGGGCGCGGCCGGGCTGACCAGCGCGGCAATCGAGTCGGCGGCACGAGCCGGGCGGGGAATCGAGCTCGACCTGGCGCAAGTGCATCGCCGGGAACCGGGAATGACCCCCTACGAAGTCATGCTGTCGGAGTCCCAGGAACGGATGTTGCTCGCCTGCCCGCCCCATCGGGTGGGCGAAGTGAGGGCGGTTTTCGACCGCTGGGACGTCCCTTGCCAGGAAATTGGCCGGGTGATCGGCGAGCCGGAGGCGCGGGTCAGCAGCGGCGCCGAGTTGGTGGCCCACCTGCCGATACACCCGCTGTCGGACGCGCCCGCCTACCGGCTGCAGGGCATCGCCTCCCGCGCCGACCTCGCCCGGCGGGAATTGCCGCTGGACGGTCTACCGGTCCCATCGGATGGGCCTGGTCCGACCTTACTCCGCCTGCTGGCCTCGCCCAACATCGCTAGCAAACGGCCGGTGTACCGCCAATACGACCATCAGGTGCAGACCAACACGGTTATCGGGCCCGGCGCCGACGCGGCGGTGCTGCGCATAAAGGGCACCGAGAAGGCTATCGCGCTGGCCATCGACGGCAACGGGAGGCTGTGCCAGCTTGACCCGTATGTGGGCGGCCAGATTGTGGTCGCCGAGGTCTGCCGCAATATCTCCTGCACCGGCGCGACGCCCCTCGCGCTGACCGACTGCTTGAACTTCGGCAGCCCGGAACGCCCCGAGATTTATTACCAGCTCGAAGAATGCATCAGGGGCATGGCCGCCGCCTGCGAGGCCCTGGACGTCCCGGTTGTCAGCGGCAACGTCAGTCTCTACAACGAGACCCAAGGCCAAGCCGTTTTCCCCACGCCGGTTGTGGGGGCGCTGGGATTGATGGAGGACGCCACCAAATGCGTCGGGTCGGCCTTCCCTGCCGAGGGCCTGGCCGTCGTCCTGCTCGGGCCCGCGCCTCAAGATGCGACGGTCGCGGACTTGGCGGGCAGCGAATACTTGCAGGTGATGCACGCGACGGTGGCCGGGCAGCCGTTCATCGACCTCGAATTGGAGCGAAGGGTCCAAGATGTCTGCCGCCAAGTTATCCAGAAGGGCCTGGTCCGATCGGCCCACGACTGCTCCGACGGCGGTCTGGCGGTGGCCCTGGCCGAGTGCTGCGTCGGGGAAAACGTTGGATTCCAAGGGGAGGTGCCCGCGTCTACCCGATGGGACGCCGCTCTATTTGGGGAGCGGCAGTCTAGGATAGTCGTGGCCTTGCCGCGGGAATACTCGACTCAATTGGAGGCTCTGGCCCGAGGAGGCGACGTCCCGGTGACGTTCCTGGGGTATACTGGCGGCCACAACTTCCGAATCGATGGCCCCTCTGAAGCGGCGGTAGACCTACCGGTCGCGGAGTTGGCCGACGCTTGGACGAACGGCCTTGAGACAGCAGGTGGATGACGCGCCCCTGCGCGTGTTGTTTCTGACTCCCTATTTTCGCCCCTACCTAGGGGGCATCGAACGCGCCATTGAAGAGTTGTCCCACCAGATCCAAAGATCGCCGAAGGTCGAAGCAGTAGGCGTGCTCACCACCAAGTACTCCTTTCCCCGCCGTCCGGAGCCGGATTGGGCCGACCGCGAGACCATGCCCGACGGCATCCAGGTCTATCGGCTACCCGGATTTCCCCGTCGCTCGTTGCCCATCTACTCGGTGCCCTTGGTCTGGTTCCCGCCTGGCCGGGTGCGGCAATACCTGGAGGAGTTCCGGCCCAACGTGGTCCACTTTGTTGGCGACGGCTGGTTCTGGGGCCACTTCTGGTCATGGCTCTTCTACCGCAAGCGGGCCCGGTTCATCTTCACGCCGTCATACCACACCTTGCCCCCAATTCGCTGGTGGCTGCGGCCCATTAACGCGTTCATCTGCAATGTGATGGACCGGGTGGTCGCGCTGACCAGCCAGGAATCCCGGGAGGTGGGGCGCGCCTATCTGGTGCCCCGGCGCAAGTTGGAGGTAATCGGTTGGGGCGCTCCGGTGCCCAACGAGGCGATGTTGCAGGCCGAACGATGGCAGTCGCGGGACGGTCCGCTGACCATCCTTTGCGTGGGGAGACTGGGTCAGCACAAGGGCCAACTCTGGCTGCTGGAGGTCTACCGCCAAGCGAGGGGCGAATTCCAAAAACCGGTCCGATTGGTCCTGGTGGGCCGCGATGAGGGAGACGCGCAAGCCATCGGCGCATTCGTCGCCCGCCACGGCCTGGGGGAAGAAGTAGAAGTCACCGGCGAGGTCACCGATCAGGAATTGGCCCGCTGGTACGCCAGAGCCGACTTCTTCGTCCTGTTCTCCTACTACGAGGCCTTCGGTCTGGTCTTCTTCGAGGCCATGACCCACGGCGCCCCGGTGCTGACCCACGACGTCGGGGCCAACAAAGAACTGTTGCATCGAGGGGCCGTAGTAGTGCCCCGCTACGACCAGGAGGCCGCTGTCGAAGCTATGACCAAGCTGGTCAACGACGACGCCGAACGCCAAAGCCTCAGCGCCGACGCCCGAGACTACGCCCTCTCCGAATTCACTTGGCCAGCCGTGGCCGAGAGGTATTTGACGACGTACCGGGAGTAGCCCCGCGTAAGCTGCCTTGGCACGTTCGTTGGCTCCTCCTGCCCTTAAGTTCGCCTCACGCCCTCCATTCATTCTTTTAATGATATGGTATTGACAAGTAAAAAACCTATTGGTAAGATGCTGACCGAGTCACATCCCGGCCCAAGGGAGTTATCATGCAGAACTTGCCTACCGAGTTCAGGGCCTCACCCGATTTCACATCGACCACAGCCCAGGATATCTACACCTCCGCCATGACCCGGCTCTACGTGTGGATGATGACCGGTCTGGCGCTCACCACGGTCATCGCTTTCTTGGCCTATGGTATGGGCATCGGCTTGGTCGGTTTCATCATCGGCTTGGTGTTATGGATAGGAATCCTGTTCGTTATGAACCGGGTTGCCGATAGCGCTCCCCCGGCGGTCCTCTTAGGCCTCTACCTGGTATTTACCGCCGTCGGCGGCGTGATGCTATCCGGGATCGCAGCCTACAAGATCGACACGCTCCTCTTCGCTCTGGCGATCACCGGCGGTGTGTTCGTCGCCATGAGCGCGATCGGGCTGACCACAAAGCGAGACCTGACCGCTTGGGGGCCCATCCTGGGGTTCACTTTGGTGGGCTTGGTCATCGTCATGATCGTCAACATATTCATCGGGTCGGGTATCCTCAGTTGGATAGTCACCCTGTTGCTATTGCCTGTGTTTCTGGCCCTGACAGTCTACGAAACAAAACAGGTTAAGGAACTGGCCGAACAGGCCGCGTCGGAAGGCGACCGGGACGCCGCGAGCAGGATCTCGATAATGGGCGCGGTGGGCCTGTACCTGAGCTTCATTAACATCTTCATGATCGTTCTGCGAATCTACGACTTCTTCAGTGGCGACGATTAGCCCTGGGTCCGCCGTTCCTGCCGTGGCCTGGGCCTACGCCCCTGTTCACTCCGTGGACAATCGCGGCGTATAATCCAGGCCAACCTCAACAGGCAGGAATGATCATGGAACGCGCTGAGCTGGAAGAAGGGGCCCGTCGGATTCTACTGTCCAACCTGCGGCAGGGGGTGGCCGACTGGAACGGCAAGGAATACAGCTTCGTCTGCCCCTCGCTGACCGGCTATCCCTTCCAGTGGTTTTGGGACTCCTGCTTCCACGCCCTGGCCCTGCTCCACCTCGACCCCGACCAAGCTAAGGCCGAGTTGCGCACCCTGATGAGCGGGGCCCTGCCCAACGGCTTCATGCCCCACATCATCTTCTGGGAGATGGAGAAGCAGCCCGACTTTCTGAGCCGCAACATCGTCGGCATGACCGACCCCCACTACAGCGCGACCATCCAGCCGCCGATCATCGCCTACGCCGTCGCCCGCATCTACCGCGCCACCGGCGACGAGGACTTCAAGAACGAAGCCCTGCCCATCCTGACCCGCTTCTACCGCTGGCTGCGCGAGGCCCGCGACCCCGACAACGACGGCCTGATCGCCGTGATCCAACCCGAGGAAGCGGGCACCGACTGCTCCCCCAAGTACGACGAAATCCTGGGCCTTGAAGAGCTGAGCAACCGCGGATTCATCACCGCGCTGCGGAAGGTCTACGCGGCCTACGAGCCCCTGCGCGGCGACGACCACGCCCTCTTGGCCGCTGACCTGTTCCACGTCGAGGACGTGCTGGTCAACTCCATCTATGCCTTCTCCCTGCGGGCGCTGGCCCGGCTCTGGGAGGAGGGACCGGAGGCCGACGAGTTCAACCGCGAGGCCGACCGCACTCTCAACGCTCTGGTCACCAAGTGTTGGGACGAGGAGGCCGGGGCGTTTTTTGACCTCTCAGGCGTGGATGAGAAGCCGCTGAAGACGGTGACGATCAGCTCGCTAATGCCCTTGATCCTGAGCGACCTGCCCCGGCACATGGTGGAGACGTTGGTCGAGAGGTGGGTCTCCAAGCCGGAGCACTTCTGGACTCCCTATCCGCTGCCCTCGGTCCCCGCGTCGGACCCGAAGTTCATGCCCGGCAACCCCGGCGGCTTCATCTGGCGGGGCCCCTCGTGGATCAACACCAACTACTTCCTGTCCCACTCGCTACGAGGTCACGGCTACCCCGAGCTGAGCGAGCCGCTTGTGGAAAAGAGCAAGGAGTGCATCGCCAAGTCCGGCTACCGCGAGTACTACAACCCCTTCACCGCCGAGGGTCTAGGGGCCAGGGACTTCGGCTGGTCGACGCTGATCCTGGACTTTTAGCGCTGCCCCTTCGGTCATTCCCGCGCAGGGGGGAATCCACAACCAATTGCGGGGTCAGTCTCGCAGGATCGCTGCGGGCTCGGTGGCGTCGTGGATGCGTAGCTCGCGGACGAGGAAGTTATCTCCCACGCGCAGGGGGATGGCGCGCGCGTCGTTTACCAACACGCGCTCCAGCCCGTCTTCGGTGAACGCCACACCGGCGGCGTTGTCTTCGCAGCGCTCCTGGTAGCAGAGGGTGGCGGTGGTCGCCGCCGGGCGGAAGCGGAACCCGGCGTACCGCAACACCGACACCGGATACGGGATGAACTCCCCCCGCGGGACCCGGAACACACCATTCTCCACCGCTTCCGAGTCACTGGTGTCGGTCGTGGGGTCATAGGTCGTGAAGATGCCTGCCTCGACTTGCTGGAACTCCCCGACCCTGCTGAACGTGCCGTAGCGGTTCTTGATGTCCGGGGCCTCTATGACCGTGTCCTTCCAGTCGGCGAACGACGAGAACTCCAGCCGATGGACGATGCGCGGCGCCGGCTCACCGGGAGAGGCAGGCCCGGCCACCTCGTAGACCATGGTGAAGGGCGGCCATATCGAAGGTGGAGAAGAATCGGACCGGGTCAGCGAGAAGGCGGCACCGGCCGCAACGAGGGTGGCCACCACCAGGAGCGCCGCGATGGAGTGCCTCCGGTCACCGGCTCCAACTGCCATGGACCGGCGGGTCGCCTAACTTCTTAGCGGGCGGAAGAGCCGGGAGATGAACGAGGGGTCGACGATGCCAGCCTGAGAGTCGGATTCGTCGTGGCCATCGGGTCCCTCTTGGGTGCCTGATTCGTCGTCGCCATCGGGTCCCTCTTGGGTGCCTGATTCGTCAAGCCCTTTGGGGTCCTCTTGCAGGAACGCGGTGTCTGAGGAGAGGGCATATCCCGGAGGCACTCCGTTTTCCGCGGTCAATCCGTCTTCAAAAGGGACTTCACCCTCGGGCTCGTGGCCGTTGGTGGGAGGATCTTCGGGCGGGTCCTCGGGCGGGCCCAAGCGGGCGACCAACATCCGGTCGACCAGCGGGTTTTCGCGGTTCAGATTGAAGGTCCGCCGCCGCCTGGTCTGGCCAGTTTCCTCGTCACGCCAAGAGTGGTTGCCCTTTTGGAAGAAGCCGCCGTCGTCCAAGCCTCTCAGCATGCGGCTGACGAAGTTTCGGGAGTTGGACTCCCCCCAACGATAGGTGATCTCGATGGCTTCGGCTTCCAGCCCTTGTTGCAACGCATCGCAGATTTCAGAGACCAAGAAGTTGAATGCGACGTGGCCCATGCCCTCCCGATGTTCCAGGGTGTCGGCCATCACCACCAAGTCTGATATCCGC
Organism: Dehalococcoidia bacterium; assembly: GCA_965249145.1. Classification (GTDB taxonomy): domain Bacteria; phylum Chloroflexota; class Dehalococcoidia; order Lucifugimonadales; family UBA3495; genus VXOI01. The sequence continues at coordinate 1,898,846 of OZ252223.1, forward strand.
TCCGAGGCGCGCCCGTCCTCTGGTTGGGGGGGCAGGAAGAGGAAAGCCAGCGCCTCTTCGAGTTCCCGAGTCAGTTCTTCGTCGCCGCCGAACACTGGCTGTGGTTCTTCGGGCGTCTGGGTCTCGGGCTCCTCGGCCGGTCCGATTACGGCGACCACCTCGGGCTGGTCTGCCGCTTCTTCCTCGTCTTCGCTGTCGCCTCCGGCTGTGTCCGCGCTCTCCGCCGTCGGCTCGGCTTCATCTTCGCGGGCCGGGCCACGGCGTCGACCGCCCCGGCGTCGGCTAGGGCGGGAGCCGGTGCTGGCGGTGGTCTGCGGGGATGCTTCCGCCGCGCCCTCGGGCGTCTCTTCATCGGCCATGATGGCCCAGTCGACCAGCCCGGCGGTGATTAGTTTGATGTTGCCGTCCGCGGCGGCGCGGCCCATCAGCTTCTTGAACCCGGAGAAGCCCAGCTTCTTCTCGTCGAAATTGGGGTAGCGCCGTGTGAGGCGCTGCTTGATCGAAGTCAGCAGCGGATTTCCCCCAGCCGCCCGCTCGTCCCGGATGATCTCCTCGATGGCCCGGATGACCTCCGGCAGGTCGTTGCGGTCCAGCCCGGAGTTCGGAGCCTCGGCCGGGGCTTGGGCGACCTCTACTACGGCGGGCCGCAGCGGCTCGACGTCGATGTCGTAAAGAATCAGGGAGTCCACTTGGTCCGCCAACCGGCGCGAAGTGCTCCAAGAGACGCCGACCACCACGACCCGCTTGCCCATGGTCCGCAGCGCGTTGACCACATGGATGAAGTCCGAATCGCCCGATACCAGCACGAAGGTGCCGATGTTGGGGTAGGAATGGGCGCACTCTATACAGTCGGCGGTCATCTTAACGTCGACGCTGTTCTTGATGCGGGCGGTTCGCACACCGTTGGCAAAGGCGGCGTGGGACGACGGACTGCGGGTGGGTACAAACACCGGCTCGATGCCAGCCGCGTAGAGGGAAGGAGGGTCGTTGATGAACTGGCTGGCCCCCCGCAGCTCGGGGGCCTTGGTCACCCAGTCGGCGTAGGCCTTGGAGACGACCACCCGGCCGAATTCGGAGATTTCTTCTTTGAGGGACGAGAGGTTGGGGGTGCGGTTGCCTACGGCCAGGCTGATTTTGAAGTTTTCCCAGTCGATGAAGAGGGCAACGTCTTCGCCGCGGAAGGTTGGTTCCGGCATTCGCCTCGTACTTCCAGGTAGGTAGATTGTAGGGGTGCAGTTGTCGTGTCCCGAGTGTCGATTCCAGTGTAAAGACAGCCGGAATCCGAGTCAAGGAACAGAAGGGCGTTACGTTGTCATCCCTGGGTAAGTCGGGTTGACAAGCTGGGCTCTTTGCTGGGATTGTGGGCTGATATTGTGGCGGTGCAATTGGCGCGGCAAGCATCACGCGCCGACAGGAGTTGACCCATGGTTGAACGCGCTCCCAGGCTGGAAGGCAAGGTGGCCATCGTCACCGGCGCTGGTTCCAGCGGAGAGGGAATCGGCAACGGCAGGGCGGCGGCAATCCTGTTCGCCAGGGAAGGGGCCAGGGTCCTGCTGGTGGACATGGCGGAAGACCGCGCCAAAGAGACCCAGAAGATGATCAAGGAAGAGGACGGCGAGGCCTCAACCATCCAAGGCGACATGACCAAGCTCGCTGACTGCGAGCGCATGGCCCAAGCCGCCATCGACCGTTATGGCCGCATCGACATCCTCGACAACAACGTCGGCATCTCCCAGCGCGGCACCGTGGTCGAGGTCAGCGAAGAGGACTGGGACCGGGTGATGAACGTCAACCTGAAGACAATGGTCTTGGCGGGAAAGGCCGTCATTCCCAGAATGATCGACACCGGCGGCGGGTCGATCATCAATATCTCGTCTATCGCCGGGCTCCGGGCCCACATGAGTACCCCCTACACTGCATCAAAGGCCGGCGTGATCGGCTTGACCATCTCGATGGCGGCCGACCACGCCCAGGACAACATCCGGGTCAACGCCATCGCGCCGGGGCTGGTCTACACGCCGATGGTCGCGCCCCGGATGGACGACGACCTGCGGCAGTACCGGCGCAACTCGGCCCCGATGCAAATCGAGGGCACCGGCTGGGACATCGGATACGCCGCCCTGTTTCTGGCCAGCGATGAGGCCCGCTGGATTACCGGCATCGTGCTGCCGGTGGACGCTGGGCTGTGCGCGGTACACCCCGGCACCTACAGCCCGATGAGCCAGCAGACCCGGTTCTAAGACGGATTTCAGGAGCGGTTATGCGTCTGGAAGGAAAGGTGGCACTGATTAGCGGCGGCGCCCGGGGAATGGGCGCGGTCGAGGCCGCGATGTTCGCCCAAGAGGGCGCTAAGGTGGTCATCGGCGACGTGCTGGACGCCGAGGGCGAGGCTGTCGCCGCGTCCATACCGGACGGCGCTTGCAGCTTCATCCGCCTCGACGTGACCAGCGAAGACGAATGGCGCGCCGCCATCGCCTTGGCGTTGGCGCGCTATGGCAAGCTGGACGTGCTGGTCAACAACGCTGGAGTAGGCGCAACCAGCATGATTGAGGACACCAGTGAGGCCGAGTGGGACCGGGTGATGGACATCAACGCCAAGGGGGTCTTCTTAGGAACGAAATACGCCATCCCCCAAATGCGCCGGGCCGGGGGAGGCTCCATCATCAATATCTCGTCCCAGTTGGGGATAGTCGGGATGGACATCAGCAGCCCGCAGTACCAGGCCTCCAAGGGCGCGGTACGGTTGCTAACCAAGTCGACCGCCATCCAATACGCCGCCGAGGGGATCCGTTGCAACTCGGTGCATCCTGGCCCGATCAACACGCCGATGACCGCGAGCCGCCGGTCCGACCCGGCCATTCAGTCCCTGATGGTCTCCCGAGTGCCCTTGGGCCGCTATGGCGAGCCCATCGAGGTGGCCTACGGCGTCCTCTACCTCGCCTCCGACGAGGCCTCCTTCGTCACCGGCAGCGAGCTGGTAATCGACGGCGGCTGGGTGGCGCAGTAACCAGCCGCCCTCCTCCATCCCGGCGAAAGCCCTACGGCGTAAGCAGTATCTTCCCGGTGGTCTCCCGGCCCTCGAGCTGGCGGTGGGCCTCGTGAGCCTCGGATAGCGCCAGCTCCAAGCCGACGTATAGCTTGACGTCGCCGCCCCGGACCCACTGCAGGACTTCCGTCGCCCGCTGTAAGAGTTCGTCGCGGGTGGCGGTGTAGTCGCCGAGGCTGGGGCGGGTGAGGAACAACGAACCGTTGCGCAGCGCTCCGGTGTCGAAATCGGCGACCGGCCCGCCAGCCTGTCCGTAGAGGACCATGTAGCCGCGGCGGCCCAGGATGTTCATCCCCTTGGCGAAGGTGGTCGCTCCGACCGCGTCCATCACCATGCGGATGCCCTCTCCGCCGGTGGCCTTCTTGACCTCGGCCTCGAAGTCCTGCCGGGTGTAGATGATGGCGTGGTCAGCCCCCGCGCCTGCCGCCAGCTCCGCCTTCGCCTCGGTGGACACGGTGGTGAAGACCTCGGCCCCCAGATTCTTCAGCAATTGAATCAACCACAATCCCATGCCCCCAGCTCCGGCGTGTACCAGCACTCGGTCGCCGGGGTTCAGGCGGGCGATGCCGAACACCAAGAAATGGGCCGTCATGCCTTGCAGCATGGTAGCGGCGGCTGTGGCGTATTCCATTCCTTCCGGTATCCGCACCAAGAGCCACGAAGGGACCACGTGCCGCTGGGCGTAGGAACCGGTGTGCATCGCGTAGGCCACCCGGTCGCCCACGACCACCTCGGTAACGCCCTCACCAACGGCGGTGACCACCCCGGCGCCCTCGCGGCCCGGCGTCCAAGGGAACGATGCCGGCGGATTGGCGCCCTTCCGGCTGGAGACGTCGGTGTAGTTGACACCGATGGACTTTATATCGACCAGCGCCTCGCCAGGTCCGGGTGTGGGTTCAGCCACGTCTTCGTACTGCAGGACGTCGGGCCCGCCCACTGCGTGCGCTCTGACGGTTTTCATTCGCTTGCCCCCTTATCCAGGATACGCGGTACGTTACAACAGATGGCTGGGTGTGAACAGCGTACCCTCCCTCGGTCATTCCGTCCCCGGCCTTGCGTCCCCGGCCTTGCGTCCCCGGCCTTGCGTCCCCGGCCTTGCGTCCCCGGCCTTGCGTCCCCGGCCTTGCGTCCCCGGCCTTGCGTCCCCGGCCTTGCGTCCCCGGCCTTGCGTCCCCGGCCTTGCGTCCCCGGCCTTGCGTCCCCGGCCTTGCGTCCCCGGCCTTGCGTCCCCGGCCTTGCGTCCCCGGCCTTGCGTCCCCGGCCTTGCGTCCCCGGCCTTGCGTCCCCGGCCTTGCGTCCCCGGCCTTGCGTCCCCGGCCTTGCGTCCCCGGCCTTGCGTCCCCGGCCTTGCGTCCCCGGCCTTGCGTCCCCGGCCTTGCGTCCCCGGCCTTGCGTCCCCGGCCTTGCGTCCCCGGCCTTGCGTGCGTCCCCGGCCTTGCGTCCCCGGCCTTGCGTCCCCGGCCTTGCGTCCCCGGCCTTGCGTCCCCGGCCTTGCGTCCCCGGCCTTGCGTCCCCGGCCTTGCGTCCCCGGCCTTGCGTCCCCGGCCTTGCGTCCCCGGCCTTGCGTATCGAGGGTTTGCCCATGGGACTCGGCGGCGGTCAGCACGACGGTGATGGGGCATAATCTTGGTTTACTTTTGGCCCCCGTCTATGGTTAATTGGTTCCAAACGCCGTAGGAGAATCAGGCCCATGAGCTTCGAACTCATCAAGACCGACCAGACCGACCGGGTGGCCGTTGTCACCCTCAACCGGCCCGAGGTATTGAATGCCCTGAACCTGCAGCTGGTCACCGAATTGGACCAGTTCATTACCCAAGCCGAAGAGGACGAGGACATCGGGGCGGTGATCATCACCGGGGCGGGAGAGCGCGCCTTCTCGGCCGGGGCCGACATCCACGAGAACCGGGAGTTTACCCCTGAGCAGCGCGACGAAGCCCAGACCGCTCGCCACGGCTACACCTGGCACCTGTTCACCTCCACCAAGCCCATCATCGGCGCAATCAACGGCCTTTGCTACGGCGGCGGCACCGTTATGGCCACCAGCATGGACCTGCTCATCGGCTGCGAGAATTCCAGCTTCCGCTTCTTGGCGGTGAACTACGGCCAGATGAACGCCACGTGGAGCCTGCCTAACCTGATCGGCTGGCCCAGGGCCAAGGAGCTGCTCTACAGCGGCCGCGAGCTCTTCGCCGACGAGGCCTACAACATGGGCTTGATCAACCATCTGGTGCCGTCGGAGCAGCTACTCGACAAAGCGGTGGAAGTGGCCGCCGGCATCGCCAAGAACCGCGCCGAGGGCGTGGCCAACATCAAGCGGATCTTGCTGGAGCACTCGGGCCTGCCTGTGGAAGAGCAGTTCTGGAACGAACACAACGCCCGCCACGGGCGCATGCGCGGGCTTACGGTGGAGGAGGGCTTCAAGGACTTCCTGGACCGCAAGGGTCGCAAGCCCGCTGTTTCCTAGCTGATTAACACCCTGCTCCACTTGGGCGGCCACGGGGGGACTGCCCTCAAGGTAGGCCTGCCAGTGGCGGCATTCGTGGCCGTCATGGCCGCCCCCACCCCCGAAGGCTTATCGGTCGAGGGCCAACGGGCGCTGGCCGTGATGGTCTTGGCCGTCGGCCTGTGGGCCACCGAAGCCCTGCCCAACGCGGTAACCGGTATAGTCGGTATCGTCGCGCTGGTGCTGGTGGACGCCGGAACGGTAGAGGCGGCTGTCTACGGGTTTTCCCAGCCAGTGTCCTATTTCTTGGTGGGAATTCTGACCCTCGGGTTGGCGGTCCAGCAATCAGGACTGGCCGAGCGAATGGCCCGATTCCTGGTACGGCTGGCAGGTGGGAGCCCTGGCGCGCTCTACGTCCAAATGCTGGTGTCCTTCGCCGCCCTGACCTTTGCCCTGCCCTCGGCGACCACCCGGGGCGCGATCATGGTCCATGTCTACGAACAGGTTATGGGCCACTGGCAAATAGCTACGGACCACCCCCTGAACCAAGCGGTCATGATGGCCATGGGGTCTTTGAACCGGCTGGGCTCCACCGCGCTGCTGGCCGGAGGGATCACGCCGGTGGTGGCCTCGTCGATACTAGGCGGATTCTCGTGGACCGGCTGGTTCGTCATGATGGCGGTGCCGTTCTACGCCATGCTGGCCATCGGCGGGATCGCGGTGTACCTCCTCTACCGGCCGGGGTTCCGGCTCGAGGGCACCGCGTACACCGCGTCATTACAGGCCGGGCCGGTTACCACGGCCGAGATCAAAGCGGCGCTGGTCGCCATCGGCACCGCATTGTTGTGGTTCACCGACTTCGCCCACGGACTGCCGCCGACCATCCCGGCATTGATCGCCATGGCGGTCATACTCCTGCCCGGGGTCGGGCTGTTGAGTTGGACGGAATTCGAGAGGGGGCTGGGCTGGAGTAACTTCTTCGTCATAGCGACTTCGCTATCCCTGTCCAATGCGCTGGTCAGCACGGGTGCGGCGGTATGGTTCGCGGAACAACTGGTCTCCTGGGTTGGAGGGTTGGCCACCGACCCGGTGGCGCTCCTGATGCTATTGGCCGTGGTGGCCCTGCTGGTGCGGTTGTTTATGCCCAATATCGCCGGGTACCTGGCCTTTATGATACCCATCGCCGTCTCGGCTGGCGGCGCCCTAGGGCTGAACCCACTGGTCTGCGGGTTGGCGGTGGTGGTCGTTGGCGACGCGGTGGTGTACTATCCGGCCGCGGGCGCCAGCAGCGTTTTCATATACGACCGGGCCAACATCACCGCGCCAGCCGTCTTCCGGACCGCTCTGGTGATGGCGGCGGTCTCTTTGGCCGTGCTACTGGTATCCACCTTTTACTGGAGCGCCCTTGGCGAGGGACTAACAGGATGACAGAAATAGGCCGCCGTTCGGAAACGCCGGACACCACTGCCCCCGACGGCTCGGACATCCGCTTTATGATTGACGGCCGCCATGGGGCAGCCAAGGCTAGCATGGTCGAAGTCACTCTGCCTGCGGGCCAGGTCTCTCGCCCGGTGTGGCACCGGAGGGTGGAAGAGGTCTGGCACATCCTCGAAGGCCGTGGCCAAGTCTGGCGCTGCCCGCCTGACGCTTCGGCCCAACGTCCACCGCTGGACGTTGGGCCGGGCGACTCGCTGGTCATCCCCACCGGCTGGCGCTTCCAGTTTCGCGCCAGCGATGGCGGCGCGCTGCGCTTTCTATGCTTCACCACGCCACGCTGGCCCGGCGAAGACGAGGCGGTGTCGGCGTCGGAGGGCGGGCTGGGAGAGCCAACGGTCTAGCTAGCTTTTTCGAGTTCGTCTACACCCGAGCCCGGGTAGCGGTCCAAGTAAGGAAACGGGCCAACAGGCCCAGCAGCCCACCGAGGACCACGGCGACCACGAAGATGTACCATTTCGGCATGATCAGGTCGCCGTCGTCGGGCTCCGTCAAGACAAACACCATCGCCGCGACGGGCAGCAGAAAGGCGGCGATTGAAAAAGCGTGGCAGGCCCTACGAAATGACTCCCGGCTGGTGGTGGCGCGGCCTGCCCATAAGGTACAACCCACCCAACTGACGAGGAACGACCCCCGGATTATCTCGTCGGCGTTCGGCAAACCCTTGTCGCCGAAGCAGAGGGAGACTTCAACAGCGACCATCGTGGCTACGGGAAGCCCCATCAACATGGCAAGGCAATACCGGAGAATAATTTCCATAGTGGCCTCAGTATAGTGACTAACCGCCCCGAAAGGCGGCCCTGCATTCGGCGAGTTAGCGACCGAATGATTGACCAAATTGTTGGAGAGTTTTACAATAGTCGGCACAATCGAATCAATGTAAAGGCTGTGAAGGGGAGTAGTAGGCTTCCAGCGTGGCGAAGCGAGCCGGGTATGGTGAGAGCCGGCGCCGAGCGCAGAAGAATGAATGGACCCCGGAGCCGCAGGCCGAACCCTATGGTGAATGATATCTGCGGGCTAGGTCGAGACGGGTGGGCACCGTTAAAAGCCCCCGGCACGGGGACTGCGTAGACTGAAGTCCCTCCCGCCGATTGAGATTCCGGAAGCGCCCGTCTACCATATGGGGCCGGACCGGAAGAAATGAGGGTGGCAACACGATGCAGACTCGTCCCTTGAGGGCGGGTCTTTTTTGTTGGGAAATTTCAACGCCGGAGGCAAACTCATGGGCGATTGGCGAAGCTGCACTCCATAGTTTTCTCGCGGAGAGGCGCCCGGCAGTGGGCAGAGAGAGGAGCAGCAGCATGTATACCCCAACGCTGGAACAAGTGAAGCAATTGGCCGGACGAGGCAACTTGGTGCCGGTCTACCGTTCGATCAACGCCGACCTGGAGACGCCGGTATCGGCTTATCTGAAGGTGGCTCGCGGGCCCTACTCGTACCTCCTAGAAAGCGTGGAAGGCGGGGAGCGCTTGGGCCGCTATAGCTTTATCGGCACCGAGCCGTACAAGGTGGTCCAGACCGGGGCGGGACTGCCGGGCGGCGAAATCGACCCCCTGACCCTCGTCGAGGAAGAGATGGGGCAGTACCAGCTCATCCTGGTGGAGGGCTTGCCCGGATTCCACGGTGGGGCGGTTGGCTACCTGGCCTATGACACCATTCGCTACTTCGAGCCCAGAGTGCCGCCGATGACCGCCGACCCGCAGGGCGTGCCCGAGTCGGTGTTCATGTTCGGCGAGACCATCCTGGTCTTCGACCACCTGCGCCACGACATCAAGGTGGTCAGCCACGCCCATCTCGATGGCGACGTCGAGAAGGCCTACTACGAGGCTACGGCCCGCATCGACGAGATGGTCTCCCGGCTATCCCAACCGTTGAGTCTGCCCGCCGAACTCCAGGGTGGGAACTTCGGGGTCAACGGGTCCGCGCCCATCGAATCCAACTTCACCGCCGAGCGCTACTCCGACGCCATCGATTCCTGCATCGAATACGTCTACGCTGGTGACGTTATCCAGGTCGTGAACTCGCAGCGGTTCTCCCGCCGCACTGATGCTCATCCCTTCCAGGTGTACCGCGCTCTGCGCAGCGTCAACCCGTCGCCCTACATGTATTACTTGGATTTGGACGGCTTTCAGATTGTAGGCGCGGCCATAGAGACCGTGGTCAAGGTGGAGGACGGCATCGCCGCCACCCACCCCATCGCCGGCACACGGCCCCGGGGCCGGACCCCTGGTGAGGACGACGCCAACGAGGCGGAACTGAAGAGCAGCGAAAAGCAGCGGGCCGAGCACATCATGCTGGTGGACTTGGGCCGCAACGACATCGGCCGGGTCAGCGACCCCGGGACGGTCCACGTAACTCAGCTAATGGACGTTGAGCGCTTCTCCCACGTAATGCACTTGGTGTCCCACGTGGAGGGGCGGCTACGGAAGGACCTGACCCCCTACGATGCCCTGCGTTCCTGCTTCCCGGCGGGGACGGTTTCCGGCGCCCCCAAAATTCGCGCCATGGAGATTATCGCCGAGGTCGAGGGCGAGAAACGAGGGCCCTACGGCGGGGCCGTCGGCTACTTCAGCTACTCCGGCAACATGGACACGGCCCTCGTCCTTCGTACCGGCGTCTACAAGGACGGGGTGATGTACGTGCAGGCTGGCGGCGGAATTGTGGCCGACAGCGTGGCCGAGGACGAATACCAAGAGACCAGGCACAAGGCGGGCGCGATGATGCGCGCCATAGACGTGGCCGAAGCCGGATTCTAGGCCAAACGGATAAGTCCAGGAGGGAAACAAGAGATGCTGAAATCGTTCTTCCATACAGGATTCGTGGTCCGCGAGATCGAAGAATCGGTACGCTTCTATTCCGAGGTACTGGGCATGCGTATCGTCGGCCGCACCGAGCGGCAGGGGGAGTTCGTCGAACAGGTGCTGGCCTTTCCAGGGGCCCACATCAAGGGCGGCTTCGTCGACATGGGCGAGGGCCACCAGCTTGAGCTAATCCAGTACCTCGCGCCCCAGAGCGGGCCCGGAGGCATCGCCCGGAACGACCTAGGCGCGTCGCACCTTGCCTTTTTCGTCGAGGACATCGACCGGTTCTACGAAGAGACGTCGCAAAAGGGCCTGAGCTACAACAACCCTCCGGCCGCGATGTACGACGAGGGAGGGAACCTTTCCCGCAAGGCCTGCTACGCCACCGACTCCGATGGCAACTGGCTCGAGTTCGTGGAGTTGTTTTAGGAGCCCATGTCATGTTGCTATTGATCGACAATTACGACAGCTTTACCTACAACCTCTACCAGTACCTCTCGGAGTTGGGGGCCGAGGTGGTCACCCACCGCAACGACAAGATTACCTTGGACAAGATCGAGGAGATGGCCCCCGAGGGCATCGTCATCTCCCCCGGGCCCTGCACGCCGCGAGAGGCCGGCATTTCCAACGACGTGATCCGGGCCTTCGGCGAGACAATCCCCACCTTGGGGGTCTGCTTGGGGCACCAGTGCGTCGGCTACGTCTATGGGGCGGTGGTCGACCAAGCCGGCGAAATCCGCCACGGCAAGACCTCGATGGTCCACCACGATGGCGCGGGGGTATTGACCGGCCTACCCAACCCCTTCGAGGCCATCCGCTACCACTCGCTGGTGGTCTATCCTGACACCGTGCCCGATTGCCTGGAGATCACGGCCCGGACCGAGAACGGACTGATCATGGGTTTGCGCCACAAGGAGCATCCGGTGGAGGGGGTGCAGTTTCACCCCGAGTCCATCATGACTCCAGACGGGAAGCACCTGCTGCAAAACTTCTTGGACCGCGTGGCCCAACACGCGGCGGCATAAACGTACGGAGCAACCACTTTGGATATTCGCGAAGCAATCGGCGAAGTAGTTTCCGGCCGCTCCCTGAGCATGGAGCAAGCCTCAGCGGTGATGCGGCAGATGATGCAGGGGGAGGCGACTTCGGCGCAACTAGCGGCGTTCCTCACCGCCCTGCGGCTGAAGGGCGAAGCGACCGAAGAGATCGCTGGCATGGCCACGGTAATGCGCGAGTTCTCGCTGAAGGTTAACGTCGAGGGGATGCTGGTCGACTCGGTGGGGACCGGCGGTGATGGTCATAACACCTTCAACATATCCACGGCGGCAGCGTTCGTCGCCGCCGGAGCCGGGCTCAAGGTGGCCAAGCACGGCAACCGGGCCGCCTCCAGCAGGTGCGGCGCCGCCGACGTTCTGGAGGCGCTGGGCGTACGCATCGACCTGCCGCCGGAGGGGGTTGAGCGATGCATCAACCAGGGCGGCATCGGCTTTATGTTCGCCCCCGCTTTCCACCCCTCGATGCGCCACGCCGCGCCAGTACGACGGGAGATCGGCATCCGCACCGTGTTCAACATCCTGGGGCCGCTCACCAACCCGGCCGGGGCCCAAAGCCAGTTGATCGGCGTGGCCTTCCCGGAGTTGGGCGAGCGCATGGCCGAGGTTATGCGCCTGCTGAACACCCGCCACTCCTTGGTGGTACACGGGGAGGGCGGGCTGGACGAGATAGCTCCCACTGGCAAGACGTCGGTCTGGGAGGTGAAGGACGGGCAGGTGGTGCACTGGACGCTGGATGTGTCGGAGCCGGGTCTGCCCAATGCCCCGCTGGAGGCTATCCGGGGCGGCGACCGCGAAGAGAACGCGGAAGCGATGCGCCGCCTGCTCCGAGGGGAGCCCGGCCCGGTGCGCGACGTGGTGCTGCTGAACAGCGCGGGTGTCCTGTTGGCCGCCGACGCAGTGGCAGACTTTCGTACCGGCGTCGAAATGGCCGCCCACTCCATCGACAGCGGCGCGGCCCATGCCAAATTGGAAGCGCTGATAGAATTGAGTCAGGCGGCGGGATCAGAGTAGTTGAAATCCTCAGGCCGGCATGAAGTTTGGGTACCAAGCAGGACAAGCTAGCGAAGTTGGAGATTCAGGGGGCGAAAGAGTTCATAATGGACTCCCTGACCAGAGTGCTGGAAGGTGAAGAGGTCGTGGTGGCCTGATATGCCGAGCATTCTTGACGAAATAGTTGCCGCCAAACGGGTGGAGTTGGCGGAGCAGCAAGCTTCGACGCCACTGGAAGCGGTCCAACAACGGGCGGCCGACCAACCTCGCCCGCTGAACCTTTCCGGAGCGCTGATCGGCGGCGGCATCCGGCTGATCGCCGAGGTGAAGAAGGCGTCGCCGTCCCGAGGGTTGCTGTCTCCCGACTTTGACCCGGTGCGGTTGGCCGGGACCTACGTGAGCAACGGGGCAGCGGCGGTCTCCTGCCTCACCGACCCCCGCTTCCAAGGGGAGCTGGCCCACCTAGCCAGCATCAAGGAGACCGGGGCCTCGGAGCGAGCGCCGGTGCTGCGCAAGGACTTCATCTTCGACCCCTACCAGGTCTACGAAGCCCGTGCCGCCGGGGCCGACGGCATCCTGCTCATCGTGTCCATCCTGGATCCGGACCAGCTCATATCCCTGCTCGATATCGCCCAATCCCTCTGGATGCAGTGCTTGGTGGAAGTCCACGATGAGGGCGAGTTGCAGACCGCCGTGGACGCGGGCGCGGAGATCATCGGCATCAACAACCGCGACCTGCACACCTTCACCACCGACCTTGCCACCACCGAACAATTGGCGCCGCTGGTCCCTCGGGGCAAAGTCATTGTCAGCGAGAGCGGTATCTTCACCCGCGACGACCTGCGCCGCCTCAACCGAGTCCGGGTGAACGCGGTGTTGGTCGGCGAGGCCTTGGTTACCGCCCCCGACGTAGCCGCCAAGGTACGGGAGCTCTCCGGCCAGCGGCAGCCCGCGAACGAGGCGAGGCCCGGTGGCGATTAGGGTTAAAATCTGCGGCATGCGGGAACCCGAAGACGCCCGCGTTGCTGCCGAAGCCGGCGCCGACTACATCGGCATGGTCTTCGTCCCCGAACGCCACCGCCGCGTCACCCGGGACGAAGCGAAGGACATCGTGGACGCGGTGCGGGGCCTCGACCGCCCCGCGGCGCTAATGGTCGGGCTGTTTGCCGACCAGCCGCTGGAAGAGGTCAACGAGGTCGTCGCCCACTGCGGCTTGGACGCGGTGCAGCTTTGCGGGCAGGAAAGCCTCGAATACGCCGCCGGGACCGATTGCCGTGTTATCAAGGTGGTGCACGTCCCCGCGTCCGCCCGGTCCGCTGGCGACATACCGGAGTTGGTGCAGCGCATCCGGGACTTCGAGGAGGCGGGCCACACGGTGACCCTCGACCGTCTGGTGGCCGGCATCCAGGGCGGCACCGGGCAGAGCTTCAGCCTGGACGTGGCGGCCTCACTCTCCCGGCGCGGCTCGTCGTTCTTGCTCGCGGGCGGGTTGACACCAACCAACGTGGGCCGGTCCATCAGCAGGGTGCGGCCTTGGGGCGTGGACGTTTCCAGCGGTGTCGAGACCCTGGGAAAGAAGGACCATCGCAAGATACACCGGTTCGTAACCAACGCGCGCGATGCCGACGCCGCCCTGGTTGGCTCGGCCTGATTCCCGGCGGCGCCGGCTAATTCCCGGCGGCGCCGGCTAATGGAAGGAACGAATATGGCGAACGGACCAACGGCACAGCTTCCCGACGAACGGGGCCGCTTCGGCGACTACGGCGGCAAATTCATCCCCGAAACCCTGATGGCGGCGGTGGCCGAGTTGGACGACGCCTATCAGCGGACCAAGGGCGACCCGGCATTTCAGGCACGGCTGGATGACCTGCTGGATCACTACGTCGGGAGGCCCACTCCGTTGTACTTTGCCGAGAACCTGACCCGCCATCTCGGTGGGGCAAGGATCTATCTCAAGCGGGAGGACTTGGCCCACACCGGCGCCCACAAGATTAACAACGCACTGGGGCAGGCGCTCTTGGCCCAGCACATGGGGAAGAGCCGCATCATCGCCGAGACTGGGGCGGGGCAGCACGGCGTCGCTGCGGCCACCGCCTGCGCGATGCTGGGCCTCCAGTGCATTGTCTACATGGGCAAGGAGGACATCCAGCGACAGTCGCTCAACGTCTTCCGGATGCGCCTGCTGGAAGCCGAGGTCATCTCGGTGGAGTCTGGCACCCAAACGCTGAAGGACGCTATCAACGAGGCCATCCGCGATTGGGTCACCAACGTCGAGACCACCCACTACCTCATCGGCAGCGTCGTCGGCCCTCACCCCTACCCGATGATGGTCCGCGACTTCCAGTGCGTCATTGGCCGCGAGTCACGTCGCCAGATACTCGAGGCCGAGGGGCGGCTGCCCGACTACGTAACCGCCTGCGTCGGCGGCGGCAGCAACTCAATTGGCATGTTTCACCCCTTCGTGCCCGACGAGGACGTCCGGCTGGTTGGCCTGGAAGCCGGGGGCCGGGGGCTGGAGAGCGGCGAACACTCGGCTCCCCTCACCGCCGGACGGCCCGGCGTGCTGCACGGCGCGATGAGCTACTTGCTGCAGGACGAGGACGGGCAGGTAAGCCCGGCCCACAGCATCTCCGCAGGTCTGGACTACCCCGGCGTTGGTCCGGAGCACAGCTACCTGAAGGACTCGGGCCGGGCCGAGTACCGCGAGGTCACCGACGACCAGGCCCTGGAGGGCTTCCACCTGCTCTGCCGCACCGAGGGCATAATCCCGGCGCTGGAGTCGGCCCACGCCGTCTACGCCTCCGCCGAGCTGGCCCGCCAACTTCCCCCCGACCAGATAATCCTAGTCTGCCTAAGCGGCCGAGGCGACAAAGACATCGGCATAGTAGCCGACGCGTCGGGAATAGAGATTTAGCAGATCCGCCCTCAACCGTTGCTCCCTCGACAGCCTCTACCCCGTCGTTCCGGCCGCAGCCGCAGGCCCTTCCAATACCAGAGAAAATTGCGAGACTCTGAAGACCGATAATTGGTTGCGATAGCAGTAAGATAAGAGACTCAGCTGGCGATTTGGTAACAGTGCAAATGGCCCTATTGGTCGGCCAGCCCTGCCGCCAGCAGTTCCCCTACCGCCGTCTCTATCTCCGCCGCGGTACGGCTCGTCGGCCGCCAGTTGTTGCGCAACGCAGACCGCGCCTTGGCAGGGTCCACATCTTTAACCCATTCCCCCGCTTCCTGCGCCGCCGTCCGGCCCAGCCGCGACAGCGCGACGTGTGTTTCGTTGTCGGCGTCGTACTCCGGTATGGGCAGCTTCCATAGGTGCTTGTCCAAGTCGCGCGGACCGAATAGTCCTTTGGGCATAAAATCTTCAACAGCGGCTTCCAGAGTATTGCTATTTATGATTGCCAGCAGATAGTGCGCCTCGTCCAGGTTCTGGCAGGTCACTTGGTATAGCTTCCTGTCGAGGATGGCTTGCTTATCGATAATCAGGGCTGCCGTGGGCCGTCCGCTTTGAGTATAGGCGATACGGATTGGCCGCTCGCCCGGATCGCGCAGATAACCCAATTGACTGGTTAGAATGTTTTGAAAATTCAGGCGTTGCGTCAGTGATTTTTGTCGGTTTTGCCCCGGTTCGCCACCCATAGCCGCTCCATTTTCTCCCAGCGGGCCCGCATATTGCCGTTTAATCCCTGGAGGTCAACTTCGCAGGCGTTATGCTTGATGAACTTGCCATCGGGCCATCCTTCGCAACGGGTATGGTCCAGCGGCATCGACATAGTCGCCTTGCATACCGGCAAAGCCGCCATCAGAGGCGGTAGTGTGACGTAGGGGGCCAGGGATTCCCCCAGGTAGACGCTGAAAAGGTTGTCTCCGGATACTGTCTGCTCTTTCAGTTCGGCGACGCCGTAGGTCTTTTGGTCCAGCGTTCCCTCCCGTGGGTAGGTTATAAAGGTATCCGGCGGCGCGAATTTGTTGTCGTTGGAATAGGCGGTTACAACAAACAACCGGCGATCCGTAATAGTCGGCCCCTGGTTGGCGTAGGCGGCATACGGTGACTGGAATATGCCGTCATCGTGAATCAGCCCGGTAACTGTGCGCATGACTCGCGGGGAATCGGTGGGGCCGCTCCAGATTTCCACCTTGCCGGGGGCGAGGGGCTTGGCAGACTTTTGATGCAATTTGAAATCTCCCCGATAGCCGTTCAGCCTGGCGAACACCACGCAACTGACGATTGGAAAAAAGTTATTGGGTTCCAGACTTTCCAGGTCCCACGGCGGCTTGACGCTGAAATCGAGGCTGATGGCCTGTTTCGCCTGACGGGAGCGTGGCGGTCTTGTGGCCTCGTAATAGGCGTTGCGAAATTTGAGATGATGTTCGGTTCGCAGTACGCTGTGAGGCAATACCATCCCAATCTTGCCCTGCTCCTTCAGGTACAACTCCGCCGTCCGGCAGTAAAACAGCGTCGCCACGTCCTGATGAGGCGTGTTCTTGCCGCCAGCCCAAATCTGGTAGCGCGTCTGGCTCAGGGATTTCAGTTCCTCGCGGATAATATCGGCGCTCTGGTCGTAGGTCAGCCACGGCGGGTTGCCGATGATGGCGTCAACCTTCCCTTCGGCAATCACCGTGGGACGGGTCATATTTCGCAGGTAGTAGGCCCAGACGTGGTTGCGGTTATCTTGGTTCAGCGCCTGCATATTGACGATGGTGTCCACCATCGTCTGCCGCTCGGCGGCGCCGGTAACGCCGAAGTTGTCCAGCACCTTGAGGGCGTCGTAGCCCCCCTCGATGGCGTTGGATATTTCCATCATTAGATTGTCGAATTTGTCGGTTTGCTGGGCCAGCGAAAGGGGAATTTGGAAGCGGACGCTGCCGCTCTGCCCGGCCAGGATTTCGCCGGTATCCAGCGTGATATAGCCTTGCCCGTCCAGGCCGCTGTTGTCGTGGCGGAGCTGCATGGAGTCGCCGAGATGCACCGGGGCGGTGATGGTCTCGCCGGACTGACGGGCGTTGCGGGCGGCCATTATGACGTCGTGGCTGGCGATGACCCAGGTTGCCTTGGCCAGTTGCACCGCCACGGGATGCAAATCAATGCCAGCGACGTTTTCTTGCAACTTTGCCAGTTGCTCGCCCGGCGTCAACCCTTCGGTGTGGGCGATGATGTGGCGAATGGCGGCTTCCAGGAAAGTGCCGGAGCCGCAGGCCGGGTCAAGGACTTTGGTGTTGGCCGGGTCGGTTATCAGCTCCTCGGTGATTGCTTGGGCCAGCCAGCGGGGCGTGTAATATTCGCCCATCCGCTTGCGTTCTTCGGCGGTAATGGTGTTTATATACAGCGTGGCGGACAGGTCAGCGGAATTATGCTCCCAATCGAACTTTGTCACCTGCCGCGCAATGACGCCGAGATAGGTATGTTCGCCGGTTTCCAGCGGCCAGGCGAAAAGGTCGGATTCGGTGATTCCTTTCAGCCCGGTACGCTGCCGCAGGATTTCGCCGTTGAGCAGCTTGGCGGGTTCGTCGTGAGCAAAGCGGGCAACGTCAATCTCGAAGTGGGCCTGCACGATGATGCCGACCAGGGCGGTGAGGTAGGTATGCCGGACGTAGAGCCAGTCGGTGTCTTCCGAGTCGTCCACGGAGTTCTGCCCGATGGCGACCTGCAAAAGCTCCCGCCACAGCTTGCGCTTGACTGCCACTGTGGGATGTCGCGGTTCTCCCGGTGGGACTCGGTAAGCAGGGCCGTAGCGGTCTTGAAAACGTCGCTGTCCTGCCCAAAGTACCGGAGCAGCATACCCGCAGTGGGCGCAATATCTTCGGCCTGGGTGTCGATGATGTCGTAGAGGTAATCGTATAGCCGGCTGCCTTGCTCGGGGGTATCAAACACGCGCCGATTGCTTTCTGTAGCCCCGGAACCCCCCGTAGCCCCGGAACTCGTAGCCGAGGGACGGCGGTTATCGCCCACCGACCGTTTCAGGTAATTGAGCCCGTCGGTAAGAATCCCGTTCTGTATGCCTTGTCCCGCTTTAGCGTTTTCCAGGATATAGCCGTCCAGTTGCGCTACGGCCTCCGGGTCAATAACGCCCGATTTGATTATGCTCTTCTTGAACTCCACATAAGTATTGCGGAGATAAAGGTCAACCTTATTCCGGCTGTCGCCGGCAGGCCGGGTTTCGGTGACAATCTCGCTTTCGTCGGCGGCAATGCCGGTGCGGAGCAGGAAATCGCGGAAGGCGCTGCGGATGTCATTCTCCGACGCCCCCTGCTGATGGCGGTCCAGCAGCTTGCCTAGATACTCGTGGGCAATGGGGTCCTGATTGGCGTCAATCTTCGCAGGCGTCGTCATTCCCACTCCAGTCGATTACGATCTGCGCCGTTTCAAGGGCTTCCCATATCTCTCCGTCGGATAGCAGCAATGCTGTTCAACTCTCGGGGCGCGACTATACGGATATAACCTCAAAGCAGGACTTGGGGATTCGTAAGGTACATGTGCCCAACTAAGTTGCCGGGAAACTGACGAGGACCATGTCCTCGGATTCGCCTACTTTGACAGCCGGTATAGTCGATTTGGATTGGTCCCATTGACCGGTCGGAATGATCACGTGATACTCTTGGCCGCAAAGACAGAAATTCACCGAGACCTCATTCCCCAACGGGCTAAAGATCATCCGTTCCAGGTCGACCGGAAAATCAACATGTTCCGGTGAATCGTACCATTTGGGTTGGGCGATCATAATTCGCCAAGTGTGCAAGAGTTGGGCAAGAGTTATGCACAGATATTAGATTGAGGCCCAGAAAGCGTCAACCACTCGCTGTCGCCAAGTGCTATAATCTTCCTCGCTCATTTTCCGAGCTTATGTCTAGGAGGGCGCGCCATGGACCTGGGACTCCGGATAAATGAGACACTACCCCTGACACCTGCCCCTTGCTGTCTCCGATTACAGTAGCCTAGCCTAGTCAATACAGACCCCCAATCCTCCACCTTCCACCGAGGGCCTATGGCGCACAATGACACAAAATGGCTCTGAAACTGAAAAACCCAGCCTTACCGCCCGGCAGAAAAGGGCGCTGCCTATACTCGCATCCGCATCCGCATCCGCATCCGCATCCGCATCCTCCATCGCCGAAGCCGAAGCCGTACGCCTCTCAGACGTAGGCCGCAGAACCCTGCACCGCTGGCTGGACGACCCCGATTTCCGCGAAGGACTGGCTAAACTCCATAAACAAGCCGCAGATTTGGCCCGTTGCCAAGAAAGCCTGCGCGAGGAACTCCAAACCTTGGAAGACTCTCAACGTAACTGTTCAGACTTCGGGTGTTGAATAGAGGGACGGTTTAACGCAGAGAGCGCAGAGATTTTTCAATCTCTGCGCTCTCTGCGGTTCTCTGTGTCCTCTGCGTTGAAAACCCCCGGGGTTCTGAATAGTTACCTCTCAACCTTTTGGGAGCACACAATGAACATGAGCCAATTGCAGTCCCGCGTTCGCGCCCTCAGGCGCAAACTCGCACGCCCCCGGGCCCAGCTCCTCATCCAACGCCTGGCCGACGAACACTGCCTTGAAAGTGCCTGCGCTGAGGCTGACCACGAGCCGCCTCCGGATACCCATGCCTTCATCCGCCGAGTCGCCAAGGCCGGCTTTCGGCGGTTCACCTTTATGGCCGCCGCCCTCTACCTGAACAAATGCCGCTCCGAAAACCGTCAGCCCGAATCCTTCAACATCGTTCGCGCCCTGCTGCCTTGGGCCAGGCTAACACCCTTTGGCTGAACTCTGCTTGCTCTATTTCAAACTGAGACACTACCCAGGGGCCATTCAATTGTCGGGATTCACCTTGCAGTTATGATACGCTGACGCGTGTTTCCACCACCATAGTACGCGGGTCAAGCTCTAAGGAGGAACTATGGACTTGGGACTCCAGGATAAAGTTGCCGTGGTCACCGGCGGCAGTGACGGCATCGGCAAAGCCGCAGCCCTCAGCATGGCCAAAGAAGGGGCGAACGTGGTCATCGTGGCCCGGCGGCAGGAAGTGCTGGACCAGGCCGCCGAGGAGATCCGCGCCGCCACCGAGGGAGTCGTCGTACCCCTATCGGCCGACGTGATGGAACCCGAAAGCGCCAACAGGATCGTGCAGACCGCCATAGACCGCTTCGGCCGGTTGGATATCTTGGTCAACAACGCCGGCACCTCCATGGCCAAGGGCTTCGAGCAAGTGAGCCACGAGGACTGGGAGTTCGACTTCGAGCTCAAGGTCTGGGGCGCGGTGCGGCTCATTCAGGAGTCCATCCCCGAGATGCGCAAAGTCGGCGGCGGCCGCATCATCAACGTCACCAACCTGGGCGGCCGGACCCCCGGAGCCAACTCGATGCCTACCTCCATCTCGCGGGCCGCTGGTATCGCCATTACCAAGGGGCTCTCCAAGGACCTGGCTTCGGACAACATTTTGGTGTCCACGGTCTGCATCGGGCTGATCAAGAGCGGCCAGCACCAGACCCGCTACGACGCCCGGATCCAGACCGAGCCCGACCTGTCAATCGACACGTTTTACAGCCAACTCGCCCAAAACCGCGCCGTGCCCTTGGGCCGGGTCGGCGAGCCCGAAGAGGCCGGAGACGTCATTGCCTTCTTGGCCTCCGAGCGGGCCAGCTATCTTACCGGAATTGCAGTCAACCTGGACGGCGGGGCGTCGGCGGTGGTGTAGGTGTGACTAGTCCTATTATTGGCGAACTCCAACCGCCCCAGCGGATTCTCTTGGGCGCCGGGCCCAGCTCGGTCCACCCCCGTGTGCTCCAAGCGATGACCACGCCCATCATGGGCCACCTGGACCCGGACTTCTTCCAGATCATGGAGGAAGTCAAAAGCATGCTCCAGGCGGTCTACCATACCGATAATTTCATGACCCTGCCCATCTCCTCCACCGGCACAGGCGCTATGGAAACCGCCTGCGCCAACGTGCTGGAGCGCGGTGACACCATGGTCGTCTGCCGCAACGGGTATTTTGGCGCCCGGCTCGCCGAAATCGCCGAGCGATGCGGCGCCGAGGTCCACGTGGTGGACACCCCGTGGGGCCAGCCGGTGGACCCGCAGGCGCTGGACGACGAGCTGTCCCGCCACTCCCGGGTGAAGGCCGTCGGCGTCGTCCACGCCGAGACCTCCACCGGTGTCCTGACCTCGATGCCGGAGATCGTCGAAGTCATCCACAAACACGGTGCTTTAGCAATCGTGGACGCCGTTACCTCCTTGGGCGGCCACGACATGCGCATGGACGACTGGGGCATCGACGTTTGCTACAGCGCGACCCAAAAGTGCTTGGGCGCCCCTCCCGGCCTGGCCCCAATCTCCCTAAGCAACGCCGCAATGGACGCCCTGAATTCGCGCGAGAGCAAGGTCCAGAGCTTCTACTTCAACCTCAAGGACCTCGAGAGCTACTGGAGCGCCCAGACCCGCGCCTACCACCACACCGCCCCCATCTCCATGACCTACGCCCTGCGTGAGGCGCTGCGCATGATGATGGAGGAGGGGATCGACAACCGCATTGAGCGGCACGCCCGCGTCGCGACCGCGCTGCGGGCGGGCTTGGAAGCCTTGGGGCTGAAGTTGCTGGCCGATCCCGAACACCGCCTGAACCCGCTCACCACGGTGGGGGTGCCCGAGGGTATCGACGACGCCAACGTCCGCCGAACCCTGCTTGACGACTACCACATCGAGATCGGCGGCGGATTGGGCGAGTACCGAGGCCTCGCTTGGCGCATCGGCCTGATGGGCGACTCGGCTCGGGAGATCAACGTCTTCGCCCTGCTCTCCGCTCTGGAAACTATCCTGAGCCAGAACGGCTACGAAGTTGCCTACGGCGCCAGCCTCGCCGCCGCCCAGCGAGCGTTGGCCGCGCTCCGAGATGGGGGCTAGCATATTATCGCCGAAGACTAAGGTAACGGGACCCGGAGGGGGTGCCCACTACGCAAGCTGGTAACGGCGCAGGGCCGAAGTGATGGTGGTGAGCGCCCGCCAGGGTTGTGGGTGTGCTGGGCCGGGCAAGTGGGGGCGAGAGGGTTCTAGTCTTCCAGCCGGTAGGCTTCGTCTAGGATGTCGACTACATGGCGCACTGGCATGGCCCGTCCTTGGGCCTTTAGCCCGCTCTCGATTTGCAGCATGCAGCCGGGGTTGGCCGTGATTACTTCCTCGGCGTCCGTAGCCAGGGCGCGTCGCACTTTGCGGCGCTGGAGGCGCTGGGACAATTCGGGCTGGACGGTGGAGTAGATGCCTGCGCCGCCGCAGCATAGCGACGCCTCCTCCATCTCGATCAGCTCCACGCCGGGGATGGAGTTGAGTACGGTTCGAGGCGCGGCGGAGATACGCTGGGCATGGGCCAGGTGGCACGGTTCCTGGTAGGTGACGCGGCGCGGCAGGGGGTTGACCGGGGGCTCCAAGGGCAGGCCGGCCAGGAACTCGGTCACGTCTTGGGTCAGCAAGGCGAACCGGCGAGCTTTCTCCAGGTACTCAGGGTCGTGTTCCAGTAGCTCGTGATACTCTTTCATGGCCGATCCGCACCCAGCCGAGGAGGTGATGATCCGGTCGGGGTCAATGGCCAGCAGCTTATCGATGTTGCGCCGCGCCATTTCCCGCCCTGCCTCCAGGTCCCCGGCGTGGATGTTCAGCGCGCCGCAGCACCCTTGGCCGGTGGGCACGGCCACGTCGCAGCCGTTCCGGGTCAGTACCCGCACCGTAGCATCCATTGTTGGCCCCTGCATCAACGGCATCACGCAGCCAGAGAGCAACGCCACCGTCATCTTCCTGGTTCCTTGCGCCGGGTAGACGCGGCTCGTCGGCGTGAAAAAGCGGCGGCTCAGCGGCGGCAGTTGGGCGTCTAGGTGGGCTAGGTTGCCCGGCAGCAGGCGCAGCAGGCGGCTGACCCGCACCAGGGATTGCAGCCCGGTGCGCTGGTAGAGCCGGATGAGATGCCCGCCGAGGCGCAAACGTCCGGGGTGGGGCAACGCGGCCCTCAGGAACCAGCGGTTCACGCTGCGCAACGGGGCCGATTGCCGACGATGGTCCCGCACCATGGCCCGGGTATGCTCCATCATGCGGCCGTAGG
This sequence comes from Dehalococcoidia bacterium, assembly GCA_965249145.1. Taxonomy (GTDB): domain Bacteria; phylum Chloroflexota; class Dehalococcoidia; order Lucifugimonadales; family UBA3495; genus VXOI01. Next base: position 1,921,746 of record OZ252223.1, read on the forward strand.
GCACCCCGGAGGGGCAGACCGCCTCGCAGGCCCGGCATTGCAGGCAGGCCTCCCAGTGGGAGACGATTCGCGGCGTAATCTCCACCCGGCGCTCGTTGACCGCCTTCATCAGCGCGATACGGCCCCGAGGCGACTCCATTTCCAACCGGGTTTCGACGTAGGTGGGGCAGGAACTCAAGCACAGCCCACAGTGGACGCAACGGTACATGTCGGCTTCGGCCGGGGCGTCAATGCCTTGGAACCAGGCCATCAGAGCCTCCCCAAGCCCCGGCCGGCGTTCAGCAGCCCCGCCGGGTCGAACTGTTCCTTAATCCGCCGCATGATGGCGAAGCTGTCGGGCTCCTCTCCCCAGACGTCGATCCCGCCTTTCAGATGGTCGGCCACGCGCTCGACCACCGCCATGCCACCGTGGTTAGTGGCGGTGCCCCTGACCGCGTCGATGTAGCGCAGCGCTGCGTCTTTGGCGGGGGCGTCCCACCAGTACAGCCGGAGGCCCCCAAAGCCTGGGTCGGCCACGACTTCGGCGCCTCCGATCTCGACACAGGCCGCGGCCAGCGACGCGGTCTCCCTGCGCGGCGCCGCGACCTTCACGGCCAGCGACGGGGGCCGGTCAGGGTTCCAGGCCATGTTGGTCAACTGCTGGCAGAGCTCGCGGGCCCCGGTCTCGTCCAGGAGCGAGATATCTCTTGCGCCGGCCTGTTTCAGGGCGGCGCAAGAGTCGTCGACGCGGCGCTTGGTGGCCTGAGCTCGTCCGGAGTAGAACGCGATGCCACAGGCAACGGAGGCCAGGTGGGACAAAGGACTCCCATGCTGGGGATAGGTGGCCAAATAGGCCATTGGGGCCGCTGGGGAGTCCAGCAAGGCTGTTCCTGCTTCGATGGACTCGGCTAGGGTCGGGAAGTAGCCGACAAGGGCGGAGTTCTCCGGCTGGATTGGCGCAACCTTGAACGTAGCCTCGACGATGACCCCGAGGGTACCCAACGCTCCGGTGTACAGCCTGTTGAGGTCGTAGCCGGTGACGTTTTTGACTACCTTGCCGCCCGCCTTGGTCTCGATGCCGTCGGGGCCCACCACCCCGATGCCGATCAGCCAATCCCGCGGCGGCCCGTAGGCGTGGGCCAGCGGGCCGGTTGGCGCGGCCGAGAGGACTCCGCCGATGGTCGCCCGCTCCGGGTAGGGCGCTTCCAGCGGGACATACTTCCCGGCGGAGGCCAGTTCTTCTTGCAGGATGGAAAGCGTGATGCCAGCCTCGACGGTCACCGTCATGTCGGCGGGCTGGTAGTCCAGCACCCGGGACAGGCGGGTCAGGTCGACGACGAGGTCCACGCGCTCCGGGCGGTTGCCCAGCGCCATCTGGGTGCCGCCGCCTCGAGGAAAGACCGCCAGGTTGTCGGCGGCGGCTTGGCGCAGCATGCGGGCCAGGCTGGTGCGCCCGGAAGGGGCGTCGACCGATTTGGGGACGACGCCGTCGATCGCGAAGGCGGAGAGGTCCGAGACAGAGGGCACGGTCAGGCGGGCATACCGGGGCTGTGCCGGTGGGCGGCCGGGGTGTGGCTCGTGCCATCGGGAAAGATCTTGCCGGGGTTCATGCGGTTCTCGGGAGCGAAGGCGTCGCGCACCCGGCGCATCGCCGCCATGTCTTCTTCCGAGTAGACCAGCGGCATCTGCTCCTTCTTCTCCAGTCCCACGCCGTGCTCGCCAGTGAGGGTGCCCCCGGCGGCGACGCAGACCTCCAGCACCTCGGCCCCGGCCAGCTTGATGGCTTCGAGGGCCCCCGGCACTCGCTCGTCGAACAGCAGGCAGGGGTGCAGGTTGCCGTCTCCGGCATGGAAGACGTTGGCTATTTCAATCCCGTGCCTGCGGCCTACCTCGGCCACCCGCTGTAGCACCGAGGCAAGCTGGGTGCGAGGCACCACGCCGTCGACCAAGTAGTAGTTGGGGGCCAGGCTCCCGAGAGCTCCCAGCGCCCCCTTGCGGCCCTTCCAGAGCTGCTCCCGTTCGGCGGCTTCCTCGGCGGTGCGGACCTGGGTAGCGCCGGTGTCCCAGAGGGACGACTCGACCTCCCGGCCGATCTCGTCCACTTCTTCGGTCAATCCTTCAAGCTCTATGAGCAGCACCGCCCCGGCGTCGTCGGGGTAGCCGGCGTCGGACACGTTCTGGACGGCCCGGATGCTGAGGGCGTCGATCATCTCCAGAGCGGCGGGCACGATGCCGTGGCCGATGACGGCGGAGACGGCGGTGCAGGCCGATTCGACGTCGGGGAAGATGCCCAGGAAGGTCTTGACCGCCTCTGGCACGGGCAGGATGCGCACCGCGATCTTGGTGGCGATGCCAAAGGTCCCCTCGGACCCGGTGAACACGCCCCGCAGGTCGTAGCCCGGCGTCTCCCGGGCCAGGCTGCCCAAGTGGACGATCTCGCCGTCCTCCAGCACCACCTCCATGCCCAGAACGTGGTTGGTGGTGGTGCCGTACGCCAGGCAGTGGGGCCCGCCGGCGTTCTCGGCGATGTTGCCGCCCAGGCTGCAGGCCCGCTGGCTCGAGGGGTCCGGAGCGTAGCGGAACCCGGCCTTGCGGACGTGCGTATCCAGGTCCAAGTTGATCACGCCCGGCTCCACCAGGGCGTGGCGGTTCTCGGTATCGACCTCCAGGATTTCGTACATCCGGGTAAAAGCGATCTGAACACCGCCGGGAGGTGAGATAGCTCCACCGCTCAGCCCGGTCCCGGAGCCGCGTCCGACAACCGGGATGCCAGCGCTGTAGGCCAAACCCATGATTCGGCTGACCTCGAAGGTGTTGGATGGGAACACCACTGCCGAGGGCATACCCCGGTCGATGGAGCCGTCGTACTCGAAAACCAGCAGGTCGTCGGGATGAACAACAACGTTCTCCAAGCCCAGCAGGGCCTGGACGGCGGCAATGAACAGAGGAAAACCCGGCTTGATCTCCTGCATGACTCCTTCGCCAACTGCCCCGGATGATAGACCAACGGCGAAGGCCGTGGCAAGGAAAGGCGTTTGTTTGTATACTGTGGCGGGCCATCGGGCCGCCGCCCTTTCGGGTCCTCCAGACGGCGGCGGCCGCAACTTTGTCCGGGAGGCTCCGGGTGGAATTCGACATCACAGTACTTGGCGGCGACGGTATCGGGCCGGAGGTGACGGCCGAAGGCGTGCGGGTGATGGAGGCGGTGGGCAGCGCCTTCGGGCACAGTTTCAACCTCACCTACGGCGACATCGGCGGCATCTCCATCGACAACCACGGCGTCCCCTTCACCGACGAGGTCCGGGCCATGACCGACGCCTGCGACGCTGTGCTCTTCGGCGCCGTCGGCGGGCCGAAGTGGGACGACCCCAACGCCACGGTGCGCCCGGAGCAGGGTCTCCTTGACATCCGCGCCCACATGGGCGTATTCGCCAACATCCGGCCGGTCAAGGTCTATCCTTGGCTGATCGAGTCCAGCGTACTCAAGCCAGAGGTGGTGCGGGACGTGGACGTTGTGGTGGTGCGCGAGCTGACCGGCGGGCTTTACTACGCCGAACCCAGGGGGCGGCGCGAGACGCCCAACGGCCTGGTCGCCGAGGACACTATGCGCTACACCGAGGGGGAGATCGAGCGGGTGCTGCGCATCGGCTTCGAACTGGCCCGGGGACGGCGCGGCAAGCTGACCTCGGTGGACAAGGCCAACGTGCTGGAGTGCTCCCGCCTGTGGCGGGCCATCGCCACCCGCCTCGGCGACGAATACCCCGACGTGGAGCTGGAGCACGTGCTGGTCGACGCCTGCGCCATGCAGCTGATCCAGCGCCCGTCCCGGTTTGACGTTATCGTGGCTGAAAACACCTTCGGTGACATTCTCACCGACGAGGCCTCGGTGCTGGCGGCCTCGATGGGTGTGCTGCCTTCGGCCAGCCTGGCCGGCGTTCCGGTGGAGGGACAACCCTCCAAGGGCATGTACGAGCCGATTCACGGCACGGCGCCCGACATTGCGGGCCAAGGCATAGCCAACCCCATCGGCTCCATCCTGAGCATGGCGATGATGCTACGCTACTCCCTTGGCCTTACCGAAGAGGCCGCCGCTGTCGAACGGGCGGTGGAGCAGGTGCTGGCTGGGAATTACCGCACCGCCGACATCGCCGCGCCTGGCAGCAACACGGTCGGAACAATCGAGATGGGCGACCGGATAATCTCCGCCCTTGCCCAAGGGAATTGAAGCCGAGCCCGCTGAGAGCGCAGAGACTCTTCAGCCGCTTGGAGACCGGCTAGGTCTATCGGATGATTGAATTTACGAGTCTGCCCATCGCCATCTTGGTGTTTCTGGGCAGTGCGGCAGCTGTAATCTTCTTCGGCGTCCGCTTGGCGGTCTACGGCGACGCGCTGGCCACACTGACCGGTTGGGGACGGCTGTTCGTGGGAAGTATCCTGGTCGCGCTGGCCACTTCGCTGCCGGAACTGGCCACGAACATCACGGCGGTGCGGCTGGTCGACCCTCCCAACCCTGGTCTCGCCTTCGGCAACGTGGTCGGGGCGAACATGCTCAACATGTTCACCTTCGCGGCGGTGGCCTTGGCGTTCGGCGGTGTGCTGTTCCTGCGACGCGTCGCCCCGCAGCAGAGCTATCTAATCATCACCGCCGTTGTGATTACCGCACTGGCGCTGGTTTTTGGCGCTCTCAAGCTGGAGGTAGCCGCCTTTAAGATCGGTCTGACCTCGCTCATCCTGCTGTTGGTGTTCGTCGTCGGCATGTACGTGGTGTACAAAACACGGCCAGCCGGTGACGACGGCGAGGAAGAGGAAGACCCAGGAATGTCGATGGGCAAGGCTTGGGCGCTGTTCGCGGCGGTGTCGGGCGGCGTGATCGTATCGGGCTACTTCCTGGGGGTGAGCACCGATAGCATCGCCGAGATTACTGGCATCTCCTCGGGCACCTTGGGGATTCTCTTGGTGTCGCTGGTCACGACCATGCCCGAAGCGTCCGCCACCATTGCGGCGGCCCGGATGGGCGCTATGGATCTTGGGGTGGCTGGGCTCTACGGCAGTTGCGCCTTCAACGTGACGATCTTGTTTTACGCCGACCTGTTCTATCGCGGCGGCGAGGTGATCAAGGGCAGCGGTGTCGACGTGGACAACGTCGCCATTCTGCTCAACCGCCCGGAGCAGGTGCACTTCCTTTCCGGCGGAGTCGCCATTGTGCTAATGCTGATCGGCCTGGCGCTGATTCTCTCCCGCGACCGGATTTGGCCAGTGCTGGCCCGGGGCGCTCTGGGCCTGATGGCCGCGGGATACCTGGCCGCCGCGATTGCGGTTGGCTACCTGGGTGGCACGGGATCGGACGACGAAGCCCGCGCACCCAACTCCGTGACACGGAGCACCGAGGACGGCTAATTTGCTCCTGTTTAGCCGAACGCGGCGAGGATGATGGTAAGCAAACGCTCCCGGTCATCTCCGGCGACTGATTTGGCGGCCGCATCCAGCGTCTCGCGGTAGCGGGCTAGGAATTCGGCCGGGACCTCCCCCACCGTAGTCCGTTGGCGGTATAGCTCCACCGCACTGGTGAGCCGCTGTTGCAGCCAGTCGAGCCCTTGCCGTTCCAGCAGCGTCTTCAAGAAGGTCCCGTCTTGGCTAACGGATATGGGCAGTCCGGGGAATTTCTCCGATCGCGACTGGTCGTAGGCGAAGTAGCTCAAGGATTCCGCAACCAGTTGGCTTTCTCCCGCTTGGTCCAGCCCGGTCACCAACGCGGCGGCCAACGCCGGATCGGAGAACATAAGCCGGTGGATGATGCGGGCGGGTGGCGCTATTACGCCGTCGCTGTTCTTGACCAAATCGAGTCCGAGTCCGAGGTCGCTGGATAGCATGACGGAGGCGGCGTCGGGTTGGCGCAAGATCATCCCCTCTAGCGGGAAGGGAGTTTCGGCCATGACTCGGGCGGCGCCGTGCGGTGAGCTCTTCGAGCGTTCGGCCACCACGTCGTAGAGCCGCTCCAAGAACGGTTCATCCACCCGATAGTTCCCCGACGGCTCGTCTATCAAGAGCGCAATTCCCCGTCGCAGGTCGTCGCCATTGGCCTGGTCCGTGACGTCCAGCTTACCGAGCAGGCTCTCGGGTTCATATATGGTGCGCAGTTGCATCGGGACCGGGACCATCAGCGCCCGGACCGTCTCGTTCTTCACCGCCGACATTACCGTTCGGGCGGTGGGCCGGTCCGCCGCAAAGAACAGGTCGAAGAACAATTGGAGGTCCTGTTCCTGCTCATAGCCGGTATCGTCCAAGAAGTCCTGCAGGGTCGTCGCGCCAGACTCCGGCGACTTTCGCCCGTCGGCCAGGACCCCGTCGACCACCGCCCCGAAACGCTGCAAGCGATCGACGAAGCTGGCGGTCGCATGTAGTGTGGCTCCTTTCGGCAGGGCGGGTCCGCCAGCGAATAGCTTCACCAGGGTCTGGTTGTCCACCGCAGGCAGAAGGTTCACCAAGAACGGTTGTACACCGATTCGGTCCGCCAGCATCAGCGCCTTGCTGGTGGGACTGCCGTAAAGGCCGGCAACGAACTTCAGGCCGTCGGATAGGTCCCTGGCCCGGGGAAGACCCAGGGATCCCAAATAGTCGGGGTGAGAGCGGTGCAGGTCCACCTTGTCGCGCAGATAGTCCCGCCAGAACCGGAAGTCCTCATCGAGTTGGGAGTCGCCTAGCAGCAGGTCGAAGTTCTGGGCCAAGTCGGTTAGTCGCTGCAACTCCTCGCGCTCCAACACCTCGGCGTTCGAGGCCAACGGGGCGCCAGGGGGCGTGTAGGGCTCCAGGCCTGGGTATTGGCGCAGGTCTAGGTGCTCGAAGCCCAAGTACTTGCCCGCCGTGGCCCGCTGTTCTTGGGGAAGTGATTGGAACCACCCGGCGGCGTTCTCCCAAGAGCCGAAGGGCCCCTCGCTCAGGAAGTGCCCCCAATACTTGCGGAGGACCGGCGGCGCCAAGGCCAGATCGCCGCCGGTGGTATACGGGGTGTCGGCTTCCAGGCTGTGCAAGATTGGCTCGGTGTTGTCGGCCGACACATTGGGCAGGTTTCTGAGCCGTTGCCTCAATAGTTCATACCCGTCGGGCGGTTGGCCCATGAACGCAAGTATGTCCCGGTGGTAGCTGGCCAGGGCGGAGGAGACATCTTGTCCTTCCTGGCGCTCCCAACCCAGCTCGGGCCGTCCGATAACGGGGAAGCCACCCCAGTAGGAGTGTCCGAGCTCGTGCATCACCCCGATGGGCTTGGCCTCGCCCGCTCCCGCCCAATCGTCGAAGCCATAGCTCCCGAAGAATCCCGGCTCGCCCCGCATCTGGCGCAAATCCAGGCTGCGGAGCAGCGCCTCACCTGCGGGAGTGGGGCGGTAGAGCGCGACCACGGCGTCGATTCGGTCCTGTGCCCAGTCCGAATTGTATGGATGGGGCGTGGGTAGGGGTAGGTTGGGTGGCTGCGTCTGCGGCGGCGCCCCGGAAACGTTGGCTGAGGGTTGGATATTGGCCGGCGTGGGGATGTCCGCTGGCAGCGGGAACGTCCCGGCGGTGTTGGCTGGTTGTGCGGTTGCCTCAACGGGCGCCAGTGTGGCGGTCTGCGCGGGTGGCGGCGTTGGCGTTGCGCCCGGGCTACATGACATTATCGCGAAAACCAGGGCGGCGGCCACCAACATCAGTGGCCATCGGAGCAAGGACCAACGATGGCTCAGGCGACCTCCAACGGCTCCTCGGTAACCACGCCGCCGCTGATTTGGAAAATACGCACGTCCGGGTTGTCGGAGTCCATCAGGGAGACCAGCACGTAGCGGGTGTCGGGCCACAGTTCGGCGGTGCCTCCGGCAATGCGAACGTCGGTGTCGGAAGGGTAGGCTGGGCTGCCGGTATGGGAGTGGTAGATCGCTAGCAACTCCCAGCCGTTGTCGCCAGCCTCGGTGTCGACTCGCACCAATTCGCCAGGGTCCATGGAGAAGCGGAACGGGCTGGCCTCTACGTTGGTCATCCGGTAGGACCTGGCCACCTCGCCTTCGGGCCCTGCCAGAATCCCGCAACACTCGTTGGGCAGGTCGTCTTTGGCGTGGGCCACCATCTCGTCGATAAAGCTACGGGCGATCCGTACCACTTGAGTATTCTCCTTACAGTTTAACCGCCGAGGACGCAGAGATCGCCGAGAAATTTTCCTTAGGTATCTTGGCGCTCTCGGCGGTTGATTTCTTCCGAGTATTGGTAGACTGCGGCTTCCTGCTCTGGGGTTTGGATGGAGCCTGGGCGGAGGGCGCGGACTCGTTCGATGGCCCCGCGGGGGTCCGCGCCGCGGTGGGTCAGGTAGCAGGCGAGGACTGTCCCGGTGCGGCCGATGCCAGCGTAGCAGCTAACCGCGACCGGCCGGCCGGCCGCAGTCTGTTCGTCGATAAAGCCGACCATCCGTTGTATCTGCTCCATGGTGGGAGGAGTGAAGTCGGGCACTGACTCGAACATGTCCACCATGTCGACCATGCCTTCACTGTCGGCCGGTATGGTGCGTTGTTCCATCCGGACCACGGCGCGGACGCCCTGGGAGTAGAGATAGAACAGGTCGTGGTAACCGGCTGGCCCCTGGGAGCCGCCTAATTCCCCCTCCAATACCCAACTGAAATTCATGTAGCGCATTGGCCCAACCGCCGTTCGACTTGTTCCAAAGTGAACGATTCCACCGCAACCACCTTCTCGCGGGTCGAATGGCCCCGGATTATCTCCAGCCGGGACTTGGGGGTGTCCAGCGCCTCGGCCAAAAGCGCCAGCACGGCGGCGTTGGCCTTGCCGTCGGCGGGCGGGGCGGTGACGCTCAGCCGGAGCACGCCTTCACGAAACCCTCCCACGCGGTTGTGGGCGGCATTCGGCTGCACCCTCACCCTGAGGCTACAACCAGTCCCGGCGGGCATGGGGCCGACGCGCCTGACATATCGGGTATAGTATACGGAGTCGCATGACCAATCCTGGAGGGGAATCCCGTGGATTATACCAATATCAAGCTTTCCAAAGACGTCGGCATAGCAACCATCACGCTAAACCGGCCAGACGCCATGAACGCCCTTGGCCGTCCGATTATCGCCGACCTGTCCGCGGCATTGGATGACGTTGGGGCCGATGAATCCATCAAGGCAGTGGTGTTGCGTGGCGAAGGGCGGGCCTTTTGCGCTGGCGCCGACCTGAAGACCTTCGAGGGGCTGTTCCAAGACCCGGCCCATCTGCCGGGCTACATCCGCGAGATCAACGAGGTGTTCTTCCAACTGGAAGCGCTTCCCGTACCAGTGATCGCGGTGGTCCACGGGTTCGCCTTGGCAGGCGGCTTGGAACTGATGATGTCCTGTGACATGGTGATCGTTGAAGAGACCGCCCGGATCGGCGACCAACACGTCAATTTCGGCCTGATGCCCGGCGGGGGTTCCACGCAGCGCCTACCCCGGTTGGTTGGGGCCCAGCGGGCCATGGAGTTGCTCACCACTGGCCGCTGGTTGAGCGGGGCCGAGGCCGTGGAATGGGGGTTGGCGCTGAAATCCGCGCCGATGGACCGATTGGATGAAGAGCTCGAAAACTTGGTCGCGCCCCTCCGTACCAAGAGCAGGCCGGGTCTGGGCTGGATCAAGTCGGTCACGAACCGGGGACGCGATTTGTCGGTACGTGACGGTGTGGCGGTCGAGGGAATGGCCTTCGCCCAGTACGTCGCGACTTCCACCCACCCTGCCGAGGGCGTCCAAGCGTTCATTGAGAAGCGGACGCCGCAATTCTAGGCCTGTAGGAATCTTCCCGTGAAAATCCGAGACATATTGCGCGAGAAGCGCACCATATCCTTCGAATTCTTTCCACCTCGGGCCGCCGAGGGCATCCCGGACGTGTTGTCCACGTTGGGGGACCTGGCGATCTATTCACCCGATTTCGTGTCGGTCACCTACGGCGCCGGGGGATCTACGAGGGCCTTTACCGAAGAGATTACGGTGCAGGCCAAGCAGACCGTTGACGTCGAGGTCATGGCCCATCTCACCTGTGTGGGACAGACCGTCGAGGAGTTGGACGGCGTGCTGCAACGGTTGGACGAAGCCAGCATCGAAAACGTGATCGCGCTACGGGGCGATCCGCCCCGGGGCTCGACCGAGTTTGTCCGCGTAGACGGGGGTTTCGGCCACGCATCGGACCTCGTCGAGCACATCAATTCCAATTACGAGTTTGGCATTGCCGCCGCCTGCTACCCGGAGGGACATTCGGAGTCCGTGGACTTGGATGCCGACCTGTCCTACACCAAGCTGAAGGTGGAGAACGGGGCCGACTTTCTAATCACCCAGTTGTTCTACGACAACGACGACTATTTCGAGTTCGTCGATCGTGCCCGCGCCGCAGGTATAGCCGTTCCCATCGTGCCTGGGGTGCTTCCGGTGCTGAGCGCCCCCCAAATTCGCCGGTTCACCGCCCTCTGTGGCTCCAAGATCCCTCCCCAATTGGACGCTGAGCTGGTGAAATACGCCGAAGATGACGAAGGCGCTCGGGAGATGGGCGTGGAGTACGCTACCAAGCAGGTGGAAGAGCTCTGGGGGAGCGGCGTCCCAGGAATCCACTTCTACGTGTTGAACCGCAGCTATTCCGTTTCCAAGATTCTGGACGATCTGCAACTGCCAGGTCATACTGCCGGCCCTGAAGGATAGGACCCGGGCATGATCAGTACGGGCGTCGATATCATCGAGATCCACCGGATCACCGGGGTATTGGAGCGCTACGGAGACCGGTTTCTAGCTCGCGTCTTTACGCCCGCCGAGATCTCCTATTGCCGGGGCCGTCCCCCCAACCTGGCGGCCCGGTTCGCCGCCAAGGAAGCGACCATGAAAGCCTTGGGCACCGGGGTGCGCGGGGTCGGCTGGAAAGACATCGAAATCGTGCGCGCCCCCAGCGGCGCGCCGGGTGTTCAATACCACGGTCGGGCCGAAGCGCGAGCGCGGCGGCTGGGCGTGTTGGAAACCGCGCTTAGCATCTCTCACTCCAGGGACTACGCCGTCGCTTTCGTGGTGGTGCGGCGCGAGGACCAAGATTAGGGGGCTCGCAGGATTGAAGGTTGTTACCGCCGCGCAGATGGCCGCCATCGAGCAGGCGTCGGAGCGGGCGGGCGTTTCCACCGATACGCTGATGGAAAACGCTGGGCTGGCGGTGGCCCGCTTGGCCCGCGAGATGCTGGCCGGTATAGCCGGGACGAACGTGCTGGTGCTGGTCGGCCCCGGCAACAATGGCGCTGACGGCCTCGTCGCCGCGCGGCTCCTGCGGCGATGGGGTGGTGAAGTAACCTGCTGCCTGCTAACACTGCGGCCGGACACCGATCCCAAGATGGACTCGGCGTTGGAATACGGCGTCCGGGTGGTCGGGACCGATGACGGCTCCGGGTCATCCACGTTACTTCGGCTATTCTCCCGCTCCCGGCTGGTGATCGACGCAGTGTTGGGTACCGGACGAGCCCGCCCGCTGCAGGGGTTGGTCAAAGATGCAATGTTGGCCTTGGAGCAGGCAAGGTCAAGCGCCAGTGGCCCGATGTTGCTGGCGCTGGACCTGCCCACGGGCCTGAACGCCGACACCGGCGAGGCCGATCCGTCCTGCCCCGCCGCCGATGTGACCGGCGCCTTGGGCTACCCCAAGGCTGGCATGTTTCGCGGCCAAGGGCTGGAGCGGGCAGGCACGGTGCGGGTGCTGGACATTGGCGTGCCACCCGGTTTACCGGAAGAGGAGTCGATCGGGCTGGAATTATTGACCCCGGAATCGGTCGGCAGCCGGTTACCGTCGCGTCCCCTCAGCTCGCACAAGGGCACCTACGGCCACGCATTGATTGTCGCAGGCTCCCGGCACTATGTGGGCGCAGCCTACCTCTGCTCGCAAGCTTCGGTGCGCACCGGGGCAGGATTGACCACGCTGGCCAGCCCGAAGGGTGTTTACCCTATGGTGGCCGCCAAGGGCGCGGAGGCGATTCACCTCCCCCTCCCAGAGTCCGAAGGCCGGGCGGACCCCGCGGCGGCCGACGTGCTCAAATTCGAGCAGGACCGCAAGTTCACCGCAATGGCCGTCGGGTGCGGCATGGGAACGTCGCCCAACACCACCGAGTTCCTGGAGCGGTTGCTGTTCACACGTTCCGAAGCAAACGACGAATTGCCGCCTGTCCAGCGGTTGCCGACGCTGATAGACGCCGATGGTCTCAACAACCTGGCTCGGGTGAAGGGCTGGGAGGACCGGGCCCGATGCCCGCTGGTGCTGACGCCCCATCCGGGCGAGATGGCCACGCTAACCGGGTCGCCGGTGAGCGAGATTCAGGCGGCCCGGGAGGACACGGCGCGGAATTGGGCTGAACGCTGGCAGGCCTGCTTGGTGCTGAAGGGCGCCCACACGGTCATCGCCGCACCGGGCCGGCCGGTACAAATTGCACCCTTCGCCAACCCCGGTCTGGCCACCGGCGGCACTGGCGACGTGCTGAGCGGGACGATCGTCGGCCTGATGGCCCAAGGACTTAGCCCCTACGACGCCGCTTGCTGCGGGGTCTACATCCACGGTTCGGCGGCCCAGGCCATAACCGCCCGGATGGGGCAGACCGGCTTGGCCGCGTCCGATTTGCTGGCAGAGATACCGCGGGCCATCCGCTCCCTCCGCTAACTCCACGCCGCCACCCTCCCATTTCCCGCGCCCGCGGCTTCGCTCTCCCAATGCCCTTCATGCAGGCGCCCAGTTATCGTTCCTCCAAAGGGGCTTACGTGGGGTTGCTTGATAGTCCGATTCCGCTGATAATCGGAGTATGACGGTCGAATCGTTCTTCGAGGGGCTGAGCGACCCTGTGGCTCAGCTCACACCATCCGATTACCAAGAGGTCTCTGACCTCGCTCCGGAAGAATTGGGCCGGTTCACCCGCGGTTGGGCCGAGCTTGATGCAGAAGTCCAGACGGAGACCATCGCAACTATGGCTCAATTGGCCGAGGAAAACGCCGACCTCGATTTCTCCTCGATCTTCAAAATGTGCATGAGGACCAGCGACGACGACGACGTTATGGCTTTCGCCATCGAGGGGTTGTGGGAGCAGGAGGACCGCTCGATTATCGCCGGGCTGATCGAGGTGCTAAATTCCGATCGGAGCCCCCGAGTGCGGGCCATCGCCGCCCAAGCCCTCGGCAAGTTCACAGTGTTGGCTCAGGAAGGCAAGCTGCTGCCCAAAGACGGCGACCTGGTTTACCAGAGCCTGCTGGGCCCACTCGAGGACGAGGACGAATACCTGGACGTGCGACGCCGTTGCCTGGAGTCCATAGCGCCGTTTAATACCGATGAGATCGAGGGCTATGTGATCTGGGCCTACAACAGCGAAGACGAGGACCTGAAATCGAGCTCCATCTATGCCATGGGTCGCACCGGGGAAGTGGCCTGGCTGCCAACCCTTATTCAGGAGATAAATAACCCCGACGCCACCGTGCGCTACGAGAGCGCCCACGCCTGTGGCGAACTGGGCAACGAAGATGCGGTGTTTCACTTGGTCGAGGTGCTGGACGATGAGGACGCCGAGGTGCAGTTGGCGGGGATTGCCGCCCTGGGCAAAATAGGCGGACCGGTGGCGAAGAAGGTGCTAATCGATTGCGCCAATTCCGGTGACGAGCGCCTCGAAGATGCCGCCCGCGCCGAACTGGAGAACATCGAATTATTGGAAGACCCCCTCAGCATCCTCGAAGATTGAGCCGGGATTCAGGGAATCCGACACAATGACCCCCGGCTCCGAGATCAATGGCTCCGACGCCGAATTCCTGCGCACCGCTCGCACCGGCCACCTGGCCACCGCCGACACTTCGAACCGGCCCCACGTCATTCCCGTCTGCTTTGTGTTCGACGGCGAGGCGATCTACATTGCTCTCGACCAGAAACCCAAGACGGTCCCGTTGGCCCGGCTGCGCCGGGTCCGAAACATTCTGGCCAACCCTCAGGTCTCGCTGGTAACCGACCACTACGAGGAAGACTGGGACCGCCTTCGTTACGTGCTGGTATCGGGCCGTGCTGAAATCTTGGAGCAAGGCGAGGAAGCGGCGGAAGCCATCGACGCGCTACGCGGCAAATATCCCCAATACCGCTCCATGGACTTGGACGGCAACCCGGTAATCAAAATCATCCCGGAACGAATTACGCCTTGGAGATTCAGTCCGACAGCCTAGACTTCGGGCTGGCCCATAGACCACCCGCCCGGTGCGCTGGCCCGTCGGTTTCCTTGACACCGGTTGGAAGCTATCCCTAGACTGCGCCATCTATTCAGTGGGCGGTGTTGGTTGCAGCACGGGCTTCCCGAATACACGTGGAGCGTTGCCGAGACCGGGCATTCCGCCCCGGAGTTTCGGCACCAGGTCACCGATGAAGACATCGCGGCGTTTAGCGGCAGCGCCCGGTTCGAGAACTTGGTCTACACCAATCAGCCTGCCGCCCGCGAAACGGGGCTCCCCGGAATCATCGCTCCTCCGTCAATGCTGTTTCGCTACGCGCCGCTGCGCCTGAACAGCTTGGCCATGGCCCACGGATACTCCATAGACGAACAACAGCTTAGACTGGTCTGGCACGGCCTGCATACGAAGGCAAAGATCGAGTTCCACGGCGCGTTGGTCCAGGGCGGCGACTTGATCGTCAGTACCACGCGGGTGGCCGAGAAAGGCGATGACCAGCGAGGAACGTTCTTGGTCTTCGAGGTCGCCGCCAATGCCGAAGGCGGGGGCCCGGTGGCCACGTATCGTATAGAATGTGCTTGGAATTGAGAGTCCCCGGAGCGACGAAATCACGTTACGGAGTGAGGAAGCAATGGATGGAGTAACCGCGATCGCCAATATCCTCAGAATGGAGGGCGTCGAGTTCATCGGCTGTGTGCCCTACCAGCCGTTGCTCGAGGCTGCTGCCGTGGCTGGCATCCGCCCGATCATCTTCCGGCAGGAAGTCACCGGTGTGCACATGGTGGACGGCTACTCGCGGATGACCAACGGCAAGAAGATGGGAGTGTTCATGATGCAGAACGGCCCCGGCGCGGAGAACGGGTTCGGCGGTGTCGCCCAAGCCTACGCCGAGTCGGTACCCATTCTCTTGTTGCCGGCTGGGGTGGCCCGCGACAAGAGGGGCGTTCATCCCAATTTCTTCCCCTCCAAGAGCTACGAGACCATCACCAAATGGTCGGAAGAAATCAACCTGGTCGAGCGTATCCCGTCGCTGCTGCGGCGGGCCTTCACCAAGCTCCGCAGCGGAAGGCCCGGGCCCGTGTTGCTGGAGATCCCGTCCGATGTGGCCGCTGAAGAGTTCCCCGAAGAGCTGTTCGACTACGAACCGCCGCCCGCCATTCGCCAGCAGGCCGACCCCGCCGACGTGAGCCGGGCGGCCGCTGCGCTTCTGGCCGCCGAACGCCCCGTGATCCAAGCCGGACAGGGGGTGCTCTACTCCGAAGCCAGCGACGAATTGGTGGAATTGGCCGAATTTCTGCAGGCCCCGGTCAAGACGACTCTGCCCGGGAAGAGCGCGTTCCCGGAGAACCACCCGCTGGCCTTGGGCGCCGGCGGCCCGAGCACCACGGCCATGGTCAACAAGTACCTGCACGGCGCTGATCTCGTCTTCGGCGTGGGCTGTAGCTTTACCAAGAGCTTCTTCGCGGTACCCATCGCCGACGAACAGAACAAAACGTTCATCCACCTGACCAACGACGAAGACGCCATCGGCCGGGAGAACAAGTGCCAATACCCGCTTCTGGGCGACGCCAAGCTGGTCTTGCGTCAGTTGCTGGACGAATTGAAAGAGCGGGCGGGCGGACCCAGGCCAGTCAATCACGCCCTGCGGAACGACATCGCCGCCGTGAAGCAGGCCTGGCTGGCCCAGTGGATGCCGAAGTTGACCTCTGATAGCACACCCATCAACCCCTACCGGGTGGTATGGGACCTGATGCACACGGTAAACCTCGACAACACCATCGTTACCCATGAGTCGGGCAGCGCTCGGGAGTATATGTCGCCCTTCTGGGAGGCCCGCGCCCCCCGCAGCTTCATCGGTTGGGGCAAATCGACCCAACTCGGCTACAGCTTGGGACTAGCTATGGGCGCAAAGATGGCCTTCCCGGAGAAGCAGGTGATCAACCTCATGGGCGACATGGCCTTCAGCACCGTTGGGCTGGACATCGAGACTGCGGTCCGCTGTGACATCCCCATCATGACGGTAATCAACAACAACTCGTACATGTCGATCTACTCCGACAGCCGCTTTCCGACGGCCATCGAGAAGTACCAGATAAAGAGCCTGGGCGGCCAGTTCGCCGAGGTCGCGGCCGCCATGGGCGCATACGCCGAGAAAATTACCGAACCGGCAGAAATCGTCCCCGCCATTAAGCGCGGCCTCGAAGCCACCGCAGCCGGCAACCCGGTAGTGCTGGAGTTCATCACCTGCGACGAGGGCGAGTACTCCAAGTTCTAGGGGCTGACCTGCCCTACTGACAGTTGCCCCTTGAAATTAAAGCCCGGTTTCGGCTGAAATGGCGAGGTGGCGACTTCCAAAGACATCGACAACGCAACCGGCCAACCCATGGTGCGGGACCTGCCCGCCGAGGAGCGCCCCCGGGAACGGCTCGCCGAGTTTGGGGCGAAGAGCCTCAGCAATACGGAGTTGATCGCCATACTGCTCCGCGCTGGCTGCGCGGGTGAGAACGTGATTTCCATGTCGTCCCGGCTGCTCGCCCGGTTCGGCGGGCTGCGCGGTTTGGGCCGGGCGGCGCTTGCCGAGCTTTGCGCTGAGCGCGGTCTGGGCAAGAGCAAGGCTTGCGAACTACAGGCGGCCCTGGAACTGGGCCGTCGGTTTGTGTCCTTGGCTCCCGAAGAACGGCTGACCATCAACGGCCCGGAGGATGTCGCCAATTTCATGGCGGCGGAGATGGCGGCCTTGGAGCAGGAACACCTGCGGGTCGTGCTGCTCAACACCCGCAACGAGGTCTTGAGCACCGAAGAGGTCTACATCGGCAACGTGAACAGCTCGGTGGTGCGCCCGGCCGAAGTCTTCCGCTCCGCTGTTCGCAGCAACGCCACCTCGATCGTCGTCGTCCACAACCATCCATCGGGCGACCCCACCCCCAGCGGAGCCGACGTGTCGATCACTCGCGATCTCGCCGCCTCGGGCAAGATGCTGGGCATCGAACTGCTTGACCACCTAGTTATCGGCAACGGCAAGCGCTTCGTCAGCATGAAGGAGGCCCGCCTGGGGTTCGACTGATATCACGATACTGGCTAGAATACCCATTAGCGACAGGAAATGACGCTAGAAGAAAGAGTGAGCCGGTTAGAGGGAGCATACGAACAGGTGGACGCCCGCTTCGGGGACATGAACGACCGGCTGAACGAGATGAACGACCGACTAAGCGAAATGAACGGTCGCATCAACGAGATTAACGGACGTTTCAACGAGGTGAACGGCAGGTTCGTGGAAGTAAACCATCGAATCGACCAGATGGACAGCCGGTTCAACAACCTGTATCTGCTGGTCCTTGGGACGTGGATCACGGTGATGGGGACCATCATCGGTCTGCAATTCGCATAGGCGGGGACGGTAGCCGTACGCTGTCCTGAAATGACGTAGGGGCGCTTCGCGAAGCGCCCCTACGGTGTTTTCCACTGGCCTGCTCATCGAGCTATCCCACGACGTCGGCCAATCGCTCCAACTGGTCCATCTCTGCGACGCTGGGCAGGAAGACCACCTCATCCATACCGATGCTCTCCATGTCGGAGATGACGCCCTTGACGGCCTCCACCGAGGAGACGGCGTTTCGGGCCATAACCTCGGCAGTTTCGCCCAAGAACGAATAGTAGTGCCGGATGTATCCGCCAACCTGGTCGGCGGCATCGGGGCCCAGGGCGAAGGAAGCCACGCCCGCCAAGCGTGGCTTGCCAGGACGACCCTCCGCCTCCCACGACTCCATCGCTACCTGGTATAGCTCCTGTACCGACGCCGGGTTGCCGGCGGCGGCGATGAAACCGTCGGCGTACTTGCCGACCCGCCGCACCGCCTGGGGGGCCCCGGCTCCAATTAACACCTCCGGCCCGCCCTCACGCACCGGCGCGGGCCCCATCGGCCCGACATCGTCGGAAACGGCCTCTCCGCTCCAGATCTGCCGCATGGTGGCCAAGTGGCTCTCCATGCTCCGGCCACGGCGGTTGAAGGCCGCGGGGGCGACGGCGTAGTCATCGGGACGTCGTCCCACGCCCACGCCCAGTGTAAGTCTGCCACCGGAAATGGCGTCTAGGGTGGCTGCCTGCTTGGCCAGCACACCAGGATTGCGCAGCGGGGCCAGGAGCACACCGGTCAGCAATCTGACGTTGCTGGTGCAGCCGGCGGCTGCCGCTAGCTGAATTAACGGCTCGTAGTTGTCGTATACTAGCCGGTCGATGGTGCCGAGAGTGGAGAAGGGGCCCTCGTCAGCGCGGCGGGCCCATTCCAAGATGAAGTCGCCCTTGGTGCCCGGTACGTTGCCCGGGAGTCCTATTCCTACCTTCATCGTACCCCTACACGAAATCAATCTGTTCGTAGTTGCCACCCACGATTGGTTGGGCGTCCAACCCCAGCCACCTCTCGGCGATGGTGGCGTAAACACCGCGGAAGTCGACCTGGAAGTGCAGGTCGCCGTCCAGCAACTCTTCCTCCTTCAGAGAGGGATAGACACCGTGCATACCGCCTTGCGCCCGTTCGCCGATGATAAAGGAAGCGCCGCCGGAGCCGTGGTCGGTGCCGTTCCCGTTGTCTTTCACACGGCGGCCAAACTCGGTGAACACCAGCATCAGCACGTCGGACGACGCCTCGTGCTCCCGCAGGTCGGCCTGGAAGTCGGCGATGCCTTGGGCCAGCTCCGACAGCAATTGGGTCTGCACCGCGACTTGGCCCGAGTGGGTGTCGTAGCCAGCCTGCTGGGTATAAAGGATACGCGTGCCCAACCCGGCCAGGAGCACCTTGGCTATGCCCTTCAGGTTTTGGGCGATGGGGGTGGCGGCGTACTCGACTGTTGAGGAATAGGCAGCGCCCGCCCCCTTGAGCAGGTCAGCCCCCCTTAGGGCGTCGAGACCGGTCTGTCCCAGGAAGTCCATGGCGGGGCCGACGCCGATGGCTGGGGCATACATGCGGGCGAACACGTCCAGCGCCTTGGCCCGCTGCTCTTGGTCGCTGATGGAGGTGAGGACGCCGTAGTTCTCCAGCGCGGCTACCGAGGCTACCGGTACGCCGGGAAGGGCCAGCGCCCGGGGTAGTCCGCGACCGAAATTCACGCCGGTCAAAACGTTCTCGCCGTTGGGGTCGAGGTCGCGGATGACCCGCCCGAGCCAGCCCTCGGTTGCCACTCGTTCCGGTTCACAGGTGTGCCAGATATCCATGGCGCGGAAGTGGGAGCGGTTGGGGTTTGGGTAGCCGACACCATTGATGACGGCCACGTCGCCTTGGTCGTAGAGTTCCTTGAGCGGCGCCAATGCCGGGTTGAAACCGTAGTGGCCGTCGATGGGCAGGACCCGCTCCGAGGACACTCCGACGGTAGGGCGGTTGTCATGATAGACGGGGTCTCCGTAGGGAACGACGGTGTTCATATAGTCGTTGCCCCCGGTAAGCTGCACCACCACCAATACGGGGTCCTTGTGGGTTGAGGTCATCGGGATCCTCCGAAGCGTCGGCTTGGCTCACTCTAGCAGTGGGGGTATGGAGCGTCAACGGCGGCGATGTCGCCACAGGTGGAGTAGCCGGGCGCCGTTCGCCTTGACAGTCGCGAGCGGCGCGACTTACGATTCGATGAGGGCCTCGACCAGCGGCCCTGACCTGGGGATATAGCTCAATTGGGAGAGCGCGGCGTTCGCAATGCCGAGGTTGAGGGTTCGATCCCCTCTATCTCCACCAATCTTTGCCCCTGTAGCTCAGAGGATAGAGCGACGGCGTCCTAAGTCGTGCGTCGGGGGTTCGAGTCCCTCCAGGGGTACCAAACC
The DNA here is from genome assembly GCA_965249145.1 of Dehalococcoidia bacterium. Lineage (GTDB taxonomy): Bacteria > Chloroflexota > Dehalococcoidia > Lucifugimonadales > UBA3495 > VXOI01. The sequence continues at coordinate 1,941,719 of OZ252223.1, forward strand.
TTATTGTAGACAGAACTCCGGCCCTCAACTGTAGCTGATGTCATCCACAACTGTTCTGCGCTGGGTCAGCACCGCCCGGGCATTGTCGGTAGCCTATTCGAGCCGCCTTAGAACGGCTCGCGGCCCTTCGATTGGGGAATGTTCAGTTGGGAAGGAGCGGCTCTCCCGGTGATTGAAGGTTTCCGGGGGCTCTCCCGGTGATTGAAGGTTTCCGGGACAGAGCTGACGATGCGTTGACAAAGCCATCGGCGCAACGTACCGTGTTGAATAGCTAGGTTTGCGCCTCGTTTGGCGCGAGGCGGATTCAACCAAGAGGTAAATGTCATGGCCACGGTGCAAAACCGTACTTCCTATTGGGAGCGGGCCAAGGAACAGGGGTTCGACCTTTCCTGGCTGACCCAGCTCGAAGAAAGCGTTACCCGAGAAGACGTTGACGAGGTCTCCAAGAACGACACAGGCCGCGTTGAGGGTTCCATCCCCCGCAACAATGTCCCTCGGTTTGGGGCCTACACTTTCAAGACCAAAAGCGAGGTCTGGGCACATAATCTGACCAAGCTCTACCACGAGTTTGTAACCCGCCAGTGGAGTTCAGCCACTGACATTCCTTGGGAGACTATCGAAGCCCTGCCCGACGACGTCGAAGCCGCTCAGTGCCAGTTGGCCACCTTCTTCGCCCAGGTTGAGTTTGTCGCTTCCGACGTCCCTGGCCGGTTCATCTCAACCATGTCCCCGGACTACCACGAGGTCCGGCTGGCACTCTTGGCCCAAGTTATGGACGAGTCCCGTCACCTGGACGTGTTCCGGAAGCGGGCCTTGGCCAACGGCGGCGGCCTGATGCGCATGATTGACACCGTCAGCGACGTGGTCGGCGGCAGCACCGACAACGCCCGCGAATTCACGGAGCTGTCTTCCCGCCTGCACATCACCGGGGAGGGTAACGTTTTGACGCTCTTCCGCCTCGGCGAACTGATGGCCTTTAACGAGGCGGAAAAGGCCATCTACCGGCGCTGTGCCCAAGACGAAGCCCGCCACGTGGCCATTGGAGTGCTCCACCTGCGTTACATGAACGAGTTCGCTCCCGAACGGCGGGAGGAGATTCACTGCTACTTGGACGAGGGCGAAGCCCGCCAAGCCACCGGCGCTGGCGGCGAGAACCCGGCAGGCGTCAACCAACTCACCAGCGAGGCGCTGGCCGTTTTGCTCGGTGGCGGCAAGGACAAGGTGGAAGAGGGCCAGAAGATTCTGATGGCCATCCGGCAGCGGCAGGTCAAGGAGTACTTCCAGCGACTCAAGTCCGCCGGTTTCGACGACCGTATCCACAATGGCCGGGTCAACCCCGCCTTGCTCGAGACTTATAATGCGGCCGCTTAGCTAAAAGTGTGCCCGGTTTCAAGACCTCCCGCGAAACGATCTCGGGAGGTCCCCTCTTATCTGGCCCTTGGCCAAGCCTTCTCCAGTGAACCGCCCAGAGGACTGTGATGCCGTCAAACGATGAAGACCGGTCGGAGTCGCCCGAAGAGCAGAGTTCTCCAGCCGCGCCCGACGATTCAACCGAAACGTCCGCTCCCAGCGCCGCGCCTCTGGCCTGGATGAATGACACCCAGGAGTGGGGAATCAGGGTAAGACCGGGAAAGCATGGCATGACCATGCGAGGCTTGAACGTCAGCAGCTATGCTGAGGTCCCTGAGCACAGTACCGACATGAGCCGTCGGCCCCGGGGCGCATCTGCCGTTCCCGGCGTCCCTCGCACCGACTTCTATGCCCTTAGTTCCAAAGTGGACATCTGGGCCGACAACGCCGTGGACCTCTACGAGGAGGCCATCCAACGTCGTTGGATGGCCCACGCTGACGTCCCTTGGGACGAACTGACTCCCCTGCCCGACGAGGTGGGGCTGGCCATGCGCCAAGTTTGCACCGAACTGGCCCAGCAGGCTTCCATCGAGACCGACGTGATCGGCCAGTGGCTCCACAAGATGAACTATGCTTATCACGAGGTCAAGACGTTCCTGGCCACCGAACTATTCGACACCGGCCGCCACTATATGGCCTTCCGGCAGCGGGCCTTGGCCAACGGCGGCGGCTTGGGATTGGAGAGCTCAGGCCACATGAACCGCCGCCTGATGGAGGTGCGGGCCGGTTGGACCGAAGCCGCTCTCTATCTCTACATCATCCGCGGGCCGCTCACCTTGTTGCTCTACCGCTACGGTGAAGCCTACGCCTCCAACCCGGTCGACAAGTACCTCTTCCGCCGCTGCTTGGAAGACAAGGCCCGCCATATGGCCTACGGCATGGCCCACGTGAAATATGCCGTCGAACATCAAGACGAGGGTTTTGCCAAGGGGCTCAGCAACCTAATGCAGGGCGTCGAACACGACGTTGGCCTCGAACTTAAAGACCCGGTGCTCTGGGAAGCCTTGGCCATCATCTTCGGCGGAGGGTTGGACCAAATCTCCGCTGGCGCGGAGGTGGTCAAAGACCTTCAGCAGCGCTACATCGAGGAGTACTTGGCCCGCATGAAGTGGGTGGGCATCCCCAAGACCGAGAACAACCTCTCGCCCGCCTTGGCCGTGTATCTGCGCCGGGAAGAGGCCAGCACAGCCTAGGGGGCCTGCCATGCCGATTTACGAGTACCGGTGCCAAGACTGCCAGACCGTAAACAGCGTGTTTCTGCGTTCGTTCAGCTCGCCGGCGCCCACCAACTGTCAATTCTGTGCTGGCGAGCAACTGCAACGGATAATGTCGCGGGTCGCTTACCTGCGGTCCGAGTCCGACAAGTTGTCCCAGCTAGACCCCAAATACCTCAAGATGGTCGACCAAGCCTTGGGTAATGCCCCGGCCAACTCGGACCCGGACTACCACATGAAGAACATGGTCCCCTTCAGCCAGGCTAAAGAGACCGGAGAGCCCTACTTCAAAGAATAGCGTGCCCGAAATGGTTTCTCCCCGAACACCTTCAAATACTACAGGAGTAAACGGATGAGCGCCCAAGGGGCGAATAAGTTGGTATTCCCGTCTGTAGAGTGGTTTAGAAGCCTGCAGGAACTGGTAAACAGCGACCCTGAATTCCGGCGTCTTGGCAGCGTGGACGCGGTCATGGGCGTGTCGGTCGGGGAGCGGGTCTTCATCATCACGTTCGAAGCCTTCGAGTGCATCGAAGTCAAAGAGGGGACGGAATACGACCTACTTAACGCCGATTTCTTCCTGAAGATGAGCGTCGACCAATGGCAGGACTTGATCACCAACACCAAGGAAAACGGGGCGGCCGACCTTAGCCATACTCTCAACACCCTTGATCTGATGATCGAAGGCGGGATATCCGACAATGCCACCGGCGACCAACTTAGGGCCGACATCTTCTTCCGGGTAAATCAAAGCCTCCAGCACTTCTTCGACAGCTCGGCGCGACTCGAAACCGTCTTCGTAGGGGGCTAAAGCCCCGTTTCGGTTCACCTCAGGAGGTAAGGGCTTGTCCGGGGATGGCGGTTGCCGGTCAGGCGACTGTGATTCCCAATTCCGCTTGTATGGTGCGGATGGTCTCGGCCCGGCTGCGCACTGGCGAGCGTTGGCGCATCCCTATCGGCTCATTCTCCACCAACGGGACTACCTTTATGGCCACGAAGACCGGCCCCGTCTCCTCAAGAATATTGCCCACATTGGTGGCGAAGTCCTCAAGGTCGTCGAACTCGTATGCTGCGGTGTAACCCGCCTCCCTGGCCATGCCGGCGTAGTTGATTTCCTGGGCGTTGGGCACCGGCTGCCCCCCGGTGGTGGCATAACATTCGTTGTCCAACAGAAAGTGGAAGAAATTCCCAGGCTTCTTGCCAGCAATCGTGGCCAAAATGCCGAGATTCATCAGCAGAGCGCCCTCGGAATCAAAGAGCACCACCTTCTCTTCGGGTTGGGAGAGGGCGAACCCCAAGGCGGCGGAGGTGGTCTGCCCCATCGCGCTCTGCAGGTTTAAGTCCCTATTTTCGTTGGTGCTGATCTCCCTCCAGCGTCGGCCCGAGGTCCCGGTAGGGATGACGATGGAATCGCCTCGGTGGGACTGGAAAGCTTGGAACACATCATCGGCGTGAATCAAAATGCGCCTCCCATCGGAACGCTGGGTAGTCTAGCGGTTGAAACCGTGGTACTCGTCGCCAACCAGCACCGCCACCGGACGCCGGGTCTCCCGGGCTTCTTCAAAAGCGGAGGAGATCCTGTCCGCGTCGGCGTCGTGCTCGACCAAGTAATAGTTGATGCGCATGGAGTTGAGGAAAGGCTCGGTATACCGGGCGGCGGAGTCGGTGATGATCCCGTGGCGGTTCCAACCCCGGTATCCCACCACCATCACCATCGGAAAACCGGCGTCCAAGGCCATGCCGCGGATGGAGTCGCCTGACTCCATCATCCCGGTGTTTTGGATCAGACACACCGGGACCTTGCCGCCCACAATCAGGCCCAAGGCGATCGCAAAGGTCTCGCCCTCGCGGGATGCCGGGATAACATCCAGCCATGGCTGGTCCTTCATCAGCTCGTAAAGGTAGTTGGTCTCGCTGTCGGGTATCGTCACGATGTGGGTGACGCCGTTCTTCTTGAACTCCTCGACCAGGGTCTCTGGCCGAAGGAGCGCGGCCTGCTGCTGGACCATCTATCGCTCCTCTCCGGTTGTTGGCTTGGCCCGATTATACCCTGTTTTCGCCGCTCTCTTTAGGACCAACTACAGCCCCTATATGACGCCGCGCCCGGAAAGCTCGTCTAGGGTCTCCGGCTCCAGTCCGAGCAGGTCCCCGTAGACCAGCGCGTTGTCATGGCCGACGGGCACCGAACCGCGCCAGATCTTGCCCGGCGTCCCGGAAAACTTGGGGACTATCCCGACCCCCTTGACCGCCCTTCCCAGTTGGTGGTCCTCCCATTCCAGATGCACTCCCCGGGCCTGATAGTGCGGGTTCTCCGCCATCTCCCGCGCGTTCATTATTCGGCTGCATCCTACCTGGGCTTCGTTGAGGATTCTGACCACCTCGTCCACCGAACGTTCTTCCACCCAGCCGCGAAGAACGGCGTCGAACTCGATACCTTGGGGGGAATCGATCTCGCGGCGGGCCGAGACCCATTTCGGGTCATCCGGGTCCAAGCCGAGGACGCGGCATACCCTGGAGTAGACCACCGGCCCAATGGCCGCGACCACGACCCACCCGTCCTTGGCCTGGAAGGTGTCCCAGGGTTGTGCGTTCCCGGCCTTGTTGCCTGCCCGTTCCCGCACCAGCCCCAGCTCGTGGTAGGCGACCATGGTGCCCGACAGAATGCGGTGGACTGCCTCGTATTGGGCCAAGTCTATGACCTGGCCTTCGCCGGTGCGTTGGGCGTGGATGTAGGCGGCTAGTGACGACCACAGGCAGAACAATGCAGTGATGTAGTCGGCGGTCCAGGGTACTGCCCTTGTCGGCGGGTCGGGTTCGGGATTGCCCATCAAGTTCATCATGCCGCCGAACGCCTGGGCGGTGAAATCGTAAGAAGCCCGATCCAAATACTCGGGGTCGCCGTCCTGCCCGAAGCCGGACACGTGGCAGATGACAATGCCCGGATTGGCCGCCAGAACGGCCGCGTCGTCCAGTCCCCACTTGTCGTAGGTGCGGGCTTTGGAGCTCTCCATCCATATGTCGGCCCACTGGATGAGCTTCAGGAAAATCTCCCTTCCTTCAGTAGTGCTGAAATCCAAGGTGGTGTAGTAGGTGTTGCGGCGGTCTTGGACCCATGAACTGGCTATCCGCTCCCCGTTGGGGCCGTCGATGGGGAACTCCGCTTCCCGCCAGTCCTCGCCCTTGCCAGGCCGTTCGATGTGGATGACTTCCGCGCCCATCTCGGCCGCGATGCCAGCAGCGACCGGCTCGGCCACGATGGAGCCAGTGGAAAGAATCCGCACTCCTTGCAGCGGGCCAAACTGTTCCGGCAACAATGAAGGAACCGGAGCCCTCATCTACAGCCTCCATCGGGATTGTATGGGGTGCAAGAGAGCTTAATATAGCAGCTTGCTTGTTAGGAAACGGCCCTGCGTTTGCTTTTTCCGTTGTTGGCTTTGACTGATACTGGCCGATGGATAACAATGTGGGCCCAGATTCGGTGATAGGAGACGGAAGATGGCCCGTTTGGATGGAAAGGTTGCTTTGGTTACGGGGGCTACCGGGGGGATAGGCGGGGCGGCGTCGCGACTGTTCGCCGAGGAGGGGGCGCGGGTGGTGATGGTTGATCTCGACGAGGCGGCGCTAGGGGACGCAGTGCAGGAGATCGGCGGGGAGCGGGCCAGTTATGTAGCCGCCGACGTTACCCAGCCCGACCAGATGGAGGGAGCCGTAAGGGAGGCGGTCGAGCGTTGGGGCGGGATCGACGCCTTTCTGGCCAACGCGGGCATCGAGGGCCAACTTGCCCCGATTCCGGAGTACCCCATAGAGGTCTTCGACCGGGTGATGGCGGTCAACGTGCGAGGGGTCTGGCTGGGCCTCAAGTACGTGATGCCCGCGATGCAGGAGCGGGGCGGCGGCAGCATCGTGATCACGTCGTCAACCGCCGGGATCGGCGGCACCCCGGATATGTCGGCGTACACCACCAGCAAGCATGCCGTCATTGGTCTGATGCGGACCGCCGCCCTTGAGGGCGCACCCTCGGGCATCCGGGTCAACACGGTCCATCCCGCTCCCATCGAGACGCGAATGATGCGCTCCATCGAGGAGATGCGTGTGGCGGCGCTCGATGATCCGGGCGTTACAGTGGAGCTGACGAAACAGGCGGTGGCGGCGCGGGTGCCGCTGGGCCGCTACGGAAACCCCGAGGAGGTGGCGAGGCTGATGCTGTTCCTTTCCAGCGACGACAGCAGCTTCTGCACCGGCGGGCTCTACATGGTGGACGGAGGCCGTTCCGCGGGCAGCCCAGCATAACCCGGCACACAGACCACGAATCGAAGGGGAGGCAACAGTGATGCAAGACCGAAAACGCATGACCACCAGGCTCAAGGAGCTGTTCGAGCGTCCGGAGATATTCGTTCTGGCGGGCGGCATGAACGCCATGGGCGCCAAGATGGCTGAGGTGGCCGGATTCGAGGCTTTCTACATGTCGGGCGGCAACACTTCGGCCCAGCTTATGGGTTGGACCGAGGGCGGCACCAGCATGCGGGACATGGTAGACAACGCGCGGCGCATCGTGAACACCGTGGACATCCCGGTGTTCGTGGACATGGACACCGGCTACGGCGACGCTATCACCACCTACGAGACGGTGAGAGAGTACATCCGGGCCGGAATCGCGGGCACTCACTTAGAGGACCAGACCTATCCGCCCAAGAGCGGCCCCCGCCGCCGGTGCGTCTCCATCGAGGAGATGGTGGGCAAACTTAGGGCCGCCATAGATGCCAAGATGGAGCTCGACCCCGACTTCGTGATCGTGGCCCGGTGCGACTACGCCGGAGTTCCGGGCTCGACTTTCGAGGACGTCATGGAGCGCTGCTTGGCCTACAAGAGCCAGACCGACGTGGATGTGGTTTGCCCCGCCGTCCAAGGCTGGGAGGAGAACCAGGAGGCCATCCGCCGCATCCCTGGCCCGGTGCTGCCCCTGTTCACCCACGGTAGCGAGACCCACCCCACCCTGGAGGAGCTGCAGGAGGCCGGGGCCGCCGGCGCGTGGTATCCCTCCCTTACCACCATGGCGGGGCTGCAGGCGTCTTGGGACCTGCTCCACGAATTCCAGGAGCGCGGCGCCGGCGCTATCGACGACTTTCTGGCCAGCGCCGCCCAGAGCAGGTGGGGCGTGGCCAGCAACGGCGGCATCCTCGGGGCGCAGCGCATCCGGGAGATGGAGGACAGGTACCTGCCTTAATCTCGGCGACGTCTAAGCCGGTACCGGGATTCCGGCGATCTTCAACTCGATGCGGGCCAGGGTGTCCGGGGTGGTGATGAACAGCGTCTTCCAGCCCTCGCCGCCCCAAGCGATGTTGGTGGTGTGCTCTACTTCGGTGAGGACCGTGCCCAAATGCTTTCCGGTGGAATCCATGACCCAGACCCCGCCCGGGCCGGTGCAGTAGACATTGCCCTCCACGTCCACCTTGATCCCGTCGGCAATCCCGGTGCCCTCACCTCGCAGATCGCAGAAGCGCCGCCGGTTGGCCAGCATCCCGGTGGCACGAACGTCGTAGGCGTCGATGTGTCCGACGCTGCTGAAGATGCTGCTGTCCACGTGCAGCCCTTGAGAGTCGTTCACGTAGAGGATGCTCTCGTCGGGTGAGAAGGTCAGGCCGTTGGGCAGCACGTAGTCCTGAAATAGCAGGTTGATGGAGCCGAGGTCCGGGGAGACCCGGTACACGCCGGAGAAGTCCAGGTCGGTGTCCGGGGCCGGTCCGCCGGGATCGGTGAAGTAGATGCTGCCGTCGGACTTCACCACTACGTCGTTGGGCCGGTTCAGCGGCAGGCCGTGGTACTTGTTTGCGATCACGGTGATGCTGCCGTCGGGCTCTTGGCGGGTCACCCTTCTCGCGCCGCCCTCGCACATGACCAACCGGCCTTGAGGGTCCCGGGTGAGACCGTTGGCGTTGTTGGTCGGCTCTAGGACCAGCGTGATCCCCCCGGTCTCGGACCAACGCCGCCGCCGGTTGCCGCGGACTTCGCTAAAGAGCAGACTCCGGTCTTCCTGCCACCACAAGGGCCCTTCCCCGCCGACATACCCGGTGCCCAGCACCTCTACGTTCTGGTCCAGAGACACGATCCGTTCCAACTCAGGTGAGACCTGCTGAATGGGCATGGTCCGCCTCCTCCGTCTTAATTCGTTCCTGCAAGGCGATGATACCACCGGTAAGTCGCGGTGGACCGCTCAGGCCGTGGCCGAGCACACTCTCCGGACGTACCTACTCGGATGTCACGAAGTCTGGTGGCCCCAGGCTCTCGATGCAGGTTGCATCCGGGCTGGTGGTTGGTTCGCGCAGGAAGGCCAGGGCAATTTCCATAGAGCAGTCGCTGGAAGTGAGGACGCCGTGGCCCGCAGCGGGGAACTCGAAAAAGTAACTGTTCAGCAGAGTCGCCGCGGTTACTCGGCCCCACTGCGGCGGTGTGATGGGGTCGAATTGGCCAGCCAGAACCAGCGTCGGAATCTTGCTTTCCACCGGTCGTCTAAACCCGGGAATAGTCTGAGACTCCCAGAAACCGCAGACCTCGAAGAGGAACTCGTGCTCGAAATACGGCGAGAGCCGGGGATGCGGCTGGGCCGCTTCCTCGATCTGGCTCGGCGTGGTGTGCGCCACATCCTCGCCGCATTGCACTGAGAAATACATCCCCCTGCTGATGAACCCAAGTTGGGTTACCAGTACGCTCAGCACGAAATCGAAGCTCCGGAAGTCGCCCTGGGAGGCGCTGGAGATCAGTCCGGGCAGGAGGGGAATAACCTCCTCGGAGTACAGGCCACCGAACACCACGTCCACCAAACGGTCGCCGGTGACCAACACGGGATGGCTCCGGTAGTTTAGCAGGTCGAATACGACCGAATTGGCCGGTTCTTGGTCGAGGCGGGCGACCATTTCGTAGAAGTCCGCTTCCAGATCGGGATAGGCTTCGTAGCAGGCTGGGGCGGCCGCGCAGGAGTCGAACAACTGGCGGAATGCGCGGTCGGCATTGGGAATGATCGAGGGGTACAGGTCGGCGTCGATAGGATACGCTGAATCAAGGACGACGCTTCGGATGCCCTCCGGGTATTCGCGCATGGTGACCAACGCCAAACGAGACCCGTAGGAGACCCCGTATAGGTTCCACTCTTCGATCCCCAGCTGTTCTCGCAGGTCGCGGAGGTCGGCGGCGTTCTCCACACTGTTGTAAGCTGCCAATTCCAGGCCCGATTCCGACAATCGGTCCCGGCACCGGCGCAGGGCCTCCACTCGCAGGCTTGCCCGCTCCCGGAGGCTTTGCGGCCCGTCCAGATTGTCCAGGACTGTTTCGTTGTATCCCGGGCAGTCCAAGTTGGGCTCCGAAAGCCCGACGCCGCGCTGGTCGAAAACGATGACGTCTCTTTGATGCCGAAAGGATGCGAACTGGGGAATCAAAAAGCCCAATGCCCTCAAATCACTGCCGCCGGGACCGCCGGAAAGGAGCACCAAGGGGTCGGGAGCGGGTTCTTCAGAGAAGCTTCGCAGGACGACGACGCTCAACTCGATCATTCTAGAGTTTGGGTTGCTTCGGCCCTCGGGGACGTGAAGCGTCCCACACTCGATGCCGAACGCCTCTTGGTCGCACGTCCCCCACTCGAAGCGGGTCTCGCGGTTTGCGGACGCTTTGGTACTGGCCTCGGTTGGCGCAACCTTTGCTACCGGCGTCGGTTGAGGCGACTTCGTAAGAGTTGGCACAGCGGTCGGGGTCGCGGCGGCTAGGGTAGAGGCCGGGGTGGGTGATACGGGCACAGCGGACGGGATGATGGAAGCCTCGGAAGGACCGTCACCACAGGCTAGGATAGCAGCCGACACGGTTAGAACAATCAGGAGTACGGCGAGCCGGGACACGAAGCAATGCTATCAGATTGCCGGGCCGGGGCGTTACCTTCGACGACGTGTTGCCACCAACGTCAACCCCACCGCCAGTCCAAGCCACGCGCCGTCTCTGACGACGGAAGCGCCGCAACCGCCGGCTGTGTCGGGCTCTACAGGCTCGTCCGATTCGCCGGGAGGCGGCGTTTGTGCCTCTTCGCTAGCCCCTCCGGATTCGGCGGAAACCAGGGCTTGCCCCTGTCCCAACTCGTCTAGGTCGGCCTGCGCTTCGGACAAGACCTTGGTCCTGGTGCAATAGTGGACTTGGCCGTCGCGGGAGTAGACGAGGTATTCGGCCCCCGCCCTGAGTCCGTAGTGGCAGGAATTGTTTGTCGGTGGTTCTTCGACGCTGATCAACCGGCTGACCGGTCCTTTCCATATCGTTGTTGCCTCGAACTGGACGGCCAACCGGTAGGAAGGCATATCGGTAATCGAAATCACCCTGCCCGCGAAGACCTTGTCTGAATTGGCCAGTGCCTCAGCGACCGATTCTCGCTCGACACAGGAGCAAGCATGGGTCTGGCCGGGAAGTGCCAGATATGCGGAGGCGCAGACCGCCGCGACCAGAAGGAATCGCCAGGTTATCAATGCAACTGTGTGCATTTCTCTCCCTCGATAGAACAATACGCGACTCGCAGCCGTTTCGTTCCCGTTTGCCGGACTATAATCGAGGAATGACCCTACTGTATGACGGGCAGTGCCCCTTCTGCTCCCGCTACGGGCGCGCCACCGGTGCCCGGCTCAAGGACGAGATCGAGGCTGTAGACGCTCGCCGCAACCCGGAGGTGGTCTCGGAGCTGCGGGCCGACGGGTACGACATGAACGACGGCACGGTGCTGCTTATCGACGGCCTCGTGCTGCAGGGACGGGACGCTGTTGCTGCCCTGGAGTCCATGGGTGGCGCCAGAAGCCCGGCGGGACGGACGGTACGCGCCCTGACCAAGCTGCCCGGCTTCCTTCGGGTAGTCTACCCCGGTGTACGCATCGCCCGGCTGGGGGTGCTGCGGGCGCTGGGCCGCGACCCGAGGATAGCTGGCGAACCGTAGCGTTGTCGGCGAAGGAGCCAGTATAGGCCCCCTCGCTTGGCGTCAACCTAGCGGTTGGCGCGGTCGTGGATGCTGAGGGTGCGCTGGGCGAGGTCGGCGAACTCAGCTACGTCCGATTCGCGGGGCATCAGGCCCTGCACTCGGCGGGCTTCGGCAACCACTTGGTCGAGGCTGCCGTCCTGGGCCCAGTAGCTGTCCCGGAGTATTTCGGCGTACTCGGCGACCACGGCGGCCAACTGGAACCTGGGCGAGGCGTCCTCGAATCCGGGGTATAGTTCCGAGCTATTCAAGGTCCTGCTCAGTTCGATGACCTCCCCGAAGTCCGGGTTCTGGAAGCGCACGAACACCGTGCCCAGCGGGCCGATAGCGTCGTCGTGGAACTTCAGCTCGTAGAGAGCGGTCACGCTATGCTCGGCGCCGATCTCCCCGGCGTCCACCGTGTCGTCGCGGAACTGCTCGTCGTCGATGCGCCGGTTCTCGTAGCCCAAGAGCCGGAAGCGGCTGACGACCTCGGGGTTGAAGTCCACCTGCACCTTGGCGTCCTTGGCAATCACCTGCAGGGTGCCGGTAAGGTTCTCCACGAAGATTCGGCGGGCTTCGGACAGCTCATCGATATAGTAATAGGCCCCGTCGCCGTCGTTAGCCAGTTGTTCCATCAGGATGTCGTTGTAGTTGCCCATGCCGAAGCCGACGGTGGTGAGAGTCACGCCTTGGTCGACGTGGTCTTGCACCGTCCGCAGAATGGAATTGGCGGCGGTATTGCCAACGTTGCCCACGCCGTCGGAGAGGACTATGACCCGGGTGATCCGGCCCTGTTCTACGCGATCGACCGCCATGTTGTAGGCCAAGCGCAACCCTTCCTCAACGAAGGTTGACCCGGCGGGCTCCAGCCGGTCGATGGCGTTCACGATTCGCCTCTTATCGGCTCCACTGGTCGGCTCGAGGAGCACCTGGCCCGAAGAGCCGTAGACCACGATGCCCACTTCGTCGGTGGGACGAAGCTCGTCGACCAGCAGCCGCAGCGACTGCTTGACCAGGCCAAGCCGGTCTTCGCGTGCCATGGAGCCTGAGACGTCGATGGTGAAGATGAGGGTGGCGTCCTTGCGGTCTTGGGCCTCGATTCTCTTGCCCTGCAGTCCGACCCGCATCAACCAATGCTTCTCGCCACCAAAGGGTGACGGAGAGCCTTCCATATGGATGGCGAAAGCGTTTTCCTCCGGCCCTTCGTAGCCGTGGTCGAAGAAGTTGACGAACTCTTCCACCCGCACCGAGTCAGGGTCCGGCAGGTTGCCGTCCATCACGAAACGGCGGGTGACAGTGTAGGACGCCGTATCGACGTCCATCGCGAAGGTGGAGAAGTGGTCGTCCTCGGTGTCTATAAAGGGGTTGACGCCGTAGTTCTTGAAGAAGGTGAGGTCGTAGGCGGCACCGTTAACGGTGGCCGAGCCGCCGATCGAGTTGAAGCCCTCCTCTTGCAGCACGGCCGTCGCCGCCGGAGCTGCCGCTGGAGCGAATGTTGCCTCTGGGGCTGCCGTTGCCGGCGACTGCGGCGCTTGGGTAGGAGGAGAATACATCCCCTCACCACCGCAGGCGGCGAACACCAGCACTGCCAATAACGCGACGGCTGCTCCGAGTGTTTTGAGAATGCGGTCCATCTTGTTGCCTCCTGTTCATAATATCGTTCGGACCGCTCTCAGTCTTGCGGCGCGAGGTATACACTTCCGATGACAAATGTGTAACACTCGCCACAAATCGCGTTGCTGAGTTGTCTCACTTGCCCACTTTCGCCGAATTATTGAGCGAGTACATGGCCCGGACCGGCATCGGCGACGCCGAGCTCGCCCGCCGCATTAGGGTCAGCCGCCTGACCCTGATCCGCTGGCGTGAAGGCGTCACCAGCCGCCCGCGCTACCGCGAAGATGTGCTGCGCTGCGCCGAGGTGCTGCGCTTGACCTCCGAGGAGAGCGACGGGCTGCTGCTGGCCGCCGGGTTCGCCCCGGACAATGCCGTCGAGGGTACCGAGGAAGAGACGGCGGTCGATAGCCTAGCTCCCGAACCTGCAGCCACCTCCCGGCCCTGGTACCTGCGGCGGCCCGCGCAGCTGGCCGGTGCGGCGCTGCTGGCCGTCGCCATCGCCTTGGGAGTTTCCTATGCCGTCGGCATCCAGGGACAACCACCCGGCCATCCGGTGGCGGGCGACAGCGAATCGCTGATCGTGATGGCCCCCTTTGTGAACTACACGGCGGGACAGCAGGGGTTTAACATCCGGGGCCGTCTCAAGGAGGAAATCGACCGGGAAATCGCGGCTGCCGGTCTCTCCAGTGTGAGGACCGCGGAGTGGCCCGACGTGATCTCGGCCGAACCCGACGCCCTAGACGCTGGCCAACGGGCCAAAGCCAGCATGGTCATCTGGGGTGAGTACGATAGTGGGCGGGTGATGGCCACCTTCACGGTTCCGCCACTGCGTCAAGCCCAAGGCAGCCACGGTCAACAGGTGGTGGACATCGCCTCCTCGCCCGGCGAGCTTCCCACGGCCATCAACATCTCCCTGACCGACGAGGTGAGTTCTATGGCACTGATGACGCTTGGGCAACTCTATTTGGACCAGGGCGAGCACGATTTGGCCAAGACGGCGCTCTCCCAAGCGCTGACCCGGCAGTCCATCGATGCCAACACCTTGGCCGGGCTGCGGTTCCGGTTGGGGCGGGCCTACTTGGGCGGCCGGTACGCTGATTTGGACGAGGCGGTGTGGCTCTTCACCCAAGTGCTGGCGGTACAACCGCGGTCGGTGGACGCGCTGAACAACCGGGCGCTGGCCTACCTGGAGCGGGGCCGGAGAGGGGACAGGGACCTTGCTGTCGATGACCTATCGCGAGCGCTGGGCTTCGATCCACGGCGCGCTGGGACCTATCTGAACCGGGCTGTCGCCTATCTGGAACATGAGGACCGGGCCTACGTGAGCCGCGCCGTGGCCGATCTGGGAGAGGCGATCGAAATCGACCCTGATTACGCCAGCGCTTACGTCAACCGGGCCAGCGCCTACCTGATGCGGGGCGGTGAGGGGGACGTGGACAGCGCGTTTGACGACTTGGAGAAGGCTTTGGACCTCGACCCCGAGTTGGCCGCGGCGTACATCAACCGGGGCAACGCCTACTTACAAGGAGGCGGATCTGGAGACCTGGAACGGGCCGCCGAAGAGTTCACCCGGGCTATCGGTGTTGCCCCGGATTCGGCGACGGCTTTCTACAACCGGGGACTGGCGCTCAGTGGGCTTCTGGTGACGCCTGAAGACTGGGCGCGGTCGACTGCCGACCTGCGGGAAGCCCAAGAACTGGAACCGAGGAATTTCGACTTCAACAATACCCTGTGCTGGCAGTTGGGCGTCCAACGATTGGGCGACCAAGCGCTGCCCTTCTGCGAGACCGCGCTTTGGGAACGACCCGAGAGCCCAGCACTGGACAGCCGGGGGTTGGTGCGCGCGGTGATGGGACAGACCGAGGAGGCCGTGGCGGACTTCGAGTCGTTCCTCACTTGGGTCGAGACTTCGGAAAAGGACACCTGCGCCAGCCATTATCGACCGGCCCGGGAAAACTGGGTGCGGTTACTGAAAGCTGGGGACAGCCCCTTCGATTCCGATTCGTTGCTCGAACTGCGCATCCGCCCCGCGGCCCCATCGGTTGCTAAGCCCTGCTGAGGGTGGATTCTCCTCATTGTCGTCCGGGTTCAACCGGACCCTGAGCTGCCTTACGGGATGGTCTGGGATTGTGGAAGGCCATCGGTTGGGTGGGGTTGATCGCGGTGGTATAATTCGGCGGTTGCAAATCTGGTGACGCTCATTTCCTTCTGAGGACTGTTCGTGGCCGCCCTTCGCCAGTTCGTCAGCTTCCTCCAAGAATACTCCCTCCCGCTGATTGTCGGCGTCATTGTCGGTTTGGTGTGGGCCAACGTCGACTTACACTCCTACCACGAGGTCGTCGACTATCACCTCTTCGGACACGACGTCGAGGTCTTCGGCAAGGCAGTTACCGTCCACTTCCTGATCAACGAAGTGTTCATGGTGTTCTTCTTCGGCATCGCCGCCAGGGAGATCGCCCAGTCGGTGCTGCCCGGAGGAGCCCTCAATCCCCTGCCCAAGGCGATAAATCCCCTTATGGGCACCTTGGGCGGCGTGTTCGGCCCGGCTGGGCTCTTCTTTCTGCTGGCATTCGTGTTCTACGGCGGCAGCGACGATTTCGGCGCCGTGGCCAACGGCTGGGGCATCCCCACCGCCACCGACATCGCCTTGGCCTGGCTGGTGGCCCGCATCATCTTCGGCAACGGCCACCCGGCGGTCAATTTCCTCCTGTTGCTCGCGGTGGCCGACGACGCGATTGGGTTGGGCATCATCGCCGTTTTTTACCCCGATCCGCTCCACCCGGTGGTCCCCCTCTGGGTGTTGCTCACGGTGGGCGGTATGGGCGTGGCCTTCGCCATGCGGAAGATTGGCATCCGGCCGTGGCCCGTATACATCCTGATCGCTGGCGGCATGAGTTGGGTCGGCTTGGTGAAGTCGGGAGTCGAACCTGCCTTGGCCTTGGTGGTGATCGTGCCTTTCCTGCCTGCAACGGCCAGAGAGCGCGTGGAACACCAGGCTACCGAGTCCCACTCCGACGACCACGAGGCCGAGGACGCGGTCCATGCCCACGCCGGACACTCTCCCTTGGAGGCGTTCGAGCACAATCTGAAACTGCCGGTCGACTTCGGGCTGTTCTTCTTCGCGTGGGCCAATGCCGGTGTCGAGTTCAGCAACGTCAACGAGGTTACCCTGATGGTGCTGCTGTCCCTGGTGGTCGGCAAGACCGTTGGGGTGAGCCTGCTATCGTGGTTGGTGTCGCTGCTCGGCTTCCCGCTACCCGAGGGCATGGGCATTCGCCATCTGATGGTGGCCGGGATGATCGCTGGCTTGGGCCTCACTGTAGCATTGTTCGTGGCCAACAAGGCCTACGCGGGTCCGCCCTTCCAAGACCCGGCCAAGATGGGCGCGGTGTTCAGTGCGGTCGTCGCGGTGATGGCCTTCGTGTTTGCCCGCGCGATAGGCGTCCGCCGCGCGCCGGACCGATGATCAAACGCCGAGCGCGCCGAGGAAAACAAGAAAAAAGACTCGGCGGTCTCGGCGCGCTTTGCGTTTAATTGAAACGAGGTAAGTGAGCATGATAGGCGTACTGACGCATCATTGGGCCAAAGGGGACAAGATCGAAGAGGCCAAGAAGTTGCTGGACGGCAACGGTCTGGCCCAGAGCAAGGCGCCTGGGTTCGGCAGTCGTCAAACGCTGGTTTCCCGCAATGACCCGGCCAAGATTTCCACCCTGGTGACTTGGGACAGCAACGAAATTTACGACGCTTGGCGGGCCAGCCCGGAGCGCGCTGCCGCAATGGCAGGCGCCGAAGAGCTATGGGCTCAGCCCCCGGAATCGGAGCGATTCGACGTAGTCGGCTAGCCGGTTCATTGGGATCTGCCCCAACGGAATCTGCCCCAACGGGATCTGCCCTAACGCGAGGCGTGACAGGAGTTTCTGATGGCTAAACGGAGCTTTTGGGCTTGGGGCCTGGAATCGGACGAACCAACCCCCCAGCAAATGCGGGAGGCGGCGGCAAGAGTTTCCGAGCGCTATGGGGTAAACGTCGAGCCAGCCCCAGCGCCGACCGCCGCCGACCTCAAGCTACGACCACCCCGGATCAGCGCTCCGTCCGCCCTAGCCGCGGTCTGCTCGACGGACGATCATGACCGCGCCGTTCATACTTACGGCCGCAGTTTCCGCGACCGGGTCCGGGCCTTCAACCTGCAGTTCCCCAATCCCCCCGACATCGTGGCCCATCCAACCAGCGAGCAGGAGGTGGTAGCCCTGCTGGACTGGTGCTCCGCTGCGGGTCACGCCGCCATCCCCTACGGCGGCGGCAGCTCCACCGTCGGCGGGTTCGAGCCACCGGAAGGCTACGATGGCATCGTGACCATCGACCTCTCAGCTCTCGACCGTGTGCTCGAGGTGGACGGCGTTTCCCGGGCGGCGCGAATCCAGGCTGGGGCCTACGGTCCGGGCTTGGAGGCCCAACTGCGGCCCTTGGGGTTCACCCTGCGCCACTATCCCCAGAGCTTCGAGTTCTCTTCGTTGGGCGGCTGGATCGCCACCCGCTCCGGCGGTCATTACGCCACCAACCACACCCACATCGACGACTTCGTGGAGTCGGTGCGGATGGTTACCCCCACCGGCGTGTGGGAGTCACGCCGACTGCCGGGAAGCGGCGCTGGTCCCAGCCCAGACCGGCTGGCCATCGGCAGCGAGGGGATTCTTGGCATCATTACCGAGGCTTGGATGCGCATTCAGGGCCGGCCGCGATTCCGTGCCTCTGCCGGCGTAACGTTCCCCAACCTGGCCGCCGGAGCGGAGGCGGCGCGGCGCATCGTGCAGGCCAAGCTCTGGCCGGCCAATTGCCGTGTGCTGGACCCAGGCGAGGCCGCCGCCGCCGCTGGACTTGATGGCGCCCGCGCCTTGCTGGTGCTGGGGTTCGAGTCCGACGAGTTGCCCCAAGACGACTTCATTCGCCCCGCCGTGGCCATCGCCCGCGACGCCGGTGGCACGGTCGACGAGGCCGACATCAAGATAACCACCCCCAACGACCGATCGGAGGGAGAGACCGGGCGACAGGGGGCGGTTGGCGCTTGGCGCAATGCCTTCTTGGGCGCTCCGTACCAGCGGAACATGACCACCGGCTTGGGGCTGGTGGCCGAGACCCTGGAAACCTCCATCACCTGGGAGCGCTGGCCCGCCATGGACGAAATGGTGCGGGGAGCGCTGCAGGAGACGCTTGACCGGGTCTGCGGCGGGGGTTCCGTCACCTGCCGCTTCACCCACGTCTACCCCGACGGCCCGGCCCCCTATTACACCTGGGAGGGGATGGGACGGCGTGGCGCGGAGTTGGAGATGTACGACGAGGTGAAGAAGGCAGCGTCGGATGCCATCATGGCCGCCGGGGGCACCATCACTCACCACCACGCGGTGGGGCGTCTGCACCGCCCGTGGTACGACCAGCAGCGCCCGGAGCCCTTCGCCGAGGCCCTTCGTGCCGCCAAGCGCGCCGTGGACCCCAACGGTGTGCTCAACCCGGGGCTGCTCATCGACCTCTAGTCCATATTTAACTTCATTGAAACAAATGCGTGGCGCGGGTAGAATGTGCCATTGGCCCAGGAATCAGTCGCGATAGTATAGTTATGTGATGTCCAGTTTTGGATTGAGACCCGAAGGGTTGGTGGTCGGCCAGCGACGCATCCACTACGCTTGGTGCATCGTAGCCGTCGCCACGGTCATGTGGATGACCAGCTCGAGCATGCGCTTCGCGGTGGCGATCCTGGTGCCCGAGTTCGAGGAGCTCTTCGGTTGGACTATCGGATTCATTACCCTGGGCTTCACCGTCCAGTGGCTGACGTCCGCATCGTTGAGCCCCTTGTGCGGTTGGCTTAGCGACCGCTACGGCGTGCGGCGCATCATGTGGGTTGGCGGGTTCTTCTTCATGGCTGGTATGGTAATGACCGGCCTAATGACCGAGCTGTGGCAGTATTACTTGTACTTTGGCTTCGTGCTCGCCGCTGGGATGGCTGCCTTCCAGGTCACGCTGGTATCCGGCGTGACGCTGTGGTTCCGCAAGGGGCTTGGACTCGCCATGGGCATCCTGCAAGCGCTACAGGGGCTAGGTACCGGCTTGGCCATCCTGATGGTCTACCTGCTGTTCGAGCGGTACGGACTGAAGGTTACATTCTGGATCCCGGGTTTCGCTGGCGGGGCGATCCTGCTGCTCCTCACCTACTGGTTCTACAACGAACCGGCCGACCGAGGCATAACCCAGTGGGGCGCACCCGAGGGCGAACCGGTGCGGCGGTTACAAAACAACGATCTCGCCAAGGTGCGGACCGACGCCTTTGTAAAGCAGGCGCAGCGCACCTCCACCTTTTGGAACTTGATCGGCATCCACTTCTGGGGCTGCGCCGGGCACAACATAATCCTGTTGTTGCTGGTGGCCATTGCCATCGAATCCGGGATCTCCGATGGCTTGGCCGCGATGGTGTATTTGACCCTCACCGTGGTCAGCACCGCGACCCGGTTCGCCACGCCGGTGCTGGCCGACCAGTTTGGCAGCAAGGCGGTGATGTCGGTCTGCTTCACTCTTCAGGTGTTCCCGATCTTGATCCTGCTCGTCGCGGGCGACAGCGTGGCCCTCTATTTCGTGTTCGCGGTCCTGTTCGGCATCGGCATGGGCGGGGAGATGACCGCCTTCCCGATCATCAACCGGCAATACTACGGCGACGCTCCTACTGGCACCACCTATGGCTACCAGATGGCGGGGGCCGGAATCGGAATGGCCATCGGCCCCGTGTCGGCCGGGTTCCTTCACGACTTCACCGGGGGTTACATGTGGTCGCTCTGGCTGTCCTTTGGACTGAGCTTGATGGGCGTGCTGTGCATCTTCGGGCTGCCCAACACCCGCATCCGTCAGTTGCCTGATTGGGAGCAAGAACTTCCGCTTGAGGCCCGCAGCACCGTGACGGCGTCACAGCCGACTCTGGGCACCGCGGGCAGCGGCGCCACCGGAGACGGTGACGGAGACTGACCCGCCGGATTCCGGCCCGGAGAGCCCTCGTCTTCAGGGTTGGGAGGAGCCGGCGTCCGGCGGGCCGACGGTCTCGGCGACTGAACTGGGCTACTATGCCAGTTTCCGGTTCTGCCCCCGCTGCGCTTGGGTGCGGTCCCACGTCAAAGACCTGCCCTTCCAGGGATTCCCAGGGATCTTCAGCAGCATCGACCGCTACAACAAGCTGCTTGTCCAAAACCATTTCCGGCGGGAAGCCCGGCCCCCGGACTGGCTGGCGGCCTTGGGGGATGTGGCGGAAATCTTGGCCCCGCCCCATTGGTCGGCCTTCAAGACCTTGCACCCCGGTTCCGGAGTGACCCTCAGGGGCGAGGCCGATGTTATCTTCCGATTGTCTGACGGCAGTTATACTATCGTCGACTACAAGACCACGCGCTACAATCCGGCCTACCGAAGCATGTTCCGCGCCTATCGGGCCCAGTTGAACGCCTACGCCTACATCGCCGAGCGGGTGGGGTTTGCACCGGTCTCCCGCTTGGCCTTGGCCTACATGGAACCGGCCACCGGAGACGAGTCGGCGCAGCAGCGGGAGATGGTCAGCCCGAGCGGGTTTACCTTGGAGTTCGAAGCGCGGCTGGTGCCGGTAGACCTGGACCCGGAGCGCCTGGTGCCCCCGCTACTGCGCCGCGCCGCCCGGATCTACGATGCGCCCAAGCCGCCGCCCGGCCGGAACAACTGCCGGGACTGCGAAGCCATGGCCCGGTTGCTGGACGCGTTTGGGGGATAACCGGGCCCTCCGGCGCGTTGTAGTAGAATCAATCAAACATGGCAAGCCGGGTGAGCTCGATGGCAACGACGAAAGCAAAGTTAATGACAGCGGAAGACTTGCTCCGCCTCGACAGCCAAGGTGTCAAGGGGGAGCTGATCCGGGGAGTGTTGTGTGAGACGATGGCTTCAGGCATCGAACACGGGGAGGTCGCTATCGCACTGGGGATGGCGCTGCGACAATTCGTACGGCCGGGTCGGATGGGTCGTGTCGTTGGCAGCGATTCGGGGGTCCTGGTACAGCGTAACCCAGACACCGTGAGGGAACCGGACATCGCCTATATCTCCGCAGCCAAGCTGCCCCTCGATGTCCGGGTACCCGGCTATTTGGAGGTGATTCCGGACTTGGCCGCCGAGATCATATCCCCTAACGACACGCAGCGGGAAGTGAACGACAAGACCCAGATGTGGCTCAGCTACGGAGTCTCGATCGTCTGGGAGTTCTACCCGGACGAGCGGGCCATCGTGGTTGCCCGAAGCGAAGGGCCGCCGGTGGTCCTGAACGAGGACGACACTTTGGACGGCGGCGACGTGCTCCCCGGCTTCACCATCCCGGTGCGGGAGATTTTCGACCTTTAGACTCCCTTTAATCCTGCCGGCCGCGGCGTAGCGCACGGCCCGGCAGGGCTCCTGTGTTCTCCCCTTGGTCGATGACCACCCGTCCGTTGACGATTACGTAGTCGATCCCCACCGGGTACTGCTTCGGGTCCTCTTTGGTGGCCAGCGCCTTCACCGTGTTGGGGTTGAAGAGCACGATGTCGGCCTTGAATCCGTCGCGTAGGATGCCCCGGTCGGGCAGGCCCAACCGCTGGGCCGGGAAGGAAGTCATCTTGCGGATGGCCTCCGGCAGCTTCAGGTGCGCCTCGGCCCGGACGAACTCGGCCAGCACGATGGGAAAGCAACCGTAGCTGCGGGGATTCGGGTATTCGCCGAACAAAATGGCGTCGGAGGCGATCATCCCAGCCGGATGGGAAACGAAGGCGTAGAGGGTCTGAGCGTTGGTGCCCAAGCCCACCGTGGATATGCCCAAGTTCTCCTCGAGCAGCAGGTCGAACAGGGCGTCCTCCGGGTCCTGCCCGCGCATCTCTCCTATGTCGGTGATCAGCCGCCCGTCGTAGATTTGATTCTGGGGTTGGGTGAAGTTGGTCAGCCAGTTGCTTTCCAGCCGGTCGCGGGAAAGCTCGCGCTTCATCCGGGCCCGGTCGTCGGCGTCGCTCAGGGCGGCCATCAGACGTTCCGGGCCTCCGTCCTTGGCCCAGTGGGGCAGGCCGATGGTGACGGTGGTGCCGGAATAAGGGTAGGTGTAGCAGTCGAAGGTGACGTCCATTCCCTCGTCGCGTCCCCGTTCCACGAGGCCCAGGTAGTCGAGGTGGCTGCCCACGCCCGATGCCCCCTGCCGGTAGTGGGTGAGGTGGACAGGGCAATCGCCCAGCCGCCCGATTTGTAGCGCTTCCTCCCAGGGGGCCAAGAGTCCTTGGGAGCGGAGACTGGCGCGGGTGTGGGTGTGGTAGTGACCGCCCATCCTGGCGGCGACCCCGGCGAGTTCCCCCAACTCCTCGGTGGAGGCGTAGGAGCCGGGAGGGTAGTCCAAGCCGGTGGACAGCCCCCAGGCCCCTTCCTCCATCGCTTCTCGAACGACGGCTTTCATGTCCTCCAGCTCGGCAGGCGTGGCGGGCCGGTCGTTCCAGCCAACGCTCCAGATGCGGACAGGGGAGTTCCCGAGGATGTAGGCCATGTTGATGGCCACCGAGTCGTCGTATTTGTCCAGCAAGTCAGCTACGGTCAGCCAGTCGGCGGGCAGGGGCGGATAGCCGTTGAGCCCTGAGTCCAGCCAAATGTAGCGCTCCAACTCCTCCCGGCTCCTGAAGGGCGCGTGAGAGATGCCGTCGATGCCCACCAACTCGGTGGTGACGCCTTGGCGCACCTTGGGATCGTGGTGCGGCTCGCCCAGAATGGTCAGCCCGGCGTGGGAGTGGAGGTCGACGAAACCCGGGCAGACCACGTAGCCGGCGGCGTCGATGGTGCGCGCGGCTTCCAGGTCTGAGACGTCGCCGCGCTGGATGGTGACCCGGTTGTCCTCCACCAGCACTGCGGCGAAAAACCCAGGGCTGCCGGTGCCGTCGATCACGAGCCCGTTGGTGATGAGCAAGTCGAGCATGGTTACACTCCCTGCCAGCCGACGATCGCCGGCTCGCGACTGTCGTGTATACTATACTTAGTCCGATTAGCTAACAAGTGGTGCATCCATGCAAGTCAATATGCACGAAGCCAAGACGCAGCTCTCCAAGCTGGGCCGGCTGGCCTGGGAAGGAGAGGAGATTATCATTGCCAAGGCCGGCAAGCCGTACCTCAAGTTGCTCCCCTACAAGGAGGAGCCGAAGCGGCGAAAGCTTGGAGCCTGGAAGGGTAAGATCTGGATCGCGCCTGATTTCGACGAAACCCCTTTGGAGATCATCGAGGCTTTCGAGGGCAAGTGGTCCAGCGACTCCTTCTAGACACTCACGTACTGCTGTGGGCCTTGGATGAGGATACGGCGCGTCTGGGGAGACCATTGACGGACCTGCTCACCGACGAACGTAACGACGTCTTCGTCAGCGTAGTTACTGCATTGGAGATCGCGATCAAGCGGTCGGTCGGCAAGCTCGAAGCCCCGAATGACTTGGCAGGAGCAGTGGAGGAATTGGGGTTCACCCAGTTGGGAGTAACGTTCTTCCACGCCGAACAAGTAGGAGTCCTGCCCCTCCACCATCGCGACCCGTTCGATCGGATATTGATCGCTCAAGCTCAGGCCGAGGGGTTGGTGTTGGTAACCAACGACGCCAATATCCGACGCTATGGCGTTCCAACTCTTCAAGCAACAACGTAGCCCAAAGTCGTCGGCCTAGCGCCCCCGGATCGCCGCCAGCACCTTCTCGGCGGTGAGCGGGAGGCTGGTGACGCGGGCGCCGATGGCATCGGCCACGGCGTTGGCGATGGCCCCGGCCACCGGGATGTTGCTGCTCTCCCCGATGCCTTTGCTGGCGTAGGGCGCGGGCCCCGATTCACCCTCCACCAGCACCGTTAACAGCTCCGGGATGTCGTTGCTGGTCGGAATCTTGTAGTCGCCGAAGCTGAGGGTGGAGATGTGGCCGTCCTCGCTCTGAAGTTCCTCCATCAGCGCGTAGCCCAAACCCTGGATGACGCCGCCTTCCACCTGGCCTTGGTGCATCAGGGGGTTCAACACCGTGCCGACGTCGTGCGCGGTAACAATCTTGCCCACGGTCACTTCGCCGGTCTCCGGGTCGACTTCAACCTCCGCGATCTGAGCGCAGAAGGACGTGATGTCCGGCGGCTGAGAGGCGAAGCTGTACTCAGCGACGATCTCGCCCTCGCCGTCGGTCCCCTTTCTGGCGACAACCTCGCCGATGGACAGCGATCGTGACCCAGCCGTCAACCGCCCGTCTCTCAGTGAGACCGCCTGCTCCGGGGAGTCGAGCAACGGCGCTGCCTCCCGCAACAGCTTTCTTCGCAGTTCTTGGGCCGCGCCGACCACTGCCTGCCCGGCGGTGTAGGTGACGCGGGTGCCGCCGGAGCCGGAACTAAAGGGCATGCCCGCCGTGTTGGTGAGGGCGATTTCGATGTCCGCCACCGGCAGCGACAACTCCTCGGCGACAAACTGCCGTAGCACGGTATGGGAGCCGGTGCCGGTGTCCCAGAAGGCCATGTGCAATCGCACCTTGCCGTCGTCCCCCGCCGACACCTTGGCGGCGAACTCGCCGGTGCCCTGGGCCAAGTCGGTTATGGCGATGCCGCGTCCGGTCATGGGCTTCGGATTGTGGGCACTCCAGTTGGCCGCTTCCGCGGCCTGCTTCAGGGTTTCCTCGGCCCGGACTTGTTGCCAAACGTGGCCCACTGGGGATGAATCTCCCTCCCGCAGGACGTTCTTCAGGCGGAATTCCAAGGGGTCGATACCCATATCCTTGGCAATGGCGTCCATATGGGACTCCACGGCGAAGACCACCTGGGGTTTGGCCGGGCTTCGCATGTGGCCCTTGGGCACGTTGTTGGTGTAGACCATGTAGCTGTCGATACGGGCGTGAGGGATACGGTATACCCCACAGAGGTGGTCGGCCCCGCGTAGGTAGACCGTGGGTTTAAATGCTCCGTAGGCCCCGCTGTCGAACACTACCCGCGCCTGCCGGGCCACCAAGGTCCCGTCGATCTTGACGCCGGTCTTGATGGTCATCACGGCGGGATGGCGCGGGTTGGCGGCCATTAGTTCTTGGATGTAGTCCATGACCATCTTCACTGGCCGACCGGAGTGGAGCGACAGATAGTAGCAAAGTGGCACGTCCATGAACGAGCCCTTGCCGCCGAAGTCGCCACCAATGTTGCAGGGGTTGAGGACGATTCTTTCCTCTGGAATGCCCCATACCGCAGCCAACTGCCCCCTCAGGACGTAGGGGTCCTTATTGTTCACCCAGGCTTGGACCGTCCCGGTGGACTCGACGCTCACCACGCAAGCGTGGGGCTCGATGTAGGCTTGGTGCATCAGCTGGGCGTTGAAGGTGTGCTTGAATACATGGTCGGACTCGGCAAATCCCTGGTCGACGTCGCCCTTGCCCCAAGTGATGTGGGCGAACACGTTTTCCAAGCCTGATGGTGGCTGAGGCAGCCCCTCGTAGTCCAGCATCGCCGAATGGAGTACCGGCGCGCCCGGCTGCATGGCCACTTCGGCGTCCAGCACCTGGGGAAGCTCTTCGTACTCGACGTCGATCAGCAGCAGAGCCTCTTCCGCGGCGTCGGGGTCTTGGGCGGCTACCGCGGCCACTTTTTCGCCGACAAAGCGCACCCGGTCGCGGGCCAGCACCGGCATGTCCCGAAGGCGGCGGCCCACCAACGCGTCGGGCAAGTCCGCGGCGGTGATCACAGCGTGGACGCCAGGGACCGCGCGCGCCTGGGTGGTGTCGATGCTCACGATCCGGGCGTGGGGGAAGGGACTACGCAGGACCTTGCCCCAGAGCATGCCGGGCAGGGTCACGTCGGCCGCGAATACCGACCGGCCGGTTACTTTATCCGGACCCTCGCCGCGAACGATGGACTGACCGATGACCATATGCGCCTCGCACTAAATGGGTAGTATTCCGCCGGTGCCCCTTGGGAGGTCCCAGCTCTCTTCCTGCAGCCCCCGCAGGTAGTCGATCTGGCCGTGGTGATGGTTCTTGTGGGTGATCATATGGCGCAGCGAACCCGCGACCGTTTGACGCGGCTCGGTTGGCATCGGACCGTCAAGTTTCTCGGCCGTCAGCGTACTAACAAAAGCAATAGTCCGTTCGTGCACGACCTCGGCGTAGCCCAGGAGCACATCCAGGGTGGGGATGGCCAGGCTCTGAAGGCCCATTCGGTCCCCAGGGTCGGGCGCTGAGACCGGATGGCCGAACTTGCGGTGCCATTCGTCGGCAACCCACAGCTCCGGCGGCCCGTCGGAGCTGGTCACCCGGGCGTCTTCGTTGCGGACCAGGTGCCACAGGATGAAGCCGATGTTGTTGGACACCGGCGTCGGGCGCCAGACCAACTGTTCCGAGGTCAGCCCCTCGCAAGTACCTTGCAGGCGGATGTGGACCTGGGTGAGGCAGTCGGTGATGAAACGCGGAGCGTCCATCGGTCAGTAGTAGACTGCGGAGCCGGTGCCGCCGCCGGCCGCGATGACCTCGCCGGTAACCGCCCAGGCCTTGTCCGAAGCCAGGTAGGCGGTGAGATAGGCGATTTCTTCGGAGTCCACCATACGGCAGATGGCGTTGCCGCGGGGCGAGTCGGGTTGGAAGTCCTGGGTTTCCATCTCCTCGACGGTGATGCCCAGATGGGAGGCCCGCGCCTCCAACAGGCCGGGAGTGCGCTCGGTGCGGGTGGTGCCCGGGTGGATGCAGTTGACCGTAATGCCGAAGCGGCCCATCTGGTTGGAGAGGGTCTTGGTCATGTGGACCATGGCGACGTTGCGGGCCCCGCCGCTGAGGTTCCCGGCAGTCCGGCCGTTGCCGCCGCTGATGTTCACGATGCGTCCCCAGCCCTGTTCCTTCATGAAGGGAATGGCCGCGCGGGCGCAGCGCAGGGCACCGACGTATTTCACGTCGAAGTCGCTGATCAGGGCGTCTTCGTCAACGGTGTCGATCGGTCCGACGGCTGACGCCGAGCCGCCGGGCAGCGACGCGCTGTTGACCAGGATGTGCAGGCCGCCCATGCGCTCGGCAGCCGCGGCCACCACCCGGTCTACCTCCGCGCGATTGGTGACGTCGAGGGCCATGGCGGTGACGTTACCGCCGGTCTCTTCGGCGATCTCTTGGGCCGAACGTTCCAATTCTTCCACGGTCCGGGAAACGATGACTACGTCCGAGCCCTCTCGGGCCAACTCGCGGGCAATCGCCTTACCGATGCCCCGGCCGCCTCCGGCCACCAGAGAATGCTTACCACTAAGACCCAGGTCCATCTTGTCTCCTCCTGATTCGGTCAACCTCGTTACCGCGATTGAGTTTGTTGCATGTTGCCACAACCCGGTGATAAATTCATCCCTGCCCCCGGAGGCCGAAGGTACGTCTCTACCCGAAGGTGCGCTACTTATGTACCAATACGGCCTGATTGGCGACATGGCCACCGCCGCCCTTGTCGGGACCGACGGCTCGGTGGACTGGTGTTGCTTCCCTCGGTTCGATTCGCCAAGCGTGTTCGCGGCCATCTTGGACGACAACGTTGGCGGACGCTTCCGCATCGGTCCCGCCGACCAACCCTTCGAATCGCGTCAAGAATACCTGGCTGACACCAACATCCTCGAGACCACTTTCACCACCAAGGACGGAATTGTGTCGATCACCGACTTCATGCCCGTCCATGACGACGACTACAGCGACAATGACATCGGCCCAGCCACCGACCGGCACGAATTGCACAGGATTGTTACTTGCTCGTCCGGAACGGTGGACCTTCTGTGCGATTTCCATCCGGCCCCGGATTATGCTAGGGCAAAAGCCGAGCTTCGTTGGGTCGGGGGCCCCCATGCTCTCCAAGCGCGCGGCGGCCGCCAGAGCCTCACCTTGGCGGCCAGCGTTCCCTTGGAGCCGGGGGAATCCGGCGCACACTCCCACTTCCGGCTCGAACAAGGCGAGATAGCCACCTTCGTTCTAGCTTACGGGCACGGGCGCCCGGCTGGCCTTGCGCGCTACCGGAGCCCCGAGAGGTTGGAGGAGACCCGGCGATACTGGCAGGAGCTGGTGGGCCGGATGGCCTACGACGGGTTATGGCGGAAGGAGGTAGTGCGCTCGTTCTTGGTGCTTCACCTGTTGATGTATCGCCGCACGGGCGCGATAGTCGCGGCGCCTACGACCAGTCTTCCCGAGACGCTCGGCGGCTCTCGCAATTGGGACTACAGGTTCTCTTGGCTACGTGATACCAGCTTTACTGTAGACATCCTTTACCGCTTGGGAGACGCCTACGGCGCGGACCGGTATATTGACTGGTTGTTGCAACAATGCAAGCTCCACAGCCGCCGGACTCGTATCGTTTACGGGATTTCCCCCAATTCCTCCCTCAAGGAATCTACCCTCGACCACCTGTCAGGGTACGCAGGGTCGCGACCGGTGCGCATCGGAAATGCCGCATCGACTCATCTGCAACTCGACGTGTTCGGCGAGGTGGTGCTGACGTTGCACTCGCTGCTGCTTATGCGTGGAGCCATCCCACCCGAAGCCTGGGACCTGGTCCAAGTGATGGCCGAAGCGGCGATGGCCAACTGGCATCGTCGGGACCGGGGCGTGTGGGAAGTCCGGGGAGAGCTACAACACTTCGTCTATTCCAAGGCGATGTGCTGGGCCGCGCTGGACCGTGCTTCCTATATCGCCGCTACCCTGGGAGAACGCCGCTTGTTCCGGCGCTGGTCCCTAGCTGCCGACCAAGTCAAAGCCGAGATTCTCGATTCCGGCTGGTGCGCCGAAAAGGCGGCGTTCCGGCAGCGGTACGGGCACGACTCGTTGGATGCGTCCAACCTGGTGATCCCCTTTCTGGACCTGATTCCCAGGGACGACCCGCGTCTGCGCCAAAACTTGGACGCCATCGAACGGGAATTGGCTGACGGGCCCTTGGTGTGGAGATACCTGCCGGAAGAGACGGATGACGGGCTGGGGGGCCAACGGGAGGGTGCGTTCACCCTGCTTAGCTTCTGGCTAATCGGCAACCTGATATATACCGGGCAGACTGACCGGGCCTTTGATTTTTTTCACCAGGTGATCATCGAGCAGTCCAATCACCTGGGTCTCCTCGCGGAGATGTTCGACCCTGAAGCTAAACGTCCGGTGGGGAATTTCCCCCAGGCCTATTCCCACATCGGCCTGATTCACACGGCCCTGAACCTGTCGGGTTATATCGCGGCTACTCCCACGAGGTTCGCTCGATCATGAGGCTATCGATTCTCTAGACGGACCGGCTCCAGCCAGTCGATGGCGATCAATTCGGTGATGCCGCCGTCTATTTCGACGTAGTAAGTGACTATGGTATCGGCCGGCAATTCCAGCTTGGTACCGGCCCAATCATCGGTCTGTTGCGGCGCGATGGTACCGAGAGCGCCCTTGGCGCTTTCCGGTGGCGGACGGTGGTTGCTGCCTCCGGCGCCTTTGACCCGTACTCGCTGTTTGACATCGTAGGTGTACAGTCCCGCCATGACGCCTCCTCTACACCCATCATATAACAACTTCGGTCTGACCGCAGAGGACGCAAAGAGCCCAGAGGAGAACTGAATAGGATCTCGGCGTTCTCGGCGCTCTCGGCGCTGAATTCAGCGCAAGTGGCGGAAGAAGGCGCGGATGTCCTCGGCCAGCAGCTCGGGCTCCTCCATCGCGGCAAAGTGGCCGCCCCGGGGCATCTCGGTCCAGCGTTGGACGTTGTGGGTGCGCTTGGCCCACTCGCGGGGCGGCCGGTTGATCTCGCCGGGAAACACCGCCACGCCGCAGGGGACTTCCACCCGTTCGCCGGGCGGGAAGCGCCAGTTGTCCACCCGGTTCTCGAAATAGTGGCGGGTCGATGAACCGATCGTCTGCGTCACCCAGTAGACCATGATGTTGGTCAGCAGTTGGTCCTTGGTGAAGCTGTGCTCGACGTCGCCGCCGCAATCGCTCCAAGTGCGGAATTTCTCGACGACCCAGGCCGCCAGACCGGCGGGTGAATCATTCAGCCCGTAGGACAGGGTTTGGGGCCTGGTGCGTTGGATGTGGAAATAGCCGCCCTCGTCATCGAACCAGCTCCGGGCTTCGGCCAGAAAGACCTGCTCGTCGCGGGTCAACGGCGGGTCGAGGTTGCGCATCGATGCTGGGACGCCGGTCATCAGGTTAACATGCACCCCAGCAACGTCCTCGGGGAAGTCGAACCCCAAGCGTGAACTGATCATCCCGCCCCAATCGCCTCCTTGGGCCCCGAACCGGGAGTAACCCAGCCCCTCGGCCATCAGTTCTCGCCACATCGACGCGGTGCGGCGGTTACTCATTCCGGGACCGGCCGGTTTGTCGGAGAAGCCGTAACCGGGCAGCGAAGGCACGACCACATCGAAGGAGTTGGCCGGGTCCGCGCCGTGAGCAGCCGGGTCGGTGAGCATCGGGATGATTTCGAGCATCTCGCAGATGGAGCCGGGCCAGCCGTGGGAGATGATCAATGGGAAGGGATTTGGCCC
The DNA here is from genome assembly GCA_965249145.1 of Dehalococcoidia bacterium. Classification (GTDB taxonomy): domain Bacteria; phylum Chloroflexota; class Dehalococcoidia; order Lucifugimonadales; family UBA3495; genus VXOI01. The sequence goes on from OZ252223.1 coordinate 1,972,422, forward strand.
CTGCCCTCGCTCGTGGATGTAGTGCACGCTGAACTCGTCGATGTCGGCCTGGTACTGCTTGAAGCCGTTGATCAGCCGCTCCTGGGCCCGCCAGTCGAACTCGGTCCGCCAGTATTCGACCAACTCGCGCACGTAGGCCAGGTTAGCCCCATAGTCCCACCCCGCGCCGGGAATTTCATCGGGCCAGCGGGTGTGGGCCAAGCGTTGATGGAGGTCGTCGAGGACGGCTTGAGGGACGCCGATTTCGAATGGTTGGATGTTCATAGCAGGCTGAATTCTAATCTGCCAATCCCACAGGCGCCAGTCGCTTGGGATGTGGGTTAGAATTAACGCTACGGAGGAGCTATGTTGCTGGACCTATCCCCTGTACCGCCGCCGTTAGTAGTCGATCCGCAAGGGTCCGTGAGGGTTGGCAAATCGCGACTCACTCTTGACACGGTCGTCGTTGCCTTCAAGAATGGGGCTTCCGCAGAACAAATTGCGAAGCAATTTCCACCTGTGGCGCTCTCAGACGTCTACGCAGTTATAGCTTATTATTTGCGCTGGCAATCTCGGGTTGAGGAATATTTGAACGAAGGCAACAAGGGAGTCGAAGCAATACAAGCTGAGATGGAGTCCAGGTACGGGACTGAAGATGAGGTCCGCGCCAGGTTGTTGGCCCGCTCAAAGCGTAACCGGTAGGTGCTGGAGTTCCTGGCCGACCAGAATCTCAACGACGATATAATCTCAAGTCTTAGGAGAAGGGTCCCAACCGTCAACATCGTCCGAGTCAGGGAATTGGATTTGGATCAGGCGGACGACCCAACCATAATCGAGCAGGCCGCAGATATGGGCCGGATAGTACTCACACACGACCGTAGGATGACGAGATTTGTTTATTTTCGAGTCGAATCCGGTCTTCCCATGCCCGGTGTGTTCGTAGTGTCTCAGCAACCCGGTGACCTTTCAGTCCTGCTCGACAATCTCCAACTGTATACCGAGCAGAGTCTGCCCGGCGAGTGGGAAGGCCAAGTACGTTGGATCACCGGGCTTCCCCTTCCAGAGTAGGCTTCCAGAGTAGGCGTGAATGACGTACATGTAGGCGAGCAACATGTGGGAGGAGAGATAGTCACATGGCCACGCTTGTAACCGGCGGGACCGGTTTTGTGGGAGCGAACATAGCCCGGGAGCTGGCCCGGGCGGGCCACGACGTTGTTAGCTACGACCTGGCCCCGGCCGACGGACTGGTGGAGCACTTCGTGCGGGATTGCGCGGAGCGAATTCTGTTCGTGACCGGGGACATTTTGGACGAAGAGGCGGTTGCTAAACTTGGCAGCGACTTCGCTATCGACAGAATCGTCCACGCCGCCGTCTACACCGTGAACCAGATACCCTTGGAAGTCGAACGCAGCAAGGCCATTGCCGACATCAATTTCACCGGCACTGCCAACCTGCTGGAGTTGGCACGTACACAGGCCGTTGGCCGGTTCCTTTACGTCAGTTCCGGCGCGGCTTACGGAGCGGCAGCGGGGAACGACCAAACCCTGAACGAAGACATGCCGGTGGCCCCCAACAATCTCTACGGTATCACCAAGTACGCCAGCGAGCTCATCACCCGCCGCTACGGTGAACTGCACGGCCTCTCTACCGCCAGCGTCCGGCTTAGCACCCCCTACGGTCCGATGGAACGGGTAACTGGCCACCGGGCTGTAATGTCGGTGCTCTACGAGTGGACCCGGCAGGTGGTGCGAGGCGAAGACCTGCTGGCCCACGATTTGGACGAGGGCCGGGACTACATCTATGTGGCTGACGTGGCCAGAGGCATCCGCGCTGTCCTCGATGCCCCTGCCGTTCCCCACGACCTCTACAATCTCACCACCGGGGTCTGGGTTACCTTCGGGCAGATAATCGAGGCCCTGCGAGCCCTGTCGCCGTCCACCAGCGTGATCGAGCGTCCGTCCGGCGACGCGCCGGTCCATTCTGCCTCCCCTCGCGGCCCCCTGTCCGGTCACCGCCTGCACCAAGACCTGGGTTGGACCCCCAGCTACGACCTTCGCGCTGCCCTGGCCGACTACCTGGCCTGGCGGCGCGATTCCGGCTTCGTCGACTAAACGGCGAGCTCGCGAAGACCGGCGAGAACAGCGACGAAGTCCTCTGGGGTCTCTGGGTACTCGGCGTTTAGAAAAATGGAATTGACGAACGGTTTTTGTAGCCCCTAGAATGCGCGTATCCCTAGATATCTCCACTCTGGAGAGGACTGCATGATAGATACGAACGTCGAACTGGTCGCCCATTTACTGCGGAGGGCCGGGTTCGGGGCCAACCGTGACGAGTTGGAAGCGGCTGCGGCCAAGGGCTATGAAGCCACCGTGGAGCAGTTGCTCAATCCACGGGAAGAGCGGCGCATGAGCGACTACCTGGTGCGCCGGTTCCACCCGGAGCTTTCGGGCATGATGGGCCCCCTTGCCCCCGGCGAGAACTGGCTCTACCGCATGGCCACCACCAACGCGCCGTTGCAGGAGAAGATGACCCTGTTCTGGCACGGCATCTTCGCCACCGGCTACAACAAGGTCATTCACGGCAAGGCGCTATCCGACCAGACCCGGATGTTCCGCCGTTACGCCATGGGCAGCTTCCGCACACTGCTGCTGGAACTGTCGCGGGACCCGGCGATGATCATCTGGCTGGACAACCAAGACAACCACAAGGGCGCCATCAACGAAAACTACGGGCGGGAACTGCTGGAGCTGTTCTCGATGGGCGTCGGCAATTACACTGAAGAGGACGTCAAGGAGTGCGCCCGGGCGTTCACTGGTTGGACCATCGCCAACCGCCAGTATATGGAACTGCGCTCCCAGAGGGATTCCGACTGGCCCTACGGCCGCATCTCATGGCACTTCGAGTTCAACCCCGAAGACCACGACGACGGCGACAAGACCTTCCTGGGCGAGACGGGCAACTTCAACGGCGAGGAAATCATCGGTCTCATCTGCAAGCAGCCCGCCACCGCGCGGTTCATCGCCCGCCACCTCTACAGCTACTTCGTGGCCGACGAGCCGCCGGTGCCTGAGTGGCCCTACACCGAGCCAGCCGACCCCGAAGCCATCAAGCAGTTGGTGCAGGCCTACTTCGCAAACGACTACAACATCGGCGCGGTGCTGCGGGTGTTGTTCAACTCCGACTTCTTCAAGGCTGCGGAAGCCCGCTACACGAAGGTAAAGAGCCCGGTTGAGTTGGTGGCCGGGGTGCTGCGGTTGACTGGAGAGTTTGACCGGCCCCGTTACGAAATTCTGGAGCGCTACAACCAAGCCTCCTATATGGGACAGGTATTGAACAACCCACCCAGCGTTGAGGGGTGGCACCAGGGTACCGACTGGCTGGACAGCGGCACCCTCGTAGAGCGGATCAACTTCGCCAGCCAGCAGATCGGCGACACCGATCAACCTGGCATCCAAGCGATGATCAGTCGAATCCGCGCCGGTCTTAGTGAGTCCACCTCTCCCGAGTTGCTGGTGGACGCCTGCCTGGAACAGGTCGGGGCGCTGGCGGTCAAGGAAGACACCCGCCGCGTGCTGGTGGACTTCGCTGCCCAAGGCAGCCAGGGCGCCAACACCGACCGGCAGCATATCGCCGATGTCCTCCAGATGGTGGCTGCCACCCAGGAATTCCAGCGGTCGTAGGAGGGGAACATGAGCACTCAGTCAGTCGGTACCAAAGCGGGGTTTCTCGTCTACGACCGCACCATGGGTATGACGGTCATGGAAGGCCGCGGTTTCTACTACCCGGTGGATACCGCAGTTGGCAAGGACGACCGCCTCTACGTGATCAGCCGCAGCAAAGAGGAGACCGCCCGCGGCATCCGGGTCACCATGTGCGACGCGGACAGCGGTTACTACGGCAACTTTGGCGGCTATGGTCAGGAGGGAGGCAAATTCGTTTGGCCGGCATGCGGTGCGGTCGATAGCCAGGGCCGGTTCTTCATCAGCGACGAGAAGCTGGACCGAGTCACTGCCTACGACGACGCAGGCAACTACCTGTTCCACTGGGGCAAGTCCGGTCCCGGGGAGGGAGAGCTTGACACGCCGTCTGGGTTGGCCTTCGACAGCGAGGACAACGTATACGTTGCCGACACCTACAACAACCGGGTACAGAAATTCACTGCCGACGGCCTCTTCCTGCTGTCGATCAGCGGCGAGGGCGAGCGGGGCGTCAGCCTGCCGTGGGGTTTGACGACCGACGCACAGGACAACGTCTACGTCGCCGACTTCGGGAACGACGCGATTAAGAAATATTCCTCGCAGGGCGAATTTCTGGCCGCTTTTGGCTCATCGGGCCGGGGCGACGGCCAGTTTACCCGTCCGGCATCGGTGGCGGTCGACAAGGACGGCTACATCTACGTGGCCGACTGGGGCAACGAACGGGTTCAGGTCTTGGACGCCGAGGGCAACTTCGTAACCAAGGTGCGGGGCGAGGCCACCTTGTCCCGATGGGCCTCCAACTTCTTGAGCATCAACGTCGAGGAAGCCGTAGCCCGCGCCACCGCCGACCTCGATATGGAGATCGATTACTCCGTGGACGACCCTCACGAAGAATCTTCCCATATTGAGAAGTATTTCTGGTGTCCCGTTTCGGTTAAACTAGACAGCCAAGGAAGGCTATACGTAACGGAGACGAACCGCCACCGGTTGCAGGTATACCGCCGGAGCGGGTAGATTCCCGCGCATGCGGGCAACCAGACCACCGGTCCAGACCCAGCCCCAAAGGAGCAGTACGATGGTATCGACCAAGAAGGAACGCTCGCTGGTAGTAATCGAGCTGAACGGCGGTAACGACGGCCTGAATACGCTTGTGCCCTACAACAACGGACTTTATTACGACTACCGCCCGGGGATCGGCATCCCGCAGGACGAATTGCTGCACCTCAACGGCGAGGTGGGCCTCAACCCCAACATGCCGTCGGTAAAAACCCTCTGGGACCGAGGTGAGTTGGCCATCATTCAGGGCATCGGCTACCCCCAGCCCAATCGCTCCCATTTCCGCTCCAGGGACATCTGGTACACCGCCGAGCCGAAGAGCATCGGCACTCAGGGATGGTTGGGCGCGGCGGTCCGCGACCTCGACGCCAAGGGCGAGAATGTGCTGACCGGAGTGAATTTCGGGCGTGGTCTGCCTCGCGCGCTGGTCTGCAAGGGCGTACCGGTGGCCTCGGTGGGCAACCTGGAGACCTACGGCCTGCTGCCCGACATCGACGACGAGAATGTGCGACATCACGCCCTCGATGCATTGGGACGGATGTACGGTCCGGCCGGTGGCAGGGACATCGTGGCCCAGGCGCTGAGCGAGAACGGCTCCCAGGCCCTGCTGGGCGCCGACATCCTGCGTACTGCCCCTGAGCGCTACACCTCCGGCGTGGAATACGCCGACACCCCGGTCTCCCAGAGCTTAAGGAACGCGTCACAAGTGATGAGCGCCGGGTTGGGAACGCGCATCCTGTATGCCCAGCACGGCAGCTTCGACACCCACAGCAACGAACTACAGTCCCACGCCAAGCTGTGGCAGGACGCCAACTCGGCGATCAGCGACTTTACCGAGGACCTTAAGGAGCAGGGCCTGTGGGAGGATACCCTGGTGCTGGTCTGGTCGGAGTTCGGCCGCCGCGTCCGCGATAACGGCACCGGTTGCGACCACGGCTCCGGCGGCGTGGCCTTCGTCTTCGGCGGCTCCGTCGAGGGGGGGCTGTTCGGCCAGTACCCGTCCCTGCGCGAGGCGGACCTTACTGAAGGCGACCTCGCCTACACCACCGACTTCCGCAGCACTTACGCGACGGTCCTAGACCGCTGGCTGGGCTTGGACCCCGACCCGATAGTCCACGGCCAGTTCGAACAGTTCGACTTCATTCCCCGCTAGCTCCGCCGAGGCAACTCGCAACAAACACGTAGGGGCGCTTAGAGAAGCGCCCCTACGTGCGTTTACCGGGACGGTCTATGCCAACAGTACTTGAATCTTTCCCAGTACCTCTTCCACCACCAGCGATGTGGTCCGGCACGCGAACCGGGCCCGCCGAGCTCGCCAGTCGAGGCTCTTGACTTGGTCCGACAGCGCCACACCCGATACATCGCTATCTTAAGGAAGTGTTACTTCGAAAGGATAGCCTTTGGCTGCGGACCTGATCGGGCAGAACAACGGCAGGTTGGTTCGGGCGTTGTGGCGTTGGGGCTTAACACCAATGCTGGGCGGCGCCCCGCTTGTTCTGTGCCCGCTTGCGGACTGAAGCTGAGCCAAACGACATCCCCACGGTGGGGACATATCGCGGGGTTACCACTCCTCGGCACCCGCTGCGGGACCTGTGAATTGCTCGGGGTGCAGGTTCTCGTCAGTGATCTGCGAGAGCATTTCCGCCAGTTCGTAGCTACACTTCCGCAACACCACATGATCGCCTTCGGACACGATCTCGATGGCCGAACCCTCTCTTACTCCCCATTCCTCAGCGATAGGCTTGGGAATCCGGACCGCCAAGCTGCTGCCCCACCTGGCTACGTGGGATCTTGCTCCCATTTGGAAGCCCTCGCAAGGGTTTCAATTGATAGATACATTGACTATATCCCCGAAAGACGCAAGGGCGCTTCGCGAAACGCCCTTGCGGCCGCCTTGCGGTGCGGTAGGAAGGTTTCGGCTAGCTGGCGCCCAGTGGACGGGAGCCGGGCAGTCGTTCGTAAGGGCCGGGGAGGTCCAACTCGTCGGCGATGCTGCGCATGGCGGGCAGCACCTCTTGACCCAACAGCCGGATGCTGGTCATCCGGTCTTCGTGGCTGACCGGGCCGTGGTGATGCCACATGGAGAATATGCCGGGGCGGATGGTCTCCATGATGTGCCGGATTTTGGGGATGATGGTGTCGGGCGTGCCACAGATCAATTGCATGTTGTCCTGCTCGCTCTGGAAGCGTCCGTAAATCTCGTTGCGGCTGGCTTGTAACTCCTCGGGGGTGCTGGTGGGCTTCAGCACCAAGGCCTCATCACCGCTATTGGGATCGACGCTGACCCGGGCCAGCCGACGGGTGGCCGCCTTGGAGTTGTAGCCGGGGGGGAACATCCATTCAGGCCGTGCGAAGGCGTTGATGCCGCCGCCGTACATGAAAGCCCGGCCCAGCTCCTGGGCCTTCTCTTCGGTCTCCGCCACCACCACTCGCTGCAGGTAGCCGAAATTCTCCGGGCCCGACTCATATCCTTCCTCGGCGGCGGTATCCCGGTAGAGCTTCACCATCTCCAAGGTGGGCTCGAGGAAAGTGGCCAGTGCCAGGTATGGGTACTTGTGCCGGGCGCACCAGGTCACCGTTTCCGTGCTGACCAACCCCGGAATCCACATCTGCGGATAGGGCTTCTGCACTGGGAGCACCCAGGGATTCACGTGGCGGTAGTGGTAATGCTTGCCCTCGAAGCGGAACGGACCCGGCGTGGTCCAGGCCTTGATCACGAAGTCGTGGGCCTCGTTGAAGAGTTCTCGGTTGTAGGCCGGGTTGGCGTTGTTGTAGATCGACTCGCTGCCCGCGCCCCGCACCCAGCCTGGCACCAAGCGCCCGTTGGAGATCATGTCGATCATCGCCAGCTCTTCGGCCAAGCGCAGCGGGTCGGCCACTGGCAGCGGATTGCCCAGGAGCACGATCTTGACCCGCTCGGTTATGCGGGCCAGGACCGCCGCCTCGATGTTCATCACGGCGCCCATGCAGAAGGGCGTGCCGTGGTGTTCGTTCAGCATGACCCCGTCGAAGCCCATCTGCTCGGCGTAGACCGCCTCGTCGAAGTAGGAATTATAAAGTCGGCCGCCCACCTCCGGATCGAAATGCTCGTTGGGGATGCCGAAATAGCTGGCGTTCCGGATGATCTCGTCTTCCGGGACGTCGGTGTAGGGGCGCTCGGTGAACATCATGATGTGCATGGCGATGCCTCCAGGAGTGTCGTTAGGAGAGGAAAGACCGGACGCGATTGACGAAGTGCTCCTTTTGCTCGATCTCCGGCCGGTGGCCGCAGTTCTCCAGGATGGCCAGTTCCGAGCCGGCTATCGCTTGGTTATAGAGATGACCGGCCGACAGCGGAACGATACCGTCGTCGCGGCCCCAGATGATCAGGGTGGGCAGGCCGGAGAACCCTTCCAACAAAGGGCCCAGGCTAGGATTGTGCATGTAAGGCTTCCAGGCCAGCCGGGCTGACTCGGCGCGGGCGTCCTCCCAGGCCTCGAACTGGTCCGTCGTTTCCTCGCCGCCGTAGAGAGAGGCGAACTCCGGTGTGGCGTCGGCGTCGTGGACGCTGGCGTTCAGGTAGCTACGTGCCGTCACGACGAACATGTCCAGGATCTCGCCCTCCGACGGCCGGAGGCCAGTGGGCGCCACCAGCATCATGTTCAGGAACTGGGTGGGGTCGGCCGCCGCCATCTCGGCGGCGATCCAGCCGCCGAGGGAGAAGCCGATTACGTCCACCGGGCCGAGGGACATTTCTCGTAGCATACGAGAATAGAATCCGGCGAGGTCGCGGACGCCGCTGACCCACTCGGCCCTGGGCAGGGCGCCGAAACCGGGGTGGACCGGAATCATCAGCGCGTGGTCTTGGGAAATGTCCTGGTGCCAGGCGAGCCAACCCGGAAATCCCAGCTCTTCGTGGAGCACCAGCAGCGGCCGCCCAGAACCACCCCTAATCATTGCGACGCCCGTACCGCCGACATTGATCGTGCTATCAGTATATCCGTTGGAGGTAGTTGGCATGTTTCGGCGCCTCCCCGGTTTAGCTGGCGAGATTCGAAATCGCCGCAAATTGGGCCGGTACCCTATTCTTGAGCGATCCCGGCCCACTGTCAAGCTGGACCGGTTGCCACTCCTACGACGCCGTCCCGATCTCCGGCCAGATAACGGCAATGGGCCGGAGATCGGAACCCAACCCCCCTAAATGGCAAAGGCCCCGGCGTTCGCCGGGGCCTTCTTTTTGGCGGTGGCAGGAGCGGCAGGATTCGAACCCGCGACCACTGGTTTTGGAGACCAGCGCTCTGGCCAGACTGAGCTACGCTCCTCCGTTGTCTTTCTATTCTAGTTGGAACGTGCCGAGTTGAACAGTGCGGTTCCCCGCGACCCTACACGTATCCATCTAGCTCACCGGGCCGCCAAGAGGGGTGGTCGGGCCTTCGCAGGGTAGGAACTGCCCGTAGCCGGGCTTCTGCTCCAGTCCGCCTTGGTTCAGCAAGACCTGCCCGCGCAGCAAGGTCATGTAGGGGCGGCCAGTTATCTCCCAGCCCTCGAATAGGGTGTAGCCAGCGTTGCTCAGATGGTTTTCAGCGGAGATGATGCGGTCCACCCCGGGGTCCAGGATCAGCAGGTCGGCGTCTGAACCCACCTGGACCACGCCTTTCCGTGGATAGAGACCGAAAATACGCGCCGGGTTCTCCGCCATGGTCCGGGCCAGCCACCAGATGGGCAGGCCGCGTTTCACCACGCCCTCGCTATACATTAGCGGCACCACCGTCTCCACTCCGGGCGAACCGAAGGGCACCGACGCGCCGTCGGGGGTGACGAAAATGTTGTCCCACCCCACCTGCTTTAGCTCTTGCGGGTATGGAGCGTGGTCGCTGGCCACCAACGAGATGTGGCCCTGCTGCAGCCCGCGCCACAGCGCATCGCGGTCGGGACCCTCTTCCGAGCGGAGCGGGGGGCCAATCTTGGCCAAGGGCCCGTACTTGGACATCTCGGCATCCGAAAGCAATAGGTACTGCGGGCAGGTCTCGGTCCAAACCCGCTGGCCCGTAGCCTGGGCCTGCTTGATCCGCTCCAAGGCCAGCTGAGTGCTGAGGTGGACCACGTAGGTCGGGCAGTTGGTGGCGGCACCCATCTTAATTGCCCGGTTGACCGCCTCTTCCTCCGCCCAGTCCGGGCAGGCGGTTGGAAAGTCCTCAGGATGGGTGTGGCCCTCGGCGAGCAGTTTGTTCTCCAAGAACTCGATGATGTTTCCGCTTTCGCAGTGGAGTTGAAGCACCCCGCCGCCCCGAGACACCAGGTCCATCGCGCTACAGATGTAATCGTCGTCACACATGCGGCCGAGGCGTTTCTTGTAGGTCATGAACATCTTGAACGACTTGAATCCCATATCCATGACGGGCGGCAGGGAACGGAGTATGGATGGCCGGTTCTGCAGGATGAAGTGGAAACCGAAGTCCACCACGGCGGTAGTGTTGATCTCCTCCCGAATGCGGTGGGCCGCTTCCACCAGGGTCTCGTCGCCTTCCAGGTTGTAGTTGGCGAAGGGGACCAGGGTGGTGAGCCCGGCGTGGGCCGCGGCCAGGGCGCCCAAGGCATAGTTGTCGTGGCCGTCCATATGGACGTGGGCGTCGATCAGACCGGGCAGGACGAACATGCCTTCGGCGTCGATGTATCGGTCGGCGGTGGGCAGCAGGTGCTCAGGCCCGATGGCCGCAATTTTCTCGCCCTGGATGGCCACTGCCGCGTCCAGCACTTGGGACGACGTAACGACCCTGCCGCCGCGGACGATTGTGTCGACTCTAACCTCGGCCATGATGCCCCTCCGGAGTGGGATTATGGGCGACCGCCCGGTGTGCCGGGAGTGTAAAATAAGCCTGGTGCAATAACAAGCAGACCCGCGAGGACAGGAATGGAAATAGAGGATAAGATAGCAGTCGTAACGGGAGCGGGCCGGGGCATGGGCCGCGCCATCTCGCTGCAACTGGCCGAGGCCGGCGCCCACATCGCCGTGTCGGACATCAACGCCGACTCCGTGGAAGAGACCGCCACCGCAGTTAAGGCTTTGGGCCGCGAAAGCTTGGCCGTTCCCGCCGACATGGGTAACGTTGATGACATCAATCGGATGATCGACCAAGCTAAGGACGCCTTTGGGCGCATCGACATCATTGTGAACAACGCTGGCGTCACCAGGTACCTCCACATCATGGACGTGGTGGAGGAGGACTGGGACCGCATCCACCGGGTGAACGCCAAGGGCGTCTTTTTCGGCATGCAAAGGGCCGCCCAAGAGATGATCGATCAGGGCGAAGGCGGCCGGATCATCAACATCGCCTCCATCGCTGGTAAGGGCTACGCGGGCACCTCGAACGCCGCCTACGCCGCCAGCAAGGGCGCGGTGCTGGCGATGACAATGATCGCCGCGCATCAGTTGGGGCAGCACGACATCAACGTTAACGCCATCTGCCCCGGCTCGACGCTGACCACCATGGGCACCGAGAACATGGCCCAGCGGGCCCAGACCTTGGGAGTGACCATAGCCGAATTGGAGCAGGCCCGCGACGCTCGCATCCCCATTGGACGCCCCAACGATCCGGAAGACATAGCCGCCATGGCTCGCTTCCTAGCTGGCCCCGGCGCCCGCAACATAACCGGCCAGGCCTTCAACGTAGACGGCGGCCTGGTAATGCACTAGGGGAGCTGACTGGAACTGACTGAACACCCTTGCGACAAAGCGGCGGGAAGGTTTAAGTTGTGTCGGATGTTGTGCCAGCCGGGGTAGTTCGTTCCCGAAGCCAAGGTAAGTCTCGAACCACTCAGGACGTAGCCGCGATAATGCGGAGAGTTCGGAGCGTCGGAACCACACCCGAGGTCGAGTTGCGGAAGGCGCTCTGGGCGCAGGGGCTAAGGTATCGTATTTCCCCATCGTCCTTGCCCGGTAAACCGGACATAGTTCTCCCAAAATTCAAACTGGTGATCTTCGTTGATGGCGATTTTTGGCACGGCGGTCAGTGGAAAAAACGAAACCTGAGGCAGCTAGAAGATCAGTTTAGATTCACGGCAAATCGGGATTACTGGCTCCAGAAGATTAGGCGCAATATGCACCGGGATTGCATTACAACCGCGCAACTCCAAGGTCAGGGTTGGGTGGTACTAAGGTTTTGGGAGTCGGAGATTCGGACAGATCTGGAGGGGTGCGTGAGGACGACACTAAGAACAGCCAATGGAGACCATCAGGATCGGGAGGCCACCCCATTGGCTGCCAAGACCTTCGCCGATTTCTTCGCAGGGATTGGCCTCGTCAGAATGGGGCTTGAGTCACACGGATGGTCGTGCAAATTTGCCAATGACATCGACCCGAATAAGCGAGAAATGCATTCTGGACATTTCGGCGATGATGGAACATACCTCCTAGGCGACATTCACCATTTAAAGGGCAAACAGGTGCCGACCGTAACACTGGCGACCGCGTCTTTCCCGTGTAACGACCTCTCCGTGGCGGGGTCACGATCGGGACTGGAAGGCAAGGATTCTTCCGCCTACTGGGGCTTCATCCGGGTTCTTGATGAAATGGGAGGCCGAAGGCCGCCCGTTGTACTCGTCGAGAATGTTCCAGGTTTCTTGACTTCTCGCGGTGGGGAGGACTTTCGAGTTGCCCTCCTCGGCCTCAACGAACTCGGATACAGCGTCGACTCTTTTTTCGTGGACGCTCTCCAATTTGTGCCTCAAAGCAGAGAGCGCTTGTTTGTCGTAGGAGTGAAACAACCCACTTCCGCAGAGAAGCGAGGTTTCTACGAAAGTCCCCTCAGGCCCAAGCCGTTGGCAGAGTTTATCCTGACGCATCCGGAGATCGAGTGGTCAGTCAGAGAATTGCCAATCCCAGCACACTCTGATCGCATGATCGACAGCGTGATAGAAGATGTTCCAGAGGACTCGGACCTATGGTGGAGTCTTGCCCGATCCGAATACTTGCTTAATCAAATGAGCGACAAGCACCGCGAGATTGCAGATCTCCTGATCAACGAAGAGCGATGGTCCTACGGCACGGTGTTTAGAAGAATCCGGCAGAGAGGCGGGGTCAAGCGATCGATGGCGGAATTAAGGACGGACGGAATCGCTGGCTGCTTGAGAACACCTCGTGGCGGGAGTGGACGCCAGATTTTGGTGATGGCCGGGTTTGGGTTATTCAAGGTGAGATTGCTGACACCCGTGGAGTGCGCCCGGCTTATGGGTGCTGGACAATATAACATCTCAGTTGGACAGAACCAAGCGCTATTCGGGTTTGGTGATGCGGTATGTGTTCCGGTAATCGAGTGGGTGGCTCAGAATTATCTGAATCCCCTGGTCTCGGAGCTAATGCGAAGCCGACCGATGTATTTCCACGGTTGAGCGCCTATGACTGAGTCAATCCGTGCAAGGATGCTTCGTGCCTTTGAGAACTGGTACGACGGGCTGCGAATAGAGGGGAAAACCGGCCTTCCGGCTCGCGGGACAATGGCCGCATCGTTGGTCGTGCTCGACAAGCTCAAGGAAGACTACAAGCTAGATCTTGAAGACCATCGCGCGCCGGGGGGTTCCCAAGTTAGTGGTGCCAGCGGTGCGGCAGTTCGGAGAATTCTTGCGGAGTTCGGTGAAACTAGAATGTTTCTTAGTGAAGGCGGGAGAACCAATCGAGGTGCGTTAAGCGAGGTTGGTTCTTTGCTACAAGCCTTGAAAGACGCAAATCTCAGTCCGCTGCCACCGGACACCCGTAATCACTTCCTTACCGAACTCCAACGCATGCTGGTCGGGAAGGTCGATTTGTACCACCGTCAGCAACGGTTGAGCCTAGCCTATAATCCCACTATCCCGACGCGACGGCTTATCGAATTCTTGCTGGCAACGGCCCGAGAGAATGGAAAAGACGGACCCGTTGCCCAATATCTGGTGGGGGCGAAACTGCAAATTAGATTTCCGGAGATATCCGTTAGGAACGTGTCACACAGCACCGCTGACACACAATTGGGCGAACCGGGAGATTTCAGAGTCGGCGACACTGCTTTTCATGTCACGATAGCACCTCTGCCTCCAGTATTCGACAAGTGTAAAGTGAATCTCGATGAAGGGCTGAGGGCCTACGTCTTGGTGCCCGACCGGACTTTGGATGCGGCGAGACAAAATGCCGACGGGATCGTCGAAGGGAGAGTGGGAGTTGAGTCCGTTGAGTCGTTCGTAGCCCAGAACCTTGACGAACTCGGGTGCTTTTCCGTGCAGGGATCTCGGGACCAAATGCGTAGGCTATTGACGACGTATAATGAACGAGTCGACCTTGTGGAGACGGATAAATCGATGCTGATAGAACTTCCGCAAGTGTTGCTATGAGGGCAGACCTTGAGTGACCTCGCTTCACCGGCTCTGTAGCAGGTCTGGTAGAATCGCGATATGGAACTTACCGTTAGGCTTTTTGCGTTGTACCGGGAGCGGGCCGGGCGCCGGTCGTTTCCGCTGGAGGTCCCGCAGGGCGCGACCGTGGCGGATTTGACCGAGGCGGTGCGCGTGCGGTTTCCGATGCTGGCGCCGCCGGACGTCAAGATCGTGGTGGCGGTTAACGCCGATTACGCTGAGCCGGAGCAGGTGTTGCAACCCGGCGACGATGTTTGCCTGATCCCACCGGTGAGCGGAGGTTAAACCCGCATGATCGAACTGACCGAACAGCAGCTGGACCCGCAAAAGTTCACCGACGCGGTGCGTAAGGGCACCAACGGCGCGGTGGTGACCTTTTTGGGAACGACACGGGACAATTTCGAGGGTAAGCGGGTGCTTACCTTGGAATACGAAGCCTTTGACGAGATGGCGGTGAAAAAGTTGGAGGAGGTGCGGCAGGAGCTCATGGCTGAGTTCGGCCTGGACGACTTGGCTATCGGCCACCGCACCGGCTCCGTCGCCATCGGCGAGATCAGCTTGGTGGTGGCCGTCGGCTCACCCCACCGCAAAGAATGTTTCTACGCTTGCCACAAGGCGGTGGACCGCATCAAGGAAGTGGTGCCCATCTGGAAGAAAGAGGTATACGAGGACGGTTCGCGTTGGGTCGCCTGCGAGGACCACGAATTCGCACCGGAAGAAGCCCACGCCGGTCACGCCCACCACCACTGACGCCGCAGTCCTCGTACGATATCGTGACCTGTAGGGGCCGTTCGCGAACGGCCCCTACGTTTGTGGCGGAGGACGGGGTGCGCCTCAGGCTCTACCCGCGCCGCTAATCCCGGGCCTGCCGGGAGGGTCCGGTGAATGCTGCCCTTATTGCTTCCCGGAGGTTGCTGGCCCCGATGGTCACCACGCTCTCCGGGATTTCTATTTCTCGCAGCGAGGCCTCGGGCAGGATGCAGCGGGAAAGCCCCAACCGCGCCGCTTCGCTGAGCCGACGCTGGGTTTGGGGTACCGGCCGAAGTTCCCCGCTCAATCCGACCTCACCGAAGGCCATCATCCCCGGGTGTATAGGGGTGTTGCGTAGGCAAGAGGCGATGGCCAGTACCGTCGGCAGGTCGGCGGCGGGCTCGGACACCCGGAAGCCGCCGGCCACGTTCACGATGATGTCCTGTCCGCCTAGCTCCAGCCCGCAACGCCGGGAGGCCACCGCCGACAACATCAACAGCCGGTTGTAGTCGAGGCCGTTGGCCACCCGCCGGGGCGCTGGAAGCTGCGATAACGAAGTAAGCGCCTGCAACTCCAACAGCAACGCCCGGCTTCCCTCCAGCACCGGGGCCAGCGCAGCGCCGACAGGGCCGTCGGAGCGTTGCGAGAGCATCAGGCGAGAGGGGTCCAACACGTCGGTCATGCCGCGCTCGGTCATCTGGAACACGCCGACCTCGTCGGTGGAGCCAAAGCGGTTCTTGCCAGCCCGCAGCACCCGGAATCCGCCCGACTCCTGGGATTCCAGGTACAGCACGACGTCGACCATGTGCTCCAACACCCGGGGCCCTGCTAGGGCGCCGTCCTTCGTCATGTGCCCCGAGATGAACACTGGCGTCTCCCCGGCCTTGGCCCACCGGAGTATTTGCAGCCCGGCCTCCCGCACTTGGGCCACGCTGCCAGGCCCGGAGGACTCGGCTTTGCTGTACAGGGTCTGGATGGAGTCTATGATCACCAGGGAAGGACGCGACTGGTCCAGCTGATGGAAGATTAGGTCTAGGTCGGTCTCGGGCAGGAGCAGAATGTCTTTGCCATCGAGGGCGAGGCGCTCCGAGCGCAGCTTGATCTGCTGCGGTGACTCTTCGCCGCTAACGTATAGCACTCGGCCTTCCGGCGAGGCCATAGCCTGAGCCAGTTGCAGCAGTAATGTGGATTTGCCCACGCCGGGCTCTCCGGCCAGTAGTACCACCGAGCCCGGCACTACGCCTCCGCCGAGGACTCGGTCCAACTCAGGGGAGGGAAGACTATGGCGCGGGAGCGTATCGGCGGACAGTTCTGATAGCTCCACCAGCTCTGGACTGGCTTGGGCGGTCCAGCCGTTAGCACCGGACCGTCGTCGCTGGCCAGGGCTCGGGGTTGGCAGCGGGGCGACCTCGACCAAGGGGGCCGTGGAGTCGCACATCCGGCTGGGGCAGAAGCCCATCCACTTGGGGCTTTCGTGTCCACAGGCGGGACACGCGAACACCGTGCGCTTGCCGTCCTTTGTCTTCGCCACCGCACCACCTCACTTTAGGACGCTCTGGGTCCCGGCTAAAGCCGGGATGACGGGGGGATATACCGGGAGGACGCTCTTTAGGATAGCCTGGATGGGCCTGGGTTGAGATAGCCCTGGACCCCAAGGCCAGTATAACAAGAGAAGGCCCCCGTTTTCGGGGGCCTTCTGTCAGTAGCTTCGGTGTTCCGCAACGTCAGTCGGCGGGCGCCGGCTCTTCTTCCTTCTCTTCCTTCTCCTCATTGGCGGTGTCGGCGGTGTCGGCCCCCACCTTGGCCACGATGGTGATCTCACCCTCTTGGAAGTCCACCAGCGCAGTGTCGCCGGCGGTGAGTCGCCCGCTCAGGATCTCGTCGGAGAGACGGTCTTCGATCTCGTTTTGGATCAACCGGCGCAACGGACGGGCACCCAGCACCGGGTCGAAGCCCTTCTCGCCCAACCATACGCGGGCTTCCTGGGTCAGTTCCAGCGCGACCTGCTTCTCAGTGAGCTCAGACCGCACTTGGTCCATCATCAGTTCGACGATCAACAAGATCTCGTCCTGAGAGAGTTGGTGGAAAACCACTGTCGAGTCGATGCGGTTCAGGAACTCAGGACGGAAGAAGCGCTTTACTTCGTCCATGACCTTGTCCCTCATCCGTTCGTAGGCGCTGGAGTCGGTCTGGGCGGCTTCGGCCTTGGCGCCGAAGCCGATGTTGGTCTCACGCTTGATCAGGTCGGAACCCAGGTTGCTGGTCATGACCAAGATCGAGTTGCGGAAGTCGACCCGGCGGCCACGGGCGTCGGTCAACTGACCAGCGTCGAAGATCTGCAACAGGATATTGAAGACCTCGGGGTGGGCCTTTTCGATCTCGTCTAAGAGCACGGCGCAGTAGTTCTTCCTACGCACACCCTCGGTTAGCTGACCGCCTTCGTCATATCCCACGTAGCCCGGAGGCGCTCCGATAAGACGGGCGACGGTGTGGCGTTCTTGGAACTCCGACATGTCTAGCCGGAGCATGTTGTCCTCGTGGCCAAACATGAATTCGGCCAGCGCCCGCACCAACTCGGTCTTGCCGACCCCGGTGGGGCCAAGGAACATGAAGACGCCGATGGGCCGACGCGGGTCCTTGAGACCGGCCCGGGCGCGGCGGACCGACTTCGAGATGTTGAGGATGGCCTCGTCTTGGCCGATGATCCTCTTGTGGAGCTCCTGCTCCATTTGGAGCAACCGCTCGGTTTCTTCTTTGGCCAGCCGGGTGATGGGAATCCCGGTCCACATGCTGACCACTTCGGCGATGTCCTCTTCGGTGACGCGTTTGCGTTCTTGGCGTTCCTGGGTCTCGCGCCTGAGGTCGGCCAGGTCCTCGTCCTGCTGCAACTCACGCTCGCGAAGCTCGGCGGCCTCGGTGTAGCGCTGCTCGGCAATGGCGGTGTCCTTCTCCTTGCGGAGTCCGTCCAACACATCCATGGCATCCTGGACCGCCGAGGGGGTGATGCTGCCGCGCAGGCGCACTCGGGAGCCAGCTTCGTCGATGAGGTCAATGGCCTTGTCGGGAAGGAACCGGTCGGGGATGAACCGGGCGGCCAGGGAGGCGGCGCTGGTTAGGGCGTCGTCGGTTATCTCTACTTGGTGGTGGTCTTCGTAGCGCTCCCGGATACCTTCCAGGATTTTGACGGTGTCTTCGTGGCTGGGCTCTTCCACCCGGACCGGCTGCAAGCGGCGCTCCAACGCCGGGTCACGCTCAACATACTTGCGGTAGTCGTCCAGGGTGGTGGCGCCGATGCACTGCAACTCACCGCGCGCCAAGGAGGGCTTCAGGATGTTGGAGGCGTCGACGGCGCCCTCGGCGGCGCCAGCCCCAACCAGGGTGTGAATCTCGTCGATGAAGAGCACACAGTTGCCGGAGCTCTTGATCTCTTCGATGACCTTCTTGAGCCGTTCCTCGAACTCGCCGCGGTACTTGGTGCCGGCGACCAATGAGCCCATGTCTAAGGTCACCAAACGCTTGCCCTTCAGGGTGTCCGGGACATCGTCGTTGGCAATGCGCTGGGCCATGGCCTCGACTATCGCCGTTTTTCCCACACCGGGCTCACCGACCAACACCGGGTTGTTTTTGGTACGGCGGCTGAGGATTTGGTCCACCCTCTCGATTTCCTGCTTGCGTCCGACCACCGGGTCCAGCTTTCCGGCCCTGGCCGCCGAGGTCAGGTCGGTGCCGAGCTGGTCGAGGGTTGGGGTCCGGGTGGTGGTGCGGCTGCTCTGGGAGCCGGCACTCGAGGTATTGCTGAGAATACGGTGGGTCTCGGCCCGGACCTTGTCGAGGGTGACGCCCAAGCTCTCGAGAACGCCTGCGGCTACGCCTTCACCTTCGCGGAGCAAGCCGATGAGCAGGTGCTCGGTGCCAATATAGGTGTGGTTCATGCGGCGGGCTTCGTCGACCGCCAACTCCACGACCTTCTTGGCCCTGGGCGTTAGCCCGATTTCGCCTTGGGCGGGCTTTTCGCCGCGGCCGATGATGAACTCGACGGCCGAACGGACTTTGGAGAGGTCAACGGAGAGGCTGGACAGCACCCTGGCGGCCACGCCCTCCGTCTCGCGGACAAGCCCGAGAAGAATGTGCTCCGTACCGATATAGTTGTGGTTGAATCGCTGGGCCTCTTCCTGGGCCAGTGATAGCACCCGCCGTGCTCGCTCGGAGAACTTCTCGAATCTGCTGCCCATAATACCGCTCCTGGTCGGGGGGAGGTGGACTGGTAAAGACCCCATCGCTTCAGGGCCGGCCAACGCGTAACTGTAGGCCGCGCGTACGACCGATTATATTGGAGACCAAACCTGGTGTAAAGAAGCGTACCTACCCGCAAACGGCCGGTCTTCACCGGCAGGTTGGGGGTTTTATACCCCCGGCGGTGACCTATTTTCCCACCCCGTTGCCAGAGCAGTATCGTCGGCGCTGAGGCGTTTCACTACCGTGTTCGGGATGGAAACGGGTGGTGCCGCCTCGCTCGAACCACCAGGAAGTATATTAGCAAGTATGCACTATTTTTCACAACCCCGCAAGCCTTGAAATCCGCGTTCCTTCCCACTATCCCACCGGATTAACGCCCGGTTGCTCAAACACCTCCGGCGCGGGAATGACGGTACGGAGCACATAGAATGGCGGGAGAGGGATGCCAGGGAAGACAATAGCGGGTCCCAGTGGCGGGTCTAGGGGGCTCCGGGAATCAACGTAGGAAGTGGTGGGCGGTCCACCCTTCGGTGGCCGCTTGGAAACCGCGTTTTCGTTGACTTTTTACCAAGCTAGCTGATTTAATCACGCAACAATCCGCAAGCTTTTAGAGGGGGTACGGGATGGGTAGAAGGCTTCTCAAAGAACTTGAGCGCTCCTACGGCTTCGACGAAGTCGCCATTGTCCCCGGCGGGGTTACGATCAACCCGGAGCTCACCTCGACCAAGATGACCGTCCGTGACTTGGAGTTCGAGATCCCGATGATGGCCTCGGCCATGGACGGAGCGGTCTCCCCAAGCTTCGCCGGATACATGCACGAAATGGGCGGCCTGGGCGTCCTGAACGGCGAGGGCCTCTATTCAAGGTACGAGGACCCCTACGAGATGCTGGAAAGCATCATTTCGACTCCGCAGGAAGAGGTCACCGAGTACCTGCAGCAGGTCTACGCCGAGCCCATGAAGGAGCAACTGCTGGGACAGCGCGTCCAAGAGATCAAGCGCTCCGGCTCCACTTGCGCCATTTCGTTCACACCGCAAAACACCAAGCGAATGTCGCCAGTGGCCGTGGAAGCCGGCGCCGACATGGTGGTGGTGCAGTCCACCGTCACCACCGCCCGCCACATGTCCAACAGCTACCGGGGGCTCATCTTCTCCGAGCTACTCAGTTCGTTGCGGGTACCAGTGGTGGTCGGCAACTGCGCCACCTATGACGTGGCCTTGGAACTGATGGAGACCGGCATCGACGGCATATTGGTTGGAGTCGGGCCCGGCGCGGCCTGCACCACCCGCGAGGTCGTGGGGGTGGGCGTTCCCCAGGTCACCGCCACATTGGAATGTGCCGCCGCCCGCGAGGACTATTTCCGAAAGACTGGCCGCTACGTTACGGTAATCACCGACGGCGGTATGCGCACCGGCGGCGACATCTGCAAGTCCATCGTCAGCGGGGCCGACGCCGTGATGCTGGGCACGCCCTTCGCCCAAGCCGAGGAGGCGCCCGGCCGGGGCTTCAACTGGGGCATGGCCACTCCCCACGCCGAGCTGCCCCGGGGCACCCGGATCAAGGTGGGCACCAAGGGGTCGCTGAAGCAGATTCTCTACGGACCCACCTCGCGTACCGACGGCACCCAGAACTTCGTTGGTGCCCTGCGCGTGGCAATGGGCATGTGCGGTGCCTACACCATCCGCGACCTTCACAAGGCGGAGATGATCGTTGCCCCGGCCATCAAGACCGAAGGCAAGTTCTTCCAACTGGGCGGCTAGACGCTCGCCGGGCAGAGGAGGCAGACCGTGGTAGCAACCAACCGGACCATCGAGATACTTGTCCCGACCGCCGAGGACGTTCCCGAGGAGATTGGGCTTAGCGGTAGCCTACCCGATCTCCGGGGCAAGGTGGTCGGACTGCTGGAGAACCGAAAATTCCACGCCGACACCTTCTTGACCGAATTGAAGGACGTTCTGCTGAACGACTACGGCGCCGAGAAGGTGGTCTACGAGAAGAAATTCACCTACAGCGCAGCCTGCGCATCGGAAACCTTGGAGTCGCTGGCCGAGCAGTGCGACGTGGTGATACACGCCATTGCCGATTGAGGCTCCTGCACGGCGTGGGGTCTCCACGACACGGTGATAACCGAGTCCAAGGGCGTTCCGTCGGTCAGCGTCATCACCAGCACGTTCACCAGGGCGGCCAAGGTTCGGGCCGAGTCCTTGGGCATGCCGGGCGTGCGTATCGTGGTGCTGCCCAGCCCCCTGGCTCCTCGGAGCATCCCTGAGGTGCGGCAAATGGCCCACGACTTCGCCCCAGAAATCGTCGGCCTGCTCACGGGCTAATTCCCAATGACGACTGGCGCCTCCGGGCTGCGTTCCCGGCGAGTCCAACTGCCTGACTCGTTTCAGGCGGTGCAGGACTATTGCTGGGAGCAGGGTTGGACCGACGGGCTGCCTGTCGTGCCGCCGACCGAATCCGCCGTCCGGGAGATGCTATCGGCCTACGGCGAGGACCCAGCCCAGTCGCTGGGCGTAATGCAACCACGCAACGCCCAAGCGACCCTCGAGAAGTTGGCCATCAACGCGGTGATGGCCGGTTGCCAGCCTGAATATTTTCCGGTCGTCGTTGCGGCGGTCAAGGCCGCCCTACGCGAAGAGTTCAATCTGGCGGGGAACGCCGCTACTACTGGGGGCGCGGCGCAATTGGTGATCGTCAACGGGCCCGTCGCGGGAGAATTGGGAATAAACGGCGATGCCGCCTGCTTCGGTCCCGGATTCAGGGCCAACGCCGCCATCGGACGCGCCTTGAGGCTGATCGTCCGCAACGTTGGGGGGTTGATACCCGGCGAGATGGACAAGGCAACCCTGGCCACACCGGGCCGCTACAGCTTCTGCTTCTCTGAAAACGAAGACCGCAGCCCGTGGGAGCCCCACCATGTGGAGTTGGGGTACGCTCCCGAGGCCAGCACCGTCACGATTGCTGGCATCCGGGCCATCTACACCGTAATGGAGACGACTGTCTCAAATGGCCTCGATGTTCTAAAAACCATCGTTGGGAACATGCAGGCGGTGGGCACCTCCAACTACTACCAGATCGGCACCGGCGCTCAGATCGTCTTGGTCATCTGCCCGGAGCACGCGGCGGAAATCGCTTCGGTAGGCTTCACCAAAGCCGACATCCGTGAGTTCGTGTACCAGAACGCTCGCATGCCCATGCGGCAATTGGTGGGCGTGGCCCACTACGGCAACCGCAACTGGCCAGCCTGGATCGATGAGAGCAACCCGGAGACCCTGGTGCCCATCGTACGGGCCGCGGACGACCTTCTGGTGATCGTGGCGGGGGGCGACGGCCGCCATTCCGCCTGGCTGGCCGGCTGGGGTGTAACCCGCATTTGCACCGAGCAGATAATTGCCCGCGGGGGCCAATAGCGGTGGGCTAACATCTCGGCGTCGACTGTCATACGCCAGCAGGACCGAACTATGGCCTAATCGGGCGGGCCACCGGTCGCGCCGAGGTACGACCGTGGGTGGGACCGGCCCGCACTTTCTTTGGCCAGTTCCGGACTGTTATGCTGTTCCGACGGTACGTCGGGCCCAAGGTCCGACCGGAGATCAATCCCAGTGTTCCTGTCGGAATCCACACTCTATATTCCTGCTGCTCCCGGCGGAGTCGACGTCCTGGGTTGGTGGGCGAGGCAGACCAGCGCGCATCTACCGGAGGGGCACGCACCGGTCCGGTTCGTGGTCACCGAGTCCGACTTCGAGGGTTACAAGTGCGAGGTAACCACGCTCCGGGAATCCGGCGGCGCCCGGTTCCCCCGCGGTGCCCGGTTTCCCTGCGGGATGATGTTCGAGTTCCGCAAACGCCGGACGGAGAACACGGGCAGTTTTAACGCGGTGTTGCTTGTTCCCACTGGCATCGGGGCCTCGATCGGTGGCCACGCTGGCGACGCAACCCCCGTTGCCCAGTTGCTGGCGTCGGTGTGTGACCGGCTCGTTACGCACCCAAACGTGGTGAACGCATCGGACATCAACGAACTGCCAGCGAACGGACTCTACGTGGAAGGCAGCGTCATTTCGCGTTTCCTGATGGGGACGGCAGGGTTGCAGCCGGTCAGAGCGAACCGGGTGCTGGTGTTGATCAACTCCCATCCCGACCCCTTGTTCCCGGCGATGGCCGTAAACGCCGTCAATGCCGCCCGAGCCTCCTACGGGTTGGCATGCCCGCGGATGATCGAGCTCGACCCTCCGCTGATAATGCGGTCCCACTACACCGGGTCCGCGCGGGCTGCGGGCGAAGTGGAGGACCTCAGGCACGTGTTGGACTTGCTGGACAAGCACCAAGGAGAATACGACGCGGTCGCGATGTCCTCGGTCATCAACGTCCCGTTCCACTTCCACGCCGACTATTTCAGTAGCGATGGCGACATGGTCAATCCTTGGGGAGGGGTTGAATCCATGCTGACCCATACCATCTCCAGCATCTATAACGTGCCTTCAGCGCATTCGCCCATGCTCGAATCACAGGCCGCATTGGAGGTGGATACCGGCATTGTTGACCCTCGCATCGCGGCGGAAGCCATCTCCATCACGTTTTTCCAGTCCGTCCTCAAGGGGCTCCAACGAAGTCCGAGAGTGGTGACCGGCACGGCAGATATGCTCCAGGACCACGTCCTGTCGGTCGAAGACGTCTCGTGTCTGGTCATTCCCGATGGTTGCTTGGGGTTGCCCACGGTAGCGGCGCTGGAGCAGGGAATCCCGGTCATCGCGGTGCGAGAGAACGAAAACTTGATGAAAAACGACCTGACCCTGTTGCCGTGGCGGGACGGGCAATTCCATCTGGTGGACAACTACTGGGAGGCAGCCGGCGTCATTGCGGCGATGAAGGCGGGCATCGACCCAACGGCGGTGCGCCGCCCGATCCGGCGAATGATTTCCGACAGGGACGGGCATGCATCCGGCCGGGCTTGATGCCGTCTCCACTCCGGCCTTCGTTTACGACGAGTCGGTGATTCACCGCCTTCTCCAGACCGGACAGGCCCTGCGTCAAAACGGGACGTGCCGGTTGCTCTTCGCGATCAAGTCCTTTTCTGTGTTGGACGCGCTCAAGTTCATGGCCCCGGACCTCGACGGGTTCGCGGTCAGCTCGCCTTTCGAGGCCCGCTTGGCCCGGTTGGCCAACCAACACGGCGGCACAATTCACATCACCACACCCGGCATACGATGGGACGAAATCGACGAGATCGGCCACCTCTGCGACTTTGTATCATTCAATTCACTGTCGCACTGGGACCGGTATCAGGAACGTGCCAGCAACTACGCCAGCTGCGGATTGAGGGTAAACCCTCAAATGTCTTTCGCGGACGACCAACGCTACGACCCCTGCCGCCCTCACTCAAAGCTCGGAGTACCGGTGGCGGACTTGGCCACGGCGTTCGGAGACGGTCCGAAGCGGTTTTCGAGCTTGAAGGGCATCCTATTCCACTCAAACTGCGATTCCTCCGACTTCGGGGAGTTGCTGGCTACGGTGCGGCACGTGTGTTCCAGCGCCGCTCCGGTGTTGGACGGTCTGCAATGGATCAACCTAGGCGGAGGATACCTCTTCGACGATGACACGGACTTCGCTCCCTTCGTCGAGGCCGTGGAGCTCCTCAAGCAGCAGACCGACGCGCAACTGTTCTTCGAGCCGGGTTCCGCGCTGGTGCGCCCCGCAGGATATATCGTGTCCACGGTGCTGGACCTTTTCCCGAGTGGGGGTAAGCAGATCGCGGTCCTGGACACCACCGTCAACCATATGCCCGAGGTGCTGGAATACGGGTTTCAGCCCGACGTGGTAGGACACGACGATAACGCCCCACACGAGTACTTGCTGGCCGGTAGCACATGCCTAGCCGGCGACCTGTTCGGTTGTTACCGCTTCGAGGAGCCATTGGACATCGGAGACCGGGTTGTCTTCAACAACGCGGGGTCGTATACCCTCACCAAGGCCCACTCGTTCAACGGGATCGGGCTCCCGGCGGTCTACGCGCTGACGACCAGCGGTGGACCGGTCTTGAAGAGCCGCTTTACCTTCGATCATTTCGCCGCCCGCTGGGGGGCCGGGCCGCATGCGGCGCTGTGAGCGCATTCGAGTCGCCCGGCTGTAAGTCATGACCGGCGCAGGCGACCTGATACTGCAGTTCTCGGACCTGGTTACCACCAGGAATTGCGCCCTGCGAATCGAGAGCGACGACGGTTGCCGCCCGCTGGCCTACCTGTTGGACAGGTATGTCAAACGGGCGTCGGCCCAGAGCTTGTTGCGGGATGGCCGGACTACTCCTGCCTCCGCCGACACGCTCTACGCCCTGCAAGACCTGCTGTACCTGAGCTCCGACGACGGACAGCTAACGGACATGGTCCCCGACGTGGCTTTCAAGTCACTGGACAGACGAATCGTGCCCGACGAGGTCCCCGAGTACCAAACGGCGTTGGTCGGGGGTCAGGAAGTGCCGGTCATCGACATCACGATAGACCGGCTCAACGGGACCTACCACCGCAACTGGAAGGGGTTCCATGCCCGCAAATGGGCGCGCAACGAGGCCAAGTACTCGGCGTTCGTGCTTGATACAATGCGTGACTTCTTAGGGGTCCCGGAGGCCGAGCTGGTACTTGAAGACAAAGCGACCGAGTCCAAGATCAGACTGCTCGAATCGCTGGCCCAGAGAATCTGGAACGCCGAGTTTGAGAATTATTCTAGGTTTACAGGGAAAAAGCTGGTCTACAAATCGGGTGACGAGACCATCGATAACATCATCGGTGGCGCCGGGGCCATTTGCTCGGAAAAAGTGCAGGCGTTGAAGTTCCTCACCGACCACTATGGCCTTGATTCCGAGTACATCATCGCCGGGCCCAATGCTGCCGGTCCAGTGCCGGTGGACAAGCTCCGGGAGCTGTTGGTCACCTTCGATTTCCGGTTCTCCAAACGATACACTCGTTTCTGGCAGCACACCGCCCTGCTGTATCATATCGATGGGGAGCGGGTGTTGGTGGACGCGACCAACGGAAACATCCCCTTCCTGTTCCTTCGAGACCCACTGGTCGAACAGGTCCTTGGATACGACGACAAACTACCCATTAGGGTCAGAATGATTGAAGCCGAAGAGGACTTCTACTACCATCGGGTGCCCCAAGACATCCCGGAGAATCTCTTTTTCGCTCTTGAGGGTTGGATGCCTTACACCGACCTGATGCAGGTGTTCGACAACGAGTTGGGCCTGTACCTCTCCGACGACTATTACGTGATTCCAATCCCTTTTCGCAGCGAGCGGGAGTTCAATAAAGCACGCGATGAGTATGAGGCGGCAGGACGGCGTGCTGGCTTGGACTGTTCCGTTACGGACCGATGGGAGTTGGAATCTCCGTTGGGCGCGGGGTTCTCTCTGGCCGAACCTCTGGTCAGCCGGCAGGTCATGGAGTCCCGAGACCATCTCCTAGCGCGCCTCGATGAGTGCGACGGTCCGGGTCACCAAGCAGGACTGGTAATCATGAAACTACGGGGTTGACCGCCTAGTTCCCCGGCGGCCAGCTATCCTGAGAGATTCCACTGCATGTACTTATCCCTGGCAAGAATCATGCAGCGCTTCCGCCGCAGGCGAGCGCTTGGCCTCGGCGTTATACTGGCCGCGCTGGCGGCGAGCATCGTCGGCAATGCGCTCACCTTTTATGCCTTTGAACGAAGCAGCCTGCCTGACCTTTCCATCGGTGACAGTTTCTGGTACAGCGTAATTTCGATCACCACCATCGGATACGGGGACCTGGCGGCGTCGGCCTCGGGGGCCAGGATTGGCACGGTGGTCTTCATTATCCTGTTCGGAATGGTGGCCTTCACCAGCACCGCCGGTATCTTGGTTGACTGGATCCTGGACCTGCGCATGAAGGAGCAGACCGGAATGGCTACCGTGCATGCCAAGGGACACCTGTTGATCATCCACTTCCCCAACGAGATGAGAGTCCGCCACATCGTAGACGAATTCCTGGCCGATTCTGGCCACCGGTGGAATGACATTATCATCGTTACCGACGCCCTCATGACGCTGCCGTTCGATCATCCCAACGTGTCATTCGTGCGCGGGTCCCCTCTGGACGAAGAGACCTATCGCCGGGCCCGGCTGGACGAAGCCAGCCAAGCGATTATCTTGAGCACCGGGTACAATGACCCCAATAGCGATAGCGTGGTGGCGTCCGCCGCCGCCGTGATTACCAGCCTGAATCCCAGCCTGCGGGTGGTCGCGGAATGTATGTCGATACAGCACCAGCGCCTTTTCTCCGGGGTCCCGGATACCACTCTGGTGTATACCATGCGCATGGCCAACAATCTTTTGATTCAGGAAAGCCAAGACCCTGGGGTGACGCTGCTCACCCAGGCCATGACCAGCAACCGGATCGATGGAACGCTGGCCAGCACCGAGGTTGGACCGGAAATCGGCGGCGCTCTCAGCTATATCCAAGTTGCCGCCAAACTGTTGAACAACGACATTAACCTCGTGGGCGTGGTCCGAGACCAACAGGCCCACCTGAAGTTTGGCGATATTTCACTCGCCTCAGGCGATCTCCTAGTCTACATCAGCTCCAGTCGGGTCTCTTGGTCCAGCTTGCGGGAATACATCGTCTAGGGGCTGCTTTTGTTACCTCCCAACACCGCCCAAAGGGTACTGGCCGCGGTCCGCCGTGGGGATCTCTCCAAGAATTCCGACGACGACCTGAAAGCGAGCTTGATGCGCCTCAAGAACGAGGCGCACCGACTGGACATCGGAGACCTGCTTGCCCAGGCATTCGGTATCGTGGACCGGGCGATAACCACGAGGCTGGGTCTTCGGCCCACCGACGAGCAACTGCTGGCGGGGGTCCATCTGTTCGGCGGGAACATTGCCCAGTTGAACGCCGGCGAGGGCAAGACCATCGCCGCGGCGCTCCCCGCCGTGGCGCACTCCCTGCTGGGCAGGTCCGTCCACGCGATTACAGCGAACGATTATCTCGCCGCCAGAGACGCCGAGCTGCTCGCCCCTGTCTATCAGTGCTTGGGGATCAGCGTTGGCTACGTACTTGGCTACATGGAGGACGACGAGCGGCGTCAGAACTACCGGAAGGACGTTGTGTATGGCACGATGCGGGAGTTCGGGTTTGACTTCCTTCGGGACAATCTCAAGACCAGCAGGAAAGAGCAGGTCCAAGCAGAGCTGGAGGTCGCGATTATTGATGAAGTAGACCACGCGTTGATCGACGAAGCTTTCACGCCGATGATCATCTCCGGCAGTCCGTTTGGGGACCGCGGTCCGGTCACCAAGGTGAACCGGGCGGTTTGTCGGCTGATCGACGAACAACGCGAAATCGCCCGAAGCCTGGCTGATCACTTGGTCGAGCCAAGCGTCGGCCCGCGCGAGAAGGGCCGCACCATGGCCAAGTTACTGCTGGCAGAACCGGATAACCCGGCGTTGAAGTCGTACGTCGCCAATGACCCTGGCCAGTACAAACGTGCCACGGTGATGGCAGAGCTGGAAAGCGGCAGCCTCGCCGAGGGCTTGCTCTACATCATTGGCGCTAACAGGCGCTACGTTACCCTCACCGAAGAAGGCCGAGATGCCCTGGTGCGGCAATTGGGACCATTTTACGACGGGCGGTCCCTTGAACGGCGCTTGGAGACCCTGGAGGGGTCTGATGGACTCGGTCTCGGCGAACTGAGGAGGCAGACGCGCGCGGTCCGGAGGCGATTGGCCCGGCAATACAACCTGGGCAACCAGGTGTATCAGATGCTGCGGGCCCACTTGCTGCTGCAACGTAACGTCGACTATCTGGTCACTGAGGGCCAACTGGTCCTGATCGACCGGGCCACCGGCCGGCCCAAGGTGGACTGCGTCTACCAACAGGGTCTGCAATCGGCGGTGGAGGCCAGGGAAGGGATTAAGCCCCGGCCTGAAACGGAGACCCTGGGGCTGATTTCGGTCCAGGGATTCGTGAAGCGTTACCGGTGGGTTTGCGGAATGACTGGAACCGCCGCGGCTTCCGCCGGCGAGTTCCGGCAGCGTTACGGGCTGAGGGTCGTCGAGCTTCCCCCATCCCGCCCTCAACAGCGAGTGGACCTTGGAAACAGGGTGTACCTCAACAAACAGGAAAAGGCCCAGGCCATCGTCGACCAGGTCGAGGCCTGCTACGAGATCGGCCAGCCTGTGTTGGTCGGAACTCAGACCGTGGAGGACTCGGATGACATTAGCCGGGCCCTGCACGAGCGGAGTATTCCCCACAACCTGCTGAACGCGGTGAGCTCCGATACGGAGGCCCAGACCGTTCGGGAAGCAGGCGGGTTCGGCGCGGTCACCGTAGCGACGAACATGGCGGGACGCGGCACCGACATCTTGTTGGAGCCCGGTCTAGACGCCAGAATCACCGAGCGGTTGAGCAGCTTACCCGGGCCGGACAGGCCGGAGTTCCCCCTCGGGCTGCGGGTGATTGGCACCGAGATCAACGACTCCCCCCGAATCGACCTCCAACTGAATGGCCGTAGCGGCCGACAAGGCAACTTCGGCGTTACCCAGACGATATTGAGCTTGGAGGACCGTCTTCTGAACCTCCACGTGGATGGCGTCCTCGGGTTACGCCTGTGCCGCCAGACCGATTCTGCCGGCCGGACCTACTTCTCGGGCCGGGCAGTCGATGCCCACATCCAGCTGGTGCAGGAGTTGACGGAGCGAGAGGCTGAGGCCCAACGGTCCTTGGTCCAGGACTATACCGCTGTCCTCGACCGGCAAACCGACCTCTTCTACCAGCACCGGGGCCGGGTACTCGACTCGACCTCGTTTGGGCAAGACAGTGCCGGTCTGGCCCTTCGG
This sequence comes from Dehalococcoidia bacterium, assembly GCA_965249145.1. Classification (GTDB taxonomy): domain Bacteria; phylum Chloroflexota; class Dehalococcoidia; order Lucifugimonadales; family UBA3495; genus VXOI01. The sequence goes on from OZ252223.1 coordinate 2,002,347, forward strand.
ATTGCCGACCGCCTCGTCTCTGGACACTTTGGTTGGGTGACTTCGGATTCATACCCCGCCCAGTTCACTCGGTTTGCCGATGAGGCCTGGTTGGACTACCAAGTCGATTGCTCCGGTGTTTGGGGCATGGACCTGACGGTGGTCCCCGACGAGCTAGGACGGCTCTTCCTTGGTAGGATGGATGAGCTGGAAAGGGAAATAGGACCCGGGAATTTCGATTATCTGGCGGTCCTGCTCTATCTGGATGCCTGTGACGACCTTTGGAAGAGTCACCTGAGCGAGCTTCAGGACACGATATTGAACCAGATGCTCTCCAACAGCGGTCACAAGTCCGCGGTTGCTCATTACGTACAGCGAAGTTTCAGGGCATGGAACGAGTTGTTGGAACGGGTGGAGGAAGAGTTCTTGTCGCGGCTGCTGACCTTTCCGGCAGACCGGTTCCATGCGCCAGTTACCTCCCCCGTCCAGGTGCACCAAGACGCCCACGCGCTGATGGCCCGGCAGCCGGCGACAACCTCGGCGGCCACCGCTCAGCACAAGGAGTTCGTGAGTTGAGAAAGTTTAAGCTTGGCACGGCCATCTCTCTCGGAGGGGTAGTAGCGGCGGCGCCGCTGATCGCTGCCTGTGGGGGAGGCCCATCCTATGAAGATTGGGCGGCCACCGATGGTGCGGCGGGAAGGATAAATCTGGACGACGTGCAGCAGGCGTTCCAGGATTCCAAGAGCGCGACCGACTTCGAGGAACGGGTCAACCAGATATACGAGGGTGACGGTCTGGTGATAGTGCGGGCCAGACAGGACGGTGACGCCCTAACGCTCGAAGGTTGGGAGGACCTCAACGGCAACTACGAGATCGACGACGCAACCGACGATCAGTTGTTCTCCATCGTGAAGGGGTCCAACAACGAATATGACATGCAGGGTTACCACTCCAACAGCTACTACCGCAGCCACTTCGGCGCCGGGGACTTTCTGTTCACCTATTTGCTCATCTCCGCGATATCTCCTCGGGGATACTACTACTCCACCCCGATATCCCGGGGCCCTACGATGCAAAGCCAGCGGACAACTTACCGGCAGAGTTCCGGCTACAGCCGCCAAGCGCAGAGGAACAGCTCCTACAGCAGCAAGCAGGCATCGTTCGCCGGGTCCAAGTACCAACAGTCGAGGACCAACCTGAGCTCGAACCGAACAAGCTATCGGCAGACCCAGCAGAGCACCGGCGCCTTCAAGACCAGCAATTCCGTGAGCCGCGGGTCCTCCGGGATATTCCGCTCGTCGGGTTCGTCCGGAGGCTTCGGCGGCGGCGGCGCGATGAGGGTGCGAGGCCAAGGGCGCTCCTGATGGACTGCCCAGGGCAGGACCGTGACCCGGCTTCGCCTTCCGGGCCGGAAGCCGATGCCCGCGCCGGGCCGTTCGAGCTACGCTTATCGTTATCGGGGATGGACCCCGAGGACGACCTCCGGGTTATGTTGCCCCCGGGCCATGCCGGGTTACCAATAGCCCGGGTCCTCGAATTGGTGTTCCCGGCAGACCCGGAGAGCGGCGATGGCGAGACCTTGCTCGATGTCCGGGGGAATCCCGACCTGCCAGAGATCTACGCCGTCTTTCTGGACGCCTTCAAGGGGTGGAGGAAGGGCCTTTGGGACCTGTCGGTCTCTTCCGAGGACTCAGTTGGTCTGGAGCTGACGGACTGGGCCTGTCTTTACCTCCGGCGGTTGGGTGGCGCCTGCGGCGGTGAACATTGCCCGTGTCTGCACCTGCGGGTTGACCAGCAATATGACGCCTTGGAATACGCGGTTCGGCAGGGGTTTTGGCCCCGCAAGGCGGAATTGCTGGAATGGCTTCGGGAGATGACTGCCCTTTTTTACCTGGACAAGTTCGAGCAGCCCTTGGCCTCCGCTCCGCTGGGCTGCGAGGGCGTGCCGGGCGTGGCCGGACTGCAGAGCCAGGGTCTCATCGCGCCATCGGAGGATGGGGGGCCGTTCGTGATCACCCAAGAGGGGCGGGCGGTGATCGGCCGGTTATTGTCGGAGACCGAGGGTTACATAGAGCTGTACGATCATTTCAAGGACGCTGACTTCGACGAGGAAGCCGAAGACGTCCGCTTTGGCAGGGGCCGCGGCGTGGACCTGAGAGCCCAAGTGTACGAAACCGAAGGGCTCGACCCCATCAGGACGGTCTTCCTGTTGCGGCTATATGACGGCAGCCTTGACCCCTTCGCCGACAGCTGGACTGGCATAACGGACGAGGGGGGTCTCTTCGCCGAGCTCCTGGAGCCGGTCGTGAACCGGTTTTATGTGGACGACGACTTGATCGGCAGAATAATCGACAGTGGGTATAGCTACCTACAGGAGAGCCACGAGGAGGCCCGCAGGCTTGCCTCCGAGAGCGACCTAGTCCGGCGAGTCCGGCGTTACTCGCCCTAACCGAAAATTCCCCGGCCGCTAAATCGCCATGAACAATATCATCGCCGAGGCGATCACCACCGAGCTCTCCACGAAGGCGACCCCGATGTTTCGTTGGACCGTCAGGGCATTGGAAACCCTCACCGAAGGCAGCAGAATCAAGTCGATCAGCAGCCGGAGCGCGTAGAGCAGGGCGAATCCGATGAGCCCCAGGGTCAAAAAGGCGGCGATGCTCTCGCCCCAGCCAACGAAGTCTCCGAACACGGCTTTGAACATTACCAGGCCCATGGCGATGAGATTGCCGCCAAACGCGATACCCACCGCGCTGTTTTTGCCTTCGATTTCCGAGTGTATGTCATAAGACGTGGTGAGCTGGTAGAACAAGGAGAACACGACCAGGAAAGCCAGGCCCATCCCGAAGAACGCCAAGGTGGCCAAGGCCGCAGTCAACTCTGAACCGGTCCCTTCGCCGGCCACCGCCCCGCCGATCAGCAGCCCCGTCGCGACGTAAAGGCCAAACTCGGCGGCCCCGGTGCCGACATTCTGCTGCTCGACGATTTCGTCCTCGACCCGGAACTTGTACAGGATAACCCGGTCCATGAGGGGCCGTGCCAGGTTTAACGCCACGATACCCGCCAGGGAGTAGAGGAACACTCGCAGGACCTCCAGCCAGTAGTCCTGGTCGAACCCGAGTCCGGTTTCCCCCACGATTACCAACGGCTGGTAAAGTGCCCCGAGCAATACCAAGACCACTCCCACGAAGTAGCCGCTCAGGCGCAATGCCACCGCTAGATTCTGCTTTTCGGTGACTTCGTCATCGATGCTATAACGCGTGACCAGGTCACGGGCCAGTTTCGCTAGCAGAAGGATGACCAAGCCGAGGGCGACATATACCAGCCCGCGAGGGAATGCCTGTAGCGTGTCCACGAAGGCGTCAATCATCGGGCTCCCTGCTCGCCGGGGCGATTACTACGGTCTCCGGGGTAAAGAGTGATGTTGTCCGGCGGAATCACTTCGCTGAAGGTGACTTCGAAGGGCCGGCCTTCCCACTTGGCCACCGACATGGCGCGGTCGCCTTGGTCGTGGATGAAGTCCCAAGAATAGAAGCCTTGCCCGCGCTCGCTCCGGTCTTGATGAAAGAACACCTCGGAGCTGTCCTTGTAGTGGTAAACGTCCCCATCCACCTCGATGCAGTTGTCGATTGAGTGTTCCTCGTCCAACTCGATCAAGACCTCTTCGGTCAGGCCAACACTCGACAGACCGGATGGGCTCGGGTTGTCGGTTGCGGTGATGAAGAGCTCATAGCTGTCGACCCAGTCGACCCAGATACGGTGCTCGCCGTCCGAGCAGACCAGCTCATGCCACGTTTCCCCGTGGCTGGAATACCGATGGACCCGTTCCACGAAGAAGTAGGAGTCGTCGTATTCCAGTTTGAAACCAACGATAGAAACGACGTCGCCGACTTGGGCATCCCGGATGCTATAGCTTCGCACCGGACTGGAGGAGTCCCGCTTTCGCCTTCTTTTTCCGAATAGGGAACGCAGCATAAGCTCAGCTTTAAAACGCCTCTTCCCAAGTGTTGCCCGCCCAGCGATATCCGCAGGACAGCAGCACGATTGTACCGTCTATCATTGTGCTGGGCTATCCCTTTCAGGGACATCGTTTCACAGCAACATGTTAAACTTGAAATTGGCAGACCGTTAGACCGGAAGCAAGGAGCCGCGAATGGGCATGTTCGGGAAGGGCAGTTCGATTCTTATCGGGGCTTTGCTGTTGATAGGTGGGATCCTGTTGGTGTCCGGCCTGCTGGATTGGCTATTGGATGTGCTGGGGGTGATCCTCATTGTAATAGGCGTCCTCGTCATCGTAATCGGCTTCATGTCCGGTCGAGAGGGGAGCCGGTACTGATCCGGGTGAATGCTGGCGCCTGAGCGATAACAGCGAACACCAGGGCCGACGAACACAGGAGGTAGATAATGGGAATGCTATCGCGAATGTCCACAATCGTTAAGTCCAAGATGAACCGTATCCTGGACTCGGCGGAGGACCCCAGGGAGACCCTGGACTACTCCTACGAAAAACAGCTTGAGATGCTGCAGAACGTGAAGCGTGGCGTGGTCGAGATGGTGACCGCCAAACGCCGGATACAGCAGCAAGCAACGGTCGTTCGGGACAACATCTCCAAGTTGGACTCTCAAGCGCGGCAGGCGGTGGAAGCGGGCCGGGAGGACCTGGCCCGGTTGGCGCTACAGCGCAAACAGGCCGCCGCGATCGAGTTGCAGGGGCTGGACGAACAGCTAGAAGGGATGGAGCAAGAGCAGGAAAAGTTGACTGCGGCCGAGCGGCGGCTTCAGGCCAAGGTGGCGGCCTTCCGGACCAAGAAAGAGGTGATTAAGGCCCAGTACACCGCCGCCCAAGCCCAGGTGCGCATCGGCGCGGCCTTGTCGGGCGTCTCCGAAGAGATGGGAGACATCAGCCTGGCGATGGAACGGGCGGAGAACAAAACTGACCAGATGCGGGCCCGGGCTGGCGCAATTGATGAACTGGCCAGCATCGGAGTCTTGGACGACTTCACTGACTCCAAGGACGATATCAGCTTGGAGTTGGAGAAACTGTCTTCGGAACAGAACGTTGAGAGCGAGCTTGCGGCTATCAAATCCGGCATGCCGCCCTCAACTAGCCAATAGCGGCCCGGGAGTCGTTCATGATTGTGAGAATCGCAACCGAGGGCCAATTCAACCTCCCAGGCGCATACGTCGACTCGCTAAACGACATTGACAACGAGTTGGTGGAGGCGGTGGAAGCCGGAGACCGCGACAGTTTCAAGGACCTGCTGGCCCGGATGTTGGCCATGGTCCGGGAGCACAGTTCCCCGGTGCCAGTGGATGAGCTGGTGGAATCTGACCTGATGCTTCCCGCCGCTGACCTAACCCTGGAAGAAGCCCAGATACTGTTCGTAGGGGAAGGAATCCTACCGGGTTAACCCGCAACCGCGTCATTCGGGCGAACCCGGCCCATAGTCCTCCAGCATACCGTTCTGCACCGTCGATACGGGTATTCCCTGCTTCTTGCCGGTTCCTAGTGTACTCGCGCGCTGGGAGAACTTCGCTGTTGGCTTGCGTGTAGCCATAAAAACCGCGAGCGCGAAGCTGAGTCCGCCGTGGTAGCGTTGGACAATGGCCCTACAGCCCTTTTGGTGTTCGGCGAAATTATCTATGATCGTGTGCGGATGTCGTTGATTGGGCTCCAAGTTTGACGAAAACAGTGTGGTTGCCAGGCATTAGGTCCTAGGAAAATTATCATGCATGATTGGATGGCCTGTGTGAAGAATTAATAGTTACATTCCGCACAATTATTGACGAATTCGAACAGAAAGGAGTACAATTTCGTAGAGTCAATAACCGGCAGGTGAGGTAATGGTACAGGCAGCCCCTCTCGCACCCTCTTTCGTTCCCGAGATCCAAGAACAGGTTTGCGCCCACCACTGGGTCATCCAGCCAGCCGACGGCCCGATAAGCAATGGTACCTGCCAGTACTGCGGCGCAACCAAGGACTTCAAAAACTACGTCGAGACCGCCACTTGGGGCGATACCCGCCTGACCAACCGTACCCCGGCGTTCGTCGCCAGTGATTTTCTGGGCAGAGACGACGACCAGTTCGACGACGAGTAGCCCGCTGTCACCAATCGATTGCAAGGCCGGGCCACCAAATTGCCCGGCCTTTTTCTTTGTCCTGAAATGCGGTCCTGCAATGCGCGGAATTGGGCCCTGCACTCTTGCCCCGCTTGGAGCGATCTGCGTTTATAATACCCGTGCCGCGCCCGCGTCTGGGGCCGGTTTTCGGCCCAGTGAGAGCGGCGGCGGGAGCAAAGAGGGGAGGCAGAGGGGCCCGGTGTTTACCCACCTTCACGTCCATACCGAATACAGCATGCTCGACGGCATCAGCCGTATCCCCGACCTGGTGGAACGGACCGGCGAGTTGGGCATGGATTCCCTGGCCATCACCGACCACGGCACCTTCTACGGCGTCATCGACTTCTACTCCGCCTGCCGCGAGGCCGGCATCAAGCCCATCATCGGCTGTGAGGTCTACGTCGCCCACCAGAGCCGGTTCGACAAGAACCCTTCGGAGCGCAGCCCGAACCACTTGGTGCTGCTGGCCCGCGACAACACCGGCTACCGCAACCTGATGCAATTGGTGACCAGGGCCCACGTCGACGGCTTCCACTACCGTCCCCGTATCGACAAGGGCCTGCTGGAGGACTACGGCTCGGGACTAATCGCCCTCTCCGGGTGCCCTTCGGCCGAGGTGCCGCGCCTGCTCGCCGACGGCAATCACGATGACGCCGTGCGCGCGGTGAACTGGTACAAAGAGATATTCGGCGAGGGGTATTTCCTTGAGATCCAGCGCCACGAGCACGTGCCCGGTCTCTCCGACATAAACGCTGGCTTGGTGCGCATCGGCGAGCAGACCAACACGCCTCTGGTGGTGACCAACGACGCCCACTACGTGCGACAAGCCGACTCCGGACTACAGGACATCTACATCTGCATCCAAACCAGCACCACCATCCAGGACGAAAAGCGCCTGCGGATGGAGGACGACTCCTACTACATCAAGAGCCCGGAGGAGATGGCCGCGCTGTTCCCCGACTTCGGGCGTGCCTTGGAGAACACCGGGCTGGTGGCCGACATGTGCGACGTCGAACTGGACTTCGACCGCACCCACCTGCCCCGCTATCCGACTCCGGACGGCATCGACGCCGACGAATACCTGGCCCAGCTTTGCGAAGACGGCTTCCGTCGGCGCTATCCCAACGCCGGCCGGGAAGCCGAAGAGCGCCTCCGCTACGAGCTAGAGGTGATCCACCACACCAAGTTCGCGAATTACTTCTTGGTGGTCTGGGACATCATCGACTTCGTGCGCCGCCGCAACATCCTCTTTGGAGTGCGGGGCAGCGCCGCCGCCAGCGTGGCTCTCTATTGCCTGGGCATCACCGACGTGGACCCCTTGGAGTACCGGCTGGTCTTCGAGCGGTTCTTGAACCTGGAGCGCAAGGAGATGCCGGACATCGACCTGGACTTCCAGGACGACCGCCGCGACGAGGTGCTCCACTACGTCATCGACCGCTACGGCAATGACCGGGTGGCCCAGATCATCACCTTCGGTACCCTGGGGGCTAAGGCCGCCCTGCGCGACGTCGGCCGGGCCCTGGGCATGAGTTACGGGGATGTGGACCGCATCGCGCGCTTGGTGCCCTTCAAGGCCCGCACTCTGGAGGACGCGCTGCGCCTCAGCCCGGAGATGCAGACGGCCTACAACGACGACCAAGCGGTGCACAACCTGGTCGATCAGGCTCAGGGGCTTGAGGGCATCGTTCACCACGTCAGCACCCACGCCGCCGGCGTGCTGATCGCCGACGAGCCGCTCACCGAAACGGTGCCCCTGCAACGCCCGTCCCGCGGCGACGAGAGCAGCCCGGTGCTGATGACCCAGTTCTCGATGGATCCGGTGGCCCACCTAGGGCTGCTCAAGATGGACTTCTTGGGCTTGACCAACCTCACCATCCTCGACCGGGCCGTCAAGCTGGTAAAGGAGAGCCGGGGCGTTGAGATAGACTTGCAGAAACTCCCCTTGGACGACGGTCCGACCTTCGTGCTGCTGTCCTCAGGGAATACCACCGACCTGTTCCAGTTGGAAAGCGCGGGAATGCAGCGCTACATCAAGGAGTTGAAGCCGTCGAACCTGGGAGACATCGCGGCAATGATCGCCCTGTACCGCCCCGGCCCGATGGAAAATATCGAGAGGTTCATTGACGCCAAGCACGGACGCGCGCCCATCACCTACCCCCATTCCAGCCTAAAAGAGCTGCTGGACGAGACCTACGGCATCATCGTGTATCAGGATCAGGTGCTGCTGATCCTGCAGCAGTTCGCCGGTTATTCCCTGGGCGCGGCCGACATCGTTCGCAAGGCCATGGGCAAGAAGATCGCCTCGCTGATGGCCCAAGAGCGGGACAATTTCGTGGCGGGAGCCCAAGCGAAGGGGTTCGACCGCAAGCTGGCCGTGGAGATTTTCGACCTGATCGAACCGTTCGCGGGCTATGCGTTCAACAAGGCCCACAGCGTCAGCTATGCCATGATTTCGTACTGGACCGGCTATTTCAAGGCCCACTATCCGGTGGAATACATGGCCGCCGTGCTGAACTCGCGCTTGGACAATACCGAGAAGACGATAAGCTCGATCAACGAGTGCTTCCGGTTGGGAATCCCGGTGCACCTGCCGGACATCAACCGCTCCGGAGAGTTCTTCACCATCGACCACGAGGACGACCAGCCGGGACTCCGCATCGGCCTGGCGGCCATCAAGACCGTGGGCGAGGGAGCGGTGCGGCCCTTGGTGGCGGAGCGGAACGAGAACGGGCCGTATCAGTCCATCGACGATTTCTGCCGCCGCGCGGGGGCCGACGGACTGAACCGCCGGACGCTGGAAAGCGTTGCCAAGGCTGGGGCCTTCGATAGGTTGGCGCCCCGGGGCGCGGTGCTGGAAGCCCTGGACCGGATCGTGGCCACCGCCCAACGGGAGGCGCAAATGCGCAATTCCGGTCAGAGCAGCCTCTTTGACGGCGGCGGCGGCGGCGGTGGCGGGGTCAGCGAACAGATGCCGGGCATCACGCTGGGAACGAACGACGCCTCGCCGGAGCAGAAAGCAGCCTGGGAGCGGGAACTGGTCGGCGTGGCCCTTTCCTACAACCCGCTCATGTCCCTAAGCGCGGTCAGCGCCTCGGGAGGGTCCGGCGACGCGGTCACCTCCATCGACCAACTGAGCGAGGAGCTGCAGGGCCAAAGCGTGACGCTGCTGGGCATCGTATCCACGATTACCGAGCGCTCCACCCGTGAGGGCAAACGGTTCCTGATAATCGCGTTGGAGCTGCTGGGCGGACCCTTGGAGATCATGGTCTGGCCGGACACGCTGGCCCGCACCGGAGAAGTGTGGCAAGAGGCGAGGATGGTGCGGGTTGCCGGAAAAGTGCGCCTGCGCGGAGACCAGATGTCCCTTGCCTGCGACGATGCCGAGGAGTACGTGGCCGACCAGCCGTCGCAACTCGCCGCCCCCAACAATGGCGTCGGCCAAGGCTATTCCAACGGGCGAAACGGGCACTCGAACGGAAACGGACGCAACGGTCCTGGACCACGCAACGGAAACGGCGGAAACGGCGAGCCGGCCCGAGACCCTCCGTCCAACGGGGGTTACACACCAGCCACTTCCAACCGGATGGTCCGGCTGGGGGTGACCGAGACCGACGACGGGACCCAGGATGCCCTCCTGTTGCGGGAAGTGATCGGAGTGCTCTTGGAGCATCCGGGGCGCGACCGAGTGAACTTGGAGATTCGGACGGCAGGCAGAAAGGTCCTGATGGACCTACCGGTGGTCAGCACCGGCTATTGCCCTTCACTGCATGAGCGGTTGGAGGACCTGCTTGGCCCCGACTCGGTGACGGTCCATCAAGAGATGCCGCTGGCGGTCGATTGAACGTTGTATAGTTTCGTCATAATTGGATTGATACTTGCCGTAATGTGCTCGTAATATAGCTCAGACTTCCGAAATATTGATAGATATTGATTCAATCCACTCGTATATCGGACTTGTAGGCCCTGGGAAAACTTGACCACCTCAATGGGCGCTGCTAGACTCTGTCGAACCGCCTAGGGGCCGAGCGTGGGGGAAACCCACCGCAGCTATCGCGTGCGGCCGACCTGACGAGAGCCATGCAGATTTATATTAGTAGTCCCAAAACGGGGCGCTCTTACCCGAGCGCCGTAAAGTATCGTAGCCGCCAGCGCTATTGCCTCCCCTGCGAGCCTTAGCTCCCTCAACCAACCTACCGGGGTCCATCAGACCCTCCCCCTGAGCCACACGTCCCGAGTCCTGTCAACGAGCGTTTTTGCTCCGAAATTTGGCAGTTGCAATTACTTTTGTGCTTTCGACTCGGGCCTTCGGTGAGCTTGCGGTGTAGCGGACCCCAATGCATAACACACGCCCTGCGTTCGCGGGTCGCGCGACGAGGGCCATAATCTTCAGGAGGATGAAAATATGCGAGAGGTATTGAGGTCAAAGATCCACAGAGCCTGGGTGACCGACGCCAATCCGGACTATATCGGGAGCATCCTCATCGACGAGGACCTGATGGACAAGATCGACCTTTGGAACTTCGAGAAGGTGTTGGTTTGCGACGTAACTAACGGCAACCGCTTCGAGACCTACGCCATCGCTGGCGATCGGGGCTCGGGCGTCATATCGGTCCAGGGGGCCGCGGCTCGGCTCAGCGCCAAGGGCAACTGTCTTATCATCATGTCCTTTGAGGTCTCCGACGTCCCGATCGATCCACAGATGATCCTCGTCGACCAAGACAACCGTTTTGTGGAATACCTGGAGGGCGCCAAACATGTCCAGCAGGTTCACTGAGCAAGAAACCGAGCTCTACTACGACTCGGAAGATGCCATCTACCGGTCGTTTTGGGACGAGGACGGCAGTGTCCACTGGGGCTTCTTCGACGAGGGTACCGGCTGGGACTTTCTCAAGGCCTGCGATAACTTAAACCGTATGATGGTCGAGAAGGGCCGCATCGGTCCGGACTCGACTGTCTTGGACTTGGGTTGCGGCAACGGCACCGTCGCGATTTGGCTGGCCAAAGAGAGCGGTGGGCGGGTTACTGGCATCGACTTGAGCGGCGTACGGGTGTCCAATGCCCAAGACAAGCAGGCCGTGCAGAATCCCGGTCTGCGGGAGCGCTTGGCCTTCGAGAAGGCTTCAGCCACGGATTTGCCCTTCGCCGGCGGGGCGTTCAGCCACGTCTGGAGCCAAGCTGTCATCTACCACGTGCCGGACAAACGCGCGGTGCTGGCAGAAGCCCATCGGGTGCTGGCCGAGGGCGGTATCTTCGTCTTCGACGACCTGCTTAGGCCCAAGCGAGACATCACCCCCGAAGCTCAGACCTACGTCTACGACCGGCTGCTGTTCGATACCGAGTTCACATTCGAGTCGTACCAGCAGGCCCTCGAAGACCAGGGCTTCGAGGTGCTGGAGGCCCATGACCTTTCCCACCACCTGAAGCAGAGTTACCTGCGGTTATCTGAGCGTACGCCGAAGAACGACACTTCGGACGCCGCCGAGCACTACGAATGGCTGACCACTGCTTACATCGAGACTGCCGCCGCCGTCGACAAAGACGAGCTCGGCTGGGGTCTCTTCGTCTGCCGGAAGTAATATGCAAGAGAGTCACGACAGGGTCCAGTGGGTCTATGCCTCCACCACCAACCAGGAGTTGGAGGAGCGCTACGACCAGTGGGCCAGCGATTATGACAATGACCTAGCCGAGGAGTTTGTCTGGCACGCCCCCAAGACGGCCGCTGATCTTTTCGCCAAGCATGTCCCCGCCGGGGCCAAGGTCCTCGACGCGGGCGCTGGTACTGGTTTGGCGGGTGAGTGCTTGGTCGAGTTGGGCTACAGCGACCTCCACGCCATGGACCTGTCGCTAGGGATGCTGGAGGAAGCCCGGGGCAAGAACATCTACAAAGAGTTCCACCAGATGACCCTGGGCGAGGTGCTGGGTTACGAGACCGATTTCTTCGACGCAATAATCAGCGTGGGCGTGTTCACCACCGGCCACGCCCCGACCCATGCTTTCGATGAGCTGGCCCGGATCACCAAGCCTGGCGGGCTAATCGTGTTCAGCCTTCGGGTCGATCTGTACGAGGAAGGCGGGTTCAAGGAGTACCAAGCGGGCCTGGAAGAGAAGGGCGTGTGGAAGCTGACCGAGACCTCCGAACCCTACCAGCCGATGCCCAAGGGCGAACCCGAAGTAGTCCACCGGATTTGGGCCTACGAAGTTACGGTGTAACCGGTTTACTGGCCAACGAAGAAATGACGAAGGGGCGCTTCTAAAAGCGCCCCTTCGTTCGTTTGAGAGCTTAGCGGGCCGGTTATCCGGTGCTGTTTGACAATCGCGCACTTACGAGGCGGTTTAGACTCACGCCTTCTTCCGCCGCTTGTAGAGCGAGGGCCCGATGCGTTTCAGGCGGGACCCGAACCATGAACCTTCCACTGAAGGCTCGGTCCGCCATTGGTTCTGGGACCGGCTCGCCGACGGACCGCATGTCGGCAATACAGCTTGCTACGAGTTCGCGAATCCCCGCGAACGCCTCTTCGGAACTCGGAGCCAACCAACTCAGTGAGGGGAATTCCGCGCATAGCCCTACGTATTCCTCGTCATCAGAGGACCACGTTACGCGGTAGGTGTAATGGTCATTCATCGTAACCCCTCGAGTTTTTCAATCGCCCGGATAACTTGGCGGACTTGGTATGCCTTCGCCATACCTCGTTCGTTTTGGATATTCACTCTAGGGTTACCCGGCCAAGGCATCCGATAGACCAGATGGCTCGTCCCTTGTTGTCTGGGCGCCCCAAAGTATCTATTGCAGATCCGCGCCAAGTCCGCAAATCGTATTCCTTTCGGATTTCTGCCCAGTTCCTGTAAGACTTCCGAGGTTGGGCTCACCAGCTTATGGTATCAGTATTGATATTACGGTTTCAATGAGTCCTTCTCGATTATCCCTCCAGGCAGAACTCTGCTATCACTGCCGCCAGCTCCTCGGGTTTGTGGTAGCCAATGTCGTGGACCGTGTCGGGGACCCAGTGGACCCGGCCGTTGGGCAGGGCGGACTCGGCGGCGGCCACCATGCGCCGACGCATTTCGGCGAACTCGGTGTTGGCCCGGTCGAGAGACGGTCCCGCAGGCACGATCAGAGCGGGACATTGGACGCGGGGCAGGGTCGCAGAACAGGGGTCGTGCCACATGGCGTGAATAACTTGGGCTTGGTTTTCGGGGCGGAGGATGTCTTGGATCATCCCATCCTCGTCTTCATAGACCATGGTCTGAACGATACGCTCGATTTTGTCGCTCCAGAAGGCGGCCATCTGGGTGCGCAAGCGGGTTAAGAACTCCTCCCGGTCTCCGGACACATTCCGCGGGGCCAGCCGGGTGGAGAAGCCTTCCCAGGTGGGTTCTGGGAACATCCGGCCATCCAAGAAACCGCCGTCGATCATCACCAACCGCTTGACCCGGTCCGGGTAGTTGGCAGCGAAATTGCTGGAGGTGTGCCCGCCCCAGGAATGCCCGATGACGTTGGCTTCCGGGACCTCCAATAGGTCGAGCAGGGCGGCCAGGTCGTCGGATAGGGAGCGCCAGTCGTAGCCACCGGGGGCATTGGTGGTTTGCCCGTGGCCGCGCTGATCGGGTGCGATGATGCGAAAGCGGTCTCGCAGTAGCGGCGCGACGAGGTCGTACCAGTGGCCGGAAGAGGCCAGCCCGTGCAGGGCCAGCAACGGCGCGCCGTCGCCGCCCCAGTCCAGGTAGCGCATCCGGAGGTCTCGAATGTCGGCCCATCCTTCGGTTGGGCGGTATTGCTGGCTGCTCATGCTTCGTCCTCGCTGTTGGGTTCCCCAGTCATCGCCAATTCCATCTGCAACAATCGCGCCTTAACCCCCAGGCCGCCACCACCGTAGCCGCCGAGACCGCCGTCGCTGGCGATGACCCGGTGGCATGGGATGATTAGTGAGAAGCGGTTTCGGGCCATGGCCTGCCCGGCGGCCCGCATTGCCATTGGGCGGCCCGCCTCGCTGGCGAGCCAGGCATAGCTCCGGGTCTCCCCGGCCGGGATCCGGCGGCAAGCGTCCCAAGCCGCTCGGAAGAAGGGCGGCGTCCCGGAAAGGTCCAACTGGATTCCATCCAAGGCCTCCAGGTCTCCGTCGCCGTAGCGCTTCAGGCAACCGACAACCTCGGCGAAGGCCTCCGGGTCGTTGGCGGCCCCGTCGAGATCGCGACCCAGGTCCTCCACGACTTCTTGGAAGGCCGGTTTCAGCGTGGCCCGGCGGAGCCCTTCGTCGCCGGACACCAAGCCGATCCAGCCGAAGGGTAGTTCCTCGATGTGGTACTTGTAGTCGCTCACAGGCCGCCCCTCCAAAGGATTCGGCGCAGCAATGGGAAACGAAGCCCCCGCCAAGCTCCGGCCAACCGGAGTCCGTCTTGGGGCGTTGGCTGCCGGTTGGCGTAGCGGCTGCGCACGTAGGAATCTACCACAACCGAGAGCTGTTCGCGCTGTTGCGGCATGGCTTCGATCAACCTGCCACCGAACTGGTAGGGCGTCTGGTAAGAGGCCTGTCCCAGCGCACCCAGCCGGGCCAGCGCTGACAGTCGGCGGTAGACGTCTCCTGGCACGGCAGACACCGCCATGAACCGCTTCCAGCACCAAAGGCCCACGGCCAAGGCCACCACTAGGGCGGCCAGAAAGCCAATCAGCCAGGCAGATAGTCCGCCGAGCGCGGCTACGCCGCCTCCGGTCGGCCCTGCGTCCCTCAAATCCGGGTCTAGGAGGTCCTCGTCTCCGCAAGCCTCGATGAATTCCAGGCAGTCGTCTAGGAAATCGTCCAAGAAGGGGTTGGCAGCACCGCCGACCAACTCCGAGCCCGGTTTGTAGATGGCTGGCAATTCTGCGCCCGGGGTGGGCTCGAAGGGCAGCCAGCCATAGCCTGGCATGTATACCTCGACCCAGGCGTGACTATGGCTGTCGGTCACGGCGAAACCCTGGAAATTCTCAATGGGGTCGCCCACGGTATAACCCACAGCCAATCGCGTCGGGATGCCGACCGAGCGGAGCATAACGGCCATCGACGAGGCGAAATACTCGCTGTAACCCTGCTGCTGGTCGAACAGGAAGTGGTCCACGCCGTCGGCGTTGAAGGGCGGCGGCTGTAGATTCAGTGTGTATGTGAGTTGCTTAAGGTAGGCTTCGATCGCTTGCGCTTTGTCGTAGGGCGTGTCGCCTTTGGCGGCTATTTCCTCGGCCAGCTCCCTGACCCGGGCGGGCAGGCTGTTGGGCAGTTGGGTAAATCGGTGCTCCACGTATACCGGATATTGTTCCCCGGAGTCCCGAAGCTCGTCGGCCTCGGCGAACGATACCGAAGACGTGACCTGGTAGGCTTGCTTGGCGTCGAATTCGCCGTTGGGACTTCGTACAGCGAGCACGTCGGCGGGCGAAGGCAACGCTTCCAATAGGACCGCGCCGATGACCAGCCCGTCGTTTCGGACCAGCTCTTGGAGCGTGAAGTCCGGTGGCAGGAGAGGGGTCAGATCGTCCTCGGTGACGACTCCTCCGCTGAGTTGGACTTTTTGGGCCAGGGCCCGCCCGGCCTCGGCCAACGCCGGCGGATAGCCGGCCAGCGGGTCGGATTGAGTCAGCCGTACCGTGTACTCCGGTGGGGATGAGGTCTCGATCTGGACCTCGCGGCTCACGCTCACCACTTGGTCGCCCGAGAACAGGCTCTTCGAGTCGTAAAGGGGCAGAACGGTGTAGGTGACTTCGGCGCGGTCGCGGCTGGTGCGCTCCGCAGCGAAGGCAGGCTCGAAGCCCAAGGGCTGGAATTCGGTGTGCTGGGAAACCCAGCCCTTGCTGGTGTAGGTGTCGTAGGTGCGGGCTTTCCAATACATCTCCACCGGGGATTCGACCTGCAGGACCTGAGTGGTGGTCGGGTTGATGGTGCCCTGGAAAGCCATCACGTTATCCCAAATTCGGAAGCCCATGGGCCTTCGGGCCGGAAGTCCAGCGAAGAGCCGGTTGAAATCGCCCTCGAAGGACGCAAGCGGTGAACGCAGCGACTCGTAGGCGCTGGTGGCCGCCGACCAGCGTGCGCCGCTTGTGGGCAGCAGAAAGGCGATGACGATAACCGCCGCTGCCAAGAAGAAGCTGTCGGAAATGGTCAGCGCCCCCATGTGCTCATCGTGGCGGATGTTGCGCCGCCGCCACTCGTCCACCCGCCGCACCGCCTGCACCCGGGCCACCAGCAGCAGGGCGGAAAACAGGTAGATGGCCATGTGGAAGCTAACGTTGGGCGGCAGGAATGTCAGGTTGGAAAACAGCCCGATGCCGCCGAGGATGAACACGCCCCAGAAGTTGCGGTGCCGGAGGAACAGCCAGGCCCCCAAGAACCCGGTCAACCAGCTGGCGCACACCAGTCCGAAGGAGAAGGGTACTTGGTCGATGCTGATCGAGCCGTCGCGGGCCGCTTCGGACCAGAGCCCCAACCGCTCGAACAACTCACTCGCGCCCTGCAATTGCCGGCCGTCAAACTCAAAGGCCGACATTTGCCAGGTGATGGTCAGCGCGCCCAAGGCAATGCCAAACACCAAGACCACACCGGCCCATACCGGCAGCCGGTACAGCACGGAGGCGGTGAGCATGCCCAGCAGCAGGGTGGCGGCCAGGCTGGGTGTGGGGGCCCAGTCTGCCTGCTCCACCGAAAGCACCACTACCAGCAGGTTGACTATCAGGAAAGCGAGCGAGAGCCAGCCATCGGGAGGGCGGAGGCGTTCCAGCAGAGAACCGAACAGCCCAAGGTCCGAGGCTGCTTGGACACCCGGCGCCGGGACCCGGCCAGCAGCCTCGCTGAAGGCCATCAGCCGGCGGCCCGTTCCGACTGGAGCCCGGAGGCGGGCAGCGGGTCGGCGTAGGGATTGGCGGCCGTGATGGTGTCTTGGTTGACCGGGAAGGCCAAGGCGTCGTCCAGCTTGTCGCCCTGCCTCATCAAGTAGGTCGGAATCAGGTTGGCCGACGCCGCATCCACGGCGGCCTGAGGGCTCCTAGCGCTGCCGAAGCTGGCCCCATCGACCACCACCGCCGCCACGTTCACCCCGGTGCGCCGCAGGTCGACCAGGCCGGTAACCCAGGCCGGATCGGGCGAGGCGGTGACCACGGTCACGGTGTTGAAGTAGTTGATTTGGTGGCGAACGTCCGACAGAAAAGCAGGCAGAGGGACCCCTCCCAAGGCGCGGACGTCGGCGAAGATTTCCATCAACCTTCCCAGGTGCTCCAGGCTGCCGTCGGGGCGAAGCATGTGGCGTTTGTCTCCGTTCGCCGCCAGCCCAACTGGCAAGGATAGACGCATGAATTGCTCGGCCAAGGAAGCGGCGACGGTGACCGATAGCTCCTCGGTGTTGTTGATGCTGTCGATTTTGACCCCGTAGTGGGCCCCTTCCTCCATGTCCAGCACGACCCAGGCTTGGGCCGCTAGGCCGATGTCGAACTCCTTGACCATCGGCGTGTTCATCCGGGCGGTGTAAGGCCAATGGATGCGGCGGAAGGCGTCGCCGGAGCGGTAAGGGCGCACCGTGGCCACGTCGGTGGTAATCTCGTCGAAATGGCGGGTGATGTGGGTATCGCTGGGGAGACCGGCGAAGCGCGGGTCTAGGTGGGGCAACGGCTCAGTAGCCGGGAAGACGATGTAGGAATGAGGATCGGAGAAGTCACGGCGCAGCCGGAACAGGCCGAAGGGGTCTTGGCTCACCACCTCCACCTTGCCGGCGTCGAACACTCCGCGGCGGCTCAAGTAGGTCTCGATGCGCCAAGTGCGGGTTTGGTTTCTCACCAAGGCCAAGCCGCGGCCGACCGAGTCCACCGACATTCCGGTGGCGTCGGCCACCTCCAGCCACGACTTGGGCCACCTGGTGCGGTTGACAATGGACACCCGGCCTTCCAGGTAGCTCCCAACCTGTCCGCGGTCGGCGGAGCGGGTCACCCGCACCTCGATCCCGCGCAGGTTCTGCCACGCCCACACCGACCCGATGAGCAGCAGCAACAACAGCACGTAGAGGAAGCGGTGGAAAAAGGGAAAGCCGGTGCTGACCGCGTAGAAGGCGACGATCAGCACCAATACCAGGATTCCGAAGGTGCGTCTGTTGAGGCGTGGCATACGTGGACCGCTTGCGGAGGAGTTTAGCGCACGGCGCCGGGTACGGGCACCGTGTCCAGCAATCGATCAATTACGTCGGAGGTCCTCAGTCCCCGCATTCGCGCCGAGGGCGAGAGGATCATGCGGTGGCCCATCACGCCGGAGGCCAGTTCCTTCACGTCATCGGGCACCACGTAGTCGCGGTCTCGCACCAAGGCGTACGCCCGCACCAACCGGAACATGCCCAGCGATGCCCTTGGCGAGGCGCCCAGCACCACGTCTTCGTGGTTCCTGGTCGCCTCAGTGAGTCCCACGATGTACTCGCGGACCAAGGAGTCCACGTACACTTCCCGCGCCGCCTTCTGCAGCGCGACGATCGCATCCGGGCCGGTGACCGGCTCCAAGTCGTCGATGGGGTGTCCCTGTTCCTGTCGCTCGATGACCGCCAACTCCTCGGCAAAGTTGGGATAACCCAGACTGATCCGCAACAGGAACCGGTCGAGCTGGGCTTCGGGCAGCGGGAATGTGCCCTCGTATTCGATGGGATTCTGGGTGGCTAGCACCACGAAAGGCTGGTCCAAGGAATGGGTGATGCCGTCCACCGAAACCTGGAGCTCTTCCATGGCCTCCAGCAGGGCCGATTGGGTTTTGGGAGTGGCCCGGTTGATCTCGTCGGCCAAGACCACTTGGGCCATCACTGGTCCAGGCCGGAACTCGAACTGGCCTGAACTCTGGTTGTAGATCGAGATTCCGGTGATGTCGCTGGGCAGCAGGTCGGGGGTGAATTGGATTCGCCGGAAGTTGCAACCGATGGACGTGGCCAGGCTCTTGGCCAACATGGTCTTGCCCACGCCCGGAACGTCTTCAACCAAGATGTGACCTTGGGCGACCAAGGCGGCCAGGGCCCGTTCGATCACTGGGGTCTTGCCCACGATCACGCGGGACACGTTTTCCACTATTGTCCGGGCGGTTGCCGAAGGCGTTTGGACCTCTTGCACCGGTACCCCCAATCTTCACAATTCCCTAATATCGGGAAAGCGGCTTGAGTGTATCATAGAGAAAAGGGCGTCACGGCAGGTATTTGCCGGCGGTAGCAGGCGGGGGTGGGCCCTTCGCCCAGTTGAGGGGAGCAGAATGATTTCAGCCACGGGAAAGCGGACCTCCAATTTCTTCGCGGCGATCTTGCTCTTGGCCCTCGCCGCAGTTCTGGCGGTGGCCTGTGGGGCCGAAGACCCCACACCGGACGCAACCGGACCTTCGCCCCAGGCCGACGCCACGGCAGCACCAACTGCCGCGGCCCAAGCCACCGCTGTTTCCGCTGGCGGACCCACTTCGGCTCCGGCGGCAGCCCAGCCTGCGGCGCCAACTTCCGTCACCGCCGCCCCCACCGCCGCTCCGCCAGCCGTCGCTTCCGCGGCGCCGTCGCCCACCCCACCCGGCGCGCCGAGGGACATCGGAGGCGACGTCGGGAATCAGGCCCCTGAGCTCATGGGCACTCAGGAATGGATCAACAGCGGTCCATTGACCCTGGAGGAACTGCGGGGCAAGGTGGTCCTCATCGATTTTTGGACCTACACCTGCGTGAATTGCCTGCGCACCTTGCCCTATCTTCAGCAGTGGTATGACCGCTACGAAGACGACGGCTTGGTGATCGTCGGGGTGCACACGCCGGAGTTCGAGTTTGAGAAGGACTTCGATAACGTGGTGCAGGCCACTGTAACCGAGGGGGTCGATTGGCCGGTTGTCCAAGACAACGAATTCGCGGTGTGGCGCAGCTTCTCCAACCGCTACTGGCCCGCGAAATACCTAATCGACCGCCATGGCGTCGTCCGCTACCGGCACTTTGGCGAGGGTAAATACGGAGAGACCGAGGATTGGATCCGGACGTTGTTGCAAGAATCCGGCGCGACCGGCGTCGAGATGGAGATGCCCTTGCCGGAAGACCAAGCCCGCGACTCCAAGTTCGTTTCGGAGTCCCGCGGCGACTACACTCCCGAGTTGTTTGCTGGCTGGCAATTTGTGTTTAGTCATTTGCAGGGCGGACGTGGACCCTACATCGGGCAGCGGGAATATTACGAGAACCGCGAGACCGTGGTCCAGTTCCAGAAGCCGGACGAGTTGGAGCCGCATCTCATCTACTTCCAAGGTCCTTGGTACGTTGGCCCCCAGGCCACTAGGCACGCGGTGGAGTCGACGAGCTACGACGATTATCTGGCCTTGGTCTACTCGGCGCGATCTGTTAATGCGGTGTTGACCTCGGAGTCCGGCGAGCCGTACAAAGTCCGCATTACCGTCAATGGCGACTACCTGACCGAGGACAACGCAGGCGGCGACATCATGATCGGCGAGGACGGAGAGAGCTACCTGTGGGTGGACGAGCCCAGGCTCTACAAGATCGTCGAAAGCCCGAACTGGATGGCGCGGCAAGAACTCAGGATGGCTTCGATGTCCAATGACTTCGGCCTCTTTTCCTTCACCTTCGGCGTCTACGAGTCGGGGTTCTGATGCGTGGACTGGCTCTAATGGCGGTTGCCCTGTTCACCGCGCTGGCCTTGGCCTGCGGCACGGAGGCGACGCCCGTACCGCCGCCAACGGCCACTCCCGCGCCCGAGCCCTCCGTCGCCGATGTTCAGCCGACGGCTGGTGAGGCCCAGGAAACGGCGGAGATGATCCAACCAATCCTGGCCACCACCGTGCTGGACTTGGGGACGCAACGGGTGGCGTTCCTGCTGACCACGTCGAAGAAGTTGGTCAGCGACGCCGAGGTGACCGTGACCCCGGTCTACCTGCCCGACGGTTCGGTGGGCGAGACGCTTCAGACCGAATTCCACCTTTGGCCCTACGGAGTACGCGGCGCTTTCGCCACCGAGGCCACTTTCGACCGTACCGGAACTTGGCGGCTGGACATCGACGTGTCCGGCGCGGACGCCAACGGCCGGACGGCGCTCGAGGTAGAGGTGGTCGCGGAGTCTCCGGTCCCTGCCGTGGGAGCCGTCGGGCCGCTCAGCGAAAACAAGACCCTGCCTGGCGTCGGCGACATAGCTAAGGTGACGACGGACTACGAGCCCGACCCGGACCTCTACCAGCTCACCATCAAGGAGGCGGTGGCAAGCCCCCTCCCGGCAGTCGTGGTGTTTGCCTCCCCAGCCTTCTGTACCAGCGCCACCTGCGGCCCCCAGGTTGACACCGTGTCCGAACTCAAGGAAGCCTATCAGGGGCGGGCCAATTTCATCCACGTGGAGATCTACGACAATCCCGACGAAATTCAGGGCGATCTCGACCGCGCGGAAATCGCTCCGGCGGTGGACGAGTGGGGACTATCGGCCCTGCCCCATTGGTTCAACGAGTCGTGGACCTTTATTCTCGACGCCGAAGGCCGCATCCAAGGCCGCTTCGAGGGTTTCGCAGCCTACACCGAGCTGGAAGCCTCGCTGAGCAAGGTGCTACAGGGCGCGTAGGACCAGCCGGCAGTCCCGGACTCCGAAAGCAGGGGCGCTTCACCAAGCGCCCCTGCTTGCTCCACCTCGTCACCCCGGCGTCGGCCGGGAACCGGGCTACTAGCGGCCCCTTGTATCCCTTAGGCGGTTAATCTAGGATTAGCTCGAATGAGCGCCGACCCTTTCCACACCTCCGACGTCCGCCTCACCGTGAATGGCCGCGACCACGGCCTGACGGTGCGCGACCATTGGAGCCTGCTCGACGTGCTGCGCGAAGAATTGGACCTGACTGGCTCCAAGCGCGGCTGCGACCGGGGAGAATGCGGCTCGTGCACGGTGCTGCTCGACGGCAAACCGGTCTATTCCTGCTTGGTGTTAGCGGTGCGGGTGCGCGGTCGTAGCGTACTGACGGTCGAGGGGCTGGCCAGCGACGGTCAGCTCGACCCGGTGCAGGAAGCGTTCTTGGCCGAAGACGGCGGACAGTGCGGTTACTGCACCCCAGGCTTCCTGATGGCAGCCCGCGCCCTGTTGGACGCCAACCCTCAGCCCGACGACGACCAGATACGCGAGGCGCTATCGGGCAACCTCTGCCGCTGCAACGCCTACGGCCGCATCATTCAGTCTGTGCGGGCCGCGGCAGGAATGGCCTCGGAATAGCTCCTCCATCCTCAGACTAGGAGGGTCCAGACCATGGCGACGATGCAACTCCTTCCACAGGCGGCCGCTCAAATGACCGACGCCGCCAGGAATTTCTTGGACAGCCTGACCGACGCCCAGAAGGCCAAAGCCACCTTCGAGTACATGGACGGGGAGCGGATGTACTGGTACTACCCGCCCATCAACCGCCACGGCCTTGCCCTGCGCGACATGGACGAAAACCAGCGCGGCCTGGCCATGACCCTTCTGGAAAGCGGTCTCACCCCCCGTTCCTTCGAGCAATGCAAGCAGATAATTGAGCACGAGGACGTGCTCGGCCCGCTGGAAAAAGAAATGGGCATGGTCACCTTCGTGCGCGACGTGGAGTTGTACCACTTCACCATCTTCGGCGAGCCGGGAACCCGAGAGCCTTGGGGCTGGCGCATCGAGGGACACCACGTTTCCCTGCACTTCAGCATCTGGGGCGAGAACATCATCTCGGTGACACCGTTCTTCTTCGGCGCGAATCCGGCCGAGGTGCGCCAAGGGCCCAAGTCCGGACTACGGATCCTGGGCGACCGGGAGGACATCGCTCTGCAGTTG
The DNA here is from genome assembly GCA_965249145.1 of Dehalococcoidia bacterium. GTDB lineage: Bacteria > Chloroflexota > Dehalococcoidia > Lucifugimonadales > UBA3495 > VXOI01. The sequence continues at coordinate 2,025,214 of OZ252223.1, forward strand.
ATGGAAACCTTGGACCATGACCAACTCGCCAAGGCGGTTATATTCGACGAAGCGCCCTTGGATATTTTGACCTACAACAGCACCAAAGTGTCCTTCCCCTTCCGCCCCCAGGGGCTGCCAGCTGCCGCCATGTCCGGCAGCCAGAAAGAGGCCCTGCTCAGCTTGGTCACCGAGTACGTGGGGCAGGTACGCACCGACCTAGCCGAGCAGAAGTTGGCCGCGATTAGGGACGAGGGCTTGGACCATTTCCACTTGGCCTGGGCCGGACCGGTCTCCAAGAGCGACGCTCATTACTATCGGATTCACGGCGGCAACTTCGTCGTCGAGTTCGATAACCGGCAGGACGGCGCGAACCACATCCACTCGGTCTGGCGCGACATTGAGAACGACTTCGCCGCCGACGTCCTGCGTGAACACCTGCGCCTGTTCCACGTCATCTAGCGGTGACGCTGAACGTTGTCGGCGCGAGCGTTGTCCGCCGCGACCTGAGGGAGAAACTGACCGGCGAGGCCCGCTACTCGGCAGACCTTAAATTGCCCGGTATGCTGTACGGCGCGGTGTTGCGAAGCCCGCACCCGCATGCCGAGGTGCTGATCGTCGACACCACGGACGCTACGGCATTGCCTGGCGTCCGCGCCCTCGTCACCCCCCATGACGCCCCTCCTGGCATGCTGGCGCCAGACCTGCCCATCCTGGATAGCCGCCTACGTTTCGTGGGAGACGAGGTGGCGGCGGTGGCAGCTGACGACCCGGACATTGCGCGCCAAGCCTTGGCCCTTCTCGATGTCGAGTATGCGTTCCCGCCTCATGTTTCCAGCCCCCAGGCCGCATTGCAAATGGACGCTCCGGCCATTCATCCGGGCGGCAACCTGGCTCTGGGCGGGCCGCTTACTCTGGAGAGGGGCAGCGTGGCGGAGGGCTTTGCCGAGGCCGACCTGGTGTTGGAAGACGACTTCGTTATACCGGCCCACTCCGCCGCGCCGCTGGAGCCCCGAGCGGCTCTGGCGTCGTGGGGCGATTCGCCGGACGTGGACCTGACGGTGTGGAAGTCCACCCGAGGCGTACACGTCGACCGGGCCGCGCTGGCCGAGGCCCTAGGGGTCCCGGCGCACCGGGTCAGGGTGGTCGGGCCTTTCTTGGGAGCGGGTTACGGTAACAAGGACGAGACCCGTTTGGCGGCCTTGGCCGCCGTCTTGGCCCAACGCGCCGGACGCCCGGTCCGCATCGAGTATTCTCGGGAAGACGAGTTCATCGCCGGGCGGGTGCGTCACGCCGCCAACATCCGCATACGGGCGGGGTTCAAGCGCGACGGCACCATTACGGCGATACAGGCCAACGCGCTGCTGGATACCGGGGCCTACCTTGCTTCGGGCGCGGCCCGCCGCACCGGTCAGGGAGCACTCTACCTGTACCACTGCCCCAACGTGAAATACGAGGCCCATCTGGCCTACACCAACCGGCCGGTGGCCGGTTCCTACAGTTCCGGCAAACGAGCAAAAGCAGGGTTTCTAGCCGCAGCAGCAGCACTTTTAGTACCCATATTCTTAGCTTGCGGCAGCGGAGCTACAAGCACGCCTCCGCCCAGCTCTACTGGTGCTTCAACACCCAACAAACCAGTCGCAACAGCTACAATCAAACCAAGTCCAACCACCCAAAACCCTTCTCTACTTACTCCTGAAAGCACTTACACTCAGAAAGATACTCCTACTACCACTGCACCAGCTAATACCGTGATACCTCCAACCCTATCCACATCTACACCTGAACCTGCTACGCCAATACCCCCTACTGAACACACACCCACATCTACACCTGAACCAATAAACATCCCGAATTCGCCAACAGTGACGCCTGGGCCTCCTACACAGATTCCACCAACAGTGACGCCCGTGCCCATGCCTGATTTACAGATAACTGATACAACCTCCACTTACCTAGGGGTTAATGATGATGGAACAACATCGTACAGCTTGAAGTTTAAGGGAACTGTTGGTCAGATAGAGCCAGGTGAACCTTTTAGTGTTGAAGTACTTGGTTTGGAAGGAATACTGGATAATCCAATACTACCAGTTACAGAAATTAACGCTGATGGAACGTTTACATTAGAGCTTCCTGAAGTAAAATTACCTGATGTTGGGGGCAAGATATACAATATCTACGCTACCGCAGATTCAGGCAAAGTAATTACAGAGCTGAATGAAGGTAACAATGAATCAGAGACGTATGTGCTTGAGGTCAAAGAGGCACCTACTTATACCCGCGACGAATGGGAGTATTTCAAAGAGCTTGCTTTTAAACGGGGAGATGGCACACCTAAAAATCTGACAAAATTTGTAAAACCTATTGAGATTATGATCTTTGGAGAGCCAACTCCAGAACAGCGCGATTATTTAGACGCCAAGATTAAAATAGCACAGGAAAGCGGATTTGATGTTCAATATGCTCTTGCAGATTCAGTGAGATCTAATTACATGGCTCATTTAAACGTCGATCGTTCTGAGTTGCCTGTTATTTTTCCAAGAGGAAATCCGGCCAGGCTTGGGAATGCTACCGGCATAGCTTTTCACCGCGAGCGCAATAACGAAATCATAGATTGCACAATTGCAGTCGTAAAGCTCAATCCAGGGGATCCTGCATTTTACTTTTTAAATACTACTTCAGAGGAATTTTTTCAATGCATAACTGGATTGGATTTCGATGGCTCATCTAGTCACCCTGAAAGTATAATTTCGTATGGCCGACATCAATACTTCGTGGACCCACTTCCTGATATTGATTTAAGAGTGTTTCGACTTGCTGGAGAAGATGTTCTAAAACCAGGCATGACTGAACAGCAAGTAAGAGCTCATATCCGAATAGAAGGTTAACTTTAAAACATTAACGTGCGCACATACTACTTCTGCAAATTTTTGTTTATAGCTAAATAGGGGCCACTTCGCCTTGGAATCGCTGATGGACCAAGCCGCCGAGACCCTGGGTATCGACCCGCTGGATTTCCGGTTGATGAACCGTGTGCGGCCCGAGGGCCAGCCGGGCCGGCGCACCTCGCCTCCGGACCAAGTGATCGACAGCCAACCCCTGGAGGGCGGCATCCCATTCTCCAGCAACGGACTGGAGCAATGCCTGCAATTGGGCGCGGAAGCCTTCGGCTGGCGGGCGCCGTTACCCGGCCCGGCGGACCCCGCTCTGAAGCGGGCAAGGGTATGGCCATGATGGTCTATCGGGGGGGACCCGGCTCGCCCTCGGCGGCAGAGGTACGGGTGGAGAAGTCAGGGACCATCAAGCTCATCACCGGGCTGATGGATGTTGGCGAAGGCGCGACGACCGTACTGCCCCAAATCGCCGCTGAGGTGCTGGGAGCCGAGTTCGAGCAGATAGAGCCCGTGTTCGGCGACACCACCGGCACCCCCGACGCGCCAATCACTGCCGGCTCCACCGCCACCTTCTCCACCGGCACCGCTGTGGTGCAGGCCGCCGAAGAAGTCCGGCAGCGGCTCTTGGAGCTGGCCTCCTCTGGGTTGGAAGCGCCGGTGCGGGAATTGGACGCGGCTTTGGGATATGTGTTCGTCAAGTCCGACCCGTCCCGGCGGATGTCGCTAACCCAGGTGGCGGGAAGCATGGAGGGCGAGGCTAACCGGACTGTTCGGGAAGCCAGGATCGCATTGGGCGGCGTCGCTCCGGTGCCCTACCGCGCAATGGATGCCGAGGCTTTCTTCCGGATTAGCCGGCTGGGAACTGGCGTCGCTGGACCCGGCTGACGTCGCTAGTCTGGTCCTGCCCAACCCGACGCCCCTACCGCAGAATGCCTACAAAATCCCAATGGCCCCGACCATTGCACAGCGGGCTATCGGCCAACTGATCATATAAAGGCATTGAGTCTCGTTTGGGGGAGCGGCGAGCGCCGGTCAACTGGAAACGTCGACCCAGTCGCCATGGGCAGGGGGACTATGCCCGAGGTCCAGAAGTTCCTCGGAGATAACGAATCGCGGGTCCGTCACGCTGGCGAGGCCGTAAAAGAGAACTATTTGGGGCGGCGGTATTGGTGATATTGTTGGTGGCGCTCCTGGCGGCTCGCCGTTCCCGGCGGCGACGATTCCGGTAGACCGACCCCCATGTTCCGCCAACCGCTTGTGCGCAGCTATGGCCTTTGCTAGAATCTTGCTCGCGCAACAGTACGGATGACCGGCGGCGGGAGCCGTTGTGAGGGCCACGGCCTCGGCCGATGCCGGTAGGACTCAGACACTATCCTCAGCAATTGGGAGGTGACCCATGCCAGCATTCTGGGAGAACATCAGATTCCCCGGCGAACGGGAAATGGACGCTCTTTCGGGGTCCCAAGGCCAGGACATGGCGACCTACGTCAGCCACCCCGCGCCTTCAGAAGGCAACAGCTTCCCGGCGATCATCGTGATCATGGAGGCCTTTGGGGTAACCCGGCACATTGAGCAGGTGTGCGACGAATTCGCGCGCCACGGCTACGTCGCCGTCGCTCCGTCCCTCTACCACCGCGGGCATCCCAACGCCAAGTTGGGCTACGACGAGATGCCAGCGGTGCAGCAATACATGGGCGCGCTGCGCGATGATGAGCTAGTCGAGGACATCAACGTCACCGTCGATTACCTCCAGAACCGCTATCAGCGGACCCGCGGCCGCAAGATTGGCATAGTCGGTTACTGCGTGGGCGGGCGCATCACCTATTTGGGTGCGACTAGCTGCCCGGGCCTGAGCGCCGCTTCGGTATACTACGGCGGACGTATTCTGGCGCCCTTCGGAGACGGCCCGGCCCCCGTCGACCTCACCGGCAACATCAGCATCCCGGTGATGGGGAACTTCGGCGAAAAGGACGCCAACCCGACCCCGGCGGATGTGGCCCAAATCGAAGAAGCGCTGAAGGCTGCCGGCGCTACCTACGACTTCAAGATGTACCCCAACTCCGGCCACGGATTCAACTGCAACGAGCGGCCCGACTACAACGAAGCCGACGCCGCCGACGCTTTGGCCCGCACCCTCGGCTGGTTCGACCAGTACGTAAAGAACTAGCGGCCGCGAGCAATACCCACAAGAGAAAGGCCCGGACGCTTCCGCCCGGGCCTTTGGTTCATTCACGAAATCTCCGGTCCCACCGGGCCCGGCGCACCTCGCCGGGTCTCTTAGGCGTGGCCGGAGCAGGTTCCTAGTGCTCGACGGGTTTGGCGGGCTCTACGAACGTGTTCCGGAAGCGGTAAAGGGTGAACTCCGGCTCTACGGGGGCCACCGGCAGGTATCCGGTCTCTTCGATCTTGGCGACGATGAAGTGGGGGCCGTCTTCGCGTAACGCGGTGGACAATGCGCCCTCCAGTTCTTCTAGGTCGCTGACCGTGCTGGTCTTGGCTATTCCGCAGCTACTGGCCACTTGGGCTAAGTCGGTGCCAAACCCGGTGTGGCTGGTCTGATGGCCGGTCTGTCCCCAGGCCTCGTTGTCCCAAACAATCACGACCAGGTTCTTGGGCTGCTCGCGACCGATGGAGGCGACCGCCCCGAGGTTCATTAGCACCGAACCGTCTCCGTCCAATGAGATCACCGGCTCGTCGGTGGCCATCGAGATGCCCAAGGCGATGGAAGAACACAGGCCCATGCTGCCGTAGGTGTAGAAATTTCGGTCGCGGTGGCCAGCGTGCCAAAGCTCGTCGGAAGTGGGGCCCAGGTTGCTCACGATGGGCAGGTCCCCGGCCAGCCGCAGCACCAGTTGGGTAGCCTCGAACCTACGCAAGTTTGCCTCCGTGCAGCAACTGAGTCAGGCAGACTGCCACCGGCTGCCGGTTGGCGTGGCAGAGTTTCATAGCGCCGTCCACGATCTTGTCCATCTTGTAGTCGTCGTCCAGTGTGAAATGGACCACGCCGAACTGGTCGAGAATCGGGCGCGTGGCCCGTCCCATCGGCACCTGGGCGATGTTGAACTCACCGGGCCCCCCACGAAGGTTGATGAATATGGGTATCGGGGTGCGGGCCGGGAGGCACAGGCTGGCCAGGGCGTTGATGCTGTTGCCGAAGCCGCTGGACTGCATGAACACCGCGGAGTTGCGTCCGGCGGCGTAGGAACCCACGGCGATGCCGATGGCCTCTTCCTCACGGGTGGCCGAGACAAGCCGGAAGAAGGGGTCTTCGTCGATCAGGCTGGTCACCCGGTGGATGGAGATATCCGGCACGTAGGCGATTAGGGAGGTGTCCCAGTCTTTGAGCGCCTTAACGATGGTTTCGGTCCAGTCCATAGTTAGCAGACCCCGTTTCGCAATCAGGCCCGGCCCCAGGGCCGAGCCGAGCTAAAACATACCAGCGGGGTTTGCGAATGTCAAAAAGGACGTTCGCGTTTAACGATTTATCATTATCCGTACGCCGTGGTCGAGGCCCACCTCAAAGTGGCGAAGGAGCCCGATGCCAATTCGGGGCTCGTCGCCCAAGGCCGCTGGGACTGGGGGGAAGTCGCCCATTTGCACTGCGCCATAGAACACCGGGCTGCGAATTTGGGTCCCATCGGCAAGGAGCAGTATCTGTTCGCCAATCTGTTCGTGTTCTCCCAGAAGCCGAGGAGGAACCGCCAGATCGCCCTCGAATCCAATGCATCCAACTCGTACGTGATGTCGGCGAGAAACAAGCGGATGCGAATGACGGGAAAACGCGGACTCAGCACGGGTCGGGAGATTTGTCAGCCGTCTTCGGTGGGATCCGTGCTCCGATAACTGGGTTAGTGGTGAAAGGCGCCTTCAAGAGGGGTCTGCTTTCTTGGCCCACTTTTGTCGGCGCGGTTCTGGTGATAGTAAGGCCACGAGAATACCACCGCGGCAGCAGTTTTAGCGCCTCGAACGACCACTCACCGCCCTGGTACTCAAATCCATCGTTTCCGACTGTCGATCGCGTCCGCATCGAGATCTCGCCCCGGTCCTTCCCAAGGAACATTCGCCCGTCGGGAGCTATCACGAGAAATTCTCCCCAGTGGTCTTGCTCCAAGGGCCTACCGTATTCTTCGTAGAGGTGGTCAGCCTGTTGAATGCGTTGGAATATTCCTGGCATGTGAGACTCCGCAGAGCGAGTAATGTATTGTACCCTTTCCCTGTTTGGATGGCCCTGGTTTGACCGCACGGCTATAATCGTCCTGGCTGCTACATCATCCGACGAGGTAATCCATTGAGAATTGATCCGACCACCTTCGAGAACTTCTACCGCGTATTGACCGGCGTGGTGGTGCCGCGGCCCATCGCCTTCGTTTCGACCCGTTCTCCCGACGGCATCGACAACCTGGCGCCCTACTCTTTCTTCAACGCCGTCTCCTATGACCCGCCGACCTTGGTCTTCTCCTCCTCGCGCACCGTGGACCGCAAGAGCAAGGACACACTGCGCAATATCGAGGAGACCGGCGAGTTCGTGGTGAACGTCGTGGTAGACGATATCGCCGAAGCGATGAACAAGACTGCGGCGGAGTTCCCGGAAGACGTCGACGAATTCGAGATCGCTGGCCTGACTTCCATGCCATCGGAGATCGTCAAGCCGCCACGGGTCGCCGAATCGCCAGTGAACATGGAATGCCGCCTGCAACAGGTGGTGAACCTCGGCGATCCTGAATACGGGCACGGTTTGGTGATCGGCACCATCGTGTTGATGCATATCCGCGACGACCTGATCGACGGACACCGTATAAATCAACAACTGCTGAAGCCCACTGGCCGTTTGGCGGGCAACATGTATTGCCACACCGCCGACACCTTCGAGCTGGTGCGCCCGGTCTACGACCCGGAGAAGAGCGTCTCGCTATCTGGATAAACGGTTAGTCCGGCGTAGGCGCTCGGCGTAATCCCGGCACATCTGGAGGCACTCATGAAGCTGACCATCCTCAACCCGGCCGCCGAGGCTTGGCGGCCTATGGACAACGTCATCCCGCGGACCGACGGTGTCCAAGGCAAGACGGTGTTCATACTAAACAACCGCTGGACCAGCATGAACATTATTTCTGAGCAGATCGCCATCCTCTTGAAGGAGCAGTACGGCGCTGCCGAGGTCTACGAGAAGCTGATCCCGCTGGCCTCGGCCGCACCCCAAGAGACCTTCGACGAGGTGGAGAGCCAGGCCCAACTGGCCATTGTCGGCTTGGCGAATTGAGGCTCCTGCACGGCGTGGAGTGTCCACGACAGCGTAAACCTCCTGAAGCGCGGCATCCCCTCGGTGGTGTTGGTAACCGAACGGTTCACCACCTTGGCCAAAGCTTCCGCCCGGGGCAACGGAGTCCCAGATGCCCCGATGGTGGTCCTCCCCAAAACCGAACTGACCGAGTACGTCGATCCGGAAACCGTCCGCTCGGTCGCCCTGGAAGCAATTGGAGGCATAGTGGCTCAGTGGCAGGCCGGCGAAGAGTAGGCCCAGGGTGACTCTGGAGTCCAGTCGCCTCGATTTCCAGTCCTCCGATGACGACTTAGAGGCCGTCTTCCAGCTGATGCTGGACAATGGCTGGTCGGACGGCCTGCCGGTGGTTCCGCCGACGCCGGAGCGGGTGGGCCGTATGCTGGACTACTGTCAGCGCGACGGGCGGGACATCGTCGGCTACATCAACCCCGACGGCGGCGCGGCCACGGTGGAGAAGATCGCTGCCAACGCCGTGATGGCTGGTTGCATGCCAGAGTACCTGCCAGTGCTGATCGCCGCCGTGGAAGCGATCACCGATCCGGCCTTCAATATCCACGGTCTTCAGACCACCACCAATCCCGTGGCCCCGCTGTTGATTGTCAACGGCCCGGTGCGGGAGCAAATCGGCCTGAACAGCGGACGGGGCACCCTGGGACCGGGCTGGAGGGCCAACGCCACCATTGGCCGCGCCGTGCGGTTGCTGCTGTGGAACATCGGCGGGGCCAAGCCTTGGACCACCGACATGGCGCTCCACGGCTCCCCGGCGAAATACGGGTTCTGTATGGGGGAAAACGAGGAGGACAGCCCATGGACGCCGCTGCACGTCGACCGGGGTCTGGAGAGCGGCGAGAGCGCGGTGACGGTGGTGGGCGCCCAGGGCATCAGCAACTGCCTGACCTTTTACAAAGAGCCGGAGAGCTTTGTGATCATGATCGGCAGCGCCATGGCCGACATCAGCGACAACAACTACCTGCTGGCAGCGGGAAACCCGCTGGTGGTGCTAACGCCGGGCCACGCCGACATCTTCGCCGACCACGGCTACACCAAGCAGTCGGTGAAGGAGCGGCTGTTCGAGTATTGCAAGACGCCGATCGACCGATTTCCCCGGGAGACGTCGGTGATTTCCTATGAGGACGGGTTTGCTAGGGACGGCGACCTGGTCTGTCCCTGTCAGTCGCCGGATGACATCATGATAGTGGTGTCCGGTGGGCCGGAGCCCTACCACGTCCTGTACTGTGGGAACTTCGGGGACACTACCGCTGTAACGCGCCCCGTCAGCCTTCCCTAGCTCCCTCGGCCAAGGACCGCGCTAGTAGGGCGGTTTGGTGTCGTCGTCGACTGCTGTGGTTCCGCCGAAGGGAGTTACCGGCCCTCTCGGGTCGTCCTCTGCCTCGGTGGTAGGTCCGGACTCCAGGGGCGGCGCGTCGTAAGAGGGGGCGTCGGTCTCGAACACGGTGCCGACCGTATTGAGCGGCTGCTCCGGCTGGCGTTCCTCCACCAGGGTTCCCTGCGCCTCCACCCATTCCCCTCCACCTTGGGCTTGGTGGTAGATGCCCAGCGCCTCTTCCAACCGCTGCCGGAAGGTGTCGTGGTCTTTGGCCATGAGGAAGGTGCGCTTGCCGTCGGTCATGCGGATCCGCAACCTCTCGCCCATGGGTAGGGCTAAAGTTTCAAGGTGGGAAATGCTGGCGAAGGGAATGGGGCGCACCCGAGGGGTCCCGTACTTGATGACCAAGGCGTCGGCGTAGATCAGGTATTCCCGGGGCGTGGTCAGCCAGGTGTAGGCGGCAAAACCAACGCCAAGGAGGACAAACAACAGACCTTGCGGGCCCTGGTTGATGAGACCGAGTACCACCACTGCCAGGGCGAAAATCAGGGTTACGTTGAAGCTACTGCGGTGCCGGTCCATATGGAGCGGTTGTTGCTGAGTCCCCATGCGGAACATTCTAGCACATGCTCATTTGGCAATCAGGCTGCGCCGCTGCCTGCAAGGAGGTGGTTGGCTGCCGGGATGGGAGCGCCTTTGGCGGGCTGGGAGATTGCCGAGGCCACTTTATCGTCCTACAATCTCCTAATCCACTCCTAATCCACTCCTAATCCAAGGGGAGTTTCGGAGGATGTATGAAGATCGGTGTTAGTACCGTGTTGAACAGCCATTCTGACGATGTTGCGAAGATGGCCCAAAAGGCTGAAGAATTGGGCTTCGATTCCTTCTGGCTGCCCGAGCATCCAGTGATCCCGGTGCACACCACATCGCGCTACGGCGGTACTCCCGATGGGTCGATCCCGCCGTTCATGGCCGACATGGGCGACCCGTTCATCGGGCTGGCCCGGGCCTCGGCGACGACGACCAAGATCGGCCTGGGCACCGCCATCTGCTTGGTGCCGGAGCACAACCCGCTGGTGCAGGCCAAGCAGATCGCGGCCTTGGACTACCACTCCGGCGGGCGATTCCTGTTCGGTATCGGCGCTGGCTGGCTGCGAGAAGAGACCGAGATTATGGGCGGCGACTTCGATCACCGGTGGACCCAGACCCGGGAGGCCATCGAGGTGATGAAGGAGCTGTGGACCAAGGACGAGGCCGAGTACCATGGCCGGTACTACGACTTCCCGTTGGTCAAGGTTTTCCCCAAACCGGCCAGCAAGCCTCACCCGCCGGTGTATCTGGGCGGAAATGCCCGCAACGTCTTCAAGCGCGTGGTGGCATACGGGGACGGTTGGATGCCGGTGCGGGTGACGCCCGACGACGTCCGCGCCGCGAGGGCCTCGTTGGACGAGTTGGCCGACGCCGCTGGCCGTGACCCCAATAGCATCGAGATTGTCATCTCCGGGGCCGCCGACCGCGACGAGATCAACCGCATGGAAGAGGCCGGCGCCACCCAGGCTACTGTCCGCCTCCCCTCCAACCTCCCGGGCGAGGCCATCCCCGCCCTGGAAAGGATGGCCGAGGAACTTTTGGCCTAAAGCCGCCCCTAAAGCCGCCGATGAGGTTTCTACATGCGCATTGACGTTCATACCCACATCTGGCCGGACCGGATCGCGGCGGCGGTGCTGGAGAACATGACTGGCACCTTTGGGTATCCGGCGGTGGGCATCAACACCGTGGACGGCATCAAGGCCCACATGCGAGAGTCGGGAGTGGACAAGTCGGTGGTGCTGGGAGTAGTCGAGCGGCCGGAGCAGGTGGAGCGGGCCAACGACTGGCTGATCAGCATCCAGGACGACATGCTGGTCCCCTTCGGGGCAATGCATCCCGACATGGACAGCCCGGCCGAGGAGATACGACGGCTGCGGGCCGCTGGCATCAAGGGCATCAAGGTGCACCCGATGGTCAACCAGTTCTACCCCGACGACCCACGCATGTTTCCGGTGTACGAGGAGATGGGCGAGGACATGGTGGTGGAGGTGCATTCCGGCCGCTGGGCCCACACCCAGCCCGGCGACACCATCTGGGCCGAGCCGTCGCGGATCATGAACGTGGTGCGCCAATTCCCCAAGCTGAAGGTCATCGCCCTGCACTTGGGCGGCTTCTACATGCTCGACGAAGCCGAGCGTGAGCTAATCGGCCGTGACAACATCCTCATCGACACCACTTGGCCGCCAGCGCTGAAGGAGTTGGGCAGCGACACGCTGACCGCCATCGTCAACAAGCACGGTCCAGGCAAGGTCTGCTTCGGCACCGACTTTCCCTTGGCCGACATGGCCCAAGACTCCCAATTCATCGAGAGCCTGCCCATCCCCGACGCCGACAAGGAACGGATGCTGGGCGAGAACTTCCGCGAGCTGGTCGGCCTGTAATTCACCGCAGAGAGCGCAAAGACGCTGAGATGTAGAGGAATAATTCAAACCCCTGCGGCCTCTGCGTACTCTGCGGTTAAATCGCCCCGGTCTATTTGCCTTCGCGGATGAACTCCGAGATGCGTTCGCCGATGGTCATGGTGGTCACGTTGGTGTTGGCCCGGACGCAGTTGGGCATGATCGAGGCGTCGACCACTCGCAAGTTTTCCATGCCGTGTACCCTGCCGTACTGGTCGACCACCGCCATGGGGTCCGATGCCGGGCCCATCTTGCAGGTGCAGGAGATGTGCTGGCCAGTGGTAGCCTCCCGCATCATGTATACGTCCAATGCCTCGTCGGAGGCGAGCTCCTCTTCCGTCGGGTCGATCCGCTCTTGGACGATGTCGGCGAACGCCTCGTGCTCACCCAGCCGGGCGCATAGCCGCACTGCATCCCGAAGGCGGCGACGGTCTTCGGGGTCCTCCATATAGTTGTAGTCCAAGAACGGCTGCTCGTCCGGATCGGTGGAGGTCAGGCGCAATTGGCCCGCGCTCAACTCCAAGTCCAATACGCTCAGCATGCGGATGCCCACCGGGTCCATCCGCTCGCCGCCCCGGTCGACCCGATCGGTGGCGTAGGACTGCATGAAAATCATCATGTCGTTCCGCAGGTCGGAGCCCTCGGCGGTCCAGCGCAGGGTCATCTGCACCCTGGGCGCGAAACCGTCCAGCGGATAGTCTGGCTTGGTGCGGAAAGTGGTGTAGACCATCGGGTGGTCGCGGAGGTTCTGCCCCACTCCCGGCAAGTCGTGTACCACTGGGATTCCCAGCTCGGTCAGATGGCCGGCGGGGCCGACGCCCGACAACAGCAGGATGTGAGGCGAGCCGATGGCCCCGGAGCACAGGATGATCTCCTCGCCCTCGACAGCGAACCGCTCGCCGCCGCTTTCCACCTCCACTGCGACGGCCTTCGTGTCCTCGAAAACGACCCGACGGGTCAGGCAGCTCGGGCGGATTGTCAGGTTTAGGCGGTGGCGGGCTGGGTTGAGGTAGCCCAAGGCGGTGCTGAAGCGGATGCCGTTGGGGTTGTTCAAGGGCACCGGCCCCACGCCGCTGGCCTCCGGGTGGTTGTGGTCCGGGGTGTCGGCGAACCCGGCGGCCCGGCAGGCGCGGTAGAAGGCCGCTTGGTCGGGCAGCAACTCCTCCTGCTTGAAGCGCCGGGCGATTATGGCCCCTTCGGAGCTGTGGAAGTCGTCGTCGGGGAAATCGGTGTCGTTCTCGATGCGGCGCAGGAAGGGGATCAGCTTGGGAAAACTCCACTCATCATTACCCATGGCGGCCCAAGAGTCGTAGTCCTGGGGCACGCCGCGCAGGAAGACCTGCCCGTTGATAGCGCTGGAGCCGCCGGTGACCTTGCCGCGGGGCACCATCATCGGCGGGGCCGTGTCGGTGGGCTTGCCCCAAAATTGCCAGTTGTGGTCGCTGGTCATCACGTCGGTGGCGGTGGCGTAGCCGAATTTAACCTCGTCTGGCAGTTGCTCGAAGTCCGGGTAGTCCGGTCCGGCTTCCAGCAGCAGCACCGAAACGTTGGGGTCCTCGCTCAACCGGGTGGCCACGATGGAACCAGCCGATCCGGCCCCCACAACAACATAGTCGTACTTCACGTTACGCTCCTTGAATCAGGATTCACCGATGGATTTCCCGGATGTTGCCGTCCCTGTCATCCGGTCTGTCATTCTGAATCAAGCGAAGAATCCCGTCAATTGATGTTAGAATCGGGCACTACCCGCCCCAATCCCAGCCGAAAGGTGTCCGTATGAGCAGTCCCATTGCTACCGAGCTTGTATATCGCCTGAAGTCCGTGGCCGATCCGTCGCTGTCTCCCGACGGCGGGAAACTGGCCTACACCCTGTCGTGGGTTGAGGGCCTGGAAACGGGCGATGCGGAGACGCGTTCGCGGATTATGCTGGCCGACCTCAACGGCGGAGGCGAACGGGAGTTCACCCAAGGGAATGCCGACACCTCGCCCAAGTTCTCGCCCGACGGCCGAAGCCTTGCCTTCCTGCGCACCACCAACGGCCCGGCGCGGCAGGTATGGGTCATGGACGCAGGCGGCGGGGAGGCGCGGCGGCTGACTTCGGCGCCCAAAGGAGTGACCGAGTTTGCTTGGGCCCCGGACAGCCAGCGCATCGCCTACAGCGCCGACGTCGACCCAGAGCCGTCGCCCGACCCGGCCGCGGGGCCCCGGGTTACGGTCGTGAACCGGGTGCGATACCGCTACGACACCATGGGCTGGCGGGGCGACGCGCACTTCCACCTGTTCGTGACCGACCTCGACGGAGGCGAGCCGGCCCAGCTGACCCAAGGCGATTGGGACGACATCTCCCCGGTGTGGTCACCCGACGGCTCCCGCATCGCCTTCATCTCGGGCCGACGAGACGACCGGGACCAACGGGCCCTAACCGAGGCCTACGTGGTCTCGGCCGATGGGGGTGAGGCCGAGGAGTGGTCCGAAGGGTTGTACTCCGTGGGCGCGGTGGCGTGGTCGCCCGACTCGCTGCAATTGCTCACGATTGGGTCCGACGCGCCTGAGGGGATGGTGCTCTGGCAGGGCTGGCTCTACGTGCTGGGACCGGGCCGAGAGCCGCGCCGCATCACCGACGACAGCCTGCGCCCCTACATCGGGCTGCCCCCGGCCCGCCAACCGGACATCCGATGGACCGGCGACGGCCGGGCCATCTTCGTGGGCGAACGCCATGGCCAGTCGTTCGTGTTCCAAGCTCCCATCGACGGCGGAGAAACCAAGACCCTCTGGGGCGGCGGTTGCCTGGCCACCGCCTTGGCCCTTGACCGGGACGCTTCGTCGGGCATCACGGTCGTAACGGCCCCGGACTCACCCGCCGACCTGCGCCGAGTGGACTTACGGGCGGGCTCCGCGAAGGTGCTCACTCGCCACAACGACGAGTTCATGCGGCAACACCCGCCCGCCGCCCTGGAAAAGTTCTGGATCGAGCGGGCCGGGTACAATATCGAATGCCGTCTCTGGTTCCCGCCGGAATTCGACGAACGGGGGTCGTACCCTTTGCTAATCGACATTCACGGCGGACCCAACGGAGCGTTCTACGATTCCTTCGTGCCGCTGCAGGAGGCCTTGGCCGCCGCCGGGTATTTGGTCCTAGCGGTGAATCCGAGGGGCTCGTCCACCTACGGCGACCAGTTCATGCGCGCGGTGCTGCGGGACTGGGGCGGGGAGGACTACCTGGACCTGATGGCGGCGGTGGACCAAGTTGGCGAGCGGCCCTACGTGGACCCGGCACGCCTGGGTGTGCACGGTTACAGTTACGGTGGGTTCATGACAAGCTGGACGGTGGGCCACACGGAACGGTTCCGGGCGGCGGTGGTCGGCGCGCCCTGCATCGACCTCTACAGCATGTACGGCACTTCGGACATCGGCATCAGCTTCGGCGAACCCCAGTGGGGCGGGTCGCTGGTGGACGCGGCCCCGGAGTTATTGAAGCACTCGCCGATAACCTACGCCTCCAACGTGTCCGCGCCAGTGTTGTTGCTGCACGGCGAGTCCGACGCCCGCTGCCCGATCGCTCAGAGCGAGGAGTATTTCACGGTGCTCAAGCGGCTGGGTAAGGAGGTTGAGTTCGTACGGTTCCCGGGTTGCTCTCATGCATTCCCACGCACCGGCCACCCGCGCATGCGCGAGGAGTACATTTCCAGGACGCTGGCCTGGTTCGACCGCTACCTCGGGTAGCGACGGTAGGAGTGGTGGTTCGGCAAGGGACGCCGTGAATGTATCGGTTGCCAGGTTCGGTTTCACCACAGCCTCATAAGTTGAGACCATTAATGCATATGTGATAGAATCCTGCCAGATAGTCTTCGCCTCGATTATCCTATGGTAAGACGAGATTCGTATTTCGTTCTCACCTACCGATCTTGCGAGTGAGTCGCGCCATTCTCCCAAGGCTAGGCGGAGTCCTGATCTACAACTAAGGTGGCACGAGGATCAGTTAGTGGCCTCTGTTGGCTTGGGAGATAGACCAGATCACGAAGGGGGCCCACCCCTCTTGCGTCTGGCAAATGGTGACTCATATCTCGGTGAATCGGTGGTCGGTAGGCGCTGACTTCCACCCATTACGGCGCTATACGCGAATCCGCTAATCTCGGTATCCGACGACCGGATTTGTTTGGGCCGTTCTCGCTTCAGCCGAGGTTATCAAGCAGCCTAGAGTCGAACGTAGCGAGATCGTTTAGGTCTTCGGCAAATCGAATGGAGATGGTGTCATGCGGGCCAAATCACAAAGGGGATTCCTTCCACTGGTATTGGGCGGATTAACATTAATCATCTTGATTGGAATCGCCTGTGGCGGTGACGATTCCACGGTCGGTCCTTCGACTGGAGCTACGGTCGTCCCTGCAGCTGGAGCTACGGTCGTCCCCGCAGCTGGAGAGCAAACTTCAGGAGCCCCGGCCTCACCCTCAGATGCTCCTGAACCTACGGTGCGGGTCCTCCAGAGCGAGCCTACACCGTCACCGACGGCGACTTCGGTACCTGGCACCGGACCGGTGCCAACTCCAGCAGCAAGGGACTTGTCGGACGCTGAATTGCTTAACCAGAGTGCGGTGGCCTTAGCTGGCAAATACGGTGAAGAGCCGCGGCAAGGGGGAATTTTCCTGGCCAATAACTGGGAGCCGGTGCCGCACTATGATAGTCAACAGATTCTGATCGGTGGAACTTACGTCACAACCGCCCCCGCATATGACGGATTGGTGTCTCAGGGTCCATATGATCCTTTGGCTCAAGTTATCGTCCCCGACCTAGCTCACACTTGGGAAATTACTGAGGGTGGCGCCAAAGTTGTCTTTCACCTTGAAAAGGACGTGACGTGGCACGACGGTCAGCCATTCTCCTCCGATGACGTGATTTACACGTTCGATCGAGTAATGAATCCTCCCGAGTTGGTTGTTAGTCACCGAGGACCGATTTTCAATGCCTTAATTGATAGCTTCGAAGCACCTGATCCAACAACGATCGTAGTAAACGGAAAAGGACCCTCGGGGCTGTTATTGCCGCTTTTTGCTAACGGCTGGAGTCATATAGTGGCCCGGCATTTCGTGCAGCCGGACCCGAGCAACGCCTTGAAGAACGCAGTGATGGGTACCGGTGCTTTCAAGTTGATCGAAGAGCCGACAAGTACTCTCTGGCGCTACGAACGCAACCCGGATTATTTCCAAGAAGGGCTGCCGTTCCTGGATGGAATCGAGTACCACATCATCCAGGATGCTCAGGCCCAAGCCGCCGCACTCCTGACCGAGCGCATATATTTCAACGATGTGATCGGTGGGATCAACTGGGACGCGGATCTGGCGAAATCCACCTTGGAAAGAGAGCCACGACTCGTGTATACCCCCACCACCTGGCAGGCAATTTATTACCTGAGTCTGAATGCACAGAATCCCCCGTTCGATGATCTCCGAGTCAGACAAGCAATCAGCGAGGCTATCGATCGTAAAAAGATTGCTGAGTTGGGACCTGGTGATGGCGCGGTCGGGACAGCTGCGTACCCGTTTGGTCAGTGGGTTATGCCCAAGGAACGGCAAGAGCAGTTGATTGGCTACGGTCCGAACATGGAAGAACGGATCGCGCACGCAAAAGAGCTCCTTGCTGACTACGAATCAGAACACGGCGAAATCGATTGGAGTGCGCTTAAGATTCAATGTTCCAGCAACATCAGTTGGAGTTGTGCGAATGGGGTTGTGGTCCAACAATTGCTTAAAGAAATCGATGTCGATATGGATCTAGACCCAATGGACGTTACCCAGCACCGAGGTGGTGAGATTGCCGGAGATTATGACATATCTACCCTCGGTGCAAGTTTGGTATTCGACGATCCGATTGACGTCTACGGGCAGTTCTTTATAACAGAGGGAGGCCGTTGGTTCCAACAGAGCTCCATCCCCGAACTGGACGAGATTTACGAACGGCAGAAATTTACGGCTGATGTTGAAGAGCGGAAACGATTGGTCTGGGATATGGATACGTTGGCAATGAACGATGCCGCATGGGATATTCTCCTGTGGTGGAACCTGAATGGAATGCGTTGGGATTACGTCCAAGGGTTCACCTTCACGGCCTTTTTCAGCAATACCAACGCCCGGATGAAACATGTCTGGCTGACTTGCGACGCTCCAACAGCGAACTGCTGATCAGATCGTCGATTCCAAAATAGCGGGGAAGATAGGGCTCCTCCCAATGCCTGGCTACGCATTGGGAGGAGCCCTATCTCACACTGGTAGTAGAGTAGTTGCGATCGAGGCCCTAATATCTCGGTAATAAATATTGTGGGGAAGCCTGAGAATCCATGACACAATACATTGCTCGACGCTTGGTCTTGGCCATTCCAACCTTGGTTGGCGTGTCCCTCTTAATCTTCTTTATTATGGCTGTAATTCCTGGTGACGTCGCAATCGCGATATTGGGCGAAGGAGCGAACTCTGAAAACGTCGCCATTGTACGTGAGCAACTAGGCCTAAATGATGCCTGGTATGTTCGGTACGGGCGTTGGGTTAAGGATCTGGCGACGTTCGGCGACCTTGGGGAATCCATTTTTATGCAAGGTATCCCTGTAGCGGACCTGATCGCAGAACACTTCCCGGTAACACTGAATCTGGCCGTTTACACCACCATCATCGCCGTACTCGTTGCGGTCCCATTGGGCACTATCAGTGCCGTCAGCCACAACACTTGGTTGGATTACTTCCTTAGGGCATTCAGCATAATTGGGCTCTCGGTGCCCGTGTTCTGGTTGGGACTTATGATCGTTCTGGCCTTGCTGACCTGGTTTAGGTGGACCCCTGAAGTGCAATGGGTCAGTCCTTTCGTTGATCCCTGGGGAAACCTAAAGCAGATGATCTGGCCCACCGTGACGCTGGCCTATTTCCAGGTCGCCTTTATTGCGCGCATGACTCGGTCAGCGCTCTTGGAAGTGATGTTCGAGGACTATATGCGGACAGCCCGTGCAAAGGGTCTGCACGAGCGAGTGATAATTATCCGTCACGGGCTTCGCAACGCTATAATTCCAATAGTGACTATCGGTGGTCTGCAGTTTGTCGCATTGCTTGGTGGAGTCGTGGTCACTGAGAAAGTCTTCAACCTCGCTGGATGGGGCACTTTGCTTGTCCGGGGCGTATTTACCCGGGACTATCCCTTGATCCAAACAATGATCTTTATCTTCGCTGGGATCGTCATAGTGGCAAATCTAATAACGGATATGCTGTACGCCTGGCTCGACCCCAGAATCAGATATCAATAGTGCAAGAAATTAGCTGCTCGCTAGATGGAAGAAAAAATGTCGACAACGGCTATTTTGATTCCCCGGCACGGCCGAACCGTGATTTTCAGTACGATTCGGACGTTATCCCGCTTCTCCAAACGATCTCCAGTCGGAGCCGTGGCCCTGTCGATAATACTGGCCCTGGCCCTTATGGCCATCATAGGTCCCCATGTGGCCCCTTACGATCCGCAACAGATCGGCATCGGGCCGAAATATTTGACACCTGCGTGGGGCGACAACCCCCTAGGAACTGATCAGTTCGGAAGAGACGTCTTAAGCCGGATCCTCCATGGAGCATGGATATCTATGGTGGTCGGGGTCGTTGCTTCGATCGCCGGTACTTTGTTGGGTGCGGCTTTGGGATTGGTCAGTGGTTACTTCGCTGGCAGAGTTGACGCATTGAGTCAACGGCTCGTGGACATTTTAATGGCTTTCCCTGTGCTCATTCTTGCGTTGGCCTTACTGGCCGGGATGGGCAGGTCGCTTACGACACTCATCATCGCGATTGCCGTGCCTTTCATTCCCTATGGTGCTCGGGTGGTTCGGGCAACTACGCTAGTGATCAAGGAGACCCAATATGTGGAGGCGGCGAAAGCCATTGGTTGCAGCAACCTACGAATCATTCTTCGTCATATTGGGCCGGGTTGTATCGCCCCTTATTTGGTCCTGTTGACTGGTTTGATCGGTGTTGCGATTCTCACCGAAAGCGCGCTGGGTTTCCTGGGATTGGGAATCCCGCCTCCTACTCCGACCTGGGGTGAAATGCTTTCAAATGCCCTGGCGCTTCTGCTATTTGCTCCCCACGTCGCTATTGTCCCAGGTGTCTTCATCACGATGGCGGTATTCTCCTTTAGCGTGCTGGGCGACTCTCTACGTGATGTGTTGGATCCTCGCCTGCGAGGAAGGACCTAATGGTACAGGCCATTAGGTCCTCCGGGCGGACACCGTTCACCACGGGCGATCTGTGTTGGCCTCCGGCCCACACTCCGGTTGAAGCAGCACGGGACGGTGAAATAGTATGGACGCCCGCATCGCCAATTCGAAAGCGGTTGCTGGCCGAGTACGAGGCCGAGAATGGCCCCATCGATTGGGACTCGATGACCATCCAGTGCTCCAGCAACCTGACTTGGTCGTGCCCCAACGGTGAGGTGGCCGCTGCAGCAGGCCTTGGCCGCCGCCGGGTATTTGGTCCTAGCGGTGAATCCGAGGGGCTCGTCCACCTACGGCGACCAGTTCATGCGCGCGGTGCTGCGGGACTGGGGCGGGGAGGACTACCTGGACCTGATGGCGGCGGTGGACCAAGTTGGCGAGCGGCCCTACGTGGACCCGGCACGCCTGGGTGTGCACGGTTACAGTTACGGTGGGTTCATGACAAGCTGGACGGTGGGCCACACGGAACGGTTCCGGGCGGCGGTGGTCGGCGCGCCCTGCATCGACCTCTACAGCATGTACGGCACTTCGGACATCGGCATCAGCTTCGGCGAACCCCAGTGGGGCGGGTCGCTGGTGGACGCGGCCCCGGAGTTATTGAAGCACTCGCCGATAACCTACGCCTCCAACGTGTCCGCGCCAGTGTTGTTGCTGCACGGCGAGTCCGACGCCCGCTGCCCGATCGCTCAGAGCGAGGAGTATTTCACGGTGCTCAAGCGGCTGGGTAAGGAGGTTGAGTTCGTACGGTTCCCGGGTTGCTCTCATGCATTCCCACGCACCGGCCACCCGCGCATGCGCGGGGAGTACATCACGCGGACGCTGGCCTGGTTCTATAAGCACCTGGGGCAGTAAACCGGTTGACATCCATATCTGTTTCTGTTAGACAGATATGACCTGGTGGCTATCGATCGCATAACCCTATCCGTAACGTAGAAATGGACCAATTAGTAGACGAAATCAGTAACTGCCACAAGTAATCTCACTCCGGGAACTTAGAGGTGACCTCGTGCGACTGCGGACACGATTTAGTTACACGCTTCTGATCCTTACACTAGTTGCCACACTCTTGGTGACCGCAGCCGCTTGCGGTAGTTCCGCGACAGAGCCACCGGCCACCGACGCTCCTGTTGCGACCACGTCCCCCGTAGCCACATCCGGACCCGCGTCTACCGCCGCACCAGCCTCCGCAACCACAACAGGTCCGAGTGCGACCACCGCTGGGGCCACGGGTACTACAGGGGCGTCGCCTACGGCGGTACCTGTAGCTACGGTCGCGCCTGTGGTAGGCGTGGCTGAAACCACGGACTACTCCGAAGCAGCGCGCCTATTGCAGTCGGGAGGGCCACTAGCCCTCGCACAAGCGCACGGAGAGTCTCCTAGACATGGCGGCAAATTTCTAGCTAACAACTGGGAACCCGTGCCTTCCTATGATTCGCATCAAATCACGTTCGGAGGAGTGTACGTTAGCACGGCGCCAGCATACAACGGTTTGCTCGCCCAAAGCCCATATGATCCCCTTGCTCAAGAGATCATCCCGGACTTAGCCCGTACTTGGGAGTTCTCAGAGGGAGGTAAGCAACTGACCTTCAGGCTTGCCGAAGGAGTACGATGGCATGATGGGATGCCATTCTCTTCAGCCGACGTGCTAACCACCATGAACCGCGTAATAGATCCCCCGGAGGGGATGATAAGCACCTTGGGCCCGAATTTCGCCTCGCTAGTTGAGAATTTCGAAGCGCCGGACCCGAATACGTTTGTGGTGAATCTTAAGGCTCCCTCTGGATTAATAACCACGCTATTTGCTAACGGGTGGCTTGGGATGTTTTCCAAGCACCTGTTAGACGAAGACCCGGTAGGCGCGATGAAAACCCAGGTCATGGGTACCGGGGCTTTCAAGTTGAAGGAGAAGCCCAGTAGCACGCTTTGGCAGTATGAGCGGAATCCAGATTATTTCGAAGACGGGTTACCCTACCTGGATGAAATTGACTACCACATCATCATTGACGCCCAGACTCAGGCTGCCGCTCTCTTGACGCAACGGATTTACTGGAATGACGCGTTAGGTGGGATCAACTACGACACCGATTTGAGGAAGAGCACGACCGATAGGGAACCCCGCATCGTCTACAAACCAACAGTGGGCACTATCCACTTCTCTCTCACTGTTAACACGACTAAACCTCCTGTCGACGATATCAGAGTCCGGCAGGCGATTAGCGAGAGTTTTCGCCGAGAAGACTTTTATGAATTGGGTCCCAATGAGGGAGTCGTAGGGACTGGCAGCTTCCCCTTGGGCCCTTGGGGTATGCCCACGGAGATGCGGGAAGAATTGATCGGCTATGGACCAGATATGGAGGTCCGGCGGGAGAACGCCAGGCGGCTTCTTGCCGAGTACGAGGCGGAAAAGGGCCAGATCGATTGGAGCCAGATACCGATTGTTTGCGCCAGTAATCTTACATGGAGTTGCTCACACGCCCTCATCATGAAGCAGTCGCTAGAGAAGATTGGGGTTGAGGTCGATTTGCAGCCTGGAGACGTCACGCAGGTGCGAGGTGGAGAAGTAGCCGGGGATTGGGAGCTCTCTACTATCGGTGCTTGGATGGACTTCGACGACCCGGTGGACACTTGCAATACGTTGTACGTAACCAACGGAGGCCGGTGGTATCAAAGAAGTTCCATACCGGAGCTGGACGAGATTTGCGAACGATTGACGTTTGAGGCTGATTTCGAGGAACGGCGAAGGTTAGCTTGGGAAATGGACAAACTCGCCATGAACGATTCTGCGTGGGTAATACTCTTCTGGAGCCAGTGGAACGGTCTTCACTGGGATTTCGTCAAGGGTTTCGTCTTCAGCAGCGTAAAAGGAACTTCCAACCCCAGAATGAAGTATGTTTGGCTAACTTGTGATGCTCCGACCGCAGGCTGCTAGCTTATCTGCTCAATGTACCGCGGATCGCCTTTGGAGTGACTGGTAACGTAGGGCTCCTCCTGCGACCTATATTAGGAAGTATGAGGAGCCCTCTTGTTGGTCTGATTGGTGCAAGCCTCAAAACACGGGTGGCCATACGATCTCGTGGGTAATCATGGAGAGACCCTTAAGCGATGAAGCAATACGTAGCACGCCGAATTCTCCTAGGAATACCGACACTGATAGGCGTATCGTTGCTGATATTTGGTCTTATGTCGGTAATCCCTGGAGACGTCGCCTTAGCCATTCTGGGCGAGGGAGCCAATCAGGCGAATTTAGAGATTCTCCGGGAGGAGATGGGTCTGAATGCTCCCTGGCATGTGAAATACGGGCGATGGGTAAGGGACCTTTTTACTGGTGGTGACCTCGGGATTTCCGTATGGATGCAAGGTGTTCCCATAAGGGACCTAATCGTAGAGCATTTCCCGGTGACACTAAATCTGGCTGTTTATACCACTCTCGTTGCTGGAATAGTGGCAGTTCCGTTGGGAACCCTTAGCGCTATCCGTCACAACACTTGGATGGACTATGCTTTCAGGATATTCAGCGTCATAGGCCTTTCGGTGCCCGTTTTTTGGTTGGGCATGCTGATTTTGCTGGGCCTGGTGCAATGGTTCAACTGGACGCCGGAGGTTCAGTGGGTCAGTCCCTTTGAAAGCCTTTCGCGTAATTTGACGCAAATGGTCTGGCCTTCCCTTACTCTAGCTTACTTTCAAGTCGCTTTTATTGCCCGAATGACCCGTGCTTCCCTCCTTGAGGTTATGTTCGAGGATTACATGAGAACAGCTCGAGCCAAGGGTTTGAAGGAGAGAATGATTATAGTCCGGCATGGCCTCCGGAACGCTGTAATTCCGATCGTCACGATAGGAGGGCTCCAGTTTGTTGCTCTGCTTGGTGGCGTGGTCGTTACTGAAAAGGTCTTCAACTTGGCTGGTTGGGGAACTCTTCTAGTTCGTGGGGTAGAGACTCGCGACTATACTTTGGTCCAGACGATGATTTTTATCTTCGCCGCATTCGTGATTGTAGCCAACCTGATCACCGACACGCTGTACGCTTGGCTTGACCCACGGATCAGGTACCAGTAGCTGGAAGGACAGAAGGTAACAGATGTCAACCGTAGCTCTTGCTGTTCCCGGTATCTCTCGGAGGGTAGCGGCGCGCGCCTTTGTGCGAATAGCTCGCTTTGCCAAACAGACGCCATTGGGTGCTGGGTGTGCGGGGATAATACTGGCCTTGGTAATTATGGCGGTGATCGGTCCTTATGTTGCCCCCCACGACCCAGATTTGTTAGGAGCTAGCCCGAAATATCTGGCTCCCTCACTGGATGCAAATCTACTGGGAACTGATCAGTTGGGCAGAGACGTACTAAGCCGGATTCTTCATGGAACCTGGATCTCCTTGGTGGTCGGGGTCGTAGCCTCCACGGCTGGCACGCTGATAGGTGCAGCAATCGGACTGGCTGGAGGTTATTGGGGAGGGAGGATAGATGCTTTGAGTCAGCGCCTCGTGGACATCCTAATGGCCTTTCCTGTTCTTATACTGGCTCTAGCGTTGGTGGCAGCTCTCGGCCCTTCGCTACGAACCATAATCGTCGCTATCGCCGTGCCTTTCATCCCGTATGGGGCCCGAGTGGTGCGAGCAAGCGCCATGGTGATCAAGGAAACCCAATACGTGGAAGCTGCCAGGGCTATGGGGTGTAGTGATTTGCGAATCATGCTCCGCCATATCGGGCCAGGGTGCTTCGCCCCCTACTTGGTGGTATTGACAGGTCTAATTGGTGTGGCAATTCTCACTGAAAGCGCGTTAGGGTTTCTGGGCCTAGGCGTCCCGCCCCCGACACCTACTTGGGGCGAGATGCTCTCCAATGCGCTGGCTCTATTGTGGGTTGCTCCGCACGTAGCCATTATCCCCGGCATCTTCATTACCCTCTCAGTGTTCTCCTTCAGCGTCCTGGGCGACTCGCTGCGCGACGTCTTGGATCCTCGCCTGCGAGGAAGGACCTAATGGTACAGGCCGTTAGTTACTCCGAGCGGAGTTCGATAAGCACCTGGGGCAGTAAACCGGTTGACATCCATATCTGTTTCT
Organism: Dehalococcoidia bacterium; assembly: GCA_965249145.1. GTDB lineage: Bacteria > Chloroflexota > Dehalococcoidia > Lucifugimonadales > UBA3495 > VXOI01. The sequence continues at coordinate 2,050,467 of OZ252223.1, forward strand.
GTTAGACAGATATGACCTGGTGGCTATCGATCGCATAACCCTATCCGTAACGTAGAAATGGACCAATTAGTAGACGAAATCAGTAACTGCCACAAGTAATCTCACTCCGGGAACTTAGAGGTGACCTCGTGCGACTGCGGACACGATTTAGTTACACGCTTCTGATCCTTACACTAGTTGCCACGTTCTTGATGGCCGCAGTCGCTTGCGGTAGTTCCGCGACAGAGCCACCGGCCACCGAAGTTCCTGTTGCGACCACGTCCGCCGTAGCCACATCCGGACCCGCGTCTACCGCCGCACCAGCCTCTACCACAGCTCCAACCTCCCAACCGATCTCGGTCGCAGTCCCGGCCACAGGGGAGGGTTCTCACTACAGCGAGGCCACCAAGGTTATTATGTCTGGTGGGCCGAAGGCGTTGGCAGAGGCGAATGGGGAGACTCCTAGGTATGGTGGAACGTTCCTTAGCGTAGCCAATGAGACCATCGACCAGTTTGACCCTCATCAGACGTCGCTTGGAGGCATCTATGCCTCGACAAGCCTGGCTTACAGTGGGCTGCTAGGTACCAGTCCGTACGACCCTCAAGGTGTGGAAGTGATTCCTGATTTGGCGCGCTCTTGGGAGTTGGAGGACGGCGGGAAGACTGTTATTTTCCACTTGGCCGAAAATGTCAAATGGCACGACGGGACACCGTTCTCGTCAGCGGACGTCGAGTTCAGTATCAACCGAATTATGGACCCGCCAGAGGGCGTGATCAGTCCTCGCCGAGGAATCGTTCGCTCTCTTGTCGAGAGCGTCGAAGCGACAGACCCCAACACGATCAGGCTCAACGGCCTGGGTGCTTCCGGATTGCTGGTGCCTCTGTGGTCCAACGGGTGGAATGCTATTGTACCGAAGCACATATTAGAGTCCGACCCGGTCGATGGTATCAAGAGCATCATGGTGGGTACCGGCGCCTTTATCTTGAAAGAAAATACCACCACATTTTTCAGGTTCGAACGAAACCCAGACTATTTCCAAGAAGGCCTGCCCTACCTGGATGAAATCCAAATTAACGTGATTACCGATCCTCAAACGGTCGCTAACCAGGTTCTGGCCAAGCGAATTTATTGGACGGGGCCGTATCGACACCCGAATCTGGGACCTGATTTGGGCCAAGCAACAGCATCTCGCGACCCCGAGTTGATCTACTCTTTCGGAGGCAACGTAGTAGCGAGCCTACATCTCCAGACGAATAATCCCCCGTTCGATGACCTGCGGGTTCGGCAGGCGATTAGCGAGGCTATCGATCGAGAAGCCATCATTGAGCTTGGTACGGAAACGGGGGCCGTTGGCACGGGCACTCTCCCAACTGGACCGTGGGCAACGCCAGTGGAACGGCGAGAGACATTCATCGGGTTTGGACCCGACATGGAAGTACGGCGGGCTCATGCGCGAGAACTGTTGGCTAGCTACGAGGCCGAGAAAGGGGAGATTGACTGGTCGGGCATGCCGCTAAACTGCATTAGCAACATTCTGTTTAGTTGTGGCCACGCTCAGATAGTCCAGCAGATGCTCAAACAGATCGATGTTGAGATCGAGTTGAACCCGCTGCTCCTCACTCCCTACAGGGACCTAGAAGTCTCGGGAGATTACCTCTGGGGCTTGTCGGGAGCGGCCTACGATTTCGACGACCCGATTGACGTCTTTGGGCAGTCGTATATTACTAACGGCGGTCGTTGGTATCATCGACAGTCGGTACCCGAAATAGACCGCCTGTACGAAGAACAGAAGTTCGAGTCAGATCTGGAACAACGGAAAGAACTGGTTTGGCAAATGGACGAAATAGCCATGAACCAGTCGGGTTGGATCATGCTGCAGTGGTGGGACTTCCATCACATTATGTGGCCGTTCGTAAAGGGATGGACGGCTAGTCCGATTGCTCGGAGTACGAATTCACGAATGATCTATACTTGGCTGGACTTCCCGGAGTTGCCTACATCACGGCCATAGGCCATTAACTGAATCATTCGTCGTCTGGGCTCCCCTGAGCTATAAGGTCAGGGGAGCCTACTCATGATTTGTAACCCTCGGCAGGCGCATGACGTGGTAGTTGAGCTATGAAATCCTATATCGGCCGAAGATTGCTACTGGCGGCACCAACACTAATCGGGGTATCACTGCTGATATTCCTAATCATGGCGGTCATACCAGGGGATGTGGCCTTGGCGATCCTGGGGGAGGCTGCTAACCCCGAGACCGTTGCGATACTTCGTGAGCAATTGGGGCTGAACGACCCTTGGTATGTGAAGTACGGCCACTGGGTCAGAGATATGGCTACGTTTGACCTCGGTGATTCTCTGATCGTCAAGGGAGTTCCCATGAAGGAACTCATCGCCGAGAGATTTCCGGTCACACTAAATCTCGCAGTCTACACGATGATCATAGCCGGTCTTGTGGGGGTTCCTCTAGGAACGATAAACGCTATCCGGCACAACACCTGGGTGGATTACGTGCTCAGGGTCTTCAGCGTAATCGGACTCTCAGTGCCGGTATTCTGGCTTGGTCTGATGATCATGCTTGGTCTTGTGCGAGCTTTCACCTGGACCCCAGAGCTTCAATGGGTCAGTCCTTTTGATGATCCTTGGAGAAACCTAAAACAGATGATTTGGCCAGCCCTAACCTTGGGCTACTTTCAAGTCGCGTTCATTGCGAGGATGACTAGGTCCTCTCTGCTTGAGGTGATGTTCGAAGACTACATGAGGACTGCAAGGGCCAAGGGTCTCCGAGAAAGAGTAGTTGTCATCCGACACGGCTTGCGCAATGCTGTCATTCCGGTCGTCACCATTGGGGGGCTGCAGGTTGTAGCCATGCTGGGTGGTGTGGTAGTCACCGAGAAAGTGTTCAATCTCGCGGGCTGGGGATCGCTATTGGTCGACGGGGTATTCAACAATGATTTCCCGTTGGTTCAAACCATGATTTTCATATTTGCAGCCATCGTGATTCTGGCCAACCTACTCACGGATATCCTATACGCTTGGTTAGACCCCAGAATCCGCTATCAGTAGTAAGAGAGTGATTTAATGGCAACCACCTCTCAGACAACCCTGGATAGGGGCGACGCAGCCGCTGGGGCCTGGAACAGTGCTTGGAGGGGAACAAAGTCCTTCGCAAGACGATCCCCTTTAGGTTTTGTAGCCGCAATCATCATTGGGGCGTTAGCAATAATGGCCTTGGTCGGTCCGTTCGTGGCCCCTGGCGACCCGCGAGAAATTGGGTATGACAAATACGCTGCCCCATCGACCGAGTACCTCTTGGGTGCAGACCAATTCGGTCGGGATGTCCTGAGCAGGATTTTGCATGGTGCCTGGCGGTCGCTGGTTGTAGGAGTGATCGCATCTGTGGCAGGGACTCTGGTAGGTGCCGCAGTGGGTTTAATCAGTGGCTACTACGGTGGCAGGGTCGACGCGGTCACTCAAAGATTCGTGGACATATTGATGGCGTTTCCAGTGATCATCCTAGCGTTGGCTCTACTGACTGCTCTAGACCGATCGTTTAACACGTTGGTTCTTGCGATTGCTGTGCCGTTCATCCCATATGGGGCGCGTGTCCTTCGGGCAAACACCCTGGTGATCAAGGAAACTCCCTACGTCGATGCAGCGAGGGCAATCGGCGCGAGCGATATGCGCATCATACTGCGTCACGTTGGGCCTGGTTGTGTCGCTCCATATTTGGTGGTAGCCACTGGTCTTGTAGGAGTAGCGATAATCACTGAGAGCGCGTTAGGATTTCTCGGCTTGGGTATCCCGCCCCCTACTCCAACTTGGGGGGAAATGCTGTCCAACGCCCTGGCGGCCTTCAACTTTGCTCCCCACGTGGCTATAGTTCCCGGTATATTCATCACCTTGGCGGTGTTCTCCTTCAGCGTGCTGGGCGACTCCCTTCGTGACGTGCTGGACCCTCGGTTGCGCGGGCGGATCTAACCTCCGGGCGTGGCACGGCCGCCTCGGTTCCACTCGTCGCCCCACGGGACGTCCGCGAGGTTGCGGGAGCGGCGGACTTCGTTGATGGTGAGCACGCCCCGGTCCAGGAGTTGCGAATCCCGTGTTACGCGGGCGTTCTCGTCTTCGGCCAAGGCTTCGATTGCCGCCAAGTCGAACTGCATCTCCAGCCCACCGTAACCCAAGAGCGGGAATAACTTGCGGGTCACCTGCTCGGCCAAAAAGCCCATCTCCGGCGCCATGGTGTTCCGCCAGAAGAAGCGCTCGGCGGCGTTTACGTTGGAAAAAGTGGCCCGCTCCAAGTCCGACAGCAGCGGCTTCGGCACCCCGAAGGCCCGGCTCACCTCCTCCAAGCTCCAGCGCAACCCTTGGATGAAGTCCATCTCCCGGTGGCTGAGCCCCAGGGTCTTGATGTCGCGGACGAAACTGGCCACCGCCGGGCGGTGGGCTTGGGCCGGACCGCGAAAACGGGCTTCCCAGCGGCGGTAGAATTCGTCGATTTCGTGGTCGTTCATCGTCTCGTTGGTCAGCATCACGAAATCGGGCTGGGCTGAGTTGCGGAGGAAATTGCGGTTGAAGCGAAGCGCGTCCTTTCCCATGTCGGCGGCTAGGCGGACCGGGGCCATGGGCGAAAGGCCAGCGTAGTCGTCCATCGGATTGAAATAACGCAGCCAAACCATCTCGTCGGTGGTGTAGGCCACCTGCCCGGTGCGTCCGTGGTAGACGAAGCCGCGCACGTGCTCGCGGCGGTCGGGGACGATGGAGATACGGTCGGGACGCAGCGGCCAAATCTCCGGTCGCCCTTCATCGTCGTGCTCCACGGCCCAGAAGGCCGCCCCCCACAGGTTCAGGTAGGTCTCGGTGGCCCGCCAGAGGTCGGCCCGGGTGTACCAGCGGTTCACCCGGTCGAGCAATTGTTGCGCGGGATGGTTCGGTCCAACGGCCACGCGCTCGCCGCTCGGCCCCTGACGATAGACCAGCCCCGGGGCCCGGCTCAGGGCCTCGGCCCGCACCTTGATGGCGGCATAGACCGGCGTCGACGTGGCGTAGTATTCCCCGTACTCGGTCCGCGACCAACCGCCGGACTGCCCGTCGAGAGAGCGGAATCCATCCAGATCGGCGGCCATCGCCCGGGCTGCCCGCTCGACCCGCCGGTCACGGTGGCTGCGGGGCCGCAGCAACGACAATAGTAGGGTCCCAGTGCGTTTTCCGGTGTCGATCAAGTTCATGTCCACAACCTCATTCTGCTGTCGGAGGCCAGGAAGGCCAGCATCAGGGCGTCGGCCATATCGGGCGAGGGCAGCCCTCGTTGGCGCATGGCGTCTTTGCTCTCCATAAGAATGCGGCCCTGGCTGTCGAAGCTGTAGCGCAACGCAGCCAGTTCGCCGATGAGCTGGTTGTCGCCGGGGATAGCAATCTCCCCCGAGGAGAACAGCTCGCGCAGCCGCCAGTAGCCCTCGGCCCGCAGGTTGGCGAACACCCCGTCCTGCCGCGCCGCCCGGGCCACGTTCACGCCGCGCACCGGGAAGCCCTGCTCCTTGAGCCGGTCGACCACGCCGGCGCCAACGCCAATTTCGTCCACGTAGACCCGGCTGGGACCGCACTCGCGGATGGCGGCGGCCACCCAGCCGGAAAGCTGCATGGTGTCCATCTTGCGGAAGGTCTGGATGCTTTCGACGGTCTGCCCCCGCCGCTTGAGGATAACGCTGCGGTCGGAACCGAAGCGGGCCACGTCCACCGCCAAGACCACGTCATCGTCGGTCTCGAGGGCGGAGGCAGGCCGGGCTGCCTCCTCGATGTCGGTCAGGCTGATCAAAGTGTCCTCGGCTTGGTCGGGGAACTCGCCCAGCACCCTAGCCCGGAATATGGGGTTCTCTTCGCCCCAGATCCGTCGGCGCTCCTCCACCCACCGGGAGGTGGTCAGCCCGGGGAACTCGGTCCTACCGGACTGTACGTTGGGGCTTTCCAACGCGGAGATCGTGATGCGATGGTAGATTTCCCGCTCCTCGTGGAAGGCGCGGCGGAAGGCTCCTGACACGGTGGTGGGGTTGCCGATGAGCAGCAGGAGGGGCCCGGCGGAGGTCATCACCGATTCGATGGCCTCGTAAATCTCGTCGCTGACTCCCTCGGCCTCGTCAACCACGATGAACATGTTGGGGCTATGGAATCCCTGAAACTGGTCGCCGCTGTCCGCCGAGAGTCCCATCGCGTAACGGTCGTCGCCGATCTCCCACCGCGTATCCAGCATCTTGCCGCCGAGTTCCTTGGCGACGGGACGGTAGAGACGGTGTATCTGCCGCCAGAGGATGTGCCGCACCTGCCGGAAGGTGGGGGCGGTGCTAAGCACGATGGAGCCGCCTTCATGGGCGTATAGGAACCACAGCACGGCCGCCGCCGCGCAAAAGCCCTTCCCCAACCCGTTGCCCGACTTTACGGCGACCCGGCGGTGCTCGGTCAGGGCTGTCAATACCTCCTCCTGCTTGCTCCAGAGCCGCACCCCAAGTACGCCGGTGGCGAAATCGACGGGAGAGATCAAAGTTGGCGGCGTGCCGTTGACCATGACCGCCTAGGCCCCTGTGCTGGAGCGAGACGACACGGTTGACTCAGCGGGACTGAACAAGAAGCCGCAGTCCCGGCAGCGGTAAACGTCGTGGTCGTTAGGGTTTCCCTTCTTGAGTCGCAGGACTTTGAGCGACAGGCATCGTCGGCAGTGCATAGATGACCCCTCAATAGCATCGGCGGATGCGCCGGAGAAAATAAGGGAACGGACCTGCACGGGTCCGTCCCCACTGCCAATAACGCTAGAAAACAGTAATCCAGTCTGTCAACGCCCTTGGGTCACCGCTGCTCCCTCGGATACAGCCCTGGGGCGGCGAGTCGGCCGCTACGGAAATCGTGGCAGCGGGCGCCCGATGCCGAATAAGCAAAAGGGACAGGCCGGTCCGGCCTGTCCCTTTGAGTTCACGAGACTTCGGGGCTGCCGAAGCCTTGGCGCTCCCAAGGGAACGCCGGAGAATCGGGCGGTGTGCCCTAGCCGGGGTTGTGCTTGGTAACCAGTTCGGCTACCCGGGTGTCGATGTCGCCGATTTCGACACCGCCGTCCAGCCGCGCCACGCCCAAGTGGGCGTCCCGCTGGATCTCTTCCCAGTCCGGCTCGAGTTCGTAGTTATCGCGTAGTTCGTCGAATAGCGTGTCGAGAGAAGTTTTGTCGAACATAACGGCCAAAAAGCAACCTCCTCCGAAGATAAACAGCCGACTCAATTAAGGCGCACGACAGTCTACCGCGTTCGTGAGTAAGTGACAAGAGGAAGAGGCAAATGGCGGGTATCTTGAGGTCAGGGGCCAGGGATTGCTCAGCTGTCAAGATCGTCCGGCGTCGAGACTTGCTGTTGGCGGCGTTGCTGGTGGAGATAGAGAGCGATCACCGACAGCGGGGCCATCACGATGATTCCTGCGGTTATGGCCACTATCCCCCAAGGTGGCAGCCCCAGGATGGAGTCCATCTGGTCCTTGATCCAGTGCAGCAGCTCCGGGTCGGCGGCGTCGCCGGCATGGGCCAACACCAGCCGGAACAAGCCGGTAACGTCGGGCATCAGTCACCCGCGCTGGCCGCCACCGTTGGTTGCTGGTAGCGGGCCGAGTACTTGCGCTCCCTGATGGTGAAGGCCGAGATGGCCGCCGGAATCAATAGCGACCCGGCGATGGCGAAGGGGATGGTGTAGGAGCCGGTCATATCGTAGAGCTGACCGGCCAGCAGGACGCTGAAGAAGCCGCCGAACTGGTGGAACATGAACGTGATGCCAGATATGGTCGCCATCGCCCGCAGCCCGTAGACGTCGGCGGTCAGCGACGATGTCAGCGGCAGCGTGGCAACCCAAGAGAACCCGGCGATGGTTGCGAAGACCCACAGGCCCGCCACCGAGGGTATCGTTAGCAGCATCAGATAGGCTGCCCCGCGCATCAAGTAGACTAAGGCCAGCCAGTTCTTGGTCCCGCCCACCTTGTCGGCCAGCCAACCCGCGGTCAGTGCGCCAACGATGTTCAGGCCGTTCATGTAGCCGAAGATCAACGCCGCCATTCCGCCCGATATCTCACGGTCGAGGGCATACGGGATGAAATGCACGGTGATGATGAAGGTGGTGGCGCCACAGACGAAGTAGGCCCCGGCCATCTGCCAGATTGGGGCCGACTTGAAGGAATCGCGCCAGTAATCGACTTCCAGCGGCCCCGCGACGCGTTGCGGCCGGCCGCCCCCGGGAACGTCCGGGGGCTCGGGGTCGCCGTCGGGGTTTAGCCCCATGCTCTGCGGGCTCTCTCGGATGAACAGGTAGGCCAACGGCAGGGCGAAAAGCACGCAAATACCCAGCCCCAGCCAGCCGATCCGCCAACTGCCGGTCGCTTGGAGCAGGTACATGGCGAAGGGCACCATGATCATTCCGCCCAAGGAGAGGGCGGCCGAGTTGAGTCCGATGGCCCGGGCCCGTTGCCGCCGGAACCAACGGGCCATCAACGTGGCGGTGTTGGTGAGGCCTGACCCGCCGTGGGCCAGAGCCGCCACCATGCCGAACATTACGATTAGGAATGCGATGTGGAATGTGAAGAACAGGAGGATGGTCGTGACGCCGATGATCAGTATGCTGACCAATACCAGCTTACGACCGCCGGTCTTGTCGAATATCTGGCCCATGAAGGGTTGGGTGACGCCATTGACCAGAATCCCCATCGCGCCGGCGATGGAGATGGTCAAGCGGTTCCAGCCGAACTCGGCCTCCATCGGCACAATGAACACGCCCAAGCCGTTCCGGGCGCCTATGGCCACGAAGCCGATAAAGATGGCGGCCGCGCAAACGTACCAGCCGAAGAAGATGGGCTTGCGGGCGGGGGCCGCATTATTCGGGGTAGTCATGACGGCCAAATCCTACCATATCCGCGCCTAAATCGTCTCCCGTCAGCGGAAAAAGGACCGGGCCGCAGGCCGCAGCCGGGACCCAGAGCCCCGACGGGACCCACACGGTCCCGTTGTCCAGTTTGGAGCCGTCGGGGGCCACATGGAATACGGAGATTTGATGCTGCTGATTGACCCTGGGGATGCCCCTATCTACACTGGCGCAAACTCGGTCTGCCGGGGGTGAAGTCCATGGGATTCAAGCTAGTTATCTGCCCGCCGAACTACCAGGAGCATTGGCCTGACTTGTTGCGGGATGAGATACCGGATATCGACGTGCATCTGTGCCCCACGGTGGGCGAGGCGATGGAAGTCATCGGCGACGCCGACGCGGCGTTCGGCGACATCGTGCCCGAGCTCTTGGAGCGGGCCCACAACCTGAAATGGGTCGCCTGTCCCCAAGCCGGGCCCCGGGCGGGCTATTATACCGAAGCGTTGATCGACAGCGATGTGGTCGTCACCAACACCCGCGAGATCTACAACGACCACATCAGCGCCCATATCATGGCGTTCTTGCTGGCCTTCGCCAGGGGGTTCCAGGTGTACATTCCCCAGCAGGTAGAGGGGGTCTGGCGGCAGGGTTACCCGACCATCTACCTGCCCGAGGCCACGGCGGTGGTGGTCGGCGTTGGCGGCATCGGCGGCGAGACGGCCCGGCTATGCTCGGAGTTTGGGATGACCGTGCTCGGAGTGGACCCGCGCTTGCCGGAGCCGACGGCGGGATTGGCCGGACTGCACCGCCCCGAGGAATTGCTGGACGTGCTGGCCAGAGCCGACTTCGTGTTGGTCACGGTGCCGGAGACGCCGGAAACTCAAGGCATGTTCGCTCGCGCTCAATTCCGAGCGATGAAGGACACCGCCTTCTTCATCAATATCGGCCGTGGCGCGACGGTGGTGCTCGACGACCTGGTCGAGGCGCTGCGGGCAGGCGAAATTGGCGGGGCCGGGCTGGACGTATTCCAAGTCGAACCGCTGCCCACTGGCCATCCGTTGTGGACCATGCCCAACGTGCTGCTAACTCCCCACGTCGCCGGAGTCGGGCCCTACCTGGACGACCGTCGCACCGAGCTGTTCATCGACAACTGCAAGCGGTTCGACGAAGGCCGCCCCCTGCGCAACGTGGTGGACAAGGCCAACTGGTTCTAGTCGCCTCCCGTCGTTCCGGCCGCAGTCGGGACCCAGAGCCCCGAGTCTGCTGGACGCAAGCCAGAAAACGCACGTAGGGGCCTGGCTAGTTTCTGCCGGCTGCCGGACTCAGTCCTTCAGCGCCACGGCGTGTTGGCCGGCGCTGGCCCCGGAGAGGCGGCCGAAGACCATGCCAGCGCTGAGGCCCGAGCCCCCAGGATAGTTGTGGTAGAACAAGCCGCCGACCATCTCGCCCGCCGCGTACAGCCCTGGGATGGGCTCCAAGCTCGTGTTCAGCACGCGGCCCCGGTTGTCGATGCGCACCCCGCCGAAGGTAAAAGAGATGCCGCAGGTCACGGCGTAACCCAGGTAGGGAGGGGTGTCGATGGTCTGGGCCCAGTTGGTCTTAGGCGGAGTGATTCCCACGGTGCCGCGCCCGTCCTTGACCGTGGGGTTGAAGGACACGTCGGTCTGGACCGCCGCGTTGTATTCCTTGATGGTCACGGCCAGACCGTCGGGGTCGATGTCCAGCCGCCGGGCCAGCTCTTCAATGCTATCGGCTTGGGCCATCGTCACCTGCGGGATATGGTATTCGTCTCGCAGCAGGTGCTTCACCTTGTCGTCGAAGACCTGGAAGGCGACGCCCTGGGGCTGGGTCAACAGGGCCCGTCCGTAGGTGACGTAGGTGTAGTTCCGGAAGTCGTACCCTTCGTCCAAGAAGCGCTCGCCGTTGATGTTGACGATTAACCCGAAGGGGTAGGAGTGCTTCTGGTATAGCTCGGTGATGTTGCGGTCGCCGTAGGCCGGGGCATTCAGGTCCCAAGCCACGGCGTGGCAGCTGCTCCAATGGCCGTGGGGCATGGCCCCGGCTTCCAAGGCCATTCGTATGCCGTCGCCAGTGTTGTAGGGGATGCCGCGAACCTTGACCAGCTCCCAGCCAGGGCCCAAGTAGCGGCAACGCATCTCGGAGTTGGCCTCGAACCCGCCGGCGGCCAGCACCACGCTGCTGGCGTACACGTCATCGGTGCCTTCCGGCCCCAGCACTCGCAGGCCGTTGACCCGGCCGAAGTTATCGCGAAGTAGCACGGTGCCTTGGGTGGAGTAGCGGACCTCGATGCCCTCGGCGCGGCAAACGTCGAACTGCTGGTCCGACAACCCTTTGCCCGCGCCCACGGCCTCCACCAACAGCCCGCCCCAGAAGCGGAACTTATCCCCGTCCTTGAAGGCCTGCCGCCCGTAGGACAGCACGAACCGGACGCCCTTGGAGCGCATCCATTGCATCGTGGGCAGCGACTGACTGACCAGTATCTGGGCGAGTTCGGGGTCGCTGAGCCCTTGGGTGACCCGCATCATGTCGTCGTAGAACTGGTCCTCGGTATAGCTGCCGACCTCGACCGACTGTTCCTCGGTGGGAGACATGTCGGGGATGACGGTCTTTATGTCTTCAAGGTCGTTGAAGGCGAAGCGGATGATTCCGCCGGTGAAGTAGGTGTTGCCGCCCCGGAAATACTCAGGGGCCTTCTCGACCACCAGCACCGACTGGCAAATCTCTCTGGCGGCAATGGCCGCGGAGAGGGCGGCGTTACCCGCTCCCACCACGATAACGTCGTACTGGCTGGCCAAGGTACACCTCCGGGGACCGATAGTTTCTGCCCGGATATAATAAGCCCCGTGCAGAAAAATTTCACCGCAGAGGACGCAGAGAGCGTCGAGTTTGGCTTGAATGGATATCCCTGCGTCCCCTGCGCTCTCGGGGGTGAGATATGATCAGGTGCGCTTGGGCCAGCAGCGAGCTCGGGACCGTGTACCACGACAGGGAATGGGGCGTTCCGGTCCATGACGATCGGCTCTGGTTCGAGTTTCTGACGCTGGAGGGGGCGCAGGCGGGTCTCTCCTGGGAGACGATACTCCAAAAGCGGGAGGGATACCGCGCCGCCTTCGACAACTTCGAGCCAGCACGGGTGGCCGCCTATGACGACGCCAAGACGCAAGTCCTGCTGGCCGATCCGGGAATCATCCGAAACCGGCTCAAAGTCGCCTCGGCCGTCACCAACGCCCAAGCCTTCCTGCAGGTGCAAGAGGAGTTCGGGAGCTTCGACGCCTTCATTTGGGGATTCGTTGGCGGCGGCCCGGTCAAGAACGCCCACCGCAGCATGGACGAAGTCCCGGCCACCACTCCAGAGTCCGACGCCCTGAGCAAGGAGCTGCGCCGTCGCGGTTTCAAGTTCGTCGGCAACACCATCTGCTACGCCCTGATGCAGGCCACCGGCCTGGTCAACGACCACACCGTGGATTGCTTCCGGTACGAGCAGGTGGGGTAGGAAGCGTGTCCACGATGTGAGCGTCGCAATATTGCTTTCTGTTGCGTGCGGGGGCCAGTCGGCCACGCCGTCGCCGGGTCCGGAACCGAAGCCCACTCCCGACCTTGGCGCAACTGTCGAGGCTGCTGTGACCATGGCGCTGCCCGAGCCGACGCCCACCTTGACTCCCGATATCGACGCCACCGTCGAGGCCCGGCTCGCGCCTATGCTGGCCGTTGCACCAACAGCAACAATCCTACCCACAGCGTCTTCTGCTCCATCACCGACTCCTTCGCCTTCGCCGACCCCTGCACCACAGCCTACCGCCAAGCCCACAGAAGCGGCGTCACCCATTCCGCAGCCGGAAAATCTGCTGAGCGAGATGGTAGAACGGGTGAGGACGTCGGTGGTTCGGATCGAGAGCCTCGCAATGACCGGTTCGGGAGTGATATTCGATACCAGTGCCGAAAGCGCGTTCATTGTGACGAATTACCACGTTGTGGAGGGCGTCGCCCATGTGGATGTTCTGGTCGATGAGTGTCCGGTGACGTGAGCGTTATGGGGGATTTCTATGTCGAGCACCTGGCATCTCCCACTTACCGGAATTTCAACGTGTGGGTGCCTTAGCCCAGGCTCGGCGCTCTTTGCGCGCTCGGCGTTTGAAAAAAGAAATCCGCCGCCTTAAGATACAGCGGATTTAACTTGCGACTTTCAGCAGGAGGCTCTTGCAATATGAGAGCGGCTAGACTGGCCGGGCCCAAGCACTTCGAGATTTTGGAGACCGAAACCCCCACCGCTAGCGACGGCCAGTGCTTGGTCAAGCTGGAGCGGGTATCGGTCTGCGGCAGCGACATCCGCCACGGTTTCGCCCTGAATCCCGAGGAGATGTACCCTATGCCCATCGGCTCCCCCTGCCACGAGCTGGCCGGGACCATCGTCGAGAGCCGCACCGATGCCTACCACGAGGGCCAGCGGGTCATCGTGATCCCTACGCGTGGCGCGGGCGGGCTGGTCGAGTACATCGTCTCCGACCCCAGCCGGATGATTCTGCTGCCCGACCACGGCACCTTGGACGAGTGGGTGATGTGCCAGCCCTCGGGCACCGTGCTTTTCTCCTGCCAGCAGATGCCCAACCTGCTGGGCAAGAATGTGCTGGTCTTGGGCCAAGGTAGCATCGGCCTCAGCTTCACCATGATCACCTCCCGCATGGGCGCCCGGAACGTTATCGTTGCCGACCCACTGGACTACCGGCTGGAGAAGTCCATCGAGTTTGGCTCCACCCACCGGGTCAACCCGGATAGGGACGACCTCGAAGAGGCCGTGATGGAGATCACCGGTGGCGAGGGCGCCGACGTGGTGGCCGAGGCCGCCGGGTATCCTGACAGCTTCAATATGGCCTTCCGCACCGTTCGCCAATTCGGGTCGGTGATCATCTTCGGCATACAGTCCGATGACTTCGTTCCCTTGGAGCACAATTACCTTATGGAGCGGCAGCCGCGGATCATCCCAACGACTGGGGCCCGAAGCGGCAACCCGACTTCCCACATCCAGGAAATCGTGGGCTTGAAGGAACGGGGATGGTGCGACCCGTCGGGTTTGGTCACCCACCAGATGCCGTTTTCCGATGTTCAACGGGCCTATGACTGGTATGATCAACGCCAGGACAACATAATCAAGGTGGTGATGAACTTTAACGAGTGACCGATGCGGGGCTGGCGCCCCAAGAAGGTCACGATTGCGGGGTGAGTGTGTGAGGGCGGTTGACGAAATCAGGCTAGTTCGCGAAAACCTATCGCTGGCCATGGCTGTCTGGCGGGCGGCCAGCGAGGGAATGATTGCCCCGGACGCAATTCTCGGCCCGCCCCCGGAGGAACCCGGGGGGTGGGCCGATTCTGTGGTCGACCAATACAGTCGGTTGACCCGAGGCACCGCCAACCAGGTGCGCGCGTCTTTCGCGCTGGCGGCGTTGCAGTCCCATCGTAGCCTGGACGCGCTGTTCACCGTCGAGCCCATCGACGAAGAGCCCCCGGACTTGCAGGCGGCCCGCTCGGTCTTGTACCTGGTCCACCGGGCGCTGGACGCATCGATTCTGCAGCCCGTATGGGACTGTCCACCCCGTTACCGGCGCTTCTTCGAGGTGCGCCCGGTGCGGTTCATGTTCGATGCCGCCATTGCGAACCGCCGAGTGCTCAAATGGGACCACTTCGGCGGGTTGGACAAATACCTGGCCTTGCTGGACTACTGCGCCCACATCGTAGGCACAGTCGCTCCGAGCGCCGCCTCGGAGCCCGAGACCCCTTCGGAGGACCAGCCGACTTTGGAAGTACCGGAGCCGGAGGATTCCGGAGTCCGCGAGGAGCGCCCAGCATCCCAGGCTCCGGATGCTTCCCCCGCGCCAGCACCCGCGCCAACGTCGGCCCCGATAAACCCCCTGTCCGGGGCCAATCCGGTCGAGCCCTTCGTGGCGGCCCGGTGCGAGCTCGGTCCGGACTGCCGTACGCTGGCGGGAGACCTCTATGGCGGCTATGTGGGTTGGTGCCAGGAGAACGGCCAGCCGCCTCTATCCCAACGTAGCTTTGGCATGCGTCTCACCGACCTCGGATTGGAACGCAAGCGACGGGGACGGGGCAAGCACTGGTGGGAAGGGGTCCGATTGGCCGCCGTAGCCGGACAGGAGTTGGCGGCGCTCTATTCGGCCAACGGCCACCAAGGCTAGGCGGCACCTCAGACGCCCTCGACCGGTCTCAGCCGTTGGCGGCGTCCGCTCCCGGCGGACTCACCTCGCCCAGTCAACAACCCGGTTGGCTGTAGTTCCCGCAACAGCCGCGCCGCGTCTTGAACTTTATGAGGAGGTTGGATGCCAGCAGCCCCAACTTCCGCCTCAGCGGCATCGGGGTCCGCAGGTTGACCATGGGCTGAAAGGGCCGGTCTTTTCTTACGCACATCAGATTTCAGATTATGTCGCTGACAGCAGGCCGTGGCAACCGGCCCCTCGAGCGAGTATCCTTGAGTTCACACCCGCGTCCACTCGAGGGAAACGGAGGGGGCCATGCCTGAATACCTCGACCTCCTGGCACGTTTCGTCAGCGACACTAGCTTAGAAGACCTAGACCCTGCCACAACATCCGCCGCCAAGGCGGTGGTGTTGGACACCGTTGGCGCGATCTTGGCGGGCAGCCGGCTCCCGGAGAACCGCAACCTGGCCGAGATGGCCGTCAAGATGGGTGGCGATGGCACCGCCACCGTTTTGGGCCACCCGGGCAAAGCGCAAACCGTGTTTGCTTGCTTGGCTAACGGCACCGCTGGCGTGGCGTTGGAGATGGACGAGGGGAACCGGGTCGGCGGTGGTCACGCCGCCATCCACGTGATACCGGCCGCGTTGGCCGTCGCTGAAGAGATTGGCTCCCGGGGGCGGGGGTTCTTGGAGAGCGTGATCGTCGGCTACGAAGTGACCTCCCGTATCGGCACTGGCACCAAGGTCAAGCCGGAAGTCCATTCCCACGGCACCTGGGGCACCGTTGGTTCGGCCGCCGCCACCGCCCGGCTCCTTGGATTTGGCCAGGAGGCGACCCGCGAGACGCTGAACATTGCCTCATCAATGAGCCCGGCCAACACTTGGACACCGTGCTTGGAGGGCGCCACCGTCCGCAACCTGTACTCCGGACGCTCCGGGCTGCAGGGCATCATGGCCGCGAACCTCACTCTGTGCGGATTTACTGGCATCGAAGACGGACCCGCCGACATCTACGGCAGCCTGTTGGGGCAGTCCTTCGACGCCGATGCCGTGGTCCGGGGCTTGGGAGAGCCGGGCCCGCTGCGCATCCAGCAGAACTACTTCAAGCTGCACGCCTGCTGTCTATACAACCACCCGGTTTTGGACGGCGTACAACGGATCATGGTCCGGGAGGAGTTCGGACCCGACGACGTTGAGCGCATCGACGTCGATGCGCCTCCAATCGCTGGCATCATGACTGACCCGGAGCCGCCCAACATGCTGGCCGCCAAGTTCTCGCTGCCCTACGCGGTGGCCACGGCCATCGTGCACCGTAGCACCGATGTCACGGCATTCTACCCAGAGCGGGTACAAGACCGGGAGACTCTGGCGCTGTCCCACCGGGTGACTGTTACCACCGACGCCGAGATGGACCTGCGCCGCTACGATTACCCCGCCGCCAGGGTGGCGGTCTCCCTGCGCGACGGCCGCACCTTCACTGAAAGCGTCATCGCCCACCACGGCGACCACCAAGACCCCGCCTCGCGCCAAGAGTTGCTGGACAAGTTCACCTTCCTGACCAGGGAGGTCCTGGGCGCCGAAGGATGCCGCCAGGTGGTGGAGGCCGTGGAGAGTCTGGACACGCTGGACGATGTGCGGGAGCTTACCAAGTTGTTACGGGGATTTTGATTCAGGATTTCCAAGATTAGAAGATTTACGGGATAGTCTCCGATGCTCGAACACTCCCAGAATCCCGCGAAGCCTCTAATCCGGAGAATTCTGCTTCAACCCGCCGTACTCCACCTTGACGGTGGTGTGGAGGCCGCCCCGGACTTTATAGTCGAGCAGCACGGTCATCGACTTCGGCTGGCAACAGGCCGCCAGATCGTTAAGAATGCGGTTGGCTGCGTGTTCTTGGACGATGCCAACGTCGCGATATGTCAGCAGGTAGTACTTCAGCGACTTTAGCTCGATGCAACTCCGGTGGGGCACGTAGGAAATCACCAGCGTCCCATAGTCGGGCAGCCCGGTCCAAGGGCAGACGGCGGTGAACTCGTCGGTGTCGACCTCCACCTGAGCATCTTGGTCGGGATAGTCGTATTGGAAGGTCAGCAGCAGACCGGGGTCGATGGCTTCCTCGCTCTTGGCGGGAAGCTGTTGGTCCAACCCCTCGTACTGCTCTTTCAACTCCGGAATCGTGGTCATCGTCCTCTCCAGCGGCGCGGTCAATCTGGCCTCATCATATGATAATATAGGCCATCACGCAGCCTGGACTCTTATAGATGACGCAAACGGGCAACTCCACCATGACCCTGGCCGAATTGGACTCGATGACCCTCGAGGAGGCCCAGGCCCTTCCCTTCGAGGCCCGCGACCGGCTGCTCGACATGATTATCGCCGACGGACGCCACGACGCCACCAATTCGGTATCCTACCGCACCGGGCTCTACAGCGACTACTTCGAGGAAGACTTTACGCGAATGCTCAAGGTGCGGGCTATCAGGGTCCACTGCCGGGGCACTACGTCGTCCAACTTCGACGGTCACTTGGCTGGCGAGGACGACGTCGAGCAATACCGGGCATGCTTCCGCCACGTCCAGACCATACTCACCGCCGGGCGCACCAACTTCACGCGAGTGGTGAACATGGTGGTGTTTCTGACCGACATGGACAAGTGGTCCACCTTCAACGAGGTGTACCGGGAGTTCATCCAGGACCCGCCCTGCCGGGCCGTCATCGGCACTACCGGCCTGGCCCAACCGCCCCTAGCCATCGAAATCGTCGACTGCGACGCTTACCGCGTAGCCGACTGATCGCCTCGCCCTACCCGACGAAACCCCGCGCTCGGCTCAGGGTGGTAAAAAAGAACTAGCTGGAGGGTATGATGGCAAACCTATCTTTAGCCTACAAAGTCCGCAGCTACAGCACCGGCACCCTGGGCCGCGCGATCTGCAACGCCCGCAACCATCACTGGGTTGCCGACGATCCGGGTGGCGACGAGGTTGGAGCCGGCGAGTTGTTCTTCTCCGGGATCACCGCTTGCGCCGTGAACATGGTCGAGCGTATCGCGAACTCCGAGGAGATCCCTCTCGACTGGATGGATGTCGGCATCGAGGGCTACCGGGACTCCGACAAGGAGCCTGGCGACATTTCCCTCTACGACGCTATCCGCATTAAGTTCGAGATGTGGGGCATCGAGGACGGCCAGGCCTCTGAGTTGGTGGATACCTGGAAACGCCGTTGACCCCTCTACGGTTCGGTCGCCGTGGCGACCGCTGACACCACCGTGGAATTTGTCTCCCATTCGGAACCCCACCGCTAACGACGGTATAGAGGCAAGATGAACATCTGCTCTTTCCTGCCCAGCGCCACCGAGATCGTCTATGACCTGGGGCTGCAGGACAGCCTATTCGGCGTGACCCACGAGTGCGACTACCCTCCGGACGCCCGCAATAAGCCGGTGGTGGTCCGCAGCGTGTTCGAGGGACAGCAGCCGACCAGCGCCGAGATCAGCCAGGTCATCTCAGACCGGCTGGCCCAAGGGTTGGGGATATACGAGATCGACGAGCCGGTCCTGCGGGCGGCTCAACCCGACCTGCTTATTACCCAAGCCATCTGCGAAGTTTGAGCCATCTCCTCTCGGCAGGTCGCCGAGGCGAGCATGACCCTACCCAAGCAGCCGGAAGTGCTGTCGCTTGACCCGCAGCTCTTGGGCGACGTGGTTAACGACATTCTAAAGGTCGGCAAGGCGACCGGAACGGAGCAGAAAGCCCAGGAAATTACAGACGGGATGTTCGCCCGCATCGACAAAGTGATAGAACGTGCCGCCGACGCCGACACTCATCCCGGTGTGCTTCATGTGGAGTGGGCTGACCCGTTGATGTGCGGCGGCCACTGGGTCCCGGAAATGGTGGATCTGGCCGGGGGCTCCAACACCTTTGGAGACAAGGACACTGGCACGTTCAAGCTGGAATGGGAAGAAGTGGTCGAGCGGCAGCCGGAGGTCATCATCATGATGCCCTGCGGCTTCGATGTGAAACGCGGCCTCCAAGACGTGCCCATCTTAGCCCAGAAGGAGGGGTGGGAGTCGTTGCCAGCGGTGCGAAACAACCGCGTTTATGTGATAGACGCTGGCGCCTACACCAGCCGCTCCGGCCCGAGGCTGGTGGCTGGTCTGGAAATCATGGCGGAAATGATCCACCCGGAGCTCTTTTCCGGCTACATCCAAGAACAGAGTGCCCTTCGCCTATTCGGAGACTTGGCTAAGGCGTAGGAGTTTGACCCCGCCAACAACCTTGGCGGCAAGAATCCATAGGGGCGCTTCGCAAAGCGCCCCTATGTTCGTTCCGCGGGCTATTAGGCTCCTAGCCGCTAGCCTACGCCGGGTCAGAGAATCGTCGGACGGGCTCCTAGTTAAGCCGCGGTCCCTTGAAGGGGTTGCGCTTGGCAATCTCTTCCTGAAGGGCGTGATTGCCCCGGCGCAGCAACGGCAGCAGGCGGTTCAGCCGGTCGCTGGCCGTCGGCGCTTCCAGTAGCTCTTGGCGCACTGGCGCGGGCAGTTCCAGGCTCCCGGCGATGGCGTAGGAGAGCTGCACCGGGTCGTCGGGGATCGTCACCTGGGAGGCGTAGCCCCCGCTCAGAGCGGTGAGGCTCCGCACCATCTTTGAATACTCCTCGGTCAACTCCGAGGTTAGACCGGCGAAGCCCTCACCCACCGGTTCGTCCAAGAACCGCACCCGGGCCTCGACGTGCGGCATCTGTTGGGTGACTTCAAGAATCTCGAAGCGCAACTCGCCCTTGGTCATAATGTTCATCCGCCCTTCGTCCAACAGCTCCGAGCGCAGCACCCGGGCGGTGGTACCTGTGTTGAAGGGTTCTGCTGCCGATCCGACCTCTCGCCCGGATTTGATCAGCACGACCCCGAAGGGCTCGTTTCTCTGCAAGCAATTTCCGATCATGGCCTTGTATCGTTCCTCGAAGATGTGGAGGGGCAGCGGCATCTCCGGGAACAGCACCATGTTCAAAGGGAACAGGGGCAGGATGACAGTAGATTCGTCCATGGGCTCCTCTGGCCCGGTCGTATTGCCCGGAGTATAGCCGCAGCCTGCGGGGGCGCACAAGGAGCGCGGCTTGACACCAATTCTTGCCCTACCCATAATCGCATTCGGTGAATTCCGCACCCGATAGCAGGGGATGCCAAGCATGTCAAATATCATTACTGACATAGAGCTAAACGACCTTCTGAACGGCGATTCTCCGTTCGCGCTTATCGACGTCCGTGAGTCCGGGGAGTACAACAGCTCCCATATCCCCGGCGCCAGCTTGATCCCCAGGCGCCGCATTGAGCACATCATCGAGTCGTCGGTCCCGGCCAAGAACGTCCCCATCGTGGTCTGCGACGACGACGGCCGCCGCGCCCCGTTGGCCGCCGCCACCTTGGAGCGGTTGGGCTACGCCAACGTCTCTGTCCTAGATGGTGGTGTGAACCGATGGTCGGCCCGGGACTACCCCACCGAGTGGGGCGTGAACGTGCCCAGCAAGGACTTCGGGGAAAAGCTGGAGGTGGTGCACCACGTACCCGAAATCAGCGCCGAAGACCTGCACGAGCGCATCGAGCGGGGCGACAAGCTGGTGATTCTCGACACCCGGACCCCGGAGGAGTACCTGCGCTTCTGCATACCCGGCGGCCGGAGCATGCCGGGCGGTGAACTCGCGCTCCGCATTACCGACATCCAAAACGAGATCGACGATGACACTACGATCATTCTCAACTGCGCCGGACGCACCCGAAGTATCACGGGCGCCAGGGTGCTCCAGCGCATGGGAATCGAGGCCTTGGGTCTGAAGAACGGCACCTCCGGTTGGCTGCTGGCTGGCTATGAGCTGGAAAACGGCGCCGACCGGGTCGAGCTCCCTTCCGTCTCTGAAGAAGGGGCTGCGGCCGCCAATGACTACGCCACCCGGCTGGCCGAAGAGGACGGTGTGCGCTACCTGGACGCCGAGGCGCTGCAGTCCCTGATGGCCCGGCGGGACTCTGAAGCGGTCTACTTGGTCGATGTCCGCACCGACGGCGAATACACCGCTGGCCATATTCCCGGGTTCGCGTGGTGGCCCGGCGGACAGGCGGTACAACGGGCCGACGACCTCGCAGTGGTCCAGAATTCGACCATAGTCTTCTGCTGCGACAGCAGAGTCCGGGCAACGGTTACGGCGTCGTTCTACCGCCAGATGGGCCAAAAGGAAGTCTACGTTCTAGACGGCGGGGTGAACGCTTGGACCGGCGCCGGACACACCCTCGACACCGGAATGGAGCGGGCGCCGATAGCCGGACTCGCCGAGGCCCAAGCCCGGACCAAGATCGTAACCCCCCAAGAACTGAACGACAATCCCGCCGACATCGTGATATTCGTCGATACCAGTCAGGACTTCTCCGGCGGCCACGTCCCCGGCTCCAAGTGGATTTCCCGGAGCTGGCTGGAGATAGAGGTCCCGAGCGCGGCGGCGGACAAGGATGCGTCGATCGCGGTGACCTGCGGCAGCGGCCGTAATTCCGCCTTGGCCGCCGCAACGCTGGCCGAGATGGGCTACGTTAACGTGTCGATGCTGGCTGGCGGCATGGCCGCTTGGCGGCAGGCCGGGTTGCCCGTGGAGCAGGGGCTCACCGGCATAGTGCGCCCGCCCGCCGACATCAACTATCTGGGTGTGGACCGCAGCTACGGCGAGATGATGAATTACCTGCGCTGGGAGACCGAACTGGGTTACAAATACGCCGCCAGCTAGCCCCCAGCGTTCTCAATAGACCAACTAGGAGAGAGACCAATGGCTACCACCAAAGAAGAGGGCGCGGTGCCCGACTTCCTGCAGATGGACGGGGCCACCAGGTCCGACGCCGCCAACGATGGCAAGACCGGCGACTGGTTCGGCTGGCCCTCCAAGCCCGTCACTCCGGTGACACTGCTCGACGACCAAGGACGCACGGTCCGCATCCGCACCCCGGTGATGGACCTGGAGGGGCTGATCACCCCCACCGACTGGCACTACACCGTGCAGCATTTCGACGTGCCTGAAGTCGTCGGCACTGACCGTTGGTCCCTGACTGTTGACGGCGAAGTCAAGAACTCTCTTAAGCTGGACTTCGAAACGCTTCGCCAGTTCCCGGCCCGGTCCGTCCGCACGGTTATGGAATGTTCGGGCAGCGACGCCACCTACTTCGAATACTTCAAGGGAGAGGGTCCGAAGCCCTCCCGCACCAGCGAGTGCATGATCCTCAGCGCCAGCGAATGGACCGGCGTCCCCTTGGCCGCCGTGCTGGCCGAGGCCGGACTTACCGACAAGTCACTCTACATCCGGGCCGAGGGTTGGGACAAGGGAGTGCCCGCCACCGCCGCTGACGGCACCGAACCCTTCTACTACGACAAGGGCCTGCCGGTGCAGAAGGCGCTGCACCCCGACACCATCTTGGCCTTCGCCCAGAACGGGCAACTTTTGGAGCACCTGCACGGCGCTCCGGTGCGGCTACTGGTTCCCGGTTGGTCGGGCAACTGGTCGGTAAAGTGGCTCTGGCGTCTGGAAGTCATGGACCGCATGCCGGACTGCTGGTATCACTACGAGTTCTACTACTACGCCGACTCCCCCGACGCCAGCGACAAGGAACTGATCACCACCATCGGGGTCAAGTCGCTCGTCACCAGCCCCAACGACAATACCGAGAAGCTATCCACCGGTGCCAACATGATCCGCGGCTATGCTTGGAGCGGCGCCGGGGCCATCACGCAGGTCGAGGTCAGCGTTGACGGTGGCGAGACTTGGCATGCCGCCCACATAGAGCCGCCGCGCGACCGGTTCATGTGGGTCCGTTGGTCCTACAAGTGGGAGGCCGACAAGAAGGGAGAGTACAATATTATGTCTCGGGCCTCCGATGAGGTGGGCCGCGTACAGTCCCGCGAACCGCGCTACAACAACATGCGCAAGAACTTCAGCGCCATCGTCGGCTACCCGGTGACGGTGGAATAGCCGGGGCCGAGAGGGAGCATATGCCGTTTATCGACCATGCCCAAGTCCGGATGCCCGCGCCTTCGGAAAGAGTCAGCGAACGTTATCTGGTTTCCAGGGAGCAGGGTGCGGTATCATTGACCATCAAAGAAGTGGAGTTGCATCCCGGTTGGGAGGGCCTAATGCACACCCACCCCACCGACGTCTCGATCCAGGTGGTGTCGGGGGCGGTGCAGGCCGTTATCGACGAAGAGGTGCGCACGGTGCGCGCTGGAACCACCCTGCTGGCCCCGCCCGGTGTGCCTCACAAGCTGATCAACCATCTGTGGACGCCGGTGATGTTGCTCATTACCTACCCCACAGCCAACCCGGAATCAACCTTCCTCGAATAGCCGTAGGAAATCGCACGTAGGAGGACGCAATGGCCATCCCCCAGATAGGCGCTAGAGTAGAGCCCCAGATTATCCCAACCAATGCCGGGCTGCGGACTTTCGCCGCCCCACCCCAGGCGCTCCAAGAGAACATCGTTCCCAACGACCTGTTTTATGTCCGCAACCACTGGACCGACTGCCCCGAGATCGACATCGACACCTACCGGTTGACCGTTGGCGGGCATGTTGGGCGCTCCCTGGCTCTGTCGATGGACGACCTCAAGGCGCTGCCCCAGAAGCGGTTCCAGGTGACCTTCGAGTGCTGCGGCAACAGTCCGGTGCCTGATTACTGGACCAAGTCCCTGCGCATCAGTTCCGTCATGGAGCAGATCAAGGGTCACGGCATCATGGGCAACGCCGAATGGGCTGGCGTGGCGCTAAAGGACGTGCTGGAATTGGCCGGAGTCAAGGACAACGCCGTTGAGGTGCAGTTCACTGGCGCCGATCACGGTCCCGACGAAGTCGTCGGCGACCCGGGCGAGGTCACCTACGAGCGCAGCCTGCCCATCGCCAAAGCGCTGCACCCCGACACCCTGCTGGCCTACGAAATGAACGGCGAGCCCCTGCCTTTGATGCACGGGCGGCCCCTGCGTCTGTTGGTCTCTGGCTGGT
The DNA here is from genome assembly GCA_965249145.1 of Dehalococcoidia bacterium. Classification (GTDB taxonomy): domain Bacteria; phylum Chloroflexota; class Dehalococcoidia; order Lucifugimonadales; family UBA3495; genus VXOI01. The sequence goes on from OZ252223.1 coordinate 2,074,564, forward strand.
ACGGCATGAATTCGGTCAAATGGCTGGTCGGCATCAACGTGCTCGACCACGAGTTCAAGGGCTTCTACATGACCGATCGGTACATGACTCAGAACGAGCCCGGCTCGCCGATCCCCTACACCTACTACACCAAGCTGAAGGTCAAGTCGATCATCACCAACCCGGTGCCCGGTGAGATCATCCCGGCGGGCGGCTACCAGCTGGCCGGCGCGGCCTGGTCCGGCGAGCAGGAAGTGACCAAGGTGGAAATCAGCACCGACGGCGGCGAGACCTGGAGCCCGGTCGACGTGCTCCACCCGCGTGTCGGCTACTCCTGGAATCGTTGGGAGCACTACTGGCAGCCCCCGGCCGGGGGCAAGTACACTATCATGTCCCGGGCCACCAATAACCTGGGCGACACCCAGCCGATAGAGTTCCCCAACAAGTGGGACGGCCGCGGCTACGGCAACAACATGGTCTTCCCCGTGGAGGTGGAAGTACGCGCTTAACACGTTCCTGGCGCCTGCCGGTGCCCTTCGCGTTCGCTATGGTGATCGGCCTGACAATCGCCCTGATCATCTTCTTTGGTGCTTGGGCGGTGGCTGCCGATAACACCGGTGAGCGTTCGCTGACCTTCGCGCTGGCCGGCGCCACTGCCGAGCCCGAACCGGCCGAGGACCCGGCACCTTCATCGAACCCATTCCAAGGAGGAAGTCTCGGCGCATCCGACGAGGACGCCGACGACACGTGGTGGGGCCAGGCCTTTCTGAAAGCCTGCCCGCTGCACTGATAAAAATATGTCTCTAGCTGCTTCAACACCCGCAGTTCACCGTGCTTGGACGATCCTCGGCATCCTGATAGTGGTGCAGGTTGTCGGCCAAGCAATTAGCATGTCCGCCGGGATCATGGTCACCCCGCTCCGCGACGAGGATGGCGGTTTCGGCTGGAGCATGGCCATTATCGGTGGGGCCATCGCGACTTATTATCTCGTCGGAGCGGTGATGTCTCCGGTGGCCGGGATGCTTGGCGACCGGTACGGTGCCCGGCCCATCATGTTCGCCTGCGGCGTACTTTATGTGCTGAGCATGGTTCTTGTCGGCTTTGTCACCGAGGTCTGGCACTTCTTCATCGCCTTCGGTTTCTTCCTGGCAATCACCCAAGCCTTCACTTTCGTGCCGTTGCAGGCGTCTATCGGCGGCTGGTTCCGGCGGCGTTTGGGCTTGGGAACAGGCATACTGCAGGCGGCGGGAGGCATCGGCTCGGCCGCCATCGCGCCCGGCATCGCGGAACTGTTGGGGTTCGCGGGCTGGCGGGATACTTTCCTGCTCATTGGCATCTCTGGCGGCAGCGTGATCATCCTGTGCAGTTTATTCTTCCGTTCCCGCCCAGCGGACGCGGGCACCCTGCCCTACGGCGCTCAACCCGATGATCCTCCCGAGTTGATAATACCCAAGGACGTTCTTGTGCTGCGCCTCAAGGTCTTTGGGCAGGCCATGCGGCGGACTCGGGCCTTTTGGAACCTGCCGACCATTCACGGCCTCGGGTGCGCTGGCCATGGCATCATCCTGATCTATGCCATTCCCTTTGGCGTGGAAATGGGATTCACTCTAACCCAGTCGGCCATCATCCTGTCGTTCATTTCGGTGTTCAGCATAGTCGGGCGGTTTATAGTGCCGATCCTGGCAGAGCGCTTGGGCGGTAAACCGGTCATGATCGTCGCCCTGTTCCTGCAAGGGGTTACCGTACTGGTGCTGTTCTGGGCCCAGGATTTATGGGCCTTCTACCTGTTCGGTGTGGCCTTTGGCCTCGGTTTCGGCGGCGAGATGTCGGCCTACCTGGTGGTCAACCGCCAGTACTTCGGCCAAGGGCCGATGGGGACACTCTACGGGTACGAGATAATGGGAGCGATGTTGGGCCACGCCATCGCCACCTTCCTGGGCGGTATGGTCTACCAGGCGACAGGCTCCTTTATGCCGGTGTTCGCCATGTCAATGGGCTTCAGCTTGGTGGGTATGGTGGCCATCCTGACCTTGGAGTCCACCAAACGGGTGTTGATCCCCAACTGGGAGGATTCCCTGCCGACGGACGCTCGTACCGAAGCCTTGGCAAGTCTGCGGCCCGCTACGCCGGGGACCGTAACCGGGGCACCCGCGCCCGGTGATTAGCGAGGTGCGGCTTTGCCCGAGCTTATCGACTTAACCCTTACCTTGGGCAGCGAGCGGGTTAGCGAAGTACCGGGCCTCATGGGCGTGGAGACCTCGCCGCTGCAGACCCACGAGACCCACGCCCGCTCCAACCAGCGGCTCTGCTTGGCGACCCACATCGGCACCCATGTCGACGCTCCCTACCACTTCGTACCCGGCGCGGCCACCATCGAGGAGATGCCGCTGGAGAAGTACATGGGCCCGGCGCTCTTGCTTGACTTGCGAAGCGTGGCCAAGGGCCTGGAGCCGCTGCTGGTGGACGAGTTGCGGGCCGCTGGCGGTTCCCCCGAGGCGATTCGGGACAAGATTGTGGTGCTGTTCACCGCTTGGGCCGAGAACGAGTCCGGCGGGCCGCGTTTCTACGGCCATGGCCCCTACCTGAGCACTGAGGGAGCGGCTTACCTGGCCGACAGCGGGGCCAACGCCGTGGCGGTGGATTTCCCCATCGACAAGCACCCTCCCACGCCTCAATCGACCATCCATGACTTCCCGGTGCACCGCTTGCTCTTGGGACAGAACATCCCCCTAATCGAGAACCTGATCAACCTGCACCTGCTGGTGGGCCGGGAGTTCGAGCTCTGGGCGCTGCCCCTCAAGCTCCAGGGCGGCGACGGCGCGGCCACCCGTGCCGTGGCGCGCATCTTGTAGCGGTTTTTGAAACAGGATTCAAAACCCATCCTCCTCGCCACCGGCAACCGCGACAAGCAGCAGGAGTTCCGGTGTCTACTTGAAGGATTCCCGTTCCAACCGGTTTCCCCCGACCAGCTCGACCCCCGTCCTTCAGTGCCCGACGAGACCGGCGATACCCACGAAGCCATCGCCCGGGACAAGGCCGCGCAATGGTCGAAGGCGGCCGGGATGCTGGCCATCGCCTCCGACGGCGGCTTGGTGATTCCCGCCTTGGGTCCCCTGTGGGAAAGCCGGTACACCCACCGCTTCGCCGGGCCAACAGCCGACGACGCCCAGCGGCTGGAGAGGCTGCTGGAACTGATGCGTCCCCTCGAAGGGGGCGATCGTCGAGCTTCGTGGGCCGAGGCGCTGGCCATCGCCGACCGGGGCCGTGTGCTGGCCTCGTGGGAGCTATCGGGTGGCGAGGGCCTTATAGACCAACAACGGGAGGGTTCCGGGCCGCTGCCGGAGTTCTGGGCCTTCACTGTCTGGCGTTTTCCCCAGTTCGGCAAGACCTACCGCGAGCTCAACCCGGAGCAACGGTCCTCGATCAACGACCACTGGACCCGCCTGCGCCAGTTGGTGCGCCGATATTTCGCCTCGGCGTACGTGGCTCCCCGGCAGCGGGTCTAGCCGGAGCCCGGGCCGGCCAGTGTTACAATAGTCCCGATCCCCATGCCTGCCCGGAGGCCCGTCGTTGACTTCGTCCCAGACTAACGCCACCACCTCTCCAGACTCCATCGAGGCCGTACAAGAGCTGCTCCGTAGCCAAGGCTACGTGTCCGACCGCTCCTTGGCCGTGCCCATCTTTCTGTCTCTCAAACTGCAACGTCCCCTGTTCCTGGAAGGGGAGGCCGGGGTGGGCAAGACTGAAATCGCCCGGGCGTTGGCCCAAGGGCTCGATACGCAACTGATTCGTCTCCAGTGCTATGAAGGTCTCGACATCAACCACGCGGTCTACGAGTGGAACCACCCCCGGCAGTTGCTGGAAATCCGGCTCATGGAGGCCGGTGGCAACGTCGACCGGGCCGACGCGGGGTTGTTCAGCGAGGAGTTCTTGATCAAGCGTCCGTTGCTCCAAGCCATCGATGCGAGCCAGGAGCGGGCCCCGGTCCTGTTGATCGACGAGTTGGACCGCTCCGATGAGGAGTTCGAGGGCTTCCTGTTGGAGCTGCTGGCCGACTTTCAGATCACCATCCCCGAGCTCGGGACCTTCCGCGCCACCCATCCACCGGTCGTCATCATCACCTCGAACCGGACCCGCGAGGTCCACGACGCGCTTAAACGCCGTTGCCTCTATTACTGGATCGACTATCCCGACTTCCAGAAGGAGATGCAGATCATCACCTCGCGTTTGCCCGGCGCGCCTCGCCGGTTGGCCGAGCAGGTTACTGCCTTCATTCAGGAGCTCCGCGAGACCGAGCTGTACAAAATACCCGGCATCTCCGAGACTTTGGACTGGACTTCCGCGCTCTTGGCTCTCAACCAGACCCAGTTGGAGCCTGAGGTTATCGACGATACGCTGGGCCTGATGCTCAAGTACCAGGACGACATCGAGTTGGTGCGCGGCGAGCCGGTGCGGGAGATGCTCCTGCGGTCCCGCAACCGGGGCCCACGGCGCGGCGGGCGACGGAACTAGCTCCGCGATGACCTTGGCCGAGAGCGATACTGCCGCCGGTTACATCCTGCCCAACCTGTTGCGTTTCGCCGAGATGCTGCGTCGATTGGGGCTCGACGCTGGTTCGGGCAACGTCTTGGACCTGGTCCGGGCCACCGACCACGTTAGCATTGGGCGCCGGGGCGAGTTCTACCAAGCTGCCCGCAGCATATTCGTTCACCGGAAGCAGGACCTGCCGATTTTTGACGAAGCCTTCCTGGTCTTCTGGCGCAGGCCTGCCACCGGAAGCTCGGATATGGACTTGCGCTCGATGGGCGAACGCCGCCGGTTCCGCCCGCCCCAGGTGACGCCAGGACGGGACGACGAAGCCGACGACGTCTCCACCGCGGAGGGCAAGGGTGACGATTCGGTGCAGCGGATCGAGGTCACGCGGACCTACAGCGCCCGAGAGGTGCTGCGAGCCAAGGACTTCTCCGAGTTCACTGGTCACGAAATAGCCGAAGCCCGGGAGATGATGGCGTCGCTTGCTTGGGACTTGGGCCGCCGCCGCACCCGGCGCATGACGCCCGGCGCGGGTAACGCCCTCGACCTGCGGCGGACCCTGCGCCGCAGCCTGCAGTACGGTGGGGAGCTCTTCGAGCTGGCCACCCGAGCGCCCAAGGACAAACCGAGGTCCTTGGTGGCCATCTGCGACGTCAGCGGGTCCATGGAGCGCTACACCCGGATGTTGCTGCACTTCCTGCATACCCTGGGGTCGGGACTGGGCGCTTCCGGACTGGGGCAACTGGAGGCCTTCCTGTTCGCCACCCGGCTGACCCGCATCACCCGTCAGCTACGCTACCGCAGCGTCGATCAAGCCATTTCTGAAGTATCGAGGGCGGTGCCCGATTGGGCCGGGGGGACCCGTATCGGCGACGCGGTCAAGAGCTTCAATTATCAATGGCTCCGTCGAGTGCTGAAGGGCCAATCGGTGGTATTGGTCATCTCCGACGGCTGGGACCGAGGAGAGCCGGAGCTCTTGGCCCGGGAGACGTCACGGCTGCAGCGCAGTTGCCATCGGCTGATCTGGCTAAACCCGCTGCTGGGGTCGGTGGACTATCAGCCGCTCACCCGGGGGATGCAGGCGGCTTTGCCATATATCGACGACTTCCTGCCAGTGCACAACATGAACAGTCTGCAGGGATTGGCCACCCATCTGAGCTCGTTGGGGCCGGAACGAAGCGTCGCCGCTGCTTACCGGCCGCCGCGCCCGGAGCCCGAAGAACCAGAGGCACCATCCGGGCCGGAAGCCCGGCCCATCGACCGAATCCTGCCGCCGCCGTCGTTCCGCCATCCGCTCTGGGGACAGGTGAGGAAGAACGACTGACCGGCTAAGAGTAGCCCAACCGCCCCTTGAGCGGCCCGACTCTGTTGAGCAGTTCCACGGCGCCGAAGCACAAGCCCGCTAGGACTCCGCCGACGATGGCGTCCAAGATGAAGTGATTGCCGGTCAGCACGATCGCGAAGAAGGTCAACACGGGGTAGAGGACACCCGCAGCCCGCAGACCGCCGGGCAGCGTCCGCCACAACAGCACACCCAGGATGACTGTCCAGCTGAAATGCAAGCTGGGCATTGCTGCCGAGATATTGTAGTAGGCTGTCATTTCAGGCGCGCCGTAGAAGGTGGGACCGTAAGTCTGAATTGTGTCGGTCAGGTCCACCGACGGTATGGCGAAGGGTGATGCCACCGGGACGAACGTAAACACCAGCAGGGCGGCCACCAGGTCGATGAAGACTACCGAGCGGTAATAGTAATAGCGTCGGCGGTTGGCAACGAACAGGACAACTGCCAGCGTGAGTATGAGGGGCCAATAGGTGACGATATAGGCCCAATTGAGGAACACCACCACGCCGCGAATGTGCTCCAGAGCCCATGCCTGCCATCCCGGCTCGAACAGGAAGCCCAACCTTCCCTGCAGGGCGGCTATCCGCTCCCCGTTGAAGATACCGACGGCGCGTGTGTCTTCGTAGACCAGACCGCGGGAAAAGAGGTAGACGAGATAGCTGAAGACGTAAAGGGCAATCTCGGCGAGAACCAGACGCTGGGTCCAAAGCCACAGTGGGGCCGGCCACCTCTGCAGTGCGGCCCGGTCCGCCGCTGGCATCCGCAAGCGGGAAGACGGTCTTGGCGAAATCAGTCTAGCCATTAGTCCACCAATTATCTCTTGCGTGGCGTGATGCCCAAACAGTAGCCGGTATTTTAATCCTCAGAGCGGCCCGGCTTCAACTGGGTTTCGGCGCAGACTGCGAGCTGTTTGGCTCCTCCCTCTGCTCTCGTGCCCGTGATCAGCTTGGCTGGATACCCGAGCCGCGGCGGACGGGAGCTCGTTAAATCCTTCGTAGCCGGGTCGCAGTTAGTTTGACCCAGCGACGAGGAAAGGTTATCCTCTTACAACTCCCCACGGCCTCACTTTTGCTGAGGCCGTTAGTTTTAGGCCACCGTTAGTTTTAAGCCACAAGGGGGGCTGCGATGGCTTCGACCGAGCAATATCGCGTAATCCGCGAACGAAACGTCATGGTTCCCATGCGCGACGGCGTCCGCTTGGCCACCGACATCTACCGCCCAGACGCGCCGGGCCGCTTCCCGGTGCTGGTAACCCGCGGTCCCTATGGCAAGGACGGTTACGCCGACAACCAGGAACACTCGATCTGGTTCTTTCCCCAACGCGGCTACGTGGTGGTGAGCCAAGACTGCCGGGCCCGTTTCGACTCCGAAGGCGAGTATTACGACCCGTTGTTCCAAGAAGCCAACGACGGCTACGACACCGTGGAGTGGGCCGCCCGTCAACCTTGGTCCAACGGCCGCGTCGGCACCACGGGCCAGTCCTATCTGGGAGCGACCCAGTACACCCTGGCCGGGGCCGACCCGCTGCCGCCCCATCTGCAGGTGATGGCGCCGGTATCAGCGTCTTCCGACTTCCACCAAAGCTGGGTCTACCACACCGGCGGGGCCATGGAGTGGGGTTGGACGGTGCCCTACGCCATCCACAAGGGGCGCAACACCTTGGAGCGGGCCGGACGGGAGGACCTGCTGGCCCAGATGGACGAGTACGTCCTGGAGCCTGATAACTTCGCCCGGCCCCTGCGCGACTCCTGGTACCGTCACCTCCCGCTGCGGGACTGGATCGAGCGCCTCAAGGAGACAGCGCCCTACCTCAGCGAGTACTTCGACCAAGAGTTGGACGGCCCCTATTGGTGGAAGATCAACCTGCTCAAGCAGGTCCGGCACATAGACCTGCCTATGTTCCACGTCAGCTCGTGGTACGACATCTTCTTGGAGGGCGCCCTTAACTCCTACCAGGCAATGCGGGAGAACGCTCCGACGGCTCGGGCCCGCAACGGCCAGAAGCTCTTGGTCGGCCCTTGGGCCCACATACGGCCCTATACCGCCCCGACTTCGGGAGAAACCGGCGACATCGATTTCGGTCCGGAGGCCCGCATCGAGTTGCACGAACACCTCCTCAATTGGTATGACTATTGGCTTAAGGATATACAAAATGGCGTCATGGACGAGCCGCCTGTATCGATATTCGTCATGGGCGAGAACCGTTGGCGGGCCGAAAACGAGTGGCCGCTGGCCCGGACCCACTACACCCGGTATTATCTGCACGCCGACGGACCGGCCAACACCCGGCACGGAGCTGGTACGCTCTTGACAGCCCCTCCGGGTGACGAACCGGCCGACAACTTTATATACGACCCCGAAGACCCCGCGCCGACCAAGCGGGGCAGCACGTTAATAATCCCTCACGGTGTGGAAGACCAGCGGGGCGTGGAAGACCGGCAGGACGTCTTGGTCTACACATCCGGTCCGCTGGAGCGGGACGTAGAAGTTACTGGACCGGTGTCTGTCCGGCTATTCGCCAGCAGCACTGCGGTGGACACCGACTTTACCGCCAAGCTGGTGGACGTTCGGCCCGACGGTTACGCCCAAAACCTGCAGGATGGGATCATCCGGGCCCGGTTCCGGTCGTCGGTCGCCGAACCCTCGTTGATCGAACCGGGGCGGGTCTACGAATACGAGATCGATCTGTGGTCGGTGAGCCATGTGATCATGGCGGGTCACCAGATACGCCTGGAGATTTCCAGCAGCAACTTCCCAAGGTTCGATAGAAACCCGAATACGGGGGCGGCCATCGGGGTGGACAGCAGGTTGGAGACCGCCCGGCAAACGGTGCATCACTCGACGGACTACCCGTCCCACGTGGTGCTGCCGATCATCCCTAGTTAGGGGACGTTGGCTATGGCACAAGTAAATCAAATATTCTCGCTGGCTCAAAGAGACCTGTTGCGGGCCGTTCTCAACCGGATCATACCGGAGCATGAGGGCCGGCCGGCTGCTGGCGACTTGGGTACCGGCGAATTCGTGGAGAACGTGGCGGCCAACGCCTCGGCGCTCACCCGTTTGTTCATCGAGGGCCTGGCGGCGATAGAAATCGTGTCCGGCGAACGCAATCCCGGCGGCTTCGCCAGCCTTTCCGACGCCGAAAAGGACGAAGTGCTCAGAACGGTGGAGTCCAACCGCCCCGAATTCTTCGACCAACTAGTGAATCAGACCTACAACGGGTACTACACCAATACCGGCGTTTATGAGGCCCTGGGATATGCGGCGCCGGCGCCACCTACACCAGGGGCCCAGCCGGACCTGCTGGACGTTTCCTTGCTGGAAACGCAGCGCCAGCGGCCTCCGTTCTGGGCCAAGGTGTAATTTTGGACGATTCTTCAAAGACTCAGTAGCTCCCTGGCGATAGAAGGCGGCCGGGGAGGGGAGGGGGATCATGCCCAGAGACGATTTCAACCTCCGGCTGGTCCGGCTCGAGCAGGAAGTCGAGGACTTGGCTGGCTCCGTCAGCAAGGCAATTAACCGGGCTGTAGCGGCCCTGAAGAGCCGAGACTTGGCGGCGTCCCGGCAGGTGATCGAGCAGGACGACTACATCGACCGCCGCCGGTTCGAGCTTGAGGAGTTTTGCCTCGACCTCATCGCGACCCAGCAGCCGATGGGCCGCGACCTGCGGACCATCATCGCATTCATGCACATTGTCTCCGAACTTGAGCGCATGGGTGACTACGCCGAGGGTATCGCCAAGATCAGCCTCGCCATGGGCGAGGCCCCGCCCCTTAAGCCCCTCATCGACATCCCCAGGATGGCCGAGAAAGCTTCGACCATGCTCAACGACAGCATAGATGCGTTGATTACCCGCGACGTGGTCAAGGCGAACCAGGTCTGGCAGGCCGACGACGAGGTCGACGCGCTGTATGACCAGGTCTACCGTGAGCTCCTGCTGTTCATGATTCAGGACCCGTCGACCATCCAGCGCGCTACCTACCTGCTATGGGTAGCCCACGACTTGGAGCGGATCGCCGACCGGGCTACCAACATCGCCGAGCGGGTGATGTTCGTGGTCACCGGCAAGCTGAAAGAGGTAGGCCCGCCTTCGCTTAACTAGCGGTTATCCGGGCTAACGGATTCGGCCTGGGCGCATACGCGCCCAGGCCGCTTTTTATTGGTCAAGGGTTGGCGGACACGGGGTCATACCAAGGCCAAGGCCAACTGCCCCCGCTTGGGCGCCGGGGCCGGGTCCCGCTTCCGGTGGTCCAGACCCCAGCGTTCCCTGGACCGGTCCACCATCCTAAGCACCCCCTCGGTATATTCCTTGGGCGCATAGGTCTTTCGGTACAGCTTGGCGTACCCTTGCTCCAGGTGCGGGTAGGTCTCGCGCAGCATGGGCATGAACCATTCCTTGGAGCCGGGCTTCAGGAACAGCACGTTGGCCCCGAGGAACTGGGCCCCGTGCTCACTGGCGGCGCGGGCGACGGCGTCGATGTTCTCTTCGTGGTCGCTAATGCCAGGGAGCAGCGGCGCCATCATTACCCCGGCCGAGATGCCGTTGTCGACCAGGTATTCCATCGCCTCCAACCGGGCCTGTGGTTTGGGCGCGCCCGGCTCGGTCAGCTTCCAGACATCCTCGTCGACGGTGCCGATGCTGAAGTTTACGTGGACCTCGGCAACGTCGCTGAGTTCGCGAAGCAGGTCTACGTCCCGTCGGACGAGAACGCCCTTTGTGGTAATGGACGCCGGGTTGCGGAAGTCCACCAGCACGCGCAAGATCCGGCGGGTAAGTTCGTACTGCGACTCGGCGGGTTCGTAAGGGTCGGAAGCAGTACCGATGGCGATGGATTCACCTCGCCAGCCGGGTTTCTTCAGCTCTTGGCGCAGTACCTGCGGGGCGTTCACCTTGGCGAACACCCGCTGCTCGAAGTCCCGGCCCGCGTCCAGCCCCCAGAATTCGTGGGTTGGCCGCGCGTAGCAATAACGGCAGGCGTGACGGCAGCCGCGGTACGGGTTGAGAGTCCAACGGAAGGGAAAGGTGGGAACGTCTATACGGTTGAGCAGCGTCTTGCATTGAATCTCGTCAACCTGTGCACCGGCCATGTCCCCTCCAACTCATAACAAACATTTGTTCTGATACTAGAGGGGATAGCCTGCCCCGTCAACGCCGTGCTGTCAGTAATCCCGCCCAGCGAGCAATGGCTGCTTGCAGGTTTGTGGATTCCCGCCTGCGCTGGAATGACGGGAGTGGCGCTAACGGCGATAAACGGCGGCGCCGCCGGAGCGGTCGCAGTTCAACTTGCGGCTGAGGTGCAGGCCCTCGAGGATGAATTCGGCCGCTGAAGCGATCACTTCGGGCCGACGGTCGTCGGTTAGCCGGGCCACCGCCTCGGACATTCCGTCGATGGCCAGCATTGGCGGGTAGTCGGATGAGGGCTGGTCGCTGCCAGCTACGGCGGTCTCCCCGAGATCAAATGCCATTACGATTGGTTCCAAGTCGTCTACGTTGAAGTAGCTGCCGAACACCCGCAGCACCGATCGGCGGGTCAGGTCGTCGGTCACCCGGGATTCGCGTCCCTCCTCGAAGGTCTCCAGCTCGATCTTGCCGGCGAAGGAGGCCACGATGAAGGATAGGTCGCTAACCCGAGGGCAGGCCCATTCCTCACTCAGCACGATGCTGCGCCGTACCGCGTTGCTCAACATGGTCTCGAAGTTGGCGATGGACACGCGGACGCTGACGCCGGAGCGCTGGTTGATCTCGCTGCTCTGCCGGGCTTGCGCGGTTATCTCGGCTAGGATTCGCTTCATGTAGTCCGGAATGACCAGCTTGTCCTCGTCGGGGAACAGGCTGCGCTCCTGCTCCATGATCTCGATCTCATGGCGGGGGTCCTGAGGGTAATGGGTGTGGATCTGGGAGCCGTAGCGGTCCTTGAGCGGCGTCACGATGCGACCGCGGTTGGTGTAGTCCTCGGGATTGGCGGTGGAGATGACGTAGACGTCCAAAGGTAGCCGCACCCGGTAGCCCTTGATTTGCACGTCGCGCTCTTCCATCAGGTTGAACAGGCCGACCTGAATCCGCTCGGCCAAGTCGGGGAGCTCGTTGATGCAGAAGATGCCGCGGTTGGTGCGCGGCACCAACCCGTAGTGGATGACCAGTTCGTCGGACAAGTAGTGGCCTTCGGCCACTTTTATCGGGTCGATCTCGCCGATGAGGTCGGCTATCGAGATGTCGGGAGTGGCCAGCTTTTCGGAGTAGCGTTCGTCCCGAGGTATCCACTCGATCGCAGTCTCGTCGCCCCATTCGGCCACCCGGTCCCGGCAGGCCTGGCAGATGGGCGCGTAGGGGTTGTCGTTGATCTCGCAGTCGGCCACCTTGGGAATGGACTCGTCCAGCAGGCTGACCATACCGCGGATCAGCCGTGACTTGGCTTGACCACGCTCGCCGAGCAGAATAACGTCCTGCCCGGCTAGGATGGCGTTCTCAAGCTGCGGGATTACGGTCTCCTCGAAACCGATGATGCCGGGGAACACCATCTCCTCGGCGCGGATTTTCGCGATCAGGTTCTTGCGGATCTCTTGGCGTACCGGGATCACCTCGTATCCACTCTCGCGGAGCGCGGCTATGGTCCGGGGGCGGTCTGCGTTCGGCATCAGCACAAGGCTCCATTGTCGGCTAGCGTAGGCGTACCCGCCGGGGAGGGCCGGGAACGCCGGTTCCAACTTAACATACCCTGGTCTATAATTGAACGAGGGGGCACGAGCCTACAATGTTTTACCGCATAGCCATCCCCGTTCTGCTTTTCTTCGTTCCTCGGCTGTTGCCGCACCTGATGCGCTTTGGCAAGCTGGTCTGGCGTCTGAGTTTCGACAAGCGCGTCCCGATAGTGCTCCGGCTTCTGTTGCCGCTGGCAATCGTCTATATCATTTCGCCCGTCGACTTGCTCCGGGACAGGATTCCCATTATCGGTCGGTTCGACGACCTGATTATTCTGGGGTTGGCGCTGTTGTTCTTGGTGAAACTCTCGCCCAAGCACGTCGTCGACGAACACAACGGCATCGACAAACCGCCGGACCGCCCCGAGGACAAGGACCCGAACAACGTGGTCGACGGTTCGGGCCATATCGTTGACGACTAGCCCCTTGGCGCCGCCCGAGGGCATTGGACTCTATATCCACGTGCCCTTCTGCAAGACCAAGTGCCCCTACTGCGACTTCAACACCTATCAGGGTATCGACGGACTGATGGGCCGCTTCTTGGAGGCCGTCACCACCGAGATTTCCCTTTGGGGGAAATCGTTAGGGCGTCCCAAGGTCCAGACCATATTCTTCGGCGGCGGCACCCCGTCGTATTTGCCCCAGGGTTATATCCGGGCCATCTTGGACGCCGCCCACGCATCGTTCGAGGTAGATAAGGGCGCCGAGACAACCATCGAGGCCAACCCCGGCGATTTGGACTTGGAAGCCTGCCGGGCCCTGCTGCGCCAAGGGGTGGACCGCCTCAGCATTGGGGTCCAGAGCTTGGACAACGGGCTGCTGGCCCTGCTGGGCCGCCGCCACACGGCCGATGAAGCCCTGGATGCCTTGGCCACCGCCCGCGAGTCTGGATTCGGCAACGTTAACCTGGACCTGATGTACGGCCTGCCCAACCAGTCGATGGAGCAGTGGCAAGCGACCATTGGCAGACTGGCCGATCACTCCCCGGAGCATGTGTCGCTGTACGCCCTCACCATCGAAGAGGGCACGCCGATGCATGCCTGGCTCCGGCAGGGGAAAATCCCCGAGCCGGACCCCGACCTTGCCGCCGATATGTACGGCCACGCCCGGGAACTGCTGGGCGGACGCGGTTACCATCATTACGAGATCTCCAACTGGTGTCAGCCGGGGCGGGAGTGCGAGCACAACTTGGTCTATTGGAGCAACGGAGCGTATCTTGGCGTTGGCCCCGGCGCTCACTCCCGCTTGGGCGATTACCGGTTCTGGACGCTGCTATCGCCCCGGGAATACACTGCCCAAGCCGCCCAATGGCGCAAAGAGGGCAACGACCCGTGGGGCTCTTTCACCGAGCAAGAACTGGCCCGGGCCAAGACCGTCGACGGATGGGAGCACATCGGTCCAGACACCGCCTGCTCGGAGACGATGTTCTTGGGGCTGCGCCTCTTGGACGGCCTGGACCTAACCAGTGCCTCGCAAGCGGTTGGCGCCGACCTCGCCACCCGCTACCATAGCGAGATAGAAGACCTGATCGCCTTGGGCCTGCTGGAACGAGAGGAGGAATCCCTGCGCTTGACGGTGCCGGCCTACTTGGTGGCCAACCAGGTATTCACGAGGTTTATAGGTTAGAGCGGCGGAAACATGGACGGGTACAAGTACATAGTCCAAGACGAGGGATACTGCGGCGGTAAACCCAGGATCGCCGGCTCGCGAATGGCAGTGCAGTTCATTGCCATCGAGTATGAATACCAACACTGGAGTGCCGACGACATGTGTGATGCTCACCCAGGTTTGACCTTGGCTGAAGTCCATGCGGCTCTTGCGTATTACTACGACCACAAGCTGGAGATCGACGAGAAAATCCGCGAGGGAGAGCGCTTCTACCGGAGGATGAAAGCCAAGCAAGACAGGGAACGGCAGGAGAAGGGCGGTTCCGCCTAGTGCCGCTGCCCATAATTTGCGACGAGCATATTCCGTACGCGGTGAGCGATGGCCTGGTTAGACGCGGCATCTATGCCATGAAAGTCCAGCGGATTGGGTTGAGGTCCGCTGGAGATCCAGCGATACTGGAGCAGGCTCGTGAGGCACGGCGGGTTATCTACACCAATGATCGAGACTTTCTGCGACTTGCAGCAGTTGACGTCCGCCATCCCGGAATACTTTATCACCAGGCGAACCACTACTCCGTTAGAACGCAATCGAATTGGTATATGAAGCATGCTGCATCCTCTCCGCCGGTGAGATGGAAAACAACGTCTATTTCGTCTGACCCACAGAATTAATCGTCATGTACGTAATCGGCACCGCTGGACATGTGGACCATGGCAAGTCCACGCTGATCAAGGCCCTGACCAGCATAGACCCCGACCGCCTTCCAGAGGAGAAGGAGCGGGAGATGACGGTCGATCTGGGCTTCGCGTGGATGACGCTGCCCAGCGGCCGAGAGGTCAGTATCGTCGACGTGCCCGGCCATGAACGGTTCATCAAGAACATGCTCGCCGGGGTGGGCGCCATCGACCTAGCGATGCTGATCGTGGCCGCCGACGAAAGCGTGATGCCCCAGACTCGGGAACACTTGGCCATCCTAAACATCCTGCAGATAACCCGAGGGTTGGTCGTCGTGACCAAGACCGACCTGGTCGACGAGGAACTGGTCGAACTGGTCATGGCCGAGGTCGAAGACACCCTGCAGGGTACATCCTTCGAGGGCTGCCCGATGGTCGGGGTCTCGGCCCAAACCGGCGAGGGTCTGGACGAACTGCGAGAGCTCATCGACAGTATCCTCGATTCCACCGAGCCACGCCGTGACCTAGGCCGACCTCGGCTGCCCATCGATCGCTGCTTTACCATCGCCGGCTTCGGCACGGTGGTAACCGGAACTCTGATCGACGGGGCTCTCACCGTGGGCCAAGAAGTCGAGTTGGCCGGCTCCGATATTCGGGCCCGCGTCCGGGGGCTCCAGAGCCACAAGACCAAGGTCGACAGCACCGGCCCCGGCGTGAGATTGGCGGTGAACCTCTCCGGCATCTCCCGGGATGACATTCAGCGCGGCGAGGTGCTCACCGCACCGGGCTGGCTTCGGCGCGCCTACCGGGTCGACGCTCGCCTTCGGATGGTCGACGGCGCGCCTCACGCGCTGAAGCACAACGAAGGGGTCACCTTCCACATCTTCACCAGCGAGTCTACAGCGCGGGTGCGCCTGCTCGACGCCGACAGGCTCACCGCTGGTTCGGAAGGCTGGGTGCAACTGCTGTTGTCGGAGCCGTTGCCGGTCGTAAAGGGCGATTATTTCGTCATTCGCTCCGCCGAGGATACTCTGGGCGGAGGGCAGATCGTCGATCCCAACCCGCGGCGCAGACACCGCCGCTTCGATACCGGCGTGGTCGAGCGGCTGATGATGTTGGACCAAGGCACGGGCGAGGACGTGATCATCAGCGTCGCCGAGCAGTGGGGGCCCTGTGGCCTCACCGAGCTTTCCCGAAGGGCCAATCTGCCCGCCGAAGAGATTTTGGAGCGGGCCGGACAGTTGGCGGCTGACGGCGATTTAGTGGTATTGGGCGACCTTGCAACCGATGCCGACGCGGTGGTCTATTCAGCTCAAGGCTGGGACGTGCTGAAGAGCAAGCTCTACGCCGCCCTGCGGACCCACCACAACCAGTACCCCCTCCGTAAAGGCGCACCCTCCCAGGAGGTCCGCAGCCGCTTGGCGCTGACCCAGCCGGTCCACCAGCGGGTTTTGGCCCAACTTGATGCTCACGGGTTTGTCGTCCAAGAGGGCCAGACCATCCGCCTGCCGGAGCACGAGGTGATGCTGACGCCGCAGTTGGAGCAGCAGGCCGCGGCATACCTGAGCGGCCTGACCGGTGAGCCCTATGCGCCCCCTACCGACCAACCGATAGACTCGGAGTTGCTGTCCGTGCTCATTGACCAAGGGGAGGTCGTCAGAGTGGCCGACTCCGTGGTCTTCACCGCCGCCGCATACAAGGAGATGACTGACCGGATCGTGGAACACCTGAGCACCCACGGCAGCATAACGGTGGCAGACGCTCGGACGATGTTCGATACCAGCCGCAAATACGTGCTGCCCCTGCTCGAGCACATGGACCAGATGCAGATCACCCGCCGGATGGGCGACGAGCGCGTGCTGAGGTAGCTGGCTTGTCTCTGGACGTCGGGGAGGTGGTGTTGCAGCTCGATGGCCTGGCCCGTTCGGCCAGACAGGCTGCTTCGGACCGGGCAGAGCGATTGGGTTCATTGATCGCGGCCGCCCAAGGCGTCGACCCGGAAACCGCTCGCAAGAGCACCGAGCTTGCCCAAGAGCGTCCGTACCTGGCTGCGGTGACCACCGGCGAGTTGCTGGGCGCATACCCACCTCCGGAGGCGCTGACCGACTGGTCGGTGGCTGCCGTGGACGGCTCCCACATCGACGCCGACCGCCATCTCCCGGTGCATTGCTACCTGATCAACCTCGGTGGATGCGTACTTACCTACGGGGGATCGCCCGACGCGCGGCTGTTCAGCACGCCGCACTTGGCCGAGCCGGAGGAATTGCGCATCGCCGATCCCGGCAATTCATCGGCGGAAGAGACTGTCACCGGGCCGCTCCTGGGGCTGGTGCGAACAGTTGCCGAGCTGGAGGCCCTTGGGGACCTGATGGCCGGGGAATCGGGGGCGAGGCCTGTTCTGGGGCTGGTGGACGGCTCGCTGGTGCTCTGGGCGCTGTCAGGCCAGGGTTATCGGCCATTCGTCCGGGAGGCAATCATCCGCGACCGGCTGCTGCCAGCTTTGGACGCAATCGACGCATTGGCGGGCCGCCGCCCCGCCGCATTGGCGGCATACGTCTCCTTCCCCCGCAGCACCGAGGTTGTAAATGCGGTGCGGTGCTGCCTGTGCCCTCACCCTCTGGCCGCCTGCAGCGCCTCGTGCAACAACCACCGCTCGGTCCAGCTACCCTGTTCCCAGGCCAACGACCTCTTGGACCGCGACCTGTTCGACGCCTTGTTGGAGCCGGGCTGGCGCTCCCCAGTTTACCGCACAAACTCCTCGGTACCCCGCGACTACTACGGCCCTCGCCACCAGGTCTATTTCTTCTACCTGAATGCTGGCGAGGAGATCGGGCGGGTGGAGATACCGGCTTGGGTGGCCGAGGATGAAGCATTGCTGGCCTTGGCCCACGGCTTGGTCTGGGACCAGTGCCAGCGAGGGCAGGGCTACCCGGTGGCTATCTCCGAGTCCCACGAACAAGCGGTGGTCAGCGGGGCCGACCGGCGGGTGTTCCGGCGCTTGCTCACCGACGCCCTGGAGCGTCAGGGTCTGTACGCAGGCGCCTCGGAAAAGGACCGCTCCAAGCGGGCTCCTTGGGTGTAGGACAGGAACTCCCCGTAGCTGCCGCACCCCGCAACCCTCCGCAGGAATTCGCGCAAGGACTCGCTGCGCTCCAGGAGGCCCCTTAGTTGGCCGTCGATGGGGCTGACCGAAGCTGCGCTGGTGGCGTAAGAGCCGTGGAAGGCGAAATAGGCTTGGTTGATTTTGCGGATGTTGTACCCGTTTTCGACCATTAGCCGCCGCCGCTCGTCCATGTAGGCCTCTGCCTCCTCGATGCGGGCTTCGGCCAGCAGCTCTTCGGTATGGAGGCGCGTGTCGCGCATTTCGGCCCGGAAGTCGAAGGCGCCTGGACCCGTTTTGGACCGCTCATCAGGAGGGGCGCGCTCGACCACCTCGCCGGTCATGGTGGCGAAAGCCCGGTCGCCGATGGCTTGGCCTCCCAGGGTGGCGGCGGTCTCGTTGAGCGTGGTCATGTCGGGGCTGTCCCAATAGTGTTGGCCGAGGGGCCGGAAGAAAAACCAATGGTGCAGCCACTCGTGGGCCGTGGTGACCAACGCGTCGCGCAAGCTACGGTAGGGTGAGACCACACTGGGGTAGACGGCGACGCCGCCAGTGTTCTCCACCAAGGCCGACAGGTTGCGGTCTTGAAACACGAGGTCTTCAAGCGCTTCCCGTTCACGGTCGTCGATGCCCGGCTTGAGTAGTGTAGTTTCTTGGCGAAAGATTCGGTCGCGGGGCGACAATACCAAAACGCTAGGAGAGCTTTCGAACACCGTATCCACGGGTGGGAACACCAAGCCTGTCCGTGAGGCGAAGCCCTCTTCCACCAAGATGGCCGCGATTTCGGACTCGATGGTCTCCTCGACCACCGGCTGAATCGCTAGGCGTCGCTGTCGCAATTCCTCGGTCCGGCCACGCAGCGCGGCGTCTTCCCCACCGGTGGTCAGTAGCTCCCGCTCCAAGGACCGCTCTTCCTCGCTCAACCGGAAATATTCCTCGGCCAAAACCACTCGTTCGTTTCGGGGGAGTGAGGACGACCAAGGCAGGGAGCCGCCGAGCTTGCGGAGCCACTTGTCGAAGAAGTTGCTGGCCTCCCAACGCAAGAGGTCGTAGCCGTATGGCGCGGTGGCAACCTCCAGCGCCGACGGGCGGTAGTCGCCACCGCCTCCCCACAACAGCAGCGTGGCGACGATAGCGCCGAACGCCCCTCTCTTCAACGCCCTCAGGATTGGCACGGAGATGACTCTAACACGGATGTACAGGAGAAACGGGATTAATTACACTTACCGGACTCCAGATTCGTGCCGTGTCTTTATGTATGAGTTTCTCACCGGGCTGAGCTCCGGACAGCCGGTGCTCTGGGCCCTATTCGTTCTGGGTGTCATATCCAGCCTGGCATTGCTTCTGGGCCAGTTCTGGAATGGTGTGGCCCTGCTGGTCAGGGCCGTTAGCCGAAAAGCTCACCGCCGCTAGCTATGTTCTTCCCCAACGCCGATGTCGCCGTTAATCCGGCGCTACTGGTACTCCTCGGCATGATCGTGGGCGCGCTCGGTGGGTTCTTCGGCGTCGGCGGGGGTTTTCTGATTACCGGCGGGCTACTGGTGTTTGGAGTGCCACCCCTTTTTGCGGTGGGCACCGGCTTGAGCTTGGTGATGGGCTCCTCGCTGATCAACACGCTCCGGCACCGCAGCCTGGGCAACGTGGACTTCCGGTTGGGGCTGTTGATGGTGATCGGTACGGCTCCAGCACTCTACGCCGCACAGCGAGTGAACCAAGCGCTGGAAGCCGCCGGGGTAGCCGGGCCGGTTATCCGGTACACATACGTTGTATTTCTGGTGGGGTTGGGGGCCTTCATCCTATGGGACCACTGGCGTACTCGCCGCCGGGCTGACCGGACCGGCGAGAATACCACCACTGAGGGCATTGCCCGACGGCTGCAATCGCTGGAGATACCGCCCCGCTACATATACCTTCCGGGCCGGGGGCGCGTCAGCACCATGGTGTCGTTGCCGGTCTCAGGAGTGGAACGAATCTCGGTGTTCCTGCCGGTGCTGATTGGCCTGGTGGTGGGCTTTTTCGCAGGCATCCTGGGGGCCGGAGGCGCGTTCATTCTCACCCCGGCTCTAATCTACCTGGTTGGCATACCGACGGTCGTGGCCATCGGGACCGATCTGTTTCAAGTGATCATCACCGGCGCGGTGGGGGCTTTCGTTTACGCGTTGGCCGACCGGGTCGACCCCCTGATGGTGGTGTTGATGCTGTCCGCCGCTTCCATCGGTTCCCAACTAGGCGTCACGGCAACGCGGTACGTGGACCCGGCGCGGATCCGATTTCTTTACGGTGTCCTGGTCCTATCCGGTGGAATCGCCGTGGGCTTGGAGCAGGCGTCGCAGGCCCTAGGCGCCGACGCTCTCTCCACCGTTGCGACGGTGGTGCTGCTGGGCGCGGGGGGAGGCATGTGCGTATTGCTCGGCGTGCTAACGCTGCGGGGGCGAGCCGTCTAACCCACCAGCTCCCGGACAGTGCGCTCCACCAGTTCCCAGGGGACGTCTTGGCGGACGACGGCACGGCCGGGCTCTTCCAACATCACCCAGCGGTTGGTGCCCGATTGCACCTTCTTGTCCAGCGACATGGCTTGCAGAACGTCGGCGGCGTCGACACCTTGGGCAGTAATCGGCAGGTTGAACCGTTCCAGTAACTTCTGCTGACGGTCGACAACGGTGGGGGAGAGCAGCCCCATCTCGCTGGCCATCTTCGCCGCGCCCATCATTCCGATTGATACACCCTCGCCGTGCAGGAACCGCCCGTACTCGGTGGAGGCCTCGAGGGCGTGGCCGATGGTGTGGCCGTAGTTCAGCAGAATGCGGACGCCCAAGGTCTCCCGCTCATCCTGGCTGACCACCTCGGCCTTGATGGCCATGCTGCGGCGTATCACTTCGGTGGAAATCTCCGGCGCTACGTCCATCAACGCCTCGGCGTGTTCCTCGAACACGTCCACCAGGTTGGCATCGAGGATGAAGCCGTGCTTGATGGCCTCGGCCCAGCCCTCGGCCAACTCGCGCTTGCCCAGGGTGCTCAGGGTCTCCACATCGGCGTAGACGCCGCGGGGCTGGTAGAAGGCCCCCACCAGGTTCTTGGCTTGGGGTAGGTTGACCGCCACTTTGCCGCCGATGGAGGCGTCGACCATCGCGGCCATGCTGGTCGGGACCTGCACGAAGGGCACCCCCCGCAGGAAGGTCGCAGCCACGAAGCCGCCGAGGTCGCCCGCCACCCCGCCGCCGACGCTGACCACCGCGTGACCGCGCTCGGCACGCAATTCGACCAGCCAGTTGTAGATGCCTTGGGCCAGCTCGAAGCTCTTGCTGGGCTCGCCGGCAGGGATGATAAAGCAGTGGGCCGCTATGCCAGCCTTTTCCAACGCGCGTTGCACCCGGCGGCCGTAGGGGTTCATCACATTGTCGTCGGTGATGATGTAGGCCGAGCCATTGACTCCGATTTCCAGCAACCGGTCTCCCAGATCGTCGAGAATCCCCCAGCCGGCTACCACCGGGTAGGAACCGCCGGAATGGTGCACGGTTGCGGCGAGGTTGGCGTCGGTCATGTCTTATTCTCCGGGCAGACAGTCTATTATCAGTCTGGCGATCGCCTCGGGACTGTGTCCGTCGGTCGCGATGGTGTGATGGGCCTTAGCGTAGGCCGGAGACCGCTGGGCCAGCAGCGATTCGATGCGGGCCAGCGGGTCGTCGACCGCCAGTAACGGGCGCACCGCCGCGTCTCCGGACTCATCGATTATACGACGGTAAATGGTGGCGGGCTCGGCGAAGAGCCAAAAGACCGTTCCCCCGTTGAGCATCACGCTGCGGTTCTGCGCGTCTACGAACGCCCCGCCCCCGGCGGATACTATCCGGCCCCGGCTCTGACAAAGACCGGTTATCACTGAACGCTCGATGTCACGGAAGGCGGCCTCGCCGGAGTCCACGAATATCTGGGCGACCGGCTTTCCGGCCCGGCGGACGATTTCGTCGTCAGCGTCGATCAGAGGCCAGCCTGTTGCATTGGACAACGCTCGGCCCACGCTGGTCTTGCCCGAGGCCATGAACCCTACGAGGTATATGTTCTTTCCGGAAGCCCGGCCCACTCGCGCTGACCCAGGGCTAGTCGGGCAAACGGGTGAGGTGCATCCGCGAGCCTTGACTGGTCTCGGTGTCGAAGTAGAGCACCTGTTGGCCGATGGAGTTGGTGGCGGGCGAATCGGCCACGAACCGCAGCCCGTTGGCCTGACACTCCCCCATGCAGGAGGGGATGTCGCCGACCACGTAGCCAACGTGGTCCATCGTGTGCGCGCCCACAGGGATCGCGGACGTGTCGGGCGGCTCGATCAGCTCGACCTGCACCTGTCCAAAGTTGACAAAAGCGTTGCGCCCTCCAGTGCGGGAGGGGCCGCCGCCGACGTGGGCGCCGCCCATCTTGTCGACGTACCAGGCGATGGCCTCTTCCAGGTCCCGCACTCGGTAACCGGCGTGAATGATCATGTCGACCCCCAGCCCCGCGCCCACGCCCGCCGTGTCGGGCTCCGGCGCCAACTGGGTCAGGTGGACCATCGTGCCGTTGGTGGTATCCGCGTGGAGGTACAGCACTTGGTGGCCCAGGACGTTGGTGAAGGGTGCGTCGGCGGCAAAGGCGAACCCCTTGGCCTTCAGCTCTTCCATCGACTGCTCGATGTTGGCGACCACGTAGCCCACATGGTGCATGGTCAGCGCGTTGCTAGCGAGGCCAGCCTTGTCCTCGGGTTCGATCAACTCGGCCTCGACCCGGCCGAAGCGCACGTAGGCGTTGCGGCCCCCGCTCGGCACGGCGTAACTGGGGTTCAGAGGGCCGCCGCCAGCGTTGACGGCGCCGAAGGAGCGTTCGAACCAGGAAACCGCGGCGTCCAAATCAGGGATTACGTAACCGATGTGCTGAATTTTGTCGAACATTGCTCCTCCTACGGCCCACACGGATACTGTGGGGGCCTTTCGCGCTGGTTAGATGGCCCGTCTAGCAGGTGGACGGGCGGGGCGGCGCCGGGGCGTAACCGGAGGCGGTGCAGAATTCCACCCGGTTGCCGTCGGGGTCGTGGATGAACAGGAAAGCCTGACCGTCGTAGCGGACCCCTTCCCGAAGAATCTCGAAGCTGTTGTCCACCAATACCTTCCGAGTGCCCTCGAAGTCCTCGACCTCGAATGCGTGGTGGGTGCGCTCGGGCTTGACCGGGGCCTCCTCGGTCTCGATCAGGTGCACCATGATGCCGCTGTCCAGCTGCAGCCAGGTGATCTCTGGGTTGTCGACCTGGCTCTCGATCTGTTTGATGCCGAGAAGCTGGTTGTAGAACTCCATGGCCCGGGCGGTGTCCTTCACCATGGCGGTAACGTGGTTGATCTTCTTGGTGTCGATTAGTCCAGGCATTGATCACCTCTTAGCCGATTCGATTCAGGCCGATTATGCCACAAGGCCGACGGGCGGGCCAAATCACCAGTTGCTGGCGATAACCAGGTAATGGGCACCGCGGTAATCGTGACCGGAGCGGTGCTGGTGTCCCATCATCACCGCCAGCCCGGCCACCACCACCGCGGTGCCCACTAGGACCACAGGGTGAGGCTGCTCGCCGCCCACTGCGATAGCCAGGATGGCGGCGAATACCGAGGCGGTGCCCAGTATGGCGATGGTCCGCGACGGGCCCAGTCGCACGATGGAGAACAGGCCCAGGGTCCGGGAGCCCAGGTTATTCAACGCTCCCACCGCCAACAACCACAAATAGGCGACGGGCGGAAGCGCGACGAGGTCGTCCCAAGCCAGTATCAAGGCCAACGGGACTGCGGGGGCCAAGCTGAATATCAAGGAGATGACTGAACCAGCCATTGGGGTCATACCCTGCAGGGCCACCCGTGCGGTTATCGCGGCCGTGGCTAGGCAGACAGCCGATGCGAACGCCAACGCGATGGCTGTCACGGACCATCCCTCACAGCGTGCTTCCCACCGCCACCAGCGCCACCCCGGTTACGACGACCATAGTGCCCATCACCACCCACCGGTTCAAGTCTTCGAGACGGGAGATGAACAGCGAAGCCAGCAAGAGTGTAACCAACGGGTTGGCTGACACAATGGGGCTGACCACCGACACGTCGGCGTCCTGAAGCCCGTAGTACAGGAAAATGACTCCGGTGGCCGCCGCAAGGCCCGATAGCGCGGCGAATACCACGAAGCGCGGCTCCCCCCTGGATGCTCGCAGGCTGGCCAACGCTTGGCGGCCCGCCATTGGCCAAAGGAGCAGTATGCCGAAGAACAGACTTACCGCCGAGATAACCAGCGGTGAGCCATACTGCTCAGTGAGTTCCTTGGCCACGACGTTGGTCCCGCCGTAGCAGGCGGCCGCCGCCAGCGCCGTCAGATACCCCAAGAGCGCGGCGCGGCTTGGACCGCCGCCCTGCAGTACCGTCCGGCCCAATGTGGTTATCAGTCCCGCCACCACGACCACCGTTCCCAGCAGCACCACGGCGTGAGGCCGTTCGCCGGTGACCGTGATGGCGAACACCGACGCGAATACCGCCGCCGTGCCCATTATCGCGCTGGTCCGGGCTGCTCCGATGGTCCCAATCGCCTGATAGCTCAGGTTCCGCCCGCCTAGGAAGTTGATCGCACCCAACCCCAAGAACCAAGCGAAAGCGACGGGCGGCAACGCTATCAGGTCGTCGTAGGCGAACGCTACCGCCAGCACCGTGGCTGGCACGAAGCTCACGGCCACCGAGATCAGGGTGCCGGGAATGGGAGCAACGCCTTGCATTCCGACGCGGGCGAAGATGGCCGCGCTGCCAAAGCCGAGGGCGGATATGAGGGACAGGACGATGGCCGACATGCCCTAGGTCCGCCGGGACATCATATTTGACTACCGACTACCACCAATACCACTCCGGACACGGTGACGCCTACCCCCAGGAATAGCCAGCGGTTGACGTTCTCCAACCGCTGCAGGAACAGCGAAGCCAGCAACAGCGTTACCAAGGGGTTGGCCGCCGCGATGGGGCTGATGATCACCACCTCGGACCGCTGCAATGCGAAATACAGGGTGTTCACCGCGATCGCGGAGGCGACGCCGGATAACGCGGCGAAAACTACGAACCGAAGAGTGTTTTCGTGGCGGCGGAATTGGGTTATCGCCGGCCGGGCGGCTACCGGCAAAACCAGCAGCATTCCGAAGAACAAGCTAATCGTCGATACCACCAATGGCGAAGTGTGCTCCTGGGTCAGTTGCTTTACGACAACGTTGGTGCTTCCGTAGCAGGCGGCTGAGGCGATGGCAAGGAGAAAGCCGAAGAGGGCCGTCCGCCCGACGGTGTTTCCCTCGAAGATGCTGCGGCCCAGAGCGGTTATCAGTCCGCCGATTACCACTGCCGTACCCAGCGCAACCAATAGGTGGGGCCGCTCTCCGGTAAGGGTGATGGCGAGGACCGCGGCGAATACGGTAGAGGTGCTGACGATGGCTGAGGTGCGCGCCGCGCCGATGCGGCCCACGGCCAGGTAGTTGAGGTTCCGCCCGCCCAGAAAGTTGAGGGCGCCCAACAGCAGGCACCAAGCCAATACCACCGGCGGCATTCCGCTGAGATCGGAAGAGGCGAACACGACCGCCAAGATCGCCGAAAGCAGGAAGCTCGACACCAGCGAGACCAGCGTGATGGGAAGCGGCGAGGCGTATTGCATCCCCACCCTGGCTAAAATAGCACCGCTGCCGAAGCCAAGCACGGCCACGAATGCTAGAAGGATGGCGGTCATTAGAGAGTAGGGAAGGGAAGGGGAGCTGCCAATCTCTGGGGAGGGTCGGCCATTACCGGGGCTGGGCGAGCAGACAACTATCGATAATCGATTGGAAAACCAGGTTTCCATCGGTGCTGCCCAGCAGCAGTTCGCAGCTGCGCTCCGGGTGGGGCATCATACCCAGCACGGTGCCGCCTTCGTTAATGATGCCCGCGATATTGTTCGCAGAGCCGTTGGGGTTGGAATCGGGCGTCGCGATTCCGGTTTCGTCACAGTAGCGAAACAGCACCCGTCCGTCGGCTTCCAGCCGCTCTAGAGTCTCGGCGTCGGCGAAGTAGTTGCCCTCCCCGTGGGACACGGGCACCTGGAGGATTTGGCCGGTTTCACAGGCGCGGCTGAAGGCGGTATCGTTGCGCTCGGTGCGGAGGTTCGTCCACTGACATCGGTATTCCAAGTGGTGGTTGGGTAGGAGCGCGCCGGGCAGCAGCCCAGACTCGCAAAGGACCTGGAACCCGTTGCAAATGCCAATGGCCAGTCCGCCCGACGCTACATATTCCTGTAGCGCGTCCATTGCCGGGGCTATCCGGGCCATGGCGCCGGGCCGAAGATAGTCCCCGTAGGAGAAACCGCCCGGAATGATCACGCAATCGTAAGGGGAGAGATCGGTCTCTTGGTGCCAGACGTAGTCCGCTTCTTGCCCCAAAACGGTGCTAACGGCGTGGTGGCAGTCGGTGTCGCTCCAAGTGCCGGGGAATACCAGGATGCCGAACCGCATGGCTAGCGAGCCTCGAACCCGGGGCCGGCCAGCGGCGGTGTGCTCGATGGCTGTCTACTCAAGGGCTTCCAGCAGGCTGGTGACCAAGCGGTTCACCTCGGCGCCGTCGGCCTTCCCCCGGACTTGGGGCATCAGCTTGCCCATCACCCTGCCTTTGTCGCGGGCCCCCGTGGCGCCGACCTCGTTCACAACGTCGTTGATTAGCCCGATGATCTCGTCTTCGCCGAGCTGCGGCGGCATATATTCTTCCAGTATGGTCAGCTCGGCGGATTCCTTGGCGGCCAGGTCGTTGCGCGAGCCTTGCTCGAAGGCGCGGATGCTCTCGCGGCGGTCGTTGACCTGCTTAGAGACCACCTCGATCATGGCCTGGTCGTCCAGCGATTCGCCCCGCTCCTTCTCCACGGCCTGCACTGCGAACTTTAGGAAGCGCAGGGCGTCAAGGCGCGCTTGGTCGCGCTGGCGCATCGCGCTCCGTATGTCGTCTTCGAGTCTGTCTCTGAGAACCATGTGCCTCGTAACCATTTTTGCGGTCCTCGTATTTTACCTTATTGCGGTCCCGTCGTCGTCTTGGCCGCCCTTGGCTGCGGCCTTAATTACGGAGGGGCGGCCTGCCCTTTCGCGGGGAAACGCAATTTGCTATACTGCGTTCGCCTCGGCCCCTTCTGGGGGACGAGTGCGCTTTGTGTAATCAGTATACCTTTGGGTTAGGAAGGCGATTTAGGATGCCGGCATACGCCGTAATTGGGGGCCAGTGGGGAGACGAAGGCAAGGGCAAGGTGGTCGACTACCTGGCTGGAGAAGTCGATAGCGTCGTCCGCTACGCTGGAGGCAACAACGCGGGCCATACCGTAGTCAACGACAAGGGCACCTTCCAACTTCACCTGGTCCCCTCGGGTATCTGCTGGCCCGACGTCGACGGTATCATCGGGAACGGCGTGGTGGTCGACCCCGACGTACTGATCGGTGAGTTGGACGAACTGGCTTCTCGCGGCATCGACACCAACCGGCTCTTCGTCAGCGAGCGGGCCCACGTGATTATGCCTTATCACGTGCTGCTGGACCATTTTGAGGAAGTGGCGCGCGGCGACAACGCCATCGGCACCACTGGCCGCGGCATCGGGCCGGCCTACGTTGACAAGACTGGCCGCGCCGGAATCCGCGTCGGCGACCTTCTGGACTGGGAGTCCTTGGTTCCTCGCTTGGAGAGCAATCTGGCGCAGAAAAACGCCCTGATCACCAAGATATACGGCGGCGAAGCCCTGGCTTTGGACGAGGTGCTGGCCAAGTGTCGCACCTGGGCGGACCAGCTTCGTCCCTACGCCCGGCCCACCGAACAAATCGTGCAAGACCGGCTGGCCCAAGGCAAGAGAGTGCTGCTGGAGGGCGCGCAAGGGACGCTGCTGGACTTGGACCATGGCTCCTACCCCTACGTAACTTCATCCTCTCCCTCGATCGGCGGGGCCTGCACCGGACTGGGTCTCAACCCACAGGCCATTTCCGGCGTGCTGGGCGTTTTCAAGGCGTACTCGACCCGGGTTGGCGGTGGCCCCATGCCGTCAGAAATCGATGACGACTCGGCCGAGGAAATACGGCAGATCGCTCAAGAATACGGCACCACCACGGGTCGTCCCCGACGCATCGGCTGGTTCGACGGCGTCGCGGGCAAATACAGCCAGTTGGTCAACGGGTTTACCGGGCTGGTCCTGACCCGCCTCGACATTCTCGACGGATTCGAGAAGGTGAAGGTATGCGTCGGCTACACCGTGAACGGGCAGGAGGTGGAGCGCTTCCCGGCCAACACCTCCCTGCTGGCCAAGTGTCAGCCGGTGTACCGGGAGCTGCCCGGTTGGGACAATCCGACAGCTAGCGCAACCAAGCTGAGCCAACTACCCGAAAACGCCCTCGCCTACGTGAGATGCGTCGAAGAGCTGGTGGGTTGCGCCGTCCAGATAATCTCTACCGGTCCTAGCCGCCGCGAGACTATCCAGGTAAGCCCCGTTTTTTAGTCGCCCATCGATGCCGTCCTGGCCTCAGCCGGGACCGATGTTCCCGTACGCCGGGCATCGGTCACCCTAGCGGGTGCTTGCGGGCGGAACGCAGGGTCTGGGTCCCGGCCGAGGCCAAGACAAAATAGCAAGCGTCCCCCTCCTGTCAGCTCACCCCCATCGAATTCCGGGGCTCAGTGGCCGCAGCACATGTGCCCCTTCCTTTGGCCGCCGGAACGAACCAAAAGAAAAGGGACGCCCGCGAGGGCGTCCCTTTAGCGTTTCCTGCTTGGGGGTATTAGACCGGGATGTCGATTTTGTACTGAGACATCACCTTGTCAATCTGGGCGGCGGCGTTGTCCGAGGCCGGTACTAGCGGCAGCCGCGGGTTGCCGACGTTGAAGCCCGCTTGGTTCAGCCCGTACTTCACCGGGATGGGGTTGGACTCGGTGAACAGGACCTTGAACATCGGCAGCAGCCTCCGGTGCTCCGCGCCGGCCTGTTCCACGTCGCCCTCCAGCAGCAGGCCCATCATGTGCTTGATCTGGTCGCCGATCAGGTGGGAGGCCACGCTGACCACGCCGAACCCGCCCATGCTCATGATGTAGAACGTCTCGTTGTCGTTGCCGCTCCACACCAGGAAGCCTGGCTTCGAGCCCTCGATGATGCGGGCGATCTGGTCCATGTCGCTGCCAGCTTCCTTGATGCCCACGATGTTCTCGATCTCGCTGAGCCGGATCGTGGTCTCGTGGGACATGTTGAGGCTGGTGCGGCTGGTGACGTTGTAGACAATGCAGGGCAGGTTGGTGTGGGCCGCTACGGCCTTGAAGTGCTGGTAGAGTCCTTCCTGCGGCGGCTTGTTGTAGTAGGGCACGACCAGAAGCAGGCCGTCGACGCCCTGCTTCTCGGCTTCCATGCTGAGCTCTATGCTCTCGGCGGTGTTGTAGTTGCCGGTGCCAGCGACCACCGCGCCCCGGTCGCCAACCGATTCTTTGACCTCGGCGAAGAGCCGCAGCTTTTCTTCAGTGCTGAGGGTGGGAGACTCGCCGGTGGTGCCGGACACGATGACGCCGTCGCTTCCGGAGTCGAGGAGGGCATTGGCGAGGCACTTGGCCTGGTCGTAGTCCACCTTCCCCTCGGAATCGAACGGTGTAACCATCGCCGTGATGAGCCTGCCGATTTCAGCCATGATTCCCTCCAAATTGGATGTTATCCTTCGCAGGAGCCACCCTACGCACACCCTCCACTCCGGACAGCAACCTTGCTCCAAAGAATGGACGTATTATACGCCGCTATACCTCTGATCGCACCCCTGGCCGCGGCTTCAGACACTCGCGGGCGACCAGCTCTTCGGCGATCTGCAGCGAGTTCAGCGCCGCGCCCTTCCGGAGGTTGTCGGAGACGATCCACATGGCCAATCCAGAGGGGTGGGAGCCGTCTTGACGCACTCGGCCGACGAAAACGTCGTCCTCGCCCGCCACGTCCCAGGGCATCGGATATTGCCCGGTGGCCGGGTCGTCCAACACGGTTAGGCCGGGCATCGCTGCCATCAGCTCACGGGCCTTGGCCGGGTCCATCGGGCGCTCCAGTTCCAGGTGGGCGGCGGCGCAATGGGAGACGTAGACTGGCACCCGGACACAGGTCGCCGAGATGTGGATCTCCGGGGAGTGCATGATCTTCTGCGTCTCTTGACGCATCTTCTGCTCTTCCATGGTGTAGCCGGAGTCCAAGAAGCGGTCGATCTGGGGGATAACGTTGTAGGCGATTTGCCCAGCCTCGCTTCGGGAGCCGCGTCCAGTTTGGTCGTTCAACCGGCCCGACTGTTCCTTGAGGTCGGCCATCAGCGCGGCCCCTGCGCCGGAAACCGACTGATAGGTGTCGGCAATAATCCGCTGGACTGGGTTTACCTGATGCAGCGGGTGGGCTGCCATCACCAAGGGAGTCGTCGAGCAGTTGGGAATGGCGATAATGCCTTCGTGCCACTCGACATCGGCGGCGTTGACCTCCGGAACGACAAGGGGCACGTTGGCGTCCATCCGGAAGACCGAGCTGTCGTCGATGACCACGGCTCCGGCGGCAACGGCCGCAGGACCAAGGGCGCGGCTCACGTCCGACGTAGCCGATATGAAGGCTATGTCCACGTCTCGGAAGGAGTCCTCGGTGGCCTTCTCGACCACCAACTCCTTGCCGCCCACGGTTATGCGCTTCCCAGCGGAGCGGCTGGAGGCCATGAGCCGTAGATTGGGTGGCGTGGAGTAACGTTGTTCGACGATGCGCAGAAATTCGGCGCCAACCGCTCCGGTGGCGCCGACTACCGCGATGGTCAGATCACGGGGTAATTCGTGCACGACGGGGTACCTGCCTAGAGTCCGAGAATGTTCTCCAAGCCTACCACGAGCCCCGGACGGCCCACAACTTCGCGGATGCAGCGCACCACGCCGGGCATGTAGCAGTCGCGTCCCAAGGTGTCGTGGCGCAGGGTCACGGTCTGTCCCGCCGCCCCAAATACAACCTCGTGATGAGCGCTGCGCCCGGGCATGCGGATGCTGTGCACAGTCACCCCGCCCTGCTCGCCTCCCCGGGTATTGGCCATGTTTTCCTTCTCGGTGACGTTGCGGGAGAACTGCTTTTGCTGGGCCAAGCTGCCCGCCAAGGCCAACGCGAACCCCGATGGCGCGTCGATTTTCGCTTCGTGGTGGGACTCGACGATGTCCACGTAGTCGAAATAGGGCGCGGCCTGTTCGACCAGCTTTTTCAGCACCACCGCGCCCAAGGCGAAGTTGGGGGCCACTATGACGCCGATGGCGTTGTCGTTGGCCAGCGCGTCGAGCTGGGCCAACTGGTCGGCGTTGATTCCGCTGGAGCCCAGCACCAGGTTCACCTTGCGGGCTCCGGCGGTCATGGCCGCGTCCATGCAGGCCGCCGCATTGGTGAAGTCCACCATCACCTGGGGCCGCACGTCGTCCAGCAACGGACCGAGGTCGGTGGACAATGGCACGTCGCCGCCCGGGGTATTGAGCACCTCCCCCCGGTCCCGAAGGCAGGTAGCCCCTACCAGCTCCAAATCGTCCTCGCGGCAAACGGCGGCCACCGTCTCCACCCCCATCTTCCCGGTAGCCCCGTTCACCACCACGCGAATACCGGCCATGATTCCTCCTTGCAGGCGATCCCTCCGGTCGCCCTCTCAGACGTCGAATCGAGAATAAATTAGGGGCAACCATTTTGGTTGCCCCTGGGTTTGAGTTCGAAAGTCTCCCTAGCCGCGGTTGCCGGGGCGGTTGCCGCCGTCGAAGCGGCGGTCGCTGCCTACCCCGCCGGGGCGTGCTCCGCCTCCTCCGCCACCGTTTCTGGGCCCACCAGGGCCGCCGCGTCCGCCACCGGGGCCACCGCGTCCGCCACCGGGGCCGCCGCGTCCGCCTCCGTTCATGCCGCCGGGGCGTCCGCCGCCGCGGTTGAAGGCAGGCCGTTCACCCTCCGGCCTCGGCGCCGGCGGGCTGTCGTCTCCGAAGAGCGCCCGGCGCGACAGGTTTACCCGGCCTTGGGAGTCGATTTCGTGGATCATCACCGTGATTTCCTGGCCCTCGGTCAGGTCCTCTTCCAGGTCGCCTAGGTCGCCGTTCCGGATTAGTCCGTCACGACCCGGCACCAGCTCGACGAAGGCGCCGAAGTTGGTTAGCCGTACTACTTTGCCGGTGAAGATGTCTCCCACCGCCAGTTCGCGGGTCAGGGCGTCCACCCGGGCTTGGGCCATCTCCAGCATCGCTTGGTCCACGCCGCCGATGGTAACCGCACCGTCGTCCTGAACGTCGATGGTGGTGCCGGTCTCCTCGGTGATGCCGCGGATGACCCGGCCGCCGGGACCGATCAGCGCCCCGATCTTCTCCGGGTTGATCTTCATCCGCACCATCTTGGGCGCGTAGGGACTCATCTGGCCCTTGGGGGTCGATATGACCTCGGCCATCTTGTCCATGATATAGAGCCGCCCGATGCGGGCCTGCTCAAGGGCCTCCGCCAAGATCGCTTGGGTCAGGCCGGTCCACTTGATGTCCATCTGCAGAGCGTTCACGCCTGCCGAAGTGCCGGCGACCTTGAAGTCCATGTCACCGAGGAAGTCCTCAATGCCCTGGATGTCGCTGAGGATGGCGTACTGCCCGTCCTCGCCGGTTACCAGTCCCATTGCGATACCGGCGACCGGGGCCTTGACCGGGATTCCAGCATCCATCAAGGCCAAGGAGGCGCCGCAAACGCTGCCCATCGACGTGCTGCCGTTGGAGCTGAGCACTTCTGACACGACTCGGATGGCGTAGGGGAACTCCGATTCGGGGGGAAGGGCGGGCAGAATCGCCCGCTCAGCCAGCGCGCCGTGGCCGATCTCGCGGCGGCCCGGCGAACCCACGCGGCGGGCCTCGCCGGTGGAGAAGGACGGGAAGTTGTAGTGGTGCATAAATCGCTTGGTCCCGTCGGGCCCCACGGTGTCCAGGGTCTGCTTCATGGAGAGGGAACCGACGGTAACGGTGGAGAGCACCTGGGTCATGCCGCGGGTGAACAGCCCAGAGCCGTGGGTGCGGGGCAGGATGCCGGTCTCGCACCAGATGGGGCGTATTTCCTCCAGCGCTCGGCCGTCGGGCCGAATATGCTGCTGCAGAATCCGGTTGCGGACCTCCTCGCGCATCACGCTCTTGAACCCATCGGCCAAGACGCGGTCGGAGTATTCTTCGCCGAGCTTCTCGGTGACCTCGGCGTGTAGCGCGTTCTCTTCGGCTTCCAAGGAGACCTTGTCCGGGTTGGTGGCCAGCATGTCGGCCAACCGGGCCCCGACCACGCCCTTGATACTGGCGTTCAGCTTTTCGGCGGCTTCCTCGTCCGTCTTCACCTCGGTCTTGGGCTTGCCGACCCGGCTAGCCAAGTCTTCGATGAGCTCGATGATGGCGGTGTTCGCCTCTTGGGCCAGCCGGATTGCCTCGAGCACCACCTCTTCCGAGACCTCGTCGGAACCGGCCTCTACCATCAGGATCGCTTCCCGGGTGCCGGCGACTACCATGCTAAGCTGGCTGTCGTTGCTCTCTTGGTAGGTGGGGTTAACCGTGAAGTTGCCGTCCTTGTAGGCGATGCGACAGGCGCCGATGGGACCGTCGAATGGGATCTGTGAGATAGCCAGGGCCGCCGAAGCGCCGACCATCGCCAGCATCTCCGGAGGGTTCTCTTGGTCGGCGGACAGCACGGTTAGTGTGATCTGGATGTCGTTGTGCAGTCCCTTGGGGAACAGGGGGCGGATGGCGCGGTCGGTGAGGCGGGAGGCCAAAACACCGTCCTGACCGGGACGGCCTTCTCGCCTAAAGAAGCTGCCGGGGATCTTGCCGGCGGAATACAGACGCTCTTCGTAGTCCACGGTCAGCGGCAGGAAGTCGATGTCTTCTGCCCGGGGGCGGTCCGACATGACAGCGGTGGCCAAGACGATGGATTCGCCATAACGGACCGTGACGCCGCCGTGGGCCTGGAAGGCAAGGCGGCCAGTTTCGATTACTAGGGACTCTCCTCCTATTTCGCGTTCAACAACGGTGGGGGTGGCTAGTTGGGTGGACATGTGAATAGAGTAACCTCGCTCAAGATAGCGGTGAGACGCGAAGATAGCAGGGGAGGAACGGGGCTAGACGTGAAACAGCACCCCGGAGGGTGCTGTAGGGGAAGCTTGACCTTAGCGCCTGAGCCCTAAACGGGCGATTAGTGTTTGGTAGCGGTTGACGTCTTCGTTGCTGAGGTAGTTCAGCAGCCTCCGGCGTTTGGAAACCATTCCCTGGAGGCCTCGGCGCGAATGAACGTCTTTTCGATGGGTTCGAAGATGGTCGGTTAGGCGCTTTATGTTCTCAGTGAGTACGGCTACCTGAATCTCAGCGGAACCGGTGTCCCTTTGGTGGAGTCGGTATTCCTGGATTATGTTGGTCTTCGTGTCGGCGTCTAGCATTGGGGGATTTTCGTTGCTTCTCTTGCTTCTTCTCTCTCTAACTTCAACAAAGACTATAACACGCCGGGAATGGACGGGGCAACGGCTTGTGAGTAATCTCACAACCTCTTGGGGCCGCAACCCTAGAGGGAATGGGGGCCGTGTTAAGATTCGGAGGCAATCTATTTTGCCGGTGGCGGGTGACTTATGACTACCACACGCGTGCCGCGCGCCATGACCATCGCGGGGTCCGATTCCGGAGGCGGCGCGGGCATCCAGGCCGACCTCAAGACCTTCGGTGCGATGGGCGTTTTCGGCACCTGCGCCATCACCACCATCACCGCACAAAACACCATCGGAGTGACCAGGGTATTGGAGACGCCGACCGACATGATTGAAGCCCAGATCGACGCCATCATGTCGGATATAGGGGCCGACGCGGTGAAGACGGGCATGCTCTCCAGCTCGGACATCATCCGCTGCGTTGCTGGCCGGATCGAGCTTCACTCCTTGGGCCCGACCGTAGTCGACCCGGTGATGGTGGCCAGCACCGGCGCGCCGCTACTCCGGGAGGAGGCGGTGGACGCCATGCGGACGGTGCTTGTGCCGCTGGCCACCGTGGTCACTCCCAACAGCCGCGAGGCCCGGGTGCTGACCGAGCGTGAAATGGACACCGTCGACGACTTGAAGACTGCGGCGAGAATACTCGTGGACGAGCTCGGCGCGCGGAACGCGGTGGTGAAAGGCGGACACTTGGAGGGCCCGGCCACCGACGTCCTCTACGACGGCTCGAACTTCACCCTGTTCACGTCGGAGCGCATCGACACTCCCAACACCCACGGCACCGGCTGCTCCTTGGCCTCCGCCATCGCCGCCGGGCTGGCCAAGGGCCACGACCTGCCCGAGGCGGTCCAGCAGGCCAAGGACTACGTTACAGCCGCCATCCGCACCAGCTTCCCAGTGGGCCAAGGCCACGGGCCCCTGAACCATTTCCACGAGCTGTGGGGTTCAAGAACCAACTGTTAGTAAGCGAGGAGAAATGCGTAGCAAGGACGAAGTCCGGGAGCTGGTCTGGTCGGCGATGGAGGCGGCGGGTGCGGCCCACACCAAGAAGCTGCACGACAAGATTCCCCACTTCCGGGGCTTCGAGGAAGCGGCGGCCCGCGTGTTCGAGCTGCCGGTCTGGCAGAACGCCCGGGTGGTCAAGGGCAACCCCGACAAGGCCCAGCGCCCCCTGCGCCGTCAGGCCCTAGCCGAGGGAAAGGTGGTCTACATGGCGGTGCCCCGGTTGAAGCAGGAGCAATGCTTCGTGGAACTCGACCCGGCGGTGCTGGGCACCTCGCCAGAAGAGGCCTCCACGATCTCCGGCGCCTTCCGCTACGGACGCCCGGTATACGTGGAGGAGATGCGCCCGGTGGACTTGGTCATCTCCGGCTCGGTGGCGGTCAACCGGTTGGGCGCCCGCGTCGGCAAGGGCGGGGGCTTCGCCGATTTGGAATATGGGCTAGCCATCGCTGCCGGCATCGTCTCGCCCGAGACGCCTGTGGTCAGCACCGTCCACCCGATGCAGCTATTGGACGGAGAGCTGCCTTGGACCCACCACGACGTGTTCTTGGACTATGTTGCCACCACCGAGGAAGTCATCGAGTGCGAGGGCGGCATGCCCCGCCCCACCGGCGTCTACTGGGAGGACCTTACCTCCGCCAAAATCCGCCAGATCCCGCTGCTGCGCAAGCTGCGGGATGCGGCCCTTGCATAGAGCACTCCGGCGTGACTCATCCGGACACCTGGCGTAGGGGCGATTCGCGAATCCCCCTACGGGTAGCTATTACGCTCGCGCCGCTAGCTTCACGCTAAACTCTCCGGGCACCCAGCCCCGCGCTCCGCGGCGCCAGCAGCAACCACAACCCGCTGCTAATCAGCCAAAGCAAGAACGCCACGCCGGAGACCCGGTGCAGCAGCCCGACCGCTCCCGACAAGTCGGCGTCCAGCCAGATGAACAGCATCGATATTCCTACCGCCGCCTCCAACCCGGCGTAGAGGGCGGCGAGCCACCCGCCTCGCCAGCGGTATCCGGCCAGCGCCACCAGCCCCAGCCCGGCCAGGGTGAACCCGGCCCGGCCGGTGATGACCCTAGCGTCGGCCCAGCGGTCCATCGTAGATAGCCATCCCGGTTCCATCGCAACTGCTTGTAGGCCGATGGGTCCGACCTGTGCCGCCAGAATGATCGCCAACACCCCCGATACGGCGGTGACCACGCCTGAGAGCCCTAGCAACACTGCGGCCCAGCCGCTAGAGAACGGACGCCCCGGGTCTACCCCCTGCCACATCATCACCCCCGCGACCAACA
This sequence comes from Dehalococcoidia bacterium, assembly GCA_965249145.1. Lineage (GTDB taxonomy): Bacteria > Chloroflexota > Dehalococcoidia > Lucifugimonadales > UBA3495 > VXOI01. Next base: position 2,111,278 of record OZ252223.1, read on the forward strand.
GCAGAGATCCCGCCCATACCCGCCCGACGCCGCCGATCAGGTATTTGCCGAAATTCTCGCTGATGGCGGCCAGGGACTCGGGAAGAGTCGGCTGATCGGCGTCGGCAGCCAGCCGGAAGACGACGGAAACGGCGGTGGCCACCGCGCAGGCCAAAAGCAGGGTCCCGACGACCCGCCAGGTTGCGGTGGCGCGGCTGAGGAGCAGTAGCAAGGTCGGGGCGGCGCTCGGTAGTCCGTTAGCCCAGCAGGGTGTACCCGACGGGCAACGGGTCCCGGCCGGTGACGGCCATCGCCAACGGCGCGCCAAGCCCACGCTTGACGGCAACGGCGGATAGCAGTTCGAGGGTCACCTGCATCCCGCTGGCCGGTGGGTCGACGTCCTGGCCAACTCCCTTGGCCAGGTCGAGGGTGTGGACCACCATCTCCATGGTGCGCACTTTCAGGTACTCGGAGAGGCGGATCCCGCCCAGCGGCGCGTTCATGATGACGTCGTCGTCGAGCTCGGTCAGCTTCTCGCGGACGAAGTTGAAGAACCCGCGTACCATCATTTGAGGGCTGTCGATGATTTCCAGACCGGCGGCCCGCCCCAACTCCGCCACCCGGTGCGGGTCGCTGGTGGGGCCAGCGGTCGCCTGCACGATGAAGTCGGCCGCCGTTTCGAAGGCCACCTTCTCCCCCGGAGGTGAGGAATAGCTGAGGACAGTGGTCAACGAGCGGTAGGTGTGGCCGGCCAGGTCGCGGGCGGTCCATTCGCCCATGGCGTGGTCCTCCCAGCCGTCGATGTCGATCTTGTCGACCACCCCGGCGAAGAACTCCGCCGAGTCCAGGTAAGCCTCTCTACTCATCTCGTTCACCTATCGGTATTGGTTTCCCACATGCGCGAGAATGACGGGAGGTGGAGCAGGTATGCCTCTCCACCCGCCTGAAGTCCGGCCTGCGCCGGAATGACGGGAGTGGGACAAGTGTGCCTCTCTACCCGGCGGTCCGGAAATTGGCGGAATTACGGCTGGCCGACCTCGCTTTCGACTTCCAGGGACTGCATCAGGCCGCTGATCTGCGACCAAGTTTCGTCCTCGACGAAGATACCGTCTCGGCGGCGGGTCTGCTCGGTGCGGTGCTCGATCTCGCCGGGATAAAGCACCTCCGTGAATCCGGCGGCCGGCGGCGAGTCCTTGATGAACTCGACAAACTCGCCCATGTCCTTCTTGAACTCGTCCAAGGGCCGGAAATGCTCGAGGTTGAACACGGCCAAGAACACGCCGTCGTTGTGGCGGCCTTCGGGGTCGATACCGAAACCAAGGCCAGTGAGCAACCCGGAGAAGACCTCCACCATGAAGGACAGGGCGTAACCCTTGTGCCCTTGGTCGACGCCGACGGGCAGGATGGCCCCGCCGGAATAGTAGTCGTTGGGATCGGTGGTGGGGTTGCCGTCCCGGTCCACGATCCAGCCTAGCGGTATCGGCTCTTTGCGGTTTCGGGAGAGTGCGATTTTGCCCAAAGCCACCGTGCTCGAGGCCATGTCCATCAGCACCGGCCCGTCTAGATCGCTGGGCATGCCGATGCAGATGGGGTTGGTGCCAAGCTTGCGGGCCCTTCCGCCGAACGGGGCAACGTGCTTGGGGGCGGCGCCGGAGTCGGCAGTGACCAGCCCGATCATGCCCTCAGCGGCGGCCATGGTCGGGTAGTCACCCAGACGGCCGATGTGGCTCTGGTGGTAGATGGTCATGGCGGCTACGCCGTGAGTCCGGGCCTTCTCAATGGCCATCTTCATCGCCTTCTCGGTGACCACGAAGCCGAAGCCCCAGTTGCCGTTGATAACGGCGGTGCAGGGGGCCTCCTTCACCACCTCGAAGGGCGCGCCGGGGACGATATGCCCAGCGTCGATGCGGTCGGCGTAAGTGGGGATTTGGATGACCCCGTGGGAGTCGTGGCCGGTCAGGTTGGCCTTGACCAGATGGGCGGCCACCACCTTCGCTTCCTCGTCGGGAGTGCCCTTGGCGCGGTAGATGTGGTAGGCCGCTTTTTCCAAGTATTCGGGAGTGAAAACGGGCATTGTGCTACCTCGTGTGGGCCTCTTGAGAGGGGCTTCCGGGGGAGGATCGCCCCTAGTCTAGTACCGCCCCTATGAATTGTCCAGAAAGGCGCATCGTGCTATATTTTATGGGTGTAGTGCCCCTGTAGCTCAGCGGATAGAGTGCCGGCCTCCGGAGCCGGAGACGAGAGTTCGATCCTCTCCGGGGGTACCATCGGCGGACCCCGTTCCAGCTCGCCGGGGCGTGGCCCAGCGGCAGGGCGCCTGGTTTGGGACCAGGAGGTCGGCAGTTCGAATCTGCCCGCCCCGACCATGTTCTGTAACAAGACCAACGTTCCTCGTTGCTGTCCCCTACCCATGCGGCATAGCCGCGAGCGCTTCGCGGAGCGCTCCTACGGTGGGATAGCCCGCCTGCCACGTGGATAGCGCGTCTGTCATGTTGAGAGGAGCGAAGAATCTGGCCTGCGGAGGCGAGACCCTCCTTTGCGCTCAGGGTGACCAGCGATTGCCCGATGGTACCTCCGTAACATTCGCTAGGGCGATAAGCGGCAGAATTCTGGAGGACTAATGAGACTGGAGAACAAGGTTGCGTTCATCAGCGGCGGGGCCCGGGGAATGGGCGCCGAGGAAGCCAAGCTGTTCGCCCGGGAGGGAGCCAGGGTGGTCATAGGCGACGTCCTGGAAGCCGAGGGAAAGCAGACCGAAGCCGAGATCAACGAGGCTGGCGGTGAGTGTCTGTTCGTCAACCTGAACGTGACCAGCGAGGATTCGTGGGCCGAGGCCATCGCCGCCACTATCGCCCGCTTTGGCAAGCTCGACGTCATGGTCAACAACGCTGGCGTCGTGGCCCGGGGAGTCCTCGAAGACACCAGCGAAGCGGAGTGGGACCGGGTGATGGATATCAACGCCAAGGGCGTGTTCTTGGGCACCAAGACTGCCATCCCCGAGATGCGCAAGGTCGGCGGAGGCTCCATCATCAACATCTCTTCGATGTCCGGCATGGTCGGCCAGAGCTACATCCAGCCCGTCTACAACGCCTCCAAGGGCGCGGTGCGCATCTTCACCAAGTCGGCGGCGGTACAGTACGCGCCGGAAAATATTCGGGTGAACTCCGTCCATCCTGGCCCCATCGACACGCCGATGGCTGGTGAACGCCTGAACAACCCGGAATTACAGCGGGAAGCCGACGAGCGCAGCCCATTGGGGCGGACCGCCCACCCAATTGAGGTAGCCTACGGCGTGCTCTACTTGGCGTCGGACGAATCGTCCTTCGTCACCGGCGCCGAGCTGGTCATCGACGGGGGCGCGACGGCGCAGTAGGCGCGGCTACTTCAACTCACCGCCGGGAACGAACTCTCTTCGGCCCGCCATAACGCCAGCAGGGTTTCTTGGTGACCGCGGATGACCGCCTCGATCTCTGCCGTGGGCAATTGGCTCGCTCGAATCCAGATTATCTTCGGCGGATATCCTAGGACGAACCCAGTTGACGAAAACCAGGGTCTTTGGTAGCGGTCCATCGATAATTACCCACGATTCGGCCCCTCCGGAGTATCAACATGCAAGACCGACCCCTTGACGGCAAGATCGTAATCGTTACGGGCGCGGCCAGTCCCATGGGGCTGGGACGGGCCATGACCGAGGCTCTGGTTCGGGCTGGGGCCAGGGTGTCGATGATGGACATCAACCCGGAGTGGCTCGACCAGAGCTCGAACTACCTGCGCGAGGTCGCTGGCGATGACTGCGTGTTGACTCAAGTCGTCGATGTCTCCTCGGCCCAAGCCGCGGAGGACGCGGTGCGGCGCACCATCGACGAGATGGGCGGCCTGCACGTGGTGGTCAACAACGCTGGAATCGCTCCCCGCAACATGGTGCTGGGAGCGGGAGTGCGCAACAATTTCTGGGACGTGTCGGTTGAGGAATGGGACCGGGTCATCTCGATCAACGCTGGCGGCCCCTTCTATATGGCCCGCGCTGCTGTCCCTCACCTGATGGCCCAGGGTTGGGGGCGAATAATCGGCGTGACCACCAGCATGAACACCATGTACCGCGAGGGAGGTACTCCCTACGGCCCGTCCAAGGCGGCCCACGAAGCCTTTGTGGCCATGGCGTCGCGGGAGCTGGAGGGAACTGGCGTCACCGCCAACGTGCTGGTGCCCGGTGGCATGGCCAGCACCAACCTGATCCCGGACGATACCACCCACGACCGCGAGCGGATGATTCAGCCCGAGGTGATGCAGAAGCCCGTGGTCTGGCTGGCGTCCGATGCTTCCGACGGCATAAACGGCCGCCGCTTCATTGGCTACTTCTGGGACGAAGACCTGCCGATAGAGGAACGGCTGGAGAAAGCCGGCGCACCCGCCGCTTGGCCCCAGCTGGGCGCGCAGGCGGTAAGACTCTAGCCACCCGTCTATAGAGTCAGGATTCGACCCTTGACCCCGCCGGGATCTATGTCCAATAGCCCGACCGACGGCACGGTCTTGAAGCGGCGTTTCCCGGCCGCGCCTGGGTTGAAGAAGAGCGTATCGCCGCGCCGGGCCAGATAGGCAACGTGGCTGTGGCCGAAGACCACCACGTCGGCGCCTTGGAATTCGGCCAGCTTCGGGCTCCCGTCCGGCGGCACCTTTACGATGTGGGTGAGGTGGACCCGGCAGCCGCCGAGTGCTAGGCGCTCCACCTCCGGGTAGCGGGAACACTCCCCCTCCCGGTCGTTGTTGCCCCGCACTGCCGTCACCGGCGCGATTTCAGACAAGCGCCGCACCACGTCCGCGTCGCCGACGTCTCCCGCGTGCAGAATGTGTTCCGCACCGTCGAGCAACGGCGCTACCCGGGGGTCGTAGAACCCGTGGGTGTCGGAAACCACGCCAACTAGCACTTGATCATCTGCCCGTTTCGCATCATACCGGGCCATTGTATAGTAAGCGCATGCCCGAAGCGCCGGACCTCGAAGTAATCAAAGAGTTCCTGTCCACCCGCGTGTTGGGCGCGGAGGTCACCGCCTGCCAGGTGCTCCGGCCCACTGTTGTCCGCAGTCTGACCGGCGTTGCGTCCGACGACCTGCCGGGCCGGACACTGGAGCGAGTCGAACGGTCCGGAAAGTTCCTGACTCTGGGTTTCTCGGGCGCCCGGAGCCTCATCATCAACCCGATGCTCACCGGGGCGGTCCAGTATTGCGAGGGGTCGGAGCGGGTGCAGAAGCGTACCTGTCTTACCCTGGAAATTAGTATTGATGGCGATGAAAGCCAACTCCGCTACCTGGACGACCGGCAAATGGGGAAGGTCTACTACGTGGCCGACGGTCAAGAAGAGGACGTTCCCCAATACACCGGGTTGGGTCCCGACGTGCTTTCCGGGATCTCTTTGGAAGACTTTCAGACCCGGCTCAAGAGGTTCAACGGCGAGATCAAGGGGGTGCTCACCCGCGGTGGTCTGATCGCGGGAATCGGCAACGCCTACTCCGACGAGATACTGTTTGCGGCGGGAGTTTCGCCGTTCCGCAAGGCCCGCTCCCTCAAGCCCAGCGAGGTCGCCGCCGTTCACGCCCAGAGCCGCCGGGTCGTGGAAGACGCCATCGCTGTGCTGAGGGAAAGGATGGCCGGGAGCATCCACCACAAGGTCCGCGATTTCCTGAAAGTCCACAACAAGGGCGGGGAACCCTGCCCCGCCTGCGGCGCGAAGATCAGCCAGTTGACCGCCAACCAGCGCATTACCAGTTATTGTCGCCACTGCCAGCCGGGGATGTTGATTCGCAACTGAGCGGCAATGGGACCTCGACGTCCCAGTCCTCCGGAAGCCTGGCCCCAGATTGCAACTGACTATTAACGAAGAACCAGTATTGACAATGGGGGAGTGGCAGTTAAAATTACAGAGTCCGGGAAGCGCTGCCCGGACTCTGTGCTATTGCAGCGATACACTATGGTCTTTAGGGGAGAAGCCAGCAGCGAAAGTTAGTGAATAAGCGAAGCCCCAAATGCGTACCAGACGGAACATCCCTAAGAAAGGAGGATTAAATGGCTGACCAAGATATTGCTTTGATGGCCCACCTGCTACGGCGCGCCGGTTTCGGCGCCAGCCGCGACGAGATTGAGGCCAGGGTTGCCCAGGGATACGACAGTGTTGTCGATGAGTTGCTCAACCCGGGCGACGACCCGGGAATCGACGAAGACCTGCTGTATCGGGCCTACCCGTCTTATTTCGACAAGGCCGCGATCGAAACGGGCCAGACCGAGATCGTCTACCGGATGATCAACAACAAGTACCAGCTCAAGGAGAAGATGGCCCTCTTCTGGCACACCATCCTGTGCGCCGGCGACAACAAGGTGGACAATGCCCGGACCACTTCGATGCAATACGACACCTTCCGCGAGAGGGGCATGGGCAACTTCAAGGGCCTGTTGCTCTGGCTCTCCACCGACCCGGCCATGCTGTATTACCTGGACAACATCGAGAGCCATAAGACCGCGGTCAACGAGAACTACGGTCGTGAGCTGCTCGAGTTGTTCTCCCTCGGCGTCGGCAAGGACGGCGACTTCAACTACACTGAGGACGACGTCAAGGCCTGCGCCCGCGCCTTCACCGGCTGGAACCTGGCCCCGACCGTTCCGGTGTTCCCCTACGGCCGCACTCCCTTCGAGTTCCGTTTCGACCCGGCCGACCACGACTTCGGCGAAAAGACCTTCTTGGGCGAGACTGGCAACTTCAACGGCGACGATGTCGTAGACATTATCTGCAAGCAGCCTGGCGCCGCTCGTTTCGTGGCCCGCAAGTTGTACGACTTCTTCGTGGCAGACGAGCCGCCGGTCCCGTCATGGCGTCTGTCCGAGCCTCGCGACAAGGCCGCCATCCAGCAGCTGGAGAAGGCCTACTTCGACTCCGGTTACGAGATCAAGGAAATGCTGAGGGTCCTGTTCACGTCCGACTTCTTCAAGGACGAAGCAGTGCGCTACGCTAAGGTCAAGAGCCCGGCCGACGTGGTGATCGGCACCATGCGCATGGCCCAAGACCACACCGAGCCCAAGCCCGGCTTGTTCTTTGTGGCCATGGAGCCCAAGTACATGGGCATGGACCTGCTCAACCCGCCCACGGTCGAGGGCTGGCACATGGGTCGTGAGTGGATCAATAGCGGAAGCTTGATCGACCGCATCAACTTCGCTTCCAAGATATTGGGCGACACCGAGCTCCCCGGCATCCGCAACATGGTCAACCGCCTGATGGACCAGGGCGAGAGCCTGAGCGCCGATCAGTTGGTCGACGGCTGTCTGGACCTGGTTGGCCCGCTGACCATCGCCGAGGAGACCCGAGAAGAGCTGGTGGGGCACGTCACTCGCGGCGGCGCGCTGCGGCACGGCACCGACGTGGAGAAGGCCGACTTCACCGTGCGCGTTGGCGAGACTTTCCAGATGATCGCCACCACTTCCGAGTTCCAGTTCGGCTAGTCTGAAGCCAACCCCAGAAAGATTCTTACCGATATAACGGAGGACAGAAATGGTTTCCACCAAGAAAGACCCGGTGCTGGCAGTAGTTTCTCTGTCCGGCGGCAACGACGGGTTGAACGCGGTGATCCCCTTCACCAATCCCCGCTACCGGGACTACCGTCCCACGCTGGGCATTCCCGAAGAGATGATCATCCCCATCACCGACACCCTGGGCCTGCATCCGGCCTTGGCTCCCATGAAGAGGTACTGGGATGAAGGCAAGCTGGCCATTATCCAGGGCATCGGCTACCCGAATGGTAGCCTGTCCCACTTCCGCGCCATGGACATCTGGGCCACCTGTGAGCCGGAGACCCTGAGCGTTGAGGGCTGGCTGGGCAAGGTAATAAAGGAACTTGACCCCAATGGCGACAATGTGCTGACCGGCGTCAACTTCGGCCGCGGCCTGCCCCGCGCTCTGGCCTTGGAGGGCGTTCCGGTTGCCTCCGTCGGCGACCTGACCAGCTACGGCCTGCTGACCGAGATCGAGAAGGAAGCCGAGCGCGAGGAAGCACTGGACCTCTTCGGCCGGATGTACGCCCCCGCCATCGGCCGCGGCGCGGTGGACGACTTCATCCGCCGCACCGGCATCGAAGCCTTGAAGGGAGCCGACATCCTCGGCACTGCCCCGTCCATGTACCACGGTGAGTCCGAGTACCTGCTCGGCAACATCGGCGCCTACCTGCGCGACATGGTCCAGGTGCACAACGCCAACTTCGGCACCCGGGTGTTCTTCACCACCGCGCCCTACAACATCTTCGACACCCACGCCAACCAGGCGGTCGGCCAAGCCAACCTGCTCAACGACGTGGCGAAGAACGTCGACTCCTTCATGGACGACATGCGCCATCACAACATCAGCGACAACGTCACCATGCTGCTCTACTCTGAGTTCGGCCGCCGCGCCATGGACAATGGCTCCGGCACCGACCACGGCACCGGCGGTGTGGCCTTCGTCCTCGGAGAGAACGTCAAGGGCGGCCTATATGGCACCTACCCGTCCCTCGAGCCCAACGAACTGGAAGACGGCGGTAACCTGCAGCACAACAACGACTTCCGGTCCACCTATACCACCCTGCTCGAGAACTGGATGGGTTTGGACGCCAAACCCATCGTCGGCGGCACGTGGGAGAAGCTCGGCTTCATCTAAGCTGCGGCGAAATCGAAACAAGAACGGGCTGCTCTGCCGTGACCGACCCCAATGGGGCACCGGTCACGGCAGAGCAGCATGAATCAGCACGTAAAGAGGAGGCAAGCCGTGGCAAGTGTATTTCTTGGCATAAACGACCGGACCTATACCTACAGCTTCGTAGCTGGCCGGTCCGAGTTCCAGGGCACTGGGTTCCGCAACCCGATGGACTTCGCCCTGGGCCCCGACAACCTGATCTACGTGGTCAACCGGTCCTACGAGTCCCGTTCCGACGGGACCCGCATGAACCTCTTCCGCCTCGATGACGACGGCGAAGAGTACATCACCGAGTTCGGCGGCTACGGCGAGGAGGCCGGCCAGTTTATCTGGCCCATGGCCTGCGCCCTGGACAAGGACACCAACGTCTACGTCACCGACGAGTACCTGCACCGGGTCACCATCTTCAACAAAGACGGCGACTACCTGAGCCACTGGGGCACCCACGGTTCCGGCGATGGCGAGCTCGACCGGCCCGCCGGCATCATCATCCGCGACGACGTCGTAATCATCGTCGACAGCCGCAACAACCGCGTCCAGAAGTTCACCCTGGACGGGGAGTACATCAGCCAGTTCGGCAGTCACGGTAAGGGCAATGGCCAGTTCGATACCCCTTGGGGCATCTGCCTTGACAAAGAAGGCAATATCTTCGTCGCCGACTGGCGTAACGACCGGATCCAGTCCTTCACCAACGACGGGCAGTGGCTGGCCAGCTTCGGGTACACCGGTTCGGGCGGAGACGCCTCCATCGCCAGGGAGCACGGCGGCATCCGCGTGGTCCAGCGGCCGGTAGGATTCTTCAACCGGCCCACCGGCGTGGCGGTCGACAAGGACGGCGATATCTACGTCGCCGACTGGCTCAACAACCGCGTCCAGGTGCTGACTCCCGAGGGCCGCTTCATCACCGAGTTCACCGGCGACGCCGGTCTCTCCAAGTGGGGCGTGTCCAAGATCGAGTCTAACCCCGACATGATCCGCCAGCGCAACGGCGTCCGCGACTTCACCCCCGAGAAGGTGCTCTGGGCACCGGTCGCGGTCAAGGTGGACGACAACGGCCGGGTCATCGTGGCCGACACCATGCGGCACCGGTTCCAGGTTTACCAGAAGAACACCGAGCCGGTCCTGGTCTAACCTTCGGCGGTCCCGGCGGCACATTGCCGTCGGCACGCCGATACATGGTTACCCACGGTGTAGGGGCGCTTCGCGAAGCGCCCCTACGTTTTACATGGCCTTCGGCCCCAATTTGGGCCCCCACATCCGGCAAGGAGCTTTACCGATGGTGGAAGAGACTGCCGCGCAACGCATGTTTGGAGCGGCGGCCGACGCCTACGCCACCAGCGCCGTCCATATGGCCGACCAACGGCTGGACGCGGTGCAACGCTTGGCGGCCAACGGCGGACCCTACCGTTGGACCGTCGACCTGGGCACCGGCACCGGCTTCACCGCCTTCGCCGTCGCCCCGTCCACCGACAACATGGTGGCCAGCGACATAACCCTGGCGATGCTGCGGCAGGCACAGCGCATCCGCGACGAACGGGGGATCGCCAACGTGCGGCTCTGCCAAAACGCCGCCGAGGCCCTGCCCTTCGCCGAGGGGAGCATTGACCTCATCACCTGCCGCGCCGCCGTCCATCACTTCATGGACTTCCACCGGGCCTTGGCCGAAGCTCACAGGGTGCTGAAGGCCGGTGGTTCGCTGGTGGTCTCCGACAACGTGGCCCCCGAAGACGACACGCTCCACGCTTGGATCAACGATATGGAGCTGCGCCGCGACTTCAGCCACTTCGAGGACCGCAAGGTGTCGGTTATTCAGGAGGCGCTGGACGGACTGGGCCTGCAAGTGGTGGACGGCGAGATGACCTGGACCAACCTGCAATTCAACGACTGGGTGGCCCGCACCAATACTCCCGAGGCCGGGATCGAGCCCCTGCGGCGGGACTTCTTGGCCGCCACCCCGGAGATAGTGGGAGCCTTCCGGATAGCCCCTCAGGAAGATGGCGACGTCCACTTCTCCTGGCCTTGCTGGGTCTTCCGCGCCGTGAAAGGCTAGACGCGTCCGTGACACGCCCGAATTGCAAATCGTAGGAGCAATGCGCGAACCGCTCCTACTCCTTCGGAAGCAAATGTAACCCTGGTTTATCGGATGCTGGCTTGCCTCGTCTCCACTTCCTGGGTGGCCTCGTCGGTCATCACGTAGGAGAAAATCACAATCACGATCAGCACCCCGAACCCGACAGCCAAGACGATGCCGATGGGCTTGGCGATACGCCCGCCACGGCGCACCATCATCGCCCCAACGAACACCGGCACGGAGAGCAGCAGGACGACCACAATAATGTTGAGGACATCGCCCAAGAGCTCCATCTATACCTGCCACGCCTCCAGGTTGTAGGCCATCTCCCAGAACTGGTATTCCAGCCGAAGACTGGTGACGTAGGCCGCCTCCATCGCTGCCTGCTCCGCCGGGGGAGCGGCGTCGCCGAGGCGGCTGGCCAAGTCACGCAGGTAGAGCGCCAGGTCGCGGAACTCGTCGGAGGCGTACATGCCGACCCACTGGGCGTAGAGCGGCGCTTGGCTGGGCGCTCCCTGGCGGGCCAGGTGCTCGCCGATTTCCCAATAACCCCAGCCGCAGGGAGTCAGACAGGCAACCAGCTCTCCGAAGCTGCCTTGGGTGGCGGTCTTTAGCAAATAGCTGGTGTAGGCGACGGTGGTGGGCGCGGCGGGCGTGGCTTCCAGTTCCTCCTTGGTGATACCGAATTCGGCGCAATAGCCGAGATGCAGCGCCATTTCGATGTTGAGGGTCGAGTCCAACAGACCGGCGAACCAAGACATGACATCCAGCTCCGGGGCCCGCACCACCGCCATAGCGAGAGCACGGCTGTAGTCGATCAGGTAGACATAGTCTTGAGCCACGTAATACTTGAACTTTTCCGTCGGCAGGTCCCCTCGCCCGACTCCGGTTACGAACGGGTGAGCCAGTATCGCCTGCCGCAGCGGCAACGTCCGGGCTTCGACGTCGTCAATAAACCCCAAGGCTATCCTCTCGAAACGAGACTGCCCAGAAAAAGAAAAGGCCCCATAACAGGGGCCTAAATCTGGTGGTTGCTACGGGCTAGCCAATGATCGCAAGGGCAATGAACCCCGCGATCATCGTGGCCCATATGCCGCCCAACAATACGTACACGTTATTGAACCGGCTGTTGGTCTCGGCGCGGAGAGCGTGGACCTCCCCTCGCAACTCCGTGTTGGCCCGGTTCATATCATCACGCAGACCGCTGACAGACTGGTTCATGTCGTCCCGCAGACCGCTGATCGACCGGTTCACGTCGTCGCGCAGACCGTTGATCGACCGGTTCATGTCGTCGCGCAGACCGTTGATCGACCGGTTCATGTCGTCCATACGCTGACCGGTCTGTTCGTATGCGCCTTCTAGCCTGCTTACCCGTTCCAACATTGCCAACGCACACTCCCCAAGCTAGCCTAGAGTATAGTACCAGCAAGGCCCGGTTACCATCTATGGGCTCCTGTCAGTAGCGCTATGTGAGGCGGAGCCCGTGTTGCAGGAACGGTCCGGTAACGTATAATGTTTCACTAAACGTATTGCCCGAGATGTGACCACCATGGAAGTTGTTTTCACCCAGGACGTTCCCAACAAGGCGCGGGCCGGCGAAGTCCGGCGGGTGCCGGACGGCTATGCGCGAAACTACCTGCTCCCCAAGGGACTGGCCGAGATGGCCACACCCGAGGTGATGAAGCGCCTCCACAAGATCAAGACCGTGGGCGACGAGGTGCGCGCCCGCGAGACCCAGGTCTTGGAAGAACTCAAGGAAGTGCTTGATGGTACCCAAGTTTCCGTCCAAGCCCGGGTCACTCCCACCGGACGGTACTACGGGGCAATCACCAGCACCCACATCGCTATGGAACTAGGTGAAGTGATTGGACGCGAGGTGGAGCGCCGATGGGTCGAGATTGCCGAGCCCATCAGGGAGCCTGGGGAGTACGAGATCACCCTGCGGCTGTCCACCGACATTACGGCAACGATCAACGTAAACGCAGCGGTAGAAGGGTAGGGCGCTTCGAGAAGCGCCCTACCACCACCGGCGCGCGGGTAGCAAGAACGAGTCACGCCGCGGGCGAAATACGCGTCACGGGCACGGAGGGTGTGCCCCTGTCTGGGAGAGGGAAGATGGGAGTGAGCGGATAAGACGATGTACGCGGAAAAGCTATTGCCTCACGATCTGGAGGCGGAGGAAGCGGTTGTTGGGTCGGTGCTGATCGATGGGGAGTGTTTTTCCCGGGTCGCTCCTCTGCTTCAACCCAGAGACTTCTACCGCGAGCGGAACCAAATCTGCTATGCGGCCGCCATGTCCTTGTTCCAGCGGGACGAAGCCATAGACCAGCTGACGTTGGCTGGCGAGTTGGGCCGCCAAGGCCAATTGGAATCGATCGGCGGCATGGCCTACCTGAGCCACCTGGTGTCCATCACCCCCACTTCGGCCCACTCCGAAGACTACGCCAAGGCGGTCTCCCGCACCTCCACGATGCGCAAGCTCATCGACGCCGCCTCGCGCATCTCGGCCATGGGCTACCAGGACACCGAAGACGTCGATGCCACCCTCCGGCAGGCGGAAGACGTGTTGTTCCAGGTGCACGGCTCCGGGGCAGAGCGGGGATTCATGCCGCTGCGCCACATCTACGACCAATACCTACAGGACCGAGCCGCCATCGTCGAGCCCTTCGGTGTCACCGGCGGCCCGGTGATGTCTGGATTCACCGATCTAGACGAGTTGCTCGGCGGTATCCAGCGCTCCGACATGGTAATCCTGGGTGCACGGCCGGCGCTGGGAAAGAGCACGCTGGCGCTGAACGTCTGCCTGAATGCGGCCAAGAACGGCTCTATCTCCGGCGTGTTCAGCCTGGAAATGAGTCGCGAGCAGCTGGCCCTGCGCATTTTGGCTTCCGAGGCTGGGATTGATTCCCACCGGCTTCGTCTCGGGTTGCTGACCAACGCTGAAGAGCAGCGGGTCATCGACTCCATCGGTCAGCTCTCCGATTTGCCGGTGTTTATCGACGATACGCCCTATCAAGGGCTCGTCGAAATGCGGAGCAAGGCCCGCCGCCTATCTTTGGAGCACGGTCTGGACCTGCTGGTAGTCGACTACCTGCAGCTGGTGCAGGGCCGGGGCAGGGGCGGCGACAACCGGGTGCAGGAGATCAGCGAAATTTCCCGCTCGCTCAAAGGGCTGGCCCGCGACCTGAATATCGGCCTGATCACCTGTTCGCAACTGAGCCGGTTGGTGGAGAACCGACCAGGGCACCGCCCCCAGCTTTCCGACCTGCGAGACAGCGGCAGCATCGAGCAGGATGCCGACGTAGTGATGTTCATCCACCGGGAAGACGTCTACACCACCGAGGACGAGTGGGAACGCCAGAACCCGGGCCGGCCCTACCCGAGAAACGTGGCCGACATCATCGTCGCCAAGCACCGCAACGGTCCCACCGGCAGTCTGCAACTCTACTTCCGCGACAACCTGGTTAGGTTTGATTCATTTTCCCGGGTGGACGAGTTCTAGCATGGCCGCTGGATTCACCCGCGAAACTCTCTACACCCCGGTCCCCAACTCGTTGCTGGGCGAGACGCTGGAGCAGGTCCAGGACCTGGCCGAGTTGAAGGTGACGCTGCGGGGGCTGTGGCTGCTGCACCGCAAGCAGGGCCCGTTTCGGGCGTTGTCGCTCGAGGAGTTCCTGAGCGACCAATCGCTGTTGAACGGACTGGAACAACCCGGCAAGGACGGCGCGGAAGAGGCCAAGCGGGGCCTGCGCTTGGCGGTCCGGCGAGGGACGTTTCTCAGCCACGAGACAGACACGGGCATGGTGCTGTTCTTCTTCAACAACGAGGCGGGCCGACGGTCTTTGGCGAGGCAGGTGGAATCGTCTGAGGAGCTGTTCCCAGAAGTTGGTTTAGACAGCAGGCCCAGGGGACCGGCGCCAAAGCCCAACATCTTCGCGCTCTATGAGGATAACATTGGCACGCTTTCGCCGATGCTGGCGGAACAGCTCAAAGAAGCGGAGGACCGTTACCCTTGGGCTTGGGTGCGGGAAGCGTTCCAAATCGCGGTAATGGAAAACAAGCGGAGCTGGCGATACATAGCGGGCATACTCAGACGTTGGGGCTCTGAGGGTAAGGACGGGCGGTCAGTCGAGGGGAAAGAGCATGGAAAGTCTGGGCGACATCCTGCGCAGAATCAGCGACAGAAGCACATTGAGGAGTATGAGCGGCGATGGGGCCGCACCCCCAGAGGGAAGGCCGCCCGAAGAGGCTCCTGAGGTCGAACTCTGCCGCCATTGCAACGGCAGCGGGTGGGTGACTCGCCGGGTCCATGTCGGCCATCCCGAATTCGGACAGGCCGTGCCCTGCCGTTGCCAGCAGGTACAGGACATCGCCTCTCGGGTTGCCGCCCTGCGCCGCTATAGCAACCTGGGCGCGCTCTCCCGCATATCCTTCGCCGATACCCGCCCCGAAGGGACGCCGGACGATACCGCGGCCCGTCGCTTGTTCGCCGACGCCTTCCCCAAAGCCAGGGCTTTCGCGGAAGACCCGGAGGGCTGGCTGGTGCTATCTGGCCCTACTGGCAGCGGCAAGACCCACCTGGCGGCGGCCATCGCCAACCGGTGCATCGAGCGCAGGCATACCACCTTCTTTATCGCGGTCTCCGACCTACTGGACCACTTGCGGGCCACCTACTCGCCTGACAGTCCGACCACCTACGATGAGCTCTTCGAGCAGGTGCGCAACGTGCCGCTCTTGGTGTTGGACGACCTCGGAGTGCATAGCGCGACGCCTTGGGCCCAAGAAAAGCTCTTCCAAGTGATCAATCATCGCTACAATCACTCCCTGCCTACCGTCGTCACCGTCCGCGGGCCCTTGTCGCGCTTGGACGAGGCGGTCCGCACCCGGTTGGAGAACGAAGAGCGCTCCAAGGTCCTCATGTTGGGGCAATTCAGCAACCGCTTCGCCCAAGGCATTGGCGAAGTGCGTTCCGAAATGCTGGAGCGCATGACTTTCGACAACTTCGACCCCACCGGTGGCGCCAACGCCACTCGTAGGGACCGAGAGTCCTTGGTCAATGCCCTCTGGGCCGCTAGGACCTTCGCCGACGGTCCCGACGGATGGCTGCTCTTTACGGGCCCGCGTGGTTCGGGCAAGACCCATCTTGCCGTTGCCATCGCCGGCGAGTGCCTGAAGCAGGGGCGGCAGGTGTTCTTCGCCTTCGTGCCCACGCTGCTCGACCACCTGCGGGCTACCTTCAGCCCCGACTCGTCCATTGGGTTCGACGAACTGTTCGAACAGCTGAATACCGTGCCGCTGTTGGTGTTGGACGACCTCGGCTCCGAGAGCAGCACCCCTTGGGCCGAGGAGAAGCTGTACCAAATCGTGGTGCATCGCCACGAAGGGCGACTGCCCACGGTCATAACCACGGCTTCATCCATCGACCAATTGGAGGAATCGAAGCCCCGTATTTCCTCCCGGCTGGTTGACAGCAAAGTGGTGGACTGGGAGGGGATCACCGCCCCCAACTACCGCGATCAACGCCGGGTCTAAACCAGCATCTGCCAGACTGCGCCCGTGAGCATCGCCGCTCCAACCGCCAGCAGGAAATACCCGTAGTTGAGCAGGGCGGCCAGCTTGAGCAGCAGACGGATCGCGGCCAGCCCGGTCAGGAATGCCACCAGCAGAGCCAGCAGCGCCTCCCGTGAGGCGGCCACTTCGGTCGTGACGGCGACGTACACCGCGGCGGCAACGCTCACCGGCACGCTCATCAGGAAGCTGAGGGTCAAAGCGTCGCGTCCGCTGAAAGAACGCCCCAACAGCAGGGCCAGGGTAACCCCGGAGCGGCTGATCCCAGGCACCACTGACAAGCCTTGGCAGAGCCCAGCCAGAACCCCGTCCAGCCGGTCAGCAGAGTCGTTGCTCCGGGTCCCGGCGGGTGGCCGGAGCAAGTGTGCAGCGGAGGTCAGTAGCATCGCCGCTCCGACGAAGGCCATCATCGTCGCGCCAGTAATGTCGGGAGTCTCGGTGATCACGAGCAGCAGGGGGATGCCGATCGCGCCGCTAACCACCGTGGACAGGAGTAGAAAGGCTGGCAACGGTGCTGGGCGCAGTGGGTTGGCCATCACGCCTCTGACCACTGCGGCAATCTCGGCCCGGAGCGCCAGCAGGGCGGCGGGAGCCGTTCCCAAGTGGAGCCAGAGCGCGAAATGTACGCCATCGCCGAGACCGCTTCCGTAAGCCAGGCTGTAGGCCGCCGCCACCGCTCCTTCGGAGCTGATGGGCAGCCACTCGAACACCCCTTGCAGGAAACCTAGGAAGACCGCGCCCGCCCAGTCGACCCCGTTGATGCTCCCGCCTCCCAGCTTCAAGTTGCGCCGATGCGACTCGTGCCCCATCATGGTAGCAGAGGCTGATTTTTCTGGAGGTCGGCGTGGCCCGAGTCAACCTGGTGACGGAGCAGGAAGCCACCGGCAAGGTCAAGGAGATATACGAGGACATCAAGGCTACGATGGGCTGGAGCTTCGTGCCGGAGACCTTCCAACTCGTGGCCCACAACCCCGAGCACTTGGAGGCGTATTGGGGCCATTACCGGCGGACGATGGGTCCGGGGTTATTGGACCAGAGGACCAAGAAGCTGATCGCCTACGTCGTTTCCGCGATGAACAACTGCGGCGTTTGAGTGCGCTTCCATCTGGATGCCGTGAAGCATCTGGGGGTGGACGACGCGACTCTGGCCGAGGCGGTGGCAGTGATGACCGAGGTGGCCAAGGGCAACCTGATCATGCACTCAACCGGCGCGCGGCATTAGTCCTGCAGGATGATGTAGGCGGCGGAAGTCACCCCGCGGTCAACGTGGGTGTGGCCTCGGCCGCTGGTGTCCTCCATCAGGCGCACGTCGCCAGCGCGAAAGACTTGCTTGGAGCCGTCGCTGGCCCCGATTTCCACCTCCCCGGACAGGTGAACGATAAGCCGTCGCTCGGGCAAGGGGTGAAAGTCCATGTTACGAGGCTCGTCGAATCTCTGCACCTTCACCTCGGAGACGTTCAACAGCGAGCCCAATTCGGGCCGGTCGTCCAGCGAGATCTCCTCGATGTGACTCTCGCCGTCCGGCCCGGCGTACACGCGGTAGATAGCCATTCTCCTTCCTCCTACGGGAGTATTCTGGCCAAAGGGCGCCGCCCGGTCAAGAACGTCCGCGCAATAGCGATAGAAGGGACGACGGATTGACTTGGACGCTGCTTATTGTCGGAATGATCTCCGGAGTGATCGCCGCGGCGGTTTTCGCTTACGGAGTTATCCGCTACCTGGGAAGGCGGGAACCCTACGCCTCGTTCGTTCGGATGGGGGCGAGGCACAAGCTAACGTTCTTAAGGCTGCTGGTGTTCGACCGGCGGCTGCCCCTTTGGGTGCGGGCCCTGCCAGTGTTGGTTGTGCTCTATATTGTGAGCCCCATTGACCTGCTGCCGGGGGTGCCGCTGGACGACGTGGCCTTCGCGCTGTTGGCGTTGGTATTGATCATCCGTTTCACCCCCCGCGAGGTCATCGCCGAAATCATCCAGGAGGCCGGGTCATCCACTCCCGGACCCGGCAGGTCCAAGGGCTTTCGACGTTGGCATGGTCCAAACTGATCTGGAAGTGGTTGTGGCGCTGGCGCTCCATCTCCTCCACGTAAGCGCGTTGCCCTCGGAGCGCCTCGGCCATCAACGGGTGTTGCTCCCGCAGGTTGGGGAAGTCATCCTCTCCGATCTCTAGCAGGAAGGGCGTGGTGTTGCCCTCGACGTTGTACAGTGGGCTCGCTTCTCTCGCGTGATCCAAGGACGATAGGAACGCCTCTTGCCGTTCAGGCGGAGCATTGGTAACGTCGAAAACCCCGCTGACCGGGAAACATCCCTTGATGACGTCGGGCGGCAGTCCCTTCGCCTCCAGTGCGCTGGTCTGTAGCGTGACCATGGCGGCCAGATGCCCTCCAGCGGAGTGGCCGCCGACGAACAGCCGGGACGGGTCGCCGCCGTACCCGGCAATGTTCGCGTAGACCCATTTCAGTGCCTCGCGGCAGTCGTCCACCGGCAGGGGGTACTTTGCGCCGGGGGCCAATCGGTAGCCAGCGGACACGAATAGGGCTGGAGCGTTGGTCAAAGAGGGTGCCATGAAGCCGAGCAGGTCCTTGTGCCCAATGACCCAATAGCCGCCGTGCATGAACATTAGGACTGGCGCCGGAGTTAATGGAGTCGATTCGGGGAGGTAAACATCGAGTTTTTGACGCTCGTCGGGCCCGTAGGGGATGTTTAGTTCGCAACGGGTCTTCTCCCGCACGTCGTCGGACCAAGCCATCGCCTGCTCCAAATAGTCACCAGCGCCAGGTGAAGGGGCGGGTATTGGGCTGCTCTCCGTAACCATCTCTCCCTCAACCATCTTGCCCTTTTTGGGGATGCTATTCTAACACCCATGGTGGTGCATTCCATGGTCGACCGCTACCGGCAGGCCCGCAGGGACCGGGCCTTGGTCGTGCTCGACGGTATCCATCCTCTCAAGCATGCGCTACGGTTTGGTGCGGCTATGGTGGAGGCGGTCGGCCCCGACTTGGAGCGTGTGCGAAATCTGGCGGACGAGTTCGCACCCGACGTGGCGGACACCATCCTGGGCCTGGTCGCACCAGTGGATGCCGAGACGTTCAGGCAACTGTCGCCCGTAGCGCCCGACACCGGCGTAGTGGCGATCGCCCAGCGGCCGGCGTTCTCGGCGCGAGAAATAATTTGGGATAGGAACGGGTTGGTGGTGTTGCTGGAGAATCCGCGCAACCCGTTCAACATCGGGGCCGCGGTCCGGGTGGCTGCGGCCGCCGGCGCGACCGGTCTCGTGACCACCGGGCCGCAGGACCCGTGGCATCCGGCGTCTGTCGTCTCCGCCGCCGGGCTGCAATTCGCACTGTCAGTGGCCCGCGCCGAGTCCCTTGAGCACGCTGGCCTACCCGACGGCCGGACTCTCGCGGTCTTGGACCAGAGAGGCGAGACAATGCCTTGGGCTCCGGTACCTGCCGACGCGGTGGTGGCCTTTGGGACCGAGCGCCGGGGCGCCAGCGCGGGGCTTTTGGCTAGGGCCAACCGGCGGCTCGCCATCCCGATGAGAGCTGGGGTTTCCAGCCTGAATTTGGCCACCGCGGTCGCCGTTGCGCTTTATTCTCTCAAGACCGGCGGAGACGCCGCTTAATCGATTTAGTCACGGTTTTACCTATTCCAACCATGTGATATTCTTTATATTATCCGCTTTTCTCTCGTCTGCTCACGGTTTAGTTGGGGGGCGCCGTCAAGGGAGGTGAAGTTTGACCGCCCTGTGGACATTCAGGGCTCTGGGCGCCGTAGGTCTGGGGGCTCTCGGCTGGTGGGTTAGTTACAGTATTTCTGCTTTGCCCCCGAACGGGGCATTTCTTCCCTGGGGGCTGGTCTTCACCTTGGCGGGAGTTGTGATCGGCGGTGTCGCCACCCCCTTCGTCACCCTCAAACCAGGGCGTAGGCTTGCCGACCACATCGCCGCTATGCCGGGTCCAACGCTGTTGGCCTCGGTCGCCGGTCTGCTCATCGGTCTGGTGGTGGCGGCGTTGGTCTCTATCCCGCTCTACACCATTGGTGGTTGGGCGAGTTGGATCGCGCCCATTGTGGTTAGCCTGGCGCTGGGGAGCGCTGGACTTTGGTTGGGCGCACAGCGGGGCCAAGACATCCGGGGAATCGTGCCCGGATTCGACCGCGGCGCCGCGCCCGAGGCCGGTGCGAGCTCCGCCCGCAACGGTACGATTCTGGTCGATACTAGCGCAATCATCGACGGCCGCATCGCCGACCTCAGCATAACCGGCTTCTTGGAGGGCTCCTTGGTGGTGCCGCAATTCATCCTCGACGAACTGCGGCACATCGCCGACTCCAGCGACCCACTTCGCCGCAACCGAGGCCGCCGGGGACTAGAGGTGCTCCAAAGGCTTGGCAAAGACGAGAACGTGCCCCTTCAGGTGTTGGACGTGGGGCTGGAGAACGGCTTGGAAGTGGATGCCCGGCTGGTGCAACTAGCTCGAAGCATGAAGTCATCGATCCTGACGACCGACTACAACCTGAACCGGGTCGCGGAGATCCAGGGCATACAAGTCCTGAATGTAAACGAGCTGGCCAACGCGCTGAAGTCCATCGTACTGCCGGGCGAGGATATGCGGGTCAACATCGTGCAGGAGGGCAAGGAGGCCGGGCAGGGCGTGGCCTACTTGGACGACGGCACGATGGTGGTAATCGAGGGCGGCCGACGTTACATCAACACTTTCCATGACGTCACAGTAACGAGAGTGTTACAGACTGCCGCCGGGCGCATCATTTTCGCCCAACCCAAGGCCGGCTAACCGGTGTCGACGCCAGGCAGTCCGCGCCCCGGCAGCCTTGGGGTGGTGGTGGTCGCCGCTGGCCGCAGCACCCGTATGGGCGGTGTCGACAAGACCTTCGCCCCAGTGTTGGGCCTGCCGCTAATCGCTCATACTTTGGAGCGCTTCGAATGGTTCGCGCCGGTGGATGAGATTGCGCTCGTGCTTGCCGAGAGCGCCTTGGACTCCGGACGGGAGTTGGTGAAGTCCCGAGGGTACCGCAAGGTGGGCCACGTTTGCGCCGGAGGCGAACGCCGCCAAGACTCGGTGCGCAACGGGTTAGAGCGCCTGTCTCCCTGCGAGTTGGTGATGGTGCACGACGGCGCGCGCCCCTGCTTGGACGAGGGCGTGCTGGAGCGAGCGTTATTCGCGGCGCGGGACGGCGGAGCGGCGGTGGCCGGGGTGCCGGTGAAGGACACCATCAAGCGGGTCTCCAGCGACGGCTGGGTGGAAGAGACCCCTGATCGCTCCCTCCTCTGGGCCGCTCAAACCCCCCAGGTTTTCAGCTACGACCTGCTGATGCGGGCCCACCTCGCCTACGCCGACACCGTCACCGACGACGCGGCGATGGTGGAGTCGCTGGGTCATCCGGTGCGGATGTTCGAGGGTTCCTACGAGAATATCAAAGTCACCACGGCCGACGACCTGATCATCGCTGAGTCCTTTCTGCGGGCCCGGTCTCACTGACTTGGATTTCCGCGTCGGCATCGGCTTCGACTCTCATCCGCTCACCGAGGGCCGAAGGTTGGTGCTCGGCGGGGTGGAAATCCCGAACGGCCGTGGACTGTCTGGGCACAGTGACGGCGATGTGCTGGTTCACGCCGTGATGGACGCCCTGCTGGGCGCGGCGAACTTGGGTGACAAAGGGCAATACTTCCCGTCCGGCGACCAGCAATACAAGGACATTTCCAGCCTGATACTGCTGGAACGGGTGGCCGCGCTGCTGAGCGAGGCCGGTTGGCGGGTGTCAAACGTGGATGCTACAATGTTGGCGCAAAATCCCAGGCTGAGCCCCTTCATTCCGAGCATGAAGGAGCGGGCCGCCAAGGCGCTTTCCCTGCCCGTTGGCCGCGTGAGCATCAAGGCTACCACCACCGATCACCTTGGGTTCGTGGGCCGGGCGGAAGGCATTGCGGCCTGCGCGGTTGCCTCGATTGTTTCGGACGACTAAACCAGACGATGAAGCTGTATAACACCCTAACTGGCGAGACC
The DNA here is from genome assembly GCA_965249145.1 of Dehalococcoidia bacterium. Taxonomy (GTDB): domain Bacteria; phylum Chloroflexota; class Dehalococcoidia; order Lucifugimonadales; family UBA3495; genus VXOI01. The sequence continues at coordinate 2,133,622 of OZ252223.1, forward strand.
TCCGAATTCGCCCCCGCCGACGGTCACACCGTGAGGATGTACGTCTGCGGTGTTACTCCCTATTCCTCGACCCATGTCGGCCACGCCCTTAGCTACGTCGCATTCGATACCCTGCGCCGGTACCTGGAGTACCTGGGCTTCGAAGTCCGCCACATTCAGAACTTCACCGATGTGGACGACAAGATCATCGCCCGGGCCCAAGAACAGGGCATCAGCCCCGACGAACTGGCCGAGGAGTTCATCGAAGATTTCTTTCGGACGATGGACGCCCTGAATATCCAGCGGGCCCACGTCTATCCCCGGGCCACCCAGGAGATCGGCCCCATCCTGGACACGATCGGCACGTTGGTCGACGAGGGCTACGCCTACGCCGTCGGCGGCGATGTCTATTTCCGGGTGGAGAGGAGCGAGGACTACGGCAAGCTGAGCCATCGCACCCTGGAGGGGATGCAAGCGGGCATCCGGGTGGAGATCGACGAGAACAAAGAGCACCCGATGGACTTCGCGCTCTGGAAGGGCGCGCGCTCCGGTGAGCCATCGTGGGACAGCCCTTGGGGTCCGGGACGCCCTGGCTGGCATATCGAGTGCTCCAGCATGTCGATGACCTACCTAGGCGAGACCCTCGACATCCACGGCGGCGGCCAGGACCTGGTCTTTCCCCACCACGAGAACGAGATCGCCCAGAGCGAGGCTTCCACTGGCGTGACCCCCTTCTCGCGCTATTGGGTGCATAACGGTCTGCTACGGTTGGGCGAAGACAAGATGAGCAAGTCGCTGGGAAACTTGGTGTCGGTGGAAGACGCCTTGGCCCGCTACTCGCCAGACGCGATGCGGATGTATTTTCTGAGCTCCCACTACCGCAGTCCTCTCAGCTACACCGATGAGGGATGCGCCGCCATGGAACGCAGCCTGGAACGGTTACGGAACGCGCTGCGCTCCTCCAACGGCGCCGACGAGCGTCCGGTGGACGCGGCGCCGTTCCAGGACCAGTTCGTCCAAGCAATGGACGACGACCTGAACACCCCAAGGGCGTTGGCGTCGCTGTTCGACTTGGCCCGCGAGATAAACCGGGGAAAGGACGTGGGCCGGCCCGTGGATGCCGCGCAGCACCGCTTGCGGCGGCTCGGCGGCATTCTTGGACTGACCTTCGAGGAACGTTCATCGGCGGGTAGCGGCTATCAGCTTAGTGTCGGCCCGTTCATCGACCTCTTGCTGGAGACGCGAGCACAGTTGCGCCAGGCAAAGCAGTACGAGCAGGCCGACCGGATTCGGGAAGGGCTGGAACAGCGCGGGGTGGTGGTGGAGGACACCGCCAACGGCCCGGTCTGGGAATTCCGCCCCACTGTCTGACAGTTTGGCTGACGCTCTTCCTGCTCCGCTGGTAGAATCTCTGGCCCGCATCGTCGGGCCGAACAACGTCCTGACCGATCCCTTCGACCTCGACTGCTACACCGGCGACGCCCTCTCCCCCACCAGGGCCTACGGCAACGAGGCCGTTTTCGAGCGCCTGGCCGACGTCGTGGTGCGTCCTGGCTCCACCGGCGAGGTCGCTGAGACAGTGCGCTTCGCCAACGATCATCGCCTTCCCATCATCCCCTACGGCGGCGGCACCGGTGTCATGGGCGGCACGGTCCCAGTCCGGGGAGGCATCGTCCTAGATATGGGCCGCATGAGCCGAATTTTGGCGGTCAACCCCCAAGACCTGACCGCCGACGCCGAGGGTGGGGTGGTTCTGGGCGATTTGGAAGCGGCGCTGCTCGAATACGGGCTGATGATCGGCCACGACCCCTACAGTGTGCCCATCGCCACCGTCGCCGGTACCATCTCCACCAATGGCGTCGGCTACCGGGCCAGTGCCCACGGGCCAATGGGAGAGCAGGTGGTGGGCTTGGAGGCGGTGTTGCCCGACGGCCGGGTAATCACCACCCGCAGCGTTCCAAAATATTCCGCTGGCCCCAACCTGAACCACCTGTTCATCGGCGCCGAGGGGGCCTTCGGCGTCATCACCCGCGCCACCATTCGGGTCTTCCGGCTTCCCGAGAGCCGCCAGTTCGCCAGTTTCGGCTTCGATTCCTTCGAGCAGGGATTCGGGGCGGTTACCGAGATGCTGGCCTTGGGCATCAAGCCCACTCTCCTCGACTTGACCGAGGAGGACGATGGTATCACTCTGCACCTGCTCTTCGAGGGATTCGACGAAGGAGTAGCCGCCAACCACGGGCGGGCCAAGCAGGTCTGCGGCGCGGCTGGCGGACAGTTCCTGGGGACCGGGCCCACCGAAGAATACTGGGAGGTGCGGCGCGACTCGGCAATCAACTACCGGGCCACCGCACTGGGGCGGCCCCGCAGCGTACGCTGGAGCCGCTGGCGCAGCCGCCGGGGTTTCGATTACCTGCACCTGGCCCTGCCCGTTTCCAAGGTGCTGGAGTACCGCCGTCAGGCCGACCTGATCATGGCCGAGGGCGGGATAAAGTCGGTGGAGTACGCTATTTGGGGGCGGCCCGAGCAATTCTCGATGCTGATAACTCCTGAAACTGGCGAGGGGGCTGAGGCCCGGGAACGCTTGGCCAAGACCGTCGACCAGGTCCTCCGGCTGGGGCAGGACATGGGAGGCACGATGGAGTACTGCCACGGCGTCGGCGTCAAACTGGTGCACCTGCTGGCCAGGGAACTGGGCGTGGGCCACGAGGTGGTGCAGGACCTCAAACGCACCCTCGACCCCAACGGCATAATGAACCCAGGCAAGCTGGCTCTCTAGTCATGCAGTTCGGTCTGCAATTCTTCCCCGACGTTTCGCCAGCCCAAAAGTCGGGCCAGCAGTATTGGAACGAGTGCTTGGACCTGGTCGACCTGTGCGACGAGTTGGGCTACACGCAAGTCCGAACGGTGGAGCACTACTTCGAGTCCTACGGCGGGTACAGCCCGGCCCCGCACCTGTTCCTCACCGCTGCCTCGCAGCGCTCCAAGCATGCCAGGCTGCTCACTGGCGCAGTGTTGCCGGTGTTCAACCATCCGCTGAAGATTGCTGGCGAGATTGGAATGCTGGACGCCATCTCCGATGGGCGTTTGGACTGTGGGTTCGGGCGGGCCTTTCTCCCCAACGAGTTCCAGCGGTTCGAGCGGTCGTTGGACGAAAGCCGGGCCCGTTTCGACGAGGGTGTCGAGGCGGTCCGGCGCTTATTGGAAGAGGAAAATGTGACCTTCGAGGGGCAGTTTCCCGCTTCAAGAATGTAACTTCCCTGCCCCGGCCCACCCAACTCCCCAAGCCTCCCTTCTGGACGGCGGCCCTCGGAACGCCGGAATCGTTACGGCTGGCCGGGCAACGGGGCCACAACCTGATGCTGGTGCCCTTCGCCGGGCCCCAGATGCGGGCCCCAATAGAGACCTATCGAGATGCTTGGGCCGAGGCGGGGCATCCGGGCTCCGGGAAGATTGCCTTGGGCTTCCACATGTTCTGCCACCAAGACCGGGAAGAGGCCTACCGTATCGCCGGGCCCAACATCGACGCGTATTTCAAGTCTCTGATAGCTGCCTCTGAGTTGGACGCTGGCTGGGGCGCGGGCGCTTCCTCGAAAGACTACCCCGATTACGACAGCAACATGGACCGCCTACGGGCCGCCAGTTTCGAGTCGTTGTTGGGGAGCGGTACGGTCTGGGTTGGGACGCCCGAAGACGTCAAGCAGCAAATCGCTTCCTACAATGGAGCCGTTGGCGGCTTTGACTACGCTTCGCTGCAAGTGAACTTCAACCAGATCACCAAAGAGCAAGCCGAGTCCTCCATGCGCCTTTTCGCCGAGGTAATTCACGCCTTCCGTTAGCATCGTCAACGGAGGCCGCGGGCCAGACGGTCCACCACGCCCTCGAGGACCGTCACGGCGTGGCCCAACGGGATGGGGTCGAGATGGTCTACCGTGTCCACCGGAGTGTTGATATACGAGAGGTCATCCGCGTACAGGGCCAGGACGTCTACTCCAGCATACTGAAACGGGAGATGGTCGGAACCAAGGGTTCCCAAGCCCCTTCGCACCGGTAGCTCAATCCCCAGAGATTCGGCGACATCGCGAGCGACGTTAAGCATGGTTCCCGTTGCGATGGCCGCTATGTTGCCGGTCCCGACCGAATCTATGTTGAGCATTGCCAGAATCCGCGACCGCTCGGCATTCGCCAGCGTATGCACGTAGTGAAAGCTGCCGTTTAGCCCGGTCTCCTCCGCGCCGAAGAGCACGAGCCGCAGATCGAAGGGCAATTGATCGTCCGCCAATTCTTCGGCGAGCGCCAGCACCACTGCGACCCCGGTGCCATTGTCGTTGGCACCGGGAGAGTTGGGCGTGGTGTCGTAGTGGGCCCCGATCACCAGCACCTGGTCCCCGTCGATACCGTTTTCGAATTCAGCTATCACGTTTCTGGAAACTCTGGCTTCCTGGTTCGGATTGATTATTTCCACATCAGTATTGGTGCCTGAATCGATGGCTCGCTCCAGCGGCTCCGCCTGTTCCGGCACGATGGCAACCGCTGGAATGTCCGAAGTCCCGGACATGCGTTCGAAGAAGTTTCTTTGCCGGACTACCACGACCGCCGCCGCACCGGCTTCGGTGGCCCGAGCGACTGCCTCGTCGAGGCTCAGCGGTCCTTGTTGGGCGAGAGCTATCTTGCCAGCAACGTCGATCGGCGTGGAACCTGGGGGAGCAGCCAGATCTATCAGGACGAACTCGCCTCGCACCGTTCTCTCCTTGCCCGTGAGAGAACCCGGATCCAAGGGCATCGCGAACATACGGACGACGTCAGGGCGCGGGTCGGGTTCGGTTGGGTGTCCAAAGGGGACCCACGACATGGGCACCGCCAAGCGTGCAGCGCCGAACAATTCCACCGCATCGAAGGGCTGAATCTCAACCTGGTAGCCGATGCGGGTTAACCTCTCGGCTAGCAACTGGGCCGCGGCCATTTCCTGACCGGTGGCGCTCTCCCGGGGGCTCAGCTCCGCCGCCAACGATAGCGTGGTATTCCAAGCGCGGTCGGCGAGGCTGTTGCCGTCTGCGTCTGGGGCCGCAGTCTGGACCACAGTTACCGGCGGAGTCGTGGGAGCTGCGAGGACGGCGGCGGTGGCCGTCGGCTTAGCATTGGGCGCTGGCGGAGCTACAGTCGGAGTAATGGGTGCGGCGGAGGGCGTTGGTGAGGGAGCGGTCTGGGCCCCCGGGGTTGCCTGTTGCCCGCCGCAACCAACGAGCAGGGAAACGAAGACCAGGGTCGCCGCGACGGAAGCAGCCCGCCAATACCTATATATACGAATACTCATATTCATACCATATGTGTTGACGTGATACTATCGTCTGTATATCATATTAGGTAATCAGACCGATAGATCGATATGTCAATCGACAATATAGGAGGACGGACGCAAGTGGTCACTGTTGGCGAAAGCATCCGAGAGGTCAAACATTCCGGTTCGCACTTGGTTCATCGCATGGAGACGGGATTCGTGGCGGTCTATGACTGGCTGACCGGTCCGGCAATGAGCGACCAGGAGCGCCTGCGGCGGTCGATCGCCGAGACTGAGCCGGTCCGACGCTTGGGCGGCATCGAGTACTAAACCCAGGTCTAACCACGGGCCTCAAACAAGAGGGGCACCCAATAAAGGGTGCCCCTTTCGCGTGTATCGACCCGGTGATGGTGGTCACTAGAGCGGTAATTCCTGGCCGATCCCCTGCTCCACCGCTTTCCGGTAAACCAGTCCCGCAGCGGCAATGTCCTCCAAGGCGACCCCCATCGACTCGAACAGCGTAATCGATTCGGGGCCCGGACGGCCAACCGCCCTTCCCGCGACCAGGTCGCTCAACTCGCGCACGGAGCCCCAGCGGAACCTTCCCCGGCCTTCCGGCCAGATTAGGTCGCCGCACTCGATTTTGGCTTGTTCCAAGTCGTCGACGGCGATCACGTCCGAGCGCAGCACCGCCTCCTCGTCAATCTCCCGTCGCATCCAGTGATTGCCTCCGGCGGCGTTAATGTGGACACCCGGCGCCAGCCATTCTCCCTTAAGCACCGGCTCCCGGGCCGAAGTTATCACGACGACAATGTCGGCCCCGGCCACGCATTCCTCGGCGCTCTCAACGGCGCTGATGTCTATGCCAAGCCGTTCGGCGCTCCGGCTAGCAAACTCCTCGCGCCGTTCCTCCCGGCGGCTGAACACCCTGGCTTGACCCACACTACGGGCGGCGCACACCGCCTCCAACTGGGTGCGGGCCTGGAAGCCGGAGCCCAGCACCGCGACGGTCGAAGCGTCTTCCCGCGCCATGTACTTCGTGGCCAGCCCGCTGGCCGCACCGGTGCGTATCTGGCCCAGCCGTCCCGCCTCCAAGCACGCCAACAGCCCGCCGGTCTCGTAGTCGTAGAGCATCACCATCATCTTGGCTTGCGACGGGCCGCCGAAGGAAGGGTACGCTTTGTAGCCGAACATGCCCTGGGACCCGTCGGACGCGGCCATGAAGTGAAAGAACCCGCCCGGCATGGCGATACGGGAGCGGGGCTTGTTTTCCACCTGACCGGCCCCGGCGTGGGCAAAGGCTCGGTCCAGGGCGTCGATACATTCGTCCATCGGCAGGAGCTGGACCACTTCCTGCTCGTTGAGGAAAAGCGCCATCGGGTCCTCCGGTGTCATGGGATGTCGGGTGACGGATAAGTATAGCACCGGAGTGCTACAATTCCGGGAACATCGGACCAAAGGGGAGGCGCGTATGAACACGCCCCGGGCCTTCGTCAGCCGCCGGATGCATCAAGATGCCCTAGACGTAATCGCCGGGGCCACCGACATGGAGGTCTGGCCCAACGATGCGCCGCCCAGCCCCGAGCAGTTGCGCGAAAAGCTGGCCAACGCCGACGGCGCGCTGATCAATATCATGGACCGGGTTGATACGTCCCTGCTGGATGCTGCCCCCCGGCTCCGCGTTATCAGCCAGCTGGCCGCCGGTCTGGACAACATCGACATGGCCCAATGCACCAAACGCGGCATTCCGGTCGGCGCAACGCCTGGCATCCTCTCCAAGGCGGTGGCCGATCATGGTTTCGCCATGCTGCTGTCGGCGGCCCGGCGGGTCGTCGAGAGCGACAAATGGGTGCGGGGCAACAACTGGAAGCTTCAGTTCCACCCGACGTACTGGCTGGGCGCGGAGGTGCAGAGCTCCACGCTGGGCATAATCGGCCTGGGACAGATAGGCTTGGAGATGGCCAGGCGCGCCGCCGGGTTCGATATGCGTCTTCTGTACCACTCCCGAAGTCGAAAGCCTGAAGCCGAAGCGCAATACGGTCTGGTGTACGCTGACCTCGACACCTTGCTGGCCGAGTCGGACTTCGTGTCGTTGCATGTGCCGCTGACTCCGGAGACTCGGCACATCATCAACGAAGACGCGCTGCGCAAGATGAAGGCCACCGCCATACTAGTGAACCTGTCCCGGGGCCCCACGGTGGACACCGACGCCTTGACCCGGGCGCTGCGCGAGGGCTGGATCGGCGGGGCCAGCCTGGACGTGGTCGACCCGGAACCCATCCCGGTCGACCACCCGCTGCTAGCGATGGACAACGTAACCATCACGCCGCATATCGGCAGCGCTTCGTTGGGCTCCCGCCGGGCCATGAGCATAATGGCGGCCCAGAATCTAGTAGCCGGTCTAACAGGCGAGCCGATGGTCTACTGCGCCAATCCCGAAGCCTACGGGGCGGGCCGGGCGTAGGCCGAAAGCGGCCAACTACCCGGGAGGGAGACAAGCTGCATCGGAATGCAATCGGTACCAGCGGCTGGCGACCAAGTCCACAAGGCCTGGTTTCTCACCGTGTTGGGGCTGGCGGTTTTTGCCACCATGAGCGCGGTCATGATCGTTCCGCCGCTCTTGGTGGAAATCGCGTCGGACCTGGAAGTCTCGGTGGCGGTTGCGGGGCAGCTGGCCACCGCCACCTTCGCGGCCTGGGCGGTCTCGCTGGTGTCGGTGGGCCCCTTGTCCGACTCGTTTGGACGCCGCCCGGTGGCCCTCGCTGGCCTGGTGGTGCTCACCGGGTCCGTCCTCGCCTCGGCTTTCGCCCCCAATATCGAAGCCCTGCTGGCGCTCCGGGTGTTGACCGGCTTGGGAGGGGGAGCGCTCCCGCCCAACGCGGTGGGGGCGGTGTCCGATGTCATCTCCCCGGCCAGGCGGGTCCAAGCGGTGAGCGGCCTGTTGGCCATCCAAGGAGTGGTCTCGGCGGTAACCGTCCCAATGGTCGCAGTACTGGCTGGACTCGGGGGTTGGCGCGTTCCGTTTTTGGTTGCGGGCCTTCTGCTGGGATTGGCGTTTTTGATGAACTGGCTCTGGTTTCCCCGGGACAGCCAGGAGCGGGCCCGCAACTGGGCATTTGTCTCCAGGTACTGGTCGCTGATGTCCGTACGGTATTTCCGGGTGGCCGTGGCGGTCAACCTGACCCAACGCGTCGCGTTCTGGACGATGGTGAGTTTCTTCGCCGCCTTCCTGATCCATACCTACGAGTTGAGCGTAGGATTTGTGGCCCTGCCGCTGGCGATCGCCGCGTTAGCGCAGATAATCGGAAGCTACTCGGCGGCGTTCGTGGCGAACCGAAGGCGCCGCGCTGCCCTGCTCGCCGGCACCTCGGCCATCGGCGGGGTCTGCGGGTTCCTGTTCTTCTCGGTGGAGCTCAATCTGTGGGTGGCAGTGGGGGTGGCCACCATCGGCACCGGTCTGCTGAGTCTGTTGATGCCCGCTCTGGTCGCCGTGAGCACAGAGTATTCCGGGGAGTCCAAGGCGACCGGCGCCAGCCTGATGGGGGCCAGCAACCAGTCAGGAGGTGCGGTGGGGGCTGCCATCGCCGGGGGGCTGTTGGCGAGCACGGGGGGTTACGAAGCGGTAGGCTTCATGTGCCTCGGGGTAACGATCGCCAGCGCATTGCTGACCGGCCTCTTCGGCCGACAGTTCGGCGAAAGCGCCGGGAGCGAGAACTGATGCTATGGCGGAGAGGGCAGCCTCAAAAACACTAGAATTTGGAAACGTAATACTGGCAGTTTGAAGTTAACCCCCACAGTGGATTCTGACGCCCCGACGCAAGCCCTGTTCACCGGGACAATTCCTCCGCAACTTGGCCGACTATCCAATCTCAGGTCGCTCTTCCTTGGTGGCAACAATCTGACCGGTCCCATACCGCCAGAGCTGGCCAGGTTATCGAACCTTAATTCCCTCAGTTCACGGGGTAACGAGCATACCGGAACAATTCCTGCTTGGCTCTCGGACCTACCGCGTCTTATCCACCTCGACTTGGGGGACGATCAACTGACTGGTGCCATTCCCCCTGGATTGGCACACATTCAGGGTCTCCGGCTTCTGTACCTGTTCGATAACCAGTTGACCGCGCCCATTCCGCCCGCGTTGGGCAACCTGTCCGAGATGGTTGACCTGATTCTTCGCGACAATGAACTGACTGGTGAGATCCCACCCGAGATATTCAGCATGTCCAAGCTCCAGACCCTGGATCTAGGACATAACCAGCTCTCCGGCGTCCTCCCGGGGGGACTGGTTGGACTGACCAATCTACGGGATCTGGTACTCGAACACAACCAGCTGACCGGGCCGATCCCGGAGTCGCTGTGCAACCTTCGCAATTTTGGGGGCTAAGGCTGCCCAATAACAGGTTCATCGGAACCATTCCGGTGCGGGCCTCGGAACTCAGCGAACTGCATTGGCTAGACGTCAGCCACAACCAGTTGACGAGCGCCATTCCATCTGGAATCTCGGATCTGCCGTATTTGGAGGAGCTCAAACTCGACGGAAACAAATTGACCGGATGTGTCCCATGGAACCTGACCCATAATGACAAGCTGGCGGTGGTGCATGATGGACTTCCGGATTGTCCTCTGGCGGTCGAAGAGGGTGGCGCTCTTCCCCTTGCGATATCGAGCTTATTGGACGGGGCCGATTCCCGTCTGATTGAAGCCCGACAGGCCGTCAACGGCATGGCGTGGCAGGATCAAACCGTTATCTGGTATGAGCACGACGGGTCTGAGACTGGGACTGGGACTGGGACTGGGGGATTCTCGTATGTCGCCCGCATCGGCAGTCGCTTCGTTGAAGGAACAGTGGAGGTCATGGTCCTACCGGTCAATGACCCGCCGGTGGCCGCACATGACGCCGCCGCTGTCGCTGAGGGCAATACCTTGGCGCTCAACCGGTCGGCGTTGCTGCAAAACGATTCCATGCCGAAGGAGACCCGCTGACAGTCATTTCGGTGAGCGACGCGGTCAATGGGTCGGCATCACTTGATGACGCTACCATCGTGTATACCCACGACGGTTCGGAAACCGCGACCGGCAGCTTCTCCTACACCGTCAGCGACGGAGCCGCCTCCGCTGTGGGAACGGTCATCCTCAACGTCTCGCCGGTGAACGGACCGCCGAGTTTGGGCGAGGACTTGGCCACCGTGGTAGAAGGCAACACGGTCTCGATCGATTTGCCCGATTTGCTGCTGAACGACCACGATCCCGAAGGGGAACTGCTCACCTTTGTAGGGGTTGGCGACCCCACCAATGGGACGGTTTCCCTGGATGGCGCGACCATTACTTACGCCCACGACGGTTTGGAAACCGCCACCGGCAGCTTTCGATATTCGGTGAGCGACGGACTGCTCACATCCGATGGCACCGTTATCCTCGACATTACTCCGGTGAATGATCCGCCGGTAGTCGCGGCTGACCGGGTGACGGTGGTACAAGGCGAGGCTGTTTCGATTGTGGCCTCTTTGCTGCTGGATAACGATGTCGACCCGGAGGGCCGGTTGGATGTGGTCTCCGTGGGGGATGCGATAAACGGCACAGTCTCCCTGGAAGGAGTGAAAATCACATACCGGCACTATGGCTCGGAGACCTTGACCGGAGGGTTCTCATACGCGGTCAGCGACGGTACCGTCTCTGCAAGCGCCGACGTGCCGGTCACCGTTACCCCGTCCAGCGAACCGCCTGCCCAAGACAGCCGCGCGGCGCCGCCTCCGGTACGCCCGGCATCCGGGGCAACTGTGCCACATACTCCCGGTCCGCCGATTTCCACGGCGCGAGCCCCAGCGACTGGAGCGGAGCAATCGCCCGCCAGCCCCGTCCCGGCGGGTGGTGGAGACGGGGTCCCCTTGGTTCTGGTGGTGGTGATCGCGGGAGTGGCCGCGATGGCCGGAGGCCTCGCGATGTTGCTTGTTGCTCGCCGCCGAGGATACCGGTAGGCTGTCCATCGGGGCGTGGCTTGGGCGGCTGACGGCGCAGAAGGCAGGGTTCGAGCCCGCGAGAAGCGCTAGCCTCCCCGCGCTAAGCTATCCGGACGAGCCAAGGGGGCACCTATGCCGATGCTGAACCTAGCAGGCGGGCGTTTCCATTACCACCTGGACGACTTTTCCGATCCTTGGCTTCAGCCTGCGCCAGTGTTGCTGCACCACTCCGCCGGAGGTAATTTGCACCGCTGGCGAGCTTGGGTTCCGACGCTGGCCCGGCGACGCCCAGTGGTCCGGTTCGATATGCGGGGACACGCGGGCACGCTGTCCCCGCCTGAAATGCGGTTCGTGCTGCCGGAGCTGGCTGCCGACATCGCCCGGGTGCTGGACGCTCTGGGCATCGACAAGACTCACTTGGTGGGAGCTTCCGCCGGCGGCATCATCAGCCTCCGTTTCGCCCATGATTTCCCGGACCGCCTTCGCAGTCTGACTCTGGTAGCTTCCACGCCCAGGCTGGCGGGGATGGGGGCCGGCATGGACGCTGGGGTGTGGCGGCGAGTCCTCGAAGAGGAGGGCACCAGGGCCTGGCTCTTGTCGGATACCAACAAGCGGTTTGGGCCCGGCGCCGCCCGGCAGGTAATCGAGTGGTACGCTGACGAAGGGGCCAAGACTCCGGCGCCGGTCGTTCTGGCACTGCAGGGCTGCCTGCTGGCCGAGGACCTTAGCTCGCTGCTGCCGGATATATCTGCCCCCACGCTGGTGCTGGCCGCCGCTCGGGACGAAATCACTCCGATGGACGCGCAAGAGCAGATGGTTGCCCGAATGCCGCAGGCCAGGCTGGAGATCTTCGACGGCGTGGGCCACAACATGAAGGTGGAGATACCGGAAGTGCTGGCCGCCCACACCCTGGATTTCATATCCGGGATCGCTGTAGACCCTGGCACGGGAGAACCATGACTCTCTCATCCGGGATGACGGTCAATAGCCGGGTATCAGTCCACGGCTTGCCGCCTACGGCCTCCTATCCAGCGGGACCCCAATTGATTTAGCGGCGTGGAGTTGTCAGGCTGTCGCCGCTACCCCAGTGGATTATCGTAGCATCCACGGACTTGACCGCCACGAGATTCCGGTGGCCCGCAGGCGGTGAGCCGCTCGAATCGTCAACCAAGGGAATCAGCCGGAGGAGAAGATGATAGTAGTAACCGGAGCGGCGGGAAGGCTGGGACGCAGGGTAGTGCAATTGCTGGTGGACCAAAGCAAAGAAGTCCTGGCTACGGACCAATTAGATGCCGATGACCTTCCAGCGGAATTTGTGCGTTGCGATCTGGTCGACCTCAAGGCAGTGGAGGGTATTCTCAAGGACGCGGAAGCCGTCGTTCACATGGGCGCCATCCCCGGGCCGCTGCGGGAAAACCCAAAGGTCATTTTCAATAATAACGTGGTCAGCACCTTCAACGTCATGATGTCCGCGGCGGAGTTGGGCCTGCGGCGAGTGGTGTTCTCGTCCAGTGCCTTCGGGATGGGATGGGCCCACGAAGGGAACGCATTCGTGCCACTGTACCTGCCATTGGACGAGGAACATCCCATGATGCCTTTCGAACCCTACGGACTGTCCAAGCAGGTAGGAGAGGATATCGGCAGAATGATCGCCCGCTGTTCCGAGACCACGGTCGTCAGCCTGCGGTTCACCAATATGGCGCCTCCGGAAGTCCAAGCGGAGTTTTCCTGGCTGCCCCCCACCGGAGATCCCCCTGACCCTGGTGATGTGGGCCTACGCCGACGCCAGAGACGTGGCCGAGGCCCACGTATTAGCGCTGGATGCGGAGATCGAAGAGTATGAAGCTTTCATGATCGCCCAGCCTTCCAGTCGTTTCAAAGAGCCGACGCTTGACCTTATCAAAAACAACTTTGGCGACCGTGCGGAGATACGGGGGGGAGGGGGGCTGAGCGGCACCGCCAGCGTAATCAGTACGGAAAAGGCGCAGCGACTGTTGGGCTGGAGACCTAGCTACGACTGAAGGTAAGAGGCAGCGCCAAATGGAAACGGCCTGGATCCTGGGAAAAGGGGGCCTGGCGGAGAGGGCGTCCGAATAATTGATACCTATTTTAGCTTTGCGATCACCCATTGTTGAAACCATACAGCGTCTCCGTATACCACACTGTATACCAGATCCGTAGCAGGCCTGGATTCTGAGCCACAAGTGACCGTATCCCCTGTACCGTTTGTTGGCTCAGGGGATTTTCCTATCAGAGTTGTCATTTTGAACCCCAATATTGCGACGATTCGGACCCCGTCCAAGTGTGGAAGGGTGCCTCGCCGAGGCAATTTTGGGCCACTACCGCTAAAACGTCCTGTCAACGATCTGGCGTATGTTCCTCTTAAAGGAAGCCCGAGGTGAGATATGAACAGAATGTTGAGGCGGGAGGAGGTGCTGAAGTTCAGCGGCCTCTCGCGTTCCACGCTATACGAGATGATCCGCAACAGGACATTCCCGGCCCCGGTGCGTATCGGCGCGCGGGCCGTAGGCTGGCGGGAGTCGGAGGTTGTCTCCTGGCTCGAATCGCGGCACCGGGCGGCCGAGACGGAGTGGCGCTGATGGCGCCCGTTAAGTCGGTTGGGCGGAAGGCTGGGCACCGTTCGACAGCCGACGCCTTGGTGCAGTGCGCAGTTGGGACCATGGAACTATTCCACGATGGAGGTGACCCATTCTCCAGCCTGGAGGTGGACGGCCATAGAGAGACGCTCGGGATCGGCTCGCTGCAGCTGATGCGAAAGCTGATCCTGGCCCATTATGAAGCTTCGGGCGAGAGCCCCTCCCCTGCCGCTTTGAGGCAGGTGGTAGCCACGCTGGACGCAATAGCCATGGCACCGTCCGCGCCCGAAATCCCCGTTTACCGAAGGGTAGCCACGGTCGTAGACAAACTCTATGTCGACTTCGCGGACCGGCATTGGCAGTGTATCGAGATTGATTCGGCCGGATGGCGAGTGGTCTCGGAGGAGCCTCGATTTGTCCGCTCCAGCGGGACGCGTGCGCTGCCAGTACCAGAGCACACCACCGCTCGGGACGGAGTGATGCACCTGAAGGAGCTTCTGAGCCTCAACCGAGATGATTTTTTGGCCGTTCTCGACTGGATGCTGGCTGCGCTCAGGGATACTGGTCCCTACCCGGTGCTGGTTTTGCTTGGAGAACACGGGACTGCGAGACGACCGCCACAGAGATGATCGAATCCCTTGTCGACCCGTCCGCCATCGAAACCCGGGCAATGCCGAAGTCGGAGCGCAATGTTTGTGACCGCAAGGCACAGCCGTGTGCTCGCGTTCGATAACGTTAGCTTAATCCGTCGGTGGCTATCCGACGCGTTCTGCCGGCTGTCCACAGGTAGCGCGTATCCTACCCGGATGCTTTGGACTGACGGGGATGAATTCTGGATCGAGGCAATGCGGCCGATCATCATAAATGGCATTACCGCTGACCCGACCCGGGGAGACCTAGCGGACCGGTTCAATGAAGCCTGACCGTTCATCTTCGGCGGGCTGCTGGAGGGTCTAACGGCAGGGGTTCGCCACCTGCCCGAGACTCATCCGAGCCACACCTGCCCCGATTGGCAGATTTTGTTCAACGGGCCACGGCTTGTGAGTCTGCGTTCTGGTTGGCCTGGCACTTCATGCGGGTCTTCGAGACGGGTCGCAGGACGGCCTCCGAGACGGTGGTGCAGACATCTACGGTCGGACGAGCCACCGTGGGTCGGATGGGTGAGACAGGCCAATGGGTGGGCACGATGTCGGATCTCAGAGCCACGCTCGACCACCGGGCCTCTGATGTTACCGCCGATGCAAAAATGAGCGAAATCGCCGAGATTGAATTGACCCACCACAGAAAAGTGGCATCATCCGCAGACACTGTGCGGAGGTGCCTCAGACAAATTGCTGAAGGTGGGAGAAGTGAAAGAGATCTACGAGATGAAAGGAGCGGGGCGTTCCATACGGCGGATCGCCGGGGAACTGGGCATCGGCAGGAACACGGTGCGCCGGTATCTGAAATCGCCGGAGGCCATCAGGGCCAAACCTCGACCGCAGCGAGCATCCAAGCTGGACCCCTACACCGGGTACGTCGACCGTCGCCTGGAGGAGGGGCTGGAGAACTGCGTGGTGCTGCACCGGGAGTTGAGGGCCCGGGGCTATGAGGGCGGCTACTCGATCCTGAAGTCCTACGTGTCGCCGCGGCGGCGACCCCGGCAGCCGGATGCCACGATGCGTTTCGAGACAGCGCCAGGGGAGCAGGCGCAGGTGGACTGGGGCAGCCTAGGCTACCTTGACGAGGCCGGCAAGAGGCGTCGCATCTGGGTGTTCGTGATGACCCTGGGCTGGTCCCGGGCCTGCTATGTGGAGTTGGTCAGGCGGGCGGACACCGCCGCCTTCATCCAGTGCCACGTGAATGCCTTCGAGTATCTGGGCGGTGTGCCGCGGCGCTGCCTCTACGACAATGCCAAGGTGGTGACCCTGGGCAGGGACGAGGACCAGATGCCGCTGTGGAACCAGCGGATGCTGGACTTCGCCATGCGGGTGGGTTTCGAGGTCCGGCTTTGCCGTCCCTACCGGGCCCAGACCAAGGGCAAGGTCGAGAGCGGCGTCAAGTACGTCCGGCGCAACATGTGGCCCAGCATGCGCTTCACCGACGACGCCGACCTGAATCGCCAGGGGCTGGAGTGGTGCGACACGGTGGCCAACCGGCGGATCCACGGGACCACCCACCGGGTGCCCGGGGAGATGCTGGCCGAGGAGCGGCCACACTTGGGGAAGCTGCCCGGCCGGAATGCACTGGCACCCTATCTCCGGGAGGACCGCAAGGTGGCCCGGGACGGCTTCATCAGCTGGGAGGGCTCCCGCTACGGAGTCCACTGGAAGTGGGCCGGTCGCATCGTCCAGGTGGGACGGCGCCAGGGCACGGTGGAGATCTGGGCCGGCGATGAGCGCATCGCGGTCCATCCCCGGGCCCAGCGGGCAGGACAGCGCTTCATCCTGCCCGGCCAGTGGGTAGGACTGCCCAGGGGGGATGGCCGGCCACGCCGGGAAGCGGTGGCGGTGCAGATCCCCGTTGGTGAGGTGGAGCGCCGCTCTCTGGACGCATACGGACTGGCCGCCGTGGGAGGTGCCAGGTGATCGCCCTGGAACAGGCCCGCCAGTACCTGGAAAGTCTCGGACTCAAGCAGGCGGTGGAGGTCTTGGACAACACCCTGGACACCGCCGCCAGCAAGCAGCTGACCTATCCCGAGATGCTGGAACAGCTGCTGGGCGCCGAGGTGGCGGCCCGGAGGGAGCGCTATCTTTCCACCCGGACCAAGATGGCCCACTTCCCCTTCCAGCGGACCCTGGAGCAATTCGACTTCGCCTTCCAGCCATCCATCGACGAGCGGCAGGTCGAGGAACTGGCCAACTTGGCCTTCGTGGCCGAAGCCACCAACATCCTGCTGCTGGGGCCACCCGGCGTGGGGAAGTCGCACTTGGCGGTGGCCCTGGCCAAGAGGGCCATCGAGCGTGGCTACGGGGCCTACTTCGTCCGGGCCTACGACCTAATGGAGGACCTGCGCAAGGCCAGGGCGGAGCACAACCTGGACCGGCGGCTGCGCATCTACCTGGCGCCCAAGGTGCTGGTGGTGGACGAGTTCGGCATCTGGCCCTACGACCGGGACGCCGCCACCGCTTTCTTCACCCTGGTGTCGGCCAGGTACGAACGGGGCAGCATCATCCTGACATCGAACAAGGGCTTCGGTGAGTGGGGCGAGCTTTTGGGCGACACCGTCATTGCCTCGGCGGTGCTGGACCGGCTGCTGCACCACAGTCATGTGCTCAACATCCGTGGCGAGAGCTACCGGCTCAGGGAGAAACGACAGTCCGGAATCTTCAGTTCGCATCACCTGCTGGGAGCAATGCCGGCTAGTGGCAACGACAACTATCCCGACTGACAGAGTCGCTGGCCAATTGGCTGCTGACGAAGTCGCTGGACATTAGCTGGGTGGGTCAATTTTAGCTTGGCGGTCCTGAAAACCAACAAGCAGGAGGTGGGTCAATTCCAGATCGGCGGTAAGAATAACCGGAACCTGGTGGGTCAGATCACCATCGGCGATACCGGGTCATTTCTCCGTCGGCGTTGACACTGATCTTGACCGAGGCTCAACGGACTGGCCCGGGTCGGCGGAAGCGTTGGCCAGAGAGCTGGACCGACTTGCACCGGACCTTAGAGCAGGTGGTATCGCGGAAGGTGGACCCTGACGGCTACCAGGGGCACGATCCAATAGGGTACATTCGTCTGGGGCGGCAGGGCCTGACGGCGCTGATCGGCCTGGTCCAGTGCTCTCCTGGACCCCTTCGTGAGCCTGCTGGAAGTCCAGAGGCCCTTGAGGCTCGATTCGCGTCGCCGGTTTTCCAAGTGGGGCGGCTAGGTCTCTGGTCCCCTTCGGGTGGAGAAAGTTCCTTGGCCCGCGCCAAGATGGCGCGGACGTCCGAGTCTACAATTGACTGGTAGCCCGGGAGTGTTGGAAATCGGGCGGTCAGCGGGTTGGTATCGCGCCGATCCTGTGGATTGGTTGTAGATGATGGCGGGGATCTACGGCACGAACCTAAACTCCGGGTCCGCCTCGAACGCGCTCTGTACCAAGACCTCGATGTCCGTTACGGTCGGGTATAGTTTCCGGTTAGCCGATATCAGAGCCTTTAATGCAAAGTTCAAGGCCATGTGCGCGTGTTGCCCAGCGATGATGTCTCCGACTTCCCCGGCGACGTGAAAGGCGTCCAGGCGGATCTCAGCCCGCTGTCAGCGCTCTTAGGTTACGATCCGTTCGTATTCGTAATCCGGGCTGTCTCGGCGTAGGAACTCAGGCTCCTGTCCGATCACGATCCCGTCTCTGAGCGCGCTCGCGACCACATCGTTTATGGTCCTTCGTCTCCTCGAGAATTCCTCCGTGGTGATCCATACGATACCCTCGGATACCCGGCTGCCGTATTCTTCCTCCGTGTAGGTCCGGATCTTGTTCCATACCCTGCGCACCTGCTCTTCGGAGGGCGTGGATCCCTGCACCAACATAATGTCTATGTCGGATTGGTCCTCTCGGTAGTCGCCCCGGGCGCGGGAGCCAAAGAGGATAGTGAATTCAGGACGCTCGGAATCGTGCAGTTTCTGGACAACCCGAAGGGCCCTAGGATCAGATGGTTTCATGGTCTCGTCTTCCTGATCGGATCCCACGCAGTGTTTTGCGCTCTGCCCGAACGCACCAGCATGGCCAATGGTTTACTCGCTGGGAGGATCCCCGCAGTCCATCTGCAAGAAACTGCGACACACTGGGCCTCACCAGAGCAGCCCCAGACATAATAGAAATATCGATAACCGGGCACGCCAGTTGGGAGGCCAGTGTCAACGGCATCACGCGAGTCAGAGTGGCCTACGGACAAGCCACAATCCCGACCCAACCCATCGAATTTGAAGAGTTTAAAGACATCGCAGAACGCACCATCATCGGTGACGTCAATATAAAAGCAATCTGGGAGATGGTCCAAGCTGCCCAGGGAAGTGGACACGGCGCCATGATAGTGATATCAAGTGCTCCAGACGCGGAAGCCGAACGCCTCAGCAACGAGGGAATGCCGATTGACGCCGACTACCTAGACCCAGAGGAAATCGTTAGGCTGAGCTCCGTAGACGGGGCAGTGATAGTTGCACCTGATGGTCGCTGTCACGCCTTTGGCGTCATCCTAGATGGGGTGGCAAACGAGAGCGGGGACCGCTCTCGGGGCTCGCGATTCAACTCCGCTGTCCGCTACCAGAACATGGAAGAGGCACCTTCAATGGTTGTCGTCGTATCAGACGACGGAACAGTGGACGTACTGCCACGGCTCATGCCTAGAGTACGTAAAGCCGAGGTGGAGGCAGCTGTTAACGGCTTCTGCCATTACTGCGAGTCTGAATCTGTCGACAGCGAAGTCTTCGCACGGTTGCACGGGAGAGTAAAACGTCTAGAGTTTTACCTTGACGAGGAACAGTGCCGTAGGATGAGCGAGGCGTACGAGCAGGAGATGGGTCGGCGATCAGCAGGCGGTGGGCTTAAGCTAAGCGAGGGAGGCCTTAAGCCTAACCCTGAGATGAACGAGTCCTACTTCGTCTGGGACCCCTAGAGCTTGCCCAGAGCGCTAGGAGCGTCACGATGGGCGTCTTCATCCGCCGTATTAGGAGATCCATTCGTAGTTAAGGCACCGATGCCAGGCGACCCGCCGGGTCTGGCACCAACTCCAAGTAAATCAACGTCGTGGTGATCGACTTGTGGCCCAACCACCGCGACAAATAGTTGATGGGAACACCGTGTAACAGCAGGTGCCGGGCGTAGGAATGCCGGAAAGTGTGAGTCCCGATTTGCCGGCCGGCGGGCAGGGCGCCCAGCTCCACGGCCCGGTCAACAGCTGACTGGACCCACCGCCAGGCGCGGATAATGCCGCCCTTCGATATGTCGGCGAACTGCAGCACGGCGACCAAGGCGTTTTGCAGCTCGGGGTGGACCGGCACGATCCGGCTACGCCCGCCCTTGCCCGACCGGACCTTGATGGTTGGTTGGTCCGAGTCGAGCGACAGGTCAGCGGCTTGCAGAGCCAGGGCCTCGGAGACCCTTAGTCCAGCTCGCCACTGAAGCAGCATGAGCAGGCGGGCCCGCGGGTTAGGGGAGGCTGCCAGGACCGCCTGGACTTCCCGGGCTTCGAGGTACTCCGGCAGAGTGGAACCTTTCTCTCCGGGAAATTGTTGCACCGGGGACTTGCGGGGGTGCTGGCCCCGGGGTCGGCGCGCGATTGCGGTGTTGGGGTTCGCCGGCATAGGTGCAACAATAGGACTGATTTTGTTGCACGGTCAACCGGCCAACGTCAGTAACACCGGTGAAGCCTACCGCGCTGGTGGACCGGCGACCGCCCCAGTTCTAACAGTATCCAGATTCTTGGCAGAGGCCAGTTAGGCGCTACCTGCCGGACGTGGCCTTGGCCTCCTGACTCCTCGGTCCCGTGCTCGGCGTCGGCCGGTGGCCGGCTGGTGCCTCTTCAACTCGCCTGCCGCCAGGAGCAACATTCCCGGCGATGTGCAAGATGCCAGATCCTCGCCGCCAAAGAGACACCGTTGGTACCGACAGGTCGAAGGCTTCCGCCAAGGCTGCGTCTGACCAGCCCAACCCATGGAGAAACCCGCTGGGACATGCTGAACGCGGTGACCGAATTCGTTGACCACCGCCGCGGAGGCCAAGGGTCGGTTGAGCCGGGCGTACAGGCCAAGCGGCTGCACAGCGCTTGGTTCGGGGCCGGCGCGCAACTAAAGCAAAGGACCTGGGACACATTGGCGCGGCGTCAGACCTCCTTACCGATCCCGCTATGCAGTACGGGCGGTCGAAAAGGTGCAGCCGACTTGCCCAAGTGTGCGCCCTACTTCACAATGGTGGACACCCAGCCCTGGATTGAAGTTGGGGAGGGGGTGACCTAAATGTCCCACATGGCAACATGGCTGACTCCCTTACGTCTTTGCGTACTTGTGCTGATTCTTCTGGCGCTGCTGGCCGCCTGTGGTTCGGATGCGCCGCCGGACACGCCCTCGCCAACATCCAGGCCAGCAATTACAAACACATCGCCCGAAACGGACCGGGAAGCGCTGGTCGCGCTATACAGTGCCACGGCCGGCCCAAACTGGCGTCGTAACGTCAACTGGTTGAGCGAAGAGCCTATCGGCGAATGGTTAGGCGTGACCACCGACGACAATGGCCGGGTGACAGGCCTGGACCTCAGCGAACAAGGTTTGAGCGGGGAGATACCGGCGGAGTTGGGCAACCTGGCCAGCCTGAGATCGCTGGACCTCTACAGTAACCAGCTGAGTGGGGAGATACCGCCGGAGTTGGGCAACCTCGCCAGCCTGGAAGTGCTGAGCCTCTACGACAACCAGCTGAGCGGGGAGATACCGCCGGAGTTGACCAAACTCTCCAGCCTGACAGTGCTGAACCTCGCCGCAAACCAGCTGAGCGGGGAGATACCGGCGGAGTTGACCAAACTCTCCAACCTGACAGTGCTGAATCTCCCCGCAAACCAGCTGAGCGGGGAGATACCGGCGGAGTTGGTCACACTCTCCAACCTAATAGTGCTCAGCCTCGTCTATAACCAGCTGAGCGGGGAGATACCGCCGGAGTTGGCCAACCTGGCCAGCCTCGAAAAGCTGTGGCTCCGTGGCAACCAGTTGAGCGGGGAGATACCGCCGGAGTTGGCCAACCTGGCCAGCCTCGAAAAGCTGTGGCTCCGTGGCAACCAGTTGAGCGGGGAAATACCGCCGGAGTTGGGCAAACTCGCCAGCCTGGAATCGCTGTATCTCGGGCTCAACCAGTTGAGCGGGGAGATACCGCCGGAGTTGGGCAACCTCGCCAGCTTGGGATTCCTGGGCCTCAGGGGCAACCAGCTGAGCGGGGAGATACCGCCGGAGTTGGGCAACCTGGCCAGCGTGGAGTTGCTGTATCTCGCCGGAAACCAGCTGAGCGGAGCGATACCGCCGGAGTTGGGCAACCTGGCCAGCCTGAAAGGACTCGGCCTCACCGGAAACCAGCTGAGCGGGTGCGTACCAGGCAGCTTGCAACGCCGATTGTTTATGAGTACTCCGACTTGGGCGGCCTGCCGTTTTGCTGAGGGCCTGCCTCATTATTCGGCAGCAATCGCAGGACGGTAAACGGAGTGATTTCGCGTTCTCCACGTGCCCCGTAATTGGGGCCACCCTACGGCATATCTACGACCCCCATTGCCTCCGAAGCGGAGTTGATGTGGTAAACCAGCCGGCGGTGCTGGCGGGCAAGCCGGGTATTGTTCCGCATCGGCCTGGCGTCGGCAAATCCCGGGTCTGTCAACAGCATCAGCTACCGCCACCTCGGCTCCCATTACGGAAGATTCCTCGCGGGGGTGCTGGCCCCGGGGTCGGCGCGTGATTGCGGTGCAGGCGGTGGTCGTCATTGACGCAACAAAATCCTTCCTTTTGTTGCACGGTCAACCGGCCAACGTCAGTACCACCGGCGAAGCCTATCGCGCTGGTGGACCTTCCCCGGTGGATAGTTCAGCTCGATTAGGTATGGGCCAACTTCCGAACAGCACTCAGCATTTATTACGCACTTCTCACATTCTTGGCGTGGGGGATTGTTGATTGTTGCCTTCCTGGGGTTCCCCTGCTCCCCAACGCGATGAAGCAGTCGACAATTAGTGTACGCTATAGCAGCCACTGTACCTTGCCGGGGGTTCCTTGCCTGTCCTTCGGTGATTTGGAACGGCCTCTGGCCGCAGTACCTCCACCTTGACAAAGGGTATATGTCTCACTAGTTTTAGTTTACGCATCACTGAAAGGGGCGCGTTTTGTTTAGGTTACTCAAATGGGGCCGGAATCCGGATAAAGACGAGGCGCTAGATAGACCAGAAATTCATGTCAGGCCTAACGGTACGATATACGTCAAACCTGGCGAACTTCTTCGAAGCAAAAGAGGGAAAGCCGTAGTCGATAGGATGCTGAAAGCAGACCTTACGAAACTCAAGAAGAGAGCAAACAGGAAAAGAATGGCCCTTCGGAGACGGAACCTCCGCCGGCGGACTGAGAGAACCGATAATTGACCATTGGTCTGCTTCTGCTGCCCGCCGTGGGTGGCTATTGGTTTCTTACTCACTGGAATTTCACCCGGTACCGTGCAGCGCGACAATCCGGCTATCACCTTCTTTTCCGATCCGCCCTGTTTGGCATCGTTCTCTACTGCGCCGCCCGCTTCATCACGCTGGCCATTGACGTCCGCTACCCGTCGGCAACCGGGTTTTGGGACGATCATTTCCCTGAGCCGTTCACCAGCGAAGTGGTGGTGAGCCTCGTCTTGGCCGTTCTGATACCCCCAGTGTTCAACTTGTTTTACTCCAAAGATAGAGGTGCTGAGAAAGTGGCGGAAGATTCAGGTGATCACATCGAACTACTCATTGCCGACTCTATCAGAAACCCAATGCCCATTGAGGTAACTCTCCGTAATAGGAAATCTTATATCGGACTGGCTCTGAACAGCGGAATAGGCAGCACTACTGAAGCCGACATAGAGCTGGTCCCGATGTATAGCGGCTACCGCGACAAAGAAACCCTTGACCTGGAAATAACCTTGGACTATGTCCCTGTGGTTTCAGATTACCTGGAAGACCCGGCGTGGTTAGAGGAAGATTTCAGGGTCGTGATCCCGCTGTCTGAAATCGTGTCAGTTCGACTTTTCGACGAAGAAGCTTACGACGAATTTCAGGGGTGGCGCGACATACCATAACCCAAGCAATAGGTCGGCTAATGTCGGAACCCTCCGGCGGACCAGGAGCCACCCTCCGAACCCCGGGGCCTTGCGGGAGTGCTAGCCCAGGGGACGACGGGTGATTGAAGTCCTAGCAGTGGTGGTCATTGGTGCAACAATATGCTCGATTTTGTTGCACGGTCAACCGGACAGCGTCAGTACCACCGGCGAAGCCTACCGCGCTGGTGGACCGGCGACCGCCCCAGCTCTGACAGTATCCAGATTCTTAGCGGTGGCCAGTTAGGCGCTACAGGCCGCCGGCCGAGGCCTCCTGACCCCTCTATCCGGGCTTGACGCCGGCCGGGCAGGCCGTCAGCAAAACGGCAGGCCGCCCAGGTCGGAGTACTCCATATCCAATTGGCCCTGCAAGCTGCCTGGTACGCACCCGCTCAGCTGGTTGCCGTTGAGGCGCAGCCGGGTTAAGCGGGCGAGGTTGCCCAACTCCGGCGGGTATCCACCCGCTCAGCTGGTTGTTTTGGAGCCACAGACCCTGCAGGTTGGCCAGGTTGCCCAACGCCGGCGGTGTATCCCAGGTCAGCTCGTTCGAGGAGAGGTCCAGCACTCGCAGGTTGGCCAAGTTGCCCAACGCCGGCGGTATTTCCCCGCTCAACTGGTTATCGTTGAGGACCAGTTGTGTAACGAGGCCGGCGACGTTAGTGTCGACTCCACGCCAAAGGAACATTGGTGCGTCGCTCAGCCAGTTTTCGTTATGCATCCAAGTGGGGCCGTCCGTGGCGTTGTAGAGGGCGACCAACGCTTCCCGGTCCGTTTCGGGTGATGTGTTTACAAGGGCTGAACTGGCGGGTGTGTCCGAACCGCAGGCGGCGAGCAGAGGCAGAAGAAACAGCACAAGGCCGTAAAGATGTAAGGGAGCCAGCCGTGTGGGCGTCACCATGGGAGTGTCGGCACGTATACCGCAACTATGACAAGTCGCCCATGCCAAAGTTGCAAGGTGACCTTCTTGAGGAGCCACCACAAAGCACCGGGCGCAGAGTTCAGCAAAGGCTACCCATCACCCTATACGTTGTCCATTGTGATAACGGCCGCTGCCGTATCAGCTTTGGTTGTGATACTAGGGGTTGCCGCGACTCCCGCTCAACGTCATTCGCCGTGCCACGGTGGCAAGACAATTTCGCCCCCTCCCCAGCAGATGACGGTGCCGTCGGTTCTGACCCCGCAGGTGTAGTTGCTCCCGGCGCTGACAGAGACGAACTCCCCGCCTGGTGGCGTGGCCTCACCATTGAAATCATTGCCCCAGCAGGCAATGGAGCCGTCGGTTCTCACTCCGCAGGTATGGTTGTTACCGGCGCTGACGGAGACGAACTGCGATGCGGGCGGCGTGGCCTGGCCTTCTTCATTATTGCCCCAGCAGGAGATGGAGCCGTCGGTTCTCACTCCGCAGGTGTGGTAGGATCCGGCGCCGAGGGAGACGAAATCCCCTTGAGGCGGCGCGGCTTGGCCGTATTGATCAAGACCCCAGCAGGAGACGGAGCCGTCGGTTCTAACACCGCAATTGTGGTCGTAACCGGCGCTGAGGGCGGCGAATTGCCCCCGGGGCGGAGTGGATTGGCCGCGGTGGTCATAGCCCCAGCAGGAGACGGAGCCGTCGGTCCTCACCCCGCAAGTGTGGGACAGACCAGAGCTGACGGAGCCGAATCCCCCTGGGGGCGGCGAGTTTCGTCCTTTGCGATCATCCCCCCAGCAGTCAATTGAGCCGTCGGTTCTCACTCCGCAGGTGTGGTTGTACCCGGCGCTGACAGAGGCGAACTCCCCTTGGGGCGGCGTGGCCTGGCCGTGGCTATTATTGCCCCAGCAGGCGGCTAACCCGTCGGCCCTCGTCCCGCACGCGTGCCAGGACCCGGCGCTAACGGAGGCGAATTCCCCGGTGAACGGCGAGGCCCTGAGGTAGGATTCATTGCCCCAGCAGGAGACGGAGCCGTCGGTTCTCACTCCGCAGGTGTGGTAGTACCCGGCGCTGACGGAAGCGAATTCTCCCTGAGGTGGGGTGGCTTGGCCGGAATCATTATTGCCCCAGCAGGAGACGGAGCCGTCGGTTTTCACTCCACAGGCGTGGCTCCCGCCAGCGCTGACGGAGGCGAAATTGCCGGTTGTTGGCGTGGAACGGACAACGATACGACTTCCCCAGCAGGAGATGTAGCCACCGTGCCTCACCCCGCAGCTGTGCCAGTTCCCGGCGCTGACGGAGACGAACTGCGATGCGGGCGGCGTGGCTTGGCCGGAATCATTATTGCCCCAGCAGGAGACGGAGCCGTCGGTCCTCACCCCGCAGGTGTGGAAGTACCCGGAGCTGACCGAGGCGAAGTCCCCCTGGGGTGCCGCGGCCTGGCCTTCTTCATCATTGCTCCAGCAGGAGACGGAGCCGTCGGTCCTCACCCCGCAGGTGTGGAAGCCCCCGGCGCTGACGGAGGCGAATGCCCGGGTTGGCGGCGTGACCAGGCCATGAGAATTATCACCCCAGCAGGCGACCGAGCCGTCGGTTCTCACCCCACAGGAGTGGCTCCCGCCAGTGCTGACGGAGGCGAATTGCCATTGGGGCGGCGTGGCCAGGCCATGAGAATTATCACCCCAGCACACGACGGAGCCGTCGGTTCTCACGCCGCAAGAGTGGTGTAACCCGGCGCTGACGGAGGCGAACCTGACCTCCCCATTTTCGACATCACTGCCTCCGCCCACCTCGGGGTTGGCGTCGCCCGCTTCTTCAGTGTCGTCCGGTTGGGCGGTAGGCTCAGGAGTTGACGTGGAGGTAGATGTCTGCGTCGGTGAAGGTACCGGGGTGTTCGTCGGACTCGTTGTTGCCAGTGACTCAGGTGTGAATCCGGGCCTCGGAGTCGCCGTGGGAAGCGGGGTCGGCGTAGGAGTGACGGCGGGTTCGGCCTCACAGGCAATTGCGAGCAGGAGTGCGAGGCCCAGTGCAATGGCCGTCGCCAGCTTCATAGGTCAGGAGCCATGATGGGGCACTATAGTGGTGGGCAGCGCGGCAGTCAACGGGGAAGCAGGTTAAGCATCCCCATTCCGTTGGACGCGGCGCCAGCGGCGCCTGAGAACGGCGTTCTTACCCGGATCCGGGTTGCTCTGTATCCGACTCTTCCCTGACCTCGCGCATCGCGTCAGTCAGTCGCCCGAATTGTTCCTCGGTGAGCTCGGGGGAGTCATCGTCATCGAGGAACGATGCCGCGTACATGGCTTCCTTGCTGACGCGGTAGTGCGTGATTCCGTTTTCGTCTACCCATGAGGTGGTCATTGCGTCTTGATTATCTCCATCTTAAAGTCGTCCACGCCCTTGAAGACCACTTCGTCCTCACTGGTGAAAGAGCCGGTTGTGTGGGCTAGGTCGGTGAGGATTATCGAGTCGACAGGCACTTCGGCTTTCGCCACAAAGGAGCCGTGGCCCCCCTGGAAGTTGTGCGCCACCGAGGGAGAGAAGCTCCAGGAGTAGAGCGGGGGGTCGTCCAGGTTAACAATTGAGCCCACCTGGGAATTTTTCAGGCCCAGGTACTTCACCTGGTCGGGCTTCCAGCCCCGGTAGACCGTGATCTTGTCCTTGCCTGGGCGCTTCATCGCCATCAGGACCTCGTTCTGTTCGCTGGTGACCTTCAGGCCCTTTACCAGGTCCTGGGCCTCCGGCTCGGCGGTAGCCTTCTTCATATAGTCGGCGTACTCTTTCCGGTTCTTTGCCGAAAGAGCCCCTTCCTTGACCAGAAACTCGTTGAACTTATCCAGCCTCCGCAGCTCCTGGTCTCCTTCGGCGTGCAGCTCGCCGGCGCCCCAACGAAGGACCGAGCCCCCGGGACTAATTGACGACCCCTTCCAGCTCCCGTACCGGGACCGCACCCTATCGGCGGCTGCGCTTCCCTCGGTTTGTCCCAGCTCCATGGCCATTATCTTTTCAGTCAGTTGCCATTTGGCGTCGGGACCAGGGGAGCTGATCTTGTAGCCGTTGGCTTTGTCGGCGATCGCCTCTACGCTCGCGTCCTTCAGGTCCGAGAGCCCCTTCAGCTGCTGCAGCGTGGCAGCCTTCTTCTGTTGCTG
Source organism: Dehalococcoidia bacterium (assembly GCA_965249145.1). GTDB lineage: Bacteria > Chloroflexota > Dehalococcoidia > Lucifugimonadales > UBA3495 > VXOI01. The sequence goes on from OZ252223.1 coordinate 2,161,237, forward strand.
CTTCAGGACCTTCTCCACGATGTAATCCCTGCGCTGCTTAAGACGGCTTTTGACCAACCCGGGCAGGTCCTTGGCGGCCTCTCCGAATTGGGAGACCGGGTATTCGGGCGACGTCTTGGGCAGGTCGGCGCTATCTACGGCAAAGTCGATCTGGTCATCGGTAATGGCGGCCACCCGTTCCGCGCTCGCCGCAATTTCCGCCGAAGACATATCGGCGAAAACTTTGGAGGCCTCCTTGGATTGGCTAGGATTGCGCATGGTGTCTATTTCCTGGACGGTTTCGGGGAAGTCCCGGCCTTTCCCCTGGGCCCGGAACAGCAGGCTGCCGCCCACGTCGGTCCGGTAAGCCTTGTCCCCAGGTCCTCCTACCACGTTATCCGCCTGCAGGCCCACAACGTCCCAATTCGCCAGCCAAGCGTCGACCGCAAAGCCGGCCCGGACGTCCGGGTGGACTCTCATATCCTCAAAGGTCATCGGGGCGGCCTCGTCGATCCAGTCGGACATCACCGCGTCCTTGCCCTGGAAGTTGATGACGCGGACGGACGGGACCGGGACCTCCGCGTAGCTGTACAGCAGGGCAGTGAGCCCTTCCATCTTGGCCCGGGCCTCGGAGTTCGGCCATTTCACGTAGTGCAGCGATCCGAGGTGTTTGTCCTTGAACAGACCCCCTTCGTTGGAGCCCTTCTTGCCGGAGATTTTCTGTAGGTCAGCATTGTAGTCCTTAGTGCCCTGCTTGATCTGGTTGCGGTGCTTTTTCAACGTCGCGGCGGCCGGGGTTTCCTGCCCGGGTAATTTCACCTCGCCGCTGCCAACGCTGGCCATGGTGTCGCCGAAGCCGGAGCCGCCATCTCCCTCCAGGACCGGCTGCCCCTGGACCTTGCCTTTCAGCTCGGCTGCAACATTCAGGACGGCCGCCTTCTTGGCCGGACTCAGCATCTTGGCCAACAGAGTCCCGGCCACCTGGTCCACCTCGTCGGGGCTTCCGGTTTGGGCAGCCTTTTCCAGCTTCTTGACGTTGACGGGCGTGATCAGGGCCTTCCCCTTGTTGTCATGGGGGACAACACCGGCAGTTATCGGATCGGCCTGTTGCGACGCCGGCGTCGGCGCTGGTGCGGGGGCCTGGTCATCCTGGTCATCCACCGAGGAGCTTCCGCCCACGGCGATCGCGTCCAGTTGGCCCTGCAGCGCGCCCACAACGTCGAAGAGCGCCTTCTTGGCGGCCGGAGTCTTGTAGCTTGGCCCTGCTGCCATGATGTTGGCGGTCGCCGTGAGGAAGCCCTTGTCGCCGGTCACCGCGACAGTCTCGAGCTGCTTGACCTGGCCCGCATCGATCCCAAACGGGATGCCCGCCAGCGTGGGCTTGCCGGTAACTGCGGCCTGGGCCTCAGCCGCTTTTTTGTTTGCCTCGATGAGCTGGTTCTCCAGCTCATTCGCGGCCTTTTGTACCAGGTGCTTCTTGCCGTATTGGCCGGTCTGGTCCACCAGGTCCTTGGCCGTCTGATGCAGGGTGTCTATATTGCCAGTTGAAGCGGCGCCCTCGAGCAGGTTTATCTCGCTTTCGGTCAGCGGGTCGTCGTCATAGTGGCCATCGGTATCCATTGGTTTGAGCTTGGCCGCGAAGGTGCCCCTGACGCCCTTCGTTTCTCCGGCATAGCCGGCGGCGTTGAGCATGCGCCATTCGGCTTGGTAGCCGAGGGCGTGGAAGGTCAGGAACCACGCTTGGAAGTGCTTGCCCCTGTGGGCCTTGTCCGGGCGGCCGTCGTGGTCGAGCGGGCCCCATTCCACGAACTCCGGAACGTTCTCGATGAGGACGCACCTGACGTCCAGCTTCGTCAGCCAGTTGTGAATCGCCCAAGGGTTCATCCTGCCTTGGTCGTGGACCGGCTTTCCGCCGCGGGCGCGGGAGTAGAACTTGCACTCCGGGCTGGCCATGAGCAGGTCGAGGCGTCCCTCTTCGACCACCGCCTCCGGGTCCACGATGCTGACATCCTCGACCAGGTGCCGGGCGGATGGGTGGTTCGCTGAGTGGGTCGCGACTGCGATGTTCCAGTGGTTGACGGCGACCAGCTCCATCGACCCGCCGATCTCGGCGATGGCCTTCTTGGCGCCGGTCGACGAGCCGCCCGCGCCGCAGAACAGGTCCGCGACCAGGTAGGTATCGGTCGCGGTCATTGCCGGAAGGGCTGCCGGCGTCGGGGCGGATGCCTCGACGTTAGGCGCTACCAGCTCCTGGGCGGCGTCGGCTGTGGGCGCGGGCATCTGCGAATGGTGCCGTCGGCGCAGCCTCGCGGCCGTCATCATTCTAGGAACTCCTCGAATGCCGCGTACCGCTCGAGAAGGGCCAAGTGAAGAGTGCCCACCGGCCCGCTCCGGTTCTTGGCGACGATGATCTCAGCCACGCCCTTCGGGTAGGGTTCGCCCAAGTTCGTGCGGCACCACTCATCCTCCGTGATGTACCGGTCCGGCCGGTGGATGAACATCACCACATCGGCATCTTGCTCGATGCTGCCGCTTTCCCGAAGGTCCGACAGTATGGGCCGGCGGTCCGGCCGGTTCTCCGGCCGGCGCGAGAGCTGGGAGCACACCACCATGCCGCAGGCCAACTCCCTGGCCAGCCCCTTCAGCGCTGCGCTGATGCCGCTAACCTCCTGCTCGCGGTTCTCCCGGGCCCTTCCCTGGACCAATTGCAGGTAGTCCACCGCCAGCAGGTCGAGGCCCTGTTCCGCGGCCAGGCGCTTGGCCTTTCGGCGGATCTCGCCCACCGTCTGCTGCGGGGTGTCGTCGATGTAAAGGGGAAGCTCCGAAAGCCGGCCTATAGAGTCCATGATCCTAGCTTCCTCAGCGTTGGTCAGAAGGCCCAGCGCCATCCGGTAGGGGTCAACTTGTGCCTCGGCAGCGAGAACGCGGACAGGCAGCTCCGACCGGCTCATTTCCAGGGAAACGAATTCCGCCACGCTTCCCTGCCGGGCGGCGTTCAAGACCATGCCCAATGCCAGTGATGTCTTCCCCACCGAGGGGCGCGCCCCGACGATCACCACTTGTCCGCGTTTGATGCCCCCGAGCAGCTCGTCGATGCTGGCGTACCCGGTGAAGACGGGCCTGGCGGGGCCGGCGCCGACATCGGCCCGTTCCTCCAGGAACTCGTCGTACACTTCCCTCAACGGGATAGGGCCGTCAAGGCGGGCTTGAGGGTTGTCTATAGCTTGCAGCACGGCCTCCGCCTGGCGGAGTGCCGCGCCGATGTCGTCAGTGTCCTGGTATCCCATCGAGGAGATGCGCGACGCCGCGTCGACCAACTTTCTCATGGTGGAGGTGCGCGAGACCGCGTTGGCGTAGTCTTCCGCGTGGGCCGACGTCGGAGTGATCGCTACAAGATGGCTCAAATATGCCATCCCCCCGACGACTCCAGGAGACCGGTGCGGCCCAACTCTCCGGCGATGGTCAGCTGGTCGATGGCGTCGCCCCGGTCGAAGAGGTCGCGGGCGGCTTGAAACACCACGGCGTTTCGTTCCCGGTAGAAGTCGCCAGCCTGCAGTTCCAGGCGGGTCATGCACTCGCCGTCGATCAGGAGGCTGCCAATCACAGCCTCCTCCGCCTCGGTGTCGTGGGGCAGGAGCTTCTCCGCGAACACCATGCCTAACCATCCACCACCGCAGCCCAGCGGACGAATCTCCGGTCGGTCAACTTCGCCGGCAGGGCGGGGTCGTCCGGGAGCATCCGGGTGGTAACCACGGTTGCCAGTTTGTGCTCATAGCGGTGATTGACCAGATTGGCCAGCTGTTCGTCGGCCCACTCCGTCTGCCGCTCCTCGCCCAGGCCGTCCAGCGCCAGCAACCGGGCGTCCATGATCCGGGAGTAATCGAACACCTCGCGGAATTCGGGGCTGCGCATCCGGTCCAAGAGCCTCACCACCCCCGCCCATGTCCCCGGATGCGCAGCTGCGGCCAGCACCGCCTTGGCCAGGTGCGACTTGCCCGCACCAGCAGGGCCGTTCAGGACCAAGAACCCTTCCGGGTTAGCGGCGTACTGCCGGGCGGCGGCCAATGCCGCAACTAGCGCCGGCCCCTTCGAGCAGTCAAACGTGTCGAAGGACGATTCCCGAAGCCGCTGCAGGCCGAGATCCCCCAGTGGGGCCTTGACCCCGAAGGCCGCTGCATCGCCGCTGCAATCCTTGCAGATTGACGACCCGGCCAGGCGGCCCGCCGGGTCACGAAACTTCCGGAACCCCTTGCCGCCGCAAAGCTCACACGCAGGCGGCAGCATCGGCTCCAGGAATTCCGTCGGGGTAGACTGCGTCGATGTATGCCTGTGCCGGATGTCCTGCAGTATTTCTCCCAGGGCTTGCACTTGCATTTCCCTTCCTCCCCCTCGCTATGATTTTCACTTCCTGGGCGAAAAAGCCGTTCAATACCCTTAGCCGGTCGGGCGCGTCCGGATAGCAACGCTCCTCGAAAGCCCGGTAGGCACTCTCGGCCTGGGCCTCGCTTAGGCCGTGGTCCTGGTAGGCCCTGCGGACCTCGCCCCAGTCCATCTCGTCGGCATGGACCGACCGGTTGAACCATTCGGGGCCCGATTGTTTTTTTTCATGTCCAACGACGTCGTTATCTATTACATCTAGACTAGTAATAGGTATGGGGTGACAACTACTGTCACACCCCCCTCGATTTTCCAAGCTAACCGTTGTCGTACCCACCGCGACAATAGTTGTCGCACCCCCCACGATAGTAGTTGTCGCACCCAAGGGCCAGACCGCCACCAGAATCCCCTCGTTTCCGCTGCCTTCGGTCCGCGCCAAGCCCACCGCTTCCAGGGCTTTCAAACATCGCCCGGCGGTCCGGCGGTGGATGCTGAGGGCGTCGGCCAATGACTCCAGAGTGAGCTGGCAATACCCCTCGAATCTGCCCTTTCTCGTGCGTGAAAGAGCTAGGAATTCGTAGGTACGCAAAGCTGTGGCCATGGACACGCACTCGCGTTTGCCGTGTTGGGATTTCAATCCCTGAAGGTGGTCGGCGAGGGCGGCTACGGCCCCGGCCGGTAGCTTGACGTAGTTGTTCGCGGGCCACTCCGGCCGCTGCGTGGTATCATGGCTTTCCATGAGTTCACCCCACCCCTTCCCGGGTAACTTTTGCCCCGCTCTGCCGCAGTTTGAAGCCCGGCTGAGCACCGAAAATCCTAGGGCATATTGATCGGCATCAAAGGGTTATGCCAACCCTGTATGCCCTACTACAACCCCTCGTAACAAACGTCTTGCTCGCACCCCGGCGACCTACCGCAGACCCCTTAAAATCCTGCTCATGCTCGGCCGCGATTTCCACTTGAGTCTTCCCGCGAGCCGCGGCTTCCCGTATCGATTCGTTTCTTAGCCCCCTTTCCTCGTCCGAGAGGTGCCAGGGGCGGGCGGCAGGACGGATCTTGACCACCCGTGACGTCTTGCCAGGCCACCGCCCCAGGGCGGCCGCGGCATAACGCTCATCGATTTCCATGGCGTAACCCTCCTTCAGCCCGCGCTCCAGCGCCGCCAACAACGTGGTGCCAGACCCGGCAAATGGGTCGTAAACCGCCCACTCTTCGGCCCCCAAGGCGTGCATCAGCGCCTTAACTACTGATACCGGCTTTTGCGTAGGATGAACCCGGTTCCTCGGAGGCACCGGTGGCGCAAGGATGACGTCGGGTTTGCCCCACACGGATGGCCCTGGCTGCCGCTTCCCCTGCAGGACCTTCTCGAAGGCAAGGACATCCTCGTGGGCGCTGCGCCACTCCCCTCCGACGCCCGCCACCACTTTGCTTCGGTCGTGCGTGGTTTTGACCCAGACGACCTCCGCGCTCAGGGCGAAGCCTGCCCCCTGGATGATGTCGCCGGTGAGGGCCAACTGCCGCCAGTCGGTGAAGATGTAGACCCTGTCCGGGACCGCCCGGTCTAGCATTCTCACTATCAGGTCTCGGTAGCCCGTCTCATTCAGCACGTCGCCGCGGATGGGCTCGTAGTTCGACCTGGTCCCCTTGCTCCCCAGGATTTTGTTGTTGAGCCGCCCGGCGGAGTAGGCTGGGTCGGTCATTACGCACAGCCTGGATCTACGGCGTTCCCTGAGCAGGTGGCGGACGTCCTCCGCCCGGGTGGAGTCGCCGCACATTAGGTAGAACTCGCTCTCCTCGTGGGTCAGCTTGTAAATTTCGCCGCGCCGCATTGGCCCCCCTACCTCCCAATCCGAACATCCGCCTTTGGCCGTGCAATTCTGGCGACCAGGCATGGCCCCTACTCTGTCCCCAGGAGAGGAAAGGGCGGCCGCGGGTGATCCCGTGGGTCGACGACGTTGCTCTGGTCGTCGCCTGAGGCGTCGCGCTGGTCTGCAGCCGCGGTTTTAGCGAGCCGGCCGTAAGCGGCGTCCCGGCGCACTTCCTTGATGATGCGATCCCGGTAGGCGATGATCCGGTCGATCACCGCACCAGGGAGCTTGAACGTATCGCCGTCATGACCGATGGTGGCCTCCCAAGTGCCCTGGACCCTCCGGACTGCCACGATGTAGTGTTCTTCGACAATGTCGCTTCGGTTCTGGGCCAGGATCCCTGGGGCATTGTGCTCAACCTGCCGCAACTTTTCCGGGGCGAACAGGGAGGCCGCGAAGGAGTCCATCTCGATCGTGACCAAAGCCCTGTTTTTTGTACTCCCCGTTCATCCGGGGGGCGGGCCGCTTGCGCTCCTTGGTGGTTTTTGGGTGGTTTTTGGTTTGGGTGTGTTCTTCGCCGTATACGTACCCTCCTAGAGTTAGGCGGCTACTGAAGTTCGTGTCCGCCGCGGGCAGGTGTATTCCCTCCGCGAAAGGCAAAGCAGTGGTGGAGCTGGCGGTGGTGGACATCATCAGGAGGATGGACTCGCGTATAGTATTCCGCCTGGACCAGTGAGTTTCTGGTCCAGGCGTCATCGCGGCACTATGCAAGAGCAAGACCGGGGCGAAGGGTCTCAACGCCTCGGCGACCGCATCGCAGCCAGGGGTGTACATAAGCGAGGCGAACGGGCCCTTCTTCGACGGGCAGGCCCCGCACACCCAGTTGGCCCAATGGGAATCGTCGGGAGCTAGGGAGTGGCCGCAGTCAGGACGCATAACGCCCCCCACCCAGCGCGTCGGACAAAATGCCAGTAGCCCGCTGCGGAGGCGGGCACTCTGTCAACGCGCAGGTAGAGGACGCAGGAGGGGGATGACTAAAGCAATAGGGGACGGCCACAAGGCCGCGGTTGGGGAAGGACATTCCGGGTCATCTCCTACTAGCCGAAGATCGTTGAACTGAGCAGTTCAAGAGTAAGAGATGAACCAGCGATTGGTCAAGGGCCCAAACCAATTTCTCTTGAGGTCTGCGAACCCTAGTTTGTGGTGTCCGACGAGATCATACTTTATCGGGGTTAGATAGTTTCGATTTGTGGGCGAGGCGATCACCCGAAAATGCGAAGCGGACAGCCGTTTAGCTGCCCGCTTATACTTTTGGTGAGAGGACTGGAACCGGCGGACCTTCTCGGAAAACGAGTTTGCTCAGAACAACGAACCCCGAGGAGGCCAGTCAGAGACGGCGGTTGTTAAGTCCGCCGGTCCAGCCCTATTTTACCCCAGCCCGGTGGCTGACGCCACAAGGCGCAGAGCCTGAGTTGTTAAGCGCCCGTTAAGGGACGCGGGCGCGCCATGACCTCCGTGTTAGCTTTGCTCCTGGTCTGAAGGAGGAGCTGGTGCGCGATAACCTTCGATACGGTTACTCCCCTGCTTTCTTAGAACTACGGCTTTTATTCCCCTGCGAGATCCCCCATAAACGACGAGATGGGGCCCTCTTCATGCCCCCTTCGGCTGGGGTCTGGCTAGGACTCCTGATCCAGAGTCATACGTCCTATTACTGCTCCCCGCTTCTTTGGCTGGGGATGGAGGATTCGAACCTCCGCTACCTGATCCAGAGTCAGGCGTCCTACCGCTAGACTAATCCCCAGCGCGGTACGGTCGAGAAAAGAGTGAACGCAGATTGTTGTAGGGTGCCTATGCGAGGAAACGACTTCGGGTCTTTTCTGCTAGGTCTAAGCTCCTTCCCTGAGGGGTGGCTTCTGCCATGGTATCAAAGTGCAACGCATTGGGTAAACTGTCGCCAGCCAATCGGCCCGAGACAGGGGCCACGTCCCGAGCCCGTCATCTGGTTGAGGTCGCTGGAATAAAGAGCTATTGGTTCTGTTGCATTTTGCGGGGTAGACTCGCGTTACCGTTGGCGTTACTGCCCGTGAGCGAGCGCTGGCCGGTTTTCTATCACCCACCGCTTTGCCTGGTCCGCGGGATCGTGGACAGTGGGATTCTTATCCATCCGCGCTCCGATGGTTACCCACTTTCTCAGCTCCGCGTCAGTCATTTCTATCAGCTCAACCCAGTCCTCTGTAGTCAAGGCAGACCCTGCGGCTACCCGGTTGCGCAGGGTGTCCATAAGCTTGTTGTTGAATGCCCGCGACTCTTCCCACCATTCGTGATATCGGTCAGCTCGGCTTCGTTGATAAGCGACCTTACTGTCCATCTTGGTCTGCATGCGGTCCGTGACGTTGGCGTCCTCTTTGCGCAGCAGGTCCCTGAAGGCAGCTTTTAGTCTTGACTCCAACAACATGAAGGCTAACTCGTCTCTCCGCTTGCGTGCCTTGAACTCATTCAGGGGCGGTTGTACGACCTCGTCGATGGCCTGGTCGAGCCGGAGCCACTCATCCCCGACAACTTCGGCTGATGGTTGGTTCTGCTTTTTGGGCCTTGGCACGGTTCGCCCGCTGCCGGCAGGTCCCGCCGCAGTACCTAGCCGTGCCCCGTTGGGCCTGAAACTCTGTGCCGCACGTCTCGCAACGTAGCTTTAACCCTGGCATTAGCGTTACCTCCGGCCTGTAACGTGATGATAGTCCCTCCTGGTGACTGCGTGTTACTGGCCCTAATTGTAACGCGAGGCTACCCCGCAAAATGCAACAAAACCCCCAAAGACACTTTCAACTGTGGACTCTAAGCATTGCATCACGCGGTTGGCAACCGGGAACTGTCACTGCCTGAGTGGAGTTGATGGGAGGCCCAAATCTCCGTGGCACCGCTTAAGGCCCAGGGCCGTCCCTCGGGTGAGCTGGCAAAGAAGCTAGGCCGTGCGTATTGCACCAGCCGTAGGCCCGGCGGGTGCCATGACGTCGTGCTGAACGTCGTCGACGTCCATGAGTGCAGCTGGTCGAGGGCCATAGTTAGGCGCTACTTCACATTTGAGTTTCGCCCCGGGCAATCCTCGCAGGCTTCGTCGGCGTGCTATGGTGCCAGCTCGAGCTCGGCCAAGGCAACTTGGACGGCATCGAAGGCAAATAGGCCCCCGTTTTGCAACCGGGAGGCCATGCGTTCGGCCTTCCAGTCTGTCTTGTCAGACCAGGGCATCAACTGCCCCGCTCGTCGATGCCCAGCGGAATAACCCGAAGAGCTTCGTCTGCGGCCCGGAGCGGTCCCGAAGGGCCCCTGGCCGACGTTGGGGCCACCCCATCGGGTGTTACTGTTCAGCGTCAACTACTTCTGCCGGCCTGTTGCCTCACCGGAAAATGTTACCGAAACTTTAGCACCTAGAATCCACTCCGATCAGCGCCAGTTCCGGGAGTCCATGCGGTTCCGTTGAAGCGGCAGCAGTCCCGGCGTAAACCAGTTTTTTGGCCATGATGCAGCGCCACGCCTTCACCCGGCGTTGCATGGTTCGTAACTGTGCCGTGCTGAAACGATCTGGGTGTTCCGCCTGCAATCTGGTCATCAGCGCCTTGCCGGTCACATCCGGGTGGGCTTGCAACCAGACCAGCACGTTGCCCCAAACCCCTTCGATGGGGTCCTTGCGGGTTCGCCAGTGCCGGGGACACCGGACTCGGGCCGCGTGGGTAGGTAGGCCGGACTTCGCCTTGGCGCCACAGCCTGGGCAATTTGGCGAGGAAACGTTCAAGGCTTTCGCCCGTTGGCGTTTCCTGCACGTCTGGAGGGGTCGCTGCCACCAGGGCCGACTGGGCTTCCCGGATGGTATGCAGCAACAGCAGCGGATCCAGCCTGGCTCGGTATTGGCGGAGCGCGTCCTTCATGTCACCGTCGATTGCATCGTGCTGTATCGCGCGGTCGCAGGGCGTGGTGGGCTGACTGTAATGCTTGACGGTGGTGGCGCCGTGCCGGGTCTTGTTGATCAGCTTGAACGAGGGTTGGAAGAGTTCACGTACAGCCGCAACGCCCCGTAAAGGTGCGCCATGGTCTGCCCGGCGACCTGGCCCGAATAACGATCATGGCCGACGAAGGGGCGTACCACAGAACCATTTTTCTGCTCGATGCAGGCCTGATCGTTGCTGCGGTACGCTCGCGACCGGGTGAACTCAATGTCACGGTCAGCGCAGTACTGGATCAGCGTCTCGTTGATGAACACGCCATCGTTGTCCGAGTCGATGCCGCGGATGGGGAAGGGCAACCGCTGACCAATGGCTTCCAATCCAGCCACGATCAGGGACTGCTCCCTAGCCAGCAGGGGAACGGCTTCGGTCCAGCCGGTGCAGATGTCGGTAGCCACCAGGCTGTGGATGAATGATCCGGACAGCGGTCCACCACAGTGCGCCACCAGGTCTATCTCCAGGAACCCGGGCGGCGGTCCGTTCCAACCATTGTACGTACGCACCGGAACGCGTTTCCCCATCGCTTGCCGACGCCGCCGTCGGCGTCGGGTGCCCGCTGTGGGACGGATCGGTTTCAGGAGACGGTCCAGGGTGGCTGCGCTGGCAGCGAGGAGACGATCCCGCACCTCAGGATCCAACGCGAGATGACCATGGCGCTCCATGGAATCCACCAGGTGGGACAGCGCCGCCTTCAGGCGTTTCCCACAGATACGGTCAGCAGCTTCCCAGATCACGATCACTGCTTCTCGAACGGCCTCATCGTAGATGCGCCGGCCTCGTGCCGGTCGCGGTGTATCCTCATTATCGTCAAGCTGCCCTAGCAACCTGATGCCGTGCTTGCGATGGTGTCCAGTGATCGCAATGAACTCGTCCAGGATACGGCTCTTCTCCTTCTTTGAGGAGCTCCGGTAACGGTCTCTCAGTGTCGCCAGTAATTCCCGCTTTGCCATCCTGCTTATGCCTCCACCCACGTGGCCGCCTCCGAGTTTTCGGTAACATTTTAGTTGAGGCAACAATCTCCGTTGGTAACGTTTTAGGTGAGGCAATCCGCCGGCAAAGTTAATTGTCGTTGTTCAGGGGGCGATGGGATTCGCCCTCGGCAGCGGATAGAGTGGGCCGCAGGCTAGTCCCGTTCCGCTGGCAACGATCTTTGATCGTCTAAGCCTTCAAGGATTATCACCAAGGCCAACCGTTGGACAGTCTCCGGAACGGGGAAATCTGCGCCACGAGCAAGAGCAGCCCGAAGCCGAAGCAGGCGGCGAGACCGCCGAGCCAGAGCCACCAGGATACGAACCACGTGATTTAGTGAAGAATTTCTTGGGGAGCAGGCAGCAATGGAAGCCAAGAGGAAACGGTTTACCCTGGACTTGGACCCGCCAGTGCAGCGGCGCTTGAACACCATCGCAGCGATCAAGGGCATAAGTATGCGCCAGTATTGCCTAACCGCAATAACTAGAGAGTTGTCCAAAGACGAGGCCCAAGGGATCATAGACCTCCCCTTCGGGCACGAAGCTCTGGACCGTCTGGATACTCTCCGGAGGGAGATATTCGGTGACAAAGTTCTCCCCGGCGACTCAGTAGATTTTATTCGTGAGGCTCGGGAGTCCAGGAGCACATCGTGAATGGCATTGTCGTCGTGGATGCGAACCTGGCTTTCAAGTGGCTGGTAAGCGAGGAGAATTCAGACCTAGCACATTCAATCTCCAGGTCATGGGTCAATAACGGTATCCAAGCCGCAGCGCCCTACCTGATGCCGGTGGAAGTAGCGAACGCCCTCCACCGGCGGGTTGTGCGGGGTGAACTGACCGTGGAAGACGCGGTGCAACTTCTGGAATACCTTCTCGCATCGGGAATCGAACTGCGCGACGAACCCAGCCTCCATGCGAGGGCTTTACAGATTTCAAGCCGACTCCGCCAAGGGGCTGTCTATGACGCCCACTATCTCGCTCTGGCGGACATCCTCGGTTGCGAATACTGGACCGCCGACGAGAGTTTTTATCGCGCGGCCGCTCCCTCTCCCCAAAACGTGCACTGGATAGGCGAGTTCGCCGCACCGGAATAGCGACTGAGGTTTATGCTGAGGATCTTCGCCAATCTTAACCAGGACCCCAAGCTCCTGCCCGCCCTACAGGATACCTCCGCCCTCTCGTCACGGGCGGACTTCTGCGTAGGTTACTTCAACCTCCCGGGTTGGGGGATAAGGGGAGGCCTTCGGCTATGTGGCACGGTATTAAGGCCACTACACGTAAGTATGGGTCAATATCCGGGAAGGCGACGGGATTATTTGTTCGGCTCCAGTCGCCTCCATACGAAATTAGTAAGGGTGGAAAGTCAAGAATTTGAAACCGATCAACATAGTGGTTACATGCACAAAAAGAAAGCGGTTGCCTCCGGCTGGAGGTTCGGAAATGTGGGGCATAGATGCACACGACGTGGACTCGGCTTTCGCGGAATGGTCAAGCCGCTTGGAACGTTGCACCGCGGAACCAGTCCCCGCCAGAAGGTTGTACACTGGTGACCACTGGAGTGTAGTTCAATCCCTGGAGGACGTTGCCGCCGCCTCCAAACTCGACTCTGCGATTTGGGTTTGCTCCGCTGGGTATGGCCTCATAGGCATCGATACCAACATCAAACCCTATTCTGCGACGTTTTCTTCACGCCATCTGGATACGGTGTGCAGATGGAATCGACATTCTGATTCAGGTCCAAATGACGGCCGTTCTTGGTGGGAATGCCAGCAAGCATGGGGTGGTCCCGAACCTTCGATGCCTCGTTCCATCGCCGAAATCGCAGCGCTGGACTCCCGATCGCCAGTGTTGATCGTGGCCTCCAGAGGCTACATGAGAGCAATAGTTGGCGATGTCCAAAGAGCGACTAGGCTGCTTACCGATCCTGACTTATTGTCTATCATCTCCACTGGCACAGGTAAGGGCGCGGCCGATGAACCGGTGGTGCGGGGTCTGATTAGAGAGTTGGCCCAACTGCGGCCCCGGTCCGGGAGTCCCCGGCTGAGTGCGCTGGTACGGCGGGAGTTGGGAGCGGTCAATCACAAGAGGGTGGAACGGATCTACGCCCAGGAAGGGCTGCAGTTGCCGCGGCGGCGCAAGGGAAGACGCCGGGGCGCCGGACGGGCGGTCCCTTTGGCGGCTTTGACTGGACCCAACCAGCGTTGGCCGATGGACTTTGTCCAGGACAGCACGGTGGGTGGGCGGAGAATCAGGGCCTTGACCATCGTGGACCAGTTCACCCGGGAGTGTCCGGCCATTGAGGTGGACACATCGATCACTGGTCAGCGGGTGGTCCGGGTGCTGGACCGGCCCAGCGGGACCCACGGACTACCCCAGGCGCTGGTGCTGGATAACGGACCGGAGTCCACCAGCAAAGCCTTGGAGGCTTGGGCTCAGCGCAGCGGGGTAAGGCTGTACTTTATTACACCGGGCAAACCGACGGAGAACGGGTACATCGAGAGTTTCAATGGCAAGTTCCGGGATGAGTGTCTGAACTTGAATTGGTTCCAGGACCTGGCCGACTCCCGGGTGACGATTGAGGACAGGCGCACCGACTACAACCGGGACCGGCCCCACAGCTCATTGGGATACCTGACACCATTGGAGTTCAAGCAGAACATGGACCGGAACCTCTCATTGACGGTGGTATAACTTTTGGGGGAAGGTCACATCCAACGGCGAAGACTCTACGACAGGACCCTCAGGGAGTTCACCAGACCTCCATCCGACTCCTGATCTCTCGGGGCTCAAAGTGTCCCACTTTTGCTGGTTGACAACACTTCAGGAGGCTCGCCGGTTATGCCGTCATTCTCAACCCGCGGGGCCGGTGCCCAGACCGCCCTCTGTCGCTTCAGCATCTGGGCGTCCGCCAGTCTATATCGGGCCGCGTTTCCGTACAATTATGTATATCACGGCTGCGCCCGCCACGGCCCCGGCCGCCATAAGGATGATCCACCACAGGCTAATTCCGCCATCGTCGACAGGCACGATTGGCGCCGGTGTCGGGCTGGGGACCACCGTAGGCCTCGCGACCGGTTCGGGGACCACCGTAGGCCTCGCGACCGGTTCGGGGAGTCTCTGGACCGGGTTGTTCAAGACGGCCTGCGCCTGCTTGCCTGAGCCCTCACCGTCAGCGTAAGTCACTGTGACCCGCAGATACTTGTCCGCGTCCAAGTCAACAGGGGTATAGTTGGAGAAAGACGCGCCGGCTATATCTTGCCAGTCCGTGCGATCAGAGGACCTCTCCCATTGCCAGGAGATATCAGACAGCGAGCCCTCGGGATCGCTCAGGGAGACGACCAGCGCGATCCCGACCTCCGGTTGTTCAAGGGACACGGACACCGTACCAGCCTCATCGACGTTGCTGACGTCGATGCTCACTTCAACAAAATCGTCGACCTCAGTGTCGTCTTTGCCGTAGGCGTCTCCGCCGTCGTGGACGGAGACGATGACCGCGTATCTCGTAGGGCCAGTCTCGTAGTCGAGCAGGGTACCGGAGCCAACGGTGATCTGACCGGTGGCGCCATCTATGACGAAGAAAGCAGCGTCGTTCCCCCACATGGAGTAGGTCAGGATATCGCCGTCCGGATCTGTCGCGGTGATAGCTTCTCCCACCAGACCGCCCGGCGGTGTGTTCTCGTTGACAGACAGTGTGACGTCGCCATCGAAGGACGGGGCTCTCTGCGCGGTCTGGCTTTCCATGACGGCGTGTGCGGTCTTGCCAGGGCCGTGTCCGTCCCTATAGGAGGCCGTCGCCCGGAGGTATCTGCCCACATCGACCGAGACCGGGACGTAGGAGTCCGAGTTGGCCCCGGAGACGTCGCTCCAGTCGGAACCATCTGAGGAAGCGGCCCACTGCCAGGAGATATCGGACAGCGAGACGTCGGGATCGCTCAGGGAGACGACCAGCGCCGTCCCGACCTGCGGTTGTTCCGGAGACACCGCCACCGTACCAGCCTCATCGACGTTGCTGATGTCGATGTTCACTTCAATGCTGTCGTCGACCGAGGCGTCGTCGTTGCCGTAGACGTCCCTGCTGTCGTGGACCGAAACGACGACTGTGTACCTCGTAGGCCCGGACTCGTAGTCGAGCATGCTCCCGGACCCGACGGTGATCTGACCAGTGGAGCCGTCTCGGACGACGAAAGACGCGTCGGTCCCCCACAGGGAGTAGGTTAGGACATCGCCGTCCGGATCCGTCGCTGTGATAGCGTCTCCCACCAGACTGCCCGGCGGCGTGTTCTCGTCAACAGTCAGTGTGACGTCGCCTTCGAAGGACGGACCTCTTTGGGCGGTTGGCAGTCTAGTGACCACATGTGCGGACTTGCCGGAGCCGAATCGGTCTACGTAGGAGGCAGTTGCCCGGAAGTAGCTGCCCGCATCGTCTGCGACCGGAGTGTAGACACTGGAGTTGGCCCCGGAGATGTCGCTCCAACTGGATCCATCTGAGGAAGCGGCCCACTGCCAGGAGATGTCGGACACCAAGCCGTCGGGATCGCTCAGGGAGACGACCAGCGCGGTCCCGACCTTCGGTTGTTCCAGGGACACGGCCACCGTCCCGGCCTCATCTACGTTGTTTACGAAGATGGTCACATCGACGTCGTCGCTGGCGTTGCGGGCGTCGCTGACCCGGACCGTCACCTCGTAGACGGACTTGGTCTCAAAGTCCAGCGGCTCCTTCACAATCAACTGGCCGGTGCTGCTGTCAATGCCGAAGTAATAGGCGTCGGTCCCTGACAAGGAGTACGAGAGCCTATCGCCGTTCGGATCTGTGGCAGTGAGGGCGCTGCCCACGGGCGTGCCCGGCGACGGGTTCTCATCGATGGTGAATGTGGCGCTGTCACTGCCAATAATGAAGTAAGGGGATCGGTTGGGCGGCGCATCTGGCGCGGCCCGGGCGATGTCCGAGGGCAAGCCCTCTCCATAGAAGTCGAAGGCGCGGACCTGGAAAGCATACTCCACACCGTTGGTCAAGCCTCTCACCGTAGCGGACGTGGTCTCTGCTCCACTGGCCAAAAAGGCCCATTGTGGTATGTCCGACACGTAGACCGAACCGAAGCCATCGTTGCCCTCGGGCACCCCGACCACGATGCTCTG
Organism: Dehalococcoidia bacterium; assembly: GCA_965249145.1. Lineage (GTDB taxonomy): Bacteria > Chloroflexota > Dehalococcoidia > Lucifugimonadales > UBA3495 > VXOI01. The sequence goes on from OZ252223.1 coordinate 2,177,500, forward strand.
GCCGTCCAGGGCGACGGAGTATCCGAACTCGTCGTACTTCTCTACTGTCCCTTCTTCGGTGGGTAAGGTGAGCTTGCCCGACTCCGTTCTGTAGTCTTTGTTTGGATCGTTGGCCCAGTCAACGTTGGCCGGCTTGGTGAAGACGTAAGCCGCGCCGGAACGAGCGCTATCGTCATCCTCAGGGTCGATATCGGCGGCGTACGCCCCGACCACGATGGTGCTATCCCTCACTGCAACGGAGGACCCGAATTCTTCGGACCCATCGCTGTCAGAAGCCTCGAGCTTGGCCGCTTCGGACCACATACCAGAGCCCGGAACGAATACGAATACGTAAGCTGCGTTCTTGTCGGCCCCGACCACGGCGGTGTTACCGTCCACCGCTACCGAAGACCCGAACTTGTGGCTACCGGCGGCGGCGGTTAGCTTGACCTCAGTGCGATCGGCCCAGCTGCCGTCGGTGGGCCTGGTAAAGACGTAGGCCGCACCCGAGTCGTCGTCTTGGCCTTCGGTAACGTCGTGCAGGTGCGCTCCAACCACGATGGTGTTGCTGTCCATCGCAACGGAATGACCGAAATAGTCGACGGTGGCGCCGCCGGTTGCGGTGAGCTTGGCCGTCTCTGTTCTGTGGGTTTCTGAGACCACCGGAGCGTTGCCCCACACACCGCCGACCTTGGTGAATACATAGGCCGCACCCGTCTTGCCGCTGTGCCCCCGCGCCCCAATCACGACGGTATCGCCCTCAACTGCTACGGAATACCCAAACACGTCGTTCGCCGCGGCGTCGGAGGCGGTGAGTTTGACCGGCTTGCTCCACCCACCGGTAACCGAATTCCTGGTGAATACATAGGCCGCACCGGCATCGGCGAGGGTGTTGTTTTCGCCGTCGGTAAGGTCGTGCTGGTACGCCCCGACCACGATCGTGTCCCCATCCCCATCCACCGCTACGGAGTACCCGAACCAGTCGTTCTCCGCGCCGTCCGAGCCGGCAGTGAGCTCGATTGGATCGCTCCACGCACCGGAGTTCGGGTTTCTGGTGAAGACGTAGCCCGCACCGGCATCTGTGATGGCGTCGCCTCCGGAGTCCGTGCCGTCGTGCTCGGGCGCACCCACCACGGCGGTGCCATCGTCCACTGCTACCGATTCCCCGAACTCTCCGTCCGTCTCGCCGTCCGAGCCGGCGGTAAGTTTGATTTGCTCGGTAGGCTGCAGTACCTGGTAGCCGGTTAGAGACGAATCGCGCGGGTCATCCCAACTGAGCGTTACCCGCCGGTTTCCCGCTTTGGCGGACAGACCTTCGGTCCTCCCCGGCTTGGCAAGCATGGGCGTGGCCGCGACGGTTTCGGCAGACGGACGATTGGCGGCGGCGTTCACCGAACGCACCCGGAAGGCGTACTCTTGGTCGTTGGTCAGATTGAGCACCCGGTAGAAGTTTTTGCCGTCGTCGTCTATTCCTGTTGGGACGAAGTCCGCCCACTCCGCGTCTGAGATGTCCATCGCGTAGGCAAAACCGGGACTATTGTCGTCCTGAGGCGCGCCTGCCAGGAGGGTACCGTCGTCTACTGCGACGGAGTATCCGAGCCGGTCATTCTGGTCGGGACCGGGGCCGGCGAGATTGAGCGTCTGGCTCCACACCCCTAACTTCCGGGCAAACACGTAAGTCGAACCGGTGTCACGAGCGGCGTTGTCGCGGTCGTCCAGGTACGCCCCGACGACGGCGGTATTGCCGTCCACCGCAACGGAGTTCCCGAACCCATCGTCTGCGTGGCCATTGGAAGCGGTGAGCTTGAGCGGCTGGCCCCACTTGCCGGAGTTCGAATCCCTCGTGAAGACGTAGGCCGCACCAGCATTGGCGTTGGCACCGACGTCGTGCAGGTGCGCTCCAACCAGGACAGCATCAACGTCGATGGCCACCGAGACCCCGAATTCGTCGTTCGCCGCGCCGTCGGGGGCGGTGAATTTGGCCCCCTTAGTGTTGTCGGTCCAGCCGCCGGTGGGCTTGGTGAAGACGTAGGCCGCACCGGGCCCCACCTCGACGGTCACATCGTTTTCGTCTTGGTACTCGGGCTGGTGCGCCCCAACCACCGCGGTGTTGCCATCTATCGCTACCGAATACCCGAACTTGTCGTTGGGCGCGCCGTCGGAGGCGGTGAGCTTGGCCTTCTCGGTGGCGTCGGCCCAGCCGCCGCTTCCGGGCTTCGTGAAGACGTAGGCCGCACCGGAGTCACTGACATCGTTGGTGCCGTCTTGGTCGTCGTCATTGGCGTTTTCCAGGTGCGCACCTACGACCACGGTTTCGCCGTGCACAGCCACCGAGATTCCGAACTCGTCGTTCGCCGCCGCGTCGAAGGCGGTGAGCTTGGCCTTCTGGCCCCACATACCGGAGACCCTGGTGAAGACGTAGGCGGCGCCTTCGTCGTTGTCGTTTTCATCGGCGTCGTTTTGGTGTGCGCCCACGACGATGGTGTCGCCGTCGATAGCGACGGAGGTTCCGAACTTGTCGTTCGCCGCAGGCACGGGGGCGGTGAGCTTGGCTGCTTGGCTCCACACACCGTCGTCGGCGGCGTCGTCGGCCTCGGTGAAGACGAAGACGTAGGCCGCGCCGGCGTTGCTGTTGCTCCCCGGGGCCCCAACCACCGCGGTGTTGCGATCTATCGCTACCGAATACCCGAACTCGTCGTCGTTAGCACGGTCGTCGGCGGTCAGCTTGCTCTGCGCAAGCTGTAATAGCTGGTGCTTGTCTATCGGCCGATCCGTGGTTTCGACCGTCACATTCCAGTGGAACGTCGTCTGGGTGTCGCCGCTGGTAGTGCCGAGCCCGGTGGGTCGCTGGGGCGTGGCGACGATTGTGACGGACCAGGGGTTGGGGGGGCCGCTTTCGCCGGCGCCGTTGACGGCGCGTACAGCGAAGGTGTAGTCCCCAGTGTTCAGATTGGTGACGGTGTGGGAGACGGTGCTGGAATCGCTACCGTCGACGTCGGTCCAACCGTCCCCGGTCACCCCGGGGCTCTGGTAGAACGAATAACCGGCGACGGTCAGCGGGTAGCGGTGCGCGTCCCACGTCAACTCCACCTGGCCGACGCCGGTCTGAGTGGCGGAAAAGTTTGCGGGTGCGGCGGGGGCCGAGGTCGCCGCCACCGGCGTTGCGGACTCCTCGTCGGTCGGATCGCCCTCTCCAACCGCGTTCACCGCGCGGACCCGGAAAGTGTGCTTGACGTTGTTGCGCAGACCCCTGGCTATGTGAGAGTCCGTCCCCGCTCCACTGCCGGGGATGTCGGCCCACTCACCGCTGAACACGTAGGCCGAACCCTTATCGCTATCGTCCCCAACTGCGCCAACCAACACGGTGTCGCCGTCGACCGCCACGGAGTGACCAAACCGGTCTTTCTGACTGCGATCGTAGGCCGTGAGCTTGTCCGTTTCCACTCGGTAGGTTTCGTTCTCTACAGCATGGCCCCAGAAGCCGCCGGATTTCTTGAACACGTAGGCGGCGCCCGCACCGGAATCGGCTGGACCGTCATCCCAGTTTGCTCCAACCACGACGGTGTCGCCGTCCAGCGCTACGGAATACCCGAACTGATCGCGTTCCACGCGGTCAGAGGCCAAAAGCTTGACCGTTTCCGTGCCGGTAGCCCAGCCAGACATGGGCCTGGTGAACACGTAGGCCGAGCCGGAGTTGGTTGCATCATCGTCGTCGAAGACCGCCCCAACCGCGATGGTGTCGCCATCAAATGCGACCGACCAGCCGAAATAGTCCCCATCACCGCGGTCGGAAGAGGTGAGTTTGGCCGCATTACCAGTAGCGGTATCAGTGTCTATGCTGTTCCACACGCCGTTGGCGGGTTTGGTGAAGACGTACACCCTCCCTTTCTTGTCATTTGCTTGGGGTTCTCCCACTACTACGGTGTCGCCCTGCACAGCCACGGAACGGCCGAAACGGTTTCCACTCGACGCCGCCTGCAACTCGGCCGTCTCTTCACTATCGGTCCAAGCATCGCCGGGCTTAGTGAAAATGTACGCTGAACCATCCCCACCTACGCCTCGCTCAGGAGCCCCGACCACGATGGTTTCGCCGTGCACAGCCACCGAAGTTCCGAACTCGTCGTTGGCCGCAGCGTCGGAGGCGGTGAGCCTGGCCGTCTCAGTCATGTCGGCCCAGCCGGTGTCAGGCCTAGTGAAGACGTATGCAGCGCCAACATCGCCGTAATCGACGTTGGGGTCGTTGGGGTTGGGGTGGTCCTCTTGGTACGCACCAACCACGATGGTGTCACCATGCACGGCGACGGCATGCCCGAAGCCGGCATCTTTTTTGCGATCGCTGGCGGTGAGCTTGCCCGCTTGGGTCCAGCCGCCGGCAACCCTGGTGAATACGTAGGCGGCGCCGACATTGAGGATGGTGCCGTCGTCGTCCCCGAGGGCCCCAATCACCAGGGTGTCACCGTCCACGGCGACCGACCACCCTAACTCGTCGTCACCATCGCGGTCGCTGGAGATCAGCTTGATGACGCTCTCAGGGAACTGGAAGATCTGATACTTGTCTATCGTCGAATCGTCGGGGTCCTCCCAGCTCAACCTCACCTGGGTGTCGCCCGCCTCGGCGGACAGCCCGGTCGGCTTGGCCGGAGGGTCTGTCTGCGCGGACGTGTTCAACGGACTGGCGTACCACGAGATCAAGGCCAAGACAGTGACCATCGCCGCTATGGCCAATCTTGGGACCGGGAGCTAGAACGCATAGAAGACGTGCCGCCTCCTTAGGTTCGTGCGCGGCGTGTGCCGCCGAGCTGACTTCAAACCAAGTGCGGAATACAACTCAAGGCTACACGGCTATCTGCCAAACGTACAAAGCTTTTAAGCCCATAAATAGCTAGCACATGATATCTTAAAATCCACCACCTAGACCAATAGGGGGTCCTTTGTCTGTGACGCTATGTCGTCGGGAGGATAGTCAGGCTCTTGGACCGATGAAATAGGGTTTCTGATCGTAACGACAAACTCGAACGTGGTTCTGGCTATAGTAAACTTAGGCCCACCAAGGAAGGCTCGAACCATCATGCGGTCCGGCGTTGAGGTGGATTACCGGACATCGTGAAGAAAGCGATGTTCGAGTGGATCGACTGGAATTCGGGTGTTACGGAAGCATGGAGCGTCGCGACCACTAAGACCGACGGTGTTGCCCTCACAGCGGTTGTATCGCTGGCCGTGACCTTCACCGCCCAGGCCCTAGCGCTACCCATCGCTAACTACGCCCACCGCCCACGAGTACCGCAGAGTTTTGTTTCTATTGGCTCTCGCCCATGAGCAGTGAAGAGTACCATGCGTGCGCATTGCGGGAGGAAGGCACTGTGCTGTGCTGGGGCAGCAAGCTGGATGGTCATCAAGCCTCGCCCGGAGAGGGTTATAAGTTCACGTCCGTCAGCAGCGGCCCGCTCTCACGGGTGCGCTCTGCGCGATGATGGCGCGGCCCTGTGTTGGCGATGGCCATAAACGAGGGAGTTGGAGTCACTCTGGTTGGACCATGACATCGACAACGGTATTCAGGTTCACCGCCCACGAGCACCGCAATCTTCTGTGTCGTTGCCCTCAACATCGGGTAACGGGTGAGCGGCGACATTGAGTGGACACGATTACCGCGCTACCTACACCGTAGGCGAACTGGTGTGCAACACATCTTATGAGTTCCGCGTGAGCGCATACGCGGACGGCCAGATCTACAAAGGCGAGTGGGGTGGCGCAGAGGTATCCGCAACGACCGGAGTCTGTAGCTAAGCCCTAGAGAAGCAACTCTTCCCATTCAGGGGATTAGCCGCCAACTCCAGTTCCACCACTCCCAGCGGCATCCAAGTCCACCGCCCATGAGTACCTCAGTTTTTGTCGTCGATTGAGAAATGGGGATGGTGTAGCGGATGGTCGCCATGCCAGACGCGACCGCGACCTCCCTGACGAAGCTCCGAATGAACGCCTTGGACTCGGCGATATCGCTTGCGCTGAGGTACTTGGCCATATCCTTGGCAAATGCGGCTATGGTATCTCCGTCGTTCAGGGTGATTCTCCTCTCCCTGAGAAGTGCACGGGCGTCTTCCAGGGCGGCCTCCAAATGCTCGTGCCGATGGCGGTGTTCCCGTATTCGGGGGGCAGGTCGGGGACTTCGATAAGATAGTAGAGCCTCTCCAACCGGCGGCGTACTTCGCCCAGTTCCTTTTCGAGAGTCTCGACCTTCTCCCTTTGCTCCAGGGCGATACCGTCCATCTCCTCGTCGTCCATCCTGACCCTGGCGGATTTGGTCGATGATGAGCCGCTCGAACCGCTTAACGTTGTGCCTGGGAGTTTTGCAGGTGCCTCTGCCGCGCTTCAGTAGGTAGTGACATACGTAGTAGCTTCCCGCTCATGACAGGTAGTGACATACGTAGTAGCTTCCCGCTCATGACCTCGTGGGCGATCATCGCCTTAGGGCTCTTCAGGGAGAAATACGGTCTTGGATAATCCCTCTTGAACGTATGATCGCCTGGTTGGTCCAGTTCCTAGGAGTCTGTCTAATAATTAAGTGGTGGATTCGATAATCGTTGCCAAACGGGCAGTAGACATTGTTTGGTTACAGGCCATAAGTTGAACTAGCCACATTTGTTCTGTATGGCTTCGACATTCGTCTCAACTTTTAAATATTGGACAGGCTCCTAGATCAACAGACAGGCTTGATTCTATGAATAGTCCCGGCTACCTTGCCTATCTTCTGCTTCAGCCCCATGCGCGAGTTTTCCTGGCTCTTGGGACGGTTCCTGAAGCTCTCGTCGCCCGGCGTGGTGGCGACTTCTGACTTATCAATGTTTACATGCTCAGCGATAAGACGCATGACCTTCCCCCAAAAGTTATACCACCGTCAATGAGAGGTTCCGGTGCAGATCCCGCTTGAACTCCAGCGGGGTCAGGTATCCCAATGAGCTGTGGGGCCGGTCCCGGTTGTAGTCGGTGCGCCAGTCCTCAATCGTCACCCGGGAGTCGGCCAGGTCCTGGAACCAATTCAAGTTCAGACACTCATCCTGGAACTTGCCATTGAAACTCTCGATGTACCCGTTCTCCGTCGGTTTGCCCGGTGTAATAAAGTACAGCCTTACCCCGCTGCGCTGAGCCCAAGCCTCCAAGGCTTTGCTGGTGGACTCGGGTCCGTTGTCCAGCACCAGCGCCTGGGGTAGTCCGTGGGTCCCACTGAGCCGGTCCAGCACCCGGACCACCCGCTGACCGGTGATCGATGTGTCCACCTCAATGGCCGGACACTCCCGGGTGAACTGGTCCACGATGGTCAAGGCCCTGATTCTCCGCCCACCCACTGTGCTGTCCTGGACAAAGTCCATCGGCCAACGCTGGTTGGGTCCAGTCAAAGCCGCCAAAGGGACCGCCCGTCCGGCGCCCCGGCGTCTTCCCTTGCGCCGCCGCGGCAACTGCAGCCCTCCCTGGGCGTAAATCCGTTCCACCCTCTTGTGATTGACCGCTCCCAACTCCCGCCGTACCAGCGCACTCAGCCGGGGACTCCCGGACCGGGGCCGCAGTTGGGCCAACTCTCTAATCAGACCCCGCACCACCGGTTCATCGGCAGCGGCCCTACCCTGGTGCCGGTACGTCCCCCGTCCGATGGCCGCCTGGACACAGGCCCTCCGTTCGCTTACTCCCACCCTTCTCATCGCGTCCACCGCTTCCTTCCTCTGTGGACGCGTCAGTACTTTTTTGATAGGGCCGCCAGCAGACCCAGGATGTCCAGCTCTTTATCGGCCACCAGTTGCTTCAGACGCCGGTCCTCTTCCTCCAGCGCTCGTAGCCGCTTGGCCTCTGAGACCTCCAGGCCGCCGTACTTGGACTTCCACCGGTAACTTGGACTTCCACCGGTAATAGGTGGCCTCGGAGATGCCCTGCTGGCGGCACAGGTCACTGACCTGCAGCCCGCTCTCGGCTTCCTTGAGTACCCGGATGATCTGTTCCTCGGTGAATCTCTTGCCCTTCATTTCCAGTCCTCCGTCCTCTTCATGTTACCGGAGAACTCTCATCCCTACTGGTTCAGTTTCAGGGGGAAACGTCAGCCGGACCCCCTTCTTTTGCATCCCGCCGGGTCTCCGGTGCTACATTGAGCCGATCTGCCATCTGGCATATTAAAGGGAGGCCGTCAGTGTCATTGCCGTGGTACTCTGAAGCGGAACATAGTGTCCCAGCCCCCGCTAGCCCTTGTCACTAAGCCTATGGCTAAGATCCGGCGCTGGCCTAGGGCATGCACAGTTATGCCGTAATGGTCACCGTCCGTGGGCGGCGCAATCTCCAAGACTACGCTGTTGCCGGTGGTCGCCCAAGACCGGGAGTGGCTCGGGAGTGGGTTGGCAAAGCTCGACTCATAGACATCGACGCGGTATTCGTCTGCGCCTTCTACCGGTTCCCAAGAAACCACGACCTCACTGCCATCAATCAACTGCACGTCTTCGAGGCTCCGGGCAAATTCGATGCCCTCGGCGCTGTCCCACGGCGACAGGACCCTGAAGAAGCCCCAGACAGGAACGTCTAGAAATACGACCGACGAGATGTCGGTCAAATCGATTCCCGCTACCCCGTTAAAGCCACCTGCTGTAATGCCCGACTCGGGGTCTCCGGCGACCACCTCTACAAAGAATACGCCCGTCGAGCTAACTTCAAACCCAGCGGACGAACTCTCGGTGTCGTAGGTATATGGTAGAATTCGCTCACCAGACCCGTCGGTTAGGCGGGCGAACAAATGGGGCTCTCCTGAGTAGAAGTTGTGCAACGGAAGGCCGTTGTAGGTCACAGTGACCACCAGATCGCCCGGCGAGCCCACGAGCACTTCAACCTCGGCTTCGATGGTCGCTCCTTGATCGTTCCCCACCACGGTTATCTCGTATCTACCGCTTCGATCTGGAGCTTTGTATCTGCCCTCTCGATCGATCGTGCCTCCGGTGGCTCCCCACAGGAACGCCAAGTCGATCATGTTGCCGAATTCATCGAATCCTGCCGCGTCGAACTGATGCTCTGCCGAACGTTCCAAGATGAGATCTGTAGGCTCAAGAGTGACGGACTCCAACGCCCCGGGGCTAATGAACACGGCGGCGACAGCTTTTCCGCGATATGATCCTTTTACGGCGTCCACCTGCACTCCGTTGGCGAAGGGGCCAGCTGCCTTACCCGCGGTAAACAGGCCATTGGAGTCCACGATTCCGGCATCGTCCGGAGAAGACCATCGGACAATAGCATCGGTGACTTGGTTGCCGTATTGATCAAGGACGTCGACTGAGAACTGCCACTCCTGTCCAACCGGCAACGAGATATCCAACGGAGTCAAGACGACACTTTCCATAGGCCCTGGTGGGACAACCACATCGGCACTGGCAGTAAGCGCCTGGCCTCCCAGATCCAAGGACGCAACGATCGTATCGGCAAACGAGTCAGCGAGCGTCCCCGCTGTGAAGGTTCCGTCAGAAGTAATGGCGCCTCCCCCGTTCACGACCTCCCACTCAGGTTTAACCGATACTGAGTTGCCGAATTCGTCCGTCGCCATAACACTCGCCTGGACCGACTGGTTCGGAGGGACTTCCAGGCTCTCGGTGACCATCGTGAGCGAGGCCGGAGGGCCCGGCCGCACGGTGATGAGCTGGAGACGCACGACCGAGTCGTTCCCGCCTGGCCCTTCGACATTCAATTCGACATCGACCACGCCGGCGGTCGTGTATTCGTGGACCGGCGACAGCTCTTCGCTTTGGCTGCCGTCTCCAAAATCCCAACGAACGGCCGAGACCTCGCCCGTAGAAGTGTGCGAGAAGCTAACGGTGAATGGCGCCGCGCCGTCTCGTAGCTCAACCGAAAAGTCGGCCGTTGGAGGCGGGATCGGCGTCGCAGTGGAGAGAGGTAGTGGGGTAGGACTTGCGGACATGGATGGAACAGGCGACGCAGACGAAGATGCGGTAGCAGGTTCCGGAGTAAACGTGGGAGTTGGTTCTGGCGTCGGTTTGGGCTCGCTTGACTCGGCTTCACCAGGGGTTGGACCAGGCGCGGTAGAATCCCCGTTGCAGCCCACAAGAATACCTGCGAGCACTAGGGCCAACGTCAAGTAAGCCAACCATCGTGTCATTTGAGCCATCTCGTATTCATCCTCCCTGGAATGACCTTCCCCCAAAGTTATACCACCGTCAATGAGAGGTTCCGGTGCAGATCCCGCTTGAACTCCAATGGTGTCAGGTATCCCAATGAGCTGTGGGGCCGGTCCCGGTTGTAGTCGGTGCGCCAGTCCTCAATCGTCACCCGGGAGTCGGCCAGGTCCTGGAACCAGTGCCGGTCCAGACACTCATCCCGGAACTTGCCATTGAAACTCTCGATGTACCCGTTCTCCGTCGGTTTGCCCGGTGTAATAAAGTACAGCCTTACCCCGCTGCGCTGAGCCCAAGCCTCCAAGGCTTTGCTGGTGGACTCCGGTCCGTTGTCCAGCACCAGCGCCTGGGGTAGTCCGTGGGTCCCCTGAGCCGGTCCAGCACCCGGACCACCCGCTGACCAGTGATCGATGTGTCCACCTCAATGGCCGGACCGGGTGAACTGGTCCACGATGGTCAAGGCCCTGATTCTTCTTCCACCCACCGTGCTGTCCTGGACAAAGTCCATCGGCCAACGCTGGTTGGGTCCAGTCAAAGCCGCCAAGGGGACCGCCCGTCCGGTGCCCCGGCGTCTTCCCTTGCGCCGCCGCGGCAACTGCAGCCCTTCCTGGGCGTAGATCCGTTCCACCCTCTTGTGATTGACCGCTCCCAACTCCCGCCGTACCAGCGCACTCAGCCGGGGACTCCCGGACCGGGGCCGCAGTTGGGCCAACTCTCGGATCAGACCCCGCACCACCGGTTCATCGGCAGCGGCCCTACCCTGGTACCGGTACGTCCCCCGTCCGATGGCCACCTGGACACAGGCCCTCCGTTCGCTTACTCCCACCTTTCTCATCGCGTCCACCGCTTCCTTCCTCTGTGGACGCGTCAGTACTTTTTTGACAGGGCCGCCCGCAGACCCAGGATGTCTAGCTCTTTATCGGCCACCAGTTGCTTCAGACGCCGGTCCTCTTCCTCCAGCGCTCGTAGCCGCTTGGCCTCTGAGACCTCCAGGCCGCCGTACTTGGACTTCCACCGGTAGTAGGTAGCCTCGGAGATGCCCTGCTGGCGGCAGAGGTCGCTGGCCTGCAGCCCGCTCTCGGCTTCCTTGAGTACCCGGATGATCTGTTCCTCGGTGAATCTCTTGCCCTTCATTTCCAGTCCTCCTTCCTCTTCATTCTACCGGAGAACTCTCATCCCTACTGGTTCAGTTTCAGGGGGAAACGTCAGCCGGGTAGTTCGTGCGGGACGCAGCGGCGTCTACTTAGGCCATTCCTTGATGCGGGACTGGTAGCGATTGGCTTGGAAGAAGTAGAAGACATTGACGCTTCCATCTGCGACGACGAGATCAGACAACGGTTTGCGCGGGAGTGGCCCTTAGAGAAGCCTCGGACGAGGGCAGTGTGGGCGGCGCAGGTCAAGCGGTTCGTCAGGGAAGTAAGGGAAGGTGATTCTGTTACCACATACAACCGCGATACCCGCGTTTACCACGTTGGGATAATACTGTCACCGGCGGTCCGCCGAGTCAGAATCGTCGATGACCAAGATCGCAATGAATTCGTCCGCAACGTGGAATGGACCCATGAGTGTCTGCGGTACGAACTATCAATTGGCGCCAGGAATAGCCTGGGCAGTATCGCAACCTTCTTCAGAGTTCAGGGAGAAGCGGCAACCGCTTTGAAACGGAGGGTCTCATAGCAGGGTTCCGCTTCCGTGGTGAACGAAGATACCTCGGCTGTCTTGGACGAGTTAGACGCAGAGGACATCTGGCAGGAGTATATCTCTCAATCAGAACAATTCGTAGAGGACAACATTGCTTCACTTGATTGGCGGCAACTTCAAGACTTAATTGCCGGAATATTGAGGGCAATGGGCTACCGCACTAGGGTTTCTAACCCAGGTCCAGACCGCGGCGTGGATGTTTTTGCGTCTCCCGATGGTTTGGGGCTGGGTGAACCAAGGATATTTGCTGAGGTCAAGTACCGCTCGGGGGCCGTGGGAGCCCCGGAGATCCGCGCCTTCATTGGAGGCCGTCAGCAAGGAGACCGATGCCTCTACGTCAGCACTGGGGGATTTAGTACGGCGGCGAGGTACGAGGCGGACCGCTCATCCATTCCGTTGACCTTAGTCGCCATGCCAGATCTTCGGGAGTTATTAGTCGATTACTATGAAAGCCTCGACCCCGAAACCCGCGCCTTAGTCCCTTTGAGAAAGGTTTTTTTTTAGTGATGACCCATTCGGGCTATCGGGTTGGGGCTATCATATAGCCCTTTCTTGGAGCCAACCGAAACAGTAATGGTCACTCCGACTCCATCGCCAGTTCCCGTACCCATTAGTCCCTGGCGGAAAGGAGGTCGAGATTGGTATGCGCACGCCACACAGCGGGGTCACACGAGACTCCGATACGGATCCAAGGCGCTTTCGTGCTTGGACGGGGGCAGATGGTTGGTGACCATTTTGGTCATGCGCAGCTTGACACACCCGTCCATGAAGTCCTTCGTTGTTCAGTTGGGAGGTAATTTCGGGCGAACGGTGACCTTGTTCAGTCCTGACGTCACCTATGGCGAGGCCCTGGCCAGACGTGAAGAACACTTGGCTCACTTGGAAAATGTGAATATCCGGCTCTCGGACGAGCTCGAAGAGCTCCATGAGATACAGATCGCGAAAACTACGGCACATATCGGGGCATTTCAAAAGAAAGATGCCGCGGAGGTCTACGACGGAGACCAGCTTTTCGCGTAGCTTGTTGAGGAGTTCGGCGAGGAGCTTGCGGTGCTGGGAGAGCCGCTTTTTTGGTGACCACCGGGACCTATACGAAAGGTTTACGGCGCTTTGCACGGAGGCACGACGAAGAGCGCTGGAAGCCAAGTGAGCGACCTAGGCCGTTCGGCTCCATTGCGCCGCGCCGCCATCGAGAAGACCGCCCCTCCGAAGCAGCGCCCCTCCTCCCACGGCGGGGAACGCTACTCAGCCAGGCCCATATTGGCCAGGATGAAAGCGTACTCTTCGGCCACTTCATAGAGGCGTTCGTACCTTCCGGAGCGGCCGCCGTGGCCCGCCCCCATGTTGGTCTTCAGCAAAAGCAGGTTGCCGTCAGTCTTCAGCGACCGCAGCTTCGCCACGAACTTGGCGGCTTCCCAGTAGGTCACTCTCGGATCGTTCAGCCCGGCGGTCACCAGCATCGGCGGATAGCTCCCCGCCTTCAGTTGATCGTACGGCGAGTAGGACCGGATGTACTCGAACGCCTCCCGGTCCTCGATCGGGTTGCCCCACTCGGGCCATTCGATGGGCGTAAGGGGCAGCGTGTCGTCCAGCATCGTGTTCAAAGCGTCCACAAATGGAACGTGGGCCGCAACGGCCCCCCACAGCTCCGGCGCCTGGTTCACCACCGCTCCCATGAGCTGGCCACCGGCGCTGCCCCCGGAGATGGCGATGCGCCCTTGTGTCCCGTATCCCAGCTCAACTAGGCGGCGGGCAGCGTCCACAAAGTCGTTGAAGGTGTTGGTCCGCCGGTCCAGCTTGCCGGCCTCATACCAGTGATACCCAAGATCGTCGCCGCCGCGAACGTGGGCGATGGCGAAGATAAATCCGCGGTCCAACAGCGACAACCTCGTGGTCGAAAAGGACGGCGGGACCGCCAGTCCGTAGGCCCCGTAACCGTAAAGGTAGATTGGCGCGCTGCCGTCCACCGCGGTATCCCTGCGACGGACCAAGGACACGGGGACCCGTGCACCGTCGCGGGCCGTGACCGACAGGCGCTCGGTAACGTAGTCGGATGCAGCGTACCCGCTGGGGATCTCCTGCACCTTGCGCACCTCGAGTTCCCCGGTGTCCACGTGGTAGTCGAACACGGTACTCGGTGTAACCATGGACGCGTATTCGAGCCGCAGAGTCCCGGTATGGAATTCCGGGTTCGTCTCCAAATGAGCCGTATAGGCCGATTCGGGGAAGGGGATGTAGACCGAGGCGCCTCCGCGGTCGATCAGGCGCAGGTGGTCCAACCCGTCAATGCGTTCCTCCACGGCAACGAAATCCTGGAATGCTTTGAAACTCCTGATGTAGTGGGAGTCGGATGCGTCCACCAGCGATTCCCAGGCCCCTTCGCCGGGGTCTTGCCCTGGTGCGGTCGCCAGACGGGTATTCTTGTGGGTGTCGTTGGTACGGATGACAAAGCGGTCGCCTTGGTGGTCCACGGAATACTCGTGACCGGCCCGGCGAGGGGACACCACCAAAGGCACGGTGTCGGGATCGGACGCGGGAATGAGACGCACCTCGGATGTGACGTGATCGCCGGTGCCGATGACAATAAATGCCCGGGACGTGGTGATCGACAGCCCGACAAAGAAACCGGGATCGGTCTCCTCGTAGACTACCGCGTCCCCGTCCACGGTCTCGCCCAGCCGGTGCCTGCGGACCTGCCACGGTCGCCAGGTCTCGTCAACGACCGTATAGAAAAATGACGCTCCATCGCTGCCCCAGACCGCATTTCCTATGGTGGCTTCAATCTCCTCCTCCAGTAACTCCCCGGTGTACAAGTCCTTGATCACCATGCGGTAACGCTCGGAGCCGTCGGTGTCGGTGCCGTAGGCAAGCAGTGAACCATCGTCGCTCACCGACATCGAGCCAAGACGGAAATATTCCGTATCTTTCGCCAACGCCGGTTCGTCCAGTATCACTTGGGCGTTATCGGGCGGCGCTTCCCGCCCGTTTGGAGCGCCGGTCGGCCAGCGAAGCCACACACGGTACTGGCTTTCTTCTTGAAACCTCCATTGGTAGTACCAGTCGCCTCGCCTCCAAGGGACGCTGGAAAGGTCCGGCTGTTGACGGGCCTTCATCTCTTCAAAGGCCGCCTCTGTCAACTCCCGGTAAGGGGCCATCGAGGATTCGAAATACTCGTTCTCAGCCTGTAGGTAGGCCAACACATCCGGGTCCTCCACATTCGGATAACCTGGGTCGCGCAGCCAATGCCACGCGTCCTCGATGGTGGTCCCGTGGTGGGTGAAACTGTGCGGCCGCTTCCCGGCGACCGGAGGCAACTTCCCGCCAACGGTGCCGCCGGGGTGTTCCCTGGCCGGTAGTGATGTCGAGGAATCGTCCATATTGCGCGTCCATTTGTGGGAATTGAATTGTTCGGCTCGAGTATACCGGTTGGCGTTGTGCCTAGAAACGCACTGGCGGCCACCGGTCGTGAGGGTCGCAGGCACAGGGCGATGGATGTACAAATTGCAGCTAACGCTATAGGCCGGGCGTTCTTCCGATCACACCCACCACCGAAGGCGTACAATGAGGCCCAGCGACCCGCGACGAGGTCGTTGGATGCGGGGAACGCCCCGGTAAACCCAAGGAGGAGTCGATCGTGGCCAGTGAAATCAACGGCGGACTCGCAACGGTTCCGGGTCCGATTTTCGATCTCGAACGTTTGACCGGGGCAATGGAAGCCCGTGGCATCGACGGTCTGGTGATCACCACGCCCCTGAACGTGACCTACCTGTCGGGACACAATCCCACTGCTCCCAAAGCCGACGAGCCGCCCGGTGTTGCGGTGGTTATTTCGCGGCATGATGTGCATCACCCCATCCTCGTCGGACCGGACGCATTCCTCACGCCTTTCCTTGATGCGCCCATGTGGATCGAGGACATGCGACCTCACCGAAGTGTCTTCCTTCCGGTGGGCGCGGCCGCCGACCGGTCCGATTTCTACAGGTTCATACCTGCGGCCCGACAGGACTCGGACTGGGTGAAGATCGCCGGTGACAGGATGGCTGGCGGCTTTACCGAGGCCATCCGCGGCGCAATGGGAGACCTGGGCCTAGCCCCTGGCCGCATCGGCTACGACGACCTGAGAGTGGGCGCCAAGCTGGCAGGCTCCCTGGCCGACGTAACCGACGCGTACAACCTGATGATGTTCGTTCGAGAGAAGAAGAGCTCCCAAGAAATCGAATGGCTGCGGGAAGCTACCCGCGTGAACCAAGTGGCCATCGAACGGACGGTGCAGTCGTGGAGTCGAGGCAAGACCTGGAAGGAACTGGTGGATACATACCACGCCGAGGTCTCTGCGCTAGGCGGATGGGTTTACGACCCAGGTGGAGTATTCTTCGCCAACCCGCTGGACGGCGATCCCGCCGTACGCCTGCGTGTGGACTCTGAAGACTTCGTGGTCCAGCCGGGCACCAACATCATGTTCGACTGCCACGGGACGAAGAACCAGTATTGCTGGGACGGTGGCAAGACCTGGGTGGTGGACGACTACAGTTCGGGCGTGGCCTCTCGCATCGCGCGGGCGACTGCCGAAGCGATGAACGAGATTCAGAATTCGATGCGGCCTGGGGTCAGGATCGGCGAACTACAGAAAAAAAGCCAACGGGTATTTCAACAGCTGGACGTGCCTCAGCACGAATCAGTGCTTACCTATTTCCACGGCCTGGGAATGAGTCACGCGGATGTGCTGGCGTTGGTGGAAGACGGCGCCGATCCTGACTGGAGGGTGGAAGCAGGAATGGTGATAGCCGCCCACCTTCTGTGTCCGGGTGATGAGAAAGAGCGCTGCTGGATCGAAGAGGTGTTCTTGGTCAAAGAGGGAGAACCGGAGCCTCTCTTCACCTGGGGCAACGACCCATTGACCAACGGCTAAAGGTGGCCCGTGCCCAGCCTGGGATTCCAGGCGAACCACCGGGAACCTTCTCATGGTGGGACGCCCTAAAGTACAAAGTCAAATGCCTTAACGTCATGGGCGGATGCACCTTGCGGTATCCGATGCTCATGCTTCTAGGAATGGCAGCCCTTGCCCTGGCTGCCTGCGCCACGTTCACGCCAACGCCACCTAGCGTGGTTCAAGGGGATGGTGAGACGGAACTTCGTTCGAGCACGCGGGCTGCCGGTCCAAATGGAACAGGAGATGACGGTCTGTCCCTGCCGGAGGAGTCGCCGCCGGAAATTGACGACCCCGTAAGTGACGCGGAGTTACAAGACTTGCAGTCCGTCGCCGACCAGACCAGCATCTCTCTCCAGGCCGCTATAGACCGGTATGCTTGGAACGACAACTTCGCTTTGGCGGTGGCGAAAATCCGCGAAGCTTCTCCGGCAGCTTTCGCTGGAGCGGAGATCGTAGACACTGGTCACGCCTGGGTTGCTTTCGCGGGCCCCGCCCCGGAGTCGGCACGCGACATAATCGGCACGTTTCGCAGCAGTCACAGCGGCGTTTCAGTCGAAGTGCGCGACAACTTGGGCTTCACTGAGGTGGAACTTGAGAGGGCGATCGAAGCAGTCCACTTCGCAGTGCTCAAGGCGCCCGAAGTGCGGGACGCCGTCACCTCATTCAACTTCGCGACAGGTCAGATAAGGACGATTGTTGTGTTGGAGAGCACGACTTCCGACTCCGTTCTCGATGATCTCCAGACCGTCGCGTCGAAGGACCTCATTGATGCGACCAGGGCGGACATTCTCAACAGCATCAAGGTTTCGGTGGTCCGCTCGGACCGAGAGGTCCTGGGCGGCGCCGACAGCAGCACTGAGTATCAAGGGCGGTGAAATCTTGGTACCTGCGGTTAGCTGGTCCAACGGGACGCTATCTCTGCGAGGATTCTCTCTACGACAGCATCGATCGCGAGGGCTCCGTCAACAATCAGATCGGACCCTGCCCGGACCCGCTCTTGGAAGTGCTCGTAGATCGGCCTAGCCCGCGCTTCATACTCAGATAGCTCAAGCCGGATGTGCCGGAGTGCTTCGGCCGCTGTCGATTCGGATACCCGTTCAATGGCTCGCAGGGTCCGTCGCGCCATTGCAACGTCCAGCGGGGTGTCAACGAATACCATTAAATCGATGAACCGCCCCGAGGCTGAGTGCGCTCGACCAAGCGGTGCGTCAACAACGACGTAACTCGAAGGCTCGATGGCTTCGCCCCCAATCGGATGAGTGATACTCTGGCCGGTCTTCAATGCCTCCAGGTGACGGGTGAACTCCGGTGTCGCGTAGGCATCGTAGTCCCCTCCGTCTGCGAACCAACGTTGCCGGTCTGCGGGGTGTACGTTGGTGCCGTCGTAATCGTCGAAATGAATCGCTACGGCGTCGCCCAGAGCCTCGACGAGGCGGCGGACCACAGCCGTTTTTCCGCCCCCGCTAACAGCGCTAATGCCTATAACCTTCACAGATTTCATGTCCCTGCCAATCACACCCACCGAAGGGTCCGCTGCCCTTCGCTCATCCTCACTAAGGTAACCTGTACGGCTTCGGAATTGCTATTGCTTTGTTTTGTGGTTGACCGGCTTCTGTGATGTGCCTCGTCGGAGGGATGCTACACTGGGCCGCAGAGTACGGTCAGAGCGGATTGGCGACGGCTTAGAGTCTTTCGCATCCCAGCAATATTTGCTTAGGCTGGGTATCTTCGTGGCTTCTCGCAAGCAGTGCCCTGGCTTCGTCGTTATTGGACGTGCAGGGAGCAGTAACTACCCAATAGCCTCTCAGAGTAGAGGACATCCCAATCCCGGCAGAATATGGGGAGTCATCAAGTCGCATCTGGCGAAAGACACGGTGGAGAGGCCAACCTCTCTGACTCCCGGAGTGCAGGAGAAAGCTTTATGGCTCAGAACGGCGTAGGCGCGGTGTTGGACGGTGTGCGGATTCTGGAATTGGCCCGGTGGCAGGCTGCGCCCCGGGGCTCGTTGATTCTTCGGGACATGGGCGCCGAGGTGATAAAGCTGGAGTGGCGCAAGGGAGGAGACCTCCGGGACTCCGGCCCGTTTGTCGGCGAAATGAGCGTCCAGTTTGCCGCCTACAACCGGGGAAAGAAAAGCGTCACCCTCAACACGCGCCACCCCAAGGGCAAGGAGCTTTTCTTCCGGCTCCTAGAGGTCTCCGACGTGGTGCTGGAAAACTTCCGGCCCGGCACGATGGCCGAGATGGGGTTCGGCTACGAGGAATTGTCCAAGGTGAATCCAGGCATCATCCTAGCCTCGGTGTCCGGCTTCGGCCAATACGGGCCCTACCGCGACCGCCAGTGCTTCGACCCTATCATCCAAGCGATGAGCGGCATTGGCGATCAGACCGGGCGGGGGTTCGACCAGCCCATTATGGCCAACGGCCCCATCATGGACCGTACCGCCGCGCTGCATGCCACCATCGGAATCCTGGGCGCATTGCGGCACCGCGACCGCACCGGCGAGGGCCAGTGGCTGGAGGTCGCGATGCTGGACGGTGGAATCACCTTGGAGGAAGTCGCCCTCGCCATGTGTTACGAGACCAAGACCAATGACTTCGTAAGGCCCGCCTCTTTCATTAAATGCAACGACGGCTGGATCACCACCGGGGCGGCCCGCGCTGGCATGTGGGAGCGGATGCTCAAGGTCATGGGGTACGACGACCTATCCCAAGACCCCGAGTACGCTGCGCCGATGTTCGCCACCGACAAGGCCGAGATCCGAATGGAATTGCTGCACCTATGGTGCGAAGAACGCACGGTCAAAGAGGTGGAGGCTGCCATGATTGCCGCCGACATACCCGTCGGCCCGGTCAAGTCGATCCCGGAGGTCTTGGAAGACAGCCACATGTGGGAGCGCGAGGTGATGGTGGAGGCGGAGATCCACGAGCCGCCTGGCAAGAAGATGCTGGTGCCCGGTCCCAGCATCATCAAGTTCTCCAAGACCCCCACCACCGCCGGGCCCATCCCCCGCTACGGGGAGCACAACCAAGAGATCTACGCCGGCCTCCTGGGTCTCACCGAGCCCGAGCTCACCACCCTAGTGGAGCAGGGAATCATCACCTAAAGGTTGAGGCCCTGATGGCCGATTAGTCGAAGTAAACCCCGGCTAGCGAGTTGCCTCCGCTGAGCCGTCGGACCTGATCCTCAGGCCGACGATTGGGTCCACTTTGTCGTTAAAAAGTCGTACCGTGGAGCTGCGTGGTCCGCCAACGCGCTCCACCCAATTGGGTATCACATGTTGCATCACCGCCACCTGGAAACTGTGCCGTCGGGTCTCAGCGGAGAAGGGCACGAACTCCAAGCCCGCGCTCACGTTTTTAGGAATCCCTGTGTCGTTTTGAACAGAAGCCAGCCTCAGGGCTTCCAACTCCGACTTGGCCGCCTCCTCCAGCAAAATTTGTTGCAAGTCTGAAGGAATGGAAGACCAAATCTCGGCGCTGATCACGTTGTTATCGGCAGTGAAACTTGCCAGGGGCCCGACCGTGTAGTTGGCGACTTCGTACCAGCGTTGCCCGTATGCCGCGTCGGCGCTTGCCATACCGCAATCGATGATGATCCCACGCTCCAAAACCGGGTATACCTCAGCAAAATGGATGGATTGTGCAATTGCGCCCATGCCGGTAAGCCAATCGGCATGGGCTTGGCTTAAGCATCCGACGTTCTTGCCCGCGATGTCGTCCTAGAAACCCGGACGGAAACCCCTTGTTTTGAAGAGTGAATCCGGCATCAGGAGCGGCGCGGTCACGGCTGTCCCGCGAGCCCACCCGAACCGGGCAGGGCCCGGTTAGGCGGCACGGTTCGGGGTTCCCGCCCCGGTATTGGCGCCTATTCCCGCCTTGGCCGCGATCAGGGTCAGGTTCGCCACCGTGGACGCCAGGTATAGCTGGAACCGGGTCTTGATGCGACCGAAGTAGCGGGACTGACGGACCCCCAACTGGACCATCCGGGCCAGCCGGTGCTCCACCACGACCCGTCGCCGTCGATACTCGGCAAAGGCTTCGCTCTGCTGGAGGGCGCGTGCCTCCTGCAAAAGGGCTTCTTGGGGGTGTAGCCGCACCGTCCGGCCGATGCCCGGTCCCGCCGCGACACATTGGGCCCGCAGCGGGCCCGCTCCACACACCGCCCCGCCGAACTGGAAACCTTCCAGCTTGTGATTTCGGCCCGTCAAGTCGGTCCGCCGCTCCGCCTTGCGCATCTTGCCGGTAACCTGCCCAGCCGGACAGGTGCAGGTCCCAGCCTCCAGGTCAATCCTGAAGTCCTCCTTGGGGAAGTGGGACCTGTTGGGACGTCCGGGCACCTTGGCAATCAGCCGGCGTCCGGCGTCGGCGAAAGCCTGACGGGTGCCTCCATCTCCGTACGCCGTGTCGCCCATGGCCTCCGCCACCGGCACACCGGTGCTGGCCTCGCTCTGCTCCACCAGTTCCAGCGCGCCGGCGCTGTCCCAAGCGTTGCCGGCCAGAACGTCCACGGCGGTGATCAGTTGGGAATCGGTGTCCACCACCACCGCCGCCTTGTGCCCGTCGAACCGCTTGCTGCTGCTCTTGTGGCCGTGGCGCATCTCCGGGTCGTGGACCGACAATATCCGGTCCTTGCTCACCCCTGTCTTTAGGCCAACTTCCCCACCGGACCGTTCCACGTCCTGGAGCAGCAACTGCCCCAGCAGCTCCGCCGCGTTCACGATTCCCTGCCGCTCAACGCTCTCCTCAGGCAATTCCCGCCGCGCCTGCCGCGCCAGTCCCAACAGCCGGTCCGCGTCAGCCACGATCGATGCCAGCAGGGACGCCCGCGCCCGCTGGTCCGCCCAGTCGATGGCCGCCTCACCCTTCACGCTGGAGCCGGTGTACCGCCCATAGTCGTGGAATTCAGCCCACTCTTTGACGGAGGACTTCTCCACGGCTGCCAGCGCCCGCAACAGCTTGACGATCCCGTCCGCCACCAGGTTGCAGGTATCCTTGACTGCGCCCCGGCCCAGGATGTACGTCGTGTCCAATGCCACCCTCATGCCACGTCTTTTCAGGTAGCCGGACTTCCGGGCCAGCCGCAGGCTGGATTCGAATACCTGGCGCACCTTGTCGTGGAGGACCAACTGCGCGCGGAATACCTGTAGCGTGCTCTTGGCGAAGGGCCGGTCTTCAACCTCAATCCCCAAGGCCACTTTCCAACGGATGTCGAAGTCGGCCCTGGCCTTGGCTTCGGCGTCGCTCACCTTGTCGTAGCACTGGAGCAGAAGCGCCGTCGCCAGCTGGCTGGGCGGCACGCTCTCGCGCCCGTTGTCGGGACAGTAGAACTCGGCAAAGTCAGCATCCCGGAACAACTGCCCACGCAGCGAGGCCAGCACACCGTAGAAGGTGTCCCGCCCCACATGGTCGAGGTACAACCGGTCGGCTTCCCAGAGGCCCCTTTGATCAGACCGCTCTCCCAGCATCCCCACCCCTTACCTTCCCGTATCATCCCAAGTATAGCCGCTCCGGCTGCCGCCACTTTCCGGCCGGGTCTCTAGGACTCAATCTTCTCTCGGCAGAACAAAAAGAGGTTGTCTCCGGCGTACCAGCTATGGTTGAAGACCACGCCGCCGGTCGCCCTCGAGACCAAGCCTTCAAGGTCTTCAAATATGGCCACATTGGCTGCGAAACTCTGCTGAGGTGAGGCGTAAAAGCCCCAAAGGATTGGGATCCCCATCGCCGGAATCTCGACCGCAAGGTAGCCACCGTAAAGTGATGCGGAATCCAGGTACCCACTGGCTACATCATCGATGGCATTTGCGCTGCTAACCCCCACTTCCGGATAGCTCGTGATCACCAAGTCGATCTGCCCGTTGGTCCGTCCTTACAGGTTGGGAGCGAGGAAGGACTGCAGTAGTCGGCCGGCCCCAGATTCTCCTCATAGACATCGGCCCAAGGGTCCACCAGGATTTCCTCGGCCCAAGCGGACGCATCTCCACCCAGGATTTCGGGGACGTTGAGGATAGTGACCTCGGTTGCGTCGCTGGGGACGAGCTCCACCGGATTGCTGGGCACGTCGGGGCGGTCGGAGTTGGAAGCGGCACCAGAACCCCCGCCAATCTCTCCGCCGCAGGCCGCGACGACCAGGGCCGCCGCCAAGCCTAATTGGATGACTACGACAATTCTCGTCCAATTGGGTAAATTTTGTGGACTATCTCCGTTCATAGCCCCCCGCTTGCGACTTTCGCAACGGCATTCTTGCCGATGACCGACTGTACATTGTCATGTAAAGCTCTGCCCAGCATATCCAATAACCCGATTTGATATTCGGATTTCGGTCCGCTTGGGCGGAGTTGTTTCTGATCCGACACGATCGTGGTACTCGCCCGTAGCGAGTAAAAAGCCGGGAAGAACACCGAAGGTATTGGCGTCGGTTCGCGCGCGGTACCCCACACCCAACCAACGTCTTGGTGTATTGACTTTGGCCGGTCGGTGGTTATAATGCGGCCACCGCTTATCGTGCCTGTAATCTCACTGTACTCAAGACTTCGTGGCCCGGGCCAGGGTGGCTGGCGCATTGGACTTGAGGATTACCATCCGGCACATCTTCCCCAACATGTTCAACGCCTTGGTTGTATTGCTCACCCTGCAGGTCGGCTTCCTGATTATCGTGGAGTCGTCGTTCAGCTTCCTCGGGGCGGGAGTGCCGCCGCCAACGGCCTCCTGGGGCTCGATGGTGGCCTCGGGGCAGGACTACATCGCCAGCGCTTGGTGGGTGTCGGCGATTCCGGGCATTGCGATCATGCTGTTGGTCATTGCCTTCAACATGCTGGGAGATTGGTTGCGAGACCGCCTCGACCCCAAGCTCCGGCAAGTGTGATCCGCAATCCACGGGACCACCGGTGAGCCAAGGTCCGGGCTTCAACGTCCCGGGTTGGGCTCGGACGTCCCCGACTGGGGCCCGCGGCTCCATAATCGGGAGGTTCCGGTGGCTCGTTGTAGCCTTGGTGGTCCTCATCGCAATCTGGCTGAACTACCCGTTGATCCCGAACCCTATAGTGCTGTTGTTCAAGCAACCTTCGTCTAACGTCAGTTCCATATCGGCGCCGGGCCAGTGGCCGATGCGCGGCGCGGGTCCGGGTGGCGCCAACTATGCGGACTCCGAGCAGCTCCCCGCTGGGGAAATGGCCTACACCGTGGATTTGGGACCGGTCACTCGTTCGTCGCCTGCGGTTGTAGACGGGGTCATATACATCGGCGGCGCGTCGAAGATAGTCGCGCTGGAGGCCGATAGCGGCGTAGAGGTGTGGCAAACACCCGTAAGCGGCCCGGTCCACGGGACCCCGGCGGTGGCAGGCGACACCCTCTACTTCGGGCTCTTGGATAAGCGTCTTCATGCTGTCCGCCTAGAGACCGGAAGAATCATCTGGTCCTACGAAGGCGACGGCCCATTTTCCGGCTCCGTAGCGGTGGACAACGGGACCGTTTACGCTGGTTCCCAAGACGGCAACGTTTACGCGTTGGACGCTGGCTCCGGAGAGTTATTCCCCTGATCATGGCTTCCTTGCCCAGCCTGGCCCCCAGCCTCGCCCACCGGCTCCCTTTCTTCTACGGCTGGGTGGTGCTTTTCTCGGCTGGGACCACCCAGATTGTCCGCAACACCGCCGCCAGCCTGACGATCGCGGTGTTCATTTACCCTCTGTCGGAGGACCTGGGGTGGAGCCGGACGCTCATCGCCGGAGCGGCCAGCTTCGGCGGATTGGCGGCTTCGGGAGTTTCCCCGCTGGTCGGCTGGCTGGTCGACCGCTACGGGGCTCGCTTGGTGCTGGCGGTCAGCGTTCTGGTCCTGGGGCTAGCCACCTTCTCGTTAGCCTGGGCGACCGTGCCGGTGTTCTTCTACCTCGCCTATGGCGTGGGCCGGGTAATCTTCGCCAGCCCGGTCCAGATCGGCTCCTCGGTGGTCGTCTCGCGGTGGTTCATCCGCATGCGGGGCCGGGCCACCGGGACGCTGTTCCTGTCCCACTCCTTCGGCATGATCTCCTTCCCGCTCCTGGCTTCGGCGGTGATAGGCAGTCGCGGGTGGCAGGATGCCTGGCTGCTCTTAGGGGTGCTGGTCTGGGCCATAGCGCTTCTTCCTGTGTTGCTGCTGATGGCCGAGCAGCCGGAAGACGTCGGTCTGCGGCCCGATGGGGACCAAGCGCCGACTGCTACCACATCCAGCGCGGCCCGACCGGCGGAAGAGCCGGCCTGGGCCCTGAGAGAAGCGATGCGGACGCCGGCGCTGTGGATCCTGGCGACCGCCAGTGGTTCGCTGTTCTTGGTCCAAGCCGGCGTCAACACCCACCTGGCGGCCCACCTGCGCGACGCGGGGCTGAGCGCAGTGATATCCGGTGCGGGACTCAGCTTCAACGCTGCGTTCTTAGGGGTCGGGAGCATTGCTTGGGGTTGGATCGTGGAACGGTTCCCGGCGAGGTATGTAATGGCCGGGGTGGCTGCGATGATGGCCGGGTCGACGGCGCTGTTCATCATCACCGACACCACCATTGAGGCGCTGGTTTATTCGGGCATATTCGGGTTCGCTATCGGAGGAATCTTGGTCGTGCCGCCGGTGGCCTATGCCAACTTCTTCGGCCGCCGGTCCTTGGGCGCGATACGTGGGGTAGCGGAGCCGTTCACCAGCTTGGGTCAGGCCATCGGCGCACTGCTCTCCGGCGCGATCTTCGATCTGACCGATAGCTATCGGACCGCCTTCATTGCATTCGCGTTGCTGGGGATGTTCACGATGGTGCTGGTGTTATTCGCCCGACCCCCGCAGCGGCCGGCCGCTAGCGGTACATCGGCTTGAAGAAGCTGTGAAGGAAGTTGCGATTGTGGGCCCAAGAGTGAGATCGCCGGAGCACGGCGTCGGGTATGGGCTGGTCGCCCTTGTAGGTGATTCGCATCGCTTCGTAGTTCCGCAACTCGGGGGGGACATCCACGGTAAAGACCAACTCGCACTCGTTGGCTGCCAAGAATAGCTTGAGCGAGTCGAACCCCTTGGCGCGCCGGTTGGGAGTCTGGTAGATAAACAGCTCGGTGGAGCCGACCAGCTCGTCGAAGTGGTCGTTGCCATTACCGCGCCCGCCGCCCTGACGCAACTGATCGCGGCCGAACCCGCCTAAGTCTCTCAAGCTCATGTAGTCGGTCGTCCCTCCGGGCCTGCTTCGCTACGGGAATATGGCCCAGCCCTCCATGTCGGTCTCGGCCTTGAAAACGTGTCCTTCCGCCGAGGTGACAAATAGCGTGGAACGGTCGCGCCCTCCGAAGCAGCAGTTGGTGGGCCGGATGCAAGGCACCGGGTGGGTCTCCAGGACCCGCCCCTTGGGATCGAAAACATATATCAGCGGACCGGGGCCCGACTGGGGCCAGCCAGCCGTGGCCACGATGTTGCCTTCCCGGTCGAGGCACATGCCGTCGATGCCCCGCTGGGCGTTGGTACCGTCGGTGCCGAAGGCGTGCAGCATGGCGTAGGGGCCCAGGGAGCCGTCATCGTTGATCGGGTAGGCGCGAAGTTCGCGGTCGATGGTGGCGTCGTCGCTGTTGCTTTCGGCCACATAGAGGGTCTTGCCGTCGATGGACACCAGAATGCCGTTGGGCATCGTACTATCGTGCTCGACCCGCCGTACGCTGTAGGAGCCGTCGGGCTGCGGGTCGGCGCATAAGACCGAGCGGTGGTCCAGCTCTTCTATCTCGGTGGCGTCGATATTGCCGGCGTTCCAAGGGTCCGTGAACCAGACGCGGCCCCGGGCGTCAACGGCCAGGTCGTTGGGAGTACTGAGCTTCTGCCCGCTCAGGCGGTCGGCAATTGTCGTCGTGGAGCCGTCGGCGTCGAAGCGGACGATGGAGCGGCCACCGGAGCAGCAACCGTAGAGGCGTCCGGCCGTATCGTGGGCCAGGCCGTTGGTGCGGTTGGTGCCGCTTCGCCAAACGGTGATCTCGTCGGTGTTGATGTCGTAGCGCAGGATTTGACTGGCCTGGATATAGGTGAACAGGAGGGCCTCGCCGTCCCAGATTGGGCCCTCGGTAACGGTCCCGTAGGGCTTGGTCAGCAACTCAAACCGCCCAATAGTCATAAGTGCAACCTCCGCCGAGCATGTGGCGCTTCATATCCAAGGGATGACCGATTTTAGCAGATGGGCGGGAGAGCAACCAAGGGGTCGCAAGTGCTACCGGCCAGGGCCGGAATGACGGCGGCCTGCATCATTCCGGCCCTGGCCGGTAATCTGGAGGACCAACAAGGTTGCGGGTGGCGGTTGTACAATTGAGATGAGACCTTTGCCAAGGACACCGATCGAACTTGTCACGAGTAGCCAGGGAAATAATAGAGGCGGTACTGTTGGCTCTGGTGGTGCTGCTGCTGCTGCAGGCGACCGTCCGCAACTTCAAGGTGTCGGGCTCCAGCATGCATCCCACCCTGGAAAACGGACAGTACCTGGTGGTCAACCGGTTGATCTACTTCCAGGTGGACATGGAGCGGCTGTCCAAGGTCGTGCCCTTTTGGAACGTTTCCAAGCCCGAAGAGCGTTTCGCAGTCCATGCGCCGCGTCGTGGAGAGATCATCGTGTTCCGCTACCCCGACGACCCTACCCAGGACTTCGTCAAGCGGGTGGTCGGTCTGCCCGGCGAGACCGTGGAAGTGCGGCGCGGCCTGGTCTACGTGGACGAAGAAACCCTATCAGAGCCCTACCTAGCCAGTAGGGACCGGTCGAGCTCCGACGAGGTGGAATTGGGGCCCGGCGAATACTACGTTCTGGGCGACAACCGCCGGAACAGCCGGGACTCCCGGTCTTGGGGTCCGGTACCCGAGGACAACATCCTGGGGAAGGTTTGGCTGATTTACTGGCCCTTCGGAGACATGCGGATGCTGAGCTCCGGGGAGGAGGACCCGGAGTGATCCGCTACTCCCCGGAGGTAGAAACTAATATGTCGTCGCCCTCGATCTGGACCGGAAAGACCTTCACCGGGTCTTCGGCCGGAGGGGTCAAAGGCTCGCCGGTGGTGACGTTGAACAGGGCCCCGTGGAGCGGGCATTCGATCTCGGTGCCATTGATGTCGCCTTCCGATAACGAAGCGTAGGCGTGGGAGCAGATGTCCTCGCAGGCATAGATGGCTCCGTCGACGTTGGCCAAGAGGACTTGGTCGGGTCCAACGTTCACCATCATCATATCGCCAGGCCGGATCTCACTGACCTGGGCAACTTTCACAAAGTCGGGCATGGGACTCGCAACTCCTGTAATTTTGTATCGGCGGTATTATAGGCCACCGAAGGGCGGTTGTGGACAGGGTTTCGGGGCCTAACTATAATTGAGCATGTCCCTAGCGCGTCAAGCTAGCTTGGTGCGCGCGGGGCTGGCGCGGGAGAGGTGCCGGAGTGGACGAACGGGCGCGACTGGAAATCGCGTAGGGGCGCAAGCTTCTCGCGGGTTCGAATCCCGCCCTCTCCGCCAGCCCCCCCTCTCGATTCAGTCTCAACAATTTCCCATAGTGCTCCGATTCAGCTATAATACCAGTATCATTTATGGAATTTCGATGGCCGGTATAGGCCGACGAAATCCAACGTATTCCGTCAACTACTGGCACACGGGCTGTTACACAGAACGGGGTGATGAGGTGTCACCCAAGCTGAAAGTTCAGGCCCTGTCGTTAAGTGAGAGTCCTGCTCCTAAACTAAGGGCAGCGGTAGCTGCCGGGAAGGAGTGGGAAATGCCGAAAGGACGCAGAAAGCACAGCCCGGCCTTCAAGGCCAAGGTGGCGCTTGAGGCGGTGAAGGGCGAGGAGACGGTGGCCCAGCTGGCCGCCCGGTACGAAGTCCGCCCCGGCCAGATTCAAGCTTGGGAGAAAGCCCTTGTGGAGGGTGCCTCCGGGGTCTTCGGCAACGGTAAGGAACAGAAGGTCAGGAACGACGCCGCCCTGGTCGCCCGGTTGTACCAGGAGACCGGCCAGCTGAAGGTGGAGCGGGATTTCTTGTGGGAGAGGTCCGGTCCATGAGTCCGGACCGGCGTCGGGAGATGGTGGACCGGGAACACCCGAAGTTGCCGATAGTGCGTCATGACAGGAGGATTTCACCCGGGACAGGGTCAGTGCAACTGGCGGGAGCGCCGGGACTCTCACTTAACTCCGCCTTAATTATGTCCAACTAACCGGGTCCATCTCACTTGAACCAGGTCCAGACGAAAGTTCGTAATGTCGGGTGCGTAGGGGAGCCAAGTCTGTTAACACAACGAACTCCCTAGCTCAGGTTACCGATCCTTGATGATGAGCCGAGATCGTTGCGGTGTGGAAAACGCGAAATCCCATTACGACGACTGGATCGACCCACCTAGACCGTGTGCCGTGCCGGTTCTATAATTTGATCGTCCACTCGAAAGTTCTGTCTACAGTCTCCCTTGGCCAGCCAAGAATCCTCGACGCGCCGCCGCTCCGCCGTGCAACTTCGTACATTACACGTGTAGCGGATTTCGCCCTCAGCACCTGTACCACCTCCACGATGAGCTCCTTACCCAGGCACCAGAGGGCCTTGTTGATTCGGATCGCCGCCGTGCCGTGACGGGGATCGAGCATTCTTCGGACGATCGTTTCGTCCTTCCCCAGCCGCCGAGCGAAGGCGACCCGGGGGTTAGCCCGCTGTCCCGAAACGCCATCGCCAACGCTGCCTTGGCGGCCATGTCGGCTGGCAAGACCACCAGGTGTTCACCCGATACAGCCGGCCTGGGCACCGGGATCGGTTCATTGTCGTCAATTCGCCCGGCGACTGCCTCCTCCAGTGCATCTTCCAAGGCGTCGGCCTCGTCGGCACCAGAATTGAGACACTCGGGTAAGTCCCGGAACGAGACTACGACCGCGTCCCCGTTCGGTTCCAACTGAGCCGCGTATACGAACCTCATAAGCTCCCTCGCCACTGAATCAAGGCGTTAGCGGAAATCATCACAGAAAGTTCTGGTTGCCTTATCATACGGGCCAACAGGCTAGGGCCGATCTCTTTGCGGCGATCCTTCACTATCGTCTTGCGCGTCCCGTAGTTAAGCGTGCCGTGACTGCCCTTGTCCCGCTTGGGGTCGAATTAGGCGGGTACCTGGCGGTCCCGTCCGAGCTCAAGAATCCGCTCTATAAACTCGCTGCCACGCACACTCGCTCCCGTCGATCCACTGGATTCAAGCATTCGGACATTAGTGTCCGGTCGCAATGGCTCGCGGGTAGGACGCCTCACTCTGGATCAGGTTCGAATCCTCCATCCCCAGCCAACTCCGGGTCCGCTCCTTCCTTGCCTCGTCGGGTCCTGTTGTGCCTTACAGCTCGCTCTTGACCTTGGATAGGAAGTCTTCGGCTCCGATGCGAAGGAGACCCCAGGCGGACACGGTTACGAAGTTCGCGCCTTGTTTGACGAACTCGGCGACCCCGGCGGTGTCGGCGGGGTTGTTGCCGCCCACTCCAACGTTTTTGCCGCCAGCCCGCACCCGCGGAATCACTTCGCTCATCACGCGGCGGACTTCGGTCACTCCCGGGTTCCCCATGCTCTGTCCCAAATCGGAAGCCGCCACGTGGAGAACGTCGGCTCCGGAGACTTGGAGGATGTCGTCGAGGTTCCCAACGGCTTCGATGTCTTCCACCATGGGTATCACCAGCACTTGGGAGTTGATCCAGGCCGTCGCCTCGTCCCGGGAAACGCCGATGCCATAGTCTTGGGCCCGGCCGCCACCCATCCCCCGACGACCATCGGGGTAGTAGCGGGCGGCTTGGGCCACGGCCTCGGCCTGCTCCCCGGTGTTGACATGGGGCACGATTATCCCTTGGAGCCCCCGATCAAGGAACCGGAGTATCGTCGGTTCGGAGTGGTCAGGAACTCGGGCGATGGGAGTGATGCCAAACGACTCGGCGGCCCGGACCATGTGCTCCGCTTGGTCCAAATCTGCTGGCCCATGTTCGCAGTCAATCATCACGAAGTCGTAGCCGAGGGCGCCGAAAATCTCCACCATGTCGGGTGCGTATCGGGTGATTATGCCCCCGAAAACGACTTTGCCCTCGGCGAGTTTGGCTTTAGTGGTGTTGGTACGCATGCGTCCTCCCCGTTCTCGAAAATGTCCGGAGCCTATCAGGTTACAGAGAGCCGTCTATAACGATATCCAAGAGGGCCGGTTTGCCGGAGGCCACCGCCCGGTCCACCGCCGGTTTGATTTCGGCGGGGTCCGTGATGCGTTCGCCGTGGACGCCCATGCAATTAGCAAGGCCAGCCATGTCGAAGGGCGTGCCGAATTCGGAATAAAGCAGCCTTCCGCCGGAGGTCTCGGGCAACTCCAGCACGTCTTTCTGATAGATGTTGAAGTTGACCCTCAGGACCCGGTACATACCGTTGTTGCAGATGACGAAGACACAGGGGATGTTGTCGTTAGCCGCCGTCCACAGACCTTGGACCGTCATCATGGCGCTACCGTCGCCGATAATGCCGAAAACAGGGCGGTCGGGGTTGGCGCACTGTGTGCCCATGGTAGCCCCGATTCCGCCCCCGATGGACTGACCCCGGACGCCCCGCAGGTCTCCCCGGCGGGTTGCCGGGAAATAGTGGCGCATCGCGCCGCGGTTGCTGATGGAGTCGTCGACCACTATGGCATTGTCGGGCAGGGCGGCGGCCAACTCGGACATCATGCGGGCCGGCGTCATGGGCTTGTGGTCCCACTTCTCGGCGACCGACTCCTCGAAGGCTTCCCGGCTGCGGCGGGCATGGGTCACAACCCCCTGCTTGCGTATCTCGATTTCCGCCATATCGCCGGGGGACAACCGCTCTCTGAGGGCTGTGGTCAGCTCGCCAAGGCCCTCCCGGCAATCAGCCACTATGCCAACATCGGTCGGTTCGGACCGCCCGATCTGGCCCGGGCTGGGATCGATGTGCACCAGCTTAGCGTGCGGGGGAAGGATGACATCCCCCCAATAAAACAGCTCTTCAAAGGGGTCCGCGCCCACGGCCAAGACCAGATCGACCCGCTGCAGGACCTGGCGCTGTTCGGCGGCCCGTAACGACAGGCCGCCGAGAAACTGGTCGTGGGCCGTCGGAAAGGCCACCTCGGCGCCCCTGGCCTGGTAAACCGGCAGGCCCATTAGCTCGGCCAACTCCACCGCTTGGTCCAAGGCGCCATCGTCGGAGAGGCGGTCGCCCACCAGCATCATAGGCCGGCTGGCGCTGAGCAGGAGCGCTGCGGCGTGGTTGATGCCATCCCGGCTGGGCCGCGGGGCGGCGTAGACCGGCCGGGATGGCACGATGTTCATCTCGGCCATTCCCTCCAAGGCGTTGGACGTGAATCCGACGTAAACCGGGCCCTTGGGATGGCTGTTGGCCTCGTTGAAGGCTCGACGGATGGCGCTGGGTATCTGGTCGGGAAGCGAGAGCTCCACCGCCCACTTGGTGACTGGCCGGACCAGTTGGGCCAGGTCGGTAATGGTCTCGTTAGTCTTGCGGGCGTCGTAATTCGCGGAGGTCACCACCATGGGGGTGCCGGTATTTAGGGCGTCCAGCATCAGGGCAATGCCGTTGGCCAGTCCGCTGTCCACGTGGAGGCTAACGAACGAGGCCCGTCCGGTGGCCCGGGCGTAGGCCTCGCCCATTCCCACCGCCACGCTTTCTTGGAGGGTCAGGATGTATCGTAGTTCCGGGTAATCACCCAAGAGGTCGATGATGGGCCCCTCGCTGGTGCCGGGGTTGCCGAAAATGTACTCGACCCCCTCGGCCTTGAGCATTTCCAGCAGGGCCTGTTTGCCAGTCATCAATTGGGGCATGGCTCCTCCGAAGACGTAATATTCCGGCGGCATGGACTGGAGGCGGCCAGAATTTCAGGCAATTTTACAACAGGCGGAGGGGAGTCCAGTGGACGCTAATCGGCGGGGCGGAGGTTGGATGGCAGATGGCTCTCCCAATCGGGAATCAGCCGTAACCGGGGCGAGGGCAGCAGGAAGGCGGAGAACAGGGCCAACAGGCTAAACCCAAGGGACAGGAGCAACGGGGCCGCATAGGTGCCAGTAATGTCCCACAGGACCCCCGCGCATACCGGCGCCAGGCCCATGCCCAGACCGTTGCCTATGTTCTGCCACCCGTAGAGGCTGCCTTGAGGGACGTTGCCGTAGTATTGGCGGTTGGCGATGGGGAAGGTGGGCACCTCGCAGCTCTGGCCGATACCAAAGGGGACAGCGAAAAGGAAGAACGCCCAAGCGTCGTGGCTGAAGAATAAGATGATGATTGGGAAAACTTGAAGGGACATACCGGTGATCCAGACCGCCCGGCATCCCCAGCGTTCCGCCGCGAGGGGGACGACGGCTCGGGCGAAAACCCCAACGCCCTGGTGCACCGCGAGCACCCCGGCAGCCACCCCTACGGATAGACCGCGGTCCACCGCAATGGCCACTACCAGCACGTTGATGATGTTGTGGCCCATGCAGCCCCAGTAGTGGATGCCGATCAGGTTCCAGAAGGTGCCGGTGCGTTTCGCCTGTTGGAGGAACACGCTGGCCCTTACCTTGGCATCCTCGTTTCCTTGCGATTTCCTAACCGGCTCCTCTCCGGAATCGCCCAAGGGTCGCAGGCCTATCTGGGCAGGCTCGTTGTAGAAAAACCGGACCAGCAACAGCAACAGCGCCCCGCCCGCGATGCCGGGCAGCCAGAAGATCCACTGCATGCCCAGCTGCTCGAAGGCTGCGCCGATCAGGAAAAGGAACGCAACCGTCCCGAGGCCCTGGAACGACCATACGGCCCCCATAGCAACGCCCAGATGCTTCCTGAACCACAGGGTGACGCCGGATACCGTGAGTATGGAGAAAATAGTGGTGGCGATCCCCAGGAGGAGGCCGAAGTAGAGATAGAATTCCCACAGACTGTCCATGATGCCGGTCAGCAACATGCCGGCGATGAATAGAACGCTTCCAACCAACAACAGTCGACGAACGCCGTACCTGTCGCCCAGCAGGCCAATATAGGGGCTTACTATCCCCAAGACGACCCATTGCATGCTGAAAGCCAGGCTGATGGCCCCGTAGCTCCAGCCAAACCCCGTGGCGGAGTCGCGAAGATAGGGCACCAGCGCTGCGGCGGCAAAGCGGACGGACGAGGTGATAAACCCCATTGTCGCCGCAATCGCCACGACGACCCAGGCGTAGTGAATCTGCCGCGCCCGCCCGGCGAGGCCGCTCGTCACCGCGCGCTTACCGAATCGTCGAGATTTGGCATTTCCGTCCTATAAATTCTCTTCCCGGGCAGGTACGCAGACTCATTGTCAAACGAATCATAGCTTGGGAGGCATGTTCTCGCACCTATCACATCATTCCCGAGAGTTCGACCGGTTGGCGGCTTTTAGCCGATGAGCCGCTTGCGGCTGGAGACACGAACTCCGCTAACCAGTCGTTGAAGACTTCCGAGCAGGCATGCAGTACCGGTACGTCGGGGTTACGCATTACCGCCAGCATTGTGGTGGGGTTCATTACCTCGGCGTCCAGTCCGGCTTCCACCTGGAACTTGACCCGCACCTCGGGATCGTAGCCAACAGTGCCGAGACCCCTTTGTTGGGCCTCGTATGCGGCGTCCTCGGTCTGGCTGGAGAGCGGTATCTGGACACGAGCGACCGGGCAGCCAAGATACCAGGTATAGAAGAAGTTCCCTTTTCGCCCTTGTATTCGTCTAACTCCCGCGGAGTGCGGTCGCCGAATCTCGCACCCAAGGCGTTCCACCACAGGTCCGGCGGCTCCATCACGTAAGAGTCGGCCGAGATTAATTTGTCGTAATGGACGGTTGCCATTTCCAAAACCTCCCCAGCGTCGCTTCCGCCAGAATAGGTATCTCCTGTAGAGTCAGACGGGTCAGCTTCAATCGCTATGTTCCGCCCATCGGTGCGGCAGCTCCCGCAACCGTCCCATCCCCAGGTCGTCGCACAGCGCGGCGTAGTCCGCTCGTGGAACGCCAGGCCATTCCAAAGCTTCCGGCGAAGCGTCCACCAGGACGTCGCAACGCAGAGTCGCCAATCGTTTGTAGAGCCGGACTTCCTGTGCGTTTGCGGCCAGTGTAGCGGCGAGGCGGGCAGCGCCTCGGACCGTTACTTCCCATTCCTTGGGGTCGAGCGGGATTTCTTCGATGTGCGAATATCGGCCCAGCAACAGCGACGACGACTTGGGCCCCCAACCGTACAGGCCGGGGATGCCGTCGGCAGTGTCGCCGATCAGTGCCAGAAGGTCGGGGATCGACGCTGGTGGGACACCGAACTTGGCCACCACGCCCGCTTCGCCGATGGTCTCCTTGCGGCGTCGGTCGAAGCAGACCACTCGCTGGCCCTCCACCAGTTGGGCTAGGTCCTTGTCGGGCGAGCAGATGACGATGCGCTCGACTTGCGGGTCGCCTCGCAGTTGGGCCACCGCCGAGGCTATGGCGTCGTCCGCCTCGAACTCCTCCATCGGCCAAGCCGCGATGCCCAGGGCAGCAGCGGCCCGTTCTCCCAGCTCGAACTGCTGCAGCAGTTCGTCGGGCGTTTCGCGGCCGTCCTTGTAGCCCTCGAACAGCTCGTTCCGGAATGACTTGATGTGCCGGTCGAAGGCACAGGCGATGTGGGTGACCTGGCTCTCGCGGAGCAACAGCAGCAGGCTCTGGACTAAGCCGTGCACCGCCCCCACTGGCCGGCCTTCGGGCGTTTCCAGCTTGGGCAGGGCGAAATACGACCGGAATAGCTCGTAAGTGCCATCTACCAGATAGACTTCCACCGGCTGAACCTACTCCGTGAAGTAGACGTAGCGGTAGGTCGGAATGACCAAGGGGTGTTGGAAGTAGTCGTGCACGTTGGGTTTGACGAGGTAGTTGGACTCGTTTGAATGCCAGAGCGGCACCCATGGGGAGTCCTCCACCACCAATGCTTCAGCTTCGTGGTAGAGCTGGAACCGCACGGCCTCGTCCTGCTCGGTAGCGGCGCGATCGAGAAGAAGGTCCAACTCCGCGTTGGAGTAGTGGCCGTGGTTGATGCTGCTTCCTGTGCGGAAGAGGAGGTCCAGGAAATTGTGCGGGTCCGGGTAGTCGGCCACCCAGCCAATCCCTCCATACATCTGGAAGCGTTGGCTGTACAAGTCTTCGAGGTAGATGGCCCACTCCGTCTGCAAAATATCGATCCGGATGCCCAGAGTGTTCTCCCACATGGTCATGACGGCCACCGTGGAAGTGGATGGCGATGCGCCGAACGAACCGGGGAGCGTCAACGTAATCGGAGGGAAGTTGGCCGGATCGTCACCGTATTTGGACTCGCTCAGGAGGCGTTTTGCCATTTCCGGGTCGAACCGGTAGCCGTCCAGGTCAGGGTTATATCCGGGGAAGCCGGGCGGCAGTATGCCTTTGGCAGGCGCGACAACTCCCTCGAACAGCACATTGGTCAGGGTTTCCCGATCGACCGCGTAGTTGAATGCCTGCCGCACCTTGGGATCATCGAAGGGCGGCTCGTTCACGTTCATGCCGTAGTAGCTGGTGTCAAACCGCGGTAGCGAAGTGTTCAGTTGGCTGCTGAGGGGGTTGGATGGGTCGCGCAGGCCTTCGAGCAGCGAGAGGGCGACGAGGGCGATATCTACCTCATGGTTCTCGTACATCAGCATCCGGTTGCCGCCGCTGAGGATGAACTCCACCTCGTCAAGGTAGGGCGCTCCAAGGTGGTAGCCTTCGTGCCGCGCCAGCCTCAGCACCTCTCCGGGTTCGTATTCCAGCAGACGGAAGGGGCCGGTGCCGTTGGGCTGGCGGAACCAGGCGTCGATCCCCTCCACGTTAGCCCTGTCGAGCACGAAAGTGTTCGGGTAGGTGAGCTTGGAAAGGAAGAACACCTTGGGCGCATCGATGCGGAGGGTCAGGGTGTGGGGGTCTACCGCGCTTACTCCGGAGAGCTCGGTTGCCACTCCTTCCAGCCTATTCTTGAACCCTAAAATGTCGCCCAGGAATACGTCGACCGAGGGAGCCTCGATGGCTGGGTCGCTGGCGCGCTCCATCGACCATTTGAAGTCGGCGGCGGTAACCTGCCGCCCGTCGTGGAAGGTGGCTTGGGGATTCAGGCGGAACGTGAATTCGGTGCCGTCGGAGCTTACCGTCCAGTCTTCGGCGATGTCGCCAACCAAGGCCAAGTCCCGGTCGAAGGTCAGCAGTCCTCCGTATATCTCCACGATGTATTGGGCCGAAGTGACGTCGGTGTTCAGATGGGGGTCCAGGGTTGGCGGGTCCGACCCCAAGCGCACCAACGTCCCGCCGTTAACCCTGTTCGGCGAGGGCGCGACTATGGCAGGGGCTGTCGAAGGGGTGGATTCTGGAACGGGTATCGGGGTTGGGGCGTCGGTTGGAGAGATGGTGGGAAATGCGGCCACCGTAGGTGGGGCGGTCGGGCCCGGGGTCGAGGCCGCTTCCTCTTCTGGGCCGTCCCCGCAAGCAAGGACCGTCAGCATCAACGCCGCCAGGAACCACGAGAATAGCTTGCTAAACGAGAACATCCCTTCCTCAAATCCGCATTCGATCAGGTATCAACTCTTTCGGGACCAGAACACGCAGTGCCGCATCGGCTTGTTGTCATCGAAATATAACAGGCCGCCCAACTCCCCGTTGGGCCCTTCCGGGACCAATTTCAAGCCGTAAGCGGCCAGCGCCTCCAACAGTTCGTTCTCGCCGTAGAGCGCGAAGCTGCGGGAAACGCCCTCGCTACCGTAGGCCGAGTCCACCGCGGCGCCAACACCTCGGCCCGGCTTGAACATCAATTGCAACACGCCTCCGGGCCGCAGAACGCGGGCGAACTCGTTCAATACGCCGGAAAATACCATGTCGCGGGGGATATGCTGGATCACCGCGTTGCACAACACGACGTCGAATTCAGCGTCATTGAAAGGCAGGGGCTCTCCGATGTCGGCCACCCGTAGGCGCTCGGCAAGCTCAGGGTGACCCCGGCGGGCAACTTCGATGTTTTCCTCAACGGCGTCCAACCCGAACATCTCGAACCCGAGTTGGGTAAGCAGAAGCATCTCCCGGCCGGCCGCGCCGCATCCGGCGTCGAGCCCTCGACCCGGGGTCGCCAGCTCCGCCACGCGCCGGTATAAGTCGCGATCTTCGCGGAACTCCGGGTGGGAACAGTTGGCGAACACTTGGGACAACGCGGCGTAGTCGGCCGCGTGTTCCCGGTAGAAGTCCAGCGAATAGTGCTCGTAATGTGGAGTCGCGTTCGTCGTTGCAAAGCTTCGGCCCCCGTTCAAGCGTGCTTGGGCGGGGGCCGACGGGGTCCAGGATTGCGGCTGCTCCTAGCTGACCTTGGCTTTGGAGAAAGCGGGGATTACCTCTTTGCCGTAAAGCTCGATGGATTCCATCACCTTCTCGTGGGGGATAGTCTCGGTCTGCATGATCAGCATAACCTGGTCGACGCCGATGTCTTCGTAGGTCTTGATGGTGTTGATGCAGCTTTCGGGGTTGCCAGCGATGATCACGCCTCGGTCGGAGAGGGTATTGGCGTCCAACTGGGCCACGGCGGCGCGGGCGGCTCCGGGGCCGGAGTCCAAGGAGATTCCCGCCTCGGCAGCCTGGGACTGGTGCTCCTCGTCGGACTGGCGGAGCCAGCGGCCAAAGTCGGCCTTCAGGTGTTCGGGGACGCCGCCCCAAGCTTCCAGGAGCTCCTCGTAAGCGTTGATGCGGCCAGCGATGTAGGGTTTGTCAGGGCCGAAGAAGGTCTTCATCGACTCGGCGCACAGCTCCTTGGCTGCCTGGTCGTCCTTGGCGCAGAAAGAATGGACGTTGTTGCCCCAGAATTCGTTGATCTCGGCGCCCACCGGGTCGGCGTCCTTGATGGCGTCGCGGTACACCTGGACGTGGTTGGCCAGAACGTCCACGGCATAGGATGCCGAAGACAGCACGCCGATACCCTTCTGGGCGGCGAGGCGGAAGCTCTCGGTCTGGGTGCAGGCGAGGTACATGCGGGGGTGAGGCTTCTGGTAGGGCTTGGGGAGCACGCGGCGGGGCGGCACGTTCCAGAAATTGCCTTCCCACTCGAATTCCCCTTCCGACTGCCAAATCTGGGGGATCATGGTGATCGCTTCGTCCCACCGGTCACGGGTCTCGCGGGGGTCGATGCCTTGACCGAGCTGCTCGTAGGCGTTGGAGCGGCCGGTGCCGAACTCGACGCGACCGTGGCTGAGCTGGTCGACCATCGCCGCTCGCTCGGCTATCCGGACGGGGTGGTGGTTGGGCAGGATGGAAACTCCGAAGCCGATGCGGATGTCCTTGGTGCGCTGGCTGAGCGCGCCAAACATGACCTCGGGACAGGGGGAGCCGGAGAAGCCGTAGAGGAAATGGTGCTCGACGAACCACAGGTTGTCGAAGCCGACCTTATCGGCCAACTCGCACTGGTCCAGCGTCTCCTGGTACAGCGAATGCCAGTCGATCTCCTGGTCCCAAGGCCGCTGCATTTCGTACAAGAGTCCAAATTGCATGGGTGATCTCCTATTCGCTTCAGTTATGGTGAGTGATTAGCGCAAGTATATCAGACCGTCTGCGGGGCGCTTCGTGGCGTCGGGGTTTTGAATCAGGATTCAGCGCCCTACCCGGTGAAGATGTCCAGCGGCAGGAAGGCGGAGACTACGAAGTTGGGTACGTCTACTACTTCGCTTACCTTGAGGTCCACCGCTACGCTGCAGATGCAGTAGGCTTGTTCGCGGGTCCAGCCACGCTCCATCAGAAGGTGGATCATGTTCAGGAGGGCTTGACGGGAGGCCAGCGTGCCGTCTTCCGACTGGTTCACCCCGTCGGCGATGCACATGCCGGTGGAGGCCAGGAACCGGCGCGGCGCGGCCATTTCAGGGCTAGTGAAGTAGTCGTCGCGCTCGAAGTAAGGGAAGTTGATGCCCCGCGACGACGCCTCGCCCCTCCGCACCTGGAAGCTGACATGCAGGGTGCAGTCCATCTCAATGGCGGTGCCGCAGCATTCGGAGTCGCCTTGGGCGTAGTGGGCGTCGCCGGCCGAGAAGAGCGCGCCCTCGGTGAACACCGGCAGCATCAACCGGGTACCGGCGGTGAGTTGCTTGATGTCCACGTTGCCGCCGTGCTCCCGAGGCGGGATGGTGCGAAGTCCCTCCGTGGCGAAGGGCTCGTGGGCCGGCACCGCGCCCGCCGGAGTCGGGCCGACCACGGCCCCGCCCCGGCGCAGCAGCTCTTCTTCGCGCAGCAGGATCGCTTGGCGTAGCGCCCGCGACGGGGCGACGCCGATGGTGCCCATGAAGGATGCTTCGGGCACCCGGACGCCGGGCAGCTGCTCCGACTGAGCGAAGCCGTCGCGCATCTCCCAGTGAACGATGAAGGGCTCGAGGTAAAGGTCGCGCAGGAAGCCGAAGCCGGGCAGGATGGTGGTGAACCCCCAACTCGCGGGCTCGATGCTCAGTATGTTGACCTCCAGCAGGTCGCCGGGCTCCGCGCCGTTGACGTAGACCGGGCCGGTCAGCGGATGCACCAGCCCCAGGTCAGTGTTGAGCAGGTCGGCGGCTTGGGTCGAGGGGTTTATCTGCATGTCGAAGGCGTTGCGGGTCTGCATCACCACTTCCTCTCCGGGGTCGGCGGTGACGGCGGGCGGAATGTCGGGGTGCCAGCGGTTGTGGCCCTTGGTGGGTTCGTCGCCGCACTGCTTGGTGTAGTCCAACTCGATGGTCTTCACGTGGCGCCTCCGCAAATTCAGGCTCGCTGGGCACCCGCATTATAGAACACACTGGGAACGGTTCGAGACTCGACTGCGTACTATCAGTCGACCGCCTATAATTCGATTCGTCCGGGAGGTGGAACGAGTGATGGGAATGCGATTGGTGAAGCTGCTGGCCGTGGGCGCGGCCCTGTTGACGCTGGCTGTGGGGCTGTTGGCCTGCGGTGGGGGGGACGACTCCGAAATTTCCGATCGTCTGAGCCGGATCGAAGTGGCAACGGCGGCCCCGGCTGCCACCACCGCACCTTCCGCACCCGAGGCCGGCCAAGACGGTGCGATGGGACGGGCTGGCCCCACTGGAGCGCCTGGGGCCGGCGGCTTCTTGTCCAATTCGTCCGAGTCTGCGGCACTACTCCCTGCTCCAACCGCCGCTCCCCGACGTGCTGCCATGGCCACGGCCGCTCCGCCCCCGACCCCGGCTTCGCCCGCTTCCAAGGTGCAAGCGTCTATGGCGGCCCAGCAGCGGATTATTGTTCACACCGGCAACATGCTGCTGGTGGTGGGCGACGTGGCAGGCTCGGTGGATAGCGTGATCGCCTTGGCCAGCGAATTAGGCGGCTGGGTTGTCAGTTCCGACCGCTCTTCCCGGCACAGCGGCTCCGTGTCCATCCGAGTCCCGGCGCAGAGGCTTGCCGAGGTCATGGACCGGCTGGAGGACATGGCGATTGACGCGAAGTCCCGCAATCTGTCCAGCCAAGACGTGACCGACGAGTTCGTGGACACCCAGTCCCGGCTGACCAGCCTCCGGGAAACCGAGCGGGTGCTGCTGGACCTGGTGGCTCGCGCCGACAACGTGGAGCACGCCCTCCGAGTGCACCAAGAGATAAGCCAGATCCAACTGCAGATCGAACAGATGCAGGGGCGCATCAACTTCCTGCAGCAGACCGCCGCCTACTCCCTGCTGATCGTGCGGCTCGAGCTCTCCACCAACAAGATGCCGGTAAACGTCGGGCCTGACTCCGCCTACCGCATTGGGCAGGGTATCCGTTTCAGCGCCACGTTCCAGCCTCCGGAGGGGGTGGAGAAATTCACTTTCCTGTGGGACTTCGGCGACGGGAACCAGGCCAGCGGCACCGGCTCGGCCCCGAAGGCTGACGACCCCAGCACCCGCGTCACTTCGTCGGTCCATCACACGTACCACGAAGAGGGCGACTACATCGCCGAGATCACCATCAGCGGGGCCGGCGAGACCGGGCTCGTCGAGGGCTCTGACGCGGCGATCCTGTCCGTCACCCATGTGCCGAACATCGAGGTCTTCGCCGGCGACAACCGGGTGGTGGACGAGGGTGACGATGTCGAATACCGCGGCTCGTTCACCCGCCCCGAGGGGTTGTGGGACTTCGAGTACCGCTGGGACTTCGGCGACGGCACGCCCACGGTTGTCAGCGCTCCGGACGAGGGGGTGACCCGGGCTTCGGCCCTCCACTCCTACGCTGACCACCGGCCCCACGCCTACGAGGCCACGCTCTCCGTCTCAGCCATGAGCGACGCAGGAAGGGTGACCAACACCGCCACGTTCTTTGTTCAGGTCAACGAGTCGGTCGGCTTCCTCGTAGGCGGCTGGGACGCCGCCGGCACCGGCAAGACAGCAGTGCGGGCGCTTTCTGCCCTGGCGCGGTTCCTGCTCACCGCAATCATTTGGATCGGCGTGTTCAGCCCGGTTTGGCTGATCGTCGTCGGCTTGATTGTCTGGAACCGCCGCCGTGCCCGGGACCGCAACGACGACGAAGGCAACAGCCCGCGCCGCGGCTTCCGTCTGCCCGGCTGGCGGCCGTCCCGGTCGGGGGAGGAGGCTTTGAACCAGGATTCGGACGATTAAAGGACTTCCAGTAAAGGACTTCCAAGATGCTAAGGGATGAACGGACGCCCATCCTGGAAATCCGGGAATCCTAGGAATCCCGGTTCATACGTCCAACGACCCGGTCTATAATGGCCTCCGAGCTGAACTAGAAAACCCTTGGAGGTCGATCATGCAACTGGGTGCTATCTTTCCGCAGACCGAGATCGGGGCGGACCCGGCGGGGGTCCGCGACTTTGCACAGGCGGCCGAGGACCTGGGCTACGAGCACCTGCTGGTCTTCGACCACGTGCTGGGCGCCGACACCAGCGTGCGGCCGGGCTGGGACCGTCCCTACAGCTCGGTGGACACGTTCCACGAGCCCTTCGTGCTCTTCGGCTACTTGGGCGCGCTGACCGAGAAGATCGAGTTCGTTACCGGGGTGTTGATCCTCGGCCAAAGGCAAACCGCGCTGGTCGCCAAGCAGGCGGCTGAGGTGGACGTGCTGACCGGGGGGCGGCTGCGCTTGGGCATCGGCGTCGGCTGGAACGCCGTCGAGTACGAGGGACTTGGCGAGAGCTTCACCAACCGGGGCCGCCGCAGCGAAGAGCAGATCGAACTGATGCGCAAGCTGTGGACCCAGGACGTTGTGGACTTCCATGGCCGCTACCACGACGTGACCCACGCGGGCATCAACCCCTTGCCAGTGCAGCAACCGATCCCGGTGTGGTTCGGCGGCGGTGCGCCGCAGACCGTCAAGCGCATCGGCCGGATGGGCGACGGTTGGTTCCCCCAGTTCGGGCCCGACGCCGAGGGCGCCGAGCGCATCGCCGAGATGCGCCAGTACGCCGTGGAAGCGGGCCGCGACCCCTCGGCCATTGGCATCGAAGGACGCATAGGCCTCGCCACCGACCCTCAAGGTAGCTGGGAGAAAATCGCCGAGTCGTGGGCCGAAGTGGGCGGGACGCACCTGTCGGTGAACACCATGCGGGCCGGCATAGAGGGCCCCGACGCTCACATCGAGGCCATCCGCCGGTTCAAGGAGACGGTCTCAGGTTAGGGGGGCGCCTTTTAATCAGGATTCTCTGGATTCGGGGGGTTCTCAGGATTGGGTTGACGGTTAACAGAGCGAATCCAATCCTGAACATCCTTTAATCCGCCTAATCCCGATTCAAAATCCCCACCACCCGGTCCAACACCCGGTGGCCGACTTCATACTTGGAAAGCAGGGGAAGTTCCTCGGCCTCGAGGTCGCGACCGATCAGCGTTACCAGGTTGTCGTCGGCGCCGAAGCCGCTGTTCTCCACCGTTATATCGTTGGCGACGATCAAGTCGAGCCCCTTGCTCCGCACCTTCACCTTGGCGTTGGGCACCAAATTTTCGCTCTCGGCGGCGAAACCGACTTTCACGAAGTTTCCTTGAGCTGCCGCCAGAATGTCGGTAGTCTTGGCCAAGGCAATCGTCAGTTCATCCTCCGACTTCTTGATCTTCTGCTCGGCAAGCTCCGCTGGCCGGTAGTCGGCCACCGCCGCCGCCATGATCAGCGCATCGGCGGTCTCGACATGCGATAGCACGGCGTCGCACATCTGCTGGGCGGTCTGCACTGGCACCACGTCGACCAACGGCGGGTTGGGCAGACCCTTGGCTGCCGACACCAACACCACCCTCGCGCCCCGGTCGCGGGCAGCTTCGGCCAAGGCATAGCCCATCTTGCCCGATGAGTGGTTGGTGATCACCCGCACCGGATCTATCGGCTCGGCGGTCCCCCCGGCGCTGACCACCACCGTGCGCCCGGCGAGGTCGCCGTTGCGGCCCAGGGCGTAGGCGATGTAGCCCAATAGCTCCGGAGTCTCCAGAAGCCGGCCCATGCCCATCAGCCCGGAGGCTAGGCGGCCTGCGCTGGGGCCGGCGATGACGACGCCTCGATCCTGTAGTTTGCCCAGGTTCTCTTGGGTGGCCGGGTGGTCGTACATGTCACCGTCCATGGCCGGCGCCACCACCATTGGGCCCTTGTAGGCGACGGCGGTGGTGGTGAGAGCGTCGTCGGCCAGCCCCAAGGCCAGTCTAGCGATGCTATGCACGGTTGCCGGGGCGATGACCAGCACGTCGGCTTGGTGCGCCAGCATAACGTGCTCGACGCTATACTCGGAGTTGGCGTCGAAGGCGTCGGTAACGACGGCCCGGTGCGTGATGCTGCGGAAGGCCAGCGGGGTGACGAATTGGGCGGCGCCGTGGGTCATTATGGTATCGACCAGCGCGCCCGCCTGGGTCAGCTTGCTGGCCAGGTCCAGGGCCTTGTAACAGGCGATGCTGCCGGTGACTCCAAGCACCACTCGTTTGTCCGCCAGCGCGCCGCTCATGCTATCAACTCGGTCGCCGGGCTAAGTCCGCCCTTGGTTCATCTCGTAAATCTGGCGGAGCCCGATCAGGGTAAGGTCGGGGTTGATGCCGTCGAATATGCCCGTCTCTTTAGATATTATACTGGCCAGCCCGCCCGTCGCGATCACATGGGCCTCGCCGCCCAACTCCTTTTTGATGCGCCCCACCAACCCCTTCACCAACTCGGCATAACCCAAGACTAGCCCAGCTTGCAGCGCGGCGGTGGTGTTCTGGCCGATGGCCGAGGGCGGCGGCACCAGTTCCACCCGCCGTAACTGGGAAG
This sequence comes from Dehalococcoidia bacterium, assembly GCA_965249145.1. Lineage (GTDB taxonomy): Bacteria > Chloroflexota > Dehalococcoidia > Lucifugimonadales > UBA3495 > VXOI01. Next base: position 2,222,425 of record OZ252223.1, read on the forward strand.
TGTTCAGGAACAGCGCTTCGGCGGCGATGCCAATTCCCGGCGCGATAGCTCCTCCGAGGTAGACTCCCTCGCCTGAGATTACGTCGAACACCGTAGCGGTGCCGAAATCGACGATTATGGTCGGGAAGCCGTAGAGGGTCTTGGCGGCCACCGCGTCCGCGATGCGGTCGGCCCCTACGTCTCGGGGGTTGTCGTAGGCGATCTCCAGGCCGGTTTCGACGCCACCGGATACGACGAAGGGCTCGACCTGGAAGTAGGACTTGGCGGCGGCCTCGAACACCCCCGTGAGCGGTGGGACCACGCTGCAGATGCAAACGTCGGTGATGTCGGAGCGGTCGATAGAGTTGAGCTGCAGCAGGTTGGTGAGCAGCAGGCCGTACTCGTCGGCGGAGCGGCGGGAGTCGGTGGCGATGCGGAGGGTGGTGGCCAGTTCCTCGCCCCGGAACACCCCCATCGTGACCATGGTGTTGCCAATGTCGATGGCCAGCAGCATCCGCCGATTATAAGCCACCCCTCCCCGTCCGTCATCCCGGCCATAGCCGGGGCCCAGAGCCCTTCACCAGCGATCCCGGACCCCGACGATCTCCCAACGTTACGCAGGCGCTCTGGGTTCCGCCTGCGGCCGGATGGCGGAGGTGGGTTGGTCGGGCACGACGAGGAGGGTAACCAGCCACGGGTGGGCTAGCCTAGAAGGGGCTGGGGCGCAGGCGGACCACTGGGAGCAAGAGCAGGGAGGCCGTCGCCACGGCGGCCAAGCCCACCGCAGATTCGCTCCAGGTCTCGATGTCGCTGGTGCAGCGGGACAGGCTCCCATAAGGCCCCGACGATATGCTACTCCCGCCCAGCCGGTCTGCTGGTGCCGGACGGGATTGCCATTCCTGCCAACCGTCGGGACCGCGCTGCCGCTCCCAACAGCGTGGCGCAGGGTCCTGAACGAATATGAGGGCATAGAAGCCAACCCCGACTATGGCAGCTAGCAGCAATCCCCCGGCGGTGGCCGGCAACACGGTGGTCAGCGGGCGGCTTGCGGCGGTGAGGCTTCGCACCGCGGCGAAGAGGAGAACGAGTGTCGCGGGCAGGAAGAATACCCCAGCGACCGTGATGATCAGCGACACGCAGGCGGCGAGCGACAGCAGCCCGATAGCGAATAATACCCCGCCGCGCACCCCGGGGTCCGGAACCCGGGACGCGACAAGGGCCAAGGCGTAGGGCACCGCCATAAGCAGGGCGAGTGAAAGGTCCCCCGCCAAGCGTTCGCCATTCACCGGCCCTTCACCGATGAAGAGCCGCATCATGCCAAGGGCGACCGCCGGCAAGAGCCCCAAAAGGGCCCCCACCCGGCCTGCCACGGCACCCCGCCCTGTGTTACGGACCTGGCTCATTGGCCACTCTTTCCCTCAAGCGGTGGTTCCTCCTTCCACGATACGGCCCATGCCGAATCCGGCGCAAGAGAGCGACGGATACTTTGAAACGCCGACCGACTGCTGGCCATACGACTGCACCGGGTGGCTGGCGATGGGTTATAATCAGCCCGGCAACACCACGCAAAAACGTACTTGAGCAACTTCGGGATTTTCGTTAATGAGTAGCAAGTTCTTGGACCGTTTGGATGAGATTCGTGAGGGAGCGCCGCCCCGGATGGGATTCGGGCCGCCGCGCTCCGCCAAAGTGCCAGGTTTGGCGCTGGTCTTGGAGGCCAACGCGGGTGAGGCGGGCACAGCAGCAGGTCTGTCGCCCGACGCCGTGGTAATCTCGGGACTCGCCCAAGACCAGGTTGAGGGCGTGAAGGACGCTGTAGAAGTGCCTTGGGGGGTCCGCACCGATTCCCTCGGCGCGGAAGATGCGACGGCCTTCCGAGAGGCGGGGGCGGACCTGTTTGCCTTCCAACTGGCCGGCACCTCCTTGGGCGCTGTCTCCAGCAAGGAGGTGGCCCGAGTGCTGTCGGTCGACCCTGCCGCCCCTCCTGAGGACCTGCGGGACATCAACTCATTGCCCGTCGACGCCGTGCTGATTCCCTTGGGCGGAGCGGCTTCCTCTTGGACTCTCCAGGACTTGGTCAACGTAGCCCGGGTAAGCGGGCGCGTCGGCAAGAACCTACTGGCCGAGATAACCGAAGCTCCCGACGGCGATACGCTGGAAGTGCTCCGGAACGCCGGGATCATCGGCCTCGTTATGAATGTTTCGGCGGGCGAAGAGGCGATTGCCGCGCTGAAGGAGTCGCTGCTCAACATGCCCCGCCCCGGCGCTGACCAGCGCAACACCCGATCCAACGCCATCCTGCCCGGGGCGGTCTATAGCGCTGGCCAGTCCGCTCAGCAGGAAGAGCCCGACGAGGACGAATAAGGTGCAAGAAGAAGAGCACCAGCAAGAGCACGACCACGAACATGAGCACGAGCATTACGGCCTGCTCCCGGCCGACGGGGTGGTTGAGCTAACCGACAAGCTCACCGGCTATATGTACGAGATCGAGCACGGCGGGTTTTCCGACGTGGTGGGCCAGGTGCTCGACGATTTCTTGGAACAGTCGGGCGCTCTGCCCGACGACCTGAAGGACTCCGGGGCCTTCGAGCAAATATCCCGGGGCCAACTGGCGGTGACCCTCGCCTACAATTTGGGACGCCTTGAGGGACGTTCGCCCCAGGTGGTCAACGCTCTGATCGCCCAGGCTATCCAGTCCTTCGGATTCTTGCCGGTGGACGAGGGGCCGGAGATAACCGACGAGGACTTCGAGGACCCCAAGGTGCAGGTCTACCCGAGAATGCGCCGCCTGAGATACCAGGAGCCCCAAATCCTGCAAGTCCAACGCCGGGACGACAACCCGGCGCCGGACACACCCGGGGAACCAGAGTAGGGGCGATTCGCGGATCGCCCCTAAGATTATCACCCGACGAGGCACAGCAATGACGACGCCGACCTACGATACGGTATTGACCGGTGGCACTCTGCTCGACCCGGCCCGAGGTATCCACAACCGGCGCGACATAGCATTCAACGAGGGAGTGGTCGCCGCGGTCGAGGAACGCATCGACCCGACGCTGGCCCGGTTTTCGCTGGACGTGTCCGGCAAGCTGATCACCCCGGGCTTGATCGACCTGCATGGCCATTTCTACCACGGCGGCAACCCGACTTCTGTAAATCCGGACGACATTTGCATGTCCTCCGGCACCACCACTGGCATCGACGCGGGCAGCGCCGGTTTTTTGAACTACCAGGCCATGCGCGACTATGTTTTTCCGGCCCACCGCACCCGCTTGTTGGCCTTTCTGCACGTGGGCGGCGTGGGCCTGGCGGTGAACCGCGTATTGGGCGGAGGCCTCCACGACATGAGGGTCATCGACGTGGACGAGACCGCCGAGCACATACGCCAGAACAAGGGATTCTGCTTCGGGGTCAAGGTGCGTATGCACGTGAACGCCGTGGCCTACTGGAACGCCCACGAGGCGATGACCAAGGCCCGCGAGGTGGCCGACAAGTCGGGGAGCCGCCTGATGGTCCACGTTAGCGGCACGCCGATACCGCTCCCCGATGTTTTGGAGTTCTTGGGCCCCGGCGACATCTCTACCCACGCCTTCAACGGTCATCCGGAAAACATGCTCGACCGCAACCTGAAAATCCGCCCCGAAGTGCGAGCCGCCGCCGACCGGGGCGTGATTATGGACGTGGCCCATGCTGGCGTCCATTGCGACGTCGAGGTGAGTAAAGCGGCGATGGAGCAGGGCCTGCCGCCCGACACCATCAGCACCGACATACATGTGCCGCCGCCGGAACGCACCGTCTACAAGATGAACGACCTAGTCAGCAAGTTCCACGCCATGGGCATGCCGCTGACCGACGCCATTGCCGCCGCCACCAGCACCCCGGCGCGCGTGCTTGGATTGGAGGAAGAGATTGGCTCGCTGGCCCCGGGAATGTCGGGCGACGCCGCAATTTTCGACATGCGGGAGGGCGCTTTCGTCTGGATGGACTCGGTGGGCCACCTGCAGCGCGGCTCAATGCGCCTCGATACCTACGCCACCGTCCGCGCTGGCCGGGTAGGCTGGTTTGAAGGCCGCCTGACCGAAATGGGCGAGTGCTAGACGGGGATTATCGCCAGTCCGGGGATACGCTGGGAAATGCCGACGGTTGTTGGTTAGCAGCGTAAGCTCGTGGTTAAGCGCGGTTGAAGCTATCGGCAAGTCCATGTCAGCGATCAGGTTGCCAGACGACCGGAGGGATGCGCGAAGCTGCCCAAAGGCCCGGCAAGTATCCCCAAAGGCCCGGCACGTATCATCGTCTAGCGGCAACAGTTGGACCCTGCTCAGAAAGGCCTGCAATTCGGCGTCACGCTGTTGGGAGCGAGCCGAGCCCAAGATTCCTTCGTATAGTTCAGCTAGAGAGATATAGCTGAGGGCTGGGCCCTCGGGTCCAAATTCGTCGAGACGTCGGACCACCCGCTTGACGACTCGCAGGTAATCGATAGTCCAATCGGTGTCGACAAGATAGAGCAAGCTATTTTGGCTCCGAATCCGGGCCGTGCTCGCGGCGCTCCTGAACGATGTGCGCTAACCGATCGGCCCGTGAGTCGTCCTTCCAGGCCCCGGCGCTAGACTTGAACTTGTCCAGGCTTCCCTCGGACTTCTTAGGCGTTTTCCTGACCACGACGAACACTACTTCGCCTTCATCCAAGCCGAGCTCCTCGGTTAATTCCAGATTCCCATCGCGGAATGTCGCCTTCGTCTCTTTTGGCATGAATCCTCGTCACCGACAGTACCAATAACACAGTTTTCCCTAGTTCGGGACCGCTATTTCTGTCTGAACGGGCTGCCCGTTCAGGTTGAAGACGAACTCGACCTCTTGGCTTGGCGGAAACAGGGCGCGTTCCACCGCGACCATGATCACCGGGGCGAAGAGGTAGGGCCGTTCCCGGCCCTGCGGATCGTCGCTCAGCTCCAGGTCCACCACCGCCCGGCCGCCTTCAATCTCCAGGCTGGCCACGCTCAGGGGGTCGCCCTGCACTACCCGCCAGGCGTAATAGGCGGCCAGCAGAATCGATTCCTCGAATTCGATCCGCCCGAGGCTGACCGTACTACCCAGGGTGCGCTTGGTGATGATCCCGGCGTTGTAGGCGTCGAGTTCTTGCTGGCTGGTGATTACGAATGCCCGGAGTTCCTGGGTGAACGGCCCCGAGTCGGCGAACTCCAACGGAGACACCCATCCGCTATTCACGTACCGGAATAGCGGCAGAGGGGCCGCTGCCGGAGAGGCGACTGGGGTAACGTAGACGCTTGTTAGGACCGCAACGACCAAGGCGATAAGCGCCAAGGGCCCGGATGCTGATCGTATCGCAACCATGGCTAAAGGCTAACGCGGCGGGCCGACACTTGTAAATCTATAGAGCCGCTGGCAAACTAGAGCGATGCGTATAGGAGAGTTTGAATTCGACGACGATCTCCCCGAGCTCAACGAGCCGCACGTGTTGGCGGTGTTGCGGCCTTGGATCGACGTCGGCAACGTTGGCACCCTGAGCCTGCGCCGGATCGAGCGCCACCTGGGAGCCAAAGAGGTGGGCCGGTTGGTGCGCCCAGGACGCTATTACGACTTCACCCGATACCGGCCCAAGTCGGTGCTGCGCCAAGGCAAGCGGGAATACACTATCCCGTCCACCACCATCAAGATCTCCAAGAGAGAGCAGGGACCCGATCTGATCACCGTCCACCTGTTGGAGCCCCACTCCTATGGCGAGGACTTTACCGACTCGGCTATCGAGGTGCTCAAGCACTTCGGCGTCAAACGCTACTCCATGATTGGCGCAATGTACGACATGGTCCCCCATACGAGGCCGTTGCTGGTTTCCGGCGGCACCGTTACTCCGGAGAACGAAGAAGAATACCGAACGGTGCGGGTGCGCCCCAGTGATTATGAGGGCCCAACCACTATCACGCAGTTAATCATGTCGACCGCCGACGAGATGGGAATGGAAACCCGGATCTTCGTGGTCCACCTTCCCCAGTATTTCCAGGTGGAGGAAGACTTCACCGGCGCGGCGCGTCTCACTGGCATCCTATGCCGCATCTACGGGCTACCCAACCGGCTGGAGGACCAAGAGCGAGGCACTCAGCAGTACTCTTCACTGGAAAATATCGTGTCCGATACCTCGGAGGTGTCCAAGCTGCTTTCCCGCCTCGAAGAACGCTACGACCGGGAAAATCAGTCCGCTGAGAGCGGTCCGGTGCAGCCGCTGTCGCCGCAAATCGAAGCTTTCTTGAAAGGCTTGGGTCAGGATTCCACGGCCAATCCGGGCACCCAGATGACTGACGACCCAGACGACGACCCCAACGACGAATAGGTCTCGTTCTGGTCCCCTCGGCCCCGGCCACTGGCATTCTCTCATTGACGCGTCCAAGGCCTTATGCTAGAGTTTCCCCGGCTCAGGGAGACGCTTTCGGAGGGTTAGCCCATCGCCAGGCAGTATCGAGTTAACGAGCGGATCACCAGCCCCAAGGTCAGGGTAATCGGCGGAGACGGCTCTCAGCTCGGGGTAATGGATCTAAACCGAGCGATCCAACTGGCGCGGGACACCGAAGTCGATTTAGTAGAAGTGGCGCCAAACTCAGACCCGCCCGTCTGTCGGCTACTGGATTACGGAAAGCTCCTTTACCTCTCCTCCAAGAAGGAGAAGGAGTCGAAACGGGGTCAAAAGAGCACCGAGCAAAAAGAGGTGCGCTTCCGGCCCAACATTGGCAGCCATGACTTGGACTCGAAGATCCGCAAGGTGCGGGAGTTCATCGACGACGGTTCGAAGGTGAAGCTCACGGTCCGGTTCCGAGGCCGTGAGGCCGCCCACCAGCAGTTGGGACTCTCGGTGCTCAAACGGGTCGCCGACGAGTTGAAAGACGAAGTCCGTCTGGAACGCCCGCCCGCCCAGGAAGGACGGGCCCTGTCGATGGTGTTGATCCCGTCCCTGCAGAAGGGCGAGGCCTTGAGAAAGGAACAGGCAGAAGAACTGGCCGATGCCAAAACTTAAAACGCACAAGGGGGCGAAAGCCCGTATCCACGTTACCGGCTCCGGGAAGCTGCTTCGACGCAAGCGGATGAGCAGTCACCTACGCCGCAAGAAGCCGACCAAGGTCACCCGCAAATACTCCGACAAGTTAGCGGTGGCCGACGCCGACCAACCCCGCCTACGCCGGTTGATCCCCTACGGTTAACCGGCCCGGCCCACTAACGGAGACAAACACTTGGCTCGTATAAAGCGCGGCGTCACCAAACACCGCCGTCATAAGAAGATACTCAAGGCCGCCAGAGGCTTCCACGGTTCCTCCCATCGCAACTACAAATGGGCCAAAGAAGCGGTCATGCACGCTTGGTCCCATGCCTACCGGCACCGCAGGGAGAAGAAGGGTGACTTCCGGCGTCTGTGGATCGTGCGCATCGGCGCCGCCTGCCGGGAAGCTGGCATTAACTACAGCCAATTCATCCACGGCCTCAAGCTGGCCGAGATCGAACTCGACCGCAAGATTCTGGCCGACCTTGCGGTACGCGACGAAGCCGCCTTTGCCAAGCTGGTGGAGACCGCCAAAGAGCAGTTAGCCACTGCCTGACCGGCCCCTCCAGGTCCTCGTAATCGGCGCTGGCCCCGCAGGGCTGGCCGTCTCCCAACAACTCGGGACCAGAGGCGTGACCAACGTCGTCCTCGAAAAGGGCAACCACCCTGGATGGATGTGGTCTAAGGTCTACGAGAGCCTGCGCCTGCACACCGGCAAACATCTCAGCGCGTTGCCGGGCCTGCCCTACCCCAAGGGCACGTCGCTCTTTCCCCGGTTGAAGGAATTCACCGCCTACTTGGGCGACTACGCCCGACGTTTCGCCGTTCCGGTGCACACTGGGGTCGAAGCCCGTTCATTGGAACTGGCCGACGGCCTTTGGCGGGTGACGACGGACCAAGGGGGCTATGAAGCCCGCTCGGTCGTGGTGGCCACTGGCATCATGTCAGCTCCGCAGGTACCGGGATTCGTGGGCTTGAGCGACCGCAATGGCCGAGTGATTCATAGTTCCGGCTACCGCAACCCGGCGGGCTATGCAGGTCGGCGGGTACTGGTGGCAGGCGTCGGTAATTCGGGAGCGGAGATCGCTTCGGAACTCGCCGAAGCCGGGGCCAAAGTGTCAATTTCTGTGAGGTCAGGGGCCAACGTCGTCCCCAGGAGCTTCGTCGGCATTCCGACCCAGTATTTCGGGTGGGCGCTGGCCCAGGTTCCCGGCCTGCCGGTGTCTGCCATCATCCGAGCTATTGGCGCCATTGGAACGGCGCTGAAGGGCGGGAGTGTCATCCCCAGGACGCAGGCGGTCTACGGGTGTCCCGACGTGCCCCTGATTGGCGTTCGACTCGTCGAGCACGTGCGGTCGGGGGCTATCGGCCTCCTGCCAGGCTTGACCGGTCTCGCCGGGTCCCTCGCCAGCTTCGCTGATGGCACGGAGCGGGAATTCGACCGCGTGGTCCTGGCCACCGGATACCGGGCTGCCATCGATTGGATGGGCGAGTACGGGGCCTGCGACAAATGCGGCTTCGCCCTGCGAAGAAACCGGGTCCAATGCGAAAGCCACGAAAGTCTGTACTTCATCGGCCACAATTACGACGGGCGCGGCGGTCTTTGCAACATCGCCCTAGACGCCCGGCGCATCGCCCGCTTGGCGCCCCGCGATCAGGACAGGTGATAGTCGGCGAAGCCCCATAGGGCCGTGGCCAGCACCAAGTGGAACCAGATGGGTATGGTCCGTCTGAACCAGCGAAATTCCGGCTTCAACGCCATCGTAATCATGTAGCGCAGGACCATCGAGAAGAAGTAGATGCCAGCTAACGCTACCATTACATTGGCACCGCCCCTCCACCAATCCGAGGCGAACGGGCCGACGCCACGGAAGAGGTCCACCGCGATGACGACGATCAGGGCCAACAGCGCTGGCAGCAGGTACCGGTAGGGCAGCAATCCTGAATACCAGTGCTCCATCGAGGGCAGCCAATTGGGCGCAGCGTTGACCACTAAGGCCTGACCCGCCACTCGGAGCGCAAATAAGGCGGTGCAGCCCGCGAAAACTGAGGCGTTAACGGTCATCGGGATGACCGGAGTAGTCCGCTAGCTTACGCCTGTACGAAGCCGTAGTAAGTGTCGGCGTCCAGGACCCGTTGCAGGCGGTCTTCGGAGATTACGATGGGCCGCAGTGGGGTGGCCCACCGTTCGGTCAGCTCATAGTGCAGATCGGTCAGCGTGATGGGCTCGTTGCCTCGGGCCAACAGAGTGCGAAACACTATCTCCTGTATCGGCATGTCGGAGCGGATGAACTGCGGGTCGGTGTCATAGTTGTCGCGAATCTCCCGGACCAGCGCCTGTGGGTCGTTCAGTTCTACCACCGGGGCCGAGCGGGATGGCGAGTCGTCGGTCAAGCGAGAGGCAAGCAGGTGAATCGCCGACCGCTCCAACTGCTCTAGGCGCTGGAAGCTGACCTGGTATAGGACGACGACCTCTTCGTCTTCGTCTTCCTCCGCTACCGCCAATGCCACGTTCGGAGGCTCTGGCGGGGGCTCCTGCAGGGATTCGGGCGAAGGCTCTACCTCGAGTTCCTCCTCTGGGAGCTCGTCGTAGTCCGGTCCAGCGGTCGTCATAGGTCCACCTCCTCGTTCCAGTCCAGCATGATCAAGCGCACTTCCTCCCCGGCGTTTTTCGAGGGCAGGTCTTCGGGGCACACCGCCAGTCCATTGGCGCGCGACATAGACGTTAGAATGTTCGATCCCTGGGGGCCGGTCGGAGTCGCGTAGTAGACTCCGTCCTTGCGCTCCACTTCCACGCGGGCATATACCCGGCGCCCGTCGTAGTTGAATATGGGGGCGGTCAAGATGCCGTGTACCGACGGACGGTCCCGGGTCGTCCGTCCCAGCATCGCTCGGATGGCGGGGCGGGCAAACATCTCGAAGGCTACCATGGCGCTCACCGGATTGCCGGGCAGGCCCAGCAGCGGGATGTCCTTGCCGCCATTGCCGCTCAGATGGCCGAAGGCCAGCGGCTTGGCCGGGCGCATGCGTACCGACCAGAAGTTCATCGACCCCCGCTGGTTCAGCACATCCTTTACGATGTCGTAGTCGCCCTTGGAGACGCCAGCGGACGTTACGACCATGTCGGAGCCCTCGGTTGCCGCCAGCTTTTGGTGCAGGTCTTCCAGATTGTCCCTGGCGATGCCGAGCAGCCGTGGCACGCCGCCGCTGGCCACCACCGAGGCGGCCACGCTGAAGCTGTTGCTGTCGTAGATTTTGCCCCCGCCCAGGCTAGACCCGGCGGTCTCCAATTCGTCGCCAGTGGCCAGCACCGAAACGATGGGACGGCGGATGACCTTCACCCGCTCGAGGCCCAAAGACGCGATCACGCCGACTTCGGCCGGGCGAATAACGGTCCCGGCCTCCAATACCAGCTCTCCCTGACGTACGTCCTCCCCGGCCGGCCGCACGTTGGCGCCGCGGCCCAGTCCGGCGAATATGGCGACCTCGTCCAAGGGGCGTCCTTCGGCCTTGCGTTGTACTTCGTCGGTTTCCTCGAAGGGTACAACTGTGTCGGCCCCTTCGGGCACGGGGGCGCCGGTCATGATGCGGACCGCGGTCCCGGCGGCAACAGCGTGGTCGGGCATCTGCCCTGCGGCGACGATTCCCGTGACCCTCAGGTGGCGGGGCGAGTCCTTTGATGCTCCAACGATGTCCTCGCCTTGCAGCGCGTAGCCGTCCATCCCCGAATTGGCCAAGGGTGGCAGCGCCAGCGGCGAGGTGATGTCCTCGGCTAGCACTTGGCCCAGGCATTCCATCAACGGGGACTCCACGGTTTCCAGGGGCCCGAAGCTGGCCATCACCCGCTCCAAGGCGTCCTCCACGCTCAGCATGTCCTCGTCGGCATGGCTGTGCCCGTGGCTGTGAGCGGCTTCATCGTGGGCCGCATGGTGGCGGTGACGGTCGTGGTGATGCGTGGCCATAACTAACTCCGCAGAGTGGCTTGGGCCTCCCGTTCCAGGGTGCGCAGCAGGCCGTCCAGCGAACGGTCCACTTCTTCGTTGGTGAGGGTGCGGTCGGCAGCCCGGAAGTAAACATGAAAAGCCAGCGACTTCCGGCCTTGGCCGATGCTCTCTCCTGAGTAGGTATCGAACAACTCGGCACGTTCCACCAGCCGATGCCGCAGGATGAGCTCGTTGATACGGCCGGCCGGAACGTCCGATGGTACGACCAGCGCGATGTCGCGCGTGGCAGCGGGGAAACGCGACAGGGGCACGAAGCGCCGTTCCTCCGTTGGCAAGGCATCCAGCAGGGGCGCAAGGTAGAGTTCGAATCCCACGGAGAGGGTGTCTCCCAACCCGACTCGCTCTCGTATCATCGGATGGATCTCGCCTACGTATCCGAGGGCTGTATCCCCCGACTTAACGACGGCGCACCGGCCCGGGTGGTAGGTGGGATGGGAACCTGGCTCGTAGGACGCTGGGACTTCCAGACGTTCCAGCAACCACTCGACCAGCCCCTTGGCGTCGAAGAAGTCCATCGGCCCTTGCTGGCCCAGCCAGGACGCGCCACTACGCTCCCCGGACATTGCGCCGGCCACTGTCTCCAGTTCCTCGGGCAGGTCGTTGGGGCGGGGTCGGAAGACCCGTGCGGCTTCGAACAAGCGTACCGGCCCGTCGTCGTATCCTTGGTTTGCGGCCAGCGTGGCCAGCAGGCCGGCCTGCAGCGTAGGCCGCAGATACTCGTGACTGCCGCTCATCGGGTTGGCGATGCGCAACGGCGGAGATTCGGGGTCCAACTGCTCCACCCGCTCCAAGTCGGCCAGGGTGGTCAGCGGATAGTTGATCACTTCCTGCATGCCGCCCGCGGTCAGCAGGTCCTTTAGGGCGTCCCGCAGGGCCAGCGTCCTGGCGGTGGTCTGGAAGGGGATTGGGGTGGCCAGCATGGCGGTAGGGACTTGGTCATAGCCGGTTATGCGGACGACTTCCTCGACCAAGTCCTCCTCGATGACCACGTCGTTACGCCAGTAGGGGATGGCGACGCTGAGCGAATCGTCGCCCACGGACTCGTAGGTGAAACACAAGGAGTCGAGTACGCTCTTGACGCCCTCCATGCCCATGTCCATGCCCAGCACCTGCCGCAGGCGGCGGGTGGTCAGCGGCACGGTGAGCGGCGACTCCGGCGGGTTGGGATACACGTCGATAATTCCCGGGGCGACGGTCCCGCCAGCCACCTCTTGGATCAACGCGGTGGCGCGGCGGAGCGCAATGGGAGCCAACTCCGGCCGCAATTGCTTCTCAAAGCGTAGCGTAGCCTCGGTCCGCAGCCCCAGCGACTGGGCGGTTTCCCGGTTGTTGAGGGCCTCGAATGTGGCGCTCTCCAGCAGCACCGTGGAAGTGCCAGGGCCGATTTCGCTGTTGGCCCCGCCGATCACTCCGCCGAGGCCGATGGGGCGGTGGGCGTCGGCGATAACCAGGGTTTCCGGGCCCAGGGTGCGGGCCTCACCATCAAGCGTGGTCAGCGGTTCGCTAGGACGGGCCCGGCGCACGATGACCGTGGCCTCGCCCACCCGGTCGAAGTCGAAGGCGTGCAGCGGCTGGTTGTATTCCAACATCACGAAGTTGGTGGCGTCCACCACGTTGCTGATGGGCCGCAACCCGGCTCGGAGCAGACGGTCCTGCAGCCACTGGGGCGAGTCTCCGATGGTGACGCCCTCGATGAGGCTGGCGGTGTAGCGCCAGCACAGGTCCGGGTCGGCTATGGATATGGTCACCCGCTCGGCTATGGGCGCGCCGCTCTCGGCGAGGGCGAATTCCGGCTCCCGGACGGTAGCGCCAGTCAGGGCGGCGATTTCGTGGGCCACGCCCAGCATGGAAAGGCAGTCCAGCCGGTTGGGGGTTAGTTCTAGGTCCAAGATTGTATCACCCATGAATTCGTTCAGAGGCATGCCAACCGGCGCGTCTTCGGCCAATACGATTATCCCGGTGTGGTCGTCGCCCAAGCCCAGCTCCAACTCCGAGCAGATCATCCCCTGGGACTCCACTCCCCGGATGCGGGCGGCGGCCAGGGTCTCGTGCTTGCCGGCGTGGGCGTTGTAGAGTTGGGCCCCGACCCGGGCGAAGCAGATGTTCTGGCCTTCGGCCACGTTGGGCGCGCCGCAGACCACTTCCATCTCCTCTTCGCCGCCGGTCGTCACGGTGCAAAGGCTCAGGCGGTCGGCGTTGGGATGCTGTCGTACGCCGGTGACGCGGCCTACGAATACTTCGCTCCAGCCGCCGATCTCGTCGACCTCACCGACTTCGACGCCTGCCATGGTCAGCCGGTGGGCCAATTCCCGGGGCGGGAGATCAACATCAACGTATTGCCGGAGCCAGCTAAGGGGGACCTTCATCCCTCATCCTGGCCCTCTCCCTGGGAGAGGGCGGGTAATTTTGGTTATAGTTGCCGGAGGAAGCGCAGGTCGTTGGCGTAGAAGTGGCGGATGTCGTCGATGCCGTACTTCAACATGGCGATGCGCTCCGGGCCCAGACCAAAGGCGAACCCGGTGTACTTGTCGGGGTCGTAGCCCACGCCGGCCAGCACCTTGGGATGCACCATCCCGGCGCCCATGATCTCGATCCAACCGCTGTCCCGGCAGACTCGGCATCCCTCGCCATTGCCGTCGCAGGCGAAGCAATCGATAGACATGTCCACGCCCGGCTCGACGAATGGGAAGTAATCGCAGCGGAAGCGCACTCGCCGCTCCTCGCCGAACAGCCGCCGGGCGAATTCATAGAGCGTACCCTTGAGGTTGGCGAACGTTATCCCCTCATCAACGGCCAGTCCCTCGATCTGGTAGAAGTGCCACTCGTGGGTGGCGTCGGTGGCCTCGTAACGGTAGCACTTGCCCGGGACAATCACCCGTATCGGCGGTTCGCGGCCCTCCATCACCCGCGCCTGCATTGGCGAGGTGTGGGTCCGCAGCAGCATCGGGTACTCGCCGGCCTCGTTCTGGTAATCGACCCAAAGGGTGTTCCACATATCGCGGGCCGGGTGCCCCTTGGGGATGTTCAGCATCTCGAAGTTGTAGTGGTCCCACTCGACCTCGGGGCCCTCGACGATGGCGAACCCCATGGCCACGAAGGCGTCGCAGATCTGCCGGACGATTCGCGTGGTCGGGTGCAATCGGCCCTCGGCCGGGGCGCGGCCGGGGAGAGTGACGTCCAGCCGGTCCTCGGTGGAGGCCCGGAGCAGCGCGGCCTCGTTGATCCCTCGGACCCGCTCCTCCAGCCGCGATTCCAGCACCTGCTTGGCCTGGTTGGCCAGTGCGCCGACGGTGCGCCGCTGCTCGATGTCCAACTCCGACAGGCCGCGCAGCACCAAGGTCAAGCTGCCCCGTCGCCCCAGGTACGCGACGCGCCACTGCTCGACGGACTCCAGAGTCTCAAGTGCGTCCAATTCCGCAGCGGCAGTGTTGGCCAATTGATCGATAGATTGGGCCGTGGGCTGGGTCAAGCTCGGGTATACCTCAAGTTGAGAATTGGTGGCCGGATGTCAGAGGCCGATGGGCAAGTCCGGGCGCGCGTCGAAATGCGTCACGAAGCGCGCGAAAGCTGTCTAAGGATTATAGGAAGCGCCCACAGCCGGGTCAAGGACGCGGTCACCCGGTGGCGTCCTCCGCACTGCCGTATGGCGCATTGATCGTATCGTCGTATACGGCATCGTCCAGTCTCGCGGGCAGGGCTTCAAGCTCCGGGCGGGCCAACAGCGCCTCGATGCACTCCTCGCTTCCGCCTACGTAGCTATGGGGCAGATCGACGTCGGTGGCGACGCACCAAGCCCGGTCGTCGGGCCACCAAATGCTGGGCGAGACGTAATGCCTGAACCCTGGGTCTCCTTCCAGAAACTTCATGACCGATTCGAGGGGACCGCGAAAGAGCAGGTGATCGCGGTGGGGCGCCTTCACCCTGGCCGGGCGGTAGAGGCGCGGGTTAATGTAGCCGTTGCCTTCCCACACGCCGAACCAGCACCTGTCGGGCGTGTCGGTGTAGCCCCGAAAAAGGTCGATCAGCATCCGGCACTCGGGTATAGGGATTGAGCCGCCGCTGGGGTGTTCCCCCCAAGGCGGGTCTGGCTCCGCCACGTCCTCGCTGAGGTTGGCGATCCGGGCGAAACTCATCAGCGGGTGCGCCGTCCGCCCGGTCCACGACGCCACTTTTGACCACCGGATGGGCTGCATTTCCTCCCCCACGTAGGCCGGATGGAAGAGGCGGGCATAGGCGGGGAATCCCTCGGGCATCATGCCACGCACGGTCCAGAAATTCCGCAGGCTGTTCTGTACCCACTGAGCCGGGGAGACGTCGGGGACGTATTCGACACCCTCCGGGGCCTGTTTCAAACTGGATGACCTTTCCGACAAAATGCCGCTGGCCGACTGCTTCTGCAACTGCTGAAGTCTGGCCTCGATCGATTGGGCCATCCCCTCGGTCAAGTCGCCGCTGGCGAGCTGCTCCAAGAGCTGCTGCCGGATCTGCTCGATAGAGGCCCAAGTCCCGCGATGCAGGTGCTCGTCTTCGTCCATGCGTCGATTATAGCCCCACCCAGCCCGCTCGTGACCCGCCTCGACCACCGAGGGAACCGTAGGTGGCTGCCCGCAACCTGGGCCTTGGCGAAAGTCGCGTTGACGTTTTGTGTGCTTTTGGCGGAGCAGGCCCAGCCGATGCCGCGTAGCCGGTCGTCAAGGTTGCTACTTCCGCAGCAGCGCCCGGAGGTTGTTGGGGCTCAGAGGCAGGGAGTGAATTTGGACTCCGAGGGCTTGGGAAACGGCATTGGCTAGGGCCGCGCCGGTGGCCACGATTCCGATTTCGCCGGCGCCCTTTACGCCCAGGGGGTTCAGGGGCGACGGCGCCAAATCCATCACGGTGGTCTCGAAGGTGGGGATGTCCGTGCTCGTGGGGAGCAGATAGTCCATGAAGGTGCCGGAGAGCGGTTGCCCATGCTCGTCGTAGACCAACTCTTCGAGGATGGTAGCGCCCACGCCCTGGGCGGCCGCGCCCACCACTTGGCCCTTCAATAGCAACGGATTGATTACGTGGCCGACGTCCTCGGCGATCACGTAGCGGACGATTTCGATCTCGCCAGTCTCCGGGTCCACCGCGACGTGGACGACATGCGAGCCGCAAGGATATAGCTCTTGGGGGGACTCGAAGTAATGCGAGGCTTCCAGTCCCACCTCGCCCAGGTTGTACCGGCTGGCGGGCCCGGCGAGGCGCACGACCTCCTCGAGCCCAAGAGCTGGCTCGGCTGGATTGCTCCTGCGGTAGATCTGCCCTCGGCTGAAATCCAGCTCCGAGGGGTCGACGTCCAGGTATCCGGCGGCGACGGCCAACACCCGCTGGCGGAGCTTTTGGGCCGCACCGTAGACGGCGTTGCCAGCCAATGTGGTGCCTCGGCTAGCGTAGGTGCCGCCGCCGAAGGGGGTGTAGTCGGTGTTGCCGTGGTAGACCGACACGTATTCCAGCGGAACGCCAAGGCCGTCGGCGCAAATCTGGGCGAAGATGGTCTCATGCCCTTGGCCCATAGTTGCGATCCCGATGTAGACCGCGACCGCGCCGGGCCCGGGCCCGGCGCCCGCTCCGGCTTCAGAGCCAGATATGACGATCCGGGCGCCCTCCCCCGGGTCGCCGGTCCCGGTGCTCTTGACGAAGCAGGCCGAGCCGATGCCGTGGAGCTTGCCGTCGATCAGCTTCCCCTTCACGTCCTTTAGCGACTCGTAGTCGATGTCCTCCAACGCCTGCCGCAGCAGGGCCGGGTAATCACCGCTGTCGTAGGTGATGGTGTAGGACTCGGGGCGGGTGCGGCCGAGCTCGTAGGGCATCATCTCCGGCGGAATCAGGTTCTTCAGCCGGAACTCGGTAGGGTCGATGCCAAGGTCGGCGGCCACGATGTCAAACATGCGCTCGCGAAAGAAGCAGGACTCGTACCGGCCCGGCGCGCTGAAGGTGCCCATGCCGACTTTGTTGGTGAGCACACACTTCACATCCCACTGGTAGTTGGGGATGTAGTAGGGGCCGGTGAGCAGCGCGGTGGTCGAGGTGGGTACCGATGCGCCGTGGGTGCGAACGTAGCCGCCCAGAGCACCGAGGACTTGCGCCCGCATGCCCAGAATGGTCCCGTCATTCTTGGCGGCGACCTCGATTTCGCAGACGTGCTCGCGCGAGTGGTTGGAGGCGATCAGATGCTCGGCCCGGTCTTCGGTCCACTTCACCGGCCGGCCGGTCTTGATCGCGGCCATCGGCACCAGGAAGTTCTCCGGGTAGAACTCGCCGCGGACCCCGAACCCGCCACCGACATCGGGTTCGACAAAGTGGATGCGGTGTTCCGGCATCTGGAGCAGGGACGATAGCACGCGGCGGTTGTGGTGGGGGATCTTGGTCTCGCCCCAGACGGTGAGCTGCTCCCGGCCGGAGTCCCAAGAGGCCACCAGCCCTCGAGTCTCCATGGGGTTGGCGGTGTGGCGGTGGCAGCGGAACTCCTCCTTGCGGACGTAGTCGGCCTCGCGGAAGGCCGCGTCGGGGTCACCGATGGAGGAGGCGAACTCGAAGGCCACGTTGGTGCCGTGTTCCTCGAAGAGCAGGGTCTCGTTCTTCACCGACTCCCGAACGTCGACCAAGGCGGGGAGGGGCTGGTAATCCACGACGACCGCGTCTAGCGCATCCTCGGCCAGATAGCGGCTCTCGGCCAGCACCACGGCCACCGGGTCGCCGACGTAGCGCACCTTGCCGTGGGCCAGGGGGTATTGCAGATAGTTCAGCAGAGAACTATAAGCGCGTAGCCGCACCGGGATGGGGCGGGGCTCGACCAAGGCGGCAATGTCCTCAAAGGTGAAGACAGCCGCCACCCTCGGCATCTCAAGGGCGGCGCTGGTGTCAATCGAGAGGATGCGGGCATGGGCGTGGGGGCTGCGGACAATGGCGGCGTGCAGCATGTCGGGCAGCTTCACGTCGTCCACAAACTGCCCTCTGCCAGTAAGGAAGCGACGGTCCTCCTTGCGCCGGATTGAAGCGCCGATGTAGGTCTCGGTGGTCATGTTGCACCCCCTGACGGGATTCTGACCGCGTCTTCGACCACCAAGGAGCAGCCGACAGCGTGGAGGGCGCTTTCGATCTGGGTCAGGTGAGACCGATAGCCGGGATCGAGCAACTTGCGGACCGCCCCTATATCGAGGTGCAGGAGGAGTGCCAAGTCTTCGGCAGTGAGGCCCTGCTTGCGCATGGCGGTATAGAGTGCGAGCTTGGCCGCGACAATGGGCGGAACCGCGACCAACACCTGCCCATCAGCAAGTGGGCTCGGCTGCGGGATGTCTTCGCGGTCATTCACAAACGAACCGAGGGCGAGGCCGAGGCAGTCCTCGGCCATCTCGATGGCTTCCTCCCAAGACCACCCGCAGGTGTTCGCTCCATACACGTCCGGGAAGCTCACGTTGAAGGCCTCCCTTCCTGTCTTCAGCAGCTCTTCATGATCGCGAACGATATCGCACGGGAAGGCGTATCGCATGAATCAGAACTCCTGTCGATCGATGTTCAAGTCCCGGAGCATTGAAGAGAGAGTGCCAGCCGCGATCTCGCCGTGTTGGACAGTTGTTCGGTGTCCCCCGATTCGGACTTCCGAATGGCTGCCCTTGCCACGCCTGGGGTCATAGTAGAATTCCAGCCCGCGAGCTCGAGCATATCGCCTTGCCCGTCTGACGAATTCTCTCCCATTCACGAGTCTACCATAGGGCTTATTGAAGGGCCGGGCGCCGTCGGGTGTGCAAATATCTATTCTTGGAAATCGTCGAATCCGGCGAGTCCTGATTCAATCCCCAGCGGCCACGACTGCCCGGCATTTACAGGTAGTAGTTTCATTGGTCTGGACGTCACCGTCAGGCACCAGACTTGCCGCTCTTGATCATGCGCCAGACCCGCTGCGGCCCTATGGGCGGCTCGGTGACTTCGACGCCTAGAGGCAGCAGCGCGTCGGCCACCGCGTTGCCCACGGCGGTGAATGCGCCGACGGTTCCCGCTTCGCCGACGCCCTTGACCCCGCCTTGGGTGAAGGGCGAGGGAGTCTCGGTGTGGACGGTGTTGATGGTTGGCACGTCGGGGGCGGTGGGCACCAGGTAGTCCATGAAGGTGCCGGTGAGCAACTCGCCGCCTTCGTTATAGACCAGCTCCTCGAACAGGGCGTTGCCGATGCCGAGGGCCACTGCGCCGACCACCTGACCGTCCACGATCACGTGATCTATGATCGTGCCGCAGTCCTCGACGCAGTAGTACTGTTCGACCTTGACCATGCCGGTCTCAGGGTCGACCCGCACCACTGCCATGTGTGCGCCGTGGCCGAAAGTCTGGTGGGGCGGGTCGAAGCTGCGAATGGCCTGCAGGCCGCGCTCGATGTTCTCGGGCAGGGAAACGACGCGGGAGGCATCGTGGGCGGCGGCGGCCACCGCGGCGAAGGGGACGCGGCGGGAGGGGTCGGCGACGGCGTAGACCTGGCCGTCGGCGATCTCTAGCTCCTCGTCTTCGGACTCAAGGAAGAACTGGGCGATCTCGGTGGCCTTGCGCTTAATGTCGCCCACGGCGAGGCGAATTGCCCCGCCGGTGCTGACAGCGCTGCGGCTGACGCCGGTGCCCGAGCCGAAGGGGGTGGCGTCGGTATCGCCCTCGAGTATTCTGATGGTCTCGTAGGGCACCCCTAGCTCGCGGGAGACCAGACGAGCGAAAACGCTGTCGTGACTCTGGCCGGTGGACCGGGCGCTGACCGCCACCGTGACGTTGCCAGCGGCGTCGACCCGCACGTTGGCGGTGTCGAAGGCGGGCAGGCCGTAAACGCCGCGCTTGCGGTAGTCTTGGGAGCCGGTGCTGGAGTGCTCGACAAAACAGCAGATGCCGATGCCGACCTGCTCGCCCCGGTCCCGGGCCTCGGCCTGGTATCGGCGAAGGGCCTGGTATTCTGAGGTCTCCAACAGTTTCCGGAGGGTCTCAGGATAGTCGCCGCTGTCGTAGAGGCGGCCCGCCGAGGTGTCGAAGGGCTGGTCCTCGGGCTGGATGAAGTTCTTCATGCGGACGTCGGCGGGGTCCAACCCCAACTCCTCGGCGATCATGTCCATCACCCGCTCGATTACGAATACGCCCTGCACCGTGCCCACGCCCCGGTAGGCCGCGCCGGGGCACTTGTTGGTCAGCAACCCGTAGGCGTTGCAGACGAAATTGTCGATGCGATAGGGACCGACGATGGACTGGCCGGCGGTCATGGGCTCCAAGCCGGCGGAGGTAGGCCCCAGGGTGTGTGCGCCTTGATCAACCAGCACCCGCGAGCGGATTCCCAGCACCCGGCCCTCGTCGTTGGCGGCCACCGAGACGTCGATCCGCATCTCGTGGGCGTGACCGCAGGCCAGCAGGTTCTCCATGCGGTCTTCCACCCACTTCACTGGCCGGTCGATCTTGCGGGAGAGAAAGGCGAGAATGATGCTCTCGGGATAGGCCGCGCCCTTGATGCCGAACTCGCCGCCAACGTCGGGTGAGATTACTCGAATGGCGTGCTGCGGCAGGCCCATGACGTTGGAGATGGTGGTGCGCACCAGGTGGGGTGAGCGGCAGGAAGCCCAGACCGAGAGCCGGTCTTGGCCGCGGTCGAAGTCGGCAATGACCCCGCGAGCCTCCACAGGCACACCGGTCTGCCTGGGGAAGTTGAACGTCTTTTCCAGCTTGAGGCTGGCTTGGGCGAATGCGGCCTCGGTATCGCCGCCGCCGAACTCTCGGTAGAAGACCGTGTTGTCGTCCATGCCAGCGTGGATCACCGGCGCTTCGGGGGAGAGGGCATCGTCAACGTCTCCAACCATCGGCAGGGGCTCGTACTCGACGACGATGGCCTCCAGCATGTCTTGTGCGGCGTGGGGGGTGGTGGCGGCTACGGCGACCACCGGGTCGCCGACGAAGGTGACCTTGCCGGGAGGCATGGGGTAGCGGTCGTAGGGGCGGGCGAAGTCACTGGAGCCGGGGGCGGCCGGGCGCACCGGGTTGGTGAACGGTACGACCTCGTCGGGAGTTATGAACCCGATCGCACCCTCAACATCCAAGGCCCCGGAGCAGTCGATGGAGACGATGTTGGCGTGGGGCACGTCGCTGCGCAGGAAGGCGGCGAAGCACATCCCACGGAGCTTCACGTCGTCGAGAAAGCGCCCGCGGCCCCGGACCATCTTGGCCAATTCCGGTCGGGCAATGTCGTCGTGATGATCAGCCATGCTTAGCCTTGCTGGGATGGGTTGGGCGCCGGAGAGTTGTGGTTGAGATGGTAGTGGCCTATTTCTGTCGCCGAAATAGGCGCCAGACGGGGGACGTGAACCCTGGGAGAACGTCGGCGCCGTCGATCTGATCGTCCTCATAGAGAGTCACTGGCTCAGCATCGGTTCGGTAGATCGTGATGCTGGACTGGTCCGGGTCGGCCACCCAGACCATACGCGAACCGTAATTGAGCCACATCGCCGCTTTAGCGGCCAGTTCTGGGTTGGAGTTACCTGGCGACTTGACCTCTACCGCTAAATCGGGTGCCAGTTCGGGATAGCCCTGTGTGCCCTCCGGGATGCGACCCGGCGCAACCCAGGCCACGTCAGGGGCGCGCACGGTGTCGGGATCAGCCCCGAGGCGATATCCCGGTTCGCCGGTCGGTGCTCGGCCATAGTCATTTATTTCTGCATGATGAGCGATCAGGTAATGTATCCTGTCGACCACGGCGCTGTGGGGGTCTCCGGTAGGCATTTTCTCGACCAGTACACCTCTGATTAGCTCGTAACGCGTGCCTTCCGCTCTCGGAAGGCACAAGAGTTCATCGGCGGTCATGAGAGGTTCCCCGGTGGGTTCCTTCGGGACAAGGGCGCCTCGGATGAGTTCGTACCGATTTCCGTCCGGCATCGCCAGCAGCTCCTCTGCCGTGACCGGTTTGCGTTTGCTGGTCATTTCACACCTTTTAGCTCGCCAGCACCGAATTAGTCCGGCCCCTAGACGGTGCCGGTCTGGGTTATGGCTTGAATTATGGGGGCGTAGCCGGTGCAGCGGCAGATGTTGCCGGAGATGCCGTGACGCACCTGGTCCTCGGTGGGGTTGGGGTTGTCGCGCAGGAAGGCGTAGCCGGTCATCAGAAAACCGGGAGTGCAGAAGCCGCATTGGAGGGCGTGGTTCTCTTGGAAGGCGGCCTGCAGTGGGTGCAGCTCGTCGCCGTTGGCCAGACCCTCGACGGTCATCAGCGTCGCGCCGTCGGCCTGCACCGCCAAGAGCAGGCAGGAGCGAACGGCTTCGCCTTCGAGCAGAATGGTGCAGGCGCCGCACACCCCATGCTCGCAACCCAAGTGGGTGCCGGTAAGGTCGCACTCCTGGCGGATGAAGTCGGCCAGGGTGAGGCGAGGCTCCACCCGGCCGGAGTACTCCCGGCCGTTGATGGTCATGCTGACGTCGATCAGGGGGCTCATCGGACCCTCCTCCCGTTGATTATTGAACGCCGAGGGCGCAGAGAACGCCGAGTCTGATTTCTCTGCGACCTCGGCGTACTCTGCGGTGAAACTTAGGCCACGGCGTCTTCGAGGGCGCGGCGGGCCATGACGGCGCTGACTTCCTTGCGGTACTCGGCGGAGGCGTGGATGTCGGAGCCGGGGCTGACCGCCTCGGAAACCAGGGCGGCAGCCTCGGCGCGGGCGTCGGCATCCACCACGCGGCCGACCAGCGCTTGCTCGGCGGCGGGGATTCGAGACGGGGCATCACCCACGGCGAACATGGTGATGCGGGCCTCTTGGCAGACACCGCCGTCGCCCAAGCGCAGCAGCGCAATCGCTCCGACCAAAGCAAAGTCACCGTGGCGGCGGCTCACTTCGCGGAAGCCCCAGCACCAGTTGCCATCGAGCAGCGGAAGCCGGACTTGGGTGAGAAGCTGTTCGGGCTCCAAGGCCGTCATCAGCGGCCCGACGGCGAAGTCGGAGGCGGCAACAGTCTGCTCGCCGGAGCTACTGGCCACGGTAAACTCGGCGTCGAGAGCGGTACAGATCGCCGGGATTTCGGCGGCGGGGTCGGCATGGGCTAGGCTGCCGCCGATGGTGCCCCGGTTTCGAATCTGGAAGTGCCCGATGTGGGGGATGGCGGCGGCGACGACCGGAAACGCGCTGGTGATCTCGCCTGACCGCTCGATCTGGCGCTGGCGGGTTAGCGAGCCGATGGTGATAGCGCCGTCGGCGGTCGCGATTCCCGTCAGCCCGGCGACGCGGTTGATGTCGACTACCACGGCGGGGCGCACCAGCCGCAGGTTCATCATCGGCATCAAGCTTTGCCCACCAGCCAGCACCTTGGCGTCAGGCCCATGCTGGGCCAGCAACTCCAGCGCCTCGGCTAGGGTTGTGGGGGCGTGGTAGTCGAATTTGGCTGGTTTCATAATCTCGGTCCCCAATTAAACGCCGAGGGCGCGAAGAGCGCGGAGAGTTCTATCTTGAAGCTCGGAGCTCTTTGCGTCCTCGGCGCTTGATAAGTCCTATACTTGGTATTCCGGGCGGCGGAGGAGCTGGCGGGCGATTACCAGGCGCATGACCTCGTTGGTGCCCTCGCCGATGATCATTAGGGGGGCGTCGCGGTAGTAACGTTCGATGGGCGATTCCTTGATGAAGCCGTAGCCGCCGTGGACCCGCATCGCGTCCATGGTGACCTCGCCGCAAATCTCGCTGGCGAATAGTTTGGCCATACCCGACTCCAGGTCCACCCGCTCACCGCTGTCCTTCTTGGCCGCCGCGTCGTAGACCAGCAGCCGGGCCGCTTGGATCTTGGTGGCCATGTCGGCCAGCTTCAGCTGGATCGCTTGGTGCTCCGAGATGGGCTTGCCGAAGGTCTCCCGCTGCTGGGAATAGCGGATGGCGTGGTTGAAGGCGGCTTGGGCCACGCCGACGGCGCGGGCGGCCACGTTGATCCGTCCGGTTTCCAGTCCGCTCATCACTTGGCCGAAGCCCTGTCCTTCCTCGCCGCCGACCAGGTTGTCAGCAGGCACGGGGTAGTTGTCGAAGATGAGCTCGCAGGTGTCGAGGCCGCGATAACCCATCTTGTCGAGGTCGCGGCCCACCTGGAATCCTGGGCCGCCCTTCTCGACCACGAAGCAACTGATGCCGCGGTGCCGGGGCTCCACGTCGCGGTCGGTGCGGGCCAGCAGGCAGAAGGCATCACCGTAGCGGCCGTTGGTGATGAACATCTTGGTGCCGTTGATCATGTATTCCTCGCCGTTCTTGGTGGCGGTGGTCTGCAGATTGGCCACGTCGGTGCCGCCGCCGGGCTCGGTGAGGGCCAAGCCGCCGCGCTTGCGGCCCGAGGCCAGATCTGGCAGCAGGCGTTCTTTCTGTTCCTCGGTGCCGTAGTGGGTGAGCACGTAGGTGAGGATGTGGTGGGTGCCAATGGCGCCGCTGAGGCTCATCAACCCCTGACTAAGCTCCTCGAAGATGGTGGCGAAGGTCGTGTAGTCCAGCCCCAACCCGCCGTACTCCTCGGGAACGGTGATGCCGAACAGGCCTAGCTCCTTCATCTGATCGATGAGATCGTGGGGGACCCGGTCCTCCCGGTCCAACTCCGCAGCTACGGGCTCAACCTCCCGGCGCACAAAATCGCGCACCAAGGCGACAATCTGGGAACGGGCCTCTTCCGATGTGGCTACCACTTCTTTCTCCTTGTCCTACCGCAGAGGACGCCGAGCACACAGAGAACCAATTAAATAGCTCTGCGCTCTCTGCGGTAAAATAATCATCCCGCGAGTGCGGCTTGGGCGGCGGCGAGGCGGGCGACGGGCACCCGGAAGGGCGAGCAACTCACGTAGTCAAGCCCGGCCTCGTGACAGAATTGGACACTTCGCGGGTCGCCGCCATGTTCGCCGCAGATACCGATCTCCAGGTCGGCCCGGACCTTTCGCCCCGAGGCCACCGCCATGCGCACCAGCGCTCCGACGCCGTCGCGGTCGATGGATTCAAAGGGGTCGGACGGCAGAATGCCTTCGTTAATGTAGGACCGCAGGAACTTGCCTTCGGCGTCGTCGCGGCTGAATCCGTAAGTCATCTGGGTCAGGTCGTTGGTGCCGAAGCTGAAGAACTCGGACTCCTCGGCCATAGCGCCCGCAGTCAGGGCGGCGCGGGGCGTCTCAATCATTGTGCCGAACTTGTAATGCACCTCCACGCCCATCCGGTCCTGCACCCGGGCGGCGGTCCGGGTCAGATCGGCGCGTAGCCGTCGCATTTCTTCGACGTCGACGGTCAGGGGCACCATTATTTCCGGTTTGACCTCGACGCCTTCGGCGATCAGTTGCGCCCCGGCGGTGATGATGGCGTCCACCTGCATGCGGTAGATGGCCGGGAAGCTGAGACCGAGGCGGCAGCCTCGGTGGCCCAGCATCGGATTGCTCTCGCGCAGGGAGTCCACCCGCTGCAGGAACGCCTCCTTTTCTTCGATCACCTCGGCGGGGGCGTTCTGTACCCGCAGCGAGGTCAGCTCGGTCAGCAGCTCCTCGTAGGGCGGCAGGAACTCATGCAGCGGGGCGTCCAGCAACCGGATGATCACCGGGCGGCGCGACATCACCCGCAGGATGCCGCGAAAGTCGTTGGTTTGGAGCCGGCGGACTTGCTCCAGCGCATCGTGGAACATCCGTACGGCCTCGGGCGTCGCCGGGTCCTCGACATCGACCGGCTGGTCGTCGTGCTCCCGCCGCCATTCCTCGGCGGCCTCGGAATTGAGCAGCATCTGGCGGACGGCAGGCAGTCGGTTGGGATCGAGGAACATATGCTCGGTGCGGCAGAGACCAATGCCCTCGGCGCCCATGATGACGGCCTGGCGAGCGTCGGCTGGGGTATCCGCGTTGGCCATCACGCCCAACCGTCGGGCTTCGTCGGCCCAACTCAACAGTTCGTTGGCCTCCGGCAGGTCTTCCAAGCGGGGGTTCACGGTATCCAACTCGCCCAGGTAAACCTGCCCCAGGGCACCGTCGATGCTGATGCTCTCGCCCTCGCGCACGGTCCGGCCGTTGCCCGACATCTCGCTCGATTCCAGGTCTACGCGCAGGCCCTCGCACCCCACAATGCACGGCTTGCCGAGGCCGCGGGTTACCACGGCGGCGTGGCTGGTGACCCCGCCCCGGCTGGTGACCACGCCGACGGCGGCGATGATGCCGTGGATGTCGTCGGGCTTGGTCTCGGGCCGCACCAGGATGACGGTCTCGCCCCGGCGGGCCAGGTCCTCGGCAACGTCGGCGTCGAACACCACTTTGCCCGAGGCTGCCCCGGGGGACGCGCCGGCCCCCCAGGCCAGCAGCTTTTCTTCTAACTCCTCGGGAGCGATGCTGGAAGCGAACTGGGGCACCAACAGTTGGGTGATCTCCTCCGCGTTGACCCGGTTCAGGGCCTGCTCGCGGTCAATCATACCCTCCTTGACCATGTCCACCGCCGTCTTGACCGCGGAGAGCGGCGTGCGCTTGGCGTTGCGGGTCTGAAGCAGATAGAGACGCCCTTCTTCGATGGTGAACTCGACGTCCTGGACGTCCCGGTAGTGCGTTTCCAGCTCGGAAGCGAGGGCCAAGAGCTCGGCGGAGCGCTCTGGCATCGCGTCGGCCAAGGCCGACAGGGGCTCCGGGGTCCGTACGCCAGCAACCACGTCTTCGCCCTGCGCGTTGGCCAGGAATTCGCCGTACACTTCCCGTCGACCTGTGGACGGATCGCGGGTGAACAGTACGCCGGTGCCGCTACTGGGGCCGAGGTTGCCGTAGACCATGCCCATGATAGTTACGGCGGTGCCCATGTCGTGGTCGATGCCGTATTGGTCGCGATAGACCGTGGCCCGCGGGTTGTTCCAGCTGCGAAACACCGCTTCCACCGCCGCGAGCAGCTGCTCCCAAGGGTCGGTTGGCGGTTCTTCGCCGGTGGCATCGCGGACGATGGCCTTGAAGTCGGCGGTAACGGCTTTCAACCGCTCGGCGGTCAGCTCGTAATCGAGCTCCACGCCAGCCCGGGCTTTGTGCTCCGCCAAGCACTCCTCGAACGGTGACGCGTCGACTGCTTGGACGACCTCGCCGTAAATTTGGACGAAACGGCGATAGGCGTCGTATGCCGGGCGCAGGTCGCCCATCATCCTGCCCAAGCCCTCGACGATATTGTCGTTGATCCCTAGGTTAAGGATGGTGTCCATCATTCCCGGCATGGAGATGCGGGCGCCGGAGCGCACTGATACCAAGAGCGGGTTGTTGGCGGACCCGAATTGATGGCCGATGGCCTGCTCCAGCTCGGTTATGCGCTCCCTGATGGTCGCTTCCAGACCATCGGGGAGGGTATACCCGTCGGCCAGATAATCGCGGCAGACCTGGGTGGAGATAACAAATCCCGGAGGGACCGGGAGTCCCAATCGGGTCATTTCGCATAGATTGCTGCCTTTTCCGCCGAGAAGGTCGCCCATCGAGGCGTCGCCTTCCGCAAAGCGGTAGACAAGTTTAGCCGCCGGTGCGGGCTTGGTAGCCATGGGGAGAGTCCTTTGCTAGATTTCCCTGAACTCGGGTTCGAGGTCAGCGATGTAGAATTTGTTCTGCCATAGCTCTTCCACGTAGCTTTGGTCGGCGTCGGTGAGGGGCGGGGTCTCCACCGCCGCCGTATACTCCCGGAGTCCATCCATGTTGGTGAAGTTGGGCAGCACCGAAACGATCTGGGGCTTCTTCAGGCAGAACTGAATGGCCGCTTGGCCGAGGGTACGGGTGTCGTCTTGGGCCAGAAATTTGACTCGGTCGACCTTCTGCATGGCCTCCCGCAGCCATTCGGCGCCGCGGAAGGCCCGGTGGTCGGTGTCGTCGAAGGCGGGAATCTCCAAGTAGTCGCCCGTCAGCGTGTTGGAGGCGTGGGGTACCCGAGAGATTAGCCCGGTCTCAGTCTCGTCGGCGATGGGGAAGAAGTCGATGGCCGGTTCCGGCTCGAGGATGCTGTAGATGATTTGGACGCTGTCCACCCCGCGTACCCGCATCGAGGTCTCGCCCTCCTCGAACCATCCGATGTCGGGCCCGAGAGCCACACCGAAGTAACGGACCTTGCCCTCGAACTTCAGTTGTTCCAACACTTCGAACAGCTCGTCGCGCTCCAAGGCATCGGCTTTCGGGTTGTGCGCTTGGTAGAGGTCGATATAGTCAGTGTTCAGGCGACGCAGACTCTGCTCGCAGGCGTAAATCACGAAGTCACGGTCGAACTTCTGGGGGCGTTCGCGGTGGCCGTCGCGGGGGGTCGGGTCGTAGATGTCATAGCCGAACTTGGTGGCTATTACGATGTCGTTACGCTTGTGGCCAAGATACTTGGCCAAGAGTTCTTCGCCGTAGCCGTCACCGTAGGCGTCGGCGGTGTCGAAGAAATTCATCCCCAACTCCACCGCGTTCTCCAGCAGGTTGGCCTTGTCGGATTCCTCGATCCGCCCCCACCAGTTGGTGGCGAGAGTCCATACGCCGAATCCGACTTCGGACAGCACAAGGTCGGTGCGTGGCAGCTTCCGAAATCTCATCGAGTGACCGTCCTAAATTGACTCGCCCAGCCAGAGGCCCAAACCTACAATGAAGTCGTCCCGCACCTGACTTTGGGTCCCGCAGAATTCCTCGATTACTTGATCTTTGAACTGTTGGGGGTCCTGACCGGCGGGTACTTCCAGTGTTTCCACCGGGTCGCAGGCGATGGTCATGTCCGTTCCGGGCACGAACTTGTAGTTCACTGGCAGGCCGAAGGGCTCGGCGCTACTGGGCCAAGTGGCGTCGACCAGCGTCCATCCTTGCTCCATCTCGACCCGGATGTAGGTGTGGACGTCGGGTACCGGATTGACGGCCACCAACCGCCGAAGCTTGTCCGGCAAGTGTCCGGTATTCTCCGGGGTGAAGCGGTGGGGGCACATGAAGATTCGGGTCTCAAACCCGAATTCGCGAAATATGTCCGATAAGAGGTAGTGCTTCCCAGAGCAGGTGCCCTGCCATTCCTCTACGATGGCCTCCGGCTTCCGGGAGCTGGCCCGCCGGTAGGGCATGTCCCGGACCAAGGCGAAAGAGCGCTCTGGAGTTAGCGGCTCGTCCTCCGCGAGCAACCCTCGTTTGCGGCTCTCTTGCTCCAGTAATGAAAGTAGAGTGGCCATAGTTGTAGAGGGCTATGCCGCCGCGAAGGCTAGACCCAGACTGCCCTTGATTTCGTCCACCCGTCGCTGGAATTCGGCATCGTCCAACACCGGCTCCAAGATTCCCAGCGGCACCGTGCTCAGGATGTCGACCCAAGAGGTGCAACCGGAATACTCCGGGAGCCAGGGCACGGTTACAGGGTGCTCCAGCCTGTAGGTGCGTAGGAGGAGAATCGACAGCGGAAGCATCGGCTTCCACCGGAGGCGAGACTGAGAGTATTCGGTGGTCCAGATATGGTGGGGTTGTAGGTCGTCGACCTTATCTTGGTCCGAGATTTCCAGGACCTCTTCGGCGTGGGCGAAGTGAGAGAAGGTGATTGTGTTGGCGCTCCGCGGTTGGGCCAGCAGTTCTTCCAGCGCTGGTTGGTGGGCCGGTTGCAGCAGGTCCCGGCGCTGGTGCTCGTAGGTGGGATAGAGCAAAAACTCCCGGTGAATCACCCGGAAGTCCTTGCTGTCCTCGTGAATGCCGCCCTTGCGCAGCAACAACACTTGTTCGCCGCGGGCTAGGGCCCGGCAGGTTATGGCCCACTCTTTGAGCGCCATCTGGCAGGTCGCGGGAGCGCTCATTGCTTCACTCCTCCGAGCGTGGTCCCTTGGGGGCAGGTTATGTGATGTTATCACAAGTTACTTGTTGCGGTTGCAGAACTCCCCGTAGTCGGGCACGTCCTCGCCCAGCACGTAGAGCCAGTAGTAGGTCCCGGTGTCGCCCATGAATTTGAACTGCTTGCGGACGTCTTTTAACACAGCGTAGAAGTCGCCGTGGGAGCGCAGGTAATTCTGGAGGCCGCCGAACTCGTCGTCCAATTCGATCAGCCTCCGGGCGTTGTGCACCGTGGCGGCAACCTTGCGGCGGTTGCGGACGATGGCCGGGTCGGCAGCGAGAGCGGCGATCTCGGGCTCGCCCATCGTCGCCACGGCCTCGACTTCGAAGTCTTGGAAACCTGTCCGGAAACCGGGCCACTTGTTCTTGATCACCCTCCAGGAGAGCCCACTTTGAAATACGGCCTTGGTCATCACTTCCAAGTAGTCGTTCAGGCTTTGGGGGACAATCTGCTCCGGTGCTTCATGTTCGGGCGGGTGCTCGTGGGCGTGTTGGACCGTCATATCAGCGCTGTCCCCCGGTTTAGCATGCGCCTCAGGTTGGCGGTGGTGACGGCGGAGACCTCTTCCATAGATATGCCCTTGACTTCGGCCAAGCACTGGGCGACCTCGGCCACGTGACGGGGCTCGGTCCAGTTGGAGCGGTACTTCTTGAAAGGCTGGGGAAAGGCGTCAGTCTCCAGAACGATGTTCTCTAGGGGAATGGTACGGGCTGCTTCCTGGACCTCGGGCAGACGGGTCAGGGGCCGGGCCAGCGAGATATAGAAGCCGCAGTCGATGGCCTCGAGGGCGGTGGCCTCGTCGGCTTGGAAGTAGTGCATCGCACCGCCGACCTCCCCGGCCTGCTCCTCGCGTAGCACTTGGAATACGGCGGAATGGGCCTCACGGGAGTGGAATATAACCGGCATCTTGAGGCCCTTGGCTAAGCGGATGTGCTGGCGGAAGACTTGGTCTTGCACCTGGTGGTCGGGTGATTCCGGCAGGTAGTCGAGCCCCACCTCGCTGATGCAGACTACCTTGGGTGACGATTTGGCCAGCGACTCCAACTCCTGGTAGACTGCGTCGGTGACCGCGTCGTAAGCCTGGCAAGGGTGGATGCCCACTCCGGCGTAGAGCGAGTCGTGCAGTGCCGTGAGCTCGATGCATTGCCGGGTGGACTCCAGGGTGGTGCCGGCCAGTATCACGAACGAGACGCCAACCTCACAGGCCCGGTCCAATATTTGCGGAAGTTCGGCGTGGTCGTATTGGTCCAAGTGGGTATGGCAGTCGCCGAAGAGAAGGTCGTTGGGCATGGGCAGCCTCGCACGGGAGTTTCTCGGATTATATCGGATATGAGTGCCCAGCGGCCCCTGAGCGCTCCAACTAGGCTTCCGATGCCCAACTCGTTGCCCGGCCGCGGCCCAGGCCCCTACGCTAACCTGAGGGCCAGATTCATTCCGACGCCACTGGGCTATCTCCCCGCAAGCGATGGCCCAACTATACGAACCAGCCCATCCCTTTGTAATAGCCGCGGAGGTATGCGATCTGCCCGCCGTGAACGCAATTGTCGAATACCAAAGTGCCCAAGAATGAGCCGATAGAATCCGGGGGTCTGGGTGGGATTTCAAGCTGGCGTTCGAAACCAGGCGCTGACAACGACCCGAGATATTCCCTGGCCGCGGTTTTCACGTCGTCGTAGTAACCCACGAGCGAGTCCTTGGGCGGGAGTTTCCAGTCCGTTACCTGTTCCTTGGTCCAACCCTGACCCGTCTCATTGAGGTCGTCGCCCAAGCCGAACTTTTCATACCAGCCGTTTTTGATCCACAACTGGGGGGCGTCTTGACACCACGTGTGGACAAAGCGGTCAACGACCCGGGTCATATGCCAAAGAAGCCACCCCATGGAGTTTGAGTCTTCGTTGGGTTGGGCGCCCATCATCGCGTCGTCCACATCCTCAAGAGCCCTGTCCACCATGCCCCAATTCCGCTCGAGGGCGGTCAAGCCGGTCTCTGTAGCTGACATTTATTCGACTCCCATTGCAGATGTCGCAGGGGACTAATCTACAGCTGGCGAACGCGGATGTCCAACGAAGACAAGCTTCCCGGTACCAACCGAAAGGAACAGTTATACTGTCACGGCAAATTCGATTGACCGGGCCTGTGCCGAGTTGGCGGACTGAAAGAGGAGAACACCGATGCATTGTGGAGTGATGGTCACTGGTTACAACCAAGGTGACTGGGGCCGTCTGATGGAGGGAGACTATGACCGCCCTCCGGCGATACCGGACGCCAAGAATATGGATGACACCCTCTATATGGGGGAATTGGTCGAGCCGTTGGGTTTCGATTCGATCTGGGCCACTGAACACTATGGTTCCGCCTACTCGATGCAGCCGAACCCATTGCAATATCTAGCCTACTGGGCGGGCCGCACCAGTCGAGTCGATGTGGGTACTGCGGTCATCGTGGCGCCGTGGTGGAATCCGGTGCGGCTGGCTTCTGAGATCTCCATGCTCGACATCTTGCTGAAAGGCAGGCGCCTTCATCTGGGAATCGGCCGTGGTATCGCGCCGCACGAATATGCTTCCCTCGGCTATCCGATCGAACAATCGCACAAGTATTTTTACGATGTGATCAACGCCATCAGGGCCGCTGACGGCGCGGAGCGCTTCGAGTTCCAAGGCGACGTCTACGATATCCCGCCGACCACTATTCGGCCTCAAGCCCGCCACAAAGGCGAACTTACCAAGAACATCAAGGTGGCGTTCACCACAGAGGCGTCAGCAAGAATGGCGGCCGAGAATGGTCTCGGGCAGATGTTCGTGGCCGGCGACGATGTCGACGAGATGACCGCGAAGGTGCGAAGGTTCAACAAGATTCGGAACGAACTTGGCCTTCCGCCCGACCAGCCCACCACTCTGTTGTGGATGTACTGCGCGGAGACCGTGGAGGAAGCCGAAGAGGGGTGGGTCTACTTCCACAACCAACTCACCGCAGCCCAGCACCACTACTTCGAATGGAATAATCCAGGCTATGAAGGCATACATGGCTACGAGGAATACCTCCTCCGCCAGAATGCCGATGTTGGCACCGCGGACGCCAGCTTTGCTGCTCGCCGCGCCACCCAGCCCATTGGTACGCCCGACGAGATTATCGAGAAGATCAGGGCGCTGCAAGAGACCATCAGCCTGGAAAAGCTGGTGATCCACCAGTTTTACGGCGGTATGCCCAGGGATAGGGCCGAAAATAGCCTCCGACTCTTCGCCGAGAAAGTCCTTCCTGAAGTGCAGGCGATGCCCACGCCGATCAATCCTAGGTCCTTGGGGTAACCCGCCTGTCCAATGGGAATTTGAGGTTTGGATTTGGGCTGCGGCCGAAACGACGTAGTACGGGAAGGTCGGGGCCCGGGACGCCTACCGGATTCTCGGATGTTGAAATGCGGTAGCAATAAGGATGGGAGCGCGGGGCCAAAATATGAGTCTTTCCGCGTTTGACACCCCGCCCTGGGGGGTGTAGATTAATTGTTGACCACTTCGGTCGACAATGTTAACTTATTGGCCGGTCTTCCCTATCGAGCTAGGAGTAGCCAATGACCACGCCCAGGGTCATCTCTCGTGATACCTCGTCCGACGAACTGGACACCGACTACAAGTGGGGATTCACCATCGACATCGACTCCGATCTGGCCCCCAAGGGCTTGAATGAGGATGTCGTTCGCCTAATCTCCGCCAAGAAGGAAGAACCCGAATGGCTGCTGGAATGGCGGCTCAAGGCCTTCCGGCATTGGGAGCGTCTGCAGTACCGGGAGCCAGCTTGGGCCAACGTCCATCACGAACCCATCGACTACCAGGACATCTACTACTACGCCGCGCCCGGCAATAAGGACGCCCCCAAGAGCCTCGACGAGGTGGACCCGGAGGTACTCGAAGCCTTCGAGAAGCTGGGTATTCCCCTACAGGAACGGGAACGCTTGGCCGGGGTTGCCGTGGACGCCGTGCTGGACAGCGTGTCGGTGGCCACCACCTACCAGGATACGCTGGAAAAGGCGGGCATCATCTTTTGCTCGATGAGCGAGGCGGTGAAGAAGCACCCCGAGCTGGTGCAGAAATACCTTGGCTCGGTGGTGCCCTATGCCGACAACTTCTTTGCCACCCTCAACTCGGCGGTATTTAGCGACGGCTCGTTCGCTTACATCCCCAAGGGGGTGCGCTGCCCCATCGAGCTGATGACCTACTTCCGCATCAACCAGGCCGATTCCGGCCAGTTCGAGCGGACTCTCATCGTGGCCGAGGAAGGCGCCTACGTTAGCTACCTGGAGGGATGCACCGCTCCGGCGCGGAAGTCCCATCAGTTGCACGCCGCCGTGGTGGAACTGGTGGCGCTGGACGACGCCGAGATCAAGTATTCCACGCTGCAAAACTGGTTCCCCGGCGACAAGGAAGGCAAGGGCGGGGTCTACAACTTCGTCACCAAGCGGGGCAAGTGCGCTGGCCGCAACTCCAAGATCTCTTGGACCCAGGTGGAGACCGGCTCGGCCATCACTTGGAAGTACCCCAGCGTCATCCTGCAGGGCGACAACTCGGTCGGAGAGTTCTACTCGGTGGCGCTGGTCAACAACTACCAGCAGGCCGACACCGGAACCAAGATGATCCACATCGGCAAGGACACCAAGAGCACGATCGTTGCCAAGGGCATCTCGGCCGGTAAGGGCAACGCCACCTACCGCGGCTTGGTCAAGATGAACGCCTCGGCCGACCGCGCCAAGAACTTCACCCAGTGCGATTCGCTGCTGATCGGCGACCAGTGCGGCGCGCATACGGTGCCCTACATCGAGGTGAAGAACCCCACGGCCCAACTGGAGCATGAGGCGTCGACCTCCAAGGTCAGCGACGACCAGCTCTTCTACTGCCTCCAACGGGGCATGTCGGTGGAAGACGCCCACTTCATGATCGTCAACGGCTTCTGCCGCGGCATATT
The DNA here is from genome assembly GCA_965249145.1 of Dehalococcoidia bacterium. Taxonomy (GTDB): domain Bacteria; phylum Chloroflexota; class Dehalococcoidia; order Lucifugimonadales; family UBA3495; genus VXOI01. The sequence goes on from OZ252223.1 coordinate 2,257,182, forward strand.
CCAAGAGCTGCCCTTCGAGTTCGCGATGGAGGCTTCCCAGTTGCTGAAGGTGAGCCTCGAAGGGGCGGTGGGCTAATGGGGAAACAGCCCCTGCTGTCGGTACGTGGCCTGCAGGCATCCGCCGGAGACCTTGCAATCCTGAACGGCGTGGACCTGGAGGTCTACGCCGGCGAAGTCCACGCAATTATGGGGCCCAACGGCTCCGGTAAGAGCACGCTCGCCAACGTTCTAGCGGGGCGACCCGACTATACCGTCACCGCCGGAGAGGTGCAGTACGACGGTGAGGACCTGCTGAGCCTCGAGCCGGAAATCCGGGCCCGCAAGGGCATCTTCATGGCATTCCAATACCCGGTGGAGCTGCCCGGCGTTCGGGCTTGGCAGTTCTTGAAGGCCGGGGTCGACGCTCGGCGCGAGCACAACGGCGAAGAGGAACTCAGCGCCCGCGATTTCGACCGCATGTTGCGGGAGAAAGTCGCAATGGTGGAGATCGACCCTGAGCTGGTGCGGCGGGCGGTCAACGAAGGGTTCTCAGGCGGCGAGAAGAAGCGCAACGAGATTTTGCAGATGGCGGTCTTGGAACCCAAGCTGGCCCTGCTGGACGAGACCGACTCCGGCTTGGACATCGATGCCCTGCGCATCGTCGCCGAGGGCGTGAACAAGCTGCGCTCCCAGGACAACGCGATGGTCCTGGTGACCCATTACCAGCGGCTCTTGAACTACATCGAACCGGACCACGTTCACGTCTTGTTCGGCGGACGCATCGTCCGCTCCGGCGGCCCCGAGTTGGCCTTGGAGCTGGAAGAGAAGGGCTACGACTGGATCAGAGACTCCGTCGATGCCCGCGTCTAAGTTCCCCGGCTACCACTCCGACTACCAGGCGTTGCGCGATGGCCCGGCTTCGGACAGCCCTGCCTGGCTGAACGAATTGCGGGAACACGCTTGGGCGCGCTTCGACGAGCTCGGCTTCCCCACCGCCCGTCGCGGCAACGAACGCTGGAAATACACCAACGTCGCCCCCATTGCCCGGGTCAACTTCGCCTTTCCGGTGGAGCCAGGTCAGGGCGGTGCCGCGCTGGCGCCTCTGGGAGACGCCTGGGACGGCGGTTGGCTGGACTTGATGTTCGTCGACGGGCACTTGAGCTTCGGAACGTCCACGACCGCCACCAACGGGGTTATCGCCTGCGGTCTGACCCAGGCCGTGGCAGAGGCTGGAGAGGACGTTCGGGCCCATTTGGCCCAGCAGGCCAGCTTTGACGACGATGGGTTCGCCGCGCTCAACACCGCGTTCTTGCACGACGGAGCGTACCTACATGCTCCCGACCGCTGCCGTGAGCGGCTCAACGTTCGGATCACCTACGTCAACTCCGGAGCGGAGACGCCGGCCGTCACTCATCCCCGTTCGTTGATCGTGGCTGGGGAAGAGACCAATATGACGGTGGTCGAGTGTTTCGCGGGCCCACCGGAATCTCAGTATTTCACCAATGCCGTCACCGAAATCGTTGTTGGGGAAGGGGCGCGCGTGGACCACTATCGGTTGCTGCTGGACGGCCCCGAAGCCTACCATGTCGGCACCACCAGGGTCAGCCAAGCCAAGGACAGCACATTCGAGTCGGCGGCCTTTTCCGTGGGTACGTCTCTCGGCCGCAACGACTTCTCGGTGACGCTGGGCGCACCGGGGGCCTATTGCTCCCTAAACGGTCTCTACTACACCACCGGCCAGCAACACATGGACAACCTGATCAACATCGACCACGCCATGCCCAACTGCACCAGCCGCCTCGCCTACAAGGGGATCCTGGACGGAAAGTCCCGGGCGGTGTTCGGCGGCACGGTGCTCGTTAGGGAAAACGCCCAGAAGAGCGACGCCCAACAGAGCGACAAGAACCTGCTGCTATCGGCCGAGGCCGAGGTGGACAGCAAACCGAGCCTGCTGATCTACGCCGACGACGTAAAGTGCAGCCACGGGGCGACCGCCGGGCACATCGACGCCGACACCATTTTCTACCTGCGGAGCCGCGGGCTGGACTTGGAACAAGCCAGCCGGATGCTGGTGCAAGCCTTCGCCCGCGAGATTATCGACTCGGTTAAACCCAAGCCGCTACAGGGATTCTTGGACACCTTATTCGACCGGTCCATCGCCGCCAAGAGCCTTCCGGTCGGGAGTGCATAAATGACCGCAACCTTCGACGTTAACAAGGTGCGGGCCGACTTCCCCTTGTTGCAACAACAGGTCAACGGCAAGCCGCTGGTCTATTTGGACAACGGCGCTACCTCGCAGAAACCCCAAGCCGTCATTGATGAACTCGTCCGCTACTACACCACCGAAAACGCCAACGTCCACCGGGGCGTGCATACGCTGAGCCAGGTCGCCACCGAGGACTACGAAGGGGCCCGCGCCAAGCTGCGGCAGTTCCTGAATGCCAAGGACGACCACGAGATCATCTACACCCGGGGCACCACCGAAGGCATCAACCTGGTAGCCCACTCCTACGGCCGGCACAACATCGGCCCCGGCGACGAGATAATCGTCTCCAACATGGAACATCACTCCAACATCGTGCCTTGGCAGATCCTGTGCGAGGAAAAGGGCTCGGTGCTGCGGGTCGTACCCATCGACGATTCCGGCGAGCTGTTGCTGGACGAGTACGAGAAGATGCTCTCGCCCCGGACCAAGCTGGTGTCGATCACCCACGTCTCCAACGCTCTTGGCACCATCGTGCCGGTGCAGCAGATCATCGCCTTAGCCCACGCCCAAAGCATTCCGGTCATGCTGGACGGCGCGCAGGCGGTGCCCCACATGCCGGTGGACGTGCGGGCGTTGGACTGCGACTTCTACGTTTTCTCCGGCCACAAGCTGTTCGGGCCTACTGGCATCGGAGTTCTTTACGGCAAGGCTGAGATGCTCGATGCCATGCCTCCCTTCCACGGTGGCGGGGAGATGATCAAGTCGGTGACCTTCGAGAAGACCATCTACAACGACCTGCCCTACAAATTCGAGGCGGGTACGCCGAACATCGCTGGCGCCATCGGACTCGGCGCCGCGGTCGACTACGTACAGTCCATCGGGTTCGACAACTTCGGGGCCCACGAGCACGAGCTGTTGGAGTACGGCACCAAGGCGCTGGAATCCATTGGGGGCGTCCGCATTATCGGCACCTCTTCCAAGAAGGCGGGCATCCTGTCATTCGTGCTGGAAAACGTTCATCCCCACGATATCGGCACGATCTTGGACGCCGAAGGCATCGCCGTGCGGACCGGGCACCATTGCGCCCAGCCAGTGATGGAGCGCTTCCAGATTCCCGCAACTGCCCGCGCATCGCTGGCGATGTACAATACAAAGGACGATATTGACGCTCTGGTGCGCGGCATCGACCGGGTTATCGAGGTCTTCAGTTAATGCTTGGCGATCTCTACCAAGAAATCCTCTTGGAGCACAACAGCAAGCCCCGAAACTTCCGCAAGGTCGAGGACCCCAGCCAGACCGCCGAGGGTTACAACCCGCTCTGCGGAGACCAGATCACCCTCTACCTGAAGGTGGTCGATGACGTGATCGACGACGTGGGGTTCCTAGGCGTCGGCTGCGCCATCTCCCGAGCCTCGGCCTCGATGATGACCCAGAGCATCAAGGGCAAGAGCTTGGAGGAAGCCGAAGAGGTTTTCCACGCTTTCCACCACATGATCACTCACCCCGGAGCCGAGCCCGACTACGACACTCTCGGCGACCTTGAGACCCTCTCCGGCGTGAACGAGTACCCCACGCGGATCAAGTGCGCCATTCTGGCCTGGCACACCATGCGGTCGGCCCTGCAGAACGAAGTTACGACCGTCACCACCGAGTAGGCGGCCCCGGCCCACAAAGCAGATGACACAGCTGCCCGGTCCCGCCTTCGACGGGCTCTATGGCGACCTGATCCTGGAGCACTTCCGCCACCCGCGAAATCGCCAACCCGTCGGTATCGCTCATATCGAGGCCCACGAGTTGAACCCGTTCTGCGGCGATAAGGTCGATCTGGAAATCCAGCTCGACGGCGAAGGACGCGTCGCTGGCGTCTACGCCCTTTCCGAAGGCTGCTCCGTCATCCAAGCGTCCACGTCGATGATGTCCGACGCGCTTCGAGGCCGGTCGCTGACGGACATCGACGATCTCGGCCGACGCTTCCACACCATGATGCGGGCCAAGCCGGAGATGCCCCCGGATGGGTTCGGGGACCTCGACGCCCTTGCCGTGGTCCGCGATTATCCCGTCCGCATCAAGTGCGCCCTGTTGCCTTGGACCGCCTTGGAGATCGGCATAAGCGACTACCGTGCCGGTTTGGGCTGAAGGCTTATTCCTGTAGCGTAACGGCCACGGTGAACAGGGCGATGTCCTCGGTGGCCGAGGCCGCCATCAGGAACGCCTCGAATGGCTCGAGGAACGGTTGGACGTCTTCTTCGTAATCAGCGCGGTCTCCCTCGTCCATTCCGTCTTCGACCATGTCCAACACGCCCTGGAAGTCTACATACATTAGGAACTGGAGGGGGACCGGGGCGAGGTCGAGGATACGGGAGAATCTCGCAGCTGAACTCAACCGGTCGATATCGCCGGATGCCGCGTCGTAGAAAACCTCCAGGCTGTCAATCGTGCTGCCGATCACCGCCCAGTCTTCGGTCACCACATAGCCGGGCGTGTAGCCGGTGGGGGTGTCGGTCAACTCGTCCAGAACGGCGAGCGTCGCTGTATATTCGCCCAAAAGTTCGGTATCGAACTCGGCGCCGGCGTCTTCGAGTGCTTCAACGGCCTCCTTGATGGCCTCTTCGATAGTCGCCAAGTCGCCTGGGCCAGCCATCAGCAGCAACTCGATGGCCGAACCAGCGAAGGCCGATTCGTCGAGGTCCCCATTCGAGAACAAGCCCGTCTCGACATCACTGCGCAACAATGCGAAGGCGATTTCGCCGGAGAGGGCGTCGAAAACTTCGTCCAGGTCAACGCCTGATTCATCCTCGATCTCCTCCAGGAAATCATTCATGTCTTCCTCGTAGAATAGACCCAGTTCATCCAAGGAATCCCGGAATCCGTCCCATTGTGCATCCAAGCCAACGGTGGACACCAGGACAACCGTGTCCTCCGGGAGAGAATCCGGGGATTTCAGTAAGTTTTCGGTATCGACCACGAAATCGTCCGAGGAGGCGCCGAAGGCCATATCGAAACGGAACCCCTTTTCGACGAAGGAAGCTGAAGCGGCCATAAACTCGGGAGTGGCCTCTCCGAATTGTTCGAACACGTCAAATCCACCAAGGGGGTCAGCTAAGCCTCCGAACGCCTCAACCAGTTCCTCGGTCTGAGCGAACATGAACATGATGCGTTGGTCGGGCAGTGCCTCGCGGGCACTCATGAAGTTCGGGTCCTCAGCCAAGGACCTGGATGGAGAAGAGGCGATATTGTCTGCCATGTCCCGGACCGTGTCTTCACTGTCCGCGACGAACACGTACTCTCCGGCGATCCCAATAGCAACGGGCGTGTCCTCGGCCACCCAGAGTTCGACGTCTCCGCGGTCCTTCCGGTCGAATTCTACGGACTCCGAATTTTCAAAGTAGGAGACAATGTCCTCGATGAAGTCGCGGGCGGAGTCCGGGTCTCCGGTCTGCGCAAAGAGCACCCACTCAACGACGTCCGGTCCGGCATCCAAGGCCACGAAGGTGACGTCAGTTCCCACCCAACTCAGGTCCTCTTCCAAGTCGATGCCGGTCTCGTCTTCCAGCTCTTCCAACCAATCATCGCCTTGGTCCCTGAATTCGGTCCCGTCGAGGATTTCGGCGATCTTGCGAGCGTGGTTAATCTGGCTGCCGCCAGGGCGGAGGTTGATCGAGGCGTCGGAAGGGACAAATTTGGCGGTCGCTTCCCCGGGCTGGCTCAGCCGGAGTAGCAGAATAACTACCAACACCACGACGACGATAACGATGATACCGACTGCTGACCCACCGCCGATGAGGATCTTGCGTCTTCCGGTCATAACGGCCCCCCCAACCGTGGTTCAAATAGCCTTATCGCGTGAAAGCTGGATGGTAGGCGGCAATCCATCCCAACTCTACCTGGGTCTCCATCGAGACCGAGGACGGTGGCCGGCCACCGATGGGCGCTGCACCGATGATTTCCTGGTCGGCCAGGGCCTCGAGCTGGCCGGAGGACAGGCCCAGAATGTCGCGAAGGGCATATTCGTTGGCCTCGCCGAGCAGAGGGGCAGGGCCCCGGACTGCCGCATCGCTGTCCGAGAATTTCCAACCTCTCCCGATGTACTCTTTCGTGCCCAGGCCAGTTTCGGCGGGGTGATCGACCCTCTCGAAAAACCCGCGGTGGCCGAAGTGCGGGTCGCGCAGCGCTTGCCCGGCGGTCAGCACCGGCCCGGCGGGAACCCCGGCCTGTTGTAGGGTTTCCATCACTTCGTACGAATTCCGTTCCCGCGTCCAGCCAGCGACCATCTCGTCCAATTCGTCCTGGTGGGCCAGGCGCTGCGGCGCGGTTGCGAACCGGGTGTCGGCGGCCAGGTCCGGTGATCCGATGGCGCCGCAGAAGGCTTGCCAATCGGTGTCGTTACGCACCGCCACGGTTACCCATTGGTCTTCGCCCTGGCAGGGATAGCAGCCGTGGGGGGCCATCGACGTGTGCCGGTTGCCGATGCGCCGGTTCCGCTGGCCGTTGAACGAATAAGCCAGCAACCCCTCGCCGATGAAAGAAGCGCCGGCCTGGTACATGGCTAGGTCGATCCAGGCGCCCCGTCCGGTCCTAGCCCGATGGAGGAGCGCCGCCATAACCGATACCAACGCGGTCCAGGTGGCCAGAAAGTCGGTGTATGAGTTGCCTACCTTGTTGGGAACGGCGCCGGGTTGCAACCGGCCGGAGTCGCCTTCGTCCAGGTAGCCCATGAACGCCCCGGTGCCGTGGGTCGGCTCCAAGGCTGAAGCCATAGCGCCGAAGTCTCTCCACGGACCGGAGTGGCCGTAGCCAGTGTTGGACACCATGATCAGGTCCGGATTGACTGCCCGGAGCGACGCGTAGTCCAGCCCGAAGCGGGCCATGACTCGGGGCGTAAAGTTTTCCAGCACGATGTCGCTGACTGAGACTAGGTCCTTCAGGATGGCTTGGGCTTCTTCCGAGCGCAGGTCCAGGGTGAGACTGCGCTTGCCCCGGTTCAGGGTCTGGAATGTGCCGCCCTGCTCCCACCAGAGCTCCCCCGCTTGGTTGTCTGGCATGGGGCCCGTGATGGTGCGAGTGGTTTCCATGAACTGGGCTTGGCAGGTGTCGATCTTGATGACCTCGGCCCCAAGATCGGCCAGCTGGGCCCCGGCAAAAGGCATGGCGAACACCCGGCTGAGGTCAACGACCCGGATGTTCTGCAGCGGCGGCGAGCTCATATTACCCCCGCGTAGCGAAGAGCAGCCAACTTGAGACCGTCGAGGCCAAGCTCTTCGCCGTAGATATCGGCGTTGTGCTGCCCGAGCAACGGGGCCGGAGACGGGACGTAATCGGCGCGCTCGGCAATGGCCGCTCCCATGCCAGGGTAGGCAGCAGTCCCAGCCACTGGGTGGTCAACGTCATGGTAGAAGCCTCGTGCCGCCAGGTGGGGGCAGGCGACCAGGTCGCCCGCATCTTGGGCCATGCCGAAGACTAGGCGGCGCTCTCCCGAGGCGATGAACAGCGGAAGGCGGTCCCACTGGGCCAGACCCTCAATCAGCAGGGCCTTCAGCTCCTCGCCGTTGGCGATGCGGCCCGCGCCCGAGGCAAACCGAGGGTCCTGCAGGCCCTCCGAGCCGATGAGTCCGGCAACCGTCTCCCAGGGTTGCGACCCTTGCACCGAGGGGACGACGTAGCCGTCGCGGGCGGGCATGAGTTCCTCGAAACCGCTGCCGCGCACCGGGCGGCGGCCCTTGGTAGCGCCCATGAAGTTGTAGTATGGAACGGGCTGGACCAAGTGGGTTGCCAAGCACTCGGAGACCGAAATGTCGACGTGCTGGCCCTGACCGGAGGTGAGCCGGGCGAATACCGCCACCAGAGTGGCGGCGGCGGCGCTCGCTCCGGCAACGTAGAGCGATTGGTCGAGGGCGTTGCGCAGGGGCTCCCGGTCGGAGTCGCCAGAGTGGTACATCAGCCCGCTCATGGCACAGGTGATGATGTCGGTGGCCTGGAAGTCACGGTAGGGCCCGATCTGTCCGAAGGGGGTGACCGAAGTGACTACTAGCTGGGGGTGGGATTTGGCCAGCGTCTTGTAACTCAGTGCCGAGTTTTCGGACTCGGAGGGCGGATAGCCTTCGACCACCATGTCGGCGTCGTCGAGGAGTCTGCTCAGGATGGCGCGACCTGAATCGCTGGAGTAGTCGAGGGTGACACCGCGTTTGCCGGTGTTCAGGTAGAGGAAAGGTACACTCTTCTCGGCGTGAGGGTCGTCGCCGACGAAGGGCCCCATGCGGCGCGCTGGGTCGCCAAGGCCGGGCGGCTCGACCTTGATGACGTCGGCCCCATAATCGGCCAACATTTTGGCGCAGAAGGACGGGGCAATGCCGGGCCCGAGGTCCAGAACGCGGAGACCGTGCAGCAACTAGTTCTCTGGGTCCCAGATGAGCGGCAGTTCTTGACCCCGGCGGGGAAGAGCGACGGTGGCGCGGCCTGACGCGGTCTGGTAGCCACGGCTGTTGGTGAGGGCGACGCTACAATTCGCGAGGCCGATGCCATGGGCCTCCCGGACTCCGGTGACCGTCCCGCTGGCGGTGATCACGTCGCCGGGGTAATCCATCCCCCGGTGCTCCACATTGAAGCGCTTGAGCCAGCCGCCCAGGCCTGCGAAGTCGACCAGCAACTGGCCTAGGTATTGGTTCTTGAGCGAACCGTTGACCACTACGTTCTCCAACCCTTGCTGCAATTGAGCGAAGGGCAGGTCCCAGTGGATGCGGGCGTAGTTTCCGTTGGCTGCGGCCCAGCGGACTAGGTGGGTGGTGGTTAGCGGTCCCTTGACCACCGGCGGCAGTTCCATGCCAGCGGCGACGTCCTCGAAGTGAAGCTGCGGCCGGTCCGACGGCTTGGGGTGGGGCACCTGCTCGTCCGGGCCCGGCGGGGAGATCACGACGTTCTGCAGGTCGGTCGCCACCAGCGCGCCCGACGCGGGTGAGTCAGCGTCTTGGCTCAGGGCTCGGTGGATGCTGGTGCGCTGAGCCGATACGACCACATGACCGTTTTGGTTGGTTTGGGTCTCTAGGCGGTCGACGAACACCAGCGGGCCGGAGCGCCCCTGCTTTTGGTAGATGTCTAGGATGCGGAACTGGCGGGTGATCCATTCTCCGACGTAGGGCGGGCGCAGGAATTGCCAGTCGCTGCCGCCGTTCAGTCCGTAGCTGTTGAAGGGCAGCGGCACCTCGAAGTGGGAATCCTGCCCGGCGCCGAAGTAGCCGATGGGCGGGGCGATGTCCTTCCAGGTGGCCAGCGGCGGGCAGATCAGGCCGTGAAACCGGCTGGCCTCGGCGGCAACCCCGTCGACGTAGAGGGGGTTTGGGTCCTCCGTGGCGTCGGCCAAGTCGTAGACCATCTCCTCGCTAATGGGAAAGCGGTTGCGTTCGGGAGGTGTCTCAGACCCGATTAGTGCGCGGACCTCTGGGGTGATCAGGTTATCGGCCACCTTAGTCGTCCTCTCGATACTTGGCTGTGCCCGGCTTTAAAACTAACGCAGTCTAGCATAGTATTGTCGGCAACGAGGAGGACGACGTTGACGCTGAACGAATTTATCGAAGACGCTCTTAATGGTGAGCATGAGTTGCTGATGGACGCCCTTGGCGACCTCACTCCCGAGGAAGCCGTGTGGCGGGCTGGGCCCGAAGCCAACCCCATTGTTTGGATCCTCTGGCATATGCTCCGGGTGGAGGACATGTGGTTCCAGTTCTTCATCCAGCGCAAGATCGAGCTCTGGGAGCGAGACGGCTGGAACGAGAAGTTCGGCCTCCCCACCCGCGATAACGGCTTCGGCCACACCCCGGAACAGGTGGCCAACTTCCCGGCACTGGACATGCCGCGACTAATCGCTTACGGGGAGGCGGTGCGGGCCGAGACTCTGGGGTACCTGCACGGCGTGACCGTTGAGGATATGACGGTGGTGCCTCGAGAGGCGCGTCCGGAAATGTCGATCGCCGCGATCTTTCGCCAGGTGATCGGCGAAGTCTACCAGCACCAAGGACACATCGCTTACCTGAAGGGTCTGCAACGCGCCGGAGCCTAGTCCCGGCTTGCAAGTCCGAATAGGCCAAACCCCGCAACAGTCCACCTAACGGACCCTGTCCGCAAAGCTTTATACTTTTCATAAAGTTTTGTCGAAAACAAGAGAGGGGAACGCAATGGGGTCGGGTCGGTTGTGGACGTTATTATCGGTTGCGCTCGGATTGCTATGGATGATGGCCTGCGCCCAAGCCACACCCACCAGCCCTCCTGCCACTGCGGCTCCGACACCCACCGCCACTCCGCTGCCCACCCCGAGCGCCACACCGGTGGTGCTCCCCGTGCCCCAAGGCCGTGTAGGAGGCACACTTACGGTTGCTGGGGCTTCTTCCATACCCCACCGCGACGTGCATCAAGCGGTGCAGGAGTCGTTGACCACCCTCGGGCCGGGGCTCGCCTACAGTCGGTTGCTTCGCTTGCGCTCCGGCGAAGGGCTGGAACAGCCTCACCTCCTCCTGGAATGTGACCTCTGCGAGAGCTGGCGGCTCAACGACGACCTGGTCTACGAGTTCACGCTAAGGCCGGACATACGTTGGCAGAACGTTGCTCCGGTCCAAGGGCGCAGACTCACCGCCGACGACCTAGCGTTTAGTTACGAAAGGTTGCGGACCCCGGGATGGGCCAACGCGCCACTTCTCGCGTCCATCGGCGCCATTCGTTCGGTTGACGACCGGACCTTGGAGGTAGAGCTGGCGGTGGCCGACGCCGATGCCATCCTCTCCTTAGCCGACGGCCACGCCAAGGTAGTAGCGCAGGAAGTGGTGGAGCAGTACGGGGATCTGCGGGAAGCGCCAGTCGCGGGTACCGGGCCCTGGGTCTGGCAAGAGTCGGCCAGCGACGGTGGCTTCCGCTTCCTTCGCAATTCCGACTATTTCGAGCCAGGTCTGCCCTTCCTCGACGAACTCGTAGTATTGACCGCGCCGTCAGACCAGTCCGATGGCGCGAGGGCTGCCTATGCCGCCGGCTTGGCCGACGTCATCTCGGCGGGGCCGGGAGATTCCGGTACGTTGCCCGAGAACGGCCACGCGTTCGAGTCGACGGTATCCAAGGGCTCCGGCGCAGGGCTGCTCTTGGCGCTGAATGCCGGCAGGCCGCCGCTGGACAGCACGCTGATACGCCGGGCGATTTTTCGGGCGATCGACCCCTGGGACTACCTCGACACCATTTGGGGCGGGGTGAGCACCGCGGAGACCGGCGTCGGGATTCCGGTGCGTAGCGCGGCTTGGTTATTGGACCGCGAGGAGTTGCGGCGCGACTACTTCGCAGACCCGGTGGCGGCGCGGCAAATCATGGCGGCTACACGCACCACGCTGCCGGTGAGAATCGAAGTCGCGGTCCAGACCAGTCGAGACGGGAAACCGGGCGTGGCGCTTGAAGAGCGGTTGGTTTCCGACCTGCGTTCGGTCGGATTCGAGCCGATATTGCGTCGGATGACCCCCGACCAGTTTCAGCAACACGTGATCGGTCCCGAGAAGGACTTTCAACTAGCCGTCGGCGACGCTCCACCTGCCCACACCACCAACGGGTTCTTGTTCCCGTTGCTTCATAGCCAGGGCCGATGGAATGTCGCGAGTCTAGAAGACGACAAGCTGGATGGACTGATCGAAGAGCAGGCCGCCCAGTTCGACAAGGTTGTTCGGCAGGCCCATCTGCTGGAGATTCAGCGGCATATCCTAGAGCGAGCGTACTTGTTCAGCCCGCGCACGGCTTTGTCGGGCTGGCTGCACACCCGAGACCTGAAGGGGTTCGCGCCCAACGACACCCTGTCTGAATATAACTACTGGTCCCGCACTTGGCTGGAGCGGTAGGGGCTACCGCCCCTGCCACTGGGGCCGCCGCTTTTCGGCGAAGGCGCGTGGACCCTCCTTGGAGTCCTCCGTCGTCAGTAGCTGGTCATACATGTGGTAGGTGAGGGACGATATGTCCTGGGTGGACATGTTCAGGCCGCGGTAGGCTAGCTCCTTGAAGTACTGTACCGCCAACGGCGCGTTCTCGGCGATGGTCTGCGCCATGCCCATCGCCTCCTCCATCAGGTCCTCGGACGGCACCACCTTGTTCACGAACCCGATGTCGTAGGCGCGCTGCGCCGTTATCGGTTGTGCGGTGAACACCAGTTCCAGCACCGCGGACAGGGGCACCATCTTCGGCAGGATGGTGCCAAAGGGGGGCAGCAGGCTCCATTTGGACTCGGTGATGGCCAAGCGGGCGTCTTCTGAAGCAATGCGCAGGTCGCACATCTGGGCAATGGACCAACCGCCGGCATAGGCAGCGCCGTGGACCGCCGCGATCATCGGCTTCCAGGTCTGGGGCCACATGTAGGGGCGGTCGGGGCTCATGCTATGGGAGGCCCGGGCCTGTATGCCAGCCGCGTTGTCGTCGGCCCGCTCCTTCAGGTCACGGCCCGCGCAGAAGGCCCGGCCTGCGCCAGCAACGATGGCGACGAAGGCTTCAGGGTCGCCGTCGAACTGAGTGATGGCGTCGGTCAATTCGCCCCGGAGTTGCCGGTTTATCGCGTTGAGCGAGTCGGGGCGGTTTAGGGTGATGGTTACAATGTTGCCCTGTTTTTCGTAAAGGACTGTCTCAGCCAAGGGTGTTCACTCCTGTGCGGTTTAGGCGTAGTGACCCAGGAAGGCGCCGCCGATGACGTGCAGGTGGCCGTGGCTCTGGCTCTGCAGCCCGTCATGTCCAAAGTTGGAAAGGATGCGGAAGCCGCCGGGCGAGTACATCGCGCCCATGTCCACGGCTACCGTGCCCAGCCGCTGCATCAGTCCGCTGCTCCACATCTCGATCTGGGAGAGGTGCTCTTTGGGCATCACCAGCAGCATCACCGGCACCCAAGTTAGCAGGTTTACAATTACGATGAGATCGTTGTCCAAATAGCGGACCCGGGCCGGGGACTCTCCGGCGACGATCTTGCAGAACACGCAGTTGGGTTCGGTATTCATTCGGCTTCGGGCGGCACCGCAAGGGTAGAGGCGCTTCGCGAAGCGCTCCTACGAGCAGCGGGGGCAGCGATGGATTAATCGCCGACAATTTCGGCGGCGGAACATGGGCATGGCGATACGCATCGTGACTATAGTGGGGGCAGAAATCGTTGTCAACGCGCCCATGGCCTACCCCTCTAACTTGGTCTTGGCAGAGACGGCGGCTACGCATGGTCCGCGAGACTCACCCGGAGTACCGGTATGAGAATGCTGTTCGCCTTGGTTGCCGCAATTGCCGCGCTGGCAGCCGTCGGTTGCCGCGAACAATCTACGCCGCGCGCCATACCAACACGGTCGTCCATCGTCGCGAGGTCCGCCAACACGTCGACCGCGGTTCCCTCCACAGTGGCTCCGACCACGCGACACATTGTGGAAGTCCGGGCTGGTAATGCCCCTTCGTTGGCCGATGATGCTGCGTTTGTAAGCGTGGTCGCCTCTCTGGGCGATCCCCTGACTGCTTCGGTCCTCAACCGGGACACTGTTCTTCGGCCGGAGACCATTCCGCCGTTGAACTACGACAAACCCGACGATTGGGAATAGCTGGACCGATGGCAGCCGTTCGGTGTCGGCTATGGAATCTCGGGCGAGCTTGCGCCTTGGCTGGCGCTTTCTCTGTACTACCCCCGACCACTACAAAGCCAGCGGGGACGCCGGCGAGCTGGTCCATCGACTGGAGACCTACGTCAGCGTCGTACCGGAGGGAAACCCAAAAACGAGGCACTGTCTAAGGGATGGCCGGAGATTGTGTGGGCCGACACATGCGCCGACTTTCGTCCTTCGATAGTCCATGCCGCATCGGGCTCGATACTGACCGCACGGTGCAATCTCCAGGCGTCCCAGATTGCCAACCTGTGGCTGTTGGTAGAATTACGCAGCCTCCGTTTCTTGGCGCCTTAGCCCTGCCACCGCCTTCCGAGGCTATGGTATTATCTCTCTTGGCTGCGGAGGGTTTTTATGTTCGGTCTAGCTGTGTTGACCGTGAGCACGTCCGGCTCCCAGGGTAACCGGGAAGACACCAGTGGTCAGGCGATTCGGGATTTCCTCGAAGGCGACCAGTTTCAGGTGGTGCGCTCCGAGATCGTCTCCGACGATTACGACGCCATCGCCGAGCGGTTGTCCGGTTGGGCCGACGCGCCCGATGTCGATTTCATCGTGACCACCGGGGGCACCGGCTTGGGCCGCTACGACGTTACTCCGGAGGCCTGTCTATCCATCCTGGACAAAGAGGTGCCGGGGCTGGCTGAGACCATGCGGGCCGAGACCCTGAAGTTCACGCCCATGGCGATGTTGAGCCGGTCGGTGGCCGGTATCCGTGGCAGCACGTTGATCATCACCCTGCCGGGCAGCACCAAGGGGGTGCGGGAATGCTTGGAGGTGGTGATGCCGGTGATACCCCACGCCCTGGAGTTACTGCAGCGGGAGACGGTGAGTGAGCATCCCCGCTAGGCTGAGAACCGCACACCAGTCGCATTGTATAAGATTCTGAACCGAGTTAGTGAGCAATGAGCGAAGGCGCCGAACAGGAGCCAGTCTACTGGCCCAGGGTTAAAGAGCTACTGGATAACATCATGGACCGGTGGAAGGAACGGTGGGCGCGCGAGCCCCTGCCGGGAATCCACGCCTACTATTGGGAGACCCCCGAGGAGTTGCAGGCTTCGGTGCTGTCCGGCATCCGGGCCATCGAGCCGGGGATACCGGGCCGCCAGACGCAGCTAGTGCGGTCACTGGCCCGCAGCGTCGGCACCTCGGGCCGCATGCCCTTGCGCGGACCGTTCATGCCCGCCAACGAGATCGACGAGATAGTGCGCTGGATCGACGACGGAATGCCGAAGGGGCCGGAATAGAACCAAGACCTCAGGATTTGATGCGAGGTCCCAGGTGGAATCCTGATAATACGGTAAATCAGAATCCTGATTCAAAAACCAAGAGGACCGGCGAAAGCCGGTCCTCTTTTGGTTCCGTGGCTTGGTGGAGGGTGGATTACCGGAGGACCGGCTCGTCTTCCTTCACGTAGACCTGAATGCGGCCGCGGGTGTGGTCGATGATGGCGATGCGGCCTTGCTCGTCGATCCTGACGCCGCAGGGGTGAGCGAAACGCTTTTCGTAGGTGGGGTCGTTGGCGTAAGCGACGTTCCGCTGCCGGATCATGTCCGGGTTGGAATTCAGCTTGTCCCTGCCCCACTTGGAGAGAGCGGCGTCGCCGGTGAACTGGGTGACGAAGCGACCGTCGGGAGCGAAAACCTGCACCCGGTTGTTCATCCAGTCGGCAACGTAGATGTCGCCGACGGCATCGACGCAGAGACCGTTGGGCCGGTTGAATTGGCCGATCCCGTCGCCGCTGGAGCCGATGGACTGCTGCCACTCGCCAGCCTTGTTGAACACCTGGATGCGGTCGTTGCGCCAGTCGGCCACATAGACGTTATCGTCCTTGTCCAGCGCGATGCCCCAAGGCATGTTGAACTGGCCATTGCCGGAGCCAGCCGAGCCGAACTGGCTGATGAATTGGCCGTCAATCGTGTACTTCTGGATGCGGCTGTTCTTGCTGTCCACCACCACCATGTTGCCTTCGGAGTCGATGGCCAGACCTGAAGGACCGTCCATTTGGCCCTCGCCTGAGCCAGCGACGCCCCACTTGCTGACGTACTCGCCGTCGGCGGTGAACTTGGTGATGCGGTTCAGCCACTCGTCAGAGACGTAAACGTTGCCGGCGCTATCCAAGGCAACCGCGGTGGGCCAAGTGAGCTGGCCGTCGCCCTCGCCGAATTCGGAGAAGGCCGAGATGTACTCTTCGTCCAGAGTGCAAACGGTCATGTGCACGCCGTCGGGCCGGTTCTCGTAGGACCGGTTAACAACGTAGACCGAGCCGTCGGGAGCGATTGCCATGTCGACCGGGTTGCGGAAACCGGTCCCGGCGAACTCGTTCCGGCCGACGGCATGGCTATGGTAATACGTCCGGTCGGTGAGACCGAAGAAATGTGTAGCCATACATAAACCTCGTCCTGATTTAGTAGCCCTCCCAGTGCGGTGCACTCGGTGTGGACCGTTCTGGGTTGGTCTGGGTAGGAAGGCACCCTATTTTTAGAGCGCCTTCCCGGTCACGGCAGTCTTGCCTGTCAGGCGGCCTAGTTGAAGAACTTGACGCGCTCGTAGTTGCCGTTAACGATGGGCTCGGCTTCCAGGCCGAACCATTCTTCCAGGATGGTGGAGTAGACGGACCGGAAGTCCAGGTTGAACTTGAGGTTGCCACCAAATTCCTGCTCGGCGGGCTCGAGGGACGGGTAGGCCCCGTAGATGCCGCCCTTGACGTGCTCGCCGACAGCGAAGGCCACGCTGGCTGCGCCGTGGTCGGTGCCGGAGCCGTTGTCGGCGACGCGGCGGCCAAACTCACTGAACAGTAACAGCGTTACGTTGTCGCTGGCGTTGTGGTCACGCAGGTCGGTGAAGAATGTCTCGACGGTGTTGGACACGTCGGTCCACAGAGCGGCGTTGGCCTGGGCCTGGTTGGCATGGGAGTCGAAGCCGTTGTACGGCGACGTGGTGTAGAGAACGCGGGTGCCGAACTCGGCCAGGTGGGTCTGGGCGATGTTCTTCATGTACTGGCCGACGGCGGTGTTGGAGTACTCGACGTTGGAGGTGTACTTGTTCGGCGCGCTGGCCAGGATGTCGGCGCCCTTGAGAGCGTCGGTGCCGGTGGAGTGGATGTAGTCCATCACGGCGCCGGAGCCGATGGCCGGGGAGTACATGCGGCCGAAGACGTCGAGAGCGGAGTCGCGCTGGTCCTCACCGTCGATGCCGGTCAGGAGACCATAGGTCTCCAGGTTGCCGACGGAGGCGACGGGCACGCCGTCCATAACCAAGGCGCGGGGCAGGCCGCGGCCGAAGTTAACGGCGGTTAGTACGTTCTCAGCGTTGGGGTCCATCAGCTTGGTAGCGCGGCCCAGCCAGCCCTCGGTGCCGATGATTTCGGGCTCGCAGGTGTGCCAGATGTCCATCGAGCGGAAGTGGGAGTAGCTGGGGGTCGGATAACCGATGCCGACGAAGACGGCCAGTTGGCCGGCGTCCCAGAACTTCTTCAGGGGGGCCATGGTCGGGTGCAGGCCCAACTCGTCGCTGATGGGAATGATCTGGTCTTCCGGCACACCGATGGTGGGCCGGAAGTCCCGGTACAGCGAACTGTTGCGCGGGATGACGGTGTTCAGGCCGTCGTTGCCGCCCGACAGAGACAGCACTGCCAGGACAGGGTCTTTCGCGGTTGATACCATGATTTCTCCTCTCCGTTTAATCTTCTTATTGGTTTGCCGGCCAGCCCTCTCCCGAAGAGAGGGCTGGCCAATAGGCTCTTACTCGAACTGGAACTCTGCCGTGGCAGCAATCATCTGGAACATTTCGCCGGCGCGGCGGGTGAAGTTGGCGTTGTCGTCGGCCGAGACGTTGCCCTCTCCCGCGACGTGAGCTACCAACTGGTTGTGGGTGTCGGCGGTCACAATCAGCGGACCCGTCAGGTCCAGGCAGCTGTCAACGAATTGCTCAGGAGTCATATCGCCGTGGTCCATGAGGCGGCTGACCAACGACTGTACTCCGGCCAGCTCAGTGTTGCCCAGGATGTCGGCGGCGAAGTTGATGCGCTCGACCAACGTGCCGCTGTCGATCCACTCACGACCGGTGTGCCAACCTTCGACGGTGGGCGGGTTCATCAGGTCCTGGCCCATGTACTTGGGCTCCTGAGAGATCTCGAAGAGTCCGGGCTTGATGTTCCGGTGCTCACCTACCATGCGCAGCAGGCCGACCACCATCTCCGTCGGGTTCTTGACCTTGGCGTAGCGTATGCTTTCGTCCTTGAACCACTCGGAAGTGAACAGGGTTTCGAGCATGGCGCCGATGCTGTAGTTGGTCTCGAAGTAGGTCTTCTCCAAGGCCTTGATGGCCTCGATGTCCCGGGGCGGCGTCAGCCGCCACGCGGGGATCTGGGGCTCGTCGGCCACGAAGAAATTGTACATGTGGCGGGCAACGAAGCGAGCCGTGGCGGGCTGCTTGCAGATGATATCGATGATATCGTCGCCGTTCCACCGGCCCGTCTCGCCCAAGAAGGTCTTCTCGGAGTCGTCGTGGTCCGCCGGGTCAAAACGGAAGACCCAAGGGCTGCGGCCGTGGGGGAATGGCGGGTAGGACGGGCCCACATTCCAGCCGGTGAAGGCACGGGCGCAGACCTTTACGTCGTCCTCGGAGTAATTGAATCCCTCATCCATGCCGACGCCGAGGGAGAACAGCTCCAAGAGCTCCCGTCCGTAGTTCTCGTTGAGGTTGGCCTTATGGCTCTCGGTGTTGTCCAGGTAGTACATCATGCCGGGATTGGTGGACAGCCGGACCAGCAGGTCGCGGAAGCTGCCCATGCCGTGCTCCCGGAACATGTTGACCATGATGCCCATTTCCTGGCCACTGTCGATCTTGCTGTGGCCGGCGCAGAAGATCATGTGCCAGAACAGCGCGACCTTTTCCTGAAGCTGACTGGGGCTGTTGATCATTCGGTACACCCAGAGCTGGGTGTTGACTTCAATGGCGCCCGGCTCGTAATACGAGGGGTTGTACCGCATCAGCAGGTCGTCGTCGACACCGCCAGACGGATTGAGCAGTTCTTGGACCACCGTGTCGTAGCCCTTTGCCGTTGCGGCTTCGATCTCGTCCCGGCTCGCCCCGAAGCCGGCACGTCGCAACAGGTGAGCTACCAATGCAATATCCTGATCAGCCATGTGCTCCTCCTTTATTAATTCTCGTTACTTGTCTTTTGGTCCCGGTTCCTCAGTTATAGGTATGTTACACGAAGAGAGCGCACCGGCCAACTGCTAGCTGTCAGCCTGGAGCGCTGCCCTTATGTAACATCGATTACAAGGTAAGAATATACTGTAAGCAGGCGGGAGTGTCAACACGCTAAGGGACGCCGTTAAGGGACCAAGCTCCAATTATAACAGCGCTCGATTTCCCTTGACACCGCAACCACCGGTTGCTAGCATGCCATGCCATACATCGGCACACGATGGAGTGCCGCCGGAAGGAGTGTGCCCGGAGGCCCGTCCATCGGAACCGCCGCCCGACGATCTTTATTAGGTGCTCACGGATGGTCTCAGAGCCCAACCACACGACCCTCGGGATAGCCCGGCCCGGGCCGACCCTGCCCAGCATGTTCGCCCGCTACAAGGACTGGGTGGAGCGGGAGTTGTACCGGGCCGTGCCCGAGACCAGCCGGGACGACGCCTACCTGCTACTACGCTATCACTTGGGCTGGACCGACCGCCAAGGCGCGCCTTCCGAATCGGCAGCCTCGCAGGGCAAGGCCCTTCGCCCCACCCTCTGCCTATTTGCCTGCCACGCCCTGACCGAAGACTATGCCCGGGCGGTGCCCGCGGCAGCGGCCTTGGAGCTGATTCACAACTTCTCCCTGCTGCACGACGACATTCAAGACGGCGACTTGGAACGGCGCCATCAGCCAACCGCCTGGCACCTCTGGGGTGTGCCCCGGGCGCTGATGGCCGGCAACGCCATGCAGTGCACCGGAGACTTGGCCTCGCTGAACGTGGCGGCCCACGGAGTGGCCGCCGACACCGCCGTCAAGGTCTCGGCCATCCTGACCAATAGCTATCTGGAGATGATCGAAGGTCAATGCCTAGACTTGGACTTCGAGGGCCGCACCGACATCGTCACCGATGAGTATCTGCACATGATCGCCTGCAAGACTGGGGCCCTGATCCGTTGCGGTGTTGAGGTCGGCGCAATGCTGGCCACCGATGACGAGGAGACGGTGCGGGCCTTCGCCAATTTCGGTTCTTTTCTCGGCCGAGCCTTTCAGATCCGGGACGACTACCTCGGTATCTGGGGCGACGAGGCAACCTTGGGCAAAGCCACTGGAAACGACATTCGCCGACGAAAGAAGTCCTACCCGGTGGTGTTCGCCTTCGAGCGGGCCGACGGCGCGGCCATGAATGACATGCGCCGAATCTACAATCAAGAGCAATTGGAGGAAGACGACGTCCAGCGCGTGTTGGCCATCTTGGATGAGGTGGGCGCCCAGTCGAACGCCCAATCGCTGACCGAGACATCCGCCAATCAGGCCCTAGACGCGTTGGCCGATATCCGGTTACCAGAGTGGGCGCGGGCTGAGGCGGATGAACTGGTTGTTTTTCTTGCCCGAAGAGAATACTGAGGTCTTACTTAGAACACTGAGGTCTTACTTAGAACACTGAGGTTTTACTTAATGAACAGCGGTACAAAACGCGCCAAGCGTCCGATGGAATTGTCGGTCCGCCTCGCCGGATACATCCTCAAGAACCGGCTCAAAGGCCGCAAGCGGTTCCCGTTGGTCACCATGCTGGAGCCGCTGGAGATGTGCAACCTGGCCTGCATCGGTTGCGGCCGCATCCGCGAGTACAAGCCCGTCTTGGACAAGATGATGCCCGTCGATGAGGCGATCGCCGCGGTGAAGGAATCGGGTGCGCCCATTGTCTCCATCGCAGGCGGCGAGCCGACCATCCACCCTAGGATAGACCAGATCATCAACACCTTGGTGGAGCAGAAATACTTCGTCTACTGCTGCACCAATGGCCTGCTGCTGGAACGTGTGATGAACAAGGTCCCACCCTCCAAATACCTCTGCTGGGTGGTCCATCTAGACGGCATGGAGGAGAAGCACGACGAGTCGGTGGCCCGCGCCGGGGTATTCCAGAAAGCCGTATCGGTCCTTGAGGAGGCCCTGGAACGGGGCTACCGCGTCTGTACCAACACCACCGTGTTCCGGGGCAGCGACGTGGAAGACCTATCGGAAATGTTCCGTCTGGTCAGCGGCATCGGCGTGGAAGGCTCGATGATCTCTCCGGGCTACGATTTCGTCGATGCCCCCGACCAAGAGATCTTTCTGACCCGGCAAGAGTCCCATGCGATGTTCCAAGAGCTGTTGGACCCCGATAATTCGGAGGGCGCTAGGTTTTACAACAACCCGCTCTACCTGAACTTCCTCAAGGGAGAGCGGGACTACCAATGCACCGCATGGTCCAACCCCACCTACACGGTTATGGGCTGGCGGAAGCCCTGTTACCCGCTGGCCGACGAGCATGTCGAGCACGTCGACGAACTCTTCGACGAAACGCTTTGGGAGAATTATGGCCCGGGCAACGACCCGCGCTGCTCCAACTGCATGATGCACTGCGGTTTCGAGTCGGCGACCATTTTCACTGCGGTGGGGACTCCCAGGGATTGGGCCACGCTGATCAGATCGGGGGCCGCCCACAAGGGCGGAATCACCGCTGCGTAGGGGCGAAAGTTGCTCATCGTAGCCGCCAGTATGGGGGAGGAATTGGCCGGGTTGCGCCAAGAGGTGCAATACCAGGAAGGCCGCGGCGCGCGGCTTCCGGTCGAGTTTCAGCTGTTGGGTATTGGCCCTCATCGAGCGGGGGCGTCGATGGCCGGTGCGCTGGCCCACCGGGGCGCTCCGGGAGGCCGTGGCAATCCGATGCCCGACGGCGTATTGCTGCTTGGCGTGGCGGGCGCCGCCGTCCCCGGACTGGACACCGGGGACCTGGTTATGCCGGGGAGTTATTCGTTCGACTCGACTGAAGAAGAGCCGCCCGGTCATCTGAGGCCGGACCAAGATATGCGAGCCCAAGCCGAGGCTGCCGCGTCCGCCGCCGGGCTCCCGGTGCACTCGGGCCCTTCAGTCACCGTCGACCACCTGGTTGGGCAACCCGGCGAACGGCAATCGATGTGGGAGAAATACGGCGCCGACAGCATCAACATGGAGGACTACACCGCCGCCGAAGCCGCCAAGCGTAGCGGCGTGCCCTTTCTGGCGGTCCGGGTCATCCTCGATCCGGCCAGCCAACGGCTCCCGGACTACCTGCCGGGGATATCCAAGAACCGGCACAGCATCATTACCAAGGTGCTGGCGATGCCTTGGCGAATCCCGACAATATGGAAACTGAAAAACCAGCTGGAATTGTGCCAATCCGTGTTGACTCGGTTTGGCATCGCTTACCTACAATTGGAGGCTGAAAAGGAGAAGTACCGAAAGGCCGAGACGGCTGTCAAGGTTCCCTACTAGAGGCCAGCCGAAAGGGCTGGTGGCACATGAAGGTCCTGGTAACTGGCGCAACCGGTTTCATCGGCGGCAATCTGGCCAGGGAACTCTGGGGGCAGGGCCACACCGTACGGGCGTTGGTCCGGCCGGGCAGCAACCATTTAACAATTGAAGACACGGGGGTTGAGAGAGTCCCCGGGGATATCTTGGACCGCCCCTCGGTGGAACGGGCCGCCTCCGGATGCGAGGCAGTGTTCCACTGCGCCGCCGCCTATACGTTTTGGTCGCGGGACCCCGATCAAGTCCGGCGAACCAACGTGGAAGGTACGGCCAATGTTCTGCGGGGCGCGTTCGCAGTCGGTGTCTCCCGTGTGGTTTACACCAGCACGGTTTCGACCATCGGCATGGTCGATTCCGGCCTCGGCGACGAGCGGACCCCCCTCTCTCGGCGGGCGCTTCACGGACACTACAAGCAGTCGAAGTATGACGCCGAAATTGAGGCCCTCAAGATGGCCGAGGGCGGCGCCGACGTTGTGGTGGTCAACCCCACGGCCCCGGTCGGACCGTGGGACGTGAAGCCGACACCCACGGGCAAGATAGTCTTGGATTTCCTGAGACGAAGAATTCCGGCCTATCTGGCCACTGGGCTCAACTTGGTGGACGTCTCCGACGTCTGCGCCGGGCACATTCTGGCCTTGGAGCGAGGACGTACCGGGGAACGGTACATTCTGGGAAATAGGAACATAACTCTGAAGGAACTATTACAAATTTTGAGCGGACAGACGGGGCTACCCGCCCCGCGGTTGCGCTTGCCCTATTGGTTGGTGGTCGGGGCCGGGTACGTCGAACAAGCGGTTTCGGCGGGACTGCTGCGCCGACAGCCGCTAATACCCTTGGAAGGCGTGATCGCCTCCCGGAAACCGGCCTACGTGAGCTGCGATAAGGCGGTCACCGAGTTGGGCCAACCCCAAAGGCCTGTTGAGAACGCTCTCAGGAAAGCGGCGGACTGGTTCATCGAGCACGGCTACGTTGGTCCGAACGACATCAAAGAACGAGCAATGTAGACAGTGGTCAATTCAGAAGCGACATTGCGGGGCAATCTGACCGACGCGCTGGATCGTGCGGTACGACGCTCCCATGCGTATTTTCGTTCGACCCAGCACCGAGACGGCTACTGGTGGGGCAAATTGGAGTCCAACCCCACCATGGAAGCGGAATACCTGATGCTGTGCTGGTTCCTCGGGCGGAACGACCCGGTGCGCTGGCGCAAGGTTTCCGCCTACGTTCTCAGCAAGCAACGGGACGACGGCTCTTGGGGTCAATACTACGAGGCGCCGGGAGACCTCAGCACTTCGGTTGAGTGCTATTTCGCCTTGAAGCTGGCGGGACACTCCGCCGATTCGGAACCGATGGCCAGAGCGCGGGAGTTCATCCTGGGCCGGGGCGGAGTTCCCAACGCCCGAATCTTCACCAAGATCTGGCTGGCCCTCTTCGGGCAATGGGACTGGGAAGGCATTCCCAATATGCCGCCAGAGATGATTCTGCTTCCCCAATGGGCGCCGTTCAACATCTACGAGTTTTCGAGTTGGGCCCGAGCGACCATCGTGCCCATGCTGATCATCCTCACCGACCAGCCGTATTGTCCGGTTCCCGACGGGGCGGGGATAGACGAGATTTATCCGGGCGGGAGGGAAGCCACCGATTTCTCGCTGCCGGTCCCCGGTAGTGGATGGGCTAGGTGGTTGTATCGGGCCGACCGGCTGCTGGGAATCTACAACAAGATTCCGTTGCAGCCGCTGCGCGGTCTGGCCCGCCGAAAAATCGTCAATTGGATCCTCGATCACCAAGAAGCCGATGGCGCTTGGGGCGGCATACAACCGCCGTGGGTGTACTCGCTGATCGCCCTTCACCACCTGGGAGTGGAGGAAGCCCAAGAGGCGCTGGACCGAGGGTTCAACGGCCTGGAAGGGTTCGCCATCGAGGACGACGTGACCTACAGCGTACAGGCCTGTATCTCCCCGGTATGGGACACCTGCCTGGCCCAAGTGGCGCTGCTGGATTCGGGCGTTGCAATCGACGACCCGATGGCCCAACGCTCCAGCCGCTGGCTGCTCGACCAGCAGATCATGTCCGGCGGTGACTGGCAGGTACGGGCAAGGAACACTCCCCCCGGCGGTTGGGCCTTCGAGTTCCACAACGAGAAATACCCGGATATTGATGATTCTTCCGAGGTGATCATTGCCCTTCATTTGGCCCGCCTAGAGCCGGGCGACGACCGGCGACGCAGGGCAGCGATCCAACGGGGGGTCGACTGGATCGAGGGGTTGCAGTCCAAGGGTGGCGGTTGGGCCGCCTTCGACAAGGACAATACCAAGCAATATCTGACCAAGATTCCTTTTGCGGATTTCGGCGAGACCCTCGACCCGCCCAGCGTCGACGTCACGGCCCACATACTGGAGATGTACGGCCGCTTGGGATACACCATCGACCATGCGCCGGTGCAGCGTGCGCTTCAGTTCATTCAGGCCGAGCAGGAAGCCGATGGCCCGTGGTTTGGGCGTTGGGGAGTCAACTATGTCTACGGCACCGGAGCCGCGTTGCCCGCGCTGAACGCGATCGGCGAGGACATGTCCCTGCCCTACGTCCGCCGGGCGGTGCAATGGCTATTCGACCGCCAGAACGACGACGGCGGGTGGGGCGAGAGTTGCGGTTCCTACGTCGACGAATCCCTTAGGGGCGTGGGCCCCAGCACCGCGTCGCAGACCGCTTGGGCGCTGCTGGCGTTGATCGCCGCCGGAGATGCCGAGAGCCCCGCCTGCCTCCGGGGCGTCCAATACTTGCTCGAGACCCAGCTAGAAGATGGCAGCTGGGATGAGCCCTACTTCACTGGCACCGGATTCCCCGGCTATGGCCTTGGCCAGCCGCCGAAGGACGCGCCGGAGCCCGGTGATCCGGGGTACCAGGGCTTGGATATGCCGGCTGGCTTCATGCTCAACTATCACATGTACCGCAATTATTGGCCGCTGCTGGCCTTGGGCCGATTCGCACGGGCCATGACCGATTCCAACAAAGGAGAGACCGTCGGCGCTTAGCCGCAAGAGGGACGCGTAAAAATGATCGCCAAATCATTCTCCCTAAAGGTGAAGACCAAGTGCGCACCGGAGTTCATCGACATCACTGATTGGGTGGCCAACTGTGTTGCCGACTCGCGGATCAACAACGGGTTTGCCGTGGTTTATTCCAAACACACGACCGCCGCGGTGAAGATCAACGAGAACGAACCGTTGTTGCTGGAAGACATGGCTGTGTTCTTAGAGAGAATCTCCCCTCGGCACAACGGCTACCAGCACAACAACTTCGAGATCCGCACTGTGAACATGACTCCCGATGAATCGCCGAACGCCCACGCCCATCTGCAGCACCTGATGCTGGGCACCAGCGAGACGGTGCCGATTATCGATGGCGAGATGCAGTTTGGGACTTATCAGAGCGTGTTCTTCATTGAGCTCGATCATCCGAGGAACCGTGAGGTAATGGTCCAAGTGGTCGGCGAGTAGACTGCGCCCCCACTGCGATGCCGACCGACTTGGAGCTCGCCTACGCCGAGTGCCAGTCCATCACTCGGCGGGAGGCCAAGAACTTCTACTACGCCTTCCTCACACTCCCGGTTGCCAAGCGGAGGGCGATTTACGCAGCCTACGCATTTTGCCGCCACTGCGACGACTCGGTGGACGAACAGGGCACACACGAAGCCAAGCTGGACGCCTTGGCATCACTCCAGAGCAGCTTGGAGCGGGCCTTTCACGGGCATCTCGATAGCCCGGTTTTCTTGGCCTTGACCGACACTGCCGACCGCTACGACATCCCCCAGGACTACTTCCAAGAGATAATTCTGGGGGTGGAAAGTGACTTGGTGAAGCACCGCTATGAGGACTTCGACGAGCTTCGCCAATACTGCTACCGGGTAGCCTCGGTGGTCGGACTGGTGTGCCTGCAAATATTCGAGTATCGGGGCGAAGAGGCCCGGGGCTACGCGGTGGACCTGGGCTTGGCCATGCAGCTCACCAACATTCTGCGGGATGTGCGCGAGGACCTGGGGATGGGCCGCATTTACCTTCCCAAGGATGAGATGGCCCGCTTCGGCTACTCTGAACAAGAATTACGCGACGGCGTGAAAAACCAAGCGTTCATCGAGCTATCCCGCTTCCAGGCGGAGCGGGCCCGAAGCTATTTCAAGAGCGGCTTCCGGTTGCTGCCCTACCTGTCGCGCCGGTCACGGGCCTGCCCGGCAGTTTTGGGCGCGATATATTCCCGGGTGCTCGACCGGATTGAAGCCTCGGGCTACGATGTGCTCGGAGAGGAGCGCATCGCACTCAGTACCGGCGAGAAGTTGCGGATCATGGGCCGGTCCTGGTTGGGCAGCATGCTTGGGCTCTCCGCGACAGGCAAGTAGGTCCCATGGCATCCGACGGCAAGGTGGTTGCCGTTACCGGGTCATCCGGGTACATCGGCCGGAAACTGCTGGAGCACTTAGAAGCGCGGCCCGGACTGGGGAAACTCGTAGCGTTCGACACCGGGCCATTGGCCGCCCCCATCCACAATATCGCCGCGTACCGCCGCGACGTTTCCTCCCCCATCGACGAAGACCTGGTCGACCAAGGCGTGACCACGCTGGTCCACCTAGCATTCAACAGCGGTCGGGGCGCAAACCGCCGCCAGATCGCGGCCATCCGGGAGCAGAACCTGGACATGCTGCGCGGTGTGCTGGAGTCATGCGTCCGCGCCCGGGTGGAGCACCTGGTGTACCTGAGCTCGCACACCGTGTACGGGGCCCATCACGACAACCCGATGCCCATCTCCGAAGACGCCCCGCTTCGCCCGGCCCAAGACGTGCCCTACACCTATAACAAATACTTGGCCGAACGGGTGCTTCAAGAGTTCATGCAAGCGATGCCCGACTTGAAGATAACCATTCTGCGGCCCTGCGTTATCCTCGGTCCGGAAGCCAACAACCTGGTCACCAACTCCTTCTTCCACCCCTGGCTGCTGGGCATTGCCGACTCTGACCCTCCCTTGCAGTTCGTGTACGACGACGACCTGGCCCGAGTTTTATGCCTGGTGATTCTGGAGGGATTGGGCGGGGTGTTCAACGTGGCGGGAAGCGGGGTGGTCTACTACCGGGAGTTGGCCGAAGCGATCGGCGGCAGGCTAGTGAGCCTGCCCGCTTTCTTGGCCTATCCCATGGCCCGCTTGGCCTGGGACCTTCGTCTACAACACGAGGCGACCCCTGGCGCGCTGGACTTGGTGCGCTGGCCCATACTCCTGAGCAATGCCCGCCTGCACCAGACCACCGGCTACCGCTTTTGGCACACCGCACAAGAGGCGCTAACCGCCTTCGCCAACGCCAATTATCTCTACCGGGACCCGGTGTCGGTATAGGTGACTGCTCCAACGAAACTGGTAATAGACACCGACCCGGGAGTGGACGACGCCGTGGCCATCCTGATGGCCTTGGCAGCACAGAATACAGAAGTCGTTGGGCTCACCACCGTGGGCGGCAACGTTTCCTTGGCCCGGGGGACCCGCAATGCTTTGGCGCTATTGCAGGCGGCGGGCCGAAGCGGCCTACCGGTGTCCCGCGGCGCCTCCCGGCCGCTGCGAGGGGGTTATCGTCCGTCGGTGGCGTTCCATGGTCCCGGCGGGCTTTCGCTGCGGCTGCCCGACCCAGCTAATGGTGTAAGCGGTCTCAGCGCCGTCGAATTTATTGGAGAACAGCTCGACCGGCATAGGGGCGAGATAACTCTCGTCGCTCTGGGTCCGCTTACCAACCTGGCGAGGCTCGAACGGCGCTATCCGGGCAGGCTCAGCCGGGCCCGAAGCATAGTCGTGATGGGCGGCGCGGTTGAGACACCGGGCAACGTCACGCCCAAGGCCGAGTTCAACTTTCACAGCGATCCGTTGGCGGCCCGCGAAGTGTTGGCCAGTGGCGTGCCCCTCACGCTGGTAGACCTTGGGGCCTGTCGGCAAGTGTGGGTGGACGGAGTGCAAGCGTGCGGTTTGGGCTCCGATAACCCGCTGGGGCAACTGGCCGCCCGCTTCATCCAAAACTGGTTCCGCCGCGACGCGGCCCGCCAACGCTTCGAGTTCTACGACCCGCTGGCCTTGGCAATTGCGCTCGACTCGAACGTAGCCTCATCTACCCCGGCCGAAGTAGAAGTCGGGACCTCCGAGGACGAGCATTGGGGGGAAACAGTTGTCATGGCCAGACCGGGGCCAGTTTCGGTGGCCTCGGCGGTGAACGTGGAGCGGTTTAACGACGTTCTCCGCAAGACCCTCGGATGGTGCAGCTAGCGGTTCAGCCCCTTCGTGCCGCTTCCTCCCGAAGGATCGGGATCAGCTCTTTTCCGTAATCGAAGGTGTCTTGTAAGGGGTCGAAACCGCGGACCAAGACCGTGGAGCAGCCAGCGTCGTAGTATTTGAGCAACGACTCGGCCACCTGCTCGGCGGTGCCCACCAAGGCGGTGGTGCTCCCGGCGGCGCCGGTGGCGGCGGCAATGGGCATCCATAGGCGCTGGTCGTGGACCTCTCCTTGGGCGGCGAAGTCCAGCAGGCGCTGAGAGCCCACCGACTGCAGTCGCGCCGGGCGGTTGGGCCCTACGGCCTCTCCCACGGAACTTTGCACCCGGTCCAGCACCCGGTGGGCCCGCTCCCAGGCCTCGCCTTCGGTGTCCCCTAGGATCGGGCGGACCGACACGCTGAACCTTACAGAGCGGTTGTAGCGGGCGGCCCGGGCAGATATATCGGCGATCTGGTCTTTAATGGCGGCCAGCGGCTCGCCCCATAGCGCGTAAACGTCGGCATGGCGCGCTCCGACCTCCTTGGCCGCCTCCGAGGCCCCGCCGAAGTACAGCGGGACGTGGGGCCTCTGCCGTGTGCGCACCTGGCTGTGGGTCTGCCGGACTTGATAGAACTCGCCGTCGTAGTCGAAGGGGGCGAGTTCGGTCCAGGTCTTGCGCACGACGTCCATCCACTCGGCGGTGCGGCGGTAACGCGAGTCGTGGTCAAGCCAGTCGCCATCGCGGCGTTGCTCCTCATCGCTGCCCCCGGAGATGACGTGAAGGGCGATCCGGCCGTCGGTAAGCTGGTCGAGGGTGGCGGCGTGCCGGGCGGCCAGAGTCGGCGCCATGAAGCCGGCGCGGTGGGCAATCAAATAACTGAGAGTCTTGGTACGGGAGGCGGCGTATCCGGCAACGGCGAACCCGTCGGCGGTGGCCGAGGAATAGCCCACGAGCACCTTGTCGAACCCGCTGTCCTCGTGGGCCTGCGAGAACTCGGCGATGTACTCGGGATCTATCCCGGACGGGATCTCGTCGGCGGGGTTGATACCGCCGCCAAAAAGGCTAACGGTGACCCCGCGCGAGGAATCCCGTTCCCGGTTGACGCCGATCATTCCGATGATTTCAATGTTGGACATTGTCTTGTCTCCGGCGGTCTATCGGTCCCTGGACGCAGTCGCGGCGGCAGCCAAGCGAGGTCCGATTTTCTTGGTGGATAGAATGTGGGTCACTCCGACCATCAGCGGTAGGCACACGGCATACAACGCGACCGGCAGCGCGTGGTTGTCGTTCAACAGCACCCACGAAAGCCAGGCTAATACCGGGGTGCCGATCAGAAACATGGCCAGGGCAACCATCGCCTTGCGGGTGTAGTAAAGCGCCACTAGCGACAGGGCCCCCAAGGGCAGGGTTATCAGCGGTAGCACCGCCATCAGCGCGCCGACGGCGGTGGCTGCCCCACGCCCGCCCCTGAATCTCAGGAATACAGGCCAACTGTGACCGGCAACCGCCAAATACCCGGCCATGATCTCCATCCCAGTGTGGCCGAACAGGACCTTGACCACCAGGACCGCGACACCGCCCTTGATGATGTCGATCGCGCCCACGGCCATGCCGGCCCGGGGCCCCACGTTTCGGAAGACGTTGGCGGCCCCGCTGTTGAGATCGCCCAAAATGCGGATGTCGCGTCCGAGCAGGTAGCGGGTAACGAGAAAGGCCGTCGGAATGCTGCCGATAAGATAGGCCAGCAGCCCGGCGGCCACCCAGGAGAGGACGTCGTTCGCTATGCGGGCTCCAGGTAGGGCACGACCTCGGTGCACCAGTGGCGGTACTTGGGGTCGCGGCCGAACACCACGTCGAAGTACATCTTCTGCAAGGCGGTCGAAATCGGACCGGGTTCGCCGTCGGCGATGGGCCGGCTATCCAGCGACACCACGGGGGTGAGGTGGGCGGCGGTGCCACTCAGGAAGACTTCATCCGCGAGATAGAGCTCGCTTCGGTCGATGCGGCGCTCCACCACGTCCAAGCCTAACTCGGCTTGCCCCAGCTGGGCGATGGTCTCCCTGGTGATGCCGGGGAGGGCGTTGTCCGTCAAGTTGGGAGTGATCAGCTTGTTGCCGATGACCATGAACAGGTTCTCGCCCGAGCCTTCGGCGACATGGCCGTCGTGGTTCAGAATGATCGCTTCGTCGAACCCGGCCAAGGTGGCTTCGGTCTTGGCCAGAATGCTGTTGACGTAGATGCCCGAGCTCTTTATCTGGGTCGGGATCATAGGGTCGTCGACCCGCCGCCAAGAAGAGGTGCAGCAGCGCAACACATCGGTGCCCAAATAATTGCCGAAGGGGACGGAGATCAGCGTGAAGTCGCTGGCCAACTCCTGGAGCTTGAGGTTGGCGACCACCTCAGCGCTCTTGAAGGCCAAGGGACGGATGTACACGTCGGACGTGTGGGCGTTGCGCTCCACGAGATCGACGGTGATGCGGCAGAGATCGTCGGCGTTGTAGGGAATGTCCAGCATCAGGATCCGGCAGCCCCGGAGCAATCGCTCGTAGTGCTCGCGGAGCCGGAAGATGAACATCTTGCCCTCTTCGGCATTCCAGTTGCCTCGAATGCCCTCGAACACGCCCGTCCCGTAGTGGAGGGCGTGGGTCATCACACTCACGCGAGCGTCCTCCAGCGGCACAAACTGGCCTCTAAAGAAGGCAAACAGCCTCGGTTGACCGCCGTTGGGGGACGTCTGGTTAGTACTCAATGTTAAAACCCCTAGTGTGAGTATGGGACTAAATTATAAATGGGGGGGCCTAGCTAGACAACCGCCACTACTTTCATAGAAGTCTCAAAATAGTATAAAATCGATTGCGAGCACTGGTGCCAAGCGGTATCAGGATCACAGGTGTGTAGTTGTGGGGAGCGGACCGATGGGGCGGATTAGCGGCAAGGTGGCGGCGGTGGTGTTGGGCCTCCCTGCGCTCGCGCTCGTCTTGGCAGCCTTAGTGTTGCTGCTCCGAGGCAACGAGGTGGCCCCCATCACCATCGCTCCGCCGCCCTCGTCGAGCGCTGCGGCCAACGGGCCGACGAACGAAATTCGGGTCCACGTTAGCGGCGCTGTCGTCCGGCCCGACGTCTACACCATGAGACCTGAAGACCGGGTCTTGGACGCGATCGCCGCCGCTGGGGGCCCGACCGACGACGCAGACCTCACCGGAATCAACCTGGCCCGGCGCGTGAACGACGAAGACCATTACCAAGTACCGTCGGCCAGCGAGCGCGCCGCTGCTTCTCAACGGCCCGCGCAATCCCCCGATTCTTGGTCTCCGGTCTCCGTGTCTTCTGCTATCAACGGCGGCGGTCCCATCGACCTCAACCGGGCATCCGCGAACCAGTTGCAATCACTGCCCGGCATCGGTCCGGCGCTGTCGGCGGCGATCGTTGAGTTCCGCGAAGGCAACGGCCCATTCACCACGGTCGACGACATCGTGGAAGTGCCCAGAATAGGCCCCAAAACGCTGGCGAGCATCCGGGAATTGGTGACCGTGTCCGGGACGCCATAGCTTGAGGCTGGGCCTAGTCGCGGCGGCTTGGCTGGGCGGAGTGCTGCTGGGCCTCCAGTCGGATATCGCGTCGACTCCTCTCTTTCTGCTGCTGGGCGCTTCCGTCCTCGGCGTCGCGACGGCGAGGGTGTTCCGGCTACCGGTCTTCCCAGTCCTGCTGCTGCCGTTCTTGCTCCTAGGAATATGGCGTGCCGAAGCATCTCAGGCGGACCTCGCGCCCCTGGTCATCCAGCCGGAACAACAGGTTATGGCCGAAGGACGTATTAGCGACGATCCCGGACTCACCGGACGCCGCGTCGTTTTCGAATTGACGCTGACCAGCGTTGACCGAGGCGACGGCTTGGCAGCCGCCGAGGGGCGCCTGCTGGTGTACGTCGAACCCTCGGCGGGGTTGGTGCGGCGGCGCAGTCCACCCTTCTTTCGGTACGGCGACCGGGTGATTATCTCCGGTCTGTTGCAGGAGCCAGAGCCCTTCGGCGAGTTCGACTACCCCGCCTATCTGGCGTCACAGGGTATCTCCGGGGTGCTCTACGGCGACAAGGCCATCTTATCGGCTGAGGGAGGCGGTGGATGGCGGGGCGCGGCCTTTTCGCTACGGCATACCCTGTCCGAGGGAATAGAACGTGCGTTTCCCTATCCGGAGAGCGCCATGGGGAAGGCGTTGCTCTTGGGGCAACGAGGGGGACTGCATCAAGACCTTAAGGACAAGTTTCGGGGTACCGGCGCTTCACATCTGCTGGCGATTTCCGGGCTGCACGTGGGCATTCTGATGTTCGCGGTTATGGGGGTGGCTGCTTGGGCCCTGGGCCGGCGAGGTAACTATTACTTGCTTGCGCCCCTGGCGGCGGTCTGGGTATACGCGGTGGTCTCCGGAGGTTCGCCGTCGGTGATGAGGGCGGCCGCGATGGGGTCGGTCTATCTGGCCGCGTTGGCATTGGGCCGACCGGGCAGCGTTCTTCCCGCCTTGGCGCTAGCCGCCGCGCTGATGACGGCGGTCTCGCCGGGGCTGTTGTGGCAGGTCAGCTTTCAACTAAGTTTTGCGGCGGTCGCAGGGATTGCCGTGGCACAGGCCTTGTTCGGCGGCTGGCTGGCGGCGATGGGCGAGGGGGGTGCGGGTTGGCGCACCCGGTTGTTGCAACCGGTGGCCTCGCTCGCAACGGTCTCTGCGGCCGCGGCGCTGGCGACCTGGCCGCTGGCGGCAGCCCATTTCAATCAAGTGGCCTTGCTGAGCATTCCGGTTTCCCTCGCAGCCGTTCCCGCAATGCCGTTGGTCATCGGCGGGACACTGCTGGCGGCGGTGGCTAGTGTTGTCGACGAGTCGCTCGGCACATTCGTCGGCTGGATCGCGGCTATGCCGGTCACCTATTTGATCGAGGCTGTCTCAGTCTTCCCGTCGTGGGTGTGGCCGGTGGGAGGGATGGGGAAAGGACTGCTAGGGGTCTGGTATGGCGGCCTTGGCCTCTTGCTGGTGACGGGACAGCGTGATTGGTTCGCCAGGGTGTGGGAGAAAGCCAAGCCGACAATGGAAGGCCTCGCACCCCCCGCGTTTTCGCCCAAGCTGCCCTTAGTAGTCTTGGCTGCGGTGGCCATGGCGACGGCAGCCGGTCTGCTTTGGATGCGAGTCGGGGATGGTGCCGACGGGCGGCTGCACGTGTATTTCTTGGATGTTGGACAGGGGGATAGCATACTGGTCGTCACTCCGAGGGGCCGCCAAGTGCTGATAGACGGCGGGCCCGACCAACAAGACGTGATGCGCGTACTTTCGGAAACTCTGGGCAGGGGAGACCGGAGCCTCGACCTGGTAGTCCTTACCCATCTCGATGCCGACCATAGCCGCGGGTTGATAGAGGTCTTGGAAAGCTACGACGTGGGAGCGGTCTTAGCCGGGCGAGAAGCGCCCAGTGCGAGCATGTACCCTCAATGGCACAGCGCGCTAAACCGTAGCGGAATGGAAGCGTTGCCGGTGTACGAAGGCTTCGGTATACAGTTGGAGCCCGGCGTGACGATGGAGGTGCTGAACCCGGCGTCGGACTCCTCTGGGACCGTGGACCCCAACGACGACGGCCTCGTCGTGCGTTTATCCTACGGTTCCACGAGCTTCCTCTTGACTGCGGACATCGAGGCCGACGCAGAGAAACAGCTGGCCTCGCGCGGCGCAGGATTAGCCAGCACGGTGCTCAAGGTGCCGCACCACGGCAGCAAGACTTCTTCGACCGCTGGTTTTTTGGAGCGGGTGGACCCGGCGCTGGCGGTCATCTCGGCGGGCAGGGACAACTCCTTCGGGCACCCTCACGCTTCGGTGGTGCGCCGGCTCGAGGAGCGTCTTGGCCCCGGCTCCGTTTTCCGTACCGATCGGGACGGCACCGTTGAGGTTGTTAGCGACGGGTCTCGTCTCTGGGCCCGGGTCGAGTTCGAACGCCAAAACGGGCCAAGTTATGCTAGAGTTAGTCCGGTTTTGGAAGGGGCAAACCCTTCCGACTAGCTCCCGCCCCTTTCTTCGGAGTACGTAGTGACCTACAAGAATCGCCTTGACGGACGCGGCTGGGACCAGCCCCGCCCCACCACAATCACACCCGGCTACCAACGTTCCGCCGAGGGCTCGGCATTGATCGAGATGGGACACACCAAGGTCCTGTGCTCGGCGTCGTTGGACGAGCGAGTGCCCGCTTTCCTGCGTGGCCAAGGCAAGGGATGGGTGACCGCCGAGTACTCAATGCTGCCGCGCGCCACCAACACCCGCACTCCTCGGGAGCGGGACAGCGGCCGGCCCAGCGGCCGTTCCCAGGAGATTCAGCGGCTCATTGGCCGTTCATTGCGGGCCGTTACCGA
The DNA here is from genome assembly GCA_965249145.1 of Dehalococcoidia bacterium. Taxonomy (GTDB): domain Bacteria; phylum Chloroflexota; class Dehalococcoidia; order Lucifugimonadales; family UBA3495; genus VXOI01. The sequence continues at coordinate 2,292,173 of OZ252223.1, forward strand.
TCTGGATGCGTTGGGCGAGCGCACCGTTCAGATCGACTGCGACGTGATAGAGGCCGATGGAGGCACCCGGACCGCCGCCATAACGGGTTCCTGCGTGGCGCTATACCAGGCTCTGACCATGTTGGTGCGGCACCGAGTGCTGCCCAGGGTCCCGCTGACCTGCCCGGTGGCGGCACTCAGCGTTGGGATAGTCGGAGGAGGCTTGCTCCTAGACCTTTGCTACGAAGAGGACTACGCCGCCGACGTGGACTTCAACGTGGTGCTGACCGCCCAAGGAGGGCTGGTGGAAATGCAGGGGGCGACCGAGGCGCGGCCCTTCCCGCGGCAGATGGTGGAAGAGGTGCTGGCCTTGGCGGCGCGAGGGATGGAGCCGATGTTCCGCATCCAACGGGAGGCCATTCGCGGTCTGTAGGGTCTGGCCATGTCTGGCCGAATAATCTGCGGCCTGTCCGTTGCGGCGGTTACGCTGCCGCTGCTGGTAGCCACCGCTTGTTCCGGGTCGCCGACGGCCACGGTGGAGCCTGGACCGACACTCGCTCGAACCCTTAGCCCCACGGCGTCTCCCGTAGCGACCACGTCGCCGCCGCCGTCCGCTACGCCAGCAACTCTCCCGTCGGCGACCCCTTGGCCAACCCAAGCGCCCATAATCGTTCCCAGCACGCCTCAACCGGTGGTGGTCACCGTTGTCCGCCCACCGGAGATCGCCGATACCGTGGAACGGGCACGCCCGGCGGTGGTTTCCATCCTGGCGGAGGTGCCTACGGCCGGCTTGTTTGGCATGCGTGGCACCAGCTTCGGCAGCGGCACTGGAGTGGTCTTTGATCCCAACGGTCTGGTGGTTACCAACAACCACGTGGTCCAAGATGCAATCGCGGTCACCGTTACCATGGACGATGGCACCCAGATGAACGCCGATCTGGTGGCGGGGGACGTCCAGTCCGACCTCGCCGTGCTCCGGCTTCCCGATGGGGAGTACCCCTTCATGGCCTTGGAGCCGAGGCCTCAGCCCCGGCCCGGCGAATGGGTAATCGCCATCGGCAACGCGCTGGCCATGCCGGGTGGTCCGACGGTCACGGTGGGGGTGGTCTCGGCGTTGGGCAGATCGTTCGAGTCGGCCTCCGGCGTCACCCTCTACGACCTGATTCAGACTGACACGGCGATCAATTCCGGCAACAGCGGCGGGCCGTTGTTGGACTTGGAGGGCAACTTAGTGGGTATAAACACAGCAGTTTTGAGGCGAGAGAGCGGCTCCATCGTGGAGGGTGTCGGTTTCGCTATCCGGGCAGAGACAGCCCGGACCGTCACGGAGCAACTATTGACACTGGGCCGGGTGCCGTGGGCCTGGATGGGCGTGTTGTTCGCCGAGCTCTCACCGGAGCGGGCCGCCTTGGCTGGGCTGCCGGTGCGGGAGGGTGTGATCATCTCGAATTCGATCATCGGCGGACCAGCCGACCAAGCAGGAATCGAGCCCGGCGACATAGTAACCGAAATTGGCGGCTACGACGTCACCACGGTTTCCGAATTGCTCCGCATGCTCAAGCAGGAGTTCAAGGCGGGGCAAGAGGTTGAGGTCAGGCTATACCGCACCGATACCGCCGAGACTTTAACGCGGTCCATGGTATTCGGAGAGAGGCCCCGGCGATAGCCGGGAGCCCTGATTGCTAGTCGACCACCGCACCGTCCACGCTCAGATGGACGATCGGCAACCCCAATTCGCTCAAGCCCGGCTCCACATCGGCGCGGTCCCCGACAATTAGGATATTGAGTTGGCCGGGCCGGAGCCACTCCTTGGAAATTCGGTGCACCTCTTCCAGTGAGACCGCTTCGATGGATGAACGCACGGTATGGAAATAGTCGTCCGGCAAGTCGAACTGGACCAACTGCAACAGCTGGCCGAGCACCGAGCCGGGCCGCTCGAAGCTTCCGGGGTAGGCCCGGAGGATGCCGTCTTTGGCGTTGCTCAATTCCTCCGCGGTTATGGGCCGGTCGTCGATGACTTGATTGAACTCCTTGAGAGTTTCGATGACCGACTCCTTGGTGGCGCCGGTCTGCACCGAGCCGCCGGCCACCAAGAGGGACGGGCAACGGTGCCACTGGATGGACGACTGATAGCCGTAGCTGTAACCCTTGTCTTGTCGCAGGTTCTGGTTCAAGCGCGCCGAGAACTGTCCGCCGAATGAATAGTTGGCCAAGACCATGCCGAAGTAGTCGGAATGGCGGCGTGGCATCATGGACTGCAGGGACCGGATGACCGACTGTGGAGCGCCCGGACGGTCGACTAGATAGATGGTGGTGGCCTGGCTGGCGCCGTTAACCTCGGGAGTTGGCGCGGCGGAACCAACCTCGCCCTCCCAAGACCCGAAGGCCGCCTCGGCCCGGCGGACCACCTCGTCTAGGCCCACATCTCCAACCACGATCAGGTTGGCGTCAGCTGGACCGTAGTCGCGGCGGAACTGTCCGACCAGATCGTCGCGGGTCAGAGCTTGGACCGAAGCCTCGGTACCGGCGATGGGGTGACCGTAGCCGCTGGAGCGCGGGTAGGCCAGCCCCGGTATCAGTTGCTCCGCAACCACGTTTGGCTCGTCCTTGCCCCGGCGCAGATCGGTCAGGTGCTCGCGCCGGACCCGCTCCAATTCGTGATTGGGGAAGGTCGACGTTTGCAGGACTTCGGCGACCAATTCCAGTCCGGTGTCCCAGTGCTTGGTCAGCGTCTCAGCCGATACCAGCGAGTATTCGCGGCGAGCGTCCACCGACAGCCGGGAACCGATAAACTCGAACGCCAGCGCGATCTCTTGGCTGGACTTGCTCTGTGTGCCCTCGGCCAGCATCTGAGCCGTGAATCCGGCCAAGCCCGGCAGGGATTCCGGGTCGCGGGAAGCCCCGGCGTTGAGGGCTAGGCCGAAAGCAACGATGGGCAGGCCCCGTTGCTCGACCACGGTAATGCCCATGCCGTTGCTGAGCTGGGCCCGCTCCGGCACCGGCGGCGTGAACCGCGGCTCGCTGCGGGGCGGAGGCATGATGTTCCGGTCTATGGTGGTGGCGGCGGTCGACCAAGAGGTTTCCGGCAGCACCCGCAACCGGACCTGGTTTTCGCCCAAGTAGGTCTGGCTGACCCGGACGATGTCTTCCTTCTCGATCGCCAAGCACCGGTCGAGGCTGGTGTTGATCAGACCCGCGTCTGCCTCAAAAACGTTGAAATGGTTCAGCTGATCTGCCCGTCCCCCAAACCCGCCAATGCGGGCCAATTGCCGGAAGTGGCTCGACTCGATTCGGTTCTTGGCCCGAGCGATTTCTTCGTCGGTGGGCGGGTTACTGTACAGTCCCTCCAGTTCGGCTTCCACCGCGGCTTCAATCTCGTCGAGGCCATGGCCTTCGGCGGCGGTGACCTGCACCATAATCTCGCCCGCGATCTCCGAAGGCATGTAGCGCACGAAGGCGTGTTGGGCGATCTGCTTTTCATAGACCAGCGAGCGGTGGAGCCGCGAGCTAAGACCGTCGGACATTATGGCCTGGTACAGCTCCAGTGGAGCATCGTCGGGGTGGCCTTCCGCTGGCGCGGGCCAAGCAATGTACAGCCGGGGCAGGGTGACCTTGTCCAACATCTCGATGTCGACCCGGCCCGACAGCGGGGAGTCTTGACGGCCGATGCGCGCAACGGCTTCGGCCGCCGGGAGGTCGCCGAAATACCGGTTGGCCAGTTCCAAGGCTTCGGCGGGGTTGATGTCGCCGGCGATGGCGAGGCTGGCGTTGGAGGGACCGTAGTAGCGGGTGAAGAAGTCCTTCACGTGGTCCAAGCTGGCGGCGTCCAAGTCTTCCTGGGAGCCGATGGTCATCCAGTTGTAGGGATGAGGGAGGGGGAACAGGGCCGACTGGATGTGCCCGTGGGCCATGCCGTAGGGACGGTTCTCATAGGACTGGCGGCGCTCATTCTTGACCACGTCGCGCTGAACGTCGAAGCGCTGCTGGTCCAAGGCGTCCAGCAGGTAGCCCATGCGGTCGGCTTCCAGCCAGAGGGCCAGCTCCAGGTAGTTGGAGGGGACGTCTTCCCAGTAGTTGGTGCGGTCGGTGGTGGTGGAGCCGTTGAGGTTGGCCCCGGCCTTCTGTAGCGGCTCAAAATGGCTGCGGTTGTGGTGCTTGGTGCCCTCGAACATCACGTGCTCGAACAGATGGGCGAAACCGGTCCGGCCGACTTCCTCGTTTTTGGAGCCGACGTGGTACCAGACGTTCACCGCCACCAATGGGATGGTGTGGTCCTCGTGCAAGATCACGTCGAGACCATTGGACAGCTTATGCTGCTCGAAGGCAATGGTTACCATTACAGTCGTCCTAAGTAAGTAGCGGTCGGGTTCTGGGATGGGATGGGCAGACCCGTCACAGTAGCGAGCCTTCTACAGGAATGAGACGTTGATGCACGGGGTCAACGCTGAGCAATAAGTCTTCAAGCGTAGTCGCCCCCATCAGGTACTGGTCTTCGGGGCCGAAGATTACCCGTGCATCCCCAGAATAACCCTCGACTGTGAAGACGGCCATTCCGGTCTGATATTCGATCCTCTCTCCGCTGGCTATGCGAAAAGTCCTGGTCCGGTTCGGTTCGATACCCAATGCCGTCAGCAAAGACGAGGGCATCATCGAGAATGTGGCGCCGGTGTCCACCAGCGCTTCGACGGTCTCGGTGAGTCCGTTGGCGGGATTACCTACTTGGAGTGGGACCCGGAAAGTTCCCATCTCGGCAGATTAGGTCCCGGCGACGTGCTTGTGGTAATTCTCGTCGGTGCGCTCGGGCAAGGGCGAATTCTCGCGGTTCTGGGAGATCTCTTCGGTGCTCCAGAGGTTGGAGAACTTCAGGGCCCGGGGGCAGTGGCCGTAGGACTCCTCCACCTCGATGAGCATGCCCTGCAGATGCTTGGAGTTGTCGTCATACTCGTATAGGTCCAGCTCGATATTCTGCCGGTCGAGATCCTCCTTGGTGACCACTGAGACCCGGCCGTTGACGCGGACGGTGTCGTTTAGGCCGGGGATGAAGAAGATCAGGCCGATACGCGGGTTGGCCTCGACGTTCTGATAGGACTGGAACAACCTATTGCCCGCGACGTCGGGGAAGAGCAGGCGATGCTCGTCGATGACCTTGACGAAGCCCGGCTTGCCGCCCTTGGGAGAAGCGTCGCACTTGCCGTCGGCGTCGGAGGTGGCCATCACGGCGAAGGGCGCGGCGCGTACGAACTCTTGCACCCACGGAGTCATATGGCCCTTGAGTTTGTCTACGGCCCGAGGCGAGGCTGCGCCGAATTCGTCGTTGTAACGGCTGGCCCCTACAGACTGTTCAGTCGTGGTCATAGTGGACTCTCCTTAGTTAGCTGTGGGACTAGATTCTAAAGGGCGGAGTGGTCAGCAGCAAGTCAAACACTGCTCGATGACCACGGCCAACCGCTGGCGGTCGGGGAGTTGGCGGATTCCGACGCGGACATACTGCGGCATACCGAACGAAATGCAGTCGCGGGCGACAAACCCCGGGCCAGCAGCCGCTCCCGCCAAGCAGAGGCGCCGTCGACTTGTTGGCTTCGATGCTCGCGGCGGCCTTGCCCAGCTATTCGTAGGCGCCGTGGTAGCCGATTGGCACGGCGCTAGAACTCGATTCCGGGCTGGGCCTTGATGCCCTGGTGATATGGGTGCTTGACCACGTTCATCTCCGTGACCAGGTCGGCGAAGTCCACCAGCGCCTCCGGAGCGTGTCGGCCAGTGATGATCACGTGGAGCATCGCCGGGCGGTTGCGCAGCACCTCCAGCACGTCCTCCACCGGAATCCAGCCATAGTGCATCGGGTAGGTGAACTCGTCTAGGACCACGACGTCGTAGCCGCCCTCGGCAATAATCTCCTTGCAGTCTTCCCAGTGGGCCCGGGCCAGATCGGCGGTATGCTCCAAGTCCTTCGACCGCCAGGTGAACCCGTCGCCCATCGCCCGCATCTCCACCCCCATTTTCTGGGCGGCGCGCTGCTCGCCAAAGTTGGCGGTTGAATGCTTGATGAACTGGAGCATGATCACCTTCATGTTCCGGCCCCAAGCGCGGAGCAGCACGCCCATGGCGGCAGTGGTCTTTCCCTTGCCGTTGCCGGTGTTAACGATGACCAGGCCCTTGTCGATCCGGGGCCCGGTTACCGACTGCGGGCCCGGCTCGTTCCGGGCGGACTGCTCTGTGCTCATGCTCGATAGTCCTTCGTTTTTTAGGATGGCGCCCAGATCGCCCCGTCGGTCGATGTTTGCGCGCAAGCCGCCACGAAGCGCGGGGCGAGGGCGGGGTTGCTGCCCAGGTGGACGTGGATGTAGGATGCCCAGACGCTCGCGGCCCGGAAGCCGTCGGGTCTACCGTCTTGGTCCATGACTCTGTAGACCGATTCGCCGGGCTCCGGCTGCCGTTCCAGTGTCGACCAGTGGAACTCGTGGCCCCGCACCCGCTGGCCCTGCCGCAACAACGGACCGTCGGAGCAGGCCTCGACCTCCCGGTAACCCAGGGAGAGGCGGGTCTGGGACATGGCTGATACGGCGGGTATAAGGCCCACCATCGGGTGGGGCGTTCCGTCGAAGTCGGCCAAGCTGCGTCCCAAATACATCAGCCCGCCGCATTCGGCGTAAACTGGCACACGGCGTCCGACGGCGGCGCGGATGGCGTCGTGCATCGTCTTGTTCTCCGAGAGTTCAGCGGCAAACAGTTCCGGGAAGCCACCGCCCAGGTAGAGCCCGCCCGCGCCCTCGGGCAAAGATTCGTCCTCCAAGGGACTGAAGGGCGCAATCTCTGCTCCCCAGGCCTCCAGGAGGTCGAGAGAGTCCTGGTAATAGAAGTTGAAAGCCTTGTCTTGGGCCACGGCTATGATCGCCCGGCGCGGTTGCGGCTCCATGGGGTATACCTGGGGCTCGGACAAGGGCGCCCCGCCCGCTTCGGCCAGTTTGAGAATGCGGTCTATATCGATGGTCTCTTCCACTTGGGCGATGAGGGAGTCGTACCACTGGCGGGCGACGGTGCCCTCGACGGTGGGAATCAGCCCCAAATGGCGCTCCGGCTGCTCGAACTCGGGGCGGCGTGGCAGGTAGCCCAGCACGGGCAGGCCGGTGGTGGCCTCGATCTGAGGCTGACAAAACTCCAAGTGACGCGGTCCGCCGACCCCGTTCAGGATTACGCCAGCGATGCGCAGGTCCGGGTCGAACTGCTGGTAGCCTAGAACTTCGGCGGCGACGCTGCGGGCGACCATGGCGGCGTCGGCCACCAGGATTACCGGCGCGCCGAGCAGCTTGGCCAGTTGGGCCGTCGAGCCCTCTTCGTCCAAACTGGAGTGGCCGTCGAAAACCCCCATGACCCCCTCGACCACCGAGACCTGGCGGCGCGACGACGCTTTCTGGAACAGCTCCAGCACCGTCGGGTGAGGCAGCAGCCAGGTGTCCAGGTTGCGGCTGGGGACGCCGCAGGCCAGGTGGTGGTAGGACGGGTCGATGTAGTCGGGCCCGGCCTTGAAGGGCTGCACCTGATAGCCGCGGCGGGTCAAGGCGCCCATGATTCCGGTGGCGATGGTGGTCTTTCCCACTCCGCTGCGGACGCCGGCTATGACGACGGTCGGCGGCATCGGCTACACTGTCACCGGGAATTTCTCGCCGAACTTCTCGATTAGGGCCAAGAAGTTCAGGGCCAAGAAGTTGTTGTGACGCAGGGGATTGGTGGCGTCGTTGTCCGACATGCGCATGTAGACCTTGTACGCTGGCTTCAGTTGCGTGGACATAGTGTTTCTCTGGGGGCAACGGTGCTACGCCCGCCCCTTCCAGTATCCGTCGATCGTACCATAGTTCGGCCACTCCATTTCCGCACGTATAGCCGGGTTGACAACCCATATTCCGGCGCATACTTTGGTCGAAGGCCAACAACATTTCAACAGGCAGGTGTCGGTGAACCATGCCCAGGCTTAGGCTACTCAGCGAAGTGCAGCGCAAGATGCTGCAAATGTTCCCTTGTCAGGACCACGACGAGACGGTCTGGACTCCGATGCGCAAACCGCTTTCGGAGAGCCGGGTGGCATTGGTCACCTCGGCGGGCCTGCACCTACGGGGAGATAGGCCGTTCGTAACCGACCACAACACCGGCGGGGATACCTCCTACCGGGTGATTCCCAGAGGCGCCCCGGCGGCCGACATCATCCAGAGCCACGTCAGCATCGGCTTCGACCACACCAGCATCTACCGCGACATCAACGTCACCTTCCCGATAGACCGGTTGCAAGAATTAGTTGACCAAGGAGTGATCGGCTCCCTTTCCGACAATGACTACTCCTTCATGGGCGCGCTTCGTGACGCCTCGGGCATCGTCGAGGGGACCGGGCCGGAGGTGGCCCGCAGGCTGTTGGAAGAGGGCGTGGAAGTGGCGCTCCTCACCCCCACTTGACCCCTATGCACGCACGCGGTCAGCGTGCTTGCCCGATGCTTCGAGGAGGCCGGAATCAGCACCACCGGCATCGCCTTTGTACGAGAACACGCCGAGCGGGTGAAGCCGCCCCGGATGCTCTGGGTGCCGTTCCCCTTCGGCAATGCTTTGGGACGCCCTGGCGACCCGGCGTTCCAACACCAGATCCTGAAAGCCGCCTTGGACTTGCTGGAGGAAGGAGGCGGGCCGGTCTTGGAAGACTTCCCCGACGACGACGCTCCAGAGCCCTTGTTGCAGGCGTCGGGTGCGGAAAGGTCCGCCCAAGCCGCGGGCCTGAACGCTGCCGACGAGATCACCGCTCTACGCCCTTACTACGAACGGTGGGTCGAAAAAAACGGTGGGCGCACCGCCGTCGGCGTGAGTGGCGTGCCACAGCGCCGCTTTCGGGGTGTCATCCGCTTCTTGGAGGGCTACAGCGCCGGGGAGGACACCGACACTCCCGAACGCCAGGACGGGGTTGGTGTGCCGCAGTTCATTCGCTACTGCGTCGATGACCTCAAGGCGTTCTGCTACGAGGCGCGGATGGAGCAACAGCCCCATGGCGACGAAGTTGCGCTCCACGAGTGGTTCTGGGGCGGTACCGCCGTCGGCAAACTGGTCGTGCAGGTGGCCGACTTCATGAACCAGTCTGAAGACCCTGAGGTCAAGGCCATTCCCTACGGCCTCGCCCGCTAAACCAGAGGAAAACCGTGTGGGCTTCCTACGGCCTCTCCTTTGGCTTGGAGGAGAGGCCGTATTTGACAAACTTAGGTGCGATTCCTAGACTGCTGCTATCGTGTTCCCACCTATTCACTCTCCACTCCTACTTGCCACCGGCTTCACTTGAGGCGGCGACCGCGGGGCCTGGAACGGCTGGCGGTCCCGGTGGGCGGCGCTTTCCCTCTAATAGCGAGTTAGACCACCCTAGATAGTCCTCCTGCTTTCCTGCCCCAGGTATTCCGTAGGAGTACCATGTCCCGCTTCAGGGGCATACTCCGCGATCCAGTCGGGCAGATTCGAGCAAGAGGATTATTTTGGCCCGGAAACTCGGTCCCTTCCAAACCGTCGTCTTCATACTGCTGTTGGCCACGCTATCGTCGCCTCTGGGCTTGGTGGGGTGCGGTGATGACGTCGATGGCTTACCTGCACTCAAGGTTGGCGGCATCCCCGATCAGGACACCGCCCGCTTGGCCCGGCGATACCAAATCTTTGCCGACTACCTCTCCCAAGAGCTGGGCGTTACGGTCGAGTACGCGCCCAGCGTCGACTATGCGGCGGTGGTGACTGCCTTCACTCAGGACGAGTTACAGCTTGCCTTCTTCGGCGGTCTCACCGGCGTTCAAGCCCGGCTGCGCAACCCTGGGGCCATCGCCATCGCCCAGCGCGAACACGACGCTGAATTCCACTCCAAGTTCGTTGTTCGCTCCAGCTTGGACATCAATTCTTTGGAGGACCTGGCCGCTCAAGCGTCGGAGCTGACGATCACCTTTGGCAGCGAGAGCTCGACTTCGGGCCACCTGATGCCCCGGCATTTCTTGGGCCGAGCCGGGATCGATCCCGACGAAGGTTTCAGGAGTCTGCCCAACTTCTCCGGCTCCCACGACCTGACTTGGGAACTGGTGCAGAGCGGCTCCTTCGATGTGGGCGCCCTGAACGAGGACGTGTGGGACCGGGCGGTGCGGGAAGGAGGGGCCAACCCGGATAGGGTGCGGGAGTTCTACACCACCCCCGGCTATTTCGACTACAACTGGACGGTCCGGGCGGGACTCGACGACCTTTATGGAGAGGGCTTCACCGACAAGGTACAGGCGGCCCTGCTCAAGCTGAACACTGAAGAGCATGGGGAGATTTTGGAACTGTTCAGCACCAAGAAGTTCATCGCCACCAACAATGCCAACTACCAGGCCATCGAAGACGCAGCAAGGGCGTTGGGGATAGTTCGATGAGGTCTAACGGAGCGATTCCAGGCCCGCTGGTGGTGGCGCGAGAGGTCTCCAAGAGCTACCCCCGGGCCACGGCGCTGGCATCCACCAGCATCACCGTCGAGGCTGGTGAGACCGTCGCGCTGGCTGGCCCCAGCGGCAGCGGCAAGACGACGCTGCTGAATCTGCTGTCGGGAGTGTCCCGACCGGATACCGGCGAGGTCACCATCGGCGGCCGATTGCTATCGCAGCTCAAGCCGGGGCGGGAGCTGTCCCAATTGGTGGGGCTCATCCACCAGCAGTACGATCTGGTGCCCCAGTTGCCGGTCATCCACAACGTCTTGGCCGGCCGATTGGGGCAGTGGGGGTTGGTGCAGTCGCTATTGTCGTTGGTCTGGGCCCAAGACCGCCAAACGGCCCTAGGCGTCCTAGAGCAACTGGGCATTGCCGACAAAATTTTCGAGCGCACGTCCCACCTTTCCGGGGGCGAACAGCAGCGCGTGGCCATCGCCCGGCTGATGGTGCAGTCGCCGCAGTTGGTGCTGGCCGACGAGCCAGTGGCCTCCCTCGATCCCGCCCGGGCCGAGGAGATGCTGGCCCTGCTGACCGGCCTGACCAGCGGCGCGGGCAAGACCCTGATCGTCAGCCTCCACTCGCCCTACCTGATCCGCAAGTACTGCTCCCGGGTCATCGGCCTGAGCCAGGGCCGATTGGAGTTCGACGCTCCAACGTCTGCCTCCACCGAGGAACTGTTGGACCGGCTATACGACCTCGACCAACTGGCCCCGGAGGTCATCGCTGAAGCTCCTTGAGAGCAGTCGGCTGCTTAGTCTTCTGCTGGTGGCAGCCTTCGCTTGGAGCCTTACCAGCATCGATTGGGACGGCCCCTGGGTGCACACCGGGGGAGGTCAGGCGGCCCTGAAATTCCTGCTGGCCCTGTTTCCGCCAGACCTTTCGCCCTACTTCCTCGCCATCGCCTTCAAGGCGGCCTGGCAAACCCTGGCCTATTCGGTAGCCGGACTCACCGTTGCCCTGCTGATCGGGTTCCCTCTCGGGGTAGTCGCATCCGGGGTGGTGTTTTCGCCTTCGTCCAAATCGCGGGGCCCGTGGATGGCCGCGAGCCGCTTCTTGCTCGGCGCGATGCGGGCGGTGCACGAATTGGTCTGGGCGGTGCTGTTGGTGACCGCCCTGGGGCTTTCGCCGATGGCCGCCATCATTGCCTTGGGGCTACCCTACGGAGGCATCCTCGGCCGTATCTACGCCGACCAGATTCAGGACGTGCCGCAGGAGCCGCTTCGGGCGCTACAAGCCGCTGGCGCTTCCCCATTCCGGCTGTTGTTTTACGGCTACCTGCCCATGGCGATGCCCGACCTCCTGGGTTATACCTTTTACCGTTTCGAGTGCGCCGTGCGGGCGGCGGCGATCATGAGCTTCGTCGGCATCCAAGGCTTGGGCTACCAGATTCAGCTGTCGTTGCATGACCTGCTGTTCAACCAGGTGTGGACTCTGCTGCTGGTTATGGTGGCCATCATCATGGTCGTCGATCTGTGGAGCAGCCGGGTGCGCCGGAGCCTGGTGTCATGATCGCCGCAGAACTGGTGCGGGCCTACCGAAAGCGGCGTCGGCCCATGACCTTCGCCCGAGCGTCGCTGTACGCTTTCTTGGCGCTAGTGGCTGCGTCTTGGGGCTTCATCCTGCTTGATGGCGACAGCGGTCTGGGCAGCCTATTCTCCGGCAAGACTTGGAACAACGCGGGTAACTTCGTGTCGGAACTGCTGGGCATCGGTCCCGCCGATACCCCCGCCATCTTGGAGCCGGGCCGGTGGCTGGAGACCGGAAAGCTGGCCTATAACACTCTGGCCATGAGCGTGCTGGCCATCAGCATCGCTGGCATCGGCTCGCTGCTCACCATGCTGCCCGCAGCCCGAAACATCAGCTCCGGCGAGTTAGGCGGTTCGCCATCCCCGGCGGGGCAAGCGCTGCATTATCTACTGCGCGTGGTGTTCACGCTCACCCGAGGCGTCCCCGAGCTGGTCTGGGCGATGATCATCGTTTTCTTCCTGTCGCCGGGTGTCCTGCTCGGGGCCATTGCTCTGGGCATCCATAACTACGGGATCGTCGGCCGACTGACCGCCGAGGTTGTGGAAAACCTGGACCCGGCCCCGGCGAGAGCGCTGCGGGCGGCCGGGGCCAGCAACTTTCAGATGTTCCTCTACGGAATTCTGCCCAGGGCGCTGCCGCAGTTCACCACCTATCTGCTCTACCGCTGGGAGGTGGTCATCCGCACCACGGTTGTGGTCGGCTTCGTTAGCGCCGGTGGGCTGGGCCGGGAGTTCCGGTTGAGTTTGAGCTTCTTCCACTTCGACGACGTTTTCTTGATAATTCTGTGGTACCTGATTTTGGTCATTGGCGTGGACCTGCTTAGCGCAGGGCTCCGTCGCAGGTTTAGACTAGAATAGACGCAGCCAAGGCGCGACGAACGCCGAGTTTAGGGAGGTAGCATGGTCACTTATTCCTACGACCACATCCATCTGCGCAGCCTGGAGCCGATCGAAACGGCCCGCTACTTCGAGCAGATGTTCGGCGCCAAGATACTGGAATCGGTCCAATCCGACGGGCAACCTCGGGTGGACATAGACATCGACGGGCTGATTATCTTCATCGCCCGCGCCACGGCGGAGACGCCGCCGGGCCCGGTGGACCCGCACCTGGGGCTGGACCACTTCGGCTTGCGGGTTGATGATCTGGACGCGGCGGCAACCGACCTGAAGGCTAAGGGCGCGGTCTTTTCCACAGAGCCGCACCAACTGCGTCCGGGGCTGAAGATCGCCTTCGTACGGGCCCCGGGCGACGTGCGCATCGAGCTCTTGGAACGGGCGGGGTACGAATAGCGGTTAGCGGCGGCGAGTGTTGAGCTACTGGTAGGCGACAGCTACAACTAGCAGTACGCCCAAGACGATCAGGATTCAGCCCAGGGTCTTGATTATCCACTCGACGACCGGCGAGATCAGGGCGAGACCCACAAGGGCCAAGGACCCGCCGCAACCCCGGCCCGCTCCGTGGCTTGGCCCGCCGAAACGATAGACCAACTCTCAGGTGGCCCGTACTGGGGAGTAGGCCGTTTCCGACTCAGCTACTCGGCAATCCTCCACCAGTTTGTCCAAGTGGGTGCGCACGTTGCGGGCGGCGGCGGATCGAAGGTTGCGGCGCAGGTTCTTGGGGTAGACTGCGTTTACGATTTCGTCAACCACGGTTGCGCCCGCCTCCAATGCCGCCAACACTTGCTCCTCGCGCTCGGTGCGGTGGCGGATGTACCACTCGACGCGGGCGGTGCCCCCGCCCCGGTCAATATCACCGATGGTCCGGCCGTGTCCTGGGCACAGCATGCGGGGCCTGAGGTCTGCCAGGGTCCGCAGCGACTCCATGTAATGCTTCAGGTTTCGCACGCTGGAGGAGGAGCTGCCGAGGATGGTGTCGCCGCTGAAAACGGTCTTGTCGGCGGCCAGGTAGTAGGAAACGTGGTCGTCCTCGTGGCCGGGGGTGAAGTGGGCCCGCAAGCTGGCGCCGCCGCCGGTGCGCACCATCTCCCGCGACTTTAGCTTCTCGACTGTCCCGGCGCCCAACTGGTGGGTGAGCCGGGGTTCCAACTTGGGGTGGCAACGCACCACGCATCCGAACCGTTCCTGCAGCCGGTCCAAGCCGCCCACGTGGTCGCCGTGCCCGTGGGTGACCAGTATGGCGTCCATCTTCGGACTGCCCAGTTCCTCGTAGTAGTCCAGGATTTGCCTGCTCCAAGCCCGGTAGGGCTCCCCCGAATCCACCATCACCATGCCGTCGTCCGGGTGGCCGACGAAATATATCTGGGTGCCGCCGGGGTGCATGGCCCCGAAGGTGCTCTGGTCTTCCAGTATGTGGGTGCTGTAGATGCGCGGCGCGATCTGCATGCGCGACCTCGGCGTTGGGCTTGGCTTCCGGCGATGTTAGTCCCGAGGCGAGGGGACGTCAATCCCACCATCCAGCGTGGTATCATCCGGGGGATTTCGGCAGGAAGGGGCGAGATGGTCACGAAGGACGATCTAGCGGCGGCAGTACCGGACATGTCTGGACAGTTGGAGGTGGCGGGGTTGCGGGGCAAGGTGGAGGTTTACCGCGACCGGCTGGGCATTCCCTACGTGCGGGCCGAGAACGAGAACGACGCCTTCTTCGCGCAAGGGTTCGTCACCGCCCAAGACCGCCTGTGGCACATGGAGTACGACCGCCGACGGGGCAGCGGCCGGTGGGCCGAGGTCGTCGGCGACCGTGCTTTGGAGCAAGACAAGCTGATGCGCCGCTTCCGCCTTGTAGCCAGCGCCCGGGCCGACTACCGGGCGATCGACGGCCAGACCAAGGCGTTGTTCGACGCCTACGCCGCCGGGGTCAACGCCTTCATCCAGGGTCCCTTCCCCCTGCCAGTCGAGTACCGGATCGCTGGCATCGAGCCTGAGGAGTGGCAGCCGTGGCACGGGCTGGTGGTCTACAAGGTGCGTCACATTCTGATGGGTGTGTTCGAGTCCAAGGTCTGGCGGGCCCGCATGGTGCGGGAGATGGGGCCGGAAAAGGCCGCCAAGCTGTTCCCGGGCTACGAGCCGGGCCACCTGCAAATACTCCCGCCAGGGTCGGTCTACGCCGGCCCGCTGGATGATGGACTCAAAGAACTGGCCGACGGGGCGGCGGCGCTGAACCACATGGGCGAAATGGACGCGGGCAGCAACAGTTGGGCGCTGTCGGGCGCCAGCACCGCCAGCGGTAAGCCTCTGGTGGCCGGTGACTCGCACCGGGCCCTCGACACGCCGAACACCTACTATCAGAACCGTGTGTCCTGCCCTGAGTTCGACGTGATCGGGCTGTCCTTTCCCGGTGTGCCGGGCTTCCCCCATTTTGGCCACAACCGTTGGGTTGCTTGGTGCGTCACCCACACCGCCGCCGACTACCAGGACCTGTACATCGAGCGGTTCAACGAGGACGAGCCCGCCAAGTACCTCTACCGCGACCAATGGCTGGAAGCCCGTAGCTACGAAGAGACCGTGAAGTCCAGCAGCGGCAAGGAAGAGACTTTCAGTGTTACCGTCACCCGGCACGGGCCGGTCATCTCTGGCGGCCCCGAGTCCGGGACCGGGCTGGCCTTCAAGTACACCGCCACCGAGCGTCCCTCGGCTTGGCCCGGCATCCTCTGGCGCATGCTCAAAGCCCGGGACGCCCAAGAACTGGCGGAGTCGCAGAAAGACTGGGTCGACCCCTGCAACAATTTCGTCTACGCCGACGTCAACGGCAACATCGGCTACCTGTGCCGGGGCCGCATCCCGCAGCGTGCAAGCGTAAACGGCTGGCTGCCGGTGCCGGGCTGGACCGGCCAGCACGAATGGGGCCCCGACATCCCCTTCGACTATACGCCGCGCTCGGTCAACCCCGTCGAGGGCTACATCGCCACCGCCAACAACAAGCCGGTAGGAGATGACTATCCCTATTACATCGCCATTGACTTCACGCCGGAGTTCCGCGTCAAGAGCGTGACCCAAGGACTCAAAGCCTTGGAGAAGCCGAATGCCAAGGACATGGCCAAGGTCCATTCCCAGCGGGTATCGATACCCGCGTTGGCCTATCTGCCGGTCCTCGAACGTGTCGAACCCCAAGACGCGGCCTCGGCCGACGCCAAAACGCGGTTGCTCGGCTGGCAGGGCGAGATGGACGCCCAGCGGGTCGAACCAACCATCTACAGCGCGATGCGCGACGCCCTGCTCAAGGATGTATTCAAGACCAATTTGACTCCGGAGTTGGCCGAGGCCGCGTGGCATCCGGCTGACCGCGGCCTGGGGTCCTTCGGCAACCGGCTCAAGGCCCGGTTGGTCGAGATGGTCAAGAACGACGACCGCTCGCTGCTACGGCAAGGCGACGACTGGCCCGCGGCCCTTTCCAGAGCATTGGCTGCCGGCGTGGCAAACCTCAAGGAACGATTGGGAGACGACCAAGGCCAGTGGCGCTGGGAGACGGTGCACCAAGCCCGGCCTCGGCACACCCTGTCCGACGCCTTCCCGGACCTAGCATCCCTACTGGACCCGCCGCCCATCCCGACCAGCGGCGACGGCGACACACCGTTGCAGGGCGGCTACTCCCCGAGTGCCCCGGCGACGGTCACCAGCCTATCGGTGGCCCGCTACGCCTACGACCTAGCGGACTGGAACAAGTCTCTCTGGACCGTGCCCTTGGGTAGTTCTGGCCACCCGGGCAGCGTCCACTACCACGACCAGTCGGAGACTTGGCGCAAGGTGGAGATGGTACCCATGGGCTGGGACTGGGAGCAGATAATCGCCGAATCCGAGACCCACCAGACGCTAAAGCCTACGGACTAACCGCCAAGGGCCCAGAGAGCGCGGAAAGCACAAAACAAATCTCTGCGATCTCAGCGTCCTCGGCGGTGAAACAACCCCCGTGCTATAATCGGACAGTCGGGGCGTGGCCCAGCCAGGTAGGGCACCTGCATGGGGTGCAGGGGGTCGCCAGTTCAAATCTGGCCGCCCCGACCAGACATCCGCGAAACCTAAAGACCGCCGCAGGGCGGTCTTTCTCTTTGGGGAAGGTTGCTCCTGCTGATGGTCGTGGAAAGAGTGCTCGGAGCAGGCGCCAAGCCGGTGGACGGTTCGGCGGCAGCGCTCTTTCGCATCGCCTTCGGACTGGTCTGCCTGACCGGAGTGATACGGTTCTTCGCCCACGGGTGGGTGACCGAACTGTACGTCGAGCCCGCCCACCACTTCACCTACTTCGGTCTCGATTGGGTGACACCCTGGCCGGGCTGGGGAATGCACGTCCACTTCGCCGTCCTAGGGGCGCTGGCCCTGGGCATTGCGGCGGGCTTCCGCTACCGTTGGTGCGCCCTGCTCTTTTTCCTCGGATTCACTTACGTCGAGCTGCTGGACAAGACCAACTATCTGAACCACTACTACCTGGTCAGCCTGCTCGCCTTACTGATGGTGTTCCTGCCGCTGCACCAGGCTTGGTCGGTGGACCGCTGGTTGGCGGAACGCAGGGGCAGGGCGGCGGAGGCCCCGTGGGGACGGGTGCCGGCTGCGGCCCTGTGGGTGCTGCGGGGGCACGTGGCGGCGGTATACGTGTTCGCTGGCATCGCCAAGCTCAACCCGGACTGGTTGCTGGAGGCCCAACCGCTGCGCATCTGGCTGCACCATCACACCGACCTGTCCTTTGTTGGACCTCTTCTGGGGGAGCCTTGGGTCGCCTACGCCATGAGCTGGGCCGGGGCCCTCTTCGACCTGACTATCGTTGGTTGGCTGCTCTGGCGCCGCACACGGCTGGCTGCGTTCATGGTGGCCGTCGTGTTCCACGTCTTGACCTGGTTGCTGTTCCCCCAAATTGGGGTGTTTCCGTGGCTCATGCTGGGAGCGGCCGTGGTCTTCTTCCCCAGCGATTGGCCCAAGCAGCTCGCGTCTCGGGCGGGCATGGCGCTCCGGACACCCGGTGGGGGGCGGCTCGCAGAGGCCGACGCTCCGGGCGTCCGCCGTGGCGCCGGGGTCTGGCTGCCCCGCCTGGCTGCGGTCGCCGTTGCCGTTTATCTCCTGGTGCAGGTCGCGGTACCGCTGCGCCATTACGTCTATACCGGCAACGTCCGATGGAACGAGGAAGGATACCGGTTTTCCTGGCGGGTTCTGCTTACCGAGAAGGCGGGGCTGGCCGAATACCGGGTCTGGGATCCGGAGAGCGGTAGGTGGTGGCGGGCGGCCTTGGAAGAGTATCTGACGCCCCTGCAGGCGGAGCGTGCCGCCACCCAGCCGGACATGGTGCTGGAAGTGGCCCACATCATCGCCGCCGATTACGCAAAGCGCGGCTACCAAGGAGTCAAGGTCTACGGGGACGTCTTCATTTCCATGAATGGACGGAAACACCAGCGCCTCATCGACCCGTCTGTTGACCTGGCAGCCATGGAACACGGCCTCGGCCCCAAGCGCTGGTTGCTGGACTCGGGGACCGACAGCGTTGGCACTCATTTCGCCAAGGGCGACTAGCTGTCGCCGTCGGTATCGGAGAACCCGACCGAGACTCCCAACAGGCTGACGATCTCGGTGTTCAGGACCCGCTGAAGCTCCTTCATGCGGTCGTAGACTTCTCTTACCGACTCGGGATTGCTGGCCACAGCCGATTGCAGGCTCCCCTCCACCCCGTCGAGTGAGGACACCACGCCTTCGATGGCCGCCCTCATCCGGCCGTCGACTTCGGGCGATAGCTGGTGGACCATGTTGCCGATGCCCAGTCCGTCCGGGTTGCCCACGGCCCCGCTGTACATCTCAGAGATGCTCTGCAGCTGAAACTGCAGGTCCATGCCCGATAAACCCGCCGCTCCCTCGGGAATGGCCGCGGGATCGGCCTCCCCGTCCACTCCCAAGGCCGCGCCGAGGCGCATGTTGGCGATGGTGCGGACCATGAACACCAAGGAGCGCACCACCTCGGCCTCGCCCTCTCGGGGATGCAGGGAGGACAGGGCGCTGCCGTCGAAGAAACCAGCATATCCGTCGGTATCGGTCTCGCCCTCCCATTCGCGGAGGATGCCGTCGATCTCCTCGTGGGCCGCGCCAGCAAGAGCCGCGAGGTAGGCACACCTTGACGCGCCCTCGGGACCGGAGAGGTCTTCGATGCCTGGGCCGTATAGCAGGTGTTCCATTGCCGCAAAGCCTCGCCGGGTCGAGGGCATGAACTGGCGGACCGTTTCCGGAGAGACGGGCTCCCCCTTGGCGACCACCTCGTCTATCCGGTCCGGTTCCACCGGCCACCAGTCGACCAGCGAGGCCGAGCGCCGGTCCATGCCCGGGCCGAAACGGAAGGCCTCGGTGGCGATCCACGTGATTCGGGCCACGACCCACGAGGCGCGCGCCTCTTCCAGCCCGGTTAGCGAGGGAGCGGAGCATAGGCTTCGGGACGAAGCGGCCAGAGCGGCCGAGCTTTCAGCCGCTTGGCGGTACCTGGGGACGATGACCAAGCCGGTCAGGCTGGCTAACACATCCTGCCGGGTGACTTCGCCTGTTCCGTCGGCACCGCCCCTGTCCTCCGAGCCTCCGCAGGCGGCCACGGCCAGCAAGGCCATCGCCGCCAGCCAGAGCAGCAATCCCCTCTTGACCGCAGCCGGAATCACAGCGACTCCAGAAACTTGATTAAGGCTTCCCGGTTCTCCTTGCTGAGTCCGAGGAAGGCTTCCTTGGAGGTTTCACCCTCGCCGCCGTGCCAGATGATCGCTTCGGTGAGGTTCCTGGCCCGGCCGTCGTGTAGAAACATCGTGTGGCCGTTGACTGTCTCGACCAGCCCGATGCCCCACAACGGCGGGGTCCGCCACTCCTGGCCAGAGGCCTGGAAGTCGGGTCGGCCGTCGGCCAGTCCGGGGCCCATGTCGTGCAGCAGCAGGTCGGTGTACGGATAGATCGTCTGGTTGGCCAGCGGCCCCACCGGGTGGTCGCCGGTGGTGTGGGACGGGGTGTGGCAGAGATGACATCCAGCATCGACGAACAGCCCGGCGCCCCGGACCACCTGAGGGTCATCGGGATTTCTCATTGCGGGAACCGCCAGAGTTTGAGTATAGAACACCACTTGGGCCAGGCGCCCGTCGGGGATTTCCGGGTTACCGCCGCCGATGGTCCGCAGGCAATCGTGTTGGACCCGAGGACAGTTTTCCCCGGGATTCAGGCTGGAGGTGATGCCGATGTCGCCGAGGAAAGCCCCTGCGGTCTGCTGCTCGACTGACGGCTGGTTGGCCTTCCAGCCAAAGCGGCCCAGCGCCGCGCCTCCTTGCCGGGCGTCCCATACCATATTTGGCCGTCCGGAGACGCTGTCCCCGTCGGCATCTCCGGGATCGCCGAGGGCCAGGATGTCCGCCTCTGGTATAGCTTCCAGCAGTCCCATCCCGATCACCGTCGGGGCCACTCTGGCTGAAAGCATTATCTCAGGGTCAAGCGGACCAAACGCGAGTTCGCCGATCTCGTAAGCGGGAACCCGGAGGCTGTAGGTCTCACCATCCGGGAACCGTCCCGGTTCCTCCCGGTAGAGGACTATCATACGTCCCTCCGGCGCCATCAGCAGCACCGCCCGGTCCTGTAGTTGTCCCCCGTAGACCGGGTCGGGTAATGGACCGCCGGTGGCGTCATGGCCGGGAACGCTGAGGCGGAAGAGCAGGCCCCGCTCCGGGTCGTCGGGGCCATCCGGAGGCTTGGCCCGGCCGTCCAAGGTGTGGCAGGAAGAACAAGACAGAGCGTTGAAGGTTGGTCCCAGTCCGTCTCGAGCGGTGGTGGAGGCAGGGGCCGTCACCCAGTTCTGTCTGAAGAAGCTGTTGCCGACGGCAAAAGTGCGGCGCTGCTGGTTGTCCAAGTTGCGAGCCGGCAGCCCAAAAGCGTTTCGGGTGTCGGTGTAGGCGGTGGTCTCGCCCCCCAGGGCCGGTGTAAGCACCAAGGTTACGCGCTCCGTTGGACGGTCTATACCGGACGCGATGAAGTAGATCACTGGCGCCAGGACCAAGGCGGCGGCCAAGGCAAGAATCCCGTACCGCCGCAGCCTGGTTGATGGTGTGCCGGAGGGCGCGGCCACCGTTAGCTGACCGAAATGGTAACCCCAACGGCTTGAGCCGCGGCCACGATGGTGTCGGTCTGTTCTTCCAAGGATTCGATGGTCCTCAGTACCGCCTCGCGGCCGGGTTCGTCGTTGGGGATGGTCTCCCGAAGATGTAGGTCGAATGGACTGGGAATCGTCGCCGCCAGGGCGACGCTGCGGTCGATTTCCCTCGCCAACTGGTCGGCCAAGGCTGGATCTATGATGGCTACCAGGTCTCTCAACCCCGGGCCTGAAACCAGGCCGTAGTTGCCGTTGTAAACCATTTGGATTCCTCGTGCGTTGTTAATGATGTCGGCAGTAGTGTTGTCGGAGAAACAGGAGTGCTCGTCCTCCTGGGACCGGGCCTCATAGGCGACGGTCATGCGCTCCCCGGCCAGCTCTCCGCGGCTCAGCTCGCCGATACCGGTGATGATGTTGGTAAGGGCATCGTCGGAAGCCATGGCCTCGAAACTGGCCCGGTAGTTAGCGGAATCGCCGGGCGCCCAAGCGTCGGCCATCTGCCGCAGGTGTACCAGCAGCAGGTCGGAAGTGACCGCCAGGTAAATGCCGCGGCGGTCGGCGTTGGCCGCACTGATGTAGTCTTCCAACGGGCGGCTGCCGGGTCCGATCTCGTTTAGGTCTTGGCCCCAGAGCAGGAACTCGATGGCGTGCCAGCCGGTGGAGATGTTCTCCTCGCCGCCCTCCTCGTTCAACGACTCGATCAGTGCGGCGTCGATCAGCGGGTACTGGTCAGAGTTGTTGATGATCCCAGCACCGGCGTTACCTCGTACGTAGTCCACGTACGACTCGTCCATCGGCCAGGCGTTGATCAGCCCTTCGGGCCCGTCCTCCTCGTTGTCGATGGGTCCGCCGTAGAACCGGAAGGCCTCGGTGGGGCCGTAATCGTCGCGGGCACCCAGCCAAGACCGCTTGGCAGCTTCGAGGCTGGAAGGTGTCGGGTCGTTCAAGAATGCGTCGATGGCCTGGTCCATGGTGATGGCGGAGTTCAGGCTCTTGACGTAGAGGGCGTGAACGCCACTGGCGTAATTGGCCACCACGTCGCTCTTCACCGCCGAAACATCGGGTCCGGGTGTGGCCGTGGGAGGGGGTGCCTCCGTGGGTTCCGAGGTGCACGCGACGAACAGGAACAGCAGCAACGCGATACTGGTTAGAGCCATGATGTAATGGTTCGATCTGGGCATAGTGTCCTCCAGGATTAAAACGGTGTGTGTGCTCCAGGCAGACTATTGTGTCTGTTTGATAGTGTGTCTAGAGTATCTCGTGATATACATACACGATGTGGTCAATATTGCAATGCTTTGCGGAAAATTGCGCGTCCTTTCAGGATGTCTTGTCGCCCACGAAAAGGGCGCCCTCTCAGGGGCGCCCTGGTGGTGCCGGCGGGGTCTCGGCCGGACTAGTCGTTCTTGATCTGCTGGTTCAGGTAGAGATCGATACCGATGATGTTGATGGTCTCCAGTTGCGTCTCGATCCAGTCGATGTGCTCTTCCTCGGAGCGGATCATCCCCTCAAGGATGCTTCGGGTGGTGTAGTCCCCCACACTGGTGCAGTGGGCGATGGCTTCAGCCAGGGCCTCCACGGCCCCTGTTTCCGCCTGCAGGTTAAGCTCCAAGTCCTCCCGCACCGACTCACCGACCATCACGGTGTTCAGGCGCTGTAGGTTGGGGACCCCTTCCAGGTAGAGGATATGGCCGATCAGGTACTGGGCGTCCTTCATTTCCTCCATGCTGTTGGAGCGGAACTGGTTGTAGATTCGCTCGAAGCCCCAGTTCTTGCAAATCTCGGCATGGATGAAATACTGGTTGATGGCGGTGAGCTCGATGGTGAGGAGGTTGTTGAGGCGTTCGACGACGCCGTCCTTGGCTCTCATGGCGAGTCCTCCTTGTTGACGCACGGCCGAATGCGGATCATACGTCCATTATAGGCGGCCAAATACGCGGCAAAAAAATTAGCCGGGCTGCCAGTCCCGGCTAGCGAATGCCGAAGTTTCCGTTCCTGTTGCTAGGCGACCATCCTATCCAGCCTGGATTTGTCCAACTCCAGCCTGACCATCACGGAGATGCTGGAGATCCGGCTGGCGCAACGACCGCAGGCGTCGCTGTCATCGAACCCAAAGATCTCGATCAACTCTTCCGGGGAAGCGCCCTTAGATTTGGCGGCTTCCACCGCGTCTGAGAACCTGACGCCCTTGCAGATGCAGACGTACATTGCCTCGGCCTCCGATCCGGCATCGTGTCGGCAGAGTGTACCCTACCGATAGAAGCGTGTCAACACTTTCTTTTTTTCGCCCCCACGTTTGCACGGGCATCATCCATGCCATTTCCAGAGTTGTCGGGCGGGCTAATCAGCGGCCTTAAGATATTAGTACACGATTTCCCTTGCCGTCCGTTTCGGCCCGGTTAGCGGCTACGGAATCCGCTGCACGCGGCCCAAAATCGACCGGTCCAGACGCCACTGCGGTTTGAATCCCCTGCGGGCCGAAGCTATACTCGCCCCACCAAAGATATCACCGGGCCTCCGTCGCGGTGCGGCGGGGCCCGCGGGGACACAATGCGTTTCGGCCACTTTTTCTACCCGATGAAATTCGACGACTCCAACGACGGGCAGGCGGTCCAAGAGTGCCTGGATGAGGCCGTGCTCGTGGAGTCCCTGGGATTCGACGCCATCTGGATCGCTGAGCATTACTTTACTGGCGAGTGCGTTTACGGAGATCCGCTGGTGTTCGCCAGCGCGGTGGCCGTAAAGACCAAGCGCATCGAGCTGGGCTTCGGAATACTAGAGTTGCCGCTGCACAACCCGGTGCGAGTTGCAATGCAGACCGCGCTCTTGGACAACCTGTGCCAAGGACGCCTGATCGTAGGCACCGCCAAGGGCTCCAACTACAACGCCTTCGAATACATCGGCTTCGGCACCAACCCGGACTTGAGCGCGCGTCAGATGGAAGAGGCCGAGGAGTTGATGGTCACGGCCTGGACCACCGACAACGTGGACTTCAAGGGCGAGTTCTACCAAGCGGCCTTCCCGTCGGTCCGGCCACGGCCCTTCCAGAAGCCCCATCCCCGGTTGGCCCGGGCCTGCCTCAACGCAGAGTCGATCAAGGAGATGGCCCGAATCGGCCGCCCCGTGCTGCTGCGGGGCCGGTCCACCGAGACGACAGCGGCCAACATACGTCTGTACCGGGACGCGATGGCCGAGGCCGGGTTCGACGAGGAGAGCATCGAGGGTTGTCTCGACCAAATCTGGGTCTGGCGCGAGATGCACCTGGCCGAGACCGACGACCAAGCAATGGAGGAGTTCCTGCCCGCCCAGCACGAGGCCTTCACCATGATCGAGCACTACCGGACGACCTGGAACCCCGCCGAATACCCGATGGAAAGACAGACCCCGCCCATGGGCCGGCAGGGTTACGCGCCGACCCCCGATCCCGCCGCCGCCGAGAACCTAATCGGCAGCCCTGACCGGGTGGCCGAGCAACTGGCCCAGATGCGGGATGCCGGCATCCGCAACCTGATGCTCACCAACCGGGGGCTCATGTCCCCGGAGAAGACCGAGAAGTCGCTCAAGCTGATGAGCGAAAAGGTGATGCCGAAGTTCCGACACTAACCATCCCCACCGGAGGCTTTGGCCATGAAGTACGATGTGATCATCGTGGGTGCTGGCAACGCGGGAAGCGCGCTGGCTGCCCGGCTGTCCGAGGACAAGGAGCGTTCGGTCTTGCTGTTGGAGGCAGGCCCGGACTACCCGGATTTTGACCGGCTGCCCGACGACCTCCGCTACAGCTACAATCCATTGGCCTCGGTCGCCGGGGCGCCCCACAGTTGGTCCTTCCAAGGCCGCCCCACACGCGAGCAGACCAGCACCACCTTGGTGCCTCGGGGCCGGGTGGTCGGCGGGGGCAGCGCCATCAACGGCGCGCAACTGTTCCGGGGATCGCCCGAGGACTTCGAGGACTGGGCCGCCCGGGGCAACGACCTCTGGTCCTACCTGCAGGTGTTGCCCTACTACCGCAAGATGGAGAACGACCTGGACTTCCGCGACGACTTCCACGGCACCGAGGGCCCGGTGCCTGTTCGGAGGTTCAAGCGCGAGGACTTCCGCCCCTTCCAGGAGGCGTTTTACCAGGCGTGCTTGGACGCCGGGTTTCCCGAGTTTCCGGACATCAACCATCCCGAGTCCACCGGCATCAGTCCGGTGCCAGTGAACAACATCGACGGCGTCCGCATGAGCACGGCGCTGACCTACATCGGCCCCAACCGGCACCGGCTGAATCTGACCATCAGGCCCAACGTCATTGCCACTGGAATCGTGCTCGACGGTAACCGCGCTACTGGCGTGAGGGTGGAGAGCGGCGGGGAGTCATTTGTGGTCGAGGGCGATGAAATCGTGCTCAGCGCCGGGGCCATCAAGTCGGCCCACCTGCTGCTGCTCTCCGGTATCGGCCCGGCGGAGCAGCTCGCCGAATTCGGTATTCCGGCGGTGCGTGAGTTGGCCGGGGTAGGCAAGAACCTGAAGGACCACCCCCAGGTCACCATGCTGTTCAAACCCTCGGGCGGACTGGAGATGGACCCCGACGCCACCAAGCGGGAATGTCTGCTGCATTACACCGCCACTGGCTCCAGCGTCCGCAACGACATGCTGATTACGCCCAGTTCCTTTGCCACCACGTTGGGGGCAGACCCGAACCAGTCAGCGGGGCTTTCCATATCCTGCAGCCTCTACAAGCCCACCGGGTCGGGCGAGGTGCGTCTGGTCTCGGCCGACCCTCACCAGCAACCGGAATTGGACTATCAGTACCTGCAAGACCCCTGGGACCGCCAGAGGATGCGGGAGGCGGTGCGGCTTGGGCTCCGGTTGCTGGAGCACGGAGCGTTCGCCGCAGTCACGGCCGGGCGCATCAACCCCACTGACGAAGACCTGGCAACAGAAGAGGCCTTGGACCACTGGATCACCCGCGCCCTGCAATTCAGCGGCAGCCAGCATATGTCGGGGACCTGCAAGATGGGGCCGGCATCGGACCACATGGCCGTGGTCGACCAGCACTGCCGGGTCCACGGCATGGAGGCTCTGCGGGTGGTCGACACGTCGGTCATGCCCGACGTCGTTTGCGTCGGCACCAGCGGCACCGCCATGATGATCGGAGAGCGGGCGGCCGGGCTGATGCGCGGCGAAGGATAGACCCCTGCCGAACGGCGTCCGGAAACAACGTCCGCCGGAAAATACGTATCCCTGAGAGGACGTAGGGGCGCTTCGCGAAGCGCCCCTACAAATCGGTCGCCGGTCCAGTTGGTCGCCGGTCCAGTTGGCGGCTACCGCACCAGGTTGGGAGTCGGCTCGGCTGGCATGCCGGCCGCTTCCATTTCCCGGGCTCGGGCTTCCACCTTCGGCAATACCGAGGCGATCAGCTCTTCGTCCAAGTCGGCAGCGACGCCGGGATACCCAGCGCGTTCGAGCATGGCGCCCAGCTTCTTGCTCTTGAACTGGTCCAGGCACCAGCCCAAGGGGTCCTGAACCAAGGTCTTGTCCCAGAAGATCCGATGGTTCTTGTTCCGGGGGCCGTAGTGGTAGTGGGGCTCGTCCCGGAAGCAGTCGAAGGCCATGAGTTCGGTCTCTTCGGTGAAGACCCGGCCCGTGTTGCCCGCGAGGTCGGCCAACAGGTGGATCGCCAGCCCGCCGTCCCCGGAGTTCTGCCGCCTCATCTCCAAGCCGAACTTGATGTTGCCGGCCTCGATGACGTCGGTGCCCCGGTTGTGCTTCACGGTGTTGCGGTCGGCCATGAATTTGGCTCGGGCGTTGGGCTCGACCTCGTCCAAAGCGGTGGAAACTGCCGCCATGTCCAAATGGGCGGCGATTTCCGGGTAGCCGGCCTCTTCGACCATGATGGGCAGGTGTTCTCGGATGGTCTTGACCGACCAACCGATGGGGTTGCCATCGACGGTGTGGTCCATGCGGAACAGCTTGTTCTTGCCCTCGGGCCCGTAGATGTAGCTGCGTTCGATGTCGAAGCAGTTGAACCGGAGCAGCGTGGTATCGCCCGAGTTGACCAGGATTACAACCCCCTGGTCGGAGTGGTCTTGGAGGTTCCCGTCCCAAAGCTCATGCTGGACGATCAACGTGACGTTGCCAGCTTCCGCCCGGTAACGGCCTGACTGTTGCATCATGTGCGGAACTCCTATCGGTTCGGATGAATTTGCCAAAGGGATCTGGGCGAAATATAGCCACCGGCACAATGGGGTGTCAATAACCCCGAGCGCGTTTTGGAGGCGGCGTATCGGGCCGACAACGCACGTCGGGGCGTTTCGCGAAGCGCCCTCCTACGACGGTGGCAGATATGCGATCTAATCGTCGGCGGCCACCGGGACCTCTACGGCGAAGTGGGGCATCACGCCCTCGGCGAAGCGCTCCAACTGCTCAAGCATCACCGGCAGGGTGGCACCCATGCGATTGCAGCCAACGTGCATGTACTCCAAGCCGGGGTACTTGTCTTGGATTTCCATGATGCGTTCGGTAACCTGTTCGGCGGTGCCGCAGAGCCAAGCGCGGTTTGCCACGAATTGTTCCATGGTGGGCAAACCGGCGTTCCGGGCCCGCTTGGGGTCGCCCAGCGCAATGATCTGATCGGGAGTGAGGTCCCGGAAGAATCCCAACGGCGCGAACATTTTCATGTCCTCTTCCAGGTAATCCCGGGCCTGCTCCATGGCTTCCTTTTCGCTGTCGGCGATGAACGTCGACAGACCGATGACCAGCCGGCCACCCGGTTCGACCTCACGGCCGTGGCGGGCCAGGGTGTCGGTCCAACGCTTGATGACCTCATCCGACGCGCCGCCGGTGACCGCGCCGCCGCCGATGATGGCTTGGATGTCGTTCTTGGCCATGAAGTCCATGGCCCGCTGGCTGGAGCTGACCATCGGCTGCCAGGTCTCCACCGGCAGGGTCTTGGGGCGGGGCACCAAGGTCAGTTCCTTAAGGGTGTAGCCGCGGTAGGGGACCTCCGGCGGCAGCTTGTAATACTTGCCTTCGTGGGAGAACGACTCCTCGTTGAAGGCCTTCATGATGATCTCGACCTGCTCCTCGAACAGCTCGCGGTTGGCGTCGCTGTCGGTGTTGGTGCTGGGAGCGCCGAAGGTATCGACCTCGCGGGAGTGATAGCCGCGGCCCACGCCGAAGATCACCCGCCCGTTGGTCAAAATGTCGGCGGTGGCGTAGTCCTCGGCCAATCGCAGCGGGTGCCACATAGGGTTGATGTTGAAGCCGCAGCCGAACTTGAGCTGCTTGGTGACGTTGGCCAAGTGGACGTAGAGCATCAGCAGGTTGGGGATCACCTCGTTGCCCTCGTGTTGGAAGTGGTGCTCCGCAGCCCAGAAGCTGTGGTAATTGAGCCGGTCCATCGTCTGCACGATCTGAGTGCAGCGGTCGAAGATGGTGATCAGGTGGTCGTTGTCGTACCGGCGGTCGTTGACCGGGGTGGCGTCTAAGCCAATATCGCCGAAGTCTATGTGACCGGCGTAGAGGCTGCCGAAGTGCTTGATCATGGAATCAACCTCGATGTTTGGATTTCGTAGCAATTGTTCACGGTGGGGCGGTGGTTGTCAATCGAGTAGACTGGCGCCGGCCCTCGCGAGCGCGGTCCAACGGCTTTTTTAGTTTTCCCCCATTTCCGCTCATTCCCATTCATTACATCCCGTTCCGGCCCGGAGGTTGGGCCTGATAGTTTATCGTAGAGAAGTGTATCCGAGGCCGGAACGGGATGGACGTCAAAAGCATGGTCCGCGGAGGGACAGTTATGCAACGAGATTTGATTGGCTACGGCAAGAATGTGCCGCAGGTGGAGTGGCCGGGCGGGGCCCGCATCGCTATTTCGCTGGTGGTGAATTATGAGGAAGGCGCCGAGTATTCGACAATGGACGGCGACTCCCACCACGAGACCAACGGTGAGGTGCCATCACCCGTACCGTCGGGCGACCGCGACCTGAACAACGAGTCGTTCTTTGAGTACGGCAGCCGGGTCGGGGTGTGGAGGCTGCTGGACATGTTCCGACGCTACGAGGTGTCCAGCACCTTCTACTGCTGCGCCCTGGCCTTGGAGCGAAACCCGGAATTGGCCCTAGAGATCCCGGCGCTGGGCCACGAGGTCTGCGGACACGGCTACCGCTGGGAGGAGTACCACCTGATGGACAAGGACTCGGAGCGGGAGGCCATCGCCAAGACCGTCGAGTCGCTGCAACAGACCACCGGGGAGCGTACCGTCGGCTGGTTTACACGCTACGGACCCAGCGTCAACACGAGGGACCTAGTGATCGAGCACGGCGGGTTTCTCTACGACAGCATGGGCCTGAACGACGACCTGCCCTACTACGTGACCGCCCAAGACCGCCCCTGGCTGGTCATCCCCTACAGCATGGAAACCAACGACGCCCGGTTCTGGCGGGGCGGGTTAAACAGCATCAGCGATTTCTACGAATACCTCAAGGACACCTTCGACGTGCTTTACGAGGAGGGGCGCACCCACCCGAAGATGATGTCGGTCGGGCTGCACTGTAGGATCGCTGGCCGTCCGGCCCGCTCGCGGGCGGTGGAGCGCTTCCTGCAATACGCCCGCCAGATGCCTGGCGTATGGTTCGCCCGCCGCGACGAAATAGCCCGCTGGTGGCTCGACCACTATCCGCCTAGTTCAAACGCCGAGAGCGCAAAGGGCGCCGAGAGCTAATTCCGTGTTTTTCTCTGCGCTCTCGGCGCGCTCTGCGTTTATCTAATTGCGGCGATGGCGCGGGCCAGTTGGTCCACCTCCTCTTCGGTGTTGAGGAAGTGGAGGGAGGCGCGGATGCCTCGCGGGTAGCCGACTTGGCGGACCACGATCTGGTGGTTGTTCCAGAGGTGGGCTGCCACGGAGTCGGGGCTGGAAACCAACGACGCCCGGTTCTGGCGTGGCGGGTTTGGCCAGGGTCAATGATTTCTACGAGTATTTGACGGAGACTTTTGACTGCCTCTACTCCGAAGATGATGACGGTGGGGCTTCATTACCGCATCCTGGATGACTGGCACGGTCTCGCGCGGTGGAGAAGTTCTTGCAGTACGCTCGCCGGGACGGAATCGCCCGCCACTCACCCGACGGGATGACCTTTCGACCTAATCAGAATGACGGACAGCCTGTTCCACCGTTTCGGCGAGCCAGGAATTCAGGCTTTTCCCTTGGGCCTTGGCCGCGGCGGCTCTGTGGACCGCCGGGGTGACTCTTAGCGGGATTCTCCCAGAATATGGTCTATCTGGCGCCCGGCCTCGTTCCGCGCACGCGGCTAAGTAGTCGTTAATCGAAGATCTTCGTTCAATTCTTCGACTGAAGTCCCTTGAAATACAATCACGTCGCGGGTGTCGATCACCTCGCCATGGAAGACACCCGCTGGGAGTCGAGCTTAATCGCCGACCGGTAACCCTTCTGTTCCATCATGACTGTACCCGGGTTTCTAGGAGCCTGTTCGATATTTGCTTGGAATCGAGCTTGGCTAGTGCGGAGTGGCCGGTCTCAGGGTTAGACTCATGTTGAGAGTCCTGCACAGCTAAAAAGAGATTGCCCTGTCCTCGGATACGTGGCGCTGGAAAAACTGGACGGATAGCGGAAGTTCCTGCGGAGAAGAGCCGGATATGCGACTGAAAGCTCACCGGATAGTTCATGCCCGGAGGTTCGAATACTTCCTCGTCATACTCATCATCGCAACTGCGGTTCTGCGAGGGCTGGCAACTTCTGGCGATCTATTCGACCGCTTGGAAGTGTTGATGGGGTTGGTCTGGTTCCTAACCCTGGCGGTTCTCGTTCTGGAGGCTCTGCTCAAGATGTTCTCAACCTCACCAAGGGTCGACCGGTATTTTCGGGATCCCTGGAACGTCTTCGATTTCCTGCTCATCGGCCTGGCATTCTATCAGCCCGGCCTCGCCGTACTCATCGTTACGGTACGCTTGTTGAGGCTTCTCGGGGGCTTTTCAGCAGTCCGGGAAATGAACCTGATCCTGTCGACCCTGGTTCGGTCCCTACCGAGCATGGTACACATTGTGATCCTGCTGGGAATCATAGTTTACATGTATGCCATTGTCGGACACAGTTTATTCCATGAGCATGACCCGGCGCGTTGGGGAACCCTGGGCGTTTCCATTTTGTCGCTGTTCCAGGTGGTCACGCTGGATGACTGGACCGCGATCTTGGACACTGCCACGGAGCTGGAGCCGATGGCATGGATCTATTTCGTCAGCTTTGTCGTGGTCGCCACGTTTGTCGGGATCAATCTGTTCGTTGCCGTCGTGGTAAAAAAATGGACGAAATCAATGAGGAGCGTCTGCGCCGACAGGGGCAACCCCTCACCGGCGAGTCCCTCCAAAGCGAACTCCGCGCCACCCAAAACGAGTTCGGCGCGACTCAAAGCGAACTCCGCGCTACCCAACAGTCCCTACAACGCATGGAAGAGCAACTGCAGCGCCTATTTCGCGGGAATGCCGGTTAAGAAAATTCTTACTATTTTTCGCGATTGTCCCGGATCTACTGCGTCAGCAACAAGATAAACGTCGCCAGTATCTGTGGGCCCGCGCACAAGCTGGTCGACAATCGCCAGGGTAGTGGCGCTCGCCCCTAGAGGAAACGCCTCTCACCCCAGCCATCTCCTCAGAGGGAAGAGGGAGCCTCCCGTCATTGCCCCCCTCTTGGGGGAGAGGGGTTGGGGTGAGGGGGCCTAGCGGAGTTCGGCTATGGCGCGGGCTAGGGTGTCTATTTCTTCTTCGGTGTTGAAGAAGTGGAGGGAGGCGCGGATGCCTCGGGGGTAGCTGACTTGGCGGACAACAATTTGGTGGTTGTTCCAGACGTGGGACACCACCGCCTCGGGGGTGTGACCGGCTATGGCGAAGGACACGAGGCCGGACGACTGCTGGCGGGGCATCGGGGCAATGATGCTCACGCCGGAGATTTCGGCCAGTTGGGCCTTGAATCGGTCGGCTAGGTCGAGGTTGCGCTCCTCGATGTTCTTTACGCCAGCTTCTTCGATGAACTTGGCAGCCTCTACAAACGCGGCTTGGAGGGGCACACTGCCGGAGCCGCCCAAGAATTTTTCAATGATACCGGTCTCGGGCTGGAAATCGGCGGGGTCATCGGTGTGGACCATGGCCCGGCCGCCGGTGTGGGCCGGGTGCACCTGCTCGATCAGACCGGGCCTGATGTAGAGAGCGCCCACGCCTTCATAGCCCAGCACCCACTTCTGGCCAGGGATGGAGTAGAAGTCGAACCCGCCCTCCGCCATGTCCAAGTGAATGTGGCCCCCGGTCTGTGCGCCGTCCAGCATGATCAGCGCGCCCCGTTCGTGGGCCAAGGCAGCCAACTGCTCGGCGGGAATGCGCAATCCGGTCGAATACTCGATGTGGCTGACGAACACCATGCGCGTTCGCGGAGTGAAGGCCGCCTCGAACTTTTCGACTATGGCGTCCCAGGAGTCTTGGGGGTCAAGGGTCACCACGTTCACCTTAGCCCCGTAACGCAGCCCCGCGTGGAAGCTGGGGGAGAGCACCGAACCGTGCTCCAGGTTGCAGGTGATTATCTCGTCGCCTTCCTGCCAGTCGAGCCCACTCATCACGATGTTCAGGCCCTCGGTGGTGTTGCGGGTGACGAGCACCGAATCCACCGGCGCGCCGAGGAGGCGGGCGGCGGCCTCGCGGGCTTCTGCTTGAATCAGGCGGCCCGACTCGTAGACGTCGGCGGTGGTCGGGCCGCGCTCCAGTTCCAGGTCGGTGCGGGCCTTCATGGCCTCGGCGGCCTTCCGGGGAGGCGGGCCCGACCAGCCGGTATTCATGTAGATCAGGTTGGCCAGAACGGGGATTTCGTCGCGGAACTTTTGTATGTCCATGAAATCGGCCACCTACGGAAAGGGGCAACCTTGATGGTTGCCCCTGAGATTCGTTACCGGTGCGGGCTAGGCCCGGCGCATCCGCCTATCTGGGCGAATATGGCGTCGGGCGCAAGATGGAGTGGGTGGATACTCGGACCAGAGAGCCGTTCTCCTCGGAAGCGGCGCGGGCGGTCTGCCAGTCGGGGTCGGCCCCGAAGGCGGCCCAGCTCTTCTCCCGGGCGCCGAGGCCGGAATAACCCAGCATGTAGACCAAGCGGTTGCTGGTGCCGATGTCCTCGGTCCAGTAGGCCACGTTCTCTATGCCGTGCTTCTCGAAAAGCCCCATGGTGTGGTTCTTGAACCGGTTGTGCAGGTCGGGTAGCTTGCCGGGCATGGCGTCGTAGACCCGCAGCTCCTGCACCGCGGTCTCGAACTTGGGTTCCGGCGAATACGGGGTCGGTCGCATTACGGAGTTGACCACCTTGGCAACCAGCGGTCCGTCGGCTTCGGTCTCGGCCCGCACCTCGGCCCAAGCCTGGTCGGCCTGAAAGGCGGCCCATTTCTCTTCGCGGTCGGCCATGCTGTCGAAGTTCAGGATGTAGGTCAACTGGTTGCTCTGGCCGATTTCGTCGGTCCAGAAACCCATCATCCCGATCTCGTACTGGTTGAAGAATCCCATCGTGTGGTTGGCGAACCGGGCGTTGATGTTGGGCAGCTTGCCCGGGACCGCGTGGTAAACGCGAGACTCGTAAATCATGGTGCACCTCGACGGTTTAGATTCTGCAGGTCTGGATTCCCGCCTGCGCGGGAATGATGAAGGTATTCTCGGGATGCCGGAAGCTGTTTCCGGAATGACCGCACCGGGGGGTTACTTGCGCTCGATGAACTCCAGTTGGACACCGTCGGGGCCCTCGAAGAAGACGACGCGGCGGTCGCCGGTGACCACGGCTTCCTCCAGGATGGTGGCCCCGTTGGCCTTGAGCATATCGATCATGCCGGTTATATCGTCGGTATCGATGGCGATATGCTCCATCCCATACTTCTGGTCCCGGGTCTGGGTGGCGATGTGCTGGGTGACGTTCAGGGTCAGGCCGTGCAGGTCGAGGCGCACGCCAGTCTCGCCAACGTCGGCAATTTTGGTAGCGCCCATAGTGTCGATGTAGAACTGGGCGGTCTTCCGGGGGTCTGGCGATTTCAGATGGACATGGTTGAGGCTCAGTGCCATCTCTCCCTCCTGTCGTGTCGCTATTCGGGACCGGGTTCATGGGGAGAATAGTCCAAGGGGCAGGGGTAGTCAAGGGAAGATAAGCTAACCCCTTTTGAGGCGAATCCGTATTATAATTCGGCCAATCCGCCTTCAGGAGAGAACCATGCCTATCGAGCAGAACGCCCCGGAACTATCGGCTATCATCTCTAGCGACGCCTCAATTGAGTACCACGCCGACGGGTACGGCGGCGACAACGGCCCGGCTGAGGGGCCGGTTTGGTGGTCCGACGGTGGTTATCTACTCTTCAGCGACATCCACAACAACCGCCGCATCCGCTTCACCCCAGGCCAGGGCGCGACCGTCGACCACGAGCCGACCAACCGGGCCAACGGCCTGACCCGCGACCTCCAAGGCCGCCTGATCGCCTGCGAGCACGACAGCCGGCGAGTCACCCGCACCGAACCCGACGGCTCCATCACCGTGGTGGCGGCCAGCTTCCAAGGCCGGCCCCTGAACCGCCCCAACGACGTGGTGGTGAAGTCCGACGGTTGTATCTACTTCACCGATCCGTGGAGCCATCCGCAGGCCCCTGGGCAATTCGACCTGCCCTACTCCGGTGTCTTCCGGGTTACACCCGACCTGGGCTCCATCAGCCTGCTGGTAGACGACTTCACCCTGCCCAACGGGCTGGCCTTCACTCCCGACGAGAGCGTGCTCTACATCAACGACTCCCGGCGGGGCCACATCCGGGCCTTCGACGTCAATCCCAACGGCAGCCTGGCCCGACACACCGACCGCGTGGTGGCCGATCTGACCGGCAGCGAGCCCGGTGTGCCTGACGGGATGAAGGTGGACGTGGAAGGAAACATCTACTGCGGGGGTTCCGGCGGGCTGTGGATTCTCGACCCGACGGGCAAGAAGCTGGGCGTGGTGAATCACGGCGCGCCCGCTACGACGAACCTCTGCTTCGGCGGCGCCGACTGGAAGACCCTCTACTTCACCAGCCGCAACCACCTGGGTTCGGTGCAGGTCAACATCGCTGGCGTGCCAGTGCCGGCCGCCTAACTACGCTCCGGAGGAAGTTATGGCCAGGATAGACTCGGTATCAAGGGAAGAGCTTTCCGACGAGGACAAGCAGTACTACGACTCCATCGTCGGTACCCGGGGCAGTGTGCGCGGCCCCTTCGGCGTGCTGTTGAACAGCCCCAAGCTCGCAGCGAGGGTTGCCGACACCGGTGCCTTCGTGCGCTTCGAGTTCGAGCAGCCCGAGGCGCTGAAGGAGACGCTGATCATCGCCACCGCGCGGGAGATGCGCCAACAGTACGAGTTCTCGGCCC
Organism: Dehalococcoidia bacterium; assembly: GCA_965249145.1. Taxonomy (GTDB): domain Bacteria; phylum Chloroflexota; class Dehalococcoidia; order Lucifugimonadales; family UBA3495; genus VXOI01. The sequence continues at coordinate 2,327,569 of OZ252223.1, forward strand.
ACGCCCGGCTGGCCCGGCAGGCAGGCGTCTCCGACGCCACCATCGCGGCCATCGCCAACGGCACCGCCCCGGCGGGCTTGGATGGAGACGAGGCGCTGCTGGTGAACTACGTCCACGAACTGCTGCGGCAGTACAAGGTGAGCGACGCCACCTTCAAGTCAATGACCGATCGCTTCGGCGGGGAGGACACCCTGCACTTCACGGTGCTGTGCGGCCACTACCTGCTGGTCGCCCAGGTGCTGACCGCCTTCGAGGTGGAGCTGGCCGAAGGAATGGCTGCGGAGATCCCCGACTAACCGGTGCGAAAGCGGGTCCCGGCGATCACTGGGACCCGCCGTGGCTCTAGCCCACTCCTTCGCGCTGCACCAAGTGAACGAGCAGCCCGCCCAGACTGGCCGGGTGAACAAAGCCTATCTGGGCCCGGCGGCTGCCGTACCGGCTGGACGTGTCGATCATGTTGTGCCCGGCAGCTTCCAGCTTGGTCAACAGTCCGTTGATGTCGGCCACCTTCAGGGCTATGTGGTGCAGTCCCGGCCCCCGTGCCTCGATGAAGCGGGTGATAACCCCTTGGTCTTGGGAGGTGCTGCCCGGCCTGCCATGCTCCACGTCGGCATCCACCTCCAGGTCCAGGTTCTGCAGGAACTCCAGCTCGCAGTCACCGATGGTTATGAACGCCACCCTGACCCCGCCAACCAGTTGCGGTGGGCGGGTCCGGTACATTACCCCGTACTTGCTGGAAGTGAAGGTTTCGACGACCGTGGCGACGTCGGAATCGACCTGGGTGCTCTCGATGGCCCAACCCAGCTTGTTTCCGAACACTTGCATGGCCAAGACGTTATCTGACGAGGCGACCCCTAGGTGGTCGATGCGCTCCACCACGCTGTCGTTGGGTGCGGGCAACGCCAATGGCTCAGACAGGTAGGTAATCACCCCCGCCGTGGCCTGTGGGTTGAGCAGCAATCGTTGGGTGCCGCCAATTCCCCACTCCATGCTGGACGAGACCACGGGCAGACCCATCTCGGCGGCTTCGGCGGCGGCGCTAACCGGGCCGTCTACCGAAACAGCCATGTGGTGCAGCCCGACCCGCTCGGCTCCTCGGACGAACTCGTCACCCAGCTCGAACAGCGCGATGCCAGTCCTGCCCACCGGGAATACGGGGGCGCGACGCCCGGACGAACCGACGGACACCATGTGGGGGCTTAGCTCGAAGTCGCGCTGCAGAATTTCGGATACGCGGTCTACGTCGCGGACCGCAACGCTAACGTAGGCTAATCCGTTGCCAATCATCGCTAGGCTCCTTGGCGTTCTAGGACGACCACCGGGACCTCCCGGTTGGTCCGGGCCTGGTACTCGCCGTATTCTCCGTTAGTCTCCTGATAGCGCTTTATGTGGTCAAGCACCCAATCGGGTTTTCGGGATGCGCTGTCGGTAGTCATGCTGAAACCGTCTCCGTTAACGTGAAGTCGGGAATACTATATCACCGGCGATGTTGGATCCGGCATATTCCGGTTTGCCTCTGCGGTCTCGCCCCCTCTGGGGTAGAATTCACTCACCTGAATTGGAGGGCATTGAAATGCGAGTGCTAAGGATTGCAGAGATAGAACACGTACCAATCGACACCGCAACCCCGGTGCCGGGCTGGACCGGAGGAGAAGTGAAGCGCACCCGTCAGCCGCTAATCCCCGAGGGAAACAGCGAGAACTTCAACAGCAGCGTGGTAAATTTCGAGCGGGGTGCAACCACCGGCTGGCACATCCACGCCAGCGACCAGATTTTGGTGATCACCTCCGGGGTCGGCACTGTAGCCAACGAGACCGAAGAGCACCAAGTGACCGTCGGCGACGTGGTCCAAGTCATGAAGGGCGAGAACCACTGGCACGGCGCCCGGGCCGAGTCCTACATGTCGCATATAACGATCACGGCAATCTAGCCAGCAGGGCCACCCGGCCATCCACGTCTATGGAAACCGCAGAGGCGCTTCACCAAGCGCCCCTGCGGCCGCCGGCTCCTGTGGGACGCGTGGGTGGGCGCCATACCGGCGGCTGGGGCTACCCGCGGCCTTGACCACGGGCAACGGCGGACCGGGCGACGGGCCGGTGGTTACGGCAGGGCGTCGGCCAGCACCTCGGCTAGGTGGCGCGCCTTGCGGCTGGTGCCATGATCGATTTGTTGGCGGCAGGAAACGCCCATGACGGCTACCTCCCAGTCCGGGCCCTTGGCTTCCACTGCGGGGAACAGGGCTTGGCTGCCGATAGTCATGGACAGCTCGTAATGCTCCTTTTCGTAGCCGAAGGAGCCTGCCATACCGCAGCACCCGGCGTTGACCAACTCCACCTGGTAACCTGGGGCCAGCCGCAGGGCGTTTAGCGACGAGGCGGTGCCGGCCAGCGACCGCTGGTGGCAATGGGCGTGGAACAGCACCTTCTTTTCGACGCTTTCGAAGGACAGCTCCAGCTTGCCTTCGGCCTGCAGCTTCACCAAGAACTCGTCGATGAGGAAGGAGTTTTCGGCGACGGTCCGCGCTTGAGGTCCCGGGACCAATTCGGGATACTCGTCGCGGAGCGTCAGCAAGCAACTGGGCTCGCAGCCGATGATCGGGATGCCCTGCCCGGCATAGGCGTGGAGCAGGGCCACGTTGTGGGCGGCGTTGGCGGCGGCGGCGTCCAGCATCCCCTTGGAAATCATGGGCCGGCCGCAGCAGGGCGCGTCGGCCAACTCGACCTTGTAGCCCGCCGCTTCCAGCAGGGCGACCGCGGCCTTGCCGACACCCGGGTAGTTGTAGTTCATGTAGGTGTCGTTGAGCAGGACGACCGTCCCGGTGGCCTCTCCCAGACCGTCGGACGTCCCACCCTTGGCCCGACGTGAGCGGAACCATCGGGGGAAGGTCTGGCTGGCGAACCCGGGGAGCGAGCGCTTGGGGTGGACGCCCAAGAAGTGGTTGGAGACGAGCTTGCCGATGGGGCTGCTGGCCAGCCAATTCGAAAGTGGCGCAAAGCGGCTGCCCAACGCGCTGTATTTGGCGATGTTGCCGAATATGCGGTTGCGCCGGGGCAGGCCGTTGGCCTTGAAGTAGTTGGACAGGAACTCGTACTTAAGCTTGGCCATGTCGACTCCCGACTCGCACTCGGCCTTGCAGCCCTTGCACTCCAAGCAAAGGTCGAGGGCGTCGTAGAGCCGGTGGCTGGTTATCGCCCCTTCGGGAAACTTGCCCGACATGGCGGCACGCAGCAGGTTGGCCCGGCCTCGGGTCGAATGTTCCTCCTCGCGAGTGGCGATGAACGAGGGGCACATTGTGCCGTCCAGCTTGCGGCAGGCGCCCATGCCGTTACACATCTCCACCGCGCCAGCAAAGTTGGTGTCGATGGAGAAGTCGAGGCGGGTGGGCAGCGGCTCGGCCCGGTAGCCTGGCCCGTAGCGCAGGTTTTCGGTCATGGGGGGGCAATCGATGATTTTCCCCGGGTTCATGATCCCGTCGGGGTCGAAGGTGGACTTCAGCTCCCGGAACAATCCGTAGATCTCCGGGCCGAACATCTTCTCGTTCCAGACGCCTCTCACGATGCCGTCGCCATGCTCTCCGCTCAGGGAACCGCCGAAGTCCTTGACCAAGTCGCTTATCTCGTCGGCGATGGCGTACATCTTGTCGACCCCAGCCTGGTCTTTCAGGCTCACGACGGGCCGGATGTGCAGACAGCCGACACTGGCGTGGCCGTAGTAGGCGGCTTCGGTGTCGTGGTTGCGGACAATCTCGTCGAATTGGCGGACGAACTCGCCCATGTTTTCCGGGTCGACGGCGGTGTCTTCCACAAAGGGCAGGGGCTTGGCGTCACCGTGCATGCTCATCAGCAGGCCTAGGCCGTTTTTGCGCACGTTCCATACGTTGGCTTGCGAGGCGCGGTCCAGCAGGTTGACGCAAGCGTAACCCAAGCGGCGGCGCTCCATGTCGGCCTTCATGCCATCCATCTTGCTGGTAAGCTCGGCCTCGGACTCGCCGTAGAACTCCACCGCAAGGATTGCGCCGGGATCGCCTTGGATGAAGGCCATCGCGGTGGAGAGGCCCATCGACTGCCGGGAGCGGTCCAGCACGTTCTTGTCCATAATCTCGATGGACGACGGGGCGTGGTTGAGGATTTCCTTCACCGCCTCGCTGGCTTGGAAGATGTCCACGAAGTGGAGCACCGATAGTCCGGTCATGGTGGGACGTGGCACCAAATTCACCTTGGCCTCGGTCACCACGCAGAGAGTGCCCTCGGAGCCGACCACCATCCGGGTCATGTTGAAGGGCGAATCGGTCAGGAACTCATCCAGGTTGTAGCCGCTGACCCGGCGCATGATGTTGGGGTAGCGGGCCTCGATCTCGGCCGCGTTCTCTTGGGCCAAGCGACGGACGCCCCGGTAGATTTCGGACTCTAAACCGGTGCCGCTTAGCTTGGCTTCCAACTGCCCGGCGTCGAGCGGCTGAAAGTGAGTCCGGGAACCGTCGGCCAGGACCACGTCCAACTCCATAATGTGATCTAGGGTTTTGCCGTAGATCACGGAGTGGGCCCCGCAGGTGTTGTTGCCGACGCCGCCGCCCACGCAGGCGCGACTGGAGGTGGTGGGGTCGGGAGCGTACATCAATCCGTGGGGCAGAAGCTCTCGGTTGAGCTGGTCGAGGACTATGCCGGGCTGTACCCGTGCCCAGGACTCAGCCGCGTTGACTTCCACCACTTGGTTCAGGTATTTGCTGAAGTCCATCACGATTGCGTGATTGACGGTCTGCCCGGCCAAGCTGGTCCCACCGGCCCGGGGGAGCACCGGCACCCGGTTGTCCTTGGCCACTTCCATCACCGCCAGCACGTCCTCGTCGCTGCGAGGGATGACGACCCCAATCGGCTCCATCTGGTAGATGCTGGCGTCGGTGCTGTAGAGCACTCGGGAGAAGGGGTCGAAGCGCACCTCGCCAGAGACCCTCGGGCGCAATGTCTGCTCCAGGTCGCCCCGCTCCGAAGCCCGAATCCTGCCTACCGCGGTGGTGGCCATACCCAGCCTCCTGATCGACGTTCTACCAGTACCACAGGATACATGAAGAAGGGGGCCATATCATCTCGCCACCCTCATGCCCCAGCACCTACCGGCCGCGACGGCCACCGACCTCCTCTCGGCCCTGCGCCACCTATGCGTCGGCGGTATCGTGCACCCCTGGCCCCCCACCCTCCGGTCCGGCGCCTCACCCTGCCCCGCCGTGCCCCCCACCCTCCGGTCCGGCGGCCCCGCCGTGCCCCCCACCCTCCGGTCCGGCGGCCCCGCCGTGCCCCCCACCCTCCGGTCCGGCGGCCCTGCCGCTGCCGTCATGGCCCGGCGGCCCCACTCCCGTCATTCCCGCGGATGCGGGAATCCACAACCGCACTGAGGGAATATCGGCGTGTAAGGCGAACGCTTTGGATTCCCGCCTGCGCGGGAATGACGGAGGCAGGCGGGGATTGACGGAGCCAGGACCGGACCGGTCAGATCAGGTCTTGGAGCAAGTCGCGCCACGGCGGGTTGGTCTTGTTGATCAACGAAGTTTTCCAGGCTCGGAGCCACTCCTTCATTGCCTTCATCGTGTATATGCAGGGTTGCCTTCTTAGCCGGTTCTCTGCCATCTCCTTCGCACCTGGGTTGGAATCGATCCGCACCCTGGGACATTGAACAGCATGGCCGTCCAATCATCCAGTGGCTTCTGTCAGTGGCGCGATGTTTCTGTCGCGGGGCGGTGGATTCCCGCCTGCGCGGGAATGACGGGAGGGGGAGCGTGGGTCATGACGGGAGGGTGCCGGGGGAATGACGGGAGGGGGAGCTTGGGTCATGACGGGAGGGTGCCGGGGGAATGACGGGAGGGGGAGCAGGGTCATGACGGGAGGGTGCCGGGGGAATGACGGCAGAACGGGGGTATGGGGCACGGGGTTCGCCCCGTCGGTTTTGTGAAATGGGCTGCGTGGGGCCGGTTTGGGATGCGGGAGAGCTATTCGGACGGCTGCGGCGGTTGGGCCGACTCGGTGGCGGGGCGAGCGCGGGCCCGCCGGTTGACTGACGTGTTCTTGATGATGCGCCCGCCGGCTCATCGCCTTGTAGCCGGTAATGTAATCGGGGCGGTGGGAATTGGCCCAGAGACCGGACAGCGCTTGGGCTTCCAGAGTATCTTATCCGCCCAGTGTTTCCGTTTCGTTAAATTCCTGCCCGGCTTCCGCCTCCGGACCGGGTGGTGGCGGAAACCCCAAAGCCTGTGCGTAGAGGTCGAAGAACCCGGAGATCATCCGTTGGTAGCCTGAGACCACCTCGGTCCAGCCCTTGAGCAGCTCTTCGCCCGCGTCGGTGATGCTGTAGAACTGCTTGGCGGGACCGCTCTCGCCGGTCTGCCACTCCGAGGCCACCTAGCCTTGGCTCTCCAACCGGAGTAGCTCTTTGTAGAGCGTGGGGTGGTCAACTTCCGAGAACCCCATTCGGTTTAGTTGCTGGATGATGAGGTAGCCGTGGAGGCTCCACTGCTTGAGCACCAAGAGCACCCAAGGGGTGAGCAACCCCCGGGGCAGCTTTTGGCTGAATTGCTATGGAGCTTTGGCAAGCCCGTTCGGTCGAGATACTATATGGATTGCCCGTATCATTGTATATGGGTAGTATGGGTCAATGAAGACGACAATTGAGATACAGGACGAATTGCTGGCCCGCGCCAAGCGCCATGCGAAGAGCACTGGCCGCCCGTTGCGGGCGTTGGTGGAAGACGGGCTTCGCCTTGTCCTGGCCGACGACTGGCCCAAGGAGCGATACAGACTACCGGACTATAGCGTTGGAGGTCCCGAGGGCCCGGATCCCCTAGCTTCGTATTCCTGGCGGAAATTGCGCGACTTGATCTACGAGGACCGACCAACGCAGTGATCGCCGTAGATACCAACATTCTGGTCTACGCCCACAGGCAAAAGTCAGATTTTCATGAAGCGGCGGTCGAATTGGTGCGGGGGTTGGCTGAAGGTTATGTTCCTTGGGCGATTCCTTGGCCTTGCTGCTACGAGTTCTTCAGTGTTGCGACCCATCGTCGCCTCTGGAGAGATGCTGCATCCACGCCTGCACAGGCATGGCAGCAGTTAATTGGATGGACCGAATCCCCATCAAACCGGCTGATTGGTGAGACTCCGGGCTTCCTCGATATCCTCAGCCGATTCGTCCAGCGTCCGCGTGTCACCGGCGGTGTGGTCCACGACGCCAGGATCGCCGCGATTTGCGTGGCACATGGGGTTGAGGCTCTGTTGACGAGAGACCGCGATTTTTCGCGGTTTCCGGAGCTGCGGATACGAGACCCTTTGGGTCGAACAATAGGTTGACGCTGCCCTCGGCGCCACCAGACCGTCGCACCCGGAGATTACTGACGCATCCCAATTGTGTAGCTATAACGCCGCATGTACACTGTGTGCGCCCCCATGAATTTCGTGTACAGGAGAACCTACAGCCATGCCGGAAGTCACATCATACCCACAAGGTACACCTTCATGGGTGGAGCTTAACACCACCGACGAGGCGGGGGCCCTCGCGTTCTACGGTCCTCTGTTTGGCTGGGCCGACGACCCCCAGGAAATGGGGCCCGACTGGTACTACCACATGCAAAGGCTAAACGGTCTGGAGACTGCTGCCATCTATCAGCAAAGCGAGGAAGAGCGGGGCATGGGCATTCCGCCCCACTGGAACATTTACTTTACGGTGGAGAACGCCGACGAGATAGCCGAGAAAGTTGGGCAAAACGGCGGCAACGTGTTGTTTGGCCCAATGGACGTATTCGAGGCCGGGCGCATGGCGATGCTGCAAGACCGCCAGGGCGCGGCCTTCGCCATTTGGCAGCCGAACCAGCACATCGGTGCGCGAGTAAGATTCGAGCCGGGCGCAATAGCCTGGAACGAGCTGCTGACCACGGACAAGGAAGACGCCGTCTCATTCTATCAAGCAGTCTTGGGCTTGGAGCGGGGCGAGACCATGGCCCCCATGGACTACACCATGGTCAAGGCTGGCGGCACCGAGGTTGCGGGCATGATGCAGACGACGCCCGACATGGGCGAGTTCCCTCCCCATTGGAGCGTATACTTTGGCGTAGCCGACGTGGACGCGACGGCGGCCCAAGCTCAATCGCTGGGCGGCACTGTGATAGTCCAGCCCGAGGACATACCGAGTATCGGCCGGTTTGCCGTCTTGATGGACCCCCAGGGAGCGGCGTTTAGCATCTTCCAGGGCGCGGAAGCGGCCTGACACTCCCAACTTACACTCCCCACTCGTAGACTCGATAGCTACGGAGGACTGATGCCCACCCACAGCGCGGAGACCATCAAGGACCTGCAAGAATCGGCACTGGAGCACCTGTGGGTGTACCTCCGGGAGCCCAGCGACATGGCAGAGAAGGGGGAGCCCAGCGTTTTCGTATCCGGAGAGGGCGTACACGTGACCAACGCCGCGGGGGAAACGTTCATCGACGCCATGTCCGGGCTCTGGCTGAAGAATGTCGGCTACGGCCGGACCGAGATCGCCGACGCCGCCTACGAGCAGATGAAGAAGCTCACCTACATGCCGATGGGCACCACCACCGAGCCGACCATCCGGCTGGCCGAGAAGGTGGCTGACCTCATGCCGGGTAACCTATCCCGTTCCTTCTTCACCAGCGGCGGGTCCGAGGCCATTGAGACGGCGATGAAACTCAGCCGTGCCTATTTCAAGCGGGTCGGCGAACCGCAACGGGTAAAATTCATCAGCCGAATTGGTTCCTACCACGGCGCGACGATGGGGGCCTTGGCCTTGGGCGGGTGGCCCAGCCTGTATCCAAAGGGCGATTACGAACCCCTGATGCCCGGCTCCTACCACGTGCCCCAGCCCAACTTCTACCGTTGCGAGTTCGGTTCGGAGACCCCCGAACAGTGCGGGGAGCGGAACATCAAGGCTATCGAAGACATGATCAAGTTCCAAGGGCCGGAGACGGTGGCCGGAGTGGTGGCCGAGCCGGTGTCCAGCCCCATGGGCGCGGTGGTGCCACCGCCGAACTACTGGCCAATGCTCCGCGAGCTGTGCGACCGCTATGGGCTGCTACTGATTGCCGACGAGGTGATCACTGGCTTCGGGCGCACCGGCAAGATGTTTGCCTGCGAGCACTGGGGCATCGCGCCCGACATCATGACCGTCGCCAAGGGGATCACCAGCGGGTACATCCCCATGGGGGGAGCCATCACCAGCAAAGCGGTGGCCGACGCCTTCATCGGTAGCCCGCGGGCGTCGTTCCGTCACGTGATCACCTTCGGTGGGCACCCGGTGGCCGCCGCCGCCGCGCTGCGCAACATTCAGATCCTGGAAGACGAAGACTTGGTTGGAAACTCCGCCCGTATGGGCGCCTACCTCCTTGATGGCCTCAGGGAACTGCAGGAAAAGCACCAGATGATCGGCGTCGTCCGGGGCATCGGTCTGATGTGCGGGATGGAGCTGGTGCGGGACCGCGAGACCAAGGAGACTTTCCCGGCTTCGGCCGACTTGGGCAACCGGCTCACCTCGGGATTCTCCGAACAGGGGATTATCCTGCGGGGCAGCGACAACATGAACGTGATGCCGCCGCTCTGCGTCACCGCTGGTGAAATCGACGAGATAATCGCGGGCATGGACCGGGCGTTCGAGCAGGTGGGCCGGGACCTGGGCTAGGAACTCCGGCTACCGCATTGTCTCGAAGATCTCGGCCAATCGCTCAACGCGGGCCGGGTCAACCGGGTTGGACACGACGCCGTCCCGTTTGAGGCTGGTGCCGATAATCGCGCCGTCGGCGTGCTCCAACACCCGCCAAACGTTGGAGTCGTCGACGCCGCTACCCACCAGCACGAAGCCGCCGGGTACAGCCTTGCGCACCACCGAGACGTCGAAGCTGTTGGTGGGCTGCCCGGTGGCCGGGCCGGAGACGATCAGCCCGTCGGCCAAGCCGCGCCGCACCGTCTCTTGGGCGGTGAGCCCCAGGTCGGGATTGCCCACGGGCACAGCGTGTTTCACCAGTACGTCGGCCAGCACCCTCACGTTCGACCCCAAGGATTGCCGCATCCGCATCGTCTCGTGGGCTTCGCCCTCGACCATACCCTCGTCGGCGGCCATGGTCCCGTAGTGTACGTTCACACGGATGAATTCGGCGCCGGTCACGGTGGCCACCGCCAAGCCGGATATGGCATCGTTGCGCAACATGTTGATGCCGACGGGGACCGACACGGAGGCACGCACACGGCTGACGGCCAGGGTCATCGCCGAGACCGTCTCCGGCGGCACCCGGCCGATGCGGAAGGGCGCGTCGCCAAAGTTCTCGACGATGATGCCGCGCACGCCGCCCCGCTCCAGCAACCGCGCCTCGGCCTCAGCGGAGAGCAGGACACGCTCCAAGTCGCCGCCCCAGCGCGGCGAGCCGGGCAGCGGCTGCAGATGCACCACGCCGACGAAAATTTTTCCGGGCCCGAAAAGCTCTCTGGTCATCGATTCTGCGTCCTTCCTTGCAGTTACGGCGCTGTGGTAATGCGGCACACGGGCCTTAGCAATCCTGACGAAGCCAGATTGATCACCCTAGGTACAAGAGGCTGGAGATCGTGTACCCGTGTCCGGCGCGTGACGAGCACGATTACAGGCAAAGGCAGATTCTCCAGGTTCTGCTGATATTCGATCCCTTGATCTGCGGTCAGGAGAGTATCGAATCCTTCGGCTGCGGCCAAACGAAAAAGCTCACCGTTCGATCCGCTGGCCCAACCCATGCGCGGGGCCGTTAGCACTTCGAATCCATCCGGAAATCGCCCGGCCAGTTGGCGCGGAACCGACTCGTCTAGCAACAATTCAATCAGGCAGTCCGGTGAGCGCAACTTTGGTAAGTTCAATCTCCCGGACCGCTAGGTCCCGGGAAACCGTTGGGAAAGTCACGAGACTATCCCCGGCTTCCAGATGCTCTATAAGGATACGAACGGGTATCCTGGCGCCGGAAAATACGGGTGTCCCACCGAGGATTTCCGGGCTTCGAGCGATTACGGGGTCCTTCATATCAAGCCTGTGGCAACCTCGAATGAATTGACACCAGACTATGTTACACGGTTTCCCAACCGATTGAGGAGCAGGCCGTGGCGATGTACGTCGCCTCTGGCCGACAGTGCTAGAATATCGTGGAAGAGTATGGGTGAAGGGTAAGGTGGAATGCCCCAGGATTTCATTCACGTTAAGGGCGCACGCGAACACAACCTCAAGAACGTCGAGATTACCATCCCCCGCGACAAGCTGGTGGTGATCACTGGCGTTTCGGGCTCCGGCAAGAGCTCCCTGGCCTTCGACACAATCTATGCCGAGGGACAGCGCCGCTACGTCGAGTCGCTGTCGGCCTACGCCCGCCAGTTCCTGGGGCGGATGGACAAGCCTGACGTCGACTACATCGAGGGCCTCTCGCCGGCCATCTCTATCGACCAAAAGGGTGTCTCCCACAACCCTCGCTCCACCGTGGGCACCGTAACTGAGATTTACGACTACCTCCGGCTGCTGTTCGCTCGGGTTGGTATCCCCCACTGCTCTAAGTGCGGGCGGCAGGTGGAGCGGCAGACCGTATCCCAGATTGTTGATTCCATCATGAACCTGCAGGAGGGCAGCCGCATTACGCTGCTGGCCCCCAAGATCCGGCGCAAGAAGGGCGAGCACAAGGACGTGTTCGAGGCCGCGAGACGGGCCGGGTTCATCCGGGTCAGGGTCAATAACCAGATTATGATGCTGGACGAGACCGACACCCTGGACCTCGACAAACGCAAATGGCATTACATCGAATTGGTCGTAGACCGGCTGATCGTTCGCCCCGAGACCGAGATGAGCCGGGTGGCTGAATCCGTCGAGACCTGCCTGCGGGAGGGAGACGGGGTTGTCGAAGTGTTGCAGGAGGACGGCGAGACACTGGTGTTCTCCGAGCAATTCGCCTGCGCCCACTGCGGCACCAGCTTGCCGGAAATCGAGCCTCGCACCTTCAGCTTCAACAGCCCCCACGGCGCTTGCCAGGAGTGCACCGGACTGGGCTACAAGCTGGCCGTGGACCCGGAGCTGGTCGTCCCCAACAAGAACCTGTCGCTATCCGAGGGAGCGATTACGCCGTGGGTGCGGGTCGGGGCCTCCGGGCCGTGGTACATCAGCCTAATGGAGTCGGTCGCGGCGACCAACGGTTTTTCCTCCAAGGTGCCGGTCAAGGACCTCGAGCCAGAGCAGATCGACTTGATCCTCTACGGCAACGGCTCGCAGAAGATCACGGTCAGCCACCGCACTCACCGGGGCCGCAACTACAGTTGGGAGACCAACTTCGAGGGCGTGATCCCCAACTTGGAGCGCCGCTACAAGACCACCGAGTCGGACTACGCTCGCTCCCAGATCGAACGATACATGTCGGCCCGCAACTGCCGCTCCTGCAGCGGTAAAAGGCTGCGGCCCGAGGCCTTGGCTGTGCAGGTCTGCGGGCTCGGCATCATGGACGTCTGCGCCAAGAATATCGGCGCGGCCGCCGAGTGGGTGAGGGAGATCGACCCCGACGCCCCAGGCGAGCACAAGAAACAGGTGCTCACCACTCGCGAAAAGACCATCGGCAACCAGGTCCTCAAGGAGATTGACGGCCGTTTGCGGTTCTTGGAGGGCATCGGGCTTGATTACGTGACCATGGATCGCACGGCCCAGACCCTCTCCGGCGGCGAAGCCCAGCGGGTCCGGCTGGCCACCCAAATCGGTTCCGGACTGACTGGGGTGCTCTACGTTTGCGACGAGCCGACGGTGGGGCTGCATCCCCACGACGACCAGCGGCTGATCGATACGCTCAGCCGGTTGCGCGACATGGGCAACACGGTGCTGGTGGTGGAGCACGACGAGGCTATGATGCGCGCCGCCGACTTCATCGCCGACCTTGGCCCCGGGGCCGGCGAGCACGGTGGCCAGGTGGTGGCGACCGGCACGGTGGACGAAATCGAACAATCCGAGGAGTCGCTGACCGGCGCGTATCTGAGCGGACGCAAGCGGGTGCCAGTCCCGGCGGAGCGCCGCCCGGGCAACGGTCTCAGTCTGACCGTAAAGGGCGCCCGCGAAAACAACCTGCATAACATCGACGTCGAGTTCCCGCTGGGCCAATTGGTCTGCATCACTGGCGTCTCCGGCTCGGGCAAGAGCAGCCTGGTCTACGAGGTGCTGTACAAGCGGCTGAACCAAGTCTTGAACCAAGGGCGCGACCTGCCCGGCGCCCACGACGAGGTCACTGGCATCGAAGGCGTCGACAAGGTCGTGAAAATCGACCAGTCGCCGATTGGCCGAACCCCGCGCAGCAACCCGGCGACCTACACCGGGGCCTTCACGCCGATTCGGGAGCTCTTCTCCAACCTGCCGGAAGCACGGGTGCGGGGCTACAAGCCCGGCCGCTTCTCCTTCAACGTCAAGGGAGGACGTTGCGAGGCCTGCCAAGGCGAGGGCTACAACCAGATCGAGATGCAGTTCCTGCCCGACGTGACCGTACCCTGCGAGATCTGCCACGGCCTGCGCTACAACCGGGAGGCGCTGGAAGTGACGATGCGGGGCTCGAGCATCGCCGATATTCTCGGCATGACGGTGGACCAAGCCCTGGAGTTTTTCATCAACTTCCCGCGCATCCGCCCCAAGCTGGAAACCCTGCGCGATGTCGGCTTAGGCTACATCCGCTTGGGCCAGCCGGCCACCACGCTTTCGGGCGGCGAGGCCCAGCGGGTCAAGCTGGCCACCGAGCTCTCCAAGCGGGCCACCGGCAAGACCATCTACCTGCTGGATGAGCCCACCACCGGCCTCTCCTTCGAGGACTGCGCAGCGTTATTGGGCGTACTGCACCGCTTGGTGGATGCTGGCAACACGGTCATCCTCATCGAGCACAACCTGGACGTAATCAAGAACTCCGACTGGATAATCGACCTAGGGCCGGGGGCCGGCGACAAGGGCGGGCGATTGATCGCCACTGGCACACCGGAACAGCTCGCCCTCAACAAAAAGTCGCTCACCGGCCGCTACGTGAAGCGAGCCCTGGAGGCGGTCGGGGTCGAATTAGAGTCCTCCCCCACGCCAACCCGCAACGGCCGCAAACGCTCCACCGCGCCCAAGAAGTCCCGCGAGTTGGCGGCGGCCACTGCGGTGAACTAGACCGCGATGGGGGACTGCGGGCACTGCGGAGAGCGGGCGGGTTTTCTGCGCGGCAAGCACCGGGAGTGCGAGGCGGCCTACCTTGATGGCCAGCGGCAATTGGCCGAGGTCGCCTCAGAAGCCGCGGCAACTCCTAACTTTCACGAAGCGGCGTTGTTCGAGGCCCTGGCCGCCATCGCCAACCGGTCGTGGTCCGGCGACGACGAGATCCGGGCCGCCATCGCCGAGGGGTGGCGCCACGCGGTCCGTGAAAGCTTGGCCGATGGCATCCTGACCCAAGAGGAAGAGGCCAGACTGCGCGAGTTCCGCGAACGGGTTGCGATCCAACACGGGCCTGCTTCCCGGGAGGGGGCCCAACTGCTAGACAGGGCCTCCCGCGACCGCTTGATGCTGGACGCCCGGCTCGCCGCCCTGGCGGTGGAGGACGGCGACCGCCATCTCCACGAGCTCGGGGATATGCTCGCCAACTCCGGGCTTACCGGGCCGGAACAGCGAAGTCTCTTGGCCCAAGCTTGGGAGGCGGCGGTGGACGGTTCGTTGGAAGACGGCGCTCTATCGCTGGACGAAGAGGCGGCTCTGCTGAATTACTTGCGCCACTTCGAAATGACCGTGGAGGACGTCAACGCCAACGGCGCCCACCGGGACCTGGTGAAGTCGGCGGTCATCCGCGAGGCTGCGGAAGGGCTGACTCCAGACCGAGTCGCTATACCGGTCCACCCCTTCAATCTGCTAAAGTCGGAGAAGCTGGTCCGGGCCTTCGACCAAGTCGAATACCACGAGATCAAGACCAGGCGAGAACGCCGGGGCACTTCCCACGGGCTCAGCATCCGGGTGGCCAAGGGACTCTACTACCGTCCCGGCACGTTCCGCAGCCAAGCCCACGAAGGGGAAGAGTCGGTCCATGCCGATACTGGCATCCTGGGCATCACCAACAAGCACATCTACTTCCATGGGCCCAGGAAGCGGTTCAGGGTGCGCTACAACAAGATTGTGTCCTTCGAGCCCTTTGCCGACGGCATCGGGATCATGCGCGACGCCCAAACCGCCAAGCCACAGACCTTCATCACCGGCGATGGCTGGTTCACCTACAACCTGGTGACCAACCTGGCCCAGAACGAGTAGACGGTTCGGCCACGGTAACCCTTCTGCTAGAATACCGGCGACGGAAAACATCAAGCTAACCAACGAATTTGGAGAGGGACTATGGCGCTGCACTACGACGGTGAAGTAAAAATCATCAAGGTCAACATGGGGCCCTTCAACAATAACGGCTACATCGTGTCCTGCCCCGAAACCAACGAGGGGATTCTGATCGACACCCCGGCCGAGCCGGAGTTGCTCTTGGGCGAGATCGGAGACGTCGACATCAAGGCGGTCCTGATTACCCACAACCACCAAGACCACTTGCTGGGCTTCGACGAGATTACCGGAGCAGTGGACGCACCGGTGGGCATCGGCCCCTTGGACGCTTCGGCCCTGCCTCGGACCCCGGACATCGACCTTATCGACGGACAGCCAGTGAGGTTCGGCAACCTCGAACTCCAGATGCTACATACCCCCGGTCACACCGACGGTGCGACCTGCTTCCTGGTGGGTAAGCACCTGTTCTCCGGCGATACCCTCTTCCCCGGCGGGCCCGGCCGGACCCGCAGTCCGGAGGCGTTGACCCAGATCATCGGCAGCATCACCAGCAAGCTGCTCACGCTGCCCGACGACACCGCCGTCTACCCTGGCCACGGCATCGACACGACGATCGGCGAGGCCCGCTCTCAGTACCAGGTATTCGCTTCGAAGTCCCACCCGGCAGACCTTCAAGGCGACGTTGAATGGCTGAAGAGTTAGGCATGTACCAGCGCTCGGTCCTCAGCAATAAGCTACGGGTTCTAACATCGACGATGGCCCACACCCAGTCGGTGTCCATCGTCATCTGCGTCGGGGCCGGTTCCCGTTATGAGTCCGACGAGTTGGCCGGCGTTTCCCATTTCATAGAGCATCTGCCGTTCAAGGGGACGGAGCACTGGCCCACCGCCCGAGACGTCAGCGAGGCCATCGAGGGCGTGGGCGGCATCATGAATGCCAGCACCGACCGGGAGACCACGGTCTTCTGGTGCAAGATCGCCCGCCCTCACTTCGAGATGGCTTTCCGGGTGCTGATGGACATGATCATCAACCCGGTGTTGGACCCGGAGGAGGTGGAGAAAGAGCGGGAAGTGATCCAGGAAGAGCTTCGGATGTCTTACGACAACCCCAGCTACCGGGTCGATCTCCTAATCGACGAGGCGATGTGGCCCGATCAAGCGATGGGCCGCGACGTCGGCGGCACTCCCGAGACGGTGGCCGCCATCCAGCAGGCCACCATCCGCGACTACATGCGCCAGCAGTACAACCCGGCCAACACCGTGGTGGCCGTGGCGGGCAACGTGACCCACGAGGAGGTCGGCAACCTGCTGGAGGACGTAACCCAAGGTTGGCGGCCCCAGGAGGCGCTGGATTGGGAGCGGGTCCGGGACGGTTACCAGGGTCCGGTGGTGAAGGTGGAACGCCGCCGGAGCGACCAGTCGCACCTGTGCCTGGCCATGCCCGGCCTGCCCTTAGACCACGAGGACCGCTACGCACTGTACTTGCTCAACGTCATCTTGGGCGACGGCATGAGCTCCCGCCTGTTCCTAAACCTCCGGGAGACCCAGAGCCTGGCTTACGACGTCAGCAGTTCCATCAGCCACTTCCTCGACTGTGGTTCGATGGTAATCTACTGCGGCGTGGAGCCCCGGAAGACCAACGGTGCAGTGCGCGCCATTGTCGCAGAGCTGGACGGCATGCGCTACGTAGCCGAGGAGCGTGAACTGACCAAGGCCAAAGAGTATGCCAAAGGCCGCATGCTGCTAAGAATGGAGGATACCCGGGCCGTGGCGTCGTGGATGGGTGGCCAAGAGCTGCTCCAAGGGCAGGTGCTCACGGCCGAGCAGGTCGTAGAGCGAATCGACGCCGTCGAAGCCGCCGAGGTAGCCCGCGTGGCCTCCGACCTGTTCGAGACCGACAAGCTGCGCCTCGCGGTGGTCGGCCCTCAAGGCGGAGTGAAGACGCTAACCGGGCTGTTGAGCTTGTAGGACTGCGCCGGACCACTCCGGCTGAGACGCCAACGAAACCCGTAGGGGTGCCTCCCGAGGCGCCCCTACGCACATCTACCCCAGACTCTGTGCCCTCACGTTTACCACCGATGCTGCTAGCGGTTCCTCCGCCTGCGCGGTCGTCGGCGCGCTCGGGCAGCACGCGGTCCTTCGGGCTCGACCGGTCTGGCGGTCCCGGCCTCCGGCGTTGCTTCGTCTTGGGAGGGCGGCGGGCCGTGCTGGGCCATGTGGGCCTGCCACTGCACCTGGGTCAACAGGGTCAGCATCACGCCCGGAATGAATATCACGAGGTTCTGCCAGTTGCCTTGGCGATAACCCCAGTTGAATGCCAACACCACGATGGCCGCCAACAGAAACCAAGCGAACCCGCCGACCAGCACGTTGCTGTTCCAAGGCGAGCGAAGGGTGAGCACCGACCACACCGGCGGAAAGATGAAGAACGCAACGTAGAACTCGGGCCGGTAGAACCAGGGTCGAGGGTAGTTGTCCAGTGGGTCGTCTTGCATCGGGCGGAGCGGCTGTCTACGGAGCTTGGCGGAGTTAGTTGCGGGCCAAGACCATGTGGAACTCGATGGGGCTGATGGGCCGCTGGCGGCGGATCGATTCCACCGCGTATTCCACGCACATGCGGGCGAAACCGGCATAATCGAAGATGTTGCGGCCCAAGACCACCAAGGGCACTTCCCGCCCGAACTCAACCTCCAGCCGGCTTGGATTGTCGTCGTCGATCCGCACGTCAACGGTGCGTCCGGTGAGGCGTTCGATCTTCTCGTGGATGCGGTCGATGAATTTTTGGTCGTCCAACGGACTCTAACTCCTAACGGCGGTGGTTGGCTCGGCGCACCCGGAAGTTTGCCGCGCCCTTCTGCCGACGGGCCCACTTCAAGTAGCCGGCGACTTCAGGATTGGCCCGCAAGCTGGCCAAGGAGTTCAGCTCCTTGGCCAAGGTGCTTTCGGAGAACATTGCGTGCAACTGCCGGTGGCAGGTCGGGCACAGGCGGGCCTTGGGGCCGGACTTGCCGCCGCGGGACCGGGGAACCAGATGGTGCTCGGTGAACCTAACCGAGTCGCGTCCGCAAAGCTCGCAGACGCCCCTGTCTTCTCCCTTCGGGCCGGCATGGGGGATTTCGCCGGTGTCGCACCTGCCCGTGCCTTGTGCCAACGTGCTAGGTACCCTGTCCTTCTTCCGGGACTTCCAGGAATCGCCAGCCCGGAAGGTCGATCTTCCAATCGCCGTCCTCCCACAGCATAGGGAGGATTAAGCCGTTCATGGCCCGGCCCCGGCGGACTTCGGTGGTGTCTTCTTTCATGCCGAAGGGCAGAAAGGCGAAGGCGTGCTCGTCGTCAACGTAGCTGGTGGGCGAGATGCCCAGGTCGGTCAGGTCCTCGAGGGGCCAAAGGCGCAGCACGGTGGAGCGGAAATCCTCCAGCATCGAGGCGCGCATCGGGTGGTCGGCGTTATATCCGGCTCGATAGGCTTGCTGCATGTCGACACGGTAGCGGGTAGACCATACGCCCATGCGCATCCCCCGTGTCTCTTTGGACAGCATCGACCAAGCCAGGTCCATTTCGCCGTCCCGCACCGCCTCGGCAAAGATGCCCGCGCGGGCGCCACATTCATCGGGAAAGGGACTCCGCTTATCGCCCGGTATGCGCATTAACTCACCTTTCCCTTTGCCAGGGGGTGGACTGGCTACCAGCCGACTGCATAACCGTCTCGACGGGGGTCGGCGGCCCCTTGCAGCACCCCTGATTCCGGGTCCGCCTGAATCATCATCTCGCTGCCCGACGCGCCCCAAGGGTGCATCACGTCCAGTTGGTGGCCCCGGCGTTGCAACTCGCTTCGTACTTCGGGACCGAAGCGCGACTCCATGTAGAGCAGGTTGTCGCACTCGTGAGGGATGTTGGACTCGGTGGGGCTATGGGTGTTGCGCCAGCGTGGCGCCTCCACCGCCTCGGCCACCGTCATGCCGAAGTCGACGACGTGAGTAATGACCTGCATGTTCGTCTGCACTTGGGTATCGGCGCCGGGGGTGCCGCAGACCAAGAACAGGCCGCCAGCGGGAGCATGCCCGTTGCCGCCGGAGCTGGCGCCTCGGAACACCATCACCGGATTCATCGTGTGCCGCACCCGCTTTCCTGGTTGCAGGCAGTCCACGTGGTGGGGGTTGAGATGCCAGTAGGTCATCCGGTTGTTGAGCAACACCCCGGTGTCGCCAGCGACGACGCTGGAGCCCAGGGAACTCTGGATACTCTGGAGTTGACAGACCGCGTTGCCCCAGCGGTCCACCACCACGAAGCAGGTGGTGTCCTCTTCCTGGACTGAAGCCCCGACTTTGGTCTTGGGCCGGCGGTTTCCGGGTTGGTGGCTCCAAGGGTCGCCCTGTCGGACGTCGGTAGCTGCGCGTTGCGGACCGATGAGGGCGACTCGCTCCTTGGCGTAGGACTTGGAGACCAGGCCGCCGATGGGAACGTCGACCCAGTCGGGGTCGGCCATGTAGGCCTCCCGGTCGGCGAAGGCCAGCTTCTTGGCCTCCACCATCAGGTGGATGCTATCCGCGGTGTTGCAACCCAGCCCCGGAATATCGAATTGCTCGATTAGGTTCAGCTCTTGGAGCAGCACATGGCCGCTCGAGTTGGGCGGGGCCTCATAGACCGTGTGGCCCCGGTAGGTGGTGGAGATGGGCGCTTCCCATCGGGAACGGCAATCGGCGAAGTCTTTCATCGAAAGAAGGCCGCCCTGCTCGTTGCTGAACCGGACCATTTCTTCCGCCACCGGCCCTTCGTAGAAGGCGTCACGGCCGCCCTCGACGATAGCCTTGAAGGTTCGGGCCAAGTCCTTTTGGAAGATGATTTCGCCCGCCTTCAGCCCTTGGCCCTTGGGGGCGAATATCGCCTGCGACGTTGGGAACTGCTGAATCAGCGAATCCCCAGCGATAACTCCAGAGAGGACGTGGGTCACTGGGAAGCCGTTATCGGCCAGGTCCAGTGCCGGGTCGAAGACTTGGGCCAGCGAGAGGGAGCCGTACTTTGAGTGGGCTGCCATCCATCCGTCGAGCAACCCCGGCACCGAGACTGAGAGCACTCCCTTGGTGGGGATTCCCGTCGCCTGATAGCGTTCCAACTCGGCGGCGTAGGGGGCTGCGCCGGTAGCATTGCAGACGTCGATGGTGCCAGCCTCCCGATTGTAGACCATGATGTAGCCGTCGCCGCCGATGCCCGACATATTGGGCTCGACCACGTTCAGCGCGGCAGCGGTGGCGATGGCGGCGTCGACAGCGTTGCCGCCTTTTTGCAGCACGGCCATCCCGGCTTGGGAGGCCAGTGGGTGGCCGGAGCAGACCATGCCGTTCCGCCCCATGACCACCGGCCGGTTGGACTCAAAGGTTATCCCATGGGGAGTGGTCGTCATTGGTTTGCTCCTATGCCTTCATTTAGCAAGAACGTCACTGAGGCGGGACCGCAAGCTATCCGATGCACTAGGCTCTTGTCGCCCCTAAACGACACCCAGCGAGATTCAACCCGCCCTGTATCTGGTCTATGGCGTCTGAGACATCAGCGCTTTGTCCGCCCTTCAACTCAGCAGCGCATAGGAAATTCCCTAAGGATTGGCCCAGGATGATTCGGTCACACAGCTTGCCCTGCCACGAGTGGTTGGCCTGATAGTTGGTCCCGTTAAGTCCATCGAGTCCCGAAGGCCCTAATCCCCCCACATCCAACCGGCAGCCATTTTCTACGTACGAACTAGTAACGCAACAGTCGTGATGGTTCTTGCGTATTTTTTCCAGTACAGGATCCGGGTTCATTCCAGCCTGTTGTTTTGCAGGGCAATGGCCTGTTCGTACAGGTTTTCTGCTACTGGCAAGAACTCTTGGTCCTCAATTCCGACGTCGGACGCGACTGGCAAAGGATATATTACGCTACCATTTAACGTATCGTGCATTCTGAACCCGTACGCTCCAACCCGATCAGGGCGTAGGCAATCATCGTCAGCCAGACCTAACTGCGAAGTAGTAGCTGTGTCTGCCTTGCTCATCCGCAGTAAGTTGTTGACCTGCTCGACGAAGTCTCCACTATGTGTGGTAACCAACATGCTGACACCAGCATTGACCAACCTAGCAATTCCGCGGGCCATTTGTAACTGCGTCGCAGGATGCATGTGGGATTCGGGTTCTTCGAAGATAAGAAGGTCTCCGGGATGGACCAGGTACTTTAGGAACAATACCACCGGGGCCAATTCCGAAACCATAGAGGAGGTATGTTCGAGATTGAATTTGCCCGTGGGCGGTCCCGGATATCCTGGCAGGTACACGATTTCGGGGAGTGGCAGGCCGTCGGATTCGTCCAAATCAACGCTGCCGTGGAGAACGTTGATCTGGATGAAATGAATCGCATCCGCCAGTTCGTCGGGGATGCTTCGACGCCGGTCCATGGCAAGCAGGTTGCTTAAGAATTCGGCACTAATGCGGGGCAGTGTCGGGATGTTTATGCTTTCGAGACCGATTCGGCGTGATCGGCGAAGAAACTCCGCTGCCAGAATCTTATGGCCCTGGGCGATCCCGGAACGGGCTGCCGGCAACAAATAACTGTCCGCAGGAAATCCCACAAGCGCATTGTCGCCAGCCGCAATTGATAGATCTTCCAAATAATCGCTCGCTAGATAGTGAGCGTATTCATGATTAGAAGGGTTAACCATTTCGGACAACTCGGAGCTAGGGGAGGGCACTGGGAAGTCAGACATATCGAGGTCGAGCTTCACCTGGGACTTTGGAGTCAGCTCTATGTCAAAGTCTAACAACGGCCGGTCTCTGCGGATAGCGAGCTTGAACTCTTCAGTTTTCCCATTCCTCGAGAATTCCGAATCCCTTCCATAAGTTTCGCGTAGTTGCCTTACGATATCGCTACGAATACCTTCCAACATTTGGCGCGTGGACTGCTCTAGGACAATTCGAATATCGTCCGGTAGCCTCTCTAATGTGACTTCCGGAAAGTCGGGTGGCTCGTCACCTAGGGCCCTGACCCACTTGAAAACGCTTTCGATCAATAACGAATCCTCCGACGACATTCGGGGTCGTCGTGATCGGCGGGACCAGCGAGGGGGTAACAACATGCCGCGACGTGGAGCATTCCACCCGAATACCTGCATCGCCGCCCAGATAGCCGCCGCCATATAGGATTTGCCGGTATTGCTCGTGCCCACGAAAATAGTCAAAGGCTTTAATTCAACAGTGCCTTCAACAAGGGGGCCCAGATTTTTCGCCGAGACGGTGATCATGAGCGGCAGGGGAATCCTTTGTCGAATTCTGAATTATGGGCGGGAGACGTTCGGGGCGTCAAGGACGGGCCCAATACGACCGCGTCCCGCTCCCGTCTCTTGCCGGGAAGGAGGGCAGCACAAAAAGAGAGGCCCCGAAATTCGGGGCCTCTGGTGCTAACAGGGTTTCCGTTGTTCGGCTTAGTGACCGCCGCAGCCGCCGCCACCACATCCACAACCACCGCCGCCGCCGGCGCCGCAACCGCAGCCCGAGCCGCATCCGCCAGCGCTGGCAAACAGCGGGTTGTTGATGACGAAGCCGACCTGGCCGCCGAAGTTCTCGACGTAGTCGATGGTCGCTTCTTCCAGGAAGGGGGCGCTGTCGGAGTCCATCAGGAAGGTGACGCCGTCCATTTTAAGTACGGTGTCGTCGTTCTGGGTCTCGTTCTCCATGGTCAGCATGTATTGCAGTCCACCGGTCTCGGCGGGCATGGCGACAACCCTGAGCGACCCGTCCTGCTCACCCTGTTCTTCCAAAACTTCCCTGAGCTTTTCGATGGCGAGCGTGGTAATTTCCATTGTTTGTACGCTCCTTGGCGTTTTCTTAGCGCCGATGCCTCGGCGCTGGTTACTGCCCCTAAATTACCACGAAGAGGAAACTCCGGTCAATGGTTCCTGACAGCGTAGCATTGACACCTTCGAAAACCAATTCCTAGACTCAAATAACGTGGTCGTGCGGGCCAGGCCGCACCACCAAGCAGAAGGGGACGCACCCTCGGGCGCGTCCCCGTTCTTTTTAGTCGGAGGGATATGGAAAGGCAAAGTCCGGCGACATTCGTGATCTCCACCGACGAGGTCGACCGCCACGGCGACATCGTTACCGCCGACGGCTGGCGGCTGGAGGCATACCGCCGCAACCCGGTGGTGCTCTGGGCCCACGACTACCGGCGTCCTCCCATCGGCCGGGCTCTGGAGGTCTGGGCCGAACCCCACCGGTTGCTGGCCAGCCTCGAATTCGCTCCCGGCGCATTCGCCCAAGAGGTAGCCGAACTCTACCGCGCTGGCTTCCAGTGGGCCGTCTCTGTCGGCTTCCGGCCCTTGAAGTTCGAGCCGCGGCGCGACGAGAAGACCGGGTCGATTTTGGGCTTCCGGTTTTTGGAGCAGGAGTTGTTGGAAGTCAGCGCCGTTCCGGTGCCCGCCAACCGGAACGCCCTGCGCCGTTCGCCGGACCTGCCCTTGGAGGAACTGCTCGGAGTACTGAGGCAAGAGACTCATACGCCAATTAAATAAGGAGGCATTATGACCATTCCGACGGAACACTTGGAACTAATCAAGAGGGAATTGACCGGCATCCGCGATTTCTACGAGGCCCGCCTCGACGCGGCGGTGCCGCCCATCAAGGAGGAACTCGACCGCGTTTCGGGCCGTGTGGCGAGGCTGCAGGAAATGATGCGCGAGGGCGAGAAGCGGGCCCTGCTCAGCCAGTACGCTGGCGGCGAGCGCCCCAGAGTCCCCTACGGCAAGTACACTGGTCTCGACCACTTGGACTTGGCCTGCGTGCGCAGCCTGCTCACCGCCCAGCAGCGGGACCCCGCTGGTATGAGCCCGCGCCTGCTGGACGACTGGCAGGCGAATCTGAAGGCGGCGATGGACTCGACCACCGCCGGGTCCGGCGACGAATTGGTCGATACCCAGGAAGCGCGGGCGCTGTGGGACGACGTGAACTTGGAGACGGCGGTGGCCCCGCTGTTCAACACCATCCAGATGCCCAGCAACCCTTTCCAAATACCGCTGCAGCTGGGCGATGTGAACTGGTATCCCGGCACTCAGAACACCGCCGCCACCAACACCGCCTTGGCCACGGCCCGGCAGACGCTCACCGCCTACGAGCTGGTGGCCGAGGTCCCTTGGTTCTACGACTTGGACGAGGACGCGGTGATCGCCATGATGGAAGAGTTGCGCCGCAGCCTGCTGCGGAACGCCCGCGAGGTGATCGACGACGTCATTCTGAACGGCGACGCTACCACGACCAACAACATCAACGCCGACGGGGCCGCCATTGCCACCTCCACGGCGGGCAAGGGCCACTGGCTGCTGGGCTTCGACGGCCTACTTCACCTGCCGCTGGTGGACAACACCAGCCAGGCAAACAATCACAACGCCGCCGTCTCCGACGACATGTTCAACGAGGTGCGCTCCAAGCTGGGCAAGTACGGCGTCCGCCCCTCCGAGGTCGTCTACATCACCGACGTCAACACCTTCATACGGTCGCTGAGCATCTCCAGCTTCCGCACCCTGGACAGGTTCGGCCCCCAGGCCACGGTGCTGACCGGGCAGTTGGGCGCGGTGGAGGGCATACCGCTAATCGTTTCCGAGCAGATGGCGTTGGCCGACGCCGACGGCAAGGTGACCGACGGCGGCAACACCGCCGACACGGGCCGGTTGCTGGCGGTGAACCGCTCTCAGTGGCGGGTCGGCTTCAAGCGCGAGCTGACTATAGAGACGGTCCGCGACGCCCAGAAGAGGCAGAACATCATGGTGGTTAGCTTCCGCATCGCGCTGCAAGAACGCAGCGGATCGCGTTCTTCCGCCACTCACACCGCCCTGCAATACAACATAACCGGGGTCTAGGGATGACCACACGCCGCAACCGGAAAGTCCAGCCCCGTCCTCGGGCTTACTCGGTGCTGCTCGCCTCCCGCGACACCAACACTTCCAATACCCGCGAGACTCTGGCCCGTCCCAACAAGGGCAAACGCATTCGCTTGGTGCGGGTCAAGGCGCTACAGGAAACCCAGAGCGGGCGGCGGCTATACGAGGTCTATTTTGGCGCCGGGGCCGACATAACCACCGCCCCGGCCAACGCGGTGGACACGCTGGACATCCCGGACCTGGGGGAGGCGGCGACCCGCGTCTTTCTGCGGGAAGAGGGGCCCCGAGGCGAACGGGATGAGGCGCTGAGCGGGCGATGGCAGGGGGCTGCTCCGTCCAACTCGCACAAGATCATGGTGGAGTACACCGAGGAGAGCTAGACGGCCATGACCAGCAGGCAGGCCCATCGGGCCCCGTTGCGCCGCCGTCCGTTCGTCCCGAAGACGGTCGACGTCAAGCCGCGGACCAGCACCCGCAGGCAGACCATTCTGAGCCCCAGACCCGGCTACCGGATACGGTTGATCCGAGTGAAGGTCCTGCAAACCGAAAGCGACGGACGGCATCTGTGCGAGCTTTACTTCGGCAGCGCGGGCAACCTGATCGCCGACCCGTCCAAGGGAATCGACATTCTTGCGGTCCCGGACTTGGGCACGGCCTCCACGCGCATCTATCCCAAGAACGAAGGGCCGCGGGGTCTGCGCGGCGAACCGCTCAGCCTGCGCTGGCGCGGCTCGTCTCCCACCAAGGACCACAAGCTGATCATTGAATACTCCGAAGAAGCCTAGCGAGGTAATTGGGATGGGCCGCGAAGCATACCGGTCTCTGTACGGCGATTTGACCAAGCTCAAGGACGACAGCGTGCTCAAGGACCCGGCGGCCGGCAGCGACGACGATGACGAGCTCTTCGAGTTGCTGCTGGCGGTCTCGGATTGGGTCGACCGCTACTGCAACCGGCACTTCTACCCGCGGACGGAGTCGTTGGTGTTTGACGGCAGCGGCTCAGACCGTCTGCTGGTACCCGACTTGGTTTCGGTGGAGTCGGTCGCCGAAGACGTCCGCGGCGATTCAGGCTTCGAGCTCACCTGGCAGGCGGGCAGCTACCGTCTGCTGCCGTACAACGCTGAGCCGTGCAAGCCTTGGGGCCTACCGTATCACCTGGTCCAGGCGCGGGGGTGGGCCGGAGGGGAGACCCGTTTCACCCCCGGGGAGGGCAACTTCCGCGTTTCTGGCGTTTGGGGCTACCGGTCCTTCCAGGAAGCCAGCGGCGCGGTCCTTGGCAGCGCGGGAGCGGCTTCGACCGATCCTGAAATTGCGGTGGACGACGGAGCGCAGTTCCGAGTGGGGCTAACCGTGGTGGTAGGAAGCGAGCAGATGTTGATTACCGGTATAACCGGCAACACACTCACCGTTACCCGCGGCCTGAACGGCACGGAGACCGGTTCCCACGCCGGCGCCGACGCCATCGGCATCGTTCGCTGGCCGGCATCGGTGGAGCGTGCGGCGCTGATTCAGGCCGCCCGCATTTGGACCCGCGCCGCCGATTTCGAGCCGTTCTACGTCGACGCCGATGTGGACACCGACGTACGATTGCTGCTGGAACCCTATCGCAAACCGTCGGTTTAGGTGCCGGAATCCCATCAATCAACAAGTTGACGACTGTCTATATACGCGCTCGGATTGGCAGGTTTGAACGAATTGCTGGGGGATGCTCCCACAACTGGAGGACACTCAATGCACCGGTTGCTCAACCCTAAAACTCTGGTCCTGCTGGCGGCCGCGATGGTCATGGTAATCGCGGTGGCCTGTGGATCGGCGGAGGAACCAACCGAGGCTCCCGCTGCCACAAGCGTGCCCGCGCCGACCCCCGAGGAGGACACGTCGTCCGGCGGTCCCGCGCCCACGGCTGAGCCCACAGTGACCAGCGCCCCGGCTCCCGCCGGATCCCGCCCGACCAATACGCCGTTCCCAACGCCCACTTCGATCGCGGCCCAGCCCGCGACCGGTGATGCGAGGGCTGGCGGCGAAATCCACATGTCCGCCGACGCCGACGCCGGGTGGTGAGACCTTCCTTGGAACCGACCAACTGGGTCGTGACGTAACGAGCCGTCTCATGTATGGGGCGTGGATCTCGATGAAGGTGGGGTTGGTCAGCGTTCTAATAGGGATCACCGGTGGGACGTTGATCGGCGTTTTCAGCGCCTACATGGGTGGCGTAGTTGACTTGGCCATCCAGCGGGCGGTGGATGCCCTCATGGGGTTTCCGCCCATCATCCTGGCGCTGGGGCTAATGGCGGCGCTCGGCGCATCCGACCGGAACGTGATGATTGCGCTGGTGGCGATACTGCTGCCGGGAGCCACGCGGGTCATACGATCGCAGGCCCTGAGCATCAAGGAGTTGGACTATACCCTGTCGGCGCGGGCTATAGGCGCGACTCCGATGCGTATCGTCCTGCGACACATGCTGCCCAACGTGGCGGCGACCTACATCGTGCTGATGACCATCAGCCTGGGCTTCGCCATCGTGGTGGAGGCTGCGCTGAGCTTCCTTGGCGTTGGCATTCCGCCGGACGTGCCGACCTGGGGCGGTATGCTGCAACTGGGCCGCAAGTTCATCGACACGCAGGCGTGGCTGCCGGTGCCGCCGATGCTGGCCATAGGTTTGGTCGTATTCGCCGTGAATTTCCTGGGGGACGGGCTGCGGGACGTGCTGGACCCGAGGCTGCGCGGGCGTTAATCGCCGGACAATCTTGTAGGGCGGAGAACGCCGGGGTGGAGACCAGTCTCCGCACCCCGGCGTTCTCTGCGTTGGTCCTCTGCGTTATCATTCTCTCCGTGAAATGAAGACCGGCGGTCACTCATTCGTGGTTAGGGTATCAGTCTCTGCGGCCCGGGAGCCTCTGCGTTAAGATATATGCTGGATCGACCATAGCCAGGACGAACGAATTTGACTGAAGAACTGCTGGACGGAGACATCCTGCTGGACCGGGAGCCGCTATTGGCGACGGTAACCGTGAACCGGCCGGGCCAGCGCAATGCCCTCAGCTTCGCCATGTGGCACGAGCTCACGGCGCTGATGGGGCGTCTGGACGAAGACCCCAAGGTGCGAGCGGTGGTGATAACCGGCGCGGGCGGCGAGGCGTTCTCCGCCGGGGCCGACATCGCCGACTTCGAGGAGTACCGCTCCGACTCGGCCAAGGGCCGGGTCTACAACGCGGCGGTCAACGGGCTGTTGGAGGCCCTCACCGAAATGGCCACTCCGACCATCTCGATGATCGAGGGCTTCGCCGCTGGCGGTGGGTGCGAGTTGGCCGTCGCCACCGACGTTCGCATCGCCGCGGAGGGAAGCCGATTGGGCATACCGGTGGCCCGCTTGGGCATCACCATTGGCCACCGGGAGATGCGGGGGCTGGTGGACTTGGTCGGCAAGGGCAACGCACTTTACATTCTGCTATCAGGGAGGCTCTTGGACGCCCACGAAGCCCTGCGTATCGGCTTGGTCAATCAGGTGACGCTGACCGAGGAGTTGCGCGACGTCACCTACCGCCTAGCCGGGGAAATCGCCAGCCTGGCCCCCCTTTCCCACGCGGTCAACAAGCTGACGCTGAGGCAGGTGCAGGCCAAACACAGGCTAGAAGACTTGACCCCCGAGGAGGCCGATCTGCCTTTGACCCATTTCGATACCGTCGACTACCTGGAGGGCTACCGCGCCTTCCTGGAAAAGCGCCGCCCCCGGTTCGTCGGCCGCTAACCAATGCCCCGCGCCGCCCGCATCCGCGCCGACCTGCTGCTGGTGCAGCGTGGCTTGGCCGAGAGCCGGGAGCGGGCTCAAGCCCTGATCATGGAAGGCGTGGTCTTCGCTCCCTCAGGCCCCGTCGTCAAGGCGGGGACCATGTTGGCCGACTCGATCGAGTTGGAAGTCCGAGGGCGTCTGCCCTACGTTAGCCGAGGCGGGGTGAAGCTGGAGCATGCATTGGACTGTTTCGGGCTGGACGTGGACGGCGTAACAGCCCTGGACGTCGGCGCATCCACCGGCGGCTTCACCGACTGTCTTCTACAGCGCGGAGCGAGCCGGGTCTACGCCGTGGACGTGGGGCACGGGCAATTGAGCTACAAGCTGCGCCAAGACCCCCGGGTGGTGGCCGCCGAGAAGCTGAACGCCCGCTATCCCTTCGAGCTGCCGGAGCCAGTAGGACTGGTAGTGGTGGACGTTTCGTTCATCAGCCTGACCTTGGTGTTGCCACCGGCGCTGGAGCACCTGCGGGCTGGGGAGCATGCAGTGGCTTTGGTGAAGCCGCAGTTCGAGGCGCCCCGCGAGCTGGTAGGACGGGGCGGCGTGGTGCGCGACCCCACGACCCACGCTGCGGTCCTGAGCAAGGTCGTGAACTGGGCGGTGAACCAAGGGCTCAGGGTGCGCAACATGTGCCGCTCTCCCATCGTCGGCGACGCCGGGAATGTGGAGTTCTTCGTCTTGCTGCAGAAACCAAGGCAACTCCCCGGAGATAGCATCCCGTAGGGGCGCACCCCGAAGCGTCCTCGGCATCCCCATTACGCTGACCCGTCCATTTACCGCTGTTAAAGCATTATCGGAGGTTGAAACGATGGAAGTGCAAGAGATCGCGCAAATCCTAACCGACCGGGGCGAGACCGTGTCGGTGGCCGAAGCCTGTACCTGCGGGCTGGTGGGCTACCTGCTGGGTACGGTGCCGGGCAGTTCGCGCTACTTCCCCGGTGGGGTGGTTGCCTATACCGGCGGACTGAAGGAGAAGGTGCTCGGTGTGCCCGACGACGTCGCCGCCACCCACGGCACGGTGAGCCGAGAAATGGCGAGCGCCATGGCCCGAGGCGTCCGTGAGCTCACTGGCACCAACTACGCCATATCCACCACCGGCGTCACTGGCCCGGCCGCCGGGCGCTCGGGGTTGCCCATCGGCACCTTCTGGGTCGGCCTTTCGGTCAAGGACGGCGAGGACACCGCTATCGAAGTCCACGTCGACGGCGACCGCGACGCCACCAAGCATGGCGCGGCCCAAGCCGCTCTCGATCTGCTGGGCCGCCACCTGACCGGCGGCTAGGGTTCGGGATTTAACGCAGAGCACGCCGAGGGCGCCGAGAATCAAGGAAAACTTTGCGCCCTCGGCGTGCTCTGCGTTTCAGAGAATCTCAGCCAGCCGTGTCGGTGAGCCGCTGGCGCATCTGGTCGGGGACTTCGCGGAGGCGTTGGCGGAAGGCGGTGTTGGCGCGGTCGGCGACGCAGCGGACGGCCTCTTCCATAAGTGCGATGCCGCCGAGGTAGTCGTCGATGTGGATGTACTCGGCCTCGACCCGGCCCTCGGGTGCGGCGTTGTGGTAGTTCCCCAGAGGGAAGGCCGTGCCAGTGGTCTGGTAGCCGTAGATGGCGAAGGCGCTGGCCTCGCAGACGCCGCCGCTCATCAGTTGGCGTTGCGACTTGAACCTGGCGTCGGTGGTCCGCCCTGCCTCGTCGTCCTGTTGCAGCAGCGACTCGCGGGCCCGGATCAGCACCGCCTCGGCGTCGGCGTCGAAGGTGGAACCGGCGTCTCCCACCCGAATGACTGGCCCCTTGCCCTGCTCCGCGCCGGGAAGCACCCGGCTGGACTCGGCGGACACGACCAGCGTTCCCGGCGGGAGTGTGGCGGCTTCGGCGGCCAGCCGTGCACCGACCAGACCGACCTCTTCGGCGCGGGTGAACAGGCCGTAGAAGTCGCCGGGCGGGGGAATCTCGCTACGGCTAAGGCGGGCCAGAGTGGCCAAAATCGCGCCGCAACCAGCGAGGTCGTCGACCGCCCGCATGCGGATGAATTCGCCGTCCAACTCGAAATCCACTAGGTCGAAGACAACCGCGGCGGGAGGTTCCACCGCGCCGGCGTCCGCCGGGTTGACCACCCTCACCAGCACCTGCCGGTCGGCCTCCTCGCCGTAAGCCCCCACCGTGACCGCCGGGGCTCTGGACCCGTCGGGCAGCAGCACCAGTAGCGGCACGCCTTCGGCGAAGCTGCTGGCCGGAACACCCCCCAAGGCGTCGGCGACGAAGTGGTCTCCCTCGCGCCCGACGATTTCAAAACCGGGGTGGTCCATGTGGGCCACGATGGCCAACGGGGCGACCGAGGCTTCGGTGCCTGGAATGCGGGCCACGATGTTCCCGAAGGCGTCCCGGTGGTGGTCCACGCGCAGCTCGTCCAAGATTTCGATCACCGCGGCCTCTACGCCTGCTTCATGGAAAGCCACGGCCGGGTTGCGCCCCAGCCGAGCCAGAAAGTCGAGCGCCTCGGACCGTTCGTTGACCATGAAGCCTCCTGAAGCCAGCCAGAGTGGATTGGCGCGATTATATCAACCGGAGCGGCGCTGCGGTCCCCGCCTGCCGTCAACCCGACGGCCCGAGCTCCCGGTATCCGGGGGACGGGACGAGCCTTCGGACTCTGGGCGGCAGCCAGGCAGGAATCCACCGCCGTGACCAGGAACCACGGTGCTATACTCGCGATGGAATCTTACCCAGGGAGATTGGCTGTGCTTGAGCAGTTTAAGGTTGGCCACGACGAGGCGGTGTTCGCCCAGGGCGACGCTTTGAAGGCCACTGTGGCCGCAGTATTCGAGAAGATGGGCGTGCCCCCGGACGACGCCGAGCTCGGGGCCGATGTGCTGGTCCTAGCCGACCTGCGGGGCGTGGACTCCCACGGAGTCTCCAACATGCTCCGCAGCTACATCAACGGCTACCAAGACGGCTCGATCAATCCTCGGCCCGACTGGAAGGTCATCCGCGAGACTCCCAGCACCGCGACCATCGACTCCGACCGGGGTCTGGGCACCATCATCACCCCCAAGGCGATGGACATCGCCATCCAGAAGGCGGCCAACGTTGGTGTCGGTATGGTGGCCATCGGTAACGCCCGACATTTGGGGATGGCGTCGTACCACTCGATGCGCGCGTTGGCCCACGACATGATCGGCGTTTGTATGACGAGTTGCCCGCCCTCGGTATTGCCAACCTTCGGCGCCGAGCCACGATTGGGCACGAATCCCATCGCCATTGCCGTCCCCACGCTGAACGAGGCCCCCTTCGTGTTCGACGCCGCCACCAGCTCGGTCGCGGTCAACAAGATACGAATCGCCCAGCGCTTGGGCGCGGAGATTCCAGCGGGCTGGCTGGCCGACCGCGACGGCAACCCGATCATGGAGGATGGCCAGGCCCCTGATGACTACTGGCTGCTTCCCTTGGGCAGCAACCGTGAGCTGGGCTCACATAAGGGTTACGGGTTGTCCTGCGTGGTCGACATCCTGGCCGGAGTACTGACCGGCTTCGGCTACGGCGCGGTGCCGGGCCGCCCCAACTTCGGACACTACGTGGCGGCCTACAGCGTAGACGCCTTCACCGACGTCGGCGAGTTCAAGCAGGAAATGGACGAATGGGTGCGCATGATGAACGCCACCCGCCCGGCCCCAGGCCACGACCGTGTGCTGGTGGCCGGACAACCCGAAGCCGAGGTCGAGGCCATCCGCCGTGAGGAGGGAATTCCCCTCCACCCCGACGTCGCTCAATCGCTGCGCGATACCTGCGCGGAGCTGGGCGTAGTCTGTTTGGTGTAGGTGGCGGGAGTGGCGCGTGGAGGCGAGAACGACGGAGTGAAGCGGGTAGAGTCCTGGATCAAGCGTGGGTGGGGCGCATGGTGTGCCAGGGGGTCGCTTGTTCGTAGGCGTGGGCTACCTTGAGGACGGTGGCTTCGTCGAACGGGCGCCCTCCGATCTGGAGGCCGATGGGCAGCCCCTGGGAGTTGAAGCCGCAGTTGATCGAGATAGCGGGCGCACCGGCTAGGTTGAACGGGCGGGTCATCACTGGCGGCTGGTCCCGGGCCATTTCCTTGGACGTGATCGTAGGCTCGTCTCCGACCAAGGGCGCACAGCTCTTCGACGTGGGCAGAATAAGCACGTCGTAGGACTCCAACGCCCCGAGCACCTCCCGGCGCACCAACTCCCGCAGCTTCTGGACCTTGTAGTAGGCTTGGGCTGGCATGATGCTGCCAGTGAGCAGCCCGATCCTGTTGGCGTGGCCGAGCTCGTGCAGGCGCTCGCGAATCCAGTCGCGGTAGGTCATCGACGCTTCGACGTTAATCAGGCCCGCCGCGAGGGTGCCGCCGTGTACCGTCATCGGCAACGAAACGTCCTCCACGGTCGCGCCTAGCTCTTGGAGCATGGCCCCGGCCGCGACGATGCCGTTTCGCACTTCGGGGTCAACGATGTCGCTGTCGATCAGCTCCCGTATCGCCCCCACACGGACGCCGGATAAGTCGCCGCCCAACGCATCGCGGTAGTCAGGGACTGGCACGTTCCAGGTGTAGGCATCCCGGGGGTCGTGGCCGGCGATGGCGCCCAGGGTAATGGCCGCGTCTTCAACCGTACGGGAGATCGGTCCAACCTGGTCCATTGACCACGAGCCAGCGGCCACCCCGTAGCGGCTCACCCGACCCCAACTGGGCCGCAGTCCGACGATGCCGCACCAAGCCGCCGGGCGGCGGATCGAGCCGCCAGTGTCCTCGCCCAAAGACGTGGAGCACAGAAAGGCGGCGGTGGCGGAGCCGGAGCCGCCGCTCGAGCCGCCGGTGAAGCGGTCGAGGTCCCAGGGGTTGCGGTTGAAGCTGTAGCGCTGCGAGGCGCCCAGGGCGAACTCGGTGAGGTTGGTCTTGCCCAAGACGACGGCGCCGGCCTTTTTCAGGTTGGCGATGGAGGTGGCGTCTTCGTCGGGCACGAAGTCGGCCATCAACCGCGAGCCGATAGTGGTGCGGATGCCCCGGGTCCAAATCTGGTCTTTCACCGCCACCGGTATGCCGTGCATCGGTCCGAGGTACTCGCCTTGGGCGATGACGCGCTCCGCCTCTTGGGCGGCGGCTATGGCCTCTTTCCGGCAGACGGTCAGGTAGGAGTTGAACTTGAAGTTCAGGGAGTCGATGCGGTCGAGGTACGCGGTGGTGGCCTCGACCGGCGAAACTTCCCGGTCGCGGATTAGGTCTGCGAGTTCCGCCGTGGTCAGGAAGGGGATGTCCTGGTGGTCCATCAGGGCCTCCTGGGCTAAACGAATCTATAAACAACCCGCCGGGCCAAGAACGTAGGGGCGCTTCGAGAAGCGCCCCTACGGCGGTCACGGAACGGTGACGGAAGGAGTGGCGGCTAGTCGTCCTTCAGGGCCGGGATGACTTCCTGGCCGAACAACTCCAGCGAGCGCATGGTGTCTTGGTGGGACAGCGGGCCGCCTTGGGCTTCCAGCAGCAGCGCGCCGATGCCCAGTTCTTCCTTGATATAGCGCAGCTTCTTGATGACCGTATCGGGGCTGCCGACGACCAGGTGGTAGTTGTCCTGCAACTCCTGGTAGGACATTTCGTTGAGCGGCGTTGATCGCCGTCGGGCGTTGGCGGCGGCGCCAGCGGCGGAGAAGTAGCCGGGCGGGGCCCAGTATTCGCGCGGCCCTTTCAGCGGGTGGCCCATGCGCCAAAGGAAGGCTTTGCCCGCTTCTTGGGCCTTCTCGTCGGTGTCGTTGACGTGGGCGCAGATCATGAAGGCGAACTTGTCGGGGCCGGGCTCCCATCCGTTTTCGCCAGCAATGCTCCGGTAGTTCTGGAACAGGTTGCGGGCCACGGTCAATTCGGTCAGAAAGGCGGCGTAGGTGTAGTGGTTCTCGGCGGCCCACTGGACCGTCTCGGGACTGCCGGTCCCGGGCACCCATACCGGAGGATGCGGCTGCTGAATCGGAAGCATCCAGGGGTTCACTGCCCGGTAGTGGTAGTGCTTTCCCTCCCAGCGGAAGGGGCCGGGCGTCGTCCACGTCTTGATGATCAGATCGTGGCATTCCTCGAACCGCTCTCGATTGTAGATCGGGTTGGTATTGTTGGCCCAGCTTTCGATACCGATGCCCCTCACGAAGCCGGATATGATGCGCCCGCCCGAGATCACGTCCAGCATGGCGATCTCTTCGGCGAGGCGGACCGGGTTGTCGGAGGTGGGTAGCATGTTGCCCAGCATCAGGATCTTGGCGCGGTTGGTGCCGCGAGCCAGGATGCCGCCGGTGATGTTGACCTCGACGTCCATGCACGACGGCGTGTTGTGGTGCTCGTTGATCATAAGGCCGTCGAAGCCAACTTCCTCGGCGTACTGGTACTCGTCCAAGTAGCGGTTGAACAGGTCGTGGGCCGTGGGAGGATCAAAGTAGGTGTTGGGGAAGGTGAGGCGCATCGACGGGAACTTGTCGGCCTCCGACTCGGGAAAGGCCGTGTAGGGGAACTCGGTGAAGTAAAAGACGTCCATTAGGCGACCTCGGCCTGTTCGATTTCTTGTTGGGCCATCTTTAAATCCACCGGATTTCGGAGAAGGCCATCCTTCAGGATCTTTATCGTGTCTGGGTCGAGGGCGGCCGATTTACTTCGAGCCTTCCATTCGGCTATGGCATCGTACGTGCAATGCCGCAAGTAATTCAATACTCCTTCGCTACCTGCAAGTTGGGACCAATGAGGATGGTTTGTGTTGATCATAATCATGTCGCGATCTGGTTGTGTCGATTCGAGGGCGACATATGGATCATTGATTGAACCATCGGACATTAAATAGCCTAGGACCTGAACGCTACCCATATGGGTGACGTACGTGGGATCTCGCTTCCCGGCGGCGTCTACTAACGGTTTCTTCATCTGCTTTACCGCATCAGGGGTAGGGACCTCATCAATAGCCACAATGTCGATGATCTCGCCAGACGAGAGTTCCCTTGTCAGTTCGTCGATCGCCACCTGGGTCTCGAGTTGGCTCGGGCCGCTCCCGTTGTTCCCAGTTCTACGAGCATTCTTTGCAACCGCAACGTACTCCGTGCAAATCTCTTTCAGACGGTCTTGGACCTGATCCTCCTCATCACCAAACCAAAGGATGTCGTCCTTGGTATGGCTAACCTCGAATGCGTTTAAATGGATTTCGCCGACCACTCGCTGATTGACCAAATCGTTCGAACCTAGTATTTGTCCGAATATCGACTCGGGACGCCAGCTCTCCGGCCAGCCTTTAACCACTCTGTTAGCGTTGAGAACCGAGAATCCGGCTCTGGCCCGACTACCTCGTTCCAAAACTCCAACCCAGCCAAACACCGGTTTGCCTGACACCTCAAAATCAAAATCCCTCTTGTAGTCGCTACCGTCGGGAGCCTGTAGGAAACGAAAATCGCCATCGTTCCAGGTCAAAGGGCTCCCTGCCCATTCTATCGCCACGTCGCCGCTACGCAGATCTTGACGATACATTGATCTCAAGAAATCCCTGATCTTGCCTAAAGTCCGTCCCTGGAATTTTTTGTTGAGCTTGCGGATCTCGATGATCGTATAATGGGACTCTTTCAGTTGGTCCTCTTTCACGGAGTGTGGTAGATCGTTCGATCCAGAAGCGACCTTGTTGACATCAATCGATACTGAATGTTCTTGCGTCTCACCCAGCCTCTTGGTTCTTAATTCCCAGCGCTCCCCTAACCAACAAGCCGCCGTCTTCATCCCCATTCCATATTTTGACCGACCCGTCGTGTCTTCCGGAGGTACTCCGACCCTCAATGCCCTAGTTAGCTCCTGATATGACATGCCCATAGCGTTGTCGGAGATTCGAATGAACCCCTCATTACGGCCGTATACAATTCCAACCGTCAGCTTATCTCCGTTATCCGCGTATACACCATCAAGTTTAGTACGGTTGTTGAAATAGGATTGGGTGGAATTATCGACGAATTCCGCAATCGCGTGCCAAGGTGTGTACGCTAGGCGCTTGTAAGAGTGGATTACTTCCAGTCCTAGCTGCAGCTGAATGGGCATGGTCTCCCCCTATTGTGCAAGCTCGAAGAAAAGTCGACCGAGTTCGTCTCGCGAAATTTGGTATTCGCGCCTATACAGGAGAGGATTGTTCCCGATTGGGCTGAGCCATACTTTGTCGGCCGAATCAATTCGCTCCCAGTCCGTTATGCCCTCGTTGAAATGAATCGTCAGCCGGCCGCCCCTCGGGATGCCAAGCGAGGCCGGAGAGTCTATTTCGATCAACCTAGGGATAATGCGATCCGGCCTACAAGCCGAAACGACTTCCGCCGGCAGGCCTCCAAGCGTGTCACCGTTGACTCTCAAGATGTGCTGGTTCCGAGGGGATCGAAATACTTGGACAATCATTAGAAGGCAACCAACACGGCGAATCGAATCCACCCAGGTCGGAACTTCTTGGTTGACTACCACAACTACTCTCGGTTGGGTTCCTTTGATCATATCCGAGACAGATTGGGAATCTAGTCCAGTTGAGTTCTCGACCAGATACCGAGCATGTTCCTCACCATACCTGGCCTTGGAGAAGACTTCGATTTGGGGCAAGACATGTGAGTTTAGGGAGTGATGGGCCATCTCTACTTCGACCACCCACCAACGCCTGTAGGACCGATCTATTAGGGCTAGGTCTGGTATCCGGCTCTCGTGTTCGTCCTGCACTGGAATCCGAAAACGTGCCGCAAAGTAACCGGGGAAGATCTCTCCGGCTTCTCTGTACACCATGGATTCGAAGTCGTGTTCGTACAAACCAAGGGACGAAACCGCTTCGAACCACTCCCCGTTAACTAAGAGTCGCACTATCTAGGCTAATTGAAGAACGCAACCACTCGATAACACCAACTCCCACAAGTTCCTTTGCTTCGTTCCCCAAGCGTTCTTCTTCGACCTTTGAATTGTAAATAGTATACACTCGGGCACGAATTTTTCCTTGTGCAGGTCGCAACACTCTGCCGAGACGCTGGATGCGTTGGCGAGAACTCGCTGTCGAGGATGCCACGATAGCAACGTTCGTCTCGGGAACGTTAACGCCCTCATCGAGAGCGCGACAGGTAATTAGCACGTCGAATAATCCTCTTCGATACAGTCGAAGATTGTCTCTTCTGACCACCGGGTCCACTTTTGAGTGATATATCGTGGCATTAAAGTTGCGGGCCTGAAGTACTCTCAGAATCGCTTCTGCAGCATCGATATTCTCATGGAAAATCATGATCTTATTGCCGCGTTCTAACTCGGCTAGTCGTATCGCGATTGGTATACGCCGTAGTGATCCAGCAGCAATTCGGGCGCGACGTTGTAATTTTGTTCTCAGGCTTTCTTGGCTCCCGCTACCGGATTCATACTGTCGAAGGGCGCGAGTCACCTCTCGGGTTGCTTCGTCGTACCGTCTCTTTTCATCTTCTGCCATTTCTACAGACACGTTTACCAAGTCGAAAGGAACGATCACGCCGTCTTGGAGGGCCTGGTTGTAGTCGTATCTGTAAATTATGGGACCAAGAGTTGGAACTAGCACTTCTTCGAACAGGTCATCGTATTCCCGTTCCGGAGTCGCTGACAAACCCAATGTAGCTACAGGACTGCCAACCAGTGCTAGGGAGTTAGCGTTGCTGGCAGCGCGGTGGCATTCGTCCACGATCAACATACAGTTGAAGCCATTCACCACCACCGGAGCCCATTGTCGGGCGGTGTTTATCACCATCAAATTTATTAAACTGGGACCCTCGGGCCTCCCTTCACCTGAGTAGAAAGCAATCTCGTCTTCAGAAACGTGAAGGTCTTCACGCAAGCTTACGTACCATTGGTCCATCAGTGCGATGGTGGGGACGACTACGACGAATCGTCCGTCAGGATGATTAGCCCTGAAGATGTTCATACACATCTGGGCGAAGGTGGTCTTGCCGGCACCAGTGACCACCGAGGCGATCCCTCGCTGAGACGATTCCCAGATTTGGAGAGCCTCTGATTGCCAAGATCGAGCAGTTAAACTTAGTGTCCAGGGGGGCATATTAGCGGCCTATTGGGAATTCGATTCCATGTTGGCGAATCTGGAGTGCGAGGCCGAAGCGTATTGCGATTCGGCCTCGATGCTAATCCACCTGCGTCCAAGAGACTCTGCCGCTGCGCCGGTGATGTTGCTACCACCAAACGGATCTAGCACCAAATCACCGGGCTCGGTGAGAAACTCAATGAAGAAAATAGCAAGTTCAATCGGCATACGCGCAGGATGTGGAGTGATGCCCTCCCGGCGACAATATCTCAAGTATGGATCCGTTGCCCGAGTATTGGTCGCCCGAATCACGTTAGATGGGATGGCGCCACCATTGTCTGTCAAAAATGAAGTGCTGCCGATGTTGTGCTCTGACGGCCTTTTGCCTGGATTGTACTTCTTGGAATCCAGGAGACCACGCATCGCGTCGCTGTATGGCACCAAAACACGCCGATTATCTGCTTTAGGTCGATCCGTGGATGCCATCCACCAAATATGTGTGAAAGCATCCTTTACCCTAATCCGCTCAACGTTAACCCATTGGGCTGGCGCTGGAAGGCGCGCCGGATTAGAACGAACGAACTGCTGACATAGAACGAGATCACCCTGTTTGAGAAAAGCCAGCAAGGCTTCCAAGGCAAGGGTCGACATTGAAGGCTTGCCGGGGCTCCAAGAGTTGCCAAGTTCAACGACAATTGATCCATCCGGAGCCAGATAATCAACGAACTGCCTGGCAAATCCAGCAAGCCATTCGATATAAGCCTCGCCAAGCAAGTTGCCGTATTTCTTTTTCCGATTCAGAGGAAACGGG
The DNA here is from genome assembly GCA_965249145.1 of Dehalococcoidia bacterium. Classification (GTDB taxonomy): domain Bacteria; phylum Chloroflexota; class Dehalococcoidia; order Lucifugimonadales; family UBA3495; genus VXOI01. The sequence goes on from OZ252223.1 coordinate 2,367,386, forward strand.
GGAGACGTAAATACTAATTGAACGTGTCCACGGTACCTAGCCAGATAATCAGAAGCCAAAGCGTCCTCCGCCTTGGCTTCCATCATGACTCCGAGTTCGGTCTCGCACGCGACCTTTGGAATTCCCGGCACAGCGGGTCCATTTCCATAAATCACAGCATCGTTACCCATCATTCCGCCTCCGTCTATTAACCCTCACACTTTCTCACCACCTGATGGGCTTGGCGCGGCGGTATCCTCCTAGGCCAGGAAATCCAGAGCGGTCTTGACGAACTCTTCGGGCTTTTCGACTTGGGGCGAGTGGCCGCAGTTGTCGAGAACAACCAGCTCCGAGCCGGGGATCGCCTTTTGGTAGAGACTGCCGCATTCCACGGGGACGATGCGGTCCTCGCGGCCCCAGACCATGCGGGTGGGCGCCTTCACGCGGGCCAGCAACCCGGTGAGGCGTGGGTCATGCATGTAGGGCTTCCAGGTGAGGCGCACCGCCATCTCACGGTTAAGGTCGGCGGTCAATTGCTGTTCCGGGGTCAACTCCCGCCCGTAAACCGCATCGTACTCAGGGGCTTGCGACGGGTCGTGGAACATCAATTCCAAGACTTGGGCCGGGCTGATGATGAAGATGTCGGCGATCTCGCTCTCCAGCGGTTTGATCCCCGCCGCGCCGACCAGCATCAGCTTGCCGACGGCGTTGCTGCAGGTGGCCACCAGCTCGGAGGCAATCCAGCCGCCCATGGAGAAGCCGATGGTCCGTACCCTCTCCAGTCCCAGCGTCTCCAGGTACCAGGTGTAGAACGCGGCCATGTCGGGGATGCTCTCCAACCATTCGGGCCGCGGGGACTGGCCGTAACCGGGGTGGGAAGGATAGTAGACGGTGTAGTGCTCGGCCAGTGCGTCAACAAAACGCAGCCATCCGTTATTGCCGCCAGCGCCGTGGAGCAACAGCAGGGGCTCGCCGGAGCCGCCCTTGAGTGTGTGTACGCCGGTGCCGCCGACGTCAACGATTTCCTCGGTGAATGCGGGCATGTTCGATTCTCCTGATTAAATCTGCCGTCCCATCACGTGGGGACGTGTCGTTGGCTGGGTTATGGGGCCCTCTGGAAGGGGTCGGTCAGTTCCAATTCCTCGCCGATCTCGCGGAGGGCGGGCAGCACTTCTTGGCCCATCAGTTCCAGGCAGCGCATGGTGTCGGCGTGGGTCGTGTCGCCGTCGTTGGTCCAAACTCCCAGGATGCCGGGCCGCAGCTGCCCCAACACGTCGCGGAGCTTGCGCACCACGGTCTCCGGGCTGCCGACTATCCAGCGGTTAGAGGCTAGGATCTCGTCGTAGGTGGCTGTTTCCAGGCCCAGTCCCAAGAACGGGTCTTTGCGAACGCGGCCCTGATAGCGGACCACCCGGGGGTCCTTGAGGCTGCCGCTGTAGCCGATGGGCATCATGTAGTCCCGGGGCATGGGAACGCGGCCGACGCCGACGTTGCCGGTGAGGAAGCCCTTGGCTGACTCGTACGCCTTTTCGTCGGTGTCCTGCACGTGGATGCGGCAAAGGTAGCCGAAATGCTCCGGGCCGGGCTCGTAGCCGTTCTCCCGGGCAGTCTCGGTGTAGATGGTCATCATGTCCTGGGTGCCTTGGGGATCGGTCTCCAGGTAGATGTAGGGGTAGCGGTGTTCGGCGGCCCAGACCAGGGTTTCGGGGCTGCCAAGACCAGGGATCCAGACTGGCGGATGGGGCTGTTGGATGGGCCGCTCGAAGGGGTTGACCACTCGGAAGTGGTAGTGCTTTCCCTCCCAGCGGAAGGGACCCGGGGTGGTCCAAGTCTTGATGAGCAGGTCGTGGGCTTCTTCGAACCGCTCCCGGTTGAACAGCGGGTTCACGTTGGCGGCTAGGCTTTCGACTCCGGTGCCGCGCACGAATCCGGAGACCAGGCGGCCGCCGGAGATCATGTCGATCTCGGCCAGTTCTTCCGCCAAGCGCAGGGGATTGTCGAATACGGGCAAGGGATTGCCCAAGAGAACGATCTTGGGGGTTTTGGTGTTTCGGGCAAGGATGGCGGCTTCGAGGTTCATGGTCGCGCCGAGACAGGTGGGAGTGTTGTGGTGCTCGTTGAGCATCAGGCCGTCGAAGCCCACTTCCTCGCAGTACTCGTATTCGTCCAAGTATTCGTTGTACTGACGGGAGCCGACCATGGGGTCGAAGTTGCTGTTGGAGAATGTTAGGCGCACCGCTTGGTTGGGGCTGTTGCGAACGGCCTCCTCCGTATAGTTGGTGTAGGCCCGCTCGGTAAATCGCATCAGGAACATCGGCTTCCTCCTAATCTGTCGGGAACTAATGACGGGGAGCGCGGCCGATCCACGAGTAGTCGCGCTGGCGCGTTTATCGTAGCGAATTTGCCGCACAACGTCAAAAACGCATCCCGGATGGCCTGACGTTGGCGGTGCCTCTATACGCCCCTTGGAGCCGCGAAGACGGGGTGTGCTATAGTTTGTTTGGCTCTATGAGCCGCCTACATCCAATTCGAGGATTCCAGACTACCCATGCCCAGAGTTCTTATTTCAGACCCGGTCGGCGCTGAAGGTATCGAGCTGCTTAAGGCCAGTGCCGATGTGGTCGTCAAGACCGGGATGCAGCCCGAGGAGCTGATCGCGACCGTCGGCGATTTCGACGCCCTGGTTGTCCGCAGCGAGACCAAGGTTACCCGGCAGGTGATCGAAGCGGCCAAGAAGCTCCGGGTGGTGGCCCGCGCCGGTATCGGGGTCGACAACATCGATCTGGAAGCTGCCACCAGCGCCGGTATCGCCGTGGTGAACGCGCCCACCGGCAATACTGTCGCGGCGGCGGAACACACCATCGGGCTGATGTTGGCCCTCTCCCGCAACATCCCCAGCGCCCATGCGTCGCTGACGTCTGGGGAGTGGCGACGCAGCGCCTTCATGGGGATAGAAGTCCGGCAGAAGACGCTGGGCATCTGCGGCCTCGGGCGGGTTGGCTCCGAGGTGGCCAAGCGGGCCCAGGCATTCGACATGCGGCTGGTGGGGTACGACCCTTTCGTCGCCCCCGACTACGCCTGGCGCATCGGGGTGGAGCTGATGACGCTGGACCAACTCCTGGAAGTGGCCGACTTCGTCACCTTGCACACCCCGCTGACGTCGGGCACTCGCAACATGATTAGCCACCAGCAGGTCGGGAAGGTCAAGCCCGGCGCGCGCATCATCAACGTCGCCCGCGGCGAACTGGTGGACGAAGCGGCCCTGCTGGAGGGCCTGGAATCCGGGCGCTTGGCCGGGGTGGCTCTGGACGTCTTCTCCAAGGAGCCGCCGGACCCGAGCCCGCTGCTGGAACACCCGAAGGCGATCGTCACGCCGCATCTGGGCGCCTCGACCGAGGAGGCGCAGCGCGAGGTTGCCATCGAAGCCGCCGAGCAGGTGCTGGCGGTGCTGAACGGCGAACCGGCCCGCAATACCGTGAACGCCCCCTTCGTGGCGCCCGAAGTGCACACCGTCCTGGCGCCGTTCATCCCGGTGGCCACGGTGGTCGGCAAGCTTCTAGCCTATCTGACCGAGGGCCAGACCAGCGGCGTTACCATCAGCTACCAGGGCGAGATCGCCGAACACGACACCCGCATGTTGCAGGCGTCGGTGCTGGCGGGGTTGCTCTCGCCGGTGAGCACGGTGAACGTAAACTTGATCAACGCGCCAGTGCTCGCTAGGGAGCGCGGGCTGAGCATAACCGAACAGCGCAACACCGTGTCCCGTGAGTACGCCAGCATTATTTCGGCGACGCTGGAGACCACCGAGGGCAATCTGACCTTGGCTGGTACCTCCATGAGGAACGAGCCGCACATCGTTAAGATCAACGACTATTGGCTGGACATGGTCCCCAATACGCCGTACCTGCTGTTTGTCGACAACCAGGACCAGCCGGGCTCCATCGGCGCCGTTGGCACCATCGCCGGGCGACATAACATCAACATCAGCTTCATGGAAGTGGGCCGGTTGCAGCTCCGCGGCCGGGCCATGATGGTGATCGGGCTGGACGATCCGGTGCCGCCCGAGGTAATGGCGGAGATTAAGGACCTCTCCCACATCTACAACGCCCGGTTGGCCACCCTGACCGATTAAAGGGACCGACTCCCCTGGACGAGGAGGCGACATGACTGACAAGATTGCGATCATGGGCGCGGGAGCCCTGGGCTGCTACGTTGGCGCTTTCCTGGCCCGCGAAGGCGAGGATGTTACCTTCATCGACATGTGGCCCACCCACGTGGAGAAGATGCGGGCCGACGGGCTTCACGTGACCGGCAGCCAGGGGCCCTTCACGGTGCCGGTCAAGGCGATGCACCTGACCGAGGCCCAAGGCATCACCGATCCCTTCGATTTCGCGTTCGTTTCGGTCAAGTCGTACGACACCGAGTGGGCCACCCATTTCATCAAGCGCTATGTGAAGGAAGACGGTTTCTTCGTCTCGCTACAGAACTGCTGGAACGACGTGCCCATCGCCCGGATCGTCGGTGAGGAACGGGCCGTTGGCTGCATTGCCTCCCATATCGAGGTAGCCCTTTGGGAGCCGGGACACGTGACCCGGGGCGGCGCGGTGGGGCGGGACTCCGGCCACCACGTGTTCCGCGTCGGCGAGCATGACGAGAGCCTTTCCCCCCGCACCGAGAAGATCGCCGCCATGCTGGACTGCATCGACGGCGCTTACGCCACCGACAACCTTTGGGGGGAGCGCTGGGCCAAGCTGTGCCAAAACGGGATGGGTAATGCACTGTCGGCCGCCTCGGGTATGGGCTCTCAGGACATGGCCGAAGACCCGCGTTGCCGCCTGGTCCGCATCCACCTGTGCAAAGAGGGCGCGCAGGTGGGGTTGGCCATGGGGCTGAAGGTGGTCGATATCCAGGGCGTGGCCGCTGAGACCTGGGCCGACGCCGCCAAGGGAGATGTGTTCGAGGAGCTGGATGGCTTCATGGCCGCCCATGGCGGGCGGGTCAACTGGTTGGCCTCGATGGCCCAAGATGTCTACAAAGGACGCCGTTCCGAGATCGACTTTATGAACGGCCTGATCTCCCAGAAGGGCCGCGAATTTGCTGTACCGACCCCCTTCAACGACGCGGTCATCGAGGCGATGCACGGCGTGGACGACGGCTCCGCCCCTCAACACGCCGACCACGTAGACCGAGTCCTGCGAGCCGCCGGGCGGTGAAGGTTCGCCCTCATCCTGAGAGGGAAGCAAGAAGAGGCGCTGTCGAGTCGCTGAGAAGATTTTTGCGAGAGGCCGGAATCGGACCGTGAACGCTGTAATGGACTACAAGGGCTATCGTGCCGCTATCCACTTCGATGCCGACGCCAATGTGTTCCACGGAGAAGTGATCGATACACGCGACGTGATCGTCTTCGAAGCAACATCAGTTGACCAACTAGTCGAGGAGTTCCACCTTCCGGTCGATGACTATCTGGCCGCGTGTGCCGAGCGGGGGCGGGAATCGGACAGGCCATACTCGGGCCGCATTCCCCTCCGAGTGTCCCCGAACGTGCATCGAGCGGCAGCCGTGGCGGCAAGGGCAGAAGGGAAGAGCCTTAACGCCTGGCTAGCAGAAACCATAGAGCGGGCTTCGAAGTAATCCAATACCTTTGACGAATAGCATTTGAATTGCGAGGCCACCGATGTACATAAAGGTTGAGCCAGCTGAGTTCTTCATGTATCGGGTCATTATGATCTTCGACTTGGATAATCCCGACTCGGAAGACCCGGTTGTCCGCGACTACATGAACGAATGGGAGCTGGAGCCGAAATACCAACGGACCGGCGATTTCGAGGGCTCCAACAGCGAGTTCATGCAGTTCGGCGGTTGCTATCTGGGCAAGCACTTGGGCCATATGGCCGAGATCCAGCGGAGCCACGTACAGTCGGAGTTACTTACCGCCGAGATCGAGCGGCTGCTTCAAGAGCCGGAATACGCGGTGGTCATCCCCGACGAGCGCAAGGATTCGGCGATCAAGGAGCTGGTGCAGGCCTTCCACCAAGAATCGTCCTTTCGCACTGCGGAAACCGGCGAGTTGGAAGCCGTGCTGGACGGCGCGGCGGTAAAGGAGGCTGCTCTGGGGGTGCTCTCCGGGCAGGCTTAAGTTGGAGCGGGTGATGGGAATCGAACCCACATAGCTAGCTTGGAAGGCTAGAACTCTACCACTGAGCTACACCCGCGAGAGATACTGTCTACCAAAATTATAGCAGTTCAGTCCCCGGCCCGGCCGGGTTCGGGGACCTCCTCCGGGTCATTGACTACATGGCCCGCCTCGTGGAGTTCCTCAACGTCGTGTGCCGTGCCATCGTGAGGTGCTCCTGTGCCCTCCGGCGGCAGCAGGTCCTCCACCTCGGTGTGTACCGAAAAGCTGAGGTGGCTCCGCAGGTTATCCACGAAGTCGTCCACTTCGTCCCTTGGCGTCCGGTAGCGGTACAGCGAGTGCCGCAGTATCTCCAACCCCGCTTCCATCTGCGGCCATACCACTTCCTGTACGCCCAACTCCTGCAACCGCTCGCCCTCCTCACGCCAATGGACCCTGGCTACGATGTCCAGGTCTGGCTGCAATTGGCGGGCGTGCTGGGCCGTTACCCAGACCGACACCGGGTCACCGGTGGTGATCACCAAGATGGCGGCTTGGTGGATTCGTGCCGCGGTCAACACCTCCACGCTTCCGGAAGAGCCCTGCACGGTGTAGTAGCCTTCGTTTTGCCAGTGTTCCAGGGTATACGGATCGAGGTCCACCGCGATGAAGGGCACGTCGTAGTCTCGTAGCGCGGTCGCAACCAGGGTACCGACTCTTCCCAGGCCGCAGATGATCACGTGGCCGTAGAGATGCGGCGGTCTTTCCTCGGCATGGTCGTTCCCGATCCGGTAGGGGCGCAGCACCCGCAACCGGCGGCTCAGGGCCGTGACCGCGATGGAGCTGCCAGCGATCAGGGCCGGGGCGATCACCATGGTCAACACCGCCGACACCACCACGAGCGAGTGGAAGTCTTGGTCGACCACGCCGAGGCTCAGCGCGCCTGCCGCCAATATGAAGCTGAACTCCCCGATCTGCCCCAGCCCCACGCCGCTGAGCATGGCGGTGTTGGGCAAATAGCCGAACCCCCGGACGATTACTGCGGTGACCACGAACTTGAACACCAACACCGCCCCGATCACCGCTACCACGCTCACCCACTCGGCGCTGACGAACCCCGGATCGGTCAGCATACCCAAGGAGGCGAAGAACAGGGCCGCGAAAACGTCTCGCAGGGGCGTAACTTCGGTCAGCGCCCGGTGGCCGAAGTCCGACTCGCTGAGTAGCAGGCCCGCCACGAAGGCGCCGAGGGCCGCCGATAACCCGACATATTCGGTGAGAGCGGCGATGCTGAAGGCGGTGGCGACCACCATCAGGATGAACACTTCCCGCGAGCCGAGACGGGTAATACGGGCCATTGCCCAGGGCACCGCTTTGGTCCCGAGCACCACCACCGCGACCAGCAACAGCACTGCCTTGAGGAGCCCAAATCCGGCCTCTTCCAGCACTGAAGACCCGGACCTGCCGAAGACCGGCAGGAGCGCGATCATCGGCACGAACGCCAGGTCCTGCACCAGCAGGAAGCCGACCAACAGACGCCCGTGCAGGCTGTGCAGTTCGCCCCGGTCCGAAAGCGTCTTCAGTACCACCATGGTGCTGCTCAAGGAGACGATCATGCCCAGAAGCAACGACGTCTGGAAGTCGAATCCCAGCAGCAGACCGATCGGTATCATCGCCCCGGTGGTTATTCCGATCTGAAGTATGCCGCCGATCAACACGACCTTGCCCAATTGGTAGATGTCGCGGAAGGCGATCTCGATGCCGATGGTGAACACCAGCAAGATGACCCCGATTTCGGCCAGCGTACGCACTGTTTCGACGTTCTCGATCACCTCGAGGACGTGTGGCCCAATGACCATGCCCACGGCCAAGTAGCCCAGCACCACCGGGGCGCGGGCGAGGCGCGCCGCCATCCCGCCCAAGGAGGCGGCGACTACGACGATAACCAGGTCAAGGAATAGGTGGTTTTCCAATTCAGACCAAGCACGGCGACGATTCCGGAGTACCAGATAGCTATTATATCCGGGCCGCCTATAATCAACAGCGCGGGCCAAGACCGGCCCTCCAGCCAAATTCGTTGTCCAATGGAGGAAAGATGGCAGTCGAGCGAAAGGACTACGACATTGCCCCAGCCGGGCCGACCTACAGCCGTGGGGTCAGGGCTGGAAACCTGCTGTTCATCTCGGGCTGCACGGCGCGGGGCTCGGCGTCTCAAGGGGGGTCGCTAATGGCGCAGGTGGAGGAGACGCTGCGGCGGGTCACCGGTGTGGTGAGGGCCGAAGGCGGCAGCCCGGGCGATATCGTCAAGATCACCACCTTCGTTACCAGCATTGCCGATTGGCATGCTGGGGCGGAGGAGCAGGCGAGATTGTTCGCCGCCTACTTCGAGGAGAAATATCCGGCTAACTCGCTAATCGAAATCAGCGCGCTGGCCGAGCCGGGCTTGGACGTGGAGATCGAGGCGATAGCGGTATTGGAATAGCGCCCCACCTCTGTCCCGTCCCGTCCGTCCCGCCACTGCTGTCGCCCTCGCCCCCGTCATTCCCGCGAACGCGTGAATCCACAGCCTTCGCCACAGACCTCCGATTGCTCAACCGGAGGCGTTAGATTCTCGACTGAGCGGCAATGAAGGAGGTGCGGAGTGCGGGAACGACGGGGGCGTGGCGCGGGGAAATGGCGGTCGGCCGTGGGGGGGTTATGAGGCGCCGGCGCGTATCCACTGGCGGATGTTGCTGGGACTTAGGGGCAGACTGTTGACTCGGACGCCGAAGTCGGAGAGAGCGTCGGCCACGGCGTTGCCCAAGGCGGCGCCCGTGGCCAAGATCGCACCCTCGCCAGCGCCCTTGACGCCCAAGGGGTTCAGCGGCGAGGGAGCTTCCTCCAGGATGACGCACTCGATGTTAGGCACGTCCAGACTGGTGGGGAGCAGATAGTCCATGAATGTCCCGGCCAATAGCTGTCCGTTGTCGTCGTAGACCAACTCCTCCAGCAAGGTGCCGCCGATGCCTTGGGCCGCCCCGCCCACGGACTGTCCGTGCATGGTCAGAGGGTTGAGGCAGCGTCCCACGTCTTCAACGACCACGTAACCGAGCAAATCGATCTTGCCGGTCTCTGGGTCCACCGCGACGTGGGCTGCGTGACTGCCGTAGGCGTAGGTCCACTGTTCGATGCGGAAGTATTCGGTGGCCTCCAGCGCTGATTCTGGAGTGTCGAACTGGCGCGAGGCCTCGGCCAATTCAGCCACTCGTTGCAGCGTCAACTCGGTGGGCCCGCCGCTTTCGCCCAACCGCACCACCACGCTTCGTTGCAAGTCTATCGCCTCGGGCTGGACGTCCAAATACCCGGCGGCCAGACCGAGGATGCGGGCTTTCAGGGTCTGACAGGAGAGGTGGATGGCGCTGCCAGCCATCACAGAAGCGCGGCTGCCGAACGTCCCGATGCTGGCGGGCAGGTAGTCGGTGCTGCCGTGGAAAACCCGCACGTCGTCGATGGTAGCCCCCAGCGAATCAGCTGTAATCTGGGCCATCACAGTTTCGTGGCCTTGGCCCATGGTTGTGATGCCCAAATAGACCTCAATCCCCCCCGTATCGGTGACGACGACCCGTGCTCCCTCGAATGGTCCGAAACCGGTGGGCTCGACGTAGCTGGCCAACCCAACCCCGTGATAACGGCCCTGCTCGTCGGGGCCGCGCTGGCCCTTGATCGAGCCGTAACCGATCTGTTGCAGCGTCTGCTCGAAGGCGCTGGGGTAGTCGCCGCTGTCGTAGACCGTCAACGCTCCGTCCAGCCGCGTGGGGCCCACGGTATAGGGCATTTCCGACGCGTCGATCAGGTTCTTGCGCCGGAGCTCCGCCGGGTCGATGCCAAGGTCTTCCGCCACCAAGTCCAGCAGTCTCTCGCGGACGAAGGTGCCCTCGAAGAAGCCGGGGGCCCGGTAGGTGCCCGCGCCCATCTTGTTGGTGGCCAGGCAGTTGATCGAAGCTTCGAAGGCGGGGATACGGTACGGCCCCGGCAGCATCACGGCGGTCAGCGCCGGTACCACGCTGCCGTGGGTACGGACGTAGGCCCCCATGTCGCCGTAGACGGTGGCGCGCAGGCCCAGCAGGGTGCCGTCCTTCTTGGCGGCGATCTCGACCTCGCAGACCACTTCTCTGGAGTGGTTAGCCGACAGCAGGTGTTCGGCCCGGTCCTCCACCCACTTCACCGGGCGGCCCAATTCCACGGAGGCGAAGGGAACCAGGAAGTCTTCGGGATAGAACTCGCCACGGATGCCGAAACCGCCGCCCACATCGGGCTCGATGAAATGGATTTTCTCCTCGGGGACTTCCAGGTGCCGGGCCAGAATGGCGCGGTTGAAATGGGGGACTTTGGTTGGGCCCCAGACGTGCAGCTCGCCAGTGGAGACGTCATAGTCGGCCACCAACCCCCGGGTTTCCAACGGGTTTCCGGTGTGGCGGTTGGTCCGGAACTCCTCCTTGCGGGTGTATTCGGCTTGGCGGAAGGCCTCGGCGACGTCGCCGGTCGAAATGTCGGCGTGGCCGGTTAGGTTGGTGCCGTTTTGGGGGTGGAGAAGGACTGCGTCCCGCAAGGCTTCTCTAACATCGGTAACGGCGGGCAGGGGCTCGTATTCGACCTCGATCAGCGTCGAGAGCGTCTTCGGCAAGATAGCGGCTCTCCGCCACCACGACGGCGACGGCCTCCCCGACGTGACGCACCGTTCCGCTGGCCAAGGGCTCTTGAAGGAAACGGTCCATCCCCGGCAGCTCGAACACCCGCACCGGGATGGCCTTGGCCAGCGAGGCGATGTCGTCGTAGGTGAACACCGCAGCCACGCCTTCCATGGCCAAGGCCGCCGAGGTGTCGATGGCCTGAATTCTGGCGTGGGCGTGGGGGCTGCGAAGGATTGCGGCGTGGAGTATCCCGGGACGCGAAATGTCGTCGAGGTATTCCCCCTGTCCGGTGAGGAATCGGACGTCTTCCTTGCGCCTCAGGGGAGCGCCGATGTAGGGCTGAGTCACGCTACGGCCTCCCAGGTCGGATAGGCGCGAGTATACCACCGCTCATTCGCGGCCCCATCCCAAACAGCGTCACCACAGCTCCTCTTCTGCTTCCTGTTCGTCGACGTCCGCCGTCTCCGCTCCCCGGGACTGGATCAGGTGGCCTCGACTCAGTTCCTCTCGCATGCGTCCGTATTCCGAGCACAACTCCGCCCCCACGATCAGGATGAACGCCGAGAGGTAAGCCCAGACCAGCACCACGATCATTGAGGCCAAAGAACCATATACCCTGGCAAAGTTGGAGAAGTGCTCCAAGTAGAAGATGAAGGCGCTCTTGCCCACTTCGAACGCGAGCGCTCCCAGCAACGCCCCCGGCCAGATGTATCTCCACCGAGTGGTGGTGTTGGGGATTAGCTTGTAGATCAGAGAAAAGATGGCCAGGGTGAATAGGAAGGGCAGCGGCCGGGTCAGAATGCTGATGCCGTCGTGCTCCAGAAACCCGAGCCGGCCCACCGCCGGAAGGTCGACCCGGCCCAAGACCTGCACGGCGGTGGTGGTGCCCAGGGACATCAAAAACAACAAGCCCACGCTGAAGGACATGGTCAGATGGCGCAACTTGGCCACGTAGAAGGGAGGCTCCCGTAGATCCCAGGCACGGTTCACCGCCCGGCTGACCGCCCCGAAGACCGAAGTGGAAGCCCAGAATAATCCCAGCAAGCTGATTATCCCGAGGAACCCGCGGATGCTGCCCACCGCCTCGATGTTCGTTTCCAATGCCACAGTGGAGCCGGGTATGTAGGTCTGGAAGAACTCCAGCAGCTCGTTTCGCACCGTGCCAGCCTCCAAGACCAAGCTGAGCAAGGCGATGAGGCCGACGGTCAGGGGAAAAAGGGAGAGGATGGCGTAGAAGGCCACGCCGGCGGCCATGTGCGAAGCGTCGTCGGCCCGCAGGTCTCGGGCGATGCGGGCCGCGAGGACGTAAGCGGGAATAGTGAGAAGCCGGTCGTGGGCCCTCTGCCACTTGGCCCGAAGAAAGCCGACCGGCTTCCCCAACCTCGGGTTAAGCCGTGAGGATAGAGTGTCCTTTAGCTGCTGGACAGGTAGACGCAAAGCCTAACGGGGATTGCCCCTTGAGTGGTACCGTCCTTTACGGTGGGCTCCGGCTCTAAGACTGCTCAGGCTCCCGGAAGGGAGCGCGAAGAATGACGCGGACACCGGAAACGGCCCCGGAAATGGCGCCGCTCACGGCACTCGCGGTTGCCTCGCCGAAAGACCCTGCGGCGCTGACCGCGCCGTTGGCGGCGGCCGAGGCCGCGTCCTCGGCGCGCAGTCCCACGCTTTGTGCTGCCTCGATTGCGCCTTCTACAGCGCTACGGGCCACGCCAGCAACGTCTCCGCCGACCTCGGCGGTGCCCTTGATCAGTCCTCGAGTGGTGTCTTCGATGGCCTGCAGCGTATTTCCGCCCACCTGCTGCGTGCCAGTGATGGTCCCGTTGACCGCATCCTTGGCCGTTGCGCCCAAGTCGCCCCCCACTTCTCGCACGCCGTGCACCGCGCCCCGGGCGGCGCTGAAAGCCGCGTCTTGGACCCGCACCGTCACGCTGCCGGTGGCCTCGATAGCCCCCTCCACCGCGTTTCGGGTCACCAAGCCCACGTCTCCGCCCACGTCGGATGCGCCACGGATCAGTCCACGAGTGCCGTCCTCAATGGCCTCCAAGACGTTGCCGCCGACCTCCTGGGTGCCGGTAACGGTCCCCTTAATAGCGTCTCTGGCGGTGATTCCGAGGTCGCCACCCACCTCCCGGGTGCCTTGGATGGCGCTGCGGGTAACGCTGAAGGCCATGTCTTCGGCCCTCAGTCCAACGCTCTTGGTGGTCTCGATTGCGCCCTCTACCGCGCTCCTAGCCACGGTGGCCACGTCGCCGCCGACCTCGCCGGTGCCCCGGATCGCACCTCTAACCGTGTCGCTAAAAACGCTGACTGTCACGGTGCTAACCTCACCCGCGCCGCGTATAACCCCGATCACCGCCCCCTTGACAGTCGAGCCCAATTCGGTGCCCACCTCGCTGGTGGCCTGAATCGCGCCTTTGATGACGTCGCCCACCAGTCCGGAGAACTCCGTCGCAGTTTCGCGAGAGCCACGCAACGCGGCAACCGTGGTGATTCGGGCCGCATCGATCGTGCCCTCAACCAAGTCGGTCGCCCCGCCGACGACACCGACCAAGGCGTCCCTGATATTTCTGCCCAGATTTCCGAGGGTCATTTCTAGCCCTCCTGATAAGATGTCCTGCTTAATCGTATTCTATCATCGCCCGCCATTTAGCCGGTAGCCGCCGACCGCGAATCGCTCTCCCGGATGGGTGTCGGCGGACTCACTCGCACGTGACGAAAGACGGTGGTGAGAGTACAATTACGGGCCGAGTTACCTCGCGTAGACTACGTCTTTGGCCCGCAGCCCTAGGAGGGCCGGAATGCCCAGCGACAGTAAGAAACAGTGGGAACAAGAGACGCTCAAGCCCACCGTGGAGCGTTTCCCGGAGCGCCGTGAATCGTTCCTGACGGACAGTGGTCTCAGCATCGACCCGCTCTACACCCCCGAGGACCTGGACGCCGACTACGGCGAAGACATTGGCTTCCCCGGCGAGTTCCCCTACACCAGGGGCGTCCAACCCAACACCTACCGGGGACGGGTCTGGACCATGCGCCAGTACTCGGGCTACGCCACCGCCGCCGACACCAACCGCCGCTTCCGTTACCTCTTGGAGCAGGGGCAGACCGGACTGTCGGTAGCCTTCGACCTGCCTACCCAGATCGGCTACGACTCAGACCATCCGCTGGCCAGGGGCGAGGTAGGCAAAGTCGGGGTGCCCATCTGTAGCCTCGAAGACATGGAGACGCTGTTCGACGGGATCCCCTTGGGCCGGGTCAGCACCTCCATGACCATCAACGCCACCGCGTCGTTGCTCCTCTGCTTCTACATCGCGGCCGCCAAGAGGCAGGGCGTGGAGCCGGTCCAGATCAGCGGCACGGTGCAGAACGACATCCTCAAGGAATACATCGCCCGGGGGACCTACGCGTACCCACCACGGCCCTCCATGCGGCTGGTGGTGGACGTGTTCAAATACTGCGCCGAATACGTGCCCCGCTGGAACACGATCAGCATCTCCGGCTACCACATGCGGGAAGCCGGGGCCACCGCGGTCCAGGAGCTGGCCTTCACCTTCGCCAACGCCATCGCCTACGTGCAAGCGGCCTTGGACGCGGGGTTAAAGATCGACGAGTTTGGGCCACGCCTTTCCTTCTTCTTCGTAGCCCAGAACAACCTGTTCGAAGAGGTGGCCAAATTCCGGGCGGCGCGGCGAATTTGGGCCAGACTGATGCGCGACCGGTTCGGGGCCCGGGACCCGCGGTCGATGATGCTGCGCTTCCACACCCAGACCGCGGGCGTTTCCCTTACCGCCCAGCAGCCGGACAACAATCTGATCCGCTGCACCGTGCAGGCCCTGGCCGCCATATTGGGCGGCTCGCAGTCGCTCCACGTCAACTCACGGGACGAGGCCCTCGCTTTGCCCACCGAGGAGTCGGCCCAGCTTTCGCTCCGCACCCAGCAGATACTAGCCTTCGAGAGCGGCACGGCCGACGTCGTGGACCCCTTGGGCGGGTCCTACTATGTGGAAAGCCTGACCGACGAACTGGAAGCCCAAGCGATGGACTACATCAGCCGTATCGACCGGATGGGCGGTTCGGTGGCCGCGATCGAACAGGGCTTTCAGGTGCGCGAAATTGGCGACGCCGCCTTCCGCCATCGGCAGGAGGTCGAGTCCGGGGAGCGGGTGATCGTCGGCGTCAACCGTTACGCCACCGAATCGCCGCCGGTTGAGGGCCTGATGCGGGTGGACGAAGAGGCGGCCCGCCAGCAAATAGAGCGGCTCGAACGGGTGCGCCGTGAACGGGACAGCGCCGAAGTGAAGGTGGCTCTTTCGCACCTTGATGAAGTTGCCCGCTCCAGCGAGAACACCGTGCCCGCCATCTTGGAGTGCGTAGAGGCCTACTGCACCCTGGGGGAAGTGAGCCAGGTGTTCCGAGACGTGTTCGGGGAACAAGAAGAGATCGCCGCGTTCTAGAGCGTTGCCGCTGTCCCCTGCCGGGGCTGCGGCCATAGTCTGACACTGGAGGGAGACCGATGCCGGACCTGATACTCAACGAAGAGGAGCAAATGCTCCAAACTACCCTCCGAGACTTCGTGGACCGCGAGATTGCGCCCAAGGCTAAAGAGTCGGATGAACGCGCCGAGTTCCAGTGGGAACAGTGGAACGGTCTGGCTGACCTGGGACTGACCGGCCTGGGCGTCGACACGAAGTACGGAGGCAGCGGCCCGGCCGGATATCGGCAGGTCTCCATTGCCGCCGAAGAGGTGGCCCGGGGCGACGCCTCCACCAGCGTTAGTTGGCTGGCCCACCTGGCCCTTGGCGTGGCCAGCATCGACGGGTTCGCCAATGACGAGCAGAAGGAGCGCCTGCTGCCGCCGCTGGCCAGCGGCAAGGGCGTGGCCGCCTTCGGGCTCACGGAGCCGGGGGGTGGGTCCGACGCCGCCGCCCTACAGACCACCGTCAACGAACGCGACGGTGTCTACTTCCTAAACGGCAGCAAAATGTTCATCACCAACGCCTCCGTCGCCCAATCCATCGTGGTTTTCGCCACCCAGGACCGCGGCCAAGGCTACAAGGGCATCAGCGCCTTCGTGGTCGAGAAGGGCTCGCCGGGGCTGACCATCAATCCGATGCACGGCAAGCTGGGCATGCGCAGCTCCACCACCGACGAGATAGTGTTCCAAGATACGCCGGTCTCCCCGGAAAACCTACTGGGCACCGAGGGCCGGGGGTTCAACCAGGCCATGGAAATCCTGACCTCCAGCCGTATCATCATCGCGGCCCAGAGTGTTGGCATCGGCCAGTCGGCTTTGGAGGCAGCGGTGCGCTACGCGCAACAGCGCGAGTCCTTCGGCCAGCCCATCGCCCAGCACCAAGCCGTTGCCTTTATGCTGGCCGACATGGCCGCCGAGGTGCACGCCGCCCGGGTCACCACCATGAACGCCGCTACCCTGAAGGACAATGGCCTTCCCTTCCTGCTGGAAGCGTCCATCGCCAAGCTAATTGCCTCTGAAATGTGCATCCGAGCGGCCGACCGAGCCGTACAGGTGCATGGCGGGTCGGGTTACTTTCAAGAGGCCGGTGTGGAGCGCATACTCCGCGACGCCCGCGTGACTACCATTTACGAGGGCACCTCGGAGGTGCAGCGGCTGCTTATTGCCCGGCAATTGCTGAATCAGTACCCGGTTTAGCGCGGAGGACGGTCAACAGATGCAGAATACCGACCGGCCCGTGAGGGTGCTGGTAGCCAAACCGGGCCTTGACGGTCACGACCGGGGGGCGAAGGTGATCGCCCGGGCCCTGCGCGATGCTGGGATGGAGGTCATCTACACCGGTATCCGCCAAAGCCCGCAGATGATCGTTCAAGCAGCCGCCCAAGAGGACGTCGACGTTCTGGGCTTGAGTATCCTCTCCGGGGCCCACTTGGAGATACTCCCAGAGATTATGGACCTACTGCGCGGTCAAGGAATGGACGACGTCCTGGTGGTGGTGGGTGGCATCATCCCGGCAGTGGACCGCCAACCCCTCAAGGAAATGGGCATAACCGAGGTCTTCGGCCCGGGCACATCCACTGGTGAAATCGTGGAATTTATCCGGGATGCGGTAACGAGTTGATGCTTTCTAGCTGGAAATGGGCCATGTCTACGGAGCATATTCTAGGGTCAATTCCCCTTGACATGCTGGTTGGGCCCAAACGTATAATTGCGTCCGGCATTCGGTAAGGGCCGGTCAGCATGGATTACAACGTATCGCAGCTTCTGATGGAGTCCACTGGATCGACTAGGAGCTACGAGTTCGAACACGACGCAGCCACCCTGCCGGAGTATGGAGCAGACCGGGCGAAGGGAACGGTCCGCCTGCTTAGAACGCACCACGGGGTGTTGGTAACCGCCACCATCGACGTTCTGGTGAACGCCACCTGTGACCGTTGCCTCGCGGAATTCCCCCGTGAATCGGTCTTACGCGTCGAAGAGGAGTGTTTTCCAACGGTCGATCCGGGCACCGGGAGAAAGATGTTCCCGCCCGAGGAATCGGAAGGTGTGGTGCACATCAACGCCCGGCAAATTCTGGACCTGACCGACCTGTTGCGCCAATATCTACTAACCGATGCCCCGATCAGGGCGTTGTGTCGCACCGACTGCCAGGGGCTCTGTCAGGAATGCGGCTCGAATCTGAACGAGGAAAAATGCAAATGCGACGCGGCCCCGACAGACCCGCGGTGGCGGGCCCTGGCGGGGCTGCTGGCCGAAGGACGGGACTAGGCGTCGGCCAAACCGAACAACAATCAAATAAGTTGGGGCGAGAAATGCGGCCTCTGAAATGTGGCCGAGTTCTTGCGCCCAGCAAAGTGCACTAACCAGAGAGGAGACCAGAGCAATGGGAGCATTACCGAAAAAGAAGTTGACCCGGGCCCGGCGAGGGCGTCGGCTAACCGCTTACAAGCTCAAGCCGCAACAACCGGCCCAGTGCACCCGTTGCCGAAGCGCCAAGCACCCTCATGCCGCTTGCCCGACCTGTGGTTACTACCGGGGCAGGCTGGTTGTCGAGGGGCTGTCTTAAAACCCGACGAAAATGCGGCTTGAACGAGTTGTACAGTTTGGACAATTTTTTTATTATTTTTAGGTTTTATTCAAATTGTCGGCTCATTCGGAGGTCATTACGAATACATCCATAGCAAGCAGCCGGGCATATGTGTTTCCTGGTCAGGGGTCACAGAAGGTGGGAATGGGGACGGGGTTTTTCGAGCAGTCGCCCGCCGCCCGGGAAACCTTTGAGGAAGCCGATGACAGTCTGGGCTTTGCCCTGTCCCGCATGATCTTCGATGGCCCGGGAGGGGACCTGCAAAACACGGTCAACTCTCAACCGGCCATCATGACTGTCAGCATCGCCTCTTGGCGGGCTTGGCGAGAGTTTCAAGGAGAGTTCGTTGAAGAGCCCAAGGCCGTCGCCGGGCACAGCCTCGGCGAATACACCGCATTGGTTGCGTCGGGGGTTATCGACTTCTCCGACGCCGTGAAGCTGGTCCGCAAACGCGGCGAGTTGATGCAGCAGGCCTCGGTGAACCGCCCCGGCTCCATGGCGGCCATCCTGGGGCTCGATGAGATTGCCCTGGTGCAAGTCTGCGCTGAGACCGGAGTGGAACTGGCCAACATCAACACCGACAACCAGATAGTCATCAGCGGCGACAAGATTGCCGTGGCCCGGGCAATGGACTTGGCGGCGGCCCGGGGGGCCCGGAAGACCGTGCCTCTGCCAGTGAGCGGCGCCTTCCATTCGTCATTGATGCACGATGCCGAGACCGGTCTAACCGAGGCCATCGAGGGCCTGCGGTTCCGGGAGCCCAGGATACCCATCATTGCCAACTGCGACTCAAAGCCCTTGATCAGCGCCGCTGAAGTGCGGAACGAGCTGGTCACCGGGCTTTGCCAGTGCGTCCAATGGAAGGACTCCGTAGTGCGGATGATCGGCTCGGGAGTCGATCAGTTTGTGGAGTTCGGGGCCGGAGGAGTGCTGGCGGGACTGATTAAGCGAATTGACGGGGCAGTCGGGGTAGCCGCGGTGTCGGACCCCGAGTCGATGCGGAAGCTAGCCGACTCGACTATCTAGACCCCCGCTGAGCCGGCCTTATGGTGAAGCCTGTAGACCACCGGCGAACGGCTCGGGCTGTGGCATTGCAGTCACTGTTCGCCGCAGACATACGAGAACTGCGGTCGTCGCCGTCCTTCGATTGGCTGGACGAAGAGATCGCCCCAAACGCCCTGGACTTTGCCGGAGGGCTGATTCGGGGCGTGTTCAACCACTCCGTCGCCTTGGACGGGCTGATCGGCCGGTTTGCACCGGCTTGGCCAGTGAGCCAGCTATCGCTCATCGACCGCAACATCTTGCGGATCGCCCTGTACGAACTTATGCACCATTCTGCGACTCCCAGGAAGACGGCCATCAACGAGGCCGTGGAGCTGGCCAAGGTCTACGGTAGTGAGAGTTCCGCCAGGTTTGTTAACGGCGTCTTGGGCTCGGTAATGGCGGGCCTGGAATCGGGTGATCTCACTACTAGCGTGCCTACGCCTGAGGGGAGATGAGTCCTTGCCAACTGTCTACGAACGGGTTAAAGACATCGTAATCGACAAGCTTGGGGTCGACGAAGACCAGGTGACCGAAGAGGCTTCCTTCGTCGAGAACCTGAACGCCGACTCCCTCGATCTGGTAGAGTTAATCATGGCGTTTGAAGAGGAGTTCTCCAGCCCGGAGGCCCAACTGGAGATACCCGACGAGGACGCCGGCAACATCTCCACCGTCAACGACGCTGTGGAATACCTCAAAGGCCGCGGTATCGAAGACAGCTAGACAGTACTCACCATCGTCTCCGGCATGGGAGTGTTCGGGCTGGAGGTGGGGCCGGGCGACGCCGTCGCTGTACCGGCCTCTTCTCATTTCGGGCGGACCGCACCTCCGGGGATAAGTGTAATCGTCGTTATGTCATGTAAAAAGGTATACAATTGTGGGGAGGTAGGGTGGTCATGGAAAACCTGGATGACGTTGCCCGAGTGGTCAAAAACTGCACCGATTGTTCCCTGCATTCCAGTCGCACCAACGCGGTCCCCGGGGAGGGCAGTCCACAGGCGGAGGTGATGTTCATCGGCGAGGGCCCCGGCTTCCACGAAGACCGTCAGGGCCGTCCTTTCGTTGGGCAAGCTGGCCAGTTGCTGGAAGGGCTGCTGGCCACCATCGGCGCCAATCGGGGGGAAGTCTTTATCGCCAATATGGTGAAATGCCGCCCTCCAGACAACCGCGACCCTGCGCCAAGCGAGATTTCGGCCTGCTCCAAGTACTTGGACCGGCAAATAGAATTGATCAACCCAAAGCTGATCGTCACCCTGGGACGGTTCTCCCTGGGACGTTTCTTCCCCGGCGAGAGCATCACCAAGGCCCGCGGTAAGCTGCGGGAGAAGGACGGACGGCTTATCTTCCCGGTGCTGCACCCGGCGGCCGCCCTCCGCCGTGCCGAGCTGCGCAGCGTGCTAGTTGAAGACTTCCGCTCGATCTCCGAGGTGCTGGAGAGGGCGGAACGGCCGTCGATAGCCTACACGCGTTCGGAACCGGCCGCCGCTCGAATCGCGGAGGAGACGCGCCAATACGGGCTGCAAGAGCAGCTAATCCCCGGCTCCAGTCCATCGGAGTCGCCCGCAACGCCGGTCTTCGCCGCCACGCCGGGACCGGACGCTCGACATCCGGAGCCGGAACAACTAACACTATTTTAGGAATTTGATGCCACCAAAACTACGCGTTATACCACTGGGTGGGTTGGGAGAGATCGGTAAAAACATGATGGCCCTAGAGTGCGGCGACGACATTATCGTCGTCGACTGTGGGGTCCAGTTCCCGGAGGAAGGGATGTTGGGGGTGGACCTGATCGTCCCCGACGTTTCCTACTTGGTGGAGCGGGCCGAACGAGTCCGCGCCATCCTCATCACCCACGGCCACGAAGACCACATCGGCGCGTTGCCCTTCGTTTTGCCCCAACTGCAAGTGCCGGTCTACGCGCCACGTTTGGCCCATGGACTCATCTCCTCCAAGTTGAAGGAGCGGAGGGTCTCCCGTGACGGGCAGGTGGAGCCAATCGACCCGGGAGTGGCATACCAGTTCGGAACGAACTTCACCGCCACCTGGTTCCGCGTGTGCCACAGTATTCCCGACGCCATGGGCATCGTTATCGACACTCCCTTGGGGACGGTGGTCCACACCGGCGACTTCAAGATCGACCACACCCCGGTGGACGGCCGCACCATTGACCTGGCCACCCTGGCCGACCGGGGCGCCAACGGCGTCCTGCTTCTGCTTTCGGACTCCACCTATGCCGAGGTGCCGGGCTACACCCCCTCGGAACAGGTGGTTGGCGAAGCGTTGGACCGCGCCATCGGAGAAGCCGAAGGCCGGGTCATGGTGGCGACTTTCGCCTCCTTGGTTTCGAGGGTACAGCAGGTCCTAGACGCCGCCGTACGTTACGGCCGCAAGGTTAGCATCGTGGGCCGAAGCATGGTCGACACGGTCAACGTGGCCAGCGAGTTGGGCTACCTGACGGTTCCCGCAGGCACATTGGTCCCGCTGCATGTAACCAGAGGGCTGCCGCCGGGCGAGGTGGTGTTGTTGACCACCGGCAGCCAAGGCGAGCCCACCTCCGCGTTGGTCCGTATCGCAAACCAGGCCCACCGCGACGTTAGCGTGATGCCGGGCGACACCGTCGTTATCAGCGCCACACCGATTCCGGGCAACGAATTGCCGGTCAGCCGGACAATCGACAACCTGTTGCGGCAGGGCGCCCATGTATTGTATGACCGCATCGCCACCGTCCACGTTCACGGGCACGCCAGCCAGGAGGAACTGAAGCTGGTGCTCACCCTTGTGAACCCTCGCTACTTCGTCCCGGTTCACGGCGAGTACCGCCACCTGCGGGCCCATGCCCAACTGGCCTGGGACCTGGGGATCGCCCAGAACGGCATATTCGTTCTGGAGGACGGCGACGTACTAGAAATAGACCAAGCGAGCGCGAAAGCCGGGGAGCGGGTCACGGCGGGACCCATTTTCATCGACGGCATCTCCGCCCGCGATGTCCAGAGTCCAGTGCTAGACCAACGGCGCAGCCTCTCCAAAGACGGGGTAGTAGTGGTGGTGGTGACGATGGATCGCGGCTCCCATCAACCGGTCAAGGAGCCGCTGACCGTCGCCAGCGGCTTTATGGAAGAGACGGAAACGCGGAGGCTGTTCGAGGAGCTTGGCGCCGAGCTCTACGAGACCCTCTCCGCCGACGGCTGGGGCAGTCAGGAGGAGCTCAAGACTAAAGTCCGGGAAACTGCCCGTGGCTTCATAGCCAGCGCCACCCGCCGGTCGCCTATGATTATTCCGGTAGTAACGGAGGTCTAGCGCCCCCTGCCACTGGAGGAAAGTCGTGGCTTTCTTGGAATCCGTCTTTCAGTTGTTGGGGTATGGGTGGGCTCCGGTCGCTTTGTGGGTGACGGCAACGGCCGTCATGCTGCGATTTCGCCGGAAGCAATTCGTCAAGCACTGGCGTTTGTGGGTCCTCTCCGCAGGCGCGGTCGCCATTTCGGTCGGGGCTCTCTCGATGGTTGATCCGTCCCGGGGCTTGCTGGAGGATTTCAGCCTGGGTGGCTCTTGGGGGATGGCCATCACCGGCCCGGCAATGTCTCTCGCCATAGTCAAACTGGCGGCTATCGCCGTGGCCGTGCCGCTGGTCCTCTACCCGCGCCACTCCGGCAAACGGTTGTGGCGATACGTCTTGGCCGCGCTGCGGTGGTCGTGGAGCGCTATGGCCCACATTTACAGCGGTCTGGTAACCATGGTCAACAACGTCGACCAAGAGTTGCGGAAAGTCCGCTCAGCGGCGCACCAGCGCCGCCGGGCCCGGGAGCGGGCCCAGCGGGGGGCCGATCCCGCCACCGTCGCCCAGCAGCCGGTGTCCGACGATGCGGTGAGTCGGGAATCGGCTGACCTGTGGGCCGATTCCGAGGATGAGGAACCGGACCCGCCGTGGCAACCCTCGCCCACCGCCGCCACGAACGGAGCGGCGGCGGGCGAGGGCAAGAAGGGTCCCGGCTGGGTGTTGCCGTCGATCGACGGCCTGGCCCCGCCCGACAAGCACCACGCCCCCGAAGAAGCTCTGAAGCAGATGGGTAAGCTGGTCGAAACCACCCTGGCCGACCACGGGGTCCGGGTCGAGGTGACAGACATCATCGCCGGGCCCCGCATCGTCCGCTTCGGACTGGTGCCCGGCTGGGTGCCACGGCGCGGCGAGGTCAAGGACGACATTCCCGGCGAGCGCAGCAGGGTCAAGGTGCAGAGCATCCTAACCCGCGAAAAGGACTTGGCCTTGGCGATGAGGACGCCCTACCTGCGAATCGAAGCTCCGGTGCCCGGCGAGGCCTTGGTCGGCCTGGAAGTCCCGACGCCGTCTCCGAGCAAGGTGCACCTACGGGAGGTGATGGAGACTCCGGTCTTCGGGAAATTGGCGTCCAAGGATGGTCTGCCCATCGCCATGGGCCAAGATACCGGTGGCAGCGCGGTGGCGCTCGACCTAGCCGCCCTGCCCCACATGCTCATCGCTGGCGCAACTGGCAGCGGCAAAAGCGTGATGATCAACTCCATTGTCGCGTCCTTCCTGTTGACCAAGACCCCCGACCAACTGCGCATCTTGATGGTCGACCCCAAGCGCGTCGAACTGACGCCCTTCAACGGCATCCCCCACCTGGTCCAGCCAGTAATCGTGGACGCCGAAGAGGTGAACGGCGCGTTGCGCGGTCTGATCCGCGAAATGTTGCGCCGCTATAAGCTCATGGAGGAGGTCGGCGTGCGGAACATCGAACGCTTCAACCAGCGCTCGCCGGAAAAGATGCCATTCTTGGTGCTGATCGTCGATGAGTTGGCCGACCTTATGATGGTCGCTGGCTTCGAGGTGGAGCAGAACCTGGTGCGATTGGCCCAGTTGGGACGGGCCACTGGCATTCATTTGGTGCTGGCCACCCAACGCCCGTCGGTCAACGTAGTCACCGGGCTGCTCAAAGCGAACATCGCCGCCCGCTGCGCCTTCGCCGTGGCCGGGCAGGTCGACTCCCGGGTCATCCTGGACTCCGTGGGGGCGGAGAAACTGATGGGCAAAGGTGATATGCTCCTGCTGCACAAGGAATCGCCCAAAGCCCAGAGGGTCCAGGGAACGCTGGTCTACGACGAAGAGGTCGACCAACTGGTGCAATTCTGGGTGAAACAGGAAGGGCCACCCCTGCCTGTCATCAACCTGTTGGCCCCCGATGAGGAGGAGAAAGACGACGCCTCCAACATCGACCCGCACCTGATGGAACAGGCCCGCGAGTTGGCCGCCCGCAATCCGGAGATGTCCTCGTCGTTCTTGGAGCGCCGTCTGAAAATCGGCGGAAACAAGGCGATGGAAATCATCGAAGAGTTGGAAGACGAGGGCTTCCCGGTCGGTCGCTAATCATATCCCCTCTCCCAGTGGGAGCGGGGCTGCGAGGATTCCTTGCTCATCGATCTCCACTCCCACAGTTACCCCAAGTCCGACGACAGCTTCATGAGCGTCGACGAACTGATCGAGGGCGCTAAAGCCCTGGGGTTGGACGGCGTCTGCCTCACCGACCACGACGCCTTCTGGAGCCCGCGCGAGATCGACGAACTGTCCCAACGCCACGGTTTCCTGGTCATTCCGGGCAGCGAGATCAACACCGACATGGGGCACGTTCTGGTGTTCGGTCTGGAGCACTACGAGTTCGGGATGCACAAGCCGGACTATCTCAGTGAGGGCGTGGAACGGGCGGGTGGTGTGATCATCGCGGCGCACCCCTACCGGAGACGTTTCCTGGAGGAACCGGCCCGCCGCCCCGAATTACGCGCCGAAATGCTGCAGAGGGCGCACGGCGATCCCTTCTTCGATCTTTGCCACGGCATCGAGTCGCTAAACGGACGCGGGACCGAGGAGCAAAACCGCTTCTCCGCCGACCTGGGGAGCCTGCTGGCCGCCAGCCTAACCGGCGGTAGCGACGCCCATCGCCAGAACCAATTGGGCACGGCTGCCACGGAGTTCCACGGTAGGGTAGAATGCTTGAAAGATTTGGTCTCGCAACTGCGGGCCGGCACCTTCCACCCGGTGGACCTGCGGGACGGAGCGCCATGGCGGAAGCCCTTAGAATCGAAAACCTCCACGTAGAGATCCGCAGCCCTACCGGCACGGTCAATGCGCTCAATGGCGTGGACCTGGTCCAAGACGAAGGCCAGACCTATTGCTTGGTGGGAGAAAGCGGCGCCGGTAAGAGTACGCTGGCCTTGGCCGTGATGGGGCTTCTGCCCCAAGCGGCCACGGTGCTTCAAGGCAGCGTCTTTTTCCAAGGCGTGGACCTCCTTCGTTCCAGTCCCGAATACGTCCGCAGCCTCCGTGGGCACGAAATCTCCATGGTGTTCCAAGATGCCCAGGCTGCCCTCAATCCGGTGGAGCCCATCGGTTCGCAGTTGGAGGAAGTGATTCTCCAGCACAGCCGTATTTCGCTCCGCAATGCCAACCGCATGGCCTTGGATGTGCTTTACGAGATGGGACTACCGGACCCCAAGCGCGTCATGGGCTCTTATCCATTCGCCCTGAGCGGCGGTATGTGCCAGCGAGTGATGATGGCCATCGCCTTGGTGCTGCGGCCCAAACTGCTCATAGCCGACGAACCCACCTCGGGCTTGGACGTTACGCTGCAGGCCGAGATCCTCGAGCGGCTCCGGGCGCTGGTGAAGGAGCAAAACGCGTCGGTGCTCCTGATCACCCATGACATGGGAGTGGTCGCGTCGATGGCTGACAAGGTGGGAGTGATCTACGCGGGAAGTTTGGTGGAGCATGCGGACGTGGTGCCGTTGTTCCACCGGGCCCAGCACCCCTACACTTGGTCGCTGCTGCGGTCGCTGCCCCGTTTGGACGAACCGGGCCGGAAGATCCAGCCGCTGCCGGGGGCGCCGCCCGACATGGTACATCTGACCGGGCAATGCCCCTTCCTGCCCCGCTGCTTCAAGGCCCTCTCCCGTTGTCGGCAGGACACCATTCCGCCCTTGATGGAGACGGAGCCAGACCACCTGGTAGCGTGCTATAACCCAGTAATCCCGCAAGACTAAGAGCCGCCAGAACCCTCCCGGTCATACCGCATTCGTATTTGGGGCCGGATTCGGCGATCGGGCTCCCCTCGTTCGTCGCATTCCGCTCATCGCCCTCCGTCCTCCCGGCCGCAACCGGGATTGCTACGGCAGTGGGGACCCTCGGGCAACGAGGCAACTATCTCGGCGTGGACTCTCCCACCAGCAACTCCAAGGCAAGTTCGGCGGTCAATTCGCCTTGTTTGATGGCTAGGTCCGCCTCCAGTAGGCGGTGGTAGCGCCAGACGATGTCTTCTCGAGGGTGGCGTCGGGCTTGCTCGGCCGTCTTGCGCACTACGAATTCGGAACTCGTCCCAAGGCGGCTGCCCAGTTCGCCGGACGGCAGGCCACGGTCCATCGAGTCCCGGGCCAAGGCGAGCAGGCGTAGTTGGCGTTCCACCATCGAGATGATGTACGGTGCCTCTTTGCCGTCTTCTTTCAGCTGGTGAAGCAGCTTCAAAGCCACGGTGGGCCTCCCGTCGATCATTGCGTCCACCGCAGCGAAGATGTTGGCCTCCCTTACTTGCGACACCATTAGCTGCACGTCGCCCTCGGTGATCTCGCGCCCCGTCGCATACAGGGAGAGCTTTTCCAACTCTTGGTTTAGGGTCCAGAGGTCGCTACCCACCAAGTCGGACAAGGAATGGTTGGCAGCTGGATTGATGCTGGCGCCTTTCGCTTCGGCCGTCTCCTTGATCCAGCGGGCCAGGCGCTCTCCGGTGGGTGCGGTCAACTCCTCCGCTTGGCAGACGGTCCGAAGCTGGCGGAGGAGGGGATTGTTGGCGGCCAACGGCCCGTCGACGAACGTTAACACCGTGGTATCAGGCATAGCCGGGATGGCCTCGACCAGCGGTTGCCACTGCGCGGTTGCCGGAGAGTTGGCCGCCGATTCTCTCCGTCGACCCCGGGGACGTCCGCCGCGAGGCTCGGCGGTGGCCAGCAGACCCTCGACGACGATCACGCGCATCGGGTCCATGAAGGGCAGGGCGTTGCAAATTCCGATGAGCTCCGCAGGCCGGGCTTGGCTGGCTGAGATCGAATGACGGTTGGCATCCAACGCATCAGAAGCGCCCAGTTCAGCTTCGAGTTCGGCCAGCCGCCGGGGCACTAGAAAGCTATCGCCGTAAATCACAAACGCAGGCACGTTCCCCTCCCGGAGGAATTATACCCCGGCTGCTCACCGTCCCCCAGCCACGATTCACCCGGGCCCCGTTCATCCGCTCTGTGGCGTGGTGGCACGAGCGACCTCTTTCGGCAACAGTAGCCCGCTAATCAGAACCGTCCAACCCATGGCGGCGCAAATGGCGAAACCGGGCAGGAACGATCCGGTGGCGTCTCGAAGGCCGCCGACTAGGACCGGAGAAGCGAACATTGCGAACCCGGAGAAGGTCATAATCGAGCCATAGATAACGCCAAGACTCTCTGGGGTAATCCCGGACAGCCGTAAGGGCAAGGTTAGCAGAGTCGGGACGTAAAACCATGAGCCGATTCCCAGCGCCACCGTCGCTACATGGATTCCGGCGATACTCGGCGACAAGAACGTGCCAAGTCCGCCCAAGCCTGCCAGCAGCCCGGACGACACGAAAAAAATCCGGGCCGAGCCGAAGCGCAAAGGCAACGCGCCGCCAGCCAACACAGCGAATACTCCAACCAACGGCAGAACACCCGTTACGAACCCGGCATCGGATAGGGAAAGCTCTCGTCGTTCGGTGTAGAACGTGGGCAGCCAACCGGTCAGGGCGGTGTATTGCACCAATATTCCAGGGTCGGCTATCACCAACAGCACCACCGTGCGGCGCGGCTTCTCAATACCTCGGCGTCTCGCCTCAGCGTCATGGGGTAGCGGCGAGGTCCGCCAGCCGGAGCCTCCCTGCCCAGCGCCAACCACACGGCTCCTCCGAGAACGCCCACGGCCCCCAAAATTGTCAAAGCCATCTTCCAGTCCGTCACCTGCGCTATCGGGACCGCGCTGGCCACCGAGATTGTCACACCGAGGCTGAGGATGGCGATGTTCAACGAGTTGACCACCAACACTCCCCGGTCCGAGAACCACCCCATCAGGGCCGGTGGCCGTGACGATCAGTACGAAGCCGACTCCAAATGCGAGTCGCAATGCCAACATGGAACCGGAATTGGGCGCTATGAACGACAACGTTAGCATCGCGATTGCCACCCAACCCAACGGCACCGCGCGCCTGACGCCAATCCGCGCTACCAGCATACCGCCAGGAATTCCGAATACCGTCGCCACGAGCATTGGCAAGGAGACCGACAGCCCCGCAGCGGCGCGGCTGATTTGGTAGTCCTCAATGGCCAGCGGTAATAGCGGCGCGACTCCGACAAGTTGAGCCCACGCACGGGATGGGCGGCCAGCAGCATGACGGCCATGACAAAACGGTAGCGGTCCGGCATGATGGCGATGGTATCACTCAAAAGATGGCTTGGACGGCAGTCGTTCTTTGCGGCCTTGCGCGTGGTGTGGAATAATCCCGCCAAGATTGAAACGTCCGGGGCGGAGGGATGCCATGACCACGTTGGCTGAGAGCCTGAGTCAGTATGCCGTGAACTTGCACTACGATGACCTTCCGGACGACGTGGTCCACTTGGCCAAGAGGTTCATCATCGACACCCTGGGCTGCGCCCTGGGCGGCTACGACAGCGTGCCCGGCCGAGTGGCCCGGGAGATAGCGGCCACTGTTACCTCCGCCAACCCGGTGACGGTGCTGGGGAGCGGACAGCAGACCAGTCTCGACCTGGCCGCCTTCGCCAACGGAGTTGCCATCCGCTACCTGGACTTCAACGACGGCTACACCAGCAACGAGTCGGGCCACCCCAGCGACAGCATTGCGGCATCGCTTTCGGCCACTGAGGCCGCTGGGGCCGGGGGCAAACGCTTCATCGTTTCTACCGTCCTAGCCTACGAGGTCTTCTGCCGCATCTGCGACACCGTGGATATTAAGCCCCGTTTCGATCACGTGACGGTGGGCGGCATAGCGAGCGTCTTGGCCGCCAGCCGAGCGCTGCGGTTGAGCGAGGAAGAAACGATACAGGCTCTGAACCTGCACGTTGCGGCGAATTTGGCCCTCTATCAGACTCGCATCGGCGACGTCTCGATGTGGAAGGGCTGCGCCTACGCCAACGCTACCCGCAACGCCATGTTCGCCGTGATGTTGGCCCAGCGGGGCATCACTGGCCCTTCGCCCATCTTCGAAGGCGCTGGAGGCTACTTCCAGGCAGTATCCGGGGGGCCGTTCGAGCTTGCGCCCATGGGTGGCGCGGGGCATCCCTTCAAGATCGGCGAGTGCAGCATAAAGCGGTTCCCGCTGGGTCAGTACTCGCAGACCGTAGCCCAGGCCGCGTTGGAGGTGCGGGAGCAACTGCTGGCGGCATCCTCGGGCGCTGGCGACGTCGCCGAGGTGAACGTGAGCACGCTGCGGACCGCGGTGAACATCATGGCCGGCGATCCGGAGAAATGGCGGCCCGCCAACCGCGAGACCGCCGACCATTCGATGCCCTACACGGCGGCCGTGGCGCTGCTCTACGGCGGGGTGGAAAGCCGCCACTTCGACGACGAGTTCCTGACTAACGGGGAATTGCTGGACCTAGTCTCCAAGGTCAACGTGTCGGTCTCGGAGGAAGCCAACCGCCGCGTCCCGGAGGCGATGCTATGCGACGTGGAGGTGGTCACGCACTCCGGCCAACGCTACGCTTCCCAGGTCGCCTACCACAAAGGTCACCACAAGAACCCGCTGACCGACGCCGAGGTCGAGGACAAGTTCCGCTCATTGGCCCACGACCACCTTTCATCCGAGCAGACCGACGCCGCTCTCGACCGCCTTTGGCATTTGGAAAACGTGACGGCCGTGGGCGAGGTGCTGCGGCTGACCCGGTTTTAGCTTAAGCCGAAACCTCTTGGTGGCGTGGGTGGAAACCGGCCTTGTCCTCGTAGCCGCCGCTGGCGGGGAAGATCTGGGTGTAGATGGCGCGGGAGCGGGCTTTCACGGTCTTGGTTACCCGTTCGTATAGTGCGGTAGGGTCGGCGTTTTGGGCCTTGTACATCTCGTGCTGCAATGCCTCCGGGCTTTCCATTTCCCATAGGCACATGAACTTGAGCATCCCGTCGTCCCCGCTTTCCAACTGGAACCGGCGGGCACTCACGTAGCCAGGGATTTCGAGCCGTTCCGGGATGTGCTGCTGGTTGTACCAGCGGTGGAACTCCTCTTCGTCGGCCGGATCGACGTCCATCATCACCACCATGACGGTGCTACCGATGTGCTGCACGGGATGAGCGCCGTTTTCTTGCGTCATTTTGGGCCTCCTGGGGGGCGTTTCGGCGCCGCGCCAAGGGCTCTCCTTGCCACGGACAGGGGGAAAGTATACCATTGGGGCGGCTTTTCTCCCTTGCGTCGAACACCCCTCCATGAGCTCGACCATCACATTGAAAGTAAACGGTGTTGTGCGGGAACTAGACATTCCCGCCCGGCGCCTTCTGGTCGACTGCCTCCGCTACGACCTAGACCTCACCGGGACCAAGGAAGGCTGCGGCGTCGGTGTTTGCGGCGCCTGCGCCGTGTTGGTGGACGGCGAGATGTTCGCCTCTTGTATCACCCTGGCAGCTGCGGTCGAGGGCGCGGAGATCACCACTATCGAGGGGATCGCCGCCGGTGGCGACCTGCATCCGGTCCAGCAGGCGTTCATCGATCACGGCGGCTTCCAATGCGGAATCTGTACGCCCGGACAGGTCATCGCCGCCAAATCGCTCTTGGACCAGAACCCCGACCCGACCGACGAAGAGATCAAGGAATGGATGATGGGTAACCTGTGCCGCTGCACCGGTTACTACGGCATCGTCAACTCGGTGGCTGCCGCGCGCGGCCGGAGCGAGTCCCAGTGATTGACTTCGAATTCCACAATCCTGAGTCCTTGGACGAGGTGTTCACCCTCTTGGAGCGCTACGGGGACGACGCCCGCCTGATGGCTGGCGGCACCGCATTGGTGTTGCAGATGAAACAGCGGCTGGCCCAGCCAGCCCACGTGGTGGGCATGCGCCGCCTGACCGGGTTGAATGCCATAGAAGAATCGGAGGCGGGTGTCCGCATCGGCGCGCTCTGCTCCCAGCGTCAGGTCGAAAATAGCCCGCTGGTGAAGGACCATCTCCCGTTGCTGGCCGAGACCATAGCCAGGGTCGCGACGCCGAGGATCCGAAACATGGCCACCATCGGCGGCGGCTTGGTCAACGGCGACCCCAACCAGGACCCGCCGCCCAGCCTCATTGCCCTGGGTGCCTCGGTGGAGTTGGTTGCCAGTTCCGGCGCCCGAACCGTCCCGGTGGAAGGGCTGTTCTTGGACTACTACGAGACTGATGTCCAACTCGGCGAGGTCCTAGCCAGCGTTATCGTTCCTCCGCTGCCGGCAGACGCGGGTTATGCCTACCTGAAGTTCCTACCCCGCACCGCCGATGACTACGGCACGGTCTCGGTGGCCACGGTCCTTAGCCGAGAAGATGATGGTTCGTGCCGTGATGCCCGCATCGTCTTGGGCTCGGTGGGCGTGACCCCGGTGCGGGCCCGCGCCGCCGAAGAGCTGCTACGCGGCGCGCCCATCAGCGAGGACGCCATCCGGGCCGCGGCAGCCACAGTGCGAGAAGCCGTTGACCCGCTGGACGACTTCCGGGGTTCGGCTGAATACAAGCGCGACATGGCTGAGGTGTTCACCCGCCGGGCGGTCACCAAGGCGTTGGCGTCCGTCCGGGGAGCCCAGCCGTGAAGCTGGAAAACCGTTGCGTGGCCCCCGCCGGGCGCGCCGAGACCTGGGAGTTTCTGATGGACATTGAAAGAGCCGCTCGCTGCGTTCCGGGCGTCCGGGAAGTTGTCTCCGAGGGGGAAGGGCAGTTTCGCGCCACCTTTCAAGCAAAGGTCGGTCCGATGAAAATGAATTTGGCGGGCACCATCTCGGTCCTGGAGTCGGACCGGGAAACGGGCCAAGCTCGCTTCTTGGTAGAAGCGACTGATCGGCGGGTCGGCGGCGGCGTCAAGACCGACATGCTGATGCGTGTGATTCCCCGAGACGTCGCCGAGACCGAGGTGGAGATCATCACCGACACAACGTTCATCGGCAGGTTGAGCGAGTTGGGCCAGCCAGTCATTCGGCGGAAGGCCCGAACCACCCTGGAAGAGTTTTCGCAGAACCTGCTCCGCGAATTGGAGGGCTAGCCCCATGTGCGGGATAGTGGCTTATCTGGGCGACAACGACGCTTGGCCCATCATCTTCGAGGGCCTAAAGCGCCTCGAGTACCGTGGCTACGACAGTGCGGGCATCGCCATAGTCGACCACGCCGGTCAACTCCACCTCCGGAAGACCGTTGGCAAAGTTGGCGGTTTGGAGGAAGCGGTCATTGGCGCGCCCCCCAAGGGTTTCCTGGGGCTGGGCCACACCCGTTGGGCCACCCACGGACGCCCGTCCCACGCCAACGCCCATCCGCACGTGGACTGTCAGGGCCAGGTGGTGTTGGTGCACAACGGCATCGTGGAGAACTACCAGCAGCTTCGGCGGCGGCTGACCGAGGCAGGCCACGTGTTTCGCTCCGAGACTGACACCGAGGTGCTGACTCACTTGGTCGAAGAGGGACTGGAGCGGGGACTGGGGTTCGAGGAAGCCTTCCGGAGGATGGGCCGGATGATCAAGGGGCCCCAAGCCATCGCCGCCACGCCCCAAGACGGCAGCGGTCTCATCTGCGCGATGCGCCTTGGATTCGCTGGCGGAATAGTCGTTGCCGAGTACGAAGGGCAGGCCATCATCAGCAGCGACCTTCCGGCCCTGCTTCCGATGCTGGATGCCGGCGCCCGGTCCGGGGGGGACTCCAAGCCGGGCGGCATTGGCTTCCTGGAGACCGGCGAAATCGCGGTGGTAGACCGCGACGGGGTGCGCTACCAGGACCTGGAAGGCAACCACATCGACAAGCAGCACCGGATGGTCTCCCGAGATGACGTTTTGATCGACAAGGGTGGCTACCCGCACTTCATGCTCAAGGAAATCATGGAGCAGCCGCAGGCCATGGTCGCGGCGCTGCGGGGGCGGGTCGATTTTGAAAACGGGCGAGTCCAACTGCCCGAGCTTCCGCTGTCGTCGCAAGACATACAGTCGCTGGAGCGGGTCATGCTGATCGGCTGCGGCACCAGCCTCCACGCCGCCCAAGTGGGCCGAAATCTGGTAGAGCGGCTGGCAGGAATTCCGGCTGAGGCGGAGAGCGCCTCCGAGTTCCGCTACCGCGACCCAATCATCGGGCCCCGTACCCTCGTTGTTTCCATCGGCCAGTCGGGTGAGACCGCCGATACGGTCGCCGCGATGCACTTGGCCAAGGAGAAGGGAGCGGCGCTATTGACCGTTTGCAACCGGGAGGAAAGCCAAGCCGCCCGCATTGCCGACGGTGTGCTCTACATGCGGGCCGGCCTCGAAGTGGGCGTGGCCAGCACCAAGACCTTTATCGCCTCGCTCACCATCTTGGAACTGCTGGCGATGTACCTCGGACAGGTCCGGGGATTCCTCGACGACTCCGCTTCCCGGAAGCTGGTTGAAGGACTGGCCGCCTGCCCCGGCCTAATTGGGGAGATGCTGGCCGATACCGGAGCCTACCAGTACCTGGCCAGAGAGTATTACGATTACGAGAACTTTCTGTACCTAGGGCGGGGCTACACCGCTCCGATTGCCTCCGAGGGAGCCCTGAAGCTCAAGGAGATCAGCTACATCCACGCCGAGGGCTATCCGGCGGGAGAGATGAAGCACGGCCCAATCGCGCTTATCGATCCCGGACTATGCACCGTGGCCTTGGCCCCTCGCGACTCCCTCTACGACAAGGTAGCCAACAATATCCGGGAAGTGAAAGCGCGAGACGGCGCCGTGCTGGCGGTCTTGACCCGAGGCGACACCGCGCTGGCGTCGGAAGTGGACGGCGCCGTGTTCATCCCGGAAGCCGCCGACCATCTCGTGCCGATTCTGGCAACGGTCCCCTTGCAACTCCTGTCGTACCACATCGCCCTGCTGCGCGAATGCGACGTGGACCAACCCCGGAACCTGGCCAAGTCGGTCACGGTCGAGTAATAGGCCCTTCAAAACTCGTCTTCAAAGGTAAGCCCAAGTATTGAAGTAACCCGCCGCGGGGTGGAATTATGTTTTCCACTCCCTTTTAACCAAGGACGAATGATGTTCCTCAAGCTCGACCACCCTCCAGTATCGTTTGCCGACTATGCCGCCCACATGACCCCGGAGTTGTCCGCGGAACTTGCGGACCTGGCCCGGAGGATGTCCCACCTCAGGATCGCCCACCTGAACAGCACCGCGACCGGAGGAGGAGTGGCCGAGATCCTGCAATCGATGGTCCCCTTCAGCAACGCCCTCGGCATCCATACCGAGCGCATCGTGATCAACCCCGAGGCCCCAGAGTTCTTCCAGGCAACCAAGAAAATCCACAACCTGCTTCAAGGCGCCGAAGGCGCCCTGACCGATCAGGAGCTCGCAGTCTATTTCGGCTGCATCGAGGACGTCGCCACCGCGATGGAACAGGCGGGGGTCACCGCCGACGTCTGGGTCCTCCACGACCCGCAGTTGCTGCCGCTGGCCCGGTTGCTCCGGAAGGACGACGCCAGCGCTTGGATTTGGGTCTGCCACATCGACCTGACGGCGCCCAACGGCGGGACTATGGGGACGCTGCTGCCGCTGAACACTCACTACGATCATCTGGTCTTCTCGCTGCAGGACTACGTTCCCGGCGGTCTGGCCGACTCCATGCCGGTCTATATCGCGCCGCCGGCGATCGACCCGTTGAGCCCAAAAAACACGCCTGTCGGCCTTCGACGCGCCAAGGAGATAGTCGGCGCGATGGGGATCGACTCCGCACGACCACTGGTCTCTCAGATTTCGCGGTTCGACTATTGGAAGGACCCCTGGGGCGTGGTGGATGCCTTCCGCGCCGCCCGAAAGTCGGTCCCAGGGTTGCAGTTGGCCTTGCTGGGGCTCTCCCAGGCCACCGACGACCCGGAGGCATTGGACGTGCTGCGCAGCGTCTCCGAACACGCCGGGGGCGACCCCGACATCCACATGTATCACGACCCCAGCGGCTTACCCGACACCATCGACATGGTGGTCAACGCCTTTCAGGTGGCCTCGCTAGTGCTGATGCAAAAGTCCACGCGGGAGGGCTTCGGCCTGACCGTAACTGAAGGCATGTGGAAGGGAACACCGATGATCGGGGGGAACGTCGGCGGGATTCGCGTCCAGATAGATGATGGAGTAAGCGGCTACCTGGTGTCTTCACCGGAGGAGTGCGCCGACCGGTTAGTGGAGCTCCTGCAAAGCACCGGGTTGCGCACCCAGATCGGCAACGCCGCCCGGGAGAGTGTTCGTCGGCGCTTTCTGCTGCCCCGCTTGGCCCTCGATTACCTGAAAGTCGCGTACGCTCACGCCCCGCGACAGGTGGCATTGTCGGGTTGAACCCCGGCGGCCGCACTTGGTCCGCCCTCCGGGATGGTTCGCGAAGAATCCCGATCACACTCGTCACCGGCGAATGGATTGCCGCTCGTGCGTTGATGGAGTAGTCTAAGTCCACCTCATTGCATCGGGAGCGGCGCAGGCGGGACGGATATGGACACCCTCACCATTGTCGTCATGGTTGATGGCTTGGACCCAGAGTACCTGGCCGCTTGCCATGCGCCGAACTTGGACGAAATCGCCCGGCGGGGCTTTCGGACCCAGGCCCGGGGCATGATTCCCACCGTTACCAACGTCAACAACGTCTCGCTTCTCACCGGCAGCTATCCCGAAGTGCACGGCATAACGTCCAACTATCTCCTTGACCGAGAGCAGGACACCGAAATCTACATGGAGTCCGGCGAATACATTCAGACCCAAAGTGTGTTCCAGCGTGCGGCGGCCCAAGGGCGACGGTCTCTGCTGGTGACAGCCAAGGACAAGCTCAGGCGACTGCTCTCCGACGGCGCGACGGTCAGTGTATCTTCGGAGCAACCTCTGGATTGGGTTGCCGGCGCTGTTGGCGAGCCGCCGAACATCTATTCCCTGGAAGTGAACCGCTGGGTGTTGGATGCCGGGCGGTACATAATGTCGCAGCAGGAATTCGATGTCGTCTACCTGACTACCACCGACTACGCGATGCATACTTACGCTCCGGAGCACCCGGAGTCGGACCGTCATATCTCCCTGCTGGACGAGGCCATCGGGGAGCTGATGGCCCTGCGGCCCGAGGCGCGCATCTTGGTGACGGCCGACCACGGCATGTCCTCCAAGACCCGAATGCTGCACCTGCCGGAAGCCCTGTCCCGCTACGGTATCAAAGCCCGCGCGGTGCCGATCATCAAGGACCGGTACACGGTTCACCACTCCAACCTTGGCGGCTCCATCTACGTGCATTTGGACCGGAGCGCTGACCTCGCACAGTCGCTTGACGTATTGGGAAACTTGGACGGAGTGGACGAGGCCATCCCTCGCGAAGAGGCAGCACGGCGTTTTCATCTAATGGAAGAGCGTATCGGCGACCTGATGATCATGGGCGCGGAAGATGTGGTCTTTGGCGACCCCGCTGAGGTGGACCTTCCTCCGAACCTGAGGTCGCACGGCTCGTCCTACGAGGCTGATGTGCCCATCATCGCCTGCGGTCCCGGTCTCGAGGCCGACCGTTTCCGGCAGAACCTGGACGTTGGACGCTACGTGTTGGACGAGGTCCTGGGATAGCGGCCGATGATGAGCAGAGTCCGCGTAATCGCTCCGGCTACCTCCGCGAACCTGGGTCCAGGCTATGATTGCTTGGGACTAGCGTTGGATGTCTGGAACACCATCGACGTTGAGGTCGCCGATGGCGGTGTCGAAGTCGAGGTATTCGGCGAGGGGGCGGGGGAGTTGGAGACCGGTCCCGGGAACCTGGTGTACCGCTCCATAGAGTTCCTTTTCCGCGAAGCGGACCGGCCGATGCCGCCGATGAGGGTGAGGTGCTTCAACGACATTCCGTTGGCCCGCGGCTTGGGCAGCAGCGCCGCCGCCATCGCCGGAGGGCTGGTCGCCGCCAACGCCATCTGCGGCGCGGATTTCAGCAGCCGCGACCTGCTGGAGATGGCAGCCACCATCGAGGGCCATCCCGACAACGTTGCGGCCGCCGTTATGGGAGGGCTGCAATTGGTCGTCACCGACCAGCAGACACTCTACACCGTGCCAGTCAGCATGCCTCCGGAGATCCATGCCGTGCTCTTCGTGCCCGAGGTCAGGATCGCCACCGCGGACGCCCGGGCCGTGCTGCCGAGGCAGGTGCCAGTGGCCGACGCGGTCCACAATATGGGCCGGGTCGCGCTGCTGGTAGCGGGCATGGCCACCAACCATCCGGAATTCCTTTCGGTGGCAACTCAAGACCGGCTCCATCAGCCCTACCGCCAGCCGCTGTTCCCAGCCATGAAGCTGCTGATGAAGGCGGCAACCGACGCCGGAGCTTTGGGGGCCTTCCTTTCGGGCAGCGGGTCCACCGTGCTGGCGCTGACTCAAGGCCGGGAGATGACGGTGGCCTACGAGATGGCCGAAGCGGCGCGCCAAGCCGGGGTGGAAGGCACGGTCAAAGTCGCCAAGCCCACCGATTTGGGGGCACACCAAGTGGAGCCGGACGAATAGCATGCCCCTGGTAGTGCAGAAATACGGTGGCTCTTCGGTGGCCGACGCCGCAAAGATCATCAGCGTGGCGCGTCGCATTGGAAGCGTCAAGGAAGCCGGGACCGACGTGGTTGCGGTGGTTTCGGCCATGGGCGATACCACCGACGAGCTAATCGCGCTGGCATCGTCGGTGTCCAAGGAGCCTGACCTACGGGAGCTCGACCTGCTGCTCTCCACCGGTGAATTGGTGTCCTGCACCCTGCTGACCATGGCGCTGCGCGATCTGGGGCACGAAGCAATCAGCCTAAGCGGGCCCCAGGCTGGCATCCTCACCGACACCAGCCACGGGAGGGCGCGGATCAGCCGGGTCGACACCGCCCGGATGGAGCGAGAGCTGGGTCTGGGGCGCATCGTGGTCGTGGCGGGGTTTCAGGGGGCCACCGAAGGGAAGGACATCACCACCCTGGGCCGCGGCGGATCGGACACCACCGCCGTTGCGCTAGCCGTGGCGCTGCGGGCCCAGCGGTGCGAGATTTTCACCGACGTGGAGGGCATCTTCACCGCGGACCCCAGGGTGGTCCCGGGCGCCCGCAAACTCGACCAGATCGGCTACGAAGAGATGCTGGAGCTGTCGTACCTGGGGGCCAAGATGCACCCGCGTTCCATAGAGTTGGGCGCGGTGTTCCGCATGCCGATCTATGTGGCATCGAGTTTCAGTGACACCCCTGGCACATTGATCAATGGCGACTGGGGCAGTGACATTGACTTCAGCAACCTAACCCCGGCCTACACCGACCCGCTATCCCAAAATTCTCCGGGCAGTCCTATGGAAGACAGGATCAAAGTAACCGGAATCGCCTACAGCGCCAACGTAGCCAAGATTACCGTCCGGGGGGTGCCGGACCGGCCAGGCATCGCCGCCGCTCTGTTCGAACCCTTGGCCGACGCCGGAATCAGCGTCGATACCATCGTGCAGAACACCAGCGCCGACCGGACCACCGACATCAGCTTCACCGTCACTCGGACCGACCTTCCCGCCGCCGTTCGGGCCGTGGAGCGATTGGCCCCTGAGATCGGGGCCGCCGGGGTAAACAGCGACGCCGACCTCGCCTCCGTTAGCATCGTCGGCTCCGGGATGCAGAACACCCCGGGCTATGCCTCGCGGATGTTTCGGGTGCTGGCCGATGGCAACGTGAACATTGACATGATCACCACGTCGGAGATTCGCATCTCCTGCATCATCACCGAAGACCAGTGCCAGGAAGCGGTGCGGCTGCTGCACCAAGCCTTCGGCCTCGACCGGGTCTAGCTGGCCCTTGGCTCCCGCTCACCTTTCCGTAGTCATCCCGGCCTACAACGAGGAAGACCGCATCTCCCGCACCCTGAACCGCGTCGTCGAATACCTGGCTGGTCAGGACTACCGCTGGGAGGTGCTGGTGGCCGACGACGGAAGCACCGACGCGACCGCCGAGGCCGTCCACCAAGTGGGCGGCCCATTAAGCGTCAAAGTTCTGCCGTTGGAACACCGTGGCAAGGGATGGGCGGTGCGCCACGGCATGCTCGCCGCCTCGGGGCGGTTCCGGTTGCTTTGCGACGCCGATCTCTCCGTCCCCATCGAGCAGGTGGAGCGTTTGATGCCGCCAATGGGACCAGAAGTCGACATCGCCGTGGGCTCCCGGGAGGCTCCTGGAGCGGCGCGCTACGGCGAGCCAAGCCGTCGCCACGTTATGGGGCGGGTCTACAACGGGTTGGTGCGCCGGTTGGCGGCTCCTGGACTGGCCGACACCCAATGCGGTTTCAAATGTTTCCGGGATCATGCGGCCACCCAGCTATTTGGCCGCCAGACGATGGACGGCTTCGCGTTCGATGTTGAGGTGTTGTATCTCGCCCGGCGGCTCGGGCTCTCCATCGCCGAGGTCGGCGTCGACTGGTACTACCAAGAACACAGCAAAGTCCGCCCAATCCGAGACTCACTAGCAATGACCCTGGACCTATTCCGAGTCCGCTGGCGGCACCGAAGAATCTCTTGATTTAGTGGGAGAGCCAGAGGAAGATGACGACGAAGAACCGGTGATCGACGAGGAAGAATTAGAGGCGGCCTGGGAAGACAACGAGTAACCCTGCTCGCCCTAACCCAAGGCTTTCAGCTTCGATTCCCGGTGATCCGGCTTCGGTACCGCCCCTAAATTGGGTATTGATTACTAATGGGTACCCCTATAGAATAGTCCATTGTCGCCCAACCCCAACCCTTTAAGGAGCGACTCGTGTTTCTTATGACATAGAGGAGGACAGGTGATTGAATGTTCTTGGTTGTCATCTCCTGCTGGAGCTAAAGGACTGTAACCCCGCACTACTCAACGACCTCAACTACATACGTCAGGCGATGCTGACGGCCGCCGAAGACGTAGGCGCTACAGTCGTCGGAGAGTCTTTCCACCGCTTTACCCCCCAAGGGGTCACCGGAATCCTCGCCATTGCGGAGTCCCACATCTCTATACACACTTGGCCGGAATACGGTTACGCCGCCGCCGACATATTCACTTGCGGCACCTCTTTCCACCCGAGAGAAGCGGCGCAGAGGCTAGTGGAGCAGCTGGAATCGCGGAACCCCGAAATGAAGGAGATCGAACGGGGCTTGATTCCCCAGCCCGTCGTTAACTGACGGGCCCGGGCGCCCTGCCAATGGAATTAGCCGGCAATTGGTTCGTTGAGAGCGTTACTCCCGATCTGGCCGTGATGCTCCGGTTGAGGCAAGTCCTCTTCTCCGGGCAGACCGAGTTCCAAAAGGTGGAAGTTTTGGACTCGGAGGAATTCGGACGCAGCCTCGTCCTTGACGGTAAGACCCAGTCCACCGAACTCGACGAGTTCGTGTACCACGAGTCCTTGGTGCACCCCGCGATGCTCTGTCACCCGAACCCAAAGTCGGTGTTCATCGGCGGGGGCGGGGAGGGCGGCACTCTGCGGGAGGTTTTGGCCCACCGCACGGTGGAATCGGTCACCATGATTGACTTGGACCGAAAGGTGGTCGAACTTTGCCGCCAGCATTTACCCCATCACCACGCCGGCAGCTTCGACGATCCCCGGACCAAGCTGCTGCACCAGGATGCTCGTGCCTTCCTCGCCGGACCCGGCGAATCCTTTGACGTGATAGTGCTGGACTTGGTGGACCCGCTGGAGGGAGGGACCGCCTACCTGCTCTATACCGACGAGTTTTACCGCATCGCCAAATCTCGGCTGAGCCCCGGCGGGATGTTGGTTACTCAGTCCGGTCCGGCCGGACTAACCAACTGCCGCGAGTGCTTTACGACAATCTTCAACACCCTGAGCGAAGTCTTTGCCCACACGGCGGCAGCCCAAGTACACGTCCCGGCCTTCCAGACGCTTTGGGGCTTCACGGTGGCGTCCGACGCGCAGTTGTTCAGTGTGGCCGAAGACAGTATCGATGCGACGGCCGCTCGTAGAATCGACAAGGAACTAAAGCATTACGACCGCGAGACTCACCGCAGCATGTTCTCGCTCCCCAAGTACCTTCGTCAAGCCCTGGCCACCGAGACCCGCATCAACCGGGATGCCGCCCCGGTGTTCATGGTTTAGCCCTAGCCCCGGCGTTAGGCTGGGAAAATCTCGTCCACCGCCAAGCTGAAGCCCCCGACCGTTTGCGAGGTCAGTGCGCTTCCCTCCCCGTAAACTCCCGCCACCACGTAGTCTCCTTCGTTCAGCAGCAACACAGTGACGGTGTGGGCCTCGGCGTCGACCAGCCAATACTCGCTCACGCCGCTCCGGGCATAGAGGGCACGTTTGTCGTTCCAGTCCCGCCGCACCGTGGACGGCGATCCGATTTCGACAACCAGATCGGGGGCGCCTTGGATGTTGGCCGGGGTCCTAATGCCGGACCGCTCGTTGGAGACGAACAGTATGTCCGGCTGCACCACGTCGGTATCAGAGAGCTTCACGTCGTAGGGTGCAAAGAGAACTTGTCCCAGCCCCTGTTGCTCGACAAACAACAGCATTCTGGAGCCGAGTCTCCCGCCAATAATCTGGTGCGCTTCGCCAGGGCTCGGGGCCATAGTCAACACCCCACCCAAGAGCTCGTAACGCTCGTCATCCGGGGTCTTGAGGTAGTCTTCGAAAGTAAGCTTGCCGACCGGCTTTGCTTTCGGCGTCGTCATATTTGGCCTCGTCGCACGGGTTAGGGCTGGATCAGCACCCGCACCGAGCCGTCGCTGTCTTTTCGTTGGGTCAGCAGCTTGTGGCCCGACTGTTCGGTCCAGACGATAACGTCGTAGATGTTCAGCGCGTCGGCTAGGATAGCCTCCACAAACGACTGGTTGTCGTGCTCCATCTGGTAGGCGAGGGAGGCCAAGACCCCGGCGCAGCTCTTGCCCCGCCCGTCGATCACCACCCAGCCGCTGTCGCCGTTGGTGGTTATGGGCGCCATGTCGCCGTGGACGGCGATTTCGCCGCTCTTGCGCAGGTCCAACTGCCGCTTGAACTCGGCCACCGCTTCCCAAGCCACCGCACGGCCCCGGTCGCCGTTGGAGCAGACCGCGCCGCGCACACCAACGATGTCGGGGTTGATACGGGCCAGTTCGTCGAGGTCGCTGATCTTCAGATGCCCGGACAGCGCCGTGCTCATGCCCAACTGCTTGCCCTGCAGTATGATGTCGCGCAGCACTGGCTCCGGCATGAAGTCGAAAAGATTGCGTCCGTCCTTGGTCAGGGTGTCGATAAGGAAACCGTCGCACTCGCCGTCTTTGGCAAGCTGCACCATGCAATGCGGGTCGAGGCCGTTCTCGTAGAGTTCGTTATCGGCGAACACCGAGCCGATCAGCTTGGTGTTGAACCCCTCTAGCGCCCGCCGCGATTCGCGAAGCACTTCGACGGCGGTGTCATACTCGCCGGTTTGGAACCCCACCTTTACCGACGTCGCGTCCAAGTGGGCGGCGGCGTAGACGGCCATCGCCACCGTGCCCGGCTGGTTGGGTACCACGCCCAGGGTGACGCTTACGTGCTTCTCCACCGGAATGATTCCCCGCACTTGCCGGACGATGGACGGATGCCCGGAGCCAACCAAGGCCTCCTGCAGGTTCTTGACGTCCACCACGTCGGCCCCGCCTTGCTCTGCCTCCAGCGCCTCCTCCACGTCCTGCACGCTAACCATGAGCAGCATGCCCGAGGCGAAGTTGTTGTTGCCGTCGAGCCAGGCGGCCCGTGGTTGAGCCCACACCGGTTCGGGCACCCGCGGCTTCAGGGGCTCCAGCTCCTCCTTGAGTTGGGACTTCTCTTGTGGGGTCAGATCGATCAGCGGCGGACGGGGATGTCCGGCAGCCAAGCCCATGAGCTCGGCCCAGTGCTTGACCATCGAGACGGGTAGCGCTCCGTTGTATTTGTCCAGCGTGCGGGTCCACCAAGCGTCGGAGAGCTCGTTCAGCCGACGGATGTGGCGGTCGTAGAACGCCTCGTCCAAGTCGCCCTTGGTGGCCCGGTCGATGAACTGCACGTAATAGTTGGCTCCGGGAACGTCGAACCGCCAATCGGAGGTGTTGGAGAACATCACCTGCTGCTGGAAACCCAATTCTTGGGCCTTAAAGAAAATCCACTCGTCGGGAGTGCTGATGACCGCGTCCTTCCCCAACGTCAGGTGGGCCTCGATGGATATCTGCTGGTTGAAGCTTGCTTCTTTGACGCCAACGACGTTGGGGATTCGGCAGAGCCGTTCCAGCCCGTTGGTGCTCATCACGATGCCGAACTGTGGGGAGTTGTAGAACATGATGGCCAGGTTGGTGTTCTCGGCCAGCAGCCGGACGTACTCCACC
Source organism: Dehalococcoidia bacterium (assembly GCA_965249145.1). Lineage (GTDB taxonomy): Bacteria > Chloroflexota > Dehalococcoidia > Lucifugimonadales > UBA3495 > VXOI01. The sequence continues at coordinate 2,410,767 of OZ252223.1, forward strand.
ACCTGGTCCTCGGTCTTGGTGACCATGAAAGGCGGGGCGACGACCAAGAGGTCGAAGCCTTGGGCCTCGGCGTGTTTGGCCAAAGAGACCATTTCTGGGGCCGATGAGTCGGTCACGTGGGCGGCGATGAGCCACTCCCCGGCGACCTCTTCGGCCACTGTGTCCATCACGTCGATGCGCTCGTCGTGAGTCAGACTCCAGAACTCGCCCATGCCCCAAGTGCAGCCGGCGCCGGTGGTGCCCAGGCTGCGGATGTGGCGTATGTTTTGCCTCATTCCGTCGCGGTTGAAGCGGTCGTCCGGGGTGAAGGGAGTGACCAGCGTCGTCCATTGGCCTTTCAGGGCCTTCCACGCCCACTCCTGGGCCTCGTGCTTCTTGTAATTCGCCATGCTCTCGACTCCCGACTAACGGTTGGAGAAACCTTCTAACGGGGTAGTTCCTGTAATTCCTGGGGGATTAGCTGGAGAACGGCTTCTAAAGCCTCCTGTACGCGAGGGCGATTGAATTCCAGATCGGACAATTCTACGTCTACGTCGCAAAAGCCCTTGTGCAGAATCTCGGCGATCTGGAATGTAGCATACAGGCTCTCTTGGCTTTCCAGATGAGCGATGTCCCTGGCGAAATTCTTCAAGGCGCGATATCAGTCCACGCTTCGACCTCGGACCACCGCCAAGGCGTGCAAAGCTTGGGTTCAAACTTCCCCAGAACAACTCGCCGGCCTTGGAGACCTCTTCTTTCCGCAGCGCCTCTTCCCCATTCTCGAAGTATTGCCGGGATTGGAGAATGTGATCGCCGACTAGTTTGCACCGCTCCCTACTCCTCGTCGCCGTACTGGCTCTTCAGCGAGTCTACCACTGCTGGGTCGGCCAGGGTGGTGGTGTCCCCCAAGGCCCGGCCTTCGGCCACGTCACGCAGCAGGCGACGCATGATCTTGCCGCTGCGGGTCTTGGGCAATTCGGCGGCGAAGTAGATGTCGTCGGGGCGGGCCATGGCCCCGATCTTACCCGCGACGTGGGCTTTCAACTCGGTGATCACGTCATCCGAGATGGCGACCTCATCTTTAAGGGTAACGAACGCCACAATCGCTTGGCCCTTGACCTCGTGGTCCTTGCCGATGCAGGCGGCCTCGGCGACCTTGGAGTTGTCCACCAAGGCGCTCTCCACCTCCATAGTGCCGATGCGGTGGCCCGAAACGTTGATCACATCATCCACTCGGCCTAGTAACCAGAAGTAACCTTCCTCGTCCAGCTTGGCTCCGTCGGCGGTGAAGTAGATGCCGTCGAAGCGCGACCAATAAGTGTCCTTGAACCGCTGCGGGTCGCCGTATATGTTGCGCAGCATGGAGGGCCAAGGGCGCTTGATGGTCAGGTAGCCGCCGCTTCCGGGCCCCACGGTGTTGCCGGCTTCGTCGAGAATTTCGGCCTCGATACCGGGGAAGGGCTGAGTGGCAGAGCCCGGTTTCAGCGTGGTCAGGCCCGGCAGCGGAGCGATCATGATGCTGCCGGTCTCGGTCTGCCACCAAGTGTCCACCACCGGGCAGTTGCCCAGCCCGATGTTCTGCCAGTACCAGACCCAGGCCTCGGGATTGATGGGTTCTCCCACCGTGCCCAGTAGCCGCAGAGACGACAGATCGTGGCGCTGCGGATAGCTTTCGCCCCAACGCATGAAGGTGCGGATGGCGGTGGGCGCCGTGTAGAGAATGGAAACGCCGTATTTGGCGACGATTTCCCAGAAGCGGTCCCGGTCGGGGTAGTCGGGCGAGCCCTCGTACATCACCGTCGTAGCGCCGTTGGCCAGCGGCCCGTAGACGATGTAACTGTGGCCGGTAACCCAGCCGATGTCGGCGGTGCACCAGTAGGTATCGTCTTCCTTCAAGTCGAAGACCCACTTGGCGGTGGCTTGCGTGCCCAGCAGGTAGCCGCCAGTGGTGTGGACGATGCCCTTGGGCTTGCCGGTGGTGCCGCTGGTGTACAGCAGGTAGAGCATGTCCTCGCTGTCCATCGGCTCGGGCTCGCAGGTCTGGGGTTGGCCCTCCATCAGGTCGTGCCACCAGATGTCACGCCCATCGACCATCTTGTCATCGGCGCTGCCGGTGCGGCGTAGGACCACCACCCGCTCGATGCTGGGCGAGCCGTCCAACGAGTCGTCGGCGTTCTGTTTAAGGGGCACGATTCCGCCCCGGCGGTAGCCGCCGTCGGCGGTGATCAGAATCTTGGACTGCGAGTCGTTGATGCGGTCGCGCAACGACTCCGCGCTGAACCCGCCGAAGACCACGCTGTGCGGAGCGCCAATCCGGGCGCAGGCCAGCATGGCGATGGGCAACTCGGGGGTCATGGGCAGATAGATGGTGACCCGGTCGCCCTTGGTTACGCCCAAGCTCTTGAGGCCGTTGGCGAACTGGCATACCTCCCGGTATAGGTCGAAGTAGGTGTAGACCTTCCAGTCGCCTGGTTCGCCTTCCCAGATGATGGCTGCCTTATTGCGTCGGCCGTTCTTCAGGTGGCGGTCGATACAGTTGTAGGAGACGTTCAGCTTGCCGCCGACGAACCACTTGGAAAAGGGAGGGTCCCATTCCAAGACGGTGTCCCATTTCTGGAACCAATCGAGCTCCTCGGCGAGCCCGGCCCAAAACGCTTCGGGGTCCTGCCGGGCCCGTTCGTAAATATCCGGGTCAGCCATATTGGCGTTCTTGACGAAATCCGCAGGAGGGGGAAACGTCCGTTCCTCGTGCAACAGCGCGTCGATGCTCCCCGAGTTCTCCACCATAAGTATTCCCTCCGCCGTTCGGCGTGTTCCTTCCGGTTAGTGTTGAAAAACCAAGGCCAGCTTCTGTTCGTAAGCTTGGGGACCTTCCCTGAAAACGTCCGGGAATCGGTCTATCGTCTCCACGAATCGTCTCAAATTTGGATTGATCCAACCAATCGTTTCCAAGATTTGTTGGTGTTGGATATCAAGATTATCACGATTCCAAAGAGGCTCGTGATGGAAGACTCGATTTCGCAGACCCCTGACTTGATGAAGTCGCTTCGATAGGGTCGCCCTGGTGCGGTTCCTTCGTGGAATACTAGGGAACACGGCCCGCAGCAATTTCGGCCAAAGATATTGCTCATATTGACTGTCGAACAACCCTACCCAAAACCCGAAGTTAAGCTGGGCTACCAAATCGTTCGCCGATATTGTCTGCCCGTTTTGGTCTCCACTGACTTTCTTGCGAGCATTGCTCAAGGCGTCTCTTGATTTCTGCAAGCTCAAATGATCGAACCAAAACTCGTCGCCGAATTCATTAGTAGCAGCAGACTGGATACTATTTCGTAGCGCGATCTCAAGACCGTTGAGGGAGGGATACAGACTCTCGCATAACCCGATATTCCATGCATAGGCTGCACATGTCGTGAAATCGTCACCCGAGGTTCCTTCACCCGAGGTTCCTTGTCGATAGGGACCCAACCGAGCTTCTGAAATCACCAGACAGATCTCGCTGACGTAGTCTCGTTGCTTCACGGCTAACGGTTTGCTATACTAAGCATGCAGTCCCCGGATCGTCCTCTCCCGGTTCTTGAGCCGGTGATGACGCCGGGGTTTTTATTTTCCGACTCATGCCCATTCCGCGGCATTTGTAGCATACGCCAATCCCCTTGTAAACGACCGCCTGGCAGCCGTCTTCGTCGTTGACACGCGCCAAGTTGGCCCATGCCGTAGAATTCATGGGCCATGAGTCCTACCGGAACACCCATGACCGCCTCCGGCGCACCGGCCGCCGGGCGTTGGAACGACGTAATCCTGGCCGCCTTGGCCGGGTTGGGCATGTTCTTGGCGACCTTGGACTTCTCGCTAAACGTGGCCCTGCCCGCCGTTACCGAGGCCCTGGGTGTGGACCTGCAGAGCGTGCAGTGGCTGCTGGTGGTGTTCATCGCGACCCGGGCTGGGATTTCCATGGGCGCGGGCAGCCTGGCCGACCGCGTTGGCTTGAGGCCAGTTTACCTGTGGGCCACTGGCATCTACGCCGTGTCCATGTTCTGCATCGCCTATTCGCCCGACCTCTATTCGATGGTGGGCTTCCGGGTTTTGCAGGCGGTGGGCACCGGGGCGCTGTACGCATGCTCGCCGGCCATCGCCGCCAACGTATTCCCGGCCCACCGGCGCGGTCTTGGCATGGGATTCACCGCTGGCTCGCAGGCCTTGGGCATGGTGGCCGGCACCCTGGGCGCGGGACTGCTCACCGGCTGGCTGGGCTGGGAGTGGACATTCCTTGGGAGGGTGCCCTTCGCTGGCATTGCCCTGGCGCTGGCTTTTTTCTATCTGAAGCGCAATACCCCGAAGAGTGACGAAGGCGGCGAGTCGGCCCCGCCCTTCGACATGGCGGGAGCCTTCGCGCTGGTGGCTGGCGTTTTGTGCTTCGTCATCGGTCTACGGTTGGGCCGGGACATCGGTTGGGACACCTTGCCCGTGCTGGTGCTGCTGCCCCTGGCGCCCGTGCTGCTGTGGCTCTTCTGGAGAGTGGAGAAACGCGCGCCGTGGCCGGTGCTGCCGCTAGAGTTGCTCCGCAACCGTGGGTTCTCCGTTTCTAGCGGCACCATGTTCTTGGCCTACTTCTGCTCCTTCGTCATCTGGTTTCTTTTCCCTTTCTACGTGACCGACAGCCTGGGGCGGGGGCCGGTCGCCGTCGGCGTGTTGCTCGGACTAAACGCGTTGATGATTTCCGGGTTTTCCTTTCTTGGCGGATGGTTGAGCGACCGGACCGGCACGACCCCGGTGGGCGTTACCGGTATGGGGTTGATGGCGGCGGGTCTGGCCTACATGGGATTCTTGGGAGCGGACTCGTCCCTGATGGACGTGGGCTTCCGGGTATCGGTGGTGGGCGTCGGGCTGGGGCTGTTCCAAGCGTCGGCCTTCGCGCTGATGATGAAAAGCGTTCCGGAAGAACGGTTCGGCACCGCTGGCGCAGCCTTGTCCCTCGGCCAAGCCGTGGGTTCGGTGCTGGCCATCGCCGTTCTTGGCGGAGTGTTCGCCTTGCGCGGCGACCACCACCTGGCCGCGATGGGACCGCTCGCCGACGCCGATGGTATCGCCTTTATCAAGGCCCTGAAGGACGTCTACTTGGTGGGCGCCGTTTTGGCGTTGCTGGGCGCGTTCGTGTTCTTGTTCGGGGTCGCCCGCAGGCCCAACGACGGCTAGCGCCCGGCTACCCGGGCGCTAGCCGTCCAACGACTCGGAACGTAGTCGGTGGCGGATTAGGTCCCTCGCAGCCGGGGGTCGAGCACGTCTCTAAGGGCGTCTCCCAGCAGGTTGAACCCGAACACCACCAATGCGATTGCGATGCCGGGGAAGATCGCCAGCCACGGCGCGACCTCGATGTATTTGGATGCCGCCAAGGTCAGCATGCCTCCCCACGACGGTTCGCCCGGCGGGGCGCCGATACCCAGGAAGCTGAATGTTGCCTCCACGATGATAGCGAACCCCACCGTGATGGTGAAAAATACGAGGAACAAGGACATGCAGTTGGGCAGGATGTGGCGCAGGATGATCCGCCAGTCCGAAGCCCCCACCGCCTGCGCCGCCAGCACGAAGTCCGTCTCCTTCAGGCTCAGGGCGCGGGCGCGGATGGTCCGTGCCGCGCCCGGAGTGAACACCACCACCAGGGCGATGATCACGTTCTCCAAGGACGACTTACCCATGGCTGCCAGCACTGTGATTCCCAGGATGATGCCGGGGAAAGCCATGAGCGCGTCCAAGAACCGCTGGATGATCAGGTCGGTCTTTCCACCGTAGTAGGCGCTGGCAACACCGATCAGGGTCCCAACGGTTGCCCCGATCAGCACGCTGACCACACCCACGTAGAGCGAGATCCGCGCGCCGAAGATCAGCCGGCTCAAGACGTCGCGGCCGATCTGGTCCGCCCCCAGCAGCATCCCTCCTTCGCCCGGCGCCGCCCACGAGTATTCGGGGTGGACCGCGTTAGGGTCAAAGGGCGCTACCAAGGGTGCGAAGATCGCTAGGAAGATCACGATGGCGACGATGACGCCCCCGACCGCGCCCAGCGGTTTTCGCTTCGAGAAATCAACGAGAGTTTTTACGTAGCTAGCTGATTTTCCGAGATAGCCGACACTAACGGCTTCAGCTAGACCTTGCTGTGTACTCAACTCGCCTCCTAAGTTCCGACGAGACTACTGGCGCAACAACCGCTTAGGCGTAACGGATTCTGGGGTCAAGCCAGGCGTAAAGAAGGTCGATCACCAAGTTCAGAATCAGGACCCCCACCGCGATTAGCAAGACCACCGCTTGGATCATTGGGAAGTCCCGGAAGGCCACACCTTCGATCAAGGTCTTGCCAACTCCGGGCACCAGGAAGATCGTCTCTAGAACAACCGTCCCCCCGATGAGTCTCCCAACCTGCCAGCCAGACACGGTGAGGATCGGCAAGAAGGCGTTCTTTAGGGCGTGCCGGTAGATCACCACCAGCTCCCGTAGCCCCTTGGAGTGAGCGGTCCGGATGAAGTCCTCCCGCATGACGTCCAGCATGGCGGACCTGGTCACCCGGGCGACGAAGGCCATGTTGTAGCCAGCCAACACCAGAGCGGGAAAGACCACCTGGGACAGGTTCCTCAGCGGGTCTTCCCACAACTTGGCGTAACCCAAGGGAGGGACCCACCCGAACAGGCGCACCAGCAGGTAGATCACCAGGATACCGACCCAGAACGACGGGAATGCGATTCCCGCGTTGGCGAACAGACGGCAGGCGTAGTCGAGCCATCCGTCCTGCCTAATGGCGGAAATCACTCCTAACGGCACCGCCAAGCCGAAACCGATGATGAAGGCTAGAATAACCAACTCCAGGGTGGTTGGGAACTTCTCCTTCAGCTCGTCCCAGACCGGCTGACCGTACCACCAAGACTCGCCGAAATCGCCCCGCATCATGTCCCAGAGCCAGTCGCCGAACTGGACCACGATGTGCCGGTCTGTCCCCAGCTCCCGGCGCATCTGCTGCAGGTCTTCCTCGGTAAACTGCCCCTCAGCTTGGTCGCCGGCCAAGATCAAGAAGGCCGGATCGCCGGGCACGATGCGTAGCATGATGAATATCATCACGCCGACGAGGAAGAGGGTCGGTATGAACAGGGAAATCCTTTTTACCAAGTAGCGCCCCATCATTCCTCCGATGAGAACATGGGCCTGTCAGATTGGGGTTCTGGAGGCGTTCCCACCTCGCTCATCGGCGAGGCGGGAACCAGTGATCAGGTTCTCAGCGTGGGTTGCCGCATAGCCATGTTGCATCGGGGTTGCTAATCGTCGATCCAGGCCGCTTCCCACTTCATGCCGGTGGAGGCCACGGTGAGCGGCACGTCCCAGTTCATGATGTTGTGGTTCTTGACCCAGAAGAAGGGTTGCCAGTAGAGGCCAACCCACGGGCTGTCCTCGAACAGCAGGATCTCTTCGATCTGGCCGATCAGGGCCTTGCGCTCGGCCGGGTCGGTGGCCCGGGACTGCCGGGCGTACAGGTCCTCCAGCTCGGGATGGCTCCACTTGCTGTAGTTGCGCACCCCGTCGGGCCGGTAGAGGGCGTTGACGATCACGTCGGCGTCGGGAACGGCGAAGCCGTTGCCCTGCACCGCCAGTTCGAAGTCCTGGGCGCTGTAGGCCGCGAACCCGGCCACGCTCTCCATGCCGATGAGCTCCAAGTTGACCCCGATCTCCTTGAACTGTTCTTTGAGCATCGCCGTCTGCTCGGCGTATTGACAGCACTGGCGGAACTTCATCGTGATGTCGAACCCGTTGGGGAAACCCGCGTCGGCCAGCAACTGCTTGGCCTCTTCGATGTCCCTGGGGTCCTTCTGCCCATCGGCGGTGAGCCGGAACCCGGGGGTTTCCAGCAGTTCTTCGTAGGGCCTGCCCAGTCCGGCCCAGAAGGGCACCGGCCCGTGGCGCTTGCCCTTGCCGGCCATGATGGCCTCGTTCAGGGCGTCGCCGTTGGTGGCCAAGAACAGGGCGCGCCTCACCCGGATGTCATCCAAGGGCGGCACCTTGGTGTTGATCATCATGCCGAAGGCGGCGAAGTCGTCAAGCTGGGTTACGGTCAGGATGTCGCTGCTGTCCTCGGCCAGGGTGAGGTAGTCGACCACCGTCATGTTGGTCCAACCGATGGTTTGGGAGTGCAGCTGCTCGGTCTGGAAGGCGGCCACCATCCGGCCGATGTCGCCGATGATGAACTTGGTGAGACCGTCGACGTAGGGCAGCCCTTCCTTGAAGTAGTCGGGGTTGGCCGTGAATTCCACCCGGTCACCCTTGACGAACTTGCTGAAGGTGAAGGGCCCGGAGCCGATCACGTTCTCCCCTACGGTGATGTCGGTCCCCGCTTCCACGACGTGCTTGGGCAGGATCTTCATGTACTCGATGCCAAGCACCGGCAGAAAGGCGGAGGCCGGGAACTTCAGGGTCACCTCGACAGTGTAGGGGTCGAGGGCTTTGGAGCTTTGGTAGTAGTTGCGCAGGAGCCCAGCCCTAGGCCTGGGCTTCCCTTCCTCCACCATCCGGTCCAAGCTGAAGACCACGTCGTCGGAGGTGAGGTCCTCCCCGTCGGTGAACTTCACGTCGTTGTGGAGGTGGAAGGTGTACACCGTGCCGTCTTCGCTCACGTCCCAGTTCATCGCCAGGTCGCCAACTATCTGGTCCGTTGGCGCCAGCTCGCTGTACTGGACCAACTGGTTGTACAGGGGGGCGAACTCCGAGGCTTCGATGCCGGTGCTCGAAGGGTGGGGGTCGAGCTTCCCCATGGGGACGTGCTTCTGCATGGTGATGATGCCGCCGCGTTTCACGTTGGCATCGCTAGGCGGCGCTGAGGTCGGCTGCGCCTGCGAGACCGGGGCGACGGTCGCGTCTGAAGCGGCGGCTGGCACGGGGGTTGCCGCTGGCGCGGACTCGGCCTCGGGAGTGGCGGTGGCTGACGAGCCGCAGGCAATGAGCAAGGCTAGGAATAATAATCCGGCCGCCAGCAGCCGGTGTCGGGAGTCCCTTAACAAGAGGTTTCGCATCTTAGTCCTCACAAACTCGGAGATAGGAGATAGATGGACCAACGTGGGACCGCCAGTGGTTGTGGATTGCGTTATCTTAAGTGACGATACATGTATGTATAACAGGACATTAATTTGTGAATAGTGAGAATTCTATCAACATCCTCCTAAGTACAATACAGATTTCCAGAACTATATGCATATTCAGTAAAAGAATTGCGGTAATATAGACTATAGCCAATCGCAATGTCAACAGTCCCGGCAGAAGCCATCTCCAGAGAAAGACACGGTGGAATTCGGGTTGGAGATAACGGGCGGGCGGGCCTTCAGCAGCGGGCGCGACGGGGCATCGAATAGAGAGAAGGCCCAGACCGCCGTGGCTTGGAGACTACTCAGCTCCGTCGACGGCGTAGAGCTTGCCGTCGTGAGAGACGACGTACATCGCGTTTCCCGAAACCACCGGGCTGGCGGTGATCGGACCTCCGGTCTCGAAGTTCCAAACGGCCTGCCCATTGGCGATGTCCACCCCGAGAACGTCGCCGGCCTCGGTCCCGATCAGCAGGGTGTCGCCAGCGACGATGGGCGCGGAGCTGAAGCTCGCGCCCAGATCGGATTCCCATATTTGCCGACCAGTGGCGGTCTCTAGGGCGTAGATCTTCCCTGCGTTGGTGGCCACGAAGACGGCGCCGTTGGAGACCGCCGGAGTGTGCGTAATGTCGCCCGTTACCGTTGCCGACCACACTGTGCCCTTCTGCACCGGTTGCGAGATCACGTTCCACACGTAGAGGTTTATCTCGGCCCGGAAAATCGCACGGCCTAGGGGATATGTCTTGGCGGTCCGGTCAATCGCGTAAACTAAGCCCCCCTGGGTACCGAATATCGCAAGGTCACCCTGAATTACGGGCCCTCCACCGATTCGCCTGCCCTGCCCGGCGTCGTAATACAGACCTCTTCGTCCCGTACTCGCGCTCACGGTATGGACCCGGCTGTCCTTGGATGCCACGACCACGATGCCGTCGGAATAGGCAACCGAGGCCAGCACCCAGTCCTTGGTGGTGAAGTCCCATCGCGGCTCCCCCGTGGCGGCGTCTAAGGCGTAGAGCTTCTTGTCTCCGGCTCCAATGTAGACCGTGCCGTCGGCCACGATGGGCGAGGCGAAGATAGGGCTCGCAATATCGGTCTCCCAGCGCACCACGCCGGTGTCGCGCTCCAAGCCAACGACCAGACCGCGACGGACCGCAGACACCACCAGACCGTCGGTGACGGCGGGGGTCGAACTCGAAGGGAAGCCGCTGGGGTACTTCCATGCTGGCTCGCCGGTCCGCCGGTCCAATGCCAACGTAAGCCCGCCTTCGGTTGTGAGGTAGACATGGTCGCCAACCACTGCGGGGGAGGCGATCAGGGGCTCGGCGGTCTCGTATTGCCACCTGATGGCGCCGGGAACCGGCATGGACTCCGGGCTGAAGCCAGCGTTGTCCGGAGTTCTTCGTCCCAGCGCCCAGCTCTGCGGGCCGGTGTCCGCCTCGATGGCGGTGGTCGGCTCGGGGGGAGGGAAGAGCAGGGCTCTCGTGTCGAAGGCGGCCAGTAGCCACCAAGCGATCAGTACCACGACCACGGCCAGACCCAACAGGAGGTAGCGGCTGCGGAGGAACCGAAAACGGCGGCGCTCCGCGGCGACAGGCGGAGTTGCCGCCGCTGGAGGGGTAACCGAGGTGGCTCCCGCCAGAGACGACCAGCAATTCCCGCACCGGGCGGTGTCGTCCGGAGGGTTCTCATGGCCGCAGATCCGGCAAAGTATGACCTGTTCCACGGGTATTCTCGCCTACCGCCGATGGATTGAGAGCGCATCGCCAGGCCCGTGTTGCAAAGAGCCCTGGCTATTTCTATCGCGAACCCGTGTAATCGCTACGACATTCATCTCACTATTGGGAAATATAGCCAATCTGGGCCCTATATAGACAAACGGTTGCTGCGATGTCAAGCCGCACGTACCGCGAGCCTTGAGTCCTTGACCGGGTAATGGTGAGCTTGCTACACTATATCGGTTCGGGCGGTTAGCTCAGTTGGTTAGAGTACTTGCTCGACACGCAAGAGGTCAGTGGTTCGAGTCCACTACCGCCCACCCCCACAGCGTTGAGTCACGACGATGGACGCCGCCCAACTCCTCAAACCAGCCGCCAATCCGCGAATACCTCGCTTCTCGCCCGGGGACACAGTTCGAGTGAACTTCCGAATCCGGGAAGGTACCCGAGAGCGTATCCAAGCCTTTCAGGGAGTGGTAATCCGCTTCCAAAACGGCAGAGGTCCGGCAGCGAATTTCACCGTCCGGCGGATTTCGGCGGGTATCGGTATAGAGCGTATCTTCCCGCTGTACTCGCCGTTGATCGAGTCCCTGGAAATCACCCGCTACGGCTCGGTGCGCCGGGCCAAGCTTTACTATCTGCGCGGTCTCCAGGGCCGTGCCGCCCGCATCAAGGAGTTGAACCCCCTCCAGCGCCGTCGGGCGATGGAAGCTGCTCAAGCGGCCGCCGAGCAAGCCGTCACGGAGCAGCCTGTTGCTGAAATCGATGAGTTGACCGACCAAGAGATCGAAGAGGCCCTGCTGGAAGAGGCTGAACTAGAAGCGGTGGGCGAGGCCCCGACGGACGAGTTGGACGAGGCGACGAGGGATGAACCCGAAGCGGTGGCCGTGGAAGCCCCAGTAGACGAGACTCCTAATGACGAGCCCGCCGCCGAACCGGAAGAGCGGAAAGAGTAGCTATTAGCCACGGCCCGCCTCCCTGCGGGCCGTGCCGATTCTGGCCCCTCCGGAGCCAGCGGCAGACGCGCAAAAGGGGCCCATGGAATTTGCGGATGTGGCGGTGGACGCCCCGGTAGAATTCTCCCGTACTTTCACCTACCGTATCCCCTCGCGTTTTAACGTACAACCCGGCCAGTTGGTCTGGGTCCCCTTCGGAGCCCGCACCCTTCGCGGCATCGTCGTCCGATTGAGCGATACTTCCCCGGTGGCCGCCACCCGGGACATCCTGCAACCGGTGGAACCCGGCCCCCTGCTGGACGATGCCCGCTTGGAGTTGGGCCAATGGGTCAGCCACCACTACCGCTGTTCGCTTTACACCGCGCTCGCGCCCATGCTTCCCTCGGGCTTCGAGACCCAAGTTGTATTCCGCTATTCTCCGAGTCCCGACGCAAGTCTAGATACCTGGGACTTTCGGTCTGAGACCGTGTCCACCCTGGCCGCTCTCGAGGGGAAATCACGTCTCACCACCCGAGAGGCGGCGCGACTCTTGGGCAGCGCCGGCCTCAAGGAAGCGGACCGATTGGTCGAGCAGGGCGTGCTGGAGCGGGAAGCGACTTTGCCTCGCCCTCAGGTCTCTCCACGGTATGAGATGTTCTTGCTACCCACCCAATCCGACGGCGGCGAGACGCTCCCAGCCCGCCAAAAGGCGCTTTGGGAAGCGGTGAAGGCCGAGAATGAGCCCCTGCCTGCCCGGCTGGCCAACAAGGAGTTCGGCAGCGGCGTCGCCGATGCCCTTTTCGCCAAAGGGTTGCTGGCAATGGAGTGGCTCCGCAGCAGCGGCGGCCTGCCCCCAATGCCCGAGTCTTCTCCGCCGGAATTAGTGCTCTCTCCGGAACAGGAACGGGCGCTGGCCGAGATCACCAAGGTCTTGGAGGATTCATCGGCCCAACCCCGGAGTTTTCTGTTGCACGGAGTCACCGGGAGCGGCAAGACGGAAGTGTACTTGCGGGCCATCGATCACGTGGTGCGCCGCGGGCAGCGGGCACTGTTCTTGGTGCCGGAAATCTCTCTGACTCCCCAGACCCTTGAGCGGCTCAACGCTTGGTTCGCCGGACGGGTGGCCCTGCTCCACAGCCGTTTGACTCCCCGCCAGCAGTTCGATCAGTGGTGGGGCATTCGCGGAGGGGCCTATGACGTCGTCGTCGGGCCGCGAAGCGCGTTGTTCGCTCCGCTGGACGACCTGGGGTTGATCGTCGTTGACGAAGAGCACGAGTGGACCTACAAGCAGGATGAAATTCACCCGTTGTACCATGCCCGCACCGCCGCCACGGAGCTGTCCCGGCTCACCGGAGCGGCGGTGGTTTTGGGTAGCGCGACTCCCGACGTCGAGACCTACTTCCGGGCGACCGAGGGCCCGGAGGCCAAACGCGGAGTCCGGCTGCTGGAGTTGCCCCGCCGGGTCAGCGGAAGCGCCAACGGGGACGGGCCCAACCTCGCCACGGTCGAGGTATGCGACATGCGCCGGGAGTTACGGGAGGGAAACCGAAACATCTTCAGCCGCTCCCTCGCCTCCGGTCTGGCCGAATGCGTGGGCCGGGGTGAACAGGCGATACTCTTCCTGAACCGCCGGGGCGCTTCATCCATGGTCCAATGCCGGGACTGCGGCCACGTGGTCACCTGCCGCAGTTGCTCGGTATCCCTCGTCTACCATTCGGCCATCTCACAGTTGCTATGCCACCGCTGCAACCGGCGCAGGCGAGTACCCGAGTCGTGTCCGGAATGCCGGGGACGGAACATCCGTCTGCTAGGCGTTGGCACCGAGCGAGTAGCCGAGGAGGTGTCGCGGCTGCTGCCCGGAACGCGGGTGGAGCGGCTCGATGCCGACGTGGCTAGGTCCGCCCAAAGAGCAGATGATGTGCTGCACCGGTTATCCACCGGCGAGACCCAGGTGCTGGTGGGTACCCAGATGGTGGCCAAGGGATTGGACGTGCCCAACGTCACTGTGGTGGGCGTGGTGCTGGCCGACATCGGTCTGTTTCTGCCCGACTTCCGGTCGGGAGAGCGGGTGTTCAGCCTATTGTGCCAAGTGGCTGGCCGGGCCGGGCGCGGGGCGGCCCAAGGCAGGGTTTACGTCCAGACCTACAATCCGGACCATTACGCCATTCGGGCGGCGGCTTGGCAGGAGTACCGGGCCATGTATGACCGGGAAATAGCAGCCCGGTACGAGTCGGGCAATCCGCCCTTCAACGACCTGGTGCACATCCTATACCAGGGCACCGACCCCCGTTCCACCGAGCGCCAAGCGGTCTCGGGAGCCCGGGAACTGCGCCGCCGCGCCCGGGCCTATGGCCGGACCGACGTGGAGGTTGCGGGCCCGTCGCCTGGGATACCGCAGCGCGTCAGGGGCCGCTTTCGCTGGCGTGTGCTGCTCCGGGGGCGCGGGTTAGCCAGCCTGCTGGAAGGGATGGACTTCCCGCCGGGCTGCACCGTGGATGTCGACCCGGTCCATGTGATTTGACTAGCTTTGCACTCGCTAAATGTGGTGCCTATAATGGATGTTCGCCCCGTTTTCGCAGTCTGGGAATTGACCTGTCCCGGAGGGACCCGTGGCTCGACTGGAAATCAAGATTTTTCCTGATCCCTTCCTTCGCAAACAGGCGAGAAAAATCGCCAAGATCACCCCTAAGCACAAACAGTTGGCCGAAGACATGGTTGAGACGATGAACGAACACAACGGCGTCGGTCTCGCCGCCCCCCAGGTGGGTCATTTAGAACGAATGGTGGTCATACAGACCCCGGAAATGGAAGAAGCCATGGTTTTGGTCAATCCTGAGATCCTTCGGAAAGAGGGGGAGCGGGAAGTCGAGGAAGGCTGTCTGAGCGTTCCTGGCTATCGCGGTAAGGTACTGCGATCGGAAAAGGTGCGGGCCCAGGCCCTCGGGCTGGACTCCAAGCGTTTCCGGCTCGACGCCGATGACCTCTTGGCCCAAGCTTTAGAGCACGAGATCGACCATCTGAACGGCATAATGTACATGGACCACTTGGTCCAGCACACCGAGCTCTGGAAAATCGAGGAGCAGACCTTCGGGGAAGAAGAGGACGAGTCCGACGAGACTGACCAACACGAGCACCCTTCCGGTCCCGGCTTCGACGACCTGCACCGCAGGCTTCATGGTCTCGACCCAGAAACGGAAAGCGACACCTCCCAGGATGCTTGACCGCCTGGAGGGATTCTTCGCGTCCCGGGGAGTCGACGCCTACTTGGTCGGCGGCATGGTACGGGACCGTCTGCTGGGACGCCAACCCGAACCGGACATCGACATAGCCGTAGCCGGTGACAGCAACTCCGTAGCCTTAGCGCTCGCCAATGAAATTCGAGGCACACCGGTACCGCTCAGTCCCGCCCGTGGCATGATGCGAATCGTGGCCCCGGGCGACGAGGCGGTGGAGCGCCAATGGACCATCGACCTGACCTCCTTCTCGGGCGCCATCGAGGAGGACTTGGCCCGCCGCGACTTTTCGGTGAACAGCATGGCCGTCGCCTTGGGCCATTGGCAAGCAGGTTCCTACACCGACGTGGTTATCGACCCGCTGGACGGCCGGCGCGACCTGGCTCGGAAGACCATCAGGGCCCTTTCGCCCGACGCTTTTCGCTCCGACCCTGGACGGTTGCTGCGGGCGGTGCGATTGTCGGGGCAGTTGGGCTTCCGCATCGATCCGGAGACGGTGCGCTTGATCGCCGCCGACGCCGGGCTCCTGCAGTCGGTCGCCCCCGACCGGGTCCGCGACGAGTTCCTGAAACTTCTCGCCTTCGACGGGGCCAAGGCGCGCCTCGAAGTGCTCGACCGCTTGGGGCTGCTTCGGCACATCATCCCGGAGCTGATGGCGGCCAAGGGCGTGGACCAGCCGAAGATGCACTACTGGGACGTCTGGGGCCACACTCTACACACGGTCGAAGCGGCGGAAGGAGTGACCCGAGGCCACCAGAACTCGCCGGTCTACTCATGCGTTCCTTGGACCCAGGAAAGCGAGGCCTACTTTCAAGAGACCATCTGCCACGGCCACACCCGTCGCACGGTGCTCAAACTGGGGGCGCTGTTCCACGACGTGGCCAAGCCCCAAACCAAGACAGTGGACGCCACTGGCCGCACCAGGTTCTTCGGCCATTCGGAACAGGGGGCCGAGATTGCCGCCCGGCGGCTGCGCCACCTAAACGTCAGCACCCGCGGCGCCGACATGGTGGCCGGCATGGTGGAGCACCACCTGCGGCCCACCAACATGATGCAGGAGGGCGGCCAGTGGCCCACCAACCGGGCCATATACCGCTACTTCCGCGAGGTGGAGGACGTTGCGATAGACACCCTTTATCTGTGTTTAGCCGATTATTTGGGCGCAAAGGGCCCCGAGTTATCGCATTCCGAGTGGGTTGACCATGCTAGAATGGTGGGGCACATTCTGCATTTGGGCACGCAGGAAGCGGTCTCGCCATCGCGCAACCGCCTCATCACGGGCCATGACCTGATGGCCCACTTCCAACTGCAACCGGGCCCCCCCATCGGGACGCTGCTGGAAGAGATCGAAGAGGCGCGTGCCGCCGGCGAGATCGAAACGCAAGACCAAGCGCTCAAGTTGGCCGCGGATTTGCTCGAAATGGAAGAGGAAGGGCGGCAGGGACAGGTGGATTCCCGGTAACCGATGCGTTCTCGTAGTATCCGGCTTCTGATTGTAATTCTCCTGATCCTGGGCGTTTCCCTGGCAGCCCTCGGATTTCGGGCTATCAATGTCGATTTACCGGGCTTCCCCGCCTTGGTGCGGGACGGTTCCGGGCCCCTTGGTTTGAAGCTCGGCCTCGATCTCCGGGGTGGCGGCCACCTTGTCTACCAGGCTGACACCGGCACCCGCTTCAATCTGACCTTCGCCGGACCCGTCGACTTCCGAGTTCTCCAGTCCGCCATGAGCGAGATCAAGTTGGGTGAGGATGAGCTGGGGCTGGAGGAGTTCCAACTGATTCCTCGCGACTTGGAATTCGTGCCGCGTGAAATCGAACCGATCGTCGACGAACCAGTCGCCGAAGAACCGAGCGACCAAGAGGGCGAATCTCCGGTATCCGAAGAGGACGTTGAGGCAGGGGAGGAACCGGCACCAGCCCCCCAATTCCAATTGGTGCCTGAGCTTACCCAAGCCCGGATCCGAGCCCCAATTCTTGCTCTCGACGACCCCCGCCGGGCTGGCCTTCAGGCCGCCTTGGCTGAATCCGTTGGCGAGATCAGCTTCTTCCAGACCACCGATATTGGTTCCCCGACGGCCTCGCAGATGGAAGGCGTGCTCGACAACATCTCCCGTCGGGTCAACCGCTTCGGTACCGAGGAGCCGATCATCCAGATATTCGGGGAAGACCGCATCATCGTCCAGCTCCCCGGCGCCAGCGGTTCCACCACCAGCATCACCTTCGCCGAAGCGGTCAGCGAACCGGAGCAGGTGGAGACCATGCGGTCCCTGCTGGAGAGCGCCGGTTATCAGGGCATCGAGATCGAGCGCCTCGGCCCCGGGCAGTTCCGCATCACCTCCGACACTGTCGGCTCCAGCATCCAGAACGCCGCCCGAGAGAGCATCAACGCCTCTGTTGGGCCGACGCAACGGTTCGAGGTGATCAGCGCCATCGACCGGGCCAAGGAACTCATCGGCCAGACTGCGCTGCTTGAGTTCAAGGAGCGCGTCTGTCACGACTTCGACGCCCGCGTACCGGTGCCTGCGCCCTGCTTGGACGTCTCCGATTCCGACGTTGGACTCACTGGCGACAACGTGGTCCGGGCGGAAGCTGGCGCCGACCCCCTCGGAGTCGGGTGGGTCGTCAACCTAGAGTTCGACGACGATGGCGAAAAGATATTCGACGAACTGACCTTTCGTATTCGTCTCCCAGAGGGTGTGATAGACAACGGCAGGCGGATCGGGGTCTTCATGGATGACGAATTGATCATTGCTCCGGTGGCCCGGAGCTGGATCCGCGACGGGCGGACCGAGATCAGCGGAGACTTCACCCGCGAAGAGGCGCGCACTTTGGCGATTCAACTGGAGGCGGGCCGCCTACAGGTGCCTCTGCAGTTGATCCAAGAGAGCGACGTCACCTCTATCTTTGGGGCGGAGTCCCTGCGCAACAGCCTGCGGGCCGGTCTGGTTGGCCTGGGGCTGGTCCTTGTGTTCATGATCGCCTACTACCGGATGGCCGGGGTGGTGGCGGCCTTCGCCCTAGTCTTCTACGCGGTCATGGTGTTGGCGGTTTTCAAGCTGATACCAATAACCCTGGAGTTGGCCCACATCGGCGGATTCATACTCTCGGTGGGTATGGCGGTGGACGCCAACATTCTGATCTTCGAGCGGATGAAGGAGGAAGTGCGCATCGGGCGCACCCTGTCCTCCTCCATGGAGGTAGGTTTCAACCGGGCATGGTCCGCCATTAGGGACAGCAACGTATCCACCATGATCACCTGCTTGGTGCTCATGTGGTTCGGCGACCGCTTGGGCGGAGGACTGGTAACCGGCGTCGCCATCAGCCTGTTCATCGGCGTGGCCATCAGCATGTTCACCGCCGTGGTGGTGAGCCGAAACCTGTTGCAACTGATGGCCTGGATCGGGTTGGGCCACCGGATTAACCTGTTCACGCCGGAAGGGGTGCAGCGCGCGCCGCAGACCACGGGAGGAGGGCGCTAGTGCTGGACATCGTCGGCAAGCGGGCTTGGTACTTTCTCTTTTCGGCCCTGATCATCATCCCTGGGATCATCTCCATGATCATCCCACCGGGTTGGGCCAGCTTGGACTCCGGACTGAGGCCCGGGATCGATTTCAGCAGCGGCTCGGTGATGAACATAACCTTTGACCGCCCGGTGGAAGAAGCCGACGTCCAGGCGAGGATGGACCGGCTGGGCCACCCTGAGGCGCTGATCCAGAAGGTCGGCCGCGACAACTTTTTCGTCCGCACGGCGGTGTTGCAGGAAGCCCAGGCTGGGGGTCTATCCGAGCGGGAGGCCATCGAGCGCGATCTGGAAGAAACTCTCGGACTGCAGCGCGACCGGGTCGAGTTCGATACCGTCTCCCCCATCGTGGCGTCCGAGACGGTACGCATCGCGTTCTACGCCCTGGCGGCGGCTTCGGTGTTCATCCTGCTTTACGTGTGGTACGCCTTCCGGAGGGTGCCAAAGGCGCACCGCTACGGGGTCAGCGCGGTGCTGGCTTTGGTGCACGACATCCTGGTGATCCTTGGGGTGTTCTCGATCTTAGGCCGGGTTATCGGCATGGAGGTCAACTCCATGTTCGTGGTCGGGCTGCTGATCGTGGCCGGCTACAGCGTGAACGACACCATTGTGGTCTTCGACCGTATCCGGGAGAACGTGGTGCGGCATCCCGACCGGGAGTTGGCCCCGCTGGTGAACCTGAGCATCATGGAGAGCATGGGCCGTTCGCTGAACACCAGCTTCACCACTCTGTTCGTGCTGATCGCTATGCTGCTAATTGGCGGCCCGAGCATCCGCGAGTTGCTGCTGGTGCTGGCCATCGGCGCGGTGGTTGGGACCTACAGCTCGGTCTTCATCGCCAGCCAGTTCTTGGTGATGTGGGACCGGGGAGAGATCTGGCGAGTGCTGCGCCGCGGCCCGGCCGCAGTCAGTGCCTCGCTTTTCGCCCTGTTGGGACGGTAGAAAAGCAAAAGCCCCCGGATTCGAGGGCTTCGGCGGGTTGTGCTCTGGCGGTCGGCTACTGGGTCAGGAATAGGGTTATCATCGTGGCCATCAGGGTGATCCAGCCGCCGATCATGATGATGTAAACGTTGTTGATGCGGCTGTTCGTTTCGCTGAACCGGCTGTTGATTTCCTGACGCATGGCGGTGATCTCAGCCCACAGTGACGAGACCGACTGGTTCAAGTCGGACAGTCTGCCCTCAACCTGTTCAAATGCCCCTTCGAGCCTGCTCACTCGTTCCTCTAAAGCCACCAGGCCCTCCAACTGGTCCGATCATAACACCAACTATTAGGCAGATGGTACCAGGGAACATGGCCGCTTGGCATTAGCCAACTGTCAGTACCACTCGTCCGAGCGGAGCCTTGGCCGCCACGAGCGCAAACGCCTCCGCCGCATCCTCCAGTGGCAGCGTCCGGTCCACTACTGGCGCTAACCGCCCTTCGGAGAGCATCGCTGCGGCCCGCTCTACGGTAGCGCGGGAAACACCGGACGCGCCGAACAGCCGTGCATCCCGAAAGACCAACTCCGCCAGGTTGAGCTCCGTCCGCCGCCCCGCTACCTCGCCCAGCAGCACCAAACGCCCGTACTGCCCCAGGCTACGCAGGGTCGAGGGGAAGAGCGCCGACCCCACAGTGTCGATTACTACGTCGGCCCCCTCATCGGCAGTGAACGCGGCCACGATTTCGGCGAAGTCCAACTCGCCGGACTCGATCACCTCGTCGGCCCCGTGTTCGCGGATGCGCTCGATCTTCTCCGGCGACGACGTGACCGCCAGCACCCTCGCACCCAGCGCGGACGCCGCCTGCACCGCATGTACTCCCAGTCCGCCGCCTGCGCCAGTTACTACCACGGTCTCCCCGGCCTCCAGCCCGGCGACGTCCTCCACCGCTTGGAGCGCGACCCCCATCGGGCAGGCCAGCAACGACGCGCCGGCCAAATCGACTCCGCCGGGCAGCCGCACCAGGCTGCGTTGCGAGACGCAGACGTACTCGGCGAAACCACCGTCCCGCCCGTGGCCGATCCCCTGCCCCTGACGGCACCGGTGTTCGCGACCGTTCCGGCATCGGTCGCATTGCCCGCAAGCGTTGGTCAGAAGGGTGACGACTCGGTCGCCAACGTTAACACCATCGGTCCCCATACCCACGGCTTCCACCACACCGGAGATTTCGTGGCCGAGAATGACGCCCGGCCTAACGCCGCGGCGCAGCATGCCCGCCATCACCGACCAGTCGTGATGGCAAAAGCCGCCAGCCGCTACCCGCAGCAGCGCCTCCCCGGGACCCGGGACCGGCTCCGGGACATCCGCCACCGACAGTTTCGGCGGGTTGCCCGCTTCATCCAATACCAACGCGCGCATTGGCGCCATTGTATTGCAGCGGGCTATAATCGGCGAAACTCGCCCCTTGCGGCAGACTGGGAGGCCCAGCGATGAAGATAGGAGCGCACATTTCCACGGCAGGGGGAATTAGCAAAGCGGTCGGCCGCGCCCAAGAGATCGGTTGCGAGGCGCTGCAGATATTCGGCTCTTCGCCCCAAGGATGGGCCTTCAAGGGGATTTCCGAGGCCGAAGTGGAGACATTCCGCCAGAACATGGCCGACGCCGGCATGGGGCCGGTGTTCCTTCACGCCATCTACCTGATCAACCTGGGGACCTCCAACCCGGCCAACCTGGCGAAGGGCATCGACTCCCTGAGCAAATACATGACCTTGGCCGCTCGCATCGGGGCCACCGGCGTGATCGTCCATCCGGGCAGTCACGGCGGGGCGGGCTACGAGGCTGTGCTACCCCAGACGGTCGACGCCATCAAGCAGGTGCTGGACGCCGCCCCCGAGGGACCGGTGCTGGCGGTGGAGAACATGGCGGGTATGGGGCAGCACATCGGGGCCCGTTTCGAGGAGCTCGGCGGAATCTTGGACGCGGTGGACAGTCCCCGACTCAAGGTCTGTCTCGATACCCAGCACAGTTTCGCCGCGGGGTACGACCTGACCACCGGCGCGGGTATCGAGGACATGTTGGGCCAGCTGGAATCCGGCCCCGGCGCGGCCAACGTGGTCGCCGTCCACGCCAACGATTCCAAGAGGCCCTGCGGCTCCGGTGTCGACCGCCACGACAACATCGGCGACGGCTTCATCGGTGAGGACGGGTTCGCGGTGTTCATGGGGCACCCGGCCTTCCGCGACGTGCCGTTTCTGCTGGAGGTCCCAGGGTTCGCCGGCAAGGGGCCCGACCAAGAGAACGTCGACATCCTGAAGCGGATTCGCGAACGGGTCGGGGCCAGCGATTGATCCGGATGTCCCACCGGCGTTTCGTTCAAGTGTTGCGCCGCGCCTACCGGGAGTTGCCTCCCGGTGTGCTCGATTCATTGGACAACGTGGACGTGGTGGTGGAGGACTGGCCCACTGGCGATGAAGAAGCATTGGCTGGTGAGGACGGGGCGCTCTACGGTCTATACAGTGGTGTTCCGCTGACCGAACGCGAGGGCGTTGGGCCGTTGCTTCCCGACCGAATCGCCGTTTACCGGCTGCCGATACTTCAGCATTGCGAGACCGTGGAAGAGGCGGAACGCGAAATACGGACCACCCTCTGGCACGAGATCGGCCACTATCTGGGCATGAGCGAAGAGGACCTGCACCGGCTGGGCTACGGCTAGTGCGCCGGTTGGCATCCCGTGCCGGATGGGCGTTCGGCGCCTGTTTGGGCATTGGTTTATTTCCGGTTGCACCCGCTACCGTGGCCAGCTTCGCCGCCGTGGTGGTCTACTGGCTTAGCCCGCTCTCCGGAGACTCCTACGGGTTTTTCCTTTTGATCGCTCTGTCGGTCCCCTTAGGAGTCTGGGCCACCGGCAGTCTGATCACCGCCGAAGACCCCGACCCGCATCGAGCGGTCTGGGACGAGGTGGCGGGGATGTGGCTTACCTGCCTGCTGCTCCCCAAGACCCTGCCATGGCTGGCCGCCGCCTTCGTCTGTTTCCGAATCTTGGACGTGCTTAAGCCTTGGCCCATCCGCCGGTTCGAGCGCCTCCCCGGGGGGCTGGGAATCATGGCCGACGACCTGGCCGCGGGGGTTGTGGGGGCGGTGGCGATTAACTTGGTCTATCGTCTGGCTTTTTGAGTCCAAACACCAAGCGGCTGCCGGAACCTCAGACCCGGTCAGGCTTGGTCAGTGTCGGTCAGCGCAGGATTTCGCTTAGGAACGACTTGGCGCGTTCGTGTTGCGGGTTGGTGAAGAAGTCCTCCGCGGTCGCCTCTTCGATGATGACCCCTTCGTCGAACATAACCACCCGGTCGGCCACCTCCCTGGCGAATCCCACCTCGTGGGTGATGATGATCATGGTCATGCCGGAGTGGGCCAGCTCCCGCATCACGTCCAGCACCTCTTTGATCATCTCCGGGTCCAATGCCGATGTGGGCTCATCAAACAGCATTACTTTCGGCTGCATGGCCAACGCTCTGGCTATGGCCACCCGCTGTTGCTGGCCTCCCGACAATTGGGCCGGGTATTTCTCCGCCTGCTCGGCAATCCCCACGCGCTCCAGAAGCTCTTCGGCCACCGCCACAGCATCCTTCCTGGCCCACTTACGCACCTTTACGGGCGCGATGGTGATGTTCTCCATAACCGTGAGATGAGGAAACAGGTTGAACGACTGGAACACCATGCCAACGTCACGGCGGATGGCGTCGATGTTCCGCACATCGTTAGTCAACTCCACACCGTCCACGATGATTTCGCCCCGCTGATGCTCCTCCAATCGGTTGAGGGTGCGGATGAAGGTAGACTTCCCGGAGCCCGACGGCCCCAGCACCACCACGCGCTCGCCGCGCCTGACTGATGTCGTAACCCCCCGTAGGACGTGAAACTGGCCGAACCACTTGTGGACGTCCCGGCAAACGATGATGTCGTCGACGGTTTCGATGTTCTCAGCGCCCATTACTCGACCTCCGAGGAGCGTCTAGCGGCGCCCCACGCCCAGCCGCTCTTCCAAACGTTGGCTGGACTGGGACAACGCGAAGGTGAAAATCCAGTAAACGAAGGCGACGAACAGGTAGATTTCGGCTTGGGCGTCGATCCATTCCACATTGCCCAGGATGATCGACTTCCCGATGCCCACCAGGTCAAGCAGTCCCACCGTCGCCACCAAGCTGGTGTCCTTGAACAGGCTGATGAACTGGCCGACTATCGTGGGGATCGAGGCCCTGAGTGCCTGGGGTAGCACGATGAAAGTGGTAATCGAAAAGCCGCTAAGCCCCAAGGCCTTTCCGGCCTCGACCTGGGCCTCCGGCACCGTTTGTAGGCCGCCGCGCACATTCTCCGCCATGTAAGCCGAACTGAACAGGGTGATAGCCATCAGCGAGCGGAGGAACCGGTCGATTACCAGTCCCTCCGGCAGGAACAACGGCAATATCACCTGTGTCATGAACAAAAGCGTGACCAGCGGGACCCCGCGAACCAGTTCGATGAAGAGCACGCAGAAGACCTTGACCACCGGCAGCGAGCTGCGCCGCCCCATCGCCAAGAGCACACCCAAAGGCAGTGACGCGGTCATGCCGATGAGGGCGAGGAGGAATGTCAGCAACAACCCGCCCCACACGCCCGTCCGGGCGTAGGGCAGCCAGGGGATGCCCGGCACTCCCCGGAGCAGGAGGACCATCAAGGCAAATGCCGCCAGCCAGCCAAGCACCAGCCAGCGCTGCCGGAATCCTAGGTAGCGATGGCTGAAATAGCCGGTTCCTACCAACGCTGCGCCGCAAGCCAGCCAGATGCGGGCGTGTACCGTCAGGTCTCGGATGTCCGCCGGAATAACGGCCAGCACCACCAGCCCCGCCGTCAAGGAGAGGCAAAAAGGCCGAGCGATGCTCCGCCAAGCGCTCCAAGATACGCCCGCCAAGAACGAGAGCATGAGCACGCAGACCCCAACCCGCCATAGCTCCTCGGTGGGGTATTGGCCTACGGCGATCAGCTTCAGGTTGAAGGTGACCGCGCTCCATTCCGCGCCCAATATCCAGCGCAAGACCGCCGGTACCGTCAAAGCCAACAGGACGACGACCACCAGTGACAGCACTGTGTTGTACCAAGTGCTGAACAGGTTGGCGCTGAGCCATTCGATAGGCGTGGAAGTCGAGGGTGGGGCCACCTGAGTCCCTCGAGCCTTCATCTAGTCACTCCTCCGCAGGTACCGCATCCCCCGCCGGTTGTACAGGTTGCCGATGGCGGCGTAGATGAGACTCATTACCATGTAGGCAGCCATGATGAGGAGGAACACCGGCACGGCGCGGCCAGCTTGGTTGATCATGATGCGGCCGATGGCAAAGACATCAGGGTAACCGATGGCGATGGCCAGGCTGGAGTTCTTGGTTAGGTTCAGGTATTGGCTGATGAGTGGAGGCACTATCGCCCGAAGCGCCTGGGGGAAAACAACGGTGCGCAGCATTTGGAAGTCTTTCATACCCAGCGCCCGGGCCGCCTCAACCTGTCCCCTGGGCACCGACTGGATACCGGCCCGCACGATTTCGGCAATGAAAGAAGCGGTGTACACGACCAGACCGATTAAAAGGGCGGCGAACTCCGGGGTCAGCCGCAGCCCACCCTCGAAGTTGAATGTCCCGAGGGCTGGGGCCTCCCGGCTCAGGGGCGGCTCAGCGGTTAGAAACCAGCCCAATACCACCAACGCCACCAAGATGACCGCCGGAGCAACCTGGACGTACGGGGCGCGGGCTATGGACCCGGGCAAGCGCCGGAGCCCAAAGTGCGCCCCTACCGCCAGTGCGATACCCGCCACTAAAAAGAGCAACCACGGCCCAAAGGAGCCGGAAGCCTCGGCCCATGGCAGGAAAATACCGCGATTGTTCACGAACACGGGTCCCGGACCCCGCAGGCTCTCTTGGACCGGGGGCAGCGCTTGGAACACGGCGAAATACCAGAAGAAGAGCTGCACCAGGAGGGGGATGTTACGGAAGGTCTCGATGTAGGCGGCGGCCAACCTGTTGACCAGCCAGTTGGTGGACAGTCGGCAGACCCCGATGAATATGCCCAACAGGGTGGCGGCTACGATTCCGATCAAAGACACCTTCAGCATGTTTAGGATGCCGACGTAGAAGGCGTAGATGAAGGAGTTGGACTCCTCGTACGGGACTACCGATTCGGAGATGGGGAACCCTGCCGTTTGGTCGAGGAAGCCGAAACCCATCGAGAGCCCGCGGTCCCTGGCCGCCTCCAGGACATTGGAGACCAAGAACACGGCCACAGTGACCACGATGACCGCGAAGGCCACTTGGGCGGCGGCCTGGAGGACTCGGACGTTTCGCCAGAGCGGGACACCCTGGTAGGTGAGCCAGCGGGCCAGTGCGCTCAGCGGCATGTCAGATTAAATGAACACAAGCCTGCGGCGTGCCGCTGGCTTGTGTTTGCCGGGTCTATGGCCATATTGGGAGGACTATTTGGCGGGTGGGGCGTAGATCAGCCCGCCGTTGTTCCAGAGGTTGTTGAGCCCTCTGGGCAGCGTGAACGACGCCCCCTGGGGTCCCATGTAGCGGTCGTAGATTTCCCCGTAGTTGCCCACCGCCTTGAGCACGTTGACCGCGAAGTCGGCGCTGAGGCCGACGTCGGTCTGGCCAAAGGAGCCCTCGGCGCCCAGCAGGCGCTTGACCTGAACGTTGTCGCTGCTGGTCATCGAGTCCACGTTGGCCATGGTCACGCCCAATTCCTCGGCATTGACCAGTACGTACAGCACCATCTTCACCAGATTGAACCACTGGTCGTCTCCATGAGGAACGACCGGGGTCAGGGGCTCCTTGGAGATGGTCTCCGGCAGCACCATGTGGTCCCCCGAGTCGGGGAAGCCGCTCATTATAGCGGCCAGTTGCGACTTGTCGCTGGTGGCGGCGTCGCAACGTTGTTCCTGGTAAGCGCCGTAAACCGACGCGGTGTCTTCGAAAACAACGGTGTCCAGCGCCATTCCGTTTTGGCGGAAGTAGTCGGCCAGGTTCTGCTCGCTGGTGGTGCCGCCGCTGGTCACGCAGACGGTGGCCCCGTCCAGGTCCAGGGCGCTATCGAAGCCAGCTTCCCTGCGGACCATGAAGCCCTGGCCGTCGTAAAACATAACCGTGGTGAAGTTGCCCCATTGGGCGTCCCGCCTGGTGGTCCAAGTCACGTTGCGGCTCAACAGGTCGGTCTCGCCGGACTGAATGGTCGGTCCGCGTTCGGCGGCCGGGATAGGCACGACTTCCACGGCGTTGGCGTCGCCAAAAACCGCGGCGGCGACGGCGCGACACAGGTCGATGTCGAAGCCGGAGTTGTTACCCGCCGAGTCCAGGAAGCCGAAACCGGCCAAGTCGGCGCGGCCGGCACAGACCAGGTTGCCCCGCTCTTTCACTATATCCAAGCGGCTCTTGGCTTCGGGTACCGGGGTGGGCGCCTCCTCTTGCTGGGGTTCCGGAGTCGCCTCTTGGGAACACGCGGAGACCGCGACCATCGCGGCCAAGACAAGAAATACCGCTAGAATGCCCTTCTTCATTTTCACCCGCCTGGTTTGCATATTGAGTTACCTCAGATATCATATCCGAAAATAGCCCGGCTGAATTAGATACGAGCGCGAAGGCCGGTCGGTTTGCCCGCCTATGGGGGCTATGCTATACTCGCACGAGCCCCAACGAGCCTTCTCGGGGCGGGGATATTGCTATCTAATTTCGGCCAACGCTAGCTAAAGAAAAAAGGCAGGTATTAATGGTAGAGTCGCTAGAGCGACCAGTGCAAGCGGAGACCTCCGAGTCGGCAGCAGTTGCGGTCGCCGCCGCGGAGCGCCCGCCGGAACCCCGGCCGCAGCAGCAACGCGAGCCGATCACGATGAAAGCGCTTTTGGAAGCGGGGGTCCACTTCGGGCATCAGACCCGGCGCTGGAACCCTACCATGAAGCGCTATATCTTCACCCAGCGCAACGGCATTCATATTATCGACCTCCAGCAGACGCTGGGCATGATCAACGAAGCCTATAAGGACATGGTCGAGCTGGTCGCCAACGGCGGCAAGGTCATGTTCATCGGCACCAAGCGCCAAGCGCAAGATGTCATTCAGGGAGAGGCCGAGCGCTGCGGCATGTGGTATGTGAACCAGCGGTGGCTGGGCGGCACGCTTACCAATTTCCAGACCATCCGCACCCGCATAAACTACATGCTGGAGCTTCAAGGTAAGCGAGACCAGGGCTATTTCCGCCTGCTGCCCAAGAAAGATGGGGTGCGCATGCGGGACACCCTGAACCGGCTCGAAAAGTATTTCACTGGCATGCGCGACATGAGCGAGCTGCCCAAAGCCATCTTTGCCATCGACATCGGCCGGGAGAATATCTGCGTCGCCGAGGCGCGGCGTTTGGGGATCAAGGTCTTCGCCATCGTCGACTCCGACTGCAACCCGGACCTGGTGGACCACATCATTCCCGGCAACGACGACGCGGTGCGTTCCATCCGCTTGGTGACCAATCGCATGGCCTCGGCCGTGCTGGAGGGCTTGGCCCAGCGGGAGGCGGCGCTCCAAGCTGAGATGGAGGAGATGCAGTCCCTGGCCGCTGAAGCTTTGGGTCTATCGGCCCGGGAGGACGAGGCCCTCACCGACGCGGTGGAGTTGGACGAGTCGACTCTCGCCGATCTGGCCGCCAGCATGGGGGCCAGAGTCGAGGCTCCGGCCGCCGAGCAACCCGCGCCAGCGCCGCAGCCAGAACCGCCGGCGCCAGAACCGCCGGCTGCCCCGAGCCTCCTAATTTCAGACGCGGATCCAAGCGCGCGGGGATAATCACCTCTCCTCCGCCTGCAGCGAGCGGGGGACAACTCCAGCGGAGAACCTTAGCCGAGGAGATAACTAGGTGGCGGTCAGTGTTGAGTTGATCCGGAGCCTGCGGGACCAGACCGGGGCCGGGATCATGGATTGCAAGCAAGCACTGGAGGATGTTGACGGCGACTTGGACAAAGCCGCCGAAGCCCTCCGGGCCAAGGGTCTAGCCGACACCGCCAAGCGGATCGGCCGGGCCACCAACGAAGGGGTCATCGAGTCCTACGTTCACACCGGGGGCCGGGTCGGGGCAATTGTGGAATTGGGTTGCGAGAGCGACTTCGTGGCCCGGACCGAGGAGTTCCAACAGTTGGCTCACGACCTCGCCATGCAAGTGGCGGCGATGTCCCCGGTCTATATAGATCGAGAAGACATTGAGGACGGCGACGAGCGGCCCCCGGCCCAAGTGGCCCTGCTCAGCCAGCCCTTCATCAAGAACAACTCCTCGTCGGTGGGTGAGATGGTCCGGGAGACCGCGGCCAGGATGGGCGAAAACGTCCGAGTTATCCACTTCCACCGGCTGGCCGTAGGCGAGTAAGACCACCGCCCATGGGTGACCCTCTTTACCGCCGCGTGCTGCTTAAGATCAGCGGCGAGTCTCTCAAAGGCTCCGCGGATGCCGGCATCGATGCCGATGCCGTCAACTACCTTGCCGAACAGGTTGGCGTAGCCCATCGCCTTGGCGTTCAGACTGCGGTCGTAATCGGCGGCGGCAACATCTGGCGTGGCGAGGCTGCCGAGCAACGCGGAATGGACCGCGCCACCGCCGACTACGCCGGGATGCTGGCCACCATCATAAACGCCCTTGCCTTGCAAGACGCGCTGGAAAAGCGGGGCATCGACACCCGCACCCAGAGCGCCCTCCAAGTGCAGGCCGTTGCCGAGCCCTACATCCGCCGCCGGGCCATCCGCCACCTGGACAAGGGGCGGGTCGTGCTGTTCGCCGCTGGTACCGGCAACCCGTTTATGACCACCGACACCGCCTCGGCGCTGCGGGCCTTGGAGATCAACGCCGAGGTCCTACTGATGGCCAAGTACAACGTCGACGGGGTCTACGATTCCGACCCCAACGAGAACCCCGAGGCCGAGCGCTTCAGCACCTTGGACTACCTGGATGCCCTGAACTTGAGGCTGGCAGTAATGGACTCCACAGCCCTGTCACTGTGCATGGAGAACAGCCTGCCCATCGTGGTGTTCGATATGTTCAAGCCGGGCAGCATGGGTTGTATACTCTCCGGTGAAACCGTTGGTACTACGATTGGTGGGAGGACGAACTATGCCACCGAAGGACGACGAGACCGAGTTAACCGCTGAATTGGTGCTGGAAGACATCGCTGAGCGCATGGACCGCAATCTGGATGCCTTTCGCCGCGACCTGAACCAACTGCGCACTGGCCGGGCAACCCCGTCGCTCATCGAGAACCTAGCCGTGGATTACTATGGGGCGGCCACTCCCTTGAACCAGCTCGCTTCCATCTCCGCCCCCGATGCCCGGTCTATCATGGTGCAGCCTTGGGACAAGGGCGCTCTTCGTGAGATCGAAAAAAGCCTGATGAAGTCGGAGATGGGGTTCAACCCATCCAACGACGGCAACATCATCACCGTGCCCATTCCTACGCTGACCAACGAACGTCGCCAGGAAATGGTCAAGCTGCTTAAAAGGAAGGCGGAAGACGGCAAGGTGTCGGTGCGCAACGTTCGCCGCGATGGCTTGGAAACCCTGCGGAAGATGGAGCGGGACAAAGATTTATCTCAGGACCAGAACCGCCGGGCCCAAGACCAGCTGCAGAAGGTCACCGACGCACACACCAAGCAGATCGACGACACGGCGTCCGCCAAAGAGGCGGAAATCCTCCAGGTCTAGCCAACCACCGATGCCGCAAGCATCGGAGCCTCACAGTCCGGTGAACGACCCCAACGTGCCCAAGCACGTCGCCTTCATTATGGACGGCAATGGCCGTTGGGCCCAGCGCCGGGGGCTGCCGCGCTTGGAGGGACACCAGATGGGGGTTGACCGCATCCAGAGCGTCCTCGAAACCCTGGACGCCCGGGGTGTGCGCTTCGTTACGATCTACGCCTTTTCCACCGAGAATTGGTCCCGTCCCAAGGAAGAGGTGGACGGACTGATGGACATCTTCTCCGTAGCGATAGAGGTGCAGACCAAGGAACTTCATCAGAAGAACGTCCGTATCATCCACGTGGGCAAGACCAAGAACCTGAGCGCGGAGTTGGGTAAGGCCATCGCCGCCGCCGAAGACCTGACCCGTAGGAATACTGGCGTAACCTTGAACGTGGCCTTCGATTACGGAGGGCGCGACGAGATTATCGACGCGGTGCGCCGGATTATTCGTGAGGGCTTGCGGCCCGACGAAGTGGACGAGGAGACGTTCGGCCGCTATCTGTTCACCGCCCACTGCCCCGACCCCGACCTGATCATACGCACGGCTGGCGAGCAGCGAATCAGCAACTTCTTGCTGTGGCAGTCGGCCTACAGCGAGTATTACCACACTCCCACCTTGTGGCCAGACCTGGAGCCTGCCGAGTTGGACCAGGTCTTGGAAGCCTTTAGCAACCGCCAACGGCGTTACGGTAGAGTTCTAGAGACCGAGGCCTAGCCGGTTGGCCCTGCGCCTGCTCACGGCGGCGGTGGGCCTGCCCATCCTGGCGGGCGCGGTCTGGCTGGGCACTCCCTGGCTCACCCTGCTGGCGCTGCTTGCCGGGTTCGTCGCCATCCGCGAGGCATACAGACTGACCCCGCCCGGGGTAGCGCCGCTGCCCCTGCTGCTGGGGACGGTCTGGGTCGCGGGCCTGTTGGTGGCGGGCGAAACAGCCTCGGGACTGGCGAATTTCCTTACCATCTCCGCCGGAGTGGTTGCCGCTGGCGCCTTCGTAGCCGCTCTATGGTTTATCGCGTTCTATCGTTCCGGCCGATATTCCGTTGGATTGGCTTATCTATTTTTGGGCCCCTTTTACGTGGGATTCTTCTTGGCCCACTCCCTGTTGTTGCGCGACCTCTCCTTCGGGGATGAGATAGGCAGAAACTGGTTGCTCTTTGCCCTGCTGACCACGTTTGCCACCGACACCGGAGCGTTTCTGGTGGGCCGAACGTACGGCAGGCGGCGATTGGCGCCGAGAATCAGTCCGAACAAGACCTGGGAGGGGTCGGCCGCCGGGTTCGCCTCGGGAGTGGTGGCGGCGGTGCTGGTGGGGACGGCCTTGGAACTGCTCATCCCGGCCTGGCAGGTGATAATCATCGGCGCGGTTGTGGGAATAGTCGCCCAGTTGGGAGACTTGTTTGAATCCAGTCTAAAACGTGCGGCCCTTGTTAAGGACGCAAGTAGTATAATTCCCGGACACGGCGGAATCCTCGACCGCTTGGACAGCCTGCTATTCGCACTGCCCGCCGTATACTATCTGCTGGTAACGGTGTTTGAGCCATGAAAAGGATCGTCATACTCGGGTCCACTGGCTCCATTGGCCGCCAAACCCTCGACATAGTCCGGGCTTTCCCCGAGGAGTTCGAGGTCGTCGGGCTGGCGGCTGGCAGTAACACCGGCCTGCTTCGCGAGCAAATCGCCGAATTCTCGCCGCGCCACGTCTGGTGCTCCGCACCGGAGGACATCTCCTCCCCGGACGTGACGGTCACTGCCATGGACGAAATGGTCGCCTTGCACGAGGTCGACCAGGTCATGGTGGCCCTGATGGGGAGCGTGGGCCTTGTGCCCACCCTAAACGCCCTAAAGCATGCCAAGTCCGTTGCGCTGTCGAATAAGGAGCCGGTGGTGATGGCCGGTCGGTTGCTCAAGGATTACGAGGCCCGTTACGGCGGCGAGATCTTGCCGGTGGACAGTGAGCCGAGCGCCATCTGGCAATGCCTGCGCGGCGAGGACAACGAGATCTTGCGCCTGCTGATAACCGCCTCCGGTGGACCCTTCCGCACCACGCCATTGGAGGAGATCGCAAAGGTCACGCCGGAGCAGGCCCTGCGGCACCCGACTTGGAAGATGGGCCAGAAGATAACCATCGACTCGGCCACGCTGATGAACAAGGCCTTCGAGGTGATCGAGACGCACTGGCTATTCGACGTTCCCTGGGAGCGTATCGAGGTGGTGGTCCACCCCCAGAGCACCATCCACTCGATGGTCGAATTCGCCGACGGCTCGGTGAAGGCCCAAATGGGGCCGCCGGACATGCGGCTGCCGATACAATACGCTCTGTTCTACCCCCAACGGTTGCCCAACGACATGATTCCGCGATTGGATACCACCATTTCCCACGCGTTGACCTTCGGTCCGCTGGACCCGGAGCGCTACCCTTGCTTCTCGCTGGCCATCTCCGCCGCCGAGAAGGGAGGCACCTATCCCGCGGTGTTGAGCGCCGCCGACGAGGTTGCCGTCCAAGCCTTTCTCGACCGCAAAATCGGCTACCCTGGCATCCACGACGTGGTCGAGCAAGTCCTCTCCGAGCACGACTCCCTAGAAGGCGAAAACGCCGAGCAGATCCTAGAAGCCGACCGCTGGTCCTCCGCCCGCACCAGCGAGCTGGTGAACACTCCCGGCGCGTTCTGAGGGCACGGCGCGGTCAGCCGCCAGTCACCGCTGGACGTCGAATCGCTACTGTCTACCGGACTGCGCTGTGAAGGGGTCGATCACATAGACCGCAGTTCTCGGTTGCCCTCCCACCAGGACCTCCCCGCCTGGGGACACTGCCTGACCAAATAGCCCGGCGAACTCCAGTGTCTCAGTAGAGCTTTGCCAGGCATCACCTAGCCGTTCAAATACATACACCGCGCCCGTTCGGGTCAGCGAATGAGCGTGTCCCGGTGCTCCCACCGCTATAACACCCCCATTCAGGTCTATCGCTAACGAGACTCCAAAACCGTCCCCTCTGCCCCCGTCGAAGGCAGTCAGAACAGCGGATTCACCAGCGTCCACGCACCCCGAGCCGGGCCGAGAGAACACATCTTCTGCGCCGTGGTCTTCCCCATAGGCGTCTTTCCCGATGGCGCCAACTACGACCGTTGCACCATCTTCGCTGACCACCACAGCGGCTCCGAAGTGGTCGTCATCGCCTCCGTCAGACAGGTGCTCGTCGGAGCCGGTGTAAACAACGCCGCAGGAGACCGTTGGTGATTGGTAGTGTCCGCCTTCGTCACCGATGGCGTATCTCCAAAGGAGGCTACCGGTGTCCGCATCCAGCGCGTAGAGAAAACCGTCGGTGGACCGGAAGTAGACGCCGCTACCGGCAACGGCAGGAGAAGAGCGGATATTGCCGCCGGTTTCGTACCGCCAATTCTCGCGGCCCGTTTCAGCATCCACAGCGTAAAAACTGCCACCCTACGAGCCTACGAATACAATGCTGCCGCCAACTGCTGGAGTCGAGTAGTGGACCGGCCCCGTAGAGAGTTGCTAAAGAATGCTTCCTGTCGCGGCCTCGACCGCTCAGAGGCTGCTGCCCGAGGCGGCAAAGACCACCCCATCCACCACCGCGAGCCGGGGATTCTGCTCCAACTGGGTCCGCCAAATTAACGCTCAGTCGTCAGCATCTACAGCGTAGAGCCAGTCATCTCCCGCGCCCACGTAGACCACATCATCAGCCACCACCGGCGAACCGGCAACATAGCTTGAGGCACGAAAACGCCACAGCAGCCTTTCGCGAGCGGACGGCGGGGGAGGGACAGCAACAAAGTCTTCGACACCGCATGAGACGAATGCCGAGGAAACTGCCTCCCATGACCGCCGAAATTCAGGCGAAGGTCGACCGGTCAAGAACTGTCCGCGACCGGCCACAACAGCGACGGACTGCTCGACTTCCACCTCGTCAAATGCGCATCTCAAGTCCGACGGTGGAGGCAGCTCAGCAAACGGTGGTCGCCGTTCTTCGAAGGCTTTTGCTTGGTCGTCGGTCAAACACAGTGCGAATTGAAGGACGAAGGCCACGGCGTCGATCTCTCTCCCTGACGCAAATTCGCTGCTAAGGATGAATTCAAACTCGATCGCACCGGGCTCCTCGTACGCTTTGCCGAGGCATTGTCGGGTTTCCTCGTCCATCCCCCCTGCGGCCACGGCGGCCAGGCCTATGCTGAGGTCGATGGCCGTCTCTTCGGCCAAGTCGTTGAATGGGAAGCCTTCAAACCACCATTCCTCTTCCAAGACCGGTCGGGCCGTGAGGTCCTCGACGGTTTCGCTCGCCACCACATCAAGGACGCAACTGGCCTCATCGTCTGTGAACTGGGCCAACACATCCTGTCCAACGGTGCTAGCGTCGATGCTCAGGCCCGCAGGCGGCGGGTCACAGCCGGACACAGCATAGCCGCGGCCATCAGGGCCAGGAGTCCCACCAAGGCTCGCCAGGCGGTCTGACTACGGGAAATTGCTAATTCACGGAGATCCAAAGACTAATCCCGGTTCCGATAATGGACCAGCGTGTTTAGGATAGGAATAGAGACTAACATCGGTCCCCAAGAATTATAGCCACATGTTCATGGAGACATTCGCATCTAGCGAGAACATTGAACAAGCTTCGCGTGCTCTTGCTACCCACAGGCGAGAGGTCGAGAATTGGGCCGGATGTCGCGCTGCAAGCAACCCAAATCCACCATTCTATTGATTACGCACAAGGCGCAGCCTCGATGAGCCGCGTTTTGGAAGTGCTGCTGGTCGCCACTCGCCTTGGACTAACCTCCTTCGGCGGGCCCATCGCCCATATCGGCTACTTCCGCGAGGAGTACGTCATCCGGCGTCGGTGGCTGGACGAAAACCGGTTCGCCGAGCTGGTGGCGCTGTGTCAATTTCTGCCCGGTCCGGCCAGCAGCCAGGTGGGCATCGCCGTCGGGATGGCTCGCGCTGGCTATGTGGGCGGACTCGCGGCTTGGCTTGGCTTCACGTTGCCGTCGGCCATTGCTCTCATCCTATTCGCCTACGGTGTTCAGGAATTCAGCGAGCAATCTACCGAATGGTTGCATGGCCTGAAGATCGTCGCTGTGGCGGTGGTTGCGCATGCGTTGTGGGGCATGGCCACGACCCTGGCCCCGGACCGGCCGCGCATCACCATAGCGGTGGTAGCCGCGGCTGCATTGCTGTTCACCGGCGGGGTTATCGTGCAGTTGGCGGTCATAGCCGGCGGAGCGATGCTCGGCCTAGCGTTTCTGCGTACCCAGACTACTTCGAGCGTAGGGGCGGACGGTGAAAGAAAACTTAATGCTTGGGTTGGTATAGCGGCGTTGACCGTTTTCGGAGCGTTGCTAATCGCTCTGCCGGTCTTGGCCCGGCTTGGCGACGCGGAGCCACTGGCCATGGCCGACGGCTTCTATCGCTCCGGCTCGCTGGTGTTCGGCGGCGGCCACGTCGTGCTCCCGTTGCTGGAGGCCGAGGTGGTGCCGCCCGGCTGGGTAACAGAGGACGAGTTCCTGGCCGGGTACGGGGCGGCCCAAGCGATACCGGGACCGCTGTTCACCTTCGCGGCCTACTTAGGGACCGTGGGCAACCCTCTGCGCACGCCTTGGCTCGGCGGACTACTGGCCCTGGCCGCCATCTTCGTCCCGTCGTTCCTGCTGCTCACCGGAGTGCTGCCCTTCTGGGAGCGTCTGCGGGGCCTTACCCACGTCCGCCAAGCCGTAATGGGGGTCAGCGCGGCGGTCGTGGGCCTGCTCTTAGCTGCTCTCTACGACCCGGTGTGGACCAGCGCGGTCGTCGCCCCCGAAGACTTCGCCATCGCCGCCGTCGCATTCGCGCTGCTGGCAGTCTGGAAGGTCCCGCCATGGCTGGTTGTGATGCTAACAGCCGTCGCCGGAGCGCTGGTGGCGTTGTATTAGGTGGGGGGTTTGAACCGGGGCTCACGGAAATAGCGGAAATAGAGGATTGGGCCGAATGCTCGAGTGCCATCTTGTAAATCCGATAATCCCTTCAATCCTGATTCAAAACCTCGTAGTTCGCGAAACGGCAACGAGCGATGCCGCCCTCACTGACAGCTGCCTCAGGCGGGTGGCCCGCCCCCTGTGCTAACCTAGAGTCGTGGAAACGTTCCTTATCGCGATTGCCACTTTGGTGCCGCTGCTCTTGGTGCTGGTGGTGGTCCACGAGCTCGGCCACTTCGCCACTGCCCGCGCCATGGGCGTGAAAGTGCTGGAGTTCGGCGTCGGCTTCCCACCTCGCGCCTTCGGCTTCTACACCGGGCGGACACCAGTGGTGTTGCGCCCAGGCACTCGGTTCCTCGGACTGGACGGGCCAGGCGCACTAGCTGTGGGCCAGAGTGTGCGGGTGTGCTCCATGGACGACGGCGCCGGAAACTTGGTGGCCGCGATCGTCGAGCTTCGAGGCAAGCGGACAGATAACGAACTGGAGGGATTCAATCCCTCGGAGCGCGGGCTGTTGCAGCATGAGGGCAAGGTGCGCGAGGTGGGGCCCGACCACGTCGTGCTGGCCGACATGCTCTGGTCGGTCAACCTGACCCCGTTGGGCGGGTTCGTCCGACTAGCTGGCGAGAACAACCCCGACGTGCCCCAGAGCCTGGCCGGGAAGAGCCCCAAGGCCAGGTTCCTAGTCCTGGTGGCCGGGCCGCTGATGAACGCCATCCTGCCGCTGGCCATCTTCACCGGGTTGGCCCTGGCTCCCCAGGATGTGGTGGTGGGCCGCGTGGTGATTGCCGAGGTCGGACCCGGCACCGCCGCTGCCGAGGCTGGGCTCCGGGCCGGTGACGTCATCCTCCAAGCAAACGACACCCCTATCGAGAACCGCATCGATTTCACTCGAAAGGTCAACCTGAACGGTGGTTCGACCATGGAGTTGGTGCTGGAACGTGGCGGCGATGAGCGCATCATTTACCTTGAACCGCGTTTCGATACCGAGAGGGGCCGCTGGCTGGTTGGGGTGGCGCCGCAGCTAATCGACGCCCGCACCGAAAGCCGGTCCGAGCCGATATGGGAGGCGGTGCCCAACAGCTTCGTCGAGACCTGGGAGTTGCTGCTCCTGGTGAAGCAGTCGCTGTTCGGGGCCATATCGGAGGGCGCGGCACCGGAGCTTTCGGGGCCCATCGGCATTGCGCAAGTGACCGGCGAGATCACCCGCGAGGGCGGCTTCGTCGGCTGGCTGGGCGTCGGCATCCTGCTCAGCATCAACCTGGCCATCCTGAACCTGCTCCCCTTCCCGATGCTGGACGGGGGGCGCATCGTGTTCGTCGCCATCGAGTGGGTGCGCCGGGGCAAACGCATCCCGCCGGAGAAAGAGGGCTTCTTCCACCTGGTAGGTTTTGCCATTCTGCTGGGTGGAATCCTGGTAATCAGCGTAAACGACATCGCCCGCCTGATCGAAGGCCGCAGCCTCCTGGGCTAGTGCGGCCCACAAGTGTGGTTGAGCGTGCGGGGCATTTTATGGCAGTCCGCACCTCTATCGTGTAATATAGCCTCGATTCAGCCTTGGCTTCCGAGGTATGGGCCGCGGGGCCTTGCGATGAGGTCTTTCTATGATTAAGCGACGGCCAACCAAGCCGGTGTACGTGGGCGGCGTCAAGGTCGGCGGCGATGCCGAAATTACCGTCCAGTCCATGACCAAGACCGACACCCGAGACGTTGCCGCCACCGTCCGCCAGATCCACGAGTTGGAGGAGGCCGGCTGCGACATCATCCGCTCGGCGGTGCCCGATATGGAAGCCGCCATCGCCATGGGCGAGATCAAGAAGCAGATCAACATCCCGCTCATTGCCGACATCCACTTCCACTACCAGTTGGCCCTCAAGTGCTTGGAGGGCGGCGTCGACTGCCTCCGGCTCAACCCCGGCAACCTGCGCAATGAGGACCAAGTGCGTGAAGTGGTGCTCGCCTCCAAGGAGCGCGGCGT
The DNA here is from genome assembly GCA_965249145.1 of Dehalococcoidia bacterium. GTDB lineage: Bacteria > Chloroflexota > Dehalococcoidia > Lucifugimonadales > UBA3495 > VXOI01. The sequence continues at coordinate 2,448,888 of OZ252223.1, forward strand.
ACCAATCCGCATCGGCGTAAACTTCGGCAGCCTGCCCCCCGTGGGTGGTATTGGCCGCACTAGGGGCTTCTCCCGGCATATGGACTTGGTCAACCAGTTGCCCAAGGCGGGCGAGGCCCAGGAAGGCGACTACAGCGTGGTCGACCACATGGTGGCCACCGCCCTCTGGGAAATCAGCCTGTTGGAGGAACAGGACTTCGACCAGATCAAGATTTCGATGAAGGCCTTCGATGTGCCAACCACGGTCGAAGCCTACCAGCGCCTCGGTGAGATGGTGCCCTACCCGCTCCACCTGGGCGTCACCGAAGCGGGCACCGTCATGTCCGGCTCCATCCGTACCGCCGCCGGGCTCAGCATCCTGCTCTACCAAGGCATCGGCGACACGATCCGCGTCTCCCTCAGCGGCGACTCGGTGGACGAGGTCACCGCCGGCTACGAGATACTCAAGTCGCTGAATCTGCGGCAAAAGGGCGCGGTGCTGGTAGCTTGCCCTAGTTGCGGCCGGGCCGACGTCGACGTGGTCAAGCTGGCCAACGAGGTCGACGCCAAGCTCAAAAAGTTCGACAAACACATCAAGGTCGCCGTCATGGGCTGCGAGGTCAACGGGCCCGGCGAGGCCAAGGACGCCGACGTTGGCATCGCCGCCGGAGCGGGCCGGGCCGTCATATTCCGCAAGGGCGAGAAGGTCCGCGTGGTGCCCGAGGCGGAGATGATGACCGCCCTGATGGAGGAAGTCGAGGCCTCGGCTGCCGCGCTCTAGGGAGCTGCCCGCCATGAAATTCACCCGCCTCGTGACCCGCACCCTCCGGGAGGACCCGCCCGAGGCCGAGACCGCCAGCCACCGCCTGATGCTCCGGGCCGGGCTGATTCAGCAGGTCGCCGCTGGCTCCTACATCTACCTGCCCTTGGCCCTGCGCGCCCTCCGCAAGATCGAGAACATCATCCGCGAGGAAATGGACGCCGCTGGCGGCCAAGAGCTGATGATGCCCGCCCTGCAACCCATGGAGCTGTGGGAGCAGACTAACCGCCGCGCCGCCTTCGGCGACAATATGTTCTCCTTCGAGGACCGTCGCGGCCGCCCCATGGTGCTGGCCCCCACCCACGAGGAAGTGGTAACCAACGTCGTCAAGAACAACGTGCAGAGCTACCGCGACCTACCGCTGGTCCTCTACCAGATTCAGACCAAGTTCCGAGACGAGCCGCGCCCCCGCGCCGGGCTGATCCGGGTCCGCGAGTTCGACATGAAGGACGCCTATAGCTTCAACGCCGACGACGACAGCTTGGACGACAGCTACCAGGCGATGGCCCGCGCCTACCGCAACATCTTCCGCCGCTGCGGGCTGCCGGTGCTGATGGCCGAGGCCGACAGCGGGGCCATCGGCGGCAAGGACTCCCACGAGTTCCTGCTGCCCACCAACACCGGCGAGGACACCGTCATAACCTGTCCCGGTTGCAGCTACACCGCCAACGCCGAGAAGGCCGAGTCCACCTTCCCCCACCTGCCGCTGGAGCCCGAAGCGCCGCTGACTGAGGTCGCCACGCCGGGCATCAAGACTATCGCCGGGCTGGCCGAGTTTCTCGGGGTGCCGGAGTCCAAGACCCTAAAGGCCGTGTTCTACATGGCCGACGACGAGCCGGTGTTCGTCACCATCCGCGGCGACCTTGAGGTTAACGAGGTCAAGCTCAAGAACGCGCTGCACTGCAACGAGTTGCGCTTCGCCGAGGACGCCGAGGTGGAGGCTGCCGGACTGGTGGCGGGCAGCGCCTCGGCCATAGGCATCACCGGCATGCGCAAAATCGCCGACCCGTCGGTCCAGAGCGGCAACAACTTCGTGGTCGGGGCCAACAAGGCCGACACCCACCTGACCGGGGCCAACTACCCCCGCGACTTCGAGGTGGACGTCCTGACCGACATCGCCCTCACCCAGCCCGGACAAATCTGCACCCGCTGCGGCGGTACCCTGGAGGCCACCCGGGGCGTGGAGGTGGGCCACATCTTCAAGCTGGGCACCTTCTTCAGCGAGGCCTTGGGCGCGACCTTCCTGGACGCCGAGGGCCAGCAGCACCCGATAACCATGGGCTGCTACGGCATCGGCGTGGGCCGCCTGCTGGCCGCCGCCATCGAGCAGAACAACGACGAGCGCGGCATCGTCTTCCCGGCCCCCATCGCCCCCTTCGACGCTCACCTAGTCGGCCTGAACCTGGCCGACGAGAGCGTTGCCGAAGCCGCCGAAGCCCTCTACCAAAGCCTTCAAGAGCAGGGCATAACCGTGCTCTTCGACGACCGTGCCGACCAAGCCGCTGGCGTCAAATTCAACGACGCCGACCTGCTCGGCCTGCCGGTGCGGCTGGTGGTCAGCCCCCGCAACCTACGCGCGGGCGTGGTCGAGGTCAAGGGTAGGCGCGGTGAAGACTCGGAGATGGTTCCCACCGACGGGGTAGCAAACGTGGTGCGGCAGCATCTGGCAACGGATTAGACAGAGCTGGGTGAAGCCCTCTGCGGTCGCTCTCCTGATAACACTAGCGCTCTCCGGGCTTGCCGCATGCGGTAGCGGTCCGGTCCCGACGGAGACTCCAGGCCCGACCCTTCCCGAAACCCCGGAGCAGCCAACCGCTACAGTGTTGGCCTCTCCCACACCTGGGGTCGTCCTTCAGACGCCCAACATCCGTACCACGGTACGACCGGGACGTCCGGAAGAAACACCAATAGCCTCCGAGCCGACACCGCAGGTCTCTCCGGCAGACCTGCTCGGCCTGTTGCCGCCAGACAGCACGGTCTTCGTCTTCGTAGATGCCCTGACCGTGCTGCGAAGGGCCAGCCTGCGCAGCCATATCGAGGAGGAGATGGACACGCTGACTAGCAAGACGAACGGCGTGATCAGCGAGGAACTCTTCCGCTCGGCGGGTGTGCGGAGCGCGGCTTTCAGCATGGGGCGTGGTGCAGGTGCGGCAGTCTTGGTGGGTAGCTTCGAACGTTTCCCTGAGGTACTACACCGGGCGGCCAACGAGGAAGCCCAAGACCGCATGGAAGTCGAGGCGGTCGAGATATACCGGGACCTTCTCATCCTGCGGGTCGCCTCGGACCTCGGCTATCCGGCCAGTGCTTACATCGCGCTGTTGCCACCGGATACGGTGGTGGTCAAGCCGGGCCTCAGCTACGTTAAGGAAGACATCGACCGCTTCTTGGACGACGGGGAAGCGCCCCGCAGCCATTCCCTCGAACTGAGTAGGATTATCCAAGCGGCCCAATCCCCCATAGCGCTCGAGCCCTACAGAGGGGTCGAGGTATTCTTGTTCCAAAGCCGGTTTTCTTCTCTTTACTTGGCCGTACCCGGTCCGGATGCCATGCTTCTCGTTCAGGCAGACGGCTCCTCGGGCTATGACCGGTTGAAGGCAATGATCGACCGGCGCTTGGACGGCGGAAAGTTGCCCGAAGCGCTGGCCGGTCTGCTGGCGGAAACGGGAGACGTGGACTTCATGACCGCCCAGTCCCTGGAATCCGAATCCGGCGCACAAAGCGGTGAGCCCTTTCCTTTCCCGACTTTTATCGCCCACGCCGGGGCGTTGGAGGAAGACGAAACCAGTACCCTGTACGCATACTGGGGGTTCGCTGGAGAAGAGCAGGCCGCGCAAGCCATGGATTTTTTCAGTACCCTGGAGGACCTGGGCGACTTGTTTTTCATCTACCACAGCGAGACCGGCAGGCCGGTTGGCGAGTTGCGGCAACTCGGGCGGGCGGTCGTCACCAGAGTAACTGCGCCGGACAAAGACGTGCCCGACTTGTTGCTGACGGACTGAGGCCACCGCTCAGGGACATCCAATGGACCGGGAAGGTGAGGTTTTTCAGTGCGGTGGTCCCCGATGATGAGGTGGGGGAGCTGCTGGTCGGAAACTAACGGCGCGGCATGAGCGGGTCGGACAATATGAGGAAACGTCTCACCGCAGGCCTATTGCTGGCTGCGGCGATGCTGGTCGTTGTAGCCTGCGGGACTGCCGCCAACGGTACTGCGGACAGTCCAACACCGGTGCCCACGGCAACCGCGCCGCCTCCCACCGCGACCGCGCCGCCGACCGCCGTCAGCCCTACCGTGACGCCCAGCCCTCTGACGCCGACTCCGTGGCCTACGCGGCTCCTGCCAACCCGCACTCCAACGCCGACCCCGACGCCTTGGCCAACTCCAACTATCGCTGCAACACCTGGACCGTCTCCTCATATTCCGTTCCCGGAGGAGCATCTCGCCCTCCTCGCTATGCTTCCCGAGAGTACTACCGAGTTCACTTTCGCCAACATAGAAACAGTCCTGGAGAGGAGGGCCTTCCAAGAATATCTCGAATACTACTTGGAGGACTTCGTCGGGGCGAACGAGAAGGCGCCCAGCGAGTCCCTGTTACGCTCGGCGGGCATTACTGCTCTGGCACTGGGGTCCTACCCGGAGCGGTCCGAATGGTATTGCGTATTGCGAGGGGACTTCACTCTAATACGAGAAGCCCTGAGCATGGCGGTCACGATATCCGGGGCCAACCCGTTTACCGACTTGGTTGAAGTCCGGCAAGGTGTCGAGATATTCGGCGTTTTCCGCGACGACGGCTACCATCCTTTGGATGAGCTCTATTTTGTAATGCCGGACATGGGGACTCTGGCCATGACTAAAGACCTGGAAGGCGCGCGGGAGATGGCCGACCGGTGGTTGGACGGCGCTGGCCTGCCCGATTCGTTTGTCCGGATGTTGCGCGACTGGGGAAGGGCGGACTACCTGAACATCTATAGCGCAGGGAATCAAGGCGGCAACACTCCCTCGTCTCCTCTGGACGCCATTAAGTTAAGCGGTTTTCATGTTACCCTGGGACAAGCCGCAACCACCGCGATTCGCTCCCTTAATCAGTTTGCCGACGAAGAACAGGCTACTACCGCAGCCGATTGGCTGAACGAGCAGACGGAACCCTACTACCGAAAAATTGGCTTCTATCCCAGTGTGCGGATTGAAAGTTGGCAACACAGGGGCGCCACGGCCTACGCGGAGGGAGTGGTGCCCGACGAAGTCGTCCTCGACGTCATATTCGGAGACTAGCGCGGGCGGGTCGGCAACATGCAGATGTGGGAGGCGGGCAGTATGTCAGTGAGGTTCGCCGGGGTGTTGCTGGTCATAGTTTTGGCCGTGGCCTGCGGGACCGACCCGACCGATACGCCCACCCCGCCGCCGCCGGACCCGACCGCTACCGCCCTTCCGCCCCAAGCCACCAACACGCCCGTCTTGGCCACCGCGACCGTACCGCCGACGCCCGCCGCAACTCCAAACCCGCCGCCAACGCGACCGCCGACACCCTCGGCCACCCGTCGGCCGGCCACTGCCACCCGCGCCCCGACGCCTGCCTTGGCATGGCCCCGCCCGGCGCCTCCGCCGACGAGCTCAGTCGAAGAACTGGCGGCGCTTTGGTCCTTGCTGCCGGCCGGGGCCCAATTCCTCGCCTTTGTGGAGGTCGCGGTGGTCGCGCCCAAAGAGGACTCCATGATTTGGTATATGGAAGACGATCTGGCGATTCTTCGCAAGCGCACGGACGGAGTGCTCAGCGAGGAGATGTTGTCGAACGCCGGGATCGAACGCGCCGTCTTTGGCGGTGCCGCAAACACCGGGGGCGCCGGAGCAGGTGTCCTTCAGGGCGATTTCTCCGGGTTCGTCGAAGCTCTACGGCAAGCGCCGGAGTTGTCCGACGGCATCCGCGATTTCGACCCTCCCAGCATCCTCCCGGCCCACCGGAACGTGGAGGTGTTCTTGTTCCCCTACTACGACGATTTGTACATCGCCGTGCCCGACACCCGCACGTTGCTGCTATCCCAGGACGCGGGGCTCCTGGGAGAAATCATCGACCGGCGACTCGACGGCGGGGAGTTGGACGAGTCGCTGCGCGGTCTGCTGGACGCCATCGGCCCCGTGGACTTCCTAGTGACTCGGCGCTTCGGTCCGCAGGCCATGGGGCAGGATGCGTTTCCGCACTTTCTTGCTGGCGGGGGCCGTGCCGACGCCGAGGAAACCAGCACGATGTTCTGGTACATGGAGTTCGCCGACTCGGAAGAGGCCGCGCAGAGGATGGAGCGGTTGAAGGATCGCCGCCTCGTCCAAGGCTACAACACCGGCGAGCACCACCCCATCCGCGAGATCACCCAGGAAGGCCGGGTGGTCATATCCCGAGGCTACGTCCACAACAACGATCTGCAAGGCGCGCTGCTGGGCAACTAGCGTTCGAATCAGGGCTATCCGGTGCGGCGTCGGGCGACCAACCGCATGAACAAGGGGGCGTGAAGGATGAAGAGACATTTAACGGCGGCGCTTCTGCTGGCTGCGGCGATGCTGCTCGTTGCAGCCTGCGGGACTGCCGCCACCGGTACTCCGGACACTCAGGCGCCGGTGCCCACGGCAACCGCTACGCCTCCCACCGAGGCCGCCCCGGCCACCGCCGTCAGCCCGACCGTAACGCCCGGCCCCTTGCCGCCAACCGCGATTCCGACGAGACCCCAGACCGACCCGCCAACACCCACGGCCACACAACTACCTACGGCGCCGCCGTCAGCGTCCACGGTCCCTCGGCCCGAAGTTGTGATAGAAGGCCCGGCCGCCCTGTTGGCCCGACTTCCTGGAGATAGCACGGGCTTCTACTTCTTCGAAGTCGCTCCCCTCCTCGGCCGGGACGACCTGCACGAGGGCGGGTTGACCGAGGCGCTGGAATATCTAACCAAGAGGACCGAGGGCGTCCTGACCGAGGAAATTATGCTGCGAGCGGTGGACCGGGTCGCCATCGGCCAGGGTCGCGGCTCCGGTGTCATAGGCGGCGCCGCCATTCTGCAGGGTGACTTCCGGCCCATTGTGGCGGCCCTGCGGGATGCCGCCGCCGCGGCCGATCAGGAGGTCATCGAGGCGGAGGAGGACGAGGTGTACCGGGAGACATTGATCGTGAAGGTGTCGGGCGGGCCGCGCTTCCCCGACGACGCGTACTTGGCGTTGCTGGAGCCAGCCACGGTGGTCATGGGCCCGACCGTCGCCCACGTATATCCCCAGCTCGATGGCCAATTGGAGGAAGGTCTGAGGCCGGTGACCGGCGACGACGCCCTGGAGGTCACGGCGCGGGCGGCCCTTACTCCGGTGTCGCTGGGCGATTACATGGGCATCGAGATATTCCGTACCCACTACCGGAACTATTCGTCGAATTTTTACATTGCGGTCCCGGACCCGAGCACCATGCTCTTCGCCAGGGCCCATGGCCCGATGACGGCAATGATCGAGCGCTATCTTTCCGCAGAGGAAGTTGGCCTACCTCTGTCGGCGCTCTTGGAGGGAACAGGGCAGGTCGACTTCTTGTTCATCACCGTGTTCGGGGAACGGTTCGGCGTCTTCGGGAAGGTGAACGACGACGGGACGACCAAGGTCGAATTCCGCATGGCGCTGGAGGACGAACAGATGGCGTCACAGGTGGAGGCCCGAATTCAGGAGCGGCGCGAGAAGGGGAGGCCGATCGAGGACTTGGTGCGAGAAGGAGTGACGGTACGCTACACAATGGAGCTGCCCGATAGTGAAGTTGGCAGTACACTGTTCGGAAACTGACCCCTGCCAACGGATGACCAGGTCCCTTGAAGCTCTACGGCAAGCGCCGGAGTTGTCCGACGGCATCCGCGATTTCGACCCTCCCAGCATCCTCCCGGCCCACCGGGACGTCGAGGTGTTCCTGCTCCCTTACTACGACGATCTGTACATCGCCGTGCCCGACACCCGCACGTTATTGCTCTCCCTGGATGCCGGGCTTCTGGAAGAGATTATCGACCGGCGACTCGACGGCGCGGAACTGGACGAGCCGCTGCGCGGTCTGCTGGACGCCATCGGTCCTGTGGACTTCCTGGTAACCCGGCGCTTCGGCCCGCAGGCCATGGGGCAGGATGTGTTTCCGCACTTTCTCGCTGGCGGGGGCCGGGCCGAGGCCGAGGAAACCAGCACGATGTTCTGGTACATGGAGTTGGCCGGGCCCGAAGAGGCGGCGCAATTCTTGGAGCCGTTGAAGGAGTTTCCGGATGAGGAAACATTTAACGGCGATGCTGCTCGTTGTAGCCTGCGGGACCGCCGCCACCGGTACTCCGGACAGTCCAACACCGGCGGCCCCCACGGCGACCGCTACGCCGCCCACCGTAGCAAGCCCTACCGCAACGCCCAGCCCCGTGCCGCCGACCGCCAGCCCGGCTGCGACGCCGACCGCCAGCCCGGCGGCGACGCCGACGGCAGAGCCGGGACCGCCGCGGCCAACGCTCCCCGCTGCGCCCAGGGTCTCCCCGGACTCGTTGCCGTACCCGGCGGAGGTCCTGAGTGGCCTGCCAGCCGATAGCTCCTCGTTTTCCTTCGTGAAGGTGGACGAAGTATTGCAGCGTCCCGGCCTCCGCAGCTCGCTCGAGCACGGCTTGCAGATGCTCACCCAAAGTACGGCGGGGGTCCTGACTGCGGAGCTCTTGGCGATGACCAGCATCGAGAGCGCCGCTATCGGCGTCACGTCGGACTATCTCGGGGCGGTGGTGCTGTCGGGCAACTTCGAGGGCTTCCTGGGATTGATGAGGGACGCCCCATCGCTGGCGGAGCCCCGGGAACGCCACGACCCGCCCAGCGCCTTGGACTCCCACCGGGACGTGGAAATGTTCATATGCCCCTTCTACGACGACCTGTTCGTCGCGGTCCCGGCGTCCGGCTCGCTTCTCTTGGCCCAGAGCCCCGGGCTGCTCATGGAAATCATCGACCGCCATCTGGACGGCGGCGACATCCCGGCGTCAGATCGGAGGGCTCCTCAAGCTCACCGGGGAGCTGGACTATTTGACCGGGCCCGGCTTTGAGGCAGGGGTATGGGACCCGGGGACGGTATTCCAGGCCCACGCGGGTCCGTTAAACGAGGGCGGCGTCAGCGCCGTGTACGTCTATGTTGAGTTCCGGGACCCGGCCAGGGCCGAAGAGCTGATGGCATGGATGGCGGACCAAGAGCACCTGAGCGGCCTATTCTGGCACAGCAGCCATCCGGACAAGCCGGTCGGAGAGGTGCGGATGGAGGGGAGCGTCGTCTTTGCCGAAGGCGTGGTGGCCGACGAAGCGGTACCGGACTTATTCTCCGGGGACTAGAGAGATGGGCTCCTGGGGGCGTTGGGGCTAGTCGGGTTTGGCGCGGGTGGCCACGATCAGGGCTGCGCCAGTGGCGGTTAGGACGACCCCGGCCAGCAACGCCCAGAAGGGTATCCGGGCGGCCACCGGGTCGCCCACCACGGGCAGGATGGCGGTCGGCGTGGGGGCCGGGGTTGGCTCGGGGGTCGGTGGGACCGGCGTGGCAGTCGGCTCCGGCGTGGGCGTCGGCGGCGGCTTGGTGGGCAGCGGGCCGTGGAAGGTCAGCCTAAGTTCGTAGTAGTCGTAGACGCCGATGAAGGCGCGGGTCTCGTCGGCCCGGAGGCGGCCGTACCGGTTCACCAGGTAGAAGGTGGTTTCTTGGTTGATGGACCCCTCGTCGGGTGGGCTGACCTCGAAGAGGTGGAACGTGCCGCCCTCGGCCAGCGCCAGCGGCGGCGACTCGTAGCCCTGCTGGCAACCGTCGACGCAGGCGACCAATAGCGTACCAGCGGGAGCGGGTGCGCCGTCGAGGGTGGCCGCGCCAGTTGAAGAAGTCTTGGAAGAACGGTTGAGGGGGCCGCTCGCTCTGGCCCGGGCCAGCCGCGACCGTCCCCAGGGCCACCAGCCCTAGGGCCAACACCGCCGTCACCCTGCCGAAGACACCCATCACCGCACACCTCGCACATTATGTCTATTCTACATCAGGGGCTCTCGAATCAGAATTCGCGGGATTGACGGATTCTTGGGATTTTGGAGGCTCCGCCGCGCAAACAGAAAAGGGCGCCCCTGGCTGGGGCGCCCTTGGGTTGCCTGGGGTTGGTGGGCTTTTAGGAGCGGCGGCCCATCATGAAGGCACCGCCTGCGGCGACCAAGGCCACGATGCCGACGATCAGGGCAATGAGGCCCATCATACCGCCGCCGCCGTCGGCCCCGGCTGCGCCATCTGAGCCAGCGGCTCCGTCGGCTCCAGCGGCGCCGTCAGCGCCGTCAGCGCCGTCGTCGCCATCTGAGCCATCGGCTCCAGCGGCACCGTCAGCACCGTCTGAGCCGTCGGCGCCATCTGAGCCGTCAGCGCCGTCTTGGCCGTCGGAGCCATCTGCGCCGTCAGCACCGGTGTCGCCCTTGGGGCCTTCGGGGCCTTCCATGCCAGGCATCATGCCGTCGCCGGGTCCCTCCACCATCATGGCCGAGCCGTCCAGGTCCAGCGACTCGAAGCCGCCGGCGCTGAACATGCCGGTGATCGCGATGGTCTCGTCACCAATCATGAAGGTGATGGTGCCGTCGGTGGGACCGGCTCCCGGAGCGACGCTCAGGGTGTACATTCCGTCCATAACGTCGGCGCTGCCGACCGCCATCCCGTCGACCATGGCCACAACCATGGTGCCGTCGGGGGCCATTTCCTCGCCCAGCATCACGCTACCGGTAAACAGTTGCGGGATGGGGGGAGGCTGCTGCGCGAAGGCCGTCGCCACCGGGAGGCTGAGCAGCAGGGCCAAGGCCGTTAACAGGGCCAAGAATTTAGTTTTGGTCATTCGTTCCTCCTTGTCTCATACTCGGTGGTGCTGCGGGGCCGCCAATGGTGCGGCCCCGCAATCCCCGTTCCGGGTCCCTGCCTTATTGAATTACGTGGGTGTTCCAGCCTGGGTAGAGCATACTGCCCTGGAAGGTCTCCTGTTCGGTGACCGAAATCCAGACGATGTCGCCACTGGCGGCATTCCGTGTAGTTAACGGCGCTAGCCAGAGCGGGGTCCGGGTCGTAGAACTCCCACCCCTGGGTGGCGTTGTCGTACTTCCAGACGCGGACCAAGCTGGCTATGCCAGCGAAGGCGTCCATGGTGGGTTGAGACGGAGCAACCACATCTCCGGTCGAGATGGTCAGCAGCTCTGTGTGCAGCTTGCCGCCGACGCTGATCACGACGGAGACCGGGCCGGCCGCCTGCTGAGGTAGCAGGATGGTGGTCTCGAAATCGCCGTTACCGTCGGAGTTGGCGCCAGTGTTGATCGCCGAAGCAGTACCGACCGTGACGGTTACCGGCTGGTAGGCCGGGAAGCCGCTACCGTCGACAGTGATGTCGATCGCCACTGCGGGCGGTGTCGGGGGTAAGCGTGGCGTCCTGGGCATCCACGGAGTGGTCAGCTTCTGCGGTCAGGTAAGTCTTGGCGGGGTTTGAGCCGTCGTGATACGTGACCGGTCTGCGTCGACTTGGTACTCATCGCCGATCTCGAGCTCTCGATCGGAACGGTCATCACCGTCGATTCCCAGGAACCGATGCTATCCGGTCCTTGCGCACCCAGCACCAGTCGTATCGCCGTAATAGATCGTGACGTTTTGGTTAGCCGGGAAGCCCGGCCCGTCAACTTGGATCACGAAGGAACCGCGGCGCCCGGATTCGGGGTCCAGAAGTGATGGACGGCGCTCGGGCACGGTAATCTCGCCTTGGCCCACCCGGCCGTCGTTGCGTCCTTGACTTCCACGGTCATGAGTGCCGTCACTCGACTGCCGGTATCGGGAAGATGATGGTCAGGAATCACTGCCGTTGTGATCGACGGAGACGCCACCCGGATCACCGGCGTCCTTCAAATGGCTGCTCTACACCGTGATCTCTTTGACTTCGCTACAGTGGCGGCGTCAGGTCCGGATGAAGCCGGTTGCCTTCCACGGTTATCGACTGCCCGGGGAACACTGCTAGCTCGGGTTAATGGTCAAGCGGTCCAGCGCAGTGATCTCAACATCGTGCGGAGTCGAGTTGCATAGGGGTCCTGTTACCAGCCCGCCTCGATGACCATGAGCTGGTACCAGCTTGAGTTCCCAACCGGACGGACCTGGCCGTACCAGCCTGTCAACTGTTAACGTCAAACTCGAGTTCGCCACCATCAGCAATATTATCTGTCGTTATTGTCGTCCAGAGCAATATCCGCCAGCAGGTCGATGTCGCTGTTGATCCAAGACCAGCGACGGATCGTCATCGCGTGGGGGTCGTCTTGGGTCGTCCAATCCGACAGCCGCCCTCGATGGTGATGGTCAGAGCCACCCGATGTTGACCTGTGGAAGGGGATCCCCGGTCCAGTGGTCGTGCCCTTGACGGTGAATTTCGGTGGCACCGTCGGTAGGAGATATGCCGATCAGCTCCGAGCGATGGTGATCGTCAGCAGTGTCGGCCACCGTTGGCGTCGGTGAAGGTCGATGGTATTGGCTACGCCTGCCACCATCGAGGCCGGAAACCGTGCCATGGTCGTCCACGATCACCGTCGGATACGATGACGGTCCCGGTGGACGTCGTCACCATAGTGAGACACCGTCGCGGTGCCATGTTGGCGAAGGCCTTACCAGTGATGGTGATCTCGGTGCCGCTGCCGCCCTCGTCTGGGTCGAGGGTAAGGTGCGATATCGACTACTGACCTTGGCGGCATACTCCTGGGCAATGCTGTATCGCTGCGTTCTTGATGCCAGACGGTCTGCGGTGCCGGCAGCCGCCGAAGGAGCGGTGATACCGGCTTCTCTGCCGAATGATCTATCGTTACCATCGCCCGTATTTAGTGACGACTCCGAAGCTGACCGTCACCATCATCATCGGTTTACGAGCCACGAAGATGGCTCTGCCGTGAAACCCTCACATCCGCAGCGTTCCCGCTATAGGCCGTACCGTTTCCAGATGACGATGACGTCTCTCGGTGTCGATCGTTGTCGGGAATCCCGAAGCCGGGAAAGTTGATTTCAACTTCGAGCGTTAGTTGTCGAGCAATCGTCCGGCATTGCCCCAGTGGTCAAACGTCACGTCGATTCTTACAGCATCACCCGGACTCAGCCATGACGTTACCCGTGGCGGCGAGCCGATCCCCGGCCATCTCTGCCGATGGTGTAATGGTCAAGCTGCCGGCCAGCAGTGGCCGCGCACTCGTCTTCTGGGCGCTGAAAGTGCCCAGCGCGAACATGACGGCGAGAATGCCCACCGCCACGAGCAGGGCCAGGCCAAAAGTTTTGCCTACTTGAGTGTTCATTTACTCCTGTCTCCTATTGCTATTTAGCCACCGCGGAGCCGGGCCCGGTCTCCACCTTGCCGGTGGAGCGACGGCGCCGGTCCGCCGCATGCTGGTCGTCCGCTGGTGTCCGCCCCGGGCGGTTGGGCTCTAGCTACATACGTGACCCCCGTAGCAGCCTGGGGACGTTTGAGAGGCATTCCCGACAGAAACGAAAAATAGTGCTGCGGACAGCATCGCTATCCTCTCGCCTCCCTGTACTTACCGGTGAGTCCACCGGTCCCCAGCCTGGAAAAGAATGGTGATACCCAGTGTGCATTGCCGAGATTACATTTTCAATAATTCTGGGTAACCACTAACCGGCAAAATGCAACAACCATGTTGTACCCCATCAAGAGTTACCGGAGAATTACCAATCAGCATTTCGAGGACCCCCGGCCATGAGGGGCGCTCTGCGATGGCGTATAATAAGGCTCGCCAATTGGGAGTATCTAAGTATGACCACCGCTGCTACTGGCCACATAGAGCTGGCGAGAATGTTCCTGGAGAGGAGCAAGCAGTACCTGAAAGACGGCGATCTGCATCAAGCGTCCGAGAAGGGCTGGGGCGCGGCTGCTCACATGGCCAAGGCCGCTGCTGCCGCGAACGGCCGGAGGTACGAGCACCACGACGAATTCGACAGCGTCATCGAGAACGCCCGCCAGCGTTTTCGCCAGCCCAGCCTGCGGCGGTATGGACAGGCGGCCCACTCCCTGCACCGCAACTATTACAGACATCCATCCCTGTTGGATGCCAGCACTATCACAGAGGATATCGGCGACGTCGAGCTGATGCTCGACACCCTACAGCCCTTCATCAGGTAGCCAGGCCGGGGAGCCTTCTCCAGCTACCACAACGCGGCTCATCTAACTCTCTTCGTTCATACCTGACCCAACATCCCTCTCTGACCCTAAATCCAAGGACCTGACCCAAAAAGTGGGGTAAAGTTGTCTGGCAGGCAACGGGCCGGTGTGTAATTCCAGCCCATCAGGAATCTGTAGGGGGCGCTAATGGCGACGTTAGACCGCTGGTCGTTGGCTATCCAGGATTCCGACGCTCGTTATCCGGCAGTGGTCCAGCGAGACGGCGAATGGTGGATCGGCTGGCTTGAGGGTGTCGAGGGCGTTAACGCCCAGGAGCGTACGCTTGAGGGACTCATGGAGAGCCTGGAGTCCGCACTTGCAGATATTCTCGCAACGGCCCGGTGAAGCGGACCGACCTCCTCGCGCATCTTCACACTCACGGTTGTTACTTCATCCGAGAAGGGCGGCGGCACTCGATATAGGGAAGCGATAGGGACCGGCGCCGGCAATCGTCCATTCCACGGCATGGCGAGATCAGCGACATCCTTGCCCAGGAGATATGCGACCAGCTGGGTGTTGAACGTCTTTGACAGAGACCTCTCACAGCCCTGACCCAAAATCCCCCTTGGACGCCTTCGCTCAGCACGTTTCGCAAGGCGCGGACCTAATACGAATCGGTCAACCCTTGATCGACAGCGTAATGAGACGGCGCTAGCCCCCGTTCTGGCCGGGCAACAACCCCATCACCCACCGGTCATCCCTCCCTCGGCGCTGCATTCAACCCCCGGCCCCCGCCGAACGGGGGGGGGTTTTTTGTTTCCCCGTCACCCTGACGTTTGGCTAATTGCCGTTAGCACATATGTGCTATACTATTGAGAACACTAAAAGGGACTGACCCACCGAGGACTGCTTTGACCTGGTTTAACTTTGGGGCGTGTGCTAAGTGCGGCGGGGATCTGGTCAACGACGACGGCGATTGGGCCTGTTTGCAGTGCGGCACTTACTATTATCACGGTCTCTACCAGCCGGCGCAATCGCCGACCCTCCACGGGCTCTCGCCCCGCACGGCGGCGGTGCTGGCCTGGCTGGCGGAGCGCCAGCGTCAGGACCCCGGCGGCGGCGGCGAGGCCAAGGCGTCATGACGGCCCCGGGACCGTCGCCGCGCATCCCAAGCGTGCTGCTGGCCCTCGACCCGGGGGTGCGGACGAGCGGCTGGGCCGTCTTCCGGGACGGGGTGGTGGAGGCCAGCGGGCTGATCGGACTGAAGACGCGGCAAAAGCTGGAGCCTGCGGTGCGGGTCGGCCACCTGCTGGATGCGCTGTCGGAGCTGGCCGTCTGCTGGGGGCCGGGCTTGGCGGTGCAGTGCCGCACCGGGGGCATCAACTGGACCATGCCGGGGCTGGAGGAGCTGGAGGCCGGGCTGCAACGGTGGGCCGGGGCGCGGGGGATACCGTTGGCGTCCTACACCACCCAGGAGGTGCGGTCCGCCGTGGCGGGCCGTTCCACCGCCTCCCAGGACGAGTTGGGCTACGCCGTCATGCTGCGCTTGGGGCTGATCGGCCAGAGCCGGTCGACCCGGGAGTGGAGCGCCATCGCGGTGGGCTGCCACCACCTGAGCCGGTCCTGACCGGCGGCGGCCAGCGTGTATAATGTGACCGAACGCACGATACCCGCCATCGGGAGGACCCATGCCTGTAGTCCAGCGCCCCTACGTTCCGCCGGAAGACCAGGTGCCCCAAGAGGAGTCGTTCGCTAGGCCCGGCGATACCCAGGCCGCCAGCGAAAGCTCCTTGGACCCCATCACCTTCTATAGCGATTCGATGCACATCTTCAGCAGCCTGTATTCCGCCGTCCTGTTCTTCGGGGAGCAGATGGAGGAGCGGGAGCCGATTCTGCGGGCCCGGATCAAGGTGAGCCCCCAGATGATGAAGGCCATCGCCCTGCTGACCGCCAAGCACGTCCGGGAGTACGAGAACGCCGTGGGCCCGATCATGCTGCCGGAGCAAGTCTACTCCGCTTGGGAGCTGGACGCCGAGGGGCAGGTGGAACATGCCGCCGGATGACGCCTTACCGGCCGGGCAGGACCCCGCCGCCGCCGAGACCGACGGGCCGGTCCTAGCCGAAGACTTGGCGCTGCCCGTGGTGATCGAACCCGGCGTGGACTATGCCTCGCCAGCCGACTGGGTCTGGCGCGACGCGGACTCCAGCCAACCCAATGCCGCTACGTTCCACATCAGCCACTCGGAGGTCACCCGGGTGCTGGTGGACGCTCTGCGGCCCGAGGACTCCCCGCCCGAAGCCAACTTCGTGGTTAGGGACGAGATACCCATCGTGGTGCTGGACAGCTTGGACAAGTATTGGGCCGGCGAGGCCAAGCAGCACCTGCCGCTGACCGGCATCCGGGTGCCGGTGGAGGCCGACACGCTGGCCGAGGCCAAGCAGGGGCTGGCCCAAGACCTGGCTTCCCAGCTGCGCCTGCTGCTGATGCTATCGAGCTCGCACAAAGGGTCGATAGCCCCCGCGCTACAGGAAAACCTGCGGCTGCTGTCGTTGCTGATGGAGCCCAGGTCCCGCCCCACGCAACGGAACAGCTAGCCAAGACGGACGGGTGTCAGACAGGACCGGGAGCGAGACCCCCGGAGCCCAGGGCTAGACCCCCTGGGTTGCGGTGCAACTCCGCGGCCAATCGCACCGCTGGCGTTTCTTGGCGGCAACCACCTGGGATGCCGTCCAAGACTGAATCCCGCCGGGCCATTCGGTCCCGGCATAGCCCGCCGGTGTTCCCAAAGCTGCGGCGGGCTGCTTGTTGCCTACCGCAGGCAGACCTCGCGGGTGACGATGGTCTCGTTGGGTAGTCCGAGCATGGCTACTCCCCAAAGGCCGCTTGGCGCAGCGCCTCGTTTACCCGGACGTGCCAACCTTTCCCGGTCGCCCGGAAGTGCTCCACCACGTCGGCGTCCAATCGGATGGCAATCTGCACCTTCGTCGGTGACTTTTGCTTGCCCCGCATCCGCTTCGAGGCCTTCACAAGCTCCGGAAAGACTTCCTTAACGGGCTGTAGGGGGCCAACGGATACCCAGCCTTGCTCGTCGGGATCGTTGGCGATGGCGGACTCGATGGCGGCGTCCTCTTCCTCGGTTGGCGAAACGTAGTCCGGTCTAAGCTGTGGCATACTTCCTCTCGTCCCGGTGGCCAGCCTTCCACGCGCTGATGATGCGGACGGTGGTATCGTTGACGGAAAAGTCAAACAGCCCGTTTTGTAGCAAGATTGAGCGAAAACAAGGTTTGGAATAGGGGATTAGTGGCTAGAATCTAGATGAGTAGTGGCGGAGGGAGTGGGATTCGAACCCACGATACAGTCGCCCGTATAGCGGTTTTCAAGACCGCCGCCATCGTCCACTCGGCCATCCCTCCCCGTAGCTAAGAACAGCTCATTTTCCGGTCCAATACGGGCAACCCATGGCTATACCGGTTGTCCGTTATCCCCACCGTCGGATACCCGACCGGTGGCCGACGACCTCAACCTGTTCGCCCTGCGCCATAACGGATGACGCAATCTTACCAGGCGACTATCGTCTTGTTAAACGCTGCCCCCCGGCAGCGGCCAGACCAGCTTGGCCCGCGCCTTGGCGGCCACGCTTTCTCAGCCGGGCCGTCCCATTAGACATTCTGTACGTTACAGCGTACAATCTAGGTGGGTTGGAGGTAGTCAGAAGCGCGACGTTCGACCAGTGGATCAAGGGCTTGCGAGACCGCCAGGGAGCGCTCCGCGAAACAACTAGCAACGAACGGAGGGACTAGCAATGCCCGAAACGTATGCGCCGTGGGATGCGGCAGACTACATTGAAACCGCCGAAGACGTGCGGATGTACCTCGATGCCTGCATGGACGAAGACCCAGGCGATGGCAGGGTGATTCGTGCCGGGCTGAAGTCCATCGCCCGGTCCAAAGGAATAGCCGCCCTGTCCCGTGAAACAGGACTCAATCGGGGCAACCTCTACCAAGCATTATCGGAGGACGGCAACCCGGCGTTTGGGACGGTGCTCAAGGTCATCCGGGCGCTGGGGCTAAAGTTGCGGGTCGAAGCGGTGTAGTCTCTCCATGCCGGGCCTGTCCAAAACCCCCGCCCATCAGCACTTACACCTGGGTAGCCGGTAGCCCCGCGCTGTCCAACAATCCCCTTCGCCGCGGCCTGTCCGCCGCCCGGTTTAGGTTGACACTCCAAAGGGCGAATGCTACGATTCCCATGCCGAATTACGGACATTTTACGCAATTCTTGCGACTGCGTTTCGGTTGAAACAACTGGGAAAAAGCCCCGCCAGACCATCGTCCAAAGGCAAGGAGATTTAGGCCATGGCCGAGATAATCAAAGGACTCAAGGACGTCTACTTCGATACCACTGAGTCCAGCTTCATCGATGGACAGGTAGGCAAACTGCTCTACCGGGGCTATAGCATTCACGACCTAGCCGAGAGGTCCACCTTCGAGGAAGTCGTCTACCTGCTGCTCTACAGCAAGCTGCCCAACAAGCAAGAGCTGGCCGACTTCGACGCGGAGCTCCGGGCCAACCGGATCATCCCCAACGAAGTGATCCAGGTGCTCGATCTGGTAAAGGCCAGCCACCCGATGGATGCTCTGCGCACCGGTGTCTCCGCCTTGGCCGCCTTCGATCCCGAGGTGAACGACAACTCCATCGAGGCCACCATCCGCAAGGGTATCCGCCTTACCGCCATGGGACCGACCATCGTCGCGGCCCACCACCGCCTCCGGCACGGACTGGAGCCCATCGCGCCCAATCCTGACCTCACTCACGCCGGGAACTTCCTATATATGCTCTTCAACGAGCTCCCGGACCAAGAGACCACCGGCCTGCTGGACGTCGATTTCATCCTCCACGCCGAGCACGGCCCCAACGCTTCGGCCTTCGGCGCCCGGGTCGCCGCATCCACGCTGTCCGACCTGCACGCGGCCGTCACCACCGGGGTGGGTGTGCTCAAGGGCCCGTGGCACGGCGGCGCGGCGGAAGAGGTCATGAAGATGGCCTTGGACATCGGGAACCCGGAGAACGCCGAGGAATACGCCCGCAACATCCTGGACAACGGTGGGCGCATCATGGGCTTCGGGCACCGGGTCTACCGGGCCGAGGACCCGCGGGCGCGGCACCTTCGCGAGCGCTCCCGGGCCTTGAGCGAGAAGCTGGGCCAGCCGGGCTGGTTCCAGATTCTGAGCCACTTGGAAGAGAAGACCATGCTCCCCTACCGTGAGCGGGGCATCTGCGTAAACGTCGACTTCTTCGCGGGCTCGATCTATTACCTGCTGAACATCCCCGAAGACCTGTTCATCTCCATCTTCGCCTTGGGACGAATCCCTGGCTGGACCGTCCAGTGCGTGGAGCAGTACAGCGACAACATTCTGATTCGCCCGCTGACGGAGTATGTCGGCGAGATGGACTTGGAATACGTGCCCATCGAACAACGGGCCTAGAGTCCGCGACATTTATACGACCAATGGGGAGAGAACCAAGGGGGCCACAATCGGCCCCCTTTACTTTTGCCGTCCCGCACCGGTAAGAATAGGGCATGACCGCCGAGGCCGAAATACGCCGCCGCATTGCCGCCAATGGCCCCGTCACCTTCGCCGAGTTCATGGAGGTGGCCCTGTACTGGCCCGGGGGTGGCTATTACGCGGCGAGGGAGCCCGTCGGCGGGGACGGCGACTACTACACCAGCCCGCTGGCACACCCGTGCTTCGGGGCGCTGTTGGCGGTGCAGCTCTTCCAGATGTGGCGCATCATGGGACGGCCCACATCGTTCACCGTCGTGGAGTGGGGCGCGGGCAACGGCTTGCTGTGCCGGGACGTTCTTAGCTACGCCAGGCAACTGCCCGACCGCTTCGTGCATGGCCTTCGCTACGTATGCGTCGACCGCCGAGAGTCGCCCGGGCACGAGCAGGGTACGGGCCGAGCGGAGCGGCTGGTCGCTTCGGGCCTTCCGCTCCGGGGAATCATTGGCTGTGTACTGTCCAACGAACTGCTGGACGCCTTCCCGGTGCACCAGGTCCGAATGCAAGACCGCCAGTTGCGGGAGATGTTCGTCGGTTTGAACGACGGCGAGTTGGCAACCGTGGCGGGCGACCCTTCGACCCCGAAATTGGCCGAAAGGCTGGACAGCCTCGGGATCACCCTGGCTGAAGGACAGACGGCTGAGGTCAACTTGGGGTTGGATGCCTGGGCCGGGGAGGTGTCGGGGGCCTTGGAGCGCGGGTTCGTGCTCACCATAGACTACGGGCGGCCCGCCAAGGAGCTCTATTCGGACGTTGACCGGCGCCGGGGCACCCTGACCACCTTCCACCGGCACCTGCAGACCGATGAGCCCCTCGAGCGGGTGGGGCAGCAGGATATGTCGTCCCAGGTGGACTTCACCTCGGTCGTCCGCGCGGGAGAGCGGGCCGGTCTGCGATTCCTCGATGCGCTGCCCCAGGGCGCGTTCCTGCGGAATCTGGGGCTACCCGCGATGCTGGCACGGTTGCGGGAGGCGTCGGACTCCCAGACCGAGTACGTGGCCAACCGGAACGGGATGATGGAGTTGGTGAAGCCGGGCGGGTTGGGGGACTTTCAGGTGATGACCCAAGGCAAGAACGTGGGACAGCCGATGCTCTGGGGGTCCGAGCAATCGGACGAGGCGGAGGAGTTGGCCGCCAGCCTGCCAGCGCCGAAGCTGACCGGCCGCCACCTGGACCTCCGGCGCGGGATGTGGCCGGGGTAGGTCTTCGAAGCGCCGTTTTGGGCTCCTCCGTTCAGGCTCCTAGGGGTTTAGGCCGATTCGCTCGGACACCGGTTTCATGCTTTCCACCACGAAGGCTATGTGCTCGTCTAGGTCAACACCCAGTTCGTCGGCGCCCTTTTGGATGTCGACGCGGTTGACGTCCTTGGCGAAGGCCTTGTCCTTCATCTTACGGCGCACCGAACGGGGTGTGACGTCGTCCAAGCTCTTGGTCGGGCGCACCAAGGCGACGGCGCGGACGAAGCCGGAGAGCTCATCGACGGCGAACAACGTGTGCTCCATCAGCGACTCGCGGGGGATGCCGGTGTGCTCGCCGTGGGTGAGCACTGCCCGGACCATGTCCTCGGGGTAGCCGTGATCGCGGAGGATCTGCGCCCCGTAGGTTGGGTGCGACTCGGGCGTAGGGCAGATTTCCCAATCGAAGTCGTGCAGCAGTCCGGCGATGCCCCAGCGGTCCTCGTCGTCCCCGAATTTTCGGGCGTAGCCGCGCATCGAGGCCTCGACCGACAGCAGGTGCTTCATCAACATATCGGTCTTCACGTGGGCGTTCAAGAACTCGATGGTGTTGTCCCTATTCATCAGGTCCATCGTCTTCTTCCTCCGGTCCTTCGGTGGTCTCCGGGATTGGGGTGCGGACGCCGGGCCGCGGTTCGCACCGGACGGCGGTAGTCAGGAAGCCGCTGTGGGCCACCATGCGGTGGTCGGGCCGCACACTGCGTTCGGTCACGTGCCAGGTCCGGAGCAGGGTCTCCAGGGACTCGATCATCTGGAAACGGCCGTCTTGCTCCAAGGCCCCCACCAGCCGGTGCACTTGGAGCACGGTGGGCAAAAAGCTGAGCATGATGCCGCCCATCACCAGCGCCTCGGCCACCGTGCCGACCGCCTGCCAGGGCTCTGGAACGTCGAGCACGATTCGGTCGACCTCGCGCTCTTCGATGCCCTGGTAGAGGTCGGCGACCTTCACTTCCAGGTTGTCGGCGTCGGGGGTGACCCGTTGGATGTTGCGCATTGCCTTGGGCAGTACCGACTCGTCGATCTCGTAGGTAACCACCCGCCCCTCGCGGCCAACGGCCCGCAGCAACGCGGACGTGAGGGCGCCGGAACCCAGTCCGCCCTCGATCACCGTCGCGCCGGGGAAGATGTCGGCGAAGCTGACGATGTTGCCCAGGTCTTTGGGGTAGATGATCTGCGGGCCCCGGGGCATCTGGCGCACGTAATCGCCCAGGGTAGGGCGAACCGCCAGCAGGGTGTGGCCCTTATCGGTGCGGTACCAGCCGCCGACCGATTGGCCGATGAGCTGGGCGTGTTGCAGCCGCCCCAGGTGGCTGTGGAACGTTTCGCTCTCGCCAAGAGTCAACAGGTAGCGCCGGGCCTTGCGGTCCTGCAATAGCGCTAGGTCGCCTTCCTGGAAGCAGTTCCGGTCGGTGATTTCAGCCGCCAACGGAAGCGGGTCTGCTCCCTTCAAGGTACGTTGTGTGGTCCTCGGAGTAGGGCTCCATGTCGGGAAACACCACGAGCAACTCGGCGCTCTGGTCTCCGACGACCCTGAAGGCGTGCTCCGCGCCCGGCGGGATCACCAGCGTGTGGTCTTTTTCCACCCGGTGGGTCTCGCCGTTGATGCGGACTTCCAGCGTGCCCGAGAGGATAACAATTAGTTCGTCGATGGTGTGAGTATGCAGGGGAGCGCCAGTGCCGGGCTCGGCGGTGTTCAGGCTGAGGGAGGTGCTGACGCCGTGCTCGTGGGTTGTGATGTCCCACTTGCGGTAACCGGGCCGCCAGGGTACCTCGGGCGCGTGGTTGTGGTCTACGATCGGCATATTCTGACCCCGCACTTGTTGGTGGGGTCTATTTTACCCCCTAAGGCAAATGCGGAGCGGTTGCGCTACGCCACGGCGCCCGCCGGGTCCGGCTCCTTGGGAGCGCGGGAGAGCAGGAAGAGGACCGCGCTGACCCCGTATAGTATGGTCAGCACCATCAACGAGACGGCGTAGCTTTGGGTACGATCGAACATCCAGCCCAAGAACAGTGGGGACAGCATCATGCCGGCACTGTAGAAGATAGAGATAATTCCGGTCAGCGTGGCGAAGTTACGCCGTCCGAAGATATTGCCCACCAGCACCCAGTTGAGCACTGCGGCGCCCTCCAGGAAGGCCAGACCGAGCACGAAGACGTAGATGATCCAAGTGCCTTGGACGTAGGTCAACGCCAGCAAAGACAAGCAACCGGCTCCCATGCCCGCCGCGAGTACGACGTTTCCAGGAAGCTTGAGTCCGGACATGCCGATCAGGAACCGCGCCGGGATGGAGACGAAGAACAGTAGACCAATGAGGTCTGCCCCGGTCTGTTCGCTGGTGCCCTTCCAGACCATGATGGGAATACCGTGCACCAGCACCCCGCTGGTGACCGCGATGCGGAGTGCGCTGCCGAACAAAATATACCAATAGGTAGGGGTCTTCAGCGCTTCCCTCACGGTGTAGTCCCGGCCGGTCTGCTGGGTGGCGGCCGCCTCCTCGGAGGTGGCGTCTATCGCCTCTCCGGCGGTTTCCAGGCTGATGCCCACGTGCTCAGGAGAGCGCCGGATAAATATAGATGCTGGGACGACGACCACGGACACGAAGATGCCGGCATACAGCATCACCTCGCGCCAGCCCAGGGCTTCTACCCCGCGGGACAGGACCGGCAGCATTATTGCGCCGCCGATGGTGTAGGAGGTAATGATCAGGGTCATGCCGACGGCCCGTCGGCGGACGAACCACCGGTTGGCCACCGCCAAGAAGGTCTGGCCGAACCCGCTGTTGTTGCCGACCGATACCATTCCGACGTAGACCAACACGAATATCCAGTAATTGCTAACGTCGGCCAGCAGGATTAATCCGATTCCGGCCATGAGCCCGAATCCCAGGACGATGGGCCGGGAATCGAAGCGGTCGATCATCCAACCGACGAACGGCCCACCGATGCCCGCCTCCCCTCTGGATAGCGCGAATATGAGCGACACCTGGGCACGGCTGATCATCAAGTCTCGCTCGATGGAAAGGAAGAAGACCGGGAAGCCGTAGGAGAATATGGCCCCGGGCAATACGGCCAGCGCACAGCAAGCGCCTAGCACCCACCAACCGGCGTAGATCGACCCATCGCGGGTGCGCAGCGCCGACAAGCTCAGCATCCGCTGCCGGTCCTTAATTCGACATCATTATCCGAGCGTGGAATAGTCATAAGCTCTGAGAATCATATCACGTGATTGTTACCGTCGCGTTTCGCCGCGGACTGGCGGGAAGCGCTTTGGGCAAGTCTCTGCGCTCGACCCGGAACGGTAAACGCAAGTGGAGGGCCTTTTTTCTGGCCAGGGGCACACTTACCCTCGAGCAGCAATCGGCGTTAAACTGTGGCACAAACTGAATCGAGGGATAGCTGGATGAACGCGAATGGCAGAGTCGCCATCGTTACCGGAGCCGGGTCCGGGGTGGGCCGCAGCGCGGCGCTAGCGCTGCTGCGCGGGGGGTATTCCGTGGCCTTGGCGGGACGACGTGTGGAGAACTTGGAGGCTTCGCTGGCCGAGGCCGAGGAAATCCGCGAGCGGGCCATCGTCGCCTCGGCGGACGTCGGCGATCCGGAGTCGGTGCGGGAGCTTTTCGCCAGGACTTTCGAGGCCTTCGGCAGGCTGGACGTGCTGTTCAACAACGCCGGGACGTCCGCCCCGCCAGTGAACATGGAAGACCTGACCTTCGAGCAATGGAAGCGGGCGGTGGACACGAACCTCACGGGCACCTTCCTTTGCACCCAGCAAGCAATCAAGATAATGAAGGAACAGGACCCGATGGGCGGGCGGATCATCAACAACGGCTCCATTTCCGCCTATGTACCGCGGCCCAATAGCGCCCCCTACACCGCGACGAAGCACGGCGTCGCCGGGCTCACCAAGGCGACGTCCCTTGACGGGCGCAAATACAACATCGCCTGCAGCCAGATCGATATTGGCAATGCGGCCACCGAGATGACTGCGCCCATGGAGACCGGAATTCTTCAGCCCAACGGGGACGTCCGCCCGGAGCCCAGGTTCGACGTGGAGCACGTAGCCGAGGCCGTGCTCTACATCGCCAATCTCCCGCTCGACACCAACGTGCAGTTCATGACCATCATGGCCACCAAGATGCCCTACATCGGGCGGGGGTGATTTCTCACCGCGGAGGCTGCGGAGAGCGCGGAGGTATAGGATGGCTCTGATCGAAGCTGGGGACTTTCGGTTCGACGTTGACGATAGTTGGGGCGCGCTGCCCGAAGGCTGGGCAACCGGCGTAGTAACCGGTGTGGTGGCGGACTCCCAGGGCCGGGTCTACGTCTGCCAGCAACAGCAAGACCCACCTGTGCTGGTGTTCGACCGGCACGGCGGTTTTCTGGATTCCTGGGGCGCCGGGTATGTCGTCGAACCCCACACCATGTATATCGGGGCCGACGACGTGATTTACTTGGCGGACCGGGGCGCCCATGTGGCGATGAAGCTGACCGTTGGCGGCGAGGTCCTGTTGGAAGTGGGCAACCGAAGCCAACCATCGGACACCGGTTGCTTCGAGGACGAGGGGGTGGTGCTTCGGGCGGGTGCTCCCTTCAACCGCCCGACCCGTCTCTCCCCTTCGCCGTCGGGCGACCTCTACGCCTCCGACGGCTACCGGAATTGCCGGGTACACCGCTTCTCGGCGGACGGACAGTTTATCGCATCATGGGGGCGGCCCGGAGGGGACGGACCCGGAGCGTTCTTCTCCCCGCACTGTCTTTGGGTGGACGGCGATGGACTGGTCTATGTGTGCGACCGCAAGAACAACCGCATCCAGATATTCGACCCGGAGGGGGAGTTCGTTACTCAGTGGACGAACGTGCAGCTTCCCACCGACCTGCACATCGGCCGGGACGGGCTGGTCTACCTGGCGGAGCGGGAAAGCAACGAGGCGACGGAGAATCTGCTCACCGTGCGAGACGGCTCGGGCAATGTTCTGGCCCAATGGGCGACCCCGCGCAGCCACCAGATTTGGCCCGATGCGCACGGTGACATCTACTTGGTCAGCGGGGCAGCCACCGACGCCTCGAAGGGACTGGCCACCAAGTACGTCAAGGTCCGCTAGGCCAGGGAGGACGCCAATGTGCCGGAGCATAAAGGTGCTGCGCCAGCCGGAGGGAACGCCGTCGGAGGCGGAAATTCGCGAAGCGGCCCTGCAGTTCGTTCGCAAGATCTCGGGGTACCGGCATCCCTCGCAGGCCAACGCCGAGGCGTTCGGCCGGGCGGTCGACGACATTGCCGCCAGTTCCCGGGAATTGTTGGCGTCGCTGGTGCGCCGGGGGCCCGCCCGGACCCCGGCGGATGGCTAGTCCCCCGGCCTGTACTTGTCGCCCTCTTCGCGGCTGATCCGCCCGGCGGCCATCAGCCACATCCGGGAGATCTCCGGGCCCATGAACTTGAACGCGCCGCGAAGCCCCTTCTGTAGCGCTGGGTATTCCTCGCCGGGCAGGACCTGGTAGAACCAGCGGCAGAAGCTGCCGTGCTCCTGTTGCAGGGCCTGCACCCGGCGAGCGTTCTCGATGACTCCCTCGATCTTCAGCCGGTTGCGAATGATCCCTGGGTCTTGGCGCAGGACCTCGACTTGGTCTGGCCCCATTTCGGCCACGCTGTCGATATTCCAATCACGGAAGGCCCGGCGGAAGGCGTCGCGCTTATCCAGAACCATCTTCCAGGTGAGGCCGGCCTGGAATACCTGTAGGCTCATCACCTCAAATAGGGCGTCGTCATCGTCCTGCCGTCGGCCCCAGATGGTGTCGCGGTACCAGTCCCGCAGCGGGTCCGGCGGGGCCGACGGGTCGGGAGTCGATTCGTGAGGCATTCCGCGGAGCCTCCCTACCGGGGCACGATGGGCAAGGTCACGTGGGATGGGTGCTCGGAGTCGTGCAGCACTGTCTGTAGGGCTGGCTTGAGCTCGGCGTCGGCGGCGATCAGCTTGCCAGTGTTGGTGTTGCGGTCGAACCGCGGGAAATTGCTGCTGGAGACTTCCAACCGGACCTGATGGCCCGCCTTGAATACGTTGCTGGTCGCCCACAGGTCGATGGTGTAGCAATAGGCCCTGCCCGGCTCCACTGGCGACGGGTTGGACATGGAATCGCGGTACCGCGCGCGGATGATGCCGTCGGTCAGGTTGCGGGCGCAGCCGTCTTCGCAGACGTCGACGAGCTTGGCGGTGAAGTCGGTATCGGTGGCCGAAGTGGCCGCCCAGAGGGTGACGGTGATCGGGCCCGTGACCTCGACGTCCCTTTGTAGCGGCGGGGTGGAGTAGACCAACACATCGGCCCGGGCTTCGATTTCGTTCTGGTCGTAGGCGCCGTTGGCGGCGAAGTAGGGGTTGCAGCACAGTGGTCCGCCCCTCGTCGGCACCGGGTCCGCAGGGTTATAGAGAAAGACGTCGGGTGACTCGTCGGCAGGCGCATTGACGCTTAGAGAGCCGTCGCCGTGGCGGGAGTTGGCCTTGCCGCCGCTGTGGAGGTAGTAGCTGGTGTTTTGGGCCCGGGCCAAGGGCCATTCTTGTTCGTCGCGCCAAGCGTCATCGCCCATCACGAAGATCTTGACCGGGGCCTCGTTCAGAATCCCATTGTCCACGCCGTTTAGCCAGTAGTCATACCAACGCAGGTGGATTTCGTCCAAGCCCAAAGCCATGGCGTCGGCGGCGATTCCGAAATACTGGTTGCCGACCAGGCTGGTGCCCCGGGAGCTGTGCTGCCAGGGTCCGATGATCAGCTTCTGGCCGCGGCGGGAGTCCTCGGTCGCGCCGTGCTTGCTCATGCCCAGGAAGTTGCGGATGGTGCCGCCCAAGAAGATGTCGTACCAGCCTCCGATGTTCAGGGCGGGGGCCGTGATATTTCCGTGGTGTTCCTCGATGCAGAGCTTCTTCCAGTAATCGTCGAAGTCCGGGTGGGCCAGCCAGTCGTAGAAATAATCGGCAAGCCCGTCTTTCAACGGTGGAAAGTCCTTCATCGGCAGATGCAGAAATGCGTCGTTCATTCCATCGGCTGCGGCCAGCAGCTCGCCCAGTCGCTCTTGAGGAACATTGCGGACCTTGGAAGCGGTCTTGAAGTTGGCCAGAGCCAACTGGTTCAGAGTCCAGGAAACGTTGAAGCCCAGCTCGAAAGCCCCGCCCTGGTAGGTCCATCCGTCATGGTAGTTCGACGCGGTAACGTTGGGAGCGATGCAGGTCAGGTGGGGTGGCCGTGTCGTTGCGGCGAGCCACTGGGTGGCGCCGACGTAGGACGCTCCGACCATGCCGACCTTACCGTTGGACCAAGGCAGCGCGGCGGCCCACTCCACGGTATCGTAGCCGTCCTCGATGTCGTCGCCGAAGCAATAGAACTCTCCCTCGGAGGTATAGCGGCCGCGGGTGTCTTGGATGACGTGGGCAAACCCGGCCTTGGCCGCCTTGATGGGATCGAGCATCTGGCCGGAAAGGGGCGCCGATTTGTCATAGGGGGTGCGTTGGAGGATGACCGGATAGGGTCCGGGTCCGTCGGGCCGGTAGACGTCGGCGTACAGGACAACACCGTCGCGCATGGTGGCGGGGAGATTGGTTTCGACTTTGACCGATACCGACTCTGGCATAGCTCACGCTCCTCAGTCGTTTGGCCAATTCTACCCCATTAACCACAGAGGGCGCAGATGCCGCCGGTAATCTTGGAGATCAGGCGAACTCGGGCATCACCTGCTCGGCAAAGAGGTCCATTTGGCGGTAGAAGCTGTCGGGGTCCGGCGCAAGGAAGCCGAGGTTGATGTGCTCGACGCCAGCGTCGATTCGTTCGGACACCGCTCGGAGGCAGTCGTCGGGCGTACCCGCGATGCAAAGGGCGCGGGCGATGTCTTCGGCGCTGCGCTGTGGGGTGACGTAGCGCTCGCCGACGTTGGAGACCGCCAATCCCATCGCTTCGTCAGGGTTGGTGGAGATCGCGGTAGGCTGATTCAGACCCCAGTGGAAGCCGGTCAGGTCCCGGCCGGCCTCGGCGGCGAACTGTCGCACCATGTCGTTGCTCGACTTGGTCCGCCGGACGGTGAACAGATAAGGGTACCAACCGTCACCCATCAGCCCGGCGCGGCGCATGGCCGCATCGCTGCGGCCCGATACCCAGATGGGCGGGTAGGGCTTCTGGACCGGAGTGGGCAGCAGCGTGACGTCGTCGAAGTCGAAGAAGTCGCCGTGGTGGCTCACATGATCCTCGGTCCAAAGGCGTTTCATCACCTCCAGCATCTCGTTAGTGCGCCGTCCCCGGGTCCGTACCGGGATGCCCAGGGCGTCGAACTCCACGCTGGTGCCCCGCTGTCCGCTGATGCCGATGCCGAAATCCAACCGCCCGTTGGAGACTTGGTCCACAGTGGCCACCAGCTTGGCCAGCATCACCGGGTGGTAGAGCGGCGCAATGACGATGCCCGTCATCACGCGGAGGTCGCGGGTGGCGCCAGCGGCTGCTGCCATGGCCGGGAGATTGAGCAGGGTCGGACGGGGAGGGTTGCCGTCCATGATGTGCTCGCCGGTGGTGATGCGCTGGAAGCCCAGCTCTTCGGCCCGGCGGGCAAACTCCGGCAGGTCCCAATAATCCTCGACGCTCAGGCTGCAACCGAATGTGATGCTACCGGCCATGTCCCCTCCCGTTGGCGGCGTTATGCGGGGGTAATAGAATGAACAGAGAATATCACTCCAAGAAGTCCAGCACACCATGAAGACTTGTTTGATCACCGGGGCCAGCGACGGAATCGGCTTGGTCACCGCCCGCGAATTGGCCCGCGCCGGGATGCGCGTGGTGATGACCGGACGCAACCAGCAGAAAACCGCCGCCGCTGCCGAGCTGGTACGGGAACAGACGGGCAGCGCCGACGTGGACTTCTTGCTGGCCGACCTCTCTTCGCAGCGGGAAGTGCGGCGGCTGGCCCAAGAGTTTCGAGCGCGCTCAGACCGTCTCGACGTCTTGGTCAATAACGCGGGCGCCTTCTTCTTGCAGGGAAGGCCCAGCGCCGATGGGATCGAAATGACTTTCGCCCTCAACCACCTCGGCTATTTTCTGCTCACTGGCCTGTTGATCGACCTGCTGCTGGGTTCGTCGCCCGCGCGCATAGTGAACGTTTCGTCCAGCTCCCATCGCCAACCGGGGAGGTTCCGGTTGGACCAGTTGGCGGACCCCTCAGGGTGGGCCCACCGCGCCTACGGGCGGTCGAAGCTGTGCAATATTTTATTCACCTACGAGTTGGCGCGGCGGCTGGAGGGCACCGGGGTAACGGCCAACACCCTACACCCGGGCTTGGTGCGCACCAACATAATGGTCAACAATGGACTGATCGGCCGGATCGGCAATTTCTTCATTGGGGTGCGGGGCGTCAGCGCTGACAAGGGAGCGGAGACCCAAGTCTACCTGGCGGCCTCGCCGGAGGTGGAAGGGACCACCGGCGGATTCTTCGAGAACAGCCGGGAATCCACCTCGTCGGCCAAGTCTCATGACCAATCGTTGGCCGCCGAGCTATGGGAGCTAAGCGAGCGCCTAACCGGGTTGGAGTACCCGTTGGCCAACAAGGGGGGCTAGTGGACTAGGGCCCTTGGCGCGGAGCATCCAGGGGCCGCTACGTGGCGCGGCGCTGGACGCTGAGTACCACGATGCGGACGTCGGAGGGCAGGGAGCTGGGGGTTACCTGAAGGCGGGCCTGGGGTTGAACGTCGTCGAGACCCATGCGGCGAAGGAAGACTTCGACGCCATCCAATGGCACCTCCACCCGTTCGTGAGCGTGGTGCATGGGGATGACGATGCGGGGATCCAGGTCCTGTAGGGTCTGGTAGACTTGGTCTACGCTCAGGGTGCAATGGCCGCCGGTCGGGGCCAGCAGCACGTCCACCGGCTTTAGCTCGTCGACCTGACGGGTGGAGAGGGGCGTGTTGATGTCGCCCAAGTGGCAAACGTTGACGTTGTCGATCTCGATGCAATAGGCGACGTTGCGCTGGTCTTGAGGCGTCCCGGCGGACAGGGGAGTCATGACGCCGCGCACTATAATGCCGTTGTACTCGTACTCTCCGGGTGCGTTGAACACCTTGGGGCCGCCGCTCACGCCCTCCCAGTTCGAGTGGTTTGCGTGGCTGTTGCTGATGGTTACCACCGAGGCCGGGCGGTTGTCGGGCCGTAGCCCCAACTCCTGAGGGTAGGGATCGGTGACGACCACCATATCGGCGGAGCTAAGGCGAAAGCAGGAATGGCCGAGCCAGGCTATATCCATAAGAAGTCCCGGTTAAACACGTCGTCCACACCACGCACAGGCGATACCACCTACGAGTATAGGGTGCGCCCGGCGTTAGGTGCAAGGGATGGACGTCGGTCACAGGGCTGCGTAGTCCTCCACCACCAACCCGCCACGGCTGCGCTGGGCATAACGGGTGAAAAACCCTAAAATCCACGTTTGACACTGGCGCGAACGCTGTGCTAACGTCGAAAAATGGTACTGTCAAAACGTGCATCGACGGTGCTTAACCTGCTCGTCAATGAGTACGTGCAGACTGCCACGCCGGTGGCCTCGGAGGATATCGCCCGCAAACCGGCGTTGAAGGTCAGCCCGGCCACCGTTCGCAGTACGATGTCGCAACTCACCGAGGAAGGCTATATCTCCCGGCCTCACATCTCCGCCGGGGGAGTCCCCTCAGACCGAGGCTACCGCCACCACGTCGAGTCCCTGCCCGAGGCCCCATCCCTCCCCATCCGCCTGCGACAGCAGATCGACCATGCCTTGCTGGCTACCGAAGCCGACGTCGAAAGCTGGACCATTCGGTGCGCCAATCTGCTCTCCCGGCTGACCGCCAACCTCGCCATCGTCACCGAGCCGCGTGGCCCGTCGCCTCGTCTGAAGCGCATCCAACTGGTGGTCCTCCAAGAGTTCACCGCCTTATTGGTACTTGTGCTCGACGAGGCCAGGCTGCTCAAGCGGTTGTTGCCGTTGGAAAGCCCGGCCGATCAGCCCCGCCTAGACCTTGCGGCCCTGCGCCTCAACGAATCGTTGGCCGGGTTGGACCGGGCCCAGATGCAGGCCCGCCAGTTGGAAATGGACGCTCTGGAAGAGCGGGTGAAGCAGGACTCGATGGACCTGATGGGCGAAGCGGAGCGCGACGCCACCCCAGCCCACCACGTCGAAGGACTGGGGCGGTTGCTCAGCCAGCCGGAGTTCGCCGCTGGAGAACGGGCCCGCGAGTTGGTTCGAATGGTGGAGGAGCGGGTACTGCTTGAGCGGGCTGTGTCGGCAGCTGGGCTGGCGGACCCGGTGGTATACATCGGCGCCGAGAACCGCGAAGAGTCCTTGCTACATTTGGGTGTGATCATCTGCAACTACGGGGAACCCGATGGCGTGGGCGGCACCGTCTGCGTGGTGGGTCCCAAGCGAATGAGCTACGGCACGGCCATTGCCGGGGCGCGGCATTTGGCCTCCTTCATGGACCAGCGGGTCAGCGGGCTCAAGAACTGAGCCCATGAGCGTAGAACCCAGCAATCCAACTAGCCCTAGTAATGATGAGATAGCCGAGCTCTTCGAGAACATGGGAGCCCTTTTGGAGATCAAGGGCGACTCGGTGTTCAAAATCAGGGCCTATCAGCGGGCCGCCCGCACCATCAGCCAGCTCTCCCTACCCTTGCACCAAGCGGTCGAAGCTGGCGAGAACCTTCGGGATATTCCCGGGATCGGCAAGGCCATCAGCGATAAGATTCGCGAGTTGGTCCAGACCGGCAAGGTATCTACCTACGAACGACTCACCGCCGAGCTTCCCGAGGGTGTGCTGCGCCTGATGGATGTCCCCGGTATCGGCCCAAAGACCGCCATGTTGATCAGCAGTGAGCTGGGCGTGACCAGCCTGGACGAGCTGGAGGAGGCTGCCACCGACGGTCGAATCGCGTCGCTGCCGCGCATGGGCGAACGGGCCGCCGAGAACGTGCTGCGCCACGTCAGGTCCGCCCGCACCATGGGTGAACGCACCCCCATCGGCGACGCCCTGCGCACCGCTGAGAACGTCATTGCTCAACTGCGCCGAGACGTGCCGGAGACTTCGCTGCTGCTTCCGGCGGGCAGCCTGCGCCGTTGGGAGGAGACCATCGGCGACATCGACATCGTGGCCATCACGGAGCGCCCCGAGGAGCTGATGGACGCGCTGTCGGGCCTTTCGGCGGCGCGGGAGGTGTTAGTCCGGGGCCCCAAGAAGACCAGCATCATCGCCGAACCCGGCATCCAGATCGACCTGCGCACCGGAGATCCCCATTCCGTCGGCGCGATGCTCCAATACTTCACCGGCAGCCAGCAGCACAACATCCGGCTGCGCGACTTCGCCAACCGCCAGGGCCTATCGCTCAACGAGTACGGCATCACGAATCTCGAGAGCGGCCTGGTGGAGAAGTTTGCCGACGAAGAGGGGTTCTACGCCCGCTTGGGCCTGCCCTGGATACCGCCCGAGCTGCGGACCGGGATGTGGGAGTTGGACGCCGCGCTGGAGGGTCGCCTGCCCAATTTGTTGGAGGCTGCGGACCTGCGGGGCGACCTGCACCTGCACAGCGAATGGAGCGACGGCAGCGACCCCATCGAGACAATGGTCGAAACAGCCGCCGCCAGGGGCTACGATTACATGGCCCTGACCGACCACTCCCAAGGCTTGGCGGTCGCCAACGGGCTGAGCCCGGAGCGGCTGGCCGCCCAGCGGGACGTCTTGAAGGGTCTTCAAGAACGGTGCGGGGTTGTGGTCTTGGCTGGCTCCGAGGTCGACATCAAGCCCGACGGCAGCATGGACTACCCCGACGAGGTCCTGGCTAGGTTGGACGTTGTGGTCGCGTCGGTCCATTCGGCGATGAACCAGGACTCGGAAACGATGACCCGCCGCATCATCCGGGCGATGGAGCACCCATCGGTAACGATCATCGGCCACCTTTCGACCCGTCTTCTGGGACAGCGCGCGCCCACCGAATTCGACCTGGAGGCCGTGCTGCGGGCGGCGCGGGAGACTGGCACCGCACTGGAGATCAACGCATCGCCGGAGCGCCTCGACCTGCGCGACTCCCACGCCTACCGGGCCCGGGAATTGGGCGTGCCCTTGGTCATCAACACCGACTCGCACCACCATGCCCATCTGGCCCAGTGGCGTTACGGAGTTGCGGTAGCCCGGCGAGCTTGGTGCGAGCCAGCCCACGTGCTGAACACCATGCCCACGGACCGCTTCTTGGAGTTCGTCCACACTCCCAAGCCGCAGCGGTTGCGCGTCTTCGACGCGGTGGTTGCGTCGGCGGCCTCGTCATGACCGGGCCGAACGGTCCAACGGTCATCATCGGCCCGGAGACCGGAGACTCCCTATCCAAGGCGGTGCCCGAGGCGCTGCAGCACTTTCGCATCGCCCTGTCCGCCGGGGTGCCTTGGCACATCGCGCTGCTGGAAGCAATGGCATCGTGGACGCTGCCGGAGGAGACGTTCCAAGGCCGGGTGCATAAATACATGGTCGGCGGCGAGGCCTTCGATTGGCTTCTCCTGGCCCAGCGTCTCTGCGCCGACGTCGACGGCCTGATCTTGGCCGAGGAAGAGGAGCTTCTTCTGCTGAATGGCCTCCTTCCCGAACACCTGTCCGATGAGGAGTTCCGGGACCTGATCGGCGTCAGCAAGTACCGAGCCTACCTGAACTACCACTACGGGATCGTCCTCGAGGAAGCGTTGCAGCTGGACGCTGAGGAAGACACCCGGAAGCGGCACACGGCCCGGGGCTATGCCGACAGCGAGGAATTTCTGGAGGAGGCCTTCGCCCACCTCTACGGTAGGCCGCGCGCCGAGCTGTTGGACCAGTTCCGCCGCGAGGCCAAGATGGACCGGCGCCGCGGCTTGTCCCTCACCGACCTCAAAGAATTCACCTACTGGCTCCACAAGCGCCGGATCAGCTTGTGGGACCCGGCGCGAGTGGCCAGTGACACGCGCAAAGCCATCAAGCGCTACGACGCCCTGCGCGGGGTCTGAACGAAGAGGCCGCAGGGCATTTCAGTAATTTCTCAGCGCTCTCTCGGTTCTCTGCGGTGAATCCACTTCCCTTATGCTATATTGGCCCATATAAAGTACGCAGAAGGGTTCGCCGATGACCTCCGGCACAATGCCCCCCGCCTATAGCGCCGCCGATGTCGAGCAGCGCATCTACCAAGAGTGGGAGTCGAAGGGCTACTTCCACGCTTCCATCCAGAGGGGCCAACAACCCTACGTTATCATCATGCCGCCTCCCAACGTCACGGGCGAGTTGCACCTAGGCCACGCCTTGGAGAAGGCCTTGGAGGACGCCCTGGCCCGCTGGCGGCGCATGTCGGGCATCCCCACCCTCTGGCTGCCCGGCACCGACCACGCAGGCATCGCAACCCAGTGGGTGGTGGAGCGGCGTGTTGCCGAGGAAGAGGGCTTAAGCCGCCACGAGATGGGCCGGGGGCGGTTCTTGGAGCGGGTTTGGCAGCACGTCGAGGAGTCCGGCGGTATCATCCACGAGCAGTCGCGCCGCTTGGGCATCTCCGCCGACTGGGAACGACACAAGTTCACTCTGGATCCTGGCCCGAGCCACGCGGTGCGGACCACGTTCGTCAACCTCTACCACAAGGGGCTCATCTATCGCCACGAGCGCATCATCAACTGGTGCCCCCGCTGCGCCACCGCCCTCTCCGACTTGGAAGTCGATTTCCAGGAGGTTGACGGCAAGCTCTATTACATCCGCTACCCGCTGGAGGACGAGCCCGACGCTTTCTTGGTGGTCGCCTCCACCCGTCCCGAAACCATGCTCGGCGACACCGGGGTGGCCGTTCATCCCGATGACCCGCGCTACGACGGCATCCGCGGGCGCAACGCCGTGCTGCCGATCATGGACCGGGTCATCCCAGTGGTCGGCGACGAAGCCATCGACCCCGAGTTCGGCACCGGTGCCCTCAAAGTGACACCGGGCAACGACACCGTGGACTTCGAAATCGGCCAGCGCCATAACCTTGAGTCCATCGACATCGTCGGCCTCGACGGAAACCTGACCGCGGCAGCCGGAAAGTACGCCGGAGTCGAGCGCTTCGAGGCCCGCCGTTTGGTGGTGGAGGAACTGGAGCGAATCGGGCGGCTGGAGAAAATCGAGAACTACCAACATTCCGTGGGCCACTGCCAACGCTGCAGCTCGGTGGTGGAGCCGCTGATCAGTCTCCAGTGGTTCGTCAACGTCGGCAACCATGAGCAGCCCGAAAGCATCGCCGGGCGGGCCCACGCCGCCGTCGCCAACGGCGAGATCAACGTCGTTCCGGAACGGTTCTCCCGCGTCTACCTCAATTGGCTGGAGAACATCCGCGACTGGTGCATCAGCCGCCAACTCTGGTGGGGACACCGCATACCGGTCTGGTACTGTGGCGCCTGCCGCCACATGACCGTAGCCATCGAGGACCCCGCGGCCTGCGAGGCCTGCGGCTCCGAGCAATTGGAGCAGGACCCCGACGTTCTCGACACATGGTTCAGTTCCGGGTTGTGGCCCCACTCCACCCTGGGCTGGCCGGAGCAAACCGACGACTTCGACTACTTCTACCCGACCTCGGTGCTGGAGACGGGCTACGACATCCTGTTCTTCTGGGTGGCCCGCATGATCATGCTGGGCATCGAGAACACGGGCTCGGTCCCCTTCCGCACTGTTTTCCTGCACGGCCTCATCCGCGACGCCACTGGCGCGAAAATGAGCAAGACCCGCGGCAATACCATGGACCCGCTGGAATTGGTGGAGAAGTACGGCACCGACGCGCTGCGCTTCGCCCTAACCACCGGCACCGCCCCGGGTAACGACCTGCGCTTCACCGAAAACCGGCTGGAGGCGGGCCGCAACTTTGCCAACAAGATCTGGAACGCCGCCCGGTTCGTTATCTCCGGACTGGAAGGGCAGTCGGGCTTGGAGGGCTGGCGCGAGCTCCCGGCCCCGGAGCACCGGGAAGACCGTTGGATCGTTAGCCGCCTCGACCGTGTGACCGATGACGTCAACCGAGCGTTGGAGAGCTTCGAACTCGGCGACGCTCAGCAGCGGCTCTACGAGTTTATCTGGAACGACTACTGCGATTGGTACATCGAGATGGCCAAGGTGCGGATGCGGGCTGGTTCAGGCCCCTCTCCCCTGCCCACCCTGGCGCACGTGCTGGAGCGTACGCTGCGGTTGCTTCACCCTTTCATGCCATTCATCACCGAGGAAGTCTGGCAGACGCTGGTTTCGGTGATGCCAAAGGAAGGCGAAACCGCCGAGTCCATCATGCTCGCTCCCTTTCCAGCCTCCGGCGGGCGCGCGGACGACGAAGCGGAAGAAGAGATCGGGCTGGTGATGCAGGCCATTCGCGCTGTGCGCAACACCCGAGCCCAACTTCGCATACCCCCGGCCCAGCGTCTCGAAGCCGTGGTGGAAGCGAACGGTCGCCGCAGCGCCATTGAGGGCGAGGCCGACGTCATTCGCACCCTCTCCCGCGTGGAGCCGCTGCACATCGTTGCCGAGGGCGGCAGTCAGGACGCGCGGAAGGGCGTGACTCTGGTGGTCAACCCCTTGGTGGTGCGGCTGCCTCTGGAAGGGGTGGTCGACCTGAGCGCCGAGGGCGAACGCCTGAAGTCGGAGTTGGCCGACTGCGTCAAGAACCTGGAGCGCGTCGAGAAGCTGGTCTCCAACCCGAACTTTCGAAGCAAGGCCAAACCGGAGGTGGTCGAGGCCGAAGAGGTCCGCTTGAGCGATCTGCGGGACCGCAAACAACGCCTCGACGAAATCCTGGAGCAGCTGGCCAGCTAGCCGTGGCGCAACGCCTTGGCATTATCGGCCACCCCATCGGCCATTCCATCTCGCCGGTGTTCCAGCAGGCGGCGCTGGACCACCTGGCCTTCGACGGTACTTATGAGAAGTGGGACGTGGCCCCCGACGGTGTGGGGGCGTTCTTGGAAGGTCTCCGCGCCCCGGACGTACTTGGCATCAACGTGACCGTACCCCACAAGGAAGCCGTCGTTCCGTTCTTGGACGAAGTGGACGATTGGGCTGCCACCGCTGGCGCGGTCAACACCATTGTCAACCGGCAGGGCCGGCTCACAGGCCACAACACCGACGGCATCGGATTTCTGCGGGCGCTGCGGGAGGGCGCGGGGTTCGACCCCGCCGGCAAGCGGGTGCTGATTCTGGGAGCGGGCGGGGCGGCGCGGGGAGTTGTCTTGGCCTTGGCCCGTGCGGAGACGGCCTCAATGGTGATCGCCAACCGCACCGCTGAGCGGGCGCACCGGCTGGCGAGTCTGTCGGAGAGCAACGGCGTCCCGGCCTCCGTGTGTTCGCTGACGGAGGCACCCGGGCCCGCTAGGACCGCCGACCTGATCGTCAACTGCACTACGGTCGGCATGTCCCACGGCCCGGACGAGACCGGCTCACCCCTGTCGGCGGAGCAGGTCCCGCCCGGTTGCTTGGTCAACGACCTAGTCTACAACCCCCTGGAAACCCCACTGCTCCGCGAGGCGGCCCGTGCCGAAGCCTCCGTCTTAGGCGGGATAGAGATGCTGGTCTACCAAGGGGCCGCGTCCTTCGAGATGTGGACAGGGCAGCCCGCACCGGTGCAGGTCATGCTGAACGCCGCCATCGCCGAGATGGAGTCCCGCAACAGATAACCGGGCATCCCTGTTCCATCTGTCGGAGATGCCGAGCCGAGGTCAACACCAATGGTCCGTTTTACCACCGCTGGAGAGTCCCACGGGCAGGAGCTCCTGATAATCGTCGAAGACGTCCCGGCCGGACTCCCCATTGACGAAGACTACATCGGCGTCCACTTGGCTCGCCGCCAGAAGGGCTATGGCCGCGGCGGCCGCATGCTCATCGAGCAGGACTGGGCCCACATAAGCTCGGGGGTGCGCCACGGCAAGACCCTGGGCAGCCCCATCGGTATGACCGTGGAGAACAAGGACTGGGCCAACTGGGGAGAGGCCATGTCGGTGCGTCCCCTCGATGGGCCGCCCGAGAGCCCGCGCACCGAGCGCATCACCCGCCTGCGCCCCGGTCACGCCGACCTGCCTGGCGCTATGAAATACGGTTTCGAAGACGTACGCAACGTGCTGGAGCGGGCCAGCGCCCGCGAGACCGCCGCCCGCGTCGCCGCTGGCGCAATCGCCCTCCGGCTGCTGCAAGAATTCGGCATCGAGGTCCACAGCCACGTCCTCTCCATCGGCACCGTCCGGGCCAACCCGCCTGAGGTCATCGACTGGGACGCGGTGGAGGAATCACCCGTCCGGTGCGCCGACCCGGTGGCAGCGGACGGCATGGCCCGAGAGATCGATGCCGCCAAGGACGCCGGGGACACCGTGGGCGGCATCGTCGAGGTTATCGCCGAAAACGTGCCGATCGGATTGGGTTCCCACGTCGCTTGGGACCGCAAGATCGACGGCCAAATCACTCAAGCCATGATGTCCATCAACGCGGTCAAGGCCGTGGCCATCGGGCCCGGCTGGGAGATAGCCGACCGCTTCGGCTCCCAGGTGCAGGACGTAATCCAGCCAGTGACCGACCCCGACCGCCCCTGGCAGCGCCGGACCAACAACCTGGGCGGCACCGAGGGCGGGATGACCAACGGCATGCCCTTGGTCGCCCGCTTCGTCATCAAGCCCATCGCCACCATGCTGAACCCGTTGCCCTCGGTGGACTTGGACACCGGCGAGGAAGTGCAGGCCCACTACGAGCGCTCCGACATCTGCCAGGCGCCGCCCGCCTGCGTCGTGGGCGAGGCGATGATGGCGCTGGTATTGGCCGCGGCCTTCATGGAAAAGTTCGGGGGCGACTCCATCCCGGAGACACGCCGCAATTTCGAGGGCTACGTCAAGACCGTTGGCCCGCGCAAGGTCTACCAGTAGACCATGAAATTCGGCGTTACGCTTCTTCCCGACAGCCTGGCCTCTCTCCGCGACCGCGCCGCACTGGCCGAAGAGATGGGATTCGAGTACCTGGGCATCGGTGACTCCCAGTCGCTGTTCCGCGAGCTGTACGTTTCCCTGAGTGTGGTCGCCACGGCCACGTCCAAGGTGCGCCTCGGACCGACCGTCACCAACCCGCTGACCCGCCATCCTGCGGTAACCGCCGCCGCCATTGCCTCGGTAAACGAGTTGTCCGAGGGGCGCGCCTTCTTGGGTATCGGCACCGGTGACAGCGCGGTGCTCAATCTGGACCTGAAGCCCGCCCGCATGGCCCAAATGCACGAATACCTGCAGGCGGTGCGCGGTATGCTGTCCGGCGAGCAAGTCGACTACCGGGGCGACCGCATCCACGTCCGTTGGCCCCAAGGGCCGGTGCCGGTCGCCATGTCCGCCGAGGGCCCTCGGACGTTGGCGCTGGCCGGTTCTATCGCCGACGCCGCTATTATCCACACCGGGCTTACCGGCGAGGTATTGGACGACACCTTGGCCCGCATTCGCGAAGGGGAACGTTCCTCCGGGCGCTCGGAGGGTTCCACCGAGGTCTGGGCCTTCGCCAAGTGCAACATCGCCGAACGCCGGGACGACGCCATCGACGAGATCAAGATGGCTTTGGCCGCCTCCGGTCACCACGCCTTCCGGTTCACGCTGGAGGGCAAGAACGTCCCCGCCGAACTTCGAGAGCCAGTGGCCGTGCTCCAGCGCGAGTACGTTGCCGCTGAACACGAGCAGGTCGGCAAAACCCGGAACGCCCAACTGACCGACGAGCTGGGCCTGACCGACTACTTCACTGACCGCTTCGCGATAGCCGGTACCCCGGACGAATGCCTGGCCAAAGTCCGCACCATCGCCAACCACGGTGTGGACGTCCTCCTGATCACCGCGATAGGCCCCCACCCCGACGAAATAATCCGCCGCTTCGGCGAGGAAGTGATCGCCCGCTTTTAGTCGGCGCCTTCTTGCCGGATTGGCCGACCGCATTTTGGTCTCCAGCCAGAAGTAGAGCCGCCGCCTGGGTCCCGACGCTCGCCGAGATGGTGGAAGAGGGGCCGGGATGAGCGTGGAGGATTGAGGTGACGGCGGTCCGGCCGCCAATCTGCTGAAGCGGGGGACTGCGCTTAGCGCTGGCCCGGAGGCCGGTGATTACAACCCCGGTCTACTGAGCCAGGACGAAGACGTTCACTCCCAGTTGGTCAGCCATGCGCTGTTCGTGGGGCCTTATTGACCGGCCGACAACCACGCTGCTGGCGTCTTGGCGGTGAGCCTTGGCGAGAATCGTGGCGCGTTCGTGGGCCCGAGTGGTGTCATGTTGGTCTATGGTATTGGAAACCTCAACCGCGATCCAAAGGGGTTCTCGGCCCGCACGCCGCCGCGCCCTGATGATTACATCGGTTTCCAGCAGTTGGGAAACTTCGGCCTCCGAAATATTTCCCTGCTCTTCCGCATCGTGAAGTACCGTCAGGTCCGCTTCCGTCATCGGGTTGGTGAGGGACTGTACGATTACCGGGACGCGCACGCCGAGCCGTTGGATGACGATCGACTGGATTCGGCGCACTGACTTTACTTCCAGGTCCGTACCCTTGAGATCGGCCACATCCGTTTTTAGCTGGGTTATGTCAGCCTTGACTTGGACCATATCGGTCTTGAGTTGCGAAACATCGGTCTCGACCCGGATCAGCCGTGCAGGTACGGCGAGGAATTCGTCGGTGAGCAGGGCCCGGAGCAGGATGGGGCGCGCTTCTGGGTTGGCCTTCAATTCCTCGATAATTCGGGCGGTCAGAGACTCGGGGTCCATTTCTGTTGGGGTGCCCATACTAAGAATGTAACACATCCGCCGGGCCGAGGTTACAGCTGCCGGGCCCGACCGTTCCAGTCCAGGGATTTGAATCCGGGGAGAAATGCGTTAAACTAGCAATGGCCCAACCCCCTATATTCTTGGAGGATTTACATGGAAGGCAAAGTCCAGATCGAGATCACCTACTGCGTTAGTTGACAGCACCTCGGTACGGCCACGTGGATGGCCAACGAGTTCTTTCGGCATTTCGGTCCCGACGCTGCGATAGCGATCTCCCCTCGCGGTCAGAGCATCATGGAAGTGTTCGTGGACGGCGAGCGGATCTTCGACAAGAAGGGCGAAGGTAACATCTTCCCCGACCTCGGTCGCGTCCGGAAAATGCTGACGTACGTGCGCGAGAGGATCGCCAATCTGGAGCCGGTCGCTGCTGACGACGACTAGGCCAACCGGCAAGGTCAGCGCAGACAACCAGCCCCTCCTCTATAGGAGGGGCTGAACTTTTTCCCAGACCTGGCGGCTGACGTCCCTCTTGGCCGCTGAGGCATCCAACACCAGCCATCGTTTCGGGTCGGCCTCCACTTGGGCCCTGTAACCATCCAAGACCCGGCGATGGAATTCCCGTGGCGCCTCGTCGTAGTTGTCGCTGTTGGGCGCGATGCGGGCCAAAGCCACGTCGGTCGGTAGGGCGAGCAGTATCGCGAGATCGGGTTCGAGGCCACCGGTGGCCTCGCCGTTCAACCGCTCGACCAAGCCCAGGTCCAACCCGCGTCCGAAGCCCTGGTAGGCCACGGTGGAGTAGGTATAGCGGTCGGATATAACGACCTGACCCGAAGCCAAGGCCGGGCGTATCACAGTGGACACTAGCTGGGCGCGAGCCGCCTCGAATAGAAGTAATTCGCTAGTGGGGGTGACCCCCGGTCCGGATTTAAGCAACCGCCGCAGCGATTCCCCAAGACGGGTGCCTCCTGGCTCGTGGGTTAGCAACGCAGTATAACCTCGGCGCCGCAGCCGTTGCAGCAGCAACCGGGACTGTGTGCTCTTGCCGGACCCGTCGCCCCCCTCGAAGACGATGAAGAGGCCGTCCGCCATGTCTCGTGTCTCTCGCTACACCCGGTAGAACATGACGGCGCGCTCCGGTTCCCGGCCTTGGCTCACCGACGCCACGTTGTAGCGCTGGCCCAGCATGTGCTGGAGCCGACGAATGTGGGAGCGCTGCGGCGCCAGCTTGATGGTGGTCTCGCCGCCCAGGATGCGGTTGGCGGCGTCCTCCGCCTCCTCCATGGCCTTGTCTATGGACCCGCCAGCCGGCCTCTCGACCACCTCCGGCATCTTCCCACCGTTGCGGCCCCAGTCGGATACCACCGTGCGCAGAAATTCTTGGAGTTGCGGCAACGAGTTCTTGCGCAGCACACAGACCGGCTTGCCGTTGGCCTCCGCGATGCGGACGAGCTGGGAGCCGCGACGGTAGTGGGTCTTGGTGGTCAGCACCATGTCGCCGCGCCGCAGCTCGTTGACGATCTGCACCGGGATGCCGGTCTCCACCGCAGCCGCTTCTAGCTTGTCCCGTCCCACCCCAAAAAGAAACACTCGCACTTCGCTGGTCTTTTGTTCCTCTTCCTCCGAGGCGCCATGTTCCCTTGCTGGGGCAGCGGCACGACGTCCGTTGGCTCGTGTTTCGGGTCGCCACGGAGCGGGCGCTCCCTCGCTGGCCCGGGCTTCGGTCTCCTCGCTCCGTACCGCGCCGAACTCGTCCAGCCAGCGAATCTGCGGTGCGATCGGGTAGCCCCGCAGCCACTGGTCGACCACTGAGGCCACGTTGTCGTGGACGGCCAACCGCTCCCAGCTTTGGATCTCCACCACCACATCGAAGGTTGGCGGCGCTTTCCGCTCCAGCACGCTCTTCTGAGTGCCCCGGAAGCGGGCTTCTTGGTCGCCCAGAGTCACGGTCTGGATACCACCGATCAGGTCCGACAACGTCGGGTTCATGATCAGGTTGTCCAAGGTGTTGCCATGGGCGGTGGCGATCAGTTGAACGCCCCGTTCGGCGATGGTGCGGGCCGCGGCCGCTTCCCGCTCGGTGCTCATTTCATCGATGACTATAGCCTCGGGCATGTGGTTCTCTACAGCCTCGATCATGACGCTGTGCTGCAACGAGGGGGTCGGGACCTGCATGCGCCGCGCTCGACCGATGGCCGGGTGGGGTACGTCGCCGTCGCCAGCAATCTCGTTGGAGGTGTCGACGATAATGACCCGCTTTTCCGCCTCGGACGAGAGCACCCGGGCCATCTCACGAAGCATGGTCGTCTTGCCGACACCGGGCCTGCCGAGCAGCAGGATGTTCTTGCCGGAGAAGGCCAGGTCCTCGATCATCTTGATCGTGCCGAACACCGCCCGGCCGACGCGGCATGTGAGACCGATGGGGCGGCCCCGGCGATTTCGGATGGCGGAGATACGGTGCAAGGTGCGCTCGATACCAGCGCGGTTGTCGTCTCCGAACTCGCCGACATGGTCGATCACGGCTTCCAAGTCGTCGGCATCCACGTCCCGCTCGCTTAACGACACATCCCCGCTAACGAAACGGGCCTCCGGCCGACGTCCCAGGTCCAACACAACCTCCAACAGCTCCTCCAGGTCGTCGCGCTGTCGCAGCGCCTCGGAGACCCGGTAGGGCAGCACATCCAGCACCATCTCCAGCTCTTCTCGGGCCGTGTCGCGCACTG
Source organism: Dehalococcoidia bacterium (assembly GCA_965249145.1). GTDB lineage: Bacteria > Chloroflexota > Dehalococcoidia > Lucifugimonadales > UBA3495 > VXOI01. Next base: position 2,493,088 of record OZ252223.1, read on the forward strand.
TCGCCAAGTTCACGCCTCCACCATGGAAAATTGCCTTTCCGTTACTGGTACCGCCAACGTTTTGATCAACATCGTGTATTGGCCTGCCTCTTGGAACCCGGCGTCGAGCAACGCACCGACCACGGATTCCTGGAACTCCGGCACCAACCAGCTCTGAGCCCCGCCCTGCTCCGCCGCCAAGTCCAGCAAGGGCCGGACCAAGTCGGGGCGCTCCGGGCGGGCGAGCAGTCTTCCGACGCCGACGCCTCCGACGTTATCGAGACCCAGCCAGCCAGCCATGCGGCCTCCGGACCAGACCGTCCAACCTTGCTTGCGGCGTCCGGTAGCCGCCCAGGCGTCACGCCACTGGTCGAGGGTCATTCCCATCCCGGCTCGGACGTGCTGTGGCGTGGCCGCCGAATAGAGTTGGAACAGGGCGAACTCGTCGGACGGATGAAAAACCGAGAATTCCGGGCCGACGGCTTTCCCACTACTCGGTGGGGCCGACCCGCGCAGGTGGGTCTGCCCGAAGTACGGGAAGAATCCAGTACGCTGGGCCGCCCAGCCAATCCTGCTGGAGGACGCCACTCGCAGAAATACCCGCTCTGCGCCATGCTGCCCCGCCTCCCGGCTCAGGCCTTCCAGCAAGTCCAGCGCGATGCCAGTGTCGCCAGCCAGATGCAGCCGGTCGACTTGCCACGAGCGCGGGCCTGAAAGCATCCGGGCCGACGCCAGCCCGCGCAGCCGCAGGCCGTCCCACCGGGTAACGACGATGGCGTCGTTGTGGTGATAGAGGGACTGTTGCCACAGGCTGACCCGGCGAAGGGGACGAGAACGATGGACGACCTCGGCGGGAAAGGCATGGTTAACGCCGCCGGGCGCGTTGGCCAGCACGCAACGCAGGGTATCCCCAAGCCGAGATGCGGTCGTCATTTCATGCCTTTTTGGCTAGGTCCAAGAAGTAGTCGTGGAACCGCCCGTCGTTGGTCAGTTCGGGATGAAAGGCGGTCGCCAGCAGGTTGCCCTGTTGCACCGCGACGGGACGCCCGTCTTCCAGCGATGAGAGGATATCGACCTCCTTGCCAACACGGACCACCACCGGAGCGCGAATGAAGATGCAGTGGAATGGTTCCGGTTCGAGAGGCCGGATAGAGAGGGCCTGTTCGAAGCTGTCGACCTGGCGGCCGAAGGCATTGCGCTGCACCCCGATGTCCATGAGGCCCAACGGCACCGGGTCCTCTTCGGTGATCTCACGGGCCAGCATGATCATGCCAGCGCAGGTACCCCAGATGGCGCGACCCTCTCGGGCCATGAGCGCCACGGGTTCGCGGAGGTGATAGAGGGACATCAGGCGGCTCAACGTAGTGCTCTCGCCACCAGGAATGATAAGGCCATCCAGACCCTTCATCTGCTCCGGAAGGCGCACCTCCCGGGCTTCGACTCCGAGTCTTCTCAGGACCGCGATATGCTCGGCGAAGTCGCCTTGTACCGCTAAGACGCCTACTTCCAACTCGTCTTGCCGGTCTGTCCTCTACTTGGGGGGCGCGTTAAAGACTCCGCGGGGCCAGAAGGTCCTCTTCGGGAATCGACCGGGTGCTGATGCCGACCATCGGCTCGCCCAGGTCCTTGGAGACCTCCGCCAGAATCTTCGGATCGTTGTAATGGGTCACGGCCTGAACGATGGCGTGGGCCCTGCTAGCCGGGTCACCGGACTTGAAAATGCCCGATCCCACGAAGACACCGTCGGCGCCAAGCTGCATCATCAACGCGGCATCGGCGGGGGTGGCCACGCCGCCGGCGGCGAAGTTGACCACGGGCATTCGGCCCATCTCGCGGGTCTGCTGTAGCAGGTCCAGGCTCACCCGCATGTCGCGGGCTTCGACTACCAGTTCGTCGTCGGGCATGGTCCGGAGCTTGCGGATGGCGTCTTGCACCGCCCGCATGTGACGGACCGCTTCTACGACGTCCCCGGTGCCGGCCTCGCCCTTGGTACGGATCATGGCCGCGCCTTCGGAGATGCGCCGCAGCGCCTCGCCCAAGTCGCGGCAGCCGCAGACGAAGGGGACCTTGAAGTCGTGCTTCCAGATGTGGTGCACCTCGTCGGCCGGGGTCAGCACCTCGGACTCGTCTACGTAATCGACGCCGATGGCCTCCAACACCTGGGCCTCGACGAAGTGACCGATGCGGGCCTTGGCCATCACCGGAATGCTCACTACGTCCATGATCTTGCAGATGATGCTTGGGTCGGTCATGCGGGCCACACCGCCGTCGGCCCGGATGTCGGCCGGCACACGCTCAAGGGCCATCACAGCCACCGCGCCCGCCTCGGCGGCGATCTGGGCTTGCTCGGCGTTCACGACATCCATGATGACGCCGCCTTTGAGCATCTGGGCGTGGCCGCTTTTGACTGTAAATGTTCCTGTCAGCAGGTCTACCATGGTTGCCGTCCTCCCGCCGGGGCCGGACTTTCCGCCTCCGGCGCGTTCGCTAACGGTCTATGTTGCGTTTATCTTCGAAACTGTACTGTTTCTGGACACATTATACGTGCCGGTTTCGGCGTAATCAATCTGGCCCGGAGCCTTGGCAAGGAGGGGCCAGCTTGACACTCACCGGCGGCGGATTCGATAATGGATGGACTGGCCGAGGTAGCTCAGGTGGTAGAGCACGGCACTGAAAATGCCGGTGTCGACAGTTCGAGTCTGTCCCTCGGCACCAGCCCCGGTTTTGGTATAATAGGCGCCACTTGGAACGGGTGGTGCCGGCTCCGGACACCAGCGGACGAGCGGAAGTGGCTCAGTGGTAGAGCACCTCCTTGCCAAGGAGGGGGTCGCGAGTTCAAATCTCGTCTTCCGCTCCAAAACTCTCTCCTTGAAGCAACCCCAAATGCCCGCCCGCTTTCCCATACGATAAGATACGGAATATGAGTGGGATGAGAACAAGGGGCGCCGACCACCTCTGAAAGCGTGGCGTCTGATCGGATGGCATCGACTTCTCGGTCTTGGAAGCGTTCGATTGGACCAACGCCATTCTGTATCTCATCGCTCGAAGCGAAGCATGGAGAAGAGGTGGCCATTTACGCTGACATTGCCAGGGACCCGGAAAACCCCGAATGGACTGCCGAGGACTTTGCTCGGTCCCAGCCCGTGGCCGAGGTCCTGCCTCACGTCGTAGAAGAGCGCCGCCGCTCTCGCGGTAAACAGAAGACTCCATAATTAGGTGGGCGTTGCCCAATTTGGGCCCCCGATAATACTCACCGAAGGATGTGGTTATGGCCAATCCCCGCGCAGATTTTTCGCCTATTTTCCACCGCGAGCCCATGAAGCTCCCCGGCAACGCCCGGGTGGCAGTGTGGCCGGTGATCAACGTCGAAGAGTGGGACATCAACGAGCCGATGGCCCGCACCGTGCTGCCCACCCCTCAGGGCGTCAGCGTCATACCCGACATCCCAAACTTCGGCTGGTTCGACTACGGCCTGAGGGTCGGCTTCTGGCGCATGAAGCGGGTCCTCGACAGCCACGGCATCCGGGCCACCGTCAGCCTAAACGCCTCGGTCTGCCTCAGCTACCCGCTGCTGGTCGAGGAGAGCCTCAAGTCCGGTTGGGAGATGCTGGCCCACGGCTTCATCCAGCGGGTCATCAACCGCGAGCCCGACGAACGCGCCGTGATCCGCAAGGCCATCGACACAATCGCCGAGTCCACCGGCGCCGCCCCCAGAGGCTGGATGGGCCCTGGGCTTGCCGAGACCTTCGATACGCCCGACATCCTGGCCGAGGAGGGCATAGAATACATCGCTGACTGGTGCAACGACGACCAGCCCTACGAGATGAACGTGAAGTCGGGCCGGATGGTGGCAATTCCCTACACCGTCGAACTAAACGACATCCCCATCTATCTGATCCAGCACCACCGTTCGCCGGAGCTATTCGAGCGTGCCAAGGACCAGTTCGACACCCTCTACCGCGAGGGCGCCGAGAGCGCCCGGATCATGTGCGTCTCCACCCACCCCTACATTACCGGGGTGGCCCACCGGATCAAGTACTACGACATGCTCTTCGACTACATGCGTCAGTTCGAGGGCGTGGTGTTCATGACCGGCAGCGAGGTCTTGGACTGGTACAACAACCAGACTAAGGGGGTCTAAGCCATGGCATTCGCAGCTGGCAGGATAGAGACGGTCGCCGGCACCGGAGAGCGCGGCTACAGTGGCGACGGCGGCCCGGCGGCGCAGGCGGCGCTCAGCGAGCCCTTCATGTGCGCGTTCGACCCCGCTGGCAACCTCTACGTCGCCGAGGCGATGAACCACTGTGTGCGCCGAGTGGACGCCGCCACCGGGGTGATCACCACAATTGCCGGGACCGGCAACGAAGGCTATTCCGGCGACGGTGGCCCGGCTGTCTACGCAACGTTCAACCAGCCCTATTCCCTGCAGGTCGCCCCGAACGGTGACGTATACATAGTCGACCGGCTCAACTACGCCATCCGCAAAGTAACCGCCGCCACCGGCCTGATCAGCACCGTCGCCGGCACCGGCGAGTCCAGCTACGGCGGCGACGGCGGACCCGGAAACCAAGCGCAGATGCGCGAGCCCAACGACTGCGCCCTAGACGGCCGGGGCGGACTGCTCATCGCGGACGTACAGGACCAGCGTGTCCGCAGGCTCGATCTGTCGAGCGGCGTCATAACCACCTTCGCGGGCAACGGGGAGAAGGAGCGCACCGGCGACGGTCTTCGGGCCCCAGAAGCCAGCATCCTGGGGGCTCGGGCGGTGTGTGCCGACCGCCGGGGCAATACCTACATCTGCGAACGCGAAGGCAACGGCGTCCGGGTCGTCAATGGCAGCGGCATCATGGGCACTTTGGCCGGGACCGGTGAGCGGGGCTACGAGGGCGACGGCGGCCCGGCCCTCAGCTCCACCTGGGGCGCTCCCAAAGCCATACGCTGCGACTACGCCGGAAACCTGCTCGTGGTCGACACCGAAAACCACGCGATCCGGCGCATCGGCTCAGTCGACAGGATAGTCACCACCGTGGCCGGGGGGCGATTGGGCGGAGAGGGCGACGGCGGTCCGGCGACCGAGGCCGCCATGGACCGCCCCCACGGTTGCGACGTGGATGCCCGGGGCAATATATACATCGCCGACAGCAACAACCACCGGGTCAGGGTGGTCGGCGCGCCCTAACCCCACTGGCCTCAGCCTAGTCGTCGCTGGCCAGCACCGGCTCCATGGGGTCGGGCGCAACCTCGCGCAGGAAGACGGGCTCGCCGTCGCGGACCACTATCGACCGCTCGAAGCGCTCTTGGAACGTCACGTCGTCCAACGTGCCCACGTCCCGGGTCAGGCAGCAGTACTCCAGCGAGATGCCGTTGGGGTCGCTGAAGTAGATGGACATCGCCCAATCGTGGTCGACGATGTCGGTAACCTGGACGCCCTTGCCGGTCAGCTCGGCCCGCTTAGCGTTTAGCGCCTCCACCGACCCGGCCTCGAAGGCGAAGTGATAGAACACCCCGGGGATACCCAGACCGCGGTTGATCCCGGTATCGAAGTCGCTGGGCATCGCTGCGATGTCGTTGGGTTCCATGAAGCCGATCAGTTGGTCGCGGCCCACGTCGACGAACATGTGCCGGATGTGACCGCCTTGGCGGATTTTGATGATGTCGCAGCGCACCACCTCGAAGCCCAGCACGTTCTCATAGAAGTCCCGGGTCGCGTCCAGGTCGTGGGTGGAGAGACCGATGTGGGAGAACCCCTTGTTCGACATAGCGGTAACCTCCGGTCCTTAGTCTAGCTTGGCTGGAAGGTACCTGCGGTACCAGTCCATCGTGTGCTTCATAACTTCGCTGAAGGCCGGCTCCTCGTACACCTGGTAGTGGCCCACGCCCTTCAGCGTCACCAGCTTCTTGGGCTCCCCAGCGTGGGCGTACAGTTGCTCCGACTCCTCCGGGGGCACAAGGCGGTCATCGTCGCTGGTGATAAAGAGCACCGGCCGGGGAGCGATCTTGCCGACGATCCACTCCGGGTTGAAACCCAGGGTATCGTCGACGTACTCGACAGGGATAGTGCCGACGGCGGCGGGGTTCTTGGCGCGGGCGGCGGCGGCCAGCTCAGCTGATTGGCGGTCGGGGAGCAGGATGTCGCTGCGTTCCACCATCTCCGATCGGCCGGTGAGCGAGCGTTGCACCCGGTCGGCCTTGGACTTTGCCAGCAGGTCGAACCACTCGTCCATCCGCCGCACCCGGCTCATCCAGCGAGCGCCGTTGCCGATGCCGACAACGCTGACCACTGCCTTGGCCCGGGGGTCGGTGGCTGCCACCCAGCAGACGGTCGCGCCGCCGTAGCTGGTCCCGTAGATGCCGATGCGGTCCTCGTTGACCTCCGGTTGCACACCCAAAAAAGTCATTGCCGCTTGCACGTCGGCCACCCGGCTGTAGGGGGCTAGGCGGTGGGGGCTCTTGCCCTCGCTTTCGCCCCAACCCTTGTAGTCGAAGGTCATGGCTACGTAGCCGTCCTCATTCAGCACGCGGGCGTTGTCGGGCAGATACAGGTCCTTGACGCCGGTATAGCCGTGGCACAACAGCACCGCCGCCCGGGTTTCGTAGCGGGACAGGTTGTCGGGGATATAGACATCGCCGCACAGCTTGTATCCCTCGCTGTAGAACTCGACTGGACGCTTCATACGACCTTCTCCTTCACTCTTCCACCAAGCGGCCGCTTTCCTCGAAGTCGGAATCGCCGGCCAGGCCGGTGAACCGGTCGGGCAGGAAGGCCTTGATGGACTCGGGGGTCCGCCCGTGCTGCACCAACTCAGTGACCGCGATTCCGGTTATGGGGCCAAGATGGATGCCCTTGGTGGTATGTCCGGTGGCCAAAACCACGCCGTCCACTCCCGGCGCTGGTCCGATGATGGGCATACGGTCGGGACTCAGGGGCCGGGACCCAGCTAGTTGTTGCACCAACGACGCCCCTTCCAAGTCGGGCAGCACGTCGATGGCGCGGCGCATGAGCTCGGTCCGCGCCGTTTCCGTCGGTTGCCGGTCGAAACCCTCGCCTTGGTAGAGCTGTTGCTCGTCGTAGTCCCGCCCGCCGGTGCTGCCGACACTGAGCATACCGTCGAGGCGGCTGATCATGTGCCCGCGTTTCGGCGAACTGATCAACACTGGCAGCGGGTCGCCGTTGTATCTTAGCAACAGCCGCTCACCCTTCAGCGCTTGCACCGGGACCGGAAAGCCCAGGTCCCGCTCGAAGGCCGGACTCCAGACCCCGGCGGCGATGACGGTCGTGGCGCAGTGGATCTCGTCGGCGGCCGTGCGCACACCGGTAATCCGGGAGCCCTCTCGGACCAGCCCAGTCGCCTCGCGCAGCAACAGTTGTGCGCCGTGGCGCTCGGCGGCGGCAGCCAAGGCCAAGTTCAGCCGGTAGCTGTCGAGTTGGGCCGAGCGCTCCTCATAGACCGCGCCCCGTAGCTCGGGGGTGAGCCGCGGCTCGATGGCGTGGACCTCATCGGCACCGATCCAACGCATCGCGACGTCGGCGCTCTGCCACGCCATGAGCTCCCGGACCAGCTGTTCCTCGCTCTCCTCGAGGGCCAGCCGCAATGAGGGTCGTTGTTGGAACAGCAGGTCGATGCCGGTGGCATCTTGAAGCGCCTCCACCAAGGCGGGGAACTCGTTGAAGCCATCGAGGGCGAACCGGAACGAGGCCCCGGGGGAGAACTCCGTGCCCAGCAGGCTCAGCGAGCCGGTGGCATGGGCCGACGAGCCGCTGCCGATCGCCTCCTTCTCCACCAAAGCGACGGACAGGCCGCTACGGGAGAGATAGTAAGCTACCGAAGCGCCGACAACCCCGGCCCCGATCACCACGACATCGAAGGAATCAGCGATAATCCCGTCCCGCCCGGGAGAATTACCAGGCCACCAAACCCCATTGGGGCGGCCCAACGAAAGTGAGCCCGATTATGGAAACCCTCCCCACCCGTGTCAACCGGACCGCCCCCGTCCGCTCCCGACGTTGTGACCACCGGATGGATGCCCGACAAGCACGATGGTCCGATTCGCTCGTCATCGTCGCTGAAGGGGCCCGGTGGTCAGGATTCGGTATTTGATGCGATAGGTCGAAATCGTCCACATCGAAGTCCGGCCCTAGACGATGTACCTTCCCCCCATGACGTTCAGGCGGTCGCCGGTGATGTAGGCCGATTCGTCGCTGGCGAAAAAGAGGCAGGCGTTGGCGATGTCTTGGACTGTCGCTTGCCGGCCCATCGGCAGCCCCTGGAGGTGCTCGTTAGAACCCCTGGTCGTCTCTCCCTGGAACTCCGGGTACCATTCCGGGTGGGCGCGGGAGGTGTCGGTGGAGCCGGGATTGACCATGTTGGCCCGCACGTTGTAGGGCGCAAGCTCGGCGGCCAAGGAGCGGACCAAGCCGAGCAGCCCGGTCTTGGAGGCGGTGACGGCGGTGGTCTCTGGCCGTCCGGTTACCGATGACTGCCCGCCCAAGGCGATAATGCTGCCACTGCGCCGCTCCATCATCCCCGGCAGCACCGCCTTGCACAGATAGAAGGCCGAGCTGAGGTTGACGTCCATGACGTTGCGCCACTCGTCGTCGGACACTTCCAGTATCGGCTTGTGGGGTCGGATGGCCACGTTGGAGACTAGCACGTCGATTTTGCCCAAGGCATCTATGCCGTCGGCGACCATGCCGTAGACAGCGTCGGCGTCGGCCACGTCACAGACCGCCGTCTTGGCCCGACCACCCAGTTCGCGGCATTGGGCGGCGACGGATTCCAACTCGGCCTCGCTGCTGCGGGTGTTCAGCACCAAGTCGGCCCCCTCCCGGGCAAAAGTCAAAGCGACCTCCGCGCCGATGTTGCGGCTAGCCCCGGTGATCAAGGCAACTTTCCCTTCGAGTCTCATATGGCCCTCACTATCGATAATCGCTGGGTGAATTCTACCACCGTAGCCTGTCTGGTTTTCCTCGGTAGCGGGGCGGCCGACAAGAGCAAGCAGCCTCGGGATGGGCGGGCCCGCCCTTGACCGGGTTGGAGCCGAGTGCAAGAATTTGGCAGATTCTTCCGGACAAAATTGTTTAAGGCGAGGTGGTCTCCATGAAGTGGTGCAGATTTACGGCTGGCGGGTCCACCGCCTACGGAATCATCGAGGGCGACACGGTGACCGAGGTCGAGGGGAGCCCCTTCGACAGCTACTCCAAGACTGCCAACACCCACAAGCTGGACGCGGTGAAGCTGGAAGTCCCGGTCATTCCGCCCACGTTCTACGCCGCCGGCGTGAACTACCCGGAGCACGTGACCTGGGCGGCCCAAATGCGCGGCGAAGAACCCAATCTACCGAAGAAGGCCGACGTCGGCTACCGGGCAATCAACGCGCTGGTGCCCGACGGCCACGACATCATCGTGCCCGCCGACGCCACCGAGCAGTTGCAGTACGAAGGCGAGCTGGTGGCCGTGATCGGCAAGACCTGCCGCAACGTCACCGAGGAGGAGTCCCTCGACTACGTGCTGGGCTACACCATCGGCAACGACGTTAGCGAGCGTACCTGGCAGCGTGGCGACCGGACGATGTGGCGGGCCAAGAACACCGATACCTTCAAGCCCATGGGACCGTGGATTGTTACCGGACTCAACCCCGACGACCTGCACGTGACCATCCGGGTCAACGAGCAAGTGGTCGGCGAGTACGATGTCGCCACCGCCCTGTTCGGCGTCCGCACCTTCATCAGCGAGATGAGCAAGTACCTGACCCTGGTGCCGGGAGACATTCTCTGGATGGGCACCGAGGGCGCAACGGAGAACATGAAAGACGGCGACGTCTGCGAGATCGAGATCAGCGACATCGGCACGCTGACCAACCGCGTGAACTGGCTAAAATAGGGCGTTATAACTCAGTCGTTCCGATGGACATCGGACACCTGAGCTAGTCACCCCATCCGTCATTCCCGCGCCGGGAATCCACAACCGGCTACCGGAGCCGACGATCCGCTAACACCGACCTCCAGATTCCCGCGTTCGCGGGAATGACGGTCGCGTTGGAGGCTGAAGGTAGGGCCTAGACGCTGTTGCCGGTCTCGGCGGCCCAAGCCTGAAGGCCCCGGCGGAAGGCGAGCGCGCCCATTGGCATGATCACACACTGCAGGGCTTCCAGTATCTCCATCGGCGTGGCGCCCTCTTGCAGGGCGACTCTTACGTGGGCTTGGATCTGCTCTACGTCGGCCCGCAGCGCGGCTTCCACCGCCACCTGCAATAGTTCCTTGGTCTTGCGGTCCAGGGTGCGCTCGCCGGTGTAGGTGGCCTCGATGAACTGGTTGTATTTCTGGGCCCATTCCAGGTCCACGTTAGCCATGATGCGGTGCATCTCCAGAGTGTAGCCCCGGTTCTGCGCGGTATGCTCCAAGAACTCCTGTGCGTCGGAAGACATTGGTTACTCCTTACGTCTGAGGAATCACAAGTCGTAGTGACGGCGGGCCGCTGCCTGGCGGGGATTGTTCTGCTGGAAAAGATCGGGATGAGCGCCTCGCCCCAGAGCCAGATAGTAGGTGAACAACTGGAGGGGTACGACGTAGACTAGCGGGCTCCAGAATTCGGCGACGGCGGGGAGAGGGAAGCTCTCAGTGGCGAGGCCAGTCAGCAGAACGTCTCCCTCCTGCACCAATCCCCAGACTGGCGCTCCGACCTCCGTGGAAGCCCGAGCGACATTCATCGCGCGCTCGTAGCCCGCGCCGGGAGGGGCGACAAGCGTAACCAGGCACTTTTCGTCCACCGAGCAGAACGGGCCGTGCAGAAGCTGTTCGATCTGAAGGCCCTCGCTATCGCAGGCGCTGGTCTCCTTAATCTTTAGCGCCACCTCGTATGAATTGGCCGTGTTGGGGCCCCAACTCGCGCAGATAAACCGTTCTCTGCTCTGGAACCGCCGCACCGCGCGCTGTACCTCGCTGCGGCGGGCCAATACTTGAGTCAATGCCGACGGGACTTCCTCCAGGCTGGCCCGAAGCTGCACCGCGTCGCCGCTCTGGTCGGTCCAAGAGCCCAGCGCGGCCGCCAGCATCCCCAATACGGTCAGCGCCGCGGTGTAACTGACTGTGAAGGCCGCCGACCGCTCCTGGTCCACCGTGTTCAGTTGGGCATCGGCGGTCGTGATCCTCGGGCCGGGATCGGTGGAGGTTATGGCCACGGTGTAGGCGCCGTGGCTGTTGGCCATCTCAAGGGCCAGGAACGAATAGGTCTTCGTTCCCCGGTGGCTGATCACGATGACCGCGTCGTCGGCGGTGAGATCAGGGGGATAGGAACAGAACTCGAAGGAGTGGCCCACCTCGATCACCGGACCCGAGCCAGCGAACTTACGGAACCAGTGGCCCGCAATCAGGGCGGCGTGCCAAGACGTGCCGATGCCCACGATGTAGACTCGCCGCCTCCGGGCCAACTCGGCCGCCACTGGCTGCACCGTGGTGGTCAGTCGGCGGAGCACCTCCTGCATGGCTTCGGGTTGCTCCATGATGGCGTCAAACATGAAGAAGGGGTGTTCGCTGCGCGTCTCTTGCTGTGTCATCTCCTGCCGCACCTCGACCGGAATGGAACGGATTTTACTCGCTACCGGGCGTACCCACCAGCATCCCAGGGCCGGGGGCGGGCTTGGGATGATAGAATCCGGCTGCTGAGTATGGTATCTGCCGCGCGGGAGGTTGCAGCCGTGACCGAGTTATCGCCCCAGTCCTTCGAGAGAGTCGACGAAGAAGACGACCGGATTTTCTACTTGCAACCCCGCAAGGTGGTCCACATTGACGACAGCGCCATCGCCGCCGTGGGCCGGCTGTTCCAGCAATTGGTGCCACCGGGCTCGGTGGTCTTGGACCTGATGAGCAGTTGGCGCTCCCACTGGCCCAAGGGCCATCCCAAGCAGCATATGGTAGGGCTCGGGCTCAATTTGCAGGAGATGGAGGACAACCCGGACCTCGACGAAGCGGTGGTCCACAACGTCAACGAAGACATCGTCCTCCCCTTCGAAGACGAGACGTTCGACGCCGTCGCCGTCACCGTATCGGCCCAATACTTGACCCACCCGGTGGAGACGTTCCAAGAAGTGAATCGCATCCTGAAGCCGGGCGGGGTGTTCATCGTCAGCTTTTCCAACCGCATGTTCCCCACCAAGGCGGTGCGCGTTTGGCGGGCTTCCAGCGACCGGGGCCGGGTCGACTTGGTGGGGACCTACATGGAGACCGCCGGGAACTTCGAAGATATCCAGGGAACGTTCGTTAACCCGGAGGAAAGCCCGCCGGGTGACCCCCTGTTCGCCGTCTACAGCCGGAAGGCCGCGGGCGGGAGCGAGTAGACTCGGTTAATCTCCCGGCGCCTCAGCCGCGACCACTTCCCGCGGTCCACGCCGGGGCGGGGTTGCCGCCAACACCAACACCGCCCCCACACTGACCGCTATTCCGAAGATGACGAAGGGGGTCCGGTAGCCGCCGGTAGCGTCGAACATGAACCCCGCCACCACGGGCCCGATCGCCTGTCCGCCGATCTGCGCCGGTAGGGTGAGACCCCGGATGCTCCCCAGATGCAGCCGCCCGTAATAGTCGGCCCACGCCAGCCGCAGCAGGGTGTGCAGTCCGCCAACCCCGATGCCCAGCACGAACCCGGCCACAATTCCCCAAGCCAACGTGTGGCTGTAGCCCGTACCGATAGACCCGGCGGCCACGCTGAGGGCCGATAGCGCCAGGAGCACTCGCACCGGAGCGCGGCGCCCGATGGTGGCCGACCAGAATAACCCGCCGGGAATCTGGCCCAGGGCGAAGGAACTCGCGGTCAGGGCGGCGAGGTGGGGCGGGACGCCTTCGCCGATGTAGTGGGGCACTTGGTGCAAGCTCACCCCGGCTTGGACCATGAACCCGACCATCGAGAAGAGGGCCAGAATCCAAAAGGCCGGCGTCGCCAACGCCTCTCGCACGGTGAAGTTGGTCTCGCCCCAGAGCCCGGGAACCGGCGAGCCGGGGCTTTGGGCCGGAACGCTGCCGGATTCCGGCGCCGGGTCGGGTTCCAGCCCCATATCTTCAGGCCGCCGGGACATCAGCAGCAACGGTGGGCCGATGCCGGTGGCCAAGGTGAACGCGCCAAGGCCGATCCAAGCCAGCCGCCAGTCCCAGACACCGATGACCACCGCTGCCACCAGCGGGACCAACGCTAGGCCGATTCCCTGTAGCGCGTTAAACCAAGCGAGGGCCATCGGGCGTCGACGCAGGAACCAGTTGCTGACGGCCGTTGAGGTGCCGAGCTCCAAGGGGCTGGAAAATGCAGCCCGTCCCGGCACATAAATGGCGTAGAATGTCCAGGCTTGGGAGATGGCGGCGAGCCCAAGGGCGCATACGCCCACCACCAAAGAGCTTCCCGCCACCATGGCAGCGGAGCCGTAACGGTCGATCAATACGCCCGCCACCGGGGACACGAGCAGTCCGCAGACCGCGCCTAGGCTGACCGCGCCAGAGAAGAACCCTCGCGACCAACCGAACTCTTCGGTCATTGGCACCACGAACACCGAGAGCACGGCCACCGACGCTACCGGCCGCGCTCCGAAGCTGGGCAATGACGCCATGGCGAAGATGACCCATCCGTAGTAGAACGGGAGCCGCTGGGCCAGCCTCGCCCGCATCTAGTCTGTGTCTCGGGAGAACATGGGCCGGACTAGTTTAACAGGCTCACCACGCCTTAGACCGCCCGGTCTGATGGCCACGCGGCGCGACGGTAGGTATACTCAAGACGAGATGGCTCGCACTTTCCGACTAGCGCTGGCACAGATAAACCCCACTGTGGGTGACCTTCGGGGCAACGTCGCCAAGATGGTGCACTACCTCCGGATGGCCCAGGAGCGCCAAGCCGACCTCGTTGCCTTCCCCGAACTTGCCACCACTGGCTACCCGCCCGAAGACCTCCTGTTCAAACGGTCGTTCGTCGCCGATAACATAGACGCCATGCAGGAGGTGGTGGCCGAGTCTAGGGGCATCGCGGTGATCTTGGGCTACGTGCATGGTGGCGAGGAGATAACCAACGCCGCCGCAGTTGGCTACGACGGGCGGTTGGTCTATACCTACCACAAGATCTATCTGCCCAACTACGGCGTGTTTGACGAGGAGCGCTACTTCAAAAAGGGCTCCGAGTGCCCGGTATTCGAGATCAACGGTGTGCAGACCGGCGTGAACGTCTGCGAGGACATCTGGTATGCCATCGGCCCAACCACAGTGCAGCGCGGGGCCGGGGCGGAGCTAATCGTGAACATCAACGCCTCGCCTTTCAATGCCGGAAAGGGGGCGTTTCGGCGGGCTATGGTCTCGTCGCGTGCCGTCGACCACCGGCTGTTCGTGGCCTACCTGAACACCGTTGGCGGGCAAGACGAATTGGTATTCGATGGCAACAGCATCGTTTGCGGCCCCCAAGGCCAAACGTTGGCCAAGGGGCCGGCCTTCGAGGAAGCGCTCATTGTCGCCGACTTGGACATCGATTCGGTGCCCGGCGACACCAGTTCCGGCATCGTCGGCGACCAACTTCTAGCGGAGGTTGGCCGCCCGAAGCACGTATCCGTCTCTCTGCCTTCGCCCGCCGCCAAGACTCCGCTGGAGCCGGTCGAAGAGATCCCGGACATGGGAGAGGTGGAGGAGATATACCATGCCTTGGTCATGGGCACGAAAGACTACGTCAACAAGACCGGGTTCTCCCGGGCCCTGGTCGGGCTATCGGGCGGCGTGGACTCGGCCCTAACCGCCACTGTGGCTGCCGACGCCTTGGGCTACGAGAACGTGGTGGGCATTACCATGCCCTCGCGCTACTCCTCCGAGGGCAGCATCAGCGACTCCAAAGTGCTGGCCGACAACCTTGGCATCGAGCTCTGGGAGGTGCCGATCGAGCCTGCCCACGGTGCCTTCGCCGACATGCTGGAAGAGCGGTTCCGGGGCGCCGAGCCCAACGTGGCCGAAGAGAACGTCCAAGCCCGGATCCGGGGCAACGTGCTGATGACCATCTCCAACAAGTTCGGTTGGATCGTGCTGATCACCGGGAACAAGTCGGAGATGGCCATGGGCTACGCCACTTTATACGGCGACATGGCCGGAGGATTTGCGGTACTCAAAGACGTGCCGAAGACTACGGTCTACGACCTTTGCCGCTGGCGCAACAAACACGGCCAGCGGTTCGGCAGCGTCGACAACGTTGTCCCCCAAGCCATCATCGACAAGGCCCCCAGCGCCGAGTTGCGGGAAAACCAACTGGACCAAGACAGCCTGCCGCCCTACGACATCCTCGACCCGGTGATCACCGCCTACGTCGAAGAGGACCGCAGTTACGCCGAGATGGTGGGCCAGGGCTTTGACCCGGCAGTGGTACGCCAGGTAATCGCAGCGGTCGACCGCAACGAGTACAAGCGCCGCCAAGCTCCGCCGGGGGTGAAAATCACGCCCCGGGCTTTTGGGCGCGACTGGCGGCTGCCCATCGTGAACCGCTACCGGCAGATGTAGGCCCGGCTAGTCGGTCACCTCGACGATCATCTCGACTTCGACCGGGGCCCGCAGCGGGAGCCCGGCCATGCCCACGGCGGAGCGAGCGTGGCGCCCTTGGTCTCCGTACAACTCTACCAACAGGTCTGATGCGCCGTTGCCGACGGCAAAGTGGCGCTCGAACTCGGGATCGGCGTTCACCATCACCAGCAGCTTCACCACGCGGGTCACCTTGTCGAGGCTGCCAGTAGCCGCCTTGACCGCGGCCAGGCAGTTGATCATCGCTTGCCGCGCCCCTTCATAGCCCTGCTGTTCGGTCACTTCTCGTCCGACCTTGCCTTGGTGCAACACCGATCCGTCGGGCATGCGCGGGATGTGCCCGGCGACGTAGAGCAGGTTGCCGGTCCTAACCGAGGGGATGAAGTTGGCGACGGGCTCATTGGGCTCCCCCAACTCGATCCCTATATCACTCAGTTTCTGCTCCGCAGACATGGCTACCTCCGCTTCGGCTAACCGAGTTTTACCACAGCCTCGACTTCCACCAGTAACTCGGGACGCACCAGAGTGGTGACCCCGACGGTGGAGCTGGCGGGCGGGTTGTTGGGCCAGGTCTCTAGGCGCACCTTAGCGTAGGCCGCGTAGTCATCTATGTTGGTCAGGAAGCAGGTAATCTTGACCGTGTCTTCCATCCTGCCGCCAGCGGCCTCAACCACACCCCGGATGTTGGCCATGACCTGGCGGGACTGGGCCTCGCAGTCGCCGACTGCCACGTTGCCGTTGACGTCGGCGCCGACGTGACCGGAAACGAACAGGAAGTCGCCAACGCGGATCCCGGGCGACAGGTTCGGATTAGGCGCGACTCCGGGCGGAATTATGGGCTCTCTCTCAGGCATACGTATCTCCTCCCGATTCTTTGGTTAGGTCGATTCTGGTCGGAACGGGCGCACGTCGGGCGCGACGACGCTCCAACAGGACAGCCGGGGTTGGAAAGCGGGTGGCGGGGACCGCGCTATACGTTGGCTTTGGTGGCGCCGGAGCGGTCGCGGTACACCGAGATGCAGCCGCGGACGCCCTCCAGTTTCGAGAACAGCTTCCCCAATTGCTCCAATCCGGTGGTATGGACCGTGAGGGCCATATTGACGGTGCCGTCGGGGAACTCTTCGGTGATCACCGACGCGATGTTCACCCCTTCTTCCGAGACCAATTGGGTTAGGTCGCGCAACAGTCCCACCCGGTCGTAGGCCTTCATCATCACGCGGACGGGGTACAGCTCGCGGGCCTGTCCCCATTCCACCTTGACGAAGCGGTCTTGGTCGTCTTCGTGCAGAACGCTGGGGCAGTCCTGCTTGTGCACCGTCACGCCGCGGGAGCGGGTGACGAAGCCGGTTATCGAGTCGCCTGGGATGGGGTTGCAGCAGCGTCCCATGCGGGTCAGCAGGTCGCCGACGCCCAAGACGGTGATGCCTGAACTGGGGCTGGAGAGCGGGAGGTCGGTCCGTTTCTGGGCCAATGGGGGTTCGGGCACTTGGACCGCTTGGGCCATCCTCTGGGCTAGGTGGCTTTCGGTAAGCGCTCCTGAGCCGAGATTGGCCAGCAAGTCGTCCATGGTGTCGTATTTGAACAGGGCCAGAATCTCGCCGTCCTCGAATTTTTGGTTCAAACGGCGCAGTTCTCGGCGCAGCATCTCCCGTCCGCGCTGGATGTTGACCCCGCGCTCCTGCCTGCGAAACCACTGCCGAATGCTCTGGCGGGCGGTTGCGGAACGCGCGTAACCGCGGTTCGGATTGAGCCAGTCGAGGCTGGGCCCGCGCTCCGACTTGGAGCTCATGATTTCGACGGTGTCCCCGCTTTGGAGTTGGGTGTCCAAGGAGACCAGTTTGCCGTTCACCTTGGCGCCAACGCAGCGGTGGCCCAACTCGGTGTGGATCTTGTAGGCGAAGTCCACCGGGGTGGAACCCGATGATAGCTCCACGATCCGGCCCTTGGGAGTGTAGACGAACACTTGGTCGGGTAGGATGTCCTGCTTGACCGACTCGATGAACTCGGCGGTCCCGGTAACTTCCCGCTGCCACTCCAGCAACTGCCGGAGCCAGGTCATCTTTTCCTCGAAGCGGATGTCGCTGCTGCGGCCCTCCTTGTAGCGCCAGTGGGCGGCGACGCCGTACTCGGCAACCCGGTGCAGGTCGAAGGTCTTGATCTGGACTTCCAGGGGTGTACCGCCCTCGCAGATTACGGTGGTGTGGAGGGCCTGGTACATGTTCTCTTTTGGATTGGCGATGTAGTCGTCGAATTGGCCGGGGATTGGGTGCCATAGCTGGTGCACCATCCCCAGGGTCCGGTAGCAGTCGGCGGTGGTGTCCACCAACACGCGAAGGGCGAAGAGGTCGTAGATGTCGCGGAGTTCCTTGCCCTGCTCCTCGTACTTTTGCATCTTGCGATAGGTGCTGTAGATGTGCTTAGGCCGGCCCGAAACTTCGCCCTTGATGCTCGCCTCTTCAAGCTGGTCCCGCAGGATCGACGCCACGTTCTCGACGTATTCCTCCCGTTCGGTCCGCTTGGAGGCCAAAGTCTTGGAGATCTCGCGGTACTTCTGCTCGTCCAAGTGCCGGAAGGCCAGGTCATCCAGCCGCCACTTGATCTCCCAGATGCCAAGGCGGTGGGCCAATGGGGAGTAGATGTCCAGGGTCTCTTGGGCGATGGCGCGCCGCCGGTCTGGAGGTAGCGCGTCCAAGGTGCGCATATTGTGCAACCGGTCGGCCAGCTTGATCAGCACTACCCGGATATCCTCGGCCATGGAGACCAGCATCTTGCGCAGGCTCTCGGCGTGGAGGCTGTCCGGGTCGGCTTGGCCGTCGATGGCCAGGGTGGGATCATGGAGGCGCTCGTCCATCCGAGTCAGCTTGGTTACGCCGTCGACGAGCTTGGTTACCTCGGGCCCAAATCGCGCGTTGATGTCATCCAGCGATACGTCGCAGTCTTCGACAACGTCGTGGAGCAGCGAGGCAACGATGGTCTGGTCGTCGAGATTGAGTTCGGCCAGATATAGGGCGATCTCGACGGGATGGGCGATGTAGGGCTCGCCGGACTTTCGGAGTTGGCCGTCGTGACATTGGTCGGCGAAGTAGTAGGCTTCTTCGACGACCTTGGCGGCTTCGTCGGGGAGGTAGGTACCTACCCGGTCCAATAGCTTCTGTGCTGACTCTATCGCCGCCACCCCAAGGTTGTTGCCCCCGTATCTCGATTTTAACAAGAAACCAATCCGGGGAAACCAATAGCGTCCGGGCTCGCTCCCGATTTCCTCTCCTAGGAATACGTAAGATATTGTGACGAATTTTACCTGTTCCAGTGTTGGTTTGTACATTGCCTTAATCTTGAATATCATGGCGGAGCGAACAAAGACGGAGGGGAACGCATGGGCAGACTCGACGGCAAGGTAGCGCTGATTAGCGGGGGTGCCCGGGGCATGGGCGCCACCGAGGCGAGAATGTTCGCCCAGGAAGGGGCCAGCGTGGTTTTCGGCGACGTTTTGGACGAGTTGGGCGCGCAGGTGGAAGCCGAAATCCGCGAACTGGGCGGCGAGGCCACCTACCTCCACTTGGACGTTACCCAAGAAGACCAATGGCGGGCGGCCGTCGATCTGGCCGTTTCCAGGTACGGCAAGTTGGACATTCTGGTGAACAACGCGGGAATCGTCCGCCGGTTGACCATCGAGGAGACAACCGTTGAGGACTGGGACGCAGTGCTCAACGTGAATGCCAAGGGTGTGTTCTTGGGAAGCAAGCAGGCCATCCCGGCAATGCGGGCAGCAGGCGGCGGGTCCATCGTCAACATATCGTCGATTTCTGGCATGGTGTCAATCGGCCCGCCAGCCTATATTGCTTCCAAAGGAGCGGTGCGGCTGCTCACCAAGTCCACCGCCATCCAGTATGCCGCCGACAACATCCGGTGCAACTCGGTGCACCCCGGTCCCATCGAGACCCCGATGCGGCAGGAGGGACAGGCCAACTCGGCAATGCCTTCCACCGGCGCAACCCTGGTCCCGCTGGGCCGGGTCGGCACCACTGAAGACATCGCATACGGCGTGCTCTTCCTGGCCTCCGACGAAGCCTCGTTCGTAACCGGCAGCGAGTTGGTGATAGACGGCGGCTACATCGCCCAATAGGACGCGATTCCCAGGGTTTACGGGCTTACGGGATGGAGTTTCCTAAGTCCCGAAAATACCCGAATCCTGACTCACACCGGTAGCGGGGCTTCGGTGATCTCGGCGGGCAGGCCTACCTCGAAGGCATTGATGTTGAAGGCTAGGCAGGAGTAGTAACCCATCAGGGTCGTCAGCTCCACCAGCCCGCGGGCGCCGAAGTGTGACAGCGCCTCGTCGAACGTGGCCTGGCTCACCTTGTGGGTGCGGAAGAACTCCCGGCCGTAATTGACCACCGCCGACTCCTCCGCGGAGAGCCCGGTCAGCTCCTTCTTGTCCCGCAGGTTGTCCACCAAGTCGTTGGCTAGCCCGGAACGGCGGCCCATGGCGGCGTGGGCGTTCCAGATGAACTGGCAGTCCATCTCCCGGGCCGTTACCAGCATGCCCAACTCGCGGATGTTCAGCGGCAGGCTGGACTCGTCGCCGCGCAGGTATGCGCGCAGGTGTTCGCCGCGCTTGATGAGCTCCGGGACGTTGATCATTACCGACAGAGGCCCAGCCTCCGGTACGCTGCCGCGCTCGGCCACGTATTCGTCGAATGCCCCCAACTGATCGGCGGGAACGGTGTCCCGGTTGGCTGGTGCGATTCTCGCCATTTCTGCGCCTCCAAAGTCGGACTGGAACAAGCCCCACCGAGAATTGGGGCCCGAATGCGGTTCAGGGACTATAATAGCAAGGTTGGCCTGCATCGGTCGCTCGACTCGGCCGCTCCCCTTTTATGGCTCAAAGCAGCGGTAAATACTACAAGTACTGGGTCTTCTTCGCCCTGGCCATCGGCCTATTCGCTTCGGTGGTCGACCATGGCAGCGTTAACGTTGCCCTGCCGTCCATCGCCGCCGACATGCGCATTGACCTGCCCAGCGTGCAGTGGGTGGTCATCGGGTTCGCCTTGGTGATCAGCGCGCTGCTACTTCCCATGGGAAGACTATCCGACCTTTTCGGCCGGAAGAAGGTCTACATCCTCGGTTCCTTCGTAATGATCCTCGGCGCCGTGGTTGCCGGACTGTCCCCCAACCTGGCCGTCCTGCTTCTCGCCCGGGTGGTACAGGGAGTGGGGGCGGCCATGACCCAGGGCACCGGCATGGCCATCATGACCCAGGTTTTCCCGCCGCACGAGCGGGGTCGAGCCATCGGCTTACTCATGACAACTGTCGGAGTGGGGGCGGTGTGCGGTCCGGCCATCGGCGGCGTGTTGGTGGACTGGCTGGGCTGGAGCGCGGTCTTCTTCCTGAACATACCGATGGTGCTGATCGGCGTGGTGGCGACCCTGGCAGTGCTGCGCGGTTGGGAATCGGAGCGGGCCCCGGCAGGCAGTTCCTTCGACTGGGTGGGAGCGGCCCTGTCGACTGGAATGTTAGTCTCCTTGCTGCTCGGGCTGACCAGCGCCTACCGGGCGGGGTGGGCATCGCCGCTAATTCTGGTTGCGCTGGTGGTCTCGGGCGCTATGTTCCTCACCTTCATCTGGTGGGAGCTGCGTTGCCAGTCGCCGATGCTCGACCTACGGTTCTTCCGGTTCCGCGTGTTCTCCTTCGGAGTATCGGCGGCCTTCCTAACTTTCCTCGGATCGTCGGCGGTGCTGTTCCTGATGCCGTTCTATTTGCAAAACGTGCTGGGCTACCCGCCAAGGGTCGCTGGCCTGGTCATCGTCCCGGCGGCGCTGTGCATGGCGACGATGGGGTCGGTGGCCGGGGTGCTCTCCGACAAGTTCGGTTGGCGCTGGTTCACCGTTGGGGGCATGGTCTGCTCTACCGTTGGCCTATTGGTGCTGACCAGACTCACCGATACTTCTTCCTTGGCGCTGGTGATCGGGGCCCTGGTTTTGACCAACACGGGGATGGGGACGTTCTATTCTCCCAACACCAGTTCGGTGTTGAGCTCGGTTGGGCGAGAGAGCTACGGCGTGGTTTCCGGGTTCCTGAATCTGGTGCGCAACTCGGCCAACGTGGTCAGCCTGGCAATCGCCACCACCGTGGTCACAGCCACCATGGGCTCGATGGGTTTCGAACCCAGTCTGGAAGCGGTGCGGGGCGACGTGGAGGGGGTTAAGAACGCCTTTACCGTCGGTATGCGCTACGCCTTCTTCGTGATGATAGTGTTGATCGTGTGCTCGGCGATCGTGTCGTTCCTGCAGGGCAGCCGACCGACGCCAGCGCGTGCTCCAACTCCGCCAATCGCCGAGCCCGCCGAACAGCCCGCCACCGGCGACTGAGCGAGCCGGACAGCCCCCTCTAGTCGTCGACCAAAGTGCGGGAGACGTCTACCGTGGCGTAGGACCACGCGATGCGGAAGGGCGTGTCGCCAGTGTTGATCAGCCGGTGGTGGGTGCCGGGGGTTATGAAAGCGGCGTCGTTGACCTTCACCTGGTTCTCTTCGCCGTTGATCATCAGAATGCCTTCGCCCTCGATGACGATCACCGACTCCTCGGCGTTGTGGTAGTGGGTGGTGTTGGAGCATCCGGGGTCGAAGCTGGTGATGCCGCTGGAGATCTCGGTGGCCCCGAACTCCTTGGTAATGTGGCCAGCGACTGTGACGCCGGGCGCCCGCTGCAGTTGTTCGATTTCCTCGCCCCTGATAATACGTGGCTCAGGCATGGCCTACCTCCTAGCTACTCTTGCTCCAAGAACTCGCGGACCATTTGGGTGGCGGGTTCCCGGTCGGTCATGTTGTAAAGAATGATGGAGTTTCGCACTGAGTCGGCTTGAAAAAACCGCTCGTATAGCACCTGCCGCGCCCCGAAGGCGCTGCAGCAGGTGTCCCAGGCCAGCCGGAACAGCCGGATCCGGTCGCGGGCCGAAGTGGCGTCGGTCTCCAGGTAGCGGTTGATCTCCTCAGCCAGCGGCCCTTCGAGGTCCGACTCCGTGGGCAGGGCCATCAGGCTGCTGGAGCCCATCAGCTGTAGGATCTCTCCCATCCGCGGGTACATGCGGATGAACATGTTGCGCGCCACCTGCAACGGCAACTCGGCGGGTACCATCACGCCCCATTGGTCGATGGTGGCGTCGGCTTCGGCTGCCTTGAGGCAGGCCTTGGTGACTTCCAGATTTTCGATGATTTCGGCGATCATCTGCTGCACCTGAGGCTGCTGGCTGGAACCCAATGTCTCGCTCATCAGGGTGGCCAGACCGAGGATAAACTCGCACTTGGCCACGTTCTTGGTGACCACTTGGTGGCCGGAGTGCAGGTGGCGGTTGGTGGCCTGTTGCAGATTGTTGCACAGATCGACGTCTCCCAGCAGGAAGACCCGCTCCCAAGGCACGAAGACGTTGTCGAAGAATGCGACGGCGTCCATCTCCTCGAACCGCGAGCCCAGCGGGTGATCGAAGTGTGAGCGGTTGTGGTCAAAGCTCTCCCGGCACTGGTAGCGCAGGCCCGGCGTGCTGTTGGGGATGGCGAAAGCGAAGGAGTAACGCTCCGGGGCTTGGCCGGGCAGCTGGTGGGAGGTGGTCGGGTAAAGGGCGATTTCCTCCGACAAGGGGGCCAACGTAGCGAGAACGCGCGCGCCGTTGACGATGATGCCAGCGGCGGTCTCCTTGGTGACCGAGAGCGCGACGTCGGTGCGGTCCTCCAGCGGGGTGGAGCCGGGGACACGGCTGCGCTGCAGGTTGAGCAGCGTGTGGGTCAATACCAGGTCGTTTTCCCGGACGTGCTCGTAATAGCCACGGATGTTCTGAGCGAACTCGGGACGGTTCTGGCCGAAATAGTCGCTGGCGGCGCCCATAGCCATGATGTTCACGTTCATGAAGTCGGGGCTGCGTCCCATCATCCCGAACGTCGTCCGCGCCCAGTGGCGGACCATTTCGCGTCGGCTGGCCAGGTCTTCCTTGGTCTTGGGCTCGATGAACGACAGGCCGACCGGGTCGCCGGTGGTGGGAGAGGTGTAGACCATCTCGTCGCGGATGGCCGGGTCGTGCTGCAAGTCGTAGAGCTTGGCCAGGGTTTCCACTCCGTTGCGCAGGTAGGGGTGGGTGGTGACGTCCTTCACCCGCTCTCCGTGCATGTAGACCTCGGGGTGGTTTTCCTTAAGGCCCGCGATGTATTGCGCGCCGGTCCTGGCTGGCATCTGCTGCCTCCCTTGCTGGAGTAAGACCGATAGTACCACAGGGGCCCCGCTCTCGTTGCCTGGGGCGGGGAAAGAATGTACGATTCGCCGGGAGACCCCCAACTAGCTTCAGGAGGGACCGAACGTGTACATGATTATTGCGCCGATTCAGATCAAGGAAGGGGCCAAAGAGCAGTTCATGGAGGCCATCATCGAGGACGCCAAGGGGTCGGTGAACGACGAACCGGGCTGCCGAAGGTTTGACGTGATCCAGGACGCTGGCGACCCCAACCGCATCTGGCTCTACGAGGTCTACGACGACGAGGCCGCCTTCCAGGCCCACACCCAGGCGCCGCACTTCATCAAGTTCCGCGACGCCACGGCCGACATCCGCGTCGAGGGCATCCAGGGCGCCGCCCGGGGCAGCAGCAACGTCTGGCCCAGCGACGGCGAGTGGAAGTAGCGAAAATAAACGCCGAGCGCGCAAAGAGCGCCGAGTTTTCTTTTGATCAATTGAAATCTCTGCGTCCTCTGCGTGCTCGGCGTTTAATTCATCAGGAGGAACCGCAATGTACGTGATTATTGCGCCGATACAGATTAAGGAGGGGACCAAGGAGCAGTTCCTGGAGGCGCTGCTGCCCAATGCTCAGGCCGCGGCCAACACCGAGCCGGGATGCCTGCGTTTCGACGTCATCCAAGACGCTGGCGACCCGAACCGCGTTTGGGTCTACGAAGTCTACAAGGACGAGGCCGCCTTCAACGCCCACACCTCGTCGGAACACTACTTGAAGGCCATTGAAGTCCTCGGCCAACTGCGGGGCGAAGCCGTGCTCCAGGGCGCGGCCCGGGGCAGCAGCAACGTCTGGCCCACCGACGCCGAGTGGAAGTAGCTGGGTTTTATCAAACGCAGAGTACGCCGAGGACGCAGAGGTTTTGGTGATAAATAACTTGGCGTTCTCTGCGCTCTCGGCGTTTGAATAACCGGAGGTTTTCAATGGCGAAGGAAGTTTTGCAGAGCTCCAGCGTGTCGGTCCCCCGGGGGATTATGTCCCAGGGGATCGCGGTACCGGCCGGGCGGATGGTGTTCGCCTCGGGGCAGGTGGCGCGGGACGTCGACGGCAACCTGGTGGGGCGGGGCGACATCCGGGCCCAGACCCGCAAGACCTTGGAAAACCTACAGGCGGTGTTGGCCGAGGGCGGGGCCTCCATGGACGACGTGGTGAAGGTCACGGTGTTCGTTACCAACCTGTCCGAACACTTCGCCGCCATCCATGAAATACGCGGCGAGTTCTTCAGTTCCGGATACCCCGCCAGCACCCTGGTGGAAATCAGCTCCTTGGTGGACCCGGAGATGCTGATCGAGATCGAGGCGATCGCGGTGGTGGCCTAGCCGATACAATGGTAGCCGCAGACGCCATTACCAGCGCCATTCGGAACGTATTTCATGGGGCGCTGGAGGTCCCGGCGATGGCCCGGCTGCTGGGTATCCCCTCCGGCAAGCGGGCGCTGATCGTGGGCTGCGGAAGCGGCGTCGCGCTCTCACCTCTGGCCAGATTGTGCGTGCCGGTTTCCGTCACCGGGATCGATATCGACAGGGACATGCTAATCGAGGCGGCGCAACGGCTGGATGGCCTGGGAGTCCCTGCAAACTTGGTCACGGCTGACGTGCGGGCGATGCCGTTCCCGGATCGGTCCTTTGACGTGGTGGTGGACTTTGGCACGTGCTATCACATATCCGACCCGGGGCGTGCGTTGTGCGAGGTTTCTCGCGTCCTTGCCTCCGGCGGCCTGTTCGCCCACGAGACTCCGGCTGCCCAGGTGTTGGCTCACCCTCGCGGTTCGATCGAGCAACTGCCTTGGGAGGCGGAACCTTCTTTGGCTCCAGGCCCTACTGCGGTGTTGTGGGCAGTGAGGACAAAAGTATAGGAGGCAAGAAGAGGGGCGCCCGCTGTAAAGGGGCGCCCCGAATGGTCTTTGCGGGTTTCGACCGGGGGACTAGCTGCGCTGGAGGTTGGCCACTCCGTCGGGAACAAGGTCGGCTTCCCAGGGGCCCGGGAAGTTGCCCTGGGGCCGGTCGCCGCTCATGAACAGGTTCTCCTGGCGGTGCCATTGTTCCCGCGGGGTCTCGTAGTAGACCTCGATGCCGTTGCCGTCGGGGTCTTGGAGGTAGATGCCGAGGGACAGACCGTGGTCCGACACCCGGTTGATCTTGACGCCTTTCTGCTTGAGGTTGTTGTAGAAGTCGCCCAAGTCTTCCAGGCTGGCCATCCGCCAAGCCATGTGGTTCAGGCCCACCTGCCCGGCCCGGGGCCCGTCGGCGTTCCCGCCCACTTCCATCAGCGCGATCTCGTGGGACTCGTTCAGGTTGGCCGACATGAACGCGGCACGGCCGGGCATGAAGTCGTAAGTGTGCAGGCCGAGGACGTCTTCATACCATTGGCGGGCGGCTTCCGCGTTGCGCACGTAAATGTTCACATGTCCAAGATAGCTAGGCGTGTATCCCATCGTTCGCCTCCATTAATGCGGTGTGGTGTGGTGTGTCGAAAAATTACCACAGCGCGAGCAAATGACGCAAGTACGTGTACACTATCCGCAATCAATACCGCGAGAGACAGTCATGGCCAACGCATTCGGCGAGATAATCGCCAACATTGACCGGTTGCATCAGCTGATGGACGAAGAGGGGTTCTCGGCTATCGTGGCCCGCTCCGGCAAGAACTTCACCTACCTGGTCGGCTTCGCCTACCCTGGCACCTTGGCCCGCCACCTGGAATTCCCCGATTCGCCCCGCGAGGTACTGCTGGTCTGGCCGCGCGTCGGCGAACCGGTCATGGTGCTGAACTCCTACGCCGCGCCCTTGGCCCGCCGCGATTCATGGCTGGAGAAGATCGAGGTCTACGACGACTACGCCGAGTCTCCCTACGAACGGGCGGCTCAGGTGTTGCGACACTTGGGTTTGGCCGAAGAGACCATCGGCTTCGAACAGGGCTACGTCAGCGCCAACCGCTGGGAAGAGGTCCTCGGGCGTTTGCCCAACGCCCGAATCACCGACTGCACCGAGCTGATGGACCGCGTCCGCTGGATCAAGACCCCGAAGGAGGTGGCGGCGCTGGAAGCGGGTGCCAAACTGCTAGACGAGGCTTACCTGGAGGTGTTGCCTACGGTGCGGCCCGGCGACACCGAGCGGCTGGTCCATAGCCGGATCATCGAAAGCTGCCTGCGCCGGGGGGCGAACTGGGTTCACGGGATCCTGAACTCCAGCCGAAACACGGTGGCCTACGGCGGCGAGAGCGACATGGCCTTCGAGGCCGGGGACATCATCCGCAACGACTATGTTTCCTACCTGAACGGCTACCCCGGCCACCAGTCCCGCACCGTAGTCGTCGGCCCGCCCACCGACGAACAGAAGAAGACCTACGAAGTGACCCGAGACATCTACCGCGCCACCATTGACCGTTGCCGCCCGGGCGCAAGGACGGCGGACATCTACCACTTCGCCAACGACACGAGATTGAGGGTGTGGCAATTGTCGCACCGCAGTTGTAGAAAATACCCACAGTGGCTGCAGTACGCCGAACTTCCGCTGACGCTTAATTGACAGTTTGGACAAAGCACAGGACCTTCCCAGAGGTTTTCCGGCTTCGCTCTAGGCCAGGGGCTGAATGTTGCCCTTGGCTGCACGGCCGGGTTGAAGAGAAAAACCGCTTATCTTCTGACTACTACCGTGTGGTATTTAAGGTCGCGCGAGAGATGTTTGCTCTGGCTTCGACCAGACCGGGACTCCAACCGTGCAAAAGAGAGCGATCGCCCCGATCATACCTAAGTTTGAGACGGGCCGGGGTTGGTACGTTTGGGTGATAATACTCAGCTACGCTTTCCTCCGCCCACATGAATGTTATCACAAGTCCTATATCGCCGATGCGATGCCATCGATTCACCGGGAGGCTATTCTAATCGATAATCAAGGCTGCGCGAATGCGGCGGCGCCACGCTGGTCGACGCCCGCCCCGGTCATAATTGGAATGGCCCATGGGCCAATTGGCATCTTTAGTTTCTGCAGAAAACCTGGGCCCCCGCAACGATTGTTGGCACAAGGGACAACGCCCCAACTCCCTCATTGACCTGACGTTTTTCCACCCGAGAGGCCGCAGAAGCCCTGCGGTGATATATAATCGCCCTGGACCCCGGCCCCAGAAACTCTACTCTCAGGAGCGATACCATGCCGCAACGTACTTTGTGGATGCACGGCTCCAATATGCAGGTGGAATATCCTAACCGGCTGACCTCGGTACGCGCCACCGGCCCTTTCGTCCGCATAGAAGGCGCCAAGGGGCAAAATACCTGGGTGCATTTCCCCCTGCCCACACCGGCGGTCATCGATGGCAACCGGATGCGCATCGACGCCGCCCAGGTCAGCTTCCGCACCAGAGACCACGCCTCGGTCCATGAGGTCATCGTCTACGACGGGGCCGACCGGGTGGCCGAGCACATGGACCTGGACCTTCGGGGCGACCATCTGGACGGCCGGTTCGAGGTCCCCGGCAACCCGGAAATCAACAGGGGTGTGAACATCACCCTGGGCATCAGATTCGACGAGGACGCGCCGGATGTCCGCTCGATGTGGATCGAGGTGATCGGCGTCGGCTTGGAATACTCGGGATAAAAATAGGAGCGGGTCAATGGCAATCTACAAGAACTTCATCGGCGGCGAGTGGGTGGAATCGGTTTCCGGTCGCACCTATCCGGTGTACAACCCGGCCAGGAAGACCGACTCGGTGGGTGAGTTCCAGACCTCCAACGCCGACGACGCCATATCCGCCGTGGCGGCCGCCCGCACCGCCCTACCCGGCTGGGCCAACACCCCGGCCCCGGGCCGGGCCAGCGTGCTGTTCAACGCGCTGGAAATCATGCGCCGCCGGGCCGACGAGATTGCCCGCACCATCACCATCGAGGAAGGCAAGCCCATTGGCGACGCCATCGGTGAAGTGCGCCGGGCGATGAACATCATCGAGTATGCCGCGGGCGAGGGCCGCCGGATGTTCGGCTACACCACGCCGTCGGAACTGCCCAACACCGTCGCCTACACCATCAAGCGGCCATTGGGCGTGGTGGGGATCATCACGCCTTGGAACTTCCCGATAGCCATCCCGGCTTGGAAAATCGCCCCGGCCCTGATCTGTGGCAACGCGTTGGTGTTCAAGCCCGCGTCGTCCACACCGTTCTCGGCGGTCAAACTGGTCGAGGTGTTCGAGGAGGCTGGGATTCCGCCCGGGGTGCTGAACCTGGTCACAGGACCGGGCGCCCAGGTGGGGAACGCGCTGGTGGAAAACACCGACGTCAACGGCATCTCCTTCACCGGCTCCACCGAGATCGGCACCGACCTATACGCCAACAGCGCCCAGCGGCTGAAGAAGGTGCAGGCGGAAATGGGCGGCAAGAATGCCGTGATCCTGCTGGCCGACGCCGACATGGACAAGGCTCTGAGCGGCATCGTGCAGGGCGCCTTCGGTTCTACCGGCCAGCGCTGCACCGCCACCAGCCGCGTCATTGTCGAGGAAGACGTCTACGACGAGTTCATGGAGGGACTGATCGAGCGCACCAGCAAGCTGCGTATCGGCGACGGCATCGACCCCGAGAACGACGTTGCGCCGCTGTCCAGCCAGAGTCAATACGACAAGGTGTTGGAGTACATTGGCGTAGGCGCCGAGGAGGGCGCTCACCTAGCCTACGGCGGACGTGGTCTTACCGACGGAGAGTACGGCCAAGGCTACTACGTGGAACCCACCGTGTTCACCGACGTCTCTCCCGACATGCGCATCGCCCGCGAGGAGATATTCGGGCCGGTGCTGACGGTGTTCAAGGCCAAGGACCTGGAAGAGGCGATCCAGATTTCCAACAGCGTTGAGTTCGGGCTCTCGTCCTCGGTCTACACCAAGGACCTGACCCGAGCCTTCGAGTACATCAATACCGTGGAGACGGGCATGGTGCACGTGAACGCGCCGACCCTCGGCGGCGAGGTACACTTGCCCTTCGGTGGGCTGAAATCGTCGGGTGTGGGTCAACGCGAACAGGGCACCGAGGCCTTCGACTTCTTCACCGAGACCATCACGGTCTATATAGACCACGCCCAAGCGCCCCGGCAGCAGGCCCGGTTTATCTAGTCGCGGTTGTCAGGCTATAGGGGCTGACGGTCGGCAAAGCCTCGGTCGGTCTCGTGCCAGTACTCGATGCGCTCTTCACCGCTGATCCAGCACAGGTAGACTTCCCGGCCCTCACGGACCGATGGGAAGTCCACCAGCCCGCTCGAAACGTCCCGCACTATGATGCCCTGTTCCGCGATCTCGTTGATGGCGTCTTGCACGTCCTGGGAGATCCGGTTTAGTTCGCTCTGGACGCGGGATATATCTCCCGGGGAACTGGAGACGCCGTTGCCGCGATGCTGGCGCTGTAATGCCGAAAGCCGGGATTGCAGCTCGGCCAGTTGGTCCCGAATAGGCCCCAGCCGTCGGAAGATGCTCTCCAGCCGGGGGACGAGTCGGTTGGCTTCCTCCAGGGTAAACAAGCGGCGTTTCATCGCGCCTCAAAAATCATCTAGGTGGGGCAGTGCCCGCGTACCGACGTCTCGTACCGCCGCTTCATGCTACGATATTCTCCGAGACATGGCTACATTCGCCGCGCCACCTGAATATTGTCCAGTACCGCAGCCGCTAGCCAATAGCCTCCCAGGCCGATGCCGCGGCGCCCAGCATGCCGGCGTTGTCGCCCAGGTTGGAAGCGACCAAGCGGAAGGCTTTGTGCAACTCGCTCATTGAGCGATCCAGAATCCCCTGCCGGATTTCTGAGAGAGCTCCCAAGGTTATCAGCCCCTCGGTCACTCCGCCGCCCAGCACGATCACGTCCGGATTGAACAGGTGAAGCGCGTTGGTCAGGCCGATGGAGAGGCCGCGGACGGCGCGGGAAACGACTTCTTTCCCCACGACATCGCCCTGGGCGGCCGCTTCAAAGACCGTGATTGACGTAATCGAGGCACGGTTCAGGCCAGCCAGGGAGGAGTCGGCATAGTATCTGGAGGCCAGTAGCCGACGCGCCACGTTGACTATCCCGGTCCCGGAGGCGACAGCTTCCAGGCAGCCCCGGTTACGGCAATTGCAGAGGGGGGCGTCGTAGGTGGAATCGACGGTGGTGTGGCCGATCTCGACGGTGAGGCCGTTGGCCCCCAAGAATAACTTGCCTCGGTCGACCAGGCCGCCACCGATGCCGGTGCTGACGGTAACGTAGAGCAACGTCGTGGCCAGCTTCCCCTGTCCCGCCGAGTCCCGGCCTGCACCGTAATAGAACTCGCCAAGAGCGGCGAAGTTGGCGTCGTTTCCCACGACCACCGGCAGCCCGAACTCCCGCTCCCACACGTCCTTTAGCGACACCCCGTCCAGCTCCATCAGGTTGGGCGGCTGGTAAAGAACACCGCTTTGCGGCTCGACTGGCCCGGCGACGGCCAACCCAATACCGGCCGCGCCGCCTCGCTCGTTGCCCACGGATTCACGGACTGCTCGGGCCAGCAACTCATTGGCGACACCGAGGTAATCAGCCCGAGTTCCACCCTGGGGATTTGCTTGCCTCTCTTGCCAGATGACCGTTCCTTGCCTGTCCACGAGGGCGACCCGAAACCAGGTGCCGCCCCAGTCCACGGACACCACCGATTGCTGCTCCGCCATCATTTCCTTCGCCCCACTTCCAATTATCCGCCGTTTAGCAGGCCGTCGAGTGTCGTTCTCAGGAGATTGCCGCTCATCGGTCCTACGAATTTTCTCACCACAGTGCCGTCACGGCTGATGAAATATTTCTCGGGGATCCCCCGGACTCCGTAACTGATGCCGATATCGCCGTCGTGGTCAACCCCGGCGGGATAGACCTGCCCTTCCTCTTCCAGGAACAACAAGGCATCACCCGGAGTGTCCCAGATGTTCACACCGATGAATTCTACACCGCGCTCCCGGTATTCGTTGTACACCGCAGCCAACACGGGCGCTTCCTGGCGGCACGGCGGACACCACGAGGCCCAGAAGTCGATCATCACCACTTGGCCGCGGAGACCGGATAACCGGACGCTGCCTCCGGTCATCAGTTCGAGCTCGAAGTCCCGCGCCTCGGAGGACTCGACCGGCCGCTCCAGTGAGGTGGAATTCACCGCTTGGCCGCTGCTGCCCCCTCCCAGAGATATCGAGGCCCAAGCCAGGATAGCCAAAAACGCCAGCACCGGTATGCCCGCGCCGATTATTATCCAGCCACGGCGCCCCAATAGCGGACCGCGAGAGGGTTGGGTCTCTGCGGTCTGTTTCGCGCTGGGCTCCGTCATCTGCAATCGTCGTCCGGTTCGTTGATCTCGCCCAACGCCCTGGCGACCAACTCCTCGCGTTGCAGGAGGTAATCCCCCTCAGGAATCGCGCCGGACTCGTATCGCTGGTCGAGGGTGGCAAGGGCGAACACCAACGAACGCCGCTCGTTGTGCCCAGGAGCTTCCTCGGGCATCGGAGCGACGGCGGCCAGCAAGGGTCTTGAGCGGCGCACCACACCCCAAACCAGGAGCACGGCCAGCGCCGCGCCCAAGGCGCTGGGAATGGCCACCTGCCAGAATGCGCCGCCGCTCAGCGCTCCGGCCAACCTGCTGCCCGCCCCCGGCTGCGGCAGCCCGGAAATTTCAAGTTGCACCCCGGGTCCCGGTGGAATGCCACGGATTTCCCAAACGTTGTAGGTGGTGTCCTGTATGAGCACCGGAGTGATCAGAGTGAGGTTGGACACCCCGACGCCGCTCCATTCTCGGGGGGCCAACACCTGGAATATATCCGCCCCTTGGGGCAGGCTCTGCCGGTAGGAGACTCCACCGGACTGGTAGGGGAAGGTGTATGAATAGTCGACGCTATGGGAGCCTGGTGGCACCGGGGCCGTTAGGGCGAAGCCAGTCCCGATGGAGATGACGTCTCCTCCGCGCAAATTCGACTGGACCGTCAGCTCGCCAGCACCGGGTGGAAGGGCGAAACGCATGAAGCTGATCACGCCCTGTTGGGCCAGGTCGGGCCGGAGGGTGCGGTCGGTGTTGTTGGCAACCTGGACGAACTCCGTGGCCCTGGCTACCTGGTCCGACTCGTCGACGTCGGCCAGCACCATCACCACCTGCTCGAATTCGACAACGCCGATATCTTGGGTCGGCTCGTATACGGTGAGCACCACCTCTTGGGTCAATTCCTCCGAGGCTAGCGTGGCCCCGTAGAACACTCCGCCATAGTCCACGCTCAGGACGTAGCTGCCCTGTTCCACGGATGCAACTCCGTCGAGACGGAACGCGCCTTTCGGGTCGGGCACCGTCTGGCCGGTGCCCCGCAGCGTTCCGTCGGAGCCGTTGACCAGCATCAGCACCACCAGGTCAGCGGGCACCGCCGCCCCTGCCGTGCCGTTGACCACCCGGCCTTGAATCGAAAACGTTTGTTGCGCCGTCGCCGGAGTGGGACCGCTCACCGTTCCAGCCCCCAAGAGCGCCGCAATTGCTATAGCGGCAAGCAGCCTCGCCCTTCTCAACTGTCGTTGGCCGCCCTGGGTGAAGCGGGCGTTTCCGCTCCGCAGTTGGGGCAGCGGGCCGCGTCAGAAGCAACCCGGGAACCGCATTCCGGACAGGTAGTTGGCAAACCGTTTCGCAGGGCCGACCGGGCCGCCAGTACTTCATGCTCCAGCAACAGTTCGGGTCCGGCCTCGCCCGCTTCAATCAACTGCCTCACCGCAACGGCGGCCTGAACCCGGTACGCTTGCAACTGGGCTCGATACGGCTCTTCGGGAACATTTCCGAGTTGAAAGTCCAGCTCCAGGGTCTCGATTGCATCATAGATCGAGTCCAACCCGACCTCGTCCGAGCCCCCGACGGTGGTGGAGGGCGCTACTTCCGGGTTCTCTCTTAGCGAGATTCCCCGCAGAAATGAGTGGCCCACGACAAAGAGGCTGAAAGCGACCAAGGCCACCCCCACGACAATTGCGAAGACCGTTTCGCCTTCCATACAGCCAGTTTAGCAGGAATCCGGAGCACGTCAGGAAGAAGGCTGCTTCAGGCTGCAGTGGGCCGGGCTGCTGCTGCGGACGATCGCGCTGGCGCGGAAACCCTGCTAGGTTGGGGCCAGAGGGCGATGACCGTTCCCAACAAGAACACTGGCCCGGCGACCCACATCCACCAGATAAGCGGGTTGACCAAAATTCGGAAGCCCACGTTGCCGTTCGGCAGATTCTCGCTGGGTACCACGTAAAGGTCCTCGACCGGCGACGACCGGATGGAAGCGCGGGTCGAGGCCATGTTGAAATTGGGGTAGAACGCCCGGTCCGGATACAGGGTGTCGATCAACTCGCCGTCGCGGTACACCTCGACCGTCGACCGGAACTCCGTGCGGTTGCCGAAGGCAGTCTCCGTCGTACCGAGGTACACCAGCTCGTAGTCCTCGACGACCGTGCTCTCGCCGGGTCCAAGCACGATGTCTTGTTGAGTGTTGAAGAACGATGTGCCGACGATTCCCAATGCCACCATGATTACCGCCAAATGCACGATGTATCCGCCGTAACGGGGGCGGTTGGCCCAGACCAGCCCGGCAAAGGCCGCAGCGTAGTTCTCTCGCGAATCGCGGCTGCGGGACCGGGTACCGCGAAACCACTCCATCAGTATTCCGGAGGCCACGAACGAAGCTAGGCCGAACCCGGCAAGGGCATAGGGCTTGTGCAGACCGAGAACCGCCAAAATCAGCGCGGTGGCCAATCCGGCAATCAATGGCACGGTCAGCGCACGGCGCACGGCGGCCAGATTGGCCCTGCGCCAAGGCAATAGCGGCCCCACGCCCATGAGGAAAATCAGCCCCAACATGAGCGGCCCGTTCACCTGGTCGTAGAAGGGCCGGGCCACCGTTACTTCTTCACCGTTGGCCAGCCGGGATACCAGCGGGTACACCGTCCCCCACAGGGTGACGAAGGCGATGCACAGCAGCAACAGGTTATTCACCAAGAAGGCCGCTTCCCGTGAAAGCATCGAGTCCAGGTTTTGGGCGCTCTTCAAGAGCGGGTAGCGCCAGAAGAAGATGATGAAGGGCACCAGCACGCCCAAGCACAGGAACAGCAGGAAAACCCAACCCAAGCTCGAAGCGCCGAAGGAG
The DNA here is from genome assembly GCA_965249145.1 of Dehalococcoidia bacterium. Lineage (GTDB taxonomy): Bacteria > Chloroflexota > Dehalococcoidia > Lucifugimonadales > UBA3495 > VXOI01. Next base: position 2,527,959 of record OZ252223.1, read on the forward strand.
TGGACCGACGGCACCGACCCTCCCCGGTTCATGAACATGCCGTAAAGTGCCAGCCCGAAGGCCACGTTGACCAGCGCAATATTCCACATACGGAACATGCCCCGGCGCTTTTGCACCATGATCGAGTGGATGAAGGCGGTGAGCGCCAGCCACGGCATGAAGGCGGCGTTTTCCACCGGGTCCCAAAACCAGAAGCCGCCCCAGCCCAGGATGGTGTAGGCCCACCAAGAGCCCAGCAGCAGTCCCCCGGCGAGCAACGCCCAGGTCAATATCCCCCATGACCGGCCGGCATCGACCCATTCGTCGCCGGTCTTCCGGGCCAAGAGCGCTCCCAAGGCGAAGGAGAAGGGCACCGCGATGCCCACCAGCCCGGCCATGAGGGCCGGCGGGTGAACGAACATGCCGAAGTGGGTGAGCAACGGGTTGATCCCCTCGCCGTCGGGCGGCACGAAGGGCAGCTTGTCGAAGGGGTTGGCCATCACCGACATCACGGCCACGAAGAACGTAAGCACCAGCATCAACGTGCCGGTGGTGAAGGGCAGAGCGTCGCGCATCCGCTCCGGCGCTCGCCAGACGGCCACCGCCGCCATTACCGATAGCACCATGGCGATATAGAGCAACGATCCCTCGTTGCCGGCGTAGAAGGCCACCCAGGTGTAGCGGTTGGGCATAGCGAGGTCGCTGTGCAGCGCCACATAGGCGATCTCGAAGTCGCGGCTGATGAACGAGACGACCAAGCTCAGTGTGGCGACTAGGAGTACTACCATGGTGGCATACATCGCGGCTTGGGCGCTATCGACCAAGGCTGCGGACCCGCGGGCCCTGCCAGCGAAGGAACCCACTGAGGAGTAGCCCGCCAAGGCCAAGGCGATCCACAGGCTTATCGCGCCGAGGTCACCCATGTTGTTCGGACTCCTGTTGTGCGTCGGTGGCCGTAGTTTTCGGGCCCGTGGCAGGTCGGGCGGCTAAATGCCGGTCGACTATCTGCAGGTAGAGGAGCAGGTCGGGGTCGGTTGTCGGCGCGGCGACCACCGCCGGTTGCGTCCGCTTGGTCATGGACCGCACGACCAGGTAGACGCCAGCGAGCCCCGCCGCCACGCCCACAATGGGCAGAATCCAGACGAGAAGGTTGAACCCGGACTTGGGGGGAGCGGCGATGATATCGGTCCCGTAGCGTTCACGGAAGAAGTCGAGTACCTCATCCCGGCTCCTGCCCTCGGCCAGCAGCTCGCGCACCTGCTCCCGCATCTGGCGGGAAACTTCGACTTGGGCTTGGTCGATGGTCTCGGCCGGGCAGACCGGGCACATGATCATGCGGTCGATAGCTTGCGCGTCTTCCTCGGAATAGTTGCCGGGCGGCGCTTGCCCACTGACGGCAGGCGCAAAGGCGAGCGCCAAAGCCAGAAGGGCTAGTAGGGTAAAGCTTCCCAGGCGAGGAGTGGCCATCGCTACCTGGGCAAGGAGTCGATGTAGTCGGCGATGGCGTTCCGTTCGGTTTCGTTCAACAACTTGCCGAAGGGCGGCATCACCGAGGTGGCGCCTAGGGGACGTTCCTCACGGCTCAGCGTATTGAGGATGGTCTCCCTGGGACGGTTGGTAATGTTCACGTCCACCAACGGCACGTACCCGTACTCGCTACGTAGCACGGTTAGGACCGGACCGTTGCCGGTCCCGCCAGGGCCGTGGCACATTTGGCAGTTGACCTTGAACAGCGTCGCCCCCGAATCGTCGTTGGTGGCTAGCGGTGCAGGATAAAAGGCGACGGCGTCGGCGACCCCGGCCAACCGGGGCGGCTCGTGGGACTTGTAGGATTGCTGGTAGTGCTGCTCGTAGAAGATGTCCACCGGGTAGCTGCCCGAGGTACAGCCGACCGCGGCCAGTCCTACCATAATGGCCAGTCCTGCCGCGATGAGTCGAAAGCGACGAATCATTAGGCCCCGGGCCTCCGGTTCTCGCGCACCACGTCGATGGCGCCAGCCTGGGTCATGAGCGCCGAAACTTCGTTAAGCTGCTCCTCTTCGACATTGGCCAGCACCCCGATGTAACCTTCGGTGATGCGGGTGTCGTACAACCCCTGCTTGAAGCTGGGCAGGCGGGACTCGAAAACGATTCCAATGATGGTGAAGATGATGGCCGTTAGCATGGTGCTCTCGTAGGTGACTACGGCCATCGGCGGGAGGGAGAGAATCGGCTTACCGGCTTGGACCAACGGATAGGCCATCTGGGTCATCGAGGTCAGGATGATACCGATGGTCAGTCCAACCAAAGCGCCGCACAGAGGGAACACGTACAGGCGGTGCCCCTCGTGCCGCTCGCCGAAGGCCCCTTCTGGGTACGGCCTGTCGGTGAGAAAGTCGTAGTCGCTCTGCGAGACCCCGGCCCGCTGCAGGGAATCCCCTGCTTCGGCGGCGTAGTCCGCGTCCTCGAACAGCCCTAATATGGGTCGCTTAGCCATGTCCTGTTTCCCTCTAGCCTAGTCCTCCCGGTATACCGCCGGGACAGTCACCCGGCCGATCCGGAGTTCGGAGCGGAGGATCTCCGCTTCCTTGATGTCATACAAAGGAATCAAGGGCACCACTCTGGCGATAATCAGCATGAGCATGGACACCAATGCGAAGGTGGCCCCGATGATCGTCCACTCCACCGCGCTGGGGGCGTAATGGTTCAACCAAGTGAAGGTGAACACCTGCTTGTTTTGCAACCCTGGCACGATGATGATGAACCGCTCCAGCCACATCCCGACGTTCACCGAAATACAAGCCAGGGACATAATCCACAGGTTCCGGCGGAACATCCGCGGCAGCCATAGGCTGACCGGAAGGAAATAAGTGGTGAAGACAAAGATCATCATCCAGATGTTCCACGGGTTCTGCAAAAACTGCAGGTCCCTCACCGCCAGTTCGTCGGCTTCTCGGCCGTAGAAGCCGAAGATGACCTCCATGACGAAGAAGTAGAACCACCCGGTGGCCACCACTATCAGCAGCCGTCCCAGAGCGTCGATGTGCTCGTGCCGAATGTAGTTCTGCCAGCCGTAGATGTAGCGCAGGACGATCATCACAAGGGCCACGGCCGACACTCCGGAGTGGACCGCGCCAACAACGAAGTACGGGGCGAAAATCGTAGAGTGCCACGATTTGACCGCCACCGCCATACCGAAATCCCAGGACACAATGCTGTGCACCGAGACGAAGACCGGCAGGATCAGCGCCGAAAGCAACACGCCAGCGATGATTTGCAGCTTCCATTGGCGTGGGTTGCCACGCCAGCCCATGGCCAGTGCGGTATAGATGCGGTGGTTGGTCCCGGTGGTGCGATCGCGGAGCACCGCGAAGTCGGGGATCAGCGCCACCAACACGAACAGGATGCTGGAAGTCAGGTAAGTGTAGACCGCGCTGGGGTCCCACACCAAGGGCGACCGGACGTTGGGCCAGATGCCGCGGGCGAAGTCGTAGGGTGCGAAGGGAATCGTGTAGATCCAGTAGACCAGCCGCCAAGGGCGCCCGGTGTGGATCAAGGGCATTAGCATCGCCGTCATCAATGAGAAGACGGTTAGGATCTCCGCCGCCCTGGTCGCTGGCCGACGCCATTCGGCCTTGGACAGGCGCAGAATCGCCGAGAGCATCACCCCGGCGTGGCTGATGCCGATCCAGAAGACAAAATTGGTGATGAAGAAGCCCCACATCACCGGCCGGTTCATGCCGGTAACGCCTAGGCCTTTGTTGACCATCAGGCCTGCGGCGCTCATCGCCCCCAGTACGATCAGGCCGAGGATCGCGACCGTAATCCACCACCACCTCGGCGAGTCCAGTATCGACCGAAGTAGTTCCCCGTTGATTTGTCTTGTAGGTAAGGCCCGGCCTTCCTGCATCTTTCCTCTAGGTCTCCGAGTTCCTGCCGGTAGCTATTCCGGCTTGGCCAATACCAAGTATTCGCCTCGGATGTAGCGCTCCATCCGCTGGTAGAGTGCCCCTTCCTTCATTTCCCACACCGACAGCACCGGCAGCAGCTTGGTGGCTACCAGATAGATGAACGCCGCCGCGCCTATGCCTCCGAAGAGCATGAACACGTCCCAGATGTCGGGGTATACCGGAGGCGGCACCGTATCCAAGAAATGGGCGTACACGCTGCCTGAGTTGAACCCGCCCACGAAGACGCGAACGCTGAACATCAATGCCCCGACCGCCGCCGAGAGCCCGGCCAAAGGCGGACCCCAGGCACTGCGCCGCACCGGATTCCAGAGCAATATCAGGAACGGTATGGCGAAGCTGAACGCCAAGTTAGCTGCGAACAACCATCCGTAGGATTGGGTGAACAGGTACTTGATGATGTTCTGCTCTACCACCAACCGGCCATACCAGTAGGTGATGAAGAACGCGAACAGGTGGTAGGCCCACAGAAGCGTTAGACCCAACTGTACCTTGCTGGCCGACCAGAATGGGGAGCGGCCGTAGTATTCTTGGAAGCCGCCCCAGCGCCGCATGATGTAAAGGACGATTAGACACGTGCCCAGCGCGACTTGCAGCCCGGTGAGGCTGTAAAACACCGGGAATATCGAGTCCTTCCAGCCCGGAATCATGCTCTGAGCGTAGTCGGAGCTGATGATGAAATGCACGAAGATCAGAAGCATGAAGTAGAAAGCGCCCAGCAGGGCAAGGCCCGCCTTCTGCGCGTTCCACTGCCGCTTGGTGCCGTACCACCCGCCGGACAGGCGCCGGTAGATCCAACCTCGGAGCCCTGCGGCGGTGAGCCGCTGCTCGGCCATGTCGGGTTTGGCCGAGATCCACAGAATGGCCAACGAAGTAACGGCCAGTCCTATCATCCCGGCGAGGTCCCAAGCATGGGGGGCGCCGATGGGCGCCTCGAACCAGATGGTCCGCCGCAACTCCAGCTCGTGTCCGCCATGGCCTGCCGGGTTACTCAGGGGCGGCAGCACGATCATCAGCGGGATGAACATCACGATGTTCAGTATCCCGACCACCGAGAACAACTCGGAGATGCGGGAGAGGGGGCGACGCCAGTGGCTCTTGGTGAACCGGAAGGCCACCCCAGCGATCGGTGCGGCGCTGGTCACCATGAACACGAAGGAAAACATCGCCGCGTAGTAGCCCCAGGGAGCCCGGTCGTCGAAGCCGTCGGTGGCGGCCCGGGCCACGAAGCCGACGATGGCCAAGACGAACAGCACCCCGGTGACCAGCAGGGCCAGGTTGAACAGGCGCGGCATGGCCGAGACCTTGGCCGACATGTCCTGCGTCATCACTCGGGGATCTGGGAAAACCCACATACCCGGCCCGATGTGGCCGTGGCCGCCGTGTTCTTGGTGTTCGCTAGCTGCCATGTCCGTTGCCGTTCAGCGGGAATTGGTCCACTTTCTTCAGATAGATCACGTTGGGCTTGGTGCCCATCTCTTCAAGCAGGCGGTAGACGCGGGTGTGGCTCTCGTCTACCCGCTCGCCGCGGTGCCGGGCTTCGTAATGCTCGTTGGCTTCCTCGAAATGTTCGAAGACCGGCCCAGTGGGATCGGCTTGGTCGCCGAACATCAGCGCATTGGTCGGGCAGGCTTGGGCGCAGGCCGGCAGGAAATTGCCGTCCTTCATGCGCTGGTAGTTAAGGTAACGGTCATCGCCAGCCGGAATTCGCTCGCCAGTCAGAGGCTCAATCCCGCGACGCTCCACAGTAACCTCGCCCCGCCGGATGCGCTGCACGCAGAAGGAGCAGCGCTCCATGATCCCGCGGCTGCGGACGGTCACGTCGGGGTTGAGCTGGTTGCGTAGACTCTCCGGCCACGTCGGTTCCCACCAGTTGAAGAAGCGCACCTGGTAGGGGCAGTTGTTGGCGCAGTAGCGAGTGCCCACGCAGCGGTTGTAGATCTGGACGTTCAGGCCCTCGTCGTTGTGATAGGTGGCAAAAACCGGGCAGACCGGTTCGCAGGGCGCGTTCTCGCAGTGCTGGCACATGATGGGGATGAACCGGGCCTTTACGTTGGGGAACTCGCCCTCCCAATAGCGCTCGATGCGGATCCACTCGTAGGCCCGCCGCTGCTGGAAGTAATCCTTGGTGTTGATCGGAATGTTGTTTTCCGCCTGGCAGGCGACCACGCAGGCCTGGCAGCCGGTGCACCGGTCCAGGTCTACCACCATTCCCCATTTGTGGTCTACTCGGTTCGTTACCATCTACGCCCTATCGCCGGTTGCTTACTCTCTTTGCTTACTGTGGCTGCGGTGATTATAGACGACTAAATGTCGTCCGGATGAATGGTCTTGATGATCTCTTCGGCGGCGCTGAGGGCTATTTCCACTGCCCTAGCGTCGCCTTCGAGCTTGGAAACGTTGACGTGGTCCCCGGTACGGTGGAGGCGGACCATCGTGCCCGCCCAAGCCAGAGACCCGGTCCCAGCCACTCGCGTGGGCTCCAGCACGTCTAGCACGTTGGAGCTCTCGTTGCCCAGACGGTCGGTGGCGTAATCCGAGCCGTGCCGCCGCCCGCCGCCAAAGGGAACGGCCACCGTGTCCGGCGGGACCGCCGGGGTCAGGTAGGCCAACCCCCGAATGGAACCTTGAGACGATTCGATCCTGATGACGTCGCCCTCTTTTACGTCGAGGGCCGCTGCGGTGACGTCGTTCATCTCCACCCAAGTCTGCCAGGTGACGCTCGTGATCGGGTCCGGCGCGGCCTGCAGCCAGGGCAGGTGGGCCAAGGCCCCGTCCTGGATCGTGTTGTGGGAGAAGGGCACCAGGTAGTAGATGCCCGCTCCTGGCCCGAAGCCGGCGAAGGTTGGACCAGAAGCCCCGTCTAGGACTCGGCGAAGCAATCCGGATTCCGGGCCGCCGTCCACCGGGCCGTGGCCGTCAACGTCCCACCAGCCGCCGCGTCGCAGCAGCGCGGTCCAGAATTCGTCGGCTGAGGAGGCCTCGATGGAGCCGCTTCGGTTCTCAAATAGGTAGTCCGCGGCTTCTCGGAGCATGGCCCGGTAGTTGTCCCAAGGCAAGTCGGCGTCGCGGCCCAGCTCTTGGGCCATGTCCAACAGTACGTCGGGGAAGCTGCGCGGGTCGATCTCGTAGAGCGGGTTCACCACTGGCTGCTGGAAGCCGACCACCTGGTAGCCGGGTGCGGGCTCGGGTATATCGTCGCCCCAGTCCTCCAGCGGCGATCGGTCCGGCAGGATCAGGTCGGCCAGAGCGCTGGTATCGTCAATGAAGGGTGAGAAGCTGACCACCAGCAGGTCGTCGGCTTGGACGATTGCGTCGTTTAGTCGCAGCGACGCGGGAGTGCCGTGCGCCAAGTCGGCGTTATGGAGCAGCAGCATAGTCGTCTCGCCGCTGCGGACTTGGTCAGTTATTCGCTCCCAATCGTCCAGCGAGCCGGTCTTCGAGCTCGCGGGGACGCCGTCCCAAGGGCTGCCGGGGTTTAGCTTGACGCCGCCGCGGGCCCCCACGCTGCCCACCAGGTAATTGAGCATGTAAATCGCTTCGAGGTTGAAGAGGCCGTTGGTTCCGGCCCCGGCGGACCCGCCGCCGATGGCCAGGCTGGGCTTGTGGGAAGCGAACTCGCGGGCCAGATGTTTGATGAACTCCACCGGGTCCCCGCCAGCCCGCTCGGGGGTCAGTCCGATCTGAGCCGCCACGGTTTCGGGCCGGAAGTTGTCAAGCGCCTGCCTGCCGGGTTCACCGCCCAGCAGGTCCTCGACGTTGATGCTGGGCGCCTGTAGCCCTTCAGAGATGATCACTTGGGCTAGACTCATCGCCAAGTGGCCTTCCCAACCCGGCTTGATCGCAATCCACTTGTCGGCGTTGGCCGCCGTCATGGAGAACCTGGAGTCCACGTGATAGAGCGTGCCGCGCTCCCGGTCGTGCCCTTGCCGGAACTCGCCGTAGCCGCGGTTCCAGCGGGTGGGGGACACCCAGGTCGAGAGGAAGTCCGCTCCGAAGGAGAGGATGAATCTGGCGTTATCGATGTCGAAGTCGGGCAGTACGTCCTGCTGGTACACGTTCTTGACCGCGGCGCGCAGCGTATTGTTGTCGATGGACTCGAAGCTCAGGTGCTCGGCGCCTATCGAATCCGCGAAGGTGCTCACCAGCTTGCCCATGTGGCCCCGTAGAGGTTCGGTAACCATTACCGAGCTTCCACCGCGCTTCCTCAGTTCGTCCCGCAGGATGTTGTAGGCCTGGGGGTCCCAGCTTATGGGAGTGAACTGACCGCCGCCCCGAGGGCCACTGCGGCGCATCGGGGAGGGTACGCGGTCTGGGTGGTATAGCGCCTGAACGTTGGCCTCGCAGCGAGCGTGGCTCTTACCCTGGTTGGTGGGATAGAGCGGGTTGCCTTGGACTTTTTTGGCCCTTCCTTCCATTACCCGGACCAAGATGCCCTCGCAGGAGGGGCAGTTGCGGCACAGGCTGGCGTACCAGTTGTCCTTGCCCCGCACCAAGTCCTCGGGCAGCGCAACCGGGCTCTGGATGTCCAACTCGCCCTCGCGGATGCCGAAGCCCTCGCAGGCCACGGCGCCGACGGCGGCCAGCCCGGCCCAGGACAGGAAATGTCGTCTAGTTAACTTCATTTATGTCCGTTAGTCCGTTCGCCTTGATGCTTTACTTGTGGCAAATGGTGCAGTCGGTTGGCACGTTGTTCACCCGGTGGCAGTCAAGACAGGTGCCCATCTTGAGCGATTGGCCGGTCTTTGGTTGCACTTCCGCTTTGTTGGCCACGTCGCCGTGGCAGATGGCGCAGGTTTCCGGCACGTTCAGCGGACGGTTGATTTCGTCCAGGTTGATGTCGTAGCGAGGAGCGTCGATCTCGCTCGTGAAGAAGCGGATGTGGGCTTCGTGAATAAAGCGCACGTGGTCCGGCAGACGGTGCACCCGGTTCCAGTTGATGGGCTCGCCGCTGTCGTAGCTAGCCTGCACCTTGGCGATCTCCGCTTGGGCCGTGTCGGTCTCGCCAGTAATGTTCTTGTGGCAGAACAGGCACTGTTCCACCGCAGGCACGGTGGCGGCGTCGCCCTTGTTCACATTGCGATGACAGAACTCGCATTGAATATTGTTGTCGGCCACGTGGACAGTGTGCGGGAAGGCCACCGGTTGGGCTGCGGCGTTGCCCAGACCGAACGGCGGATTGGAAAACCAGGAAATGAGTAGGACTACCAGAATGAAACCGATGACTACGGTAACGATTCCCCCTGCCACCATCAAAGGCAGCATTTTGCCGCGGGGCATCATGTCCTACAGGTCCAAGTCCATTTGGTGCTGGTGTTCCTTCTCGCGCCCGATGATTTCGACAACTAGATCAGGAGCCGGTCCCAGAAATTCCGGACGTCCAAGGTCTGGTTGATCCCCAAGACCAGAATCACGATGGCCGCCACCAACAGCAGGAAGGCGAAGGCGGTAAGCGGTAACTTGAGCCGATTGGCCTTCTCCGGCAGATGGCCGGTGGTCACCGCCGACGGAATCAAAGCGTGGGCGGTCAACATCGTAATCGCAAAGGTCGCGATCAACGGAAAGTAGATCCAAAACCACTGCAGGAATAGGTGGATGTTGTTCCAGTCTTCGCTGGTTAGTGCTTTGGGGTCCATTAAAAAAGCCGATACAAATCCGGCCCAATCATGACGCGATTTGCGGACGGGCGACCCTACGCGGCCCCCGGCCAAAACCTACAGGAAATTATCACAGCGCTATACGGGTGTCAAGGGGATTTAGCTACGGCTATACCCCCATCCCCGAGGCCGCGCGCAGCCCTATCGATACCTTTCGGCAGCCCGTGGGTCCGGTCACGCCGGGGGGTTGGCCTGGTACCATTCGGCGACCTCCGACCCGGTGGCCGCCCACACGCCCTGCCGCCGCATTATGTGCCCCAAGGCCTGGTCCAAGAAGCCAATGCGGAAGGGCTGGCCGATGAGCCACGGGTGCAAATTGAAGGCCATGAGCAGGCCCGAATCGCTGGAGTCTTCATACAGGGTGTCGAAGCTCTCCTCCAGCAGCCGGGCGTAACGGTCTATCGGCACTTTGCGGTCCCAGAGGGCGAAGATGTCGTCCAACTCCCACATCAGGGGCAGCGCGGTCAACCCTCCGGGAGACATCGCGTAGGGCTGCTCGTCATTCACCCAGTCGCAGACGTAGGAAATACCCGCCGAGGCCAGGATGCCCGGAGTCCGCTCCGACTCGCCGTACTCCGGCCCCAGCCAGCCTTTGGGTGGCCCGCCGGTCGCTTGGCGCAGGGACTCCACGCTGGAATTGACGTAGAGCGCTTCCTCTTCCGCCGACATCCGGCCAGTGATCATCTGGCTGACCGAGATGCCATGGCCGATTATCTCGGCGCCGCGTTGCAGGCAGTGGTCAACGAGGTAGGGGTTGGCCTCGGCGGTCATCGCGTCCATAGCTATAGTGGGCCGGATGCCGTGCTTCTCCAACACGTCCAGCACCCGGAATATGCCGACCCGGTGGCCGTATTCCCGGTGCGAGACCCGGGCGTAGTCGGGGAAGGGGCGATCGGCAATACCTCCGGCCAGCGAAACGGTGAAGCTGCCCGGCGGAGCTTCCCACTCCATCTTCTCCAGGGTAACGACGACGCACAGCGCCACCCGGGCGCCGTCAGGCCAACGCAAAGTCCCTCGCCGGTTGATCGGCGACCATTCGTAATGTTCGTGGTCCATTCCAGGGCGGCGTTCCGCTGCCATGGCTCTCCCTCCTAACCCTGGGTCCGGTACTGTTGGGAATGGGCGACGACCTCGTCGTAGTTGTTGGCGATGTAGTGCTCGGCGATCTCGTCGGCAGTAGTCTGCCACACGCCGTCGTGGGACATGATATAGCCCAAGATTTCGTCCAAGTACTTGATGCGGTGGGGCTGGCCGATCAGGAACGGGTGCAGCGCGATGCACATCACCCGGCCGCTGTCGGCCCCTTCGGCATAGAGTTGATCGAACTGGGCCTTGCAGATGCGGGCGAAATACTCGCCCTCAAAGTTGGTCCGGAAGGTTGGAACGTCGTTGAGCTCGAAGGAATAGGGCACCGATACCAGTTTGCCCGACTTCACCCGGATCGGCACCGGCTGGTCGTCGTGCACCCAGTCGGTATGGTAGATGAGCCCTGCCTCCGCCATGAGGTCCGGAGTCCGGTCGGTGCCGGAGACCGCTGGCCCCAGCATTCCCTTCAGCGGCTTCCCAGTGTGGCGGCGAAGGGTCTCGATATTGTCCCGGTAAAACTCCCGCTCCTCCTCTTCCGTATAAGTATTGAGGTAGCGGGTGTTATAGATGCCGTGGCTCATGAAGTCGTAGTCTCTCTCGATCATGGCCTCGGCGATCTCCGGGTAGTGCTCCAAGACCGCCAGGTTGAGCGAAACGCAGCACTTGATGTTGTGCTTGTCCAGTACGTCGGTCATGCGCCAGAAGCCCACCCGGTTGCCGTAGTCCCGGTAGGAATACTGCTGGACGTCAGGGATGGGCATCCGGGGCCAAGCGACCCGGACTCCGTCGAAGTCGGGCAGATATTCGTAGTGCTCGATATTGGGAGCGATCCACAGCGCCACTCTGGCGTCGTTGGGCCAGCGAATAGGGGGCCGTTCTATGATTGGGCTATAATCGACTCGGTTGACGGCTTCGGCCACGATTCAGACCTCCACGTTGGGGGCCGGTCTTCCCCGGCCGGATGTTGAGGGCGGGTCGACCGCAATTGGCCCGCTACGGGTGTCATTCTAAACCGCAAATCCCCGAGAACAAACAGCCATCGGAAATTCGGGAGGCCGACGATGCCAGCCAGGACTGGGGCCCAATACATCCAGGGACTAAAAGACCGCCCTCCCGCGCTACATATGCGGGGCGAGCGGGTCAAGGACGCGACCACTCATCCGGGACTAACCGGCGGCATCCAGACCGTAGCCCGGCTCTACGACCTGCAGCATGACCCCAACGTGGGACGCGAGATGACCTACACCTCGCCCACCACTGACGATCCCGTCGGCCTCTCCTTCATAACGCCAAGCTCCTACGACGATCTGATGGCGCGCCACAAGATGATGACCCACTGGGCCCGGATTAGTTGCGGAATGATGGGGCGTACTCCGGACTTCCTGAACGTCAGCTTGATGGCCATGGCGGCTGCCGGGGACTACTTCGGCGAAGACCGGCCCGAGTTCAAGAAGAACATCAACGACTATTACGAATACGTCCGCGAGAAGGACCTGGTACTCACGCACACTCTGGTCAATCTACAGCGCAACCGGGCCCCGCAGGAAGGGCTCTTGGCTGACCAAACCGACATCGCCCTGTCCGTGGTCAAGGAGACCGACGCTGGAATCGTGGTGGGCGGCGCGCGCCTGCTGGCGACCTTGCCCATCGCTGACGAGATTGCGGTATACCCAGCCCGCTCCCATCGCCTGCCCACCGGAGCTCCGGGCCGCACGTCGTTTGCCTTCGCGGTCCCCTGCGACGCCCCCGGCCTTAAGTTCCTCTGCCGCGAGAGCTTCGACTTGGACCGCTCCAATTTCGACCACCCGCTCGGCTCGCGCTTCGAGGAGATGGACGCGCTGGCCTTCTTCGACAACGTGTTCGTACCCTGGGAACGGGTTTTCCTCCTAGGCGACCCCGACCGGTGCAACAACATGTCACGCCGCACGCACCAGTACCTGCACTCCGGGCACCAGGTGGTGACCAAGAACGTGGTCAAATGCGAGTTCATACTGGGTCTGGCCAATCTGATGCAGCAGACCCTCGGCTCCACCCAGCAGCCCCAAATTCTCCAGATGACCGCGGAGATCATCGAGAACCTGGAGACCACCAAGGCTTTGCTCCGGGCGGCCGAGGCCGACTCCTTCGTCGACGAATGGGGAGTAACCTGTCCGGCCGAGATGCCGCTGACCATTGCCCGGCACCTGTTCATCCGGATGTATCCGAGGATGGGCGAGTTGCTCCAGCTGATGGGTTCCAGCAGCTTGATGGCGCTGCCAACCGAGGCCGACCTCTCCGGGCCGATGGGCGACAACATCGCCCAATACTTGGATACGGACACGGCTACTGCGGAGGAACGGGTGCGGGTATTCCGGTTGGCCTGGGATGCGTGCTGCAGCGCATTCGGTTCGCGGCAGATCCTATACGAGCGCTTCTTTCAGGGCGACAGCTACCGGAACATGGTGCTGCTAAATACCCTCTACGACAAAGAGCCAGCCACCGACTTCGTCCGGGAGTTCTTGGCCCAGAAGTAGCTAGTCGTCCCCGGCGGCGGGCGCGGGCTGTCCCACCACCCCCCGGGCGGTCTTTTTGAGACGGGCCTCTTCTGGCAGCGACTGTTCCCAGTCGGGTATCAGCACGTGGGAGGTGTCATCCAGCAAGGCAATCACCAACACGCCGCCCAAACTGAAGACCATGGAGAGCGCCATCACCATGCCGTAGGAGCCGGTTACGTAGATGACCAAGCCTGCCAGCGAGGTGGCAACGGCATGGCCCATCAGGGCCCCTGTGGTCTGCCAGCCGTAGATCGTGCCCATGGGGCCTTCGCCGTAATATTGGCGGTTGATGACCAGGTATCCTGTCCATTCACCGCCAAAGCCGATGCCGAAACTGGCCGCGAATAGGTAGAACACCCACGGCTCTTGGGCCCAGAACAGGATCAATACGGTGAGCCCTTGAATCATCAAGCTCAACGCCATCATCCGCCGGGTACCGTACATCTCGGCAAGGATCGGCGTAATGAACCTGCTGAAGATGCTAACCAAGGAGAGGATGCTCAGGATGATGCCGGCCCCGGCAAGAGAGAAGACGCCTGTTTCGAAGGCCATCGGGACTATGAAGATCAGGACGATCCCGTGCCCCGCGCAGCCCATCCCGTGGATTAGGGGCAGGTTCCAGAAGGGCCGGGTGCGGCGAGTGTGCTGGTTGAAGACCTTGATACGCAGCCGCTCCATTTCCTTGCCCAACCGCATGGCCGACGAATCCCCAGGCCGGGCCCCGTAAGGCTCGATCCCGAGGTCGGCCGGGCGGTTCCGCATCAGTGGCACCAACGCCAGCATCGAGAGCCCGCCCAAGAGTCCAAGGGCCAGGAAAGTGCGCTCCCATCCCACGGCCTCGATCAGGTAGCCGACCACTGGCGCCAGAATAGCGGTGCCTATGCCGCCAGCGGCCCACAGTATGCCTACGCCAAGCCCCAGGCGGCGGCGGAACCATCCGCTTACCGCCGCCATCAGCGGCACCATGGCCAGCGACTGGGTCAACGACAGCATGACTCCGAAGAACAGGAAGAAGTGCCAGATCTCTCTAACCTGGCCCAGCAAAATCATGCTTATTAGGAACATGGTCGCGCTGGCGAACAGCATCCGGCGGGAACCGTACCGGTCGCCGAGCCAGCCAGTGATTGGGGCGTATATCGCTCCGAACAGGTAGTACGAGCCGATGCTGAGCGCGATCGTGAACTTGCTCCAACCGAACTCGCCATTTTCATCGCTCAGCGGCGGAACCATGATTCCGGCGGCCATGCTGATGGAGCTGCCGAAGATTTGTACCGTCGCCAGGATGAAGACAATGATCCAACTGTAATGGAAGGGGAGGCGGGCCAAGGACATATTTACCAGCGGCTTGGAAGATTAAGGCGGTCCAATGCGCCAAAGCTACGACTACGTAACCAGGCTAGTATATAGACTATTGATGTTGTTTGCAGCCCGTTATCGTTAATACGTTATATTCCTTCCCGATATTCCTTCCCGGTTACGGCATGATGTTCATCTGCCGCACTATGGCCTCGCCCAACGCCGCGTCGCCCTCCACCCGCACCTTGCTGGAGCTCAGTATCTCTTCAGGGTCCCAACGGCCGCAGCCCAGGCATCCGAAGGTCTCGGCATCCAGCGTAATGCGGGCCGAGGGCGCTTCCGGGACTTCGTCGGCTTCCCGGGCCCGGTTGCCCTCGACCACTATCGGGAATACCCGGCCGGCCGGTCCGGTAACGTCGAAAACTATGGTTGAGCCGTCGGGGGCTTGGGCCCGCCGGGCCGACACGAAGGGCATGGCCCGGATGATCCGGCCTAAAGAGTGGGCCGCCGTCGCGCCCTCCAACTCACCGGGTCGGCCCAGGGCGCGGCGCATGTCCTGCTCGTGCACCCAGGCGTCCATGATCCGTATGCTGATGAACTCCGAAACCGGTGCTAGGCCGAGCGGGGTCTGGGTCTCGGCGGCAAAGTCGTCGTCGCCAAGGGCCCGTAGCGCAGCGACACGCTGGTCGGTCAGTTCGCGAAACTCGTCCAGCACCTGCTGGCTAGTCCACGACCGGCGATAGTCCACCAGGACTTCGTTGCTCAATCCGCCTTCGCTCTTGACGTGGGCCGTCTCGGACGGGGTGTGGTCCGGGACCGGGTTACCCAGAATGCGAGACTCGGCCCCGCCGAGGTGGGCCACCTGGTCCTGCACCGACCAGCCGGGGCAGTCGGTGGGCGTCTTCCACTCGGCTTCGCTCAGGGACGAGCACAGACTCTCGATGGAGCGCCACACGTGCTCCATCATGTCGACAAGCTCTTGGTTGGTGGGCATCAGTGTCCTTCCTCTTCCCGCCGCCGGTTTTCCCTGGCGGTGATGGCCCGGACCGCTTCCTCAGGGGCCATTCGGCCGATGGGCCCGGAGGCGTACAATGCGCCTAGCACCACGCCGCCCCGCCCCAGCAGGAACTCCGTCGGCTGGATGTAGCCGCCGCGGTCGTCGGACCACCAAGCTCCCAAGGCGTCGCCGTCCTCTTTGCTCGCCCCGTAGGCCACCGGGAAGCTGAGCCCCCCGTCTTTCACTTCTTGGGCCTGCTCTTTGTCGTCGGCGCTAACCGCGGCGATCGTGAGGCCCAGTTCGTCCATCTCGGCCTTCGCTTCCTCCCAAGCGGCCAACTGCCGCCGGCAGTAGGGTCACCAGTGGCCCCGATAGAACAACAAAGCCGTGTAGCGGCTGGGAGCATCGTCGGGCAGAGTAAGGGTGTTCCCGTCTAGCAGGGTCAGCTTGACGCTGGGGATGCGGTCGCCTTGTTGCAGTTTCTCGCCCATTTTTCTCCTTGCTGACCAGCCCGGACCTTTCGTATCGTTCGGGCTGGTCGTATCGGTCCGACCGTAACATAATACCAACAATCCCATACCGGTTAGAGTGCCGCGCTTATAATTCCGGCGAATCGCCCTGGAGGTCCTATGAAACAACTAACCAGCAATGTGTGGGTGGAGACCGAGGTCCGCGGCTGCAACTTCGGGTTCGTCACCACTTCCGACGGAATCGTTTTGATCGACACCCCACACGAGCCCAGCACGGCGATGTGGCTGAAGGCCGAGGTGGAAAAGCGAGGGCTCCTGCGTTACATCATCAACATCGAGCCCCACGGCGATCACTGGACCGGCAACGCCTTTTTCGACGCGCCAGTCATCGCCCACGAGGGTGTGCGCATCCGCATCCTGAACACCGACATGACCGAGCACGCCGCGCGCGTCGCCACCTTCGGCCCAGATGAACCGGCGCTGCTGGAGGGCTACCGGGCGAACGCTCCGATAATCACCTTCTAGGACTCAATGTCCCTCCACATCGGCGACCACACCTTTGAGATGATTCACATGCCGGGGCACACCCTCTATCAGGCGGCGGTCATCGATAAGGAAGAAGGGGCGAGCGACCGGTAGGATTCAGGAGGGAGGCGCGCGCCGTCGTACGTCTGCCGTTAGCTATCGGGCGGGACCACGATTTCACAGGCTGGTCCGCTTGCCCGGGCCAGGCGACGGTCAAGGGTCGCCAATTGGCAGCCAAGCGCCTCGGCCAAGGCCACGTACCAAGCGTCGTAAGCCGTTACGGTGGCGCGGAGCTGCCAGATGCGGTCTGCGTATGCCCGGAACGGATAGAGTGTCAGAGGGAGGGCCAGAAGGTCTGCAAACGCATTATCGGCCCCTTGGGGCGTTAGTTGGCCTGAGAGTTGCATCCGACGCAGTAGGTTGCAGGCTTCCGCAAGAACCAACTCCGGTCCCGCCAACGGTTCTTCCGAGATGACCGCCTCCGCCCAATGCGTATCAGGGTCGCGGCCACAAATACAGAAGCATCGACGACGACGGTCACTTTCGGTCCGCATCTCGATGTTGCAGGATTTCATCAACGGTAATCCGAGTGCCGGATTCCTCACGATGCTTTCGGATCCGTCCCATTAGCTCAGGGCTGGGTATCGGACTCGCAATGCGTTCCAACTCGCCCAGCAAGAACTCTTGCATAGACTTATTGGTTGAGGCTGCCCGGCGTGCGAGATTGTCCCGGACTTCCTCGGGTACGTCTTCAATAGTTATCTTCACTGCCATGTCATCATGGTGCCACCACGCGGCGGTGGCGGCAACCACCAACTGTCACTAGGCTCTCTGGGCTTCGTACTCCTTCACCGCCGGGATGACCTCCTGGGTCATGAGGTCGATGCTGCGCATGGCTACGTCGTGGGACATGGGGCCCTCCCGCCCCCAGAAGATGAGGTAGCCGGGGTCGATCACGTCGATCAGGTGCTTCAGCTTCTTGATTACGGTGTCCGGGTTGCCCGTCACTATTTGGTACGTCGCTTGGGCGTCCTCGTAGGGCAGCACCGGCCCGCCGGGGACCACCGTCTGCACCGCCCGGCGGGCCTGCTCCCGGGCACCGGTGGCGGCCGCCCGGGTCAGGTATCCCGGCGGCGCCAGCCAGTGGGGCGGGGTCACCCCAAAGGAAGTGCCCAACTGCCAGTAGAAGTTCTTGCCTTCTTCGTATGCCTTCTCGTCGGAGTCCGCTACGTTCACCCGCACCGCGTAACCCCGGTTGGCCGCCGTTGGAGTCCAGCCATCCTCCTCCGCCGTCCTCTGGTAGAGGTCGTAAATGTCGGACAGGAGTTGTAGGGGAGGGGCCAGCGCGACGTACGGGTACTTGTGCTTGGCGGCCCAGATCACCGACTCCGGCGAGGCCACGCCCGGAATCCAGATCGGCGGATGGGGCTTCTGCAGCGGCATCACCCACGGATTGACCACTCGGTAGTGGTAGTGCTTGCCCTCGTAGCGGAAGGGGCCAGGGGTGGTCCAAGCCTTTACGATAACGTTGTGGGCCTCGTCGAAACGCTCCCGGTTGTAGATAGGGTTGGTGTTGGTGGCCATGCTCTCCTGACCGATGCCGCGGACGAAACCGCAGACCACTCGGCCGCCGGAGAGAATATCGATCATCGCGACTTCCTCGGCCACCCGAAGCGGGTTGTCGTGGATGGGAAGCACGTTGCCCAAAAAGACGATCTTGCCCTGCTTGGTGGTGCTGGCCAGCACCGAGCCGATCACGTTCACCGAAGGCATCATGCACAGCGGATTGTTATGGTGCTCGTTAATCATGATGCCGTCGAAGCCAGCCTCGGTGCAATACTGCAGCTCCTCGAAGTACATGCTGTAGAGCTCTTTGGCCTTCTCGGGGCTAAATTGCTCGTTGGGGAGCATCAGGTTGTTGTAGCCCCGTTCTTTTGCATCTTCCTGGTCGTAATGGGTGTAGCCCATTTCGGTGAAGAAGAATACTTCCCGTTCCATGTTGCGCTCCCTCGCCCGGCGGCGGATTTGGGTGCCTTTGAGCCGCTACAAGTATGTGTTTGGCTGTGCGGGGTGTCAATGGCCAACGAACTTGACACCCTTCTTCCAGCCAACCAGAATCCCCGGTGTACCCCGCGCTGAGGGACAGACTTGGCATACGAAACGATCATACTGGAAAAGACCGGGCACATAGCCCGGCTCACCCTAAACCGGCCTGAGCGTCTTAACGCTCTGAACGAGCGGATGTTCGCGGAATTGAACGGGGCGCTGGATGATGTGGCCACCGACCGGGGGATGCGCGTTTTGGTGCTGACCGGGGCTGGCCGGGCCTTTTGTGCGTCCGCCGATATCAAAGAGGAGCGCCGAGGCGGTGATCGCCTGTTGGGGCACATGGAGCCCTATCAGACCTATCAGTTTATTCGCAGCGGCCCCCAAGGCGTGACCCTCAAGCTGCACCAGATGGATAAGCCAACCATCGCAATGGTCAACGGCCTGGCCATAGGCGACGGCTTCGATTGGGTGCTGGCCTGCGACATCCGCATCGGTTGCGAACACGCCCGGTTCATGAACGCCTTTCTACAGATGGGACTGGTATCCAATACTGGCGCAACCTGGCTCTATCCGCGGGCCATGGGAGTAAACAAGGCCCTAGAACTGCTCTACACGGGCGACTGGCTCGAGGCCCAACAGGCGCTCGAACTGGGGGTGCTGAACCGGCTGGTCCCCTTCGAGGACCTAGAGGCCGAAACGACCGCTCTGGCGGACAAGATCGCTTCCAAGTCCCCGGTGGCCAACCGCATGGTCAAGGGAATGGTCTACCGGGGATTAGGCCAGTCGCTGGAGGAGCACCTGCCCGAAGCAGCCCAAGCCGAGGTCCTTTCCTTGGCCAGCGAGGACCACCGCGAGGCCTTGGCCGCCTTCTTGGAACGCCGGGACCCCAAATTCAGGGGCCAATAGCAGCATGCCGGACTCCCTGTTGGAGAGGCTCAAGGCCACGGTCGGGCGCGAGATGGTATTTCACGCCCCGGACGAAATGGGAAGGGCGGCCTTTCGCCAATACGCGCTGGCGATCGGGGACTTCAACTCCCTCTATTCCGACGCCGAATTCGCCGCCGCCCATGGCCTGCCGGACGTGATGGCCCCGCCCACCCTAATTTGCGATACCTGGCAGTACGTCGACAGTGACATGGACGAGAGGGGCGATCTGCTGGGCCGCGGCCCCTTTGCCGAGCTCGCCGGTCTTCGCGCGGGCAACAAGTACGAGTTCTTTCAACCAGTCCACCCCAGCGACGTGATTACGGCGCGCTGGGTTGTCAAGGACGTCTACGAGCGCTCCGGGCGTTCCGGGTCGCTCATCTTCCAGGTGATCGAGGCTACTTTCCATAACCAACACGGCGAGTTGCTCACCCGCAATACTGAAACGCTCTTCTACCGTGACGAGGCATAGCGATGGCGAGGGTTGGCGAACACGGCGCCCGATATTTCGAGGAAGTCGAGGTGGGTGACGAACTGACACCGCTGAATAAGGACATCGGGATGGCCCGCATGATGGCCTACGGCGCCGCCACCTGGGACTTCATTCGGGTGCACTACGACGCGGATTACGTCCGCGGCCAAGGATTTCCCGGCCCCTTCGTCGACGGCCAGATGCTGGGCGGCTTCTTGGCCCAACTGGTGCAGGACTGGGCTGGCCCTGACGCGTTCCTCTGCGAGCTTGCTTTCCGCAACCGAGTGATGGTCTACCCCGGCGACTCCCTGGTTTGCCGTGGCGTGGTCACCGAGTTGGACGGTAGGGGTAACGGCCCCGGTCTCGTCGAGTGCGATCTTTGGATTGAAAACCAACGGGGCGAGAGGGTGGTCGGTCCGGCCAGCGCCTTGCTGCAACTTCCGCTGCGGCCCCCCATCGGGTAGTCCCGTGTTACCGGCTTCCGCCCTAGAAGGAGTCAGGGTCGTCGAGTATACCGAGCAGGTGGCCGCATCATTCTGTGCCCGTTTGCTTGCCGACGCCGGTGCCGAGGTGGTCAAAATTGAACCTCCCCAAGGCGACCGGTTGCGGCGGTACGGCCCCTTTCCCGACGGCCATCCCGACCCCGATTGCAGCGGGATGTTTTTGTACCTGAACGCCAACAAGCTGGGCATCCAACTCGACATCGCCGACCCGCGCCAGGCAGCCGCGTTCCAGGGCCTGTTGACGAAGGCCGACATCCTCGTGGCGGGCGATCAGAGTGCCGAAATAGAGCGGCAAGGTCTGCGGCGGGCCGCCCTCGAAAAGCTGAACCCCGCCCTGATAGTCGCTGCCATCACCCCCTTCGGCCTCGCCGGGCCAAACAGCCGCTACCTGGGGAATGAGTTAACCGCCGTGGCCGCGGGCGGACTGGCCTTCAGCACCCCGGGAATCCCCGACGGTGTACAGGACCCGGCGGTGGAACCGCCGCTCACCGCTAACACGCCCATCGGAGAGCTGATGACCGGTGTCCAGGGCGCCGCGGCCTGCGTCGCCGCTCTGCTCGCTCGTCGGCTCGGCGGTCAAGGCTCCGAAATCGACCTCAGCCTACAGGAGGGCGTGGCGGCGGTTATGCCCTTCGAGTTGGCCCATGCCGCCTACCACGAAGCCAAACGGCGGGAACCTTCGGTCTTTGGGGTCATGCCCAACGTCTACCTGCCCTGCCGGGACGGCTACGTTGTCATCATGGCGGTGATCGATGAACACTGGCGACGGCTGATGGACGCGGCGGACAACCCGGACTGGGGTGATTTGGAAGTCTTCGCCACAGCCCAAGAGCGCTCGCGGAATTGGGACGCGCTGGAGCCGCTGGTCTTGGAGTGGACGATGTCTCACACCGGCGAAGAGATCGCCCGGCTGGCCCAAGAACGCGGCGTCCCCTGCTTCCCGGCTTACACTGTCGGCCAGATGATGGAATCGCCCCACGTAGCCGAACGCCGCTTCCTCCAAGAATTCACCAGCCCGAGCGGCCGGAGCTTTCGGCTACCGGGATTCCCCATCCATATGGGTGCGACCCCGTGGCGGCAATTTCGCCCCGCGCCCCGGCTGGGCCAGCACACCGCCGAGGTGCTGCAAGACTGGACCGGATATTCCGGCGACGACGGGACGCTGTTGGAAGGCATCCTTGGATCGGAGGGCGCGGGAGCTCAATGAACCCACCTCCATTGCGCGGCATCCGGATCGCCGACTTCGGGCAGATTATCGCCGCTCCCTTCACCAGCCAGATGCTGGCCTGGATGGGCGCCGAGGTGTTATTGATCGAGACCGAGTCGCGGATGACCACCAGGGTGTGGCCCCCTTTCGCCGACGGAGAGTTCGGCATCGACCGGAGCGGCGGATTCAACCAGGTGAACAGCAACAAGCTCAGCTGCAGCCTTGACCTCCGCCATCCCGACGCGCTCGCTTTGGCCAAACGGATCATTGGCCTCAGCGACGTGCTGGTGGAAAACTACTCCACTGGCGCAATGGACCGCATGGGTTTGGGCTACGATGAAGTGCGTAAGCTCCGTCCCGACATTGTTTACATGTCGCTGGGCGCTTTCGGGCGTAGGGGTCCCTTCAAGGACCTGACCGGCTTTCACAGCGTGATCAACCTCTTCAGCGGCTTGGCGGCGGTGACCGGCCATCCCGGTTCCCATCCAAGGATCATGGGTGGACTCATTCCCGATGCGTTCAGCGGTTGCTACTGCGTGCTGGCCGTGCTGGAGGCGCTCTACCACCGCTCCCGCACCGGCGAAGGACAGTACATTGAGGCCTCGATGACGGAGGCGTTAACCGGCTTGATTCCCGAGGCCGTGATGGAGTATTCCCTGACGGGCAAGGAACAGGAGCGGGTGGGAAACCGCGACGGCCGCCATGCTCCGCACAACGTGTTCCGGTGCTTGGGCGAGGAGAAATGGGTGGCCATCTCCGTCGAAACCGACGCCCAATTCGGTGCTCTTGCCGCGGCCGCCGGACATCCCGAGTGGGCAGACGACGCCCGGTTCTCCTCCATCGAGGCCCGATTGAGCAACCAGGATGCCCTGGAAACCCTACTGCAGCAATGGACCGCCAAGCTCGGGGCAGGGAACACCGCCGCCGCACTTCAAGCCGCGGGCGTACCGTCGGCTCCTGTGCTTGATACCGGGGAGGTAATGTCCGATCCGCATCTAGTGGAGAGGGGTTTCATCGCCCCAGTCGACCATCCCGTTGTTGGCGCACGACCCATCCCCACGCTCCCGTGGAACACCGATGGCCGCCGCACGGAGGGGCTCCGGCCCGCGCCCCTTTTCGGCGAACACACCTCTTGGGCCCTCAAGGAACTGCTTCAAGTCCCTGACCAAGAATACGAGCGCCTCCTATCCTCTGGCGCAATCGGCTGAACCTCGCCGCTCGGAGTCCATATGCCCAGAAACATCGTCGAAGTAGACCCGGCCAAATTCCCCTGGCTAGACCTCAACCGCTACACTTTCTGCCTGGGAGCGGAGAGCGCCGGGGTCGTTTACCTGGCGGGGCAAACCGCCAGCGAGTATGACCCAGCCGTCGGCGGGGTCGTCTGCAAGGGCACCCTGCTGGACCAGACCAGGGTCATCTACGATAAGCTGGGTGTCGTGCTGGAAGCGGCCGGAATGTCCTTCGACAACGTGGTCCAAACGGTGGACTACATCGACCCATCGGCCCTCCCGCAATACCGGGAGACCGGCACGATAAGGCGTGAATTCTTGGCCGGTACGCCCGTGGGTTCCACTGGCATTTGCGTCGAGCGTCTGCTCCGTCCCGACGCGCTGTTGGAAGTGAGCGCGGTGGCGGTGCGGGACGAAAAGCGGGCGGTGAATCCGGGTTACGACCGCTACGGGGCCCTCACCTACGTTCCTGGAGTGATTGCCGGAGACACGCTTTGGACCTCCGGCTTTATCGGCAACGATGAGATAGACGGGAAGCCGTCCTTCCCGCAAGACACCACCCGACAACAAAGGCTCACCTACGGCGTGGTGGGCAGTGTACTGGAGGCCGCCGGAGCCGCCCCATCGGACGTGGTCAAGACCCTGGAGTACGTCGCGCCCTTGGCGCTCTTGCAGTACGACGCTTCGGCGACGGCCCGGCGGGAATTCTTCGGCGGTGTGTTCCCTGCCAGCAGCGGCATTCCGGTCAACCGTCTGCTCCGGCCTGAAGGCCACGTGGAGGTCGAAGCGGTGGCGGTGTTGGGCGGCACCAGAGAGGAGATTCAGGTACCCGGCTGGGAGGCCAGTTATGGTGACGCCACCTTCGTTCCCGGTGTGAAGAAGGGGCGGATGTTGCAGCTATCGGCTCAAGCGGGCGTCGATCACACCACCGGTTCCGGCATCGCGCCCTTCGACATCGTGGCCCAAGCAGAACAGGCCTACGGCAATCTGGCCCGTGTGCTGGCCGAGGGAGGCTACTCCATGGACGACGTGGTCAACACCATCGAGTGGGTGCCGCCCAACGGGCTCTCCGCGTACCGCAGAGTCGGCGAAGTCCGCCGTAGGTACTTCGGTGACAGCTTTCCCTCGGCCACCGGTGTTTCCATGCACCGCATCCGTCGGCCCGGCCCTCCGGACCGCATGCTGCCCGAGCTGCTGTTCGAAGTAACGGCGGTGGCTATCGTCTAGCCCTCGTCCTGTTGGTCCTCGTCTTCATCCGGCACACCCGCCTGAGCTGCCGCCTGTTGTTGGGCCATCCAGTTGTTGAGCCAGCGGCGGAACTCGTCCAGCGCTGGCGGCGAAACGTAGAACACCTCGACGTCGGCGGGGAACTGCACCTGATGGCGTTCGCTGATCATCAGAAGGCCAAGGGCGTCGTCACCCAGGGTGTTGTCGATCACCGAAGCGATATGGTCGTAGCGCCTGCGGTTGCTCTCAGCGTGCCATTCCTGCAACCGGGACGCCACGGTCGGGCTGGCCAAGGGCATCATCATGCAGCGCTGCAGGTCTAGGGTCTCCAGCAGGACTTCCAGGTCTTCGGTGGCTTCCAGGGCGGCTCCGGCCTCGCATTTGGCGGCGACGAAGGCGTGACTGCGCTGGTCGCCGGCCCGCAGGTGCTCCAAGCCCTCGGCGCCGCCCACGGTCACGCTCTCGTGGTAGACGCATTGCAGGCTGCCCAAGGCATTCTCCAGCGCGGCCACCTGGGTCTGCATCTGCTCCCAGTAGTTCTGCAGTGCCGCCGCGCCTTCTTGGTCGTTGGCTTGGGGGCTGTAGACCAAGGGCACCAGTAGCAGCTTTCGTCGGCCTGCGTATTGGTCGGCCGCGGGCCGGTCGATCCGGCCCAATTCCTGACTCATCCAGCACCTCCTGGCAGGGTTGGAGACCCCTCGCCAACGCCGCTGTCATGATACCAAAGCCCGCTTGCCGCCGGTTGGCGCGGTTGCTACACTGGCGGCGAATTGGCTGGCGGCCCATCCGCGTGGCCAACAGAGGAGAGTGATGATATACGAAGTCCGGACCTATGACATGAAGCCCGGCGCGGTACCCCAGGCCGAGGAAGCCTTCGCCGAGGCGCTGCCCTACCGGGAGAAATACTCTCCCATCGCGGCCTTCTGGCACACCGACATAGGGCCGCTGAACCAGATCATTCACGTTTGGGGCTACGAGAGCCTGGAAGAGCGGCAGAAAATCCGGGAGGCTGCGTCCAAGGAGCCCAACTGGCCGCCCAAGATCACCCCGGGCAACATCCTTAACATGAACTCCGAGGTCTGGACCCCGGCCCCGTTCATGCGGGCCATGGGAGGCGACCAAGCCCTGGGCAACGTCTACGAAATGCGGACCTACACCTACCAGCCGGGCTCCATCCCCGAGCTGCTGCGCCGGTGGGCCGAGTCCCTGCCCTACCGGGAAGAGTTCTCCCCGCTGGCGGCCGGGATGCACACCGAGTTCGGCGGGCTCAACAGGTGGATGCACATCTGGCCCTACAAAGACCTGAACCACCGGGCCGAGGTCCGGGCCGCCGCCAGCAAGATCCCCCAGTGGCCCAGCGGCGCGCCGGGCCGGGTGAGCCAAGAGAACAAGATTATGATCCCGGCGTCCTTCTCGCCGATGCACTAGGCCCGGTCTTTCCAACCCTAAACTGGTCGGGGTGAACGCCATGAAGCTCCTGACATACGATACCGGCTCCGGCCCCCGTTGCGGGGTGCTCCAAGACGGCAATGTGGTTGACGTGACGGTCCTGCTGGGCGAGGACCGCACCCTCCGGGACGTTCGCGCCCTGCTGGAGTTGGGCGACTCCTCGGTCGACCGGGTAGGCGATGCCATGGCCGGCGGAGCGCATGCCCCGGCGGTCCCTCTGGCCCAAGTTCGCCTTCGCTCTCCGGTGCTCCAGCCACCAACGGTGCGCGACTTCATCGTCTATGAGGAGCACGCCAGTTCCCAGGGCACCCGTGTGCCCGACGAGGTCTGGTACCGGATGCCAGTGTTCTACTTCTCCAACACGCTCTGCATCTACGGCCCCGACGATACGGTGCCCTTCCCCTCGGCGTCGGAGCAATACGACTATGAGATGGAGCTGGGCGCCATCATCGGCAAGCCGGGGTCCGACGTTGCCCCGGGCGACGCCCTTTCCTATATCGCTGGCTTTTGCGTCTTCAACGACTGGAGCGCTCGGGACGTCCAGTTCGACGAGATGGCCTTCGGCCTTGGCCCGGCCAAGGGTAAGGACACTGCATCGTCGCTGGGTCCTTGGATGGTGACCACCGACGAGATGGCCCCGCACATCCGGGACGGTCGCCTCGACCTGAAATGCCAGGTGCGGGTGAACGGCGACGATTGGCTCAAGGACGGCGAGGCAGCCATGGCCTACTACACTTGGGGCGAGATCGTGCAACGGGCGTCCAAGGACAGCCGGATCGCTCCCGGCGACGTCATTGGCAGCGGCACTGTCGGCGGAGGCTCCATCCGCGAAGCGGTCCGTAAGGGCTACGAGCAAGCCCGTTGGCTGGAGCCCAACGACGTGGTGGAACTGGAGGTGGACGTTATCGGCACCCTCCAGAACACCATTGGCGCGAGAACCGCCGACCCCGCCTACCCGTTCCTGCCCAAGAACCCGACCGCCACGCCGGAACGCTCCACCCATACCGGTTATCGCTACAACTTGACCCGAAGTTGATCATTTGCCGGTGTCCGAAACCCAGGAATGCTAGAAGTCCAGCCAACGATTATCCGCGAAGAACGGCCCGACACCAAAGAGGCGTCCATGCTCATCGCCGAGCTGGACGCCTATCTTTTCCCCTTGTACCCGGAGGAGAGCAGGCACGGCTACAGCGTCGACAAGCTATTGGTGCAAAAGGTCGAGTTCTACGTGCTTTACCACCTGGGGGAGCCGGTCGGCTGCTCCGGTGTCCAGTTTTACTCGGGGAGCGATGGCAGCCGGTACGGAGAGCTAAAGCGGATGTACGTCCGGGAGGGGTTTCGGGGCAAGGGGTTCGCCCGCCAACTCCTTCAGCATATCGAGCGACGGGTGGTCGCCGAGGACATCGCTCTGTTGCGGCTTGAGACCGGAATCCATCAACCGGTAGCGGTAAGCCTCTACGAGAAAAGCGGTTACTACAGAATTGGGCCCTTCGGTGAGTACCAAGACGACCCGTTTAGTATCTTTATGGAGAAGGGGCTAGGCCCTTCTCCATCATCCACAGACTAGAATTTCGGCTCATTGCCGAGCCCGGAAGACAGGATGTTTTCGAGACGGATGGTCTTCATAGATTGTGCGCCTTCCATGACCGGCTCCCTGGCTACTCTCCGTCAGCCTCGAATCCCGGCAGCTGGGCGCCCGCGGGTGCCGACGACGGCTGGTCAAGATACATCCCACGCCGAACTGGCCCCGCTGCTCAATCGGCCGACCTCTACGAGCTGATCATCGCCAGCAACCAGGCCGTTGACGAATGTGGGCCTCTCCGAAGGCCCCATCCTGGGCAACAGCGTCCTGGACCGGCTGGCCAACGCCAGCTACCAGGCCGTCATCGAAGGCCAGAGCTATCGGGAACGGCTCTCCCTCCACCGGTCCCTGCTCGGCCCCAAGAAGATGATTGACCCCCGCATATCACCGGCCTTGGACCCGCGAAGCCGAGGAGTCGCACCGTGAACTACCGTGAAGTTGGCAGCACAGGGATTCGTATCTCTGAAATCGGATTTGGCGGAGGAGGCAACGCTGGCCTGTTGGTGCGAGGGACCCACGAGCAGCAACGCCAAGCTGTAGTGAGTGCCTTGGAATTAGGTGTCAACTACTTCGACCAAGCGCCCGACTACGGGGATGGTGTTTCAGAGACCAACCTCGGACGGCTACTGAACGAACTTGGCGTGCGCCCATACATCACCACAAAGGTCGAAGTCCGAGCCCACGATTTGGACGACATTGCCGGGCACGTGACAAACTCCTTGGATGAAAGCCTAAGGAGGCTGGGGGTCGACTACGTAGATTTTCTGCAGATCCACAATGGCCCCTCTACGGAAAGACCGGACTTGTCGGGTCCAACCTACACGCGTCTTTGGATCGAAGATTACCTGAAGCCCGGCGGCGCGCTTGAGGGACTCCGGCGTGCCCAGGAGAGCGGCAAGGCACGTTTCATCGGATTCATCACACGCGGCGATGATGCGGCTGCCGGACGAGAGTTGATCGACACCCGCGCCTTCAGCCTGATCAATGCATCCGTCAATCTGCTGAACCCCTCCGCTTGGATGAAGCCCTATGGGATGCGAGTCGACTCTGACTACGAGGGCATCTTGGGCTACGCCTCGGCCCAGGGCGTAGGAGTAGCCATCTACAGTCCGCTGGAGGCGGCTTTTTGAGCGACAGCGTTGTTACTTGCGACCAAGCGCACCCGTTGGCCCGAGGACCTCGCACTACGGACCAAAGAGAGTTGGGAGTACACCGAGCCAGAGCGCTGCGTTTCCTATCCCGGGACCTTAGCCCCGAAGCTCAGGAAGATGACCACAACTTGGCGGAGGCGGCCATCCGCTTCGTTCTCTCCTTGGACGGAGTGACGACCGTACTCGGCGGATTCTCCGATGCCAGGCAGGTCGAGGAGGTCGCCGCCTGCTCCGGCAAGGGACCGCTATCCGAGCTAAACATGGTGCGCCTGGAAACGGCCTGGCGAGCCAACTTTGGGGTTGACGCGACGACCGAATGACAATATGGGGGAAGCGCCGCCCTCGGAGCCCCCATATCCGACTCAAATTCCCAAGCCGGAAGTTCGAGTGTTCCAGTAGCTGTCGGCCATCCAGTCAGGATATGAGGCTAATTCGACAGAGAGTAGTGGCGGAGAGAGTGGGATTCGAACCCACGATACAGTCGCCCGTATGCCGGTTTTCGAGACCGGTGCTTTCGTCCGCTCAGCCATCTCTCCGCAGGACTCCATTCTATTATAAACGATGCGTCCGCCCCGCTATAAACAATGCGTCCGCCCCGCCAATGCTTGGCCCTATCCCCAGGTTTGCGAATATTAATTCCCGGTAATATTTGCAAATAGGCTTGCCTGGATTGGCGAATGCCGTTATAGTTAGGCTTCCCTTTACTCTCTTATTGCTGAGAGGGGTCTTCGGTCCCCTCCGATTTATTCGTTGGCCTGGACCCTGGAGCATCAATGTTAAGTCAACAAGAGCTTGTGGAACGCATGCGCGAGTGGGCGGTGCGGGTCACGCCGCAGCGGCTGGCGATAGCCGAAGTGGTGCTGAACTCCTCCGACCACCCCACCGTGCAGCAAATTTACGAGCGGGTCCGTGACCACTTCCCTTCGATGACCCTGGCCACTATCTACTCTACTCTGGGTGTGCTCCAGAAGAGCGGATTGATTCAAGAGTTGCCCTTCCAGCGTATGTCGCGCTACGAGCCCAACATGGAGCCCCACGTCAACTTGGTCTGTATCCAATGCGAAAACGTGATCGACGCCGAGGCCGGCTTGAACGTGCATGACGCGGTGATGGACTTGCGCCAGAGCATCGCGAGCAGCTCCGATTTCGAGGTGGCTTGGCAACGGATGGACTTCTACGGCCTCTGTCCGCGCTGCGCCGCCGCCAAACGACGGGGTGAACTCTCCGAAGTATAGATCAACCAACAAGTTTCCCAGGTTTAGTCCGAATCGCTAAGACCGGCTGGCGCCTCTGACCAGCCGGTCGTTCTATTATCGGGGGGGCCGCCATGATCACCGGGGTAGTCGGCGTTACATTCTGGACTCGTAACATCGAGCGCATGTTCGCGTTCTACCGCGACGTTCTGCAGTTGCCGCTGCACTCAAATCACGGCGACTTCATCGCGTTTGAGCTGGGGGAAGTGCGCTTTAATCTCGGGTTGCACGACCGTGTCGAGGGCCCGGCCAAAGACCCCTACCGCTCCATGCCCCACTTGGGCGTCGACAACATCCACGCCGTCGCCGCCCGGCTCCAACAGGCTGGCGTGGAGTTCATTCGCCACCCGGAGCAGGAAAGATGGGGCGGCTGGGTGGCAACCTTCATCGACCCCGACGGCAACGTCCTGCAGTTGCTCCAACTGACCCCAGAGCCTGGCGCGTAATACCCACGCTTTCAGCTCCACCGCAGTCAGCTCCATCGCAGTCAGATAGTCGCGCAATCGTCACCCTAATCACCCTCTGAGCGCGGCCAGGAGCCTCTCCGATATTTTATCCGTCATTCCCACGAACGCGGGAATCCACAACCCATCACGAACTCCATTGTTGCCTCCCTGGACGCTCGGGATTCTCGCCTGCTCGGTAATCACGGGAAAGACGAGCGGAATCGCCAAGCGGGCTCCTAGAAACCCGGACGGAAACCCCTTGTTTTGAAGAGTGAATCCGGCATCAGGAGCGGCGCGGTCACGGCTGTCCCGCGAGCCCACCCGAACCGGGCAGGGCCCGGTTAGGCGGCACGGTTCGGGGTTCCCGCCCCGGTATTGGCGCCTATTCCCGCCTTGGCCGCGATCAGGGTCAGGTTCGCCACCGTGGACGCCAGGTATAGCTGGAACCGGGTCTTGATGCGACCGAAGTAGCGGGACTGACGGACCCCCAACTGGACCATCCGGGCCAGCCGGTGCTCCACCACGACCCGTCGCCGTCGATACTCGGCAAAGGCTTCGCTCTGCTGGAGGGCGCGTGCCTCCTGCAAAAGGGCTTCTTGGGGGTGTAGCCGCACCGTCCGGCCGATGCCCGGTCCCGCCGCGACACATTGGGCCCGCAGCGGGCCCGCTCCACACACCGCCCCGCCGAACTGGAAACCTTCCAGCTTGTGATTTCGGCCCGTCAAGTCGGTCCGCCGCTCCGCCTTGCGCATCTTGCCGGTAACCTGCCCAGCCGGACAGGTGCAGGTCCCAGCCTCCAGGTCAATCCTGAAGTCCTCCTTGGGGAAGTGGGACCTGTTGGGACGTCCGGGCACCTTGGCAATCAGCCGGCGTCCGGCGTCGGCGAAAGCCTGACGGGTGCCTCCATCTCCGTACGCCGTGTCGCCCATGGCCTCCGCCACCGGCACACCGGTGCTGGCCTCGCTCTGCTCCACCAGTTCCAGCGCGCCGGCGCTGTCCCAAGCGTTGCCGGCCAGAACGTCCACGGCGGTGATCAGTTGGGAATCGGTGTCCACCACCACCGCCGCCTTGTGCCCGTCGAACCGCTTGCTGCTGCTCTTGTGGCCGTGGCGCATCTCCGGGTCGTGGACCGACAATATCCGGTCCTTGCTCACCCCTGTCTTTAGGCCAACTTCCCCACCGGACCGTTCCACGTCCTGGAGCAGCAACTGCCCCAGCAGCTCCGCCGCGTTCACGATTCCCTGCCGCTCAACGCTCTCCTCAGGCAATTCCCGCCGCGCCTGCCGCGCCAGTCCCAACAGCCGGTCCGCGTCAGCCACGATCGATGCCAGCAGGGACGCCCGCGCCCGCTGGTC
Source organism: Dehalococcoidia bacterium (assembly GCA_965249145.1). Taxonomy (GTDB): domain Bacteria; phylum Chloroflexota; class Dehalococcoidia; order Lucifugimonadales; family UBA3495; genus VXOI01. Next base: position 2,559,297 of record OZ252223.1, read on the forward strand.
CGCCCAGTCGATGGCCGCCTCACCCTTCACGCTGGAGCCGGTGTACCGCCCATAGTCGTGGAATTCAGCCCACTCTTTGACGGAGGACTTCTCCACGGCTGCCAGCGCCCGCAACAGCTTGACGATCCCGTCCGCCACCAGGTTGCAGGTATCCTTGACTGCGCCCCGGCCCAGGATGTACGTCGTGTCCAATGCCACCCTCATGCCACGTCTTTTCAGGTAGCCGGACTTCCGGGCCAGCCGCAGGCTGGATTCGAATACCTGGCGCACCTTGTCGTGGAGGACCAACTGCGCGCGGAATACCTGTAGCGTGCTCTTGGCGAAGGGCCGGTCTTCAACCTCAATCCCCAAGGCCACTTTCCAACGGATGTCGAAGTCGGCCCTGGCCTTGGCTTCGGCGTCGCTCACCTTGTCGTAGCACTGGAGCAGAAGCGCCGTCGCCAGCTGGCTGGGCGGCACGCTCTCGCGCCCGTTGTCGGGACAGTAGAACTCGGCAAAGTCAGCATCCGGGAACAACTGCCCACGCAGCGAGGCCAGCACACCGTAGAAGGTGTCCCGCCCCACATGGTCGAGGTACAACCGGTCGGCTTCCCAGAGGCCCCTTTGATCAGACCGCTCTCCCAGCATCCCCACCCCTTACCTTCCCGTATCATCCCAAGTATAGCCGCTCCGGCTGCCGCCACTTTCCGGCCGGGTCTCTAGGCTATCACTAGGCCTTGGTTCCGGTGGGTTATACTCCAAGCGAATTCCCATCGGTAGAGAGGCCGCAGATGACCCAGCAAAGCAAGCCGCAGACAGCCGCCAAGTGGCTGTACGATGCCCATCGGGACGGAAAGCCCTTCGAGGCACTACCCGACCACATCAGCCCAGCCAGCATCGACGAGTCCTACGACATCCAGGAGGAGTTCCACCGGTTGGTCGCCCCGGAACGCGGGGCGGTCGCTGGCTACAAGATCGCCCTCACCACGCCAGTGATGCAGCGGATGGTCGGTTTCGACGCGCCCTGCTTCGGGGTCGTATATCAAAACGTCGTCCATCATTCCCCCTTGACGGTCGCGGGTTCAAATTACGGACGGCTCGGCACTGAATGTGAGGTTGCCGTCCGGTTGGCGGCCGATCTCCCCTCCTCCGGCGCCCCCTACGATCGATATTCGGCGGGCGCCGCCGTAGGCTCCCTCATGGCTGCCTTCGAGTTGGTCGATGACCGCTCCGCCGATTACTCCAACATCCACTTCTTCAGCTTGGTGGCCGACAACGCTTGGAACGCCGGGGTGGTGCTGGGTCCCGAAGTGACTGACTGGCAGACCCTCGACCTAGGCGAGTCCAGCGGCGCAATCGCCATCAACGGTGAGGAGGCGGGACGTGGGTACGGCCGCGACGTCCTCGGCCATCCCCTCGACGCCCTGGCCTGGCTGGCCAACGAGCTGGCCGGCCGCGGGAAGAATCTCACCTCCGGCATGATCGTTATGACCGGCAGCATCGTCACCACCAAATTCCTGAACCCTGGCGACACCGCACTGTATTCATTCGAGGGTCTGGGAGGGATCTCTCTGAAGATCACCTAGCCGGAAAAGCTGGCGCGGGTAGCGTTTCAGCCCTATTGGTAGCGCTCGGTTACAACAACAGCATCGCGTCGCCGAAGCTGTAGAAGCGGTAGCGGTGGGTGATGGCCTCCGCGTAGGTGGACAATATTAGCTGCCGTCCGGTCCCCGGCCGACGTCCCTGCTCGGCGAAGGCCGAGACCATCATCAGCAGGGTGGAGCAGGGCAGGTGGAAGTTGGTCAGCATGGCATCGACGGCGCGGAACCGGTGGCCCGGCAGGATGTAGATGGAGGCCTCGCCCTCGGTGGGCTCGAATTGGCCCTGCCCATCGCGGGCCGCCTGCTCCAACACCCGAACGCTGGTGGTGCCCACCGCCACGATGCGGCGGCCATCGGCGCCCGCTCGGCGCAACGACTCGGCAGCGTCGTCGTCAATCTGGAAATGCTCTTTGTGGATCGTATGCTCTCTGGGGTCCTCGCCTTGCACCGGACGGAAGGTGTCCAGCCCAACGTGCAGGGTTACGAACGCCGTCTCTACGCCCAGCGACTCGATTCGCTCAAGGATGGCACGGGTGAAGTGCAGACCGGCGGTGGGAGCGGCGGCGCTGCCCGGTTCCCGAGCATACACCGTCTGATAGCGCTCCGGATCGTCCAATTTGCGGTGGATGTAGGGCGGCAATGGAGCGTGGCCAAACTGCCCCAGCAGTTGCTCATCCGACAGGCGCACCAGCTTGCGGCCATCCTTGTACGACTCCAGCACTTCGGCGGTCAGTTCCCCCTCCGGCGACAATCCCGGCCCCGGCATTATCGAGACAACCTCCCCGGGGCGTAATCGTCGTCCTGGCCGCGCCAGCGACTGCCACACTCCCTGTCCGAGCCGCCGCAACAGAAGCAACTCCACCCGTCCGCCGTTTCCGGAACGGACTCCGAACAATCGGGCTGGGATAACCCGGCTCCGGTTGAATACCAGCAGGTCGCCCGCCCTCAGGTATTCGAGCAAGTCCACAAAGGAGCGGTGCTCAATACAACCGGTAGCCCGGTTTAGCGCCAGCAGGCGGGAGGAGTCGCGGGGCTCCACTGGCGTTTGGGCAATAAGCTCAGGGGGCAGGTGATAGTCGAAATCGCTGGTGTGCACTAGTGGTCAGTGACCGTGGATGCTGATGCGGGCAGCGGTCAGCGTGTTGACCAGCAGCATAGCGATGGTCATCGGCCCCACCCCGCCCGGCACCGGGGTAATGGCCTCGGCCTTCACTGAGACGCCCTCGAAATCGACGTCGCCGACCAACCGGTAGCCCTGGCGGCGAGAGGCGTCCTCCACTCGGTTAATGCCCACATCGATGACTACCGCGCCGTCTTTGACCATATCCGCCGTGATGGCATTGGGGCGACCCATGGCCGCCACCAACACGTCGGCGTTCCGAGTGACCTCCGGCAAATCGCGCGTGCGGGTGTGGCAGACTGTAACCGTGGCGTTGGCCCCCTCCCGGCGTTGCATCAACAGCGCCGCCAGCGGTTTGCCCACGATGTCGCTGCGTCCGCAGACCACCACGTTGGCCCCCGACAGTTCGTAGCCGTTGCGAAGCAGCAGTTGTTGCACGCCGGCCGGCGTGCCCGGTATGAAATCCGGGCGGCCCTGAAGCAGCCTGCCTAGGTTGTAGGGGTGGATGCCGTCGACGTCCTTCGCCGGATGGACGGTCTCGATGACCCGGTGTTCGTCGATCGCCGCCGGCAAGGGCAACTGCACCAAGATCCCATGGTTGGAGGGTTCCTCGTTGAGGCCGCTCACCCGTTCCAAGATTTCGGCCAAAGAAGAATCGGCAGACATCTCAACTGTCTTGCTGACCATGCCCACTTCATCGCAGGCCCGGCGTTTGTTGCGTACGTAGACCGCCGAGGCCGGATCGTCGCCAACCAGCACGGCGGTGAGGCCCGGTGTTACGCCGTGCTTCTGCTGCATCTCGATAACCCCGGCCGCCACCTCGGCGCGAATCTCCGCCGCCAATGCCCGGCCGTCCAGTATCTTAGCGACCAAACAATCCTCCAATAATCTTCACAATTTTAGCATGGGGGTCATGGGATATACTGGGTGCATGCGTATTTGCTCGTTGCTCCCAAGTGCCACCGAGATCGTTTGCGCCCTGGGGCTGGCCGACGATCTGGTCGGTATCTCCCATGCCTGCGACTACCCCGAAGGGGTTGAATCTCGGCCCGTGGTGAGCCGCAGCGTCCGTAATATCACCCACCTGGACAGCGGCGAGATCGACGCCATCATCCAGCAGGCCCGAACCAACGGCAACCCGCTCTATTGGATCGACGACGATCTTCTACGCGAGCTCCGGCCCGACCTGATCATCACCCAGGAACTGTGTGAAGTCTGCGCCATTGCCAGCGGCTCTGTTTTCGAGACCGCCGCCAAGGTGTTGGACTACGAACGCCATATCCTAACCATCCGCCCCAACACCCTAGGCGACATTATGCAAAACGTCGTGAACATCGCCACCGCGGCCGGAGTCCCCGAGCGCGGACGAGAGCTGGAGCAGTCCCTCTCGGCGCGGGTGGCGCGAGTAGTCGACGGCGTCGCCGGGCTTGAGGACCGGCCTCGAGTGCTGTGCTTGGACTGGTTGGACCCGCTGCGCAACACCGGTCAGTGGCTGCCCGAGCTGGTCGAGTTGGCCGGGGGCGAGGAGCGCTTGGCCGTGCCCGGCGGGCGTTCCCGGGAACTTGACTGGCCCGAGATCATCGAGTACGCCCCGGAGTACCTGATGGTAATGCCCTGTGCCTTCGATCCCGAGCGCTCGCGGGAGGAGGCGGTGGCCAAGCTTTCCGGTCTGGAAGGGTGGCAGCATGTTCCAGCGGTCCGCGACCGGCATACTTTCGTGTTCGATGGCCGGGTGCCTACCCGCCACGGGCCAAGGGTGGTCGACGTCCTCGAAGGTTTGGCCGAGGCGATGCATCCTGACAAATTCGCCGCGCTCTCGCCAGCCGGGATCTTCGACAAAAACCCCATCTAGGACTTGGGCCCGCAGGACCACCTACCCAAGGTGAGGCGATTTCAATGCAGTTAGCCCGCAACCTGTTTCGCTCATCATCGGACGCCGCGACAACCGGAACAAACAACTTCCGTACCATCGGGATCACGCTGGTAGTGGCCGCGTCAGCATTAGCCGTAGCCATTGTCGGCGCGCTGATCGTTGGCAGCGGGAGCGGTATCGACAGTATCAACCTGTTCGTCGAGGGCAAACTGGCCGGGAACTCCCAGCGTTTCTTGGGCGGACTGATCTCGGCATCCTCGTTGTTCGCCCTGGCCGCCGGTATGGCCTCGGCGGTGAACCCCTGCGGTTTCGCCATGCTGCCAGCCTACCTAGGACTCTACATGGGCTCCAATCTGCAGGGTGACGACGCTATCGGCCCGGCCCGCGGCGTGTTGAGGGCGACTGTGGTGGGCACCGCCGTCTCCGCTGGATTCATTTTGCTGTTCGGAGTGGTCGGCGCGCTGGTGGGCCTGTCCGCCTCCTTCGTTAGCCAGGTGTTGCCCTGGCTGGGGCTGGCCATCGGCATCGCGCTGGTGGCGGTAGGGGCCTGGATGGTCGGCGGAGGGAAGCTCTACAGCGGATTTGCGGCCCGCGCCGCCGGCCGTTTCGGCAACCCAAATCAGGTGAATGTCAAGAGCTACTTCATGTTCGGCCTGAGTTACGGCACCGCCTCGCTCAGCTGTACCCTCCCGACGTTCATCGCGGTGGTCGGCATCGGCGTGACCGGCTTCGCGGTGCAGAAGGTCTTGGGAAACTTCTTCCTGTTTGCGCTGGGCATGGGACTGGTCATCATGGCGATGACGCTGGGCATGGCGTTGTTCAAGGGCGCAGTGGTCCGCATGATGCGAAAGGCGCTGCCCTACATTCAGCCCGCGGCCTCCGGGTTCATGCTCTTGGCCGGTGCCTACATCGTCTTCTACTGGCTGACCGTGGGCCGAAGCTTGCTGTGACGCTCCGCCCATGGCTCTTGGGCGCGGTGCTTCTCGCCTTGGCTGGTTGCGGTGTAAGCGCAGCCACAGCTTGGCCGCTCCCGGACAACGCCGCCAACCCACCCCTGATCGTCGACTCAGACCCGGACTACGAAGAAGCGCTGGCCGCCGGGAGCTTCCGCACCCGCGGCTGGAACACCGACTTCAGTCGACACACTATTCCATACGACGAAATATCGTCCGGCGGGGTCGGCCGCGATGGTATCCCTCCCATCTATAACCCAGTGCATGAAACCGTCGACCTGGCCAGTTCTTGGTTGAGCGCCGCGCAGCCAGTGGTGGCCTTGGACCTGGACGGGGAAGCCCGCGCCTATCCCTTGGCGATACTTACCTGGCACGAGATCGTCAACGACCCCGTCGCGGGAGTTCCGGTGGCTGTCACCTTCTGTCCGCTCTGCAACTCGGCCGTGGTATTCGACCGGTGTCTGGGAGGCGCAGTCCTTGACTTCGGGGTCTCGGGGAACCTCCGCAACAGCGATTTGATCATGTGGGACCGCCAGACCGAGAGCTGGTGGCAGCAGCTGACCGGCGAGGGGATAGTCGGCCGGATGGCCGGTTACCGGCTGAAGCTGCTGCCATCGCCCATTATCTCGTGGGCCGACTTCGCCGCCGCGCATCCCGAAGGCTCGGTGCTCTCCAGAGAGACGGGCCACTCCCGCTCCTACGGGGAGAACCCCTACAGCGGCTACGACCGTCCCGGCCGTTCACCCTTCCTGTTCAGCGGCACACCCGAACCTCGCCTGCCGCCCAAGGAGCGGGTGGCCGCCGTCTCCGTGGGTGACGTCCACATCGCCTACCCGTTTGAGGCCCTGGAGCGGGAGCGGGTGGTGCACGACCGGGCGGGTGAGCAGGACATCGTGGTTTTCTTTAAGTCCGGGACGGTGTCGGCCTTGGACCGCACCAACATCGCTAGCTCTCGCGACGTTGGCGCGACCGGCGTATTCGACCCTAACATCGAGGGCCGCGAGCTAAGCTTCCAGGCCGATGGCGATTTCTTTACTGACAGCGAGACCGGCTCGACCTGGAACATCCTAGGGCAAGCCACCGCCGGTCCGTTACAGGGCCGTTCGCTAACCCCCATCATCCACGGCAACCACTTCTGGTTCGCCTGGGCCGCCTTCGCTCCTGAAACCCGAATCCACGGCCATGACCCTTAACCCAGCGACCAACGCCGCACTCCCGTCTCCTACTCTTCGCACCCCAGGACCTCACGGCCCGTCATTCCGGTCCCTACCCTCCGTCATCCCGGCGAACGCCGGGCCCCACAACTCTCGCCAAACGGAATCCCCCAAGGGCGAATGATACAATGGATACCTACAGCCATCCCCCCGCGGGCCGTTAGCTCAGCTGGCAGAGCACCGGACTTTTAATCCGGGTGTCGTGGGTTCGATCCCCACACGGCCCACCATCATCGGACTAACGGTACTGTAGACAGAACCACCAACTTTCCCCGTTGACATCGTTCACCTTTGCGTAAAATATTTAAAATAACGTAACCGAAATTGGGCTTCGACGGGTAGGGGCGGCGAGGATTATGGGAGCGGAGTTCACCTTTTACGACTACCGATCAGCGCGGACACAACGTGATCCGCGCTTGGCTGGATGAAGTGGGACAGAACGCCAAAGCCCGATTTAACCTAATGATAGGCTACCTCGAAGCAACGCCACTGGGAGCATGGACCCGCCCGAGAGTCGCTTCGCTAACCGGAGATTGTTCGGGGCTTCTCGAGATTCGGGCAAACGTACAACAAGTCCAATTTCGGTTGCTGGGTTTCCACGGCCCCGGCCGTCGTGAAGTCACATTGGTCGTCGGGGCCAGAAAATCCAACAATCGGTGGTTGCCCCTGTCAATCCCGGAAACTGCCCAAAGGAGGAAAGCTGATGTCATCGATGACCCGGACAGGATTCGCGTCACCCACGATTTCGGATAGGCGCCGCGATTTGTTCGAAAGCCTCCAAGACGAGGACTATCGGAGTGCCTTTGCCGATGAACACGTCGGGACGGGCCTGGCCTTTCAGATTCGCCTCCTAAGAGAGGATAACGGTTGGACTCAGGAGGAGTTGGCTCAGAGAGCTTCAAAAGCCCAGGAAACCATTACTCAATGGGAGAATCCCAATTACGGCCGATATTCTCAAAACACCCTCAAAAAACTGGCGAAAGCCTTTGATGTGGGGTTGCTTGTCCGGTTCGTGGCATTTTCGGAGCTTGTCGAATGGACCGTAGACGTAACTCCAGAACGGCTTCGGCCCCCTAGCTACAGTATCGAATGCTCGGAGAGCAGAGTATCCTGGCCAACGACGCACGCCATCCAGTTCGAACCCTCTCAAGACTTAGATGGCCCGATGGGATACGAGTGGATATTTGAGTCTACCGAATCGGTTCAGAAGGATTAGCGCAATGGAGCAGGGACCTTCGTTGAACAGACGGCAGAACCTCCCATCTGTTTCGTGGGACGCAAACACAAGGACATTTCCGATCATATTGAGCGGGTTGGAAGGCGCATCGGTGGGTAATTCCGTGGAAGCCAAATAGAAGCCTCGATATACGTATGTTGTTCGGATCCGTGAAGCTAATACCGGTGAATGGAGCTTCGGCTTTGAAACCCCTCTCACCTCTTGCAGCTTCGCTGATTTGAAACCAGAGACCGATTACGAGGTGGAAGTTCGGACCAAACACGACCGGGGCGTAAGCGAACCTGCTCGAATCAACGTGCGCACTAGCGCCGAGGGAATGCTACGAGTTTGAAGGATTCGGTATCAAATCTCTCCCGGCTGGACACCTTCGAGCCAGACCTTAGGCATGTCGAGCAGGCAGAACAGAAGCGTGAGGAAATGTTCTACGTCTGTTGGATGCTGGACGAGCTGGGAGTACCCAAAGAATCGTGCCTCTGGCCGGTATGGGATCAGTCGGCACCGGATTTCTATCTAGATATCCAGGGCACACAGGTCGGCCTGGAGGTCACCGAAGCCTATCCTAAAGATGACGATGGAAATCCACTGTACTTCCAGCAGCTCCGGTACGATTCGGTTGATCTTGCGCGGCAGCGGTTCGCCCATCGCGGGCCGCCGCCGCTAAAGGTCTTGTTTCATTTTACGGAAGGCCCCCCGACCTTCGGTCAGTTGTCAAAAAAGGACGTCCCGAGACTAGCTGACCGACTTTTGCACCTCTTGGATGTAAGTGGATTCAACCCTAATGGAGGCCGCCAGCGATTTGCCGGCAGCCGTGAGATTCCTGACATCCTCAGTTACTCCATAACGCCTTGTGAACCTCCCTTTGAATTCTGGGGCATAGGAGGAAGCGCACAGGGCCTAGCTTGAAGTACCAGCAAGTTCAACAGGCATTCGATGGGAAGGCCCTTGTAGGACTCCCTTCGCCATCCTGGCTCCTCGTCTAGAACGACGGAATCAGACGTGGCCTGCCGAGCAGAATCGGCAAATCGGCGCAGTGCCACTCATATTGTTTTCCCTTTGATCGGGCGTTTTGGCTGGACCTCATGCCAAGCAATTTGACTGAATTGACGAAGAGTTGGGCGCCATCCTCAAAGCATGACCACTAACTCAAAAGTTCTGTCTACAGTCTCGTTAGGCCCACTTTTTTCGGCCCAAGTGTACGGGACCCTTAGCGTACCAGATGTCGCTCTGAGCGGCTGAGGATAATTCTCACTTGTTCAGAGGAAGTCGAAGGGTCACGGTGACACCCTGTCCAAGCCCGTCACTTGTTACGGCAATTGTACCCCCGTGTGCTTCGACTATGGCTCGGGTGATGGCCAATCCCAGACCTGTGCCGCCTATCCCGCGACTACGAGACTGGTCAGTACGGTAGAAGCGGTCGAAGATGTGGGGAAGGTCTGCAGGGTGGATGTCGGTCCCGTCATCGATAATTGAGATAGCCAACGTCTCGTCGCTTTCTAACTTCGCCGTAACCACGATGTTCCCGTCGGCCTCGGTGTATTGAACGGCGTTGCTCAGGACGTTTCCCAGTGCTTGACTCATGCGCATCCGGTCCAGGTCCATATCCGGGAGATCCGCACGGACCTGCAGCGACAATTCAACCTGTTGAGCCTGAGATTGTGGCTGCCAGCGGTCTACCTCTGCGGTGAGCAGCTCGCGAATCGAACTTGCTTCGAGCGTGAGCCTCAACTCACGAGCGTCGGTTTCCGCAAGCCAATCGAAATCAATCACGAGACCGCGCAGCCTGCCTACTTCCTGGATGATGCGGTCGGCCGCGCCCTCAGGCGTCTGAAGCCCATCGTTAAGCCCTCTTGCCTACAGCTGTATGACGCTGAGCGGCGTATTCAGTTCATGAGAGACGTCGTTTATCAGCCGCCTACGGAGGTAGCGCTGAGTTTCCAAAGTGGAGGTCATCTGGTTGAAGGCCGCACTCATGCGTCCCAACTCATCCGACGACGTGACTGGCACCTGGGTCGTATCCCCCGGAGCAATTGCCTGGGCCGCCTCCGTCAAAGCCGTCACTGGTGCCGTTATGCGTTTGGATAACCAAGCGGCAAGCAATATGGCAACACCAACCGTCAGCATTTCGCCGATAATGATGATATACAGAAGCGTGTTGAGAAATCCATGCGACTCAGTCGATAGGAACTCATGGTTTACATCCACATAGACGTGGCCTACCGGCTGGTTAGTAGTTAAATCGAACACCACCTCACGATGCCCGTCCAGATCGGATGCGGTGGTTCCGGGTACCAGCTCGGATAAATGGTCCTTCACCACGCGTCCGTCTACGCCAGCAATGACGACTCGTACCGTATCTTGATGCAAGTGCTCGAATGTATCTCCCGCACTTTCTTCAAATGGCTCCTTCGGCAGAACTCCGTCGTAGATGTAACCGGCCTCGGACAGCGGCCTGTCTACGGTTTCCCAGCTACCGGCAGCGGTATATTCTCGACTCAGATTCTGGGCTAGTTGGCTCGCCTCATCATCACCTAGCTGGTCTACGAACACACTGAGGCGGGACTGCGTCGTGTAATAGCCCACACCAACGCTGGTCAGGACTGTAAGAACGATGACAGAGGCGATCGAACCCATGATGCGCCAGCGCAGCGACATCATTCGTCTCCAGCCATGAACTTGTAGCCAGCACCGTAGACAGTCTGAATAGGCTGTCAGCCGCCATCTCGGCAGATCTGATTTCGCAGGCGAGCGATCTGGCTGTCGATGGCGCGGTCGAACCCTTGGAATTCGTGGTTGAAGCTCAGCGAGATCAGCTGATCACGGGTGAGCACCTGGTTGGGATGACGCATAAACGTTGATAGGAGAGCAATTTGCGCCTGGCTCAAGATCACCGGTGGTCATTGACCGTCACGCTCCCGCTGGTCACAATCAGTGTGATGTTGCCGCGGGCCAGGACCTGCCGAACTCTGCCCTTTACGCGACGAAGCACGGCGTCGGCGCGCAATGACTTCCTCTAGATCGAAGGGCTTGACGATGTAATCGTCTGCGCCGCTATCCAGCCCGATGATTCGCTCGGCGTGGGCTTCTCTGGCCGTCAGCATGATTATTGGGACGTCTGACTCTCGACGGAGGATTCGGCAGAGCTCCACGCCGTCGAGCCAAGGTAGCATCAGATCAAGGATTATCAAGTCTGGACCCAGACTGCGGGCTAGAGACAGACCGGACTCACCATCATGCGTAATCTCAGCGGAGAATCTGGCGCGCTCGAAGTACACCTTGACCCAGTCCGCAATCCTCGTATCGTCTTCGATTATTAGTACTGTGCCACTCACCGCCATCCCTCAGGAGCCATCTCGGACGCGACGCCTCATGGAAACACCCGGTCTATTCGTCTCCCCGCCGCTCGCCACCACTACCGTGTTCGCCGCCAGACTCCCTACCGGGCTCGACCGTGCTGCCGCCATGCTCACCATCAGGCCTATGCTCCTGGCCCGGTTCGCCAACCTCAGCATGTGCTGTCCATCCCGTGAACGGTGCCGACGGCGCAAGTAGGTTGATCGTCACCACCTGGCCTGGAGCCATGTCCGTCGGAGTCGTCGGACCGAGCTCGGTCCCGTTCGAAAGGTGCACTTCGACCCTGACCCGGCCCAGCACTCCATCGGTGGTGTTTTTCACAGTGCCCTTGAAGGAGCTGCTGGGAGCGTCGTAGTGGAGGACCAGCCGGACGCCGCTACTAACTGTATCAGAGGTCTCATCCAGCGCTAGGGTATCAATTTCCCCACTTTCTTCGCCGCCAGCCCCAGCGGTTTCATTACCGGTTCCCCCGTGTTCACCGCTGCCTGCAGCGCCTTTGCCTTCTGTGTGAGCTACAGGGCCGGGGCCGTTGCAGTTAAATACTTCCATATGAACCACGTATCCATCGTAAAAAACTCCGGCAAGTCTTGGTTCACTGGCGACGGTCAGTCTTGACAATGCTTCTTGTCCGGGCTCCAGATGTCCTAGCTTCTCCGGACCAAGCTCTCCGACAGTCTTCGTTCCTGACTTCAGGTGGGGTTCGGCCTGCACGTAGCAAAGTGTCTGTGAGAGCGTGTTGCGTACCGATCCGTGGATAGCCTGGGTTGCTGAATCGTGCTGCATAGAAACAGCCAGTCCGCCGAGAAGGCCGTTCCACGGTTGTCCGAGGGGAGTGATTGGGCTCGACATAGCGGCTTCTCCGGTTTCTTCACCCCCGTCTGAACCTGTACTATTACCATCACCGCTAGATCCGTGTTCCCCGCTGCCGCCATCACCTTCTTCCCGGGATTCGCTATGCTCACCTTCAGGGTCGTCACCTTCTCGCTCGGAGATGGCCTGACTTTCCGTAGGGCGGTTAGAATCTCGACCGTCCCCTGTTCCGGTGTCGACCGCACAGCCACTGATTATCACCACGGAGAGTAAAGCCCCTAAGGCCGATCCAACAACTAACATTTTTGTCATCAGTTTCTTGAATATCATTCCTTCGCCCCTTTCGTGAAATACATGTCATACCGCTCACTATGGCGATGAAATATCGCAGAAATATGTCGTCGGTCTCCCGGACTGGCCACGAATGAGGCCGACATGCTCCGAAGGGAGAGCCAAGCGCTGCGGGTTCGCCTCCCTAGACTTAGCAATTTTCGAGAGCCTCGAGCTCGATACGATGCGAGCAACGCACCGCTCATCGGGCGCAGGTCCACCGACGTGGGTGGTGGCGACCGGTCTTGTTCGCCTTGGCGTCAGACGGGAGAGCTTTCTGCTGGGCATCGCGCCAAGCCGGCGGCCAGACTTCACCGCCGACCGAAGAGCGGTTCTTCACGACCTGCGTGGGCAGCTTCCACACCAGAGACTATGGAGTTACTAAGAGCGTTCGACGACTTTTGAGACCAGAAACCGCGCCGTCCTTGCTCCCAACCCCCCATTCAGGAGTCTGTGGTTCAGCCCACCGAACTATCACAAACAACATCTTCAGCGCTTAAGCTAACCCAGGCTGGCCGGTACCATTGGGCGGGAGAGCGAGGGAACGACCGCGAAACTGAGCACGGATAGTACACTGTTTTGCCAGATAATAGAGACCAGCTCCTATCCGATTGCCTCTCCCTTGACCTCGAAGTCGGCGTCAACGACCGCCGCATCCATGCCCCGAATACTGCCCAATCGCTGACCTTCCCAGCAGGACGCCATAGCTTGGCTGCGGCTTTGGCCAAACTGGACGAACTCGCCGATGGCGTCGACTTCCTGCTGGGCCACAATCTTATCGAGTTCGATTTGCCCCACCTGCAGGCAGCCAATCCCGTGTTGCGCCTGTTAAAGCAGCCAGCGGTGGATACGCTGAGACTTAACCCATTGGCCTTCCCCCGCAACCCCTATCACCACTTGGTCAAGCATTACCAGGACGGCCAACTCAAACGCGGGCGTATCAACGACCCGGAACTCGACGCCAGGCTAACTCTGGAGGTGTTCGACAATCAGCAAATGGCCTTGGCCGACGCGCCGTCCGACCTGCTGACAGCCTGGCATTGGCTAACCACTGCGGATGGTGGCGTGGGGTTCGATAGAGTATTCGAGGCTGTGCGGAACTCGCGAAGGCCGTCCGGCGCCGACGCAATTGGCGCGATCTACCGATGTCTGTCTGGCAATGCTTGTCAGACACACGCCGATGAAATGGTTGCGGAGGCGGCGCGGTACGGTTGGCCTCTGGCCTATGCGTTGGCTTGGCTGTCGGTGTCCGGCGGCAACTCGGTGATGCCTCCGTGGGTGCGCCATCAATTCCCTGAGGCGGGCCAGTTGGTGCGCCGGTTGCTGCTGGCAGTAGTCAAGTCCGATATGTTCCTTATGAACGAATCGAGAGACCCTGCCCGGTTGGTGGACCGTGCGCTGCTGTGGCTCCACGAGCAGGAAATCATCCGGCTCAACAAAGGTCTGGCGGTGTTCCGGCCCGCCATGACCATCCGCTTGAAGCCGGAACGGCGCGGCTTCGCCCAAGCCGACTTCGCGCCTCTCAAGCTTCACTACGACGAGCAGGTCCTGCAGATTCATGTGATGGCGGAATACGTGCAGCGGGGCCTGGGGGCCATGGCCGACGCCCTGCGCTTGGCCATGGACTATTTCAGCCTTCGCCAAATAAGCTTCTTGCGCCGGTGGCTGCCGGGTAGAGACAGCGAGATTTCGCGGCAGACCACGCCGGAATCGTGGCGCGCTATCGTCGAAGGCCTCAATAATCCGGTCCAGCGCCGCATCGTGGCGGACGACCGGGAGCAGACTGACGTACTCGTGCTCGCCGGACCAGGCTCCGGCAAGACGCGGGTGCTGGTCCACCGTATCGCCTATCTGATACGGGTCAAGCGCGAGAACCCTCGCGGCATCCTGGCCCTCGCCTACAACCGCCACGCCGCAGTCGAGATCCGCCGACGCCTTGCAGAATTGATCGGCGACGACGCCCGCGGGGTGACCGTGCTCACTTGCCATGCGCTGGCCATGCGGCTGGTCGGCGCAAGTTTCGCGGGGCGGGCGAGTCGGCTAGACGAGGGGGAATTCCAGGCCGTACTCCAGGATGCCACGGCCCTGCTGCGAGGGGTCGGACTACCGCCCGAAGAAACAGACGAGCATCGGGAACGGCTGCTGGCTGGCTTCCGATGGATACTGGTGGACGAGTACCAGGACATCGGCCCGGACCAGTACGGACTGATCTCCGCCCTAGCGGGCAGGTCCCTGTCCGACGAAGACGACAAGCTCAGTCTCTTCGCAGTCGGCGACGACGATCAGAACATCTATGCCTTCAACGGCGCGGCGGTGGGGTTCATCCGCCGCTTCGAGGCGGACTACGGGGCCAAGCCCGCCTTCCTGACGGATAACTACCGCTCCACAGGCCATATCATCGACGCCACCAATGTCGTGATTGAAGCGGCCCGGCAGCGGATGAAGGCCGGGCATCCAATCGAAATCGACCGAGCGCGACGAAGGAACCGCCCGGTGGTCCATGGACTGGCCTTGACCCGGTCGCCCGCGGTCGAGTCCAGATACTTCCGGCAGGCGCGAGTCCTGTTTCCCAAGCACAAGTAGTGGTGGCCGAGCTAAAGCGGTTGTCCGGTCTTAGTCGTGATTGGGATTGGTCTATCTGCGCGGTGGTAGCGCGGGATTGGAGCTACCTGGACCCGGTGCGAAGTCTCTGTGAACTCGAGGGTATTCCGGTACAGATGGCCAACGAAGACTTCTCTGGCATCTGGCGCCTCCGCGAAACCCAAGCGCTCGTCGGCTGGCTACGCGAACGAGATTCCGTCTTGGTGAACAGCGCGGAGCTACACGAATGGATGTCCAAACAACCCTCGGGTACTTGGACCGATCTGTTGCAGGAAGCCATAACTGAGTACGAGTTGGAGACGGGTGGCTCGGAAACATCAGTGGCTCACTGCATCGAATGGCTGGCTGAGTGGGCTCGGGAGGCGCGTCGCTGCCAACGCGGACTACTGCTGTTGACGGCCCACCGCGCCAAGGGCTTGGAGTTCGACCATGTGGTCGTGCTGGACGGAGGATGGGACCGCGTTGGCCGCGGCGAGGATGCGGACGCCCCGCGTAGGCTGTACTACGTGGCGATGACCCGCGCCCGGCAGACTCTTACCCTCGCCCGCTTTCCAGGGACGCACCGATTTCAGGACGCCTTGCGGGACGGCCCTTCGGTGTTGCGCCGCGAGGGACCCGTCACACTCCCAGCGCCGCCGCCGAAACTGGAACGCCGCTATCGCCGGCTCAGCCTGCGCGACGTCTTTCTGAGCTTCGCGGGGTACAGGCGCCCCAGTGATCCGGTGCACAGCGCGATTGCCGCGCTGATACCCGGCGCCCCGTTGCAGGTACGCGTCGAGTCGGGCCGCTGGGAGCTTCTGGACTGCAACGGGACAGTCGTGGGACAGCTTGCCGGTGGCTTCAAGGCCCCTGCTGGCATGCGGTGTACGTTCGCCACGGTCTTAGCCGTCGCCACCTGGGACCGGGAGAGTTCCGATAATCCTCAGTTTCGGGGCGGCCTTCAATGCGATACCTGGGAAGTGGTAGTGCCGGAGCTGGTGTTCGAGCCAGCATAGTAAGCGCAAGAATGGCGACCTGGGTTGAAGGAGTGTTTGCTGCGCTTCATCAAATTCCTAGGACGTTCGGGCTGGTTGTATTCCTCGGATTCGACGGTCGAGGCTTCAAACCACAACCATGAGACGACTTCGAAGTTTCTGGTACAGACAATACTGACGCCAAGACGCGTTCGCCTCTCGGCGTCAGTTACCCGTATTACGAAGGCCATCTACCCCCGTCGCCCATCCCACGCGCTTAGGCCTACTGACTCCCGCCAGGCGACCAGTTGTAAATCTTGGCCAACGACCCGCCCATTAGCTCGGCGCGTTCCGAGTCTGAGAGATGGTCTGTAACCCGGAACGCCTCGACGCCCTGCTCGTAGGTCAACAGCCTCACCGCCCGGGTCCAGTCGGTACCCCACAGGCACCGTCCCAGACCGTACGCGCTGAATATCTGGCTCAACGGCTCCCAAATGTCCGGGTACGGGAACGGCTGGTGCGACAGGGTGCAGGCCCCCGAAATCTTGATGGCTACGTTGTCCAATTCGGCCAAAGACAGCACGTTGGCCAAGTCGGCGAAGGGCTCGGGCGGCGCAGGCGGCTCGAAGGGCTGGGCCAAGCCCACGTGATCGATCACCACCTGGGCGCCCGGATTGCGGCGGGCCAACTCACCCAAGAGCGGCAGCTTGCCAGCGGCCATCACATTTACCGGAACACCGGCCCGTGCGCTGGCGGCAAATATTTCATTTAGACCCGGGTGGTCCGCTTCGTAGTCGTGGGCGCCAAGCATCACCCGGACTCCGACCACCCCTGGGGTCGCGGTCCACTCGGCCACGTCCTCAGCGACAGTTGCCGACTGGGCGTCGAATGGCCGGATCAAGCCAAACCGGTCCGGATGGTTGGACTGGACTTCGAGGGCGTAGCTAGCATCGTAACCGTACAGGGAGAACGGCGAGATGAGCAAAGCGCCGTCGACGCCCACGGCATCCATTGCGGCAATCATGGCGTCGCCAGTGACCTCATCGGGGCCCGTCAGAAATCCGGCCCAAGGACGTCCAGGATGGTTTCGCTCGTAGGAATGCACTTGTGAGTCAATCGTGGCCATCGTCTTACCCCTCCTTCAGGTACTTGTCGAGCAGCGTCCGCGAACGCCCGGGGCGGGTCCGCTTTCCGCGCTGCTACACCGGTCAGATCCCGCTCCCAAGCCCCAGACTTGCCGCATCGGACACGTCAGTTTACACCGGAACCGGGCCGTTCGGGACGGTCCGGAGACGACGGCAACGTCAAGCAACGGCAAGTGTGACACTTCTGCTGCCAAATGTTGGGCTAGTGATACACATTTGATGCTCAAATCTCCTTGTCATTCCGCCAAACTCGTACCCGCGACGCGGCTCGGCCGCCACGCATGGACCAACTTTTCCGGGAGCAACTTTTCTGATGGCAGGTGGAGATATGCAGCGAGTTCGTGGGACCCTCAACCGGCGCCCGAGCGGGACATCGTTGTGGCCGATGTTCTTGGTCATCGCGTTGTTATTGTCGGCGGTTGCCTGCCGGGCACTCGACGCCTCTGCTCCTGACCCCTCCAAGTATTCCAAGAACGTAGACAGCTACGTGGCGTTGGCTCCCCCGGTGTTACACGCCGGGCAAACGCATCACGTTCCGGTGTCGCTGTTCGACGGTACCGAGCCGGCCCAAGGTACGGTGCTAGTATCGCTGGCAAATCCGAGCGGGCAGAATTTGGCTCAAGCTGAGGCGTTCGTTCCTGGCAATGGCACGATTGAGCTGGAATTGCCGGAGATGGCCGAAGGGGCCTATGTGCTGAACGTCAAAGGCCAAGGGGCCAACGGCGGGGGCTTCGCCGAAACCGCCGATGTACAGGTGCAGGCTGAGCCCGTCGTCCTCTTTCTTGAAACCGACAAGCCCATCTATAAGCCGGGACAACAGGTCCATATGCGTGCCTTGCGCTTGGACCGTGATTTGAGACCGTTGCCCGGCCCAGTTACCGTCGAAATCCAGGATGCCAAGGGCATCAAAGTATACAAGCGAACTCTGGAAGCGGGCCAGTTTGGGATGGCGGAAGGCACCCTGCCGCTATCGACCGAACCCAATCTGGGCGTGTGGAAGCTCACGGCTATTTCGGGGGCCCAATCGACTCAGTTGGACGTGCAGGTCGACGAGTATGTTCTCCCGAAGTACGAGGTCACCGTTGAGCTACCCAAGGACTGGGTGCTGCCTGACGAGTCCGTGACCGGGACGGTGTCCGCCGAATACAGCTTCGGGAAGCCAGTGCGCGGAGAGGTGGAGATAATCGCCTCCCGCTACGTCGGGGTCTGGGAGGAGTACGCCAGGTACGACACGAACATAAACGGCGAAGCCTCATTTCGTCTTCCCCCACCCGGCTACGTCGCGGGCACTCCAACCGCAGGAGGGCAGGGCAACGTTCAGTTGCACGTTGCTGTACGAGAGCCTGCCACCGGCTACGCCGAGGAGACCACCCACCTGCTGACGGTGGCCGCCGCCGCAGTGAATTTACAGTTGGTCCCGGAGAGCTCGTATTTCAAACCTGGCTTGCCCCTTGCCCTTTTGGCGGTCGCTGAGACTCCGGAGCACGAACCGGTCGACACGGACGTCACCCTGGAGATCCAGTACCACGACGAAGACTTCGAGGTTACCGATCAGGAGACGATCGAGGCTGAGATCAAAGGTGGCACGGCGTTGATCGAGACCAACCCGCCGGAGAATGCCGTCGCGATGTCCGTTGTCGCTACGTCCCCCGAAAATGAGGCCCGGCTGGTGCTGGAGGCCAGCTATTCACCGTCGAGCAACTTCATCCACCTGGAACAGGCCGGCGAACCGCTGCTGGCGGTCGGCGAGCAGGCGACCTTTCGGGTCCACTCGACCGACGAGGCCCGCAATTTCTACTACGAGGTGATCGCCAGAGGCCGTTTGGTCTTCTCCGACGTGTCCCACACTCCCAACATCGCTTTCCGATTGACCGACGAGATGGCGCCTTCGGCCCGGCTGGTTGTATACCAAATCTTGCAGAACAACGAGGTCGCCGCCGATCACATTCCTTTCCATGTGGCCGCCAGCTATCCGATGCAGGTGGAAGTCGGCTTTAGCGCCGACCAGACGTTGCCCGGAGAGGAAGTTGACATCCACGTTAGCACCGAGGGGCCAGCCCGGGTCGGTCTGGCGGCCGTCGACCGCTCGGTGTTCATTCTGGCTGAAAAACGTCTCAACCTTCAGCAGGTATTCGCCGAGCTCGAACGCCTCTATGCCGCACCCCAAGCCCAAGTCTACCTGAGTCAGCTACCGGCCCGGGTTTCCACCCGCGGCGCCGCCGAGACCTTCCAGGATGCCGGGGTGTTGGTGTTGAGCGACAAGTCGGTCCCCGACGGCCCTGAGTTCAGCCGCCCCGTTCGGGGTGGGTTCTCTTCGGGCAATGGGTGGTGGGTGTTGCTGATATTTGGCATCCTCGCGCTGGTGTTCGTCGCCATTATCTTGGGCGCGTTGGTACTGGCAGTCTACGGAATCGTCCGGGGTGTGTACCGGGCCGCATCCGGCATGTTCCTGCTCACGTTGTTGATGATCGGTATCCTGGCCGGTTGCGGAGGGGTATCCCAAGACTCGATACCAACCCCTGCCCCGGCGGCACAGGAGTCCGAGGCGGCGCAGGATTCCTACTTGGCCGAGGTGGAACGGGTGCGTCAATTCTTTCCTGAGACCTGGCTGTGGGCCGACGTGATGACCGACGCGGCGGGCCAGGCCACCCTATCCGTGACGGCGCCCGACAGCATTACCACCTGGAACTTGCGGGCTGTCGGGGTGTCCCCGGAGCACGGATTCGGTGTCGCGAACGCCGAACTCACCGTCTTCCAGCCCTTCTTCCTACAGGTAGATCTGCCCTACTCGGCCATTCGCGGCGAGGAATTCCCCGTAGACGTCGCGTTGTACAACTACCTTGATGAGCCACAGGACTTCTTGGTGGAGCTTGACGAGTCGTCAGGGTTCACCCTCTTGGGCCCGGCTGTCCGAGAGGTTACTGTTGCCCCCAATGAGGTTGCGGGCCTCGATTTCGACGTTCAGTTAACGGAGATCGGCAACGTTCCGATCAAGGTCACCGCCCGCAGCCGGGAGACAGCCGACGCCGTTATCGAAACGCTGCTAGTTGAGCCCGAAGGGGTTGCGCAGGAAGCAGTCGATAACGCCATCCTGTCGGCGGGGGACCGGCTAGACTTCGAAATCACGACGCCTCCAGGAGCGGTCCCCGGGTCCGATCGCACCTACGTCACCCTGACCGGTAGCTTCGTTGCCCAGACGCTTGAAGGTCTGGAGAACCTGTTGCAGATGCCCTACGGTTGCGGCGAACAGAACATGATTCTCTTCGCTCCCAACATTTACGTGGCCCGTTACTTGGAAGCGTCGGGGGAACTGAAGCCGGAAATCATGGCCAAGGCCGAGCACCTGATGACAACGGGCTACCAGCGGGAGCTTACGTACCAACGCCGCGACGGCAGCTTCTCCGCCTTCGGCGATAGCGATGATTCAGGAAGTCTGTGGCTGACTTCCTTCGTGCTCAAGTCATTCGCCCAAGCCGACGGCATCATCTATATCGACGAATCGGTCCTGCAACGGACCAAGGATTGGGTTCGCCGCTTGCAGCGCGGCGATGGGTCCTTCCAGCGGGTCGGCTTCGTGCATCATACGGCGCTGCTGGGCGGGCTCCAAGGCGAGACGGCTCTTACCGCCTACGTAGCGATTGCTTTACTGGAAGCCGGCGAATATGACGCCTCGAACCGCGCCTTGGCCTACCTAGCCCGGCAATTAGAGAACATCACGGACGATTACACCATGGCAATCGTGGCTTACGCCCTGGCCTTGGGCGACAGTCCCCAGGCCGCCGCCGATTCCCGTGAGCGGCTGCTGAAGATGGCAATTTCAGACGGAGAGGAATTGTATTGGGCAGTGGCTCCGGTGGAAGCCACCGGCTATGCCACCCTGGCCCTCTTGGAGATGGGCGACGGGTTCAACGCCTCCCGCGCCGCCCGCTGGCTGGCCGGTCAGCGAAACCCCTACGGCGGTTTCGATTCCACCCAAGACACAGTCGTGGGCCTACAGGCGCTCATCGGCTTCGCGTCGCAGTCTAGGTTCGACGTCGACATGATCGTCGGGCTAAGCGCGGGTAATTGGCGTCATGAGGTCGTGGTCAATGAAGCCAACGCCGACGTGCTTCAGGTCGTGGAGGCCCCCGCTGGCGTGGACATTCAGTTGTTCACCAGCGGTTCCGGTCAGGTCGTAACCCAGGTGGTGCACCGCTACAACATCCATGACGTGGAACGACCAGCTGTTGAAATGTTCGACATACATGTCGATTACAGCGCCGATCACGTGGCCGTGGATGACATAATCGACATCAACGCCGAATTCACGTTCACCCCGCCGGGAGGCGCCAGGGTGGACGCCGGCATGATCGTGCTGGACATCTCGACGCCCACCGGGTTCGCTCCGGTCGCCGCGACGCTCCAGGCCTTGGTGGACGGTGTCCCGCAGCTAAAGCGGTACGACGTGGCGGGCCGATAGGTCGTCCTATATATCGAGGAACTTAGCGCCGGTCAGCCGCTGCGCCTGCCGTTCCAAGCCCGCGCCCAATGCCCGGTGCGCTCTCAGCCGGCCACGTCCCAGGTCTACTCCTACTACACGCCGCACTGGCGGGGCGAAACCCTGAGCAGCGCCATAACCGTGACCGAGGACCAGCGATAATGCGAGCCTCGTTGACCGCACCTTTCCAGGTCCATAGAATTGGCCCGGTTCCGCGGCCAACGAGGCCAATCCTAGGGGGTTAGATGCCAGACGTTAGGCTTGCCACGCCATCCGACCGGGATGCGGTGTTGACGCTGGTTGGCGACCTCCTGGTAGAACTAGGTGGCACTCCACCCTCGGCCAGCGAGATGGCGCCAGCCTTCGACGTTCTCGTGGCGGAGGGAGACGCGGGCTTCATCGTGATTGGCGAAACGGAGGGGACAGCGGTTTCGGTGTGCAC
Organism: Dehalococcoidia bacterium; assembly: GCA_965249145.1. GTDB lineage: Bacteria > Chloroflexota > Dehalococcoidia > Lucifugimonadales > UBA3495 > VXOI01. The sequence goes on from OZ252223.1 coordinate 2,581,383, forward strand.
CGTCTCATTCGTAGAGTCGCTCCGAAGCCGAGGCCGCTACGCCGTGTTCCAAGAGATGTACGTCAAGCCGGAAGCGCGGAGTTCCGGCGTGGGCATGGCTGCTCTCCGCTTCGCGCTGGAGCATTCGATGGCCGCCGGTTGCCGATTCGTGGAGCTCGGCACACCCTTCCCGGAGAGCGGCAGATCGAGTTCTATCGAAGGGCGGGGTTTACCGTGGTCGGCGCCCGTCTTCGTTGGAGCCCCTAAGAGCCGGCCCGATAATTCAACGCTCGTCCCGAATTAGACCGTCATTCACGTGAACGCGGGAATCCACAGCCCATCACAGAATCCGTTGTTGGCTCCCTGGACGCCTGGATTCCCGACTGCGGAACGGTGACGTACACCTTACCCTTGCTAACCCCGGATTCGCCCGCCTACCATAAACGTCTCAGACCCAAATCTCCGATCGGGCCGGAATGGGGGAAATGAGCGGAAATGAGCGGAAATGAGAGGGATATCAAAAACCCAGCCTAGCCTCTCGCTGGCAGTCTCCTAGCTCGCCCGCATCGGCATTGCTGACGCTCCGCTTTCCGCATCCCAATCCGGCCCCGGTTTGACCGCTCTCCCCTCCCTTTCTAGAATTGCCTCAACTTCAAGCCAAACGCGGCCAGCCGAGGGGGTTAGAGTGTCTGAATTCACCTTGAACGTGGGCGGTGTCGAAATCGTCGCCCTCTCCGATATGAACCTCCCGTTCCCCATGCCACTGACCGAATTGTTTCCGGCGGCTCCCGCCGACGCCTGGGCCCCGTACAAACTCAACTACCCCGACGCCTTCGTCGGCGACCACATGCTCATCGAGATTGGGTGCTATCTGGTCCGTTCCGGTGGCCGGACCATCCTGATCGACACCGGTTACGGTGAGGGCCCACTGCAAGCCATCGGCGGAAGGAAGGGCGAGCTGATGACGGACCTGGCCACCAAGAACATCGATCCCGGGTCGGTCGATACCGTATTTCTCTCGCACCTCCACTCCGACCACGTCGGTTGGAACGTGGTTGAACGTGACGGTAAGTTGGTACCGGCTTTCCCCAACGCCCGCTACGTCTGCCACCAAGCCGATCTGGACCACTTCCGAAGGGCGGATATCCAGGCGGCATCCACCTTCCCGTTCATGGACCGGTGCATGGAATCGATAGCCGGGTTGGGCCTTCTCGATACCCTGACCGCCGATACCGACCTCACTCCGGAGGTGAGAGCCCTGCACACGCCGGGCCACACGCCGGGTCACATGAGCATCTTGGTCTCGTCCGAGGGCCAAGAGGCCCTGATCCAAGGCGACGTGCTGGTGCATCCGGCCCAAGTGACCGAGGACAATTGGAACTGCCATTTCGACCACGACTGGCCGCTGTCTACCGAGACACGCCGTAAGATGTTGGATGAGGTGGAGTCCCGGGGCACCCCGGTCATTTCATGCCATTTCCCGGCCCCTGGTTTCGGGACCGTCGCGCGAGGCGCGGGGCGTCGATACTGGAGGGTCGGACTCTAAATTCGAGCAAACTGCGGAGGTAAGCCATGAGCATGGATGCAGTCAAACAGCTATTGAGCAACGTCGACCGCGACGAGATGCTGGCTCTGGCTCAAGACCTGATCAGGATTCCCAGTTTCAAGACCGAGGAGAGCGACGTTGCCCGCTTCCTCGCCGAATTCTTGGCCCAGCGGGGCTACGAGGTGCAACTTCAAGAGGTCGAGCCTGGGCGTTTCCAGACCGTCGCCACCCTCAGGGGTAGCGGCGGGGGTAAGTCGTTGATGCTCAACGGTCACATCGACATCGACCCGCTGGCCATGGGCTGGAAGCGCGACCCGTGGACTCCGAGCATCGAAGGGGACCTGGTCTTCGGCGCCGGCATCCGCAACATGAAGAGCGGCGTCTCGGCCATGATCACCGCCGCCGAGGCGGTGCGACGATCGGGGGCTCCATTGCGGGGCGACTTGGTCTTGGCCTGCGTGGCGGGAGAGCTGCAGGGCGGAGTGGGCACGACCTACCTGTGCCGGGAGGGCCCGTTGACCGATATGGCCGTGGTCCCCGAACCTTTCGGGGCCAACAACATCCTCACCACCCACGCTGGCGTTCTGGAGATGGCGGTACACGTTCTTGGCAACTCCCGCCACATCAGCCGGAAGGAAGAAGCGACCGACGCCATCGCCAAGATGTGCAAGGCGGTCCCCGCCATCGACGGCGTTCAGTTCACCTACACCCCGCGCGAAGATTTGCCGGGCCTGCCTCGTATCAACGTTGGCGCGATAATCGGCGGGCGGGGCCGGGACTACGACATGCGGGGGCCGAACTTCGTATCCGACTTTTGCACCGTGATTGTGGACGTGCGCTTCCTGCCCGGCATGAGCTCGGCGTCGGTCAAGGCCGACATCGAACGCGCCCTCGACGGCGTCAAGCAAGACGACCCGGACTTCCAATACGAGATCGAGATGCCTCCCGACCCCAAGTACCGGGTGTTCACCGTGGTGATGGAGCCCTTCGACCTGCCCAAAGACGAATACATCTTAGAGACAGTGCTTCGCCAGTACCACACCGTCACTGGACGAGAGCCCGACGGCGTGGGCACCGTGTTGCCCGGCTCCTACACCGGCGACGACACCTGCCATCTCTGGGGGGCCGGCGTCCCCTGCCTGCTCTACGGCCCCGGCGGCGGCTCCGAGTCCGCCACCATCCCCGACGAATACAGCCGAATCAGCGATATGGAGCAGGTGGCCAAGGTCCTAGCCCTAACCGCCCTGGACGTTTGCAACTTGGACAAGTCACCATAGCCGGAGGGCACCATTCGGCGTTGGCGAGGGCACGGAATCCGGGGGCAGAGGGCGGTCTTAGGAACAGTCGCCAGAGAACCGAATTGAGGTGACCCAAAATTATGCCCGGATTTTCGCGGATTCCCTCGCTGCTCCCCCTGTTCGGCCTGGTGTTGGTGGCAGCTTGTTCCGCCGGCGATATGAAGTCGTGCCCCGACGATTACGAGACCTATACCGAGTACCGCATCTTCTTCGGACGCGGGGCCGGAGAGGTAGAGTCGGTAGACGACGCCGAGTGGGACCAGTTCCTCGCCGACACCATAACTCCCCGGTTTCCCGGCGGCTTGACCGTCTTCGACGGTGCCGGTCAGTGGCAAGAAAGCGAGACCGTCATCCACAAAGAACTCACGAAGATCGTAGTCATCCTCACGCCTCGGGATGGGTCGGTTTCTGTCAAACTGGACGAAATCTCCCAGGAATACAAACGCCGATATGATCACCCCTTGGTGCTAGTGACCACCGAAGACTCCTGTGCCGCCTTCAACTAGGACTCCTCGCCCTTGTGTGGCGTCAGAATGACCCGACGAATCATCGCCATCGCCATCCCCACCACGCTAATTGTGGCTGCGGTACTCGCTATGCTCGGGTGGTTCCTGTGGCGTGATGGCGGGCCGCAACGGGCGGACGCCACGGACCCTGCGCTAGTGGCCCGGGGCGAGCCGGTCTACCGCCAGCACTGCGCCTCCTGCCACGGGGTCAACCTGGAAGGCGAGCCCAATTGGATGCTCCGGAACGAGGACGGAACGCTGCCCGCGCCGCCCCACGACGCAACGGGCCACACGTGGCACCACCCCGACGCACAACTCTTCGAGACCACCAAGTTCGGGACGGCGGCCGTGGTCGGCTCCGACTACAAGACCAACATGCCCGGCTTCGCCGACTCGCTCGGTGACGAAGACATCTGGGCTGTCCTCGCTTACATCAAGAGCCAGTGGCCGCCGGAAATCCAGGCTACCCACGCCCGCCGTGAGGAGGACCTACGCCGGTAGCCGCGGGCGTTCCCCTACCGCGTCAGAAACTCTACTATCCGCGGGTTCACGGCGTCGGGCCGTTCTTGATGCATGAAGTGGCCGGTGCCGGGGATGATTACTTTTTCCAGACCACCAATGAAGAACTGGTCCATCGCCGAGCTCTCGAAGGCTTCCAACCGCTTGGGGCGGTCGCGGGTGCCGTGTAGGGCCAGCGTGGGCACGGTGACCGGGCCGGCGTTCACCTGCGCTTCGATTTCCCGCAACGACGGGTCCTGTAGGTCCGGCTGGAAACGGGCCCGGTAGTACCCCAAGGCCGCCTCTACGACCCCTGGCTTGCGGAATGTCTCCCGGATGCTCTCCAAAACCGGGGCCGGGATGTCCCACTCGGGGGAAGCGTCTCGCCACCAATCCTCGACGAAGGCGAAGTCGTTGTGGGCCACGACTTGCTCGGCGTAAGGCATCTGGAAAAAATAAAAGTGCCAAGTCCCCCGCAGGTACAGGTAGTCCATCTGTAATTCGCGGTCAACCCGGCCCGAGGCGATGATCACCAGCTTCCGCACCTTCTCCGGGGCCAGCACTGCCGCGCCGGTCACAGCCCCGGCCCCCCAGTCGTTGCCGATAAGATAGGCCTCGCCGTCCCCCAAGGCGTCGATCAGGGCCAGCACGTCTTGGCACATCAGCACGGCTTGGTATCTCCCGTCCTTGGGCGCCTCGGTGGGGGCGTAGCCGCGCATGAAGGGCGCGACAGCCCGGAAGCCAGCCTCGGCCAAGTCGGGCAGCAGGTGGCGGAAGGAGTAGGCGTGGTCTGGGAAGCCGTGGAAGCACAGGGCCAACGGGCCCTGGCCCATCTCCAGGTAATGGAAGTTGATGTCGTTGGCCCGCACAGTTCCCCTTTCGAAATCAGCCATGGCGGCCTCCCGGAAGTTCTGGGTGAATTTGCGACCGGTGAATTTGCGCCGATGGTAGGCGACGGCCCCAAGGGTGTCAACGGCGCGGCTATGGCGCAATGTCCTATAATCACCCATACTCGTAGAAGCGCATTGAGCACAGGGAGAACAAGACCCGATGCAAGACTTGAGGACCGTCGCCCCCGATGAGTTCGAGCGGTGGCTTCGGGCTGAGTCGCGGGCTCACGGCAACCGCCTAGCCCACGACCCCGAAGAGCTCCGCCCCCATTTCGACCTCGACCGGACCGTGGCCGTGTTCGAAGGCGACAACATCATCGGCGGTTCCAACTCCCATCTGGTCGAAATGTCCATCCCCGGCGCCACTTCGATCGTCGCGGGTGTGTCCAACGTCGCGGTGCAGCCGACCCACACGCGACAGGGACTGATGACCCGCATGGTCCGCCACCAATTCGACGACTTCCACGAGCGAGGCGAACCGCTGTCCGGGTTGTTCGCCTCGGAGAGCTCAATCTACGGCAGGTTCGGTTACGGTATCGGATCGGTACACGAGCGCTGGAGCATCGACCGCCGCTACAACGCATATGCCCGTTACTTCGAGACACCGGGACGCATGGTATTCGTCGAACCCGCGGACATCACAAAGGAGCTCCCGGATGTCTTCCGGCGCAGTACCCTCGACCGGCCCGGCGTGTTCCAGCGGGCGCCCCACCACTGGGAGCAGGCCTCCCGGGACCCGGATCACGAGCAGGGCGGACGCGGCGGCCTGTTCTACATCGCCTACGAGTACGGCGGAAAGATTGAGGGCTACGCGACCTACCGGACCGGCAACGGCGCCCTGACCGTGAACGAGCTCATGGCAACGACCAAAGAATCGACGGCCGCATTGTGGCGCTTCTGCTTCGACGTCGACCTCCACGGCACCACCAACGCGCTCAAACGGCCAGTTGACGACCCGTTGCCCTGGATGCTGGCCGACCCGCGAAAGCTGGAGCGCACCACCCGCGATGGTCTGTGGCTACGCATCATTGACGTACCGGGTGCATTGGAACTCCGGCGGTACATGGAATCGGGGCGGTTGCGGTTCGAGGTAATGGACGATTTCTGTCGCTGGAACGAAGACCGCTTCGAACTGGAAGCATCTACCGAAGAGGCGACCTGCCGCCCGACAACAGCGTCCGCTGACCTGTCCATCGCCGTGTCGGCTTTGGCGTCAACCTACCTGGGAACGGTGAGCTTCAGCGCACTGGCCGGCACCGGTTTGGTGGAGGAGAAGACGCCGGGCGCTCTGCTTCGCGCGGACCGTATGTTCGCGGTCCAGTACCAACCCTGGACGCCCTACAACTTCTGATGACAAAGGGGCTGGCGATCCGTCGCCAGCCCCTTCCTGCCCTGGACTGTGGAAAGACTTATCGCGGGGTCCAAGCTAGGGCCCGCACCTCGGTGAACTCCTTCTTGATCTTCTCCCAAGTGTCACCGGCGTCGGGGCTGCGGTACAACTCGCCGTAGACGCTGTTGGCCAGCAGGAGGTCCGGGTCCGACGGGTGGGTGGCGAAATTCCAGATGGGTGAGTTGGGCTCTACCGGCAACGACCTCTCTTCCCAAGATTTCCCGCCGTCCACCGACTTTCGGATGATCCCGGTGTTTCCGATTGCCGCGTCGCCGTTGGCCACGAACATCACCTTCGGGTCGTCGGGCTTCACCGCGACCCACCGGCAATAGGGCATCGAAAGCGACGATGAATCCATCAGCGACTGGAAGGAGTCGCCGTCGTCTTGGCTGGCGAACACTTCCCGAGGAGTGCTGACCAGCACCGTCTTTTCCTCGCCGAGGCTGAAGGCCATGCCGTGAATGTCGGGGTTGGTGACGCCGGTGTTCAGTTGGCTCCAGGTGTCGCCGCCGTCGCTGCTGCGGTACACGCCGTCGATCTCCACGCCCGCCAGAACGTTGTTCGAGTCGATTGGGTCAACGAGCAGGGCGGTCACTCGCGGTGAGCCGATGGCGCACTCTTGGGCGATGGAAGCCGAGAGCTTTTCCCAACTCTCCCCGCGGTCCTTGGAGCGGAAGAGGAAGGGCGGGCTGGTGCCGACAAAGATGGTGCTGGAGTCGCCGGGGTCGACAGCGATCGACCAGATGTTGAGCCCTTCCATCGGGGAATCCAGCTTCACCCAGCTGTCGCCGGAGTCCTCGCTGCGGTAGATGCCGTTATTGGAGCCTGCGTAGACCACGTCGGGACTCTGCGGCTCCACGGTCAAAGCCCTGATCTGAGACTCACCAGGAAATGGAGCGCCAATTCGGCTCCAAGACTGACCCGAATCCGGACTGTGAAAGAGCCCGGCTCCCGTGGTGCCTACCAGGATGCTGTAGTTTCCTGCCATTGTCATATCCTCCCCATACTGGATTGGTAAGCTTGGTTCCAAATGATTGCGAGCAATATACACTGCTGCGGAGCGCACCTGTCAAACCCCTAAGTTTGCGAAGCCCATGTGGTGAAGTCGTTGATGGTATTCCTTCGATTTCCGTAATCCGTCTCCAAGCCAACGGGCCTATTGACCACCGGACGGCCCGTACTCTACTGTTGGCTCTACAGGAAACGCGACGTATGTTTAGACCCTATGGTGAATTGCGATGCCAGCCCGAACCGGACAGGAATACATAAATGGACTCAAGGACCGGCCTCGCGAGGTGTGGCTGGACGGCGAGCGAGTCGATGACGTCACCACCCATCCGGCCCTGCGCAACGGCGTGCGTTCGGTGGCTGCCCTGTACGATATGCAGCACGACCCGGCGATCAGCGAGGAGATGACCTTCCCTTCGCCTACCACCGGCGACCCGGTCGGATTGTCGTTCTTGATTCCCAAGACCGGCGAGGACCTGGTCCGCCGGCGGGAGATGATGTCCCGTTGGGCTTGGGCCAGTTGCGGCATGATGGGACGGTCTCCCGACTTCATGAACTCGATCTTCACAGCTTGGGCCGGGTCGGCCGAATATTTCGCCCAGAACCGTCCCGAGTTCAAAAAGAACATGCTTAATTACCACGAATTCATCCGGGAGAACGACGTTACACTCACCCACGCGCTCGTGAACCTGCAGCGCCGCCGTGGTCCCACGCCCACCGACGTCTTGAGCGATGAGGTCGCCCTGACGATGGTCAAGGAAACCGACGCCGGGATAGTCGTGCGAGGCAGCCGGACCCTGGCGACTCTGGGGCCGCTCTCCGACGAGATCGCGATCTACCCGGTGGCCAGCCACCGCTTGGACGAAGAAGCCCAGCGGCAGTCGTTTTCTTTCTCGATCCCCTGCGATACGGCGGGGGTGAAGTTCCTCTGCCGGGAGAGCTTCGATTTCGGCCGCTCCCACTTCAATCACCCCTTGGGTTCCCGTTTCGAAGAGATGGACTGCCTCGTCTTCTTCGACAACGTGCTGGTGCCCTGGGAACGGGTCTTCCTGCTGCGGGACGTCGAGTTGTGCAACGGCTACGCGGCGGGCACCCAATCGGACACCCACACCGGCCACCAGATTCTCAACCGCTGCCTGATCAAGGCCGAGTTCATGCTGGGGTTGGCCGACATGGTCGTCGAGACGCTGGGGTCTGCCACAATTCCCCACGTCCAGGAACAGGTGGCGGAGTTGATCACCAGCCGGGACGCGCTGAAGGCCTGCCTACGGGCTTCGGAAGCCGACGCCGCCCCCAACCGCTACGGGATGATGTGCCCCGACTTCTCCTACATCCGCGCCGGGCGCACCATGTTCGGGCGGACCATGTACCCCAGGATGGTCGAGATCATCCAGCTCTTGGGCACTGGCGGCCTGATGGCCCTGCCCGGCGAGGCCGACTTCGACAGCCCCATTGGCGCCGAGATCGACCGCTATCTCGCCACCGACGCCGCCGACGCAAGGGAGCGGGTCAAGCTGTTTCACCTGGCTTGGGATGCCTCGTGCAGCTCCTTCAGCGGTCGTCAGGTTCTCTACGAGCGGATGTTTGGCGGCAGCCCGGTACGGACCGCTCAGGCCATGTACAATAACTACGACAAGGAACCTTTCAAGCAAAAGGTCCGTAATTTCCTGGCCCAGGAAGACTGGCCGTAGAAACAAATTCGACAGTTGGAAGCGATTGCCATACCCGTAGAACTGCCCGGGACACCTCGTAATGCGGGTGGGGCACTTACCGCTCCGTGGACTTCTACACCCGCGTGAAGGGCCTGACCGTCATGAAGCGCAGTCCCAGCGGAACCGTGTTCAGGTCGGCCAACACCGAGAAGTCCCACGAGCTGGCCATCCGCGCCATCGGCATGGACGCTGAAGGCCCCCGACCACTCCATGATCGGGCAGGCACACATGAAAAACAGCCTCCCGTAGGTGAGCTCCAATGTTCATCAACCGGAGAGTGAACGTGGGTTCCACTCTCCTGGACTGCACCGCAAACGGCGGCTCTTGAGGAATCGGGGCGCGCCTCTAATATACGCAGTTCACGAGGCAACAAAGAGGGCGTGATGGGTAATACTCGGAGACAGATGGGAGTTACCCTGCAACGCAGCTTGGCTGGATTGGTTTTCTTCCTGGCCCTGGCCTGTACCGGCACACCCACTCTTGCTCCAACGCCAGCCATCACACCCGACATTGAAGCCACTGTTCAGGCGAGCCTGAAAGCCACCTTGGCAGCAGTGCCGACCCCTACCCGCGAAGCGGCAGTTCCTACGTCCGCGGCAACGCCTCCGCCCACGCTAACCCCAACGCCAGTGCCCACAGCAACGCTTCCGCCCACGCTAACCCCAATCCCAGTGCCCACAGCAACCACCCCGCCCACGCTAACCCCTACGCCAGTGCCAACAGCAACCCCTCCGCCCACGCTCAGTCCAACGCCAGTGCCCACAGCAACTCCTCCGCCCGTGCCCGTCCACATCCCCGACGCCAACCTCAGGGCCGCCGTTGAGAAGCAGTTGGGAAAGGCACCCGGCACCCCCATCTTCGCGCACGAGATGGCGACGCTGCGGAAGTTGGAGGTACACAATAAAGCAATTCGTAGCCTGGAGGGGCTTCAATACGCTACCAGTCTAACGGACCTTGACGCGGGCCGAGATTCTTACAATAGCAATGAAATTTCAGACCTATCGCCTCTGGCAGGTTTGGGGAATTTGACACGCCTGCGTCTTGGTTGGAATAGTATTTCTGACCTATCTCCTCTAGCAGAATTGGATAAGATATGGGAATTGTATATTCCTCATAACAACGTATCGGGCATATCGCCATTGTCCGATTTAACTGCATTGAAAAAACTAAATGTTGAGTCGAATCCCATTGACCAAACATCCATCGACTCGCATATTCCGGCACTGCGCGCCAGAGGAGTCGACGTTACTTATGACGAAGTTGTCTTCACCGCCGGTGCCGGCCCCCAGATATACAACGACAACGTGTTCGTCTTGCCCGTATCGGAGGACTTGGTCCTTACGGAAGATTTGCGGCCCCAGGACTATGTAACGCATTTCTATCAGCATTTCGATGACGACTTCGATTTCCTGATGCTCCTCTCCAATTTGCATTCTCTGAGGGATGGTGAGAATCCATATAAGGGTGCCTACACGAGCGTGAGGAACGATGTGGAGGGCATAGGTAAACGGATTTACTCATACGATAATTGGGCCGCGACTGAGAAACTTCAGGGTGTAGCGCATTTCCCCTACTCCGGCGCTTTGCGAGACGGCCCATTGCTGCACGAGCTGATGCACCGTTGGGCAAATGACGTCGTACAGACATCGATCACTGCCCACTGGGGGTTCAGCAGCGCCAACGGACTAGTGGGTGGGTTCGACATCAACGACCTGGTGAATCACGGCGACGGACGGTACTCTGCTGGCCGCCTTTTCGGTATTGGCGGCTGGGCCAGCAACCACTTGCCGTACAGCCCCATTGAACTGTACCTGGCAGGTTTCATTCCGCCGGAGGAGGTTCCAGACCTCTGGGTTGCGGAGGATGGTGAGTGGCTCCGCGACGAAGAGGACATATTAGTACACGCCGACAATGGGCACCCGATTTTCACCGCCAGTCAGGTCAGAACCTACACCGTTGAGGACATCATCGCGGAGCACGGTCCGCGCATCCCTGACCACTCGCGAGCGCAGCACGACTTCAGGGCAGCGGCAATTCTTCTGATTGATGAAAACCACCCGGCGACTAAAGCAATACTGGAAGCCGTGATCGCTGACGTATCCTGGTTCAGCCACCCGGGCGCGGATGAATCCTGGTTGTACAATTTCTACGAAGCAACCGGTGGAAGGGGTACGATCACTATGAACGGCCTTTCCCAATTCCTGAAATCACAGACACCTTAACTAACGCACCGACTTGCCGGAATAACTCAAGTGACCACCACCGTTCAGCCCGAACAACAATACCGCGTCATAGTCACCCGCCCCATGCGTAAAGATGGCATGGACAAGACGACCGGCTTGGCCCGCTATGGCGCCGACATCAACCTGCTGGGTATACTCTACGCCAAGGCGCTTCGCAGCTCCCATTCACACGCCCGGATCCATAGTATCGAGACCAGAGTTCCTGGAGTAGGAAGACGGGCCGTAGAATCATAATTGAAAGGAGGAAACGAAATGTCATACACACCAATGGGATTGGGGCACCTGGTCATGCGGGTACGTGACATGGAACGTTCCCTGGACTTCTACACCAGGGTGATGGGACTGACCATCATGGAGCGGAGCCCCAGCGGCACTGTGTTCATGTCGGCCAACACCGAGAAGTCCCATGAGCTGGCCATCCGCGCCATCGGCATGGACGCCGGCGGGCCCGACCACTCCATTGTCGGTCAAGCCCACATGGCATGGCAGATGGAGACCTTCGAGGACCTCCAGGAACTCTACAACCGGCTGGTCGAAAACGACGTCCGGATAGTGCGGATGGGCGACCACGGTGTCTCGATGGGTGTCTACCTGCTGGACCCCGACGACAACGAGATCGAGGTCTATTACGAGTCTCCCAAGGACCAGTGGACCCGCCACCCGGAAAAGGGCCTCTTCGGCAACCAGTTCCCCCGCCAGCTGGAGGAGCCGGTAGTCGCCGCCGACGACGACTAGGCTACCCCCGGCCGGTGTCCCTCGCCAAATCCCCCACGGCCTTCACCCGCACCCGCGTTGCGGCGTTGGGGATGTAGGTGAGCGGTACTTCGTCGATTTCCACGACCTCGGTGGTCGCCGGGTCGGCGCCGGCCGCCACGGCACGCTCGATGGCGGCGGCGGAGCAGTCGGCGATTGCTGCCTTGCGTCCGGTCTGCTCCAGGGAGTAGACTCGCTCGACCTGTCCGCCGACTTGCGCGATGGCAGCGCCGATAGCGTTGGCAACTCCCGCATTCTTGGGCCGCAGCACTTGGGATGCCCCGGCCAGGGAGTCGCCCAGCAGGATGCTGCCGCCGCCCACCAGCACCACCGGCACGTCTTCGTAGCTCAGCTTCACCCGGTCGATGGCGGTCTCAACGCGCTTTTGAACTTCCGCCATGACCGCGCCCACCAGCTCCCGGTCGAGCCCCGACGCGAAACGGGCGACTCCCACATCCGCTCGCCCGTCGGCCACCGCCAAGTCGGTGGTGGTCAGCGTGCCGCCGCCGAAGACCAGCGCTTGTTCGGTAAGCCGGTAGCCGACGCTTTCCGGTCCGATACGCAACGGCTCCGGCTCAACGACAGTCCCGCCGCCCAAGGGAATCGACACCATGTCCGGCATGCGGAAGTTGGTGCGAACGCCCGCTATCTGCACCGCCACCGCCGCCTCGCGGGGGAAGCCGCGGACCAGCGAGCCAACGTCGGTGGACGTGCCGCCGACGTCCACCACGATGCCGTCGGTGACGCCGGAGAGGTAGGCCGCGCCCCGCATGCTGTTGGTGGGCCCGGAAGATATGGTGAGCACCGGGAACCGTTCGGCGAACTCGGCGTCCATCAACGTGCCGTCGTTCTGGCTCATGTACAGCGGCGCGTCTATCCCGAGGGATTCGAGGGCCTGCTGGATTCCCTGAACCGTGTGGGCCGCCATGTCGCCGAGGCAGGCGTTCAGCGCCGCCGCGTTCTCTCGCTCCAGCAGGCCCATGCGCCCATTCTCGTGGGAAAGACAGACTCTAAGCTCCGGGGCTTCGGCTTCGATTATCGCGGCTGCTTCGACTTCGTGGGCCGTGTTTACTGGCGAGAACACGCCGGATAGCGCCACCGCCCGCACTCCCTGCCTCCGCATGTCCCGCACCGAGTCCCGGAGCCCCGCGCGGTCCAGCGGCGAAATCTCCCGGCCATCAAACTCGTGCCCTCCGCCCAACATGTAGGTGTGGCCGCCGATGGCGTCTTTCAGCTCGCCGGGCCAGTCGACCAAGGGCGGGAGCAGTTGGGTGGCGGGCAGCGACAGCCGGACGACCGCAGTGGGCGCCAGGTTTCGGCGCTCCAGCAGCGCGTTGGTGAAATGGGTGGTGCCCACCATCACGGCGTCGACCCGCCCACCGCTGGGAAGGTGTCCCAAGAGCTCGGCGAGGGCGTTCACGATCCCAGAGGTGACATCGGCGGTGGTGGGAATTTTGGCCGCGCCGACCAGTGTTGTGCCGTCCATCAGGACAGCGTCTGTGTTGGTGCCCCCGACGTCGACGCCTATGAACAAATGCTACACCGTCAGGGGGACGTATTCCGTCTCGTAACCGAAGGCCTGCGGCCCGGCCACCGCCAGACCCTCAGGGGTGGCCCATAGCGCCGGGGCCGGGAAGCCCAGAATGGTCACCCGCAGCCCGTATCGCATAAGCTCGGTGGTAACCGGCTCGCCGATGTCGGTGGCCACGGCGCAGATGAGGTCGGGCACGGTGCAGACAATATCGCCGTCGCGCCGGGCGATCAGGTTTTCGTTCTGAAAGTCGATGACCATCCGCTCGCCGCTATAGGAGTCCAGACCGTCGATGGTCAACGTTCCGCGGGCGAAACCGGCGGTCGTGCGGCGGTCTAGGTCGACCACCTTGCCGCTGAAGAGCACCCTGCCGGGACAGGTCTCCAAGATCGCCCCCAGCGGGTCCTCGCCCCGGGCGCGGGCCTCCTTCACGGCGTCGCCCAGGTCGCGGGCCAACGACAGGGTGTTGGGCACTGCGGTGCGGCGCACCTGCTCGGCGGTCATGGGTGCGACGGCGTAGCAGGCGACGCAGCCCATCTGCACCGTGAGCGATCGGGCCAAACGTTCGGCCCAAGCCGGGCTGATGGTCTCGCGGATAACGACGGTATTGCCCTTCTCGTCGGCGATGGCCATGGGACACCAGGGCACACCGTAGACGAAGAAGGTCTTCATCTGAAACTCGGGGAAGGCCCGGCCCATGCCGTCGGCGTCAACCACCGGCAATCCGGCCATTGCCGCCGGAATCAGGGGCTCGACCGAGTTGCTGCCGCCGATCTCGTTGGAGATCAGGGCGGTGGCCTTCTCGCCAGTAAATTCCTCGATGGCCCGCAGCGCATAGTACGACTGGAGGTCCCGAACTTTCTCGATCCCCACGGTGGGCGCGCCGATGCCGCCGACGCAGACGACTCTGGCGTCTTCCTGCAGCTCTTTTGGCGCCAACACCGTAACCGGGCCCCATTGCTGCATGGCCTGCCGGGCCCGCAACTGCCCGATGTAAGGGTTCCCTCCACCACCGGTGCCGAGTATCCCGGCGCCCATGGCTATGGAGTCAAGATGTTCTTCAGTGACTTCCCACATGTCAAATCAGTCCTGAACCAGCCGGAGTGTATTGACCGGGTTCCGCCCCTGTCAACGTGTCTGACCGGCCATGTATAATATTTATGCCCAATTTTTGCGTGGATTTCTACGCGCTGCTGCATAGGAGAAACATGCTGACCCCCCCAAAGCCCGGATATCTTGCGCTGCTGGCGCTGACGCTGCTGGTGCTCGCGGTAATGGCCTGCGGTTCCGAGACCGTAGAAGTCACCAAGGTCGTGACGGAACAGGTCGAGGTGCCGGTTACCCAAATCGTAACCGAGCAGGTACAAGTCACCAAGATTGTGACGGAACAGGTTGAAGTGCCGGTTACTCAAATCGTTACCGAGCAGGTCATGGTGCCGATGGAGGCGCTGCCGCCGCTGAAGGTTGGACACCTGAATGCGTTCACAGGCTCGTTGTCCTATTTTGGCGAGTCCCACCGGACAAGCGTCAACCTGGCTGCCGACCACTTCAATCTGGCTGGCGGCATTCACGGCGGTTCGGTCGTTCTAATTAATCGCGATACCGGCGTCAACCCGGTCCAAGGTGTGTCGGCCGCGGAAGACCTGGTAAAAGTCCAGGGCGTGGTGGCCATCGTAGGCGCGCTGGCCAGCGGAGTCACCATTCCGGTCGCTACGGCGGTGACGATCCCCAACGGCGTGTTGCAGATCTCGGGCGCATCCACCGCCCCCGGCATAACTGTGCTGGAGGACAACGATTTCCTATTCCGCACCTCGTTGTCCGACGCGTCACAGGGCGTGGTGTTGGCCGACCTGGCGATAGAGTTGGGCTACGATAGCGCGGGGATCCTGTTCATCAACAACGCCTACGGGGAGGGTCTGTCGGCACAGTTCACCGAAGCGTTTACGGCCCAGGGCGGAACGGTAACCGCCGCGGTGCCCCACGAGGACAGCCAGCCCACCTTCGTTTCCGAACTGGAAAAGGCTACCGAGGGAGACCCGGACGTTCTGGTTGCTATGAGCTACCAGCAAGCCGAAATTTATCTCCGCGAGTCCCTTGAAGGCGGCTACGCTGACACATTCCTGTTTGTCGACGGTACCAAGATCCCTGAATCTTTCGAGGTCATCGGTTGGGACTTGCTCGAAGGCAGTTATGGAACGGGGCCGGGATTCGAGGCTAACCCCTCTACCCAGGCGTTCATAACCTCCTACGTCGCCGTCTATGACCGGGAGCCGCAACACCCCTTTATGAACGAGACCTATGACGCTATGGCGCTAATCGGTCTGGCGGCGGCGAAGGCTGGCACTACCACCGATTCCGCAGCAATCCGCGACGCTCTCCGTGAGGTGGCCAACGCGCCGGGCGAGATCGTCCGGCCGGGTCCGGAGGGCATCAAACGCGCCCTAGAACTCATCGCCGAGGGCAAGGACGTGAACTACGAAGGGGCGGCCGGCTCGGTGGACCTGGATGAAAATGGCGATGTTATCTCCGGTCACATCGAAGTATGGAAAATCGAAAACGGCGAAATTGTTTCCGATCGCCAGGTGTCGGTTACTCTGGGAGAATAACCCCAATGGCATAGGGTGACACGACCAATGGGGCGGGCTTCAAGCTCGCCCCTGCGCGTTCCCTTCTTCCTCCGAGGTGTCTGCGTCCGGCAAATGTGCTCGGGCGATGCGCCGTTGCTCGCCGAGGAGACCGCCAGGACGGAGCAGGATTACCGCCACGATGAGCGCGCCGATTCCAAATAGCCTGAAGCTGGGGTCGGCGAAGATGCCGGGCATAAACTGGGTGCCGGTCCAGATACCCCAGACTACCACCGCGCCCAGTATGGCCCCTTTGTTGTTGGCCGAACCGCCCACCATCAGCATTGCCCAGATGACAAACGTGGCCAGCAGCGGGTCGAACGTCAACGGGGAAAGAAAGCGAATATGGTGGGCATAAAGCGCCCCGCCGACCCCCATTATCATCGCGCCAAAAACGAAGGCTTGCAGCTTGAACCTGGCTACGTCCTTGCCGCTGGCCCCGGCAGCCAGTTCGTCCTCACGAATGGCCCGAAGCACCCGACCCCAAGGTGAATTCACCGCCCGCTGCACTGCCAGGTATAGCACGGCCAGCACAACCAGCACCACCACTACGAATAGATAGTCGTACTTGTCGGGCGAAATCCAGCCTTCCAGGAACTCCGGGATGCGGTACAGTCCTTTCGAGCCATTGGCCGCCCACTTCTCGTTGAGGAAAAACAGGCGGACCGTCTCGGCAATGCCCAACGTCGATATGGCCAGGTAGTCGTCGCGCAGCCTCAGCGTAAGGCAACCGATACCAAGGGCGACAACACCGCAGACCAACGACGCCGCCAACAATCCAAAGAGGAACCAGGCGTCGACACCCCAGTCCAGCAATCCGAGGTTCGACCAGTTGCCGCCAAAGACGAAGTCCTCGAACAGGGCTGGGTCCGGCGGAGCGGTGGTCAGCAGGGCCGAGGTGTAGGCCCCTAAGGCGAAAAACCCGGCAATCCCGATATTGAACAGCCCGGTGAAGCCCCAATGGACGTTGAGACCCAAGGCAAACACGGCGTAGATTCCGGCCATAATCAGGAAGCCGACGGAGTAGTCTATGATGCCGATCACATCCATGACCAGCTATCCGCCGGACCCGCCAAATATCCCCCGAGGGCGCACCAACAGCATGGCAATCATAAACGCGAAGGCCACGGCTGGCTTGTAGCTGGGGTTGATCCAATCAGTCGATACCTCTGAAACCACGCCAATGACAAACGCGCCCACCAGCGCGCCGTAGGGATTGCCGATGCCGCCCAGCGTGACCGCAGCGAACAGGGGAATCAAAAACTTCCAGCCCATGATCGGCAAGAGTTGCGCCTGAAAAACCGCCAGCAGCACCCCGGCGGTGGCGGCAAGCCCGGCCCCCATCGCCCAGGTTGTCCAGATCACTCGCCGGGTGTCGATCCCGCTGACCAACGCAAGGTCCGGGTTGTCGGCGGTGGCCCGCATTGCTTTGCCAAGCCGTGTGCGGGTAAGCACCAGATAAACCGCCACCACCAGCACCACCGACATAACGCCTATAAAGATAGCGTCAGGCGGAATCCTGACGTCCATCGGAAGATGAAACACCTGCCGGGATTCCCTGGGGTAGCGTTCGATTTCTCCGCCCCAAACCAGTTGCACCAAGCCCCTCAGCGCGATGGCTATTCCCAGCGACGCCATCGCCATCAACACCGGGTTGACACCCCGCTGCCGCAGTCGGCGGAAGATGGCGACGTCAAGGGCGATTGCGCCCGCCGCGACACTCACGGCTGCTAGGGGGAGCGCTATGAGCACCGGATAGCCGAAAGTGAAAGGGCCAAGCCCCTCGCCCTCGATACCCAAAGGTGACAACACGGTGTAAATCAAAAAGAAGGCCAGGTAGGCGCCCAACGTCATGTAGTCGCCGTGGGCAATGTTGGCGAAGTTCAAGATGCCGAATATCAGCGACAACCCGATAGCACCCAAGGCGATGATGCCCCCAAGAAAAACGCCGTTGACCACCAGGCTCATCTTCACGAAGGGGAGAAAGCCTATCGCTACGGCGATCACTACTATGAGGATGGCCGTGCGCCCCGGCGTCCAGGCAAGGCTCATTCGTCTTGCTGTTTCTTGGAGCGTGATCATCCCCCTAGGTAGAGTTGGGCAACTTCGGGGTTCTCCAGCAGGTCCGGGCCTTTGTCTTCCATGCGTTTCTCCCCGGCGACCAAAATGTAGCCCCTGTCGGAAATACCGAGGGCGTGACGCGCGTTCTGCTCGATCAATAGCAGCGCCACTCCCGATTGGTTGATCTCGCTAATGCGCTCGAAAACAATGTTCATCATCGCAGGCGAGAGGCCCGCTGATGGCTCGTCCAACAACAGCAGCACCGGGTCGAGCATCAGGGCGCGGGCGATGGCCAACATCTGCCGTTGACCGCCGGACAGGCTGCCCGCCTTGCGGCCAGGCTGGCGGGTAAGGTCGGGAAAGAGTTCGAACATCTGCTCGATGCGCCCGCGATAGTCGTCGGTGCGGATGAACGCTCCCATCTCGAGATTCTCGCGAATGCT
Source organism: Dehalococcoidia bacterium (assembly GCA_965249145.1). Lineage (GTDB taxonomy): Bacteria > Chloroflexota > Dehalococcoidia > Lucifugimonadales > UBA3495 > VXOI01. The sequence continues at coordinate 2,599,865 of OZ252223.1, forward strand.
GAGCGACGGAAACACATTGGCGGTCTGCGGAACGTAGCACAGCCCGGTGCGCACTATCTGTTCCGGAGGGAGGGCGGTGATATCCCGGCCACGAAACGTCACGCTGCCCGTCCGAGCTCGCACCAGCCCCACGATGGCCTTCATCAGGGTGGACTTTCCGCATCCGTTGGGGCCGATGATCGTGACGATTTCGCCTTCGTCTACGGCTATGGATATACCGTGGAGGACCTCCGTCTCTCCATAGCCAGCCACCACCTCTTCGGTCTCAAGCAGTGGCATGTACCGTACCCCCCAAGTACGCTTCCAGCACTTGTGGGTCCTCCTGTATTTGCGTCGGCGTGCCCTGCGCTATAACCGTGCCCTCGGCCATGACCACAATGGGGTCGCACAGGCTCATAACCAGTCGCATGTCGTGTTCGATAATCAGGAAGGTAACGTTACGGTCGGCGCTGGCCCGGAGTATGTTGCCGGAAAGCTCCCGGAGCAGCGTGCGGTTGACTCCAGCGGCAGGCTCGTCCAACAGCACCATCTTGGGTTCGGCCATCAGGGTGCGCGCCAGTTCCAACAGCTTTTTCTGGCCGCCGGATAGGTTTCCGGCGTACTCGTTGGCCAGGTGGGACAGGCTGACCAACTCCAGGACCTCCAGGGCCTTGGTCTCGATGCGCCGTTCTTCACGGGACACCCGCCAAGGCATGATCCACGAGGCCCAGACCCGCTCGCCCAGCTGGGGCGCGGGAACCAGCATCAGGTTTTCCAGCACCGTCATACGCTTCATTTCGCGAGGGATTTGAAAAGTGCGCATGAGGCCAAGGCCGAAGGTCTGGTGCAGGCTCATCCCTTCGATCCGCCGTCCGTTAAACACGACTTGCCCGCTGGTGGGGGAAATCGCGCCGGAGACCAGGTTGAATAGCGTGGTCTTGCCCGCGCCATTGGGTCCGATCAGCCCAGTTATCGAGCCCGGGAACACATTGAAGGTGCAGTGGTCCACGGCCCGGAGACCGCCGAAGTCCTTGACCGCGTCTCGGACCTCAAGAATCGGCGAGGCGCTGGTCATATTTTGCCCACCAGACTGGCCAACAAGCTCTCAGTCCTGGCGACCGATCCCTCGGCGTCGTCGCCCACCGGGAAGGGCGAGGCCAGGAAGTCCGTCGCGCCAGCGTTGGCGAAGGCGCGCAGCCGGTCCGCCACCTCATCTTCGTTGCCGATCACAGCCACGTCGGCCGGGCCGTCCACGTCTTCGATGTTGAGCATCCGCCGGTAGTTCACCATGGTGCCGTAGCGCTCGAATAACGTCGCCGCTTGCTCGAAGCCAGCGCCCCTATCGTCGGTGACCGCCACCGGCAGTCCGACGCAGACCCGGGGACTCGGACGGCTTGCCCGGTCGGCCGCGCGGTTGATACGAGGCGTAACGTGGCTCTCGATGGCCTGCAGGCCGCACATCCAGGTGATGGTGCCGTCGGTGAGTTCTCCGGCCACACGCAGCATCGCCGGGGCTAGGGCTGAAATCAGCACCGGGAAGGGTTCGGCGCCCTCCATCTCCAACAGGGCCTCCACTTTGTACGTCTCGCCTTCGTAGCTGGCGGACCCGCCCAATACCAGTTGGTTGAGCACCGAGAGGTACTCCCGCGTGTGCCGAGCCGGTCGTTCGTAGGAGAGGCCCCAAGAGTCCTCCACGATCGGTTGGTGGGAAGGGCCGATCCCCAACGCCAAGCGGCCATTCGAGGCCGCCTGCGCCGTGAGCGCCTGTTGGGCCATGGCGGTGGGGTGCCTGGGATACGTGGGCACCACGGCCGTGCCAAGCTCGATGCGGCTGGTGTGCCGCCCGGCCAATGCCAGCGTGGTCAGGGCGTCGAAACCCCTGCTGGAGAGATGGGGGGTCCAGTAGGAATCGAAGCCGTCGCTCTCGGTCTTTACAACCTGCTCTATGACTGCCTCGATTGTCTTCAGTTGGGCCGGCACGCTGCCGGGGAATAGCCCGATGCGCATCCATCGCCTCCCTGGTAGGACGGTTGGTACAACTCTAACACTTCGGACCGATACGACGAAGTAATCCAGATAACCCGAGGGGGCCCGCAGCCCGCACTGTGGGCCTCCCCGGCGGCCAGGACCTCGCTTTGAGAGTGGCTCGCAGCTTAATGACCGACAACTGTGACACTTCCGGCAAAAAATTCGGTCATTGTTACACAACTGAATCTTGACCCCCCTCAGTCCCGGCCCCGGAGCTGCTGGCCCCACATTCAGACACCGGGTCTTCGCCTCGGGAGCGGACCGAGAGCAGACAGCCGAGGGCCGCTTCCCTGACGGCGGGCGAGGTGGACGACAACCAACGGTTTGAAGACTATCTGGACTTCCGCCAAGATTATCGGGGCTCTCGGGTGCATGAAGTCGACATATCCGAGCGATACACGGTCACGGTGCTCGACCAGAACAACCGCCCGGTGCCCAACGCCAGGGTATGGGTGTGTCCACGGACTAAGATACGGTGTTCGAAGGACGCACCTATGCGAACGGACAGACCCTATTCTTCCCCAGGGCCTTCGCCCGCACCGGTGGGTCCGAACTGCTCCGCCTCTATGTCGAGAAGGACGGGGCCAGCCAATATCTCGACGCCCAGCGGTACGAAAGACTATTCCCAGGACTACGACTATGCCACCGAAATGATGGAGGCCAACCGTCTCGGCATCAAGGTGTTCCCGAATCGCCTCCAGCGGGTTGGACGAGCAGGGCGAGTACGTCTTCCGCCAGATCGCCAGCACACCATGGGGCGGTTCATTTTCCTTCTCTAGGGAGGGGCCACCTCCCACAGTGCCGGCCAGTATACCGTCCAGCAACTTGACGATCTGGTGGTCCGGTTGGTGGAAGAGGAACTGGCGAACCTAGGCAACTAATCCGGGACTGGCACGGTGGACCCGAAACGCCCCCGGCCTCGGACCGGGGGCGTTTCTGTAGGGACGTAACAGCCTTGCCCCGCTGCCGGGGGCTGGCCATGCCGGTGGCCTAGTTGGTTTTCACCACGGTGCCATCTTCCTCGATACGGATGTTGACAATGGGCGCCACCTTTTCGTTGAAGATGTCGAAGATGGGATGGTCCAGGTCGCCCACCCGGTTAATCCAGCCGGGAATCACGTTCTCCAGCACTGCCGTTCCGCTCTGGGCCTCAAGCTCCGCGGAGAACAGGACGATTTCCATGCCTTCGTTGACGTTCTTCGGGATGCCCACTTCGTTCTGGATGGCGGCCAACCGCAGGGCTTCCAGTTCCTGCTTGGCGCCCTCCTCGATAAATATCTGTTGGATGTCGTCGGGCAGCCTGTCCCAAACGTCCTTGTTGATGACGATGTTGTCGTTGAACAGGCTGATCAGGGGCCCGTTCATATACTTGGTTACCTCGTACCAGCGTTGCCCGAAGGCAGGGTCAGCGCCGGTCACGCCGCAGTCGAGGATTCCTCGCTCTAAGGCGGTATAGACCTCGGCAAAGGTCACGAACTGAGCGTCGGCGCCCATCCCTTCGATCCAGTCGGAAATGGCCGCGCCGTGGCTTCGGGTCTTTTTGCCCTTGAAGTCTTCCAGTGAGCGCAGCGGCTCTTCGCAGAAGAAAAACTGGTCGATGCCCACGTACCAGTTATGCAGGATGATAAACGACCCGCCGCTCTCCTCGATGACCATCCGTTCGAGGTCGGGGGTGAGAGCAGTAGTTACGTCGTAATGCGACTTGTGGTCCGGGAACATGCCCCAGAAGCTCTGGATTTCCAGGGCCGGGACCTCACCCGCAACGAAACCGGTGTAGATTTCCGTCATGTCCAGGGTTCCGTCGGCGATCAGGGCCATGTTGTCGGTGCCGGAGATGCCCAACTCCGGGTAAGACGTGAGGTTCACTATTAACTGCCCATTGGTGCGTTCCAGCAGATTAGGAACGAGGGTAGTGTTCAAACAGCTTGCAGGGCAAGAGCGAGCGGTTGACGCACGAATACTGGAATTCGAACTTTCCACCGCTGGTGGTCAACGGAGTGGGGTCGGTCAAATTGGCCTTTTCCAGCATCTCCTCGTAGTAGGGGGACTCGTAAATCCACTCGTGCCGTTCCAGCGAATCCAAGGGAACGCTACCGTCGGGATTTCCGTTCTGGTCTATCCCACCTAGGTCCGGGTTCGGAGCCGGACCGGCCAACTGGGTCAGGTCGCCGACGTAGATCGCTCCCGGGCCGCCGGCCAGCTTGGCGGCCAGCTCGACCAGCGGGTCCGTTTGGAGCTGCTGTTGGACCTGGGGAGCGGAGGTGGGGGCCTCGGTCGGAGGCGTGGTTGGCTGCGGCGCTGAGGTGGCGGTTGCTGCCGGCGGCGACGTGGTGTCGCCATGCAGGCGGATACCAACAGGAACAGGGTCCCAATCAGTAGTGCTGCCAGTAGTCTTTTCATCGCCTCTCCTCTCTTTGTATCGGGATGTGCCATTCGGCCCGGTGACACCCAACCAAGCGGGTATTACCGTCTTTCACCGGCACGGCATTATATTTAGTCAAATAGCGCAGTGTCAACGCGAATGATTGCTCTTATCCGTGCAATACTTTGCCGTGTGCCTGTGAAATTGCGCGTATCAGGTCAGGCCTCCGTTTTCGAGAAAAGCCACCAGCAATTCAGCCATCTGCTTTTCGTGGTGAGGGGCGAATTTCGTGAATTCCTCCAGATTGCGGGCCGCTTCTTCTTTAGGGTTGAACCGGTTTCCCATCAACTCGTAGTCGCCAGCGAATACTTGGTTCCATACTAAGAACTCCTCCAGTGTCAGTTGCGGCTCGAACTGGAGGGCGTAAGACTTGCCGAACCGAAAGGCCATGTTGATCCGCCGGTAGCTACCGTCCCGGCAGAGCATGTCGCCCTCCGCCAGCTTGACCGCCCCTTCGGGCACCGTGAAACATTCGCCATGCAGGGTGGGAACCAGGGGAACGACGATCTTCCCGAATACCGGGTCCTCGGCGCCTTCATGGGCGAGATGAATCTTGCGCAGACCGAACTGGTAGCCTCCGGTGGGCTCAACCACGCCTCCCAGCGCCTTGGACATCATTTGAGCACCCAGGCAGACCCCGAACACCGGCTTGCCGGTCAGCATCGCCTCCCGCAAGTAAGACCGCTCAGCGTCGATGGCAGGCAATGGGTCGTTAACCGACATCGGCCCGCCGAAGGCCATGATCAGGTCCACTTCGTTCAAGGGAGGCGGCGAGAAGAGGTCGTAAGCCGGCTTCGCCTCGAAAACGTTCGCTGCGGTGAGAGTAAAGCCCTGGGCTTGGAGGACCGCGGTGAAGTTGGCGGCCAACGTTTCGGATTCATGGTGCCGGATAATTAAGGCCTGTTTCATGCCGATTCCCCTTCTATGGCCAAGATGTCCCGGATACGGTAGCATCACTGGCAGAGAACCGGAACGACAAGGGAAAAAGGACTTTCTTATGAGTGAGATGACCGGCGGACAGGCTTTGGCCAGGTCCCTATACCGAGAGGGAGTACGGGTGATATTCGGGCTCCCCGGTGTGCAGCTCTACCACGCCATGGACGCTCTCTATGACGAGCCCGGCATCCGCTTCATCACCGTCCGTCACGAACAGGCCACCGCCTACATGGCCGACGGCTACGCCCGGGCCAGCGGCGAACCGGGCACCGCCTTGGTGGTCCCGGGACCGGGCCTACTGAACGCGGGCGCGGGACTCTCCACCGCCTACGCCGCATCTTCGCCGGTAATGATGGTCTCGGGCCAGATCGAGCGGGACCTGATTGGTGTAAACCGGGGCATGCTCCACGAGATTGACGACCAGTTGGACGCCGTGCGTCCGCTGACCAAGTGGGCCCGGCGGGTACTGGACCCGGCCGAGGTCCCCGAAGCAGTCCACGAAGCGTTCCACCAGCTTAAGAACGGACGGCCGCGCCCGGTGGAGATCGAGATTCCCCCGGAGACTCTCGCCGACGTTTCCGACATCGAGTTGCTGGAGCCCGAAGCTCCCCGCCCGCTGCAACCGGACCCGGTGAGAATCGCCGCCGCAGCGAAAATGCTCGCCAACGCCGAGAACCCGCTGTTGTGGGTCGGCGGTGGGGCTATTTCCGCCAGCGCGTCGGAGCCCCTGCGGAGACTTGCCGAGCACCTACAGGCCCCGGTGGTCATGACCGCCGAGGGTAAGGGTGCAATCTCCGACCATCATCCACTCTCCCTCGGCTCACTCTGGCTGCGCAACGACACCGTTGCTCATCCGTCCAACGGCCACGATCTGATACTGGCGGTGGGCACTCGCTTGGCCTTCCCAGCCTGGCTGGGCGGGCAACAGGTGGTGCAGATCGACGTCGACGCTGAGGAATTGGGCCGCAACTACGAAAATACTTACGGTGTCCACGGCGACGCCCGCTTGTCGCTGGAGGCATTGAGCATGGCGGTGGCGGCGGAGGTCCCGGCCCGCGCCGACCGCAGCGCCGAGGTGGCGGCGGAACGGGCGGCCCGGTCCGAAGCCAAGATTACCGTCGAGCCCCAAGAGGCTTTCTTGGCGGCGGTCCGGGAGGCGCTCCCCGAGGACGGTATTCTGATCGCGGGCATGACTCAGATGGGCTACTACAGCCGGGCTTACTTCCCGGTCTACGAGCCGCGCACCTTCATCACGTCGTCCTACTCCGGCAACCTGGGCTACGCCTACCCCACCGCCTTGGGGGCGAAGGTGGCCCAGCCTGACCGGGCGGTGGTGGCGCTTTCCGGCGACGGCGGATTCCTGTTCAACTCCCAGGAGCTTTCGACCGCGGTGGCCCACGGCATCAACGCCGTGGTGGTGGTATTCAACGACAACGCATACGGGAACGTGATGCGCGACCAGCAGAACCGCTTCAGCGGGCGGGTCATCGGGGCCGAACTGCACAACCCTGACTTTGTGAAGCTCGCCGAAGCCTACGGGGCCCACGCCGAACGCGCCCATACTCCGGAGGAGTTGGAGTCGTCCCTCCGAAAGTGCCTAAGCTACGACGTCCCGTCGCTAATCGAGGTCCCGGTCGGCCCGATGCCCACACCCTTCGAGCGGTTGGGGTAAGACGGGCGACTCAGCCGGTCTCGAACGGATTCAGCAACTCGACACCGAACTGGCCAAAGTCGCGTAGATTCCCGGTCACGACTGTCATGCGCCGCACAATTGCGGTTGCGGGCAAATAGAGAAGCGCCCCGGATGTCCGGGGCGCTTCTCGTGGTGGCCTGTTGACTGGCCGCTGGGTTAGTTCAGGGCTACTGGCAGCTCCATCATCGAGCGGAGGGCCATGGTCGGCTGGTATTCCGTCTCGTGGGGGACCACCTCCAGGTTGGGGAACCGGTCGGCTAGCGCCCGGAATACTTCTTGACCTTCGACCCGGGCAATCGTCGAGCCCAAGCAGTGGTGGACGCCAGCGCCGAAGGCAACGTGGGGGTTCGGCCAGCGGGTGATGTCCATCTCGTCGGGCCGGTCGAACTTGTTGGGGTCACGGTTGGCCGAGGGGATGACCCAACGCACACGGTCGTGGGCTTTGATTTGCTTCCCCCGCAATTCCACGTCCTCGTTGGCCAAGCGGGGGAGGGTTTTCACCGGAGAGTCGTAACGGAGCGCCTCTTCACAGGCCCGCACCATCATGCCCTCGGTGTCCTGCCGGAACAGGTCCCACTGGTCCCGGTTTTCCATAAAGGACTTGGTGCCGTTGCAGATCAGGTTGATGGTGGTCTCGTGACCGGCGATCAGCAGCAGCGCGGTGTTGGATAGGGTATGAGTCCGGTTGTACACGCCTTCCTTTTCGCCGCTGGCTAGGACGGAGATGAAGTCATCACCGGGGTTGTCCTTACGCTCGTCGAGCAGCGGACCGCAGTACTCGAACATTCCGTTGACGCCTTCCATGAGGATGCGATAGCGGTCGGGCTCGCCGCGATTGGTGTACAGCAGCTTCTCGGCCAGTTCCCGGATGTAGGGGCGGTCAGATTCGGGAACACCCATCATCTCGGCGATTACCAGCAAGGGCAGGGGCACCGCCAGGTCCAGCATCAGGTCAACGCTTCCCTTGTTCTCGGCCTCGTCCAGCAGACGGTTGGTGGCCGAGATGATCAATGGACGCCACTCCTCCATAGACTTCGGGCTGAAAAAGCGGTGCACCACTTTTCGCATCTCGAGGTGGGCGGGGCGGTCGTGCTGGATGAACATCATGCCCTGATATTCACACGCCATCCGGTAGATTTCCTCGTCCGACTCGTAGATCGCGGGATAGGCCGGGCGGGGGTCGTTGAGGAACGTGGCGCTGGAGAACTTCTCGTGGTTGCGGGTGAGCCACACCAGGTCGTCATGCCGGGTGACCACCCAAAGCTCGTAGAGCTCGTTCCAGTGAACCGGGTCCTCGTCTCTCAGCCGTCCGAAATAGGTATAGGGATCGTGGAGAGCCGCAGGGGAGAACATGTCGTCAGAGACATTAGTGATAACCATCACGTCACCGCCAGGGTCAAAGTTTAGGTTTCGCGTTGAAGTTGATAGAGTTTATCAATAAACCGCAGCAATTGACAATGGGTAAGCCCAATCGAATTTGCTGTCGGAACGCGCATGTCATTCGACGGCCACGCGTTGGAACGCGGTCTTGGGGAAGGTCGCCAACAGAGCGGCCCTCTCGCCAGACCGATTGACGAACCCGTGCTTTACTCCGGCTGGCGCCAAGACGGTGTCGCCCGGCCCCAACGTGACAATCTTGTCGCCTAGGACCGCCTCCAACTCGCCCTCGACGATGATCATCGCCTCTTCGGTGTCGGGATGGATGTGGGTCGTAATGGTCGCGCCGGGAGCGATGTCCAGATGCCCCACCCAGAGCGAATGCGCCCCGTGGCTGGCGTCCACCAAAACCGCCCTCGGCACCCCTGGATACCCTTCTTCAGTAACCGCGTCCGAGCGCTTTATCACTGGCATTGCTGGCTCCTTAGTAGCAAGAATGTGAGGGGACGTCGCGCCCAGTATAGTTGGTTAGCGGCGGCCACACAAAAGTTATATCTTGCGGACCAAATGGACTGCGATGTCCGGATTCGACGCACGGGACAGCCGTCCGTCAGCCGTCAGAAGTGGGAGCCTATATAGGCCGGCCGCTGTTACGTAGAATGCATCGTAGGCGCTGACGTTGCGGCTGGCGTTGCGATAGTATCGCCAGGCAGACCGGACCAACGCTCGGTGGGAAATGCGGTCTACCGGCCAGTCCGCCAGATCGTGGATCGCGATAAGCGCCCGGTCCTCGGCCAGGCGCCCGCTCAGCACCGCCCGCCTAATCACCGACAATACTTCCGCGTCGATCAATTCGGGCGCACTCAACGATGCGCTCTCGATTATTTCTGCTACCTCGACGCCGGTTGGTGTCTTGAGAAGGTACTCGACGGCGACAGATGCGTCGACGATATATTTGCTCAATGTAGTTCCGCGTCGTGCTGAGAGCGTTCTTCGTGGAGTAGCTCTGCGGCAGATACTCCGAGATCGGTCTCTGCGCGGTCAGCAAAACGCTCGCGCCAATCCCACCTGGCCAACTCGCGTTCGACTGCGACCAGCACTGCGGCGCTTATCGTGGAGTTCTGTGCACGGGCGTGCCGCCGTAGGCGTTCGTAAGGGCATCCGGTATGTTTCTAACTTGTAGCGTAGCCATTTCATGACATTATCATGAAAGGCGCATTTCCCGATCCGGGGAAACCGTTAAACCAACCAATCCTGGTGCGTGGTATTATTCGGGTACGCCTGTCTTCGGCCCTTGGGGCCGCCTGTTACCATTTAGTCCGGTCCTTGAGACCATCCAGGAGGACGTCATGTTGGATAAGCCAATGCTCATGGAAATGCTCCGGCGCATGCTGCGCATCCGGCACTTTGAAGAACGGGTGATCCAGCTGGTGGAGAGTGCCGAGATCGTCGGCGCGGCCCACTCCTACATTGGAGAAGAAGCCGTGGCCGTCGGGGCCTGCATGGCCCTGCGCGACGATGACTGGATGACTGGCAACCACCGCTCCCACGGCCATCCCATTGCCAAAGGCGGCGACGTTAGAAAGGCGATGGCTGAGCTCCTCGGCAAGAGCACCGGCTTTTGCAAGGGCAAAGGCGGCTCGATGCACCTGGCTGACTTCAGCATTGGCATTCTCGGCGAGTCCGGTATCCTGGGCTCGTCGATCCCAACTGCGGTCGGAGCGGCCTTGGGCAGCCGGTTGCAGGGCAACGACCGGGTGGCGGTCCCCTTCTTCGGTGACGGCGCCAGCAACGAGGGCGCATTCCACGAGTCCATCAACCTCGCCGCCGTCTGGAAGCTGCCGGTGGTGTTCCTCTGTGAGAACAACCAGTACGCGGTAACCAGCAGCTTCAAGGACATGGTGGCGGTGGACAACATCGCCGACCGGTCGGCGGCTTATAACATCCCCGGCGTGCTGGTCGACGGCCAAGACTGCATTGCCATGTACGAGGCGGTCACGGAAGCCGTGGCTCGGGCCCGATCAGGCCAGGGGCCATCCCTGGTTGAAGGCCGCACCTACCGCTACTACGACCACTCCTTGGGCCTGAACCGCATCGTCCGCGACCCTTACCGCCAAGATGAGGAAGTCGAAGCGTGGAAGAAGCGCGACCCCATCGGCATCCACAAGGAGCGTTTGCTTTCGCAGAACATCGCTACTCAGGCGGAGATCGACGAGATGGAAGCTGAAGTAATCGCGGAAATCGACGAGGCGACCGAGTTTGCCAGGCAGAGTCCATACCCGGAGCCCGGTGCCCTCTTCGAGGATATGTTTGCCGACCCCATTCCGTTGGACTAGTCCGAGACCAGGTCCGATGCGATAAAAAACCCGAAAACGGAGGAGGGACGCCATGACACAGACGCAAGCTCCCACTCGGCAGATCACGCTCACCCAGGCGCTCAACGAGGCGATGCGCGACGAGATGCGTACCGACGAGCGGGTGTTCATCATGGGTGAGGACATTCAGAGCGGGGTCTATGGGGCCTCGGCCGGCCTGTACCAGGAGTTCGGCGGCGAACGCGTCAGGGACTGCCCGCTGTCTGAAAACGCCTTCATGGGCGCGGCAGTCGGCGCAGCCGCCGTCGGCATGCGCCCCATCGTTGAAAGCTCGTTCTGCTTCATGTGGGTGGCCATGGACTCCTTGGTGAGCCAGGCCGCCAAGATGCGCTACATGTTCGGCGGTCAGGTCGATCTCCCCATCGTCTACCGCTCGGCGATGTATTATGGCGGCAGCATGGCCGCCCACCACTCCGACCGGTCCTATCCCATCTTCATGCACATCCCTGGCTTCAAGGTCGTTTTCCCCAGCAACGCCTACGACGGCAAGGGACTTCTCACGAGCGCCATCCGCGACAACGACCCGGTGGTGTTCTGCGAAGACAGGACCATTCTGGGGGCCCGCGCCTTGGTGCCCGACGAGGGATACGCCATCCCCTTCGGCGTGGCCGACGTGAAGCGGGAGGGCACCGATGTGACCGTCGTGGCCATCGGCGGAATGGTTCCCCGCTCCTTGCAAGCCGCCGAAGTCCTAGCGGGCGAGGGGATTTCGGTCGAGGTCGTGGACCCGCGGACCCTAGTGCCGCTGGACAAGCAGACCATCCTCGACTCGGTGGCCAAGACCGGCCGGTTGGTCACGGTGGACATGGCTCACAAAACCTGCAGCGCGGCGAGCGAGATCGCCTCGATGGTGGCGATGGAAGGATTCTGGTCGCTCCAAGCGCCTGTGCAGCGCCTCGGTGCGGCCAATGTCCACATACCCTTCAGTCCGGCCTTGGAGCCCCTGTGTTACCCGACGCCAGATACCATCGCTGCCGCGGTAAGGACGACCCTGGAGTAGACACCGTCCCAGCCGGGACTTAAGGAGCGACTGCCATGGCCTCCGAGGTCGTTCTCCCCCAGTGGGGGATGGAAATGCAGGACGGCGTAATTGTCCGTTGGCTCAAGCAGGAGGGCGACGTCGTCCAGGAAGGCGATGCTCTAGTTGAAATAGAGACCGCCAAGATGCAGACGGAGCTGGAGTCCACGGTGTCCGGCGTGCTTGACCGGATAGTGGCCCAGGAGGGCGAGATCGTCCCCATTCGGGGTGTGCTTTGCGTGATCGCCGAACCGGGCGAAGTCATTGAGCGGCCGACGCCAACAGCAGCCCCGGCGCCGCCGGCTGCTTCGCCCTCCGCCACCGTTACTGCTCCGGTCCCGGCTGCCACGGGAAGGACCGATGCGCCGGTTGTGCCCGCGGCGAGACGATTGGCGCGGGACAACAACGTTGACCTGGCCCAGGTGACCGGCACCGGTCCACAAGGCCGTATCCTCTTGGCCGACGTCGAGCAGGCGATACAACGCGCCGCTGCTCCCTCAGCGGCCGACGGAGCTCGGGTGCCGGTGGTGCCTGCCGCCCGCCGTTTGGCCCGCGAGCAGGAGATCGACCTGGCCTCAGTCCGAGGCAGCGGACCTCAGGGGCGGATTCTCATTGAAGACGTCGAGAAAGCGCTGGCTGAGCGCGACGCCGCTCCAACCCCGGCTTCCGCTGCTGGACCGGCCGACGGTCAAACCATAGAGTTGACTGGCATCCGAGGGGCCATCGCCACTCGGATGCTCCAGAGCTTGCAGACCATGGCCCAGGTCACTCTGACCACCGAAGCCGACGTGACCGACGCCACGATTCTTCGCCGCGGGCTTTCGCAACACCAGGAAGGAGGCAGCATCAGCCCGCTGCACTTGGTCATCAAGGCCACCGCAGAGGCCCTGAAGTGCCATCCCCGGATGAACGCCATCCAGTCCGAGGACCGTGTTCAGCTAGTCGAGGAAACCAACATCGGGGTTGCCGTTGCGTTGGACGAGGGCTTGGTCACGCCTGTCATTCGCGACGCTGGCTCGAAGTCGCTGGGGCAGTTGTCCGCCGAAGGGCGGGACCTAGCGGGGCGAACTCGCGAAGGGAGGGTACGCCCAGACGAGATCACCGGCGGCACGTTTACAATCACCAACCTGGGAGCCAACGACATAGACGGCTTTACTCCCATCATCAACCCACCGCAAGTCGGGATATTGGGCGTGGGCCGGGTTGTGGAGAAGCCGGTCATCCGCGACGGGCAAATCGCCAAGGGATCGACGATGTACCTGAGTCTGACCTTCGACCACCGGGTTGTCGACGGCGCTCCCGCCGCCGAGTTCCTGCAGACCGTCAAACGTCTGCTTGAAGACCCGTGGTGGATGGTGGGTTAAGGACAAGGACCGGCAGCGGTTATCTGTTATTGGCTATCCGTCATCAAGAGGCCCTCGGCCAAGGCAGCCCGTTCCAGATCTCTGTCCAGCGTCGCGAGTATTGATTGAGTCCTGCTGGCGAGTTCCAAGTAGAGGGCGTCGTAGACGGAAAGCCGGTGTGTGCGGGCCAAGTCAAGCGCGATCCCGTAGTCGGGGGATCTGTCGGTGGTCATGGGTAGTTCGTTGAGTCCTCCCAAAAGTCCGGTGGTAGCTGCTGTCGCCAGTCGCCCCCTTCGTTCTGCTACCAGCAATGCATTGCGGATTTCAATATGCCAGAGCTCTGGAACTATGGCTCCCTCGAATTGGATGCGAACCAGAGTATGATCTGCCCTCGGATTGACCTCGTCGTCCAGAAGCCACGCTAGCGACAGCGAGGCATCGATCACTAGCATACTTAAATGCGGTGTCCCTCATGACGGGCAGCGAGGATCTCCTCGAGCGTCATTTTCACCCCCGGCCATTTGGCCCGCTCCCGCTTGAACCGCTCCACTGCCTTGCGGCGTTCCTCCCGCTCCTGACTGTGGGCGGGCACGAGATGGGCGATAGCCTTTCCGTGCCGGGTTATGACTATTGATTCGCCCCGTTCTACTTGTCGCAAAAGCTCGGACAATCTTGTCTTAGCCTCGGTCGCCTGGACTTCAAGCATATTCTATCCAGTTGTTTCAACTAGTCTAATTCTATCACGTTGTTACAATTCCGATATCAGCACCCACATGGGGCCCTTGCCGATGGGGTAGACCTCCAGTGGCTCCAGTTGCCCGTTGTCCTGGTTGACCCTATACGAAGCCAGGCGGCCCGACTCCAGGCCCGCCGCGTACAGAAAGTTGCCGGTGGGGTCGAGGCTGAAGGCGCGGGGCACCGGCTCGGTCGCGACCTGGCCGATGGGGGTCAGGCTGCCGTCGGACGGGTCGACAGTGAAACCAGCGATGCTGTTGTGGCCCCGGTTGGGCGCGTAGAGGAACCGGCCCGACGGCGCGATTTGGATCTGCGAGCACGAGTTCCGCCCGTCGAACTCCTCGGGCAGAGTCGGCACCGTCTGGAAGGGCGACAGAGTCCCCCGCGCTCGGTCGAAGCGGTAGGCAGTGACGCCGCAGCCCTGCTCGTTGGACGAGTAGACCACGTCCAGGTTGGGGTTGAAGCAGATGTGCCGCGGACCCTCCGGAGCGTTGGGCACGACTCGGTCGGGAGAGTTGGCGGTTAGGTTACCCGAGGCTTGGTCGAACCGGAACTGGAAGATGGCGTTGACCCCGGTGTGGTTGCCCTCGGCGATGTGGGGGACAAAGGCGTAGCGGTTGGACGGGTCGGTCTGCACGTAGTGGGCCCCAATACCGGTCTCCAGCCATTCGATTGGCGACTCGCCCAATTCGCCATCGGCACTAAATCCGTGCACTCCGACCCGGGCCTGGTAGTAGTAGGCCGACAACAGGTAGTTCCCAACCCGGTCGGTGTTGATGTGCACCGGGTCCCCTTCGAGGTCGACGCTGTTGACCAGCTCGAGCCGCCCTGTGGCGTGGTCGATCCGAAAACCGGAGAGACCAAACTCGCCGGGACGTCGTCGGCCCACGAACAGGAACCGTTTTAGCGGGTCTATCGCCATCGGCGCAGGCATGCCCGGCAGGGGAAACTCGGTCCGCCGCTGCAGCCCGCCAGTCTCCGGGTCCACCACGTACAGAGAAATCCGGTCTTCCTGCTGCAGGGATATGTACATGTAGGTAGTCACGTCGCCACCTCCGGGCTCGTCTTGTCCGTCGCCGCCTATCCTACCACCTCGGAGTTGTATAATCAGGCGATCGAATCGAAAGCCGGGAGGGACGACCATGCCTGGACCAGGTGAAGTCTCCATGGAGGAGTTCAAGCTGATGACCGACCGGGCCGGGCTCGGCATGAGCCAGGAGGAAATGGACGAGCTAAAGCCGGTCTACGACCTCTACGCCGCCTATGCCGAGCAGCTACACACCATCAGTTTCGGTGCCGAGGAAATGGTGGTCGAATTCCATCCAGACTGGCCGGAGGGTTAGCCATGGCTGCCAACACGCAACTTCACTTCCTAAGCATCCATCAGGCCAGCGAATTGATGCGGAACGGGGAACTCTCCCCGGTGGAACTCACCCGCGCCTGTCTTGACCGGATTGCCGACACCGACGAACGGTTGCATTCGTTCATCTGGCTGATGGCCGATGAGGCGTTGGAGCAGGCCCGCATCGCCGAATCCGAAATCCTTCGCGGCGAATATAAGGGGCGTATGCACGGCATCCCCTTCGCCCTGAAGGACCTCTACGATACCGCTGGCGTCCGCACCACCTCGGGCTCTCAAGTCGACATCGACCGGGTGCCCACCGAGGATGCCACCACCACGGCGCGGCTCAAGGCGGCAGGTGGCATCCTGCTGGGTAAGCTGGCGATGCATGAGTTCGCCCTAGGCGGCCCCGATTGGACCACTCCCTTCGAACCCGCCCGTAATCCCTGGAACCTGGACCACATCACCGGCGGCTCCAGCAGCGGCTCCGGCTCGGCGGTGGCGTCGGGCCAAGCCCTCGGCGCGCTCGGATCCTGCACCGGCGGCTCCATTCGTGGCCCGGCGTCGTTGTGCGGCATCGTCGGCCTAAAGGCTACCTACGGGCGGGTGAGCCGCGCCGGGGTCGTCACCCTGAGCTGGTCCCAAGACCACGCCGGGCCGATGACCTGGACTGTAGAGGACACCGCCTACATGCTCCAAGCCATTGCTGGCCACGACTACAAGGACCCCACATCCAGCCGTGCTCCGGTGCCCGACTACTCGCTCTCGTTGCGGGAAGACATACGGGGCGTGAGGCTCGGTCTGCCCCGCCACTACTTTTTCGATGAAGACCCGAGCGTCAATGCTGAAGTGGTGGCAACGGTCGAGAGGGCGGTCGCCACGCTGGAGGAACTCGGAGCCCACGTGGAAGAGGTGTCGTTGCCCAGCCTGGAGTACGTGCGGGCCGCCAATTCGGTGATCATGGTCAGCGAGGCCTACGCCTACCACGAGCCCAACCTGAAGACCCGCCCCCAGGAATTCGGCGAGATCGTCCGGGGCCGCTTCCGTATCGGCGCACTGATGAGCGCCGCCGACTACCTGCAGGCACAACGGGTGCGCACCTGGGCCCGCCGCGAGTTCGCCGAAGTGATGAAGAAGGTGGACTTCTTGGTCACCCCGACGATGACCCAACCGGCCGCGGCCTTTGAGGGATACGACCCAACCAGCACCGTCCGAGGCCGCAGTTTTACCGCTCCCTTCAACGTCACCGGTCTGCCCGCAATCTCGGTGCCTTGTGGTTTCACCGAAACGGGTCTGCCCATCGGTATGCAAATCGCTGGCAAACCCTTCGACGAACCCGGCGTAATCCAAGCCGCCTACACCTACCAGCAGCACGCTCGCTGGTACGAGACCCGCCCAGCCATATGACCACCGCCGCCGATCGTTACGCCGAACAGTATGATGCGGTCTGGGCGCAGTGGCGGCGGCTGTTCGGGCCGCCAGCGGACGACATCTGGTCCGGACCCGCAGCGGCCCAGTTCCGGTTCGACCCGCACCGGGAGTTGGACGCGAACCTGGCGGTCCTAGCGTCACACCTCAAGCCGGACGATGTTCTTGTTGACGTGGGCGGCGGCGCCGGCCGCGTATCGCTGCCTCTGGCTCTTCGCTGCCGGGAGGTGCTAACCGTCGAGCCCTCCGCGGGCATGGCGGCCGAGTATTCTAGCTTGGTCGAAGAGTCGGGTATCACCAACGCTCGCCTGGCGCCAGTGGACTGGATGGCGGCGCACGGCGTTGTTGGCGACGTGGCCGTTACGTGCGATGTTACCTATTTCGTGCGGGACATCGTGCCCTTCATCCGCCGCATGGAGGCGGCGGCTCGTCGACGGGTAATGATCACGGTCTGGAGCGAGCCACCACCCAACCGGGGGGCCGATTTGTTTCGCCGAGTTTACGGCGAGCCGCAAGCGCCGATGTGCGGCCACCAAGAGCTGTTGCCGGTGTTGTGGGAAATGGGCATCCTGGCCGACGTCCGGGTGCTGCCCGACCTGTCTTGGTGGGAGACCTGGGATTTTCCGACCAGGGAAGAGGCCATAGAGTCGGTCTTATTCGGACGGTGGTCGCGAGATGAAATTCGAGAGCGGGCTCGGGCCATCTTCGAAGCCCAGTTCGACGAACTCTTCGCGCTGACCGCCGATGGGTTTCGCGTCAAATGGCGAAGTCCCATGCGAGAGTTGCTAATCACCTGGGAAACCGGGGGTCAAAGCGGCTTTGCAAATCAGTAGGGGCGCTTCGCTAAGCGCCCCTACGAGGATGGCAGACGATTTGAGGGCCCGCTGCGGGCCCTACTTATGGAACTGGGGCAGCAGTTCCTCGCCGAGGATGTCGAGTTGCTCCATGGTCTCCTCGGCCGGGCAGAGGGGGCGCACAACGAATTTCGAGGCGCCTGATTCGACGTATGTTTGAATGTATTCGGCAATCCGCTCCACTGGGCCCACAGCGGTAAACTCGGTGAAATGGACGTCGGGCCGCTGGCGGGTCACGAAGTTGTTGGCCTTGATGGTAGCCTCTTCCACGTCGGAGCTCACGTAGTATCCCAACAGCACGCCGACGTGGTCCGGTTCTATCTCTCGATTAAACTCCGCGGCCGTCTCGAACAGGATGTCATGGCCCTCCTTGACCTCGGAAGGCGTGGCGCTGGATACCAACCAGCCGTCGCCGACCCGGCCCACGCGGCGGGCCGCCGCCGGGGTGCGGCCACCGATCCAGACCGGGGTAGACGGCTGTAGGAATGGCTTGGGCGTCACCGATACGTTGTGACAACTGTAGAACTCACCCTCGTGGGTGACGTCGTCCTCTTCCCACAAGCGGCGCATCAATTGGATCGCTTCATCGGTGCGAGGGCCCCGGCGCTCCTTCGTCACTCCGCAAGCCTCGTACTCTTCGGGCTCCTCTTGGCCCAACCCGACCGCCGGGAAGAACCGGCCTTGGGATAGGTAGTCCAGTGTGGCGATCTGCTTGGCCAAGACCACCGGGTTTCGCAGCGGCATCGCCAGCACGCTGGTCCCGAACTTCATCCGTTCGGAATAGGCCGCGACCATCGCCAGGGCCATCATCGGCTCCAAGCTGAAGCGGCTGCTGACGATGCGGTCGCTGAGCCAGATTGAATCGTAGCCGTATTTGTCGCCCACCTCGACCAATTCGCGGAGGTAGTTGGGGTTCTCGCCCCCTTCGCCGAATGCGCCTGGCATGTACCCGATGGCAATACTCATTTGAGCCCTCGACACGGTTAGTTGTTGGGATTATACCCTACCCGGTTATCGGCTCCATCCCGGCCTCGGCCCGAGCGTCGTTGATGTGGTCCAGCACCCGGCGGCGCAGCGGAGCGATCTCGTAGCCGATGTCGGCCAGCATCCGGCTGTTGTCGACCAAGTAGACGTGGGGGACCGACTGCTCGCCGGTCGAAATGTCGGCCTCGGGTATGAAACTGCGGACCGTGTCGGCCATATCCTTGATGGTTGCTAGGCTGCCGCCGCTGATATAGACCCGGTGGTTCAGCGTTTCGGCCAAGGCGGCCCGGACGAAGATCTCGGCGGCGTCTTCGGCGTGGATCATCGGCGACGGTTCGTCCTCGTGGAAGGGCATTGAAACCGGCTGTCCGATGGCGGGAAGGGAGACCATCAGCCCGCCGATCATGCCGGTCATACCGGTAACCCGCCCGTGGCCGAACACCGTGCAGATGCGGATCCCGCGCAGGTCGAGCCCGTAGCGGTCAATGTAGCGGCGGGCCGAAAAGTCGTTGACCGACTTTGTCATTCCGTAGACGTTGATTGGGTCATTGAGGTCATCTTCGTTGATCGGGCGTTCGCCAAAGGTGTCCTGCACCCCATATACCGCGATGGAGCTGGCGTAGACTACTCGCTGGATTCCGGTCCACCGGGCGGCCTCGAAGACATTGTTGGTGCCGCCGATATTGACCTGCATTGCGAAGTGGGGCCGGTCCTCGGTGTCCGGCGGGAGCAGGGCGGCCATGTGGATGATCTTGTGTACATCGTGGGCGTTGATGGCCTCCAGCAGGTGGGGCAGTTGGGTGATGTCGCCCCGGTAGAGTTGGACCCGGTCCATATACGGGGCCAAGTTGGGCCGGGGCGGAGCCAGATCGAACAGACCACATCCTCGCCCCGATCGACCAGCTTGCGGATGATGCGGTTGCCGATAAATCCGGTGCCCCCGGTGACCATCACAGACATAAGAAAGTCGCTCCTGACTGAGTTCAGCACTGGAATGCCGCGCTCAATAATATCACCCGTCCATACGTTGACAACCGCAGCCCGATTGGTGTATCAATCTTGTGCTACAACGGCAGTGGAGGTCCTTGTGGCCGCCCTCAGCTAAAGGAGGAAAACGATGCCGGACACCTACTACTCTAGGGTTAGCAACTTCCTATCCGATCCGCGCGACAAATTCATCGCCGTGGGAGAGTCTGCGAACGAGGTACTCCGAATAATGAACGAGTACCTGGTCAGCGAGGCTGCGGTTGCCCGTTACGGCACGATCGACCCGACAGAATTGGAAAACAACATCCGCACCTGCATTTTCAAGAGGGGTACCAAGGCGATTCATAACCGCGCTCCCGACACCCGGTACTACCACGAGCCCCCGCCCCACGAATAGGGATTGCAGCAATCCGAGACTCCGCGTGACGGCCCCGCTTCATTAAGCGGGGTCGTTTGCTTTTGTTGGACGCCCTTTCACCCCGCCTTGTTTCAGACTGTGGTTTACAGGGGCCGCTTGGCCGGAATCCCGGTTCGCCTGGGGTAGCGTTCCGGGGTGTGGACGGTTTTGCTGAACGACAGCACCACCCTGTCGTCGTTGAGCGCCTCCAGCATTACCGGATAGGTCCCGGAATGGCGGCCGCCCAGTTCCTCCAGCGCGCGTTCCGCCGATAGTAATTCGGACTCCGCTGGTCCGTGCTTCAAGGCCACCGCCAGCCCGCCAGGGCGGCAAAACGGCAGGGCGTACTCCAGCAGCAGAGGAAGCCGCGCCACCCCACGCACCAACGCTAGGTCGAACCAGTCCCGAAGACCTGGTTCCCGGGCCAGCTCCTCGGCGCGTCCAGTGTGGACGGTCACCCCTTCCAACCCCAGGATTTCCGCAATGTGCCGCAGGAAGTTGGTTTTCTTTCCCACCGACTCGATTAAATGCACCGCTATACCAGGAAAGGCGATCTTCAGCGGCAGGCCGGGAAACCCTGCGCCGCTGCCGATGTCCGCGACCTTGCAGCCTTCGGGCAGCGGCGTTCCGGCGGCAAGACAGACCGTTAGTGAGTCGAGGAAATGCTTGGTCTGCACTTCCGCACAGCTGGTTATGGAGGTCAGGTTGGCCTGCCGGTTCCAGTCAGCCAGCTCTCGGCAGTACACCTCAAATTGTTCCAGTTGCCTTGGCGTCAACTGGATGCCCATTTGGGCCGCGCCTTCAGCCAAGAGCGCCATTCTGTTGCTCATGCAACCCATTATAGTTGGATGGCGCTTGGGCCATTTTCAATTGACAGCGCATATGGCGGGCCGTAGAATGGCCGCAAATTCAGAGCATCGAAAGGCGGTCCAATGGCCACGAAAGCGTACCTGTTGATCGAGACGGCAGTCGGCAAAACCCGCGAGGTGGCCACCACCCTGACCGGCCTACCCGGGATCGCCATGGTGGACGTCGTGACTGGCCCTTACGACATCATTGCGATGATCAACGGCGACGACATCTCGGTGGTGGGCGACTTGGTTACCGGCCGGATTCACACCGTTCCTGGGGTAGTCCGCACCGTCACCTGCGTTGCCGTCGGCGGCTGAAGCCTCCGACGATCGGCCTTCCATAACCGTTCTCTCAGCCCCTAAGGAGTACCGTATTGGACTTCAAATTTACCGCCGAAGACGAGGCTTTTAGGCAAGAACTGAGGTCGTTTATCGACACCGAGTTGCCGTCGGAATGGGAAGGCGGCGGGCGGTACCCCGAGGAAGACGACTGGGACCTGACCAGGATTATTCGGAAGAAGATGGCCGAAAAGGGTTGGTTGACCATGCACTGGCCCGAGGCCTACGGCGGCCAGAACGCATCTCCGGTAAAGTCCGCCATCTTCAACGAAGAAATCGCCTACCAGCGCGCCCCCGGCCGGGACATCTTCGGCGTGCGCATGTTGGGCCCGACGCTCATGATCCACGGCTCGGAAGAGCAAAAGCAGACCCATCTCAACCCGGTCGCCCGCGGCGAAGTGCAGTGGTGCCAGGGCTATAGCGAGCCGGAGTCGGGCTCCGACTTGGCCTCCCTCAGCACCCGCGCCGTGCGCGACGGCGACGATCTGGTAATCAACGGCGGCAAGATCTGGACCACGCTGGCCCACCGCGCCGACTGGATCATGCTGCTCACCAGGACCGACCCCGACGCTCCCAAGCACCGTGGCATCAGCTTCGTGCTGGTGGACATGAAGACCCCGGGCGTATCGGTCCGGCCCATCATCAATATGGCCGGCGGCCACGAGTTCAACCAAGTGCTCTTCGATAACGTCCGGGTCCCCAGGGCCAACGTGGTTGGCGAGGAAGACCGGGGATGGTATGTCGCGGTTACGCTCCTGGACTTCGAGCGTTCCGGCATCGACTACTCGGCCAACGCCCGCCGTCTGCTGGACGACGTACGGGAGTATGCCACCGAAACCAAGCGCAACGGCCAAGCAGTTATGGACGCGCCGTGGGTGCGGAACCTGATGGCTGACCGGTACATCGACTGTGAAGTGGCCCGGTTGATCGCCTACAACGTGGCCTACATGCAGTCTCAGGGCTTGGTGCCGACCAAAGAGGCCTCGATGAGCAAGGTCTTTGGCAGCGAGACCGTGCGCCGAGTTACCGACGCCGCGTTGGAGGTTCTCGGGCTCTACGGCACTCTGGGGCGGGAAGAAAAATGGGCGCCGCTGCGGGGCCGGGTGCAGGAGCATTGGATGCTGAGCTTCTCCAGCACCATCGCGGCTGGCACGTCCGAAGTCCAGCGCAACATCATCGCTGGCCGCGGCTTGGGGCTGCCCCGGGGGTAGGCCCGCGCTCTGGCCCTCTGATTCCGTTGATCCATGCGCCCCGACCCTCGCCGGGGCGCATGGATTTTGGGTCCTAGTTAGGCGGCAAAAGCCAACAGGTCTTCGCCCTCTAGGTCCAACGCCGCCTCGCGGCAGCGCTGCGTAATGCGCCAAATGGTGCGCACCGTTACCGAGAACCGCTCCGCCGCCTCTTCGGGCGTCAACCGCTCTTGCTGGATTGCCGTCCAGACCCGAAAGTCCTTGGCCAACCGCCGGTTGCGCTGGTACCAGGCCGGATCGTCGTACTTGCAACGGGACAACGGACAGTTCAGGCAGGACCTCGACACTTCGCATCCGGTGTCTTCGTAATGGTAGAATTCCGAAACGTCGTCCATCACGGCGGTGGCGCTTGTCCCTCGCGGGCTGGTGTTCCTCTTGGTCATTGGGGCCTCCTGGGAAAACAAGTGTTCTAATATTGCTCACCAAGTATAGAACGCAAGTTCTGAAACAGTCAAGGCTTTTAGAACAGCATTACTGGTGCTGTTCTAATCGGGAATTTAAGACGAGGATTGAGACCAATGACCGAGTACGAGACGTTGATCTACGAGCGTAAGGGGAGGACCGGCTATATCATGTTCAACCGGCCTCAATCTCTGAACGCGGTAAACCGACAATTCGAAGAGGACCTGCACGAGGCGCTATTGGAGCTCGATACCGACGAGGAGGCGTGGGTCGGTATCATTCACGGGGCTGGGCGGGCCTTTTGCGCCGGGGCCGACATAAAGCAGCGGTTCGTGGACATGACGCCGCAAGAGAGCGCCCGGCGCGAGCGCGGGCCCAACCCCGAAGGCTATCTGGGCCGCAGCATCAACTGGAAGCCGGTGATCGCGGCGGTGCACGGCTACGCCCTGGGTGCGGGCATCGTGATCGCCGCCGAGTGCGACATGATTGTGGCTTCCGAAAACGCCAGGTTCGGCATTTCCGAGACCCGCCGCGGCTTGGCCGCAGGGCGCATCTGGGCTAAGGTCAACGCGTTCATGCCCTCGAAGATCGCCAGCGAGATGGTGATTACCGGGGAGCCGGTGGAGGCCGCGGAACTCTACCGCCTCGGGCTGATCAACCGCTTGGTGCCCGACGGTTTCCACCTCACCGCCGCCGAGGCCTTGGCGGAGAAGGTGTTGAAGACCCCACCGTTATCCGCCCGAGCTGGAGTCAAGCTAACCCGCCGCCAATGGGTACAGACGGGAGCCGAGGCCGACATGCAGCTACTACCCCTGAAGTTGCACCTGACCGAGGACTTCCAGGAAGCCAGCCGCTCCTTCGTCGAAAAGCGCCCGCCCGTCTACAAGGCGCGCTAGTTCACGAACTTGGCCGACTGGAAGGAAAGGGGCTGAGCCGCTAGGCCATCGAGGGGCGGCGGCCGAAGACCATGCCGTTGCTCAGTTCGACCACGCCCTTCAGATTGCGGAAGAAGAGCAGCTTCTTCAGGTCGATGTTGACTGACGTTGTGTATTCGGCCAGCTCCGGCAGAAGATAGATCTCCACGCCGCCCTGCTCGAACCGCTGGTAGGGGGCGATGTTGCGCCGGGAGACTCGGGTATCGACCGATACCTCAACCTCGCAGCCCGCTCAAGAAGTGTGCTGCAGTATGTCTACCGCCGCCCGGCCCCCCTGGTTCTGGATGTGCTCAATCGCCCGGTCGCTAAGTGTTATTTCCATAGCCTATTCTAACCCGTAGGCCCCTCGGCTTCCATGATCAGCGTGTTGATCGTTTCCAGGCTCAACGGGTGTACCGGTTGGTGGCGTTGCAGGCGCGCCGCCGACTCGCGGGAGAGGAACTCCAGCACCGCTTGGCCGAGGTCCTCCTCGGCGATCTTCTGCAGTTCCGGTTGGTACGGGTAGTCCTTGATCTTCCGGGGCTCCAACTTGTCGGCCAAAAAAACAAGTTTTCCCAATGGCCCCAGGGTCGGATGTCCGGTGGTGTGCCAGCGTACCGCATCCAGCAACTCGTCGTCTTCGATGCCGTCGTCACGGCGCAGGCTCTCCGCGCCCACTGGACCGTGAAGCATGCCTGGCGAGCGCCGTTCGACGCTGGCCGGGATGATTTTGTAGTCGTCGGCCATGCTGAGCAAAAGCTTGCGGCCCCAGGCCCGGCCGACGTCGTGGGCTAGCGTCCCAGCCTCGGCGCGCTCTTGGTCGATTCCGTGGCGGTCAGCGAGCCCGAACGCCACGTCGCGGACCCGGTAGATGTGGGCCTGCAGTCCCTTGGGTAGCGCCTCCACTCGTGCCCGCAGGCGCTCCAAGTAGAGGGACTGAGCGGGCTCGTACCTGGCGGACACGGCGTCTTAGCCCAGGTCCCCGAGCTTGCGGCCGCCGAGTAGATGGAGGTGCGGGTGGACGATTTCTTGGCCGGAGTCTGGCCCTTGGTTCAGGACCAGTCGATACCCGCTTAGCGTGACCCCCTCGCGGCGGGCCATCTCCTCGGCAACGACGAACAGGTGACCCATTATCGGCACTTGGCCGGGTCCCACATACGCCAATGAAGCGATGTGCATGTTCGGGATGACCAGCAGGTGCACCGGGGCCATGGGGCTGATGTCCCGAACGGCAAAGGCTCGGTCGTCACGGTAGATTACCTCCGGGTGGGCGGAGTCCCGGGCCATCGTGCAGAATATACATTCCCTGGCTGTCGTCATGCCTATCCTTCGCTTCTTTGCCTCGCGGCTAACGGACTCGTTTGTCTCTTCTACTCGCTATCGATGTTGGCCAGCGCCAACTCCTTGTGATGATGGACATCACCGTAGCTAAGCTCGTGGACCTTGGCCCGGCGGGTGTAAAGCTGCAGGTTGTGTTCCTTAGTGAATCCGATGGCGCCGTGGCACTGGTGCGCCATGGAACAGACCCGGCGATAGGCCTCGCTGATCCAAGCCTTGGCAATCGACACCTCCCGCTGGGCCGGCAGACCCTGGGCTAGTCGCCAAGCCGCTTGGTAAGCGACGCCCCGGGAGCCTTCGACGTCGATGGCCATCTCCGCGCAATGGTGCTGGACCGCTTGGAAGGTACCGACGGGGCGTCCGAATTGGGTGCGCTGCTTGACGTATTCCACGGTCATGTCCACCACCGCCCCCGCGCCCCCGAGCATCTCAATGCAATGCCCGGCCACTGCCCGCTGAAGTGCACGCTCCACAGTCGGCCAACCGCCGCCCACCTCCCCCAGCACCGCGTCGGCTGCCACGTTGACTCCGTTTAACCGGACCTCGAATTGCCGCTCGGAGCCGATGGTGTTGATTTGGCCAATCTCCAAGCCCGCCGAGTCGCCTGGCACCAAGAACAAAGTGATCCCTTGGGCCGGGTCATTGCTGGAGGCGGTGCGGGCCGCCACGATTATCGTGTTGGCCACATGAGCGTCGGGCACGAATAGCTTTAGGCCGTCCAATCGGTAGCCGCTCTCCGTCGCGCTGGCGGTGGTCTCGACTCCCCACGGTTCGTAGCTGGCGGAAACCTCGGTGAGCGCCAGGGTCATCAGCACGGTCCCGGCGCAAATACCCGAGACCAGGTCAGACTGCTGGGCCTCAGTGCCAGCGTCCAGCACGGTCAGCCCGCCCAGCACCACGGTGGAGAAGTAGGGCGAGGGGGCCAAAGCTCGTCCCATCTCCTCCAACAACACGGCCAAGTCCAAGAAATCAC
This sequence comes from Dehalococcoidia bacterium, assembly GCA_965249145.1. Classification (GTDB taxonomy): domain Bacteria; phylum Chloroflexota; class Dehalococcoidia; order Lucifugimonadales; family UBA3495; genus VXOI01. The sequence continues at coordinate 2,625,830 of OZ252223.1, forward strand.
CGCCGGTGCCGCCGTACTGCTCCGGGAAGGGAACGCCGGTCCAGCCCAGCCCGACCATCTGGCGCCAGAGGCCGTCGGGGTAGCCCTGTTCGTCCTCTTCCATTTCTCGGACGAGGCTGACCGGGCATTCCCGGGCCAAAAATTCCTGGGCGCTGCTCTTCAGCATTTGCTGGATTTCGGAAAGACCGAGGTCCATTTTGCTAGCCTCTCTGGTTTCTGGATGCCGCCCATGGCCCATCGGCACAGGCCGCAAAGCGCGGATAGTATAGCCCATCGATAGTAGCGCCTCAAGAACGCGCGGCCCTACACTGGATGGATGGGTGTTAGCCCTCACTGCTTTCTGGCCGAGACCGGTCCTTGAGCTGCGCCAACTGCGGGCAGGAGTCGCCGGACCGCTCCAACTTCTGCGAGCGGTGCGGTGCCCGCTTGGGACCCGACGCGCCTTCGGAGCCGGACGCCGCGGTTGGGCCTCAATCGCCCGACGATCTGCCCCAAGCCCTGCTCGACCAAGGTGTCAGCCCGGCGCTGGTCGAGCGGCTTCGTGCTATCCAGACCGCGCTCGACGAGCTGAGGGCGGACGCTGCCCACCAATCCGACCGGCTGCGGTTGGTCGAAAACATGCTGGCGGTACCCAGCATCGTCCCCGCCCCGCAGAGCCTCCGACCGGCCGCGCCAATAAGCCAAAGCGTGGAGGCAGTAACCCAGAGGGCCTCAACGGTCGAATCTGCTTCTCCACCTTACGGGCCGCCGCCACCGCCGTATAACACATCCGGTCAGTCGACGTCCGCCAGTGGCTTTGGAGATTTCGGAGGCTTCTTCGACCGGTTTGGCGGTCAGGACTGGGAATGGCTCTTTGGCGGTAACTGGCTGGCCCGAATCGGGGTGGTGGCGCTGGTCATCGGCATCGGGTTTTTCCTAAAGCTGGCCTTCGACAACAACTGGATCAGCGAGACAGGGCGTGTCGTTTTGGGACTCGCTGGCGGAGTCGCCTTGATCGGAGGCGGAGAATTCTGGCGGCGAAAATACCCGATCTGGGCCCAGCCTTTGACCGGCGGCGGCTTGGGCGTACTCTACCTCTCCATCTTCGCCGCATTCTCGTTTTACGAGTTGATTCCCGCTCTTCCCGCCCTTGGATTCTTGTTCCTCGTCACCGTGACAGCGGCGGCATTGGCGGTGCGCTACGAATCCGCTGCAATCGCGGTGCTCGGAATTCTGAGCGGTTTCGTCACGCCCTTCTTATTGGCCGACCGGCTGCCGGACCAGAGAGCCTTGCTGGCCTACGTGCTTGTGTTGGACCTTGGGGTGCTGGCTCTCGCGACCTTCCGAAATTGGCGATGGTTCACGTTACTGGGGCTGGCGGGCTCGACAGTCCTGTTCCTGTATTGGCTCACAGAGCTGGATCCGCCGATTTTGCTGGGCTGGGTCGGCGCCAGTGTCGTGTTCTTGATCTTCGTCGGGGCCACCACTCTGTTCCACCTGATCTGGCGGCGTCCTCCAACGGCGGTCGATCAGGCTTTGATGGTGGTGAATGCTGCGGTCTACTTTGGGTTCAGCTACGAACTGCTGTTCGACCAATACCGGGCTTGGATGGGCGGGTACACCCTGCTGCTCTCCCTGTTCTACGGACTGCTGGGCTACGCCGTTTTACTGCGGCACCGAGACCAGGTGGTGCATAGCCTGTTCGCCTTGGGCGTTGCAGTGGTATTCCTGACCATCGCCATCCCGGTTCAGTTGGGCGGCCCTTGGGTAACCGTGGCGTGGGCGGTGGAAGGAGTGGTGCTGGTCTGGATGTCGTTCGCCTTACGAATGCCCCAGGTCCGTTGGTTTGGGTTGGGCGCGTTTGCCATATTTGGCGTTTGGCTCGTAGTGGTCGATACACCGAACGTCCTGAACGCCGGACTGCGTCCATTTTTCAACAACTATACGATTACCTACACCGTGGCTACGGCGGCCTGTTTCGTCGGCGCCTACTTGGTCTATCGCCACCGGTCCTCTGTGCTCACGTGGGAGCAGCACACATTTTCCGGATTCCTGGTGTTGGGCAACCTGATCATGACCCTCGCGGTGCCGGTGCAGGCTGGCGGACCGTGGATCGCCATAGCCTGGGCAATTGAGGGCGTTGTGCTAATGGCGCTTTCGTTCCGGCTAGGACTTGTAGAGTTACGGCTATTCAGCCTAGGGGTGTTCGCCATCACCGCGGCCAGGTTGATGGGCTTCGACACCTTCGCCCTCAACCGGGACTTCCGGCCTATCATAAACGAGCGTTTCCTCGCCTTCGCGGTGGGTATCGCGGCGTTGTACCTAGCGGCGCTGGCCATATGGTACTGGCGGGAGAAATACGCCGATCCTCGAGAGCGCTTCCTGTTCCCGGCATTTCTGGCCGTGGCTAATTTCGTTACGTTGTGGATTTTGAGCGCCGAGGTTATAGCGTCAGTCCAAAGTGACAACTTTGCAGTCCCCCAGCACTTGGAGGACAATGTCACCAGTTTGTCCTTGAGCATTCTCTGGGCCATCTATGCCGCGATACTGATCGTTCTCGGGGTTGCCAAGCGCTGGCGGTGGGTGCGGTCGGCCGGACTGGTGCTCTTGGCGATTCCGGTCTTGAAGCTGTTTATAATCGACACATTCTCGTTGGAGCGGGAATACCGGGTTGCTGCCTACTTGGTTCTGGGTATTCTCTTGGTGGCAGGCGGTTTTCTATATCAGCGATATAGCCGGGCAATCCGGGGGTTCCTGCTTGAGTAAGGTGTCGTTTCGGGCGCAAGCGCTCCGGGTTTTTGCCATCATGGCGCTCGCGTGGATGCTGGTGTCGGTTGCCCATGCCGACTTCTCCTTGGAAGAATGGAGATATTTCAAGGCCATTCAAACTCTGGTAATTGCGGAGGGCGATGAGCTGGTGGCCTTGCCGATAGACCGGACCGTGTTCGAAGAGTCGGCCAACGGCCTTCGTGATCTGAGGGTCATACAACCCGATGGACCTACGGAGGTGCCTTACCAGCTCGTTGCTCGCGCCGGGCGGCAAGTGCGGCAGAGCGTTGCCGGACGGATGCGCGACCTCGGTCACGTGCCTGGTCAAAATTCCAGCTTCGTGGTGGATCTGCAGCAACCCGGGAGTCTGCACAACCAAATCGAGATTCTCACGGCCTCGCCCAACTTCCAGCGCGACGTTACCGTCGAGGCCAGCGCCGACGGAGAGACGTGGGCCGTCTTAACACAGGAAGCCCGGATTTTCGGCTTCACCGTAGAGGAGCGCCGGTTCACCGCGAAGAACACGCGGGTCTCATACCCGGAAAGCTCCCTCCGCTACCTGCGGGTGAAGATACAGGACGGGGCCGAAGGTCCGATCGAGGTCGGCGGGGCCACCGTTTCGTCGGTTACCGAAACGCCCGCCGAGGAAACCTCGTACCCATCTTCAATCATCGATTCCTTTGAGAACACCGAGGCCCGCACCAGCGGGCTCGAACTGGATATCGGCAGTCAAGGCCTGCCAATCAACCGCCTCGAGCTGAGGACCGCAGCGGTGAATTTCTACCGCGTGGTCTCTTTGTACGGCAGCAACGACCGCGAGAACTGGCAGACTCTAACCGGCGGGGCAGAGATCTATTCCTACCAAACTGCGAAGTTTACCGGCGAGCGGTTGCAGATGCAGTTCCCCGAGAGTACCTACCGGTACTACCGCCTCGTCATCGAGGACCTGGACGACCCTCCGCTGCCGGTTGAAGGATTAGAATTCAGCGGTATCAACCGCAGGCTGCTGTTCTTGGCCCAGCCCGGTTCGACCTACGCCCTATACTACGGCAACGAAGTCGCCCGGACCCCCAGCTATGATTTGGCGCGCCTCCTCCCTTATCTGGACACCGAAAACCCGAACGTGGCTACCCTTGGCCTCCAGCGGGCGAACTCAAGGTACGCTGAGCCCCAACCGCCGGCCAGCGAGCGATACCCATGGCTCATCACCGTGGCGGTCTTGGCGGCTGCCGTAGTTGTGGCGGCCGTCCTGTTCAGCGTGTTCCGCCAAGCCCGTAAAGCGCTGCAGCCGCCGGACCCCGCGGAGCAGTAGCGAGATGCGCTTCGGCAGGCCGGTCGAGGTGGCCGAGGGGTTGTATCAGGTGAGGGCCTTGGGGGCGCGGGTGACCCTCATCGTCGAGGACGGACGGGTATTGCTGGTGGACGCCGGGGCCAAGCTCAGCCTTAGCCCTATTCTTACCGGCATGGGAGACTTGGGGCTGTCGCCGGAACAGCTGGAGAGAGTCGTGTTAACCCACTACCACCCGGACCACTCCGGAGGCTTAGCCGAGCTTGCCGCTGGACGGGACATAACGTTGGCCGCCCACCACAGCGAGGCGGCGATCATCGAAGGCCGGGAACCGCCGCCCAATCCATTTCGAAGCAAGGTCATCGGGTCGGCTGCCCAGCCGTTTATCGCGCGGATGGCTGGCCGCCCGGCGCCGGTCCACGAGCAACTGTCCGATGGTGATACTATCCCGTTCGGTGCTGAGGTCCGCGTCGTTCACCTGCCCGGTCACACCCGGGGTAGTATTGCTGTGTACTTACCCGAGAAAAGGGCCGTGATCGTCGGCGACGCCCTGCAGTACCGGCTAGGCCGCGCGCTTAGTCCACCGGCTCGGGGTGTTACGCAAGACCCGGAGACGGCAATGAAATCCCTCGCCAAGCTATTGGACTTGGACTTCGACGTGGTATGTTTTAGCCATTTTCCGCCGATGCGGACGGGTGGCCATCAAGCACTGCGCAAACTCTTGGAGGGGTAGGAGCGATGGACGCCATGACGGTTGGCGACGACACCGGAAAGACCATCACCGAATTTATGCGGGAGACGGTGGAAAAGAACTGGTCGCGAAACGCGGTCTTCTTTAAGCCAGGCTTTCGCTATCAGCGCTGGAGTTACCAGCGGCTCTGGGAAGAGTCGGGCCAGGTGGCCACGCTGTTGCAACGCCGGGGTCTGGGCAAGGGCGACCAAGTTGTGCTTTGGGGGCCGAACTGTCCCCAGTGGGTGCTGGCTTTCTTCGGCTGCATCAGGGCTGGAATCATCCTGGTGCCCTTGGACTTGCGCAGCGCCCCGGACTATGTGGAGCGGGTGTTGTCCCGAATAACTCCAAAACTGGCCTTCACCTCCCGCCTCACCCCCAAAGACGGCTTGGATTTGGGGGTCCCCGAAATAACCTTCGAGGAGTTGGAGACCGTCATCGGCGGTCTTCCGCAACCGGAACCGGTCGAGATCGAACCCGGTGACTTGGCCGAGATCATGTTCACCTCGGGCACCACTGGCGACCCCAAGGGGGTGATGCTCACCCATCGCAACCTGACCGCCAACATCGAAGGCGTGTCGGAGTACATCGTCTGCGACAGTTCCAGCAGGCTGATGTCCATATTGCCGCTAAGCCACATGTACGAGCAGATGGGCGGGTTGTTCTTGGTGCTGCGCTCGGGAGCCAGCGTTACCTACCCCACCAGCCGCCAGCCCACGGTTCTTGCCCGCACCATGCGGGAACGCAGGGTCACGACGATGCTGCTGGTTCCTCAAGGCTTGGAATTGCTGATGAACGGGATAGAGCGCGAGGTGGCCCGGCAGGGCAAAGCGGCCCTGTGGGCCAAGTTGCTTAAGATCGCCGAGAAGACCCCCTTCCGCCTGCGCCGGCTCCTGTTCCGGCGCGTCCACAAGCAGTTCGGCGGCAAGCTCGATTTCGTGGTCTCCGGCGGCGCGGCCCTCGACCCCGAATTGGGCCGGAAGTGGGAGTTGCTGGGCGTAAAGATCATTCAGGGCTACGGCGCGACCGAGGCCTCACCCGTCATTAGCAACCACACCCTAGAGGAGCGCCGCCCCGACTCGACGGGCCGCCCGCTGCCCAACGTCGAAGTCAATATCGCCGACGACGGGGAGATTCTGGTGCGGGGTGAGAGCATTACCCCAGGCTATTGGAACGCCCCTGTGGAAACGGCAGCGGCCTTCGAGGGCGAGTGGTACAAGACCGGCGACCTCGGCTTCTTCGACGGGGAGGGGTTCCTTCATATCCAAGGCCGCAAGAAGGACATGATCGTGCTGCCCAGCGGCCAAAACGTCTATCCCGACGACATTCAGGCCGTGCTGAACCGTCACGAAGCTGTGACCGACTCGGCGGTGGTTGGGTTGAGCAGCAGCGGAGGGGTTGAGATTCACGCCGCGCTGGTCACGGAAGACCCAGAGTCGGCCCAAGCGGCCATCGCGTGGGCCAACGAGCAATTGGCCGAGCACCAGAGGGTGCGGGGATTCACCGTTTGGCCCGAGGAGGACTTTCCGCGTACCCACACCCTCAAGGTCAAGAAGCAGGTCGTGATCGACGCGATCACCGGCATTGCGCCTGAGCAGCGCCCCGCCTCCCCGGCCAACGGGTCCGCTACATCTGGCCAGACAGGACTGCTGCAAATCATTGGCGAAGTGGCGCGGACCGGCCCGTCGGGAATCCTGCCCGAAATGACTCTCGGTGAGGACCTAGCGATGGACTCCTTGGGCCGCGTCGAACTGCTTTCGGCGATCGAGGCCGACCTGGGCGTGTTCTTGGATGAGAGTTTGGTGGGCCCGAACACCACCGTCCAACAACTGGCCGCCCTGATCGAAGAGGAGACCAACAACCCGCCGCTTACCGCGTTCCCCAATTGGGGCCGTCATTGGTGGTGCCGGTTCGTGCGCGGCTTCCTGCAGCGCTCGTTGATTTTCCCCGCCGTCAGCCTTCCTTACGGCCTGAAAGTGACCGGCGGTGAGAACTTGAACGGCGTCAACTCGCCGGTGTTGCTCGTGTCCAACCACCACTTGGGGCTGGACAATCCGCTGATGATCAAGGCGGTTCCCCCGAGACTCCGTCGGCGGATGGCCATCGCCGGGGCCGCAGACCTATGGAAGAACCCGGTCTGGTGGGTGATGAACCCGCTGTTGGGCAACGGCTTTCCGCTGGCTAAGGAGGGCGCGGTGCGTCCCAGCCTGGAAAACATGGGCAAGATCATCGACGACGGTTGGTCGGTGCTGATCTATCCCGAAGGCCAGCTGACAGTTGGGGGGCCGGTGCAGCCCTTCATGAACGGCATCGGACTGGTGGCGGTAGAATCTCGGCTGCCAGTCGTTCCGATGCGCCTCCACATCCACCGGAGCGGCTACCCTGCCCGGTTCCCGGCGCTAAAACGCGGTCGCATAGAGATACGAATCGGCAAGCCGATGGACTTCCCGCCCGCAACCGACTACCAGGTAGCCACGTTGGACATCGAGAACGCTGTCAGGTCGTTGTAACGGGCTGGACCTCGACTACGATCTCGGTCGGGGTGTTCCGGGCAACTATTATCTCCATAACATCGTCGCCGTCGTTCACCGGCTGGTGGACCGCCTCGGCTGGTACGTAGATGAAGTCTCCCGGACCGATGGCGAGGGGCTGGTCCAAGTTGTCACCCACGATGAACCGGCCGTGTCCTTTGACCACGTAGATGGCCGACTCGCAGTTCACGTGGTAATGGGGGCTGGAGGCACAGTGGGGCGGGATGGTTGCAATAGCCAGGTGGATCCCGGTGGAACCCACCAGCTGTTCGGACACACCGGCCAAGCGGGTCATCGCTCCGGACTGTATCTCCACTTCAAGGTTGTCTGGATGGACGACTCTACACTCTGCCAATTCGGGCCTCCTAGATATTGCGAACGAAACGGTCCAGTTGGTCGATGGCCCGCTTGATATTCTCTTGGGAGTTGGCGTAGGAGAGACGCACGTAGCCCTCGCCGTACGCGCCAAAAGCGCTACCGGATAGCAGCGCCACGCCAGCCTCGGCCATCGCCCGGTCCTCGAACTCGCGGCTGCTGAGTCCGGTGCCGTGGACGCTGGGGAAGGCATAGAACGCGCCTTCGGGTTCGGGGCAGTTTATGCCGGGGATGCTGCGCAGGCCGTCGGTAATCAACCGGCGGCGCGCCTCGAACTCTGCTACCATCTCCACGACTTGGTCCCGGGGTCCCTCCAGCGCGGCAATGCCGGCCTTCTGGGTGAACGTGGCCGCGCAGGACACGCTGTTCACCGCCAGCTTCACCACGTGGGGCACCAACTCCTCTGGCAATATGCCGTAGCCCAGACGCCAGCCGGTCATGGCGTAGCTCTTGGAGAACCCGTCCAATATTATGGTGCGTTCCTCCATGCCGGGAAGTGACGCAATGCTGTAGTGTTCGCCGGTATACAGGATGTCCTTGTAGATCTCGTCGGCCATTACGTAGAGGCCCGGGTGTTGCTTCACCAGGTCGGCGATGCGCACCATCTCCTCTTGGGAAAGGGCCGAGCCGCAGGGGTTCTCCGGGGAGTTGAGGATGATCAGCCTAGTCTTGTCGGTTATCAGACCGGACAGCGTGTCGATGTCAGGGTGGTAATTTTTGTCCTCGATGAGTTGCATTGGCACCGGGGTGCAGCCAGTGAACCGGATCATCGACTCGTAAATTGGGAAACCGGGGTTGGGATAAATGACCTCCACGCCGGGCTCGCCGAGGGCCAGCAGCACGTAGAACATGATCGGTTTCGCGCCGGGGGTGACCACCACGTTGGCTGGGTCGGTGTTGATGCCCCGCACCTCACGGCTGTTTCGGGCGATGGCCTCCCGTAGCTCGGGAAGTCCCGCGGTCGGCCCGTAGTGGGTGAAGCCGTCGCTAATCGCCTGCATTCCGGCTTCGATAATGTGGCGGGGCGTATCGAAGTCCGGCTCCCCGATTTCGAGGTGGATGATCTCCTTCCCCTGGGCCTCCAGCGCCCGGGCCTTGGCCAGCACCTCGAACGCGCTCTCCGTACCCAGGTCGTGCATTCTAGCAGCTACTGTCACTGTGCCTCCTGTATCGCCGTAGGCCCCGGCGCTGCCTTAATGCTCACCCTGGGCCTGGTTTTGGGTCCGCACCGGTAGACCGTATATCTTGATGAAGCCCTCGGCCGCGGTGTGGTCGAACTGGTCTTGACGATCGTATGTAGCCAGCCCGTATTGGTACAGGGCTTGCGGGGCCTGCCGTCCAACCACGGTGCAGGTGCCCTTGTGCAGCCGCACCCGGACGTCGCCGGTGACAAAGCGCTGGGTGCTACGGACGTAGGCGTCGAGGTCGGCTCGGTGGGCCGTGTACCACAGGCCGTTATAGATCACGTCGGAGTATTCTTGGGCGATCCGGGCTTTGGTGCGCGCTTGGTCCTTAGATAAGGTCATGGTTTCCAGGGCCTTGTGCGCCGCATGCAGGACGACCGCGGCGGGGGCCTCGTATATCTCCCGCGATTTGATGCCCACCAGACGGTTTTCGACGTGGTCGATGCGTCCAACGCCGTGTTCGCCGGCCAAGGCGTTCAGGTGGCGAATCAGGTCCACGCCAGTCATGGTCTCGCCGTCGACGGCCGTGGGCACTCCGGCCTCGAAGTGCAACTCGACATAGGCCGGCTGGTCGGGCGCGGCCGCCACCGGGTTGGTCCAAGCGTAGGCATCTTCCGGCGGCTCCAGCCAGGGGTCTTCCAACTCTCCGGCCTCGACGCTCCGGCCCCAGAGGTTGTCGTCGGTGGAGAAGCGGTTGTTGCGGGCGCTGATGGGCAGATTACGCGCTTGAGCGTATTCGATCTCGTCGTCGCGGCTCATTCCCCAATCCCGGATGGGGGCGATGACCTGCAGGTCGGGGGCCAAGGCCGCAATTCCGACTTCCAGCCGCACTTGGTCGTTGCCCTTGCCGGTGCAACCGTGGGCCACGGCGTAGGCGTCGTATTGGCGGGCGAACTCGGCCATGTAACGGGCGATGAGCGGCCGGCCTAGGGCGGTCGCCAGCGGATACTGCTCCTCGTAGACCGTGCCTGCTTGCAGACTGGGCATCAGGAACTCGTTGACCAGCGTCTCCTTCCCGTCCACGGTCACCGCATCGGCGGCGCCGATGGAGAGCGCCCGCTGCCGGATGGACTCCAAATCGACCATGCCAAGGTCGATGGTGAGCGTAATGATCTCGGCCCCGTACTTCTCCTGAAGCCAAGGCACTGCCACCGTGGTGTCCAGTCCCCCGCTGTAGGCGAGGACAATTCTGTTCTCAGCCATTGACTTGTAAGCTCCGCCTCACCCTAAAGAGAAGCCAAAAAATCCGCAATGGAGACACGGGCATCTTTCGGTATTTTGAGAATCATGTTTCTAGGAATGTCTCTTGACCCATGGTCGGCAACCGTAGCCGAACGGCCGTCGGGATGTCTGAGGCTCAGGTGGCTTCCCCGTTGCCGGGCGGTCTCGAATCCCAGGCTATGTAAGGCCCTAATTATCTCTCTGGCCCGTAACACAGGGAGACGGGCCATGATCGCTAGACTTCGATTACCTGGATTCCGACGAACTTCGACGGTTCACCCTCTTCATCGACGTCCAACTTATCGTCCATGCAAAGGAGGATAACCTCCTTCATGTTGTCCATCAGTTCGTCAAGCGTCTCTCCGTAGCTATAGCAGGACTTAAGCTGCGGTACATCGCCGATTAAATTTCCGTCTTCGTCCTTCTCGATGACGACGTAGAACTGTCTTTTAGACATTTCACCCCTGGCCCATCTGTTGGGCCTAGATTTTCGACAGCGCGGTGCTCAGGCGCTCGGCTGCTTCGTCTATCTCTTCCTTGGTGACGGTGAGCGGGGGCATAAAGCGGACCGTGTGCGGGCGAGGTCCGTTGAGCAGTAGTCCGGCCTCGTTGGCGTTGGTGAGCACTTGGCCGGAGATGTTGTCGTCGAAGTCCATCGCGGCCAGCAGGCCCTTGCATCGTACCTCGGAGACAAAGGAGAAGCGGCCCTTGATGTCGTTCAGGGCGTCGTTGAGATGGGTCTCCATCTCCTTGGCCCGCCCTGGGATGTCGTTTTCGATCAGGTACTGAGTGCCAGCGAAGGCGGCGGCGGTGGTCAGGACGTTGCCGCCGAAGGTGGAACCGTGGTCGCCGGGCACCAACGCTTGACAGTGGGCCTTGGAGAGGAACGCCCCGATGGGCACCCCGTAACCCAGACCCTTGGCCAGCGTCATCACATCGGGCTCGACGCCGTACTCCTGGTAGCCAAACAGGCTCCCCAGCCGGCCCATGCCGGTCTGGACCTCGTCTAAGATCAGAAGGATGCCTTGGCTGTCGCACCATTGGCGAAGCCGCTGCAGATAGTCGTCGTCGGGGATGATCACCCCGGCCTCGCCCTGGACCGGCTCCACCATCACCGCCGCCGTCGCGTCGGTGGTGGCGTTCATCACGGCCTCGACGTCGTTGTAGTCGACGTGGACGAAGCCCGGCAGCAGGGGAGCGAAATTCTCTTGGTAGTGGGGCTGCCCTGTGGCGGCCACGGTGGCTTGAGTGCGGCCGTGGAAAGAGTTGAAGGCGGTGATGATCTCGTAGGCGCCGTCGCGGTGCAGCTTGCCGTAGCGCCGGGCCAGCTTCATCGCGCCCTCGACCGCCTCGGCCCCACTGTTGCCGAAGAAGACCAAGTCCAAGCAGCTATTTTCGATCAGGATCTCGGCCAGCCGCAGCTGTGGCACGGTGTAGAATTGGTTGGAAGTCTGGATCAAGGTCCCTGCTTGCTCGGTGATGGCCTGGGTGATCACCGGATGGCTGTGGCCCAATTGGTTGACCGCCCAGCCAGCCACGAAATCCAGGTATTGCTTGCCGTCGGCATCCCAAACCTCGGTGCCTTCCCCACGGACAATCACCACTGGCTGACGACGTACCGTCTGCGCGTAGTACTTCTTCTCGACATCGATCCAGTCGCTGCTAATGCTCATGGTGAGACTCCTCCAAATAATCGCGTAGACGGTGTGGATGCCCAATCGGGGGCACGGAGTAGATTATCGCACGTCAGGCAGTGATTGTGGTGCCGGCACCCCGGCCTCCGAGACAGTCGATGAGCGCGTTGGGCTGGCGGCCGTCCACGATCTCGGCCACCGGTGCGCCCTCCAGAGCCCGCAGGCAGGCGTTCAGCTTGGGGATCATGCCGCCCTGGATCACGCCGGAGTTGAACAGGATGTTGGCCCGTCGACGGTCCAGCCGCCGGATGACACGGCCGCCGCCGTCCATAACCCCGGCGACGTCGGTAAGAAACACCAGGCGCTCGGCCTGCAACTCACGGGCCAGCTCGCCGGCCACGGTGTCGCCGTTGATGTTCAGGGGCTTGCCGGTGTTTTCCGAACCGTCGTCCCGATGTACCCCGAGAGGGGCGACCATGGGGATGTAGCCAGCGTCCAGCAGCGCCCGGATCGCCGAGCTGTCGACCGCCTCGATTTCCCCGACGTAGCCAAGCTCCGGGTTGGCGATTTTGCACTCCAGCATGCACCCATCGATGCCGCTTAGACCGATGGTTCTGCCGCCCAACTGCTGTAGCAGCGAGACCAAGTCCTTGTTAATCAGGCCAGTAAGAACGGCGACGACGATTTCCAGGCTGGCGGCGTCGGTAATGCGCAATCCGCCCACGAACTGCGGCGGTATCCCTTGGCGTTGCATCCATTGGGAAATCACGTTGCCGCCGCCGTGGACTACTACTACCTCCACCCCTTCCCGTTGCAGCGTTACCAGGTCTTTGAGGCTGGTATCGTGGCTTCCCAGGGTGCTGCCACCGATTTTCACTACGATTGGCAGACCGGGAACTCCTCTAGGTAGTGTAGGCGCTGTTGATTACCACGTATTCTTCGGTGAGGTCGCAACCCCAGGCCGTGGCCTGAGCGTCGCCCAAGTTGAGGTCGATACGGAAAGTCACCTCGTCGCCACGCATCAGGGCGACCACGGCGTCGCGGTGGAAGGGTATGGGTCTCCCCGCTTCCATGATGCAAACGCCGTTTATGTACAGGGCGATCTTGCTCTCGACCGCATGGGCCTGACTGCGGCCTAAGGCGGCCAGCAGGCGGCCCCAGTTGGGGTCGGCGCCGTAGACGGCCGATTTGACCAGCAGCGACGAGCATATCGTCCTAGCGGCGGCACGGGCGTCTTCGGAGTTGACGGCGTTCACCACTTCTACCACCAGGAGGTGGGTCGCGCCCTCGCCGTCGCGGGCCAACTGGCGGGTCAATTGTATGCAGACCTCCAGCAGGGCGGCCTTGAACGACTCGGCTTCGGGTGTCCCAGCGGTTATGGCGGCATTGCCAGCCGCGCCGTTGGCCAGCACGACCAGCGAATCGTTGGTGCTGCTGTCTCCGTCCACGGTCAGCATGTTCAGTGAGAAATCAGCTATCTCGGGCAACACTGACCGCAAGAATCCTGGGTCCACGGCGGCGTCGGTGGCCACGAACGAGAGCATGGTGGCCATGTTGGGGTGAATCATCCCGGAGCCTTTGGCCACGCCGCCAATGCGGACCTCTGTGCCGCCGATATCAACGGTTACGCCGACTTCCTTAGAGTGAGTGTCGGTGGTCATCATCGCCCGGGCCAACTCGTTGCCGCCATCGGTGGACAGCTCGATCTGCCCCACACCGCTCTTGATCAGCGTCATGGGCAATTCGACCCCGATAATTCCGGTGCTGAACACGAGCATCTCTTCGGGCTTCACCCCAACCGCCGTGGCCCCGATGGCCGCCATGTCCTTCGCGTCGATGAACCCCTGCTCCCCCACTCCGGCATTGGCGATGCCCGAGTTGACCACCAACCCGCGCAGCGTGTGACCGGCCGCCAGGGTCTCCCGGTTGGCTGTCACCGTCGGCGAGACGATGCTGCTCTTGGTAAACACGCCGGCTGCGGCGCAAGGGCGGTCCGAAAGCAGCAGCCCCACGTCCATTTTGTCCTCGGAGTAGGTCTTGATCCCGGCGTAAGTACCACCGGCGGTAAAGCCGTGAGCGATGGTGATGGTGCCACCGTCAACGTGGGTAATCGGGGCGGCCATGAGCAACGTTCCTCGCTGAAAAGACGTGATGTTTCCCGTTCGAGCCGGCCAAAATGGCGGGCGGCCCAAGCAGAAACGGAGTATATCATAGGCCGGTGGACTGCCTAAACCGGCGTCGAATATAATCCCGGCACATAGGGCGCGGAACCGGACCGAGAGCTCCGGCGCCCGAGGAATAGGTGCATCAATGGCTGCAGTTAGTCCCTTTCGAGGGTGGCGTTACAACACGGATGTCGTGGGCGATATGGCGTCGGTCCTTTGCCCACCCTACGACCTGATTACGCCGGAAATCCAGGACTCGCTAAAGCAAAAGAACCCGCTGAACGTGATCCATCTCGAGGCCGGAGAGAGCCTGGACTGGACCGCCTTGGAAGAAGGCCGCTACTCCCACACCGCCGGGCTCTTCGACCAGTGGGTAGGCGACGGAGTGCTGCGCCAAGACGAGGACCCTCGCTTTTATCTGTTGCGCCATGTGTTCTCGTTGGGCGGCCGGGAGCGATCCCGCTTGGGCTTGATAGCATGCGTGGGACTGGAGGATTACGAGACCCGTCAGGTGCTGCCCCACGAGTTCACTGAGGCCCCGGCCATCCGCGACCGGGTCGCGCTGATGGAGCAGTTGCGCTCGAACATCAGCCCGATCATGGCCCTCTACCGCGACGCCGCCGGGGAGTTGGACTCCGTCTTTCGGGCAGTGATGGAGCAGGCGCCCGAGGTCGACGCCAGCGACGAATTCGGCGGTGTCACCACCCTCTGGAGCATTGCCAGGCCGGACGACCTTGCCGCCATCTCCAGCTTTTTCGAGACTCGTCCGGTATACCTGGCCGATGGGCATCACCGCTACGAGGCCTCCCGAGAGTACCAGTTGGCCCGCCATGCCGAAAGCTCAGAAGCCCGGGAGCCGTCGCTGGCCCACAATCACGTGATGATGACCCTGATCGCCTTCGACGATCCGGGGTTGGTGGTGCTACCGTACCACCGGAGCCTGAAGGGGCTGAGCGACGTCCAGTTGGAGCGCGTCCGGGCAAGGCTGAACGAGTTTTTCGCTCCCCAACCGGCGAATCCGGGCTCCGCTGACGACTTGGTCCACCAGGTGGAGGCCCTCGGGCGCGACGGCAGGGTCATGGCAGCCGTTGGTCCCGCTGGTACCGGAGCCCAGATACTGAGAGTGCGGGAGTCGGCGGAATGCCCCGATTGGGGTCCACTCGCCGTTTCTGAAGCATGGGTGCTGGAAGAGAAAGTGCTGCGCCCGGAACTCGGCGACTCGACCCTTGACCACCTGGGATTTCTGCACGAACACGAAGATGCGGTTGCCGGGGTGGCCGACGGCTCGTTGCAGATGGCGTTCCTAATGAGACCCTTTCCACTGGACGCCTTCGAGGACATCGTCGGCGACGGCCATCGCCTGCCCCGAAAATCCACGTTCTTCTACCCCAAGCTACCTACTGGCCTTGTAATCAACCGCTTGGACGGAAGGTTGTGACCATCCGGATTATTTGGCCTACACGATCACCAGGTGGTAACGGTGTTGGTTGCGGCCGGGGCGCAGTCTACAGGCGCTCTTGGTAGCGCTCCGTTATCGCCTGTTCGGCGCGCTTGCTGTTGACGGCGATGAAGTCTTCCAGGCGGCGGATCTCCCGGGCGGCGTCGGGGTCGGTCGGCGACCGGCGCTTGAGGCTGGCCAGAGTGGTGCGGGCTTCGTCTACCCGCTTCAGCACAACCAGCGCTTCCAATTCTTGGGCGGCGGAGGCCTTGATCTGCAACAGGCGGCGGCGGGTAGCCTCGGCGTCCTCTAAGCGCTCTTCGATCTCTCCCATCGCTGCGAGCGAGAACTCCAGACTGGCTTGTCCGTAGATCGCCTGCCGGGGCACTCGCCGCAACTGCTGGCGGAATTGGCTGATCTGGGCATCCAACTGGTGCTCTTTGGCCTCCATCTCCGCCAAGGACATGCGCAGGGTGGCCATCGCCTTTTCTAGTTGCGAAGTTGCCACGGTCTATCCTCGAAATCCGACTTCCGGCAGCAAGGCCTCGAGCGCGTCCATCACTTCGTCGATGTCCTCTGTGGAGACGTGCCCGAGGTGGCCGATGCGAAAAATGCTGCCGCTGAGCTTGCCTTGGCCCCCGGCCAGCACCACGTTCTTCTCGGTGCGCATCCGCTCCATCAGCGCCCGCCCATCGACGCCTTCGGGGATCTTTACGGCAGTCACGGTGTCCGAGGCGTAGCGCTCGTCCCCCACCAATAGCTCCAAGCCAATTTCTTTGATGCGGCTGCGGGTCAGTTGGCCGATGGAAGCATGGCGCCCGAACACATCCTCCAGTCCCTCTTCTAGCAGCTTGTCCAAGGCCAGGCTAAGGCCATACATCGCGGCGACGTTGGGCGTGAAGGGCGTCTGGCCCCGCTCCAGGGTGCGCTTGGCTTCTTCCAGGTCGAAGTAGAACCGGGGCATCGTGGCGGTCTTCTGCGCCTCCCAAGCCCGTTCGCTGATGCTGATGAAAGCCAGGCCAGGGGGGATCATGAACCCCTTTTGCGACGCGGTACCCACCAGGTCGCAGTCCCAAGCGTCCACTGGCAACGGGATGCAGCCCAGGCTGCTCACCGCGTCCACCAGCAGCAATTTGTCGAACTCTTGCTTCGCAATGACCGCGATCTCCTCCAGAGGGTGCGTCACGCCGGTGGAGGTCTCGTTGTGGGTAATCATCACCGCCTTGATCTCGGGATCGGCCCGCAATCCGTCGTGGATGGCCTCCGGAGGCACCGCTTCGCCCCACTCGAAGTCCAGCCGGTGGACGTCGACCCCGAAGGCCTCGGCCATGTCGATGAAGCGGTCGCCGAAGGAGCCAGCCGTGGCCGCCAGCACCTTGTCCCCAGGAGACAGGGTGTTGACCAGCGACGCCTCCAACGCGCCGGTGCCGGAGGCGGTCAGGATGAACAGGTCGTTCTGGGTCATGAACACCTGCTTCAGTTGGGCGGTGGTCTTGGTGATCAGCTCGTCGAATTCGGGCCCACGATGGTTGATCATCGGGTTGCTCATCGCGTCGACGATGTCATCGGGAATCGGCGTTGGGCCGGGAGTCCTCAGGTTCTGGGGTGCGATTCTCTGCATGCGTTAACCAGTTGTCCTATTTCACAATTCGAGGCTATTACAGGGCCCGAAGGTCCAGCCATGTTTAACAACGGCGTTTTCGAGTATAACACCATGCGCGGTGTGGACGGCCAAGGATTGGCCTACGGGGCCAGCGTTCAAAAAACACTAACACTCCGTTCTCCCCCTGCCTTGGGACGCGGGATATAATGGCGCTGACCGGCCTAATCCGAATCCCACTTCCGACGGAGGTCCCAACATGGCGATCGAGCTTAACCCTCACCACACGGCCCTGTTGGCCATGGACTTCGAGAACGACATTGTTCACGAGGAAGGAGCGTTCAAAGACTTCGGTTTCGCCCAGATGGTCAAGGAAAACGACGTCTTGGGCAAGACCGGACAGCTCTTGGCCGCCGCCCGAAACGCCGGGGTGCTTACCATCTACGTATCGGTCAAGTTCCGGCCCGGTTACCCGGAGCGCCCGGCCAACGCCGGCCTATGGCAGGGGCTGCACGCTGCCAACGCGCTGGTCGAGGGCACTTGGGGTGCCTCGATCCACGACGCCGTGACCCCGCAGGAAGGAGAGCCGGTGGTAACCAAGCGCGGCGTGTCCGCCTTCACCGCTTCGGACCTAGAGACCATACTGAAGAACAAGCGAATCGGCACCCTGCTGCTGGCCGGCGTGGCTACCAACTTCGTGGTCGAAGGCACCGCCCGCGAGGCTTCAGACCGAGGCTACGAAGTTATCATCGTCGGCGACTGCTGCGCCTCGGTCAGCCAAGAAGCTCACGACGCCTCTCTGAGCGTGGCCCTTCCCTTCTTGTCCACCATCTCCAACCTGGAGGAAGTGGTGGCAGCACTCTCATAGCCGAACGGAGGACTTATGACGCTGCATACCTACCTGAATTTCAGTGGAACTTGCCGTGAAGCGTTTGACTTCTATTGCTCCGTCTACGGCGGTGAGTACCTGTTTCTGAGCACTTTCGGCGAAGGCCCAAGTGACATGGGTGTCCCCGAATCGGAGAGCGATAAGATTATGCACGCTTCCATCTCCATCGGCGACGGGGTGCTGATGGGCAGCGATATGCCCTCCAATTTTGGTCCGGCGCCCGTGGTGGGTAACAATTTCTCGATCAGCTACACGCCGTCGAGCCGCGAAGAGGCGGATGCCCGGTTCGCCAAAATCTCGGAGGGCGGCGCGGTTACTATGCCCCTGCAGGACCAGTTCTGGGGAGCCTATTTCGGCGCTTGCACCGACAAGTTCGGCATCAATTGGATGTTCAACGTCGAAAGTTCTTAGACGCAGAGAGCGCCGAGCCCGGAAGGTATCGCTCAACATTTAATCGATACTCTGCGGTCTCTGCGTGCTCGGCGTTTAATCATATATAATGCCTCCATGACCACCGGGGCGGATGTACTGGAGGGGTTGAACCCGGCGCAGAAAGAGGCCGTCGAGACCGTCGACGGCCCTTTGCTTATTGTTGCCGGACCCGGCAGCGGAAAGACGAGAGTAATCACCCACCGAATCGCCTACTTGGTGCGGGTCTGCGGCGTCACTCCTTACAGCATCCTGGCCTTGACCTTCACCAACAAGGCTGCCCGCGAGATGCGCGACCGTTTGGAACGCTTGGTGGGTGCCCGGGGAGGCGGCCTTACCGTCGGCACGTTCCACGCCTTTTGCGCCCAACTGCTGCGCCGGGATGGGCATTATCTGGGCGTTCCGAACAACTACTCTATCTACGACGACGACGACCAGATTTCGATGATCAAGCAGTCGATGGAGCTGGCCGAGATCGATCCCAAGGCCAACCCGCCCCGCTCGGTGCTGAGCGCCATCTCCCGCGCCAAGAGCGTATTGCGCGACTCGCGGGACATGGGCCGCTACGCCGACAGCTATTTCGACGAACTCAGCTCCCGCGCTTACCGGCAATATGAGGAGTTGCTGGCCAAGAACAACGCCGTGGATTTCGACGACCTGCTGCTGAAGACAGTGCAGCTCTTCGACGCTTTTCCGGAGGTGCTGAAGCGTTACCAGGACCGGTACCAATACATACTGGTTGACGAGTTCCAAGACACCAACGTGGCCCAATACCGCATCGCCCGGCAGTTGGCCGAGGCCCACCGAAACATCTGCGTGGTGGGCGATCCGGACCAGTCGATCTACTCTTGGCGCAGCGCCGACATTCGAAACATCCTCAGCTTCAAGCAGGACTACCCAACTGCGCGCACGGTCTCCTTGGGCCAAAACTACCGTTCGACCAGCACCATCCTGAACGCCGCCAAGGGGCTCATCTCCGCAAACGGACAACGAATTGACAACGATCTCTTCACCTCCAACGACGTGGGGTCGCCGGTGCAGGTCCACGAGGCCTACGACGAGGACGAGGAGTCGGGCTACGTCATCTCCGAGATCTCTCGGTTGGTGCGCGACGAGAAGTTCCGCCTTGGCGATTGCGCCGTGATGTACCGGGTCAACGCCCAGTCGCGAGCGCTTGAGGAGGCCTGCTTGCGTCAGGGCATGAAGTACCGGCTGGTCGGCGGGGTACGCTTCTACCAGCGCCGCGAGATCAAGGACCTGACCGGATATCTGCGGCTGATCTACAACCAGCAGGATGACGTGAACCTCGCTCGCGTGATCAACATGCCCCTGCGGGGCATCGGGGCCAAGTCGATGCAGCAGTTGGCGCTGTGGGCCACCGACCACGGTTTCGGGTTGTACGAGGCCATGCAGTATATCGCCGCTTGCCGCAGGGCCGGAGACCAAGTCCCGGTGCAGTTGACCAACCGCGCCGCCGGTTCCATTGCGTCCTTCGCCGACACCATCGATCGCTTGGTGCTTCTGAGTCAGGCCGCGCCCGTGGTCAAGCTTCTGGACCAGGTGTTGGAGGAATCCGGGTTGCGCAAGCACATCCAAGGCAGCGACGACCGGTCCGAGGAGCGGTGGGAGAACATCATGGCCTTCCGCGATCTGGCCCAAGAGTTCAATGCCGAGACTCCTCCCGAAGGACTGGCCTCCCTCTTGGAGCGCAACTCGCTGGTGGCCGACGTCGATACTTACGAGGACGCCGAAGATTCGATCACCCTGATCACGATGCACCAAGCGAAGGGGCTGGAGTTCCCGGTGGTGTTCATCGTGGGGCTGGAGGAAGGCCTGCTGCCTCACAGCCGGTCCATCGACAACCCGGACCAACTGGAGGAGGAGCGGCGGCTCTGCTACGTGGGAATCACCCGCGCCGAGAAGCGGCTCTACCTGCTCCGGGCTTTCCGCCGTGGCTTCCAGGCTGGCCGACAGGGCGGGCCCCCCTCACGGTTCTTGCGGGAGATCCCCGCCGAGCTGATCGAGTCTGCCACCATCGCAACTCGCACGGCGCGGCCCGGACGAGCGGCTTGGTCCTCGTGGACCCCGGCGATGTCGCGTCCGATGGCCGAGTCTGCCGCGCCAGCACGCCCCACGCTGAGGGTCGGCGATCTGGTCCGGCACACCGCCTTTGGTGAGGGTGTGGTCACCGCCTGCGATGCTTCCTTAGCCGACACCGAGGTGACAGTCGAGTTCGCCAATGGCGTGGGTGCCAAGCGCCTGCTGCTGAGCTTCGCCCCCTTGGAGAAAATCGAGGGGTAGCACCCGCTGGCTTGGACTTATTTCGTGAGCTTCGTCGTCTTCGGCGCCTTCGTGGTCGTCAACCTGTTCATCGCGGTGGTGATCAACAACCTGGACGAAGCCAAGCAGGAACGTTTCCGCGAGCTGGAACAACCCGACTCCCGCGAGGAAATCCTCCGAGGGTTACGCTTGACCCAACAGGCGCTTAGACGGCTGGAAGAAAGGTTGCAACGCTACGGGGATTGAGCTAGCCGTATCGTTTCCGGTGGCAGTTACCGAATATACGGCCCTACGCTGGCCGCCCAGCTATCTCGCAGATCCGCCGCCTGACCGCGGCCTCCAACTCGCTGCCTTCCTGGTAGTCCGCCGGGACCACATGATGCACCCGGCCGTCGGACCGGAACTGCTCGGCCTTGGCCGAAGCGTCCTCCGTGGTGGGGTCGAAGACGGCGATGGACAGGCCGCCTTGGTCCTTGACCACCCGGAAGCAGGGGACGTCGGTTGAGCCGTCGCCGATGTAGACCATGTTCTCGAAGGGGATCGGGCGTTCGTGTGGTGGGACCACGGCATTGATTTTGGTGTCGTCGCTGAGGTCATGGGCGCCCTTGTTGATGCGGAATAGGTACTGAGTCTTGTTGGTGTAGTTGATAGCCAACGCGGGCCAACTGGCGACACCGTTCTCGTCGAACATGAACTTGGAGGCGTAGATCGCCGCGAATTCCCCGGCTATGCCCGAGCCCTCGATGATCTCGGCGTTGCCCGAGGAGACCAGGTAATGTTCGATGATTACTCCGTGCTTTTGGCCGTGCTGGCTAATCCGGCCGAACCACTCGGCCACGCCGCGGAATAGCTTGAGCCCCTCTCCCTGTTTGCGGAAGTCCTGTTGGCGGACGGGAACACCGGAGGCGCGAGCCTTCTGCAGCATCATGTACATGTACATCAGAATACGGTCGGCTTGGTGACGCTGGGCGAGCTGGTTCACCTCTCGCCAGAACTCGGCTGGCTCCATCCCGATGTCGGGGATGAACTGGTGCTCCTGCATGTTGCCGGGCGCAAGAGTGCCGTCGAAGTCGTAGACGATGGCCATGGTCTGCCGTGAGATCGGCATTCCTACTCTTCCGCCAGCGGGCCGGTGTCGTCAACCAATCGTTGGACCTTGATATCCGCGTCTCGCTCCATGACTCTGGCCAAGTCGTAAGCGGCTTGAAGCATGTTCCAAGTGGAGGCTCCTCCGCCAAATGCTTTGTCAAGGCGAATGGCCATCTCGGGCGAAATCCCAGAACGAGCGTTCACGACTTCCGATAGCTGCTTGCGGCTAACACCGAGATGCTTCGCCGCTTGTGACACCGTCAGCCCCAATGGTTCTATGCAATCATGCCTGACCGACAATCCAGGGTGAGGAGGTCTTTTCATCGGCATACCCGTCTCCTCTAGTGATCGTACTCCGCCCGGCTCTGCCCGAACAACATTGGGCGCCCATTCCTTAACTTCATTCGGTGCCGGGGCCCAATTTGACACAGCCCGCCGAGGCGGTGGATTATAGTCTGCGGTCGGGGCCATCCCGGCTTGCCTATTCCGTGACTTCAGGAGACGACTTGTGAAAGCCGCTGTCCTTTATGAAACCAAGACGCCGCTGGTTCTGGAAGACTTGCAGTTGGACGACCCCAAGGAGGGGGAGGTCCTGGTAAAGATCGGCGCCGCTGGCATCTGCCGCAGCGACCGCCATTTCATGCATGGCGACGCCCCCATCGCCCTGCCCGTGGTGCTGGGCCATGAGGGCGCGGGCACCGTCGAGAAGGTCGGCCCAGGCGTGACCACCGTGCGCCCGGGTCAGCAGGTGATCCTCTCCTTCGTACCCGCCTGCGGACGTTGCCACTCCTGCCTGGAAGGCAACTCCCAGGTGTGCGACGTTCACATGGCCACCGGGCCCAACATGATGGATGGCACCTGCCGCTTGCACAAGGGCGACCAGGATATCCACCACATGGGCAAGGTCGCCTGCTTCGCCGAATACGCGGTCGTTCCCGAAATGGGCTGCGTGGCCGTCGAGTGGGAGATACCGATGGACAAGGCGGCCCTCATCGGCTGCTGCGTGCCCACCGGCGTCGGCGCGGTAATCAACAGCGCCAAGGTCCGCCCCGGCAGCAGCGTTGCGGTGGTCGGCTGCGGCGGCGTCGGACTGAACGTAATCATGGGCGCCGCCTTGGCCAACGCCACCAAGATCATCGCCGTCGACCTTCGGGAGAGCCAGCTCGAATTCGCCATGAAGTTCGGCGCAACCCACATGGTGAACGCCTCGGACCGCGACCCGGTGGAGCAGGTCAAGGAAATTACCGGAGGACGCGGCGCGGACTACACCTTCGAGGTGGTCGGGGCAGCCTCGACCATCAAGGCGGCCTACGATATGGCTGGAAAGAGCAGTGTCGTCACGCTGGTCGGCATCGCCCCCTTCGGCGCCGAGGCCCCGCTGAACGCGGTCGACATGGTGCGCAACGAGAAGACGGTGCGCGGCACCTACTACGGCTCGACCCATGCCAAGGTGGACATGCCCAAGTTTGCCGAGCTCTATCGCCTCGGCAAGCTGAACCTGGACGACCTGGTGGTCCGCCGTTACTCCTTGGACCAAGTAAACGAGGCGTACGACGACATGGACGCGGGCGAGATCGGCCGGGGCGTCATCGTCTTCTAGCGGCCATGGATTCCGGAGGCATCACCGTCAAAATCGTGGAGACCGAAGCGGAAATGGAGGCCGCCATCGGTGTACGTTTCCGGGTCTTCGTCGACGAGCAGCAAATACCGCCGGAAGAGGAATTGGACGAGCTCGACGCGGCTGCGACCCACGCCATCGCCTTGCATGAGGGGACTGCGGTGGGCACTGGCCGCGTTATCGTTGCCGCCGGAGCCGCCCGCATCGGCCGCATGGCGGTGGACCAAGAATGGCGTCGCCGCGGCGTGGGTGGCCTGGTACTCCGTTTTTTGGAAGACGAGGCCCGCACCCAAGGCGCGGACACCTTCGTGCTCCACGCCCAAGAGTACGTCAAGTCCTTCTACGCTGGCCACGGGTATGAGGAATTTGGGTACGTCTTCCTGGAGGTAGACATCCCCCACGTCGAAATGCGGAAACCTGCCTGAACGCCGAGAGCGCGAAGATTATCCAGAACAACCTCCGTGTGCTCGGCGTCCATTGCGGTCAGATCGACTAGGCGACTCCGGCGGGAGTCAGTACTTGCTCGATCACCTTCACTTCGATTTTGGCGATGTGGCTGGTCGGCTTGTCGCCCAAGGCCTTGCGCTCGTCGGAGGCGAAGTAGGCGGCCTCTTTGTCGGGGATCTCCTCGGCGCTGTTGAAGTTGCGAATCCAAATGAACTCGTTGCGGGCGTCGTTGACCCAGGTGGCCGAGATGGGCATCCCCATCTTGTCGTGAATCGGCCGGATCTCCTCGTCGAACACCTTGAGCCATGAGTCCATCATGCCCCGGTTGATCGTGTAAGTCCGTAGCTGAGCAACCATGGTCAATCCTCCTGAAATTCTCGGCGCTTTTCGCGCCCTCTGCGTTTAGTTTACAGCGTAGCGCTCCAGCGCCTCCTGATCGAATGCCAGCCCTAGACCCGGCTTGTCCGGCACCTCCAAACAGCCGTCGGCAAACCTGGGGGTTTCCTCAAATAGCTTGAGGGTCCAAGGCATGTACTCGACAGTTAACCCGTTGGGGATAGCTGCCATCAACTGGATGTGGACCTCCGGCACCAGGTGGCTGACCACCGGCATGTTGAAGCCCTCGGCCATCGCCGCGATCTTACGCCAGGCCGTGATGCCGCCCGCCCGGAGCAGGTCGATCATCACGATGTCAAGCGAACCGTGCTCGATCAACTGGCGGAACGGGTTGATGCCGTAGACGTATTCGCCCGCCGCGATCGGTGTGTGAAGGGCGTCGGCCACCTTGGCCAAGCCCTGATAGTCGTCGTGGGCCACCACATCTTCGAGCCAGAACAGGTTGTAGTCCTCGACCCGGCGGCCAATGGTGATCGCTTGGTTCACGTTCCAGAGCTGGTTTATGTCGCACATCAGGTCGATGTCGTCGCCCACGGCGTCGCGCAAGACCCGGATGCGCTCCACTTCCCGGCCAGCCGTCGGCTCGGCGCCCATCTGGGTCTTCATTTGCCGGAAGCCCTGCTCAACCAGCATTGGGCCGATTTCGGCCAAGCGCTCCAGGTTGACCGGGCGCATCAACGCGCCGCTGGCGTATGTGGGCACGCTCTTGCGGTAGCCGCCTAGCAGCGAGCAGACCGACTGGTCAAGCGCCTTGCCCTTGATGTCCCACAGCGCCATGTCCACCGCGGCCAAGGCCAGGCTGAGCACGCCGCCGGGACCCGCGCCGCTGGTAAGGTCCTTCAGCCGCTCGACGATGGCCTCGATGTCCATCGGGTCCTCCCCCACGGTGAGGCCAGCCAGCGCATCCACCGACGACTTCAAGGCCGGCAGCAACGGGCTGGCGTGAAGGGCGGGGATGAAGGTCAAACCGATGCCTTCGATGCCTTCGTCGGTGGTCATCTCCAGGGTAACGAAGGCCCGTTTCGCTCCGGTGTCGGGCAGGCTGTTGGCCAGCGGGTCGTCGGCTGGAGTAAGCAGCACCCGCGTTTGGAATTCGGCAATCTTCATTCGCTATCACCTGTAAGCAAGTGGCCCGGATCGGGAGTAATTCTACCAGCCGCCCGTTGGGGTTGACAGCCCGGCGCACCGGGCATATGATACTTAACAAGGTTTAGTATACGGGGTTGAGCATGACCACGATGGTCAATGAGGCCTATTGGGAAAACCTGGTGAAGCGGAGCCTTTGCCGGTTCCTACTGCTCTCCCAGTTAGCCAGGGGCCCGCTGCACGGCTACGGAGTCAACCAGGCGATCAAGGAGGCCTGTCAGGGGTGTTGCGAACCCACCCAGGCTATGGTGTACTCGACTATGAAGGAATTGCAAGACGGCGGGTACGTCGAGTGCCGGATGGAGGAACACCAAGGGCGAAACCGAAGGGTTTGTTGGCTGAGCCCATCGGGGATCGAGGCGTTCGAGGCGGCGGCCAGGGTGTGGCAAAGGATGTTGCCGACGGTGCAGGACTGTGTGGCCCAAGCCCTGCCAAATACAATCAGGGAGGAAACCCAATGGCTACCAATCAAAACGAAATAAAGGAACTGGTCCGAGAGCGCTACGGAGCGCGGGCGCAGCGGGTGATCGAGTTGACCCCCGTGGCCCCCGAGGCTGAGGCGGGGGCCGCCTGCTGCGGGCCCGAAGACCTTGACCACGCAATGCGGCTTTACAGCGACGGGCAACTGGACGGCCTGCCCACCGAGTCCATCGCCGTATCCGCCGGCTGCGGCAACCCCACCGCATTGGCTGGCCTCAAGCCGGGCGAGCGGGTGCTGGACCTGGGCTCCGGCGGCGGGATCGACTGCTTCCTGGCAGCTCGCGAGGTTGGCGAGACTGGCCACGTTACCGGGCTCGACATGACGCCGGCTATGCTGGAACTGGCCCGCCACAACCAGGCCACCCTGGGCCTGACCAACGTCGAGTTCGTGAAAGGCGAGATGGAAGCCATGCCCCTGCCCGACAACTCCTACGACGTGATCATCTCCAACTGCGTGGTCTGCCTCTCGCCCGACAAGGACGCGGTGTTCAGCGAGAGCTTCCGAGTGCTGGCCCCCGGTGGGCGGATCCACCTCTCCGACGTGGTCGCCCTCACCCCCGATGGCCCGGCGGTCACCGACGCCGAGTCCTGGGTCTCCTGCACCGCTGGCGCCGAGTACCACGAGGTCTACTTGGGGCGGCTAAGAAACGCTGGCTTCCGGGACATCCAAATCGAAAGCGAAAACTTCAGCTTCCGAGACGAAGACGAAGAGAATACGCTGACCAACACCGCCAGCTTCAAGGTGGTAGCCCACAAGCCGACATAGCGGGACCGATACGTTCCTAAAGCAAGATCATTTGTTGGAAGACTCTCCGTTTACGCGGATTGGCCGGCGAACGATGCAATGAACAATTCCGTAAATATCCTCAGCAGCCCCTAGCTTGCTGGTCCATTGCCCATCGTCGAGTTGTCTCGTCGCGTGAGTCCAGAGCCCTTCCAAGGTGGTGTAGATGGCGACTTTGTCAAAACCGGCTTCTTTGTCGTCGCTATTGCAAACCGTGTAGCCGCTATCCACGAACAGGGCTACCAGTGCTTCAACTTCCGGCGACCGAGGGACAGAGTCCAACCAGCGATAGGTTGGCGAATAGTCCCACCACTCAGTGTCGTTATTCCTCGCCCAGGCGATGCAGTTGTATTCGGTGCTAGCCTCGCTGGTAACTCCATACCCTGAGATAGCCAATCCAGGAAAGAAGTCCTCTAGCGGCTCCCGCATATCCTTACCAACGGTATCCCTGTTCTCGACCCCACTGTAACCAGGCAGCGGTCATCTCTTTGACATTACCCCAACTGCCCTTTGGGACTGGTTGTGCCCCAGTGATGTCCTGAAGCGCGGGGAACCAGTGCCCCCCTTTTCCCCACAAGTCTCGCAATATGAGCGGAACAGCGTCCTCACCCATCGCGATTATCTGCTGGTATGCAGGGTGTCTCACGATGAGAGCGGAGTTGGAGTGGAAGCTCGATTCTTCTTTCCACCGTCTTGCAAGTTCGGCGAATGGAGGTTCTGGCTCCGCCGTCGGAGAGGAGCTCGTCGGCGTTGTGAGCCCTTCGGTCGTCCATTTTTCCTGCACATAGTCGAAGAAGCCTTCCACCGCATCAGCGTTCACAATACTGTATAGCTCAAGTCCGGACTGCACTAACCTGATTTGCCCTACACTCAAAGAGTTGTCGGAATCCCTCGGCAAGACCAATTCCAGTTGCTGCCCGTGATAAGAAGCCGAGATCTTGTCCGATAGGTTCCCCAGCCCAAGCCCGATACCAGCAAACTGAACCAGTCCCAGCGTCTCGAGGTGGCTAAGGGCCTCGTGGTTAATTCCGTGCTGTGTGTAGACTACGTGCCGTGTGTCGTATACCAGAGGGCAAACGGTTCCATCAATATCCCACACGAATCGGCACAGGTTCGTGAACAATTCAGCATCACGCTTATCCAGGTCTGCCATAAGATTGATCGTCTTACGTGAGAATGAGCCAGGTTCGTTCCCTTCCCCGGCAAGGATTCGCGCCCATCGATCCTGCATCTCTTCGTCCGACACGATGCGACACTTGTCGAAGAAATTGGTGATCCAATCGTCTTCTATTTTCGCTGGAGAAGCATCGTCGGTAACGTACGCAACCGCCTTTGCAACTATACCGTCCATGTTTATCTGCTTCGTTACCTCCTCGTTGAAAAGGCGGTCCGCTGTCCTCTGCCGAAGTTGAGTAATGTCAATGTCTGTTTTCGCTTCAGAGACCAAACGGATCCGATCGGCGTCCGCCTCAGCCAACGCCATTCTACGAACCTGGTTCGGGTCGAAGTGCCTGCCGATTGCATTGGAGATTTTCTCGACGAGCAAGATTGCTGGCTGAGATAGTCCATCTAGATTAAATAAGGATCCAGACATTGTTACACTTCTCCGAGAAAATGCTCTGCGATGGCAACCCCGTTGCCCTAGAACATCTTGATGGCTTTGAATGCCTCTGCGTAGCGGAGGCCTACTTTTTTGGCCGTTTCTTCCCGGCCCAAGGGGAAGTAATTGTCGGCGTCTTCTTCGCTTAGTTGGGACTTGTGGGCCTTGAGGGAGGCGATGGCCGTCTCCATGTGTTCGGCGATGTCCTCGAAGTGGTCGGAGCCGTCTTCGCCGCCGCCGATCCATACCTCGCGGACTTTGTGGGGCTCCAAACCCTCCTCCAGCAGTTCGGGGAAGGTGAGCCGGTCGCGGGCCGTGGGAAAGACGGCGGCCATGGTGGCCTCGCCCGCCGCCAGGTGGTCGGGGTGACTGATGTAGAAGTCTTGCATTGGGTTGCGGACCGGGCTCTCTGCAATCACGACGTCGGGCCGGTGGCGCCGAATCTCTCGGGCCAGGTCCTTGCGGAGCGCCAGGTTCGGTTCCAGGTGGGCGTCTGGATAGCCCAAGAACACCACTTCCTTGACGCCCAGGATTCGGGCGGCCTCCCGCTGTTCGGCCTCACGTATCTTGACCAGCTTCTCGCTGGTCATATCAGGGTCGGAGCTGCCCTTGCTGCCATCGGTGCACAGCACGTACACCACCTCCCAACCCTCCGCGCACCATTTGGCGACGGTGCCCGCGCACATCCATTCCGCGTCGTCGGGATGGGCGACGATCACCATCCCCCGGGAATACGGCTCCGGCTGTTCCGGCATAGACCTGTACCTCTCCGTCGATTGATACCATCGATGTTAACATCATACCCTTGAATCAAGATTTCCGGGACTTCAAGATTCAACGCTGCCAATCCGAAAATCCGGTAAATCCTGATTCAAACGCGAGGGGGCGACAATGGCCAGACTATGGGCCAAGACGGTGGACTTCGACACGATCTCCGCAGGCGACCAGCTCCCCGTTCTGGTGAAGTGGGAGACCACCGACACCATCCGCCGCTTCGTCGAAAGCCTGTCGCTTGAAGGCATGGACGGCGAGGACGGGCCCTGGGACACCACGCCCATCCCCGGCCTGATCGCCTACGCCACCGAGCTGCTCGAAAAGGCCTTTCCGGTGGAGCGAGTGTCGGCGGAGGGCAGCAGCCTGGAGTTGGAACTC
The DNA here is from genome assembly GCA_965249145.1 of Dehalococcoidia bacterium. Taxonomy (GTDB): domain Bacteria; phylum Chloroflexota; class Dehalococcoidia; order Lucifugimonadales; family UBA3495; genus VXOI01. Next base: position 2,655,054 of record OZ252223.1, read on the forward strand.
CTCTCGCCGGTCCGGGCCAACGATACCATCAGCATTTCCGGGCGGGTGGCGGACAAGCGAGAGGAATCGGGCCTACGGTTGGTGGAGTGCCAGATCGTCATTGAACGAGAGGAGCTGGCCCGTTTCGACGAACCCGAGGAGGGGGAACAGCCGGTGCCCCAGGAAGAGAAGGCCGCCGACAAGACGGTGGCCCTCGTCCGCGCGGTGGTCAGCCTATGACTGGTCTTCCAGTTCCACGGGGTTGCTGAGTAGCCCGATGCCGGGAATCTCGACCTCAATCTGGTCCCCGTCCTTCAGGCCGGTGGTGACGCCGGTCGAGCCGGAGAACACCAAGTCCCCAGGGTGCAGGGTCACCTGCTGGCTGATGTAGCTGATGATCTCGGCGAAGGTGAACAACATCTCTTCGGTGCGGCCGTGCTGTACCTCCTCGCCGTTCAGCCGGACGATCATCTCCAGCTTTTGCGGGTCGACGTCGGTCTCGATCCAAGGGCCGACCGGGGCGAAGGTGTCGCTGCCCTTGGCCCGCCAGAATGTCCAGTCGTCCTTCTGCCAAGCCCGCTCGCTGACGTCGTTGCCGCAGGTGTAACCCAGGACGTACTCCCGAGCCTCTTGGGGGCTGACCCGGCGGCACGCTTTTCGGATAACGGCCACCGCCTCTCCCTCGTAATGCACCTCGCCGTCAGTGTCATAGGGAAGGACGATGCTCTCCCCGGTAGAGGTCAGCGAGCCGCGGGCCTTTATCCACGGCTCCGGGTGCTCCGGAACGTGGGGGTCGTCGTCGCCCAGCACCGCGGCTGCGAACTCCAAGTGGTTGGCGAAGTTGAGCCCCGGCATCCAGATTTCGGTGGGATCGGTGGGCGGAAGCAACTCGACCTGCGAGAGCGGGTGCTTGGTATTGGTGAGCTCGAATGTCCCGTAGATGCTCCCGGTAATCTCGACGATGTCCTCGTCCTGTACAACGCCGTAGGCGGTGCGGCCGTCCCGGCGAAACTGCGCGATCTTCATCTGGCCAGACTCCTCATCAGGGTTGGGGCCACTGGATTGTATCACTCATCGCCGGTGAGGCCTGGGGAGGAACATGCGCAGGAGCGCTTCGTGAAGCGCCCCTGAGTTGGTGGATTGTCCGTGCCCGAAACCGTTACCAAAGACTGGCGCTAGCGGCTGTACCCGGACGAGCGTCCCTCGGTTGGGTTTGGATGGATATCCCTAGCTATGTGCTCCAGCAGGAAGACGAAGTCTTGGTACGCCTGCAGATTGCCAAGCTCGCCGTGCAGCCTGTGAGCGCGGTCGCGCAGTACCGTCAGCTCGCGCTCCCACTCCTGATGGTAGGAATGGCGCGACCCGCTGTAACGGTCCGCCAACAGCGCCACTATCGCCCCGAATTCCAGCATCGGACCGGCGGCCGTCTTGGCGGAGCCGAATAAACGCACCTCCGAGTGCTGACTCTTCGACATGCCTGTCTTTGGGGTCATCCAGCGAACTTCCACGTCGCCGATCTTTCGCCCGTCCCGTAGTCCTTGGTGCAGCTCCAGTTCGTAGAAGACGGTGGTCGCCGCCCCGGATGGTATCTCGGCGAACTCCTTCCGGTCTTGGGTAAAGGTCTCGTCGGGAGTCACCCGGTTCTCGTAGCCGATGATGCGCCAGGCTTTCACGACCGCTGGGTCCCAGATGACTTGGGCGCGGGTCTGGTCGGCGAAGGGGATCGACAGGGCCAGCCAGTTTTGGCGGGCGAAGGTTGTCCTCGCTTGGTCTGTGGTGCTCAAATAGCGGTACCAGCCGTTGCCGTGCTGGGCAATCTGCTCCATCAGGTAGTCGTTGTAATTCTCGATGCCCACCCCGATGGTGATAATGCGCAGGGGGTTCCGGGCGTCGGGGTCGTAGGCGGATTCCAGGATGCCGAATGGATTAGTAGCATCGACGTTGGCCACCCCGTCCGACATCAAGATAACGTAGTTGAAGGCCTCCGGACGTTCGCGCCGGGCACGGTCGGCCAGCCGGACGCCCAAGTCCAGCCCGGCTTGCACGTTGGTGCTGCCGTGGGGAGCCAAGCGGGCGATCGAACGTTCCACGTCGCGGTCGTTGGGCCGGTCGTGCTCCACCGTCAGGTCGCGTATCACGTCGTCGGTAAAATGCACCACAGCGATGCGGTCCCGGTTGCTCAGGCTCCGCCGGATGGTCTCGGCGGCTTCCCGGGCGATGGCCACCCGGTTTCCCTGGCTCATCGAGCCTGAGGCGTCGAGCACCAGCGTCACGTTCAACGGAGTGTCGTCTCGTAATTCGGGCGCTTGGAAGGCCACCCGGGCCAGGTGCATCGACTCGTCCATCGGATGGGCCATGACATCCGTGGTGATTGCGAACCGGTCGCCGTTCAACGGCGGGGAGTACCCATAGTCGAAGGCGTTGACCCATTCCTCGGCCCGTACCGAAGCTGGGTCGATCTCGTAGCCTTGGTTGGCCCAGTTGAGGGCCAACTGATATGAAGTCCGGTCGGTGTCCAGACTGAAGGTGGATACGTTGTCCTCCCTGGTATCCACGAAGGGTTGCCGCTCGTACTCCTGGAACGTCGTTGCCGATGGCGGCTCTTCAGTGCGCTCTGGGCGCATTTGGCCTGCGGGTGGAGGTGGTGCGCCGCCGCCTGCCGGACCGGCCTGGGGTTCTGCCGCCATCCAGTCACCGTCCGCATCCGATAGCCGTCCGTGGGCAGGTTGCGGAGTAGGGACAACCTGCGGCGCCGTTGCGTGGGTGGAGGTCGCCATCGGCGGAGGTGCCGCTACCGCCATTGGCGGCGGAGTGGGGAGCGAAGCGGCAGCGGGAGCTTCGGTCGCAGATGGTGCATTGACGGTGGTTTGGCCGTCTAGCCCACTGGGTCCGCGGGTCCCTGTAGAATCCTGCATTCTTTCCAAAACCGCAGCCGGGGCTGCGGTCGCTGCGGGGACGGCGGCGCGCTCGAACGAAGAGCCGTTCTCGTCCCTGTCCCCGCCGGATAGCCAGACCGACGCCACCACCACCACAGCCACTACCGCGACCGCCGCCGTCGCCAATGCCGGCGTGAAGCGACGTTCCGGCGACGGAAGAAACCAGTCCCGAAACCAGCGGAACCGGGGCGGGTCGGCTTGGTCACCCAAGCGGCTTTCCAAACGGTCCCACGGGTCGGTCGGGGCGCGAAGCTCCTCGGCCTCGGCGGAGAAATGCTCCTGTAGTAGGCGTTCGATTTCTTGGTCGGGCGTTTCGTTAGAAGCCATCGTCGTCCACCTGCCCTGCTCGGAGTTGCCGCAACCGTTCCCTCAATTGCTGGTGCGCCCGGAATAACCGTGACTTGACCGTGCCCTCCCTGATTCCCATCGACCTGGCCACCTCGGGCACGGTCAAGTCGGCGAAGTACCGCAACACCACCACCTGACGCTGTTCCAGAGACAACCCCGACAGCGCCTCCCGTACCACCTGGCGGTCTTCCTGCGCTTCGGCAATCCCCTCGGGGCCTGCGGCGTTGGCCGGCCAGTCCGACTCGCCCATCGGTACGGTGGCCACCAGTTGCCTGCGTCTTTGAGTCAAGACCGCATTTACCAAAACCCGGACCAGCCAGGGTTTGAAGGGCCTCCCTCGTTTGAAGCCGCGGATTCCCCGCCAAGCGTTCAAAAAGGCTTCCTGCACGTGCTCCTCAGCCAAGGACCTGTTGCCGGTCATCATGTATGCGGTGCCGTAGAGCACGTCCTTGTACTGTTCCACCAAATGGCGAAAAGCGTCCCGGTCGCCCTGCTGGCAACGCAGAACGGCGTCGTCTTCGGTCATCGGCCGTCCCCTGGCATTTGGATGGGTATCCGTGTCTACTCGATAATATGCGCGTTCCCCGGAAACCGTTCCATGTTTTCACCGTCCATCCATGGTGACTCGGCAAAGTCTCCGGGGAAGAGGGTATCCTGGAGCCGGAGCGTCCGGAGCGGAGTGATACAATACCTAGCGCTTAAATCGTCCCTATCCTGAGAGGAGCCAAGGTGAAGCTAGGATTCTTTGTAACCAACCAATACCTTCCCGGCGAGTCGATGCCGCAGAAGATTCAAGAGAGCGCCGAGCAGGTCCGCGCGGCCCGCGACGCTGGCTTCAGCCTCATTGCCACCGGGCAGCATTACCTGGCGGCCCCGTACCAGATGAGCACGGTCTTCCCATTGTTGTCGCGGCTCTCCGCCGAGGCCGGGGACATGCAGGTCGCCGCCACCGTCATCCTGGTGCCGCTGCACAACCCGGTGGAGTTGGCCGAGAGCATCGCCACTTTGGACTGCATCACCGACGGCCGGTTCGTGTTCGGCATCGGCTTGGGTTATCGCGACGAGGAGTACACCGCCTTCGGGATTCAACGCTCGGAGCGGGTGGGACGGCTCCATGAGTCCATGGACATCATCAAGCGGCTGTGGACCGAAGACGAGATGGAGTACGAGGGCAAGTACTACACCGTCCCGCGGACCCAGCTGATCACCCGCCCGGTCCAACAGCCCCACCCGCCCATCTGGGTGGCCGCCAACAGCGACGTGGCGATCCGTCGAGCCGCCCGCTGGGGTTACCCCTGGCTGATCAACCCCCACGCCACCGTACCGATGGTCGCCGACCAGTGGACGCGATATAAGGCAGCGCTAAAGGAGGCTGGCAACCCGATACCCGAAGACCTGCCAATGATGCGCGAGATGTACGTGGCCTCGGACCGCGAGACCGCCTACATCGAAAGCCAGCCCTACCTGGAGGGCAAGTACGCCGCTTACGCCGCTTGGGGGCAAGATAAAGCCCTGCCTGGTGAAGAAAGCTTCACCGTCCCCTACCAGGACTTGGCCAAGGACCGGTTCCTGCTCGGCTCGCCCGATGACGTGGTGTCGGAAATGAAGCGCTACAACGAAGATTTGGGCGTCAACATGATGATCTTCCGGATGCAGTGGCCTGGCATGCCCCACGAACAGGTGCTAAAGCAGATAGAGCTTCTGGGCCGCGACGTCATCCCCCAAACTAAGGACATCTAGCGACGAGGTAGATAGAGTTGGTCCCTCCCGGCGATATTGGCCCTCTTCCCATCTGGGTTGGCGTTTACGTTCTCTTGCTATTGGCGATGGCGGTCGGTGGGTACGTCTTCTACAACCGAGTGGTGCGGTTGGTGTTGCAAGGCAAACCCGCGCCGCGATTCGACCGTCCCTTGGAGCGGCTGTCCGGCGCATTGTTGGTAGTCTTGGGACAGAAAAAAGTGCTGCAACGGGTGCCGTTCGGCGACTGGGCCGGGCTGGGCCACGCGACCATTTTTTGGGGCTTCCTGACGCTGGTGTTGTCCTACGGCATCTTTATTTTCGGCGCGTCGGTCTGGCGTCCCTTCCCGGAGCGGTTGCTGACCGAGACTGGCGCGATGGTGTTCAGCAGCTATGTGGACATCCTGGCCGCAGTGCTGCTGGCCGTGCTCGCTTGGGCGCTGGTGCGCCGTTGGGTCGTTCAACCTCGGCGGCTGAGCTTCGACCTGACCCGCAACGCCGAGTCGGTGATCATCGTTGGCCTAATCGGTGGCCTGATGGTCTCGACTCTGCTGACCCACTCGTTCTGGGTGGCCCAGGGCGGCGGTGGACCCGAGGCCCACGTGCCTATCGGCAGCGCCCTCGGCGGGTTGTTCCAAGATTGGGGGATGGGAGTTGGGGCGGCCGTCGCCCTTCACGCTGCATTCTGGTGGTCCCACCTAGCGATCATCCTGTTTTTCACCATGTACATTCCCATGTCCAAGCACATGCACATGGTCGCCGCCCCCTTGAACGCCTTTACCCGCTCGCTGGAGCCCAGGGGCGCGTTGCCAGCTATGGACCTGGAGAACACGGAGCGCTTCGGGGCTGGGCGGGTGCAGGACTTCACGTGGAAGCAGTTGCTCGACGGTTACGCCTGCGCTGTGTGCGGCCGCTGCACCGACGTCTGCCCGGCCAACATCACTGGCAAGCTGCTGTCCCCGATGCACATCGTGGAGAACCTGAAGGACCACATGATCGAGATTGGCCATCAAGGGCCGCGCAACGCCGAGCACGTGGAGCCTTCTCCGATCTTGAACAACGCCATCCCCGAGGCCGCCATCTGGGACTGCCTCAACTGCGGCGCCTGCATGGAGGAGTGTCCGGTGGTGGTGGAGCACGTGCCCACCATCATGGACATGCGCCGCTACATGGTCTTGGAGGAGTCGAAGGCGCCCGAGACCGCGATGAACGCGCTGATCAGCTTGGAGCAGCGTGGCCACCCTTGGCGGGGCACCCAATTCGCCCGCACCGACTGGGCGGAGGGGCTGGACGTACCGACCTTGGCCGAGAACCCCGGCGCCGAAGTGCTCTTCTGGGTGGGCTGCACCCCCGCGCTGGAGCAGCGCAGCCAGGCCATCGCCCGCTCGATGGTCAAGGTGCTCAAGGCGGCCGGCGTCGACTTCGCCATTTTGGGCGACGAGGAGACTTGCACCGGCGATCCGGCCCGGCGCATGGGGAACGAGTACCTGTTCCAGATAATGGCCGGGCAGAACATCGAAACCCTGAACAGCTACAACGTGAAGAAAGTGGTCACCGTCTGCCCCCACTGCTTCAACACCATCAAGAACGAGTACCCCCAACTAGGCGGCAACTTCGACGTCCAGCACTACAGCCAGTTCGTCGACGGCCTCATCAAGGATGGCCGGATCAAGCCCGTGAAGATGATGGACGTTACGGTGGCCTATCATGACTCCTGCTTCTTGGGCCGCCATAATGGGGTCTACGACGAACCTCGGAATGTGGCCCGCGCGATTCCCGGTCTGAAGCTGGTGGAGATGGGCTCGCGATGCCGGGAACGCGGCTTCTGCTGCGGGGCTGGCGGGGGTCATATGTGGGTCGAAGAGAGCCAGGGAACGCGGGTTAACCACACCCGCACCGAGCATTTCCTGGAGACCGAGGCCCAAACCGTAGGCGTTTCCTGCCCCTTCTGCCTCCAGATGATGTCCGAAGGCATTCAGGCCAAGGGACTGGAGGGAGAGAAGGAGTCCAAAGACGTCTTGGAGTTGCTGTCCGAAAGCCTGGAGGAGTCCTGAACCTGAACCTGACCCTCTCCTAACTGGAGGTAGACATGCCCATCGACGAAGTCAGCATCGTGCGCAAGTGCGGTACCTGCGGAGCCGAGATTGAGACCACGGCGGTCAAGAAGGACAACATGATGCTCAGCACAACCGCCTTGGTATGGTGTCCCGCCTGCGAGGCGGATTGCCCAGAAGTCCGTGACATCGCTGGCCGCGAGGAGTTGGTGCGCGAGGAACAAGAGAGCTATCCTCCCAGTTCGCTCGCTGTGCCCTTTGGGTCCCCGCCAGGCCGGGCAGACTAGTATGGCCGATCAAGAAGCGGTGCTGGTGCTGACCAGCAATTTGTTTTTCCTCCCGCGTATTGAGGCGACCGCTGAGCATTTCGGGATGGAGGCGCTGCAGGCCGGTACCGCGGGCCCGTTGCTGGAGGCCGCCGGGTCCCGGGACGTGTCGCTGGTATTGGTCGATCTGGAGATGGACGAGGACATTTGGTCCAGCGGGTTGGAACAGTTTGCCGCAACCCTCAAGACCCCTGATGGCGGGCCCCTCGTGATATCCTACGGCCCCCACGGCGAACCCGAAACCTTGCGGAAGGCGCGGGAACTTGGTAGCGATGCCGTCATCATCAAGCGTGACTTCTCGGAACGGCTCGCCGAGTTGCTGGAAACCAGGGGCCGGGCCTTCGTCCGGTGACCGCCCACGACGCACAAGTCGGGTAGCTATTGTCCGCCCCTCGCTCAAACTCCTGGTGGCGGGGGCGCTGCTAGCCGCCGTGGTTTCCCTGATTTGGCCGCAGTTCGAAAAGCGGATGGTTTTCTTCCCACAGCGGGAGGTGCTGTACAGCCCTGCCGAAGTTGGTTTGGCCTACCAGGACGTTTCCTTCCCCACTGCCGACGGCCTCACCCTCCACGGTTGGTTCGTCCCCGCCCCGGCCAGCCGCAGCGAGACTGCAGCCACCTGGCTTTGGTTCCATGGCAACGGCGGCAACGTTGGGCACCGCGTCGAAGAGTTGGCGCTGCTGCACCACCGGCTGCAGGCCAATATCTTCCTGTTCGACTATCAAGGCTACGGCTGGAGCGATGGCACCCCCTCTGAAACCGGGACCTATCGAGACGCCCGGGCCGCGCTGGACTATCTCGCATCACGCGGCGACCTCGACATGGACTCCGTCTTTTTCTTCGGGCATTCCCTAGGGGCGTCGGTGGCGGTGGAACTGGCTACGGAGCGGGAGCCCAAGGGGCTGGTGTTAGTCTCGCCTCTGTCGTCAATTCGGGACATGGCCAACCTCACACCGATATTCCGTCCCTTCAGCTGGCTGGTGCGGGGTCACTACGACTCGGTGGCCCGCATCGGTCGGATAAACGCGCCGCTGCTGGTGCTACACGGAGACCTCGACGAACTGGTGCCCATCGAACAAGGACGAAGGCTGTTCGATGGGGCCAACGACCCTAAGAAGTTCGTGACAGTCACCGGAGCGGCCCACAACGACACTCACATTGTCGGCGGCGAGTCCTTCCTCGGGGCGCTGGCCGACTTCCAGAAACAACACTCCTAGACCCCCTACCGTCATTTCAGCGACGCTTTTCTCGTCATTCCGGCGGAGGCGGGAATCTACACGCCCGAGATGATCTCAATCTCGTAGTCCAGGAGCTCCAAGTCCCGCCGCGACTCCTCCACGAACGCGACCACATTGCTGAGCATCGAATTGGCGTGCCCCGAATCGTTGCTCACGCAGGAAACGCCCAGGGTAAGCCGCTGCCACAGGTCGGCGTCCGCCACCTCAGCCACCGACACGTTGAAACGGTTCTTGATCCGGTCGACCAAGGAGCGCGACACCTGCCGCTTTTCCTTGAGGCTGCTTGCCTCCGGGATATGAATCATCAGCCTGCAAACGCCTACGTGCATCGCGTTCGGATTGTAGCGCCAGAGAATTGCTTGTCAATGCGTATTATCGGACGCGGAGTCGGTCGTAGAATGCACTCGTATGAAACGCTACGTGGCATTTCGGACCGGCCAAGCGATATTCGCTTTTTGGCTTGTAACGATCGTCTTATTTAGTGTTAGTGAGATCTCTGTGTACCCTGTCCGCGCTTTTTTTGCCGGTTCTGCGGGACCGCCAGGCGAGACTGACCTTGTCATGGGGTATGCGGTCTTCATCAAAGAGATGGTCTCCGGGTTCGACTTACCCGGCGACTCGCCCAGCGTAACGAGCCCGGTGCTAATGGTGTTGCAGGGGGTGCCCAAGACTGTTTATCTGCTCGCCTTGTCATTAGTTTGGGCACTGGTACTCAGCGTTCCCTCGGGCCTGTTGAGCGCCGCCAAGCGAGGGACTTGGATCGACACCGCAGTAACGGCGCTCTTACTATTGGCGTTCTCTCTGCCCACCCTTTGGGGGGGCCTATGGATAGTGCTGTTGGTCCTGAATCTGGGATGGACCTGGGAAAGTCCAGGGATCATTCGCCTGCTGATGGCGGCATTCACCTTCGGATTTCTGCTCTCATCCGTGTTGATCTGGGCGATCAGGGACGTTGTCGTAGAGTGCGGAGAGCCCGCGAAGCTTTCGACATTGGGAGAGCCCAATAGATGGAGGCTTGTTGCCCGCAGCACGTTTCGCAGTGCGATTGGGAGTCAACCTCCCTTCTTTTTGCTAACTACGGCGGTGTTGATCACCGGGCTGGCGTCGGTCGAGGCGGTTTTCGGCTGGAACGGTGCAGCCAGGTGGATGCTCAATCCTGGGGGCTTCTACGCCCTGGTATTTGTTTTTGGCTTCCTGGCAATTGCGGCCCTATTAGTCCGCGACCTGTATTTGGCCGTGCGACAAGGGTCAGGGACGCCAGTTGCCGGGCCGACCTCCGAAGCGAAGGCGGGGTCTTCGTCAGCCCTTGAACGGAGGCGGCACTCTCCTCTGGGACGGGCTACGGCGATAATCCTGTTGGTCGTACTAGTCTTACCTGCCATATTCGGGCCAACATTGGCCCCCCCCCACGACCCGGTAAAAGGAGGACTTCCCGCCCGGCTCCTACCGCCTGCTTTCGCCGGAGGCAGCGGCGACCACGTTCTTGGCACCGATCGATTGGGCCGGGATATCCTCAGCCGGGTCCTCCATGGGTACCGGATCGCGTTTACTGTGGCTTTCTTCAGCGTGTTGGTGGCGGTCGCCGTCGGTGCGATTCTTGCCATAGCCGTCACGAATTGTCCTGGAACCGTCAGATCCGCTATCGGAAACCTTGTTTCCGGATATGCGGCAATCCCGGCCCTGGGCTTGGGACTGGCGCTGTTGATCAGCTTCGTTCCTAACTCGGCTGTATTCTTCTTGGTCGGATCGGTCATGTGGCCGATCTACTTCTACCGGATCAACGGTGACGTCCGGTCATCTAGAGGGAGACTGGGGCTGTCAGCCAGTTCGGTACGACCGGTGATGGCTTTAGCCGCGCTGCATTTCGGCTTCGTTGTACTGCTCTCGACCACCATAATGGGTTCCGGAGTCGGAGTCTATGGCGTGGGCCCCGCGCGCCCGAGCCCGGAAATGGGGAAGCATGATAGCTAACGAAAGGCAGATGCTGGTTGAGGGTTGGTGGATAGCGCTGTGGCCGGGAGTGGCCGTGCTACTGACGGTCTTCGGCTTCAACCTGCTGGGGCACTGGTTGGGTGACCGCCAAGGGACAGCGGGGCTTCAGGATTAGCCGGTGCGGGGGTCCAAGGGGGTGTGGGTTGCTTGACTGGCTCGGAAGGCCATTATAGATTAGGTGCGAAATCCGGGCAGAAAGGGGCGGTGAATCGGTGGCGAGCGACCCGTTTCCCACACAGCAGAGCCGGAACGAAGTGCCGGAGGTGGTGGTCAGCCGCCTTCCCCAGTACCTGCGCATCCTCAACCGGCTGCTCGAAGACGGCATCACGGTGGTTAGTTCCCAGCAGCTGGGCGAGAAGCTGCAGGTAACCCCGGCCCAGATCCGCAAGGACCTCAGCTACTTTGGCCGGTTCGGTAAGCAGGGCCGCGGCTACAGCGTTCGCGACCTTCTCGACCGCCTGCGGCAGATTCTGGGGGTAAACGCCTTCTGGAACGTGGCGGTTGTCGGTGTGGGACGGTTGGGTCGGGCAATCCTGAACTACCCGGGCTTCAATCCCGACGGCTTCCATTTGGTTGCGGCCTTCGACGTCAACCCCGGCGTGGTGGGCGAAGAGGTAGGCGGCATCACGGTATACTCGTTGAACGACCTGCACCGCATCGCCAACGAAAAGAAGATCAGCATCGCGATCGTAGCGGTGCCGGTATCGCAGACCCAAGAGGTGGTCGATCAGTTGGTGGCCTGCGGAGTGCGAGCGATTCTGAATTACGCGCCGATCGCGCCCTACGTCAGGGAAGGTGTCCGAATCCGGAACATCGACCCGGTGTTGTCGCTCCAGTCGATGACCTACTACATCAACAACGGGGATTTGGACTAGCCGGTCTGACCGCCAGCCTGCTGCTGCGCGATACCGCCACCCCGCGCCCGCCGACGCCGCACGGTATCGAGGCGCACTTGGGCCCGCCTCAATGAAGCCATCGCTCGCTGCAGGTCCATCTCCGATTGCTGGTTGACGATCCCTTCCTCCGCCCGCAGCATCGCTTCTTGGGCCCGAGACTCGTCGATCTCGTCCGAGCGCTCGCAGGCGTCGGCCAATATACTGACCCGGTTTCCCAATACTTCCAAGAACCCGCCGGTAACCGCAAGGTAGGTGTCCTGGCCGCCCTTTCGGATGGTCAGTTCCCCGGGCTGCAGCATGGTCATCAAGGGAGCGTGGTGGGGGAGGATGCCCAACTGCCCGTCGATACCTGGGGCGACCAGCACGTCCACCTCGTCGGAATAGACTTGGCGCTCCGCCGTGATTATTTCCAGCAACATCGGCATTGGCGGTCGCTACCCTTGGGCCTGCATTGCTTCGGCGCGCTCGATGGCCTCGTCGATGGTGCCGACCATGTAGAATGCCTGCTCCGGCAGGTCGTCGTGTTTCCCGTCGAGAATCTCGGAGAAGCCACGGACGGTCTCGCGCAGCGGCACGTACTTCCCTGGCTGGCTCGTAAAGGTCTCGGCCACGAAGAAGGGCTGGGTCAGGAACCGCTGAATCTTACGGGCCCGGAACACCGTCATCTTGTCCTCTTCCGACAGCTCCTCGATGCCCAGAATGGCGATGATGTCCTGCAGCTCCCGGTAGCGCTGCAGCACCTGCTGTACGCCCCGCGCCAGACGGTAGTGTTCTTCGCCAACGATCCGAGGTTCCAGGATTCGCGAGTAGGAAGCGAGCGGGTCCACCGCCGGGTAGAGCCCCTGGGACGCCAGCGACCGCTCCAGCGACACCACACCGTCCAAGTGGCCGAATGTGGTCACGATTCCGGGGTCGGTGTAATCGTCGGCGGGCACGTAGATTGCTTGGAAGGATGTAATTGAACCGCCTCGGGTGGAGGTGATGCGTTCTTGCAACGCGCCCATTTCGGTGCTCAGAGTTGGCTGATAGCCCACCGCGGAGGGCATCCGGCCCAACAGCGCGGATACTTCCATGCCAGCCAGGATGTAGCGGTAGATGTTGTCGACGAACAGCAGGACATCCTGATGGCGTTCATCTCGGAAATACTCGGACATGGTCAGTCCGGTTAGCCCGATGCGGGCCCGGACGCCGGGGGACTCGTTCATCTGCCCGAACACCAGCACGGTGCTGGAGAGCACGCCGGAGGCCTGCATCTCGTGCCACAGGTCGTTGCCCTCGCGGGAGCGCTCGCCCACCCCGGCGAACACCGACACGCCTTGGTGCACCGCGCCGATGTTGCGGATGAGCTCCTGAATGATCACGGTCTTGCCCACGCCCGCGCCGCCGTAGGCCCCGATTTTGCCTCCTTTCATGAAGGGCGTGATTAGGTCGAACACCTTGATCCCGGTCTCCAGGATTTCGACGCCCTGGGTCTGGTCGTCAAAGGAGGGAGGGTCGCGGTGGATCGGCCAGCGTTGGCCAGCTTCCACCGGGCCGAGGTTGTCCAGCGGGGTGCCAGTAACGTCGAACAGGCGCCCCAGAGTCTCCGGCCCCACTGGCACCGTGACCTTGTCGCCGGTGTCGTTAACTTCCACGCCCCGAGCCAAGCCGTCGGTGGCGCCCAAGGCCAAGCAGCGCACCCAGTTGTTGCCGATGTGCTGTTGGACCTCCAGCACCAGACGCTCACCCATATTGTCCAACTCCAGTGCGTCGAACAGTTTGGGCAGTTCGTCAGCGGGGAATTCGATGTCTACGACAGTTCCGATAACCTGGACGACTTTCCCGGTAGCCATGGCTATATCTCCAATACCTTAGCTAAACCCTCAACCCGAGGGTGATCGGGGCGATGCTAGCCTTGCTGGGCTATCTGGCCCCCGATGAGGTCCAGTAGCTCGTTGGTGATGCTCTCTTGGCGCAGCTTGTTCATGACCACGGTGAGATCGTCGCTAAGCTGGTTGGCGTTGTCGGTGGCGTTGCGCATGGCCACCATTCGGGCCGATTGTTCGCTGGCGATGGCCTCCAACAGAGCGTGGTAGACCTCCATCTCCACGAACCGGGGCAGAAGGTTTTGCAGCACCCTCAGGTTGTCCGGCTCGTAGATGTAGCCCACTCGCGACTCCGCGGCTAGCTCCGAGGGCTCCACTGGCAGCAACTTTTCCACCACGGGCTGCTGGCTTAGGGTGGAAACGAACCGGGTATAGGCCAAGTAAACTTCGTCGGCCTCGCCCCCGCTGTAGGCGTCGATCAGGATGTGGGAGATCGCTGTGGTATCGGCCAGCTCGGGCGTTTCGCCTAGGTCGGTGAACACCGCCCGCAGGTCGCTGTTGCTGCGGACCATGAAGTCGCGGCCCTTGCGCCCCACAGCTATGGCCTGCACCGGGGCATCTTGGGCAAGGATGAACTGCCCCACCCGGCGGTTGAGGTTGGCGTGAAGCCCGCCGCAGAGGCCGCGGTCGGGGCTGATCACCAAAATGGCGATGCGCTCCACCGGCCTGGTCTCGAGCAGCGGTTGCTGCGAATCGGCGTCCTCGTTGGGTTGGGCCGCCAAGTGGGCGATGACTTCCTGGATCTTGTCGGAATAGGGCCGCCCCTGCAGCACGGCGTTTTGGGCGCGGCGCATCTTGGACGCCGCGATCAGCGACATGGCGTTGGTCACCTTGCCGGTGTTCTGGACGCTGCGAATGCGGCGGCGTATGTCTCTAACGCTGGGCATCGCTTATGCCAGGAAGGTGGCCTTGAATTCTCTGATGGCGGCGGTCAGCTTCCCGTCGGTCTCGTCGGTGATGTCCTTGGTCTCTCCGATGCTCTGGACGATGTCCGGGTGGGTGCTCGAAATGTAACGAAGCAGTTGCTGCTCGTAGTCACCGGCCCGGTCCAGCGGGATATCCTCCATGAGACCGGCGTTGACCGCGTAGAGCACCACCACCTCTTCTTCGAGGGACAGCGGCACGTATTGGGCCTGCTTCAGCACCTCGGTGGCCAATTGGCCCCGGGCCAGTTGGGCCCGCGTCGCGGCATCGAGGTCTGCGGTCCCGAACTGGGCGAAGGTCGCCAGCTCGCGGTATTGGGCTAGGTCCAACCGTAGCCGCCCGGCCACCTTGCGGATGGCCCGGGTCTGGGCAGCGCCCCCAACGCGGGAGACTGAGAGACCGACGTTCACCGCCGGGCGAATACCGGCGTTGAACAGCTCCGGCTCCAAGTAGATCTGTCCGTCGGTGATGGAAATCACGTTGGTCGGAATATAGGCCGACACGTCGCCGGCCTGGGTCTCAATGATCGGCAGGGCGGTGATGGATCCGCCCCCGTGCTCCTCGTCCAAGCGGGCCGAGCGTTCCAGAAGGCGGCTATGCAGGTAGAAAATGTCGCCGGGGTAGGCCTCGCGTCCGGCGGGACGCCGCAGGAGCAGCGACATCTGGCGGTAGGCCCAAGCGTGCTTGGTCAGGTCGTCGTAGACGATCAGCACGTCCTTGCCCTCCGCCATAAATTGCTCGGCCATGGCGCAACCGGCATAGGGGGCCAGGTATTGCATCGGCGCCGAGTCAGAAGCGCCAGCGGTGACGATGATCGTGTGCCCCATGGCGTTGGCCTCTTCCAAAGAGCCCATCACCTGGGCAACTTTGCCCTGTTTCTGGCCGATGGCCACGTAGATGCAGATGAGGTCGCCGCCCCTCTGGTTGATAATTGTGTCCACGGCGATCGCAGTCTTGCCAGTGGAGCGGTCGCCGATGATCAGTTCCCGCTGGCCCCGGCCGATGGGGATCATGGCGTCGATGGCCTTGATGCCGGTCTGCACCGGGGTGTCCACTGATTGCCGCACCACCACGTTTGGCGCGACGGTCTCGGCGGAACGGGTGCTGCTGGTGGCCACCGGCCCCTTGCCGTCCAAGGGCCGGCCCATGGGATCGACCACCCGGCCGATCAAGGCCTCGCCTACCGGGACTTCGATAATCCGGCCGGTGGAGCGCACCCGGTCGCCTTCCTTAACGGCGTTGGGGTCGCCGAGGATGGCCGCGCCGACCAAATCGGCTTCCAGGTTCAAGGCAAGCCCGAGAGTGTCGTTGCCGAAGTCCAGCAGCTCGTTGGAGCGGACTCCTTGCAACCCTTGAATGCTGGCGATACCGTCGCCCACTTGGACCACGGTGCCAACGTCCACCAGCGCCAGGTCACCGCCAAATTCTTCAATTTGACGCTTGATCAGCGAAACTATGTCCTGTCCCCTGGTCGCCATCGAAGGCTCTCCTTAGCTCGGTTAATCGAAGTTCGGAGATTAACCGGAATGAACGCGTTCGCGAAGGGTGTTGAGCCTGGCCCGGGTGCTGCCATCCAACAGCCGGTCGCCGATCTGGATGACCAGCCCACCCAGTATATCCTCGTCGACCCGCGATGTGACCACCACCTCCCGCTGCACCAAGCTGGCGACGAAGTCGGTGATCCGCCCGGTCTCTTCCGGTGACAGAGCTACTGCGGTGGTCACTTCCACGCGCTGTCGGCCCCGGTGTTGGTCCAATAGCACGCCATATTCCTCGCAGGCGTCGGCTATGGTGTCCACCAGCCCGCGGGAGACGAGCAGGTGCACCATATTGCGCACCAGCGGCCTCACGCCCGCCAGCACCGTCTCCACAGCCTGCCGCTTGTCTTCGGCCGATACGTTGGCCTGCTTCAGCAGCTCGGCGAACTCCGGGTCTTGAAAGACCTCGGCCACCATGGCCAAGTCGTCGCCCCATTCGCCGGTCTCGCCTTGGTCGCGGGCTAACTCGAAAATTGCCTGACCATACCGTTTGCCTGAAACGCGAGCCATGGGGTGGCTAACCTCGCCTCAGGGTCTCGCCCTCTTCCAGGACCTGATTGATCAGGTCTTCGTGGGCCTGACGGTCCAAGGAGCGCCGCACCACCCGCTCGGCGGCGGTGATGGCCAAGTCGCCGAAGTTGGCCCGGACCTCTTCGATGGCCACGTCCCGCTCCCGCCGGATGTCGGCGCGGGCCCGTTCCACGAAGTTCTCGGCTTCTTGCTGGGCCCGGGTCATCTCATCGGCCCGGAAACGCTCCGCCGCTTCCCGGGCCTGTTCCATCAGGCGCTGGGACTCACGACGGGCCTCGGTCAGTTGTTCTTCGATGGCATCGTGGGACGAGGCGGCTTCTTCCCGCGCCCGTTCCGATGCTTCCAGGCTCTCCCGAATGCGGTCGGCCCGCTGGTCCATGAGGCGCAGGATCGGCCGGTAGGCGAACAGCAACAGGAGCCCCAAGACCAGCAGGAAGTTGATCAGGTAGATTAGCAGGCTTGGGAAGTGGATTCCCAATGTCTCCAGCATATCGTCCCCAGCCTAGAAGATGAATCCGATCATAATCGCCGCCACCAAGGCGTAGATGCCCAAGGCCTCGGCAAACGCGATGCCCAGAATCATGTTCGTCTGGATGTTGCCAGTGGCTTCCGGGTTGCGGCCGATGGCGCTCATAGCCGCCGCCCCCAGGATGCCGATACCGATGCCCGGGCCGATGAGTCCCAGGCCGATTGCGATACCCGCGCCCAGCAGCTTGGCCGCGTCGGCCTCGATCTGGGCCAGATTTACCAGTGCTAGAAATGCCTCCATTATCCCTCCTCAGGGTGCTACCAGAAAATTCACCGGAACGGTGTGAGTGCTGCCCTAGTCTTGACGGGAGGCATAGATCGCGAAGATGCCGCCCAAGGCCGCCGCCGCGATTCCTAGCGTCGCTAGTACCATGCCGAAAATCAGGATCTCCATTGCAATGCGCCCCTTTCTTTTAGTGGTGCTCCCCTTGTTCTCCGTGTCCCGCGTGGGCCGTCATCGCGATGGCGGCGAACACCAGGGTCAAACCTGCGAAGATCAGGCCCTGGATGAGTCCCACCAGCAATTCCAGCCCGTAGACGCCCACCGTGGCGACGAATGGCACCAGGAAGGCGGAAACCAGTACCAGGATCTCTCCCGCCGTCATGTTGCCGAACAGACGGAAGGTGAAGCTGATCAACCGAACGAGCTCGCTGAACGCCTCCAGCGGGCCCACGAAGAAAAAATCGAGCAGCCCTTGGAACGCTTCCAAGAAGCGCAGGCGGAACAGCGCCCCCACGCCACCGGTGAGGCTCCGGACCCGCACGAATTTCGACAGGTAGCTGATACCCAGCATGCGGAAGCCCAAGAACTCCACGAACACGAAGGAGATCAGGGCCAGCGCCAAGGGCATGTTCATGTCGGTGCCCGCCGGCCGCAGCAGGTGGATTTCAATGACTTCTGTATGGAAGAACCCCGAGGGCGGGTTGTCGGTCAAGCCCAAGGAGGGGTAAATGGGCAGCAAGCCGATCCAGGCGTTGAACACCACGAATAGGAATATGGTCGCGATCATCGGGAAGAGCAGCCGCGAACGCGCCCTCCCAACCACGCCCTCAACGAACCGCAGCAGCGCCTCGAGCACGATTTCGCAGAAGTTTTGGAAGCGCCCTGGCACCAGTTTGGCCCGGCGGGCCCCGAGGGCGAACACCAGCACGAGCACGATGCTAGCAATCCAGCTGGAGAGCAAAGTGTTGGTGATTATGAAGCCCTGGCCCTTGTATGGCCCCTCTTTCAGCACCTCGTCTTCGTCGTGGTCCAGGGCGTCGGCCCCTTCTTCGTGCTCCTTGTGCTCCGCATGCAGGAACTCCTCGTAGTGGCGCAGAGCGCCGCTGGGGGCGATGACTTGCGCCGGTAGATGGACTGCGGGCTTGGGGATGAAGGGGCCCTCGGCGGTTTTGCCAGCGGCTTTTGCCGCATTTGATTGGACCAGGCCAGCGCCGATGGCCCCGGTGATGAGTCCAGCGATGAAAAGGGCCAAAACGGCCAAAAGGCCCAATAAAAGTATGGGCCTTCGGACAGCCACTATTTACCGTCTCCAAGGTCGCTTGAACTAAGCAACGGACGCACCATCATGTAGAGCCCGTAGAACGCCGCGACGACTCCGAGAAACAGTCCGAGCAGGATGAAGAGGGGCCGTAGGCCAGTGATTTCGTCCAACTTTATCCCGCCGTAGATGCCCAGAACGAGACAAATCGCCACGTACCAACCCAGCCCCAGCAGGCGCAGAGCGATTAGCCGTCGGCGGCCCATACCACCGCCGACTCTGCGGACACCCCATCGCTACCGGGACCCCTGCTCTTTTCCGAAATCTTCCAGGTCCAGGGAATCGATGAAGTCGGTGAAGGCCGACATTCCCCTCAACTCCTCTTCTTTGACCTCGGTGCCCGGCTCGGTGGTCGCTTGCTGGTCGGTGGCCTCTTGCCCCAAGGGCTTGCCGGTTTCCTTGTCCAGCAATATGCCCGCCTTGTCCAGCACCGTCTCCTCGGCGAAGATCGGCACTTTCGCCCGAACGGCCAAGGCAACTGCGTCGCTGGGGCGGCAGTCGATTTCCTTGGCCTCGCCGTTGGTCTGAATTGTTATCTTGGCGAAGAAGGTGTCGTTGTGGAGGTCGTTCACGATGATGTGCTTAACCGACCCACCGAGGGTGTCGATAATGGTCCCCAACAAATCGTGAGTCAGCGGGCGCGGCACGCTCAAGTCTTGCAACTTAACGGCGATTGCGTCCGCCTCAGCCGGTCCTATCCAGATGGGAAGGTACCGGTCGGACTCCTTTTCCCGCAGGATGACTACCCGTTGGTAGTTCATCGGACTCACCCGGATGCTATCAACAGTCATCTCGAGCATGGACTTCGCCTCCGAAATTCGCCCTTTGCTGGTGGAAAATTGTATTCCTGCCCGATTTTGCGTGTCAACCCAAAGTAGCCCGAATCATGGGGATGCAAAGACAAAGAGCGCCTGTTCGCAACCCCAACTACCGACGGAGTCGTTCGTTTCGGACGCTCTTTGCGGTGGATTCCGGAGGGAAACGCCCTGAGGGCCTCCCGGCGGCTACCGTACTAGCTCAGCCCTCGAGTCCGCATCGTCGAAGTATTGGCTGTTCAGATGGGAGGTGGCGCTCCCGGCCAGCAGTTCGATTCCCTTGCGCACCGCTCCCGAGATGTTGGCCAGTTCGCCTTCAAAGGACCGCAGGCTGCGCAGGGCGTAGGCGTCGGCTTCGGTGCGGCGGGACTGTGACTCCGCCTCGGACTGTTGGAGCATGCGGGTGGCCCGCTCCTCGGCGTCACGGATCATCTGGGCCGCCCGCATCTCGGCTTGGGCCACCAACTCGTGGTGGTTCAGTCGGTCCCGAAGCTCGTCTTCGGCCATGGACTTGGTGCGCCGGGCGTCGGTTTGGGCCATGGTGATGATTTGGTCCTTCTGGGCCAACACGTCCTCGGCGTTGCGGACCTCTTCCGGCACCGTGAGACGCAACTGGTCCACGAGTTCCAGCATCTTCTTCTTTTCCACCAGAATGTTGCCGCTGACCGGGACCGTCTTGCTGGTCTCGATCATGGTCTCCAACCGGTCGATGATGTTTATGATGTCGATGATATCCTCCCCACCCGTCCACTACCCTTTACGGACCGGTGCTTCCAAATTTTTGATAGACCGCTGCAGCTACGTTGGGCGGGACCATTTCGCGAATGTCCCCGCCCAACCTGGCAACCTCTTTCAGCAAGCTGGCGCTGACGAAGACATAGTCCTGCGAGGTCATGAAGCAGACCAGGTCGACGTTGGGCTCCAGTTTGTGGTTCATGAACGCCATCTCGAATTCGTACTCGAAGTCGTACCCGCTTCTCAAGCCGCGCACGATGACCCCGGCGCCGAGTTCACGGGCGTACCTAACGGTGAGCCCTTGGTACTTGGTCACCTCCACGTTAGGCAGGTGGCTGCAGGCCGAGGTGGCCAATTCCAGGCGTTCCTCCGTGCTGAACAGCAGGCTCTTGGAGGGGGTGTCGTAGACCGCGACCACCACCCGATCGAACAACTTGGCGGCTCGGGCAGTGATGTCCAGGTGCCCGACGGTCACCGGGTCGAAGCTGCCGGGATATAGGGCTACTACCATGTTTCGTTCCCGGCGGCGCCGGACTGCCCCATTAGATAAAAGTCGATCACATTGTCTCCATACCGCCGGTGCGAAGTCTGCCGCAATGGCCCGTACTCGCCGCCGAGTTCTAGGTGCCGGGAGTGGCCGGCGATAACCACGCCGCCTGCTTTGACCAGCCCGTTTTTGGAGGCGATGGCTTCCATGGTCCGTTCGATCCCTTCCATCCGGTAGGGCGGGTCCAACAGCACCAACTGATAGCCGACGGGAAGAAGGGCCAAGGCGCGAACCACATCGTTCCGGTGCACCCGGGCCCGGGTTGCATAGCCGGTGGCGGCAAGGTTGTCCTCGATTACGGCGCACTGTCGACGGTCTCGTTCCACGAAGTCTGCCCAGTCCGCGCCGCGGCTGAGGGCCTCCACGCCCAAGCTGCCCGATCCGGCATATAGGTCGAGCACCCTCGCTCCCTCGTATTGCTCGGGCTTGAGAATGTTAAAAATCGCGGCCCGGACGCGCTCGGTGGTAGCCCTGGTACCTGCGGTCACGGCCCCTTTGAGCCGTCGCCCCTTGGCGTCGCCACCAACTACGCGCATCATGCTGACAAGGCAGAATTATACATAACGTAGGTTTCTTTTCCTAGGGAAACCCAAGGTCTTTTTGAACAAATTTAAGTCAATGTTTAGAAAGGCGCTAGCGGTACGATGGCCCGGGAAAGGGTTTCAAGTTGACGCTAATATGGCGCTGTGCTAACATCCAGCCCACTTGAACGCGCCCTAAAAAGACCGAATGAGCTTCAGCCAACGTTTGGCCGGCCTCGCCCCGCACAAGGACACCGTCCTCACCGTCGGAGTTTTTGATGGTGTCCACCAAGGCCACCGGCACCTGCTTAATCAGTTGATTGCCTGGGCAAGCCCCGATTTCCTCCCCGGCGTCGTTACCTTCTCGAACAGCCCCGTAACCGTCTTTCAGCCGGGAGCCATTACCAGCTACCTTACCACACCCGAGCGGAAGGTCGACTTGCTTCGCGGCTTGGGCATCGAGGTGGTCGCTTCTCTGGAATTCACCAAGGAACTGGCCCAGGTCACCGCCCAAGAGTTCGCCGAAGTCCTCTGTAGCACCATGCGCATGAAGGGACTGGTGCTGGGACCCGATTCGGCCATCGGCCAAGGCCGCCAAGGCGACTTGGACTTCATGCGGGAGCAGGGCGAGCGCTTGGGGTTCTGGGTTGAGACGGTCCAGCCCTTGGAAATCAACAATCAACCGGTCAAAAGCCGTCTGATCCGCGAGACCCTAGCCGGTGGCGACGTGACTTCTGGGGCCCGGCTGCTGGGCCGCAAGCACTGCCTAACCGGTGTGGTTGTCGTGGGCGACCAGCGGGGCCGCACCCTGGGCTTTCCGACGGCCAACCTCGACGTCTATCCGGGACTACTCTGGCCCGCTGACGGCATCTACGCTACCTGGGCGATTATCGGCGGTGAGCGCTACCCGTCGGCCACCTCCATCGGCATTCGTCCCACATTCGGACTCTCCCAGCGCTTGGTCGAAGTGTACGTGATGGATTTCAACCGCGATCTTTACGGGACTACTATGAGCGTGGAGTTCGTGGGTAAGGTCCGCGACCAAGAAATGTTTACCGACGTGGAGGCATTGGTCAAGCAGATCGACCAAGACGTGGCCGACTCTAGAGTCGCGCTGGCCCAAGACCAGGTGACCGAGGTTGCTTAGCCAGGAAGACCTGGACACCATTCTCAACCGGGGCGTAAGCGACATCATTTCTCGTGATGAGTTCATCCAGATGTTGCAATCTGGACGCGCTCTGCGGCTCAAGATGGGCTTCGACCCGAGCCGGCCGGACATCCACCTGGGTCACACGGTGGGGCTGCGCAAGCTACGCCAGCTACAGGACCTCGGCCACCAGGTTATCCTCATCGTTGGCGACTGGACCGCCCAGATTGGCGACCCATCCGGTCAGTCCGTCACCCGCCCCATGCTGACCCACGAAGAGGTAATGGACAACGCCCAGACCTACCTTCGTCAGTTTTTCAAGGTCGTGGACCGGGACCGGACCGAGGTCGTTTATCAGAGCGAATGGTTCGGCAAGTTCACCTTGGCCGACGTGATCCGCCTTACTGGCCGCTTCACCGTGGCCCAATTCCTGCAGCGGGCCGAGTTCGCCAACCGGTTCGCCGCCCAGCGTCCCATCGCCTTGACCGAACTTCTCTATCCGTTGCTCCAGGCCTACGACTCGGTGGCAATCGAGTCGGACGTCGAGTTCGGCGGCACCGACCAAATGTTCAACCTGCTGGTCGGGCGTGAGCTTCAAGAGATGATGGGGCAAACTCCGCAGCAGTGCTTCATGATGCCCATCCTCGTCGGCACCGACGGGGTGCAGAAGATGAGCAAGAGCCTTGATAACTACGTTGGCGTCGATGAGCCGCCGACCGATATGTACGGCAAGGTCATGTCCATCTCCGATGGAAACATCATCCCCTATTTCGAGTTGCTGACCGCCGTGGGCACCAGCGACATTGCCGACATGGCCCGTGACCTGGAGCAAGACGCGGTCAACCCCATGGACTACAAGAAGCGCTTGGCCTTGGAGATCACTCGGCAGTTCCACGACGGCGACTCGGCTGATACTGCCCAGGCCCACTTCGAGCGGGTGGTCCAAGAGCGGAGCTTGCCTGACGACCTGCCGGAAGTTTCGCTCACGTCGCTGCGCGAGCAGGGGGCGTTGGAGGGCAACGAGGCCCGGGCCAGCCGGCTCATCGTCGCCGTCGGGTTGGCCGCCAGTAACGCCGAGGCCCGCCGCCTGCTCAGCCAGGGAGCAGTCGAGTTGATGCGCCAAGACGGCCGTTCGGATTCGCCCGAAAGCGAGCAGTCAACCGTGGCGGTCGCACCGGGCGACGTGCTGCGGGTCGGCCGGCGCCGGTTCGTCCGCTTCACCGATTCCTAGGACCACAGCCCTCGTCCAGCGTTGGTCGCTCCCTGCGGGAATCCCTAATCCCACCAGGCTCTAATAGCCACGGAGGCAGCATTGCTTTCCAAAGACGAGTTGGACCGGCTTCAAGAACGTACTTCCAGCTGGCGAGAAGCGCAGGCCTCGGCCGCCCAACGCCAGCCGGATTTTCGGACGCCTTCCCAGATCAACGTCCGCCAGGTATATACCCCGGAGGACACTGCGGAGGACGACTACCTGGAGAACGTAGGTCTCCCCGGAGAATACCCGTACCTGCGGGGTATCCACGCCAGCGGCTATAGGGGCCGTCTCTGGACCCGCCGTATGTTCGCCGGGTTCGGCCGTCCTCAAGAGACCAACGAACGGTTCAAGTTTCTCCTGAACGAGGGCCAGACCGGGCTTAGCGTCGCCTTCGATATGCCGACCCTCTACGGTTACGATACCGACGACCCCAGGGGCGCCGGCGAGTTCGGCACCTGCGGCGTCGCCGTCTCCTCATTGGCCGACATGGAGGTGCTCTTCGAGGGCATCCGGTTGGACCAAGTCACCACCTCCATGACCATCAACAGCCCGGCCGCGATCATCTGGGCGATGTACCTTGCTTTGGCCGAGAAACAGGGGGCCTCCCTCGACCAGATCGGCGGCACCATCCAAAACGACATCCTCAAGGAGTACATCGCCCAGAACGAGTACATTTTCCCGCCCCATCCCTCAATGCGGCTGGTAACCGACACCGTCGAGTTCGGCGCCCGGCATGTGCCGCGCTGGAACCCGATCAGCATCAGCGGCTACCACATCCGCGAGGCCGGCTCCAACGCCATCCAGGAGTTGGCCTTCACCCTAGCTGACGGCTTCGAATACGTGCGCCATGCCCAAGAGCGCGGGCTGCACGTGGACGAGTTCGCGCCACGCCTTAGCTTCTTCTTCAACGTGCACAACAACTTCTTCGAGGAGATCGGTAAATTCCGAGCGGCCCGCCGCATTTGGGCCCAAGAGATGCGCGACCGCTTTGGCGCAACCGATCCGCGTTCCCACCGGCTGCGCTTCCACGCCCAGACGTCCGGCCAGTCGTTGACCGCGCAGCAACCTGATAACAACGTGGTGCGGGTGTCGCTGCAGGCCTTGGCGGCGGTGTTGGGCGGTTGCCAGTCGCTGCACACCAACGGCAAGGATGAGGCTTGGGCCCTGCCCTCGGAGGAAGCAGCCCTTCAAGCCCTGCGCACCCAGCAAATCATCGCCCACGAGACCGGCGTAACCGACACCGTGGACCCCTTGGGTGGCAGTTACTTCTTGGAAGTGATGACCAACCAACTGGAAGCGAGCAGCTACGACTACTTCCGCCGAATCGACGACATAGGCGGCGTTATCCCGGCGCTGGAGACCGGTTTCCTGCAGCGAGAGATAGCCGAGGCCTCTTATATCTACCAGATGGAGGAGGACCGAAAGGAGCGCATCACCGTAGGGGTCAACGAGTATAACACCGGCGAGGAGATCGACATCCCTCTGCTTCGCGTGGACCGTGAGGGCGAGAAACGGCAGATCGAGGGCTTGGTGGAACTTCGCCGCCGCCGCGACAACCGCGAGGTGGCGGAGCGGCTGCGGGCCTTGGAGACCGCCGCTCGGGGCGCAGACAACCTGATCCCTCCGTTGATCGAGGCAGCCAGAGCCTATGCCACACTTGGCGAGATGATGGACGTCTTCCGCGACGTCTTCGGGGAGTACCACCCATCCTGGGGGTTCTAGAGGGAGGGGGCGCGGCGAACATCCCGAAGTCGAAAACCAAGTACACCTACGCCGACTACTGCGAGTTACCCGACGACGAGCGGTATGAGATTATCGTCGGGATGCTCCATGACATGGCGCCCGCGCCGGGCGCGCGACATCAGGATACGCTGGCCAACCTGGGAATGTTCGTACGATCGTACGTCCGGCAACAAGGTTTAGGCCGGGTGTTCTTCGCTCCATTGGATGTGAAGCTCTCCGAAGAAGATGTGGTCCAACCAGATTTGCTCTTCGTGACTCAGGAGAGACGGACTATCATCACTGATCGAGGCTGCGAGGGAACTCCGGACTTGGTCGTGGAGGTCCTTTCGCCTTCTACCAGCGCCCGCGATCGGGGCATCAATCGCGATACCTATGCCAAGTTCGGTGTACAGAGGTATTGGCTGATAGACGCCTATGCCGAGACGGTTGATATTCTCAAGTTGGATGGCCCCGAATTCGTTCTGACCGAGAGCCTACGTATCGGCGAGATCGCCACGACTCCCCTGATTCCCGGCCTGAAGGCGCCGCTGGCGGAGGTCTTCGCTGAAGACTAGGCTACCGTAGGCTGTCTGAAAACACGAAGGCCCCGGCGACTACCGGGGCCTTCGTGTTTTCAGCTTTCGACTGGGGAAGAGGACTAGTCATCTTCCTCTTTGGCTCGCTTTGCTTCCTCGATCACCCGAGGCTCCAGGTTGGCGGGCACCGGCTCGTAATGATCGTACTCCATCGAGTAGGAACCGCGCCCCTGGCTCAGTGAGCGCAGGTCCTGGGCGTAGCGCAACAACTCAGATTGCGGCACCTCGGCCTCGATCAGGGTCACCCGCCCACTGGGATTCATGCCCAAAATGCGGCCCCGCTTGCCGTTAAGGTCGCTCATGACTTCGCCGGTGTAGCCCTCGGGCACAGTTACCGAAAGCTTCATCACTGGCTCAAGGAGGATCGGACTGGCGTCGCCCACGCCCTTCTTCAGCGCTTGGACGCTGGCGATCTCGAAGGACATGCCCGACGAATCGACGTCGTGGTAGCTGCCGTCGTAGAGCACCGCCTTCAGGTCCACCAAGGGGAACCCCGCAAGGGCGCCCTCTTCCAGGGCCTTTACCACTCCCTTTTCCACTGATGGGATGTACTCCCTCGGCACCCGTCCGCCCACGACTTCCGAACCGAATTCGAATCCTTGGTCCCGGTCCCTCGGCTCCAGCCGCAGGATAACGTGGCCGTACTGGCCGTGGCCGCCCGACTGCTTCTTGTGCCGGTATTCGGAGGAAGTCGTGCGGGTGATGGTCTCGCGGTAGGGCACCCGGGGCAGCCTCACTTTCAGGTCTGCACCAAACTTCCGCCGTATCTTGTCTAAGGCCACGTCGATCTGGGCGTCCCCCAAGCCGGTGATCAGAGTCTCGCTGGTGCTGGCGTTTCGGGACATCTGCAGGCTGGGGTCTTCCTCGATGATGCGGGCCAAGGCCATCGACATCTTGTCGAGGTCGGCTTTGGACGCGGGGGTTACCGCCACCCGGTAGTAACCGACTGGCATTCGGATGGGATCGAAAGTCACGTGGTTGTCGCGGGTGCAAAGGGTATCGCCGGTCACGGTCGAGGAAAGCTTTCCGACGGCCCCAATGTCGCCAGCGGTAATCTCGGTTAGGTTTTCTTGGTTCTTGCCCCTGGGCAGGTACAACTGGCCCACACGCTCTGCCTGACCCTGATTACCGTCCCACACTTCGGAGTTGCTCCGAATCGTGCCCTGGTAGACCCGGAAGACCGAGAGCTTGCCGACGAAGGGGTCGGCCATGGTCTTGAAGACCAACGCGGCGAGGGGAGCGCTGGGGTCGGCCGAGTATTCGACAGCCTCGTCGGAGCCAGCCTTGGTCAGCTTCGGTTTCACGCCATCCATCGGAGACGGAAGGTAGGAGTTGACCATCTGTAGGAACTCCATGACGCCGATACTCTCGCTAGCTGAAGTGGCCAGTATCGGCACCAACTCGCCTCGCAGCACCGCAGCGCGCAGACCGTTGCCGATTTCCTCCGCCGTGAGCTCCTCGCCGCTCAGGTAGCGGTCGGCCAGCTCGTCGTCGCTTTCGGCCGCCGCCTCGATGAGCCGTTCGCGGGCCGCCTCGACCTCGTCGGCCAGGTCGGCAGGAACATCGGCGTTGGGGTCGGTGACGTCCACCACGCCCTCGAAGCTATCAGCGGCCCCGATGGGGACCTGGAATGGCACGCACTGACGTCCAAACGTGGCTTGAATGTCCGCGACATTGCGAGCAAAATCGGCGTTCTCTCGGTCCATCTTGTTGATGACCATGATCCGGGGCAAGCCAGCGGCATCGGTGAGGTCCCATGAACGTTCGGTGCCCACATCGACTCCCGAAGGGGCTGCCACCAAAATCGCCGCGCCTTCCACTACACGGAGCGCGCTGGTGACCTCGCCCAGGAAGTCGTCGTAGCCCGGAGTGTCCAGCAAGTTCACCTTGCCCCCATCGATATTGACGGCGATCAACGTGGTCTGGATGCTGCTTCCCCGCTTGACCTCCTCGGGCTCGTAGTCGGAGACGGTGTTGCCGTCCTCGATCTTTCCTTGCCGGGTCACCGCCTTGATTCCGAATAGCACCGCTTCGCAGAGGGAAGTCTTTCCGGCTCCGGAGTGCGAAAGCAGGGCCAGGTTTCTGATGCTGTTAGCGTCCATACAGGGCGTTGCTCCCTCTTATTGAGTGTGTGGGCCGGACCCGGCTGAGCAGGCCCGAACCCATAACGTTATCTCGCCGCTAGATGCGGTAGGTTTCCAGCCATTCTATCGGTTCGCGGCGTCGCGGCGCAACAAGACTGGAGCGCCCCCTGCCGGAACCCGGGTATGTTAAGTTAGGGTCGGCTTTCACCCGAACGAAACGATACAGGAGGGACATCCGATGACGGTGCTAGCGGACTACGCTAACAAATACGAGACCGTGAGCGTGCAACGGGAGGACGGAATTCTGCAGGTGACATTTCATTCCGGAGACGGGAGTTTGCTCTGGGGCGAGGCCTCCCACCGCGAGCTTGGCTATGCCTTCGCGGATATTGCCGCCGACCCTGAAAACAGAGTGGTGATCCTGACCGGCGCCGGCGATGACTACTGCGCCAATTTCGAACCGAACCGGCCCGCGCGCCGGATGCCCAAGGACTGGGACAAGACCTATTGGGAGGGCAAGCGGCTGTTGATCAACCTCTTGGAGATCGAGGTCCCGGTGATTGGGGCCGTGAACGGCCCGGCGACAATCCACGCCGAAATCCCCGTGATGTCCGACATCGTGCTGGCTTCGGAGACCGCCACCTTCCAAGACGCGCCCCACTTTCCCCGTGGAGTGGTGCCCGGCGACGGCGTTCACGTCGTTTGGCCGCTGATTCTAGGGCAAAACCGGGGCCGCCATTTCCTGCTCACGGGCCGCACACTGTCGGCCCAAGAGGCGCTGGACCTGGGCGTTGTCGCCGAGGTGCTGCCCAGGGACCAGCTGTTGCCCCGAGCCTGGCAGGTGGCCCGGGAACTGGCCGAGCGACCGCCGCTCACCCTGCGTTACAGCCGGGTCGCCCTCACGCTGCAGCTGAAGCGCCAAATGCAGGACATGCTGGGATATGGACTGGCCATCGAAGGACTAGCAGCGGTGGACGTCTCGTTGGCTCAAGAAGGCATCAGCTAGACAATCCAGCGCTACTCGCCCATCAGGCCGGGCCAGCGGGGGATTTGATCAGGAAGTCCAGTAATGTCGTGGTCCCAGAGGGCCCGGAAATAGGGCGAAAGGTCGCCCGATAATACCGAGCCGTGGTGGCAGGCGATGGTCTCTATGGGGAGACCGCCAATTTTGTTCAGCGCTTGGTGAATGTGCCTCATCGAGGGCATCACGCCGCTGCGCTTGTAAAACTCGACCATGGAATCCGAAAGGTCACGGTCGGTTACCGCCGGGCCGTCACCCGGCTGGATGAAGAGGTCGGAGCTGAACAGGACCTTCTGTGTCTCTTCGAAAACCAGGAGACTGTCCCAGGCATGGACGTAAGGCGTGATTAAGAATCGCAGCCGCCTAGCCCCAATCGTCAACTCCTCGTCGTCGGCGACGATTTGCGGTTCCACTCCAGTGAAATCCCGGATTGATCCCGCGCCAATCGGCGAGCATAACGGGCTCGAATGGGGAGCGATGGCTAGAAACTGGGGCAGACCGCCGCATTCGTCTCCCTCGAAATGGGGAGTGACGATGTGGCGGATTCGGGCCGGATCGATCACTTTCCCAACTGCTTCCTTGGTCTCGTCGAACAACCGCCCGAAACCGGTCTCGACCAAGGTGGGTTCGTCGTCGTCGATGAGGAACAGGCTGTAGGTTACGGGACGGCCCGGTATCACCACGTTGATCCGGTATACCCCGGCGGCTATCTCAGTTACCGTTGCCATGCCGCTCCTCCGTTGCTCCGGGCCTAGTCCGCCGCCTCGGAGGACGGTCCCTCGGCCTCTGGTGATTCGCGTCCCAACGCGGGCCGCAGCAGGAATTCGTAGACCGCTGCTCCCAACGGCCCGCCCACCAGGGGGCCAACTATGTAGGCCCAAAATCCGTTGGACGGTCCCGGGACCGCGATGGACCCCCAGCCAGCGAAAAACGCCACGATGCGGGGTCCGAAGTCCCGGGCCGGATTCCATCCGCCCATGGTGAGCGGCGCCAGTACGCTGATGATTACCGCTACGGTCGCACCAATGAACACCGGGCTCAGGGACTTCACGGCGAGGCTGCAGTTGCGACTGTCGACCAACGCGAAAATGACCAGCACCAAGATGAAAGTGCCGAACCCTTCAACCGCCGCAGCCCCTGCCGGACTGATCAGCGCGTGGGCTGCCTCGTCGGCGCCGAACATGCCGGGATTGGGGAAGTACTCCCCGAATATCATTGCCGAACGCTCGCTGCCCGGCGCGCCGCGTTGAATCCCTTCGGCCAGCTCGAACCGCGCGATCATGGTTCTATAGAACGTCCACACCGTCAGTCCGGCCAGCGCCGCCCCGGCGACCTGAGAGACGCAATACGCCCCCAAACGGCGCACTGGAAACTCGTCGGCGCGGAATATGGCGAAGGCCAAGCTTACCGCAGGGTTCAAATGGGCTCCGGAGACCGCGCCGGTCACGTAGATCGCCAGCGTGACCCCGGCGCCCCAGACCACGGCCACCTGCCAGAGGCCCACTTGAGCGCCGGTTAGTACGGCCGCCGCCACCACGCCGATGCCGATGGATACCATCAACCAGGTGCCGACCAATTCGGCCAGGCAACGATAGGCCATGAGCCGCCAGGCAGGTTCACTTTTGCTGCGGGCGGTTATCGGTGGAGACGGGGCTACCGATGCGGCCCAAGCCATGGGGACCCGGGAAACGTTTGGTTCGGTGGAGCGAGAGGTCCTAGCCACAACTGCAGCTGCTGCCACATCGGGCTTTTTCGGGTAGCTCGCAACCCTGGGAGATGAATCCGAGCAGGGCCTGCAGAGTCGCGTAAGCACCGGGGTCGATGGAATAATAAAGCCACCGCGCGTCGCGTACCCCCCGCCTCACCTGAATTAGACCCGACTGGCGCAGCTTGCGGAGATGGTGGGCGAGCAAGCTGGGTGAGAGTCCCAGATGCTCCTCCAGTTCGCAAACGCAAAGTTCGCTCTCCATCAAGAGCCGGAAGATGCGCAACCGGTGGGATTGTCCCAAGACGGCGAGGTAGCGGGCGGCTTGGTCGTCGTCTTGGAACTGCAGCGGGACTGCATCCCAGGGCCGGGGTGGTTCCAGTACAGTGAGTTGTATTGGCTGCATCACCGAAACCAAATATTAATTCAATATTCATTGAAATAATATTCGCCCTCCGCAGGTAAAGCAATACCGGGTTGCTACTCCCTTCCGGCGCCTGGCGCTGGCGGACCACCGCCAAAGGCCCCTCGTCCGAAGGGAAGCAGTTCACCTTGGGGAAGGTTGACGATAACCAGAGTGGCCGCCTGGTTGCCGTCGGCGCTGCCGGGGCCAGTGATAACCATCACCGCCTCACCTTCTTCCAGGCTAACCAGGTCCGATTCTTGGAAGCGCATGAATCTCGTTGCGTCTCCCACGGTTACGATGGCCTCGCCGCCACCAGTGTCGATCGTTATCGACCCGTCGGACACCGCCAGAATCGTCCCGTTCAGGACCGGCGATCCACCGCCGGGCAGCCTGAGACCTCCGCCCTGTCCGGCCGGGGCCGCTTGCTGCTCTGCTTCTGCAGGCTGGTTCGTCGCGCTCTCGGGCTCTTCCGGTGTTGGCTGCTGCAGGGCTAGCCGGTCGGCCGGGCGCCCAAATCCCTGCCCGCTCGGCGGCGCTCCTCCGGCCAACGACTGGATCTGCTGTATCTGGCCCTGGGACAGACCGCCCAGCAAGCCAGTGTCCGGCGCCGCCTGCTGCTGGCCACGGCCGAAGGCCACTCCTCCCGCGAAGGCGCCGCCTATGGCCCCGCCCCAAATCGCCACCATGATAACCAGCAGGAAGAAGCCCTTTGTACTCATATTGGCCCTCGTTGTTTGGAGTCCCTATTCGTAGCGCAGCGCGTCGATCGGATGAAGGCGTGCGGCCCGCAACGCGGGATAGATCCCGAAAAACAGACCAATCACCACGCCAACCACCAAGGCCAGCACGGCGAAATCGTAGCTAAAGGCGGTCTGGAACGGTTGGCCGCCCAGGCTGCGGCCGTCGATTCCCCAGGACAGCAGCACGCCCAGCACCAGACCCAGTCCGCCCCCGCCTAGGCTCAGGACCGCCGCTTCGACCAAGAACTGCAGCATGATGTCCCGCCGCTTGGCGCCCATCGCTTTGCGTATCCCGATCTCACGGGTCCGCTCGGTCACCGTTACCAGCATGATGTTCATGATGCCGATGCCGCCGACCAGCAGGGAAATGCCAGCGATGGCCCCAAGGAACACCACAAATGTGTTGGTGGTCTCTTCTAGGGTTTCGATGGTGTCCTGTTGACTGGACACCGTGAAGTCGTCCTCGTCGGTGATGCGATGACGCAGGCGCAGTACCGTGGAGACCTCGGCGCGCGCTTGGTCGACGAGGTCGACGTCCTTGGCCTGTACGTTTATCGTCTGGACTACCACGCCCCCTTGCGTAGTGCGGTCAAATGACAGCCGGTGGTGGGCGGTGGTGATGGGCACCATCAGTTGGTCGTCAAAGGAACCGAAGAACCCCCCGCCCTTGCTTTCCAGCACTCCGACGACGACGAACTGCCGCCCGTTGAGCCGCACCGGTTGGCCCACCGGGTCGCGAAGTCCAAATAGCTGCTCGGCTACGCTGGAGCCGAGCACGGCGACCTGGGCGTTGGTTTCGAGGTGGGCTCGAGTGATGAATTGGCCGGAGGCCACGGTGAATTCCCTGATCGGGGCATATTCCGGGGTCACACCGTACACCTGGGTCACCGTGTTCCGGCGGCCGGCGACGACCTCTCCGCCCAAGGTCAATTCCGGCGCTACTCCGGCCACCGAGGGCGCGAACAGCGGGTCGCTCAGCGCGTAGGCGTCCTCCAGCGTAAGGGTGCCAGCGCTGCCGAAGCCGCCGAAAATTCCTCCTTGGGAAATCCCGCCAGCCCTGACGAACAGCAGGTTAGTGCCCAGGGTCTCGATCCGATCGGTGATCGACGCTTGGGCGCCCCTGCCAATGGAGAGCAAGGAGATCACCGCCGCAACGCCGATTACCATGCCCAGCACGGTGAGCGTCGCCCGCAGTTTGTTGGCGTTCAGGGACGAGAAGGCCGTGAGGAGCGCCGTGGCCGGGTTCATCTGTTGGCGATGGCCGAGGGGGCGCGGACACCCAGCGAGGCCCGGTATTGCCGGGCGGTCTGGTCCGCCACCACCGCTCCGTCGCGCATCGACACCACCCGGTTCGTGGAAGCGGCCACGTCCGGGTCGTGGGTCACGATCACTACCGTTATGCTCTCGCCGCGATTAAGGTCGAGCAGCACCGATTGAATGTCATTCCCCGATTGAGTGTCCAAATTCCCGGTCGGCTCGTCGGCCAGGATTAGTGAAGGGTCCTTGACCAAGGCGCGGGCTATTCCCACCCGCTGCTGCTCGCCACCGGACAACTCCACGGGCCGGTGGCCGGTGCGGTGGCCCAGACCCACCTTCTCCAAGGCAGCCAAGGCCCGCTGCCGTTTTTGCCGCCCGCCCAGGTACAGCAGGGGCAGTTGCACGTTTGCCACCGCGGTCAGGCGGGGAAGCAGGTTGTAAGTCTGAAACACGAACCCAATCCGGCGGCCTCGCACTTCAGCGAGCCGGTCGTCGCTCAACTCGCCTACGTCATTTCCTTCCAGCAGGTAGCGCCCGGACGACGGCACGTCCAGGCAGCCAAGAATGTTCATCAGTGTTGACTTGCCCGACCCTGAAGGGCCGACTACTGCCAGCAGTTCCCCCTGCTCGATACTCAGAGTCACCCCGGCCACGGCGGCGACCTGTTGGGTCCCCAGGGCGTAAACTTTCCAAACGTCTTCGAGTTGGATAAGTGACGGCATAGCTCTAACGTCTTGTCGGCCCGCCTGCTGGCCGGACCACATTGAAAGACCGGAAGGAACCGAAGATGTCGGAAGCGCTTTGGGCGGCCTGCATCACGACCCGGTCACCTTCGTTCAAGCCGCTTTCAACCACCGTCCAGAAGTCGTCGCTGCTGCCGAGGCTAACCGCTCTATCTTCGATGCCCGATTCGGTTAGCACCCGCACCACGGGCGCTTGGAAACTGCCGGCGATCGCCTGCTGTGGCACCAGCAGCACGTTCTCCTCGCGCTCCAACACCAGGATGGCCACGGCGCTGAGGCCGCCGATCAGTTGCACGTCTTGGGGAGTCTCGACGTCAATCCGGACCTCGTAGGTGACGACGCCTTGCTGGTTGGTGGCGCCATCGTCGATGTGGGTCACAATCCCGGCGAGGGTGCGACCGGGCAACGCGTCCAGCATCACCAATGCGGCCATGTCAACACTTACCGATAGGATGTCGATTTCGTCTACGATGCCTGCCATCTCGACCACTGAGGTGTCGAGGAGTTCGACCACCTGGGCCCCGGGTTCGATGCTATCACCGGCCTCGACGAACAACTCTACTATCTCGCCGTCGGACGGGGCCAGTAGGACGACTTGGTCTAGCTCGGCCAAGGCCTGCGCCAAACCGGTCCCGGCCGAGACTATCTTGGCCTGATGAAGGGCTATCTCCAGGCTGTCGGGCTCGGCGTCCAAGTCTGCCAGAGCCTGGATGGCTTCGTCCAGCTCCACCTTGGCGACCTCGATTTCACGCTCCCTTAGGGCGACGGTCAGGGCGTCAGGCTCGACGAACATGTCTACGAAGTCTTGCTCCGCTTGCCCCAAGGCCGCCCAGGCTTGGACCAACTCTGCTTCCAGCAGCGCGACACTGACCGGGTCGGCGCCTGCCCGCAAGCCCGCGAGCCCAAGTTCCAGGGCCTGGAGAGTAGCCCGTTTCGTGGCGGCGGCTTGAGGGTTGCCTTCGTCCACGGGCCGTTCCATTTCGATTCTGGCCTGGCCGATGGCCAATAGTTTGTCGGCGATCGGGCCTTGGTCGGCCTCTTCCGCCAGTTCCGCGAGATCTGCCTCGGCGTCCACCAGATTGTTCACGGCCACGTCGATCGCGGCTTGAAGCTGCGACCTTTTCATTGCGTCGGGGCCGGAGCGAAGCCGGGTAAGGTCGGCGTCGGCCTGGGCGAACCCGGTCTGGGCGAGGCCGACGACCGCCTGTAGCCGTTCCAACTCCAGCAGGGGCTCTCGGGCATCGTCGTACCGTTCTTGGCGGATCTCCAGGTGCGATTCCAGGCGCAAAATGTGAAGGTCTAGTCCCCTTTGGCCCTCGTCCCGGTAGGATCTCAAGTTGCCCAGGCGCCGCAAGGTCTCTTCCAGGTTCTCCGTGGCCTCTTCGAGCTCGCGGAGTGCCGGGCCCAAAAACAACTCATTGTTGGTCTCGTAGGTCTCAAGCTCGGCTTCGGCATCCACCAAGGACGACTCCGCCTCGTTAAGATCCTTCTCGGCTTCGGCTAGATCCGTCTGATGGGCTAGATCGAACCGCTCCAACACCGACTCCGCCTCGTCCAACTCCAACTCAGCGTCGGCCTCGGCCAAGACGGCGTCGGCCCGGCCATCGGACTCCGGGACCAAGTCGGCCAAGGCGGCTTCGGCGTTCTGAATATCGAGCTTTGCTTGGGCAATGATAGTCTCTTGGTCCCTGATTTCCTTCTGGGTGACCAAGGTGTCGATGGCATCTTCCAGAGCGCCTATCGCGTCTTCCAGGGCCAGTTGCGCGGCGGCTATGTCTGCCTTGGCCTGAGCGTAGTCGAGCTTCGTTGGCTCCTCCAGCAACTCGTCCGACGCGTCACGGGCATCGTCCAGATCGACCCGGGCTTGAGCGATGTTTTCCTGTAGAGCGATCACGGTCGCATCGTCTAGGCTGGCGATCTCTTGGCCTGCGGTTACGCGCTGGCCCTCTTCGACTGCGAATGACCCGATCGTGCCGCCGATGTCGAAGCTCAAGGTTTCCCGCTCGGGGAATTCAAGGCTGCCGCTGGTGGTCACTTGGCGCACCAGGTCGCCGTAGGTGATGGGGACTATCTGCTGGTCTTCGGCCACCAGCGGCTCAACCGATTCGCGGGACCACTCGTAGCCGTAGTACACGCCAGCGGCTGCGCCGAACAGGACCACTACCAAGAACGAGACTTGCCAAAACCCCAGAGTCCGCAGCGAGCCGTAGAGGCGCAACATCACGGCTGGGGGTCATGCTCCGGCTCTTCCGGAGCTTGGAGCGGCACACGGAAGTAGAATGTGCTGCCCTCTCCCAACTGGCTATTGGCATCGATCGTTCCGCCGTGTGCTTCGACCAGTTGCTTGGCGATGGTCAGTCCCAGGCCCGCGCCGCCGGTCGTCCGCGAGCGGGACGGATCGGCCCGATAGAAACGGTCGAACAGCCGGGGCAGGTCCTCCTCTGGGATGCCCCGTCCAGTGTCGGTGATCGATACTTCGGCCCAACCCTCACCCGACAGCCCGGCGACGACGGTGACGCTGCCCCCCTCGGGCGTGTGGGTTAGGGCGTTGTCCAAGAGGTTGTCGACGACCTGGGATATCCGGGTCGGGTCCATTTCGATCAAGGGTGTCGTCGGGTCAACGGATAGGCCGAGCTGGACGCCGTTGGCTTCGGCACGGGCCCGCAGTCCATCCAGGCTGCGCTGGAGCAGATCGGACAATGAGGCCGGCAGGCGGTCCAGGTGAAGGTCTCCAGACTCTACTTGGGCCAGCAAACGCAGGTCCTCCACCAGCCGACGCAGGTGGGTGACCTGACCATAGATGACGTCGATGGTTTCGTCGCCCGGCTCGAGCAGACCGTCCTTTATTGCTTCCAGGTAGCCTTGGATGTTGGATACCGGCGTCCTCAATTCGTGGGCCACGTCTGCGACCAGGGCCCGGCGATGCCGCTCGGCCTCTTCCAGGTTGGCCGCCATGGAGTTAAAGCTCTCGGCCAACTGCTTGATCTCCGCCGGGCCCGAGGCCGAGGCCCGTTGCGTGAGATCCCCCCGGCCAAGCCTGAGGGCCGCGGCGCCCAGGCTTTGCACCGGGGACAGCACCCACCTCGAGAAGAGCGCGATCATCAGGGTACCCAAAATCGCCGCCGCTATCCCGGTCCAGAGGAGGGACCGGTCCACCGCCGAAACCACGCTGCTGGCGGCAGGAGCAGCCAGCCCCGGAGCTTCGGTATCCGAGTCCATCGGGTCCATTGATAGCTCGCCCACCCGCCGGTTGTCGACTACCAGTGGCATGTTGGTGGGCGAGGGCAGGAAATCGCTGGTCCTGATCAAGCGTTGGCTGAAGCCGATTACGTGCCTGTGGGAATCGGCGACGACTTGGCCGTCCTGGTTGAACACGATGATTCGGCGGCCCCACATCGGCCACGTGCGCTCCAATAGCGGTTGCAATTCCGACCAGTCGCGGCGGTCAGAGTAGTATTTGGACACCATATTTTGGGCACGGTTCGCGTCGACCGATTCCTGCTTGCTGTCAACGCGCTTGCCTTCCATCCCAGCCGTGATGCCCACGTAGGCGCTCACTCCGGCCAGCGCCAGCGCCAGCACCATAGTGAACCCAATGATCATGCGGAACTGTAGACTGTTGAACCACCTAGGCATCGGTCAGCTTGTACCCGCTCCCGTAGACCGTTTGAATGCGTTTGGCCCCACCGGGCACCGTGCCCATTTTGCGCCGCAGTCCCGAAACGTGGGCGTCGACTGTACGGTCGAAGCCTTCGAAATCGTACCCCAGGACTCGGTCAATGATCTGGTCCCGGGAGAACACCCGGTCGGGTTCGCTGGCGAAGAGCGCCAAGAGTCGAAACTCGGTGGGGGTGAGCTTGACTTCCACGCCTCCGATCGAGGCCGCGCGGCGAGCCATATCAACGCGAATGCCCCCTGAGCAAATGACCGGAGGGCCCACATTCGGGTCCCGGTCGGTCCTACGAAGTACGGCCTGTACTCTGGCCGCAAGCTCGCGGGGACTGAAGGGCTTGGTCACGTAGTCGTCGGCTCCGAGGCCGAGCCCCACCAGCGTATCGTCCTCCTCGACCATAGCTGTCAGCATGATGATCGGCACCGCCGATTCCTCGCGAATCGCCCGGCAGACGTCCCGGCCATCCATCAAGGGAAGCATCAAGTCCAGAACGATGAGGTCGGGGGAGGATTCTCTGGAGAGCTCTAGACCCCGCATGCCATCGTAGGCCGAGATGACCTGGAACCCGTCTCGTTCGAGGTAAAGGCGGCACAACTTCACCACGTTTCGGTCATCATCGACTATTAGAACGGTCTTGGTAG
Source organism: Dehalococcoidia bacterium (assembly GCA_965249145.1). GTDB lineage: Bacteria > Chloroflexota > Dehalococcoidia > Lucifugimonadales > UBA3495 > VXOI01. The sequence goes on from OZ252223.1 coordinate 2,693,092, forward strand.
TAGCTCCAGTGGCCACGATAGACCTTCCTGTCAGGTCCCGGCTATTCGCCCGGGGGAATCTTGGACTCCTTACTGTGGGACCACCGGCTTTCCCCATTGGGCATCCTGCCGCGGTGACGGTGGCCATGGCCGCCGCCGAAGAACCGGTGCCGACCCTTGCCCCACATGCCGCCGGAGAAGGGAAATCCGTGGCCCGGCCATGCCTTCGCCTCCGTCAGCTTCGCCCGCATCTCTTCGGCTTTTTCCTCGGTGATCCAACCGTTTTCGATCATCCAGTCGATCTTCTGGTCGACCTCTTCTTGGGTGAGTTCTTGGCGGGCCCGGGTGATGGCATCGTCGACGGTCTGGGCGTCCAACCCCAAGATTTCGGCCACCCGCTCCGAGAAATCGGATACGCTTTGGGATTCACTGTCTTCGTCACCGTCTTGAGCAAGCACCACGGCGCTGGTTATGCCGGTCCCCAGCAACACCGTGACCAAACCCAATGCCAGTATCTTAAGTTTCATGGGGCCACCTCAGCCAGTGAGATGGCCCCATTTTGGTATACAAACTTTAAGGGATTGTGAGCCTCTAGGAACTTGGCTCGCTGGGCTGGGCGGGTGTCAGTGGTGTTTTGGCATCGAGTCACGCTCGAGCCGTGCCCCCAGCCGTGGCCATGGCCGCGTCCGTGGAACATGAATGGGTCCCCGGACTCGAGCTGCCCGCGGTACTCAGCGGCCTGCTCTTCGGTGATCGCGCCCCGCTCGACCATGTTTTCTAGGACCTGGTCGACCCTTTCAGCCCAGAGTTCTTGGCCCGCCTGTTCGAAGGCGTCGGAAACGGCGTCCGGGTCCAGCTCCAGGATCTCGGCGACCCGCTCGGTAAAGCGAGAGTCTCCGAAGCCCGCGCCGCCGCCGTGCTTGCCGCCGCCGAAGGCCAGCGCCGTGCCTCCGGCGATCAACGCGGCCATCAGCCCCACAGCCAGCGGGATAATAATCCATCTTCGTTTCATCGGTTTCCTCCCTTAATGGTCTGGTCCTAAACAGGACCGATGCACCGGTGCTGATACCAACTTACCCGGTGCCCGTTAAGGAAGTTAGAACGTCGGCAAGCGCTAGAACGCGGGCCTCTGCAGCACCGACTGGTCGATCTTGCGGGTGATCAAGCGGCCGTCGTTCGGTCCGCCCAAGAGCTGCCCGCCCTCCACCATCACCTTACCCCGCAGGATGACCGTGATGGGCCAGCCTTCGATGTCCCATCCCTCCCAGGGGCTGTAGTCGCGCACATGCAGGTCGGTCATAGCCAGCGCCTTTTTCACCGACGGGTCGATGATGGTGATGTCGGCGTCGCTGCCCACCGCGAGGGCGCCCTTCTTCGGGTAGAGGCCCAGCAGTTTGGCCGCATTGGCCGAAGTCACGTCCACGTAGCGCTCCAAGGACATGCCGCGCTTGATCACTCCCTCACTGTAATTCACGCCCATGCGAATTTCGATCCCCACGTTGCCGCCGCGGATGTCCTGTACGTTCCTCCCGGCAATCTTGTCCAGGTAGGTAGTAAAGCTGCTGTCGGTGGCGGTGAAGGACAGGTCGCCCTGAAGGATGCCGTCCCAAAGGCCTTGGCGGTCGGCGTCGAACTTCAGCGACGGATAGGTGTGGTACTTCATGCCGTCGCTCTCCTTGTACTGCTCCGCCTCGAAGGACAGCGCCAGCGTTAGCACCTCCCCATATACAGGCATCCCCAGCGACCGCGCTTCGGAGATCACGTCCAGCCCGTCTTGGGCGGTAACGTGGACGAAGTACATGCCAACGCCGGTTTGCTGGGCCGCCCGCACGACGTGCCGGAAGGCCAGGTCCTCGACGATCTTGGAGTGGATCAGATGCACGTTGTGCCAGTCCCAAAGCCCCTCTGCTGGGCGAGCAGGTAGTTGTACATCACCAGCTCGTCGTCCTCGCCGTGGACCGCCAATACCCCGCCGTGGCGGTGAATCTGCTGCATCAAGTCAATCAGGGGGCCGGTGTCGAGCTTGCCGACGGGGGTCAGGCTAGCCCCTGCGGAGCCCGGAGGACGGATGTTGGTGGTGAAAATCTTGACGCTGGGGAACCCCGCTTCAACCAGCTCATGGTAGCGGGCGATCGAGTCTGGCGTGTTTCCGTTGCGGTAGATGCAGTGGGTGGTGTAGTCGGTGTAGGCGTTGCCCTGCCAGACGCTAATGAAGTCGTGGATCCCGGCGGCCAGATCGCCCTCGTTGGGTACAGGCGCGAAATCCACCACCGTGGTCGTGCCGCCCCATATCGCGCCCAAGGAGTGCACCGCAGGGCCAGCGTTCGGAGTGCCAGCGACTGTCTCCGGCGCTCCAGGCTGGACGTTGGCCGCGGCATGGGCATGGGCCTCGACCCCGCCGGGTACCACAATCTTGCCGCTGGCGTCGATGACCCGGGCCACCCCTTCCTCGGAGATCACTCCCGGAAGGGTTATCGCGACGATTTCCCCATTCTGTATCCCAATGTCCCGTATGCCGACGCCAGACGGCGTCACGACCTCTCCTCCCTTGATCACCATGTCTACCATCTTTCGGCTCCTTCTCGGATGAATCGTCCCGCTGGTGAATCGCTAGGCGCCGCTGGTCCCTTAGTCAATGGCTTGGGCCACGCGCTCCAGATCGAACCGGTACAGGCTGGCGGCAGTCGTGCCGACGATCTTCGCTTGGTCTTCCGCCGGGACGCCTGTCAGGATTTCGTCCAGTATTTCCCGAGAGCGAGGGAAGGTGGACTCGGAGTGGGGATAGTCAGACCCCCACATCAGGTTGTCCACGCCTATCACGTCGCGAAGGCGGATGCCCACCGAGTCTTCCTGGAAGCTCAGGTAGACGTTGTTGTGGAAGAAGTCGCTGGGACGGACGTCGCCCTTGAACCGGTACGACGCCTCTTCGTGGCGCTCGACGTAGGTGTAGTCCATGGAGTCCAGTAGGTAGGGCACCCAGGACAGCTCGAACTCCACGATGGCTAGCTTTAGTCCGGGGTAGCGCTCAAAAACGCCGGAAAAAATCATGTCGCACATCGACGTAGCCGGATAGAAGACCTTGGTGGCCCGGCCGCTGGCGTCGCGCACCGTGTTGTTGCCGAGGGAGCGGTTGCGTCCCTCGCGTCGGGTGGCGGTGTGCAGGCTGAGGGGCATGTTCAGGTCTTGGGCTGCCGCCCAGAAGGGCTCGTACTCGGGGCTGTCGTAGCGCCGGGCCTCCTGCGGGTACTCGGTGATCATGGCGCCGACCATGCCCATTTCGGCGGTGCGCTCCAGTTCGGCCACCCCTTCGGCCACGTCGTCCAGGTTGATCATGGCGATGCCCTTGAGGCGGTCGGGGTTGGTGTTGCAGAAATCGGTCAGCCAATCGTTGTAGGCCCGGAAGATGGCCGACATCAGGGGCGTGTCGGCTACTTTGTAGTAGAACAGGCCCTGGGAGGGGTAGAGCACCTCTCCGGAGACGCCGTCGATCTTCATGTCCTTGATGTGCTGGCCGGGGTCGTAGCCGCCCACGTGGACGTCGTCGAAACTGCCTTGGGCCGAAATCTGCTCCGGGTTCTCGAAGCGGGCCCCGGCGTTGGAGATGAGACCGATGCCCGCGATTATCTGGTCCTTCTCGATCACCAGTTGGTCAACGTCGCCGACTCGCATCATGCGCGGGGCGCGCTCGCGGAATTGGGCGTCGATACGCTTGGCCCACAGGTCCGGCGGCTCGAAAACGTGGGAGTCCGACGAAATTACCAATTGGCCGTCCATGCAGGTTTCTCCTTGCTACGCCGATAGATGCCGGGCGTGATGGCCTATTCTAGCACCCCCACTTACCCGTCATTCCCGCGCGTCATGCGCCCTGCCTTTCCCCGCCATCGGGCCTCCCTCCTACCCGCCCGTCATTGCCGCGCAGGCGGGTAGGAGGGAATCTGGTGCCTCTACTGCCAACTTTTGGCCTTTGGCAGGTAATCCAAGGCTTCCATGCGCTCCACGTGCTTGGCCACGATGTTCATGGTGCCCTCCCGGCGGGAGACTTCGCCGGTGACCACCAGCAGCGGCTCGCGGATGACCGGGCGGTACTTGGCGAACACTGCGGGCCACACGATCAGGGGTATGTGGCCGAACTCGTCCTCCAGGGTGACGAACACCGCCTTGGCCAGCGGGCGCTGGCGGCGGATGACCAGCCCCGCCACCGTCACCATCTCGCCGTCGGGCGCCGACTGGGCTTCCTGGCTGGAGAGAATCTTTTCGCTCAGGTGGGGGCGCGCCTGGGCCATCAGGTGCCCTTGGGGGTAGAGCCCCAGTGTGCGGTACTCCTCGCCCATCAGCTCCCAAGCGCTCTGTTTTGGCAGCGCGGGTTGCGGGTCTGGGGGTGGATTCCCGCATTCGCGGGAATGACGGGAAGATGGGCGGGGATGACTGCCGGGAGGCAGCGTGGCTTGCGGCTCGCTGGCAGTCGCCAGTATGTCCTGCGGCTCGATGGCCGTCCCAAGCATGTCCTGCTCCACCGGCAGGGGCAGCGGCGGCTGGGAATTGACCGGCCGGTAGCGCAGCCCTGCTTCCCACATGGCGGTGCGCCGGTTGGGGGTCAGGGAGTCGAAAGCGCCGGCGTTGATCAGGTTCTCCACCGCCTCCCGCTGCAGGCCAGTGCGTTCCATAGCCTCGGCCAGGTTGGCGAAGGGCGCACCCCTCTGGCGGGTTTCCACGATCCGGGCGGCGGCGCTCTCGCCCACGCCCCGCACGTAACGCAGCCCCAGCAGGAGCGACTCGTCCCCCGTCCGGGGGCAGGCTTTGATGGTGCACTTCTCCAGGCTGTCGTTGATGTCAGGGTTCAGCACCCGCACCCCGTGCCGCCGGGCGTCCTCCTTCAGGGTCTCGGTGTTGTAGAAACCCATCGGCTGCTGGTTGAAGATGGCGACGTAGAACTCCAGCGGATAGTAGAACTTGAGCCAGGCCATGTGATAGGCGGTGGCCCCGAAGGCAAAGGCGTGGGACTCAGGGAACATGTAATGGCCGTTGAACTTCTTGAATATCCGTTCTGCCTTGTCCTCCGGGACGCCTAGCGACATCGCCCCTTCGCGGAACTTCTCCCAGTAGTGGCGGATGAGACTCTCGTTGTTGCGTCGCCCGAAGGCCCGGCGCAATTGGTCCGCTTCACGGGAACTGAAACCGGCCACGTCCATTGCCACCTGGTTCACTTGGTCTTGGAACAAGATGACCCCCAAGGTGCGCTCCAAGGACCGGCGTTCCAAGGGGTGGTCGTAGTCCCAAGGGCAGGCCTGGGAGCGGCGCTGGATGAACTGGGTGACCCCGTCGTTCACCCCCACGCCGGGACGCACCGAGCCCACCTCGTAGGCCATGTCGGTCAGGTTCCAGGGCTTGATGCGGGGGATGGTCTGCATCTGGGCCGCCGATTCCACTTGGAAGATGCCAATGGTGTCGGCTTGGTGCATGCTTTCGTACACCGCCCGGTCCTCGATGTCGATACGGCTCAAGTCGATATAGTTGCCCTCCCGCTCCTCGATGAGCAGCAGCGCGTCCTGCATCTGCGAGAGAGCGCCCAAGGCCAGGAAGTCGATCTTCACGAATCCGGCTTGGTCGATGCTGTCCTTGTCCCAGTGGCAAACGTAGCGGCCATCGATGGCGCTGGGCTGCACCGGGGTCATGTCGATTAAGGGCGAGGAACTGATAATCATGCCGCCGGGGTGCTGGGCCAGGTATTTGGGGAAGCCGTCCAATTCGGCCGCCATTCCCACCAGGTCGCGCCATACCGGGGCGTCCATCTTGCCGCGGTACTCGGGCAGCAGTTGCATCTCCAGCCCCAGTTCCTTGGCGCTGTAGGCGTCAACCCGCTTGGCCAGCTTGTCCACGTCCTGCGCGGGCAGTCCCAGGGCTTTACCCAGGTCGCGGATGGCGCCCTTCATCTGGTAAGTGCTGATCATGCCGGTGAGGGCGGCGCGGTCCCAGCCCCACTTCCGGTGCACCCGCAGGATCAGCTCCTCGCGGATGTTGCGAGGGAAGTCGAGGTCGATGTCGGGTACCGAACCCAGGTCGTCGGAGAGGAAGCGCTCCAAGGACAGGTTGTATTCCAGGGGATCGATGTGGGAGAGGCCGATTAGGTAGCCGACCAGCATGGCCACCGATGAGCCCCGCCCCCTTCCCGGCGGGCGCTCCTCCAAGGGAATCTCGGCGTCGCTCAACCCCAGCTCGATCATTATTTCCCGGGCCATCTGGATGATGTCGTAATAGATCAGGAAGAACCCGGCCAGGCCGTGCTTCTCGATGAGCCGGAACTCTTCGTTGAGCCGCTCTCGTACCCGCTCGTTGAGACCCCCGTAACGGCGCACCGCGGCTTGACGGCACAGCGCTTCCAGGTGGCTCTGGGGAGTTTCGCCGTCGGGCACCGGGTAGTCGGGGAAGCGGTAGCCCAAGTCGCGCGTCAGGTCGAAAGCGCAGCGCTCGGCGATGCGCAGGGAGTTGCGCAGGGCATTGGGACGCTCGGCGAACAGCGCCGCCATCTCCTCGGGCGATTTCAGGTAGAACTGGCCGTTAGGCCGCCTTTCCCGGTGGGTTTCCTCCAGACTGCGGTTGTGCTGGATGGCGACCAAGGTGTCCTGCAGGCGATGGCGCTCCGGGGTGTGGTAGTGGACGTTGTTGGTGGCCACCGTGCCCACCCCCAGCTTGTCGGCCAGTTCGATGAGCCTGCGGGCGCGGAGGGTGTCGCCCTGCACCAGGTTGTGCTGCAACTCGACGAACACGTTGTCTGTGCCCCACCAGCCCAGGTACTGCCGCAGCTGGTCTTCGGCCTCGGCCTGCCGCCCCTCGCTCACCAGGCTGGACAAGCGCCCCTGGCGGCAGCCGGTGAGCAACACCAGCCCCGTTGCGTGCTCCGGAAGCAGCGTTGGGTCCAAGGCCGGGTCGCGGCGCTCGCCGGTGAGGTAGGCGTAGGAGACCAGGTTGGACAGGTTGGCGTAGCCTTCATGAGTTTCGGCAAGGAAGGTGAGGTGGGACTCTCCGGCTTCCGCCGGGGTGGACCCCTTTGCGGTTTCCACAGGGGCAGGCTCTTTCAGGGTCAGTTCCGCCCCGGTGATGGGCTGGATGCCCAGGCTGCTGGCCACTTGAGCGAAGTGCATCGCGCCGCAGAGGTTGTCGTGGTCGGTGAGGGCCAGCGCCCGGTAGCCCAACTCTTGGGCGCGCACTAGCAGGTCCTCCACCGAAGAGGCCCCCTCCTGAAAGGAATAGTTGCTATGGCAATGAAGCTCGGTGTACATGGTGCTCTTTATACTCCCCTGTCATTCCCGTATACCCCCGATGGCGAGGAAACGCAGGGCGGATGATGCGCGGGAACGACGGGAGTGGGGCGGCTGGAGCGGCGGAGGTGCGTCATCCTCGCTGCCAGTACCAGCCGCCTTGGGCTTGGTCGTGGAAGATGGTGAGGCGGCGGGCGTCCTCGGTGGTCAGCTGGTAGTAGCGGCGGGAGATTGGGTTCTCCCGCCACCACTCATCGTCCACCTGCCAGAGGTCGTCGATGGAAGCCACCCGTAGGGCGCGCCCCTTGAGCGCGATGGACACTGGCCGCTGCCACTCGTCCTCGGCCACTTCCAAGGGAACGGGCAGTCCCACGGCCCGGTAGTTCGCCACCCCCGGAGCGCTTCGGTCCGCCGGGCGCTCTAGGGATCGAAGGGCGCCAGCACCCTTCGCCTTTCGGGGATTCGCGACCACGGTTCAACCTCCTTCATCTGGTAGATCGGCGGCTTGCCGCCCAGGTGTATTTCCAACTGCCGCATCATCTCCTTTAGCTGCTCCCGCTTGCGGACGTCGGAGAACAGGTTGCTCTGGATGCCCGACTCCCCGGTGAAACCGGCCAAGGTCAGCTTCATATCCTCCAAAGGGCCGGGCAGCTCGATGCTGTCCATGCGGCTTTTGAGCGCAAACAGCGCCTTTTCCTTGCTGCCCAAGGCCTCCTTGAAGGTGAACCGCTTGCTCCAAGGAGGGCGCCGGAACACCCGGCTCTCCAAGGTGGCGGTGCGGACGTAGCGGCCGCCCACCTCGGGACGGGAGAACGCGCGGCCCAGCAGGGTTTCCAAGGCGGTGAAGACCGAGTGCCAGGTGATGATGGGCGAGGGGAAGGAAAGCCACTCCTCCACCACCGGCGCCGAGTGCTGGCTGACCAGCGGACGGCGGTCCACCCCTCCGGCCAGCTCCCAAGCCCGCAGGCCTTCAATACCGAACTGGGCCTGCACCGGCCCCACTGGCAGCCCGGCCAGTTCCCCCAAGGTGTGGATGCCGAAGTGGTGCAGCCGGGCTTTGTTCTCCCAAGACAGAGGCAGCAGGTCCACCGAGAAGCCGCTCAGGAAGCCGGCGGCGTCTTCCGGGATTTTGGTGGCCCGGCCAGCCTCGGTGGTGACAGCGGCAACGTAGGCCGGGAACTTGCCGTTGGCCACCCCTACCCGCGGGTTGAAGTGCGGCGCGCCCTTGAGCAGGGCGTCGATCAGCCGGGCTTCGCCGCCGTACATCAGCTCCAGTCCCTCCAGCCCCACGTAAACGCAGCCCATGTCGGCCTTTTCCACCAACGGACTGCGTATCTCCATAGAGCGGGCCAGCTTATCGAAAGCGTCGTTATAGTAGGGGGTGTCGGCTTGGAGCAACACCGCGTCTTTGCAGCAGGAGAGCGCTTCCTGCAAGGGCATGCCACTGCCAACGCCCCGGGCCTCCGGGGAGCTGTCCAACACCAGGTCCCGGGAGCCGAAGCTCTCGGTGATGACCACTGGCTTGCCGCGCAGATAGGGGTAGCGCCGCACCTCCGCTTTCACTGGCAGGTGGGTGACCAGCACGCAGGCGATGGAGTTTTTCGAGCTTTGAGACATCAGTCCTTACCCATCTTCAGTCTATGGGGGTGGGATTGTATAGAACGTATGTGCGGCTCGGCAAGGGGCAACCGTCACAGAAATTTGAAGGCTGGAACCGGATAGAATTGCCCGCGCGGTTGGACTAATCTTGATGTCGGCAAACAGGCAATTGGGAGGACGGTTTTGGAGAAGTGGCCGACGGGGCTATCGCCTCAAGAACTGGCCGAGTGGCTGGACCGGAAATTTACCAGCGGGCTCATGGTGCACTTGGACATGAAAGTGCTGGAGGTGGGCCCGGAACGGGCGGTGGTGCAGCTTCCGGTGGGCGTGGCGGTCGCCACGCCCATGGGATCGGTCCACGCCGGGGCCATGGTCTCTTTGGCCGACACCTCGGCCACCCTGGCCGCCACCGCATCCTACGAGCACCGTTTCCCAGGAGAGCAGTTGTGGCCCGACCGGTTTCCGGTGGCGGTATCGATTTCCAGCCAGGTCGTCTCCAACGTCCGGGAGGGGACCATCATCGCCGAGAGCACCGTCCCTCACACCGGGCGGACCATGATCGCCGCCGCAACCCGCATCACCTCCGGCGACGGTCGCCTGCTGGCCTTGGTCAACTCCTCTCACTACGTCCGGCCGCTCGACTCTAGAGGCTAGGAGGCACGATGACAACGCTGCAACAAGACACCCATCAGGCCCGTCTGTGGCAGGCGGTGCAAGAACGCGATCGGGATTACGACGAACGGTTCGTCTACGCCGTGCACTCCACCGGTGTCTACTGCCGCCCCACCTGCCCCAGCCGTCGGCCTCGTCCGGAGCAGGTGCGCTTCTTCAGCGGCCCCGAAGAAGCCCGGCAGGCGGGCTATCGCTCCTGCCACCGTTGCCTGCCCGACCAGCCCTCCCGCCGCAGCCAGCAGGCCGAGTTGGTGCGCCAGGCCTGCGAGTATATTCACCGCCACATCGAAGCCGGGGGCGAAGGGCTGCCGTCGCTGGGAGAGCTGAGCGAAGCCGCCGGGGTCAGCGCCTCGCGCCTCCAACGGGTGTTCAAGGAGGAGACTGGACTCACCCCGCGCCAGTACGCCCACGGCGAGCGCATGGAACGTTTCAAAGGGCGGGTCCGCGAGGGCGACGACGTGTCCGCCGCCATGTTCGACGCCGGTTTTGGCTCGTCCAGCCGGCTCTACGAGAAGGCCTACGGCCATCTGGGAATGACCCCCGGAAAATACAAGAAGGGCGGAGCGGGTATGACCATAAACTACATCGTCACGGAATCAGCATTGGGCCATCTGCTGGTGTCGGCTACCCAACAGGGCGTCTGCGCCGTGAAGCTGGGCGACGACCCGTCGGAACTGTTGGACGAGTTGCGAACGGAATTCCCCAAGGCCGAGCTCCAAGAGGGTGGCGAGGCGCTGGGCGAGTGGGTGGATGCGGTGTTGCAATACCTTGATGGCCAGCGCGCCGGGCTCGACCTGCCCTACGACGTGCGGGCGACCGCCTTCCAGCGCCGGGTCTGGCAACTGCTGCAGTCGATCCCCTACGGCGAGACCCGCACCTATCAGCAGATGGCCCTCGAATTGGGCCTTGGCGGCAACTCCAGCCGTGCTGTCGGCCGGGCCTGCGCCTCCAACCCGGTGGCCCTGATCGTCCCCTGCCACCGCGCGGTGCGCAAGGACGGTGGGCTGGCCGGATTCCGTTGGGGTCTGCACCGCAAGGAATCCCTGATCACCATGGAGCGCCGGGAGAAGGATTCACATTCCAGGGACGTATAATGGATTTGTGACGCTTCTACGTATACTCGCCGTTTCCGCGGCGCTGGCAATCGCGCTGCTCGTCTTGGCGGCAACCCAGTTGCTACCCCTGATGGCTGCGGGCGGGCCGATCGAGGTAGTTGCGGTCCAAGAACGGATCAATTTCCCCGGCGAAGTCGGGCTGATTCTCACCGTCGAGGCGGAGCAGGAAATCGTCGAGGTCCGGGTCATATTTCGCTCCGTCGGCCAGCGGGTCTGGCGCTACGCCTACGCCGACTTCGAGCCAGGCACCCGCGTTGTCGCCACCCAGGATGTCCCGGCCAGCGCCTCTGTATATCTCCCTCCCGGCACCGAAGTCGAGTACTACTACGAGGTACGCGATTCGGCCGGAAACATGTTGACCACCGACCCGGCGGTCGTCGAATACCTGGACGACCGCTTCGACTGGAAGCGGATGCAAATCCGTTCGCTGGAACTCCTCTATCACAGCCGTTCCGGGTCCCAGGTTGGCCGGCTGGCCGAAGAAATACAGGACGACCTGGACCGCATCGGCCAAGTCCTACAAGACAGCCCCGACCGGCCCATCAAGGGCGTCATTTACAACCGGGCATCGAACGCCAGGGACGCCTTCCCCAAACAGAGTCAGACCACCTACGACCACGGCACCTTTCAGGGATTTGCCTTCACCGAACAGGGCATCTTCGTTGGACTAGGGTTGGACCGCCGCATGATCGCTCACGAGTCGGCCCACCTATTGCTCCGTCAGGCCTTGGGTGAACAGGCCACCGATCCGCCTTCCTGGCTCGACGAGGGGTTCGCCACCTACATGGAGCCCAACAGCCGGGTCGTTAGCGCCAGTTCGCTGGCCTCCCGGTCCCGTCCGCTCCGAGCCATGAACACCGTTACCGGCACTCCCAGTTCCATCCACACCTTCTACGACAAGTCCCACAGCGTGGTGGCCTACCTGATCGAGACCCACGGACAGGACAACTTCCGGCGTTTCCTCGGGGAGTTGGGTCAAGGCCTCCAGGTAAACCGGGCGTTGATCGAGGTCTACGGCTTCGGCGTGGACGGCTTGGACACTCACTGGGCCAACTCGGCCACCACGCCCGCTCCCGGTACCGAGAGGGGCGGCGGAGGGTCCATATCCCCTTTTGTCCATATTGATGTCTGGGTCCTCACGGGCGTCTTCTTCTTCGTTGCCGCCCTGCTCTTTTTGGGCGCGGTAACCAGACGGTTCCGCCGCCGCCCGGAGGAGGCCGGCTTGCTGGACCGCTACGACCCGGACATAGACATCGAGGAGAGCTAGGCCCCTCCGTCGATGGAGGGACAGGGCCGATGAAATCCTACCGCCTTTCTGGTATGCTCATGGCCGCATTTTATCCCTGTCTACCTGAGGGTCTATGTTCGACGGGCCGCAATCGTGGGAGCGAGCTACAGGCCTCGGCTCACTGTCTTGCCGCTGGAGACGGAACACCTGGACATAGACGTTATCGAGGGACACAGCAAGGCGCTCTAACCGACATCCGGCACTTTGCCAGCGCCTTGGTCGCCCGTTAGGCAAACACCGTCAGAAAACTAATCGAAAAGGCTGGCTATGAAACTGCCCTTTATAGTTGCTGTACTCTCCCTAGCCGTGTTTTCGATGGGGTGCGTGTTACAGCCCACCCCGGCGTCCAGAGGCGCAACGACCCCTCCGGCAACCGCCGAACCGGCCGGAGCCGCAGCCACAACGCCCGTAGCCCCGGTATCGACTACAACGCCAATTGCCGCTGGGCCGATCAGCACGGCGGTCGCCCCAACCCTGGCCGCCACGCCCTTGTCTCGCGCCAGGGGCGGAAGAAGGCAGTACACCGACCCCCCGCCCATGTCCATCGACACCACGCAAGAGATCGTAGCAACTTTCGGCACGAGCCAGGGTAGTTTCCGGGTAAGGCTGCTACCGGCACAGGCCCCAATAACGGTCAACAACTTCGTCTTTTTGGCCCAAGAAGGCTTCTACGACGGTCTTATCTTCCACCGGGTCATGGAAGACTTCATGGTCCAAGGCGGCGACCCTACGGGCGGCGGCACAGGCGGCCCCGGCTACAGGTTCCAAGACGAATTCTCACCAGCATTGTCATTCGACGCCCCGGGAAAATTGGCCATGGCCAACGCCGGGCCCAGCACCAACGGGAGTCAGTTCTTCATCACCACCGTGCCGACTCCCCATCTTCAAGGCAAGCACACCATTTTCGGGGAAGTGATCGACGGTCAAAACGTAGTAGACCGAATCTCCAGAGTGCCCACCGACCGCCACAATCGTCCCCTTCAACAGGTCGTAATCCAACGCATCGACCTGACCCTTACGCCTCGCAGCGAATAAAGGCGAGCGCTGCAGAGGAGCTAGAGTGGGCTTCGAGAACATCATTTACGAGCGCAAAGAGGCGATTGCCTACGTGACGCTCAACCGCCCGGACAAACTAAACGCGCTAAACCCCGCCTTGGTCGCTGAGTTCCGCGAGGCCCTGGAAGTAATCGAAGCCGACCCAGAGGTGCGGGTGGCCATCGTCACCGGGGCGGGCCGGGCTTTCTCGGCCGGGTTCGACATTCAGCCCGGCCCGGGCTCCACCGGTCCCCACGATGGCCCCTCCGACGCCTGGCGTACCCATCTGCAGGGCCACATCGAGACCTTCATGATGGTCTGGAATTTGAGCAAGCCAGTAATCGCCGCAGTCAATGGCTACGCTTTGGGTGGGGCCTGCGAATTGGTACAGGTCTGCGACGTCAAGATCGCCTCGGACCGGGCCGTCCTGGGAGAACCGGAGATTCGCGCCGGGTTCGGGCCGCCCTTGTTGATCACTCCCTACAGCGTTAATCTGGCCAACGCCAAGGAGCTTCTGCTGACCGGCGACACGGTGGATGCCCACGAGGCCGCCCGCATTGGCTTGGTCAACCGGGTGGTGCCCCACGACGAGTTGATGGCCGAGTGCGAACGGGTGGCCCGAAAGATTTGCCTGCTCCCGCAGATCGGTGTGAAGATGACCAAGGCGGCGGTCAACCGGGCCCTGGAGAGCATGGGCTTCCTGGCGGCCTTGGGTCACAACCTGGAGCTGATGACCATCTTCGACACCACCACCAGCCCGGAGCAGGAAGAGTTCAACGCGATCAGCGTTGAAAAAGGACTGCGGGCGGCCCTCAACTGGAGAGACGCCCGCTTCAGGGAATTGGAACAGCCGCCGGGCTAGCCGCCCGCTTTCACTTCGATTTTCGCCAGGCCCTCCACGAACTTCAGCAGTGCGGAGTGGTCCGACTCCGACTCGCCCTCGTTGACCAATGCTCCCAGCATCTGTTGTAGCAGGGAGGTCACTGGCAGCGGGATGTTCAGGTCTTGGGCCGTGGAAAGCACGTTGCGGAGGTCCTTCTGATGAAGCCTGATGCGGAACCCGGCCTGGAAGTTGCGGTTCAGCATCATCGGGGCCTTGGCCTCCATCACGTTGCTCCCGGCCAGGCCGCCCCGGATGGCGTTGAACACCTTCTCTGGGTCCACGCCCGCCTTCTGGGCCAGCACCAGGGCCTCGGCCAGCGCCTCGATGTTGGCGGCCACGATGATTTGGTTGGCCAGCTTGGTTACGCCCCCGGCGCCGATGTCGCCGGTAAGGACCACGTTCGAACCCATGGTCTTGAGCAGGTCGAAGTTCTGATCGAATATCTCCTGCTTGCCGCCGACCATGATCGCCAGAGCGGCGTTGATGGCTCCGGGTTCGCCGCCGCTGACCGGAGCGTCCAGCATCTCCACGCCTTTCTCGGCGCAGGCCGCGGCAATGCGCTGTGAGACCAACGGCGCGATAGAGCTCATGTCGATGATCACCGATCCCGCCCTTGACCCTTCAAGCACGCCGTCCGGACCGAGGATGGCCCGCTCCGAGTCAGCGGAGTCCGGTAGCATGGTGATGACCTTGTCGGTCGCGGCGGCCACCTCTTTGCTGGAAGAGGCCGGAGTCGCGCCGTCGCCCACCACTTCCTCGACCGCTGAACCAACGATGTCGTAGACGGTGAGGTCGTAGCCCGCCTTCAGCAGGTTTCGGGCCATGGGTCTCCCCATGATGCCCAGCCCGACAAATCCGATCTTTTCGGCCATAATGCGGCCTCCTTGTGTTCAAATCTCAACGGGTTCAAATCTCAACGGTGCGGCGCAGGACCGTGCCAGCCAAAGCGCCAAAACTGTACCATAGTTTCCCCTACTCCGCCCTCCGCGCTTCCCAGCCATCGTTGTGCTGCTGGCGGGTTGGGTTTATCATGGGAGAGTCCCCGGTCTAGGCCGGGGAATTTTTTGAGACTGTCGCGAGGGCCGGGCAAAAGTGCAAAATTCGGGTGAAGGCCAGACCGCTCTGGTCACGGGCGGCGCAGGCTTCATTGGCTCCCACATGGTGGACCGGTTGCTGGGGTTGGACTACCGGGTGGTGGTGGTCGACAGCCTCGGACAGGGAAAGATCAAAAACCTCGACCAGCACGCCGTCTTTTACCACACCGACATTACCCAGCCTTCCGTGGTCGAAGTTTTCCAGAAAGAGCAACCCGACCTGGTCTTTCACATGGCTGCTCAGGCCAGCGTGTCCCTCTCGACCACCGACCCAATCTTCGACGCCCAGGTCAACGTGCTGGGCACCCTAAGGGTGCTGGAGGCGGCGCGCCGCGTGGGAGTGGGCAAAGTAGTGTTCTCCTCAACCGGCGGGGCGCTCTACGGAGACGCCGAAATCCTCCCCTGCCCGGACGACGCCCCTGTACTGCCGGTTTCGCCCTACGGAATGTCCAAGTATGCCGCCGAGTGCTACCTGGACTATTACTATCGCCAATTCAGGCTGAACTACACCGCCCTTCGCTATGGTAACGTTTACGGCCCGCGTCAGAACCCCGAAGGGGAGGCCGGAGTGATCGCGATCTTTGCCGCCCTGATGCTCGAGGGTAAGCGTCCCCAGATTTTCGGCGACGGTACCCAGGAGCGCGACTTCGTTGCAGTGTCCGACGTGATCGATGCCAACATCGCCGCCATAGATCGGGGCAACGGCCAAGCGTTCAACATTGCCACTGGCATTTCGGTCAGCGTAAACGAGATTTTCGACTTGCTTCGGGAAATCATCGGCTATCGGTGGGACGCCGCCCAAGTTCCCGCCCGCATCGGAGAGGTGTACCGGATCAGCCTCAACGCTTCCCGGGCTGCCGCCGAGTTGGGTTGGCGGCCCAAGACCAGCTTGGTCGACGGACTTACCGAAACGGTGGCCTTCTTCAAAGAGAACATGCAACCGGCCAGGGCCTAGCGCCGACCGGACAGGAGGATACGATAGACATGGAAACGCAATACGATGCCATTATTCTCGGCGCTGGAGCTGCCGGTCTGGCTGCGGGGCTGTACACCACTCGGGCCATGATGAAGACGTTGTTGATCGAGCAACTTGGCCCGGGCGGGCAGTTGCTGATCACCGACGAGATTGAGAACTATCCTGGCTTCCCAGAAGGGGTCAAGGGTCAAGAACTGGCTATGTCGATGGAGCAACAGACCACCCGGTTCGGCGCTGAGATCGAATACACCGAGGTCCAAGCGCTCGAAGATGCCGACCAGCCGCTAAAGAAGGTCATCACCGACGACGGGGAGTTCATCACCAAGTCGCTGATCATCGCCACCGGCGGTTCCCACAACAAGCTCGGAGTGATCGGCGAGGACGAGTTCGCTGGCCGCGGGGTCTCCTATTGCGCTGTCTGCGACGGCAACTTCTTCCGTGGCCAAGACGTGGTCGTGATTGGAGGAGGCGACGCTGCCATGGACGAGGGCCACTACCTCACCGGCATCGTCAACTCGGTTACCTACGTCCACCGCCGGGACGAGCTGCGGGCCACCAGGATGCTGCAGGAGCGGGCCTTCACCAACGAAAAGGTGAAGTTCCTCTGGAGCCATGTGGTGGAGGAGTTCACCGGTAATGAGGCCTTGGAATTTGCGCGAGTGAAGGACCTGAAGACCGAAGAGGTCTACAACTATCCGACCGCCGGGGCTTTCATCTACATTGGCTTCCATCCCAACACCGAGTACCTGAGGGGCCTGCTGGACATGGACCCCTTGGGCCATGTCCACACCGACATTCACATGCGCACCGGCGTGCCCGGCGTTTATGCTTGCGGTGACGCCCGCGCCGAATCGACCCGCCAGTTGGGCGCTGCCGTAGGAGACGGCATCACCGCCGCCCTAGCCGCCTACCACGATCTGAACAACTAGAAGGCCAACTCGCGCACCAGCAGTACCGTGCCGCCCGTTAACACCAGAACAATCACGACATAGCGGAAGGCCTGCTCGTTTAGCCTCCCGGCCAACAGATAGCCGATGCCAACGCCGACCAGCACTCCCGGCAACAGCAGCCCGATGTTGGCCAGGGTGTCCCGGTCCAGCAGGCCAGTGGCCCCGAACTGGGCCATCGCGGCAGCGGCAGCCAGAAAGAACATTAGGGCCAGCGAAGCTCTCACCGTCTGCGGCGGCCACCGTTCCGAGATGGCGTAGACCGCCGCCAGCGGTCCGCCAATGGCAATGGCGGTTACCGCTAACGACGTCACGAAACCGAACACTGGCCCCGCCAACCACACCCCCTGCACCGGAAGCCGCAGGTCCTTGAAGCTCAGAAGGCCCAATACCAGAATTACGACAGCGATGATTATCTTGAGGAGCCCCGGATCGGCGATGTTTAACGCCAGCACTCCCACCGGCGTGGCGACAACCCCGCCCAACACCATCCCCCCGCTGGACCGCAGGTCCAGATGGCGCCAGGTCTGCAATAGCACGAAGGCTAGGACGACCCCGATGAAGCAGTTGACGATGACCACGGTGGCCTTGGGGTCGATGAACAGGAGCAATACCGGGACCGCTACCATGCCCAACCCGAAGCTGACGCTACCCAGCACCGCCGCCCCGGCTGTTATGATCAACAGGGCATAGACCAGTTCAAGGCCGGTAAGCAAGCGCCTGCTAGATTGCGCTAAAGAGGCCGTGGACCGCCGCTTCGCGAAGCACGGCGTCCACGTTGACCACCGGCGGTCCCTCGCGGCGCACTTCGATCTCCAGCAGATGGTCCGGGTTGATCGAGAAGGCCCGCTCGCCGTCCACAGCCACCGTGCAATGCCGCCGCTCTAGGACCGTCCGCTCACCCTCGGGCATCCGGCGCCACGAAGCAATTCCGACCGTCGGCACCATGCCCGGAGCGATGGGGGCCCGAACGTACACTCGTCCGTCCTGCCGGTCCTGCCCCGCTTCGCCAATGCCCGTGGACAGCAACTCGTAGTGCAGCCCGCCCTCGTCGGACATCGACACCGGGGCCAACCTGGCGCCGATGGAAGAGAGGCCGATGGATGAGGGTTCGGCCCGGGTGAGGAACACTTCAAAGATGGTGTTCATATCCCAAATCGCCCGAGTGGCCACGAAGCGCTCGCGGGACAGCGCCACGTCCACCAAGGCGATGTCCCGCTCCTCGCCGTCAATGATGATGTTGAGCACTTTGCTCCGGACCGCCACGTCCGTCAGGTCGACGTCTCCTCGGGCTACCAGCGCCGCCGCCAGCCCGGCCATGGTGCCCTCGATCATCACCGGGAACACGTTGTTGGTGCCGGTGGAAATGGCCACCATCGGGATCGAACGCGCGCCCTTGACCACCGCCCGATTGGTGCCGTCGCCGCCCAGGGTCACCAAGCAGTCCACCCCCATCTCCGCCATCTGGCGAGCGGCCCTAACTGAGTCGCCTTCCTCGAAGAGCGCCGACATCTGTAGCAGCGAGAGGTCCAGAGATAGGTTCGGGTCGTCCGCTGCCCGTTCCACCAGATGGGAACTGTCCGGCATGCCGACGATCTGGGTTACTCCCACCGACTGCAGACCCAGCATCACGCGCCTGATGGTGTTTACCTTCTCCCAATCGGGCACGACTCGTCCTTGGGCGACCAGACGCCGAATATCTTTGCTTGCCGCCGGGTTGGCGATGATTCCCACCAGGGCCAAGGAGGGGCCTCCTGTTCGGACCGGGAGGCCGGCCAGTGGTATCCGGCGGCGGCCCCGGCTATAATTCGCGAATCGATGAACGGGGCACACCCGTTCCTCGAGAAATACCGGGCGATTATAGCACCTGGCTTTCCCACCTCCGGTGAGATGGAGCCAGTCCGAGGGAGATGAGTATGAACGCCGAACTCGCTTTCATGTCTGCTGTAGACCTTGGCCGCGCCATCCGCGCCAAAGAAGTTTCGGCAGTCGAGGCCACCGAGAACTTCTACCAGCGCATCGAACAGCTGGACTCGCAACTCAATTCCTACTTGGCTCTGTGCCAAGACCAAGCGATGGCCGACGCCCTGGCCGCCGACGAAGCGGTCGCTCGCGGCGATGGACTGGGGCCGCTACACGGGATTCCCATTTCCATCAAGGACTTGGAGATGACCAAGGGAATACCCACCACCCTCGGCTCCGCAGTGTTCGCGGGACGTGTGCCCGACATCGACTCGATCGTTGTGGAGCGGGTAAAGGCGGCCGGAGCGATCATCTTGGGCAAGACCAACACGCCGGAGTTCGGGCAGTCCGGCACCACCGAAAACAAGGTTAGCGACCCATGCCGGAACCCGTGGAACACCGCCTGCACTCCGGGCGGCTCCAGCGGCGGCGCCGGGGCGGCGCTGGCTGCCGGTCTGTGCACTATCGCCACCGGTAGCGACGGCGGCGGCTCCATCCGTATCCCGGCCAGTTTCAGCGGCGTGTTCGGCATCAAACCCTCTCAGGGCCGGGTGCCTCGCTACGGCGGTTTCGGTCGTCCAGCGGTCAACCATTTCTCCCAGTCGGGGCCGATGAGCCGCACCGTGGCCGACACTGCGCTGCTCCTACAGGTGCTGGCGGGTCCTGATTCCCGCGACCCAACGTCCATTCGCCAGGCTCCGCCCGACTTTAGCTCCGGCCTCGAAGCTGGAGTCCAAGGCATGCGCATCGCTTGGAGCCCGGACTTCGGTTACGCGGGAGTCGACCCGGAAGTGGCCCGAATTACGGAACAGGCCGTCCGAGTTTTCGAGGAGTTGGGGGCTACGGTGGAGACGCCGGGCCTAGTTATTGACGATCCCTTCCAGGAGTTCTGGGATGTCTTCGCCACCGCCGCCTACACCTCCTACGGCCACCTGCTTGAGAGCGAGCGCGACAACTTTTCCGACTACGGCCTGCGATCGATCGAACATGGCGCTGAATTGAGCGGTGCCGACCTTTCCCGGGCGCTCTTGCGCGTCGACCAAGTTGGACGCCAATTGGAGGACTTCTTCGACGACTATGACCTGCTGATGTCGCCAACCATGGCGGTACCCGCCTTTGAGATTGGCCAGCGGCCAGCGGTCATCGGGGGCAAGGAGGTGGACCCGTTCTGGGGCTTCCTGCCCTTCACCTACACCATCAACATCAGCGGACAGACGGCGTCCAGCGTTCCCTGCGGGTTCTCTGCCGGCGGCATGCCTATCGGCCTGCATATCGTCGGTCCGCGCCGTGCCGAGACGCGGGTGCTCCAAGCGTCGGCCGCCTTCGAGCGGGCCCGCCCTTGGGCCGACAAGCGCCCACCGGTTAGCTAGCGATCCGTTCCCGCAGCAGCGGCAACACCTGCTCGGAGACCCGGTGGCATTCCTCGACGTGGGGGAAGCCGGACAGGATGAACTCCTGAAAGCCCAGGCGCTGGTAGGAGTGAAGCACGTCGGCGGCCTGCTCCGGAGTCCCCACAATCGCCGTTCCGCAGTTGACCCGCACTTCGGACAGGCCGTTCCATAGGTGTGGCCCGACCCGGTGGTCGAATGCCGCCCGTGCTTGCGCCTGCTGGCCCACCATCGCAGTGCCCTCAATGGCGGCTTGGCGGGCAGCCTTGACCTTTGGGTGGGCATGGGCGATCAGCTCGTTGGCGGCATCCCACGCCGCGGCTTCTGTGTCCCGAATGACCAAGTGGGTGCGCAGGCCGAGTTCGATAGCCCGCCCCGACTGCTTGAACTCGTCTCGCAACGCTTCGGTACGCTGCTCGGTCTCCTCTAGCGGCTCGATCCAGTTCAGATGAACGTCGGCTTGGCGGCCCGAGAGCCCCAACGCCCTTGGCGACGCGCCGCCGAGGTAAAAGCGTGGCTGGCGGCCTTCGGGCAACGGCGAACAGTAGGCGTCGCGCAGCCGGTAGTGGTTGCCGTCGAAGTCAACCGGACCGGGCTCGGTCCACAGCTTACGGCAAGCGGCGATGAACTCTTCGGCTCGGTCGTACCGCGTGGCGTGGTCGCTAACCTCCCCAACTCGCTCGAAATCGTTTTGGATGCCGCCGGGGACGATGTTGATGTCGATTCGGCCCTTGGAAATCTGGTGCAGCGCGGCAGCCATCTGGGCGAAGAGCCCCAGGGATATGAACCCGGGCCGCACTGCAATGAGAAATCTGATGCGGTCGGTAACCGCGGCCAACGCGGTGGCCGTGGTCCAAGTCTCTGCCAAGGGCGCATCCTCGGCGAACAGCCCGTTGGCGAAGCGGGTCGGAATCAGCAGCGAATAAAAGCCGCACTCCTCGGCGGTTTCCACCACCCGGCGCAGATATTCGAAGTCCGGCGGCCGCTCCGCCCGTAGAGTGCCAGCCCGGGCTCCGTCCCCGTCGATGGGAATGAACCAACTGAACCTGACCTGCCCGTTTCCGTTTTCGGCGCTCACTATCGGACCCCTGCTTCAGACTGTCTACTCGGTGTCCCGGTCTTCATATGGGCCGGGGAGATCGCTGCTTCGGCGGGCCGGTTGGGGTTGGGGGTTCTCGGCCTCTTCACGCTGATACCACATTACCATCACGATTCCGGCGGCCACGATGCTCATCATGTCGCCCGGGACCCAGAGCATTAGCCCGCCCATCTGCTGATCGGTCGCCAGCGAAATTCCGAAGGGCTGGGTGACCTCGGCGTAGGCGGTGTAGAGCAGGTCGCCGGAGAAGGTGATCGCCGCGCCCAGCACGGTATTCGGCAGTACGATCAGCCCAAGGTAGAGGACCCGCAGGCCGTAGTGCAAACGGGAATGGTGGGGCTTGGGGTCGATGATCACCCACCAGAAGAGGAACCCTGATCCGCTCATCGTCACGTGCATCAGCGCGTGGATAGCATCGCTGCGCAAGGCCAGGTTGAAGGCCCCGGGGAATTGCCAGAGGTACAAGCTGCCCAGGAATAGCCCGACGGTGAAAATCGGATTGGTCAGCAGACGGTAGAACCGTCGGCAGTAGTGGTTTCTGGCGGCCGGCCGGACTATTCTTTGTAGCGCCCAAGGCGGCAATCCGCGAAGCATCGGAGTCAGCGGCGCGCCCAGCAGAACGAACATCGGCGCCAGCATCCGCAATATGAAGTGCTGCGCCTGATGGAAGGAGAGCAAGTGGTCGGAAAGCGGGTCCAAGGGAGATTGGAGCGCGATGAACATCAAGAAGAGTCCGAAGAAGAAGGACGCCTTCTGCCAGTTGTTCACCGGGTGGCTGGGACGCTCCCAGTTGTTCAACCCGGTCAGGTAAACGTATCCAGCCAGCAGCAGGATGATCGTCGGTAGAGGGTTGGTGTTCCAAGCGGTCCAAGGATCTTGCCCAGAGTCGATGCCCCCATGGGCATATACTTCCGGGACCCCAAGCAGAAACCACCCGACCGTGGCCGCCAGGATTAGCAGTGGCCAACGGCCCGGGCCGACGGCGCCCGCCGCCCAGAGCCGGCGAGGCGTCGTCTCCGTCCGGCTCAACCCTGCACCTGTTGGCGCTTACGGTTGCTGCGCTTGGTGCTCCAAATAACGTAGATGAGCCCCAGGATGATGGCCCCGAAGGCCCCGAAGAACACCAAGCTGCCGCTGCTGAACTGCTGCAGGGTTGGGACCGTCACGGTGCCGACTTCCATCCCGCCGAATCCCAACGGGGATTCCACTTCGACGGTGATTGCCCAGTCCCCGGTCGAGTCCAGGTTCACCCGGGAGTCGTAGCGGTCGGGGAACGCTGGAGAGTTCAGCGCGTTGGCCCAGCCCTCCTCCTTCGCTCCCTCCTTGTGGGCTAGGATTACCACCCTGGCGTCGCTCACCGCTTCGCCGGTCCCGGTCTCATGGATAAAGACCGAGTACTGCACGAAACCGGCGGACGGGTTTTCGTTAATCGTTGCGACCCGTAAATCGTAGGGGCCCGAGACTCCTCGGACCTCCCTGGGCGGGTCGTCTTGGGCCGAGGCCAAGCCCGCCAAGAAGAACAGAGCAAACGCCGCCAGGAGCAATGGGGCGACGATCCGGTGAGGGCGAGTGAGCGGTGAGATAGCGGCGAGTCGGTTCAACATATCTCAGTTGTAGCGGTGACCGTCAGGATGCTGTTCCAGCCACGGGGGGAGCGGGTGATCAATGTGGTGGTCTTCGGTGCACCCGTCTTCCGTGCCCTCTAATTGTATCGTAACGTGGGTGATGCCGAATTCGGCGGATACGATGTGCCGCAGACGCCCCAAGACCGGCGCAGGCTCCGCGATGGCCGCGGCGTCGGCGGTCACGTGTGCGCTCAGCGCTTCGTAGCCGCTGGTGATCGTCCAAGCGTGGATGTCGTGGACGCCGGTAACCCCTTCCTGGGTTTCCAGCCTGCTGCACAGCATTTCCAGATCGAGGTGAGAGGGAGTCCCCTCCATCAGGACGTGGACCACCTTGGCCAAGAGCCGCCACGAACTCGCCAAGATCAATAGGGCGATGATGACGCCGACTATCGAGTCAACCACGGTCCAGCCGAAGTAGAATACCAGGAACCCGCCGATCACCACCCCGATGGAGCCCAGGAGGTCTGCCACGACGTGCCGGAAAGCGCCCTCCACGTTTAGGCTATCCTGGGCGGGACGCCTCAGGACCCAGGCGCACGCCAGGTTCACCGCCAGACCGCCTGCTCCCACCGCCAGCATGATAACTCCGTCAACGGAATGAGCATGCTGGAACCTCTGGATGGCTTCGAAGGAAATCCACGCGGCGATGAGCCAGAGCCCCAAGGCGTTCAGCATTGCCGCCAACGTCTCCGTGCGGTGGAACCCGAAAGTCCGTTCGATGGAGGGCGGCCGGCCAGCGATCCAGAACGCGGCCAGAGCCAGGGCGATTGCGGCGGCATCGGTGGCCATGTGCCCGGCATCGGCCAACAGGGCCAAACTGCCGGACACGATACCGCCGATTATTTCGGCCACCATGTAGCCGGTTATCAGTGCCAGCGACACCGCCAGGCTGCGGCGCCCGGCGGTGCGGTGGTCAACAGCTAAAGAGCTAGGGCGGGCAGCCCCGGTCATAGCTGGAAGGATTTCTTCCAAATCCCGGGTGAGCCCTCGGCGTGGGTCATGATGTCCCGCATGCGCTGGTTATCGGAGTTGATGTCGCGTTGCCTGAGCCACTCCTCGGTCTCGGAGATCTTCTCGTTCTCGAACTCGTAAACCGTTGCATAGGTGGGAGCGCCCCGGACTGCCTTCCAACGGCGGCCCCGGAAGCACCCCGGCACCTTCTCGTAGTTGGGCACATAGACTCCGCTGTACCAGTCGTTCCATTCCTTGTCGTTGGCCGCAGGCACGTCCATGCGACCGATCTGCAGGGCCGGGGCCATACCGCT
Organism: Dehalococcoidia bacterium; assembly: GCA_965249145.1. GTDB lineage: Bacteria > Chloroflexota > Dehalococcoidia > Lucifugimonadales > UBA3495 > VXOI01. The sequence continues at coordinate 2,717,275 of OZ252223.1, forward strand.
CTCGGCGATCTCGTCGGTCAGACTGGTGGGGTGGATCATCTCGTAGACGTTGTTCATGAAATTAGTGCCGATGAGGCTGGGACTGACCCGGCTGCCCCATTCGGTCCTCGGGCGGCTGGTGAATGCCTCGGTCTTCACCACATCCGCGTTTTCCAACTCATAAACCGCCATGTGCTTCGGACCGCTCCGGGTCGCCTCGTAGCGGGCGGCGCTCAGAACGCCGGGCACCGACAGGAGCTCGGCCAGGTGCTCTTCGTTGTACCAGCGATTGAAGTCTTCCTCTTTGTCCGCGGGTATGTCGACCCACACGATCATTAGTCCCGTACCTTTCTTGGCCATATCAAACCTCCGGGATGTCGTTCGGTTGTTCGCTCTGCTAAATTTACCAGATGACCTTGGCCTGCTCCAACTCTTGCACTTCCTCCGCGGGCAGGCCCAAGATACCGCTGAATACATCAAGGTTGTGTTCGCCCAGGTCTGGCGTCCAACGGTCGATTCGCGCGGCGGTGGCCGACAGACGCCAGGGCGGGGTGACTGCCCGCTGCTCCCCTTTCTGCTCATGTCGCACGATCGGAAAGGCGTCCCTAGCTGCCAGATGAGGGTCGCTCATCAACTGGTCCGGAGAGAGCGACGGGAAGGCCGCCACTCCGTGCTCCTGCAGCCGCTGAGTAATCTCCTCCGCAGTGCATTCCCGAGTCCAGGACTCGATCAGCCCGTCCAGTTCGTCGTGCCGCTTCCAACGGCGGAAGGCGTCCCCGAACCGGTCGTCCACCGCCCACTCCGGGGAGTCCATGGCGGTGACCATGGCCCGCCACTCCGCTTCCGAACCAACCGAAATGCTGACCCAAGCGTCCTCGCCTCGGCACCGGTAGACTCCCTGCGGCGCGGCCGAATTGTCACGGTTGCCCTGCCGTTGGGCCTCGCGTCCGTTCATCGCATAGTCAAGCAGGGCTTCGCCGATGAAGGCCGTGCCCATGTCCCGCACCGAAACGTCCACATGTTGCCCTAGGCCCGTAGTCTGCTTGGCGGTCAGCGCCGATACGGCGGCGAAGGCGGCCAGCATGCCACCGGTGTGGTCCATGGCGTGGCGCAACTCCACCGGCGGTCCGTCCGGATAGCCGGTCAGGTGACCCAGACCGCCCAGCGCGGCAAACATCGGCGCGTAGCCCGCGTAGCCTCGCTCCGGACCGGTCTGGCCGTTGGAGGACAGCGACACCAGGATGATGTCGGGGTTTACTTCGCACATAGTCTCGTAGCCCAGTCCGAGCCGCGACAGCACACCGGGACGGAAATTCTCCAAGGCCATATCGGAGACCCTGACCAATTCCAATGCCAACTCGACGGCCCGGGGCTCCTTGAGGTTCAGGCAGACCGACATCTTGTTGGCGTTAATCTGTTCGAAGCTGGAGGGCGGCTTACCGTACATCGTGTGAGGGCGGCGGGTGATGTCCAAGCGCGCCGAGCTTTCGATCTTGATCACCTCAGCGCCCAGCTCGGCCAGCATCAGCCCGGCAAACGGCCCGGCGGCATGCACCGAGAAGTCGGTAATCCGGACGCCGCTCAGAGGCCCCGGCTCTTGAGTCATCAAATCACCGCCGCCCGGGCCAGCATTACCAGGTCCTCTTTGGCGTAGCCGATTTCGGCGAATACCTCGACGTTGTGCTCGCCCAGCAGCGGCGCCCGGCTCAACGTTGTGGGCGTCTCGCCCATGCGGAAGGGCAGTCCCGCGTACTCGTAGCTGCCCGCCTCCGGGTGGGCCAACGCTTCGAAGAACCCGCGTTCGCGCTGGTGCGCGCTTTCGAATACCTCGCCCGGGGTATAGTAGGGAGCGATGGGGACCCCCATCGCTTGACCCTCTTGGTACAACCACTCTTTCGTGTGCTGCCGGCTCCACTCCCGCAGGTTAGCGTTGATGGCGGGCCCGTGGGTCGCCGGGTCTTGGAATTTGTCCATCGAGGCCCATTCCGGGTCGCCCAGAAAACGGGCCAGGTTCTCCCACTGCCGAGGCTCGAGGGTCAGCAGCTCCACGTATCCGTCGCTGGCGGGCAGGACCCCGCCCATGCGGAAGAACCGGGAAAACCGGGTCTCGACGAACCCCTCGGCCTCCAAGCGTTGTACTGGCAGGTAACCGATGGCCAACTGGGCCTCCTGCATCGAGGAATCGACGTTCTGGCCTTCGCGTCCGTCCTGCTTGGCGAACAAGGCGGCAGCCACGCCGACGGCGGCGGTCAGTCCGCCCTGGTATGATCCCATGCGACTGCCGGCCGTGATCGGGGGCCGCCCCGGGAAGGTATCCAACGCCAGACCGTTGGGCAGCAGGTTGCCCTCGCCCCCGGCGTGGAACACGTTGATGTCGTAGGCGGCGTAGTCCGAGTAGGGCCCATCGGCCCCAAATGGCGTGACCGAGGCCACGATCAGACCGGGGTTGTTTCCAAGCAGCGGCTCGCTTCCGAGCCCCAATTCATGGGACCTGGAGGCCGGAAGGTCGTGCAGCACCACGTCTGAACTCGCGGCCAACTCCGCTATCATGGTACGACCCTGAGCGTCGTCGCGGTCGACGGTCACGCCGCGCTTGCCCGTGTTCAGGTAGAGGAACAGCCCGCTACGCTCGGGGTGCGGGATGTCCTTCGGGAAGGGCCCCTGCCGCCGGGATGGATCGCCAACGCGGGGCGGTTCCAGCTTTACGACGTCGGCGCCGAGAGAAGCCAAGAGTTTGCCGCAATAGGGCCCAGCCACCATCCTGGATATTTCCAGAACGCGGAGGCCCGCCAGCGCGCGGGGCCTGTCAATTCCGGCGGTCATAAACTAGGACTACTCTCGCCGACCCTAGTGTCGGATACTATCAGGGGCATTTACTTTAACACCACCTAGGAGTACCGGTCATGCCTTATCTGGACCTTCCTGGCGTCGACCTTTGGTATGAGGACACCGGCGGGCCGGGACCGGCGGTGGTCTTGCTTCATGCCGCCACCGGCACCACCGAGAGCTGGGTGCATCAGATTCCCGCCTTCACGGCAGCCGGCTACCGGTGTATCTTCTACGACCGGCGCACTTGGGGAAGGTCCCGGCCCAACGGGCCGGAGGGCTTCATGGGGGACGACCTCCATGGGCTGATCGAGGCCCTAGGACTGGAGAGCGTCCATCTGGTGGCCACGGCGGCCGGAGGCATCGCTGCTCTGGACTACGCGCTGGACCATCCTGGCCGGGTGCGGAGCGTGGTGGCAGCCAACACCATCGGCGGTGTGCGGGACGCGGACTACCTGGAGGTGCAATCCCGGCTCCGGCCCGTGGAAATTCAACAGCTGCCGCCGGAACTACGGGAGGTTGGCCCATCCTACCGGGGCACCGACCCGGACGGCGTCGCCCGCTGGTTGGAGATAGAGACTGGAAGCCGGCCCGATGGCCCGCACCCCCCGCAGCCGGTGCGGGAACCCATCACCTACGCCCGGTTGCAGTCCATGCGCGTGCCGGTCCTCGTGCTATCGGGTGAGGCCGACCTTCTTTCGCCCCCGGTGCTGATGCGCATGCTTGCCGCGCACATCCCCACCAGCCGGTTCGTCTCCCTATCTGAAGTGGGCCACGCCGGGTTCTGGGAACGCCCCCACGCCTGGAACGGCTTGGTCCTGGAATTCATCGGCCAGCATTAACGACGAGGTTCCAGTCACTATTCCGGCAATATCGGCGGCATGGACTCGCTGTGGGTTACTTCTCGCAGGTTCAGGTGGCTGCCGTCGGTGAACCAAGGGAGGCGCGGGTCGCGGGAGGGCAGCATCACAGTGGCTTGGCCTGGGGCGGTAACCTCGCCCCGCTGGTTTTCGGCCCAGATTTCCAGGTCGACCAGAGGGGCCCCGTTGTGGACGTGCTTGCCCACCACTCGTCCCTTGCACCATTGGGTGTCGCCATAAACGTTGAACCGGCGGCACTCGACGCGCAGGCGCTTTAGGAAGGCGTCGTCACCCATCCAGTTGGTGACCAGCGTGCCCATCCACGAAACCCGCTGTGGCCCGTAATCGTAGGCGCCCGGAACCCCAACCGCCTCGGCCACCGAGTCGCGTAGGTGACCGATGCCGGTGTACTCCAGTCCGCCGCCGGCCTCGGGGTTGCGGAAGAAATGGTCCGGGTGGCGCAGCGCCTCACGCAACAGTACGCCGTGGGCGCTGGAGCGGCCAGTGCCCACCAGGAAGGCGCTAACGTCCTGCAGCGACAGCGGCCCACGGACCACCGGCTCCAGTTCGTCGCCGATGTTCGTATCCTCAAAGTATCTGGGTGAGCTACCCCGGGCCGTCTCATTTAGCACCTGTTGGTCGATGGCTTCGAGTTCGTCGGCGGAGTACTCATGGCGCTTGGGAACGTCGGCGTACTTGCCGCGCTCGCGGGAAGCTCGGCGCTGGTGCCGAGTACACCAGCCCACCACGCGGGAAACCAATTCGTCCCGCTGATTGGTATACAGGGTCTCAACGAACTGAATCACCAGCGTTTCCGAATAGCGGCTCTGCCGTTCTTGTACGTCCAATACTCGCTCGACGCAGTTCACGGCGTCGCCGGGCCGCATGTTGCGGAAGAACTCCCAGTCGTTGCCCGCGAAGAAGCCGTGGACGCCGGAGAGGCCCCAGCGTGTGCGGCCCGACCAATGGCGCATGTACGGCGCGCAGGGGTGGCCGATGATCGACCCGTATTTCGAGAAGGCAGCGTGTTCTTGGTTCCGGAATATGGGATTGGTGTCCCCGATGCCATTCACGAAATTCAGCAGTGCCCCCATTGAGGCATCGCGCACGAAATTCTCGGTGCGCAGCCGGGAGCCGATCATGGCTTTGGCCCGGGCGATGGCCTCGGGGGAGATGGAGTCCACCTCGGGGAGGGTCTCGGCGACCCGGTCTCGTTCATTCTGGCTTGGCATTCGCACCTACCAAATAACCTGTTCGCCTTCGAGACGGCGGACCTCCTGCTCGGTCATCCCCAGCAGGCCGCCAAAGACATCAAGATTGTGTTCCCCCAGCAAGGGAGCGTGGCGATGGATTCGGGGCGGAGTCCGGCTCAGGCGCCACATCAAGTTGAACACCGGTTCCGTCCCCAAGGAAGGATGCTCTATGTCCGAGTATAGCCCCCGGGCTTGGAAGTGAGGGTCGAACAGGCGGTCCTCGGCGCCCATCACCGGGAACGCAGCCACCCCCTGAGCCTGCAGAAGCTCCGTTACTTCCAGAGGCGTGCGTGAGCGGGTCCACTCGCCGACCCGAGCGTCCAACTCTCGGCGGTTCTTCAGGCGGGCGTAGCGGCTGGAGAACTCTGGCGCTTCCGTCCAGGCCGGTGAGCCCAGGGAGCGTCTCAGGCCCTGCCACTCCTCCTCGGTGCGTACGGCGATCGACACCCAGGCGTCCTCGCCCTGGCAGGGATAGTTGCCATAGGGGGCCATCACCGGGTCGTGGTTGCCTTGGGGGCCCATAACCCGGCCAGTCATCTCGTACTCCATCAGACCGGCTCCCATGGTGGCCACGGTGGCGCGAAGCATCGAGATGTCGATTGACCTTCCTCGCCCGGTGCGCTTGCGTTGGTAGAGGGCGGCGGTGATGGCGAACACGCTGTGCAGGGCGCCGCAAATGTCGGCGTAGGCGTGCTTCAGCCCCAACGGTCTCCCGCCTTCGTACCCCAGGGTGCTGTCCAGTCCGGCCAGCGCGCCCACCGAGGGCGCATAGGCCCGCAGGTCGCGAAGGGGCCCGGATTGCCCGTTGGAAGAGATGGAGGCCATGACAATCCGGGGATTGATACGGCTTAGCTCATCGTAGCCCAGTCCCAAGCGCTCCATGACCCCCGGCGAGAAGTTCTCAATCACCACGTCGCAGTGGGCAACCAACCCTCGGGCTAACTCCACCGCTTCGGGACGGGTGGTGTTGAGGGTCACGCTCAGCTTACCCCGGTTGACGTTATGGAACATCGGGTTCTGTTCCGGGTCGGGCTGGTCGCCGATGATTGGCCGTCCTAGGCGCATGTAGTCCATGCGTTGGCGGGTCTCCACCTTGATCACTTCCGCGCCCATGTCGGACAGCACCATGCCTGGAATCGCTCCCGCCAGCACCCAGCCGAAGTCCAAGACGCGGTAGCCGCTCAAGGGCCCGGATGCCTGCGTCATGGCGCGGCGTCCGGCCAAGGTCCGTACTCGCGGGCGGTGGCGGCCAGTTCGGTCAGGCGCTTTTCGGCCAGGTAGTGGACCGAACCCGTCGGGTAGTTCCCGTCGTCGTCGGCTTGGCCCGCAGGGACCCCGGTGAGCACTTCGATGCCCTCGTCGATGGTGGAGACGGCGTAGATGTAGAACTGGCCGTCACGCACCGCGCCGACCACTTCCTCATTCAAAGCCAGGTTGCGAAGATTGGACCTGGGGACCATTACCCCCTGCTCACCGGTGAGACCCTTTGCTTTGCAGACCTCGAAGAAACCCTCGATCTTGTAGGTCGCGCCGCCGATGGCCTGCACTTCCCCGGTTTGGTCCACCGATCCGGTGACGGCGATACCCTGCTGGATAGCTACGCCGGATAGTGCCGAAAGGATTGCGTAGAGCTCGGTGGAGGAGGCGCTGTCGCCGTCCACTTCGTTGTACGACTGCTCGAAGGTAATGCTGGCCGACATGGATAACGGCTTGTTGCGTCCGTACTTGCCCTGTAGGTAGCCGTTCAGGATCAGAAACCCCTTGTCGTGGAGCGGGCCGCTCATCCGAGTCTCCCGCTCGATGTTGACCACCTGCCCGCGTCCCAGCGAGACCCTGGCAGTGATCCGGCTCGGTTTGCCGAAGCTGTGTTCGCCCAAGGAGTAGACTGCGAGACCGTTGACCTGGCCCACCGCGCACCCGGAGGTTGGAATGCGCACCAAATCTTTCTCGATGGCTTCCAAAATCCGGTCCTCGGTAAGACCGGCGCGGTATTGGCTCTCGGCGATGGTCTTGTTTACCTGGTCGGCGCTCACGGTTTCCAGCCCGGACTTCGAAGCCCAGTAGCTCGCCTCGGCGAGGACGTCGGCCACGTGCAAGAACCGGGTCGTCAACTTCTCTTGGCTCTCCACGATGCGACAGGAGTAGTCCACCACCGCAGCCACTCCTGTCTTGTCGAAGGGGAGCATGCCCTTCTCGGCTACCCGGGAAGCGATGAAGGCGGCGAACCTGGAGATATTCTCGGCAGTCCGGTCCATCACAGTGTCGAATTCTGCGGTCACCTTGAAGAACCGCCGGAAATCTTCGTCGGCAGCCTGCAGGCTGTAGAGGAGTCCGGGGCTGCCCACCAGTACGACTTTCGTCGACACCGGTATCGGCTGCGGGCGCATTGTGGTGGTCGGCACGGCGGTCTGCTGCTCGCCGATGTTCTCGACCCTCAACTCGCCGCTGCGTAGGACTCGCTTTAGGGTGTCCCACGCCATAGGGTTGGCCAGCAGGTCCTTGGCCTGCAGGACCAGGTAGCCGCCGTTGGCCCGGTGCAACGCGCCGGCCTTGATCATGGTGTGGTCCGTGGTAAGAGCGCCCATGCGGGAGCGGTAGTCGATTCGCCCGAACAGGTTATAGTAGGTGGGGTTGTCCTCGATCTCCACTGGCGCCCCGTTACACAGAGAATTGTCGACCAAATCGTTGACACGGTAGCGCAGGAAGAATTCGTCGTTGCTCGCGTCTTGGGACTGCAACCATGGAGGGGATTGGGCGCCGGGCGAGGCTGTGGCCTCACCATCCCGCTTGAACACCTCGGTGTGGGATACCATGTCGGCTTCCACGTCGTCCAAGTACCAGACCACTGCCCGGTGCTCGTGGTATTTGGCCTGATAGTCGTCGACGATCGGCCGCAAGGTGTAGCGGACCAACTGGGAGTCGACCTCTAGTTGGCGGTCGTGGGCCTGCTGGTTTAGGCGGCGGAATTCGGCCAAGGCGTGGTCGACGTCGTGTTGCACTTCGGCGCCCCTTTCCCGCAGCCGGGCTTGGGCCGGTTCGTCCAGCCGGGCGAACTCCTCGGTACTCAGCGGCCGGCCCTCGGGGTGGAGGGGTACAGGGGTGATCTGGACTTGGTTTCCAGCCTGGGTCAGAGACAGAGTAAAGCCCTTGTCCCTGGCCCGCAGCTCGTATTCATCGGTGACCGCTTGCCGCTGGGCCTGGATGTCGTTAACGATGGATTGGACGCGGTGGCGGTAGTCATCGCTGTCGAAGGCCGCCGGCAGCTCTTCCCGGCAGGTCTCGACCAACTGTTCCATGTCCAGCGCCAGAATCCACATGAGGCCGCAGGGCAGGCGCAGCGGCGTTGGTTGTGTCGGGTCCTTGAAGTTATAGACGTAGCCCCAGTCTAAAGGGTCCGGTTTGGTCGTCGCCGTGCGCTCCAAGTGGGACCGGAGGGCGGTGTTGCGGCCGGTCCCCGGTACGCCGGAAACGAACAGGTTGAAGCCGCTGGCGTCGATGTCGAGACCTAACTCCAACGCGCTTATCGCCCGCTCCTGTCCAATGGTGCCTTCGAGCGGCTCCAGCTCTGCGGTGGTCTCGAAGCTGAGGCTATGCGGGAGGCAACGGCGATTAAGGAGTTCCGGCGGTACTTTCAAATGGTCGATACTCATCTGGCCCCCGGAGCCTGCCCGTTCGCCCCAATTGATAGGAGCAAGGCGCCTAAATGACTCCGGTCTGGTATAGCTTTACCAAGTCTTCGTTAGTATATCCCAGGCGACCGCAATAGATTTCTTCGTTGTGTTGGCCCAACATGGGGGCCGGAAGGGGCGGATTCGGGTCGTCCTCCGACAGGATGTAGGGCGGTCCGGGATAGAAGACCGGTCCGGTGTCGGACCGAGGGATGGCCTGGAACTGTTGAGCCAAGCTAGGGTCGTTCCTAACTTCGTCGAATCCACGCACCGGCGCCAACGGCACCCGGTGCTCCAAGGCGAGGGCGAGCAACTCTTCCTTCGTATAGTCCAGCAACCATTCTTCCACGTAGCTGTCCACTTCGTCGGCGTATTGGTTGTTCATCACCGTCCGGTTGCGGAAACGCGGGTCTTGGGACCACTCGGGGCTGCCCATGATCTCCAGCAGACGACGCCATTGGCGCCCTTCCGGCGAGCCGACGAAGATGTAACCGTCCTTGCAACGGAGGATGCAGTTGGGGTAGGGGAAGTCCAGGGCATGGTGGCCGGTGCGGCGGGTCACCCGCCACTGGTAAACGGCCATGAGCGCCTCGGGTCCATTGTAGAGACCGGCCATCGCTTCTATTTCGGCTATGTCGATGTGCTGGCCGGGACCGTCGTCCTCCTTGGCCAGCAGCGCCAGAACGATAGACGAAGCGGCGGCGCTCCCCGCGAAATAGCCCACCTGTGGGGTGCCGAATGTCAGCGGCTCGCGGTCGGGGCTGCCCAGCCCTTCGCAAATGCCTCCTCCCGCCGCCAGGTTGATGTCGTACGCCAAGTAGTCACGGTACGGTCCAGACAGTCCAAAAGGCGTTATGGAGGCCATGACAATTCCTGGGTTGGCCCCGCTGATACTTTGATAAGTCAAGGAAACCCGGTCCATCTCCAAGGGGTGAAGGTTGTGGACGAAAACGTCCGACTGGGCCAATAGGCCCTGCAGAAGCTCTTTTCCGGTCGGCGTTTCCAGGTTGAGGGTTATGCCAAGCTTGTTTGAGTTCAGGTATAGATACAGGCCGCTGCGCTCATGGTGGGGCTCATCGTTGAGGAAGGGGCCATACTCGCGGGACTGGTCCCCCACGCCAGCGCGTTCGACCTTCACCAACTCGGCGCCCATGTCGGCCAGCAGCTTTCCGCAGTAGGGAGCGGAGACTGCTTCACCGAACTCAACCACCCGCAACCCCTCCAACAGGGCGTAGGTCATGCGAGGCCCGAGGCCAAACCGTGCAGGTGTTGCGCCAACTTCTCGGGGGCGGACAGGAACGGCGAATGGCCGGTGTTCATGGAGATGACTTTCCCGCAGGGCATGCTGGTGTACATCTCGCGTTGCCGTTCCGGCGCCACCGCATTGTCTTGCAAGCATTCGATGTAAACCCGCGGAACACTACCGAAGTTGGCTTCGGTTGTGGCCATGGGCGTTAGGACTGGCCCGACCGGTTGCGGCGCGAGCATCGACTTGGCCCAGGCCACGTCCTCCGGGGTGCAGTCATTGTAGAAGCGGGGTTGGGCCATCTCTTCCCGATAGGTCACCGAGCTAAGATCGTCGGAGATTTCCCATATGGCGTCCCGGGTCAGCAGCGCCTCTCGCACGTCGTCCGGGCTTCCGGAGGAGGCAGGGATGAAAGTCTCGCCAGGCTTCAACAAGAGCGCCGTCAAATATACTAGAACGCGGATGTTGGCCGGACTCAGTTCCGCCGCCCTACTGATGGTCAAACCGCCTAAGCTGTGTCCCACCAGCACCGACGGCTCCGGCTGCTCATCCATGATTCGGCACACGTGGTCCGCGTAGGTGTCGAGGGTGACTCGGCTTGGAGCTATGTCGTCGTGGCCGTTGCCCGGCAGATCGACCGCGACCACGCGGTGGCCGTGTGCTTCGAGCAACGGGGTCACCCGCTGCCAGCACCACGAACCGTGGCCGGAACCGTGGACCAGAATGTACGTTGCCATCCGCCTCCTCGGAGGGGCGACCTACTCCAACATCGTCGCCCGCAGTTTCTGGAGTGTTTCCTCGCCGACGCCGTGGAAGCGCAGGTATTCTTCGGCCCCGCCGTAGCCGGAGTTCAATGTGGTTAGAAACCGCTCGAAGGCGATGGGCTGGGCGCGTATCGACTGCACCGTGACCGTCGATGCCGGTTCCATTTTGTGGATGCGCTCCAGCAGACGGTCGACTATTTCGTTGGTCAGCAGGTAGTCCGCGGCTATCGTCTCCTCGTCCACTCCGAGCACCCCCAGGACCAGGCCGGCTAGAATCCCCGTGCGGTCCTTGCCCGCGCTACAGTGGAATACCGCTGCCGACTTGTTGGCGTCGGCTACGGCCTCCAACGCTTGGGCCAGCAGCGGCCCCGAGTTGTCGATCACCCACTGATAGGTGTTGGACAGCCTGTCCACGACGTCGTGACCGGCTATCGGGGGCACGCCGCGCTGTTCCAGCAATGGGAAATGGTGGTAGCGGGCGCCCATGGCAGGCCAAGGGCCAACACCGTCTCGCTGGCTCTCGTTGGTGTTCCGGAGGTCAACGATGGCGCCAATCGCAAGCTCGCCAATGCCGCGGGCGGCCGCGTCGTCGGTCAGTTCATGGAGGGCGTCGCTGCGAAAAAGCTTCCGCCACCGGACGGTGCGCCCTTCCCGAGTGTGGTACCCGCCCAAATCCCGGAAATTCACGCATCCATCCATGTTTATGAAGCGTTCGGGGGCTTGGCTCACGCGCCGGGAACCCCCATGTTGCGGGCAATGGCCAGCATCGCCCGCGCCGTTTCTTCGTGGGCGATGTCCACCATGTCACCGTCATAGGTTACCGCCGCTCCGCCCTCGGCGCGCCGTTCTTCCATGGCGCGGACCAGGCCTTGCAGCCTCATGACCTCTTCCTCGGTCGGCGTGAACACCTCGTTCACCACGGGCACGTGGGACGGGTGGATCAGGTGCATGCCGGTATAGCCCAGTTGCTTGGCTTGTTTCGCGGAGTTGCGCAGGCCGTCGACGTCATGGATATCCATCCAGCCGCCGCTCATCGGGTAGGGCACACCGGCGGCCCGAACGTCTACCAACACTTTGGAGCGCAGAAACAGCGTTTCCATGCCTTCGGGAGTCCACTCGAACCCGATCGAGCGGGCGGTGTCGCCGCCCTTTCCGCCGCTGGCCCCCATGTGGGCCACCCTTGGCGAGGAGGTGGCAATTTCGTAGGACTGGCGGATTCCCTGGGCCGTCTCGAGGGCGGGATCGATGAAGATGCTGCCAACCTCGATGCCCGCCCGACGCTCCAAATGGCGCAGCAGCGTGTCCACTTCGACCACGTCCTCTGGCCCTTGTACCTTGGGGAGCATCACGCAGTAGAGGTTCGGGCTTACGACGGCTTCCAGGTCTTCCCCGGTGAACCCGGTCTCCAAGCGGTTCAACCGCACCACAATGGTCACTCCGGCCTCGCCCAACTCGTCGACCATCTTGCCGACCAGCTTACGGGCCTCGGGCTTGTTGGGCACCGGCACCGAGTCCTCCAGGTCCAAGATCAGGGCGTCGGGCCCGTAGCCGGGGGCCTTTCGCATCCAGTCTTCCTTGTTGCCTGGAACGAACAGCTCCGTGCGAATCGGCCTGGCCCGGGCGGTAGTTGTCGCGTCTGCCAAAAGGCGCCTCCCTAGATGACCTTCAGATGACCTTCTGCTCGGCCAATTCCTCCAAGTCCGCCTCGTCGAGGCCGAGGAGGCTGAAGAAGACCTCTTCGTTGTGCTGCCCCAGCGTCGGTGCGCCTGGCGATTCCGGCAACTCGCCGCCGGAGAACTTGACCGGGAATCCCGAAGCCACACCCTTGACCGGCTCGTCCATTCCGGCGTGGCGCATGGCGGTCAGGCTGCCGCGCTGCCAGAAATGCTCGTCGTTCAGGACCTGCTCGGCGGTGCGGACCGGAGCACAGGGCACGTCGTGGGTCTCGAAGCGTTCGAGGGCCTCCCGAAGGGTCAACCGGCCGATCAGTTCCTGAATGAGCTGTCGGGCCGCTTCGACGTTGATGGTGCGCGAGACGTAGGTGTCGAAGCGAGGGTCTTCCAGCAGACCCGGCGCGTTGAGCGCGCGGGCCAGCCGGGCCCACTGCTCGTCGCTGGTGACCGTGATGGAGATGTCCCCATCGGCGGCGGTGTACAGGCCAGTGGGACCGCTGCGGCTTATGTTGCCGGTACGCAGCGGCTGGCCGTGCTCGATGGTCTCTTCCAGGTTTTCCATGAACATCAGCGACACGAGGGTGTCCATCATGGACACGTCCAAATACTGGCCTTTACCGGTCCGTTCTTTCTCTCGCAGGGCAGCCAGAATCGAATAGCAGGCGAAGAGCGGGGTCACCAGGTCTCCGATGTAGAACCCCACCTTGATCGGCGGGCCGCCAGCGTCCCCGTTAATGTCCATCAAGCCGCTCATGCCCTGAATTTGGGGATCGTGGGCGGGCTTGTCGGCGTAGGGGCCGGTCTGGCCATATCCTGAGATAGAGGCGTAGACGATGCCGGGGTTGACTTCAGAGACCTCGTCGTAGCCGAGGCCGAGGCGTCGGAGCGAACCGGGGGCCAGGTTTTCCACCACCACATCGGACTGCTGGGCCATCTCCAAGAACATCTCTCGTCCCTTGGGGTGCTTGAGGTCGATGGTGACGCTTTTGACGCCCTGGGTGCGCTTCAGAAAACGGGTGGAAATGTCTTGGTCCGACTGTCTTCTTGCGTGGGTGCCTTGCGGTCCGGCGAAGGGGCCGTTACCGCGCACCGGGTCGCCGCGTCCCGGAATCTCCACCTTGATCACCTCGGCCCCCAGCCGGGCCAGGTTCATCGCAGCGAAAGGGCCCGCCAGATACACCGTCACGGTAAGCACCCGGAGCCCCTTCAGTGGCTGCATAGCTCTCTCCATTGGCTGTTCTGCCCCACGCCTGGGGCAAATTCGTCTCTCTTTCGGGGGCCATTCTCTCACACAATTCGGCTGCTGTGGTACAATTCCGCAAGCCGCACAGACCTTCAAAATCCGTGTGAGGTGTAAGCAAATGGCCTCCAACGTCGTCCTATCCAACACCGAATACAAAGTGGTCGGCACCCGCCCGATCCGCCACGACGGCACCGACAAGGTGACCGGCCGAGCCAAGTACGGCGCCGATTACGAAACCGCTGGCATGCTCTATGCCAAGGTCCTTCGCAGCCCCCACGCCCACGCCCGCATCAAGTCCATCGACATATCCAAGGCTGAAGCCGTGCCCGGTGTGCGCGCGGTGGTCACCGGGGCCGACATGCCGGTCAACAACGCCGCCTCCCGGAAGGTAATCGCCCGGGACAAGGCGCTGTACAAGGGCCACCCGGTCGCCGCCGTCGCCGCCGTCAGCGGTCACGACGCCGAAGTGGCCTTGGGCTTGATCGAAGTGGAGTATGAAGTCCTCTCGGCTGCCACCGAGGTCCGGGAGGCGATGAAGGACAGCGCCGCGCTCATCCACGAAGACCAGACCACCGACGAACTGGGCGAAAAGAGCGACAAGCGCAGCAATATCGCCACCCACTTCCGCTACGAGCAGGGGGACCTCGACGCCGGGTTCGCCACCGCCGACATCGTGGTCGAGCGAGAGTACACCACCGCGACCGTGCATCAGGGCTACATCGAGCCCCAGAACGGCGCGGCATTCTGGAACGCCAACGACGAACTGACCGTCTGGGTCAGCACCCAGGGGGCGTTCACCACTCGCGACTCGATCGCCGGCGTGCTTGACCTGCCGGTTTCCAAGGTCAAGGTCGTGCCCATGGAGATCGGCGGCGGCTTCGGCGGCAAAATCCCCATCTACTTGGAACCGCTGGCCGCGTTGTTGTCCAAAAAGACCGGTGTTGCGGTCAAGATGACCATGTCCCGGGCCGAGGTCTTCGAGGCCACCGGCCCCACCTCCGGCTCATACATGTGGATCAAGATGGGAGTGGACCGCTCCGGCAAGATCGTCGCCGCGGACGCCTACCTGGCCTTCGACGCTGGCGCGTTCCCCGGCTCCCCCGTTACCGCGGGCGCCCAGTGCATGTTCGCCTGCTACGAGATCGAGAATGCCCGGGTCAACGGATACGACGTTGTTGTCAACAAGCCTCCGGTCGCTGCCTACCGCGCGCCCGGCGCACCCATAGCCGCTTTCGCCTGCGAGACCGTGGTCGACGAACTGGCCGTAGCCTTGGAGCTCGACCCCATCGAGTTCCGTATGCGCAACGCCTCCAAAGAAGGCACGCGGCGGGTCGACGGCCCCGAATTCGGCAAGATTGGCAACCTTGAGACCCTCGAAGCGGCCAAGGACTCCGACCAATACAAGTCCCGCATCAGCGGTCCCCACCGGGGCCGTGGCGTGGCCTCCGGCTTCTGGTTCAACATCGGGCTTCAGTCCAGCGCCGCCATCAGCGTGAACTCCGACGGCACCATCATGCTGGTGGAGGGCTCGACCGACATCGGCGGCAGCCGGGCCTCCATCGCCATGCAGGCAGCCGAAGTGCTCGGTATCCCGGCGGAAGACGTCCGCCCCAGCGTCGCCGACACCGATTCGGTGGGTTACACGTTCCTCACCGGCGGTAGCCGCACCACGTTCGCCACTGGCTGGGCCGCCTACGACTGCGCCCAAGATATCAAAGAAAAGATGGTCCAGCGGGCCTCCGAAATCTGGAGCGTCGATGCCGCCGACGTCGATCTCGTTGACGGCGTGTTTCAGCACAAGTCCGACCAAGAACTCCGGATGGGCTTCAAGGAGCTCGCCGCCCAGTTGAACCGCACCGGCGGTCCGATCTCCAGCCAGATGAGCGTCAACCACGCTGGCGCGGGCGGAGCTTTCGCCACCCATATCGTCGACGTTGAGGTCGACCCCGACACCGGCAAGGTCACTGTCTTGGACTACACCGCAGTACAAGACGCTGGCAAGGCGATCCACCCCAGCTACGTCGAAGGACAGATTCAAGGTGGCGTGGTCCAAGGTATCGGTTGGGCCTTGAACGAGGAGTACCGCTTCAATTCCAACGGCCAGATGGAGAATCCGACCTTCCTCGATTACCGGATGCCCACCAGCCTCGACCTGCCTATGATCAGCACCGTGATCGTCGAGATTGCTAACCCCGGCCATCCGTACGGGGTCCGCGGGGTCGGCGAAGTGCCCATCGTTCCTCCCATGGCGGCCGTCGCCAACGCCATCTACGACGCTATCGGCGTCCGGATGGCCGAACTGCCCATGTCGCCCGGCGCAGTCCTGGAGGCTCTGTGGGCCAAGGACGGCGAACCAGCCGGACTCCAGCAAGCCGCCGACTAACCACGCGCGAAAGTGCGAATTTTGGCCAGGCCCCAGGCACATGGGCCTGGCCTTTGTTTTTAGCGAACGAGATTCAGAGGAGGCCGACAATGACCAGGGTGCCCTTTGCCAGGCGTGAAGATATGGATGAGGCCGGGAAGGCTGTTTGGGACGAGATCGAGACCAGCCGAGGCGGCGTTGCCCGCAACTACGCGGCCTTGTTGAACAACCCGCAGGCTGCCGGAAGCCTGGCTGGACTCGGAGGATACGCTCGATTCGAGACGCCGCTGCCAGCGCGGGTCAAGGCGTTGGCGGTGCTGGCCGCCGCCAGAGAGGCCACCGGCCACTACGTCTGGACCGTCAATCAGCGGCCCGCCAAGGAAGCCGGAGTGACGGACGACGTTATCGCCGCCATCAGGGAATACCGCGCCCCGGCCGGGTTAGAGACCGACGACGCCACGGTGGTGCAGTTCGTGTTGGAGCTGCTGCGCCATCATCGGATTTCCGATGCCACCTTCGAAGCGATGCGCCAGATGCTGGGCAACTCTGGCGTGGTGGACGTGCTGGTGGTCTGCGGCTACTACCATACCCTCGCCCACTGCCTTCAGGCCTTGGAGGTCGAGTTACCGGAGGGCATGAGTTCCGAGCTCACTTACTGAGCCGGACGACGGACAAAAGAGGAGCGGCCGGTCCGCCGAGGCGGGGGAGCCGCTGAAGGAGCGGCACACAACCGGTCGCTGAGTCGCCGATTCTACTACTTGCCCGCCCCCGAGGTCAAACCAGGGGCGGCGCTCGAAGAAACGTTAGGCCGCCGGGACTTTTAGCACTGAACCCATGGTCTCAACCGAGATCCGGGCCAGGTGGCTTCGGGCGTGGTCGACGATCTCGTTCCACTCGGGGGAGGCGTAGAAGGCCGCTTCCTTTTCTTTAACGGCATCCGCGTCCTCAAAGGAACGGACCCAGATGAACATGTTGGCGTCTTCGTTGACCCAAGCGGCATCGATGGTGATCCCGTATTTGTTTTGGATGCCCACCAGTTTGTCGTTGAACAGGTCGACCCACTGGTCCATCATCCCCCGGTTTACGGTGTAGGTACGTAGCTGGTAAATCATTCGGTCCTCCTCAATTCTTTCCGTTGGATTCTCAGGCGGCCACGCAGGTAATGGTGCGCCGTACCCCCGGGATGGCCTGCACCCTCCCGGTGACGATTTCGGCCATTGCCACCATGTCCTCCGCCTCCACCAAGGCGATGATGTCGAACATCCCGGTAATGATGTCTGCCGAGTTCACTCCTTGCAACGAGCGCAACTCCGTTAGGGTCTCCCGAGACCTGCCTACGTGGGTCTCGATGAGGATGTAGGCCCTAGCTGCCATCAGGTATTGCGGCGGTGCTCGTTATCTCGACCAGATTGTCCTCGGCCCCGAAGTTGACGACAACCGTAGTACGGGCCGGGCGGTCGGTGGGGAAGAACTCCGCGTAGACTTCGTTGAAGCCGGGCAGGTCCTCGCGTTTGGTAACGTAGCAGGTGTTGGTCAGCACCTGGTCCAAAGACGATCCCGCCTCTTCCAGAATGGTGGAGATTCGCTGCAAGGCGTGGCGGGTTTGCTCCTTGATTCCCTCGCCAACCCCGTTGTTGGTCGGATGTCTGCCGGTGCATCCCTGAACGAACACCAGATTGCCGAACCGGGTGGCCTGCGACAAAGGCGCGTTTCCCGCAGTTACCCGATCGGTGGAGATGACCTCCTTCTTTGGCATGACAACCCCCTAGCTCAGAATGGCCCCATTATAGCCAAGAGGCAGCCGTTCGTGGGAAGGCCCGGGACTACAGCCCGCCGATGAGCTCGGTAAAGTTCTCGGACCCATCCCAGTGCACCAGGCCGCCGAATCCTCCCTCCCCGAAACCTCCGTCGATAGAAACGTCGCCGGATTCCATCAACAGCTCCACGTGGCTCACAACCTCGGTCATGGCCAAGAAGAAGTTGCTATCGTCCAGTTCACGATGAGAGAAGTGATCGCGGGTAAGCGAGGCCAAGTCGCGGGGCCCCAGACGGAGAATGTTGAGTAGATCGTGGCATCTCAGGACGTGGTGATCGACGATTTCCGTGGCCCGCTCCAGCCCCACCAGGTTGAATTTGCCGCGGTGGTAGGCCCGGTGGGCGGGCAGCACCGCAATGTCATCGCCCATCACAGCGACCTTCTTCAGCGACCGTAATAGAGCCTTGAGCCCGTAGATCTCGTTCTCGTCCCGGTATTGTTCGGGCAATGACGACCGGAAGCTAAGGTAGCTGCGGCTCACGGACGGGTGCGGCGTGATCTGGGGCAGCACATGGTCACCGGTGAACATGAACCGGTCGAACTGGATGCACAGCTCATCAGGAGAATGCCCTGGCGTGTAGTAAAAGGTGAGACCGTCGTGATTGAGCCCATCGGTCACAGGTTTGTCGAGAATCAGGAGTCTTGAACGCTCATGATGGTCCTTCACCCGGTCGACAATGTCCGAATTCTCGAACGGCTGAAAGCCGCTAACCTGCCGCCGCCATTCGATTTCTCGCTCCCAGCGGTCGGCCCGCAGCAGGCTTCCATACACCTCGTGGGCCCACAACTCTGCGCCGCTCTGTTGCACCACCGCCAAGCAGGCGCCGTCGTGGTCCATGTGGCCGTGGGTCACCACGACTCGCCGCACCGCGTCTAGGGAATAGCCCATGTATTCCAGGCCCTCGGCCAAGCGATGCACCGAACCATGACAGCCGGGGTCGATCACGGTGAGGCTGTCGCCTTCCACCACGTAGCTCCAGGTCGGGCCCAAGGGTGTGTCCCAGGCCTGGGGAACGCCGATAGCGCGCACCGTTGCGCCGCTGGCAGCGGTATACTCGATGACCATTTGGTTGCCGAATTCGTCGCCAGGTTTAAGGATTTCGGGGTCTAACATAGGCACTATCAGCGGCGCGTATCATATCTGGGCCGCTGGAATACTAACATCCTGGGACCTAGTTAGAAAGCCCGAAAGAGCTCAGAAACCACCTTGCTTCCTCCCTGCGTCGCCGACGGGAGTCGGTTAAAATAGTAAGGGAGTCTAACGCCGCCGAGACTGGAACGATGGCCAACCTCGACGATCCGAAGCTGTACGACGAGCTAGACCCCACCGGTCTGAGACGGCGTATCCGCGGACTACCCGAAGACTGTGCCAGCGCTTGGCAGGCGGCCCAGAGTTTCCCACTGCCCTGGGCGCCTGGGACGGCGAACAGCATCGCCGTGGGGGGTATGGGCGGGTCTGCCATCGCCGGTGATCTGGTGCAGGATCTGGCTGCGCCCAATGCAACCGTTCCCATTTCCGTGGTGCGTGGCTTCGACCTTCCGTATCGGATGGGCCCGAACAGCCAGGCCATCCTTTGCAGCTACTCCGGCAACACCGAAGAGACCCTCGCCCTTTACCGCCAAGCCGTCCAAGCGGGCGCCCGAGTTCTGGTCATCGCTGGCGGTGGCGCCATATGTCAGGAAGCGGAATCGGACGGCGTACCCATCCTGAGAGTAGAGACCCGGGGAGAGCCACGGAGCGCCGTGGGTTACAACCTACTCCTCTTGCTGGGCGCGGTGAGCAAACTTGGTGTGATAGCCACGGATGACGACGAGATCGCCAGCGCGGTCTCGGCGTTGCGTCGCCAGAACGAAATTTGCGGCGAGGATGTGGCCACCAACGACAATCCCGCAAAGCAGCTAGCATTCGAGCTGGAAGGGAAAACCGTGGTGGTCTACGGTGGCGGCGTGTTGTCTGGCGTGGCCCGCCGTTGGAAGACACAGCTAAATGAGAACGCTGGCGCTTGGTCGTTTTTCGAGACCGTGCCCGAATTGCTGCACAATGCCATCGAGGCGTACAATGCGCCGTCGGATGGCATAACGGTGGTGACTCTGCAGCCGGGGGGCGCCGGCCAGGCGCTGGAACGGCGCTACGAGCTTCTGGGCCGGATGCTCCTTCGCAGTGGGGTGGCGCACCATACACCCACCATCCCGGGCGGTACGCCGTTGGCCCAAGTGCTGACCGCGCTGGCGCTGGGCGACTGGGCCAGCTACTATTTGGCCTTGATCAACCGGGTAGACCCTTCGCCAACCCCGGCGATCCGTTTGGGCCGTTCCGGCCTATTATAAAAAGCCTGCCTTGGAAGGCAGGCGGGAACGGCGAGGCGTTGGCTGTAGGAATGGCGACCCGGATGGGATTCGAACCCACGATCTCTGGCGTGACAGGCCAGTATGTTAAACCGCTACACCACCGGGCCTTAAAAGCGGGCCGCTTGGTAGAGGCCCATTAATTCGAGTGTAGGACTTTCGATTTTCGCTGTCAAGCTGACCCAGAAGCTACTCCGGCTCCTCTGATTCCTCGCCTGACCCGGGACCATCTCCGGTCGTTTCACCAGTTACCAATCCGGCCAAAAAGGCGCCTTCCAAGACCCTCCCTTCGACGATCACCCGGATGCCGGGTTGTAATGTCACCTCGAACACGGTGAGGGGTCCGGTGCTGATCGTTTCGCCGTCCACCACCAGCCTGGTTACGCTGCCGCCGCCATCGCGCTGGACTTCTTGGACCAGTCCTTCGATGCGGAATTTGGCTGGCCGGTCCTCGGTGGACTGCGACTCCACTCGGAAGACTTCATGGGCCACCAAGACCCCGCCCCGTACCGTGCCCGTGACTTTAACTATCTCTCCGGCGGCGAGAGGGCTGCGTATCCGGGTAGCTTGGTCAATGCGAATGACCAAGCCGTTGATGGTGATGGAGACCGTGCCGCCCTGTTCGTCCCGCTCCTTCGATTCCACCGGACCTTGCACCTCGATTGTCGGCCGGACTCCCACTACCCCGGTCGGCTTGGGCTCGACAGTCACCGCCAGAATCTCACCCTGAACGGCAATGGCATGCACCGATACCGATACGCCCGGCGCCAATGGGACCTCGATGCGGCTAAGATCGTCGATGGCTACGCTCACGCCGTCCACCACGAAGCCGGTGGTCTGCTCGCCGCTCTCGATGACCCGTTGGACGATACCTTGCAACCGGACTTCGGAGACGTCTTCGGCGCCTCGGGGACCTTGGCCATTGATCTCGCGCGCCAGCACCGACCCCTCGCCTTGGAGAAGACCCCTAACCTGTACGGGTGCTCCAACCTGCAGTGTGATATGCACGTCGGTCAGGGCGCTGACTATAATGGGAATCCCGTTTACCTGCAGGTTCCCGTCTTCCCGTACCTCTTCGATCCGCCCCCGGATATCGACCAGATTGGCCCTCGCCTCTCCCGTCTCATCCTCCGGCAACGACGCTACCACTTCCCGCGCCACCATCGTGCCATCGGTATTCAGCACCGCTTTCACCTGGACCGACGCCCCTGGAGCGATGTCGCCGAAGAACTCGGTCAAGTCGCTTAACCCGATAGGTATCCCGTCGACAACGATACTGATGCCTCGACTGAGGCTATCCACGGTCCCCCGGATGCGTACCTCCCGTACCGCGCCCGGACCCTCTCTCTCCTCGGCTGAAACACTGGAGGCGAGGAGACGCCCATTCAGCAGCCTTGCGACGACCGCCACGCGGCGGCCCACCGAAGGACTGCCTTCCAGAACGGTGTCGGCGTCGACATCGAAACCCACCCCGCCTACCAGCCAGCCTCCCTGCTTGATCCCCTGGAAGGCTCCTTCCAGCGACAACGCTATCTCGTCGGTTTCCAGGTCGATGAATCCCGCCTCGTTCTCTATTTCCCGGGCCAGCAGCGAGCCGTCCTCCTGAACCACTGCGGTTACTCTTACCTGCTCTCCCACACGGGGCCGCCCGTCGGTGTAACTGCGGGCCCCCAGGGTGACCCCCACCCCGCTGATCGTCCAGCGCTCTTGGTACAGCCGGTCGCTACCCTGGAAGAAACCGCGGAGGGTGGTAAGGCCGGGAATCTCCACCGGCTGATCGTCGCTTTCCACCCGCAGAGCCAGCAGCGAACCGTCCGGTCGAAGGTCCGCTGTTACAAGGATCCGTTCTCCCACCACCAGCGCCGCCGCCATCTCAGTATGAACATCTAAGACGACTTCGGTGGACGAGAGAATGAGGTTGGCGTTCAAGGGGTTCAACCCTTGAAATATGCCCCGTAGGACCGCAACGTTCGTTGGCTCTGGCCGTGGCTGCAAGGGGGCTTGGGCGTCCGGTACCGGAGTCACGTTGATTTCGTTGGCCAGGTTGGATAGCTGGCCGGTGGGCGATTCGATCAGTGCTGTGACGATCACGAATGCCCCTTCTCGCAACTCGGTTATACCTTGGTGGTAGTTGACCTGGGTGGAGGCGGTCATTTGGAACGTGACGGCAGAACGCCCCTCGCCCGTCGGCTGCACCACCAGTTCCGTTGCGCTGACGCTGACCGCCCGCCCTGATACGTGGCGGACTCGGGTCTTGGCCGGGACCAAGAATACCTGCTCGGCCATTGGCATCGGACCTGGCTTGTCCAGCCGCAACATCACGCCGACGGTATCGCCTGGCGACAGGTCTCCGGCCGTAGCGTCGCTGACATAGGGCACCTGGACCTCGGTTTCTGGACCAACGAGCACCGACACCTGGCCGCGGTCCGTGCCGATCAGCAAGCTGCCTTCCAGCGCGCTGACGCTGTTAACCTCCATCACCGTGCCAAAGAAGTCCCGCTCGGGCGGAGCGATGTTGGACGGCGCCGACTCGTTCCCGTTGGTGTCGATGGCGCTGACCGAGTAGGTGATGGCGCCCTCTGCCGGCAGTCCCCGGTCCTCGAAGTCAGGGGTAAACAGAATGCCGCTGGCAGGTCCTCTAGGAGCGTCCCCATCCTGCCGGTAGACCCGGTAGCCGAACAGGTCGCTTTCCTCGCTGGCATCCCAGGCTAATTCTGCCCGTCCGGCTAGGCGGTCGAGGCTGTTTACCCGCAGCCCGGAGGGTGGAGCGGGCGGAGTCAGGTCCTGGGGCGTACCGGAGACAACCGGCGATTTGGGGGATTCATCGCCGCGGGAACTGATGGACGTTACCGCATAGTAGTAGGTGACGCCGTCTCTTAACCCGGTGTCGATGAAGCCGGGCCCGGTGAAAAGGGACAGGCGCCTGATGAACGGCCCGCCCGACGACTCACTCACGTACAAGCCATAGCCGGCCACCCCCACTTCGACGTTTTCGCCCCAGCTCAACTCGAGGGCGCCAGTGAGGTCCGGCGACGCTGTTACCGTCAATCCGGTAGGTGGGCTGGGAATCCCACCGGCGTGCGGTTCCGTGGTTGGGCAAGGGAACTTCGACACCACGGTATAGTCGCCTGCCAATATCCCGTCCTCCAACGGAACCACGAAGGAGAACGTGCTGTCGTTGATCTGGACCCCGGGTGAGTCGAATGAGGTCGTCACGATGTCGATATAGGTGTTCGCGAAGGAACCGACTTGGTCCCGGGCCAGGTGCGAACCGTTGGCCAATTCTCTAATCGCCTGGGTGCAGGCTAATTCACCCGGTGGAAGGGGATTATCCCAGTCCAAGACTCCGCCTTGATACCAGAAGAGGTCAGCATGACCCGGCCCTTGGGTATCGAAACCCACTGCGGCCGAGGTGATGCTTAACGATCCGGTATTGGTTAGTACAACGGCGGGCCCGGTTGGCTGATCGCCGGTCCCCGCTTCCGGGGAGAGCTTCAGGACGGAAAAATCGCGGAGTCCGTCTTCCGGACCAGTCCAACCGGCGACGATGAGACCGCCGGCCTCGGTTTGGTGTACCGCTCGGGCCCCGGCGGACTCTGTGGCTGGCGTCCGGCCTGCCCGATAAGCCTTGGTCCAATGGGTGTTGCCGAAGGGCCCCGTTTTCACCATCCAGATCTGGTCGCCGCCCCGGAACGACTCGGACCAACCGGCGAGAACCAGCCTGCCTTCCGGCGTTTCCAGCAGCGAGTGAGCCGCGTCCCGGGGCAGCCCGCCAAAGGCGCGCGACCACTCCCGCTGGCCCGAGGAATCTGCTTTGAGCAGCCAAAAATCGGATAACCCCACGCCAAAGGACCAGGTGTATCCGCCGAGGGCGTAGCCGCCGTCGATGGTTTCCACCACGGACCGCGCCTCATCGTTGTACTGGCCTCCGAAGGCGCTGGACCATTCCCTAGATCCACGGGAGTCGGTCTTGACCAGCCAGAAATCGCTGCCGCCGGAGCCGAAGGAGGCTGTCTGGCCCGCAATAGCGTAGCCGCCATCGGAAGTCTGGATTACGTCGTACCCCTTGTCGTCCAGCCGGCCGCCGAACTGGCGTGACCATAACAACTCGCCATTGGAGTCGGTTTTCAGCAGCCACACGTCCCGGTCCCTGCTGCCCAGGCTCCAACCGGCCAGAATGTAACCGCCGTCTGTGGTCTGCCGCACCGCATGGGCCACATCGGAGATGTCCTGGTCGAGGACCCCGGATAACTCGATGTTCCCATAGGCCTGCTGCCACTGTTCTTGGCCTGCGGCGTCGGTTTTCACCAACCAAAAGTCGCTCTCCTCGGAGCCGGCGCCTTGGGACTGGGTCGCCCCGGCGAAGACGTAGCCGCCGTCGTCGGTCCGGCGAATGTCGTAGGCCACGTCATCTTCGGGCCCGCCGAAGGTGCGCTGCCATTGCTCGTTGCCCTCTGGGTCGAGTTTGACCAGCCAGGTATCCTTGCCGCCGGCGCCCTGAGACGCGGTCTCTCCTACCACCACGAAGCCGCCATCGGCCGCTTGCACCACGGCATGGGCAAAATCGTCGGCATCCCCGCCAATGACTCTGCTCCATTCCACTTCGGGTTGGGCCGACGCCGAAGGGGCCCAGGCGAAAATAGCCCCGAGCAGCAAGGCAGTCAGGCCAGCCCAAACCAGGGAGCGTGTTCGCCAAATGTCGGGGTGCGAAAGCTTCAAAAATTCCCCTATCGGTCGGGAAACGGCGGACCGCCGCAGTTCTCTACTGTAAGCATTTCATCATTACCGCTGTGTTACGGTCTTCAGTTCTCTTGTGGCCGATAGATTACCGAAAGGGGCACCCGGCTTTCCTGTTGACCGTCGGCGCTCGTAGCTACCACGTCGATGGTATTGAGGCCGGGCTCCAGCCGCACTATGGTCGAGAAGTCACCGAAGGCATCTACCTCCACCGTCACCCGTCGGACGCTTACGATCGCGTCGGGCGCAGTGCGGCCTCTCAGCAACAGGCCGGCTTGGTCCACCACACTCTGGTCCTCCGGCTCATGGATCACTAGGAGGAACGGAGGCGGTGGTAGCTCCAGCGAGGTTACCCGTAACACTCGGCGAATCGCGTCGCCATTCTCGCTGCGTGCGATGACCTGTATATCATTGATGCCTGGACTGAGATCGACTATGGCCCGGAATCCGCCGTTAGCGTCCACCGCGGCCAGTATTTCGTTTACCGTTACTTCGGCGTCCGATAAGGTTCTGCCGAACACCACCACGGCGAGGCCGGGAACGGTTGAGCCGTCTTCCGGGCCTTCCACCTCCAAGAACAAGGATGCGTCCTCGTTGGGCGTGAGGGTGGGCCGTAGCGGCGTCGGTGTCGGAGCGGGCGTGGGCGTTGCCGTAGGCTCGGGGGTAGGGGTTGGCGCGGGCGTCGGTGGAAGTTGGGTGGGCGCTGGCACTGGCGCCGGCGTGGCGTTTCCGCCTCGGGGGACAACGGTCACGCATCCTACCAGGGCCAACAGGGCCGCAACAACTACCAGTAGTACTGGCGCGGAGACGAGGGAGTCGCGGCTCATGGCGCTTCTAGGCCTGCACGTCGGCCGCGGCCTCGGCTCCAGGGTCACCGGTGGTTCAGGGGCAATTCCAACTGGAACGCCGTATGGTGGTTGTCCTGCGGTTCGGCAACCGATTCGACGGATAGGGTTCCTCCGGCCCGTGTTGCCAGGGTATGGGCGATGAACAGCCCCAACCCCGAAGTCGTCTTTTCCTCCCGCCTCGCCATCTCGGGCGTCCAGCCGCGACCGAAAACGTGCTCGACGTATTGGGCCCCGATGCCGGCTCCATCGTCCCAGACCCGCACGCAGAAGCATGAGTCGTTCTTGGTCAGGCTGACTTCCACGTGGCTTTTGGCGTATCTGACTGCGTTGTCCACCAGGTTCGTGACGATGTGGTCGATGGCGCTGGCGTCGGCGGAAAAGATGCCGAAGTCCGAAGGCTCGGCCCACCAAGTGATTTCCTTCCCGCCTTCGATGGCCACTGGCGTATAGCGGTCGGCGATCCGGCGTACCACCTCCGATGGCTCGACCGGTCCGACAGAAAGGGGACCGTCCGGGGCTTCCAGCTGCACCAGCACCTGAATATTCGATAGCATGAGCCGGAAGTTGGGGGTCTGCCGCTCGATCTCGTCCAACAGGTCTCGCACCGCTGGGTCCATCGACGATTCGGACGACTGCAACACCGCCCGCAGCTCCCGCTCCTTCCCGGCGATGCGGCGCAGGGGACGGCCTAGGTCGTGATCGAATAACTCGAAGAATTGCCGGGTGGTCTCACGCCAGGCTTGCCCTTCGTCCCTGTTCGATGAGCGGCGGCGCGCGATCTCGGTCACGGCGTAGGCCAATGCGGCGGCAGCCAACCCGGCAATGATCAAGACACCACCAACGTAGGCCAAGGGCTCGACCGCCCAGAGGTTGTTGGAAGGGCGCACGGTCAACGACAGGATGAGACAGACGATTCCGGCCAGGGCGATGACGCCGCCGGCAACTTTTGCCTGTAGCAGGGAACGCAGCGACGCCAAGGGCTACGTCCGGGGCGGCGCCAGCCGGTAGCCTTGGTCTCTCACGTTCAGGATCAACTCAGACGGGCCGAAACGGACGCCCATCGCCCGGCCGATGGCGTCTTTGATCTCGCGGATCCGGACCCGCAGCGACGCCCTGGGGTCCTCGCCTTCGGAGTAGCGCTCCAAGCGGGAGAAGGGGACCAGTTCGCCGGGGCTTCGATACCAGGTGGCGGCCAACTCCCGAAGGATGTCGAATTTCATGCCCTGGATGTCCATCACTGGCTCGTTCTCGCCGGCCTGCTCGACGTATACCAAGCGAGTCCGCGTGTCCAGCCGGATCCGTCCGCCGATGGCAATCTCCGCCGGAGAAGTGCCCATCAATCGGCGTAAACGCAGCACCACTTCGTCGGGCCCAGCCAATTTGTCGATGAAGTCAACTGGAGCATCCCACTTTAGCGAACCTCGGACGGCGGTATCCCGGTCGGGTCCTTGGGCGTATTGGGTGAACATCAGCACCGGCAGCTTGGGCCAGCGGCCGACGATCTCGCCGAGAATACCCAGCCCCTTGAACAGGTCGTCGCGGTCGTCACCGAAACGGACGTCGAGCAACACCGCGTCCGGCTGTTCCTCCTCGATGGACCACAGAGCGGCCGCCTCGAACTCCTCGCCAAGGGATATACCTTCATCCGGCCGCACCACGCTGGGCTGCCAGCCCTCCTCTTGGAGCCGCCGCCGTACGGTGCGGAGGATGGAAGACTCCGCTTCGTCGTCGACTATCAGTATCCTTCGGCCGCCGTCAACCATTTCGTGCTCATCCTTAAGGGCGCCGTTTGAAATATTACGTATTCTAACAAAGCGCGATGGCCCCTACCCTTCCCTGGGTCCCCGTTAACCCTGGGTATCCCGATGGTCAATCCTTGGCATCCTGGTCTACAATGACGCGGCACGGCTCTAACCACAACCAACCAGCGCCGTATCTCAGGAGTTTCGATCATGATCACCAAATTCGGCAGCCTGTTCGCTGGGCATGTGGACCTCGACAATCTGGGTCTGGACGGTACCCCGGTCAACGAACGCTGGCTCTCCGACAGCCACTTGGCCACCGTTTTTGACAAGACCGAGGCCATCGTACTCAAGATGGAGGAGATGGGCTACGACACCTTCTGGTCGGCGGAGCACCACTTCCAACGGGAGGGCTACGAGTGTATCCCCAACCTGCTGTTGCTCTACGTCCATCTGGCCCACCTAACCAAGAACCTCAAGTTCGGCTGCGGATTCAACATCAACCCCATGTGGCATCCGCTCCGCTTGGCTGAAGACTACGCCACCGCCGACATATTGACCAACGGACGAGTCATCTTCGGGGTCGGGCGGGGCTACCACTCCCGCGAGGTCGACACCTTCGGTGTGCCTAGCACCCTCTCGGACAACGAGGCCAACCGGGAGATGTTCGAGGAGCAGGTCGAGATCATTATGAAGGCCTTCAACGAGGAGTCGTTCTCCTTCGAGGGCCAGTTCTACACCATACCGCCCGAGGTTCCCTACCGCGGCTACACCCTGAAGGAGATAACCCTGGTACCCCGGCCCAAGACCCTGCCAGTCGAGACCTGGCAACCGGTGGTCAGCGCCAGCCAGCGGGCCATGGACTTCATGGCCAAGCACAATATCAAGGGCATCATCGGCGGCGGCGCGGCGGCAGGCGGCGCCGCCGAGGGCGTGATGCACCAGTGGCGCGACACCTTGGCTGCCAAGGGCCGGGAAGCCCAGTTGGGCGAAGACCTGGCCATCGGCTACACCATCCACATCGCCGAAACCCAAGAGAAGGCGATTTCCGAGGCCCGAGCATTCTTCGAAGAGAATATGAAGATGTTCGCGCCCTTGGGCTTCGTTCGCGGCTTGAGTGAAGACCAGATACGGGCTCTGGAGGACCCCCGGCGGGCCCGTTCCGCCGGGCTGCCCACGCTGGAAGACGGCATCAATTCTGGTTCGTGGCTCTGCGGCCCGCCGGAATTTGTGACCGAGAAGCTGATGGAGATTCAGGACCGCTACCCCGGCCTCGATCAGATCAACGTCGGCTCAGTAATCGGCACCCCACAGAGCGTGATCCTGGAGCAACTGGAGGCCTTCGGCAGAGACGTCATGCCCAAGTTCAAGGGCCAGGCCGCCTAGCCCTCGTCCGCAAAATTCTTTAGGGGTGATTCGCGAATCGGCCCTACGCCACAACAAACCCTGTGACCAGGGGGAAATCATGGCCCAGGACTACTCCGAAGCAGAGCTGCTGGAGCTGGCCCGCAAGTACAGCTTCCGCAGCCGGATCGACAAGAACGTGGTCACCGGCCCCATCATGGTCTGGGGTCGTGGGTCCGTGGTCCGGGACGTCAACGGCAAGGAGTACCTGGACTTCAATTCGGGCCAGATGTGCGCTGCCCTTGGCCACAATCACCCGCGCATCGTACAGGCCCTCCAAGAAAGCGCCGAGACCCTGATCCACAGCCACATGAGCATGTTCAACGACCGGGAGATCATTCTGGCCGCCCGCTTGGCCGAGATCACCCCCGAGGGCATGGACCGCTCGATGTTCCTGACCTCGGGCAGCGACTCCAACGAGGCCGCCATGGCCATCGCCAAGCGCTTCACCGGGGGCTACGAGTTCGCCAGCCCGGCGGTCAGCTTCCACGGGATGAACGACTCCACCCGCGCCGTGACCTTTTCCGGCTGGCACGAGGGCTACGGCCCGTACGCGCCGGGGCACTATCCGATCATTGCTCCCTACCGCTACCGCTGCAAGTTCTGCCAAGACCGACCGTCCTGCGACTATTCCTGCTTGGACACCAGCTTCGAGTTGCTGGACGCTCAGGCCGACGGGCCGTTGGCCGGGGTGATCACCGAGCCGCTGTTCAGCGCTGGCGGGGTCATCGATCTACCCGAAGGTTGGTTGAAGGAGCTGAAGAAGCGCTGCGAGGCAAGGGGCGCACTGCTGATTGTTGACGAGGCCCAGACCGGCCTGGCCAAGCTGGGGACGATGTGGGCCTTCGAGCAAGAGGGGGTGGTGCCCGACATCTTCACCATCTCCAAGCACTTCGGCGGCGGCGTGGCCATCAGCGCCGCCATAACCACCGACGAGATAGAGGAGAAGGCTTCGGAGACGGGGTTGGTCGTTGGGCACTCCCACTCCAACGACCCCATGCCCTGTCACGCTGCGATAGCCAGTATCGACATCATCCTGGAAGAGGCGCTGACCGACGTGGCGGTGCGCATTGGAGCCTACTGGCGCGAGCACCTGGAACGATTGGCCCAACGCCACGAGATTATCGGCGACATTAGGGGCCGCGGCCTGCTCCAGGGCATCGAGCTAGTGCGGGACCGCGTCACGAGAGAACCAGCGCTGGACGAGGGCCGCCAAATCGGGCGGGCCTGCTTGGAAAACGGCCTGATCATGAGCGTACGCCGCGGCGGTTCGGTGTTCCGCTTCGTCCCGCCCTTCACCACCACGGAGTCCCAAATGGACGAAGCCGCCGAGATCCTAGACCACGCCATAACCAACGCCGCCTAACTACGGGACAGCAGCCGAAAGGAGAGGGGCGGGGCCATCGGCGCCCCGCCCCTCTTGGTTTCTAGCGGACGCGGGCGGGTTCTTCGTCCCAGGGGCCGGGGAGGCGGCCCTTCTCGGTGCCGCCGATCATGTACTGGGCTTCGTCGTGGCCCCACTCTTCCCGGGGCATCTCGTAGGAGACTTCGATACCGTTGCCGTCTGGGTCGCGGATGTAGATGCCGACGGCGTGGCCGTGGTCGGAGACCGATTCAATCTCGATATTCCGGTCTTTAATCCGGTAGTAGAGCTCCTTGAGGTCGTCCAGACTTTCCATGTACCAAGCCATGTGGTTCAGACCCACCTGGCCCTTCATCGGGCCCGGCGCGTCCTCCCCAACTTCGACCAGCGCGATCTCATGGGAGTTGCCGAGGTCTGCCGTCATAAAGGCGGCCCGGCCCGGCCTAAGCCCGTAGGTGTGGAGGCCCAAGAGGTCCTCGTACCAATCGCGGGCCCGTTCCGCGTTGCGGACGTAGATGTTGATGTGCCCTAGCTCTCTCGGCTTGTAACCCATGTCTCCTCCCTTTTTCGCAAAGGTGCAGAACCAAGTAGGCCTATCATACCAAGCGTCCGCCGAAGAGTGAAGAAGGAAGCAGGAAGCATCCCCGTAAGACCGAAGCTACGCGAGACGCACACCATTAGCCCAAGGCGAGGTTGGCTGGATTCCCGGTCGGGGTCAGGTGGTCCCGCGAAGCCGGGGATCCAAGACGTCGCGCAGGGCGTCGCCCAGCAGGTTCCAAGCGAACACCACAATGGCTATCGCAAGACCTGGGAACACTGCGAGCCACGGCCCTACCTCAACGTATTGCTGGGTAGCGCCGCTCAACATCCCGCCCCATGAGGGAACATCGGGAGGGATACCGGCGCCCAGGAAGCTAAGGGACGCCTCCACTATGATTGCCCAGCCGAGTGAGATCGTGGCCAGGACAATGTACATGGCGAAGCAGTTTGGCGCGATGTGGCGCAGCATGATTCGCCAATCGGCCGCACCGACTGACCTCGCGGCCAGCACATAGTCCATTTCTTTAATTCGTAGGGCCTCGGCGCGCACGGTGCGGGCGGCCCCTGGTACAAACACGACAGTCAATGCAATGATTACATTTTGGATTGACGGTCCAAGTACCGCCATTATCGCCAGGGCCAGAATAAGGGCCGGAAAGGCGATCATGGCGTCCATCACCCGCTGTACATACAGGTCCGTCTTGCCTCCGAAATAGGCGCTAACGATGCCGATGGCGAACCCACCGGTAACCCCGAATACTACGCTAAGGATTCCCACGAGCAGGGATATCCTGGCGCCATAGACTAGTCTGCTGAATACGTCGCGTCCCAGCTGGTCGCCTCCGAGCCACAACTCGGTCCCGGGACCGGCGAATTTAAACTCGCCTACATTGGTCTCGCGAGGGTCGTGAGTTGCAATCAATGGCGCAAATATGGCGACCAGGATGAGCACGATTGCCACGATCGCCCCGATTGCGCCCAAGGGTTGTCTCCTGGCAAACGACCCGATGGCCCGCCATGCGCGGCTCTTTGGGTGCAGGACAACGTTGGGCTCGTCAGCGATCGTTGATGTTTCGATTCTTTCCGGCGTCATCCCTATCTCGTCGCTCTTAGGACTCTGCGGTTACGCGTAGCGGATCCTGGGGTCCAACCATGCATATAGTAGATCGATGATCAAGTTGAGCACCAAGACGACCACGGTGACTACCATGACTATGGCCTGAATCATGATGTAGTCTCGGTGGAAGATGCTGTCAATCAAGAGCTTGCCCATGCCGGGAACTAGGAAGATTGTTTCGATCAAAACTGTGCCAGCGATTAATCGCCCAAATTGCCATCCAGAAATCGTAAGCACTGGCAAGAAAGCGTTCTTGAGAGCGTGGCGGCCGATAACGACCCGTTCCTTTAAACCCTTGGACCGAGCCGTTCGGATATAGTCGTCCCGCATCACCTCGAGCATGGCCGAACGGGTCACCCGAGCAATGAGGGCCATGTTATAGAAGCCGAGGGCAATTGCCGGGAAGACTATCTGTTGCAGGTTGGTCAATGGGTTGTCCCAAAGGTTTACATATCCTAATGGAGGCAACCAGTCAAAGAAGCGGACCAGGAAATATACGATTAGAATCCCAACCCAGAAATTGGGGAATGCGATGCCGGCTATGGCTATGAATCTTGCGGTATAGTCACCCCAGGTGTCCTGTCGGACTGCGGAATATATCCCCAAAGGTACTGCCGCGACCACGGCCATCAACATGGCGACGATTACCAACTCGGCAGTAATGGGGATCTTGGTAGCCAGATCTGTCGATATGGGGTCGTCGGTGTAAAGGGACACTCCGAAGTCCAACTGGAGCATCCCGCCGATCCAGCTCCCGTACTGGACGTACCAGGGGCGGTCGGTGCCCAAGTGTGCCCGAAGTTCGTCGAGTTGCTGTTGGGTAAACTGGGCCTCGCCGGTATCGCCCATTAGGCGGAGCAGCGCCGGATCCCCGGGAACGAGACGCATGAGACCGAACACCATTACCGTTATAAGCAATAGCGTCGGGATGAACAGTAAGAACCTTCTCAGTATGTAAGTTTGCATCCCGTTCCCGGACTATCGACTCTTCAGTGTTGCGGCAAGAACGTATCTAGCATTGGGGATCGCACCAAATGTGCTCGTACTTAAGCTGCGAAAAGAGGTTCGGAGAGGTGTGATAGTTGTGAATTTTCGAGTTCACCACCGAATCCCTTAGGTTCCAATACAGGCCGATGAAGCCACCGGGGTCTTCGAATAGAAGGTACTCCTCCATCTCCCGGATGATTGCAGCCCTCTTGTTTTGGTCCAATTCCGTACTCTGCCGCGTGTTGAGCTCCAAGAACTCCGGCGGCGGTTCCCAGCGCGACCAACCGTTCACGATTCCTCCGGGAATCCACGGAACCGTAATAACACCATCCGGTTCGGAGATGTTAGGCGCAAAGCCCTGGGGGGCTACGTTAAAATCCCCTTCAGCGTATCTTGCCAGACCAGTGGGGCTGTCTATCGGGATAATTTTGAAAGTGATGTTCAGATGCTTCTTGAGTTGTTCCGCTTCCAACTGGGCCACGTCGACAAACTCGATCACCTGCCTGGCCATCATGTCAATCTCGAAGCCATCGGCCAGTCCGGCCTCGGCCATCAGGCTCTGAGCCAGCGCAATATCGTCGGGATGCTTCTGTCCATCCTCGGTTACTCGGAATCCAGGTATTTGTAGCAGCTCTTCAACTGGCCTTCCGTACCAGGTCCCGGGCGGCATGGGAGCACCGAGATTCGCATCGGGCCCGGCGAACGCATCGCGAAAAAGAGGACGGTCTAGCACGACGCTGATGGCCCGCCTCACCCTGGGGTCATCGAAGGGCTCCACCGTCGTATTCATCACCAAGCCGATCTGGGTCCCATTCGGTATGAAGTGCACATTTAGTTCGTCGGTCGACGCCACCAGGTCGTTTACTTCTTCGTTGCTCAATTGGGTGGCGGCCCAGGATGACACGAGCAACTGCCCGGTCTTGTAGTTGGCAATTGCCGTTCCCTTGTCTGCAACGGTGAAGTGCTCCATACCATCAATGTAAGGCAGCCCATCTTTCCAATAGTTCGGGTTCTTCTCCAGCCTAATTGATACGTCCTTGACCAATTTAGAGGGAGTGAAGGGCCCTGAGCCCATCTGGTTCTCCCACCTGGACATATCCGTCTCGGACTCGAATAAATGCTTGGGCAGAATCTTGAACCAATCGGCGGATAGCGTAGCAATAAAGTCCGCCGCCGGGGCCTTGGTCCGCAATTCTACGGTGTGGTCGTCGACCGCCCGTATATTGCCGGGCTCGTAGTACAACTTGAGCCCCGCGAGCTGACTCCTGACCTCGTCCGGGTCCACCATGCTATTGACGCTGTACACTACGTCCTCGGAGGTAACGGATGTACCATCCTGGAAGGTGGCGTCTTGGGTAATCACGAAGGTCCAGGTGACGCCATCCGCAGCCACCTCCCAGTTGACCACCAAGTCCCCCCTGATGTCGAAGAGGTCCTCGGTTTCGGGGTTGTATTCCAGCAGCTGGTTATAGATGCCGGAGTTGTTCATGATGTGGTTGACGCCTTCATACGGCGTCCAGTTGGGTGTCGGGAAGGCATAGCTGTGCATGTTGACGATCCCGCCATACCGCGAACTCTCTGATACTGGCAGGGCAGTCTCTTCCGCCTGAGGAATCGGCGTAGCAGCGGCAGCCGTTGACGCCGGAGCAGCTTCGCCCTCCTCCGCCGGAGACGTGTCGGATGTTCCGCAGCCGACGATGAAGAGCGTGAATACGAAAACGATCAACAGTGAGATTTTCGGGAATCGGTGATATTGGCTCCGGTAATCTCTACTAAACACGGTTATCCAGCACTCCCAATCTAGAATAGACTCTATCGCTAGGGTGATTCCGAAGATCCCGCGTCAATGTCCTCCAATAATTGTGACGAAAAGCACATACCACTAGCTAACAGGGTATTAGAAAACAGTATTAGATATGAAGTTGGCCTACTATATTCATGTTGTGACACCCTGTCAACGTTAGGATTCCTTGCGTTCGAGGCCGAGGTTGACTGATCTGCCGCCGTGATTTAGACTCGCATATAAATGATATCAGGTATCAATAGATCACGGTCATCGTACCCCCTGCCAATGCCGGTTTCGTAGTAGAGAGAGGCCAGTCTGTAACGAATCCCCACTCCTAACCCACGTGCGAGGACTTAACTGACTCAAACTTCCAGTACCTCAAGGACTGACTTTGATTATGACCGTGACTGATACTACCTCTCAACAATAATTCGAATTGATACTTTTTCGCAACAACACATTGGCTGCCATGGGTTTCGCGCTGTCAATCTTGGCCATTCTCGCCATCGCCGCCTGTTCCGGCGGCAACGGGCCCACGGCAAATCCGGCGGGCCCGGCAACTGGAACTCCGGGGGCCGCAAATCCAAGCGCAACTGTTGTAGGTCTACCACCGACCCAGCTCGAGCCCACCGCTGTGGCGACTGAGGAGTCGCAAGGTCCGACCGGTCCGCTTCTCCGGGTCGTTACCACCACCGACTTTCTGGCCGACTGGGTCCGAAACATCGGCGGAGGCGGTGTCGAGGTCTTCAGCCTCATGCCT
This sequence comes from Dehalococcoidia bacterium, assembly GCA_965249145.1. Lineage (GTDB taxonomy): Bacteria > Chloroflexota > Dehalococcoidia > Lucifugimonadales > UBA3495 > VXOI01. The sequence goes on from OZ252223.1 coordinate 2,752,595, forward strand.
CCGGGCGGCGACCCCCACACCTTCCAGCCCGGGGCCCGCGACATCACTCAGGTGGCCGACGCCGACCTGGTGCTAAGCGTCGGCTTGGGCTTGGAAGCCTCCTGGTTCAGGGAATTACTGCTCAACGCCAGCGCCAACGAGTCGAAATTGATCGCCGTGGGCGACGTCGTCGACCCCATCGACTTCACGGATTCGGAGGGTCACCGACACGAAGAGGACGCGGACCACGAGGGCGAGGAAGACCACGAGGGCGAGGAAGACCACGAGGGCGAGGGAGACCACGAGGGCGAGGAAGACCACGAGGGCGAGGAGACCACGAGGGCGAGGAAGACCACGAGGGCGAGGAAGACCACGAGGGCGAGGAAGACCACGAGGGCGAGGAAGACCACGAGGGCGAGGGCGGGAGACCACGAGGGCGAGGAAGACCACGAGGGCGAGGAAGACCACGAGGGCGAGGGCGAGGAAGACCACGAGGGCGAGGGAGACCACGAGGAGACCACGAGGGCGAGGAAGACCACGGACATGGCCCTCTGGACCCGCATTTCTGGTTCGACCCGCACCGGGTCGAGCTGGCGGTGAACGACATCGCCGCGCGTCTCTCAGTGCTGGACCCCGACGGGGCCGGTGAATATCGGGCCAACGCCAACCTTTATATCGAGGAACTGGATGTGTTGCACCACTGGATCGAGGAGCAGGTGGCACAAATACCCGAGGAGCGGCGTTTGCTGATCACGTCCCACGACAGCCTTGGCTATTTCGCCGGGGAATTCGGTTTCGAGGTGGTGGAGACGGTTTTCGGTTCGGGCACCACCGAAGCCGAGCCGTCGGCCGAGCATTTGGCGGAGTTGGTCGAAGAAGTCCGGGCGCACCAGGTCCCGGCCGTATTCGGAGAGACTACGGTGAGCGAACGGCTGGCCCAAGCAATCGCCAACGAGACCGGGGCGCGGCTGGTGCGGCTGTACTCGGGTTCCTTGGGTCCCGAAGGCAGTGGCGCCGAGACCTACTTGGGTATGATGCGCGTCAACGTGACGAACATAGTCGAGGCGCTTACGTAGCCCACCGGAACGGGCCCGCCGATGGTAAAATGCGGGAAGTCCGCTCCACGGGAGGGCATGCGATGGTCAGGCTAGGCGGCACGGCTACGATTTCCCACCTGGAAGTATTTCAGGGGCTGGAGGTCCTGTTCCGGCGACGGGGAATCGATCTTGATTGGGTGCTCTATTCCGACTACGACGTGATGGTGGACGCCTTCGCCAAGGGCGACATAGACATCGCTTGGAACGGACCGTTGGGCTACGTCAAGATCAAGCGTCTCCTGGAAGACGGCTGTCACGTCATCGCCATGCGCGACGTCGACATCGGCTTCACCACCCACTTCATCACCCGGGCCGATTCGGGGATCGTGACTGTTGAGGACCTGAAGGGCAAGCGCTTCGCATTTGGGCGTCGCAGCTCCGAGCAGGCAGGTTTGGTGCCCGTCCACCTGCTCAAACAGGCGGGACTAAATCCCCACAAGGACCTGGGCGCCAGTAGCTTCTACGAGGACCGGGCCTCGCAAACGCGTTCGGACGAGCGGGATGTGGTGGAACGGGTGACCTCGGGCGAGTTCGACGCCGGTTCGGTCAGCCAGCGGACTATGGAGACGATGGCTGATGACGGTTCATTGCAGCGGGACCAAGTCCGCATCTTCTGGTCCAGTCCCGGATACAGTCACTGTTGCTTCACGGCTCACACCGCAATGGATGAAGATCAGGCAAGAGAAATCGAAGCGGCGTTCCTGTCGGTAACCGGGTCCGACGAGGTGGAGCAGGCGGTGCTCAAGGGCGAAGCGTGTGGAGCCTTCGTACCGGGCGTGCAGCACGGTTGGGAGTTGATCGAAGCAGCCGCCGTTGCCGAAGGACTGGTCTAGAGGCGGCTCTAGGTTTCGTCCTCCGTTCCCGGCGCGCTGCGCAGGATGTCCTCCAAGGTGCGGTCCAAAGCTGGGTCCAACTCTACCAGCTCCTCGAAAGGAGTGTAGTTAAAGTCGGTGCGGGCCCGCTCGATCATCTCCTTGGCGGTGGGGTTGGTGCTGCCGATCTTCTCCAGGGTATCCTTCAGTTCCTGCGATTCCGCTTGCCCCAAAGACATCAACTCTGACAGGTCAAAGTCCAGCTTGAACATGGCCTTGAGCCTGCGCATGATGTCGTAGAATGCGCGGTGGTCGCGGCTGATGCCGACCGGGTCATTGCTGGACGTCAGGAAGGGGTACATTGGGGCCATCGCCCCCAACCGGAACATCTCGATGTCGGGGTGCTCGAAGTGGGCGAGTGTGATCAGCGCCATTCCGATGGTGGGGCCGTTGCGCCCTTGGGCGCCGTAGTTGGAAAACCGGACCCCCAGGCGGTCTAGCGAGGGTTTCATGCTGGCCTGACTGTAGATGCAACTGACGCTGCGCTCCATGTCCGGAGGCGCCGCGCCGTTGTAGCCTTCGACAGCCACGGTCTGGGACACCCCCAATTGCTTCACTGCCTCGAAAAAGGCGGCGGCATACACGTCCAACCGGAACCAGGGTTCTTCTCCCAAGAAGACGATCAGCCCATCGCCAGCATCGAAGAAATTGTTGTCCCGGCGCATCCCGGCATCCGGCAGCCCGTCTTGATAGACTACCCGAGGCCGGTAGGTGTCATGGGTGCCCGGGACCTGGAACGGATAGCACAGCCGGGAGACTTCGGGGCCCATCTGTCCGATGCGTCGCGCTTGGCGTTTGTCGATCAGATAGCGGGGGAGACCGCTGGAGATTTCGCCGCCGTCGGACCATTGCCTCCGCCAACCGGCGATCAGGAACTTGGCGTCGGTGGTAGGGTGCAGGTCCAAAAGCTCGTCAGCCATAGGTGCGCTCCTTTGGCTACGGGGATCAGGCGCGGACTAACGCCAGCGCTTAAAACCATATTCTGCCAGAGCCCACTCCGTATCGCAAATGGCGGCTGTCAGCCGAAACGGAGCGACGCTTAGCCGGAACAACGACGTACCGCCTCCGGAACCGGGGTGTAAAATCGCCCAAAATGTGGGTAAAATAGCCGGGATGAAGGCACTCCCCAGTCTCCCGCAACGAACTCTTTAACCGTGTTGAGGAAAGCGATATGACTAGCGCCCTAGAGCAAAATCCGGCCGGCGGTCCGGTCGAGGAAGTCGAGAAGTTTGATGTGATCGTCATCGGCGCCGGGGTCACCGGGCTGTACGCCCTCTACCGGTTCCGCGAACTTGGCTTCACGGTAACGTCCTTCGAGGACGCGAGCGGTGTCGGCGGCACCTGGTACTGGAACCGCTATCCCGGGGCCCGCTTCGACTCCGAGAGCTATACCTACGGCTACTCCTTCTCCGACGAGCTTCTGCAGGAGTGGGACTGGAAGGAGCTCTACTCCGGCCAGCCCGAGAACGAGCGCTACCTTAACTATGTGGCCGACAAATTCGACCTGCGTCAGTACATCCAATTCAACGCCCGGGTGGAATCGGCCTATTACAACGAGGACGAGAACCTCTGGCACGTTAAGATCGCCGACGGCCGTCAAGCCATGGGGCGATTCCTGATCACCGCGGTAGGGCTGCTCTCGGCCCACTACATTCCAGACTTCGAGGGACTAAACAGCTATCAGGGCAGGTGGTGCCACACGGGCCGTTGGCCGAAGGAAGGCATGGACCTGGAAGGCAAGCGCGTCGGGGTCATCGGGACCGGCGCTACTGCGGTCCAATTGATCACCGAAATCGCCAAAGAAGTAGGCCATCTGACCGTCTTCCAGCGAACGGCCAACTATTGCGCCCCCCTGCGCAACCGGGAGATCGACAACGAAACGCAGGCCGAGATCAAGGCCAACTTCCCCGAGATTTTCAGGAAGTGCATGGAGACCCCTGGCTCCTTCATGCACGAGTTCGATACCCGCTCCGCTTTGGAGGTTTCAGCCGAAGAACGGGTGCAGCGGTACGAAGAGCTGTGGGCCGAGCCCGGCTTCAAGAAGTGGCTTTCCAATTTCTACGACGTCATGCTCCCCGGCGAGGCCAACGAGGACTACGCTGAGTTCGTCCGCAACAAGATCCGAGAGCGGGTCCACGACCCGGAGGTCGCCGAGATGCTGACGCCCAAGGACCACATGTTCGGCGCCAAGCGCCTCCCCTGCGAGAGTGGCTACTACGAGGTCTACAATCAGGACAACGTTAAGCTGGTCGACGTAAAGAGCAACCCGGTCCGGCGAATCACTCCGACCGGGCTACAGTTGACCGACGGCGCTGAGTTCGAGTTTGACGTGATTATTTTCGCCACCGGATACGACGCTGTGACGGGCTCGTTGAATCGGATCGACATTCGTGGTCAGGGCGGCGAATCGCTCAAGGAGAAGTTCGCCGGTGGACCGCGGACCTACATGGGAATTTCCAGCCACGGTTTCCCGAACCTGTTCACCGTCAACGCCGCTTCGGTTGGCAACTTCGTCCGCGCCGCTGAGCCCTTGGTGGACTGGGTCTGCGAGACCATTCGCTACGTGCGCGACAACGAGTACGCCCGGATCTCCGCGACCAAGGAGGCCGAGGACGAGTGGGTCAAGCACGTGAACGAGGAAGGAGCCAAGATCCTGCGGACTCAGGCTGACTCCTGGTTCGTGGGCGCCAACATTCCCGGCAAGGCCCGTGCCCTGCTCACCGCCCCCGACAGCGCCCCGGCCATGCGGGCCCGACGCGCCGAAGTAGCCTCCAACGGCTACAGCGGGTTCGCCCTCGAATAGCCCCGTAGGCAACGAGTACTTGAAACGCCGCATGCTGGCAACAGCATGCGGCGTTTTTTGGTGGGAGGGAAACCGGGAACCGTGGCTCCCGCGTAGCGGCCGGAAAACGAGTTGACATTTGAAATTTTTGGTCCAGTACAGCGAGCTGGCGCCAACGGACCAGATAGTTGGCGACCTGGCGATGAACTGGGACGTGAGCGAAGACGGCACGGTGTACACCTTCCACCTCCACAACGACGTGAAGTTCACCGACGGGGAGGACCTCACCTCCGACGACGTGGTCTTCAGCCTGGACCGGATGGTGGAGGAAGGGAAGCCCAGGCCTAGGGCTGGGCTCCTGCGCAACTACTACCAAAGCTCCAAAGCCCTCGACCCCTACACCGTCGACGTGACCCTGAAGTTCCCGGCCTCCGCCTTTTTGCCGGTGCTCGGCATCGAGTACATGAAGGTCCTGCCCAAGCACCTCGTGGAGGCCGGGACCGACATCACTGTAGGGGAGAACGTGATCGGCTCCGGGCCCTTCACCTTCAGCAAGTTCGTCAAGGGTGACCGGGTGGAATTCGCGGCCAACCCCGACTATTTCAAGGAAGGGCTGCCCTACGTCGACGGCCTCACCAAGTTCATCATCGGAGACATCGGCCGGATGGTGGCCGCCTTCCAGACGGAGCAACTGCACTCCCAAACCATCGGTTGGACCAACATGACGGTGGTCGACTATCTCACCCTGGCCGAGAACAGCAGCGACATCCTGACTGTAACCCAGCTTGACGACTTCGCCGCCTTCGGCATGATGATCAACACCAAGGTGCCGCCCTTGGATGACATCCGGGTGAGGCGCGCCCTGTTCCTGGCCACCAACGGCGACGCCCTGAACGAGGCCATCATGGCCGGCAAGGGCAAGCGCCACGGGCCGGTGCCCTTCTGGGCCGGACTGGGCAGGCCCTACGAAGAACTGCTGGAAACCCCCGGGTTCCGGCTCACCGCCGATGGGCAGAAGGACCCCAGGGACATCGAAGAGGCCAAGCAGTTGCTGGCCGACGCGGGTTTCCCCAACGGGTTCGACATCACGATGAAGTTCCGCCAGTGCTGTCAATACGCCGAGCAGACGGCGATGCTCAAAGAACAGTTCAAGGAGATCGGGATCAACCTGGAGCTCATCGACATGGAGAGCGTGGCCGGCTTCGCGGCCTACAGCGCCCAAGACTTCGAGCTGGCGGTGCAGGGCAAGGAACGTCACAGTTCATGATGCTGTGGTTCTTGACCCGGAAGAAGGGTTGCCAGTAGAGGCCAACCCACGGGCTGTCCTCGAACAGCAGGATCTCTTCGATCTGATCGATCAGGGCCTTGCGCTCGGCTGGGTCGGTGGCCTGGGACTGCCGGGCGTACAGGTCCTCTAGCTCGGGATGGCTCCACTTGCTGTAGTTGCGTACCTCGTCGAGCCGGTAGAGGGCGTTGACGATCTCTCACCGTGGCCTCCACCGGCATGAAGTGGGGAGCGGCCTGGATCGACGATTAGGTCGGGCGAGCTCTCTGGCTAAGCACGCAGAACGGTGTGCAAGGGTTCGCTCACACGGACCCAAAGGCCCGACGGTAGTTCGCGGTTTCCCGGTATCACTCTAGGGAAGCGCCTATGCCGCCGGGCCAAATCCTCGGGTTGGAGAGCGCGAGGCTGAAGTGAATCTTTAGGTCTCTCTGAGCTCGACCACCCCGGCGGAGCCTGGTGCGTCGGCAGCGTCGTCGTCGGGCCCGGTTGGGCCGCCCCGCCTCGCCTTGGCGCTCTGGTCCTCGATCTTTACCTCGATCAAAGCCGTCACGCCGAGGTCGGCCGATGGCGGGGGGTTGTAGTCTTGGCCAACGGTCCGTTCCGGGAAGTATCGCCGCACCATGTTGTCGAACAGCGCGAACTTCTCGTCATCGTTGGTCACCTCTCTCCCGGCGCCAAAAACCATCACGCTGCGGTAGTCGACCGAGTGATTCATCGCTTTGCGGGAGTAAACTAGTCCATCGGTCAGTCATGGTCACTGTGATGCACACGGACGCGCCCGTGGCCATGTGCTGCATCGCCCGGCTTCTTACCGACCCGTGAAGATATATGCAATCCGGGGTGCTTCTGTCGTAGTGATAGGACAGCGGAATAACATAGGGCAGGATCGATCTACACCGACGACCAACGGCGACACGAAATTCACAACGCGGGCCAACGCCTAGAGGAGTTTCTGGCTACGCTGATGCCGGAGGATTGGGCCCGGCAGAGCGCATGCGAGGTGTGGACGGTGGGCGACGTTGTCGCGCATCTGGTGGAGCCAAGCGGTCCGCTACCCGACCAGATAGAGCGAGGGCTGGCTGGAGACCTCTCCCCGACTCCTGGATTTGCCGGGGAGCACCCATCGAGCGAAGACCAATTTCGGCTGGACTTGAATCCAGGTGCGATAAGTCTGCGCCGGGAGCTGGGAACTCGGCTGCTCGCTGAGTTGACGAACCAGAACCGGGAATTCGACCGGGTTTTGGTCTCGGTCGGCCCCGAGGACTGGAAAAAGCTGTGCGACCACCGGGTCCACCCCGAAACGGTGCGCTCGAAAGCCGACATCCGCATCGCCGAACTGGCGATGCACGAGTGGGACATCCACTGGGCCTTCGACACTAGCGCAAGGCTGGCCCAAGACAGTGTTCCGGGACTGGTTAGCGCCTCGGGCCGGGCGGTAAGACGGGCGTTCCGTCGCGACCCCAGCCGGCCCGGGCCGGTGCGCTACCGGTTCGAGGTCAGTGGAGAGTTGGAAACGACCATCGATCTGGTCTTGTCTCCAGAGGGTGTGGCTTTCGAGAATACGCCCAGCGGAGGAGCGGACATTGTGTTCCGGTGCTCTGCCTCGACCTACGCCATGGTGGTCTTTGGCCGGTTGAAGATGGGGGCCGCTATCGAAGAGGGCTTGGTCGTGCTGGAGGGAGACCAGAAGTTGGCCGACGAGTTTATCGCGGCGTACGTGGGTGGATGATGGGTTTCGTTCCGGAAAACCGGTATACTTTCGTGTAAGGTGTCGATTACTCCCCGTAGTTAGGGGAAACTATTCTGATAGGCGGTGATTGCTATGGGAAAGGACTATAGTATTTGCGTGGGAGCCGTGGGCTTCGGCGGCGGAGTTTGGCACAGTCCGGACGGCGGAGACAATTGGAACCGTATCCGGGACCCCTTCCCTCTCGGCACCCAGGTGCGGGCGCTGGCAGCTTATCCCGACAACCCCAGCCGGATTCTAGCTGGCGCCGACAACGGCATCTATCGCAGTGAGGACAAGGGAGCGACTTGGGCCAAGATGTGGTCGCCGATGGAAGGAGCGCCCATCTGGTCGATAGCCATCGACCCCCAGGACACCGACACGGTATTCGTCGGAATCAAGCCGGCGGCCCTGTACCGCTCCCGCGATGACGGGCAAAGCTGGACCAAGCTGTCGGTGCAAATGGCCCAGGAGTGCCATATCGGGCCCCCGATGGTGACCATGCTGATGGTTGACCCCAAGGACCACCGGACGGTCTGGGCCGGGGTGGAAGTGGACGGCGTTTACCGCAGCCTCGACAGCGGTGACACATGGACCAAGGTCGAGGGCGGCGTTCACCCCGATATTCACGGCATGGCCATCAGCCCCGGCGAGCCCAACAAGGTCCTGGCCAGTACCCCTCGCGAGATTTACGAAACGACCGACATGGGCGAGAGCTGGCAGTCGGTGGTCACAACCGACAAGTTCGTGCTGCCCTATAGCCGGGGAATTGCCATCAAGCCCGACGACCCCAGCGTGATTTTCGCTGCGGTCGGCGACACCGCCATCGGCAGCATCGGGGCCATCCAGCGTTCCAAAGACGCGGGCAAGACTTGGGAGCAGCGGCCGTTGCCGGTGGAACCCAACTCCAACATCTGGTCGATCGTGACTCACCCCGCCGACCCTAACGTGGTGCTGGCGTCCAGCCTGTTGGGCGAGGTCTACTCCAGCACCGACGCTGGCGACTCTTGGCAGAAGCTCAAGAGGGAGTTCAGCGAAGTCGGCGCCATGGCCTGGGTGCCCAACTAAGGAACCGAATTTCTCGGACACAAGGCCCGTCCAGGGCTCGGCCCCTGGACTAAATGAGAACGATCCACGCTGCTGGTTGGCGTGGATCGTTCTTGTTGACCCGTCGGCTCGTCCCCTATTTGCGGTGCGGCGGATTGTTCAGGTACTCCTCGGCGTAGCGCCGCCCGGTCTCCCGCAACAGCTTCACATCCTCCTCTTCGGTCTCGGCCGGAGGTATGTGCACCACCGTGTCGATGCAGAAGGTGGAGATGCGGTCATTCTCATCCCGTACCTGAATGTTGGGGTCCTGCCCGTCCAGCACCCCCCGGATGCCGCGGCGGAGCTGACGGCGTAGCATGGTGACGCCGCGGTCGGTCGCCCCTAGATGCTCCAGGCCATGGACTGCGATGGGTCGCTGGCTCACCTGGGCCTCACGGTCGCTGGGCTGTAGCTGCTGCTCCCGATGGTCTTCCGATATTGGGAGTTGGGCGGGCAGCATCTGCTCGCGGTCCAGCCACCAGGCCGGTTCCATCTCCTCGGACTCGGAGATGTGGCGCAGTTCCAGCAGCATGGTGCTGGCGTCGTCGCGGGGAACGATCCAGCGGCTCATCATGGGACCATCGACATCCGGGCCCCCCTTCCCGTCCTTCCACGTCGGAGCAATCTGTTGCAAGTTGGGGGTAACGGTCTCGGTGGTGCGGACCCAAATATTCTCTCCGACGCGCCGAGTTCCCATCGAAATGAGTCCGGCCGGAGTCTCCATGAAATCCAAGTTGGGTATCACCCCGAATTCGTCGGTGAACTGGGTCCCGGCCACGATGGTATGGAGGAAGGAGGCGTGGACCGGGTCCATGGCGTTTTCCATGATCTGGAGCCAGTTGCACGGGTAATCGTACCGCTTGCCCGGCATCAACCTGAAACCTTCACGCTCGAAACTGTCGAAGATGGGGAATGCAGGGATACTTTCCGGAGGGCCCATGTAGGCGAAGATAATCCCTTGGAATTCGTGGACCGGGTATGCGCCGTGGCAAAGCCGCTCCTTGAAGGTGCTTCCGGCGGGCTCGCCCGGGGTCTCCAGGATCGTGCCGTCCACGTCGAAGAGCCAGCCGTGGTAGCAGCAGCGGATGCCCCGGTCCGAGACCAGCCCGTACTCCAAGGATGTGCCCCGGTGCGGGCAGTGAGCTTCGACCAGACCGATGCGGCCGCTGAAGTCGCGAAAGGCCACCAACTCCTCGCCAAGGATCTTCAGAGCCACAGGAACGTCGGCGAGTTCGTCGGAGTAGCAGACCGGCTGCCAGAAGCGGCGCAAGTACTCACCGGCCGGGGTTCCCGGGCCTATGTGCGTCAGCTCCGCGTCTTCTTGGGGGAGCTGCGAGTGGTAGTAGCCGCTGTAGGTGGTGGACAGGAATGGTGCACGGGTGGTAGCCATATTGTCCCTCCTTCGACGATTGTTCGCCCCATTATATTCCCTTCCCGCCCCGACAGGCAGGCAGGGCGGAGTATTGCGGGATTATTCAGCCTGATATATTGGTTCGTAATGGTGAGGAGCCGGCTGATAGGGATTGCATGGCTAATCTACGCGCCGATAGGCGGGGTGGCCCTCGTTTCGCCTCTGATGGTGACCCTTGGAGAATCCCCCACCGTATTCGACATCATAGACGTGCCTATCACCGGCGTCGCAGCGGTTGGCCTTGTTGCTTTCTTGTTCCGGTTTCGCGTGCTGCGACCAAGAAGCTGGCAAGCGTTCTTTCCATTGCTAATCGCCTGGGACATCCTGCATACACTCATCTTGGGACATTTGCTGGGCATGGCCCAGCATCCCATCGAAGACGACCAAAGGATTTTGTTGACGGTCTTCCTTCTGCCGGCATACTTGGCGCTGTTCCTCTACGCGCACCGTTCATCACAGGTTTGGACGGGACCGGGGTACCCGAATCCGCTGCTCGAATTTCGATCGGGATGGCGCTCCAAGGCGAAAGGGCGGATGTTGTGGTCCCTGGTCTCCGTGGGCGTGACGGTAGGCTTGCTCTATGCGGTAGCACACTTTGTTAATGGCTGGTGGTCTTTCGTAGCACCGGCTGGGATCTTGGCGGTCTTCGCCATCTTTAAGCGGTTGAAGCCCGAGTATTATCCGATGAGCTGCCGCCTCTGTGGATTCACCCGGTACGGACTCTGGGTACCACGAGACCTGCGCCAGATGTTCACAGGCGAATGGGACTGTCCAGGATGCGGGAAAGAGACAGGCATTGTTCACGCGATTGACTTAAATGCTCCGAAATCAGAAAATGTCAATGACTGTAACAAGGATTAAATGCGGTCAGATCGGAGGAATCTCCATGCAACAAATAACCGCACGAGTGTCTGATGATTTGGTGCAGGCGCTAGATGCAGCGGCCGCGGAACTCAAGCGCAGCCGGGCCGATATTGTCCGCCAGGCGTTGGAGCGCTATCTGGAAGACTTCGACGACCTGACAGTTTCCCTTGAGAGGCTCCGCGACCCTTCCGACCCGGTGCTGGATTGGGACCAGGTAAGGGATGAGCTACTCCGTCCGGATTAAGGAGAGCGCGGCCAGAGAACTGGCTCGAATCCAGTACGACGACCGAGTCCGCATCGTCCGGGCCATCGACGGATTGGCCGAGCACCCGTTTGCCGGGGCCGCTATGAAAGGGGACCTCCGTGGGCTTCGGCGTCTGCGGGTCGGCAACTATCGGGTAGTATACGAGGTCCTCGAAGATGCACTGGTAGCACTGGTGGTACGAATCGGGCGCCGGCGAGAAGCCTACCGCCGCCGATGATTCCGGCGAAACCCTCAACAAGCCACGAGGACCCTCGCCAGGGTAGACCCCGAACTTCTTGTTGACAGCCCCGGAAGAGGACTCTAGGCTGGCATCAGCTTCGCGAATCGATGCTGGGGGATACGGGTGAATTCATGGAGATCAAAGACCTGATTATCGACGACCGGCGGAGGGGGATTTTCAGGGTCCACCGGTCCTCCATGACCTCCACCGATCTGTTCCAGAGGGAGCAGGAACAAATCTTCAACCGGTGCTGGATCTACGTGGGGCACGAGTCTGAAGTGGAGAACCCCGGAGACTACCGGCGCCGCACGATAGCTGGCCGGCCGCTTTTCCTCACCCGTGGCAAAGACGGTCAAGTACGGGTGTTCCTCAATTCCTGTACCCACCGGGGCGCTTTGATCTGCCGGCGCGACGCGGGGAACGCCGAAGTCCTGCAATGCTTCTATCACGCTTGGTCTTTCAACACCAATGGAGAGCTGATCGGCGTCCCCGGCGAAGATGCCTACGGCCCTTATTTCGACCGAAGCGAGCTGGGCCTGAAGGAACCACCCAGGGTCGAAAGTTACCGGGGCTTCGTCTTCGTCAGTTTCAACCCCTATGTCGAGGACTTGGTCAGTTATCTGGCGGGCGCCAAAGAGTACCTTGACCTGATCGTGGACCAATCCGAAGAAGGGATGCGGGTAGTCGCTGGTTCCAACAGGTACACCATGAAAGCCAACTGGAAGCTCTTGGTTGAAAACAGCCTCGATGGATATCACCTGATTCCCACTCATCAGACTTATCTGGATTACATCGCCGGTCTCGGGACCGATCAAAGCGGGGAATCGATGGCATCCCGCCTCCCCGGCGCCGCGAGAGCCTTGGGTAATGGCCACTGCGTGATCGAATCCGCAGTCCGGAACGGCCGCCCCATCGCCCATTGGCACCCGCTATACGGCGAGGACGCCAAGGAGCCTATTGCGCGAGTCCGTCAGCGGCTGGTGGAGAAATACGGGGAAGAGCGCACCTACCGGATGGCCGATACTTCCCGAAACCTGATCATCTACCCCAACTTGGTCATCAACGACATCATGGCCATCACGATCAGGTATTTCGAACCTATGGCCCCCGACCATATGGAGGTTACAGCCTGGCACCTGGTCCCAAGGGAGGAATCCGATGCCATGCTTTCCACTCGATTGGACAGCTTCCTGACCTTCCTGGGTCCGGGCGGCTTTGCCACCCCCGATGATGTGGAAGCCCTGGAATCGTGTCAGGCTGGCTTCCGCGCCACCGAGACCGAGTGGTCCGACATCTCCAGGGGTATGCTCAGGCCCTCCCCACAATCGACGGATGAGCTCCAGATGCGGGGATTCTGGCGGCAATGGCACGCGAATATGCAAGGCCAGAGCAAGACCGACGTACAGGACGGGCAGCCCGCGGAAACGGAAGCCGCAATGGCTTCGGGGACCGACGACTAGCTCCCTGCCGGAACAGGTGAACGATGACGACCGCTAACAAGCCCACGTTGCGCGAGCTGGTAGAGGATTTCCTGTTCAAGGAAGCGGCGTTTCTGGATGATTGGCGTTTAGACGACTGGGTCGATTTGTTTACCGAAGATGCCCGGTACGTCGTCCCCACCACCGATTTGCCGGAAGGGGACCCCAAGCGCGACCTGGTGTTCATTGACGACGACATAACTCGTTTGCGCGCCCGGGCGGTGCGGTTGAATAGCCGCCATGCTCACCGCGAGTATCCGTGGTCGCGCACTCGCCGTTTTGTTTCCAACGTGCGGGTCGAAGAAACCAACGAACGTGAGCTCTCGGTCACATCGAACGTCCTGGTCTATCGGTTCCGTAACGGCGAGGGAGCGCCTTACGTCGGCAGTATCGACTACATCTTGCGGCGGGACGCCGGGGATTTGAAAATAGCCTACCGCCGGGCGGTGCTGGATTTGGAAGCCCTCTCTTGGCACGGTGCGGTTAGCATAATCTTTTGATCGTTCCGGCTATTCGATTCGTCGAAGAACCATAGTGATAGAGGCTAACGTTTGAAACTCGAAGGTAAGACGGCGCTGGTGACGGGCACCAGTCCCAACATCATGGGCGGCATCGCCGAGGAGTTGGCCCGGGAGGGCGCCAACTTGGTCTGCGCCGATATCCGCGAGGATTACGCCGAGAAATGCGCCGCGGCTATCGTCGCCGAGGGTCACAATGCCATGGGCGTCAGTTGCGACGTAACCGATGAGGACCAGGTGGTTGCCGCCATCTCCAAGGCCGGAGAACGATTTGGGGGTGTGGATATTCTGGTGAACGGCGCGGCCCTGTTCAACTTCAAGGGCGTGTTGAATATGCCGGTAGACGAGTGGCGCCGCCAGACCGACATTATTCTCACCGGTGCATTTTTGTTCACCAAGCACGTGGCCCATTCGATGATCCAGCAGAATCGAAAGGGCAACATCATCAATATCATTTCCACTGCGGGGCATCAGGGCGAGCCCGGAAACGTGGGTTACGGGACCGCCAAGGGCGGACTGCTCAACTTCACCCGGTCGGTGGCCATGGAATTGGCGGAGTACGGCATTCGGGTCAACAGCTTGACGCCGACCGCCACCGATCAATCCGAAGGACAGGAGCGGGCCGCCAGATGGGGTGTAGATTGGCCGCGGCCCCGCTTGGGACAGCGGGCCGCGGGACTGCTACCAGACGCCAGCAGAGGCGCGCCCTTGCTCAAGCTTCCCAGTCCGACACATTACGGGAAGGCCGCGGTCTTTCTGGCGTCCGACGACGCTGAGATGATTACTGGATTCGACCTGCGCGTGGATGCCGGTGCGGTTTCCAGGTACTGGATTTGGTCCCCAGGAGACGCTTAACCCTTTCAGGAGCGGGAGGTCAAAATGGCTGAGATCCTAGGTGCGGGTGTGACCCACTATCCACCGATGCTGGTATCCGATGAAGAGAAGGCATTCCCGATTAATATCACGCTGGCGCGGGACGAGCGGGTCCCGGAGCATATGAAGAACCCCGCCAACTGGCCAGAACCCATGCGCGTAGAGTATGGGGAAGACGAGGGCGCCGCCTCAGCGGCCCTTCACCGAGAACGCTTGGTGAGAAGTTTCCGGGTGATCAGCAACGAGATTCAGGATTTTGCTCCTGACTTCGTCCTGATCTTTGGCGACGACCAATACGAAAACTTCAGAGAAACCATTATCCCTCCCTTCTGTATCCTGGCCTATGAGGATTCTGAATCCACCCCATTCAAGAAGGGTTTTGCGTCTGGCAAGCGCAACGCTTGGGACGAGCCCGCGGACAAGGTGTTCAAGTATCGGGGCCACCCCCAAGCGGCCCGGTGGCTGGCTACCCAATTGATCGAGCAGGGCGTGGACATGGCCTACGCCTACAAACCGCTACACGACCCGGGCTTGCCCCATTCGATCCTGAACACCCTGCTGTACTTCGACTATGACCGGACGGGGTTCGAGATACCGGTGGTGCCTTTTGCGGTCAACTGCTACGGCAGCAAGGTCATCAGCAACCGGGGCGGCATCCTACCCCACAAGGGAGAGGCCGGCAAGGTTTTGGATCCGGACCCGCCTGGACCTTCCCTCAAACGCTGCATGCAAGTGGGAGCGGCGACGGCCCGAGCGCTTCGGGAGAGCCCTTGGCGCGTGGCATTGGTGGCGTCGTCAAGCTGGTCTCATGCCTTCTTGACTGAGAAGAACCATTTCCTGTGGCCGGACATTGAATCCGACCGAGCGATGTTCGAGTCACTGCAAGCCGGCGACTACGAAGCCTGGGGCCGGGTCTCCACACCCCAGATCGAAGCTGCGGGCCAACAGGAGCTTCTGAACTGGGCTTGTCTGCTAGGGGCCATGGCCGAGTTGGACCGAAAACCGGAGGTCCTCGACTACGTTGAGACCCACGTCTTCAACTCCAACAAGTGCATGGCCATATTCCGGCCCTAGCGGCCCGCTCCTGCAAGTTCGGCCCAAGAGGCGGCCTTACATGGGACTGCTGGAGTTAGGCGACCCATTTCCTTAGAGAAGGAATCGGATCAATAACGAACGACCTAGTCCTCTACGAGGATGTCCCTCTCTATGTAGCGTTGGAAATCGACAGCAGACGTGAAAACGCGAAAGCCAGCATTGCTCGCGGTCAAGCGAACCATTGCGTCTTCATCTATCAAGACCGCAACTGGTCGACTGTACTCAAGTTGCAATCCATCCGGCCAAGCCAAGTCTAGAACCGCGGCCAATTCTCCTGACTCCTCATCGAAGACTTCGTAAGCGAATTGGCCTGGCGCCAACCCCTTTTCCTGTGCGAAGCTGTTGATTTCTGCTAGACGTTCAGCTTCATCCTCGGATCCGATTCCGCCTGGCGTCTCCCTAGATGATGATGTTGGCCTCGCGATTTGACGATGCCCAACAGCCGGGTCAGGCGTAGTTGGAAAAGCACCTCTCCTCAGGGCGTCAAGCATTCTGTTAGCGGCATCGGCAAGGAGACGACGACGCGCCTTCAGAAATTGATGATAGTTTTCGACATTCCACAATTCTGGTTCATTCGGTACCCATTGGGATTCGAGCGTGCCCGGCCACCGATCGACGACTTCAGGCATGTACTGCTCGGGGGCACGGCTGCCGATGGATCGGTTGGTTTCTCGCGTTTGAAAAGCAATGTTCCCGATGTTGTTCGCGTCGTTCGCCGAAACGCCGTTCCGGGCGAGAAATGCTCGAGGGAAGATGTGGTGCATTTCAAGGTTAGTATGATCGCCTAGGCTATGGTGTCGTAGATGGTTCCCGGTACCCCAGTCGCGGGCGTCGTGGACGCGCGACATAATATAGAGAAGCGGATAGAAGCGAGACCTGTTGTAGTGAAGGTCGAAGTTCTCGTGGGTGATTTTCCGCTCGCCCTGGCTTTGCCGGACATTGCGCCATAGGGCTTCGATCGAATCACTGGTATCGAGTGCAGACAAGTCTTGGTTTATGACCGTTTCCGTGGGCCCCGAGAATCGCCCCCATACGGCGACAGTTAAGTACCAATGCAGCATCCGAGCCATGGCTTCGCGATTTGGGAATCGGCCGCCTTGTTAGACCAGATATTTTACGAGAACCGGAAACGCTTGCTTGCTGGTGAGCACCCGATCCGTGTCTATATACAGATGGCTTCGCATCGCCTCCAACAGGTGGTCAACTGCGTTCTCCACGTGAGTTAGAGATTGTTGTATGGAGGCGATGCTCACGCGCTCGAGGCGCTCATATTCGGAACTGTTAGTCACGATGCCGGTCACGCAACGCAGTAGCCAGTCAAGGTCTGCGTTGAAGCCAGCTTCTTGCCACCTCTTCAGCCTACCCTGCATTTCGGATCGGCCCTCAGGCCAGTGGGCGCAGATGCGGGCGAGCGCCAGATCGCCTTTGGATAATCTTGTACCACCCGAATTGACACGGTTGAAGATGTCAACCACCACCTCAGTTGTTTTGTCTTCCCCGGTCAGTGATTGGTTGGGCAGGTCAATATTGCGGATGTTCCCGACTCTTAAAGCGTTCTGCAGATACATCGTGAGGTTCGGACCGTAACGCTGGTCGCCTACGATGGGTCCCATCCATGCGTTATCAGCCGCAAAGAGATCCGCGACGTTTACCCAGAGAGGGTTATTGCGCATTCTGCTTGGCGAAAAGAACTCAAACTCTTCGCTTTCGAGATTGAAGTTCAAATTGGCGAACGCCCGAGAATCGCCATCGAAGAATACCGGTGGTTTGCTTCGAATGATTCCGTAAAGACTGGTCACCCGTTGTTGTCCGTCCAGCAACAACTCAATAGGTCCAGCTGCCAGAGCTTCGCCAGTTGTTCGCACTTCTGCGTGTTCGGCTCGGGTGCTCCAGGTTAAGAGAGACCCCACCGAATATCCCCGGTACAAGGAGTTCACTAGGGCCTTCATCACGCCACCGACGCCAGGCAACCCGCCGGATCGGGAACCAACTCCAAGTAGACTAAACGTCGTGGTGATCGACTTGCGGGCGAACCACCGCGCCTGCCCCATGCGTACACCGGAACCACGATGGAGCACGGTTCCAAGAGGGGATGTCTGGTGGGCAACTGCAGGGCGATCAGCTGTTTGCGGTCGACGTCGCGAACCGGAGGCCGCCGGCGGAACACATAATCTCCTGACCCCTCGATGGCATTCTCAGCAGCGGGCCGTTAGGCGCTATGACCTTCCCCCAAGAGTTATACCACCGTCATTAACGAAGAAGTAGTAGCCTGCGTCGCACGGGGAAGCATTACCCGCACACCAAATCCGTAGTCCGCTCCCGCAGGGCCCGCCAACCCCTCACTCGGAGCAGAAGGGCAGACTTCCCAAGTTGGAATATATGATACTCAACTGCCCTTGCAGACTCATCGGCACACACCCCTCCAATTGATTCCCGGCGAGGTTCAGTTCTTGGAGTTCCGCAAGGTTCCCCAACTCTCGCGGCAGCTCCCCGCTCAAGTCGTTGTCGCTGAGGTTCAGTTCTTGGAGTTTCGCAAGGTTCCCCAACTCTCGCGGCAGCTCCCCGCTCAAGTCGTTGTCGCTGAGGTACAGAAATGTCAGGTTGGAGAGGCTGCCCAGCTCCGGCGGTATCTCCCCGCTCAAGTCGTTGTCGCTGAGGTACAGAAATGTCAGGTTGGAGAGGCTGCCCATCTCCGGCGGTATCTCTCCGCTCAAGTCGTTGTCGGCGAGGGCCACTGTTTCCAGATTGGCGAGGTTGCCCAACTCCGGCGGTATCGGACCGATCAACTGGCTATGGCGGATGTCCAGCGCCTTCAGGTTGGCGAGGTTGCCCAACTCCGACGGTATCCCGCCGCTGTACCGGTTCAGGGCGATGTACAGATTCTTCAGGTTGGCGAGGTTGCCCAACTCCGATGGTATCGGACCGCTCAACTGATTGGCAGCGAGGATCAGAGTTTCCAAGTTGACGAGGTTGCCCAACTCTGGAGGTATCTCCCCGCTCAACTGATTATCCCAGAGGCCCAGATATGTTAGGTTCGCGAGATTGCCCAATTCCGGGGGTATCTCCCCGCTCAACTGATTATCCCAGAGGCCCAGAGATGCTAGGTTCGCGAGATTGCCCAATTCCGGGGGTATCTCTCCGCTCAACCGGTTCTCGGCGAGGGCCACCCCGGTAACCCGGCCGTCGCTGTCAGTGGTGACGCCCTCCCATTCCCCGAGGGGCGCGTCGCTCAGCCAGTTGTTGCTTTCATTCCAGTTCTCACCGTCCGTTGCGTTGTAGAGGGCAACCAGCGCTTCCCGGTCCGTTTCGGCGGAGCCGGAGGCCGCAGGCGGCGCTGTCGCAGGTACAGGCGCATCGGTGGCAGTGGGCGCGTCCCCTGACCCTGGCGTGGTAGGCGTCCGTGCGGGGGAGGCCGGCGTCTCCGACTCATCAGTAGCGCGTGTCGAGTCGGGCAGGGTTGTCGGCTCGGCGGTGGCCGCTGGTGTAGGCGGAGGTTCAGCGCCTTCCGTTGTCGGTGCGGCGGTGGCCTGCCCTGAGGATGCCCTGTCCTCCGGCTCGGCGGTGGCCCGTTCCGATGATGGCCCATCCGCCGGCTCATCAGAGCCGCCGCAGGCCAGCAGCAGCAACGGCAGAAGCAGTGCCAGGGCAAAGATTCCCAGGAAGAGACGTGGCGTTCTTATCTCGATTCACTCCCTGTGTTTGCTGGGCAGGGGTGGGGTGGCGCGTCCGCATTCTAGCACGGGCGGGGGGATTACCTGCCTCCGCACCCGGCGCGGTTCGGCGAAAACCTGCTCTTCCGCGCGCAGCAGCCGGCCTGCCCGGGCTGCCGGAATGGCCGTTGTTGAGCGGAAGGGCGCGGGGTCCCTTGGTGACTCCGGCCGGATAGACGCAGACTGGTGGAAGAGGTGGCCAGCCATCTATTGGTTGCGAAGCCGCTTGGTCTCCCCTTCCAGTTCACGGATGCGAGCTCTGGCGGCGCCAGCACGGGCTTCCGCGGCATCGGCACGGGCTCTAGCGGCGTCGGCACGCTCGCGCATATCCTCGTAGGTCAGGATGTGCTGCATGGTCGCCGGGTCTATCCACCGTAACTGGCCCCTCTCCCACCTGATATACAGGTTGAGGGTGATGCTGTATCCCTGCCAGATTTCGTCTCCCAACCGGTGAACGGGCAGGGGCTGATACTCCCCGTCCACCCAACGGTCCGCCGCCAGCAGCGCTCGGTTGTATTCTCCGGTGGGGTCGAACCGCCAGTATTCCGGGACGCCCAGGTCCTGGTAGAAGTCCCGTTTCACGGTGTCGTCCAGGTCCCTGCTGTAGCAGGATGCGATTCCCAGAACGAAATCGGGCGGCTTGCCCTGCTCGGAGATGACGTAGCCGTTGCGCCTGCTGTAGTTCTCATAGTCGGCGCGGAAGGCGATGAAGAAATCCGGATGGTGGAGGCCGGTGGCGTCGTTGGTTACCACCGGGCTGATGTACCGGAAGTTGCCGGTGAGCAGGTCGGGAGCGTCGCCGAGATGTATCGTCAGCCAACGGTTGTTTCCTTTCGTGAACAGGTGGTCGAAGGCCATCGCGTCCCTTGCCTCCTCGGGCGGGTCCGGCTGGTGGACGGGAAACAAGTGCTTGGGGGAAGAGTCCTCTCTGTTGTCGGCGGTCATGTTGGGCCTCCCAATTACCTGGCCCCGCCTGGGACGATCATGACTGTGCGGATCCGCCGCTCAACCATGCGTTGGTGGCGGTCGATGAGCTCCAGTTCGACGAGGCACAACAGGTATTCGGCGTGGTCCACATTCTCGGAGACGCCCTTGACATCGGGGGAAAGTTCGGCCACCATGCCTTTAAACGGCCTGCTCGGACCAAGACCGTGCCGGTATGCCGCACCCGCAATCCCTCCGCACGGGAGACCTTCCGTGCCAACCTCAAGATACAAAACCCCGCCAGCCACAGCGATTGTCTGTGCCTAAGCAACAGACCATGATACAGGCACTGATGCCACTCCCAGGCACTGATGCCACTCCCAGGCACTGATGCCACTCCCAGGCACTGATGCCACTCCCAGGCACTTCCGATGCCACTCCCAGGCACTGATGCCACTCCCAGGCACTGATGCCACTCCCAGGCACTGATGCCACTCCCAGGCACTGATGCCACTCCCAGGCACTGATGCCACTCCCAGGCACTGATGCCACTCCCAGGCACTGATGCCACTCCCAGGCACTGATGCCACTCCCCAGATGCCACTGGCACTGATGCCACTCCCAGGCACTGATGCCACTCCCAGGCACTGATGCCACTCCCAGGCACTGATGCCACTCCCAGGCACTGATGCAGGAGGCTCCCCATGACTGCCAGAACCCCCAACCGCCGCCTCGTCCGCCCGGCGACTCCGCCCGGCGACTCCCCCGTGGGCCGCCCCTGCCCTCATCCTCGCCCTCCTGCTCGTGATGGCCGCCCTGGCTGCCTGTGGTGGCGACGACACCCCCGGACCGGAGCCGGCCACCACCCAGGCGGAGGCCACCGGACCCACCCGCGATACATTCGGGGCACAAGCAACCGAGGAAGCCGAACCTGAACTCACCCGCCCGGCCGATGCGGCCACTACGGCCGCCCCGGAGGCCACGGATGAGTCCGGCAGCGCCCTCCCAAAGCTCGGAGGGGACGGAGCCGGGGGATTCGCCGCCGTCAGCGCCGGGTGGGAGCACACCTGCAGAGTGAAGCGGGACAGCTCCGTCGCCTGCTGGGGCCGTAACATGGATTTCAGTTACAATTCGGCTGGCCAGGCCACGCCGCCAGCCGTGGAGTTCGTCTCCGTCAGCGCCGGGTGGGCGCACACCTGCGGGGTGCAGCGGGACGGCTCCGTCGCCTGCTGGGGCTCGAACTATGCTGGCCAGGCCACGCCGCCGGCCGGGGAGTTCGCCTCCGTCAGCGCCGGGCAGTACCACACCTGCGGGGTGCAGCGGGACGGCTCCGTCGCCTGCTGGGGCGTTGATTACGATGATGGCCATGTCACGCCACCAGCCGGGGAGTTCGTCTCCGTCAGCGCCGGGCGCTCCCACACCTGTGGGGTGCAGCGGGACGGCTCCGTCGCCTGCTGGGCCTCGAACTATGCTAGAAATGCCACGCCGCCGGCCGGGGAGTTCGTCTCCGTCAGCGCCGGGTGGGAGCACACCTGCGGGGTGCAGCGGGACGGCTCCGTCGAATGCTGGGGCAGTGACCGGTATGGCCAGGCCACGCCGCCAGCCGGGGAGTTCGCCTCCGTCAGCGCCGGGCACTACCACAACTGCGGGGTGCAGCGGGACGGCTCCGTCGCCTGCTGGGGCCGTAACACCGATCCCGATGGAAACGTGGTTGGCAACGCCACCCCGCCGGCCGGGGAGTTCGTCTCCGTCAGTGCCGGGGGGCAGCACACCTGCGGGGTACAGCGGGACGACTCCGTCGCCTGCTGGGGCAGTGACCGGTATGGTCAGGCCACGCCGCTGACCGGGGAGTTCGCCTCCGTCAGCGCCACATACCACCACAACTGCGCGGTACAGCGGGGCGGCGCCGTCGAATGCTGGGAAAGCTTGGGCGGTAACGATGATTACGATGGCAACGAGTTTGGCCAGGCCACGCCGCCGGCCGGGGAGTTCGCCTCCGTCAGCGCCGGGAGGGAGCACACCTGCGGGGTGCAGCGGGACAGCTCCGTCGCCTGCTGGGGCCGTAACACTGATAACGATGGCAACGTGGTTGGCCAAGCCACGCCGCCAGCCGGGGAGTTCGCCTCCGTCAGCGCCGGGAACTACTTTACCTGCGGGGTGAAGCGGGACGGCTCCGTCGCCTGCTGGGGTTCTTCTCGCCAGGCCACGCCGCCGGCCGGGGAGTTCGTCTCCGTCAGCGCCGGATACTACCACATCTGCGCGGTGAAGCTGGACGGCTCCGTCGAATGCTGGGGCAATGATGACGAATATGGCCGGGCCAGGCCGCCGGCCGGGGAGTTCGCCTCCGTCAGCGCCGGGTGGGAGCACACCTGCGGGGTGCAGCGGGATGGTTCCGTCGCATGCTGGGGTAATGACAGGGGTGGCCAGGCCACGCCGCCGGCCGGGGAGTTCGCCTCCGTCAGCGCCGGGGAGGAACACACCTGCGGGGTGCGGCGGGACGGCTCCGTCGCCTGCTGGGGCTGGGACCGCGATGTCGCTGGCGACGTGATTGGCCGGGCCAGGCCGCCGGCCGGGGAGTTCGCCTCCGTCAGCGCCGCGGGACTCCACACCTGCGGGGTGCGGCGGGACGGCTCCATCGCCTGCTGGGGCTATCAGGCCCGGGGTGTGACTGAGGCGGACTTTGAGTGACGGCGCTGGGCCGGCGGCCGCGGCACATTTCACTTGGCCGCATATCCACCGGGTCCCGGCGGGAACGGGCTGACCTGCTCCCTTCTCCGTCGCGGGAGGGGAGCAAGGGTATCCCGGTTCCACAGGGCGCTGCCGCACTTCCGGGACGATTGCAAAGCCCTTGCCAGCCCGCTCATGGTGAGCCTGTCGAACCATCGGTGGCTTGTACCAGCATCCCTCGACAGGCTCACCATGAGCAGACACCCCTGGACGACGTCGCTTCGCAATCGTCCTGCCCCCCTCGCCAGCAGCGTTGCAAATCAGGTGGTTCAACTCTCCGCCACTCCCCGCGAAAGCGGAAATCCACCCATCCCTGCGCCACTGCTTCTCTTTACCCCCATCCCACTGACACCTCCCCCTTGCCAACCCCAATAGCCCCTATGTACAACCGGAGACGTGGGTTACAACGAAACCGAGGACATAGGTAACACTTTGGTGGGCGTTTTGAGGACCTTGGGGGCATAGTCGTCCAAGACGCCTATTTGTAGTGGGCCGAAGCAGCTGGCGATTAGCGGTCGTTTCGCCTTGGGGCAGCAGCCCCACTGGCTCTCCTCGAAGGGCTTCGCTAAGGAAGAGGAGCTCCCCGCGCCACTTGATCTCGCCGGTGGTGCGGACCCGCCTTACCCAGGCCTGATCGACTCCACTTCCTGATGAGCATTCCACGCGGCAAAGTTCATCAGGACATTGCCGAAAAAGGCTCCCGGGCTGTCAGGGTCGGCGTCCAGATACCGCGCCCAAACGATTTCAGCTTCGGACAGCGTCCGAATCCGTACCTGCCGCAGTTGCAGGTTCAGGATGGAGACCACGGTATCCAGCCACCGTCGGCCTATCCGGTCAAGGGGGGCCACTACCAGCACATCGCCAGCCACCAGCGAGGAGTCCAGGGTATGCCAGCCGGCGCGGCTGACCGCGCCGGCGCGCCCGGACACCGCAATGTCTCGGTAGACCCTCTCAGGCGGAACACCCGCCTGGCGCAACTGGATTTCCTGGGATTCCGGGGAACTGCTGGCAGTGCTGGTGCGGACGTAGCCGTACAGAGACATTATTCGCGCCTCTTTTCCCAAAGTGTTGGGGAACCATCCCTGCGCGCTGGGGGCCACCCAAGGCCAGAAAGTGGTCCACTTAGGGAGGCTCGATCCACTCGACCCCCTAGCAATTGTCTTCGTTAGTTGGCTCGCAATCCCATGGCCAGTAGTTTCGACGTTTTTGGTTTCGACTGAACAACTGCGAAACTTTTCAGAGCCGCGGTTCCAGCAAAGCTAGTTGTGGCGCACAGTGATCGAGAAGTGTGCGACCTTACACAACCTCAAGGTCTATCGGTCGGACGCAGCATCGGGATGGCACAAGAGATTTTCTTTGATCAGACGTCGCTTGCTTGGCTGAGGTCGCGACTTCCCGCTCTCCCAAGCCTGGACGGTCTTTTCGTGGATTCCAATGAGCTTAGCGAGCGCAGGCGGCTAATACCCAGGGACACATGCTTTTCGCGTATCCAGTAGCCTGATTCCATCTTTGAACTTGGAGATTTCTCGAGCCGCACCAATACCGGAATAGCAGTAAACTGTGATTCTCCACCTCCCTTTGGTCACCCTTTGAACAACGACAATTATCGAGTGGCTGGAAGAGAAATTTCCCGGCCGCTTCAGCGCCTCGCAGCTGCGCACCCTGCAACGACGATTACAGGACTGGCGAGCTCTCAACGGTCCGGACCAGGAAGTCTACTTCCCCCAGGAGCATCCACCGGGCCGGGAGGCCCAGACCGACTTCACCCACTGCAACTCCCTGGGCGTCACCATCGGCGGTCGGCCCTATCGCCACCTGCTGTTCCAGCTGGTGCTGAGCCATTCGGGCTGGCGCTACGCCGAGGTGGTTGCCGGGGAGACCTTCTTGGCCCTGAAGCAGGGTCTCCAGAATGCTCTCTGGGAACTGGGCGGCGCGCCTCTGGTGATCCGTTCCGGCAACACCTCGGCGCTGACCCACGAGATGAAGCGCAGCCGCGGCCGGGCCCTCAATGATGCCTAGGCCGAGCTTCTGGACCACTACGGCCTGCGCTCCACACTGATCAATGCCGGGGAATCCCACGAAAATGGCGTCGCCGAGCAGGCCCACTACCGGCTGAAGGACGCCCTGGACCAGGCCGAAGCGCACCATCTGCTGCACGGCGGGGAAAAGGTGGTGTGGTGCGACGCCGGGTATCAGGGAGTTCACAAGCGGGAGGAGAATCTGGGGCGTGAGGTGGACTGGCAGGTGGCGATGAGGCCAGGAAAACGCCGAGGTCTGGAGCCCGGGAGCGAGGAGGCCTTGGCGGAGAAGCGAAAGGCGTCGGTAAGGGCCAAGGTGGAGCACCCCTTCCTGAAGGTAAAGCGGCTGTTTGGCTATGCGAAGGTGCGCTATAGTGGCTTGGCGAAGAACACACAGCGTCTGGCGTTGCTGCTGGGACTGGGTGACCTGATGACAGCGGAGGGTCAACTGGCGGGCTGACGTGGAGACCAGCAGGCCCAAACCCTTCAGCAGGGTGCCTCCGGGCTCGCTATAGCCCTGCCGGGGGCGAAATCACAGGTCGAAAACCATCAGTAGTCCGGGCAAGAGATGCCTCACATGCAAGAAGACCGGCCCAACAACCAAAAGACCAGCCGAGCCGCCCTTTGTTCAGAGTATCCCTGGGGTAAGGTCTTTCCAACGACAGCTTCGCGGAGGTTGACGATATGTACAACAAGCCCATGATCAACTTGGAACAGGCCCAGAACGCCATTGCGGCCATGATCGCCGACTACAACCGGGACCCTAACCGGCGCAAGGTCGACATGGCCGTGGTGGACGATGCCGGACACCTGCTCGCCTACGCCCGGATGGACCGCTGCCTGAGGCCCACCTTCGCCATTCGCAAGACCTACACCTCCGCGGTCCGCTCCGTGGATACTGCCGCCTTCGCCGAGCAACTCAGCAGTTCGGGCAGGTGTTGATATGTGGCTGCTCTTGCTCTGCTTGGTGGTCCTGCTGCTGACCGGCTACGCCTTCTGGGTAAAAATGTTCTTCTGGTTCGGCAGCCCCTCTTGGGAGTGGTGGTTGTTCGACGCGGTGGAAAACCCCGTGCTGCAGTACATCGCTTGGTGGGGCTCGGTGATAATCGGCGGAGCCATCACGCTTATCTTGGTCTTCGGGGCCCTGACCCTGCTCTACACCCTAGTTTTCTCTCCTTATTTCCTGCTGAGAGCGTGGTTGGGCAGACGCCACTCTAGCAGGCTTTAGGAAGTTGCGGCAACCACCGTTGAAGCTATAATCGTGACGGCAAGACAGGGTTGGCTGACTTCCACGCCGAGCCCGCCCCGCGCTGAACCGCATCCAGGGCGCTCAATAGAGTGCTACCCCGCCTCCGCGGTGGCGCCAGACCGTCTCCGGCCCGATCACTGGTCCTTCTATGACATCTCCGAGCGTGCTGGTCAGCAACTGGACTCCTTCACCAAGGTCCTGGAATAGCTTTTCGGCGGCTCGGGTTTCGCAAACGAACACGACCCGAACGTTCACGCCAACCTCAGCTGCCCGTCGGTATGGGGCCAGTTTCTCAAGGACTTTTTGGGGCATCGTAGCTGGCCTCTCGTACTCGACGCGGTACCGGAGCGTCATCCGGGCGTCCGCGTGACGTAGGTGGTCCTGAAGGGCCTTGGGGTTTCCGGTCTGCTCCAGCCGGGCGATGGCGCCGCTGTGGCGCAGAACGTGGACGGCCCCGACGTGATCGGGCTTGGCGATACCCGCAGCCTGGAAGGCGTCGCTAACGACCTGATGGACTCTCATCCGCGAAACCGGGAATAACCGGGCGTCTCGGGGTAGGTCAAGCTGGTAGGCGTAGGCCTGAAGGTTGGCCACCAGCGATGGGCTTAGGGCGACCTGGCCCGGCTTGCGGCCCTTGCCGACGATCCGGGCCGACCAGCCGCCCTCGCCGCGCACCAAGTCCACCGGCCGCAGCCCCAGGCCTCGGACACCCGGAGGCACCCGTCAAAGAGGAGGGCGATCAGAAGGACGTCCCGCTCGCCGTGGCGGGATGCCGCGGCCGCCGCCATCAAACCGTGCACGGCGTCTAGGTCAAGGTGCGGGACAAAGGACGGTACCGGCCCCCGCGGAAGGCGCAACATCAGCGCCCAGTCCCGTGATACCCACACCTGAGCCGTCGGAGACCCCGGCGTTACCAGCCAACACCCCTTTAGGACCTCAGAGAATGATGACACCACCCACCCGCCAGAAGTAGAGTAATTATATGCACGTAGTGGCTGTCCTAGTTTGTCTAACCCTGGGAGCGGGTCTCTCGACGACCTGTTCATCGCCGCCGACCGCCATCCCTACTCCCACTGGTGTCGAGTCCTCGATTGCAGCCAGGATAATCGCGGAGAATGATGCCGTCTTGGAAGCCACGGTGCAGGAAAAGGGGAAGGACATCCACGTGGCCGTGGTGATCTCTGACAACACCAGCAAGGCGGCGGCGAAGATCCTGTTAGACCGCATCTTCGAGCAACTCGCTGAAATGGTGGAAGGCGACAATTACAGCTTCGCAGTCACGATGTCCTACCCGGACGGCAGCGGCGTGGGCGGGGGGGTTGCGGACCCGATTGACAGGTTTTTAGATAAACAGGACAGAAGGTGAACCACTAGTATTACAACGTCAGTTCAGGGAGGGATGTGGGGTGATGCCCGCATGGCGGCGCGGCGCTTGGCATGGGAGCGTCGGGCCCGTTCGTTGCTGTCCTGCATATCCTCCAGCCACCGCAGCAACTCTTCAGGTCCGAACCGTTCCCGGGGCAGCATTTCCCGCACCACCCGGTAGACCTGCGGCCTCGTGATCCGGGGCATCTTTCCCCCCCCCCCAAGCCTGTTGCAGGCTCAGCAGAAAAGCTCCGCCCAGCAGGCACAGGGCCACATGGTGATGCCAGCCAGCCCAGGTGCGGGTCTCGTACTCGTCCAGCCCCACGTCGCTTTTCTCCGTCTCGAACTCCGTTTCTATACGCCAACGGGATCCTCCCACGTATGCCAGGGTCTCCAACGGGGTATCCTCCGGTGCATTGGACAGATAGTAGCGGAGTTCGCTGCCGTCCAGGTTCCGGCGGTAAATGGCCCAGTGGATTTCGCCGGGCTTACGCCTGCTGGTTGGACGCACCCTCTGGGCACTGAACAGGTAGCTGCGTGGTCCCTGGCTTCCCTCGGCCACCGTAATCTCACGCCACGCCTCCTCCGTGATGGCATCGGCCCGCTCCGCCATCGTCCGACGCTGCCCGCTGCGGAGCCTCGGCTTGCGGGGACGCCCGAATCCCTGATACTCCACACTTGTCTAGGCAGGCTCCGGCGGCCACACCGTAAAGCCGGACGGAACGTCCAGCACGTACCACATCCCCAAGGCCGCCAGGCCGTCGCGGAATGACGGCGACATACCGAAGGCATCGTCCGCAGCGACCCATCCAGCCTTCAGGCGGCCCCGCTCCTGTGCCAGCCCCACCATCTCCAAGGCCAACTCCGTCTTCGACCGGTAGCCCTGCCTATCCTCCGGCACACCCGTCGCCTCACACCGGTCTTTGTCCGAGGTCCAACTCTCCGGCAGATACAGCCGTTTGTCCACCAGGGCCCGTCCCAACGGGCTGACATAGGCCAGGAACATTCCGGCCTGGCAGTTGGCCACCTTCCCCAGCCTCCCGCAGTACTGCCGGGCCACTCCCGCCGACTTCCGTCCCTGCTTGGGAAAGTCGCTGCCGTCCAGCACCCACACCCCTTCCGGATGCTCCAGCCGGGTTCCCAGGTACTCCTGCAACCGTCCTATAATCGCCTCATCGTCCCAGGGAGAATCAGTGAGAAACCGCTGCATCCCTCGGGCAGACCCCGGAACCGTCTCCGACAGGTTCTCAGCGTTGCGCCGCTCCCCGGACTGTACCAGCAGGGCCTGGAGATAATGACCGCTGTGCTCCCGCGTCTCCCGGCGGCCAAACAGCGGAGCGAAGTAAGCGTGAAAATCCCGAAAGGCCCCGTACACCTGTTCGAAAGCTGCCGCATCCACATCCCCACCTCACCTGCCTGTTCCCTCTCCAGCTACACAGTCATCCTATCAAACTAAATGACGTTGTAATACTAGGAGCCAAGCTCCATCAAGAGCGGGTGTTTGGCCCCGGCAAGCCACCTCCTTCCGGAGCCATTAGAGCGGACTATAAAGAGTCTCTGGACCTCAGCCGATGAACGCTCCCAGTGGTTTCAGGGCGACTGCCTCGAGATCATGGCACAGCTTTCCGAAGGAACTGTCGACTGCGTCTGAACCGACCCTACCTGCTCTCCAACGACGGTACCTCGGTCCACGCCGGAAAGAGAGTTAGCGTCAACAAGGGAGAGTGGGACATGAGCAACGGGCTAGAGGCAGACCTTAAGTTCCACCGCAGGTGGCTCAAGGAGTTCCAACGGCTCCTCAGGCCCGGAGGTTACATCTGCGTCACCGACACCTAGCACATCTACTTCACCGTCGCCTACGCCATGCGCCCAGGTGGAGCTGGAGGTCGTTCGTGCCATCACTTGGGAGAAGCCGAATCCTCCCCCGAATCTGGGGCGCGAACCTTCACCCACTCCACCGAGAAGGTGGTCATCGCCCACCGGACCGACCCAGGCTCCGAGGAAGGGTGCGGATTCGGCACAGGAGCCTCCGGGGAAACAAGAACGAGCGAAGTCTGGCGGGTCGCAGCTCCCGGTAAAGCCGAAAAGCCCTCGGCAAGCACCCCACCCAGAAACCGCTGGCGCTGATCGAGCGGTGCTTGGAACTGGCCACCGAACGGGGAGACCTAGCGCTTGATCCCTTCGCCGGGGCGGGCAGCACCGGGATCGCGGCGCTGCGCTTGGGGCGGAGGTTCTTGGGAATCTAGGAGCCTGTCTAACAATTAAGTGGAGCATACGATAATCGTTGCGCAACCGGCAGCGGGCATTGTTTTGTTACAGGGCATATCGGACGGGCTCCAAGCGGAACCCCGAGTATTCAGACCTGGCAGCCAAGAGACTGGAAAGCTCCCAAGGAAGTCCATCGTGAGTGGTTATGCCAGCGGTGTCCATTCAAAATATGCTGATGGAGGAGGACAGGAACAGAAACAGGGCTACCAGACCTCTCCTTGCCAAGGAATGGGCCGAGGCCCAGGGATACCATCGGTACCTGGGCTCCAGAGTGAAGGGGGAGACGGCCATAGATTGGTCAGACCGGAGAGCGCGGGCGGCGCTTTTGGCCGAGATTGTGAGGGCTTGGTCCCCGCAAATAGCGGCTACCGTAGTAGATAGTCCGCCCACTGCTGCATCAGGGCCCGCCGCCGCTCGAACAGGTCGCTACGGGCATAAGCCGCCTCCGTCGCGTTCCCCAGCTGGTGCGCCAGTGCCGCCTCGCCCACCGCCCACGGCGTGTCCGTCTGCTCCAGCGTCCAGTCCTTGAACGACGACCGGAAACCGTGGGCAACCGCTGGTATTTCCAGCCGCCGCAGCAGCGCGGTGAACACCATATCCGAGAGCGCCCCGCCCGCACGTACCGTGGGGAACACCAGTCCGCTGCCGTTGTCGAGTCCCCGTGCCTGTTCCAGGACCTCCAGTGCCTGCTTCGACAGCGGCACCCGGTGGTCGCGGCGTGTCTTCATTCTCGCCGCCGGGATCGTCCACGTTTCAGCATCCCAGTCCACCTCAGCCCATACCGCCAATCGCACATCGCCGCTCCGGTTTGCGGTTAGCACCAGCAACTCCAGAGCCAGCCGTGTGGACGCCTGCGCGGTTGACGCCCGGATGCTGGCTAAGGCCGCCGGCACGTCAGGGTAGGGCAGGGCACGGGGTGTGCTTGAGTCCTAGGCGTCCGGGGTAGGGCCTTCGCCAATGCATCGCCCGCCGGGTTGTCGGCGCGGTAGCCCTGCACGATCGCCCAGTCCAGCACGGTCCCGATGCGCTGGCGGACGCGTCGCGCCACCTCGGGCTTGGCTGTCCAGATGGGAGTCAGCACCTGCAGCACGTCGCCGCTGGTGATCTCGCTGACCAGCTGGGCACCCAGCACCGGAAAGGCGTAGGTCTGGAGCGTCGTCTCCCACTGGGCAGCGTCTTTGCGGTTGCTCCATGTGGGACGCTTCAGCGCGAACACGGCGGTGGCCGCTTCGGCAAACGTCGGGGTGGCCGCCTGCCGCTTGAGGGCCAGCGGGTCGCCTCCCTCGCGGGCAAGGCGCCGGTTCTCCAGCGCCCGTTCGCGCGCCTCGGCCAAGGGCACCAGGGGCCAGCCGCCAAGTCCCAGGTTGCGCCGCTTGCCCCGAACCGTGAGAATCTGCACCCACCGCCTGGCTCCGGACTGATCGACCCGCAGGTATAACCCGTTACCGTCGGCGAACATGCCAGGTACCCGGAGCGTCCGTATCTTTGCCACGTTCAGGGCGTTGGAAGGGTGACGACCCTTGGGCTTCATTTGCGACCGACATTCCGTATAACAATCGTGACGTGATTGCTATGGATTATTTGTGCTGGGTTGTGCATGACCACCGGGGGCATAATGTAGCTGATTTAGCTACGAGTTGCCCGGTTTTCGAGCAAAACGAATCTGATGAGAGAGGTTGAGGTGGCGTCCCAGGCAGGATTCGAACCCGCGACCCGCTGCTTAGAAGGCAGCCGCTCTGTCCCCTGAGCTACTGGGACGTTTGCGCCCGGCGACACCGCCGGAAATTGGGGAC
Organism: Dehalococcoidia bacterium; assembly: GCA_965249145.1. GTDB lineage: Bacteria > Chloroflexota > Dehalococcoidia > Lucifugimonadales > UBA3495 > VXOI01. The sequence continues at coordinate 2,784,200 of OZ252223.1, forward strand.
GGCCCTAGTCAAGTCAATCTTACGGACGCCGCGTCGGCAGTGTCAAATCCGGCTGGAGCCGTCGGGTCCGACCGCTACTCCGTTGCCTCCCGCACTGCTCGCCAGACGCGCTCAGCCGTTAGCGGGATGTCCAAGTGGGTTACGCCAAGGTGAGACAGGGCATCGACGACGGCGTTCACCACCGCAGGTACCGCCGCGATGGTCGGCGACTCCCCCATGCCCTTGGTTCCCAGAGGGTTGTGCGGACTCGGCGTTCCCATCTGCTCCACCGTGAAATCGGGCAGGCGATTGGCCAGCGGCATCGCGTAGTCCATGAAACTCCCGGTCAGCAGCTGCCCGTCTTGGTCCCAGACCGCTTCCTCCCATAGCGCGGCTCCGATCCCTTGGGCCAGTCCTCCGTGGACCTGACCGTCCACCACCATCGGGTTCACGACCGTCCCGAAGTCGTCCACAGAGATGAAGTCGGTCAAGGTCACTACCCCGTTGTCGGAGTCGACGCGCACTATCGCTACGTTAGCGCTGAACGGGAAGGTGTAGCCGGCCGGTTCCCAGAAGACGTTGGCCTCCAGGCCTCGTTCCACACCTTCCGGCACCGACTGGGCCCCGAAGGCCAGGCTGGCTATGTCCGGCCAGGTGACATAACGGTCGGGGATGTCCTCGGCGAAGAAGCGCCCTCCCTCCAGTCCCACGTGTTCTGGCTCGGTGCGCAGCATTGATGCTGCCAGCAGCGTAGCTTTCTCCTTCACTTGGCGGCTGGCTTGAACGACCGCGGTTCCGCCGACGACCACCGACCGGCTGGCCCGGGTGCCGGTGCCCTGAGAGATCAGCGCCGTATCGCCGTAGACGACATCGATCTCTTCGAGGGGGATGCTTAGTTGGTCACTGGCAATCTGGGCGAAGGTGGTCTCGTGGCCCTGTCCGTGAGGCGAGGAGCCAGTGATCACCGTGGCCCTTCCGGTCGCGTCTACCCGGACGGTGGCGGTCTCGAATCCAGGCCTCACGCTAAAAGCACCCGAAGGACCAAACCCGGAAGCGTCAACCGTGGTGGCCAACCCGATTCCCAGCAGCGTGCCCTCCTCGCGCCCGGAACGTTGTTCCTCCCGCAATTTGGCGTAGTCTGCGAGCTCCAAGGCGCGGTCCAACGCAGTTTGATACTCGCCGCTGTCGTGCTCCCGGCCAGTGGGAGTGCGATAGGGAAAGAGCCCCTGCGGAATCAGGTTGCGGCGGCGGACCTCGGCAGGGTCCAGACTCAGGGCGACCGCAATGCGGTCCATGACCAACTCGACGACATAGGCGGTGGCGTGCTGGCCGTAACCCCGGTAAGGCCCCACCGACATCTTGTTGGTGTAGACGCCGTGGGCTGTCCATTCCAGGTGGGAGACCTGATAGGCCCCGGTGGAACCGGAGGGAGTCAGCGTCTCGGCAACGGCGTGGGTACCGCCGAAGCAGTAGGCCCCAAGGTCCGTATAGAAGCGGAAGCGTAGCGCGGTCAGGATGCCTTCGTTGGTGTACGCTCCCTCGACGTATTGCACTTCGCCCCGGCCGTGGATCGTCGAGGTGAACTCCTCCTGCCGGTCTTCGGTCCACCTGATTGGCCGACCAACTTCGATGGCCAGAGCGGCGGCGATCACCGTTTCCGGATAGGTGTCGATCTTGGCCCCGAATCCGCCTCCCACGTCCTTGGAGATCACCCGCAGCCGGTTCTCGGGAAAGCCCAAAGTGTGGGCCACGAAACCGCGCTCCATGTGCGGCGCCTGGGTGGAGATCCAGAGCGTTAGCTCCTGCAGTCCTGGCTGGTAGCTGGCTAGCACCGCCCGCGGCTCCATCGCGTTGGGCACCAACCGGGGCTCGGTTACCCGCAGCGACACCACGCCGTTGGCCTCGGCGAAGGCGCTGTTGGGATCGCCGGAAGTCCGGCTGCTTTGGCCGCACTCGTTGGTGCCCAGCTCCTCATGTACCAGGGGCGAATCCGGATCCAGAGCCCTCTCCAAATCCACCACGGCGGGTAGCGGCCGGTATTCGACCGATACTAGGTCCAGCGCATCCTGGGCCACGTATTGGTCGCGGGCCAAGACGACGACCACCGGCTCGCCCTCGTACTTGACCGTGTCCACGGCCATCGCCCAGCGCGAAACCGGCTTCATGTGGTCTCTGACGCCGGATAGCCGGAATTCGCCCCGGCACATTGCGTTGACTTCAGCCCCGGCATAGACCGCCGCGACTCCTGGCAATTGCTGGGCGGCAGCGGTGTCTACGGTCGTAATGCGGGCGTGGGCGTGGGGGCTGCGCAACACCGCCATGGTCAACGCGTTGGGCATCGGCACGTCCCCGGTATATACCCCGAGACCCTGGATCAACCGCTGGTCCTCTTTTCGCCGCACTGAGGCGCCGACCATCCGCGTTCCTTCGGTTGTCACGAATTTCCTCCTGGGTTTTGGCTTCGTGGGCTGGATTATAATGGCTGCGCCCAGGCAACGGGCCAGACTAGCCGTTGACAACGGGGGACGATGGTGATTGCTCACGAGGATGACGGAACGAAGGTCTACTGGCGGGAATGGGATGTGGCCGCCTTCGCGGCCAGCCGCGCTGAGGGCAAACCATTGCTGCTGACCCTGACCGCCACCTGGTGCCACTGGTGCCACGTGATGGACCACACTGCCTATTCCGATTCCCGGGTGATCGCCCGGATCAACACCGATTTCATCCCCGTCCGGGTTGACGTCGACCAGCGGCCCGACATCTCACGCCGCTACAACCAAGGGGGATTTCCCTCGGTCGCAATTCTGGACAGCGACGGAGAGCTACTGGCGGGCCGGCCCTACACGCCAACGGATGAGATGCTGGCGCTGTTGGAACAGGCCGTCGCCCATTTCCCCGCCCCAGTGCCCAACGGCAGGCGGCAGGCACTGGCCGTTCGACCCCGTCGCGACGACGATGGCGGCCAATCGCCCGAAGAGCGGGTGCGGGAGCGCCTAATGGAGCTATACGACCAGCGCTACGGCGGCTTCGGCTTGGAGCCGAAACAGCCCCCGTGGGAGGGGCTCCGCTTCTTGCTGGAACTGTACGGGCGCACCGGGAACGAGTCATACCTTCAAATGGTCACCGATTCATTGGACGGTATCATCTCCGGGCTATATGACCAGAAGGGCCGGGGATTCTTCCGGTACTCCGTGTCCAGGGACTGGAAGGTGCCACACTACGAGAAGATGCTGGTGACCAACGCCAATCTGGCGTCGCTCGTATTGGATACCTTCCAGGTTACTGGCCGGCCGGCCTATGAGGAGGCGGCGGTCGGGACGCTCCAATATATGGGCACCACACTCTATGATCGCGACTCCGGGATGTTCCATTCCAGCCAGGATGCATGGGAGGACTTCTACCGTCTTCCCTGGAAGGACCGCGATGCGGCGGAAAAGCCAACTGTTGATAGCACTCCGTACACTGGTTGGAACGCTTCGGCCGCCAGCGCGTTCTTGAAAGCGGGAGCGGCCTTGGGGGACCCTGGATACCTGAAAAAGGCGACAAGAAATTTGGAGGCCCTTTGGGCGAGGTTGTGGGACAGCGAGACCGGTTTCCGGCATGGGGCAGACGGCCCCGCCGTGCAGCCTGGAATCCTTGACGACCACGTGGCCTTCCTGCGGGCGTCCTTAGAGCTACACCAGGCCAGCGGCAACGGAGTTTATCTGGACCGGGCCACCAGCGTAGCGGCAGCGATCGACCGGCTCTTCGGTCCGGCTGAATACGGGTATCTCGACGTTTCCGCAATCGGAGACCCGTCCGGTGTTCCAGAGGCCGGAGACCGGCCGGCGCTTGAGAACTCCTTGCTGGCCGAGGCGCTGATCGTATTGGGCTGCCTGACCGGCGATGATAGCTACCAGGAACGGGCGGCGCTGGTCCTGCGGGCCTTCGAAACCGTCGTCCCAGACAGCAGCTACATCGGTCCCCGAGCATCACGGCTGGTCGAGGAAGACGAGGAGGCGCTATTCCTGCCCGCTGGGTCCGCTTGGCTGCGGGCCCGGCGGTTCTTGGCCGACGGTCCGGTGCATCTGGTGGTCGTCGGCCCGAATGCACATCCCGCGACCCAGAGTCTATCGGCCGCGTCACTCCGTTGCTACCTGCCGCATCGAGTAGTGCAGCGGCTCGACCCGGCTGTGGACCGAGCCCGCATCGAGTCCCTGGGATTTCCAACGGAGGGAGAGCCAGCGTTGTACGCCTGCATGAACGGCATGTGCCTGGCCCCCATTCGCTCGGTCCGCGAGATAGAAAAGCTACCGGTCGAACGCCCTTGGGCCCTGTTCTCCGGCTAGCGAATCCATCGCGCTGGCGAATACGTAGTATCAGCATATTCAGATTTGGAGCAGCAGCGCTTAGACTCGGTAGTTACAGTACTGGGGGTCTGTAATGTCAACATTCGGCGACATCGAGCGTACCTTTGCCAGCCTGTACGAGTATCGTTGGGCTATTGGCGCCGCCACTCTGGTGTTCATAGCCGCGTTCCTCGCCTTGAGCTATTGGCGAGGGTGGCACCGCATTATCCTGCAGCACCGGGTGGCCTTCGGAATCGCGGCTGTCCCCATCTTGGCGGTAACGCTGTGGCTAGGCTGGTCTCTGGGCTCGCCCCTTTTCACGAACGTCACCGTGGAGGAACAGTTCCCCTTTGCTCTCAACGCCGAGGTGCCTATCGGCATGGAACGGGAGGACGTGGAGGCAGCGATGTCCGGGATGGCTATGGTGGACGATCCCATGATGGAAGAGGAGTTCCCGGGGAATGGAGCTATCGACGCCGCGTCCATGGCGGGAGCAGGAATTTCCATTGCCGTGATCGGCGACGAGAATGACTACGCGGCGCTGGAGGAGGGGTTCATGTCGGTCCGCGGCGGCGCCAGCCCGGAGACCATGGAGCGCGGGATCCAGATGATGGAACCGGTCATCATGGCCAACCTCGGTGGTCAGGGCGAAATCCGGAAGGTAAAGCGTGGCGACTTCAAGGACGCCGACAGCTTCCACCGGGGCAGCGGGCAGGCCACTATTTACACCACTCCAAGCGGGGGCCATCTGTTGCGGTTGGAAAACCTCGATGTGACCAACGGGCCAGCGCTTCACGTGGTACTCTCGCCTCACGAAGACCCAACTCGCTCGGAAGAGGTGAAGCTGGAAGGCTACGCCGACCTAGGGGACTTGAAAGGCAACCGGGGCAATCAAAACTACCCAATCCCAGCGGACGTGGACCTGTCGGCCATCAACAGCGTCGTCATATACTGCAAGCCCTTCGCTGTGGTGTTCAGCGTGGCATCGCTACAGGGCCTGTAGACCGAGACTGCTACTCGCGCTTCCAGCCATGTCTTGCATCAGAATCTTCCCTGCCAGTCCCCGGCGGCACCTTGCTTTTCATCACCACGACAAGGTCGCCGGGCCGCATCGCCCTGATCCAAGCCACGCCCGCTCTGACCTGCTGCAGGTCAGCCGGCCCCCTCCTGGGTGGGTGGCGTTCCCGTGGTGACGAGGGCCACGTCGCCCAGGTCCTCGGCCACGTCGCCGCGGTGCATAAACCGAAGTGTGTCCCGGCCTAGCGCGCTCGGCCGAGGCACGGTCTCGGCGTCTCCTCCAAGAGCTTGGGTTCCGGGCGCGGCCGTAATGAGGGAGGGTGTGCGATAATGGGCGCCACGATCACGCTAAGGCCAGGAGGATGAACGATGTCCCGAATCAGCATGATCCACCACATCAATATCCAAATCACCGACCGCGAACGCACTCGGGAGTGGTACGAACGGGTGCTGGGCGCTCAGTTCTTGGACCGGGGCCCGGCCCTCAACAAACGCCAACTCCAGCTACGCATCGGCACCGGCGAGGTGCATACCAGCGACGTCGAAGAAGTGGTCCCGGTTCCCCGGGTCCACTTCGCCATCGAGGTTGAGGACTGGAATGGGATGCTCGCCCACTTAGATGACAACGGCGTGGCGCACAGCCGCTCCGCCGGAGGCGCTTTCACCGGAATTGGCGGCGACGACCCCCATCAGGGGCGCCGGGAAGATACCAACGAGCACTACACCTACATTAGCGACCCCGACGGGAACCTGATAGAACTCGTCTACCACCCGCTGGGGCTGGAAAGCTCCGACGGCGACAGGGTAGGGTTGACCGCCGACCCGGACAACGTGCGCTGGACCCAGCTCTCGGGCTTCGTTGAGGAAGCCCACCAGGCCCAGCCCGCTCAAACCGTTTAGCGTCTCCCCGGCCTAAGTTTGTGGGAGGCTTTGCAGCGCCTCCCACACCTTTTGCGGTGTCAGCGGCGTGTTGATGTGGCGCACCCCGGCTCCGGAGAGCGCGTCCATAACCGCGTTGGCGATGGCCACTGGCGCGGCCAGCGTCGGCAGTTCGCCGATGCCCTTCACCCCCAATCCCGTCAGCGGCGACGGCGTCTCCATGGTGTCGAGGTCGAAGTCGGGCAGATCGATGGTCTTGGGTAGCGCGTAGTCCATCAGGCTGCCGCTCAGCGGCTGGCCGTCTTCACTGTAGACCATCCCCTCCAGTAGCGCCTCACCGATGCCTTGGGCGATAGCGCCGTGTACCTGACCGTCGGCCAGCATTGGATTGATGATCTTCCCCGAGTCGTGTACCCCCACGTATTGCAGGATCCGGACCGCTCCGTTGTCTCTGTCCACCTCGACCACCGCCACGTGAGAGGCAAAGGAGTAAGGACTCCGGTGCAGCGTGTTGCTGCCCTTGAAATCCAGGCCCGGCTCGGCGCCGTCGGGCAGCAACTCCTCGTTGTAGGCCGCGGCCGCCACTTGAGCGAACGATACGTCCGTACCGCGGTTGTAGCGGTTCACGGCCCGCCCCCCGGCAAGAGTGACGTCCTCTGGCGGGCAGTCCAGCAGGTGCGAGGCAATGTAGGTGAGCTTCTCCTTGGCTTCCTGCAACACGTTATGCAGCACGGTCCCCCCGGCGATGAGGCCGCGGCTGGCCGACGTACCACCCCCGGCTGGGAGGATGTCGGTGTCGCTGTGCAGCACGCGAACGTCGCCTGGGGCGATCCCCAATGCGTCGGCTGCCATCTGAGCGAAAGTAGTCTCCGTGCCTTGGCCGTGGGGGGACAGGCCGGTATGGACGGTGACGTCTCCGGTTTCGTCGACGATGACCCGCGCGTGGTCGGTCAGCATCGTGAACTTCGCCCCGGAACCTTTGACTACCGTGGCGAGTCCCACACCGATCAGTGGCCCGTCCGAGTCCCGTGATCCCCGGGCCCTCTCCTGCCAGCCAGCGTAGTCGGCCATCTCCAGGGAGCGGTCGAAGGCGGCCTCGTAGTTGCCGGTGTCGTACTGAATCCCTGTCGGCGTGTCATGGGGGAAGGCGTCTGGGGCGATGAAATTGCGCCGCCGCACCTCCGCAGGGTCCAGACCCAACTCCTTGGCCACCAACTCGATGGTGCGCTCCATGGAGAAGGCCGCTTCCGGGCCGCCCGCGCCCCGGTAGGCGCCGGTGGGCGGTTTGTTGGTCACTACCCCTTCCACGTTCACCGACATCGCCCGGGTCCGGTAGGGGCCGGCGAGCCGGTGACTGGTCAGAATCGGTATTGTCGGAGTGGAAAGAAAGAAGAACGCGCCGAAGTCGCAGACGACGTTGGCCCGGATGCCCAGGATGGTGCCGTCGTTCTTCACCGCCGCCGACATTTCCAGGTCGAAACCGCGGCCGTGGAAGCAGAGCATGTTCTCCTGTCGGCTTTCGACCCACTTGATGGGACGTCCCAACTGCATGGCGATGTAAGGGATGGCCACTTCCTCGGAGAACAGGCAGCCCTTCTCGCCGAAGCCGCCGCCGACGTCGGGTGCGACCACCCGGACGCCCTCCTCGGTGCGGCCGAGTATGTTGACCAAGTGTTCTCGCATCTCATGGGGGTGCTGGGTGGAGTCCCAGATGGTCAGCAGGTCGTTCTCGCGGTCGTACTCAGCCAGCACCCCGCGTCCCTCCATCGGGGCCGGGGCCAGCCGCTGCACCTTGTATTGCTGAGTGACCACGCGGTCGGCTGCGGCGAAAGCCGCGTCAATGTCCCCACCCTCGTTGACCGTCCGTAGACTTATGTTGCTGCCAAGGTCCGGGTGGATGATCGGTGCGCTTGCCTGCCGCGCTTCCATAGGGTCCACCACCGCTGGCAGCAACTCGTAGTCAACGGCTATCTTCTCCAAGGCGTCGCTGGCCGTATAGATGTCTTCGGCCATCACGACCGCCACGGCCTGGCCGACATAGCAGACCTTGCCGGTCGCGAGCACCGGGTGCCGCGGTGGGTTCAATTCGTCGGCTTCACTGGAGAGGCGGGTGGGCAGCTGCTCGGTCAAGTCCTTAAGGTCGTCGGCGGTGATCACCGCCACCACTCCAGGCAAGCTGACGGCGGCGCTGGTGTCGATGGAGCGAATGTTCGCATGGGCGTGGGGGCTGCGCAGCACCAAGGCGTGCAGCATGCCCGGCATCCGCATATCGTCCACATATGAGCTTTGCCCAGTGAGTAGCCGGTGGTCTTCGAACCGCTTGACCGATTGTCCTGCGTAAGTCGTCATCGGCGGCCTCCATCTGCCCGGAGATTCCCGGAACCGTTTCCCGGTCATGATTCGTAGTCCCTGTCGCTCTGAGGGATGCGAAGAATCTCGAAGGGGTATAAAAAGTGCGCTAAATATACTATATAATGGTGGCCAGCACTCCCAAGACCCTTATTAGGAGGGAGATAGATGCCCGATCAAGAACAGATCGCACAAATGGGCCACCTGATGCGCCGGGCCGGTTTCGGGGCGTCCTACGAGGAACTGGAGGCCAGGGCCGCTAAGGGCTACGAGGCCACGGTGGAAGACCTGCTGCACCCGGAGCGGTTCGAACCGGTGGACAACGACATTTTATTCCGGTTCATGCCCGGCTACGAAGGGGCCTTGGGCCCGCCGCTTAACCAGGCCGAATGGGTTTACCGGATGATCAACACCGAGCGCCCTCTGGAAGAAAAAATGGCGCTCTTCTGGCACCAGCTCTTCGCCACCGGCAACTCCAAGGTAGACAATCCGCCCGAGCTCACCCAGCAGATTGTCATGTTCCGGGAACACGGGCTAGGCGGCTTCCGGAATCTGCTGGTGGAGCTGGCCCGCAACCCGGCCATGATTTTCTGGCTGGACAACAACGGCAACCACCGCGGCGCCATCAACGAAAACTGGGGCCGCGAGCTCCTCGAGCTTTTCTCCATGGGAGTGGGAAATTACTCGGAGGACGACATCAAAGAGGCCTCCCGGGCCTTCACCGGTTGGACCATCGGGCCCAAGATCCCTCGCAACCCCTTGGGCCGGTTCTATTGGAGTTTCGAGTACCGTGCCGAGGACCACGACGACGGCGAGAAGACCTTCCTGGGGCACACCGGCAACTTTGACGGGCAGGACATCATCGACATCGTGGTCAAGCAGCCCGCCACCGCCCGGTTCCTCGCCCGCCACCTGTACAACTTCTTCGTGGCCGACGAGCCTCAGGTGCCCAGTTGGAACATCACCCCGCCAAACGACCCCGACGCCATCGACTTGTTGATCAAGACCTACAACGAGACTGACGGCGACACCCGGTCGATGCTGCGGGTCCTGTTCAACTCCGATTTCTTCAAACAGGCCCGTTACTCCCGGGTCAAGAGCCCGGCGGAGTTGGTCATCGGCACCGCCCGTTTGGCCGGCAACTACCAGGGTCCACGCCCAGGTTTCAACCAATTGGCCTTCGAATGCGCTTACCAAGGGCAGGAACTGCTGAATCCGCCCAGCGTGGAAAGCTGGCACACCGGCGCCGAGTGGATCGACGGTGGCGCCTTGGTGCGCCGGGTCAACTTTGCCGCCGGACTTCTGGGCGACACTTCGCTGCCCGGCGTTCAGGCCATCGTCAGCAACCTCCGTTCTCGCGGGACTCTGACCCCCGAGCAGCTTGTCGAAAGTTGCTTGGAAATGGTCGGCCCCATGGAGGTCAGTGAGGCTACCCGTGTCGAACTTTTGGAGCAAGCCCGCTCAGGCGGCGACGTCACTTGGAGCAGCGAGGCCGATGACAAGCGTGTCGGCGTGATGCTGGCCCTGATCGCCGCGTCCCGGGACTTCCAGTTCGCCTAAGTAACTTCCCCCAACAAGCAGCGGAGGAGCGTAAATGGCTACAACCAAGAAAGACCCGGTGGTCGTGGTCCTGCAAATGACCGGAGCCAACGACTATCTGAACACCATCATCCCCTACACCAATGGCCACTACCGGGACGCCCGCCCCAGGGTCGGCATCCCCGAAGACCAGGTGCTCCCCATCGACGGTGACCTGGCCTTCAACCCTCAAATGGGCCCGATCAAGAAGATCTACGACGAAGGCAAGATGGCCATCATCCACGGGATCGGCTACGAAAACTCGCCGCGGTCCCACTTCCGCTCGATGGACATCTGGCACACCTGCGAGCCCGACGTCGTCGGTACCGAGGGCTGGGCTGGTCGAGTCATACGCGACCTCGATCCCACCAGCGAAAACGTATTGAAAGGTGTCAATTTCGGGCAGGGCCTGCCTCGCGCCCTCGCCTTGCGCGGCACCCCGGTCACCTCGGTCTCCAGCCTGGAGTCCTACGGTGTGCTCTCCAGCGTCCCCGGCGTGGCCGAAGCGGAGCGTGAACAAATACTGGAACGGTTCGCCCGGATGTATTCTCCCGCCATCGGCACCGGCGAGGTGATGGACTACCTGGGACAGACCGGCCGCGACGCGCTGCAGGGCGCGGACATCATTCGCTCGGCTTCTGAGCGATACTCCTCGAGCATCGAATACGCCGAAACGCCCATTGCCAAGAACCTGCGAGACATCGCCCAAGTCTATCTGGCCGATCTCGGCACTCAGTTGTTCTACACCCAGCACGGCAGCTTCGACAGTCACTTCAACCAGCCGCCGATGCACACCAAGCTGTGGATCGATATGTCCAGCGCCATCAGCGACTTCTTCGACGACCTGAAGGAGCACGATGCCGGGGACAACCTGATCATGGTGTTGTTCACCGAATTCGGCCGCCGGGTCAGGGACAATGGCACTGGCACCGATCACGGCGCTGGCGGCGCGGCATTCGTCATTGGCAACCAGGTCAAGGGCGGCATGTACAGCGCCTATCCGTCGCTCAACCCCGAGGACCTGACCCAAGGCGACCTGGCCCCCAACTACGACTTCCGGGGCCTTTACTCGACGGTCATCGAGCGCTGGTTGGGCCTGGACCCGGTCCCCATCGTAAACGGCAAGTTCGAGCAGTTGGACTTCATCTAAAGGAGGCCGCCAATGCTAACGACAGTAGCCGCAGGCCGCGTCTTCGACTATAGCTTCTGCCTGGGCATGTACGGCATGTCCGGCCAGGGTTTCTGGACGCCCCAGGACTTCGACATCGCTGCCGACGGCACGGTCTTCATCATCAACCGCGGCGCTGAGGAGTTGGGGCAGCGGATTAGCAAGGTTACCCAAGACCACCAGTTTCTCGGTCAGTTCGGGGCTTATGGCCGGGCCGACGGCCAGTTCGTTTGGCCCCGGTCCATCATCCTGGACGACGACGGCCGGGTCTACGCCTCGGACGACTTGCTGAACCGCATCTCGGTGTTCGAAGCCGACGGCACATTCGTTTCAACGTGGGGCACTCCGGGCAGCGGCGAAGGCCAACTGTCCGCACCCGCTGGGTTGGCCTTCGACGCCGCCGGGCACCTGCTGGTGGTGGACAGCATGAACCACCGGGTGCAGAAGTTCACCAAGGACGGCGTACACCTGAGCAACTTTGGCGAAAAGGGGCATGGCGACGGCCAGTTTCACCTGCCGTGGGGCATTACGGTGGACCGGAACGACGCCGTCTACGTCGCCGACTGGAAGAACAACCGGGTCCAGAAGCTCGACGCGCAGGGTAACTTCCTGCTCAGCTTCGAGGCTTCTGCCTCGGGAATCGGCGACCTGCACGGTCCGACCGGTGTGGCGGTGGACTCCGAGGGTGACGTCTACGTCACCGACTGGGGCAACCATCGGTTGCAGGTCTACTCCAGTGACGGCCGCTTTATCACCACCTTGGTCGGAGACGCACAGCAGCCATCGCCTTGGACCCAGACCTATATCGACGCCAACCCGGACATCATCAAGGCTCGGCGCCGGGTTAACTTGGAGCCGGAATGGCGCTTCCGCCGTCCGGTGGCTGTGAGGGTCGACGACCAAGACCGGATCTTCGTCCTCGAGGCGGCCCGCCACCGTCTGCAGGTCTACGAAAAGGTCAAGGACTACGAGGAACACCCCCTAAACCTCTGACCGGTAACCGCGCCCACCGTTGCAAGAGAGCGCCGCGAAAGCGGCGCTCTTCCGTGTGTCATGGTATGCGCACTACCAAGCGGCCAGCTTGAAGCCCAACCAGACCGCCGCCAAGCCGAATAGGACCGACAGTAGCACGTACCCGGCGGCTATGAGCACGAAGCCGTCGCGGGCCATCAGGAACGTGTCGTAGCCAAAAGCGGAGAATGTGGTGAAGCCGCCCAGGATGCCAACGAACAGGAACAGCCTTGGCCCGGCGCCGGCAACGAACGTCCCGTGGGAGTTGGCCAGACCACCCAAGACGCCGATGATCAAGCACCCGGCCACGTTCACGGCAAGCACTCCGAAGGGAAACCCGGCGGCGGACACGAACGTGAGGTCGACGCCCCGGCTGATCAAATACCGGGCTATCGAGCCGAGCGCGCCGCCAGCCCCAACCAAAAGCACCGATTCCAGGTTCATGCCTCAATTGTACTCACTCGCCGGAGTGGACTAATTGCGATTTCCATACCAAAATACATCGGACGGCTTCCGTCTAGGGCCGTATCTTGGCGCGGGTGAAGAATGAACGAGCGATTTGGCATCCCCCACGTTTTTGCGGCCAATCCCCTTAACCGGGGCGAAGTGGAGCGCCGCGATGAAGAATGGATAACCCGCACCGCCAAGGACCCGTCGACCCGCTTCCTTCCCATGCGCGATCTGAACGTCCCCATTGCCCCCGGCGAGGAACCAGGCTTGGTCTGGCTCAGCCCGCAAGACGTGGACGAACTGGGGCTTTCCAAGGAGCCCTTCTTTCTCGGTCTCCTTAACGGAACGGCCCATTACGTGGTCGATGTCTCCGGCAACTTGGCCGCGCCAGAATTGCAGGACGGAGGGCGACTGACCTTCGAAGACGCCCGTTCCGCCGCAGAGTATTTGAGCCCCGGCGACACCGGCATCATCGCCCAGGCCCGCGCTCAGCTGAGTTGGCACAACCGTCACGGCTTCTGCTCGGTCTGCGGCAACGCTTCCTACGCTGCCCGGGGCGGCCAAGTCCGTCGCTGCCCCGAGTGCAAGACTGAGCACTATCCGCGCACCGACCCGGTGGTGATCACCGTGGTCCACGACGGCGACTTCTGCCTGCTGGGCCAGTCGCGGGGAAGGCTGGTGCAGATGCGCCGCTATTCGGCGCTGGCTGGTTTCATGGACCAAGGAGAGTCCATCGAGGAAGCAGTGGCCCGAGAGGTGATGGAAGAGGCCGGCATTCAGGTTGGAGCCGTGCGCTACCATTCCTCTCAACCGTGGCCCTTCCCGTCATCACTGATGATTGGATGCCACGCCGACGCCGCCACCACCGAAATCGCCTTCGACGAAGAGGAGATGGCCGACGTCCGTTGGTTCACCCGCGAAGAGGTGTTGCTGGCCTTGGAGGAACGCAACGAGGCCTTGGCCATTCCCGGCCATACCGCCATCGCCCACCACCTGATCCGCGCCTGGGCCACCGGGCAGGCCGGTTAGACCGCGTTCAAACAACAAGGAGGGACGACCATGACGCAGGCTATCACCAGCATCGAGCGCGCCAAAACCGCAGTGCTGATAGAGGATTTCCAGCAGCGCATTATCGCGAATGTCGCCTCGGAACCCGCCGCCGTGGTGGAAAACGCGGCGAGGGCGCTGGCCGGCGCACGGCAAGCCGGGGTTCCAGTGATCTACGTGGTGCACCGGGGCGGCGCATTCGCCGAATACGCCCCCGACATTGAATTGCACGAAGGGGTGGCCCCGGCCGAGGGAGACCTGGTCATCACTAAGGTCAGGCCGGGCCCGTTCTCCACTACCGCCCTCGACGTTACCCTTCGCGATATGGGTGTGGACACGATCGTCGTCATGGGCGTGGCCACCAGCGGCTGCGTGCTATCCACCGTGCGTTGGGCTGTGGACGTAAACTACAAGTTCATCGTAGTGGCCGACGCCTGCTCCGACGCCGATCCGGAGGTTCACCGGGTCCTGACCGAGAAGGTCTATCCCCGGCAGGGCACGGTGATGAGCACCGACCAGTTCCTCGCGGCCCTGTAATTTCGATTCCCCCTTGAAGGACCCTCTGTAGGGGCGATTCGCGAATCGCCCCTACGCCGGATACTGCTTTGGACAGCAATAAGGAGAAGAAGATGAAATACGACGTGATTGTGGTTGGCGCCGGTTCTGCCGGGTCGGTTGTAGCAGCCCGGCTTTCTGAAAACCCCCAACTTTCCGTGCTTCTGTTGGAGGCGGGGCCGGACTACCCCGATCCCGAGAATCTGCCGGACGATATTCGGTTGGGCCACACCCGCGCCGCCGAGGCCGAGGACTCGAAGCACAACTGGGCGCTGCGCGGTATTCTGTCCGAGGAGCAGGGTCTGGCTCACGTAGCCCAAGGCAAGGTGATAGGCGGCGGCGGTTCCATCAATGGGCAGGTCTTCCTGCGCGGGCTTCCCGAAGACTTCGACCTGTGGGTTGAGCGAGGAGCGCAAGAGTGGTCGTACCTAGACGTGCTGCCCTACTACCGCAAGATGGAAACCGACCGGGACATTCAAGACGACTTCCACGGCTCAGATGGACCATTGCCAATAACCCGGCGGCACAATGACGGCAACTGGCCGGCAATTCAGACGGTGTTCCACGCCGCTTGCCTGGAGTCCGGCCACCGGGTCGCAGGCGACATGAACGGCCCAGACCATCTGGGAGTTGCGCTGGTGCCCATGAACAACATGAACGGCGTGCGGATGAGCACAGCCCTAACCCATCTCAGCCCGGGCCGGCATCGCCTGAACCTCACCGTCCGCGGGAACGTCTTCGTGCGCCGCATCATCATGGAGAATGGCAAAGCGACTGGTGTAGAGGCCGAGAGCGGCGGTGAGGTCTTCACCATTGAGGGCGAAAAGATCGTGCTGTCGGCCGGCGCCCTCAAGTCTCCCCACATCCTGATGCTGTCCGGTGTCGGGCCGCGCGACCAGTTGGAACAGTTCGGTATTCCGGTGGTCCATGAGGCGCCGGGCGTGGGCCATAATCTTTGGAACCACGCCATCACCACGGTCTCCTACCGGGTGAAGGAAGGAGTGACGCTGGCCGCCGACAATCTCGGCACCCGGATCGCCCTGCGTTATACCGCCGATGGATCGAGGCACGTCAGCGACATGATGATGACCACCAGTTCGGTCTTCAACGCACTAACTGGGGAGATAATGGACGACGGTACGGCGCGGGTCTCCTGCGTTCTGGAGCTTCCGCAGGGTTCCGGCTGGCTCCGGTTGGCCTCCGCTGACCCGACCGTCCAGCCCTCGTTCAACTACCGCTACTTTGAGCATCCCGAGGACATCCGGAGAATGCGCGACGGCGTCCGCTTGGCCGCAGGTATGCTGGAGACCGAGGCTTACCGGCAGGTCTCCGACGGCCGGATCAGTCCCACCGACGAAGTGCTGAACGACGACGATAGCCTGGACCTTTGGATGAAGCGCACCGTCGGCTCCGCCCGCCATGTCTCCGGGACCTGCCGGATCGGCCTCGACGACGACCCGATGGCCGTCGTCGACCAGCATTGCCAGGTCCGCGGCGTCGACGGCATCTGGATCGCCGACTCGTCGGTGATGCCGATCGTGCCTAGGGCCAACACGAATGCCTCGGCGATTATGATCGGCGAGAGGGTGGCTGACTGGCTGTCGTAGGTTGGTAGCCGCCGTCGCCCTCGCCTTTCTTTCAGCCTGGGGTTTCGCCACTGGCACCATATTGATGCGGGTGGGTACTCAGCACGTTGCGCCGCCCGTGGCCACCTTCTTCACGGTCTTGGTCGGCGCAATACTGGTCTGCGGCATCGCCTTCTCCGTCAATCTCGACGAGATAGTGGCATTGCCGCTGGAGGCCTACGGCTGGATCACCCTTATGGGTATCCTGGCCTATTGCCTAGCCCGTGTGCTGCACAACTCGGCCCTGCGAATGGTGGGCGCGGCGCGGGCAGTACCGATGATCTCCCTCCAGCCTTTGTTGGCGTTTGCCATTGGGTTCCTCATTTTGGGCGAGCGCCCTAACCTGCTGGTCACCATCGCCACCCCCATCATCGTCGCCGGTCTGGTGCTGGTGATGTTCCCCCGCCGTCGGGAGGAGGGGGCCGTCGAGATTCGCAAGCTCGGTTACCTCCTGGCGATGGGGGGTTCGCTGGCTTTTGTCTCTCGCGACGCGATCAGCCGCCATGTGTTGGACGGCCTCCAACTGGCGCCTCCGTTCGTGCTGTCCGGCTTCGCATTGGCCATCGGCGGGTCCATACTCTTCGCATTCATCCATCGCAGCGTGATCAACAGCATTCGGGATGTGCCCTTCCGCTACGTCGGTGTGTGCTGCCTCGCCGGTCTGCTGCAGGGTATGGCGGTGGCCTCGCTGTTCCAAGCCCTCAGCCGGGCCCCGGTTACTATCGTCACTCCGATTTACGCGAGCCAACCCATCATTGCCTTGGTGCTGGCCTGGTTTTTCTTGAAACAATTGGAGCCGGTTGACGTACCCTTGGCCATGGGTACCCTGATGAGCGTTGCCGGGGTGATCATGGTAATCTTAGGAGCGACGACCTACTAGACATAAGCAAATACTGTTAGGAGGGATGAGATGTCCGTTGGCGTAATCGTACCCCTGCCAGCATATACGCTGGACCCGGCGTTCATCGCCAAGAAGGCGGAAGACCTGGGCTTTGAGTCGATCTGGTACCACGAGCACCCGATCCTGCCGGTCCACAGCGAGAGCCCGTTCCCATCGACCGGCGGCGAAATCCCGTGGACCTACGGCCACTTCTCCGAGCCCTATATCTCGCTGGCGATGGCCTGCGCCGTCACCAGCAAGATCAAGCTCTGCACCGGCATCACCTTGGTGCCTGAACGCAACCCACTGATCCTCGCCAAGGAGGTCTCCGTCCTCGATCGGCACAGTAACGGGCGCTTCATCTTCGGGGTCGGCGCAGGCTGGAACCGTGAGGAGACCACGATGATGGGCGGCGACTTCGACCACCGTTGGACCCAGACCAGGGAAGCCGTGGCCGCCCTCAAGGAGCTGTGGACCAAGGACGAGGCCGAGTTCCACGGGCAATACTACGACTTTCCCCCGGTCTACATGTACCCGAAACCGGTGCAGAAGCCGCATCCCCCCGTGCTCCTCGGAGGCAATGCGCGCAACGTCCTCCAGCGGGTCGCGCGCTGGGGCGACGGATGGCTGCCCAACCGGGCCACCCCCGACCAGATCGAGAACAGTCGCAAGGTGTTGGACGCCTTGGCCGACGAGCGTGGCCGCGACCCCGCGTCCCTCACCATATCGGTGTTTGGCCAACCGCCCGACACTAACCGGCAGCAGGTCGACGACTTCTTGAACGCTGGCGCTGACCGGGTCTCGGTCTGGCCGACGCACTGCGAGTCCGAGCAGGAAATGGGCGACCAGTTGGAACGAATGGCCGAGACGTTAGTACGCTAGTTTGTAACGCTGATTTGGAGGCAGGAACATGGCTACCTACGTATACGTTGCAGCCCAGGACGACAACAAGGTTGGGATCTACACCATGGACGAGGCTACCGGAGCGTTGACTCTGCAGTCGGAGGCGGCGATGTCCGGAGGTCCGTCGCTGTTGGCCATCAGCCCGGACCGGCAGACGCTGTACGTCGGCCACCGCGAGGTTCCCGGGATTTCGAGCCACCGCATCGACCAAGGCTCGGGAGCCCTTAGCCGGACCGGTTCGGTGGTCCCGGCCGACCCGCCCGCCTTTCTGTCCACCGACCGCGCCGGCAATTTCCTTCTGGCGTCTTTCTACCAAGGCGGTCACGTCGCTTCCTATCCCTTGGGCGACGGTGGCTCGCTGGGCGGGGACTCAATCGAATGGATCGCCACCGACGAAGGCGCTCATTCCGTCCTCACCGATAATACCAACAGCTTTGCCTACGTGCCCCACATAGCCCGGGTCCAAGACAATGTGCTAGAGCCGCCGAAGAACATTCCAGGCCCCAACAAAATCTATCAGTTCAAGTTCGACGCACACACTGGGAACCTGACCGCCAACGACCCGTTGGTCCTAGACCAAGCGGATATGTTGGGCCCACGGCACTACACGTTCCACCCGACCCTGAATATCGCCTACTTCTCCAACGAGCAGGGCTGTAGCGTCAGCTCCTACAAAGTGGGCTCCGACGGAACGCTGTCCGCATTCGAGACGGTCACCACGCTGCCCCAGGGTGTGACCGAACGGACCACCTGTTCGCAGATACAGTTCTCGCCCTCGGGAGATTTCCTATTCGCCCCTAACCGAGGCCACAACAGCATCGCCAGCTTCTCGGTTGACGGCGAAGGGCGGCTAACTCCCGCGGGCCACGCCGCCACCGAGGCAGTGCCCAGCGCCTTCAGCCTAGACCCGGCCGGGAAGTTCGTCTTCTCAGCCGGCTCGGCCACTGGCATGCTGGCTTCCTACAGCATCGGCGACACTGGCGAGCTCACGCCGCTGACCAAGTACGCGGTCGGCGAACGCCCGATGTGGGTGCTGACCACCGTTCTCTAGACCCTCGCGTTCCCACCTAACTACCGCAGCACACGTAGGGGCGCTTCGCGAAGCGCCCCTACGTCGTTGGTTTCAATACTCCGCAGAACAGGTGCTCCCCGCAGCCGTCGCCATCACCGGGTAACGGGAGCACTTCGGCATCGAACCCGGCTTCTCCCAGCAGGGCCAGCCAAGTTGCTATTGGGAACAGGCCACTCAGGTGCAGGTCCCGCTCCACTCGCTGCGCCCCGTTTTCGATAATCGTGTAGACGAAGAGCGACTCGACGATCGTGTCGGCCGGGTCTGGATCGCTCAGGTGTTCCTCCACGTCCACGCGGATTCCGCCGGGGCCGGGCGGTCTGCCGGGCCAGTAAAGGGTCCTTCCGTCCCGGAACGTGTCCCGCACGAGGTCCGGCGCTGCCAGCAGCAATCCTCCCGCCCGCAGATGCCCTCGTGCCGTTGTAAACGTGGCCCGCAGATCGTCTTCGGTCAGCATGTAGGAGATGGCGTCGTGGATGAGCACGGCGTCAAACTTCCGCCCCAGCCGCACCGTTCGCATATCGCCTAGATAATGGTCGACGCCGGGGTTCAACCGGCGCGAGATTTCCAGCATTTTCGGAGACAGATCGACGGCGGTGGCTTGGAAGTCGGAGGTCAGGTGGGAAAGGTTGTGGCCGCCGCCGACGCCCAATTCCAGAATGCGGTGGCGTCCCTCGCCCAGCTTGGCGCGGATGGCCCGCCGCCAATATTCGGCTTCATCGGCGTAATCTTCGGGAGGGCTGATGACGGGCCACAGGTAAGCCAGTTCGTTATAGAGCCGAACGCTTTCCATTAGAAACACGAATAGAAAATCAAAGCTCTAGGGGACGATTTCCACCACGCAGTCCACGATCACGGCGCTATCGCCAGGCAACGCCGCCATCCCGGGTGCGGAGCGGCTGTGCCGCCCGTTCTCGCCGTACAGTGCGACGAACAGGTCGGAGGCCCCATCCACCACGGCAGCTTGACCCGTGAAGCTTGGAGCGCTGTTGACCATTCCCACCACCTTTAAGATCCGGGCCACGTTGTCCAAGTCGCCCAACTCGGCCTTCATCCGGGCCAGCAGGTTGAGGGCGCACCAGCGGGCCGCCTCATAGCCCTGCTCCACGGTAAGATCTTGGCCTAATTTGCCAGCGATGCGGCTGCCGTCGGCCCTGCGGGAACCAACACCAGCCATCCACATGATGTTCCCGCTGCGGGCCACGGGCAGGTAGTTGCCGACTGGCTCCGGCGGGGGCGGCAACTGGTAGCCAAGCTCGGCCAAACGCTCCTCGGCGGGCATCAGCCTCGGCTCTCGCGGACGCACTCCTCCAGGAGAGCCAGCGCGCGCTCGGTGAACACCCACATGTTGGCCTCGCGGTCGGAGTCACCGGTCTCGATAGTGATGGACTTCTCCACCGGCCCAGACACCGCCACGCAAGCGTGTCCCGCCAAGTCTCCGTAACGGTTCCCCGTGGGGCCGCTGGCGCCGGTCTCGGCCAATGCCCAGTCGGTGCCCAGCGCCTCGCGCGTCGTCCGGGCGTTCAGCAGGGCGTAGGGTTCCGAGCTGGCGCGAAGCCCCTCCATGGCCGAGTCGGGGACGTGCAGCAACCCTTGTTGAGCGACCCGGGTATAGATGACGCTGCCGCCGACGTAGTAGGCTGATGCGCCGGGGATGGCCACCAGCGTGGCAGAGATTAGGCCGCCGCAGGATGATTCGGCTACCGACAAAGACTGTCCGGTCTCTTTCAAGAGCGCCCCAACCGAGGCGGCCATGGAGCTTAGGTCAGGCATAGAGTCTCCCTCCAGTTTCGATACGTAATTGACCGGGTTGCTGCAAGCGAATCTGCACCTATTTGGCAATTCCAGCTACAAACGCTTGACAGAGCCGTGACGCGAGTGGTAAACTAGCGCTCGTTCTGAATCGATTAATCAGGGCCCCGGTCGAATACCGGGGCTTTTTCCTTTCTCGCAGTCTCCAGTGCCTGCTCGTAATCGGCCCAGATGTAACAGGTCGCGGAAGGACGACCATTCCGGGTCCATATGCGCAAGCCAGTCCTCCCCCAGGTACTTCACCCGGCTCCGCTCGATCAAACTCCGCAGCGACGTACAGCCTTCGGATAGGAGGCGCTCTGCCGCCCCGAGGCTACTTCGACTATAGAAGGCGTGCTGAGTTTGCACTCGGCCATCCAACTTCACGGCTACAACGTCACAGCCTCCGACTTCTCGCGCCATGGCGCGGATGACCTCGGGCTGCAAGAACGGCACATCGCAGCCGGTCAGGAAGCACCATGGGGCGTCGCTGCGGGCCAGTCCCCGCGCCAACCCGGCCAGCGGTCCCTGCTGCTCCCGTCCGTCGGCTACCACATCGGCGTCGAGTCCGGCCAGCGGTCCGACCTCCTCGGTGACAATCACGGTCCGCCGGAACAACGGACGCAGACGGTCGAGCACCGTCTCCATGAGCGTTGAGTCACCGAAAGGCAATGCGGCCTTGGGCTGCCCCCTGCGGAGGCTGGCGCCTCCCGCAGGTACCAGCGCGTCCAGTTCGTTCAGCGGGGGCCGGGCGAGCGACTTTCGGCTCACGTTATGTTTCTTGGGACGAAGCTCATGGTGTGTTTGTAGGGAGAGCTGCCTGTCTTGCGTACTGTGCCCTTGTCCAGCTTGTTGTGGATCGGGTCGGTCTGGCCGGGTGTAACCGAATTGGCGGCCATATCCAGTCGGCCGTGGTCGAAGATGAAGTAGCTGCGGGTTACTCCCGGAGGTACCTGATGACGTAGGCGGCCGCCAAGAACTTACCCGCGCTGCGCCCGCCGGTCTGGGTGAGGACGTTCTTGTTCTCCACCTCCGCCCAGTCGCCGCTCTCGATATCTCTGGCAGCGGCGTCTTCCGGGTTTATTTCCAAGAAGTTTACCGGGAACCGTTCCCACCGGTAGGGTATCCGCGTGTCGTCGAACTGCGACTGCCAGTGTTCGTTGACCCGCATATTGGTGACCCTAAAGCTCGCCACCTTGAGGGGCAAAGTCATTTTGAAACGGCTCCACGTTTTTCCAATCGCCCTTGGGGAAAACCGCCTTCCCGGAGGCGGTCCCAAAACTCTCTTGATGGAGGCGTTCGGTCCCCACCAAGAGCCCGTTTTCGAGGCGGATCGGGCACTGGATGCCAGTTGTGCCCAGTTCGCCCAGCAACTGGTGGCCCGTCTTACCTTGGGGCCGGGCCATCGCGACCAAGGCCGCGTAGTCATGCACTGTCCCCTTGGAACGCTCGGCGGCTTCCTCGAAGACGTCGTTCGAGTCCCGCCAGTCGAACCCGTCATACCCCATGCGCTGGGCGACCTGAGCGATGATCCACCAGTCGGGCCTTGCCTCGCCGGGCGGGTCCATGTGTTTGGAGTAGAGCCGCAGGCGCCGCTCGCCTTGCATGCGAGCGTAATCTTGCTCGCCCCAAGGCGCGGCTGGCAGCACCAGGTCGGAATATTGGGACGCGACGTTGGGGTAGATGTCTTGGTGCACTAACACCATGCCCCCGGCGTCGACCTTGGCCTTCAGGTTTTCGATTACCCGGTCCGATTGTAGCGGTCCGCCGCGCACTCCGCCGACGAAGGCTTCGCTGGCCTCCACTGCGGGGCCAGTCACGCGGGCCAAGCGGCGGACCACGCTGGCCAGATGCTGGGACGCGCCCATGGCCGCCAGCCAGGTCGCGCCGATGACCCACATAAAGCGGACGTTGCCTTCCGTGACCCACCGGTCAAGGTTCAGCTCGATCTTGTTGCCCATATAGCTGTCGGGCGACTTGTCCTTGGGATAACCAGCGCCGGAGATCATGCCCCGTTGATGCCCGCCCCCTCGGGAGATCATACGGGCCGCGCGTCCGCCAGCTCCGAGCAGCAGTCCCAGGCTGGCCAGCGAAGCGGTGTTTTCGTAGTTGTGTCCCCAATAGTTTCCCTTCTCCAGCATGAGGGAAGTGTTCGGGCGGCTGCCGTCCTCCTGCCGGGCCATCAACTCGGCGACGGCCCTGATTTTTTCGGCGGGGACGCCGGCAATTATTGCCGCATTTTCCGGCAGGTACGTGTCGTCGGAGGTGATGAATTCCTTGTAGCCATCGAAGTCGGCGCCGAACATTTGACGCCGCCAACTGGTTTCCTCGGCTAACTCGGCGGCGCTCACCGTGCGCTCCCGAATAAAGTCACCGTCCTCCCAACCATTGTCCAGCACGACGCGGGCGATGGAGTTGTTGAGTACCGTATCGGTGCCTGGCACCAGTTGCAGGTGGAGCCCGCCCCCCTGTTCGGCATAGGCGACGGTGTAGTCCCGGCACGGGTTCACCACGATCAGCTTCTTGTCGTCGGGGCCCTTTACTGTCCACTCTTGAAATAGTATCGACTTCGACTCGTAGAGACTCACGCCCGAGAGGTAGACGACGTCGGCCATCTTCGAGTCTTCATAGGACGCGCTGAAGGCGTCGATGCCAGCGTCGCTTAAGCCGGGCGTGTCGGGCCCGGCGCCCGGCTTGTCGTGGGGCGCCCAGCAGGGCGTGTTGATTGCGCCGCGGGCGAGCTTGGTCAGGGCATAGGTGTTCTCGTAGTAGTTGTACGAGAACTGCTTCATCCCCCAAGCGAGCTCCCCGTGGTTGTCCACAACATGCCTTGCTATATCGCCGACGATAGCGATTTCGGCGTCCCATGAAATCGGGTAGAGTTCGCCGCCCACGCGGAGTTGCGGCTGCTTCAGACGGTCCCGGGTGGGGGTGTCCTTGCTGTAGAGTTTCTGGGCCAGCGTACCGCCGCCGATGCTGTGGTCGCCGCCGACGTTCACGACCTCGGTCTCCCAGTCGGGCACCACGATGACGTGGCTTTGTACGCCGCCGATCTCCACAATGTTGTGCATGTTTGGCGAGACCCAACTTCCGGCCTCCACACCCACCGGAAAGTCGACCGCATCGCATTCTCGGACGCGGACATGCCGCCTTCGGTACCCACCAGCCAGGTGTAGACGCGATAGCCACAGCACACGACGCAGTAGTCGCAAGCGGTGGTTTTCATCGTCGCGTCGGGCGGAGGAGCGGCACCCGCTGGACCATGGTCGCGGTCGTCTGTCCTGATTCGGGAGTGGGCGCGACGTCCCCTCCACAGGCGGCGAACACCGCCGCCGCTCCGTCTGTGGCCATCAAGCCCAAGAACTTCCGGCGGGAAATCCCGGAGGACTGGCCCAACTTCCACAGGTCGCGGTCGTGCTGGTGGTTTTCTCCGGAGGACCCGGCGCTTTCGTTGTCTTGCATCACTGCCCCTCCCTGTTGGCCACTGGGGTACCGCCCTTTAGGTTATCGGCGAACCCGTATACCAAGCCAGTGACGCCGGTGGCGTAGATGTCTCGTCGAATCGGCTGAGGTGGCAGGGGCAAGGGCCCAGCATCGAGTGTTCTGAGCGGTACAACCCGTTCAGCAGACAGCGCATGTGGGAGCAGATATAGCTGAAGGCTACGATGTCGTTGGCGGGTCCCACCCCCATGTTGGCCAGCGTGCCCAGCTTTACCACCAAGTTTGGGTGCTCCTCCAGCGGGTATCTGAAATCGGCCGGCTGGTCTTCGGCCAATGCGTGGATGGAAGCGACCCAGTTGCGCTGGTAGGTGGTGGTTACGCGCTGCTGTCCCGAGCTGGTCATCTCGGTGAGCCGGGTCAGGCCGGGAGGGAAGGCCATGATGCCCACCGTTCCCAACAGCGCGGCCGACGCCTTTAGGTACCCACGTCTGGACGTCTCCACATCTCTACCTCTACATCGTGGCTAGAGCCGTCTCAATTATAGCCCGGCGGCCAGCCCGATTGACATATTGACGCGGGCTGCTAGATGGCCGGTTGACCGGGATTCGTCGCGGTGAGAGAATGGAAGAGTTATGGGGACGCGCGGGTTCGACAGGGGCGTTCTGTAGCGGATTGCAAGCCGAGGTGCCATCGCCCTCGTTAAACCGGTGGCAAAAGCCAAACGGCGAACGTGAATTCGCTCTAGCCGCCTAGTAGCGGCTACGTCTGCTCCCAGCTATTCCCGGAAGAGGGGATGCCAGGCGCCATAAGTCCGGGATGCGGCCAACCCGACGCCGGTAAGGGCGGCCAAAGATATACCGGCTGGACCACTCGTCGCTCCGTCGGCGGTGTTGCGAGTGGCCGAGAAACTACCGCCGGACAAGCTTGTAGCACATCCGACTATCGGCACTTCTGGACGGGGAGTTCGACTCTCCCCCGTCTCCACCATTCCTTCTAGAACAGCCGTTCGAGCCATCCAGAACGGCCACTTCTTTTCTTTCGGCAATCGCTAGCAACGGGCCCAAGAAGCACCTCTTCGGCAACAGCCCGATGATTTCCCGTTTTTCCAAGTCGACGTAGATTGCTTGAAGCATCGATCGCAGCAGGCGGTTCCTTCTGGCGACCGACGCGGAGTGCCACAGGGTTCCAAAGTCGTTCAGGATTTTCCCGGCTTCCATCGCATCGTCGAACTCGGGCACGTAGACGCTGACGATGGCCGCTTCCGCGTCCTCTTTGATTCTCGAAAACCCCTGCCAGTCGAGTTCGCCTTCGATATACAGGTGACGGCGCTCTATCTATTTTTCCCTGTATAGACTGCCTCTTACGCAAAGCGGGTTCGGGGTTGGACTCCCGCGCGTAATGTTCAATGATCCAATGCACCCAATCGTCCCTCAACGTAAAGCCACCGAACATGGTGTCGGCTTGAGCGTGGAACCTGCGTCCGAGGAACGCCCTGCCCTTGTGCTTGCACGACAAGGCCGAGCCTTTGTCGGGAGACTTGTAGAAGGTCTCAGCCATTGCCCCCTGGTTCTGAGACCATAGGACAGTGCTGCACTCGTGGCAAACTGGAACTCGCGATTCAAGCAGATGTCATCGCCGGTGGAATAATGACCCAGTAGCGCCGGAATGGAATTGACCCACCCCAATGCCCCGGAGCATTTTTGGCATCTGCTGGAAGCTGGTGTGGAGGTGGTCCGGGAGGTGCTAAGAGGTGGGACAGTGAAAGACCTGTACGAGCTAAAAGGCGAAGGAACAAGCATCCGTGGCATTGCCCGGGAACTGGGCATCTCCCGGAACTCGGTGCGTAAGTACCTGAGATCTGAAGGGGTGCCCCAGCCCCAGGGCAGGCCGGAGCGGCCGTCCAAACTTGACCCCTACAAGGAATACATCGACGGGCGTCTGGCCGAGGGGCTTGGGAACTGCGTGGTCTTGCTCCGGGAGCTTAAGGAGCGGGGCTACGGCGGAGGCTACAGCATCCTCAAGGACTACGTCCGGCCCTACCGTCGCCCGCGGCAGCCCAAGGCGACGATGCGATTCGAGACTGGGCCCGGGGAGCAGGCCCAAGTGGACTGGGGCAGCATGCCCTACGTTACCGGGGAGGGAGGCCGGGGGCGGCTGTGGGCCTTTGTCATGGTGTTGAGCTGTTCCCGGGCCATCTACGTGGAGCTGGTGCGCCGGGCTGATAGCGCCACCTTCATGCGCTGCCACTTAAACGCCTTCGAGTACTTCGGGGGAGTGCCCAGGATTTGCCTCTACGACAATGCCAAGGTGGTGGTGCTGGGAAGGGACCAAGACGGCCGGCTGGAGTGGAACCGGGGGATGCTGGACTTCTCCCGGCGGGTGGGCTTCGAGCTGAGACTGTGCCGGCCCTACCGGGCCCAGACCAAAGGGAAGGTGGAGAGCGGGATCAAGTACGTGAGGCGTAATCTGTGGTCATCGGTGCACTTCACCGGCGATGGCGACCTGAACCGCCAGGCAATGGAGTGGTGCGATAGCGTGGCTAACGTCAGGGTGCACGGGACCACCAGGGAAAGGCCCCGAGACCTGCTGGCCAAGGAGCGGGCGCACCTGCTCCCCCTGCCCGACCGCTCCAGGCTGGAGCCCTTCCTCCGGGAAGAACGGAAGGTGGGCCGGGACGGCTACGTCAACTTTGACGGCTCGTGGTACGGAGTGCCCTGGCCCTTTGCCGGGAAATCGGTGCAGGCCGGGACCAGGCCGGGAATGGTGGAGATCTGGTCTGGCGAGGAGCGCTTGGCGCTGCATCCCAGGGCACAGCGGCCCGGACAGCGCCTGACCCTGCCCGGCCAGTGGGACGGACTTGATACCGGTGACGGGCGGCCCCGGAAAGAGGCGGTGGCGGTACAGGTCCCGGTGGAGCAGGTCCAAAGGCGCTCCTTGGAGGTCTACGAGCTGGCGGGAGGTCTACGATTTGGCGGCCTCGGGGGGCGGACGATGATCCCTAGAGCAGGCACGTCATTACCTGGAGAGCCTGGGCTGGAGAGCCTGGGCTGGAGAGCCTGGGCTGGAGAGCCTGGGCTGGAGAGCCTGGGAATGAAACAGGCCGCCGAGGTGCTGGACAACAGACTGGATGCCGCCGCCAGGAGGCAGGTGTCCTACCCGGAACTCTTGGCCGACCTCTTGGGAGTCGAGGTGTCGGCCCGCCGGGAGCGGTATCTCACCACCAGGATCCGCATGGCCCACCTGCCCTTCCGCCGCACCCTGGAGGACTTCGACTTCTCCTTCCAGCCCTCCATCGACGAGCGGCAAGTGAAGGAGCTGGGGAACTTGGCCTTCGTGGCCGAGGCGGCCAACCTGTTGCTCTTGGGGCCGCCCGGCGTGGGCAAGACCCATCTGGCGGTGGCCTTGGCCCTTAGGTCCATCGAGCGAGGCTACGGGCCTATTTCGTCCGGGCCTACGACCTGATGGAGGACTTGAGGACGGCCCGTGCCGAACGCCGTCTCGACCGGCGGATGAGAGTCTACCTGGCCCCCAAGGTGCTGGTCGTCGCTGAATTCGGCATCTGGCCCTATGACCGGGAGGCGGCCACCGCCTTCTTCACCCTGGTCTCGGCCCGCTACGGCAGAGGGCACCATCATCTTGACTTCCAACAAGGGCTTCTCCGAGTGGGGCGAACTGCTGGGGGACACTGTGATCGCCGCCGCCACCTTGGACCGGCTGCTCCACTACTCCCACGTGCTCAACATCCGGGGCGAGAGCTACCGCCTCCGGGAGAAGCGCCAAGCCGGGTTGCTCAGCCCCCACCACCTGCTGAGCCAGCCGCCGGAGACCAACCAAGACCAACGCCGGGCGGGTCAATTCTAAACCGGCGCAGGTGGGTCAAAACTAAATCGGCGTTGACAGCAGGCGAGGGTCGCGACACTTGCCATGGTTTGACGCGGACTTTCGGGAGCGGTTTTTCCGCAACTGGTCTTACACTGCGTCGAAAAGTTCTTGGGTGATAATTGGTTGGTGGCGGCCGTCGAAGAAGTCGGCTTTGTGCCGGACCTTTGCCGACGTAGAAAGGGTTCTTCAGGATGTCGCGAACGCTCCAATGATTAAAGTGTCGTCCCTCTACGGCGACCATCTCGCCCAAGACGGCCCGGCGTCTGCCGTTCGTTCGGAAGCCCAAGCCGTTCAGCGGTCGCTACGGGCTATCTCCGAAAGTACTCGGGCAAGGTCAAGCTTCTGGCCACGCTGCGGGACGTCGCCCGAGGAAAGTACCGGATTCCCGGCAGTGTCATACGAAGGATGTTAACTGGAATCAAGAACACAGAGGGACCGGGAAGGCCGAAGGGGACCGGAAAGCCTGCGCAGCGAGAGCGGGAGATCCTCTCGCTGTTCGCACGCGGACTGTCTTACGGAGAGGTCGCCAAGATGAGAACCAAACCAACCGCAACGCGATTTACGGCATCCAAGACAAACTCGGAATCGGGACCAAACAGTAGCTCGTGGTATGGGCTGTGCGCAACAGCCTGCTAGGCGATTATCAGTTGGAAGCCGGTGATTGATTCCGTTCGGTGTTCACTCGCCATCCATAGGGTCTTGCGTTAAGTGGCTGAATCCGTTTGGTGATAAGCAGGGCCCTTTAACGGGCGCGTCCCCAGCCAAACTAAGATGCCGGGGTGATCGAATCGAAGTGCCATCCGATCTGGTGGTTAGCAAGTCCGACACTCGAACCAACACTTGCCTTACCTACGAGCGTATCCTCTCCCCGCGTTTGAGCGGCTTTAGCCTATCAGCCAATGCCCCCGGCCGCTGTCCTACTTTTCCTGCGGGGCGGCTTTGTCGAGGACGGGCCTCATGAACGGTGAGGGTACGTGGTGGTTGATGAAATTTCTGTCCGTTAAGGGCTTTGATGGCTGCTTCTGCCTGGCCATTTGAGGGCATCTCGACAAAGGCGATGCCTTTAGGCCGACCGGTACTACGGTCACGAATAATGGCCACTGAATCCACTTTGCCATGGTTGCTGAACATTTCCCTTACATCCCCTTCGCTAAATTCGAGCTGGAGATTTCCCACGTATATCCTCAAGAATTCCTCCTGTTGGTCCCCGCTTTGTGATTTTCCGGTGAGGGACCATTGCGCCATGAATTGCACTGATGAGACACGTTAATTGCTATGGAAAGCAGACCGTCCTGATACCCTTATAGCCGCAATGAAATCGACAGAAAGCCCTTCAACCGCGGGGCACATTCTGCCGCTGAAAATGTTGGGGCCGCCCATCGGCGCTGGTATCACGAGGTCTGTCAGGCAGCAGCACCCAACGGCTGGGCAGTCTTTCGGCGAGACCAAAGTACTCCCAAGGACGGGATCAGCCCCACGAAAAGCCCCCCAAGGAGCAAGTACATCAACGGTATGGTCAGCCAGGCCCCGCCTATTGCCAAGAGATAATAACGGGGCATTCGGCCCACGACGCTCGCGGATACGTATCGAAGCAGCGGGTAGTCGGAGCTGAGGGCCAGTATACGAATTGGGAAAAAAGGGAGTGGAGCAAAGGCAAAAACCGCGATGGTCCACCACGGGCACCAGTAGAACCAGCGAACCGCGGTCTGATATATGGGTGTCCGTTTCAACGGCGCAAGCCTTGGAGACGCCAAGAGCTTTTTGATGGTTAAGTAGTCGATGAGAGACGCCGTAATGGTTGCGAGGCTAAATAGGACCACTACCAAGCCTGGGTGGTAAATCGTGCCGGCATAAATGACCGCAGGCTCTTGAGGTAGCAGGGTGCCAGGTAGGAAAAACCAGAAGTAACCGGCCAGATGCCACCATTCCCCAATGATGAACCCGATCAGAAGCGCTCCCAGCAGGGCCGGGGCTATGGTAGCCGCTATCACCCAGGCCACGGGACGGTGACAGATCTCTCGGCATAAAGATGCGATGGTCAATCAAGTCTCATGCCGGGCCCAAGAACCTTCCACGCGGAAGATTTTTACCGTCGACATGGGACTTTGTGATACACTAGCGGCTGGAAACCAGATATCAAAATCAGGACATTTATATCATATGTATGATTCTATGACAACCCGTTTATAGGATTCGCTCACTTGCCGTCTTGGAACTTTATTACTGACCACGGCGCAGGGCTGATCATCGTGTTCCAGCAGCCCAAGATCACCGGCAGGGAGATTTCACAGGAACTTGGGATTACCGAGAGGGCCGCGTTAAGAATTGTCGCCGACCTGGACGATGCGGGTTACATAACGAGGACCCGACACCGGAGGACCACCACATACATGGTGGACCACGAACTCCGCTTACCTTGACCCGTGTTAAAGGATGTATTCGTAGGGGATTTGCTGAATATGCTACGGGCTAGGTCGGTGGAGTTTGACACCGATGGCAGACCCTCGTTTTCTGACAATCCTGAAGAGTCACTGAGAGAAGAATCACTGAGAGAAGAATCACTAAGAACGGCGGAACGTGGACTTGTTGTTCTGGAAGGGCACAAAGCCCTGGCATCGGACCGAGGCGGTTCACAGGAACTTGGTTCCCAAATTTAATCTGGGACCCGAATCGTTAGCGAACCTCCGGATGCTGGAAAAGAAGGGGAGATATTCCGGTCGGAAGGTACGACTGATAATGGTCTTCGACCCCACTCTTGTTTCTTACCCCGAAGTGTCCAACCTGAAATATCACGACTCCCAAGAGACCGGAGACCGCAAGGCTCTTCGATTCGAAGGGCACAACGAAATGAACGGATCGATCTACATGGCCGATAGGCGCCCCGCGGCAGCCGACGGTCTAACTCAAGACTACCTTTAGTTAGCCAGCAGTTTCTCTCCGACTCTGGTAGATGGCTATCCTATGAGAACAAGCTGAATCAGCGGCAGGCCTCCGTCAAAAGCTGTTGGTCCGAAGGACATCAGGTTTGACGGCTGAGGCCAACCGAGGGGAGCTGGGCTTGAGGCCTCAGAGACCCTCCAACCTGCAAGAATGCGCTTGGCCAAGGTTAGCGCTTAATCGAGGGTTATGAGGATGACGGTTGCATGGAAGTGAAAACTGGGTACCTGGGACTGGTCGCAGCCGTCATCCGGTCGGGTTTGGACGAAGACGTGGAATACCCTCTGACGACCGATGGCCGCCACTGGTGTTCCTTGGGTAATCTCGATCCGGAGTATGTCTTGAGGCGAGCAAACAAATCATATGCGAGGTCCTCCGTCCCGGTAGCAAATATCCAGGAATAGCGAAGGTCAGCGCGTCCTGGTCCGCGTCGGCAAAGCTCAGGGCGATGTTGACGGTCTCCGCCCCTGCGCCCACGGTTACTGTCATTGACCGGCTCGGCGACCCGCGGCGTCGTGGTGACGCGCCGGGTCGGGCGGGTGACGGCGTACTGGCTGTAGCTCGCGATGTTCCTAACGATGATCTGATTTCCCGAAGTGATGAAGTTATGGCTTCCCTCGACTCCGCCATCGCCGGGGTCGAGCAGGACGGGTCCAGCATCACCATAAGGGGGTTGTCGCCGGGCCGCCCCGTCATCGCCATCACCGCCTACAACCGGCCGGGGGCCGGGCGACTCTGCTGGTGGACGTGGCGGTGCTGGCCGCCCCGAAACCGGAACCTGCCCGCCACACCCGAGCCGACCCCGGAGCCAACCCTGGCTCCCACCCCGGAGCCCACGCGCGCTACTAATCCTGACCCTACGGACCGCCGGACCAACTGCTACGACCGTCCCGAACGCTGCCCCAACCCCGGCCGTAGCGGCGCCGCGAGTGACGCCCGAGCCAACGGCGGCGCCCACGGCCCGGCCAAACAGGGCTCCGGAGCCCACGCTGGCAGCGGTGACGCCGGTCACTCCCAGCGAGCAACAGACTGACGGTGGAGGAATCCCCCCGTGGGGGCATCATCCTGATCGTCGCCGCCGGGCTCCTCGCGGCCATTGGAGGGTTGGCCTTGGTGATGAATAGGAGGTAGACGAGCGGATGAGGCGATCACCGAAGATGGCGGCGATGGTCTTGGGCATGGCGCTCTTGTGTCTGCTGTTGGTTGCGTGCGATTCCCAGCCGTCGCCCACGATCCCCGCCGCCCCGCCAACGCCGGTCCCGGCGGCCACCGCAACGGCGCTCCCAACCCCTGCGGCGGCTGCGACCGCCGTGCCGACGGCGCCGGTGCCAACTTCAGCCTCCACGCCAACTCCAACCCGGGCACCCGCGCCGACGACCGTTCCGGCCACCCCGACGTCCGCGTTAACGCCCACCCCGGTACCCGCTTTGACGCGCACCCCGGCGCCCGAAGCTCCAACCGACGGCGACGCTCTGGCGCTCGACCCTGCGGTGGCCCACGGTACCCTGAGCAACGGCCTGGTCTACTACGTCAGGCAGAACGGCGAACCCCGCAACCGGGCCCGCCTGTCGCTGGTGGTGCGGGCTGGCTCGGTCCTGGAGGAGGAAACGCAGCGGGGCTTGGCTCACTTTGTGGAACACATGGCGTTCAACGGCACCGAGCGCTTCGCCAAACAGGAGATCATCGACTACCTGGAGTCCATCGGTAGCTCGCTAGGCGGCGACCTGAACGCCGGGACCGGATTCGACTCCACTGCCTACTGGCTGGAAGTCCCGACCGAAGATCCGGAGGTCATGGAGACCGCGTTCCAGGTCCTGAGCGACTGGGCCTACGGCGTCACCTTCGCGCCCGACGAAGTGGAGAAGGAACGCGGCGTCATCCTGGAAGAGTGGCGCCTGTACCAAGGGTTCAGCTCGCGGCTGCAGGAGGTGCTGTTCCCGCTGTTATTCCGCGAATCGCGCTATGCCGACCGCAACCCCATCGGTCTCCCCGAGATTATCGAGAATGCCCCCGTCGAACGTCTGCGAGAGTACTACGATCGGTGGTATCGGCCTGACATGATGGCGGTGATAGCAGTGGGCGACTTCGATGCCGAGTCCATCGAAGCATCGGTAAAACGCCACTTTGCGCCGCCGCCCGAGGGGGCGGCCTTTCAGGAACGCGCGACCCTGGCCCAGGCCAGCCACCTCCCCGAGTACGACGTCCCCGGCTCCTACACCCCGCGGGTTATGGTGTTCACCGACCCCGAAGCTCCCGGTACGGACGTGGACCTCGTCCGCACCATTCCCCCTCACACCGGACAGGACCTGGCGGCCTACCGGCAGGGAGTGGCCGAGGAGCTGTCGTTCATGATGTTCAATTCGCGGTTGTTTGAGTTGGGCCAGGCCGATGACCCGCCCTATCTCTGGGCGGGAGCCGGTCGGACCCGTGTCATCAACCCGCTCGACTTCCTGGTCTTCTCGGCCGGCGTGGAGCGGGACGGGGTAGAACGGGGACTGAACGCGCTGCTGGAGGAATTGCAGCGGGTGAGGCGACACGGATTCACCACGACCGAGCTGGCCCGGGAGAAAGTCAACCTCCGGAGTTCGGTGGAAGGGGACTACCAGCGCCGTGACCAGCTGTCATCGGCGGAGCTGGCCCGGTCGTACCGTGGCCACTTCCTGACCGGCCGGCCGACGCCCGGCATCGAGACCAAATGGCGGCTGTACCAAGAGCTCTTGGAGCAGGTCTCGCTATCTGAAGTCAATGCCGTGGCGGAGTCGTGGACCGAGCCGGGCAACACGGTGTTGCTCGCGACGGGCCCCGAGGGCATCGGCGAAGGCACGAATGACGAGCTGCAGACCTTGATCGCAGCGCAGCTTGCGCAGGCTCCCACCCTCGAGGCGGCGCCGTATGAAGACTCCGGCGGCGACGCCCCGCTGTTGGCCACGTTGCCAACCCCCGGCAGCATCGTCGCCGAGGAGCGTATCGAGTCCATCGACGCTCGCCGGTGGACCCTGTCCAACGGCGTCACGGTGATCGCCAAGCAGACCGACTTCAACGACGACCAGGTGCTGTTCACCGCCTTCAGCCCAGGGGGAGACTCGCTGGCGCCGGACGCGGACCACGTTTCCGCCCAGCATTCTGCCTCCATCGCCGTCGGCAGCGGCGTCGGCCTCCACGACCGGGTGACGCTGGACAAGGTGCTGGCGGGCAAGAGGGTTTCAGTCTCTCCGTACATTGGTGAGCTGTTCGAGGGTTTCAGCGGCAGCGCCTCGCCCGGAGACCTGGAGAGCCTGTTCCAGCTCATAACCCTGTACGCCACCAGTCCGCGGTTCGACCCCACGTTTTTCGAGACCTACCAGTCGAGGCTGCGTACCTTCGCCGAATCTCGGGCCACCCAACCGGACCAAGTGTTCTTCGATACCCTGCGCTCGGTGATGAGCCAGCACCACTTCCGCCAACGGCCCCTCACGCTGGACGTGCTGCAGGAGCTCGATCTGGAGCGGGCGGAGGCGGTCTACGCCGAGCGGTTCGCCGACTTGGGAGACTCCACCTTCGTTTTCGCCGGCGCCTTCGATTGGGAGGAACTGCGCTCGCTGGCCGCCACCTACCTGGCCAGCCTGCCAGCTGCGGGACGCACGGAGCTGTGGCGGGACGTCGGGATCGATCCGCCGCTAGGGCTGGAGGACCGCGAGGTGCGCCGCGGTATCGAGCCGCGCAGCAACACGGCGGTGGTCTTCGCCGGCGACATGGAGTGGGACCGCGAGGAGGCGCTGGCCTTGGGCGTGGCGGGCGAGATGCTGGGCCTCCGCCTGCGGGAGCAGGTGCGCGAAGAGCTGGGCGGCACCTACAGCATCCGCGTCAGTGCGGACTCCATGCTTCTCCCCGATCCCGAATACCAGGTGTCCATCATATTCGGCAGCGACCCCGCCCGGGCGGACGAATTGTTCGGAGTGGTGCTGGATGAGGTTGAGTGGCTGCGGAGCGGCGGCGGCCAGGACTACCTGGACAAGGTGAAGGAAATTCTGCGTGCCTCTCGCGAGGAGCAACTGCGGACCAACCACTTTTGGACGGGGCAGATCGAAGCGGCGCTGCAACGAGGCGAGCCCTTGAACGAGATCAACCGGATCGACGGGAGGCTGGAGACGTTGACCCTGGAACAGGTCGTCGAGGCGGCCGGGCGGTATCTCACGCCCGACCGCTATATCCGCGTGGTGCTGCTGCCAGAGGACGGCTAAAAACAGACGCGCTGGTGTATCAAGGCGAGGGCCTGCGTGCACGGTTCGGTCCTCGAACGCCCAGCTTTGGGCCGAGGGTGTCCAGACGCAGTCTAATTCCCGGTCGCAGCCGCCTGGTACCGAGCGCTCCAGTTCGGCCTCGCCAGGGTAGGGGCCATCCTCTTCGACTGGCAGCCGGACTCCTAGGTATCCTGGAGCTTACACCGTTACAACCGGCCCCTTGGGTTGATGTTATCCTATGAGCGACGGGCTTCCCGCGAGGACATCGCATGGACTTGAGTATCCGAGATGGTCTCTTGAGGATAGACCTCAGCAAGTTTGAGAAGGTGCTGTCTGTTCATGGCTCCTTCGTAATACCGCTGGACCAAGTAGAGGGCATCTCCACGGAAGTGCCCATCCGGAACTGGAAGGACCTCCGAGCGCCCGGCATCTTCGTGCCTTGGGTCATCAGGGCGGGGTCGTACCTCACAGGAAGGGGAAAGGAGTTCTGGTACGTAACCAGGAACAAGGAATTCCTCTCCATCGAGCTCAAGCAAGGCGGATACAACAGGATCGTGCTGGGTATTGAGGACAACGAGTACTGGGCCGACCAGATAAGAGCCGCCATTCATGAGCTATTGCCGCTCCAACCAATACCTGAATATCCGAGCCGTTGAATTTGTCCTGAAGCATCTCCAGTCCATATGAAGCGACCGGATTCACAACCGGGTAACGCCATTGACCGCATGGCTGCTGGAGAACCTGCTTGGTTTGCATCACAGACACAGCGCGCCGGTTGGGCGGGGCTACGGACCAGGGGCATGACGGCTCGCGGGCGTACGCTAACCGTCCACTTCCACGATCCGAAGAAGCCCTGATCGAGCACCGGCGTATAGATTACCTGGCAGGGAGCGCCAAAGCATTGCTCACTGGATGCTTCTGCAATCCTGGCTCCGGCGAGATGGCCCACGGTTCCTGATCGTGTTGGAAGACCTACCTTGCCTTCGCCGGAAGCTTCATAGAACAAACGACCGGAGAAGTCTGACCCGTACCTGTACCAAGACCGAGGAACAACAGTAAATCGTTAATTGGGAGGCCTCGAAATGCCAGTCAAAGGGACCCCGCTAACCAGTTTTCGTCCATTGATGCAGGGCGTCAACGGAATGGTTGTAGCCAGCCACCCCAGCGCCGCCATGGCCGGTTTGGAAGTCCTGAAAAACGGTGGCAACGCAATTGACGCCGGAGTGGCCGTTGGCTTGGCGTTGAACGTGGTGCATGTCGATGATTGCAGCTTCCTGGGCGTGGCGCCCACGGTCATATACCTGGCTGACCGGAAAGAAGTGACCACGATTGACGGGCTGGGGGTCTGGCCCAAGGCCGCGTCGGTCGAATACTTTCAAAAAACCCACGGGGGAAAGATTCCGACCGGCGTGCTCTCGTCCTTAACGCCGGCCGCCGCCGATTCGTGGCTAACGTCTCTGTCCAAGTTTGGCACGATGACCTTCGGACAGGTGGCGACCGCGGCCATCGACCTGGCCGGAAACGGTTTCCCCATGTACCGATATCTGGCCGGCCGGTTCAAGACCGCCTTCGACCAGTACAACGCCCACCGGTCGACCGCCGAAATCTACCTGCCTGGCGGCCGCGCCCCCAAACAGGGCGAGATGTTCTATCAAAAGGACTTGGCCGCAACCTTGTCCAAAATTGCGGATGTGGAGGCTTCCAACGCCGGGACAGGCCGGGAGGCGGCGCTTAAGGCGGCCAGAGACTACATTTACACCGGTGAACTTGGCCTCAAGATTGCCGCCTACAACCGGGAGATGGGGGGCATGCTCACCGAGGAAGACCTGGCCCGGTACCACGTCCAAGTGGCTCCGCCTGTGACGGTAAATTACAAGGGCTACGACGTCTACAGCACAGGGCCGTGGGGCCAGGGACCGACGTTCCCTCAAGCCCTGAAGATCCTGGAAGGTTACGACCTAGCGTCCATGGGCCACAATTCCGCCGAGTACATCCACACCGTGAACCAGGCCTTGAATTTGGCCTTTGCCGACCGGGAGCAGTACGTGGGAGACCCGGATTTCGTGGACGTGCCGATCAATGAAATGCTGGCGGAGAGATACTTGGCCAAGCGCCGCTCTCTGATCGACCCGGACCTGGCCTGGCCGGGCACGCCCCCTCCGGGAGACCCGCGAAACGGCAAGGCGACTATCGACGGCGCCCCGCAGTCCCCCAGAGAGGCGGCGGTCCCGGTTGGCACAGCCGGAGTCAGCGGCGGCGGGACGTCTTATTTCGCCGTGATCGACCAGGATGGAAACATCTTCTCCAGCACCCCCAGCGAGGGCACCAAGAACGGCGGTCCAATAATTCCGGGCACCGGCCTGGCGTTCTCATTGCGCGGCACTCAGTCCAAGCTTACGGAAGGTCATCCGGCATCGGTCGAAGGGGGCAAGCGGCCCAGGCTTACTCCGGCGCCCGCTTTGGTGTTGCGCGACGGGGAGCCCGTGATGGCCCTTGGCGCTCACGGCGGCGACCATATCCCGCAAGGCACTCTGCAACTGCTGTTGAACGTTTTGGAATTTGGCCGCGACCCTCAAGAGGCCGTGGAGGAACCTCGCTTCTACAGCTATAACTTCCCCAGTACCAACTGGGCGTCAAGGTATGAGCCGGGGATGCTGCGGTTGGAAGGCCGTATTTCCGATGAAGTGGCCGAGCAATTACGGCGGAAGGGCCACACGATAGAGCAGTATCCCGATTGGTGGGAGGGTTCAGCCCTGTATTGTGTCATCACTCGCAACCCGGAGACCAAGGTGCTGCAGGGCGGCGCAGACCCGCGGTGCGAGGCCTACGCCGTCGGTTTCTAGCCCCGCCGCAAACACTGACAATCTTTGGGAGGGCAATCGATGCCTAATATAATGGTGGAACTCGGACGGGAATCGGTGCCCCCTAAGGCGCGTCGACCATCTCCAGCAGCGTGAGGACGGTCCGCCAGTTCCGCATGGTGCTAGCGCATTGCAACTTGGCGGCGAAGTACTCGTTCATCAGCTTGCTCCGGGCCACGCCGTTGGGGTAATGCAAGTAGACGTTGCGCCCGCGTACAGCAAAAGCGTCCTGCGGCGAGCGTTCCGGATCAAGCTGAGCGACTGCTTCGGCGCCGGGTATATTCTCAAGGAATGCCACGTGGAGGAGGCGCGGGTCGACAGAGGTGTCGAAGGGGTTCGAAGTGGCGACCTGCCGGAGCTCTTTGCTTGACCGAAGGATGACGTCCGTGGAGATGCCGAACCGCTGGATAATGGCCCGAGTCACGAGTTCCGGCACACATTCGACCAAGTCCGGCGCCGCATCAAACACTACGTTCCCGCTCTGGATGTAGGTCCGCACCGTCGTACAGCCGACCGCAGTGAAGATGTCCCTCAGCTCCGCCATCGGCAGCTTGTTCTTGCCGCCGACATTGACGCCTCGAAGAAGGGCCACGTACCGCTGGTCGCCAGTCGTCACAGATGATTCACTCTATCTTTCCTTTTGCCTCCAGTCGTAGCGATGTGTCCAGCCCAGAAGTCGCTGCGCCTTTTCCGTACTGATTACGCTGGCGGTGCCGCTCAACCCTTCCCGTATCTCCACACGGTCGCCAAAGTTGTTTTTGATAAGGTCAAGCGTCGGCTCTTTGAAACGGCTGGAAGGCTGGGCGATCATGAAAGCTTCATACTCTTCTATCTCTGCATCCACCGCTAATACGTGGGCCTCGGCCACGTCCCCAGCCTCGGCGTAGGCCCACATCACCAGGGTCAGGGGGTTCTCCGGTGTAGGGGCCGGCCAGGGAAACTCCGCTTGGACTTCCGGAAGCGCCACATTGGTGAACCGCAGGCTGACGACCGTGGTCTCGGAATTGCGGGAGATCATTCTGCCGATATCCTCTCCTACCTGCTTGGACAGGCCGTAGGGTTCGAAAGGCATCATGGGATGTTCCTCGTCCAATGGCAGGTACATCGGTACGAAAGCGTTCCCGTCGTGGGCCCACCCCATGCCGAAGGCACTGGACGAGAACACCACTCGCCGCAGGCCCAACTCCGCCGCGGACATCATGACGTTGAAGGTGCTGACCACGTTATTATTGAAAATGACCTTTGGGTCTTCCCGCAGCGGCCCGGGGATGGCGCCCATGTGAACGACGGCTTCCGCGTCCTTGAGAATACCCTCCACTGCCTTGAGGTCGACCAGATCGCAACGCACAAATTCCGCTGGAAGGTCATCGGCATCCAATTGGTCCGTAGCCAGGACTTCCTTGTTTCGGTCTGCCAGCAACTGCACCACCCTGCGTCCCAGCCTTCCCGCCGCTCCGGTTACTACTATCATCTTCTCCTCCGGCTGATTCCCTTGGTTGACGATTCGAGCGGCTCACCGCCTGCGGGCCGCCGGGCTCTCATGGACGGTCAAGTCCGTGGATACCACGATAATCGATTGTTGCAGGCGACTGCCAACCTCCCAGGAGTCCCGGACGAGGTTGATAAATCTCGACACCCAAGGGGTGGCAAGTGTCGATGGGATCGCCAACGTCCTCTCCCCAAACCTGGACCGACAGATCTCCGTGGGGACAAGTGGAAATGGCGCAAAGCAGGTCGATCTCGGCGAAGAATTCGAAGTAGTCTCCTAGCTTCGCCGGTGAAGGTTTCACGAAGTAACGGTCGTCCCGGGTAAGTCCGGTCACTTGGAATATGTTGAGCACGTCGTGAACGTCGCTCTCGTTGAGATGGTACTGAGCGATTGCCCGCACCAGGTTTGAGTGGCAGCAGTAGTCGAAGTCCTCACCGTTCAGCAGTTTGTGAACGTATGGGTCGCAGCGGGTGCCCAGCAGATCATGACAGCCGGCGCCGTCCTCGTCCAAGGCATAGTTCACGGTGTCGCCGATGATGGTAAGCAAGGGTCGCAGGTACGGGAGACATGACCACAGCCGGTCGAAGGTAGTGACGTGGGCCCGGTGCAGCTGCTTGGTACGGGCCGCCCAGAACCGTTCCCGGGGATTATTCAGGTTCCACACGTTGAAATCCGCCACCTGCGCCCCTTCCACCACGACGATGCGGCATATCTGGCCTGCCAATAGAGGCCAGGCCTTACCGGAGCGTATCGGCACCACAAACTGTTCAACCAGGCTCCGAGTCTCCGTATCTTGACCTAAGCGTCCATAAAATTCCCGGTCTACGTCAATGGGGCTGCCGGGTTTAGGTTGGTAAATTACTCTAGGAGTTGGCATAAGACCCCGTTGGGAATGGACTTGCTGAATCGCGCCGGTGACGCCCGCCCGCGAGCGGACAGGTCTTCTTTCTCGCGCGGTAGGCTGTATCAGGTTACCATGAAATGGACAAGTCACCCGCGATGTACTTGGGCCTTCCCATACCCGAAATTGAGCTTTATATTGTGTCATCACCCGCAACCCGGAGACCAAGGTGCCGGAGGGCAATCGATGCCTGATTTAAGCGACCTGTTGGACCAAGTTGATGGAATGCGCGACGAGATTGTAGCGCTGGAACGGGACATGGTCCGCATTCCCACGGTTAACACTGGCTTCATGCCCACTGGCAACGAGACGGAGCTATGCCGGTACATCGAGAAATGGCTGGCCGAGGACGGCGTGGCCTGCGAGATTATCGAGTCCGCTCCGGACCGGGGCAATCTGATCGCGCGGCTGGAAGGCACTTCGGGAAAGGCCGGGCTCATGTTCATGTCCCACCTGGACGTGGTGCCGGTGGAAGAGGAGGAGAAGTGGCGGTTTCCTCCTTTCAGCGCCACCGTGGCCGATGGCCGGGTCTTTGGCCGTGGCGCGTCGGACTGCAAGGGCTTGCTCACCTGCCAATTGATCGCCCTGCGAATTCTCAAGCGGAATGGCGTCCAACTCAAAGACAGCCTGATTCTAGCCTCTTGTGCCGACGAGGAGCATGGCGGCCGCTACGGGTTTGGCTGGATGGCCGAGAACCATCCGGAGAAGCTGGCGGCTCCTCTGGCGGTAAACGAGGGCGGCGGAGTCCCCATCGAAGCGGCAGGGAACCTCACCTATCTGCTGGGAGTGGGCGAGAAGGGCCGCTTGCAGCTGGAGATTACGGTCCGGGGCTCCAGCGCCCATGCGTCAACTCCGTGGCAGGGCTCAAACGCCCTGTTCGGCCTGTCGGAAGTCGTGAAGCGGATTGAAGCCTACGAGCCGGAGCGGGACACTTCCACTAGCTTGTTCCAACACCTGTCGGCTTTCGCCATCGAAGACAGGCCGTCGGCGGGAAACATCGACCAGATTATCGCGGACACGGAGGATGGGAACCCCCGGTTCGCTTCAATTATGAAGGCGTTATCGCGGATGACCATCACCCCCACCATGATCCAGGGCGGCATCAAGTCCAACAGCGTTCCCGAGTCGGTCCGCCTGACCTGCGATGTTCGGACGCTGCCCCATCAAGACGAAGCCTACGTGCGGCAGGAGTTGGGGAAGATACTCGACGGAATTCCGGGGTTGGAGATCGACATCGATTACATGTCGGTCCCCAACGACTCTCCCTTTGAGACGGACTTCGCCCAGCGAATCCAGATTAGCGCCGCCAGGGCCTTGGAACGGGACGGCATCCAGTGGGTCCCCTCGCTGAGCACAGGGTTTACCGACTCCCGCTTCACTCGCAACCTGGGGACCACGACCTACGGCATGGTCGGCTCCCACCCCGACGACGACCCGATGCTCGCGAATGTTCACGGGACCGACGAATCGGTGGGCATCGCGAGCCTTATGAGCGGCACACGGATCATGCTCGCGCTGGCCTACGACATCCTGGCGGAAAAGTAGGGGCTGTTGGGGCCTGCTCTAGGCGGCCTCATACGGTTGTAGCTGTATCTCCTTGAGGGCGGGGATCACTTCCTTGCCCAGAAGCTCGATAGAGCGCATGCAGTCCTGGTGGGTCATGGGGCCCTCGTTTCCGTAAATCAACAGGTAGCCGGGGTTGAGTTTCTCGACCACCCAGGTCAGTTGGTCGATCACCGTCTCCGGTGTGCCGACTATGATGATCCGGGCCTCCCGTTGAAGGTCATAGGATTGGGGATCTCCCGCGTTGCCGGCGAAAACCCCGGTAGGGCGGCTGCGCTTGATCTCCAGGGCCTCGCGGGACTGGTAGCCGGGCGGGTCCACGTGCTCCCGAGGACCGCGCTGGCGGTGTCCCTCGGTCCACACAAAATTCCGGCCAATCTCCTCGGCCTTTTCCTCGGTGTCGGCAACTAAAACCTTGAGCAAGTAGCCGAAATGCTCCGGGCCGGGATGATATCCAGCTTCCAGGGCGGTGTCGATGTAGATGTTCTTGAGCCATTCGGTGGTTTCCATGACTGCGCCCAGGTTCATGTACGGATGGCCGTTCTTGGCCGCCCATACGACGCTTTCCGGGCTTCCGGTGCCGGGGAACCAGATGTCGGGCCGGGGTTTCTGCATGGGCAATACCCAAGGATTGACCACCCGGTGATGGTAGTACTTTCCCTCGTACCGGAAGGGGCCTGGCTGGGTCCAGCATTTCACTATCAGGTCGTGGGCTTCTTCGAACCGTTCCCGGTTTTCCGTGGGG
Organism: Dehalococcoidia bacterium; assembly: GCA_965249145.1. GTDB lineage: Bacteria > Chloroflexota > Dehalococcoidia > Lucifugimonadales > UBA3495 > VXOI01. The sequence continues at coordinate 2,826,868 of OZ252223.1, forward strand.
TCGATGCCGCCCTGAAGGCTCTCCACCGCGCCGCCGCGAACGAAACCGGAGATGACCCTGCCGCCGGAGTAGCAGTCCAGCATGGCAATCTCTTCGGCCATTCGAATGGGGTCGTTAATGGCTATGACGTTGCCGAGGATGGCGATCTTGGCCCGCTTGGTGACCTTGGCGATAACGGCGGCGTCCAGGTTGACCGCAGGCTTTCCGCACCAGTAGGCGGCGTGGTGTTCGTTGGTCATGATTCCATCGAAGCCCACTTCGTCGGCCAAGGCATACTGGTCGTGGTATTCGTTATAAAGGAGGTGGGCCTTGTCCGGATCGAAGAACGTATTGGGGAATCCCAACCGTCCCGAGTCGAATTGCTCCAATTGGGCGTCGCCGACGTAGCCCTGGGGTTGCTCGGAAAACCAATAAACTTCCACTTGGTCTTTGGGGCGGGCTAGTTGTTCAACCATGTCGTCCTCCTAGGGAGAGATAGTCTGCAACGGATGATCAGCCGAATCGCTCAGCGCCACGGGCATTTTGATTAAACGGCAAACCACAGGGAAATCTGGGAGTGTGAGACACGGCCCATTGTAAAGTTATACCCCACCGCAGACAAGCCGCCGGCCGACATGAACCGGGTAAACGCATTCTTTCTAATGTGACGGACGAATCTTGCATCCAAAATTATGCCTTGGCGGCCTTGGAGAAGGCCAAGCAGGGGAAGGCCATCACTGCGGCCGACCTGCTGAATGACCGGATGGTCCTCCTGATTGATGAGCAGGGGAAGGTCCTCGCGCTCTTCTGGTCGCCACCATCGGGATAATCGGGTACGATGTCCGAGTCGCCAAATCGCCCTGTGGTTTTCCACCGAGCCGAGCAGCCGAGGGACCATCGCTGCCGAGGGTGGGTCACTGAATTAACGGGAAAGGAGTGTTCGGATGGACGTCGGAATGATGATGATCTTCTCGAGTTACGGCTGGGAAGAGGGCTTGGACGGCCAGATGTGGGAGGAGGAGTTGCGGCTTGCTGAAATTGCCGCCGATGAGGGGTTCGATTGCCTCTGGTCCGCAGAGCATCATTTCAACGATTATTCCTTCGTACCGGACAACATCCAACTAATGACCCACATTGCGGCGAAGCACCCGGACATAGATGTAGGGACAGCCGCCGTGATCCTTCCCTGGCATGAGCCGTTAAGGGTGGCAGAGAACGCTGCCGTCCTCGACCTGCTGAGCAATGGCCGACTCCGCCTAGGGTTCGGGCGAGGTCTCGCCCGGCGGGAATTCGAAGCCTTCGGTATCAGCATGGATGAATCGCGGGCCCGTTTCGACGAAGCGGCGCCCATGATCGTCGAGGCTCTTAGGACGGGCTTTATCGAGGGCGACGGGGCCTACTACAAGCAGCCCCGCACGGAAATCCGGCCCCGGCCACAGCACTCCTTCGACGGCCGTATCTACGCTGTGGCCGCTAGCGACGAATCTGTTCTCTCGGCAGCCACACTTGGCGCACATATCATCATGTTCGCTGACCGCCCTTGGGAAATGCGGATGCCGGGGATCGAGCGTGGGCGGGCCTTACACCGGGAGTTTCACGGTACGGAGCCGCCAGCTCTGATGCTCTCTGAATTCGTCGTGTGCGGCACCAATCTCGCCCAGTGTGAGGCCAATGCGCGCCAATACCAAGGTAAGTTTGTTGAAAGCAATTTTTACCACTACGAATTTCTCGGCGATCATTTCCGGTCTGTGAAAGGTTACGACGCCTATCAACAGAAGGCCGAGATCGCGCGTTCCGCTGGTCTCGAAGGGGCAGTGGACGGCTTCATGAAGGCAGCCAGCTGGGGCACACCGGACAAGATACTGCGAGGACTTGAGGAACGCCGCGCCCTGCTCGGCAATTTCGAGTTGAACGTCGCATTCCGCTTCGGTGGCACGCCTTTCCATCTTGCGGAGCAAGGACTGAAGCTATTCGCCAAAGAAGTGCTGCCGGTCTTGAAGTCCTGGTAGTCGCTCAGGCTGTTGCTTAAAGCGGCCAGCTAAACAGAGTATTAGGGGCGTTTCACCATCGGTTGGGCTACGTGGGTGGTGAATTGGCTTCGCCAGAGTACTAACGTGTCAGCCCGGGCAAACAAAGAAGAGGCCCAGCCCTGACAGACGTCGGGGCTGGGCTCCAAACCCGGGCTTGTGGAACCGCTGGTAAGCGTCATTCGACCTTGGGGATTCGAATTACGGAGCCGTCGGCCTCGATCTGATACCCCACCACCGGTCCCATCTTTTCATTGAATATCCCTATCCACGGTGAGTCTAGGCCCACCCGCTGGGCCCAGTTTGGAATCACGGCGTCGATAACGGCCCGGTCGCTCTGGGCCCTCAGCTCCGCGGAGAACTCCAAATACTCCATGCCGCCCTTCTCGACGTTCTTCAGGAGCCCCACCTCGTTTTGGACGGCCCCAAGCCGCAGCATCTCCAATTCCGCCTTGGCGCCCTCTTCCAAGACGATGGCTTGCAGGTCGGGAGGCAGATTCTCCCAGATATCCTTGTTCATGACCATATCGTTGGCGGGCCAGCTGACCAGAGGGCCATTGATGTACTTGGCTACCTCATACCAGCGCTGCCCGAACCCCGCGTCGCCGCCGGTTACGCCAGCGCCCAAGATGCCCCGTTCCAGGGCGGTGTAGACCTCGGCGAAGGCCACGAACTGGGCATCGGCGCCCATGCCGTTAATCCAGTCGGAAATCGAGGTCCCGAAAGCGCGGGTCTTCAGCCCATTGAAGTCGTCCAGCGTCCGTAGCGGGTCCTTGCTGAAGAAGAATATATCGTTTCCTGAGGCCCATTCTTTGAAAATCAGCTTGCCCCCGCCCGTCGAGTCTTCCAGCAGTTCCTGCACCTCGGGGGCTATGGCGGCCGTTGTGAGGTATTGTTGCTCCCGCTCGGTGAACGCGCCGAAGAGATATTGGATCTCGAGGGCAGGTATCTCACCGGCAACGTAGGGGCCGACCACGCTGCCCAAGTCCAACGTGCCGGTTCTGATCAGGTTCGGGATGTCGGGCCCCGCCAACCCCAGTTCGGGGAAGGACGACATCACTATCTCCACCTGCCCATTGGTGCGCTCCAGCAACATGGGTATGTAGAAGGTTTCGGCGACCTTGCAAAACGATAGGGCGCGGTTCAGACACGCATGCTGGATGGTGAACTTCTCTCCCGTGCTCTCCAATGGTGTCGGGTCGGCTATCTTAGCCTGTTCCAGAAGACCCTTGTAGTAATCGGACTCGAATACGAACAGGTGGTTTTGCAACGCCCACAACGGCACGTTGCCGTCGAAGTCTCCTTGGTCTTCAGTAGCGGCCGGACCCACCAGTTGGTTGAGGTCGCCGATATATATCGCTCCAGGCCCGCCGGCCTGTTCCGCAGCGTAAGCCACCAAAGCAGCCGATGGGTCCGAGCCACCCGGTGCTGCGGCGGCGCTTGTGGCCGCCGCAGCCTGGGTGGCTGCGGGAGCCTGGGTCGCCGCTGCGGGAGCCTGCGCGGGAGCCTGCGCGGGTGTCGGCTCGGCGGTCGGCACGGCCGTGGCCGAGCAGCCGCAGGCTGCCAAGGCCAACAGCAAGAGAGCTAACACGCCCGAATACCAATAGTTCCTCATTAGGATCCCTCCGTGTCTGAGATTGGCCTCGGGCCAGCGGGCAAAACACCAAGGCGCTATATAAAACTACTCCTTTGGTATATGTCAATGGTTAGAGTTGCTATTCCGGCAGAATATACATGAATGATGATAATATTACGATATTAATATTTGCACTATTACATATACATGCGGAAATGAGACGAATAACGTAAACGATTAGATGGGTCCATGACTTCGTCGCAGCCGGGTTGAAGTCGGCGCCCATTGCGGTCTTGACCGTCTGCCTCTCCCTTGACAACCCGGTCTCCCAAGCTAGAATTGCCTGCGTATTCCGGTGCTGTGGCCAAGAAGGAGAAACTGCGATGCCGTTCTATACCAAAGGCGATGTCCGCATCCGATACGAGGAGACCGGCTCCGGTTTCCCGCTACTGGCTACTCCTGGCGGTGGCTTGAGCTCCCGGGTCAGCAATTGGCCGACGCAGGTGTTCAATGCGATGGAGGAGTTCAAGAACGACTTCCGTTGCATCACGATGGACCAGCGCAACGCGATCGGTGGAGAGTCCACCGGCCCGGTCCAGATTGACGACCCGTGGGGAGCCTTCGCCGACGACCAACTCGGGCTGATGGACCATCTTGGGATACAGGAGTTCTTCTTTATGGGCTACTGTATCGGTGGCCCTTTCGCGCTCAAGCTAATCGAACGGGCGCCCGAGCGCGTGTTGGCCGCGGTGCTCTGCCAGCCGGTGGGACACGCGAGCGCAACGCCGGACGCCATGTACGACTCCGGGCGTGATGTCTGGGGCCCCGAGCTAATGTCCCAGCGGTCCGGCGTGACGATGGAGACCATCGAACAGTACTTGCACAACCTCTACCGCGTTCAGCCGGACTTCGTGTACTGCGTGTCGCGGGACTTCGCCCGCTCGTGCCAGACGCCGATGCTGGTCATGCCCGACGATACGCCGTCGCATTCGTTGGAGGCCGCCATGGACCTTGTGGAGTTGGCGCCCAAGGCGGAGGTGACGCCGTACCCTTGGAAAGAGTCACCGGACATTTTCGCCCAGTCGATTAACCAGGTGCGCGACTTCCTCAGGACCCATCAACCCGCGGCAACCGCCCGCTGAACAGTGAGGGGGCGGGTCCCCCTGTTGGACATCGGACCAAGGTCCAGGTACTTCTGGCGGGACTGGTCGGTTAACCGGTCAGTCCTTTCTGACCACGCCGGTTACGACGCCCTTGGTCGACTCGCCCACCTCGAAGCTGGCGACGCGCCCACGTTCTAATTCGACCAGAACATAGAGACTTTGGATCCCTTCCCCCTCCAGGGATATTTCCAAGTCTCTGTATGGCTTCTGGCTGCTCGGATGTTCGGCGTATTCGACACCCGGAAGGCTGCCAGCCGTCGTGATGCCCCTACCCTGGCGCCCGCAACCGCAGTCGTACCCCTTAGCTGAAACCCCGGTTGGGCGAATCCATTAGCCGGCAGCCACCCACTCGACGACCCGTTCCCCGATCATGAGCGCCGTGGGATGGAGACCGCCAGACCTGGGAATTCTCGGCGCAACCGAGGAGTCGGCAACCCATACCCCTTGTACTCCCTTAACTCGGCAATATTGGTCAACCACCGCCATAGGGTCCGAATCGGGACCCATCTTGCAGGTCCCCGACACGTGCCTGGCGGTACCCACGGTCTGGCGTATCCAGCGGTCGAACGCATCGTCGTCGGCCAGAATTTCATCCGTAGGACTGATTCGGTGATCTACCACGTCTTTGTACCCGTCGGATTCCAAGAGCCTCATCCCGAACCGCAGGCCCTCCCTCACCCGCCGGATGTCGTCTGGATGTTGGAGGTAGCAATAGTTAAAGGAAGGCTGGACCGCGGGGTCGACCGACGCTAGCCTGACGTATCCAGACCCTTTGGGTAGCCCGAGAGTACACGATATGCGGGCCGCCCGCTCCGGCGGAATGTCGCTGGTCTGGTACCTGGTCCGTACACCGGCGACGCGTTCCTCACGTTCATCGACTACGGTGCTGGTCCTGAGCAACATGTCGTTGGTCTCGCTGGACCCCTCGGAGGTGTAGTGCAGGCTAAAGTGCGGCGCATCGAGACCGGTGGTCAGGGTCTTTCCATCCTTGACCATAAATGTAACGTGGGCGCTCAGATGGTTCCACAGGCTCTGGCCCACTCCGGGAAGCTCCTGAATCACGGGTATCCCGAATTGTTCCAGTTGGTCCTTGGGGCCAATTCCCGAAAGCATTAGCAGCTGCGGCGACCTGATGGCTCCCGCGCTCAGAACAACCCGGTCCGCTTCGAGTATGAAAATCTCGCCACCGCTTTCAGCCTCCACGCCGACGGCCCGCGAGCCCTCGAACAACACCTTGCGCACGTACACGCCCCCTCTAACCGTCAGGTTGAGACGATGGCGCATCGGACCGAGATGAGTTAGCGCGGCGCTCATCCGAACGCCTCCCAGGTTGTTGGTGGGAGACACGCCGACTCCGGATGGGTTCGGGCCGTTGGTATCTTCGGTGGCGCCGAACCCCGCCTGCACACAGGCGGCATGAAAAGCGCTTTGGATATCTGGCCAATCGCCCGCCTGACGGCGCCTCACTGGCATGGGTCCATCCGTGCCGTGGAAATCGTCCTGAATGTCGAGATCGCGTTCCATTTTTCGGTAGAAGGGCAGTACCTTGGCGAACGACCATTCATCGTTGCCCAGGGATGACCAAGAGTCAAAGTCCTCGGGAAATCCTCTTTGCATCGCCTGGCCGTTGATGGACGACCCCCCGCCGATCACCTTGCCCTGGGCCACGTGGATCTCCCCTTGCTCCTCGGTTATCGTACCCCTAAGGGCCCAATTGTGCTCCGAGTCAGGGGATTCCGCGTACCTGGTGTGGCCGAACTTTACCTCGTCCGGAAGGTAATCCGGGTCGGGGTAATCGGTCCCGGCTTCCAGCAGCAATACAGAGGTGTTGGCGTCCTCCGCCAATCTGCTGACCAACACCGACCCAGCCGCCCCTCCGCCGATGACAATAACGTTGTATTTCATAGGTCCTACCTAAACCTTTCAGAGATCGCACTAAGTGCTTCGAGGGACATTATAACGATACAGACCGCCAACGGTGAGGTCCGTCGATTAGCCCAGGAGAGTCGTTCGCCCCGCGGCTACCAAATCCACGGTGATTGTGACGCGATTACACAATCTTGACGTGGCGGCCACGTTAATAATAGGGTAGTGAGCGTCTAGGCGATTGCCCAACAATATCGTGGCGCGACAGGGAGGACAATAGCGCATCTCACCTCAGTGTGAAGTGGGTATGATAGGATTCCGTAATCGCCAATGTGTTGCCGGTAAGCGACCAAGGATACGTCTTCAGGAGGACAGGGAATGGCAGACAAGGATAATCGCTTTAATGGCCCACTTGATGCGCCGCGCCGGTTTCGGAGCGACGTACGCAGAGCTAGAGGCCCGCGTCGCCAAGGGCTACGGAGCCACCGTGGAGGAGTTGCTGCATCCGGACACTCAGCCCGAGATAGAGCGGGATGTGCTGATGCGCTATCAACCACAGTGGGTTTCCCAAGCCGGGCTCGAGGGCCAGCAAGAAGAATGGACCTTCCGCATGATCAACACCAAGCGCCCATTGGAAGAGAAGGTCGCCCTCTTCTGGCATCAGATCTTCTGCACCGGCCACGCTAAGTGCGAGTACCCGAGACAGCAGCAGATCGAGTTCGACATGTTCCGCACCGTGGGCATGAACAACTTCGCCGACCTGCTCATGGGCCTCGCCACCGACCCGGCCATGGTGTTCTATCTAGACAACTGCATGAGCCACAAGGGCGCCATCAATGAGAACTGGGGCCGCGAGCTTCTGGAGCTCTTCTCCATGGGTGTCGGGATGGATGGCCAGGCCAACTACTCCGAAGACGACGTCAAGGAGTGCGCCCGCGCCTTCACCGGCTGGACCGTGACCAACTCGGTCCCCCGGTACCCCTATGGCAAGTACGAGGCCGCCTTCATCTACGATCCCTCAGACCACGACTACGGCGAGAAGACCTTCCTGGGTGAGACCGGCAACTGGAATGGTGAGGACATCATCAGGATCGTCGCCAAGCAGCCAGGAGCCGCCCGGTTCATTGCCAGGCACCTCTATAATTTCTTCGTCGCCGACGAACCCCAGGTGCCGGCCTGGCAGGACACGCCTCCCAGGGACCCGGCCGCGATCAAGATGCTCGAAGACGAGTACTACCGCTCCAACTACGACATCCGCTCGATGCTGCGAGTGCTTTTCAACGCCGATTTCTTCAAGAACGCCCGCTTTACCAAGATCAAGAGCCCCACGGAGACCGTGGTAGGCACCCATGCGCTTGGTCGGTGATTTCGACATCCCCAAGCCCGGTCTGAACGCGATGACTCTGAGCATTCGTTACATGGGTCAGGACCTGCTGAACCCTCCGACGGTCGAGGGCTGGCATACTGGCCGGGAGTGGATCGACAGCGGCACGTTGGTCGAGCGAATCAACTTCACCGCCGACGCCGTGGGCGATATCTCCCACCGCGGAATCCAGGCCATCATCAACCGGCTGCGGTCCGAGGGGGCGACCATCTCCCCGGAACAGCTGGTCGACGGCTGCCTGGAGATGCTGGGGGCTTACGAGCTAGCTGAAGTCACCCGGACCGAGTTGTTGTCCTTGGCCCGCACCGAAGGCGAATTGCGGACCGACGCTGAGGACTTTGGCCAAAGGGTCGGCCAAATGCTGCAGTCCATCGTGGCCACCACCGAATACCTATTCGCATAGCAAAGGAAGGGAAAGAGATGACATCCACCAAGAAAGACCCGGTGCTGGTGGTCCTCCAGTTGTCCGGGGGCAACGACGCTCTTAACACCATCATCCCTTATGCCGACCCTCTGTACTTGGACAACAGGCCCAACGTTAGGATCGAGACCGACCGGGTGATTCCGATCAGCGACCAGATCGGCTTTAACCCGGCAATGGGACCGATCAAGCGTCTGTTCGATGAGGGCAAGGTCGCCGTCATTCAGGGCGTGGGATACCCCAATCCCAGCCGTTCCCACTTCCGCTCCATGGACATTTGGCACACCTGTGAGCCGGACAAGGTGGGCGATGAGGGCTGGCTGGGGCGGACCGTTCGCGACCTGGACCCGAACAAGGAAAACGTACTGACCGGCGTCAACTTCGGCCGCGGTCTCCCCAGGTCCTTGGTGGCCCCCGGTGTGCCGGTGGCCTCGGTGGGCAACCTGGAGACCTACGGTGTGTTGACCGGCATCGAGATCGAAGAGCAGCGGAACAAAGCTCTAGACGTGTTCTCCAGGGTGTACACGCCGATGATCGGCCAGGGTCCGGTCTTGGACTACCTGGCACAGACGGGGTTGGACGCCCTGGAAGGCGCCGACATCCTCAGCACCGCCCCCGGCATGTATTCCTCCACCGTGGAATACGGCGGCGACGACGTGGCCCAGTACATGCGCAACATCGCCCAAGTGCATCTCGCGGGGTTGGGGACCAGGGTGCTCTATACCACCGCGCCCTACAACAGCTTCGATACCCACGCCGGTGAACTGGCAAACCATACCAGGCTGTGGAGCGAGACGTCCGCCGCCGTCGCCGACTTCTACGAGGACCTGAAGGAGCACAACGCCGGAGACAACGTGGTGCTGTTGGTCTTCTCAGAATTCGGACGCCGGGTCCACGACAACGGCTCAGGCACCGACCACGGGTCGGGCGGCGTGGCCTTCGTGGTTGGCGAGTCGGTCAAGGGCGGTCTCTACGGCGAATACCCCTCCATCCAACCGGACAAGCTGCTGGAAGGAGACCTGCAATTCAACAACGACTTCCGCGGCCTATACTCCACTCTCTTGGAGCGGTGGATGGGCCTGGACGCCAAGCCTATAGTTAACGGCGCCTTCGAGCAGATGGACTTCATTTAGTCAGACGCTGTGAGTTGAATATGACCCCCACCAGAATTTCCCACGTACAGCTTCAATACAGCCACACCATCGGGCGTGGCGAACAGTTCGGACCGGGTTTCACCTACCCGGTCCAGATGGCCCGGGGGGAGGACGACCTGATGTACGTCCTCTGCCGGTCTCCCGAATATCGCCCCGAGGGCACCCGCATCACGGTCTGCACCGTTGACGAAGAATACGTCAATGCGTTTGCCCGTGGCGTCTCCCAGCAGGGTCCCCATGAGTACAACTTCGACGACGGTTCTTTGGTCTGGCCGGTCAGCTTGGCCGTTGCCAGTAACGGCAACGTTTACGTGTCCGATGAATGGGTGCATCGGATCTCCATCTTCACCAAAGACGGGGATTTCATCGGGAAATGGGAGGAGCGCGTCGGCAGCGGTGACGGCGAACTCGACCGTCCCTCCGGCCTGGCCATTGACCAGGACGATAATGTCTACGTCGTCGATAGCATGAATCACCGGGTCCAAAAATTCACTCCCGACGGTAAGTTCCTGGCCAAGTTCGGGACCCAGGGTAGCAGGGACGGCGAGTTCGATATGCCTTGGGGTATCTCCATCGACAAGCAAGGCAACGTATACATCGCCGACTGGCGGAACGACCGGATCCAGAAGTTCACCGCCGATGGCCAGTTCCTGATGAAGTTCGGTTCGTCCGGCTCGGGCGAAGGCGAGTTCAACCGCCCCACCGACGTGGCCGTCGACCAGGACGGTATCATCTACGTCGCCGACTGGTTGAACGACCGCCTGCAGGTCTTTGACCCCGACGGCAACTTCGTCACTCTGAAGACCGGTGACGCCACCATCTCCAAGTGGGGCAAGGACAAATTGGACGCGAACCCGGAGATGTGGGGAGAACGGGAGCGCTCTCCGGGACTGGAGCGCGAGAAGGACTTCTGGGCCCCAAGTGGGGTTGAGGTGGACGATTCCAACACGGTGTTCGTCTGTGAAGGTCCTCGCAACCGCATACAGGTATACCGCAAGCAGTCTTCCACGTTCATGGGGCCCCGGCTGTAACTCAACACGGCGCTAGACCCCTTGGGAAGGCCTCCGCGCGGGACCGGACGAAGCTCGTACCCCGGGCTTCCCCGACGATGGACGGGGGCCTTTCTTCGCGTTACAGACCTCGGCGGCCAGACCGGTATGCCTTTTTCGGACCACAGCCGAGCCGGTAGAATGCTGGTCTTGGCCGGGCTGTTGGGGCTTGCCCGGACCTCGCCATCGAACTTCTAGGAGCTGGTCTCTGCCATGCCCATCACCGTGGCCCGTATACCCAATTTGGAATGCGAGGCGTTCTATTACGACATGGGGCGCCGCGGCATCGAGTTGCTAAACATGGAGCCCAACACCGTGGCCGATGCGTTGGAACAGGGAGATATAGACGCGGGGCCGGTCTCCTTGGTGGATACGTTCCGGCTTGGTCACAAGGCCTCCCCCATCACCGGCTTCTGTGTCGCGTCGGCTTCGAGATCCACGCCGTGCATCCTCCATTCCAAGCAGCCCATGGAAGAACTGAACGGCGGCCGCATCGCCCACGCTGGCGCCGACGCGACGTCGTTGGGCCTGCTTCGAGTGCTGCTGGCGTTGAAGCACGATGTCCGCGGGGCAGGGTTCGTCGACCAAGAAGCGGAGCACGATGCTCTCTTATTGACGGGCAACCGGGCGCTACGCCAACGCCGACGGGCCCGCGGCTTTTCGCACCGGTACGATCTGGGGGAGGAATGGCAGGCCTGGACCGGTCTGCCGTTCGTCTTCTCCCGATGGATGGCTAGCACGGAGCTGGAGCGACGGGACCTGGTGGTGGTGGAAGATGCTCTATTCGTCGGGCAAGAGGACTGGATCAACAACCTCTACAAGGCAACCAGGCCCCGCGACGATTTGCTCATGCTGCCAAGAGACGTGCTTGAGTACGTCCAAGGGCTCAGGTTCTTCATGGGAGTGCCCGAGGAACGTGCACTTGCCCTGTTCCAAGAGAAATTGGCGTCGCTGGAGGGATTCTAGCCGGTTCCGGCAACGCCACAAACCCTCGGGACCCTCACCCGCTCGACAGGCAGAGTACGTGCGGTCCTCGCACCGCCAAGAGGCGTCGACAGTAGATATGGTGAAGTTGAAGCCCGAAGGGGCATCGTCTCGCCGCTTCGCGGTCGATATAGTCGGAGCCGGGATACGGACCGACCAACGAGACCTCGAACGACCTAAGCACGCGGCACTGCCAGGCTCCCAAGCAGCCCACTAAGGCCCCACTGTCAGTAAGAAATTCGGTCGACTCACGTATCGGTTTTCGTCAGACTGGTCTATACTTGATCGACACGCTTGATTGACGCACCAAGGATTGACACAAGAACGGACCACCTCCTCCCTCTTGTTCGCCCCCCACGCTGCTTCACCTGTGTTGCCACATTTGACTAGGGAGTCCGTTCTAGTATGCCTTATCAATCCTCGTCCCCTCGCGCCCAGCCAGCGTGCCGTCCCCTGTACCAAGCCGTCTGTGATGACTGCGGCGTTGCTGCAACCGTGCCAGTCCGGCCATCCACCGTCAAACCGGTGTATTGCCGCGAGTGCTTCCAGGCTCGTCGCCACGGACCGTCCTCGACGGCCAAGACTCGCGCGAGCGATTCGCGGGCAGCCGAAGAGCGAGTCGTTGCTGGCGTCCCAACCGTTGGGCTCCGATTTTCCGCAATGCCCTTGAAAGACTCTACCAAAGCCGCTATCTCCCGGATGAATATATCGGTCCCCACGCCCATTCAAGAGAGGGCGATCCCTCACCTGCTGGCTGGACGGGACCTGATTGGTCAGGCGCGGACCGGGTCCGGGAAAACTCTGGCGTTTGCCGCGCCGTTGGTCGAGCGATGCGACCCGTCGGTCCGCCAGGTCCAAGCCTTGGTACTGGCGCCAACCCGTGAACTGGCAATCCAAGTAGCTGGGGTTGTCGAGGCGCTGGCCTCCGCACAGCAGCTCCGTGTGGTCCTGCTGTACGGCGGGCGGCCTTTAAAGCAGGAGTACGCAGCGTTGAAGAAGGGGCCCCAAGTCGTCATAGGCACCCCGGGACGGACGTTGGACCATCTCCGCCGAGGTTCACTCGACCTTCAGGTTGTACGATTTCTCGTGCTGGACGAAGCGGACGAAATGTTGGACCGAGGGTTCGCTCCAGATGTGGAATCGATCATTAGCCGGACGCCCGGCGACCGGCAGACGGCGCTGCTATCCGCGACGATGCCCGGGTGGGTTGCCCGGACCGCATCGAAGCACTTGCGCCAGCCCGTAACAGTGGAAGTGGACGCAGGGATGCAGGCGCCGCCCACAGTCGAACACTTGGTTTACACCCTTGAGAAGGGCGACAAGATGGAGGCCTTGCGTACGTTGTTGGACCGCCGAGACGGAGCCCCGGTGATCGTCTTCGGCAAGACCAAGCGCGGCATCAAACGGCTGGCGGGGCAGCTCGATTCGCTGGGATACCCCGTCGGGGCGCTCCAAGGAAACCTGAGTCAGAGCGCTCGTGAGCGCGTGATGATGGAATTCCGCTCTGGCACGGCGTCTATTCTGGTGGCGACAAATGTGGCGGCCAGAGGATTGGACTTCGAGGGCATCGGCCAAGTGATCAACTATGACCTACCGGACTCGGGACAGCTGTTCACCCACCGCATCGGTAGGACTGGCCGCATGGGCCGCTCCGGCGAGGCGGTCACGTTCATCACCTCAGAGGATGAGCGAAAATGGCGTGAAATCGAGCGGGGACTCGACCTCCGGTTCATCAAGAAGCCGTGGCGCAACGCCCGCAAGGCAGCTTCGGTCCGATAGACTGTCGGTGGACACGGTACCCACTAGAGCCTTCGATTGCGGATCAACCGCGCGGCCAGGGAATCCAGAATACACTCACCGCCACCGGCGCAATCGGAACGGGTCCAGATTGCCGTGCCCAGGTTTGAGTTGATCTGGAGCCTCGCGAATAGCCCGATGTAAATCACCGCGTTCGGCACCAAGAACAGCACTCGATAGGCGGCGAGCTGCTGACTCCGTCCGTCATGCTGATCCTACTCTCGGGCCCGCTGGTTCTTACGACGACCGGTTTCTTGAAAGAGATTTGTGGGGGGTCTGCTCACACTCTTGGGCGACCGTTGCAATTCGGCCTCGACTTCCGAGATGGCTGGCATTCCCTGGGCATTCATGCCGAATCTCGTCGCATTTGACAGTTGTATCGGAGTTTGCTAGATTCCTTTTCACGCCAAAAAGTGTCTACATGGCCAGATCTCGGCTCAATTTTCGGGATTTGGTGGCGGGATCATGTCGAATATTGAAATATTTTCCCTGCAGGTAACATGAATATTCTACGTTGATCGATGAAAAAGCGTACTAGGAGTCGTATTCTAACGGAGGATTAATGTTAACTGGTTGGCGAAACGCGTTTATAGTTCGATTGGTCTTATCTGGCATAGTACTGCTTATTGGCATCAGCTCATTCGCGTGTAATGGTTCGGATACCGCAACGCCGGATGTTGTGCCAAGCAGCGCTCCCGTTGCGACGGCGGCACCGACTACTACGGTAGGGGCATCGGATTCCGCGGCGGCGACCCCAGCCGAACCCACACCGACCAGGGAGTTGGTGATCGCCACGGCCACGCCACCTCCGGTACCTCAGCCGACGGCGATACCGGAACCAGTTGTCACCAGCACGACCAACCGCCTGGTCACTGCATTGGGGGCGCTTCTAGTCGAGACCAACGTGCCCTGGCACTTCGCAATGCTTGGAATGGGCAAACGACCCTTCTACGAAAACCTCATTGGCGTTGACCGGGTTTCCGGAAGACTGATTCCCGAGATCGCCACAGAATGGGGACTGAGCTCCGACGGCATGGCATGGACATTCAAACTACGAAAAGGTGTCCAATTCCACTACAACTGGGGTGAAGTCACCGCCAAGGACATCCAACACACGTTCGCAGTGGTGACACAAGAAGGCGCTCAGGGAGTCGACGCGAAACCCCTTCGCCTCGCGGTAGAAGAGGTAGAGGCGGTCGACGACTACACAGTTATCTACCACCAGAAAAAGCCTGACGGCTTCAGCGTGGAATTCTATAACTTCGGCGGACACGGGACTTCTGGAATCGTGAGTAAGGCGCAATGGGATGCTGAAGGCGAGGAGGGCTATGCCAAGCGCATGGTCGGCACCGGTTCATGGCAGTATGTAGACCGCACGTTCGGCCAAAACATCGTTGCGGAACGGGTGAACGATCATTGGCGGAAGACGCCGGAGTTTGAAGAACTGGAGATGTTGCTTACCGCGGAAGAGGCCACTAGATTGGCGGCGCTACTCGCTGGGGAAGCTCATATAGTCTCGTTACCTTCCGACTTGCTGAGAACGGCGACCGAACAGGGCATGGCGCTGACCCAAAGCTCGGTTCCAGCCGTTTCCTACGGATTCCACTTCATGGGCCAATACTATTACGATCCGGCGCTTCTCGAAGATGAACCCTGGCTTGATGCCAACGGAGGCAAACTGGTGCGGCGGGCTATGAACAAGGCCATTAACCGTGCGGAGTTGCACGAGGAGGTATTCGAGGGTCGAGGTGAACAAAGTCGAGTGTATGGATGGCATCCGAGTCTCCTTGGCTATAACACGGAGTGGGACGAGAAATGGGAGGAGGAGTACGGCTACGACCCGGAGCGAGCGAGGGAGCTACTAGCCCAGGCCGGTTATGCTGACGGCTTCAATCTGAGCATCACCTTGGTTCCCAACGACCTCGTGCCTGAGAATTTCCAAATCGTTGAACAGGTGGCTCTCTATTTCGAGGACATCGGTTTGGAAGTCGAGCTTATGCCGCTTGACTCCGGGCGGTGGGTCGAAATGATGAGGAAAAGGGAGCTGCATGATATCGTTAACCCCATAGCTGGATCGTATCGTGACCCTCAGTTCACGATCAGCGATTATCTGACCCACGATGGTATCCCAGCGACCTACGTAACCGAATTCACCATGGGTAAGTACGACGAGCTCACTAGTTCTCACACTCCGGACGACCGGGATCGGGTTATGCGTGAACTTGGCGACGGTCTGTTCGAGAATTTCTCCTCGATGCCGTTGTTCTGGTTCCAGGCGGTACTTGGCTTGAACCCGGATGTGGTGGCTGAATATACCTTCCCTGGAAATCGTCGTGAAATTTATAGTCACTTGGAGTACGTCAGAGCAGCACAGACCAGATAAGGGATTTGAAGTGATTCATACGACCTAATCGAGGTCAATCGGAGATGTGGGCCCGTAACCGCTCACATCTCCGATTATTTGTAAGGTAGCCGAAGATGCAGCGATTTATCCTAGTAAGACTTTTCCATTCGTTGATTGCCTTGTGGGTAATCAGTGTTGTCGTTTTCGCGCTGATCCGCGTAACAGGTAGCCCCGTAGACGCCCTCATGCCCGGTGAAGGTACTCAGGCGGACCGTCTGGCCCTAGAGGAGTATTGGGGGTTAAACGAACCCATAATCGAGCAGTACTTGGACTACATGGGGAACATGTTTCGCGGCGACCTAGGAGAGTCTTTCAAATGGCGCGGAACGTCCACTCGGGGATTGATCGCCGAGCGATTGCCAGCCACCGCACAACTGGCCGGCCTCTCGGTGCTGATCAGCCTCGTGATCGCGGTGCCCCTAGGCGTATTGACGGCGAGAAATCGAGACGGCGTATTTGACCGTGGCGGTAAGGGGTTCGCGATGTTGGGCCAGGCGCTGCCCCCTTTCTGGCTAGGAATCATTCTGATTTGGATACTCGCGGTCAAACTGGGCTGGCTCCCCACTTCGGGAAGAGGTGGCCTGTCTCATATCATTCTTCCCGCGATAACCCTTGGATGGTTTCAAGTCGCGGCGATAATGCGTTTGGTCCGGTCATCCATGCTAGATGTACTTGATAGCGAATACGTGAAGCTGGCGAGGATCAAGGGCTTGCCCGAATGGAAGGTGGTCTGGAAGCACTGTTTGAGGAATGCCGCTGTAGCGCCGTTGACCTATTTCGGCGTGATCACCTCGGCGTTACTGGTTGGTTCGATCACGACGGAGACCGTGTTTTCTTGGCCGGGGATGGGTCAATTGATTTTGGGCGCAGCCCTCGGTCGAGATTTTGCGGTCGTGCAGGCAGTGGTGATGCTCTTTGCGGGTTTCTACATCGTGGGCAACCTGATCGTCGATATCCTGTACGCCTACTTGGATCCCCGGATTCGATATACCTGATGACCGTTCGCTAAAACTCATGGTTGATCTGACGATATCACGTTCCCGGAGAGGCTTGTTCCGGGTTGCTGTCGGAGCGCGAAGGTACCCGGTAGTGCCCATTTTTGTGCTTCTCGTCTTGTTGGTGCTTCCTGGGATTTTCGCCGACCAAGTGGCCCCGTATTCACCGACTAGCGGTAGCGTCAAGAACCGCCTCATACCCCCGGTGTGGCAGGATGGCGGAACTTGGGATCATCTGCTGGGCACCGATAAGGTGGGCCGTGACATTCTCAGCCGAATCATCCATGGTGCCCGCATATCGTTGATAGTAGCCCTAGTTTCCATCGCCCTGGGAGCCTTTGTCGGCGTCACTCTGGGGCTAGTCGCCGGATATTTCGGTGGAAATATCGATCACCTGATCATGCGGTTGGTTGATATTACGCTCGCGCTGCCCTCTATTCTCTTGGCCTTGGTATTGGCTACTGTCATGACACCCGGTTTCACCAGCGTAGTAATCATTATTTCATTGGTGATTTGGGCCCGATACGCGAGGATGGTCCGGGGGGAGAGTCTGGCCCTCAAGGAGCAAGATTTTATCGCTCGGGCAACGGTGTCCGGCGCTTCCCACTTCCGCATCATAACCCGGCATCTTTTGCCCAACGTGGTCAATAGCCTGATAGTGCTAGCAACTCTAGAGGTAGGTCAGGTCATCATATTCGAGGCGTCGCTGAGCTTTTTGGGCGTGGGGATACCTCCGCCGAACCCAGCTTGGGGCCTGATGGTCGCCGACGGGCGAGTGCTTGTCATCACCGCATGGTGGGTCTCATTCTTCCCCGGGCTGGCTATTTTGCTCACCGTATTGTCGATGAATCTGCTCGGGGATTGGGTTCGGGACCGGCTGGACCCTAGATTAAGGAACGTCTAGTTAACAGACTCCTACACTCCAGACTCATTGATCCCGAAGGTGATGGTGTAAATGGTAAAGCTCGGGGACTTTGAGCTTAGCTTCAGTTCGTAGGTCCCATATCGTGGCGCCTGAATGATCGAATACATTCTTGGCTTATCGACACAAAGAAAGCTGCTCCCGTCGTCTTCGATAACGAGGTCCTCGCCTTTGCTGGTTTCAGGCACGTTCTCGCCGTCCAATGTGACCAACACTTTGAAGAAATCAGCATTTTCTCCCCTTGGCCCGATTACGGCGTTAACGCTCTTGGCCGAATACGTCAATACCAGATAGTCTACAAAGTCCGCCGTCTCGCGGGCATGTTGGACGCTGTCTGCCGAGTTGTACCAAGGCCCCTGCAAATAGATGAGGTTTTTCTGATGTTCGCCAGTGTCTCGGTACGTCACAACATCATTCGGTGGTCCGCCGGGGCCCTTTGGTCCTAGGTACAGGTAGACCTGCCCGGCATATAGCTCTTTGGTGGGCTTGACCGATGGGTTATTCAGATACGCTGAGTCGAGTGAAGGGTAGTTGGGCAACTCAGAGCCTTGTGCGGAAATATCCGACCCAGCCTCTAGAAGAAGCATTTGGATGTTTGACTCGATTTCACCGTACGCCCCCTCGCCAAAGTGGGTGTATCGGACGACGCCATTAACATCTATTAGGTACTTGGCAGGCCAATAGCGGTTCCTATATGTCTCCCAGGTGAAGTACTCGTTGTCTAAGGCAACGGGCCAGGAGATTCCGTGTTTCTCTACCGCATTTCGCACGTTCTCAAGGTCCTTTTCAAAGTCAAACTCTGGAGTATGCACGCCCACAATAACCAGTCCGTGATCGGCGTACTGTTCGTACCAGAGTTTGAGATATGGGAAAGTGCGGATGCAGTTGACGCAACTGTAGGTCCAGAAGTCCACCAACACCACTTTTCCTGTCAAGCCACCTAACCTCAATGGCTCAGAATTGATCCACTCTGAAATGCCGAGAAACTCGGGAGCCTTGGGTGCCAGGTCTTTCTCCCTGCCTTCAGGCAGTGCCGTTGGCGTCTCCACTATGAGTTCCGGGGGAGATTCCTGTCCTGGTAACGGGGTAGGGAAAGACCTGGGTAACTCTATGGCTCGCCCCGGTTTTTCCGGAGAATTCATGGTGGATTCTGGCAACGTTGGAATTTCGTTGGTGGCGTAACTGCCCTGGTTCACCACAATCACCGCCGCGATGATCCCGACGAATACCAGCGGGAGTATTGCGCTTCTCATCTTCTTACCGAGACGGAGTCAGTGGGCCGCCGGTGCGCGAACTTCGGTATGGATGGTCTTTACTCAATGCTCCTCGAAGTAGCCGGCCCACTAATGAGTCTCGAACACCTCCTGGAATTGGGCCACTTTGGCTACGGTTGCGGCCCGTTCTGCTTTGGTGGGGTTGCGGGGGTCGCGGGCCTTGGGCAGCCGGCCCAGCTTTAGCATGGCGGCCATCAGCAGCAGCCGCGCCTTGTTGCAGTCTAGATTGCTGCCCGCCACGGTCAGGTCGTCCCAGCCGCTGGGCACCCTTCCCCCCGGATCGGCCCTCCCGACGCGCACCACCGGCAATCCGCTGAAGAAGGCGATCTCCAAGGCCCGGTGCTGCGACATCGAGCCCAGCCCGTCGGGTGACGAGCCCTCCAGTACGAAACCGTGGAGCTTTGGGGCCTGCGGGGCGTCGCTTCCCTGCTCCGTCAGCGCCTTCGCGATTCTGGCCATAATGTCCACTTCGTTGTCCGGGTTGGCCGTTTCGTCCTCATCCATATAGGCCCCGTACTTCACAATATGGACCCGCGGGATACTCTCCTCCCTCAGAGCTCCGGCGTCGTCCTTCACGGCCACCCTGGCCCGAGCGGCATCGCCGGCGAAGTCAGGGAATTCCAACCATGCCGGTAGCCGCGACAAGTTCACGTCAGAGCTGGCTGTATGGCGGTAGGCTGGCTTGTACCAGATGGTCACGGGCGGCCCTACCGTGCCCAATATCCCACCGTGGCCGCCGGTGGCCTTATAGTTGCCGGGCCGGTCGTCGGCCTTCTTGAATTCTCGGGCGGCGTATATCCGCTCGTCCTGAACGCCCACCGCGCCGATCCCGTTGCCCGAACCCGAAAGCACCAGGTCCACCGCATCCACTATGTTGCGATCGCCGTCGTTGGCCAACTGACCGTGGGGACGTTGGGACGCTATCCCGGCGATGGGCAGATCGGTGTCGATTAGCAGGCTCAACCAGCAGATAGTCTCCTCGACAGAGGGACTACCCTCCAGCCAGAGCCCTCCGGCGTACGCCCCGCTGGCCAACGCAGACTGCACCGAGTTGGTGACCTGGGCCAGGTCGCGGTAGCGCGGCGACCGTCTAATCGCCAAGGGCTTGTAGGGAGAGAAGTCGAGGCCCGACTTCTCTCCCTTCTGGGTGTATCCACCGGGCGGAAGTGCGCGGATGAAGTCGAACTCGGCCTTGCGGTCCAGGATGCTCCCCTCGCCTCCCTCGTCCCGGCCATGTATTGTCCGGTCGATTTCGGCGAACATTCTGGAGGCGTCGGGGTAGAAGAACTGTCGGCCACCGAAGTCCAAGTCCGGGTCCGCGAGGTCGGCCTCCTCAAAGGGTTGACTGTGCCCGGAATTGTTGGCGCGACGGGCCACGTAGGGCAGGGGGTACGGACCGTCTTCCGGCAGCAACTCGACTTCGTAGTAGTCCTTGCCGTCCTGATGGTAGACGGCCGCGGAATCCTCCTCCAGGGGGTGGGCGCTGTACTTTCTGATCTTGACCGTGACTGGCTCGTGGAGCGTCTGGGCCACCAGGTGGTCGGACCTTCCCGGCAGCGGGCGCTCTCCTGGCAACCTGCCCTTGTTGCTGGTTACCAGAGTGGGTGAATTGGCGATGGTGGACCGTGGTCCCGAAAACACCGCGATCTTGGGCCTGGACATGGCTGCCTCCTTCGCCCCGACGAGTTGGGTTGACTCTACCACCGGTAGGGGAGCGGTCAAGGCCCTGGACCGTGTTCGGACCATTCGCCGCACACCATGGGTTCGTGGTAGGCTACGGACCAGGCGTGCAGCCAGCAATCCAGCGGTCGACCCGGGAAAACAAGTGACCATAAAGCCTGACATTGGCACTGAAACACCGGCCACCGAAGAGTTGATGAAGCGAGCCTCTCGGTTGGTGCCCGTGCTGAAGGAGCGGGCCGCCGACACGGAGGAAATTAGACGTGTGCCCGACGAGACGGTTGACGACCTGCTATCGTCCGGCCTCTACCGGATCGGTGTGCCCAGGAGGTTCGGAGGCTATGACGTCGGCTACGGCTTGGCCCTCGACGTCGCGGCCGAACTCGGACGGGGTTGCGGTTCCGCCGCTTGGTGCTACGGCCTCTGGGCCGCCCATGCCTGGCTAGTGGGTTATTGGCCTCTCGATGCTCAGCAAGAGGTGTTCGGGCCGAGCCCGGACACGCTCTGCTCCAGCTCGTTGGGCGTCGGCAAGTCGGCATCGATAGCCGTCGACGGCGGGTATCGTCTCTCGGGCCGGTGGGAGTTTTCCAGCGGCTGCGACGCGGCCAGTTGGGTGATGCTCGGCGCTGCGGGTATCGGTCAACGCAGCTGGGCGCTCCTGCCTCGCAGCGACTACCAGATCGTGGATACGTGGTTCGTTTCCGGGCTTCGCGGCAGCGGCAGCAAGGACATCATGGTTGAAGACGCTTTCGTCCCGTTGCATCGCGTTCTGGACGTGACCACTGCGGGCGATTCCGACCTCAGCGCCTGGGAGTTGCACGGCCAGCCCCAGTACCGAGTGCCGATTGGCGCGTTGTTGGGGTGGGATTTAGCCGCGCCCATGTTGGGGATCACCCAGGGAATGATCGACGAATTCGTGGCCCGGTTGGAAGGCACTTCCGGAGCGGGTAGGACCGCCGACTCCCCGGCTGTTCATCTCCGCCTGTCCCATTCCTCTGCGGAATTGGATGCGGCCCGGGCGTTGCTGGCCCGCGACATCCAGGAGATCCTCCGGAAGGGCGCGGCTGGCGAGAGGTTCACCAAATTGGAGCGGGCGAGATTCCGGCGCGACAATGCGTTCATAACCCAGATTTGTCTTCAAGCGGTCAATCGCCTGTTCGACCTCAGTGGCGGCCACGGTCTTTTCAATTCGGCGCCACTGCAACGCTTCCACCGCGACGCCCAAGCGGTGGCCCATCGGGACGGGCTGATCATGGACCTGGGCGGCCAAGACTACGGACGGGTGGTTATGGGGCTGGAGCCGGAAGGGCCGATCTAGTAGGAGTAACTTCAAGAGTGATTGACGAAACTCTAGGCACGATTCTCTCAATCCCGGGTTGGAGTCCCGAACGCACGGCCGAGGTCGAGATCTCAGGCCACATGGACCCGATTTTGCCGACGCCTTTCCGAATAGGGGAGACTGCCGCAGCCAGTCTGGCCGCCGTCGGTCTCGCGGTCTCCGATCTCTGGGAGTTGCGGACCGGGCGACGCCAGGAGATCAAGGTCGACACCCGCCAGGCAACCGCTTCTCTGCGGAGCGGCCAGTACATGTCCATGGATGGGGCGCCCGTCGCTCGCGAGCGGCCGTCGGTGATGGGGGTGTATCCGGCCAAGAATGGCCGCTGGAGCTACCTTCACTGCAATTTCCCCAACCATCGCGATGCCGCCCTTGGAGTCCTGGGAGTGGAGGAAGACCGTGAGGCGGTACGCCGGGCCGTGACCCACTGGGACGCCCTGGAACTCGAGGAGGCGATTATCGCCGCGAACGGCGCTGGCGGAATGGTGCGCTCGATGGAGGAGTGGTCCCGTCACCCCCAAGCCGCCGCCGTTGCCTCGCTGCCTCTATTGGAAATCGAAAAGATTGGGGACGGTCCTCCCCAGCCACTTCCGGAGGGCCCCAGGCCCCTATCCGGGGTGAGAGTGCTTGATCTGACCCGTGTGCTCGCGGGCCCGACCTGTGCACGCACCTTGGCCGAGCAAGGGGCCGACGTGATGAAAATCACCGGCGCTCACCTGCCTAGCAACGTGGCCCAAGAGTACGACACCGGCCACGGCAAGCTCTCCGCGCACTTGGACTTGCGCGACGAGGGGGACGTGGAAACCCTGCAAGGGCTGGTGCGGGAAGCCGACGTCTTTTCCCAGGGGTACCGTCCTGGCACTCTCTCGAAGCGCGGACTCTCGCCCGAGGACTTGGCCAAGCTGAGGCCGGGCATCGTCTACGTCTCGTTGTCGGCCTTCGGACGGACCGGGCCGTGGGCCTCGCGGCGCGGGTTCGATACGGTGGTGCAGACGGTGAGTGGAATTACCGATCGCCAGGGAAAGCTGTTTCCCGGCGCCGAGCCGGGTCCCCAGTTCTACCCGGTGTCGGCCATCGACTATCTCACCGGGTATCTCATGGCATTCGGCGCCTTGGTGGCGCTGGCCCGGCGAGTCCGCGAGGGAGGCAGCTGGCTGGTGCGTATCTCCCTGGCCCAGACCGGCCGATGGTTGGTGGAACGGGGCCCGGTACCCGAGGCAGAGCTCCAAGACGTGCCGGTGGACTTCGCCACGGAGGAGATTGCCCGCTGGTCTACGGCCAGCGACGTGCCGGGCGGCCGCCTCCATCACTTGGCGCCGGTGTTGCAAATGTCGGAGACCCAACCCTTCTGGGCCCGGCCGACGGTGCCTCTGGGCTTTCACGACCCCGTATGGCCGGAACGGTCGCTTTAGATCAACGATGGCCGGTGCGGGCTACTCGTCCAGGTGAATCGTGGCCGTTACCCGCGGCGCGTCGCTAACCACCCGGGTGGTGTGACCATGACCGGTCAGGTCTTCGGCAAGGTTGACGTCCCCGGCTCCAAGCCGGTGGAGTGTCCCGTCGGCCAGACCGATCTCCGCTTCCCCGGACAGAGTTATGATGTACTGCCGGCGGGGAGCCACGTGCCAATCCACGAAATAACCCGGGGGTGAGGCCCGGAACACGATCCCCTTGGCGTTTTGCAACTGGGTCCATACCGGGTGGGCCGCTGGGTCAATCTCTTCGATGTGGGATTCGCCGTCGTCGCCGGAATACAATCGTATGGATCCCATGGTTCCTCCCGTTAATTTGAGTGCTGTCCACTACTCCATCGCCCTCGCGTCGGGCAGGCCGAGCAGAAATTGGCCGTGGTTCTCATAGGCGGTATCGCTGACCATTTGGTGTTGGGCTGCGGTGTTCATGTCCCGGAGGCACTGCTGCAGCACACTGGTCAGGGACGAGGCCGACCCGCCGCCGTAACGAAATGCCTGGGAAACCACGTCGACTGCCACATCGGTGGTGAAGGTAGCAGTGCTCCGCAATTGCGCCTGGAGTGCTGGCTCGGGGCTCCGGCCGTCGCATACCACCCGCCAAGCCTCCTTCAGCACCTCAACGTTGAGCGCTCTCGCGGCTCGCAACCGTGGGTCGCACTCCCCCAGCGTTCGCTGAATCGTGGGCCGACTGGCCAACAGATTGATCGAGTTGTAACCGCGGGACTCCGATAAGGCAACCTGGGTTACGGCGTCCAAGGCCCGCCGTCCAACGCCAAGGGCGAAGGCAGAATGTTCATTGGTAACGAACCCCGGCCGCCCCAGCCGGTACAGCGCCCCGCGCCTTATCGGCTCGGTGGAACTCGTCCCAGGCAAACCGACCGGGCACGAAGAGGTCTTGGACCGAAAAGTCGCGGCTGCCAGGGCCGCGCAGGCCCATTACCTGCCAATTGTCATGGATTTTTACGTCGGACCTGGTTACCGCTACCCGCAACTGGAGGGGACGCCCCGGTTCTCTGCCTATCACCCGTGCGCCAGCCGCGACCCACTGGGAGTGCCGGACGCCGCTGCCGAAGGGCCAACGCCCGCTGAGCCGGTAACCTCCCGCGACCGGCACAGCCGTACCGAAGGGGGCGAAGACTCTAACCGTCATGGGCGGCTTGCCGTCAACGAACACGTCGCAAACAACGTCGTCCGGGAGAAACGCCCCAAGGCTTCCCAAGCTGGCCGACCCGATCATCAAGCACCAACCCGCCGAGGGGTCGATTCGGCATACCTCCTCCAGCACGTCGAGTTGGGTCAAGACGTCGGCTTCCGCGCCTCCCATCACGTGGGGCAGCTTGAGCCGGAACAGCCCCGACTCATATAGAGCGTCCACCGATGCCTTGGGTAGTGTGGCGACGGCCTCTCCATCTCCCCGCCCCTTGCTCCAGAGTAGGCTTCACGCTGGCCACCGCGTCCATTAGGACTCGGCGGTTTTCGGTTGGCTCGGTGGGAAATGGCTTCACGCGTCGACCCTCGGGAGCACTTCCTGCACCAATACGTCCATGGAGTCCAATAGCTGCTGCAAGCTCCCGCAGCCGTTGAAATTCATCTGGAAGTCCTCGAGTCCAGCCTCTTCCCGGTAGCGTTTCATGTCCGAGACTATCTGCTCCACGCTTCCTTGTCCGGTGGGTCTATCAGCGCCCGCGGTGGAGCTTCCGGTGATGTGGCTGAAGTTGACCCGAAAGCTCATGCGGGTCCGGGGCGCTTCCTGCCTTTCAATCTCGGAGCACATGTCGCGCAAGATGGCCTGGTTTTCTACCAAGTCCGATAACGGGGTGGGCGTGGGTTGCCACACTTGGGCGAACTGGGCGGCGCGCCGCAACGAGGCCGCACTGGACCCGCCGATCCATATTGGGGGATGGGGTTGCTGTAGCGGCTTGGGGCTCACGTACATGTTCTCAAAGGAAAAGAACCGGCCATCGAAAGTCGTTGGACCGGGTTGCCAGCATGCCTGCCACAGGCGGAGATACTCGGTGGTACGCGCTCCGCGTTGGCGATAGGGCACACCCAAGGCTTCGTATTCGGCCTGGTTCCAACCCGCGCCCACCCCGACGATAGCCCGGCCCTCCGACATTTGGTCCAGCGTCGCAACCATTTTGGCTGTAACTATGGGATTCCGGTACGGCATAATTAACACTGACGTCCCAAGTTTGATCCTTGACGTCCGTGCTGCCACGTAGGAGAGGACCATCAGCGGGTCGTAGACGGTCCGCCAAGGTTCGCTGCGGGGAGAATCATCGACAATCACATGATCGTTGACAAATACGGCGTCGAACCCGAGTTGCTCCGCTTTGCACGCCGCCTCAATGATCGCCTGCGGGGTGGCCGGGAACCCCAGGTAATCCGCATTGGGAATCCGAAATGAGTATTGAGCCATGCCGCCACCGTCCAGTGTCCTAAGCGCAAGCTATGATACCATCCGCGACCGGGTCCAAGTGGACGGCCAGACCATCGAGTACGAAGTCCGCCGGAGCAAGCGGCGCAAGAAGACCGTGCAGATCACGCTGGATGGCCGGACAGTCCGTGTGGCCGTGCCCTGGAAGTTGCGGACGGACGCGGTACGTCAGATTGTCCGAGGCCGGGCGGCCTGGATCTTCGAACACCTGTCCCGGGCGGTCGAGGAATCGGCCAGAGAAGAACCGGTCCTCGGCAGCGGGGAGACTCTGCCCTACTTGGGGCGGTGGGTCCCCCTCTCTGTCGTCCGGAGCGACGCGCTCGCGCCAACCGTTCGTTTCGACGGTTGCGGCGTCCGTGTTGAGCTGCCGGGGAACGTTGGCGACGCTGAGCAGGGCGAAATTGCGAGAGCCGCTCTCGTCCATTGGTATAAGGCTTGTGCCGCCGAACGGCTGCCGACGGAGGTAGATCGTTGGACGGCCAAATTCGGTTGGGCCGAGCGGCCCCTCGTCCTAGTCCGCGACCAACGCAGCCGTTGGGGCAGTTGCGCCGCCAATGGCACCTTGCGCTTCAACTGGCGTTTGATGATGCTGGACCCGTCGCTGATCGAATACGTAGTGGTACACGAGTTGGCCCACCGGACCCAGAAGAACCATTCGCCCGATTTCTGGAAGTTGGTTGCCGGGGCGTTGCCGGAGGTTAAGTCCCTTCGCCGATGCCTGAACGAGGCGGAGAAGGGCTTACCCGCGTGAGCTTGGCATCTATATTATTTACGAATAAACTATTGACAACAAGCACATTGAGATATAAGCTTGGAACAGTTCAATCAGGAGGATGGACCCATGACCGCCAAGCTCTCGACAATTTTGTTTTTGGGCATTGCCCTGGTCCTGTTGGTGGCCTTCCCCGCCGTGGGACTGGCACAGGAAGCGACTCCCGAAGCGGAACAGCCACCCGCCGCTGTTGAAACCCTAATCGAGGGTCTGCGGGTTGAGCCTCAACAGATGGAGGAAGGTAGCCAAGGCAGCATCACAGTAGACGTAATGAACCCGGGAGATTCTCCCTCCTCTGTGGCAATATCTTTGGAGATAGATGGCCAGGTATTCGAGACCCGCACCGTCAATGTCCCGGCTGGCGGCCGGTTGGCTGAGGAATTTGGCGTACCTTCACTGGAGCCGGGCATCCACTCGGTCAAGGTGGGCGACGCGGAAGCCCGGTTCGTTGTTACCGCTTTGGACGCCGCCTCGGCCAACGAGGAAGAGTGCACCCTGCGTGAAGGCATGCAGGTCCGCCTGCAGAACATCGTCGATACCATCAAGTCCGACCAAGATGGGCACGTTGAACTCAGTTTCCGGAACCCTCCGGTCAACGACTGCACCGTGGAAGCCGACCTCCGGATCACAGTCCCGCAGAATATTATCGTGTCGGCCAAGGATGGGGGCATAAGTGGGACTGCAGGGACCCTAAACGCGTTCGTCGAAGCCCCGGAAGGATCAGAGCGCACATTGTCGATGGACTTCAAGGGGCAAAAGGTCGGCGAGTACTTCATCACCTTCAGCGGACGGTACTGGCCCAGGGGCAATAAGGACCTGTTCCAACCGATCACCCTGCAGCAGAAGCTGATCGTCGAGTCTCCCAACGCCGATTCGGAAGCAGCCGACGAGCCGGTCGCCACTCTGGCGCCAACCCTTGCTCCCGAGCCGACCGCCGCCCCGGCGCCAACTCGGGCGCCGGAACCGGAATCGGGGTCCGATTTTCCAATCTGGTTGGTCGTTCTGGTCGTATTGGTAGTGCTGGTAGTGATCGTGGCCATCGTGGCGCTGGGCCGCCGGGGCGGCGGTGGGCGTACCACCATCATCCAAGACTAACCGTTATCATCGGAGGTTGCCCGAAGGCTACCCGAAATCAGGGTGCCTTATGGTAAACTATAATAACCATGCCTAGAAGAATAACTGTCGTTGAAAATAACGACGATGACGATGTAATCATCGACCTGCGGCGGCGTAGGGAGCCCGGATCTAGGCGTCGAGGGGGGGAGACCGCCGAGTCCTCTCCCCCCGCTGAAGTCAAGGAAGACCTCCGCACGGTCCAGACCAACGCACTGGCCCTGAATTCTAAGATCTGTAACCTGATCGAGCTCCGTGCCGAGTCGTCCTTCCGTGTCAATCAGCCCGATTTCGAGATCGTTTACGCCCTGTCGGGTTCGGATCCCAACTCCCCAGACACCTTTCACCACTTCGCTTCCCAACAGGTGGTGGAGGATGCCCGTCCTGACACGGTCACGCCGGTGGTCTCCGGTATCATTGAGCTAATCACCCAGGAACGGGAGGGGACCTCTCCCCCAAAGCTGATCGTCGTCAACCATACCCACCCGGCTCCCGGGAACATCCCTCGGCCCAGTACCAACGACGAACGGTTCTTCGAGGCCGCTGGTAAGGTGCTGAGTGAGAAGTTCCCGGAAGCCCGCGTCCTCTTCGGAGTCCACGCCATTAGCGGAGAGAGCATCCGCCGGCGGGAACGTCCGACCGTAAAGGAAAGGGAGCCTAACTGTCTTCGGTGGGCCAGCGTAATCAGAGAACATGAGTTGGCTTTCTTCACCCCCAATGGGGCCAATTTCACCGTTGACTTCCATGAATGACATCGAAAGGTTGCAAGAAGCCCTTGGTAGGGACCCAGAGCGCGGGACGGAAATCACTGGTACGCTTTTGCGTCTTCTCGCGGAGGCTGACGAAGAAGTCCGGCTCTTGGTCTTGGTCAAGCTCAGGGAGGCGGAGAGCGAGGCCAATCGGTTGGCCGTCCGGGAAGGGAGGTTGTCCCTTCGGGCGCCCGAGCCGGTAACCGATGCGGAGCGAATCGTCAAGGAGATCGTCCTGGAGAGCGGCTCGCTGCTCACTGCGGACGACATCGTTCAGTCCGCCCCGGCCTATCCCAGGTCGCTGCACCACCGCAGCGGGGCGTCGGCTGTCCTCAACTCTCTCGTCAACAAAGGAGAACTGGGCAAGCTCACCATCGGGCGCGAGACTTATTTTTCGTCGGTGCGGGAGATCGTGCAACAGGCCCAAATCGCCTGGATGCGGGAACACCCCGGCGAGCCTCCTGAAAAGACCAGTCCCACCGCCATCGCCAGCATGACTGGCCTCTCCAGCGCCCAGGTCATCCGGGCCCTCAGCGAGCTAATGGGAGACTGCTAGGCTAGGCCGGGTGGCTTCCGCCCCGGGTCGGTGGCCGGACGGACCACCGCTCAGTGGCCGCCATCCTACTCGTTGACCACGATGAACCGGGTACTCCGGCTAGCCGAACCCACCCTGCCGTCGGCCAGCTCGTAGTGGACCGCCCCATTTAGCGAGTGCGTGCCTGCTTCGTTAGCTTGCAGGGTGAACGTCCGCTTCTCCACCTTGCCCGGTCCCAGTTCGAACGTGGCGAAGAAGAAGCTGCCGCTGCTCCCCGCTCCAGGGGGCGATGCGGTCTCCCCCGTTACGCTCATCCCGCTCTCCGAGCTTAAACGCTCGGTGAACCGGACTCTTAGCGGTTGTTGGCTGTCGTTGGCCAAGCTCGTTTCGACCGTCACTTCTTGGCCGACGTCCATCTCGATAACCGTGGCCCTGCGGTCGATCTTGACCAATGTAACTTCGAAAGAGAGCTGCACGTTGCGAGGCACACCTAGCGGCCGCCCGCTTTCATCCAACAATTGGACGTTCACTGTTGGTTGGTAGACTCCCAACCGGGCGGTTGACGGTATCTTCACGTTGCCAGAGACTTCCGACCCGGCGGCCGGCAACGAGATGGGCACATCGGGCCATTTGAGCGTTAGCCCGTCCTCATCCACCACGCTGACCAAGACCTGCAGCAGCCCATCGCCGTCGTGCGAAAGCACCAAATTATGCGACGCCGCGGCGCCTGGGGCGAACTGAGCATGCTTGGAGGAGTGGGCTATTTCCAGCACTGGCGGAGCAACGATTGGAGGCCGAGGCGTCGACCCGATCGGAGGCTGAAGAACGGTTATGCGGTGGCCCTCGACGCAGTCGCTGGGATTGGCGCAAAAGTAGTTTAGGACCCTAAGGGGGGTCGATTCCGGGGACCGGGAGTTGTCGTATAGGTTGCCGGCGCCATCCCGGAAGGAGGCGATCGGGCTGGCCAGCGGCCCGTCGCCCGCCGCAGTGGCGATGGCTTTGTAGGAGGCAGGAAATTCCTCTCCCGGCTCCAGGATGTCCGGCCAAAGCAATCCCCCCGGAGTGTCGAAAAAGCCCAACAAGTTCGGCTCTAGATGGAGACCGTAGGCTGGCGCTTGTCCGATGTTTTTGACCAGTAGCCGGACGTCGATTTCTTGGTCTTTGACAATGTCTTGACCGCTGAAGATATACCGGGAGACCTCCAGCTCCGGGCCCACCACCTTCCCTTCCCAGCGTCCGGTCTGCTCCTTTCGGTCCTGGGAGTCATCGTCCCGGTAGCCCAGCTTGAATGCCACCGTCTGCACCCCGGGCGCGGGCAGGCGGACTGGAAACAGTTCCGGGCCCCAACTCCCGGTGTTCGGCAGATTGCCGAAGGCCCGCTTCTTGGAGCCTCCGATGAACGGATCGGAGTCTTCGTCGGGTTCCATCGATAACTCGGAAATCGCGCCCCCTGAATTATTGGTAACAGACACCGCGATCAGAACGCTCTCCCCCACCTTGATGCCTCCACCCCAGGGCTTGACGTCAACCCACACTCCCTCACGGTTGACTTGGGACTCAGGCTCATCTATGGGAAGGAGACTCGGGTCGAAGGAGAGTTCGGTCACCACCGCCGCCACCGCTACGATGCCTAAGAGGGCGGTGAACGCCGGTACTCCCGGCCGCCAAGTCTCCCACCAATAGGACGCCCTGCGGCCCAGCACCGCCGAGAACCACAGGCCCACGCCTAGCACCACCCAAAACAGGCTAGCCTTCTGGGCCGTCAAAGCCTCGAGCCAGACCGGGCGTAGATAAGCGACTAGAACGAGAGCGATGGCCGCCAACAGCAAGGGCCAGAGCAACCGGGCCCAAGTCGGCATTTGGTGGGCCAGGTCGGCCTCTCGCTCGAACCTCTCGGCAACAAACTGCAACACCAAAGCCAGCGGGAAGGAGAGGACAATCAGAACGACGGAAATTAGGCCCGCCGATACCAGTGGGTCCATCTCCCTAATGAAGTCCATCGGCTTTTCTCCATCCAGAGTCTAGATAGAGGTTGACTTATATTATCGTGTTAAATATTATTACGTCAAACCGATCGGTTCGAAATATCCACTCCCCATTCTGTTCTTGCCGAGGGAGTGGCAACGAGGTTGGATGATGGCCGAACCAACAGAGGGCGACCAGCAAAGTCCCATCAGCATGTCGGATACGCTATTGGCGTATTTTAACGAAGAAATTCACGACAATGAAACCAGCTCGATTGTTCTGTTGGGGTGCGGCGAAGCTGGCGGCAAACTTGCTGGCGTCTTTCGGCTCAAACCGGACTACGTCCCAGCCTACCACCCAAAGCTATTTCCGGTTAGGGCGATCGCCGTGGATACCCAAGCGACTATCACCGACAACTTGGCCGCCCACGTCGGTTGGAGGGACTCCGGGGTGCAGTTCAACCTTACCGCCCATCCCGCGGACGACGTTCCAAGGGTGCTGGGATACGCGGATTTTCCTTTCCAGCGGGGAGTAATCAGGACCGGGGGATCCGGGGGCTACACCCTCATTGGACGGGCCGCAGCGATCCACAACCTGCTGGAAGACTCAAACGCCTCCGAGGCATACCGCCGGAACCTGGAGGCCGAGCGGATACTGGCCAGGACCAACAACGGGTATTTGTTGACCTTCAGCGGTCTGTTCGGCGGTACCGGGTCAGGTTCGGCGCCGGTCGCGGCCCAATGGGTGCGAGAGAAATTGGACTCGCAGCCGACCGCCACTTTCAGCGTCTGTATCGTGCCGCGAGAAGCGCCAAGGACGGAGGACGACGCTCGGCGAAGCAATCCGCGGCTTCTGAATAATCTTTTGTCTTCCCTCTATTTCCTGGCTAAGTCGGACGCTATCGACGGTATCATCCTAGCCGATAATCTGAGACTGGAGCAACAGGGCCATGGGGCTGGCGCCGAGTTTGTCAGCGGGATTAACCGCTACTTACAAGACGTTCTGATGCCGGTATTCCTGTCGACGCAATCCGAATACTTGTACATCAGCCAACTGGACCCGTCCAACGTACAACAGACCATGCAAAGAGGAGTTATAGTTGCGGGATTTTCGGTTTTCCCGTTGCCCAACGCCCCGCAGCGCATCAAGGATATGACGCCCCATCTGGTCGAGGCCGACCCGGCGACCAATCTACCCAGGCTGATAGACATGCTGGAGGTAGCCCTCGAGCGCACGACCATCGACTGTGAACCAGGCACAGCGCGGAGAGCGCTGGCGCTGTTGTCCGGCCCGAAGCACCAGATCGAGCAGTTAAACCAGCAGAATAACCAGGAATTCCAGAGGGCGTTCGAGGACGCGTGCCTGTCGAGTGTCGGAGCCGGTAGCCAAAGCGACGCCCGGTTCTTCATGGCCGTGTTTCCCGAAATGACCGACGTCCGGTTGACGGTGCTCCTGAGCGGCTCCCGTATCCCTGATATAGAACTGGCGATCCGTACGGCCCTTGAGGACGATAGCTGGGGGCCACAGGGGGATGAGACGCTGGCGGAAGCCCTGCGCCTCATCCCCGAGGACTCGGTCGTCGGGCCGGGGCTGGAGCTGATTCTGGGTCCTCAGGCCAGCTAGCGTGACTAAACGGCAGCCAAACCCACCGAAAACCGTCTTCGGAGTTGGCCCAGTGAATTGCGCCATTGGCATCTTTCGGATTCTTGCTCTGGCTGGCCTGTTGTCGTTGCTGGCCTTGACCTTGATGGCCGCTGGTCCGGCCGAGCCGACCCCGCCCCCCCAGCAACAAGTTCCGCAGGACACGGACAACGACGGGCTTACGGACGCCGAAGAGCGGGAGCTGGGAACTGACCCCACCAAAGCGGACACCGACGATGACGGGCTGGACGACCGGGAAGAGATTAATGGCGTATTCGTTCAAATCGGGGCCTCTCGCGTCCGGGTGACGCCCGACCCAACAAACCCCGATACCGACGGAGACGGTCTAAAAGATGGTAAAGAAGTCGCCGGCGTTTTCATATCATTGGGAGACACACTCCAGCTAGTCCGCACCGACCCTACTGATGCCGACACCGATGACGACGGGCTGTCGGATGGCGTCGAGTTGGACGTGCTTGGCACCAACCCGCAGAGCAAAGATACCGACGATAACCGGGTGGAGGATGGGGATGAGGACCCCGACGTCGACGGTCTGTCCAACCGCATAGAGGTCAACGAGTTCGGCACCGACCCGACCCACGAAGACTACGGACAGCGACGGCCTGTCCGACGGGGACGAAGTCCAAGTCCACAACACCAAACCGCTGGTGTGGGACACCGACGGCGACGGTCTGTCCGACGGCCAAGAGTTGGACCCGGCATTGGCAACCGACCCCAACGACGCCGACACCGACGACGACGGCCTCCCCGACGGTTACGAAGATGCCACGGTAGGATTTAGCCCCAACGATGACGACTCCAACGATGACGGTATCCCTGACGGCCAGGAGGATACCGATGGCGACCGCTTGGCCGACGCGGCCGAAATTAGTGTTCACTTCACCGACCCCAAGAACGCCGACACCGACGGCGACGGGCTGCCCGACGGCTACGAAATCGACAATGCGCTCGACCCGAAGCACGAAGACAGCGACCGGAATGGGACGATCGACGGCGATGAGGACTCCGATGACGATGGGCTGAACGACGCGGCTGAAGTCGTGGTCTACAAGACCAATCCGGATTCGGGCGATTCCGATGGAGATGGGCTAACCGATTTTGAAGAAGTCACTGAGCACTCGACGGACCCCAACCTTAAGGACACCGATAGAGACGGGCTTTCCGACCTGGAGGAAATAGAGGCAAAGACCAACCCCCTATCGCCAGATACCGACGGTGATGGCCTGTTCGATGGCGACGAGCTCAAGTACTGCGGTACGGACCCCACCCGGCGGCTAACGGCAGGCCGGCAGCTGACCGACAGCATCGAAGACTGCGATTTCCCGCCCGGCCACCCGCTCGGCCCCGCGGTCAAGGAAACCCCGGTACCGCCGACCGCTACGCCGTCTGGACCCGGAGGCGCGGCTGAAGGAACTCCCGGACCAAAGGACACGTCGTCTCCGGAACCAACCGCAGCCGCTCCAACTCGAACTCCGGCGCCGGACGAAAAGAGCGTTCCGCCGGTGGCCGCAGGGGGCACGGAAGGCGGTCCCGGCGGACCGACCCTTGAGCCGGGTCAAAGCCCAAGCACCGCTGGCGCCAGCTGGCCGCCGCCCACGGAAGCGCCGCTAACCGAGGTCGCAAGGGCCGAATCGGAGGGCTTCATCGAACGCTTCTGGTGGCTGTTGGCGATAGTTGTGGGGCTAGCCATCGCCGTGGGCGGCATCCTGGTGGTCCTGCTTCTCAGCAGACGGGATGGCGGACCGAGGGCCCCGAGGACCGGCGACTACCCGAGCACCGGCCCGGCGGCCCCAGTCGGTCCCGCTGGCCCCACCGATGCCCAGCGCGGGCGGATGCAGCGCTTGGTGGAATCTCTTCGGTCATCCGGGCTCAGGGTCGAAGATATTGAAAGGGCAGTCTCCGGGGTTTCCGCCAGCTCCGCGCCGCTCCTACAAGCCGCCCTAGAGGAGTTGGCGGAGCAACATGAGTCGCCTCCGGACGCGACCCGCGGTTACCAAGACGAGGTGCAACGGACCATCGGCTACTGTCAGCGTGAGATAAACGATGCGGTCGCCCGCCGAGCTCCGTTGAGCCTGCTCGACATGGCTAACGGCCTGTTGACCAAGGCGACCACCGGGCCGCAACACCAAGCAGCTCAGGAAGTTGCCGAGGTCGTTCTGGAAGCGGTCTATTGGCAATATTTGCCGCGTCGGACCAGGAACCGTGACGGCTCTTAGCTCCTTGGTTAAGTCGCCGCCGACTAAAGCGGCGCTCTTGGCGCGGCTTGCCGCTCTATTGATCGTGTGCCTTTTGTCGTTCAGTCTGCTCGCCGCCTCACCTCTCCAAGCGGCGGACACGGACGGCGACGGGCTGACCGATGAGGAGGAGGTGCTCGCGGGCACCGACCCGAACAACCCGGACAGCGACGGCGATACGTTGCAAGAGCCGAGGTGAACACCTCGACGGGCACCGACCCGAACAACCCGGACAGCGACGACGATACCTTGTCCGACGGCGTCGAAGTAAATACCCATCGCACCAACCCGAACAATGCGGATAGCGACGGCGACGGACTAAACGACAATGTCGAACTGGGGGCCGCGTCTCCCACCGACCCGACCAACCCGGATTCAGCGATGACGACGGTCTGCGCGATGGCGCAGAATACGGACGAATAATACCGACCCCTTGGCCCACGACCCGGACAGCGACGGCGATGCCTTAGACGACGGGGCGGAGGTGCACCAATACGGGTCTGACCCGCTGAGCCCCGATACTGACGGCGACACCCTCGACGACGGCGTCGAAGTCAACACCTACGGTACCAGCCCCGTAAGCCAGGATTCGGACGACGATGGCCTCTCCGATCCCGACGAGGTCGCCGGGCCCACCGACCCGGCCAACCCGGATACCGACAACGACGGTCTGCGCGATGGCGCGGAATACGAAAATAATACCGACCCCTTGGCACCCGACACGGACAACGACCGGCTTTTCGACGGAGACGAGGTCTTAACCTACTATTCAGACCCCAACGACCCCGACAGTGACGGGGATACCCTGAAGGACGGCGCCGAGGTCCACGACCACAACTCCAGCCCGACCAAAACCGACACCGACGACGATGGCCTCTCCGATCCCGACGAGGTGAACCAGTACGGCACGGACCCAAGCCGACGTGATTCCGACAACGACGGGCTTACGGACAAGGAGGAGATCGACGGCCCCACCGACCCGCTGATTTACGACACCGACCGAGATGGTCTGTCCGATGGGCAAGAAGTCAAGACCCACGGCACCGATCCAACAAAATCCGACACCGACAGCGACGACCTGATCGACGGCCAGGAAATCGCCCGGGGAACCGACCCGCATAAGAAAGATACCGACGGCGACACGCTGCTGGATGGGGCCGAAGTCAAGACCCACAGGACCAACCCCCTGTCGGTCGATACCGATGGCGACGGGCTGTCCGACCCGGACGAGATCAACATCCATCACACGGACCCCACCAAGAAGGACACCGACAACGATGGGTTGAACGACAAAGTCGAGATCGAGGGGCCAACCAATCCGACCGACTCGGATACCGACGACGACGGACTATTGGACGGCCCGGACCTGTCCTACGGTTGTGACCCGATGGACCCGGACACCGATGACGATGGAGTTGGAGACCTAGCTGAATACCAGCAAAAGACCGATTGCGGTGGTGACGATACCGACGGGGACGGCTTGCGAGACCCTGACGAAATCACGCAAAAGACCGACCCACGGAATCCAGACACGGATGGGGACGGCCTCAAGGACGGCCCCGAGGTGCACGTTCACTCATCCGACCCCACCAAGCCAGACACGGACGGCGATGGACTGACCGACGGGGAGGAAGTGCAACGGTATTCCACCAACCCGACGGAACCGGACAGCGACGGCGACGGCCTCGATGACGGCGCCGAAGTAAACACCCATGGGACCGAGCCAACCAACCCCGATTCGGATGGGGACCGCCTCACCGACGGCGCCGAGATTAACCGCTGGTCCACCGACCCCAATGACTCCGATAGCGACGAGGACGGGCTACCCGACGGAGAGGAGGTCCGCGGTTATACCATCTCGCCGACCGGGACCGAGGTAATCGTCCGGCCAGACCCCTCTTCGTCGGATACCGACAGCGATGGGCTGAGCGATGGCGAGGAGATCAATTCAACCGAGACCAACCCGGTTCTCCCGGACACCGACGACGATGGCATCTCCGACATGGACGAAGTGAGGACCCACCGAACAGACCCCCGGTCCCGCGACACCGACGAAGATGGAGTGGAGGATGGGGACGAACTCAATGGATTTACCATATCGGTCGGCGGTCGGGCTGTCGTGGTCAAGACCGACCCCAACGGTCCAGACACCGACGGAGACGGCCTTTCCGACGGGGAGGAGAGGCGTGGCTTTACTCCGCCGTTGTCAGACGGTCCGGTGTCGACGGACCCGACCCGACGGGACACCGAGGGTGACGGTTTAGTGGACAATCT
Organism: Dehalococcoidia bacterium; assembly: GCA_965249145.1. Classification (GTDB taxonomy): domain Bacteria; phylum Chloroflexota; class Dehalococcoidia; order Lucifugimonadales; family UBA3495; genus VXOI01. The sequence goes on from OZ252223.1 coordinate 2,864,092, forward strand.
GGAAGCGTCCTACGGTTGCAACCCACAGCTTGCGGATACCGACGGCGACTTGGTGGGAGACTTGGCCGAATACGAACAAGAGACCAACTGCGGCCGCGCCGACTCCGACGAAGACGGGCTGAACGACCGGCTGGAGGTCCAGGTCTGTACCGACCCCAACAACCCCGATTCCGATGGCGATGGCTTGATCGACGGCGACGAGCACCTCGGAAAATTGAGCGTGCCCGGGTTCGGGCCAGTGGCCACCGATCCCTGTAATGCCGACACCGACGGCGATGGTATCGACGACGGAGACGAGATGCACCGGACGGTTCCTGGCGAACCGAGCCGGCCGTCTCCAACCCATCCCGGTAGAACGGATACTGACGAAGACGGTCTTTCCGACCTCGACGAGCAACAGCGGGGCACCGATCCGTTGAACGCCGACACTGACGGAGACTCCATCCGAGACGCCGATGAGGTTTCCGGTATTCTGGTGACGATAGTTGGCGAGACCATCACGGTTATCACCAATCCTCTGAGCGCAGATTCCGACGGTGACCAACTGCTCGACGCCGACGAACTCAAGGGCTATGTGATTTGGGTGAATGACCAGCAGTTATCCGTGAACACCAATCCCACCCTCGCCGACAGCGACGGCGACGGGCTCGACGACCGGACCGAGGTCTTGGGCTTGGTTATAGACGGCGAGACTCTGTACACCGACCCCACCAACGCCGATACCGACAATGACGGTCTTTCCGACCTCGACGAGTCCACCGGGATAAGCAACCCGACCATGGCTGACACCGATGGCGATGGTTTGCTTGACGGGCAGGAACGCGCCAAGGGCGCAGACCCCCGAAACCCCGATACCGACGGTGACAGCATATCCGACGGCGAGGAGGTCGGCGGGTATCACAGAAGCGCCCCCATAGGCGGTGGCATGGTTTTCACCGACCCCACCAACTCCGACACCGACGGCGACGGGTGGTCCGATGCCAGTGACCCTTGGCCGACGCGATGGTCTGCTTGGTGGCCCTTGTTGGCGATAGGAACTCCGCTGGTTTTGGTCGTCGGGTTGGGGTATCAGGCGTCCCAGAAGAGACGCTATCGTGCCGCTCGGGGGTCCGCGGAGCAATACGGAGAATTCGCTGTAAATATGGCTTCCATCACCCACGGCTACCTTGCGGTGGAGAACTTCCGTCGCCATCTTAACCGCCTGATTGACCAGGACCGGGACACCTTCTCGCCGCGCCAAATCGAAGGTCTCCTGCGGGAGGCTGGGTTTGTGAAGGTGGAGGACCGGCGGGTGCGAGATGCCTATCGCGGTCCTCAAGGTCAGTCCCTCAACCTCTATGCTCATCCGGAGACCGTTCGGGGATTCACCTTCGAAAGCCTTCCAGGAGGCGCGCAAGCCCAGCGTACCCAGACTGGGGGGTTGGGCACGGCGGCCGCGCGCTTATTCCGCCGCTGACCACTGCGATTGCGGGGCGAATCGTTCCACCGCCATGTCATCGCGGGATGATGCCTGGCTGCCACCTTGGTCCAAGCCAATTCGGTGAGGCCGTTGCAGTGGTTTCCGGCAATGTAATATCATCGTCCACGAGGCCGCCTCTCCTCCTTGTCTTCGGATAATTGGGTTGGATTTCACGAGAACAGTCACCTGTCGAGGCTAAACCCCGCGCCTATGCACCCAGAATTTAACGAGACCAGCACCCCGTGGGACCTTGGAGTCCAGCTAACTCAGGGTGCCGAGGAATGGGGGCCTTCTGTTGGGCCGAAGCCGCCGGGGAGACCGCCGACCGCCGTGATCGACGTCGGGTCCGGGTCGGCCCGGGCAGTCGTGATGCAAGTAACGTCCGGCGGCGGCGTCGAGATAATCGCCCAGCAACGAGTGAATTTGGACCTGATGAGCCACGTCGACTCCGATGGGCAGTTGGAGCCTGAGAGCGTGACCAAGGCCCTGGACGCCATCGACGATTTCGTTCAAGTCTGCGTCGGCTACGGGGTAACTACCATCAACGCCGTGGGGACCGCCGCCCTTAGGGAGTCTAGGAATGCCGCTGAAATCACCGAATCGGTAAGCCGGAACCACGGCCTAGCATTCCGGGTGATCAGCGGGCGCCAAGAGGCTGCGTATTGCTTCGTTGGCGCCGTGCACGGGTTGCCGGTGAGCAGCGGGCTAATGGCCGACCTTGGCGGAGGTAGTCTGGAGGTCGTTGGTTTTTCCCAGCGTTCGCTTGACTCGATCCACACGCTTCCCTTGGGAAGTTTGAGGGTTGCCAATCTCTACCAACTTACTGGCAAGCCAACCGCCGAAGACCTGTCGGCGAGCTTCCGATTCGTCAAGGAATGCTTGGCTGCGGCGGAGATTCCCGACCTTGGTCCGGACGGAATATTGGTTGGGTCGGGAGGGTCGATGCGCCTTCTCTCCAAATTGGACCGCCGTCGCACCGTTTATCCCATCCTCAAGATGCATGGATATTGCATCAACGCCGAGGACTTATCAAAGTTGGCCAGCGATTTGGCTGACGCGAGCCTGGAAGAGCGTTTGATGATTCCAGGCATGAACCCCGGCAGGGCCCACTCGATTGTAGGCGGGGCGGTGGTCGCCCAGGCCCTGTTGGAACACACCGGGGCGCACAGCTTGATGGTCTCCGGACAAGGACTCCGAGAAGGCTTGGCCCGCCACCCTCAACCGCTGCCCGATGGTGGAGAGATCTCGCTGCGGCCTCGTCCGGAAGTGCAGACGGGTGGCTTGGCCGACTTGATGCACCGCTTTGCTCCTCGCTTTTCCCAGCGTGGCCCACGCCGCGCCAACCTGGCCCGCCGCATCGCCACTCTGGCTTGGCATGGACGGAGCAGCAGGTTAACCTCGTCACTACAGTGCGCCGCTTTGCTGTTGGACATCGGCAACGCCGTGGACTTCTACAATCGCTTGGAACGGACGGCTGCGGTGGTAGCACGGACCGACCTGCCCGGGTTCAGCCACCGGGAATCAGCCCAGGTGGCCGCCATCCTGTTGGTGGCCGAGCGCGGACGGCTTCCCAAACGGTACCGTAAAACACCGCTGCTCACTGGCGGCGACAAGCGGCGCATGGGGCAGGCGGCCGCGGTCCTCTTGGTGGCCGATGAGCTCGACCGGCGATTACCCCCGGACTGCTCTCCGGACTCAGTGGTTATCGTGTTGGACGGCGATATGGTGACCGTTACCACCCCCGCATGGTCCAAGGCGTCGGGCTCGGGACTCTTCGGACGGTGGCAACGGGAATTCGGTCAAACCATCCAGATTCGCCGAGGAGAAGTATGAACAATCGCGATTCGACAACCAACTTCCCAATGGGCGAACGATTCGGCTCCCATCCCTCCGACGGGGAGTATCCGGGACGGTTGATCATCGTCGAAGGCATTGACGGTTCGGGCAAGAGCACCCAGATCGACCTCTTGAGCAAATGGCTCAACAGCCTTGGATACGTCACCGTTTTCACCGAATGGAATTCCTCGCCCATCGTTCGCCGCACTACCAAGCGGGGTAAGGACCAGCGGATGCTCACACCGATGTCCTTCAGCCTGATCCACGCCGCCGATTTCGCCAACCGGGTCTACACCCAGATTCTCCCGGCCATCAAGTCCGGTACCATCGTCTTGGCCGACCGGTACGTGTTCACTGCCTTCGCCCGAGACGCGGCGCGGGGGGTCAATCCGGACTGGCTGAGGCGCGTGTATTCCTTCGCGGTGAGACCGTCATTGGCGTTGTACTTCAAGGTCCCCTTGGAAGAATCGATCCGCCGGATCGTCTCCGGCCGGGAAGAGCTGGGGTATTACGAGTCCGGTCAGGATATGGGGTTCGCCGGAAGCCGCGAAGCCTCGTTCCGCAAATTCCAGGGCCGGCTCCTTGAGGAGTACGACAGCCTAACCGAAGAGTTCGGTCTGGTGACCATCGACGCTACTCAGCCGATACCGGCCCAGCAGCAACTGGTGCGGCATTACGTGGAGCCCCTGCTTTCCGGAGTCATGAAGCTCCACGGTAACAGCGTTCCCGAGGCCCTCAATAGCGCGGGGCTCACTGGCCGGTATCTCCCGCGGCCGGGCGCCAGTCGGCCGTACGTCACCGCAGCCGACGGCTAACACCGGCACACCCGCAGCCCGTCCGCCAGCCGGTCGAAATCAGGAGGCCATTCTGATGAACATGCCAAGGTTCTATGGCCATACTCCCCTTACCTTTGGCGAAAACCCTATGCCCGGTCGGCTCATCGTGATTGAGGGCACCGACGGGGTGGGGCGTTCGACCCAGATTGCGCTACTCAAGGAATGGCTGGAAACCGAGGGGTACGCCGCCTTGGACACGGGGCTGAGGCGATCGGAACTGAGCGCCGACGGCATCGACCGGGCCCTGCGCGGGAACACCCTGGACCACCTTACGCTGAACCTCTTTTACGCCACCGATTTCTGGGACCGGATGGAGAAGACCATGATCCCGGCGCTCAAGGCCGGCATGATCGTGCTCGCTGACCGCTACATCTATTCGATCATCGCCCGGGCTCGCGTTCGTGGAGTCCCGGCCCGCTGGCTCGACGATGTGATGGAGTTCGCCATGGTCCCCGACAGGATTCTGTACCTCGACATCGACGTCGACCATCTTCTGCCCAGGGTCTTCTCCAGCCGGGAGTTGGACCACTGGGAGTCAGGAGAAGACTTCCTGCGAGAGCCCGACCGGCACGCCAGCTTCGTCCGTTATCAGGGAGCGCTGCTTGAAGAGTTTAGGGAACTGTCTCGCCAATACGGCTTCGAGACCATCGACGCCCGCCGGAGCGTACGTGAAGTTTTCCAAGCCCTCCAACAAAAGATCTGGAGCACCGTGGAGGGCATGGACCCTTAACGGTGCTAGAGACCCGGCCGGAAAGTGGCGGCAGCCGGAGCGGCTATACTTGGGATGATACGGGAAGGTAAGGGGTGGGGATGCTGGGAGAGCGGTCTGATCAAAGGGGCCTCTGGGAAGCCGACCGGTTGTACCTCGACCATGTGGGGCGGGACACCTTCTACGGTGTGCTGGCCTCGCTGCGTGGGCAGTTGTTCCGGGATGCTGACTTTGCCGAGTTCTACTGTCCCGACAACGGGCGCGAGAGCGTGCCGCCCAGCCAGCTGGCGACGGCGCTTCTGCTCCAGTGCTACGACAAGGTGAGCGACGCCGAAGCCAAGGCCAGGGCCGACTTCGACATCCGTTGGAAAGTGGCCTTGGGGATTGAGGTTGAAGACCGGCCCTTCGCCAAGAGCACGCTACAGGTATTCCGCGCGCAGTTGGTCCTCCACGACAAGGTGCGCCAGGTATTCGAATCCAGCCTGCGGCTGGCCCGGAAGTCCGGCTACCTGAAAAGACGTGGCATGAGGGTGGCATTGGACACGACGTACATCCTGGGCCGGGGCGCAGTCAAGGATACCTGCAACCTGGTGGCGGACGGGATCGTCAAGCTGTTGCGGGCGCTGGCAGCCGTGGAGAAGTCCTCCGTCAAAGAGTGGGCTGAATTCCACGACTATGGGCGGTACACCGGCTCCAGCGTGAAGGGTGAGGCGGCCATCGACTGGGCGGACCAGCGGGCGCGGGCGTCCCTGCTGGCATCGATCGTGGCTGACGCGGACCGGCTGTTGGGACTGGCGCGGCAGGCGCGGCGGGAATTGCCTGAGGAGAGCGTTTCGTGAACGCGGCGGAGCTGCTGGGGCAGTTGCTGCTCCAGGACGTGGAACGGTCCGGTGGGGAAGTTGGCCTAAAGACAGGGGTGAGCAAGGACCGGATATTGTCGGTCCACGACCCGGAGATGCGCCACGGCCACAAGAGCAGCAGCAAGCGGTTCGACGGGCACAAGGCGGCGGTGGTGGTGGACACCGATTCCCAACTGATCACCGCCGTGGACGTTCTGGCCGGCAACGCTTGGGACAGCGCCGGCGCGCTGGAACTGGTGGAGCAGAGCGAGGCCAGCACCGGTGTGCCGGTGGCGGAGGCCATGGGCGACACGGCGTACGGAGATGGAGGCACCCGTCAGGCTTTCGCCGACGCCGGACTGATTGCCAAGGTGCCCGGACGTCCCAACAGGTCCCACTTCCCCAAGGAGGACTTCAGGATTGACCTGGAGGCTGGGACCTGCACCTGTCCGGCTGGGCAGGTTACCGGCAAGATGCGCAAGGCGGAGCGGCGGACCGACTTGACGGGCCGAAATCACAAGCTGTTTCCAGTTCGGCGGGGCGGTGTGTGGAGCGTGCCCGCTGCGGGCCCAATGTGTCGCGGCGGGACCGGGCATCGGCCGGACGGTGCCTACACCCCCAAGAAGCCCTTTTGCAGGAGGCACGCGCCCTCCAGCAGAGCGAAGCCTTTGCCGAGTATCGACGGCGACGGGTCGTGGTGGAGCACCGGCTGGCCCGGATGGTCCAGTTGGGGGTCCGTCAGTCCCGCTACTTCGGTCGCATCAAGACCCGGTTCCAGCTATACCTGGCGTCCACGGTGGCGAACCTGACCCTGATCGCGGCCAAGGCGGGAATAGGCGCCAATACCGGGGCGGGAACCCCGAACCGTGCCGTAACCGGGCCCTGCCCGGTTCGGGTGGGCTCGCGGGACAGCCGTGACCCGCCGCTCCTGATGCCGGATTCACTCTTCAAAACAAGGGGTTTCCGTCCGGGTTTCAGCCTGCTCCTACAACAAGAAGAGCCCCGGTTGGCCGGGGCTCTTTTTGTTCCTTGGCGAGGGCTTCCCGCTGGTTACAGCGGGTCGCCGGAGAAGAGGGGGCTCTGCTTGATGAACACCTGGAGGCGATGGCGGGCCGTCTCCACCACGAACACATGGCCATCGTCGTCGACGTCCACGGCGATGGGGCCTTGGAAGGGACGTTCCCGCTCATCCAGGTTGAGCGCCTTTTGGCGGCCACGGGCGATGACCGGGTCGTAGTTGACCCGTTCGGCCGCCCATTTCGACAGCCCGCCCTCACCGGTCAACTGAGTGATGTAATCACCCTCGGGGGTAAAGACCTGCAACCGGTCGTTCTTATAGTCGGTGACGTAGATGATGCCGTCCTTGTCCACCGCGACGCCGGTGGGGCGGCTGAACTCACCCTCGCCGTCGCCGGTCGAGCCGAACGTCATCAGGAAGGTTCCGTCGGGAGCGAACTTTTGGATGCGGTCGTTCCGCCAGTCGGCCACGTAAACGTCGCCGTTGTCATCGATGTCGATACCCCACGGCACGTTGAACTGGCCTTCGCCGTCGCCCTTGGAGCCCCACTTGCGAATGAACTTGCCGTCCTTGGTAAAGACCTGAACTCGGGCATTGACGCTGTCGACCAAGAACAGGTTGTCGTCCTTGTCGAAGGCCAAGCCCGAGGGACGGTTGATCTCGCCGTCGCCGCTACCTAGTGTGCCCCACATCCCGGACCACGCGCCGTTTTTGTAGATCGAGATGCGGTTCAGCCACTCGTCGGCGACATAGACCGCGCCCTCGCTGTCGATGGCGACCGATGTCGGCCACATGAAGGAGCCGTTGGGGGTGGAGGCATCGGCCTCTTCCGGAGGGACCTTCTGGCCGAATTCGGTGATCAACTCTTCGTCCAGGTTCAGTACGGTGACCCGCTTGCAGGGGAAGAAGGCCGGGGTTTCGGTGCCGCGGCTGAGCACGTAAAGCAGGCCTTCGGGGTCGTGGGTTATGGCCACCGGCTGGAAGAAGCCATTGCCGCTCCGGACCTCCTGTCGCCCAATGGTATGGCTATATTGAAAGGTTACTGGCGCAACTTGAGTGACCATCGCTCCTCACGTCCTTGTGTCTAGTGCCCTTCTGAACGGAGTAAAGGACCTTCGAAGAGGCCCTCGCTCCGCTCAGGGTGACAATTGGATACCAGGTTGGTGGACCGCCTACTTGATGAAGTCGAACTGCTCGTACTTCCCGCCCAGGATCGCTTGGTCGTCCAGCCCTAGCCACTTGTCGAGGATGGTGGCGTAGGTGCTGCGGAAGTCGTTGTTCCACCTGAGGTCGCCCTCGTCCAGCTTGCTGGGTTCCAGCGACGGGTACTCGCCGTAGAGGCCGCCCTTGACCGCGTCGCCCATGACGAAGGCCACGCTACCCGAGCCGTGGTCGGTACCGGAGCCGTTTTCCTGGACCCGTCGGCCGAACTCGGTGAACATAAGTATCACGACTTCCTGGTTATTGTCGTGCTCCTTCAGGTCATGGTAAAGGTCGCTGACCGCGTTGGAAACCTCGGACCACAGCTTCGGGAAGGCAGTGTTCTGGTTGGCATGGGTGTCGAATGCGCCGGGGTTTAGTCCGGTGTAGAGCACTCGGGTGCCGAAGTCGGCGCAGTGCACCTGAGCGATGGCCTTGACCCATTGCGAGAATTGGCTGCCGCCGTACTCAATGGAGGAAGAGTAGATCTCGGGGGCGGTGGTCAGGATGTCGGCGCCCTTCAGAGCGTCCAGACCGGTCTGCGAAACGTAGTCGTTGGCCGGACCGGTGCCAATAAGGGGCGAATACATCCGGGCGAAGATGTCCAGGGCTTCCATCCGCTGGTCTTCACCGTCGATCCCGGTCAGCACACCGTAGCTCTCGAGGTCGCCGACCGAAGCAACCGAAACGCCGGACAACGCCAAGGCCCGGGGCAGCCCACGGCCGAAGCTGACGGCGGTCAGAACGTTCTCGCTATTGGGGTCAATGTCGCGGATGGCCTTGCCCAACCAGCCCTCGGTGCCCATCTTGGCTGGCTCGGCGGTGTGCCAGATGTCCATGGAGCGGAAGTGGGAGCGGATCGGGTTGGGATAGCCGATTCCTTGGATCACCGCCACCTTGCCGTCGTCGTACATGTTCTTGATCGGGGCCATGGCCGGGTGGAAAGCGACCTTGTCGTCAATTGGCAGCGCCTGGTCCGCGGTCAGCCCCAATTCCTCGCGGTAGCCCATGTAGTGCGGGTCGCTGTAGGGGATTATGGTGTTGAGAGCGTCGTAGGCCCCCGACATCTGCAGGACCACCAAGACCGGGTCTTTCTTATTGGACGTCACGTTCTCTTCTCCTCGCCGGTTGTTGTCATGCTGGATTATCGCCGTTTCGCCTGGACCGTTAAAGCAAAGCTAGGCGTAGAGATACTCCTTTGTTGCAACGATCAGTTGCAGAAGTTCGCTGACCTTTTGGTCGAACTCCGGGATGCCAGTGCGGATCTCGCCGCTCTTTTCGAGGTGGGCGCTCATCGCTTGGCGGGTGTCTTCGGGAAGCTCGTAGTGTCCAAGTAGCCGCAGCGTGTTGTCCACCAGGGTCTCGCCGGAGACGACCTCGCCCAAGGTCGACAGCTTGTTGATGATCTCGCGGACGCCGGGCTGGTTGGTGTCGCTGATGAAGTCGGAGGTGAAGTTGATGCGGTGCACCAACGTCCCGCCGTCGATCCACTCCCGGCCGGTGTGCCAACCCTCCACCGAGGGAGGATTTAGCAACTCTTGGCCCATGTATTTCATTTCGTCGAAGATGAACTCGAAGCCGGGCTTGGGCTCGGTCCAGTCGCCGACCATTCGCAGGGTACCCACGACCGTCTCGATCGGGCTCTTCACCCGGCGGAAGCGGGCGTTCTTGAAGGCGTCGGAATGGAACAGCACCCGGAGCATCGAGCGGATGTTGTAGCCGGAGCGGTAATACTCGTCTTCCAACATCTTAATGGTGTCTGGGTCTTGCGGCGGGATGTCCATCCAAGCTGGCACCTGGGCCTCGTCGGCCACGAAGAAGCTGTACAGGTGGCGCGAGACGAAGCGGGCCGCCGCCGGCTGCTTGCAGATGATCTCGACGATGTCGTCGCCGTTGAAGTTGCCCGTCTCGCCGAGGAAAGTCTTGTCGCCCTCGTCGTGGTCTTCGGGGTTGTAGGCGAAGCGGGCAGCGTAGCGGCCGTAGGGCTGACCGGGCACGTTGTTGGCCAGCGTCCAGCCAGTGAAGGCCCGCGAGGCTTCTTTGACGTCGTCCTCGGAGTAGTTGAACTGCCCGTTCATGCCCACACCCAAAGAAAACAACTCCAGAAGCTCCCGGCCGTAGTTCTCGTTGATCGCTCCCTTGTGGCTCAAGCAGTTGTCCAAGTAGAAAACCATGGCCGGGTTGCGGGAGACCTGGAGCAGCAAGTCGCGGAAGCTACCCATGCCGGAGTTGCGGAACATCTCGATTTCGAGATAGGAGGTCGGGTAGCTCTGCACTTTGCTATCGGCGGTGCACATAATCCCATGCCAGAAGAGGACCATTTTCTCTTCCAACTGGTTCTTGGAGTTGATCATCCGGAAGGCGATGTATTCCGGGACTCCCCTGGTGAAGTGGCTCCATTCGACGAAGTAGCGCTCCGCCAGGTCAAGGTCCATGCCGTGGGAGTGCTCCTCGGGGTGCAACAGTTCTTCGACGGTGGCGTTGTACCCTTTGGCTGCCCGGGCCTCCAGCTCATCGTACTGCGCGTTGAATCCGGCGCGTCTCATCAGATGGGCCATCAAGCCAATGTCATGGTCGTCGTATGCCATGGATAGTCCTCCTTCAATTAAGGGCTTCGACTATTATGATGAATCGTAGCATTAAGATGTGATTCTCTCAAGCCTTCGGGCTACTCCGTTATAATATCGGGGGCAGAAATTCATCCACGGAGTTGATACATGGCCGAAAGTCTAGTTGACGCTGCGAAGAGCGTGGTCCCGATGATTCTGGCAAACCTGGACCGCATCGATTCCGAGCGTCAGCTTCCCCGGGAACTGGCGGCGGTCATGGCCAAAGAGCAGCTCTTTGGCCTCTACGTTCCAAAGGAATTGGGAGGCCCGGAAACGGACCCCATCACCGCCTTCCACGTGGTGGAGCAAATAGCCCAAGCCGACGGTTCAACCGGGTGGTGCGTTTTCAACGGCACCGCTGTGTCGTCGGCGGTGGCACGGCTGTCTCCCAAGGCGGCCAAGGAGATTTTCGGCGACCCTCCCGAAGTGCTCGGCTCCGGTTCAGCCCGGGCCGGGGGCACGGCGAAGCTTACCGAGGGCGGCTACATCGTCAGCGGCCAGTGGAATTTCCTGAGCGGCATCGACCACTCCACGGCCATCTTCGTCGCCTGCCGAGTGATCGACGACCACGGACCATTGACGAACGATGATGGGGCCCCGCTGATGAGGACAGTGGTGCTCCCCGTGGCGGCCGGCGAGGTGCTCAACACCTGGACCACCCTGGGCATGCGGGGCACGGCCAGCAACGACGCCCGGTACTCCGATGTGTTCGTTCCCGCCGACCACACCTACACCCGCGGCGACCCAGCCCACTACGACGGCCCACTGTACAGCCCGGCCCAATCGACCATCGTGCTCGGCTGGACTCTGTCGGCGGCCAATACCCTGGGCATGGCCCGAGGTGCGATGGATACGTTTCTGGAACTGGCCACCGACTCGGGTTCCACTGATTCGCCAACGCTGCTCCGCGACCGTCAATACATCAAGATCGTGGTCGGGGAATGTGAAGCCATGATCGACAGCGCCCGCCGCTATGTGTTGGACACCGTCAGCCGGATGTGGGAAGCTCAAGTGAAGGGCGACGCTGACCTTTCCGAATTGTCGATGCGCAGCCGGCTCGCCATAACCCACGCCATCCGCCAGTCGATCTCCGTAGTGGACAAGCTCTTCAACGCCGCCGGCACCAACGCCATCCACCACTCCGTCGGGCTAGAGCGCTATTTCCGTGACCTCCATGTTCACGGCCAGCATATATCCGGCCTGCCTTTGAACTTCGAGTTCGGAGGCGCGGAGCTCATGGGGGCCGCGCCTCCCACGTCGCTCTATACCTAGGGTTCCCGGCCAATCGGCTATAATCCGCCAAAACACCAGATGAGGAAGAGTGATGGCAAATTCACAGCAGCAGACTGCGTCAGCCGACGCCTTGGAAGGGCAGGCCGACCAGTTCGACGCGATCGTCATCGGGGCCGGGGTCACCGGCCTGTACCAACTGTATAGCCTTCGGCGGCTTGGGCTGTCGGTCCGCGTTTTCGAGGACGGTTCCGGAGTGGGTGGCACCTGGTATTGGAACCGCTATCCTGGATCCCGCTTCGATTCCGAAAGCTACACCTACGGTTACTCCTTCTCCGATGAGCTGCTTAAAGAATGGGACTGGAAGGAGCACTATTCGGGTCAACCGGAGAACGAGCGCTACCTGAATTATGTGGCCGACAAATTCGATCTGCGCCGAGACATCGAGTTCAACGCCCGGGTGGCCTCGGCGGTGTACGACGAGAGCGAGAACTTGTGGCGGGTCGAGACCGAGGACGGCCGCAGGGCCAGCGGGCGATTTCTCATCACGGCGGTCGGCATCCTATCGGCCCACTACATCCCCGATTTCGAGGGCATCGACAGCTTCCGGGGCGACTGGTGCCACACTGGCCGTTGGCCCAAGGACGGCATGAATCTCGCCGGCAAACGCGTGGGTGTGATCGGGACCGGGGCCACCGCTGTGCAGTTGATCCCCGAGATCGCCGCCGATGTAGCCCACCTGACCGTCTTCCAAAGGACCCCCAACTACTGCGCCCCGTTGCGCAACTCCGAGATCGACGCGGACACCCAGCAGCGGATCAAAGCCAGCTACTCCGAGATATTCGAGAAGTGCGCCGAGACGCCCGGTGCGTTCATGCACGAGCTCGACACCCGCTCGGGGCTGGAGGTTTCTGCTGAAGAGCGCCATCAAATGTACGAGCAGTTGTGGCAAGAAGCCGGCTTCAAGAAGTGGCTCAGCAACTTCCGCGACATCATGACCAACGAGGAACTAAACGAGGAATACGCCGAGTTCGTCCGCAACAAAATCCGCGAGCGGGTCAACGACCCGGTGGTGGCCGAGATGCTGGTGCCCAAGGACCATCCCTTCGGCTCAAAGCGCATCCCCTGCGAGACCAATTACTACGAGGCATACAACCGCGACAACGTACTGCTGGTGGACGTGCGCAACGCCCCGATCGAACGGATAACACCGAACGGCCTGCGCACCAGCGACGGCAAGGACTACGAGCTCGATGTCATCATCTTCGCCACCGGTTACGACGCCATTACTGGCGCGCTGACCCGGATCGACGTCCGGGGCCGGGGCGGGCAGACCATCAAGGACAAATGGACCGACGGACCCAGAGCCCATCTCGGCATCCACAGCGCCGGGTTCCCCAACCTGTTCGCATTGAATGCTGCTGCCACCTGCAACTTCCCGCGCTGTGCCGAAGCCATCGTGGAGTGGACGACCGAATGCATCGGTTATCTGCGCGAGAACGGCCATAGCTCGATAGAAGCGACCGCCGAGGCGGAAGAGGCCTGGGTGCGGCGGGTGAACGAGCTGGCCGAAGGCTCGATTCGGACCAAGACCGACTCCTGGTTTGTCGGCGCCAACATCCCCGGCAAGGCCCGAGTGCTGCTGCTCTACCCGGACAGCGCACCGGCGTACCGGGCCCGTTGCGCCGAGGTGGCCGCCAACGGCTACGAGGGGTTTACGCTACGCTAGTCCAAGTCCGGAGGAACCAATATGAAGTACGACACAATCGTAATCGGCGCAGGCTCCGGTGGCGGCGTGGTGGCCACCAGGTTGAGTGAGGACCCGGACCGCTCGGTGCTGTTGCTGGAGGCGGGACCCGATTATCCTGATTTTGAGCGGCTGCCCGATGAGATCAAGTTCGGTTTTGCTTCGGGCGTCGACACCGTGACCACCCACCATAACTGGGAGTTCACGGCCCGGGGCACCGATACCAGCGGACCGCTGACTATTCCCCGGGGTAAGGTCACCGGCGGCACCAGCGCCATCAACGGCCAGGTGTTCCTACGTGGTGTACCCGAAGACTACGACGGCTGGGCCGCCAAGGGCAACGACCAGTGGAGCTACCAGAACTTGATCCACTACTTCCGCAAGATGGAGACGGATACCGAATTCGGCAGCAGCGACTTCCACAACAACGACGGCCCCATAGTCTGCCGACGTTTTGCCCGGTCGGAATGGCGACCCGACCAGCGCGCCTTCCACACCGCCGCCATGACCATGGGCTTCCCCGACGCGCCGGACTTCAACGCTCCCGACGCCTCTGGCGTGGGCCCCCTGCCCCTGAACAACCCCAACGGTATTCGGCTGAGCACTGCCCTCGGTTACTTGAACATGGCACGACACCGCTTGAACTTGACCATCAAGCCAAACTGCACTGTCCACCGACTGCTTTTCGACGGAAATCGGGTAACCGGGGTGCAGGTCGAAAGTGGCGGCGAGATATTTACTGTGGAGGGCGGGGAGACCGTGCTCAGCGGCGGTAGCATAGGCTCGCCCCACATCCTGATGCTTTCCGGGGTGGGACCGGCCGGCCATCTGAGGGAGTTCGGCATTTCGGTAGTCCACGACTTGCCCGGCGTCGGCCAGGGCATGCGCGACCACCCAATTGTGTTCGTGCCCTTCAAGACCAAACCCGGCCACTCCCTTAACCCCAACGAGCCACGGTTACAGGTTGCGCTACGCTGGACAGCCCGGGACTCCGAGTTTAGGAACGACCTGCAGATTCTCATGGGCTCTCTCATCAACCAGCGAATGTACACCCCGGAGGAGGGAGACGACCCCCTGCTTGGTCTCGGGATGTACTCGATGATCAACCTGGAAGTTGGATCGGGAGAGCTGCGGCTTACCTCGGCCGATCCCCACGGCCAACCTTCATTGGACTTCCGGTTCTTCGAGGAGGATTTCGACCTGTTGCGCTGCCGGGAGGTGGTCCGCACCTGCGCCGAGATTGGCGCTCACTCGGCCTTCGAGGACATCATCGAATACCGGATTCACCCCTCGGACGAGGAGTTATCCTCCGACGAGGCCCTCGATACCTTCATCCGCCGGACCGTGGTTAGCGGCCAGCACATCACCAGCACCTGCAAAATGGGTCCGGTGTCCGATCCCATGGCCGTGGTCGACCAGTTCGGGCGGGTCCACGGCATTCAGGGGCTTCGGATTGCCGACGCGTCGGTAATGCCGGACTGCGTGCGGGCCAACACCAACTGCACCACCATGATGATCGGCGAAAGAATCGCCGACTTCATCAAGCAAGGGTCGTGACCGGGAGGGCCTCGTTGGCGGCGTCATCGGCGGCTGGTTGGGGTCCAATACGGAGCCAACAGGGAGACCGACTGCTGTGCCATGCCCACCACGGGGCTGTTCACCTTCAGCGCCTTTGGCGCCACTTTTGGGGCGAACGCGTTCGGCTCTAGCCTTGGCCGTCGGCAGAGGCATTATCCGCAGAGCGACGTACAGTTGGACGATCTGAACAGTTGGACGATCTCTATTTCTGGGAGGGGTGTTGGCCCTGGAATAGACTAGCGATTCGCAAAGCATGTAGCGAATAATCGGTCGTTCGGTCACATATTCGTCGGCGGAGAAATACCAAATGGGATACAAGCGTCGCAACACCCGGTTTGCCGGAAAGCCGGTTTCTTAATAGAATGACCGTGGATTTATTCGGATAGACTTCAGAATCCGGTCTATGACGTTCGATTCGGACCTGAAGAAGAAGCGCATTGTGGGACTGGTCATCCTGGCCATCCTGCTCGGCCTCTTCCTATCGTTCAACCGGATTCCGAAACTGGATACGGTGGAGCAAGACTTGGTCTTGGCCACCGCCCCCCTCGGCGAGGCCCAGTGCTTCCAGGGCCTGTGTATCGACGGCAACCCCGAGTCGTCGCTGCTCGAACGGTGGTGGAAGTTCTCCCTCACTTACCTTCGATTGGTTGCCTTGGGCATGACCTTCGCCTTTTTGGTGGCCGGCCTTACCGAGGCGTTCCTATTCCCTCCCGAAGCCCGCAGCGGTTGGTCTAGCCGGGGAATCAAGGGCGCGCTGCGGGGTCTTATAGTCGGCCCGGCGATGAACCTCTGCTCGGCCTGCATCGTTCCGGTCTCCGCGTCGTTCCGGAAGCGGGGCGCCGGGGTGGAGACCACGGTGGCCATCGTGCAGGGCTCGGCTACCATGAACCTGCCCGCTCTCATCATGGCCGCCATGGTGTTCACCCCAATGCTCGCTGGTTCGCGGTTGGGCATCAGCCTCATCGGTGCGCTGCTGTTGGGTCCGCTGGTCGCCTGGCTGGTCCGTCCCAAGGAGCCCGAACCCGAGGAGCAGCCGGGAGAGGTGTGCGCCCTCGGTCTGGAACTGCATTCGTGGCGCGAGATTATCGTTGCTGGAGTAAGGGAGTGGTTGCGGGCGAGCGTCGGATACCTGTTGCGGCTGGGCCCGATAATGGTGGTTGCTGGCTTCGTCAGCGGCCTGTTCATCCAGTGGATCAGCCCGGACACGGTCGACCGGTTCCTGGGCAACAACGCTACCGGAGTAGTGGTCGCGGCGACGTTGGGGTTGCTGATCAACGTGCCCCTGATGTTCGAGATACCCTTGGTGGCTGCACTGCTGATGGTGGGCATGGGCACCGCACCGGCGGCCACGTTGCTCTTCGCCGCCGCCGCCGGAGGGCCCATAACTTTCTGGGGACTGGCCCGCTACCTTTCCCGCAAGACGGTGCTTACCTTCGCCACCGCCACCTGGGGCCTCGCCGTGGTCAGCGGGTTAGCGGTCCTTGGGCTCGGCGTGTGGACCGGTCTCGGGCAACCAAGTGTCATACAGATCGCCGGGGTCGAAACCTCCAGCTGTCCCGGTTGCCTGCTCCGCGCGGCGGTGGAGAAGGCGGATAACGGGTCGATCATTCAGGTGCCGCCGGGGACCTACTCTCTGCTCGACGAAGAGCTGGTGCTGCGCAAGGACGTGACGTTGGCTGGCGCCGGTGCTGGCCGCACCATCGTCCAAGCAGCCTACGCTCCCGAGGAGGCCACCCATCGGGTGATCAACGTCGACTTCGGCGCGACGGTTGAGATTTCGGGGATGACCATCCGACACGGTCTGGTCGACTCGCGCGAGGAGAGACACCTGTACTTTCCGGCAACCAACAGCGGAGCGCTGGGTTACAATCTGGAATTCGGCGGCGGTATCCATGTCCACGGGACCTTGACGCTGCGGGACGTTGAGGTGAGCGACAATTACGCCGGAGGCGGCGCGGGCATATTCAACGGCGGTTGGTTATCGCTCTACAACACAAAGGTCAGTGACAACACGGCTAGAGGAATCGGCGGCGGCATTTTCAACGGAGGCGTCGTATTGGCCGAGCAGTCCGAGTTCTCGGAGAACCGGGCCGCGTCCGGAGGGGCAATTTACAACCTCGGCACCATGACCGTCTCCCACAGCGCGATCGGGGCCAACGAAGCGAGGGTTTCCGGGGGAGGGTTCCTCACGTCCTCCGCTGGTTCCTCCGTCTTGGAGCATTCCACGGTGACCGAGAATGTCGCGCTGAGCGGGGGAGGATTGAGGGTGGAGGGGAGCATGACCGCCTCCGACACGACCGTGCATGGCAACACCGCCCGTCGGGGCGGCGGCGTGTTGAACATGGGTAGGTTGTCGGCGGCCAACATGAACATCAGCGGCAATCACGCTAACATTGGCGGTGGCATAGCTACCCATGTCACATCCAAGCCGCCGGAAACAACCGTTTCCAGTTCCGTCGTGGCTGGCAACCACGCCTCCGAGGAAGGCCCCGACTGTCACGGCAGCCTAGAGGTGGCCGACGGTTCGTTCTTCGGGTCCCACGATGGTTGCATCTTCACCGTCTTCCCTGGCGGTCTGGTCAACGCCTCCTATGAATTGGGCGGCTAGACTCGTCCTCCGCTTCAGGCCCTCTTCAATCGCGCCTGCACTACTGGTGGTCGTGTCGCTAATCTTCGCCTGTGGCGGTGATTCGACCGTTCCGGCTCCGGGAGGGCCGACAGGCCGGGCCGACCTAGCGGTGCGTACCCCGGAGGGCTGGGATGCTCCCATTAACTATGACTCCGCCGCCATGAGCATCGGCGTTGCTTGGGCCAACCGTGGCTCGGGTATGGCTGAGGACTACGCGATCATCCTGCTGGCCGACGGCCAAGTCATCTACCGCTGGGAGAAGCCGTTGTTGGCGCCCGGCTCAGAGAGGACCGAGGTACTGGAACTCCATGAACTGCCCGACCCCAGATTCCTGTCACCCGGCCCGCATGAGTTCGAGTTGGTCGTCGACCCCAACCGGTCGGTGGCCGAGTCCAACGAAGAAAACAACCGCTATTTGGCCGGGGTTGTGGACGTCGTGCTCCCCGACCTGTCGCCGGGCGCTCCTGCCGGGATGGGATGGGATGGCGCGGTGGTTTTCGGCGGGAGCGACCTGGTCTACGGCAACGTCCGGGACCCGTCGGACCGCAACCTGTACTTGGCTTACGGGGTAACCAACACCGGCGCTATCCCCGCCAATTCGTGGGGGCGAGGCGATTCGGTGGAAGTGAACGGCAGGGAAATATCCACTCGTCTCTTTGAAATGACGGGCGACAAAGCCGCCGCGCCTGGCCAGGTGAGCGTGAATGCCATTCCGGTCTGGCTTCTGGCGCTGTTTGGCGACCCACTGCTCACCGGCCCGAACAAGGTGGCCATAGCCATCGACGTGGGCAACACTGTCATTGAGATTGACGAGGCCGACAACCGGATTAGCCTCACGGTAAACCTGCCGCCGGCTCGCACGCGCACCCATATCGGCCAGCACCAGAGATCATCCAGCGCCGACGGCCCCACGGTGCACCCGGTGTACGCGGTCCCGGCGGATGGGGCCGACGAGGAGTGGGATATCAACGGCGTTATCGCCGGCATAGTTGCCGACATGCAGTCTTGGCTGCGCCAGCGTACCAACGGCCGGGACTTGGCGTTCGACGAGGACGGCGACGGCTTGGCGGTTACCTTCGTCCAATTGGAGCGCAGCCGAGCCGAAATCGGCGGATCAGCCGCGCCCTGGCATCCTCTTGTTAAGGAGTTGTACGAACGAGGCCTGAGCGACCCGCTACGCGTCTACGCCGTCTGGGTCCCCTTCGCTCCCCGGATCGATGCGGAACCGATTTGCGGCGTGCAAACAGACTACATGGGAGTGAAGTTTGCGTTGTCCTTCTACGAGCGGTCTGGGCCCGGCGAATATCGTTGCATCAACCAACCGACGACCATGGTCCACGAGGTGGTGCATGCCTTGGGCGCCGTTGCACCCTGCGCCCCCAACTACTACACCGAGTCCGGAACGGGCAACATCGGACATGTGGATGACCATGCCAACGATCTGCTCTACGGAGGCGACGAACTAGGGTCGCCGATGCTGCTTGACGAAGGCAACGACGACTATTTCATGCACGGCGTGCCCGGCTGCCCCGACATCGCTGATAGCCCCTATCTGCGTCCGGCCCGCTAGCCCGCTTCCAGTCCAGGGATAATGACCCGCCGGAAGGCTTCGACCTCGGTCCGTGGCATGTCGTAGCCGCCCTCTTGGGTGTGGGTAGGGAATATGAAGACGTGCTCGATGCCCGACTCCGTCTCGGCGCGCCGCAATCGCCGCTGGCACTCCTCCGGCGTGCCGAACAACCCGAACGCGTCGCAGATTTCCTCGGCCAAGCTATCGCTGATCTCTTCCGGGACGTAGTCCGTGGGTAAGGCGATACCTGCTTCGCTCAGCCAGAGCAAGTTGGCCTTGCTCGGGTATTCTAGATAGGGTTGGTCCGCCCTGAACCACTGCTGCGGCCAACGGCGCGCCTCGGAGCCATCATCCGACACCGTAGTTGGCGTGATATAGATGGTCTGGAAGCCGTCTAGGTTACGGGCTGCCCGCTCCGCGCCCGTCTCAATCCGGCGCCGAGCGGCCGCGACAGCCGCGGGATGAAGGCCGACTAGCACGAACGCGCCGTCGGCCACCTCACCGGCCAGCTCCATCATTCGGGGGCCAGCGGCGGTCATCAGCACCGGTGGTGGCGGGTCGGTAACGTTGCGCAGACGGGTTGTCACGCCGTTGAGTTCGACCTGCTCGCCCCGCAACAGTCGCCGTATCAGGCCTATAGCCTCCCGCATCCGCTGCACCGAAGCCCTGGGACTGCCGATGTTGCCCACCGACAGGTAGCCTGGCCCAACGGTAAGGCGTACCCTGCCCGGCGCGATCTCGTCCAAGGAATTGGCGAGCGAGGCCAGCACCATTGGATGACGGGTAACCGGGTTGGAGGTGGCCGGGTACAGGGAGAGGGTAGACGTGCGCTCCGCGGCCAACGCCAGTGCCAGGAAGACATCGCGCCCGCTGTGCTGGTGGTCGTGCACGCCTACACCTGAAAAACCCGCTGTCTCGCAACCGGCGATGAATTCGGCGGTCTCGCGCAGCGGCAGCCCAACGGGTACCCGTATATCTACTTTCATGCCTGGTTACGGCCTCCAAAGCCCGCGGAATTGTACCGCCACCACGTCCTCGTAGACCGGACGGCCGTCCAGCAGCCCAATGTTACGGGCGAAATCATTGACTCCGGCCACCGCTTCCGGAGATATTCTGGCGTCGTAGAAGGGCAGGTCTCGCTCGACGATGCTGACGATGAGTCCAGCTTCGTCGGATGGAAACAGGCCATCGACCGCTCGCACTGCCAGTGTCGGATCGTTCCGAAGCGCTCCCTGTGCCCGTACCACCGCCCGTACCGCGGCGGCCACGCCATCGGGATCGTCGGCTATGCGCGCATCGGTGGCGACCAACGCCGCGAAGGTGTAATCCCCGGCCCCTTGGGGCCCTTGGCCCCGCCGCGAGTCGATGGCGACCACGCCAGCGCCGCTGCGCACTGCCACCTCCGTACCCATCGCGTTGGCCCAGAATCCGTCTATCACGCCGTCGGCAAGACTCCGCGCAGCTTGTATACCAAAGGACACGCCAGGCCCGGTTGCACCGGGCACCGGCCCGACGGTAACACCGTCCCGCTCCGGATCGATCCCAGCGTCGGCCAGGAACTGCCGGAACGCCAAGTCCGGCCCCGGCGCCACGCCGATGCGAAGTCCCTTCACCGCCCGCACGTCTCCCGGCTCCATGCCCAGGTCGGAGCGCAACACCAGTATCCACGGAGTACCCTGGGCGACCGTCGCCACCAGCTTCGCCCCCCGCCAGCCCGGAAACCGGGTGAGCACCGCATGGGCTGGCCCGGCCACCAAGTCCAGCTCCCCGTCCCGCAAGGCTTCCATCGTCCGGGCTATCGGGAAGATGTGCTCCAGGGTGGCCTCCAACCCTTCGTCCCGCATAAACCCCAACCTCACCGCCGCCAGCGCCGGGAAGTAGGAGTTGGTTACCAGGTCGGGGACCCCAATACGCATTTGCTTCTCCCTAGCGCCTCGTCAGACGAAGTTTGCCGATTGACCGATGCTGTCGGTAATCCTATTCTAGTCCACAAGCCACCCGGTAGGAGCTCACGCTAGGAGGTTTCCATTATGGGTTACCGCATCAACCACGTGCACATTCGGTCCTCGGACCCCCACGCCTCGGCCAACTGGTACGAGAAGCATTTCGGGGCCAAGCTGCTGTTCGCCCGCGAGGTCATGCCCAATACCATCACCATCAGCATGCAGGTCGATGGGCCGGTCCGGCTGAACATCTCTTCCAAGCCGCCGGGTTCGTCCGATGACCGCAGCGTGGCGGAACTCAACCGATTGGGCTTGGAGCACTTCGGCTTCGACGTCGATGACTTGGAGTCGGAACTGTCCCGTCTGGTGGAGGATGGCGTCCGGGTGGTGCTGCCGCTCACCGAGGTATCGACCGGCAGCAAGCTGGCATACATCGAGGGCCCAGACGATGTGCTGATCGAGCTGGTGCAACCGGCGGCCTGACCAACTGCGAAACTGCATCCTACGCCGACATTTTCGGCCCGAGACTGGCCCGAGGGGAGAGCTATGCCCGATACGCCGCTCCATTTTCAAACCATCACAGAAATAGCTTCTTTAATCGAATCCAAACAGGTCTCCCCGGTGGAGCTGACCCGCATTATCCTAGATCGCATCGATGCCTTGGACGGCGACCTCAAGAGCTACGCCACCGTGATGGCGGATCGGGCCATGGCCGCAGCCCGGACCGCCGAAGCCGAAATCGCCGCCGGCCGCTACCGGGGCGGATTACACGGCGTTCCCATCGCGGTGAAGGACTTGTGCTTCACCAAAGGCGTCGCGACCATGGGCGGGGCCAAAGTGTTGAGGGACCATATTCCCGACTTCGACGGAACCGTCGTCCAAAAGCTGAACGCGGCGGGCGCGGTGATTCTCGGCAAGCTGAACCTCACCGAGGGAGCGATGGCCGGTTACAACCCGGAGTTCGATATCCCGATCAACCCTTGGGGCGCGGACCTCTGGTCAGGGGCATCCTCCAGCGGCTCGGGGGTGGCAACGGCCGCCGGGCTTTGCTACGGCTCCTTGGGCAGCGACACCGGCGGCTCCATCCGGTTTCCCTCGGCCGCCTGCGGCATTGTCGGCATCAAACCGACCTGGGGGCGGGTCAGCCGATACGGCGTGCTGGCCTTGGCCGAGTCCATGGACCACGTCGGGCCGATGACCCGCAGCGCCGCCGACGCTGGCATTATGCTCCAAGCGATGGCGGGGCTCGACAACAACGACCCGACCTCGCTGCGGGCCCCGGTCCCCAACATGCTGCACGGGCTGGGCAACGGGGTCTCCGGGATACGCATCGGCTTGGATGAGCACTACATCAGCGACGGCGTGGACCCTGAGTTGGCCGAGGCCGTGATCACTGGAGCCCGGCTGCTGGAGGGTCTGGGCGCCCGGATCGTGCCCGTAACGATGCCGGAAACAGCGGGCTTCTCCCGGGCTTGGGGAGTGATCTGCGCCGCCGAGGCCGCGGCCGTGCACCGCGAGACCTACCCTTCGCGGGCCGACGACTACGGGCCGTGGTTCCGGGGTTGGCTGGAGTTGGGCAATCGCCGCACCGCGGCAGACTATGCCGCCGCCCACTACGAACGACTGGCCTGCAACGGCATTGTAGCGGGGGTATTCGAGGGAATCGACGTGCTGGTGTGCCCGTCTATGACGACCGCCCCGTTCCAAGTCACTCAAGAACAGCTATACGGGCCTATGGAAGAGGAAGAGTGGACCTGGGGCCGGTTCACCATGCCCTTCGACTTCAACGGCGCTCCCACCATCTCGCTTCCCTGCGGGTTGAACAGCGATGGGCTGCCATTGGGCATACAATTCGCCGGACGGCGCCTGAACGAACCGCTGCTCTGCCAAGTTGGCGACGCCTACGAGAAGGCCGCGGGCTGGCAGTCGATGCGTCCTGACGTATAGAGGCTAGTCCGGGAAGTGTGGCATCACCTCGCGGGCGAGCAACTCCAGCGAGTCCAGCACCCTCCGGTGTTCGATGCCCCCGAAGAGGATAAGACGCTCGACGCCAGAGTCGTGTAGTTGTTGTACCCGATTTGCGATGTCTTCCGGGTCTCCGAACAGCATGACGTCCTCGCACATCGCTTCGAAGTCGAATTGGACGTCGGGGGAGTAGCGGCGGCGGTAGGCGGCGAACTCGTCGGGCAAAAGCTCCACCCGGTGTTCCGGTGGCGCGCTGACCTCCTGGCCAGTGCGCTTGAACCACATGAACGGCTCTTCGGCCACGCTTCGTGCCTCGGCGGTCGTCGGCGCGGCGTGCATCGCGCGGGCCACCACCACCCGGCCGGGTGAGTAGTCTTTCTCCGCCTCCGCCAGCGCGTCCTTGTAGAAATCAACCTGGTCCGCAACCTGGCCGTAGGTCTCGCCCTGACCGACGAGCAGGTTCCAGTCGTTGCGCACCACCCGTTGCATGCTGGCCGGACTTGAGGCCGCGACGAAAACCGGTGGGTGGGGCGACTGGAGAGGCTTCGGGTGCACCGTCAGGTCGTTGAAGCTCCAGAACTCACCCTCGTGGTCGAAGGGCTCGGTGGCGGTCCAAGCCCGGGTCAAGACCGCCATGGACTCCTCGAACCGTCGGCTGGCCTCATCCATCGGGACGCCCATCCGGTGGAACTCGCCCCACTGATAGCCTCGGCCCACTCCCAGGTCGAGACGGCCGCCGCTGAGTAGGTCCACCGTGGCTGTCTGCTCGGCCAGCAGCACCGGGTTGTGGAAGGGCAGCACCGTTACCGCCGTGCCGAGCCGGATTGTGGTGGTGACACCAGCCAGATAGGCCAGCAGGGACAGCGTCGCCGAAACGATGCCGTGCCGGGTGAAGTGGTGCTCGGTGAACCAAACGGAATCGTAGCCGAGGGCCTCGGCGTGGAGCACTTGGTCTAGCGACTCCCGGTAGTACCGTTCCTGCTGGGTTGGGTCGGGCAGTTGCACCGAGTGAAAGAGACCGAATTTCATGCTTCTCCGGGATTAGTCAACCGTCGGCTCTGGAGTCCGGCTTCTGCCGTGATGACGATGGCGACATTGGCTACTGATTGGTGATCCAGTCGGCGACTCGTTCGCCGATCATGATGGCGGTGGCGTTGGTGTTCGCCCTGGTGACTTGCGGCATGATGGACGAGTCGGCCACCCAGAGCCCGGTCACACCGCGGACCCGGCATTGCTGGTCCACCACTGCCATGGCGTCGCCGTCGGGGCCGATGCGGCAAGTGCCCGAGACGTGGCGGGACGTGCCGACCGTCTGGCGGACCCACGCGTCCAAGTCGTCGTCGCTGGCCAACACGTCATCGGTGGGCGCCGTGCGTTGGTCCAAGACGTCCCGATAAGCGTCCGACTCCAACATGCTGGCCGCCAGCCGGACCGCTTCCCGCATCCGGCGCATGTCGTTCTCATTACTGAAGTAGCGGTAGTTGATGCTGGGCTGCACTGTCGGGTCTCCCGAGGCCAACCGCACCCACCCTGAGCCGTCCGGTAGCTCCAAGGCGCAGGCGATGCGCGCTGTGCGGTCAGGAAGTGTCTCTCCGGTCATGATGTTGAACAACCCCAGGGTGTGCAGCATCACGTCGTTGGGGTGGGATGGCGGCTCGGACGTGATACGCAGCCCGAAGCGCAACGCCCCGGCGTTGGAGTGAAGCTCAACGTGGTCCTTGACCCGGAAGGTGACGTTGCCCATCGGGTGATTGAACAGGTTCTGGCCCACGCCCGGCAATTCTTGGATCACCGGAACGCCGAATTCTTCCAGCTGCTCCCTGGGCCCGACTCCCGAGACCATCAGAATGTGCGGCGATTTCAGGGCTCCGGCGCTGAGGACAACCTGGTCAGCTTCGATGTTGAACAGCTCGCCGCCGCTCTCCACCTCCAAACCGGCCACCTTGGCCCCTTCGAACAGCACCCGCCGGACGAACACGTTGCCCCGAACCGTGAGGTTTAGGCGGTGGCGCACCGGGTTCAAATGCGTGATGGCCGTGCTCATGCGGACGCCCGATTGATGGTTCATCGGAATGGCGCCGATGCCAGAGGAGTCCGGCCCGTTCAGGTCGTAGTTGGGAGGGTACCCGCGCTCCATTGCCGCCTCGTAGAACGCCTTTTGTACGCCGGGCCAAGGCTGGTCTTCCCGGCGCACGACGGGTATAGGGCCCTCGCTTCCGTGGAAGTCGTCCTGTATGTCGAGGTCGGTCTCTGCTTTGCGGTAGAAGGGCAGCACCTTAAGGTAGGTCCACTCTTCGTTCCCGAACGAAGACCAGCGCTCGAAGTCCTCGGGTAGGCCGCGTAGGAACACTTGGCCGTTGATCGAACCGGACCCGCCGATGACCTTGCCTTGGGCGATATTGATCTCGCCCTGCTGGTCGTTGATCACTCCTCGAAGCGACCATGACACCGGAGAGCCAATCTTCTCTCCGTCGCTGGAATTGCCGTCCCTTACGGCCTCCGGTAGGAACTCCGGGTCGGGATAGTCTTGGCCTGCCTCCAGCAACAACACCGACCGGTCTGGGTCCTCCGACAGCCTGCTGGCCACCACCGACCCCGCCGATCCGCCACCGACAACTACCACGTCGTACTTCATCGCCGCACCTCTTGGCCCCGTTTCGCGCCCGGGGATTCTCGTTCCGAAGATTCGCCAATTCGCTGATTCTACACTATCATGACCAAACCAAACCCGTCCCTGCCGGAGGGCCAAATGGACCAGGCGCAACTGCCATTCCAGTCGGTTGCCAGCCTCGCTCAGCTTCTCGAAACCAAGGAGATTTCCCCGGTCGAGTTGCTGGAGGCCTATCTTCGGCGCATCGACTTGCTGGACTTCAAGTACAACGCATTCCTGACCGTGCCGCGCCGCGAGGCTATGGAGCAGGCCCGCCAAGCCGAGCGCGAAATAGTGGCCGGTGAATACCGGGGGCCGATGCACGGCATCCCGGTGGCGGTGAAAGACCAATTGCTCACCAAGGGTATCCGCTCCACCGGTGGGTCTAGAATACTGGCCGAATTCGTGCCCGACGAGGACGCCACGGTCATAGCCAACCTGAAACAATCCGGGGCAGTATTGCTGGGCAAGACCAATCTCAGCGAATTCGCCGTCACCGGTTTCAGCCACCGATTCAGCACTCCTCGGAACCCCTGGAACCTGGACGTCTCGGCTGGTGGGTCGAGCAGCGGGTCGGGAGCAGCTACGGCGGCCTTCCTGTGCCCCACCTCCATTGGCGAGGATACCGGTGGTTCCATTCGACGCCCGGCGGCTTGGTGCGGGATCGTGGGGCTGCGTCCCGGTTGGGGGCGGGTGAGCCGCCACGGGCTGATGCCGGGCATCTGGTCGATGGACACCATCGGGCCGATCTCGCGCTCCGTGGAAGATGCCGCCATCACCCTAGGCGCGATCGCAGGCTACGACCCCAAGGACCCTACCACCTGGAACACCCCGGTCCCCGACTATCGGGCATCGCTGGACGGCAACATTTCCGGGCTGCGCGTCGGCGTGGTCCGAGAGCTCCTATATAGCGACATGGTCGCGCCCGATGTGGCCGCCGCTTTCTCTTCGGCCGTCGCCGTGCTGGACGAGCTGGGAGCGGCGATAGAGGAGGTGTCCATACCGCTGGCCGCCCACGCCAATGCCATCTCCGGGGCTCTGCTCGCTGCCGAGCCCGCCGCCGTCCACCAACGATGGGTGCGTGAACGGCTGGATGACTACGGCCACGATAACCGCGTGGGGCTGCTAACCGGGAGCATAATCCCGGCGCAGGCATACCTCAAAGCCCAGAGATTGCGCACGATGTTGCGCCAGCAGGTGCTGGACGCCTTCGAGAGCTACGACGTTCTAGTCTCGCCGACCTCCGGGAAGGTGGCCGTGCCGCTGCAGGAAGACCCGGTGATAACGAGCAAGGCAACTTCGTCTCGGTTGCCCTTCATGCGGACCAACACCTTCAACATCGCCAGTTCACCCGCCATATCAGTGCCCTGCGGACTAGGCGACCAAGGGTTGCCGGTGGGTCTGCAGATAGGAGGCCGGCCCGGCGCCGAGGAGACCGTGTTCAAGGTAGCCCATGCCTACGAACAGAGCACGCCGTGGCATACCATGAGACCGCCAACGGTCGAGAACTAGGGGGCTGGAGAAAGGAGAACCATGATTAACGACCTGCCCGCTTTACTGCGCTACTTCGATTCGTTCCACCGCCGCACCGTTAGGGACATCCTGGCCCTGCCTCCGGAGGCGGAAGATTGGCGGCCGCCCGTGGGTCAAGGCGAGAAATCTTGGAGTATCAACGAAATCGTTCATCACATCGCGGAGTCCCGGCTGTATTTCTCCCGCGCCTATCGGGGTGAGGGCTGGCTATACGACTGGGAAGTGCCTGCCACCGACAAGCTGGAGGACTGGGTACCAGCCCTCGAGGCCTCCGCCGCCGAGTTCCACAGCCGCTTGGACGACACGCCTCCGGAGTGGCTGCACCGACGGGTGAAGATGATCGACACCGACGGGATGTTGAGCGGTTGGCGCATCATGATGATGCTATTCGAGCACGAGGTGCACCACCGCTCGCAAATCGACACCTATGGGGGGCTGCAGGGGTGGGACGTCCCCCAGATCTACGGTCGCACACGCGAATCTATAGACCTGCTCCAAGAGGAGCAGAGGGCCAGGGGGAACGCATAGATATGTACAGCAAACAGATGATAAGTTTGGACCAAGCCCAAGCCGCCATCACGGCGATGATCGCCGATTTCAATAGAGAGCCCGACCGCCGGAAGGTTGACATGGCGGTGGTTGACGACGCCGGCAACCTGCTGGCCTACGCCCGGATGGACCGATGCCTAAGGCCCACCTACGCCATACGCAAGGCCTACACCGCAGCGGTGCGCTCGATGAGCACGGCCGAGTTTGCCGAGCAACTGGCTTCATCGGGCCGGACTCTAGAGTCCTACGGCGACCCGCAACTGATCTCGATCCCCGGTGGCGTCACGATTTTCCACGAGGGCGTGGTAGTGGGGGCCATCGGAGTCGGCGGTCTGCCCAGTGGCTTTGACGATGAGGCCATCGCCAAGGCCGGGGCCGGGGCCGGGGCCTTGGGCATCTAACGGCCTTACATCAGGAGCCCTTCAACGGGAATCAGCCTTTGGGCCACAGGATCGACCCCAAGAAAAGCCGTTTCGAGGGCCAGTGCGCCTAGTAGAGGCGCAGTGCCTTCCTCGTTGAACACGACCAGCGTGAGCACCTCTTTGTCGGCAAAGCGGAACCAGGTTCGCCCGACCGGCATCTCTCGGGATTCCCCCTGAGCGAACCGGAATCTCTCGGTGAACAGAGGACGCACGCCCAACTCACGGAGGACGTTGGAGGGAATCGATGTAGTGGACGCCCCAGTGTCCACCAGAGCGTCCAGGACCCGCCAATTCTCTCCCGTCTCGTCTCCGATGCTGATTCCGACGTAGAAGCACCCCATAGTCGTATGCCTAGCTGTCGATTACACCGCTGGCGATGGCCTTGCCGCGCAGGTCTCCCTGCTGCTCGAGGTGGGAGCGAATGTTGGACACAGCGGCCAGCACCATGTTGTTGTCCAAGGACTCGGCGGCCTCGGCGTGCTCCGCCTCGGCCAGCAGTTCGCCGGTGCGTTCGGTCAGCGTTTGCAGCGCCCACTCGACCTGGTCGGTTACGGCGACGATGCCCTGGGGGAAATCGCGGTGGGAGTTGCCGGGGGAGCCGGAGCGGTCGTAGCCGCCGCCGTGCCAGTGGCCCGGCCGGTCGTGACAATCGAAGCGCAGAATCTCTTCGTTACCAACGTCGACGCCGATGGTCGGTCCGCCGCACCACGACCCCCGAACGTTTAGCGCCCGTATTGGCCAAACGTAAGCCATCACCTGCCCGTCCGCCGACAGCGGTACGTGGAGCTCGTGACCCAAGTATTTCTCACCGTTCCTCTTGGTTGCCATTTATCTATCTCCTATCTATAAGGGCTATGTTCTCTACCGAAATTAACACAGGCCCGGTTGGGAGTACAAATTCGCCTCTACGGATTGATTACCCAGTCGCGATTCTCGACGATGAAAGTCTCGCGCCGTTCCAGAAAGTCCAAGGCCAGGTTGGCGACCGCCTCTGGCCGCTCCAGCGGAACGGCGTGGCCTGCGTCGTAGACGAAGGAGATGTTGCAGTTCGGTACCAGCTCTTTGTATAAACGCGCCGCCTCCGGCAACACCAACCGGTCCTCTTGCCCAAACACCACCAGCGTCGCGCAACGCAGCCCGGGCAGGGAGTCCTCGGCGCCGCTGCTGGTGTCGAGCCGCCGCAGCAACTCGCGTTCCTGATCACGGACCAATTCGGACATGCTCGGAAGCTCTATTTGCTCCGGGTGGGCCAGCATCAATCGCGCCATCGCTTCTGGCGTGGAGTCCGCCACTGCTCCCGTCGGCAGCACACAAGTGGGCGATATCAGGACCAGTGCCTCCACTTCCTCCGGCTCAGCTAGGGCGCGCCACAACGCCACTTCGGCGCCGAAGGACACCCCAACCAGCGAGTAGCGGTCGAACCCCGAGTCGTTCAGTGGCTTGGCTAGGTCGGCGGCCATGTCTTGGAGAGAGTAGCCGCGATCGAACTCGGCCCAACCGTGTACTTGGACGCTGAGCACCGCATATTTTTCGTCGAGCGCGGCCTTCAATGTTGGTAGGCCCCAAGGGAGGCCGTTCACCAAGACTACCGCGGGAGCGCTGCCCGAGTCGGTGGAAGTCATTGGAGCTACAGTTCCTTGATGCGGGGCAGCACTTCGTTCCCAAACAGCTCGATCTCGTTCATGATGTCTTGGTGGGTCAGCGTCGGCTGCTGGAAGAAGAGATCGATAACACCGGCGCCGCACACATCGTGGTATGCCTGTATCTGCTTGGCTATTTCGTCGGGGCCGCCAACAAACGTGAGGCCCGGCGCTCCGCCGACGATGTCCCCCTCGGCGCTGCCCGCGAACACGTTTCGGTAGTCCAGCGCTTGCCCGGCACGCGAGGCCTGGATAGCTTGGGCCACCGTCGAACGCAGCGCCATTCCCGGCGCGCGGCCTTGGTCGGTCTGCTGGGCGAACCACTCTTGGGCTTGGCGGTCGGTCTCGCCCAAGTAGATGCTGCCCCGGAAGACGACTTGGTCGGGCTCCGGCTGCCATCCCGCCTCGTCGCACCAGCGAAAGTACTTTTCGGTGATGCGGGCCACGTCGTCCACTGGCAGGAACGACACCCCAAGGCCCAACTTATGAGTGGCCGCGAAGTAGACCGCGTCGTCGCTGCGGGTGGCAACGATGGCTGGCGGGAAAGGTTGTTGCACCGGCCGCGGCCAGACCGACACGGTGCGGTACTGGTAGTAGCGTCCTTCCCATGCGAAGGGCTGCGGCTCGGTCAGGGCCTTCAGGATCAGGTCCATGCTTTCCAGCATCCGGCCCCGGCCTTCCGCTGGGTTAATGTTGTAGACTTGGTCTTCGTTGGGGGTCCCACGCAGGAACCCCATGACGAACCGTCCGTTGGTGATGTTATCGAGGAGCGTAATCTCCTCGGCGATTCGCACCGGGTTGTTCAACGGTAGCAAGTGCCCGAGCATGGCGATTCGCACTTTCTTGCACCGCTCGGCGACCGCCGCTGCCATCACCGACGGGGTGCCGGTGGCGATGCGGCCCGAATAGTGATGCTCCGAAAAGCTCACCCACTCGAACCCCACCTCTTCGGCGAATTCACACTCCTCTATTCCGTCTTGATAGCTCTGGACCGACACCGCCGGGTCGTTGTAGGCCGGGGGCGTCGGCCAAGTGAGGGGGAAATCGCGCCGGTGGGCATAGCCCATCGCGCCCAGGTACGATGCTTTCATCGGGCGTTCCTTGTCGTGATTGGATTGGGCGTCTAGAGCTCGACCAGACCATAGGGGAGAGTGTTGAAGAACTCACAGCCGTCTTCGGTGATCAGCACCATGTCTTCGATCTGGTAGGAGCCCAGGCTGGCGGAGTAATAGGGCGCCTCGATGCACAACACCATGCCCGGCTCCAATCTACCCTGCTCGTTTGCGCTGATAAAGGGAGGCTCCTCCACGAAGGTGTCCAAGCCGATGGAATGGCCGAAATGCCCCCGGCTGTAGTTGGGGAAGCCTTGAGATGCCATCTCGGTTGCCGCTGCCCCGAAGATGTCGGCGATGACCACGCCGGGCCGCATCATGTCGCGGACCACCGCGTGGGCCGACTCCAGCGCTTGGTGGACTCGTCGTTGCTCGTCCGAGGCCTTGCCGTAGACGAAGGTGCGCCCGCAGTCGCTGTAGTAGCCGCCCACGTTCACGCCGCAATCGAACTTGATAAGGTCGCCACCGGCTAGCCCGCTGGTGCTGCCGAAGCTGGCGCGGGCCCCCGTACCGGCGCTGGTGAACCCGAACGCTCCTTGAAACTCCCCAAGGCTGGCGTCGGCCATCGCTGCATCCAGAGCCCCGGCTTGGTAGCGGTAATGAATGTCTCTCGCCGACTGGCCTTCCCTCGCTTCGGTCACGGCCCGGTGGATGCCCGCCTCGAACAGCCGGGCCGCGTTGCGGTGCAGGGCGATCTCCTGGGGGTACTTGATGGCCCGCAT
The DNA here is from genome assembly GCA_965249145.1 of Dehalococcoidia bacterium. Taxonomy (GTDB): domain Bacteria; phylum Chloroflexota; class Dehalococcoidia; order Lucifugimonadales; family UBA3495; genus VXOI01. The sequence continues at coordinate 2,895,888 of OZ252223.1, forward strand.
TTGGTACAGGTCGCTGGTCATGTCCACGAACCGGCACTCGGGATTGATACGTTGCAGCCAGTCGAGCGAGTCGTGGTACACGTACTGCAGGTCGGTGCCGATGGTGGCGCTGGAGAGCCCCCGCTCTCCTAGGGCTTCGCGCAGCAGATGGTTGATCTCGGCCTTGTCCCACTGGGCCGGGCGCGAGAGCTGGGCCTCGGTGCGAGAGGGCCCGGAGATTACGTGGACGTCGCGGTTCTCGACCCACATGCGGTAGGTGCGGATATCGTCGAACCCGGTGGCTGCCCTAGCTGGAATCTGGACGAAGTCGCTGGTTATGAGCACGGGCGACAGGGTGGGGTCGGCCGGGATGAGCGCCATGTCGGTGCCCATCAGCCGCCAGGACAGGTTGACCACCGGGCTGACGAAACCGGTAGTGTAGTAGATATTGGAGGGTGTATAGGCCAGATAGGCATCGATATTGTTGGCCAGCAACCGTTCCTGCAGCCGGCGGCGCACGTCGTCGAACAAGTCTGCCCCTCATTTAGGACCGTTGGGCAATTCTACACCGGCGTTGGCAATGGGTGACAGGGGCATGGGCTCGGCTATAAGATGCCCCTACCGTCAGCTTGGCGGCCGAGGTCAACATGTTGTCATCAATGAGAAACGGGTTTTACGGATGGTACGTGGTCTTCGGCAGCGCTTTCGTGGTGTTCGGCGTGGCCGGCGGCCAGTTCTCCTTCGGGGTATTCCTGATTCCCATGGAAGAGCATTTCGGCTGGAGCCGGGGAACCCTGTCGCTGGCCTTTGGGGTGACGTTCATGATCTCAGGCCTGCTGCGGCCGGTGGCGGGCTACATCGCAGACCACTACAGCGCCAAGTGGGCGTCCTTGGTCGGCGTCGTAATCATGGGCGTCATGCTGCTTCTGGTGCCGACGGTCACCAGCCTCTGGCATCTATACGTGATCTTTGCCGTGATGAGCATTGGTATCACCCTGGGTACCGGACCGATCCTGACCAAGATCGTAACCCAGTGGTTCTACTCCCGCCGAGGGCTGACCCTGGGGCTCGTGGGCGGCGCGGGTTCATTTGGGGCAATGGTGTTGGTGCCCGCAACCAGCGCTATCCTGACCTTGTTCGCCTTTCAGCAAGCCTACCTGTTCATGGGTATCCTCTTGGTCCTGATCATCTTCCCGGTAGGCGCATTTCTGATCCGGAACCGCCCGGAAGACATGGGCCTGGAACCGATGGGAGAGCGACCCGCGCCCCGGGCCGGTGGACGCGAAGGGCACGACTTTACCTTCCGCGAGGCGCTGGGGGGTACATTCTTCTACAAGCTGACCTTTGGGTACTTCGTTTGAGGGTACTCAATGAGCTTCGTGAACGCTCACTTCATTAGCTACGCCAGGGACCTTGACTTTCACCCCATGGTGGCGGCCAGCGCGTTCAGTGTAATCGGCGCGACCGCCGTGGTCGGAGCGCTAATCCTGGGTAATCTCTCCGATCGCCGGGGCCGTCGCCAGTTCCTCAGCCTCTCGTACCACCTGCGGGCCATGGGCTTCTTCGTGGTGCTGCTGTCCATGGGAATCCCGTTCCTGGGAGTGCCTTCGTTGGGGCTGCCCGCGCTGTTCGTCGGGATACTCTTGGTCGGCTTCTCTTGGAACGCAGTGGTGGGGATCACCGCAGCCTACGCCTCCGACGGATATGGCACCACCCACCTGGGACAGATATATGGGACGATGTTCGCGGTCATGCCCATCGGCTCAGGCTTGGGGGCCTTCCTGGGCGGGTATTTTTATGATATACGCGGCACGTATGATCTGGCGGTCTGGTCCAATGTGGTGCTGCTGCTGATTTCGACGATCCTGGTGCTGTCCATCCGCGACCGCACTCCCGGCAGCGCAGTCCCGGCCAGGGTCGAGGAGCCCGTGGAAGAACTGGCCACGGAGGCGGCGCCCGGCACCGCCATCGCATAACTCTGGCGTGGTCAGGCACCGGATTCGGGCTGGCCTACCCGCAACATTCGGGCGCATAAAAAGAGCCCCGGCAATCCGCCGGGGCTCTCCGGGTCAGGACCGCACGTTAGTTATTCGGTCTCTTCGATAGAGTTGTCCGCGTTGATCCTTACCTTAGCCCAGGGGGCTACAATGTCGTTCCAGAGGGCGATCTCTTCCGGGCCTACCCGCTTAATCCAGTTGGGCAGCACCCTTCCGAGGGCTACTTCATCGTGAATAAACTGCTTCATCTCGTCGGACCAAGGCATGAAGGTCATTTCTTGGTCCAGGTTCACTGGCACACCGGTCTCGTTCCAAACGGCAGCCATGCGGAGGTTCTCCAGTTCCATCTTGGCGCCCTCTTCGATGATGATGGCCTGAAGGTCATCGGGGATACTGGACCACGTGTCTTGGTTCATGGTCTCGAATCCCATGGGCATCGAGATGAAGGGCCCGATCAGGTTATCGGTAACTTCGTACCAGCGTTGCCCATGCCCCGCGTGGGCCCCGGTCACGCCAGCGTCTAGGATGCCGCGCTCCAAGGCGGTGTACACCTCGGCGAAGGCCATGAATTGGCCCTCTCCGCCCAGACCGTTGATCGCGTCGGTCATGGTGGTGCCGTGGCTGCGGGTCTTTAGTCCCTTGAAGTCCTCCAGTTCCGCGCCGCGGGATGAGAAGAAGTATTGGTCGTTGCCGCCGTACCAAATGTGGTAGATGAGCTTACCGCCGTCGGTCTCGTCTTCCACCCCGGCGTCCAGTGCGGGCAGCAGACGGGTGTTAGCCTCGTGTTCCGACCGGAAGTCGTCCCACAGGCCCCAGATGTAGATAATGTCAATCAGGGGCCAGGTGCCGCCGACATAGGCCGGTTGGATTTGGGCAAATTCGATGGTGCCCTGTTCCACCAACTCCAGCATGTCGGAGCCCGCGAGGCCCAGTTCGGGATAGCTTGATACCTCGAAGTCTACTTGCCCCTCGGTGCGCGCTTTGACGTTCTCGACGAAGTAGACGGTCTGGAGCTTGCAGGGCAGCAGCGCCCGGTTAATACACGCGTACTGGATGTCTATTTCCTCGCCTTCGGAGACCAACTCGGTCGGATTGGTCAGATTGGCCTTGTCGATTAGCGACTTGTAGTAGTCAGTCTCGAAGATGTGGCGGTTCTTCTCCAGGTACTCCAACGGGACGTTGCCAGTGCCGTCGCCCAGAGCTTCCTCTACGCCACCCGGCGAGGGTCCGACCAACTGACCGAGGTCGCCGACGAAGATGGCGCCGGGTGCTCCGGCCAACTTGGCCGCCACGGCCTGAAGGTCATCGTCTGCCGCCATGGCGGCGGGCTCGGTGGCCCCCGGCGCGGGCTCTTCGGTCGCCTCCGCCGCAGGCGGTTGTGTAGCCTCCGTGGAGGATGCGGCCGGCTCGGTAGCGGCGGGCGCTTCGGTTGGGTCTTCGCCTCCGCAAGCCAGTACTACCGCCATCAGTAAGGCCAGTACCCCCATAAGTACTAGTTTCGTCATTGGCGACCTCTCCTATGTGCACAAGATTTGTTCGTCACCGGTTGCATCCGGTCGGTCGACGAAATATACCAAATATAGAATGAAAATGCAATCAGAACGTTCCTATGTTTCAGATTCATATAACATAGTGTACGTAAATCGGATTTACATAAAGACAAATGGTGAGTGGACAAATGGTGAGTGAGTGGAGTTCCACGGGGATGAAACGACAAGAAACCAGCAAGGCCGAAAGCAGCTAGCGATTCCTTAGCTATTCGCTGGGGGCCTGACCGAGGGTGTCACCGGGATGCAGGCTCCAAGGATGGCTACCACTGGGCCGCCAACGGCGGAAGCCGCCGAGCCCTCCAGGCATTGTCGCAAAAGCCCCGGCGGGAATGCTCCGCCGGGGCGTTCTGGCCGTTTAGTTCAACCGCCGTTGGACCGCTACTGGGTGATCGGAACTCGCTCCACGGTGCTGTCGGGCAGTATTCTCAGGCCCACGATCGGGCCGATCTTCTCGTTGAACAGCTCAATCATGTTGGTCCTGTTGTCCTCGTCCTGGCGGGCGATGAAGCCGGGCACGACGTGTTCAGTAGCCACCACATTCGCCTGGTGGTCCAACATCTCCTGGGAGAACTCTTGGTATATCATGCCGGCTTCAACGTTGCGCGGGATCCAGACCTCGTTCCACGCCGGGGTAACGCGCAAGCCCTCAAGCTCGTGCCGGGCGCCCTCCTCCAGCAGGATTTGCTGGATGTCTGCCGGGAGGTCGTTCCAGACCTGGCGGCTGATCATGACGGTGTTCACCGCCTGGGTCGCAAGCGGGCCGACCATGTAGGTGGTCACCTCGTACCATCGCTGGGCGACTGACGCGAACGCCACGGTCACGCCGCAGTCGAGGACGCCGCGCTCCAGGGCGGTGTAGACCTCCGCGAAGGCCACGAACTGGGCGCTGGCGCCGAACCCCTCGATCCAGTCGGAAAGGGCCGAGCCATTACTGCGCACCTTGCGTCCCTCAAAGTCGGCCAGTGTCTCTATGCCTTCCTGGCAGAAGAAAAACTGGTCGGCGCCGGATATCCACATGTGAGAGATAACCTTGCCCTCATCGCTGTTCTCCTCGAACAGGCTGTCCACCAGCGGTCCTATTGCTTCCTGGACCGCGAGATAGTGTTCATGGCTTTCGTACACGCCGAACAGGATTTGCGGCTCGGCCTCGGGCATGGCTCCAGACACGTAGCTGCTGGAAATCTCCGCAAAGGACAAGGTGCCGTTGGCCAGCAGGGTCAGGGAGTCCGGCCCGGCAATGCCCAGCTCCGGGAAGGAAGTGATGGACACCAACACCTTCCCGTTGGTGCGCTCCTCCACCTCGGCTCTGAAGAAAGCGTCCCACAGCTCGCACGGCGCGACGGTGCGGTTGATGCAGGCGAACTGGATTTCTATGGGGTCGCCGTCGTAGGTAATCTCCGTGGGGTTGGTGAAGTTGGCCTTCTCCACCAGGTCCCTGTAGTACTGGGAATCAAAGATGTAGCGCTCACGTTGCAGGCCGTCCAGGTTCACCATATCGTCTTTGTCGCCCAAGCCTACTCCCGGCGCCGGGCCGACCAGTTGGTTGAGGTCTCCGATATCAAAAAGAGAACGATAATATTATTTCAGATTCACATAATATTAGGTACGTAAGTCGACATAACGTGTAGGCAAGGCGAAATCAACACCGCCGGGCTAAAACGAAAAAAGCGGAAACGCCAAAAGCTGTTGGCGATTCGTTAACCATCGCGAAGCGGGGCAACCAACCGGGGTGGTCAGCGCCGAGCGAGCTACGGAACGGCAGCTACCGGGCCGCCAGCGGTGGGGGGCCCGCTAACCCGCCGCCGGATGCCGCGCCGAACAGCCGGACCACGGAGTTGATGAGCGAGCGCAGGTCGTCCACCGACTGCGGGTCGGTGAGTTGACCGTCCTGGAAGTGGCGTGACTGTAGGTAGACCATGCCGGGCACGAGGTGGGCCCCGAACCAGGCCAGTACGGGGCGGAGTTGGCTGTCCGCCGACAGGTAGTGGTGGTCGGTGGCCCCCATGACCAACAGCCCACAGGGCTTGCCCATTAGCCCCTCCACCGGCACGTGGTCTAGCAGGTTCTTCAGGGCCCCGGTGAACGACGCCCGGAACACTTGGGTGGCGATCAGGCACATATCGGCTTCGATCACCCGGGAGACCACGGCTTCGGTATCGTCGGGGTAGTCGGAGAGGGGGCGTCCGTCGGCGAAGGAGATCTGGTGGTCGCCCAAGCGCAGGATGCTGGCCTGTACCGGCTCGCCGCTGGCCCCGGTCAGCCCCTTGGCGTGTTCCACGGCGAGTTGCAGCGCTTGGTGGAGCCGCCCCGGCCGGGTGACCGTGCCGTGGATGGCCAGCAGGGAGGGCATGGTCAGGCCGAGGCCGGGGCTATTCTGCGCCGCGCCTCGGTGTAGCGGTTCTCGGGTTTCGGCAAGCCCAGGTTGCCCCGCAGAGTGTCCGCCTCGTATTCGGAACGGAACAGGCCACGCTCCTTCAGGATGGGAAGCACCTGCACCACGAAGTCATTGAACCCTTGGGGCAGCACCGCCCCGCTCAGCATGAAGCCGTCGCAGGCGCCCGACTCGAACCAGTCCTGCATGGTATCGGCCACCTGGTCCGGCGTGCCGATAAAGGGATGCCGAGGCGTGGTGGCCTGCTGCGCCACCTCGCGCAGCGTCAGTCCTCGTTCACGGGCGTTACGCTTGATGCTGTCGGTGGTGCTCTCCCAACCGTTGCGGCCGAAGTCCCCCAGGTCGGGGAACTGCTCGTCCAGCTCATACACCGTGAAGTCCATGTCGTTGAAGTAGCGGCCCAAGTAGTTCAGGGCGTCGTTTATCTCCACCAAGCCAGCGATTTCGTCGTACTTCCGGTCCGCCTCTTCGGCCGTGCTCCCGACTATCGGGGAGCAGCCGGGCAGCACCAGTATCTCCGCCGGGTCCCGACCCGCCTCCACCGCCAGGGAGCGCACGTCTTGGCTGAAACTCTCGGCGTCGGCCCGGGAGGCCTGGCCGGTGAAGATGGCGTCGGCGATGGTGGCCGCGAAGGTGCGCCCGGCGTTGGAGGAACCGGCCTGGATCAGCACCGGGCGGCCTTGACGGGACCGCGATATGTTCAGCGGCCCTTGCACCGAGAAGAACTCGCCTTGATGGTTGAGGCGGTGCATCTTGTCGTGGTCGATGAATTCGCCGTTGTCCCGGTCGCGCACGAAGGCGTCATCCTCCCAAGAGTCCCACAGCCCCTTGGTCACCTCCACGAACTCGTGGGCCATGCGGTAGCGCAGGTCGTGGGCTGGGTGCTCCGGTTTGCCGTAATTCAGCGCCGAACCCTCCAAGGGCGAGGTGACCACATTCCATCCGGCGCGGCCGTTGCTGATGTGGTCTATGGAAGAGAATTGCCGGGCCACGGTGAAGGGATCGCTGTAGGTGGTGGAGAGTGTTGCGGCCAGCCCGATGTGAGTGGTCTCCATGGCCAAGGCGGCCAGGAGGGTCAGCGGTTCGAACCGGTTGAGGAAATTGGGGTGTGACTTCTCGCTGATGTAGAGCCCGTCGCCGAAGAAGGCAAAGTCCAGCTTGGCCTCCTCTGCGCGGCGGGTCAAGTCCCGGTAGTACCCAAGGTTGATGGCCGCGTCGGGCACTGCGGTGGGGTGCCGCCAGGAAGCCATATTGCTGCCGGTCCCGGCCAAGAAGAAGCCCAAGCGCATCATCCGTCGTTTGCCCATAGTCAATGTCCTCAGTGGTCGGCCTTCGGTATAAGCTGTCCCAGTAGTTCGTAGGAATGCAGCCGCTTGCCGAAGTTGTCGATGGCGGTCACGGCGATAATCTCGTCCGCGGCGTAGCGGTCTCGGACCTCCGCCAGTTTCCTCTGCACGGTGTCGCGGTCGCCATGGACTACACTGGCGTCGTAGACGTTGATCTGAAAGCTCTCGCCCGACTGCCGCCCGAATTCCTCGCCAGCTTCGACGCTCCCTACGGTGAAGGTGCGTCCGCTCTCTATTGTGATGCGCACGACCCTTATTTTGGCGGCATACTCGGCGGCTTCCTCGTTGGTGTCGGCGACGATGACCGGGAGCGCCAGCATCGTTTCCGCACGCGCTCCGTGGGCGCCGTCGAATTCCTTCTGGTAATCCCGGACCGCCTCGGTCATCGCGGCTTCGTCGTTGTTAAGGAACAGCGCGAAGGCGTAGGGCAGCCCGAGTTGGGCCGCCAAGCCCCCACTGGAAGGGGTGGTGCCCAGAATGAACAATTCCGGCGGTTGCGGTGGCAGCGGGCTGGCCAGCAGGCCATGCAGAGGGTGGTCTTCGTCGAGACGGTTGTGCAAGAAGCGTTGCAGTTCACCGATCTTCTCGGGCAGGGGCATGACCCCTGCTTCGGCGTCCCGGCGCAACGCCTGGGTGGAGCGGGGCAGCCCGCCGGGACCGCGCCCGATGCCGAGGTCGATCCGGCCCGGGGCCAGAGAGGCCAGCACGTTGAAGTTTTCCGCCACCTTGTACGGGCTGTAATGCTGCAGCATTACGCCGCCGGAGCCAACTCGAATCCGCGAGGTCTTGGCCGCCAAGTGGGAGATGAGCACCTCTGGCGAAGACCCCATTACGCGGCTGGAGCCGTGGTGTTCGGCGACCCAGAACCGGTGGTAGCCCCACTCCTCCGCCTTTTGGGCCAATTCGATCGTATGCGCGAAGGCCTCGGCGGCGGTATCGGACTCGTGGACCGGGCTCTGGTCGAGGATGCTGAGCCTTAATCCGAGTTCTTCCACGGGCCCAATTCTACACCTTTTGCATATGCTATTATTGGGCCGCCGACCCCTGCCAAACATAACGTTAGACCCAAGATGGAGGCCTGATTATGCCACCGACAGGTAACGAATGGCTGGCATTGACCCAGGAACAAACCCTGGAACCTCAGATACCGGTCTGCGACCCCCATCACCACTTCTGGGTGCAGCGTCCCGAGCCCTTGGATTACCAGCAGTACCTCCTCCCCGACTTGGCCGCCGACATCAATAGCGGCCATAACGTGCGCTCCACCGTATTTGTCGAGGCCCGCTCGCAGTACCGGACCGACGGGCCGGAGGAAATGCGGTCCGTCGGAGAGGTGGAATTCGTGCAGGCCATCGCCGACGCCAGCGCCTCGGGCGGGTACGGCCCTGGACGGGCCGCCGCCGCCATCATCGGCCGAGCCGACCTGAAGCTGGCCGACTCGGTGCGCCCGGTGCTGGAAGCTCTGCTGGCCGCCAGCCCCAACCGGTTCCGCGGCATCCGCCACTCGGTGGGCTGGGACCCGAGCCCGGAGTTGGACGACCGAGAAGTGCAAGGCTGTCTAGGCCGCGACGATTACCGGACTGGCGCGAAGGTGCTGGCCGACATGGGCTTGGTGCTGGAAAACTCCCTCTACTTCCCCCAGATGCACGAGCTGGCCGACTTCGCCCGAAGTGCTCCCGACCTGACCATCGTGCTGAACCACATCGGCGGTATGTGCCGCATCGGTCCCTACGCCAACAACGACGACGAGGTGTTGGCCGAATGGCGCCGGGGCATCGACGCCACCGCCGATTGCCCAAATATAATAATGAAGCTGGGCGGCATCGGCATGCCCCGCATCGGCTTCGACTGGCACACCCGCCAGACGCCGGTGGGTTCGGAGGAGGTCGCCGAGTCCGTCGGTCCCTGGATTAACTACATCATCGAGAAGTACGGGCCCAACCGGTGCATGTTCGAAAGCAACTTCCCGGTGGACAAGGTCTCCTTCTCCTACAACGTGATGTACAACGCCTTCAAGCGGATGGCAGCCGGCTATTCGGCCTCGGAACGCGCCGACCTGTTCCACGACACCGCCGCCCGGGTGTACAGCATCGACGTTTAAACCCCGGAATTCCCGACAAAGGAGAATGCTATGGAGCCCTTCGAGATTGCGGTATCCGACGAGGTATTAGAGGACCTGCGGCAGCGCTTGGCCGACACCCGCTGGCCGGATGAGATTCCGGGCGCGGAATGGGACTACGGCAGCAACCTCGACTACATTAAGGAGTTGGTCGAATACTGGCGTACCGGCTTCGACTGGCGGGCGCAGGAGCGGAAGCTCAACGCCTTCAACCACATGAAAACTAAGGTAGACGGGCTCGACATTCACTTCATCTTGGAGCGCGGCAAGGGACCCAACCCGATTCCCTTGGTGATCACCCACGGCTGGCCTAGCACCTTCTTCGAGATGACCAAGATCATCCCCATACTGGCCGACCCCGGCAGCCACGGTGGCGACCCGGCCGACGCCTTCGACGTGGTCGCGCCGTCGTTACCCGGCTTCGGTTTCTCCGAGGCATCGAAGGACCGGGGCATGCAGGTGCAGAAGGTGGCCGACCTTTGGGCCAAGATGATGACCGAGAACCTCGGCTACCCTAAGTTCTGCGCCGTGGGCGGCGACATCGGCGCGGGCGTCACCTCCCGCCTCGGCTACGCCCACCATGACAAGCTCTACGGCATCCATCTCACGTCGGTCACCCGTCCCACCCCCTACCTGGGTCCGGGCTCTCGCCCCCTGACCGAGGGCGAAATTGCACACTCGGCGCAGCGGGAACGCTGGTTCCAAGACGAAGGCGGTTACAACCACATCCAAGGAACCAAACCCCAGACCCTTTCCTACGGGCTGAACGATTCCCCGGCCGGCCTGGCCGCATGGATCGTCGAGAAGTATCGCACTTGGAGCGACTGCCACGGCGACATCGAGAGTTCCTACACCAAGGACGAATTGCTGACCACGGTAACCATTTACTGGGTAACCAACACCATTGGGTCGTCGGTGCGAATGTACCGGGAGAACCAGACCCACCTCTGGGACATGGCCCAAGACGAGAAGATCCAAGCCCCGGCGGGCATGGCCATGTTCCCCCAAGAGATCGCCCGCCCGCCCAGGGAGTGGGCCGAGCGCTCCTACGATGTGCGGCGCTGGCAGGAGATGCCCCGGGGCGGGCACTTCGCCGCGCTTGAAGAGCCGGAACTTCTGGCCCACGAAGTCCGGGAGTTCTTCCGCCCGCTGCGGGGCTAGGACCAAGGGCCCGGCTTCTCGGCGCTTAATCAAAACATGAGGGTATGACATGCCGGTAACGAAGATTGAAATCACTTCCCGGCAATCCTTTGCTGGAGGCCATTCCTTCGGCGAAGTTGGATCCTACGAACAACTGGACGGTGTAGTCCACTTCGCAGTCGACCCTTCCAACGAAGCCAACGAGACCGTCACCGATATCGAGTTGGCCCCCCGTAGCCCCGACGCCACGGTGGAATTTTCAGCGGAATTCCGGGTGTTACAGCCGATGGACCTGGCCAAGGGCAACCGGCGGGTGCTGTTCGACATACTGAATCGGGGCAAGCCCCTCGCCCTGCGCAACATCAACAGCGCGCCCGAGGTCCCCCCAGACGGCCCCATGGACTCCGGAAACGGCTTCCTAATGCGGGAGGGCTACACCGTGGCCTGGTGCGGTTGGCAGCACGACGTGCCGAACGCCCCCGGCCTGATGCGCGCCTACGTGCCCGACGCCCCGGTATCCGGCAAGATTGTGGTCACCTTCCAGCCAAACGTCCCCACCCAGGTGCAATACCTGTCCGACCGGGGCCACCGGGCCTACCCCGCCAACAACCTCGAGGACTGGGACTCGGTGCTCACCGTGCAGGAGCACGAAGACGCTCCAGAGCGCGTTATCCCTAGGCGAGAATGGTGGTTCGCCCGGCTGGAAGACGGACGGCGGATACCCGACGCCAACCACGTCTGCTATCCCGACGGGTTCCACCCCGGCAGCGTCTACCAGGTCGTCTACACCACCACTGCGGCGCCAGTCGCCGGGCTGGGCTTGGCCGCCACCCGCGACTTCGCTTCGTTTCTCCGATATGGCGCCTTCGATGAGGGCAACCCTACCACCGGCATCGAGAAGGTATACGCTTTCGGAGTCTCCCAGAGCGGTCGCTTCCTGCGCCAGTTCCTCTACCAGGGCATCAACTACGACGAGTCGGGTCGCAGCGTCTTCGACGGCTTCATCCCCCATGTGGCCGGGGGCAAGCGCGGCGAGTTCAACCAGCGGTTCGCCCAGCCCTCCAGCCAGGCCGCTCGCAGCACCAACAGCATCTTCCCCTTCACCGACATTGAGCAGACGGACCCGGAGACTGGCATAACCGACGGAATACTCTCCCGCCTCTCCGCCAAGGGCCCGCTGCCCAAGACCATGTACACCTACACCCCCTCGGAGTACTGGGCCGGGCACGGCTCCCTGGTGCACACCACGCTGGACGGCAAGGCCGACGTCCTCCCGCCCGACGACGTGCGCATCTACGTTTTCGCCAGCACCCAGCACGGGCTGGGCGTCTTCCCGCTGGTCGATCTCGACGCGGTGGACAACTACCACGGGCAACACAGCTTCAACGGACTGGACTACCGCTGCCTGCTACGGGCCGCGCTATTCAACCTAGACCGGTGGGTAACGCATGGCGAATCCCCGCCGCCCAGCCGGCACCCCAGAATTGCCGACGGCACCGCAGTAACGATGGCCGCCGCCGGAAAGACCCTGGAGCATATCCCTGGCATTCGGATTCCTGTCCCGCTGCGGCGCTTTGCCCGCCTCGACTTCGGCCCCGATTCCGGGGTCCCGACGGTGATCCCCGCTGGCGTAGGCGCCGAGTTTCCGGGGCTGGTGTCGGCGGTAGACCAAGATGGCAACGAAACCTCCGGCATCGTCCTTCCTTTCATAACCGCGCCGCTGGCCACCCATATGGGCTGGAATACTCGCGACGAAGACATCGGGGGCGGAGGCCAAATCCTGTCCACCGGTGGCGCTTCGGGAGGCACCGTACGCGGCGCGACCATCCCCTTCCCCGCTACCCGGGAGGAGCGGGAGGCGACCGGGGACCCCCGGCCGTCGATCGAAGAGCGTTACAGTTCCAAGGAAGACTACCTGGACCGGATTCGAGACGCCGTCCGCCAACTGGTCGACCAAAGGTACATGCTTGAAGAAGACCTTGAGGTGGTGACGACCCAGGCGGCCCAACAATACGATCTGCTAAGAGGACGCGTCGCCGAGACCCAACCGGTCGGCGACTGAACGTAAAGACGAGCGAAGGAGCAACGGGATGAAATACGACGTTATCGTTATCGGCGCGGGCTCGGCCGGCGGCACTCTGGCTACCCGGCTCTCCGAGGACCCGGACCGCTCGGTGTTGCTGCTGGAGGCCGGCCCGGACTACCAGGACCTGGAGCAGACGCCGGACGACCTCAAGTTCGGCTATGCGCCCCGCGCCTCGGAGATGGGCGCGCCCCATAACTGGTCGTTCTACGGCACTGGCACCGCGGTGCGCACCACCCCGGTGAATGTCCCGCGGGGCCGGGTGGTCGGCGGCACCAGCGCCATCAACGGACAGGTGTTTCTGCGCGGTGTCCCCGAGGACTATGACCGCTGGGCCGAGTGGGGCAACGACGAATGGTCTTATATTAAGGTGTTGCCCTATTTCCGCAAGTTGGAGACTGACACGGATATCCGCGACGATTTCCACGGCTTCGACGGCCCGGTGCCGGTGCGTCGCCACAAGCGGGAAGCGTGGCTACCGCTGCAAGAAGCGTTCCACAACGCCTCCCTCGCCTCCGGGTACGCCGAGGTATACGACCACAATCACCCCGATTCCACCGGAGTCGGGCCTCTGCCCATGAACAATCCCAACGGCGTCCGGATGAGCACCGCGCTTTCCTACATAAACCCCAACCGGCACCGGCTGAACCTGACCATTCGGGGCAACGTATTGGTGCGCCGGATACTGTTCGACGGTCAGAAGGCCACCGGCGTGGAAGTCGAAAGCGGCAGCGAGCGGTTCACCGTCGAAGGAGACCTAATCGTGCTTTCCGCTGGCGCAATCGCCTCGCCACAGGTGCTCATGCTCTCTGGGGTCGGACCCGCCGCCCACCTGCAGGCCAAGGGCATTCCGGTGGTGAAGGACCTGCCTGGCGTGGGCCAGAACCTGCGCGACCATCCGCTGGTCGCGGTCCGAGTCAAGACCAAGGAAGGCTTCCCCCTGGATCCCGACGCGCCTCGGATCCAAACGGTGCTCCGCTACACCGCCACCGGCTCCGACCTGCGAAACGACATGCAGATCCTGCCGTCGTCCTTCTCCACCCCGCTGGGGGGCGACCCCTACGCCGAGGAAGGCATTCGTTTCACCTGCATCATGGAGTTGGCTTTCAGCGCGGGCGAAGTGACCCTGGAGTCCACCGAGCCCGGGGCCCAGCCCAACATCAACTGCCGTTACCTGAACGAACCCGCCGACCGGGAGCGTATGCGCGAAGCGGTGCGGCTGTCCTTGAAGTTCATGCAGCACGACAGCTTCCGGGACATCGTGGATTCGGTGATCGAACCCCAAGAAAAAGACATGGTTTCCGACGATGCCCTAGACGCTTGGATTATGGAGAACGTGGACATCGGCCAGCACCTCTCCGGCACCTGCAAGATGGGCCCGGTCTCCGATCAGATGGCGGTGGTCGACCAGTACGGGCGGGTGCACGGAATTGATGGTCTGCGAGTGGCTGATGCGTCGGTGATGCCAGACGTGGTCCGCGCCAACACCAACCTGAGCACCATTATGATCGGCGAACGAGTCGCCGAATGGATCAAGACGCAAGGCTAAAAGCTCGACGGAAGGAGGCGAGTTGGACCAGAAAGAGATCACCGAATTTCTATCAGGCATCAAGATGGCGGTGATGGCCACCGTCAACCGGGACGGCTCGCCCCACCTTAGCCCCAACTGGTACTACTACGACGGGGCGCGGTTGCACTTCGTGACAACCAAGGAGCGGCTGAAGTTCTTCAACCTGAGGCGCGATGACCGGATGTCGGTCTGCGTTTACGAGCCGCCGCTGGCGTCCGACTACGTGGTGGTGCAAGGCCGGGCGACCATCGACGACCAAGACATCTGGGAGACCGCCCGGGAGGTGGTCAAACGCTACGTCGATGCCGAACAAGTAGACGACTACATCTCCCGCTGGAAGGAACAGCCCCGCATCCTGGTCAGCATTGACCCTGATCGGATTTATACGAGGTACTAGCAGGGGTCAGGCTTGGCGGCACGAAAAAAGGGGTGCCGATGGGGCTCCCCTTAGCTGTCATTAGGTGGTCGGGGTCTAGTAGTGGCGCAATTCCACCACGTTGTCGTCGGGGTCGTAGATGTAGAGGGAGATGCCGTTACCGTGGGAGCCCCACCGCGTGCCGGGGCCAGCCTGAATCTCCACGCCCAAGGACTCGAATTTGGTCTTGAGCTCCTCCATATCGGTCTCTTCGATGACCATGCAGAAGTGGTCTTGGTTCTTGGACCCTTCTTTGCCGATGGGGTCTTGGTCGCTGCCGAAAAAGTCGATGATCGTATCGTCGTTAAGCCTGGCCGAAGGGAACCGGACCTCGCCGGCCCGCCACTGGTCCACTCGCTCCGCCTTCAGGCCCAAAACCTCGACGTAGAACCTGAGTGACGCCTCAACGTCCTTGTTGCGAAGCACGATGTGGTCCATCTCGGTAATCTTGACCAACGGTTGGGTTTGTACCTCAACGTTTCTCATTTCAAGCGCCATAACCGGCCTCCTAGGGCGAATACTGGTAGCCCCATAGTAAGCCAACCAGCTTGACACTGCAATCCGCCTGTGGTACGTAACTGCCTCATGCAGCGTTATATTTTCATTCGGTTCGGACAGGCCATCATAGCCCTGTTCGCGGTGAGCATTCTGGTGTTCGGGTTGGCCCGCGTCACGGGCAGCCCGACGGATACGCTCCTCTCCTTCGAGGCCACACCGGAGCAACGGGAGCTGATGAAGGCCTACTGGGGTCTGGACCAGTCGCTGCCCGAACAGTACTTCAAATTCATCAGCAACATTTTCCAAGGCGATCTTGGAGAGTCGTTCAAGTGGCGGCAACCGGTGAGCCAGATGATTGCCGAGCGGTTCCCGAACACGATAATCATCGCCGTACTGGCGATCGCGGTCGCAACCTTCATAGCCGTGCCCATAGGGGTCATGTCTGCGATCAACCGTGGCTCTCCCCTGGATGGCATTGGGAAGACGATTGCGTTGCTCGGGCAGTCGGCGCCTCCATTCTGGGTGGGCCTCGTTCTCATGTGGGTGTTCGCCGTCCAACTGGACCTGGTGCCCACGTCGGGCAAAGGGGGCCCCCTCACCTATATATTGCCCACTACCGCTTTGGGCCTGTTCTGGGTGGCCGCCATAATGCGCCTCGTCCGGTCGTCCGTGCTGGACGTGATGGACACCGAGTACGTGAAGCTGGCCCGGATCAAAGGGCTGCCCGAGTCCAGGGTTGTCTGGAAGCACATCCTGAGAAATGCCTCGGTGGCCCCGCTGACCTATTTCGGCATAATCCTGGGCAGCTTACTCGTCGGTTCCGTCACCGTCGAAACCGTGTTCGCTTGGCCCGGCTTGGGCTACATGGTATTCGAGGCCGTAATCGTCCGCGACTACCCGTTGGTCCAAGCGGTGGTACTGATCTTCAGCGTCCTGTTCATTGCGGTTAACCTGGTTGTGGATATCCTCTACGCCTACCTGGACCCGCGGATCAGGTATCAGTAGGCTCCACGATCGTCAGCACCTGGTCCACCGCGACTTCCTCTAGTCGCTGCGTTTTGCCGCTGGGCCAGTAGACTTCGACCACGTCCACCCTCTCGGCTTGTCCCAGTCCGAAATGGACCGGCACCACTGAGCTGGACATGTGGGACTGGCTGGCCCCCATTTCCCTCAACTGCGTGACCCCGCCTGCGGTGACCGCGATTCTTGCCCCGATGCCAGACCGGTTGCTGGCGGTGCCTTGGGTGACCACCGCCAACCAATGGTTATCGTTCTGCGACGTGTTCACGAAAAGGCGGCCAGTGCCCGGCTCGCCGTCCGAACGGCCCATGTTAACGACGAACAGGTCGAGCAGCCCATCGCCGTTGAAGTCGCCGTGTGCGACTCCTCTCCCCGTCCCAGGATCGTCCGCCCCGGAGGTCCGGGAAACGTCGGAGAAAGTGCCGTCCCCCATGTTGGCGAGCACCGCGTTTGGCTGGTTCTCCATGTTGAAACAAGGGTCGTTGTCCATCTGGCCCGCAACAGCATAGAGGTCCAACATGCCGTCGTTGTCTAAATCGGCGAACACAGTGCCCCAGCCGACAGCCATAGCGTCGAACCAATTCTCCGGGATGGTGCCCCGGCCAGTGCCGGTAGCTGCGGTCTTGTTGACGAAGGTGCCGTCGCCCTGATTTTCCAAGAACTCGCCTTTGCCGATGTCGGTCATATACAGGTCCAGGTCGCCGTCGTTGTCATAATCTCCGGTGGCCAGCCCCATGCCGAAGATTTCGAGATCGGTGCCGGACTCTTCGGAGACGTCGGTGAACTGTACTTCGCCGGACGGGCCCTTGCCGTCGTTGCGCCACATCACATTCGGATGGTTGGCAGCACCGAAGTCGTTGACGATGTAAATGTCCAGGTCGCCGTCATTGTCGTAGTCCAGGAAGGATGGCTTGAAGCCAGCGCCCATGACCGGGCTGGGGTATTCCAGGTCAGCGCTTAGCAACGGCGTCACGTTTTCGAAGGCGCCGTCCCCTTGGTTGTGGAACAGGGCCAGCGGCCTCGAAGCTCGGGCCAGCCCGGCGGTGTCCAAGGCCAGCTTGCCTTCGATCTCAATAAGGTGCCGGACCACCAGCAGGTCCAGGAAGCCGTCGTTGTCGAAGTCGCCCCACGCCACTCCCATCGTGCGGTGGTCGCTGTCGGGGTCGCCTACCCCAGATTGAGGGGTCACGTCGGTGAACGAGTCTTCCCCTTCGTTGCGAAATAGCTTGCTGGCTCCGAAGTTGGCGACGAAGAGGTCAAGGTCACCGTCGTTGTCATAGTCAGCCCAACCGACGCCGTAACCCGTCGCATCCGGGTCGTCGACCCCGGCAGCAGCGGCGACGTCGCTGAAAGTGCCGTCGCCGTTGTTTCGGTAGAGGGCGTTCGGCCCGGCCGAGTTGGTGGCGTACAGGTCAAGGTGCCCGTCGCCGTTGTAATCCCCGGCGGCAACTCCCCCTCCGAGGTTGATCGCGGCGGTATCCCGGGTGTGCTGGAATGCCGCCCCCGCCTGCCGCGCTCGCTCTTCGAAGGTTATGGGGCTATCGGCTTGTCCCGGAAGGTCCGCCGAGGGAAGTTCGGTGTCGAAGTAGACAAACATTGCCTGGATCGAATCGAACCAAGCGTCGTTGCAGACGAACTCCATTTCCTGCACCGGCCCGCCTCCGGGGGGAGTGTAGGTCCGAGTCCGAGCCAACTCTTGCGGCGTCAGACACTCCACGAGAGCCTTGAGCAACGGGGTGAACATTGCGCCAGCCTCGAAGGTGTCCAACCGAGACCCGATGCAACGCACGGTGGGCTCACTCAGCGATTCCATAGTCGGAATGACCTGTGTCTGCTGGGCCCCGGTCTCAACCGCAGCAGAGGGCGCCACGGTCGCACCGGAGGACGGGGTGGCTGGCCGGACAGTGGAGACGGCCGCTTGCGCGGGAGTCGGTGGTGCGGCGGGCGTCCGGGTGTCGGCTGGTTGTGGTATCGCCGTCGTTTCCGGGGCTGCGGTGGGTGAAGGTTGATCGCCGCACGCCGCCAGCATGAGCAGCGCAAGTCCCAAGAATCCAGCGGCAAAACCCAGTTTGATTCTCATCGGCGGTATCCATCGCTCCTAGAAAATTAAGGGGCAGGCCACTGGCCTGCCCCCCAATGATACCTGACCTGAGTCGGAGAAGTTTGCTAGTTGTAGCAGGGCTCCTCGGTCAAACAAGCGGTGATCAGGTCGAAATGCCCGTAGTTGGCCCCATCGGAACCGGGGAACTCCCAATTGTCGATGATGCTGGGGTTGGCCACGAACTCAATGAAAATGTAGAAGAAGGGCATGTAAGCGTAGTCGTCGTACAGGATGTTGCCCATCTCCCGTTGAATGCGGTCCCGCTCATTCAGGTCCACGGTGGTCGACAGCTCGGCGAACAGGGCGTCGAGCTCCGGGGTCTCGTAGAAGTGGATCGCTCCCGAAGAGCGGTTGAACAGGCTCATCTGAGCAAACACTGTCTTGAAGGAGGGCGGGGAGATCCAGAGACCGAAGGCCTCGGGCTCCTTGTTGGTAAAAGAGGAGAAGTAGTTGGAGAACTCCCACTCCTCCAGTTCCATCTCGATGCCGACAGCCCGGAAATAGACGTCTAGGGATTGCATGAAGTCCGCCGACTCGGGGAACCCGAAGACGTTCATCAGTATACCCTTAACCTTGAAGCCCTCCGGGTATCCGGCCTCGGCCAAGAGCTCGCGGGCGCGGTCCGGGTCGTAGCCGTAGTGTTCCTCGTATTCGTCCAGCCAGCGGGGGTCCCACCCGGGGAGGCTGTCATAGAATCCGATCTGAGGACTGGTGGTGACCCGGCCGCTGAACAAGCGGTTCTTGATGGTTTCCTTGTCGATGGCCCGGTTCATGGCCTCCCTGACCTTCACGTCGATATACGGCAAGGTCCCGTCTTGGTAGGGAGGGTCAAAATTCCCTTCCTCGGCCGGATGCAGCCCCTGGAAGATGCCGTTCAACTGGTTGCCGGGGAAGTTGCTCTGGATGATCTTCATCCCGTGCTCGGAGACTGCGGCGTCGGCGAGGTCACGGGTCAGCTCGGTCAGGTGGATTTCTTCGGCCAGCAGACCGGCGTTCCGGGAAGCGACCTCGCGGATCCAGCGGAGGTCGACCTTCTCGAAGCTGGGCGCCGGGTTATTGCGCCGCCAGTGATCGTCCAAGCGCTCGTAGGTCACGTTTACGCCGAAGGTGCGGCCAGTGTAACGGTAGGCGCCGGTGCCGATCATGTCCTCTTCGTAGGCCTTGTCACCGCCAGCGTCCCATTGGGCCTTGCTCATGATGAGCCCGCCGCCGCTGGGAGCGAGGTAGAAGAGGTAGTCGGGGTTCGGGTTCTGCAGTTTGAGGACCACCTCGTGGTCGCTGACTTTGGTGGAGGCCTCGAGGTCAATTTGCTTCCAGTCGGTGGAATAGGCCAGTATGGCGTCTTCGCGCTGGTTCATCGCCACGCTGTGGAAGACGTCGTCAGCGGTGAACTCCCCCCAATCGTTGTGGAACATGACGCCCTCTTCCAGGACGAAGGTCCACTCGGTGCCGTCGTCGCTGAGATCCCAGGACCTGGCCAGTTCGGGGACCCAGACGTTGGTGGTCGGGTCGATATCGACCAGCACTTCCATCACGAGGTCCATCTGCTGATGGTGGTCGACGGTGCCGGCCCAAGGAAGGTTGGTCTCTCCGGCCGACGGGTCGACCGAGATGACCAGGGTTTCGACCTTGGGTTGGGCCTCGACCATGGCTGGCGGGTCCGTGGGCTCCGGTACCGGAGTGGGGGCGGCGCCGGCGAGGGTCGGGGTTGCCCGGAAGGCGCCGGTCGCCCGGGTCTGCGTGGGCTGTGGCCCCGAAGGTACGGCCGTGGGGTCCGGGGCCGCAGTGGGCTGCGGAGCCGTTGCAGCGGGAGCTGGCGCGGCCGCGTCATCATCGTCGCCGCCACAGGCGACAACGATAATCGCAAGAGATACGACCAATATCGCCAACATTAGGGTATTCTTCATACCGAAACGTAACATCGCATTGTCCTTTGGGGAGATTACCAAACAGAACGAGCCCCCGGACGGGACTCGCAACGGCGAATCTAGCAAAAAGGGCTGCCCAGTGTCAACACGTTACCGTCCCAATCAAAAGAGAGGGCGGGCCACTGGCCCGCCCTCTTGCTGGTGCTAGAGCGGTATCCGAACGTCCCCTAGTTGTAGCAGGGCTCCTCGGTCAGGCAGGCGATGATCAGGTCAAAGTGTCCGTAGTTGGCCCCATCGGAACCGGGGAATTCCCAATCGTCGATGATGTTCGGGTTGGCCACGAACTCGATGAAAATGTAGAAGAAGGGCATGTATGCGTACTCGTCGTATAGGATGTTGCCCATCTCCCTTTGAATACGGTCCCGCTCATTCAGGTCCACGGTGGTCGACAGCTCGGCGAACAGATCGTCGAGGACCTGGGTCTCATAGAGGTGAATCGCGCCCGAAGAGCGGTTGAACAGGCTTAGCTGAGCGAATACCGTCTTGTAGGACGGCGGGCCGATCCAGAGACCGAACGCCTCGGGCTCCTTGTTGGTCCAAGAGGAAAAGAAGTTGGAGAACTCCCACTCCTCGAGTTCCATCTCGATGCCGACTTCCCGGAGGTACACGTCAATCGATTGCATGAAATCCGCCGACTCGGGGAAGCCGAAGACGTTCATCAGAATGCCCTTGACCTTGAAGCCTTCCGGGTATCCGGCTTCGGCCAAGAGCTCGCGGGCGCGGTCCGGGTCGTAGCCGTAGTGTTCTTCGTATTCGTCCAGCCAGCGGGGGTCCCAGCCTGGCAGGTTCGAGTAGTAGCCGATCTGAGGACTGGTGCTGACCCGGCCGCTGAACAAGCGGTTCTTGATGGTCTCCTTGTCGATGGCCCGGTTGATGGCCTCCCTGACCTTCACGTCGATATACGGCAAGGTCCCGTCTTGATAGGGAGGGTCGAAATTCCCTTCCTCGGCCGGATGCAGCCCCTGGAAGATGCCGTTCAACTGGTTGCCGGGGAAGTTGCTCTGGATGATCTTCATCCCGTGCTCGGAGACTGCGGCGTCGGCGAGGTCACGGGTCAGCTCGGTCAGGTGGATTTCCTCGGCCAGCAGGCCAGCGTTGCGGGAAGCGACCTCGCGGATCCAGCGGAGGTCGACCTTCTCGAAGCTGGGCGGCGGGTTGTTGCGCCGCCAGTGGTCGTCCAAGCGTTCGTAGGTCACGTTGACGCCAAATGTGCGGCCGGTGTAACGGTAGGGGCCGGTGCCGATCATGTCCCCTTCGTAGGCAGTATCGCCGCCTGAGGCGTACTGGGCGCTGCTCATGATGAGCCCGCCGCCGCTGGGAGCGATGTAGAAGAGGTAGTCGGGGTTGGGGTTCTGCAGTTTGAGGACCACCTCGTGGTCGCTGACCTTGGTGGAGGCTTCGAGGTCAATCTGCCTCCAGTCTGTGGAATAGGCCAGGATGGCGTCGTCGCGCTGGTTCATCGCAATGCTGTGGAATACGTCGTCGGCGGTGAACTCGCCCCAGTCGTTGTGGAACTGGACTCCTTCTTCCAGGACGAAGTTCCACTCGGTCCCATCCTCGCTCATCACCCACGACTTCGCCAGTTCGGGGACCCATACGTTGGTGGTCGGGTCGATGTCGACCAGCACTTCCATCACCAGGTCCATCTGCTGATGGTGATCGACGGTGCCGGCCCAAGGGAGGTTGGTTTCACCGGCCGACGGATCGACCGAGATGACCAAGGTCTCGACCTTGGGTTGGGCTTCGACCATCGCTGGCGAGGACGTGGGCTGCGGCGCAGCGGTGGGCGCGGCTCCGGTGGGGGTTGGGGCCGTCCGGAACGCCCCGGTCGCCCTGGTTGGCGTGGGAACGTTGCCGGAGGGCACAGCGGTCGGTGCCGGCGCCGAGGTGGGGGCTGCGGTAGGGGCTGCGGTCGGGGCAGGAGCGCTTGCTTCCTCACCGTCCCCTCCGCAAGCCGCAGCAACCAGGATCAGCGCCATCATCAACAGCGCCAGTATTGCAGTGTGCCTGATCCCGAAACGTAGCATGTGATTGTCCTCCAAAGAGAAAACGTCCCGTATCGGACTTGTGCGAGCGAATCTAGCAAAGGGGCCTGACCCTGTCAACACGTTGCAAAGAATATCCAGCCCCATAAAGATGGGGCTGGCCGTCGGCCTGCCCCTGACGCCCGACGGGACTCGGGGTCTGCTAGTTGTAGCAGGGCTCCTCGGTCAGGCAGGCGATGATCAGGTCAAAGTGCCCGTAGTTGGCCCCGTCGGAACCTGGGAACTCCCAGCTGTCGATGATGTCGGGGTTGGCCACGAATTCGATGAAAATGTAGAAGAAGGGCATGTAGGCGTATTCATCGTAGAGTATGTTGCCCATGTCCCTTTGAATCCGGTCCCGCTCCTTCAGGTCAACCGTGGTCTGCAACTCGGCAAAAAGCAGGTCTAACTCTGGAGTCTCAAAGAAGTGGATGGCCCCCGTTGACCGGTTGAATAGGCTCAACTGAGCGAACACCGTCTTGTAGGACGGCGGGGCAATCCAGAGTCCGTGGGATTCCGGCTCTTTGGCCCTCCAAGAAGCCAGGTAGTTGGAGAACTCCCACTCCTCCAAGTCCATTTCAATTCCTACGTCCCGCAGATAAACGTCCAACGCCTGCATGAAGTCGGCCGCTTCCGGAAAACCGAATATGTTCATCAAGATGCCTTTGATCTTGAATCCTTCTGGGTAACCGGCTCCCGCCAAAAGCTCACGGGCGCGCTCCGGATCATAGCCATAGTGCGTTTCGTACTCCTCGAGCCACCGTGGGTCCCAGCCAGGCAGGTTGTCGTAATAGCCGATCTGGGGGCTGATGGTCACGCGTCCGCGGAACAGGGTGTTCTTGATAGTCTCCTTGTCAATTGCCCGGTTGATAGCTTCTCTGACTCTGACGTCGGTATACGGTAATGAAGGGTCTTGCCAAGGAGGGTCAAAATTCTCCGGTTCCGCAGGATAGAGACCCTGGAAGACACCGTTCAACTGGTTGCCCGGAAAGTTGCTCTGGATGATCTTCATCCCGTGGTTTGACACGGCCGCGTCAGCGAGCTCACGGGTAAGCTCCGTTAGGTGGATCTCTTCGGCCAGTAGGCCGGCGTTTCGGGAAGCGACCTCACGAATCCAGCGGATATTGACATTCTTGAAGCTGGGCGGAGGATCGTTGCGGCGCCAGTGGTCGTCCAACCTTTCGTAAGTGATGTTGACACCGTAGGTGCGCCCAGTGTAGCGGTAGGGCCCAGTGCCGATCATATCGGCCTCGTATCCTTCGTCGCCTTCCGCGTCCCACTGGGCTTTGCTCATGACAATGCCGCCGCCGCTTGGAGCTATGTAGAAGAGGTAGTCGGGGTTGGGGTTCTTGAGCTTGAGAGTGACCTCGTGGTTGCTAATTTTAGTGGAGGCATCGAGATCGATCTCCCTCCAGTCTGTGGCGTAGCCGAGCAAGGAATCATCGCGTTGGTACATGGCAGCCGTGTGGAAGACGTCGTCGACGGTGAACTCGCCCCAGTTGTTGTGGAACTGGACGCCCTCTTCGAGAACGAAGGTCCACTCGGTGCCGTCCTCGCTCATCTCCCACGATTTGGCCAGTTCAGGTACCCACACGTTGGTTACAGGCTCGATGTCGACCAGCACCTCCATCACGAGATCCATTTGTTGATGATGGTCGACCCCTCCTCCCCACGGAAGGTTGGTCTCCCCGGCAGAAGGGTCGACCGCGATTACCAATTCATCGACCTTGGGCTGGGCCTCGATGATCGCTGGTGGGGCCGTAGGTTGAGGCGCAGCTGGGGGTGCAGCCCCGGAGGGAGTCGGCGCTGCCCGGAAGGCGCCTGTCGCCCTGGTTGGGGTGGGCTGCCGACCCGAGGGTGCTGCTGTTGGCGCTGGGGCGGGTGGCGACGTGGGCGCCACGGCAGGGGCGGCCTTGGGCGCAACTTCCTCTTCGTCCTCACCGCCGCACGCCGCAGCAATCAAGATTAGGGCTATAGTCAACAGCGCGATTGCAAAGATATGACTTAAACCGTAGCGATTCACTGTTATTTACCCGCTAATTATTCGTCCATTCCTGAATGCACTTAGCAAACTGGCGAGTTTCCATGAGAATTTAGCAAAAACCGGGATTCAATGTCAACCTACGAACCGATTGACTGTAGGTTTTCCTTGACAAGGTGCGCCGATAATTTGTAGAGTTTCAACGCTCATAACCGCACGGCATCCTGGGTTGATAGTCTCCTGAGGCGAACCGCGTGGCATCAGAGGTCCTGGTCCAGAAACGAGCCTGGTATTCCCCGCCCAACCTCCGGAGGTTCTTCTCCGAGGCCAAGCGCTACCCAGTTCTCCCGATGTTGTCCATCATGTTGCTCCTGGTTGTGCCAGCCATCGGAGCGGACTGGATTGCACCTCACGATCCCTTCCACGGCGACTTGAACCAACGATTGCTGCCTCCGGTGTGGATTGGCGAGGAGACGAACGTCAGGATGGTGGTCGACAGGATCACTGACCGCCAGAACCAGTTCACGGTGAGCGAAGCGACCCGGCAGATCCAGAGCAGCAAGGCTTCGCTGACCGGCGATTCGGGCCAAGACCCGGGGCGAACGCTCGCAATCGGTGACCAAGTGCTGGAAACCAAGCAGGCCGGGGGCTTGCCCCGGTACCTGCTGGGCACCGACAAGGTTGGCCGCGATATCCTCAGCCGCATCATTCACGGGTCCAGAATCTCGGTGATCGTTGCCGGGATCGCCATCTTCATTTCCGGGGCGATCGGCACCACTTTGGGGATTACCGCTGGCTATTTCGGCGGCTGGATCGACGCTTTCATCATGAGGCTGGTCGACATCTCCCTGGCCATTCCGATCATCCTGATGGCTTTGGTGCTGGTGACAGCTCTGGGAGCTAGCTACGAGACAATTGTCACAGTGCTGGTCATCTTCCTGTGGGCCCAGTATGCCCGGCAGACGAGAGGCGAAACGCTCACCGTACGCGTCCAAGACTTCGTGGCCAGGGCGCGGGTTTCAGGCGCGTCCCACACCCGGATCATGCTCAGGCACATTTTCCCCAACGTGTTCAATAGCCTGGTGGTGCTGGCCACTCTTCAGGTGGGGTTCGTAATCATACTGGAGGCCAGCCTCAGCTTTCTCGGGGCGGGGATCCCGAGACCCAACCCGGCGTGGGGGTTGATGGTTGCCGACGGGCGCGAGCTGATCATCTCGTCCTGGTGGGTGTCACTCTTCCCCGGCGTCGCGATTTTGTTGGTCGTCATGTCTATGAACCTGCTTGGTGACTGGCTCCGCGACAGGCTGGATCCCAAGCAAAGGCAGGTGTAGTCATCGCTACGAGTTTCGGCGACATAGTGCTGGAGGTAAAAGACCTCCATACCTACTTCTTCAACCGGTGGGGCACCACAAAGGCGGTTGACGGGGTGAGCTTCTCCCTCCGCGAGGGAGAGACTCTTGGGATTGTCGGAGAGTCGGGCTGCGGCAAGACCATGACAGCCCTTTCCCTGCTGCGGCTGATTCCCCGCCCCGCCGCCCGGATCGTGTCCGGAGAGATCATCCTTGACGGCGAGGACTTGGTCGAGAAGTCAGACAAGGAGATGAGGCAGATCCGCGGCCGCAAGATTTCCATGATCTTGCAGGACCCTCAGACCTCCCTCAATCCGGTCTTCACCATCGGCAACCAGCTCCGGGAGGCCCTCGGGATCCACCAAACCGGAGGCCGTAAGGATATGCTGGCCAAGGCCGTGGACGCTCTCCGAAACGTCCGGGTCGCGGCTCCGGAGCGGCGGTTGGACGACTTCCCGCACCAGATGAGCGGCGGCATGAAGCAACGCGTCATCGGCGCCATCGCCATCTCCTGCGAGCCCAAGGTTATCATTGCCGACGAGCCCACCACCGCCCTCGATGTCACGATCCAACTCCAATACCTGCGGCTGTTGAAGGACATTCAGGCCGAGACTGGGCTGGCGATCATCTTCATAACCCACGACTTCGGCATAGTCGCACGCATGTGCGACCGGGTGGCGGTGATGTACGCTGGCCGGATTGTGGAGACCGGTGGAGTGCGGGACCTCTTCAACAACCCGCAGCATCCCTATACGCAAACGTTGATGGCTTCGGTGCCCCAGATGGAGAAGACCGAACGGCTGTATGCTATCGAGGGTCAACCTCCTGCGCTCTATGCCCTTCCCGACGGCTGCCGGTTTGCCGACCGATGCCAGCATGCCAGAGACCTGTGCCGGGCCGAATATCCGTCTGCCACCACGGTTAGGAGCGGCCACACGGCCGACTGCTGGCGGTTAGACCCCTCATGGACGCCTGAGCCAGTTACTATCTGAACGAGGCGGTGCGCTACGTGCCAACCGAACTACTTCGAGCCGAGAATCTGACGAAGCATTTCCCAGTCACCAAGGGCCTGATCATGATGAAGACGGTGGGCTATGTGCAGGCCGTCGACGGTATCGACTTCACGATCAATGAAGGCGAGACTCTGGGGCTGGTCGGTGAATCGGGCTGTGGTAAGACCACCACGTCGAAGCTCATCCTGCGATTGGAAGAGCCGACCGCCGGGAACATATTCCTCGACGGCAAGGACATCCAGAACTTTCGCGGCCCGGAAATGAAGGACTACCGCACCCAGGTACAGGCCGTGTTCCAAGACCCTTGGTCCTCCCTGAGTCCTCGCATGAAAGTGCGGGACATTGTCTCCGAGGCGTTGGTGGTCAACCGGAACGTGACGACCCAGGAAAAGAACGACCGGGTCTACGAAGTGATGAACCAGGTCGGGCTGCACCGGGCCCAGGCCGACCTCTATCCCCACGAGTTCAGCGGCGGCCAACGGCAGCGGGTGGCGGTCGCCAGCGCCCTTGCGTCTTATCCCAAGCTGATCATCTTGGACGAGCCAGTCTCGGCGCTGGATGTTTCCATCCGCGCCCAGGTGATGAACCTCTTGGTCGACCTGCAACAGGAGACCGGGGTCGCCTATCTGTTGGTGGCCCATAATCTCGCCACCGTGCGCTACATGGCCCATCAGACGGCCGTGATGTACCTCGGGCAGATCGTCGAATACAGCCCCACCGAAGAGCTGTACGAGAACCCGCTTCACCCGTACACCAAGGCGCTCTTCTCAGCAGCCCTCCCGTCCCATCCCGACGTACAGCGGGAGGAGATCGTGTTGACCGGCGAAGTGCCGTCGCCGATCAACCCGCCCTCGGGTTGCCGCTTCCACCCCCGCTGCCCCTTCGCCGAGGACCGGTGCTCCGTGGAAATTCCCGTCCGAAAGGACATGGGCAACGGCCACATCGTCCAGTGCCATCTGTATTAGCCGCTAGGGAGACTACCCCGCCCGACGGCGCCTAAGAGTCTACGCAATCTTGCGGCTTCATCAACGCGGCCTTGCTTCGGTCGCGGACGCCGACTTGGAGTTTGTAAATCCCCGACGGATGGTTAGCGCGGTGGCCACGCCGCTGCAGGAATCCGAGCATCCGGCGGGTGTGCTGGCGATGCTCCAAGACCTGACTGGTATCCGGCGGATCGAGGATAGCCAGAGGGAGTTCGTCAGCAACGTCTCTCACGAGCTTAAAAATTCCCCGGCCTCGATCAAGGCGATGGTGGAGACCCTGGAAGACGGCGCAATACGCCAATCGGACATCGCGTCAGATTTCTTGCTACGTATTCTGCGCGAAATCAACCGGATGACCGGCCTCAGCAACGACCTTCTAGAGTTGTCCCAGTTGGAAGCGGGGCAACGCCTGCTGGACCTCGGCCCAGTGGACTTGAGTCCGATGGCTCAGGAGGTCCAGTCCCAGTTTCAGGAAGCCGCAGCCTCGAAAGGGATCCAGATATCGATCGAGGCCCCGGAGAATCCGGTCCTCGCCCTGGGCGGCCGGTCTAGATTGCACCAAGTGCTGGTCAACCTGGTGGAAAACGCGGTCAAGTTCGCCAATAACGGTGAGCCGATCACCTTGATGGTAAGAGAGGGCGGAGTCAACGATTCGGTGGAGGTGGGGGATACCGGGCCGGGCATCTCCCGCGAAGACTTACCCTTTATTTTGAGCGCTTCTACAAGGCCGATCGGCGTCGGCAGGACAGCAGCGCCCGGCCTGGGGCTGGCGATCGTGAAACGGGTCGTCACCGCCCACGGAGGAGAGGTGCAAGTCGAGAGCTCGGAGGGAGAGGGAAGCACCTTCCGGGCCACTCTTCCCAAGGCTGGCGTAACATAACCCTAACTCGTCTTTAACCTTGCTTTAACAAATCCATAATCCCGCAACCAAAGATGGGGCATAGTCTTTAGGTGTATGAAATTGATTCCAAACCGGAGGATAAATGCGCCCGTATCTGCCCCTTAACAAACCCAAACTCCTCATTGGCATATTTGCGTTAACCATCGGCATCCTCGCGTTGGTGTTGGCGGCGTGTGGTGGCGACGATGCCCCGGTCCCGCCCTCGTTAAGTCTCCAGGGCGAGATAGCCCTCGACGGCTCCAGCACTGTTTTCCCCATCACCGAGGCGATGGCCGAGGAGTTCGGCAACCTAACCGGCGGCAAGGTCCGGGTGGTGGTCGGTGTATCCGGTACCGGCGGCGGATTCAAGAAGTTCTGCGCTGGCGAGACCGTTATCACCGACGCCTCGCGTCCCATCAAGCAAACGGAAGTTGATCTCTGCGCCGAAGCTGGGATCGACTTTGTGGAAATCCCGGTGGCCGTCGACGGTCTAAGCGTCATGGTCAACCCGCAGAACGACTTCGTCGAATGTATGACCATCGACGAACTGCACACCCTATGGGCGCCTGAAGCCGAAGACGTCGTCACCAAGTGGAGCCAGGTCCGCGACGGCTGGCCCGACCGCGAAGTTAGGCTCTACGCCCCCGGCGTGGACTCCGGCACCTTCGACTACTTCACCGAGACCGTCAACGGCGGCGGCGGCGCTTCCCGCGGCGACTTCCTTGCCAGTGAAGACGACAACGTGTTGGTCACCGGCATCTCCGGCGACGCCGACGGCCTTGGCTACTTCGGCTACGCTTACTACGAAGAGAACCAGGACAGGCTGAAGCTGGTTGGCATCGATGGTGGAGCGGGATGTATAACCCCCACCACCGAGACCATCAACAACGGTACCTACGCCCCGTTGTCCCGGCCGCTCTTCATCTACGTGCGCGCCGACGTGGTCAACGAGCAGCACATCCAGGGCTTTGTCGAGTTCTACCTGAGCCAGGCCTCCCGGTACCTAATCAGCGAAGTTGGCTACATCCCCTACCCCGAATCCGTGTACAACCTCGGCTTGGCGAAGTTCCGCACCGGCAAAACCGGACCGGCCTTCGGCGGTGAAAACCGCCTGTCCGGAACGGTCGAAGAGGTCCTACAAGCCTCTCAGTAGGACCGGAATTCTCCCGGAGGACGAACGCGGCCACGGCTTGGGGAGGGTCGTGTCCGCGAGAGTCCTCCATCTTTTTAAGGTCCCGGCGCTAAGCCGGGGCTTTTTTGTTAAAATCTCCTTAACCCAGCGAAGAATCTCCGAAATCTCCGCCCCTTGCTCGCTTTGGCGTGACGCATGCGCCGTAGTACCAACATCTACCTTTAGGAGGGCCGATATGAGTATCGCCAGGCTATACACCGGAGACGATGGCCAGTCGCACATCGAGGAAATGGACCCGGGGTCTCACCCCGAGTTGGCCTCACCGCAGTCCACCACCGGGATTGTGTTCCGCACCTTTGAACCCGGCTATTTCAGCGACTGGCACACCGCCCCGCGCCGCCAATTCGTGATAACGCTGGAAGGCGAGGTGGAGATTGGCCTAGGCGATGGCACCCTCCACCGCTTCGGCCCCGGCCACGCGATGCTGGCCGAGGACTTGACTGGTCACGGCCACACCACCCGGGCCGTCGGCGACAAGCCCCGAGTGACCGCGACGGTGCCTCTTTCCGACTAAGCTTCCGCAATTAAGGAGGGAAACCATGCCTATAGTGCAGCATGACCCGGCGCTGGAACGGTTGATCTCTACGGACCAGCCAATCGTCGAGCGGGCCTCGGGGTTCGGCGGTGATCAGGGCCCCGCTGAAGGGCCCGTCTGGTGGCAGGAAGGCAACTTCCTGCTCTTCAGCGACATCCACAACAACCGCCGCATGATGTGGGCCGAAGGCGAGAGTGTCAGCGTGTACACCGAGCCGACCGGCCGGGCCAACGGTCTCACCCGCGACCCCCAAGGCCGCCTCGTCGCCGCCGAGCACGACGGACGCCGCGTCTCTCGCGTGGAGCCCGACGGCAGCACCACCGTGGTCGCCAACAGCTTTCAGGGACGGCCGCTGAACCGGCCCAACGACGTGGTCGTCAAGTCCGACGGCGCGATATACTTCACCGACCCGAACGCCGGTATGCCAGTGCAGACCCAGTTCGACCAGAACTTCCCCGGCGTTTACCGCGTGTCTCCCGACCTGGGGTCAATCACCCTGTTGGTCAGAGACTTCATTGGACCCAATGGACTGGCCTTCTCTCCTGATGAAAGCGTGCTCTACGTCATCGACTCCCGTCGCGGGCACCTGAGGGCCTTCGACGTGCTGCCCAACGGAGCGCTGGCCTTGGCCACCAGCCGGGTGTTTAGTCACAACTTGGGAGACCGCCCTGGAATCCCCGACGGCATGAAGGTCGACCCCGAAGGTAATGTCTATGTTGGCGGGTCCGGCGGGATCTGGGTCATCGACTCGTCCGGGAAGCATCTGGGCACCATCGATCACGGTGGGCCGCTGACCACCAATATGTGCTTCGGCGGCGGCGACTGGAAGACGCTGTTTTTTACCACCTGGGACAAACTGTATTCGGTGCAGCTAAACGCCCCCGGCATACCGGTGCCGACCCCCAAGAACTAACACAGCCAATAGCCCGGCTCCCAACGCAAATTAGGAGAACACAAAATGGAATTCGGACTGTTCATGATGCCCCTGCATCCGCCCCGGCGGACTCCCTCGGACTCCTACGACCGCGACATCGAGCTTATCGTGCAAGCCGACAAGCTCGGCATCCACGAGGCCTGGATCGGCGAGCACATCACTGAGACCTGGGAAAACGCCCCGGTGCCCGAGTTGCTGATCGCTCAAGCTCTGGCCCTCACCGAGAACATTGTGCTAGCCACCGGCGTGACAATGCTGCCATTGCACCACCCGGTTGACACCGCCCACCGGATCGCGATGATCGACCACATGGCCCGTGGCCGTTTCTATTGGGGAATCGGCATCCGTTCCCTGCCCACCGATCTGCAGCTCTACGGTGTCGACTTCGACAGCATGGACGATGTTCGGGAGCAGGGCAAAGAAGCGCTGGAAGTCATATTGGGCCTGTGGGCCGCTGCCGACGAAGGCAAGTTCGGCTTCGAAGGAAAGTACTACCAGGTCCATGCCCCGGAAGCGATGGCCGAGTTGGGCCGCCGTCTTTACTTTAAGCCCTACCAGGACCCTCATCCGCCCATCGGCGTGGCCGCCTCCACCCCCACCACCGACACCATCCGCATGGCCGGGGCCAACGGGTGGATACCGATGAGCAACCTGCCCGACAAGTTCATTCCAGATATGTGGAAGACCATGGAGGATGGCGCCGCCAGCACTGGCCGCGAGGCCAACCGCAAAGACCTCCGCTTGGGCCGCGATATTTACGTCGGTGAGACTCCTCAGTCAGCCCGTGAAGAGGCCCGCATCGTCTTGGGCATGCCATTCGAAGACCATCAGTGGAAGAACCGCAAGGCCGGCGGCATCCTGGGCTACCTGAAGAACGACCAGTCGATGGCCGATGAGGACGTGGACGTCGACTACATGATCGAGAACATCTGGATGGTCGGCGACCCCTCGGAAGTCGCCGAGAAGATCGAACAGAGCTACGAGGAAACCGGGGGCTTCGGCTACCTGCTAAACGTGACCCAAGACCCCGACGACCACTCTTTGGTCCAGCGTTCTCAGCGCCTGCTGATCGAGCAGGTGGCCCCCAAAGTCGAACACCTTGGGTAGGAACTAGCATGACGACTCTGAACGAACGGCAGCAATCAGGCGCCGAAATCAGGGCCAAGTTCGGTGGCGGAACCGCCAGCCCAGGTTCGGTGCCCGCCTCCCGGGAGATGGCGCCCGACCTGCACCGCATTGCCGATGAGGCCCTCTTCGGCTCCATCTGGCGGCGTCCCGGGCTGAAGATCGAGCACCGTGAGATGATCACTCTCACGGTGCTGACGGTGCTGCAACGGGAGAACCAGCTCACCCGCCACGTCAGCAATGCGATCAACCTCGGGCTCACTCCGCAGCAGGTGATCGAGGTCATGATCCACGCCTCCTTCTACGGCGGCGTGCCCACGGCGTTCAACGCCATGGGGGTGGCCAAGGACGTGTTCGAAGAGCGGGGCATCGACTTCTCTCCTCAGTTGGTCTTCGATTCCAATGAGACCCCCGACGACCTCTACCAGCGTGGCGTGGCCCGTCGCGAGGAGTACATGGGCCCGCCCTCCGGCCCCCGGCCGGAGCCAGTTACCCAGGCCGAGCGAGAGTTCAGTCGCCTGACCACGGAATACTACTGGGGCTCTGTTTGGAACCGGCCTGGCCTCGACCTGCCCAGCCGCTCGATCTGCACCATGGCCGCGCTGACGGCGTTGGGGCGGGAAGGGCCGTTGTGCAGCCATATCCAGGGCGCTCTGCACCAAGGCCTCTCCCCTGAGGAGATCGTCGAGGTGTTCATCCACGCCACCTTTTACTGCGGGCTGCCGTTCGTGCGGGCCGCCATCGACATGGCCAACGACATCTTTCGCGAACGAGGACTCGGCTAAACAGAGCCAATGCAGGACATTCCGCGGGTAGTCGTAGCCAACACAGCTCCCGGCGAGTCTTCGGACGAAAACCGGGAGTTGCGTTTTGATTGGGCGGTTCTGCCTGCGGTGACTGGAGAGCTTCCTGGCACCGGCGGCCAGACCAGGGTCCGTCTCGACGACTTCGTGGTCACCGAGCTCCCAAGGTTTCAACCCTGCGGAGCCGGGGATTACGCATTCGCTTTGGTCGAGAAGCGGGGCCTCACCACCCACGACTTGATCGCCGCTTTGCGCGAGACCGGAGTGCCCTATAACGACGTCGGGGTGGCTGGACTCAAGGACAAATACGCCGTCACCCGCCAGTGGTTAAGCGTACCAGAGGCCTTCGCCAGTCGATTGGACTCCCTTGATCAGTTGGGCGGTGTGCGGATCTTGGAGACTTCGAGGCACACCAAGCGGTTGGGCCGCGGACACCTCCAAGGCAACCGGTTCGAAGTGAGGGTCCGGAACCCGGACGCTGACTGGCGCACGCGAGCCGAGGGCATCCTCGAAAAACTTGGGTCCGTTGGCCTTCCCAACTACTTTGGCCCGCAACGGTTTGGGCGGTTCAACAGCAACGTCATCGACGCTGTCCGGCTGTTGCGGGGAGAGAAGGTACCCGGCGGAAGGCGGCTGGGCCAGTTCTTCGTTAGCGCCCTCCAGTCCCATCTGTTCAACTGGATACTCAAGCTCCGCATCGAGCGGGGACTGTACGCCGCAGTATTGGACGGGGACCGCGCCAAGCGCCATGACACCGGCGGCGTTTTCTTGGTGGACGACCCCGACCACGAAACCGAGCGGGCGGTGCGGCTGGAAATCAGCGCGCTTCTGCCTCTATATGGCAAGAAGGTCGCCGGTAACCTTGGCCAGGCCGCGCAGATAGAGCAAGAGGTCCTCGACAGGTTTGGGCTGACTCGCATCATGTTTAGACGTGCGGTCCGAGGGGATTGGCGGATCAGCCGCGTACGGTTGGACAATCCCTCGCTGAAGAGCGTGGAGGACGGTTACACCATCGGCTTCACTCTGCCGAACGGCTCCTACGCCACCTGCCTGTTGCGGGAGCTGACCAAAGTAGACGAAAGGACTCAGAGACAGCGCAGCGTCTCCTCGCGCACGTAGTCTCGCAACTCCGGCGGCAGCGGGCCGACGGAACCGGCCTTGGCATTTTCCGCGACCCGTTCGGGACGGCTGGTGGCCGGAATCGTGGCCGTGACCCTCGGATCTGAAATCACCCAGGCGAGAAGGGCTTGGGCCCAGGTCTCTATCCCCAATTCGGCCAAGGGCGCCAAATTTGGCTGCGATTTGAGTTCCTTCACGTAGACGCCTTTTTTGAGCGGTTCCATCACCAGGAATCCGATGCCCAATTCTTCCGCCAGAGGAAGCATGACCTCCTCGCAACCGCGCTCCACCACGTTGTAGGGCAGTTGCACCGCGTCGATCCGGCCCTCCCGCATTAACCCGGCGATTTCAGGGTAGGCCTCATGCACCATGGCCGTCACGCCAATCATCCCGATCCGTCCCTCGTCTTTGAGCCGTTCCAGGGTAGTTAGATGGGTCCGCCAATCGATCATGTTGTGCACTTGGAACAGGTCGATATATTCGGTCCCAAACAATTCGAATGACTGCGCGATCTGCGCTTCCCCAGCGTCTTTACCCTCGACCCGGACCTTGGTTGCCAGAAAGAACCTGTCTCGAAGTCCCTCGGTGGTCTGACCGAGGACACGTTCGGCGTTTCCGTAAAACGGCGAAGAATCGATGAGATTGACCTCGTTGGCCAGGCAGTTATCAATGATCTGTTGACGCTGCGCGACTTCAGCCTGGTCCGTAACGTCGAACGTCCGAAGGGTGCCGAGTCCGATCACCGAAACGTCCGAACTCCCAAGTTTGCGATATTCCAACGTAATTCCTCGAAGCCAAGATCTAGCAGGGGTCAGATACCGAGCATTGTTTCGAGATTCTTCCAGAGGATCGAATCCTTTTCCTCCTGGGTGAGCGAGGTAAGCCCCTGCACCCAGGAAACCGGCTCATCGATGGCCATGTCGAAGGGCCAGTCGGTGCCGAAGACGACCCGGTCAATTCCAACGCGGTCGATCAGGAACCGCAGGGCCCCTTCGCTGTGGGTGAGGCAGTCGTAATAGAAACGCCCGAGGTAGCGGCTGGGTGGCTGCTGAATGTGGACTCGCGCCTCGGAGCGCACTTGCCAGCCCCGGTCCAACCGGCCGGCCCCGAAGCAGGCGTAACCGCCGCCGTGAGCCAGGCAGACTTTTAGGTCGGGGCACTTGTCCATCACGCCGCCGAAGACGAAGGCCGCGAAGGTGACAGTGCGATCGGCCAGGTTTCCGATGGTGTTCGGCAGATGGTACCGGCCGGTTCGCGGCGAGACCACGGTTTCGCCCGCTTGGTGGACAAAGATCACAGCGCCCAACTGCTCCGCCGCCTGCCACAGCGGAAGAAACGACGGCTCGTCGTAGGTCAGGCCGTTCACGTGGTCGCCGATCATCGCGCCCTTCAGACCCAGATCGTTGACTGCCCGTTCCAGCTCGGCGATGGCGGCGTTCACGTCCTGCATCGGCAGGGTGCAGAACGCGGCAAATCGTGCCGGGTGATCGACGGTCAGTTGGGCCACGTAGTCGTTGCACTCCTGGGCCATTGGTATTACCGCAGAAGCCTCTCGCTCATAGTAATAGAGGAACGAGTTCGTTGAGAGCACGTGGACGTCGACGTTCAGGGAGTCCATCTCGGCCAAGCGCTGTTCTGGCGTCCAGGTGGTCCTGGGGGTGTAGCCGTGGACCGCGATTTGCTCAGCTACGGGTATGCCGTGCCACTCGCGTACGTCGGCCATGGCCTGTACGAGACCCTCCGGGCTAATGTGGGCGTGTATGTCGATTGCTCTCATAGGATTATTGTAGCCGAGAACCGCATGTGCTAGTGTGCCAACGCATTTCTGAGACTGGAGTTATCCATAACAACCGAGGCCGGGAAACCCGGATCCAACTACAACCCCTTTCCGCCGGGAGAGGGCCGCCGGTCGATGATCGAGCTGGACGCCGAAGACATGGGCAGCATGCTTCTTCGGGCCTTCACCAAGGGCCACGGCAAGTCCACCATCTACTGCGACGACCCCGATACCATCGGCGGCAACAGCCACGCCCTACCCCGCTTCACTACTTCGCCGCACCGATCCTGTTTTGAGAGATGACTCAGATTGAGAGGTACCCTCAATAGATGAAGGTTACCATCAAAAACGCGAAAGCCCACATCGGAGTGCATTTCGGGGTCGACGGCTCGGTGTTGGCGGGAACGATCCAGGCCAGCACCCCGAAGGTGGTTACCAACTACGAGACTCGCGGGACCCGGAGGACCGAGGGCCGCCGTGCTCCGAAACGCCCGAAACGGGTGCTGGGTCCTGTCGGCGGTGGCCAACCCGACGCCGTTCGAGGACACCATCAACCTGAACGGCAAGCTGTTTAACCTGGACTAGCCCCGTACCGATGGTAGTAGGGGCGCTTCGCCAAGCACCCCTACCAGCCGAGGCTCTCCTTCACCAGCAGCATCTTGATGCGGCCAGCTACCGGTTCGCGCTCGATGACCATCAGCTTGCCGATGGGCGTGGGCGCGACCCCGCGCTGTTCAAGCCACCGGTCGTGGCGTTCCAGGGTGTGGCCGCGGGTTCGCGCGATAGCGTCGGACAGCGTCGGGCAGATTTTCTGGCTTCCCGCGACCAGCACCACGCGTCGAGCCCCGTAGGCGTAAGCCCCGATCTGGCTGCCGGAGCTGCTGGCGATGACTATCTCCCCGGTCTCGGCGATGGCCTGCACGCTACCAACAAAATAGTCCACGGTCGTGGTGCCCCGGCGGAACTCCCGCTGGGCCGCGGGGTCGGGCAGCGCGTCCATCTCGTCGTGGAGGTTTACGTAATTCGTGCTGCCCCGCATGTACTCGGTGTAGCCGATGGTGTCCAACGTCTCCGACGTGTTGACGAATACTTGCACACCCTCCGGAATCCATTCGATCAACTGGGCCTTGGCCGCCTCGATGGTTTCGACCACCACGGTCTCTACACCGGCTGCCGCTAGCCCCTTCACGGTGCGTTCGATGGATGCAGTATTGGCCAACGTAATTTAGGCGCTCCCGTAGGGCCGAAGGCCGGGCATTATCTCTTCGGTGAACAGCCGCATGGAGCTCATCACCTGTTGCGGGGTCAAATCGCCCCAGGCGAATATCGAGCAGAAGTAATTGATACCCGTCTCGTCGACAGCCCGTTGGACCGCCTCACGTACCGTGTCAGGCGACCCGGCAATGACTACTTCTTGACCGGCTAGGGCGTCGTAGTTGCGCATGAAATCCAGGAAGTCGAACCCGGCCTTGGCCCACAGGAAGTTGATGTTATTGAACCAGGTCCCAAACGCCGCACGGCATTCCGCCACCGCCTGCTCGTCCGTTGGCGCGACGTAGATGTGACGGGTAAGTCCCAGTTTGGGCAACTCGACGTGGTGGTTCATTCCGTCGCGCTCTTTCTGACCGCTCCAGACCTGTTTGTAGAGGTCGAAGTGGGTCTTGGTGGTGGCGTTATCGGCGAACACATGGCTGGTGTTGAAGCCGTGGCGAGCTATCCACGGCACGGTCTCCAGGTTGTTGCTGGCGTACCATAGGGGCGGGTAGGGCTTTTGCAGTGGGTGAATCCACAGCTCGATGTCGGTGTAACTGTGGAACTTGCCTTCGTGATCGAGCCGGTCTTTGGTGAAGGCGGTGAGCAGAATGCTCATCTCCTCGTGAAACCGGTCCCATAGCTCCTCCGGGTCGAGGTCGAACTTCTCGGCCTCCACTGGCGAAATACCCCGACCCACGCCCAATTCCAGCCTACCGTTGCTTAGGTTGTCCAACATGCCGATCTCGTGGATCAGCCGGATCGGGTTGTAGAAAGGCAGGAGGTAGACCAGCGGACCCAACCGCAACCGTTCGGTGCGCTGGAAGGCTGCCGAGAGAAACACAGAGGGTGAGGGCGAGACACTGAGCGGGGTGATGTGGTGTTCTGCCAAGTGATAGCAGAAATAGTTGTTCTGGTCGGCGTACTCCAGCATTTTGAGCCGGTTCTCGAAGATCTCGTTGGCAGGGGACTTGTCCCACTCGATCCAGTCGAAAATGCCGAAATCGAGGAAACTCTCTAACGCGCTCACCGTGGAAGTGGCTTGAGTCATCGCGACCTCCTTCCGCTATGGTCGAATGGGCTAAGCGTACGTGCTCGTTCGCGATCTTGTCTAACGGCCAACTGGTGCGCCAGCAATCACCCGGGCTGCCATTTCGGTGTCTATGCCCCGGGGCCATTCGCGGCCCGTCGGGTCGGCGATCGGAATGATGAGCGGCGGGCCTAGGCCCTGGATCTCCATGTGCAGCACGTCCCCGTCTTGCACCGCGCCGATCTGCTGATGGTTCACACCGGTGGCGATCACGTCGCCCGGCTCCAAAGTTGTGATCTTGGAGAACTCGGAGACCAGCTCCGGTATCTTGTGGGCCATGTCGCTGGTGAGGAAGTCGTGGCGGGCCTCGCCGTTGTTCCACAGCCGCACCTGCAAGTTCTGGGGGTCGTCGATCTCATCGGCGGTCACCAACGCCGGGCCCATGGGCGCGAATGTGTCCCAGCACTTGCCCAAAAAGAAGCTGTTGCCGACCGCCCCTCGCAACCCCCGGGCCGACATGTCCAGGAAGTTGGTGTAGCCGAAGATGTGGGAAAGGGCGTCCTCCTGGCTGACCTTGCTGGCGGTCTTGCCGATAACGAAGGCCAATTCGGGCTCGTGGTGGAACACCGTCACCGGCGCGGGAGGAAGTTCGCAAGTATCGCCGCTGCCGATCACCGCCGTGGGCGACTTCAAGAAGGCGTCCAACACCGCTGGCTCGCGCTGGCCGAATTCCAGGTAGTTGACGGCCGCGCATATCAGCTTCTGCGGCCGCGGCACCGGCGCCCGAAGGCGGACGCTTTCCAGCGGGACCCCGTCTTTGCCGTCTATGGCGTCCTGGATGCGGGATTTCATGTCGTCCCACTGGATGATGACCTCTTCGATCATGTCCTGGGGACGCCGGAATGTCATCCCTTCGACCGCCCCCATGGCATCCACCACTCGTTCACCCCGGACGACTCCGAGCCTGAAATCGTCGAAAAGCACCAGTTTCATCGTTGGTCCCTCCTGAATAGTTGAGATTCGGGGACTATTGAGGTCCTGCTCCGGCTTCCCGCGCTTCCTTGCTGCGCCGCAGCCAGCGCCAACGTTGCAGCGGGTCGCTAACCGCCCGCAGCCAGACACCGACGTGGTTGAACGACAGCGCCGCTAGGAATATGGCCATTCCCGGCAATACCACGACTCACCAAGCGGTGGTGATATAGGCGCGGCCGCTGGAGAGCATCGTACCCCATGACGGTTCCGGGGGCTGAATGCCAAACCCGAAAAAGCTAAGGGTCGACTCGGTCAAAATCAACCTTGGCACGTCCAAAGCGGGCACGTCCAAAGCGGGCACGTCCAAAGCGGGCACGGTCAGTACCGGCGTGATCGGGTCGGGCAGAATTTGGCGGCCTAGGATTCTGCGGTCGGAGCATCCGGTGACCCTGGCCGCGTCGACGAACCTGCTCCCGGACTTTCAGCTTGGAGGTCTCGGGGTGCCAGATGCTCTTGGGAGTCTGTGTAAACGGGGCCCGGCCTCTGATTTTGCGGAGATG
Organism: Dehalococcoidia bacterium; assembly: GCA_965249145.1. GTDB lineage: Bacteria > Chloroflexota > Dehalococcoidia > Lucifugimonadales > UBA3495 > VXOI01. Next base: position 2,935,554 of record OZ252223.1, read on the forward strand.
CGGTTACACACGCCCGGAAATTTGATGGCGCAGTCTAGCAAGGCGGTTTGAAAGTGTCAACTTTGACACGGGCACGTGCCCGCACTCTCCTTAACGGTTCTGCCCGCTCTTCAGCGGCCTTTACGCACCAGTTCGGCAATCAGTTCTCCCATCATGATTACCGTCGGATTGATCGGCGCGCGCACCAGGTCGGGCATTATCGAAGCGTCGGCAACGCGCAACGACTCGACTCCGTAGACCTGCCCGCTCTGGTCCACCACCGCCAACGGATCGCTGCCTGGACCCATCTTGCAAGTGCCGGAGGGATGGGAGAAGGTGTGCGCTTCCAAGAGCATCCATTGGTCCAGCGCCTCATCCGAGGCTGCGACTTCGGCGCTTGGGTCGACCAGGTCCCCAATCAACCCTCGCAATTCTTCCCCTTGCGCCAACTGGATGCACAGCCTGACGGCCTCTCGCATTCGCTCCCGGTCGAAGGATTCCGACAAGTAGTTGTAGTCCAAGACAGGCTGGACCGAGGCGTCTGCGGACTGCAGGGTTAGGCTACCCGAGCTCACCGGCAGCAGCAATCCGACCATCATCTCCATCCAGCGTTCTTGGCCGTCGTTTGGCGGTGCTATCCAAGGCCGGGTCCGTTGGGTTACGAAGGCTCCCATGCCCAGGTAGATGTCGTTGCGCAAATGCGAATCCGGCGCAGTGTAGCGCATCGAGACGCCGCCCCGGGCCGGGGAAGGCTCGATGGGGTGCGCTTCGTTCACGTTCCAGGTGACGTACAGTTTGGGATGGTCGCGCAAGTTTCGCCCCACTCCGGGCAGGTCGAGGACCACGGGAATTCCCAACGCTTGCAGGTCCGCTCCCGGACCGATTCCGGAGAGCATCAGCAGTTGCGGAGAGCCGATAGCGCCCGCGCTGAGGATAACCTCGTCGCCGTACACCGCGAACTCCTCCCCTCCGCTGTTGACCACCACGCCAGTCGCCCGGCCGTGTTCGACCAAGACCCGATGGACGGCGCAGTTAGGCCTGAGCGTAAAGTTCAGCCGGTGGCGCGCCAGATTCAGGTATCCCAAAGCGGTGCTGAAGCGCACCCGGTTGTGGTTGTTGGTAATGGATGGACCGACCCCGGTCGAGCCGGGGTTGTTGTGGTCGGAGGTCGCAGGAAAGCCCGCCGCCTTGCAGGCGTTATAGAATGCCGTTTGCGCCGGGTGCCAGTCTTCGGGATGGGCGTGATGAACGAAGATGGGGCCATTCGAGCCGTGGAAGTCGCCTTGGCGGTCGACGTCGGTCTCGATGCTGCGGAAATAGGGAAGCACCTTCTCGAACGCCCATTGGTCGTTGCCCATCGCCGCCCAAGCGTCGAAGTCCTCCGGTATGCCCCGGTAGAAGGCGGAAGAGTTGATCGCGCTGGACCCGCCGGTGACCTTTCCCCTGGGGACCGACATCGGCGGCGCAACAGCGGTAGCAATGGCGGTGTATTGCCAGTTGTGGGGATCAGTGGCCAGGGATATGGGATGTCCGGTGGCGGTCCTCGGGGGCGGAGGGCCTTCGCGAGCATCGAACCCGAATTTAATCTGCTCCGGCAGGTGGTCGAAATCGGGGTAGTCCGGTCCGCTTTCCAGCAAGAGCACACTGCACGCCGGGTTTTCGGAAAGCCTAGCGGCCAGTACAGAACCGGCGGACCCGGCTCCAACGATAATGACGTCGTATTTCACGGTCCTCCATTCCTCCGGTCAAGCGGTATTAAACCAAGTGGCGGTCCGCCGTAACGGACCGCCACATTGACAACCTGGTTGAAAGGCGCGGTGTGGATTAGGCTAGTCGAAGGAACCCTTCCGCGTTGCCCGACATATGCTTCACCAAGGCTTCTTCACCCAGGTCTTTCCAGAAGGGCCAGTCGATCACAATCTCGGCGGTGTCCGGGAAGTGGGCCTCGCCGTGGGGGTAGTCCGACTGGTGCATCAGGCAATCCGTCCCCAAGAGATCGATACAGGCCTTGGTCATCTCGGGTCCCTCGAAAGGCTCTGCGCCGCAGCGGAAGCGTCCCATTTGGGCGTATTCGATAGGTTTGTAGTCCAGTTGCGGGGTGGCACCGGAGACGTAGTTGGCCATCTCTCCGAGCCGGATCAGCCAATGGGGCAGCCAGCCGTGGCCGACTTCGGCGGCGCCAGCGTTGATGTTGGGGAAGCGGTCGAAGATCTTCCCGACGATCAGGTAGGAGAGCAGCCGGGCCGCTCCCCAAGGGTGGGCCGCTGTCCTGGCCACGACCACGTTGTCCCACATATCGCGGTACCCAGGGAAGTAGGGCGCTTCGAAGGTGAAACTGTGATGCAGAATCGGCAGACGCTCTTCGTTCAGCACGTCCCACAGCGGGTCGAGGTCAGGATGGTCGACCGGCATGCCCTCTGGCAGCACCGGGGCTACCGCGGCAACCCATTTCTCCTGGGAAACCGTCTTCACCTCGGATACCGCCCATTCGATGTCGGCGGCCGGAGCCAGGATGATGCTCTTAAGCCGGTCCGGATCGGCGCTGCAATATTCGCGCATGTAGCGATGGTAGGCGGTGTAAAGCCCCTCGGCCAGGGTTACGTCGGAGAGACTGGTCAGTCCGTTGGCCCAAGTGCCGGGGATAATAACGTCGACGTCCCGGCCCTCCATGTCCATGTCCAGCAGACGGCCCTCGGCGTTCTCGTCGCTTACGCCGTGTCGCGGGTCGATCCGATGATGGCCGGAAGAGCGGGTGACCCTTCCTTCCAAGGCGCTGCGGCCCCCGACGATGGCCGCTCCGTCTGCTTTCTTCGGCGCTTCCCCAGGGAATCTGTCGAAGGGAATCGAGGCCATACTCAGGGCGGTGTAACTGCCGACCGTGTAGAGGTAGGGGTTGAGTTCTTCGAGTCTGGGCCGGAAGCTCGGCTCCACGTACTTGATCAGGGTGTCGTAGCTAGGGTTCACGTGCGTATCGATGTCGATGACCCTGTAGCCTTTCTTCATTGCGTCGCTCCGCGCCTGTGGTTGTCCAATTATCGCTTTTGCTGGAATGGACGGTCAATGCTCTAGGGTCTAAGGTACCGCGACAGCCACTCCAAGCACCTGCCCCAAGCCATGTAAGCCGCCTCCGGGTGGTAGCTCTCTCTGGTGTCGGAGAAGAAGGCATGCCCCGCGCCCTTATAGCTGACCATCTCGAATTCCTTGCCGTGCCGCTCGAGGTTCGAGCTCAGTTGCGCCACGTCATCCGGAGACGGGTTCGTATCCTCGTCGCCAAACAGTCCCAGCATGGGACAACACAGGCCTTCGACCATCTCTCCAGGTGCGACGGGGTTGATCTCGGTGCTCTGGTAGAGGCCATTGGAATAAAAGTTGACGAAGGCGTCCAGGCCGCTGGTGTTAGATGCGAACACCAGCCCCACCCGGCCGCCGGAACAGAACCCGACGAGCCCTATACGGTCGTTTACGAACCCCCTCGACCGCAGGAACGCTTTGGCGCTTTCCAGGTCACCATTGGCCTGGATGTTTGAACGCCCGGCCAACCATTCGCGGGCATTGGGCATGTCCGTTTCTTCGACCACGCATAGGCCTTCGTTGCGGCTCGTGAGGGCCGGCACTATCGCAGCGTAACCCATGGCGGCGAAGCGGCGGACGACATCCTTCAAGTGCTCCTCGTACCCATGGATGCCGTGCACCACCAGCACACCGGGATAGCTGCCCTCGGCAGAGGGCCGCGCCACATAGGCGGGCACCTGGTCACCGTTGTATCCATCGAGCATGATGTCGTAGGCGTGAATTTCCGCAGGGTGAAACACCACCCCCGGAGGCATGATCGGCGAAGGCATGTTGGTACTCCTCCAAGCTCTTGGGTAGGGGTCGAAGGGAAACGCTTTCTTGGGCCCAGCCCGATTATATATGCGGGGGTTCCTTTGCCCCCCGCCAGCTTGACGAGAATGAGCAGTGTTTCTAGGATGATTCACACTGGATTTATAGGAGCCTTATGGCGGACATTAGGTATGAAAACAGGGGGCACGTCGCCTTCATCACAATTTGCCGTCCCCAGGCAATGAACGCCCTGGGCCCGGAACAGCAACGTGAAATCGTCGGGGCATGGGAGACGTTCCGGGACGATCCGGAGGCGTGGGTGGCGATCATTACCGGGGAGGGAGACCGGGCGTTTTGCGCGGGCGCTGACCTGAAGACCTACACGCCGGAGCTGGGCCAGCGGGACATCTACGACCTGCGGCAAGACGCTGGGCGCCCAGGCTTCGGCGGCATCACCCGGGGCATGGAGATATGGAAGCCCATCATCGCCGCCGTCAACGGCTACGCGCTGGCCGGGGGTCTGGAGTTGGCTTTGGCTTGCGACATCCGCATTGCCTCTGAAAACGCGAGCTTCGGGTGCTCGGAAGTGCGGCGCGGATTCCACCATTGCGACGGCGGAACGGTCCGACTGCCGCTTATCGTGGGTCTGGGCAACGCCTTGAAAATGCAACTAACCGGCGAGCCGATCGACGCCGAGGAGGCCCTGCGCGTCGGGCTGGTGAGCGAGGTCGTTCCCCTCGACCAACTTGTAGCCACCGCCGAGCGCTATGCCGAGGTGATCGCCAGCAACGGCCCGCTCGGGGTGCGTTCGGCCAAGGAATCGATGGTTCGCAGCCTGGGCCGCGCCTTGGAAGACGCCCTGCGATTCGAGAACGTGCTATTCTCTACCTTGACCCGTACCGAAGACTTCAAGGAAGGCCCCCAAGCCTTCGCCGAAAAGCGCCCGCCGGTCTGGAGGGGCCGCTAGAAAGGGAGAATCGATATGGTGGAACAACAGGCCGACACTCGAATACCGCTGGACTGGGACGCCTTGGAGGTGGGTGAGACCTTCGAGAAGTTCGAATACCTGCTCACCCAAGAGATGATCGACGAATACCGTCAGGGCGTCATGGACCCGGAGGCCAGCTTTCCCACGATCTCTCACAAGGTGGACGTGAGGCAATACAACGCGAAGTACACCGACGACGGGTCGGTGAACGCGCGCTGTGCGTTTTATTGTTACAACCCGCCCATGTCGGGCAAGAAGCTAACTGTGACCGCCTGGATCGCCGACAAGTACCTCCGCCGTGGCAAGAACTACATCGTCACTGAAGCGGTGTCGGTGGATGAAGACGGTCGCTTGGTGGACCGGGTGATCACCCACGAACTGAAGCAACCGTCGGAGGTGGGCAAGAAGTGGGGAGGCTAGAGTGGGGAGGCTAGAACGTAGCTACGAGGCCGGCGACGCGGTCCCGCCCTTGGTCAAGGACATGACTCAAGAGGCGATCAATCACTTCGAGGGAAGCGCCGGGCAGTCTGGCCCGTCCCAATTCACCGATGAGCATGCGGCCCGCGAGACGTTGGGCACGTCGGGCACGGTGGCTTCAGGGCGGATGTCGCTCACTTTCGCCATCGAAATGCTGCGAAAATACTTCGGGCCCGAGGTCTTCGATCACACTGGCATGGTCGACCTGAGGTTCCTGCGCCCGGTCCGTCCCGGCGATACCATCAACTTCAGCGGCGAGGTTTCCGGGGTCTCCCGTGAAGCGAATGGCCGGAAGGTGACCGTCGATATCAAGGCGGAAAACCAGAATGGTGACACCACAGGCGTCGGCTCTGGCAGCGCGGTGGTGCCCAACGCCTACTTTTCACCCGACGAATAGGTTATAATCAGATCGGTGCAAGTTAAGGTGTCCCGGTGTTGGTTTCTTTTGCTGTTACCGTCAGCCATGGATAACCTGGACTGAGCCAGACCACAGATTTTGGAGGTTATCCTAATGGCTTTGGCCGATAAACAGTTGATATGCGTGGAGTGCGGCGGCCCTTTCACCTTTACGGTGGGGGAGCAGGAGTTCTTCTCGTCTAGGGGCTACACTAACGACCCCAAGCGCTGCCCTGAGTGCCGTAGCGCCCGCAAGAACCAGCAGCGGGGTGGCTTTGGCGGTGGTGGTGGCGGCGGAATGCGGGAAATGCATCCCGTGGTTTGCGACCAGTGCGGAGTCGACACCCAGGTGCCCTTCGTGCCGCGTGGCGACCGCCCGGTCTACTGTAGCGACTGCTTCGCTAGCATGAGGCGCTAGTCTCACCCCAGACAGGCCCGGAAAAGCCGCCGACAGGCGGCTTTTCTAGTTTGACCAATCCCCAACCATGAACAATGAGTGATTCGACCGCTATTGGCATCGTCGGCTGCGGTGCGATCGGCCGGGCCATTCTGCGGGAGGCTGACTCCGGCCGATTGGGGGTAACCGTGGCCGGGGTGAATAGCCGTACCCAGGAAACAGCCCAAGAGTTCTTGCAAACCCTGGAAAATCCTCCGGCCTACCTGTCCCGGGCCGATCTGGTCGAGCGCTCCTCTCTTCTTATTGAAACCGCGGGCGGGCAAGTCGTGCCCGAACTGGCCCGCGATGCCTTCGATTCCGGCAAGGACCTGATGGTGATCAGCGTTGGGGCGCTGTTGGAACACCCCCAGGTGATCGAGTGGGCCCGCAGCACCGGCTGTCGCCTCTATGCGCCCTCGGGAGCGATCGCCGGGCTGGACGGTATCAAATCCGCCTGCGCCGGAGTGGTCGACAGCGTAACTATGGTCTCCCGCAAGCCCCGCCTCGCCCTGGAAGGCGCGCCCTATCTCGTTGAAAACGAGATCTCCCTGGAAGCGCTGGACCAAGAAGAGCTGCTGTTCCACGGCACGGCCCGGGAGGCCTGCCGGGGCTTTCCCTCCAACCTCAACGTCTCGGCGGCGGTCAGCCTGGCGGGTATCGGCCCGGACCGGACCATGGTCAGCATCGTTGCCGTGCCGGGTCTCGAACGCAATTGTCACGACATCGAAGTCAAAGGCGAGTTCGGGCTGCTCCAAGTGCATATAGAGAACATCCCCTCCGAGAACCCGAAGACTGGACGGCTGACCGCGCTGTCCATAATCCGCTCGGTGCGGGACGTGGTCGACCCTGTGAAGATTGGAACTTAGATCTAGGACCATCATCATTCCCGGCTTGGCCGTCGGCCACGCCATGTTCCACTGGATCGTCCAGAGCTTCGTGGTGGTGTTGCCCGAGATCCAGACCACCTTCGGCCTAAACGCCGTCGGCGTGGGCGGGATTCTGTCGATACGCGAACTGGCGTCGGGAATGGTCGCGCTGCCCGGCGGCGTCGTGGTCGACCTGCTGCGCCGCTACTGGGCGTGGCTGCTGGCCGGTTGCTTGGCGGCGGCGGCGCTGGGTTCGCTCCTTATGGGCGTGTCGCCAATCTACGGGCTGCTATTGGTTGGGATCGCGATAGTCGCCATCTCCCACTCCATCTGGCACCTGCCCGCATCGGCGTCCCTCTCCTACCATTTCGCCGAGCGGCGAGGTACGGCGCTGGCCCTCCACGGTGTGGGCGGCAGTGTGGGCGACGTGGTAGGACCCCTGGCCACCGGAGCGCTGCTTCTGGTGTTGGGCTGGCAGGGCCTGCTAAGCGTCTACGCCATTGCTCCCTTCTTCCTAGGGTTCACGGCGGTTTGGTACTTGCGCGGCATCGGACAGGTACGACCGGATGAACCCCCTCCGGTGGAGTTGTCGGTCCGTGTCGAAATGACCAAACGCTTGCTGCGAAGCCCGCTGCTGTGGGGGCTCACCCTGGTGCGCGGATTTCGTGGGATGGCCCTAGTGTCGTCGGTGATGGTGCTGTCGCTCTACCTGGAAAAGGAACTCAACCTCGGCGAGTTCGAGCGCGGGTTTCACATCGGGTTGTTGATCGCCATCGGGTTGGTTGCCAAGCCGGCGGCGGGCTACCTGTCGGACCGCTTCGGGCGCAAGCAGGTCCTGGTGCCTGGGTTGGTCTGGTCTTGCTTGGTGGCCTTAGGCTTGATCGTCTTCGACCAAGGGATATTGTTCACCGTAACCGTGGCGCTATTGGGGCTGTTTCTATACCCAGACCAGCCAATACTGACCGCCGCTGTATTCGACGTTGTGGGCCGCGACATAGCGTCCACCGGCCTGGGGGTCGTGGCTTTCGCCAGTTTCCTCATGGGCGCGACGGCCCCGCCAATCGCTGGAGCCCTGTACGACAACTTCGGGTTCTACGCCGCCGTCTACTTCATTGCCGGCCTGTTCGCGGCATCGGCGGTGGCCTTCTTGGTATTGCCCTTGGGCCGGGCCGGAGGCGCCTCGACCTAGGCGTTGGGCGGGCGCTGCCGGTGCCAGTCCGTGGCTTGCTCGTAGGCGTAGGCCACGTTCAGCACGGTCTGGTCGGCCCCGGGCCGTCCGCCGATCTGAAGGCCAATAGGCAAACCCTCGTCGCTGAGGCCGCACGGTATCGACACCGCCGGAGCGCTGGCCAGGTTGAACGTTCGCGTCTGGAGGAAGCTCAACGGTGTGGCCTGGTCCTTACTGGTGATGATCGGGTCTTCGACGATGGGCCGGGCTGCTACGCCTGAAGTCGGGGTGATCAGCACGTCGTACTTCTCCAACGCTTCGTGCACTTGGTCCCGGAACAGCGTCCGCAGCTTCTGCGCCTTGTAGTACGCTTGGGCCGGGATGACACTGCCGGTGAGCAGCCCAATCCGGTTGTTGTGGCCATAGTCTTGCAGGCGGTCCCGCACCCACTCCCGCATATTCATCGCTGGCTCGACCAGTAGGGGTATTTGGGAAATGATCGCCCCGTGGGCGGTCAGCGGTACCGACGTGTGCTCGACCGTTGCGCCCAGTTCCCCCAACACGCCAATGGCTTTCAGCACTGCGTCGCGGGTGTCGGCGGCGACGTTCCCGTCTTCCAACTGTTCGACGATGACGCCGACGCGGACCCCCTGGAGGTCGGCGCTCAACCCCGCCCGAAAATCGGGGACCGGCCGGTCCCAGGTATAGGGGTCTTGGGGGTCATGGCCCGCGATGGACGTGAGCGTTATTGCGGCATCTTCCACCGTGCGGGAGATAGGCCCGACGGTGTCCATGGACCATACCCCGGTCATCACTCCGTGGCGGCTGACCAGGCCCCAGGTGGGCCGATGGCCGACCAGTCCGCACCAAGTGGCCGGGAAGCGGATCGACCCGCCGGTGTCCTCGCCCAACGACGTGGCGCAGAGGAAGGCGGCAGTGGCGGCCCCGGAGCCACCGCTGGAACCGCCAGTGCGCCGGTCCAGGTCCCACGGGTTGCGAGGCGGACTGTACCGCTCGAACCCCGCGCCCATGGCGAACTCGGTCATGTTGGTCTTGCCCAGCAATATCGCGCCCGCCCTCTTCAGGTTGGCGATTACCGTGGCGTCCTCGTCGGGGATGAAGTCGGCCAGAATCCGGGTGCCGCCGGTGGTGCGGATGCCTTTGGTCCAGAACTGGTCCTTCACCGCCACCGGGATGCCATGCATCGGCCCTCGGTACTCTCCCCGGACTATTGCGTCCTCTGCCTCTTGGGCGGCCACCAACGCCTCGCGGCGGGACACCGCCAGGAAGGCGTTGAACTTGAAGTCCAGCCCGTCGATGCGGTCCAAATACGCCTGCGTTGCCTCGACTGGCGAGACCTCTTTGGCCTCGATCAGCCGTGAAAGCTCGGAGACCGGCAGGAAGGGAATGTCGTGCTGGTCCATGCTGCGGCCCTCTCCGGGGTTGGCTTGGGGTTTAGGAGAGCAATTCGGCGTACTCGTCCAACAGCGGCATCACTGTGTCCGAGGTTTCCGAAGGTAGGCTGAATATCACGCGATTGACTCCGGCGTCGGTCATGCGACCCACGTTTTCGGGGTCGGGTTGCGCGCCGAAGATGGTGATGTCGAGGGAGTCCGGGTCGCGGCCCACGTCCTCGGCGCGCGCCCGGAGCATTTGGATCTTTTCGGGCAGTCCCGGGCCGGGTGCGGCGCGGCCGCTGATGGGCATCCATCCATCGCAGTACTCGATTACCCGGTCGAAGGTGGTGGGGCCGTCGCCGCCCATGATGATGGGCGGGTGGGGCTTTTGGACCGGCTTGGGGTAAGCCCACATCTTGTCGAAGTGAACATAATGGCCGTGAAACTCGGGCTCTTCCTCGGTCCAGATGGCCTTCATCGCCAGGATGTTCTCCCGAAGGACCCGCCAGCGGCGCCGGAAGTTCGTTCCGTGGTCTTCCATCTCCTCGGCGTTCCAACCGCCGCCGATGCCGAAGATGAAGCGGCCGTTGGAGATCATATCCAGGCTGGCGATCTCCTTGGCGGTGATGATCGGGTCCCGCTCGATCATCAGGCAGATGCCAGTCCCCAGCTTTAGGTTGGTGGTGGCCCCAGCGGCGGCGGTTAACGCCACGAACGGGTCGTAGGTGTGCCAGTACATTTGCGGCAGGTCTGGGCCGCCGGGCCAAGGGCTAACGCGGCTGGCCGGTATGTGGGTGTGCTCGGGCACCCACATCGACTCGAACCCCCGCTCTTCCAGCGCCCGGCCCAAGTCGTCGGGACGCATGGAATAATCTGTAGCGAACATCATTGCGCCGTAGTCCATTGCAACCTCTCGGATAGTGGATTCAGCGGCTAGTATAGCACCGCTCCGAGGGTGCCCTGCCGTAGGGTTGGACCTTTCCCGGTGGGGCGTCTAGCCGGGGGCCGCGTGCTGCTTTAAGATAGGCATGCACACGTCGCATCCGATGCGGAGACCGGACCGATGGTCAGCGATTCCGGGGACATTCGGGCTACTAAATTCCCGCTTTTGGTCGTGTTTTCCGACATGGACCGCAAGTACCGGGAAGTGGTGGTCGAACGCGCCTTGGCCCATCTCCCTAGACCCAACGACGAATCTCGCAAGAACTTCGACGCCCGCGTCCGCGAGACCATCCGGGGGGTGCGAGGCTTTCAGGACGCCAGCAAAGCCCCCGGTTACCTGCTCAAGCAACCGATTACCGACGAGGTGGTGCAGGCGGACGGTTTGGCCGCTTGCGTCCTGAGAATCTGGGCCAACTCCCACAGCTCGCTCCGGGCCTTGGTCGAAGAGCATCTGGGTGACGCTGGGATTGCCGCTGAATACCCGGACCCGTCGGAGGACTGCTTCCGGGGTATCTGGTCCAAGGACCTGTTCCTGCGGGAACGGGAGCGCTTCCTCGGAGTCCACCAAGACCTAAGCGCCGACGATGTCGCTTTGATGATGTGGTACGTGTCCGGGAAAGTGCCCACGGAGATCGGCGAGTCAACGGTGACGACCGGAATATTGGACAACGCCTTGGAATACCTGCGGACGCTGCCAGCAACCGCCGCCGAGTGGGAGTGGGACGTACCGGGCTTCCTAGCGGCTGCGGATAGAATCCGCCAAGAGAAAGACGCGGCCCGCAGCCAGGTGGCCGGCCTCGACGCCGCCTTCGGAGAGATCAAGGAGGCCTTCCCTGCCCTGATTGAGTTCTTCGAAAGCGATGCTGTTTCGTGGGCGGCCGCCAACCTGGCTGCCCAGACGGATATTGCTGAAGCGCTTCGCTTGGCCACGGAATTGCAGTCGTTGTTGGCCGAATACCGGGAAATCCACGAGCCCGGTCGGGTGGTGAGCGAGGAGATAGAGCGGGCCCGCCGACGCAGCGAGTTGCAGCCGCGGATACTCGACGCGCTGGGCGTAATCGAGAGTCGCATGGCTTCGGAAACGGTCTCGGGGCCGACTCCGCCGCCCGCAATACCCAAGGCAGCGGAGATGCCCAAGCTTGTCGGCAGCGCCGGACCGTCTCCTGAGCCTATGATCGCTGCCGCGCCCAACCCTGCGGAGGCCGCAGCGCCGGTAGAGGCGACCCCACCGCCGGTCGATGCGCCGGTCGTGGAGCCGGCTCCGCCCAAAGAATTGCCGGTCGCCGGGCCTTCGGTGCCACTGAGGGAGTTCGAGTCTTTGCGGGTCGACAACCAGGGCCTCATGCACAACAACCAGCAAATGGATGAGGAGCTGCGCGCCCTACGGAGCCAACTCTACGAGGCCAAAACGCAGGAAGAGAGCTGGCGGATGGCGTACCTGGCCTACGAAGAGTCGCACAAGGGAATCGAGGACGACATCGAGGGCGAGGCACTGGGGATGGTCGACGTCGGGACGGCCGTGGCGCTGGCCACCGATCGATTCGGGGGCCGCTTGCGGATCCAACTGAATTCGGAGTCGAATGTCGAGAACAACCCCTTCGAGCGTCCCGATCAGGTATGGCGGGCCCTGCAATGGCTGGCAACCACCTACCACGACTCCCGCACCGGGGAGAAGGCGGTCACCGACTTCGACCTGTCGGTCCGGGAGGCCTGCGGATGGTGGTACAAGCCAAACCAAGGCCAGACCACCATCACCACCTACCGCAATTCCTACACCACCAGGCTCAACAGCAAGACCTATTGGCTGGAGGAGCACATCGGCAAGGGCACCAACCGCGACGCCCGCTACACCATCCGCATCGCCTTCGACTGGGACCGGGAGCTAAAGGCAGTCGTTGTTGGCTACATCGGGCGACACCAGCAGACCGACGCCAGCTAGCACCGCTAGAACAGCACCACCGACCGCAGTACCTCGCCCCGTTCCATCTTGTGGAAGGCCTCCTCCACGTCGCCGATGCCGATGGTCTCTGAGACGAAGCGGTCAAGGTCCAACCGGCCCTGCAGGTAGAGCTCGATGAACATCGGGAAGTCGCGGGTCGGCAGGCAATCCCCGTACCAAGACGACTTGACGCTGCCTCCCCGGCCAAAGACTTCTAACAGGGGCAACTCGATTTTCATGTCCGGGCTGGGCACCCCCACCAGCACCACCGTTCCGGCGTGGTCGCGGGCGTAGAAGGCTTGCTCGAAGGTGACCGGGTTGCCCACGGCTTCGATGGCCACGTTTACCCCGTTGCCCCCCGTCAGAGAGCGTACCGCTTCCACCGGGTCCTGCGATCTGGCGTTGATCGTGTGGGTTGCTCCGAAATCCCGGGCCCACTCCAGCTTCCGGTCGTCGATGTCGATGGCGATTATGGTATGGGCCCCGGCCAGCCGGGAGCCAGCGATGGCCGCGTCGCCCACGCCGCCGCAGCCGAACACGGCCACCGAGTCGCCGCGGCCAACGCCCCCAGTGTTCACCGCAGCGCCAAGGCCGGCCATGATGCCGCATCCGATAAGCCCCGCCGCCGCCGCGCTGGCCTCGGCGGGTACCTTCACGGCCTGCCCCGCGTCCACCAATGTCAGCGGCGTGAATGCGCCGATGCCCAACGCCGGCGAAAGCGGCCGACCGTCGGCCAGCGTCATGGGTTGGGCGGCGTTGCGGCTGGCGAAGCAGTACCAAGGCCGCCCCCGGACGCAGGAGCGGCAGGCGCCACAGGGAGACCGCCAGGCAAGAATGACGAAGTCGCCGGGCGCAACGTTCTGCACGTCAGGGCCGACTTCCTCCACCACTCCGGCGGCCTCGTGGCCCAGGAGGAACGGGAAGTCGTCGTTGATCGCGCCCTCACGGTAGTGCAGGTCAGTGTGGCAGACGCCGCAGGCCCGCACTCGCACCAAGGCCTCGCCGGGACCTGGGTCCGGCACGATTATCGGTACCATCTTCACCGGCGCGCCCTTGGCGTCGGCTACGACTCCGTCAACCTGATGGGGCATGGGTGTTCCCCCTTTCTGAGACTGGAAATTGCCCCCTGGAATGGTATTAGCGCGCTCGCGGTTTGTCTACTTGCCAAATTCAACTGACGAGACCCAAGGCTGCCTCGATCTCCAAGGCGAAGCCGATCAGGGCTTCGTCGCCGCCCCGTTCTCCCATCAGCGACAACCCGACGGGCCGCCCGCCGACCGTGGCCACCGGGATGCTAAGCTGAGGCCGACCGGTGGTCCCGCCCGTGCAGGTGAGCCGCACGATACGCGCTTGGGCGTCCCGGCGGTCCGAGAGGCGCTGGCCGCGCGGCGGGGCGACCACCGGCGAGGTCGGCAGGCAAAGCATGCCGCCGCCCGCGAATACCGAGTCCACCCGCGCCCGGATGGAGTCTCGAAGCGCCGCGGCCTCGGCAATCCCCTCTTCGGTAATGGCGGCGGCAAAGGTGTAGCGCTCGGTGACCCAGTAGGCGAAGCGGGGGTTCACCTCGTCGATCCAGTCCCGAAGGGTCTCCCAGGCCTCCCGCGACTGGAGCACGTTCTGCTGCCAAGCCCAGCGGTCGAGACCTTCCGGCGAAAGGGTGACCGTCTCCGACGCTTGTGCCATTCCGGCGATGCGGTCTGCTATCGGCCGCAACACCGTAGCCACTTCCGGGTCTGCGGCCTCGAAGGCGTCCTCGGCGATGACTATGCGGCCCGGAGTGGCGGGCGAGATGTCGGCACCGAATATAGAGGCCCCTGCCCGTGCGAACGTCCCGGCGTCGCGGGCGAACCAGCCGATGGTGTCGTAGCTCGGCGCCTGAATCACGATGCCGTGCAGGGGGATGCGCCCGTGGGTCGGCCGCAGACCGTACAGCCCGCAGAAGCTCGACGGTATCCGCACCGAGCCGCCGGTGTCGGAACCAAGGGCGAAGTCCACTAGTCTGCCGGCTACTGCCGCCGCCGAGCCGCTGGAGGAGCCGCCCGGCACTCGTCCCGGCGCGCGGGGATTGACCGGCGTCCCATAATGGGCGTTCTCGCCCAGGATGCCGCGGGTCAGCTCGTCGGTGTGGGTCTTTCCCACCATTGCTGCCCCGGCGTCCACCAGCGTTTGGACGATCCAAGCGTTCTCCGTCGCGGGCCCGTGGGTGGCCTTCCAGTCCGGGTTGCCGCCCCCGGTCACGTGGCCCGCCACGTCGAAAATGTCCTTGGCGGCAAACGCTAGGTCTGCCAATGGGCCGCCAGGCTTCCCTTCAACGTAGGCCTCGGTATCGGTGCAGAAGGCGTCCAATGTATCGTTAATACGGCGCTGGGAACTGGCCATCGGTGTCCTCCATGCCGCAAAACCGCTGCGGTATACTGTGCCACAATACAGCGCAATCAATCTTCTGACTACGGAGAGTTTCCATGCTGACCGCCGAAGCCAACGAACGCCTGACCCGCGTCGGACCGGGCACCCCCATGGGCGAGTTGATGCGGCGCTATTGGCTACCAGTGCGGCCGACGGCCCAGTTGCTGGAAGAAGAGGTGATGCCGGTGCGGCTACTCGGCGAAGACCTGGTGCTGTTCCGCTCGGCCGACGGCGTGTCCGGGTTGATCGGCGACCGGTGCCCTCACCGGCTCACCGAGTTGAAATATGGCATCCCGGACCAAGGCGGCCTCCGTTGCTGTTACCACGGTTGGATGTTCGACGGTGCCGGACGCTGCGTAGACACACCCTTGGAGTCTCCCAACGAGCCTTTCAAGGACCGCATCAAGATCAAGGGCTACCCCGTCCAGGAAATGGGCGGCTTGCTCTGGGCCTACATGGGCCCGGGACCGGCGCCGCTGTTGCCGCCTTGGGACCTTTTCGTTATGCCCAACGCCATTCGTCAAATCGGCATCATGCGCTTGGAGTGCAACTGGCTCCAATGTCACGAGAACACCGGGGACCCCACCCACAGCGCCTACCTGCACGGGAATCTGTTCGAGTACGTCCTCCGCAAGCAGGGCAAGCTGGAAGAACGGGCTTCGGGCGGCCAGATGCACACCCTATTCTCCCGCATGGACTTGGGCCGGGGCATCGAGTCCCTCTACGCAAACCCCACTCGCTACGGGATGGAAAAAGGAATCAACTATTCCAAGGCCCTGGGCGCGGACCGCGACCACGTGTCGCGCCACGCCACGGTCATCTTCCCCTTCTACACCCAGACCGGCGGGCCGGGCATGGTGCGCCAGGAATTCCAGATCCGGGTGCCGGTGGACGACACCAACACCTACCACATCAATTACGGCTGCTACATGTCCCCCGAAGAAGTCCCGGCGCCGGTGCAGGAGACCATCCCCTACTACGACGTGCCGCTGTTCGACGATGGCGGCCGCCCGGTCCTCGACTTCGTGCTGGCCCAGGACGCCCACGCCTGGATTTCCCAAGGGCCGATAACCGACCGCACCCAAGAGCATTTGGGCCGGACCGATCTGCCCATCGTATTTATGCGTCGTCAGTTCGAGGAGCAGATGCTCATCGTCGAAGACGGCGGCGATCCCATAAACGTGTTCCGCGACCCGGAAAACATGCCCTCGCTAGTTCACGGCGGCCATTGGGACGAACCAGAAGCCGAAGGCAAGTCGGCCCTCACCGGAGCGGGAAGCGCTCTGTCCAACTTCCGCTCCGCCTACCACAAAGGCTACGCTATCGACGACGCTGACCGCCACGGCCCCGCGATGCCCATGGTCATCGACATGATGCGCCGCATCGAGGAGGCGGCTGCCGCACCGGCCTGACCGACGACGGGCTTGGAACAGCCTCGATGAACATTTGCGTCGGCAAGTCCTCGGCTCTGCTCTTGGCGCCGGTGATCGTAGTCGTGATCGCGGTGCTAACTCCTTTTGGCGTGCAGCGCGCAGGCGTTCAGGAGGAGCTGCCCGATCCCCATGTTGAACTTACTCGGGAGAGCGGGCGGTCCGGCGACCGGATCGCCATCTCGGGGACCGGCCTCCCAGCCGACCGGTTGATCACCGTGACCATTGGCGGGCGGAACCCGGTCATTGACGACGTTAATACCAATGACGGAGGCGACTTCGATACCTCGTTTACGTTGCCTGCCCTGGAGGCCGGCACTCACCCGGTTCGCGTCGATGTAGACCAAGCCACCGCTGGCCGAGTCTTGACGGTGACGGTCCCGCCTGGTTAGGGCCCACCCTGGGAATGTTGCCATTCGACAGTATCGCCAGCCTGGCGCGGGTCCGGCACTTCGACAACGCCACACAGAGCTGGTCGTTCTCCGACCCGTGCCCCGACCTTGCCGACGCTGTTACCTACACCGACCCCGCCAGTGGTGACATCGTCTGGATCTACGTGCGCATGATGGAAACCTTCCAAGGCCACGTCTTAATTCCGGGTTGGAACGTCGTTGTCATCAGGTAGTCGGGTCCCGCATCTGGGATGCCGGTCGCTGGACAACCGGAGGGCGAATGGTAGATGAGCGTTCTCGTGGGCCGGTCGCTTGCTCTGGTCCTAATCGTGACCGC
Organism: Dehalococcoidia bacterium; assembly: GCA_965249145.1. GTDB lineage: Bacteria > Chloroflexota > Dehalococcoidia > Lucifugimonadales > UBA3495 > VXOI01. The sequence continues at coordinate 2,952,529 of OZ252223.1, forward strand.
GCTCGCTGTTGCGATTGGGGCACTCGGCGCTCATCACGTAGACGCTCAGGACGGCGAGTCCGATCCCGAGATGACCATCACCCCGGATTGCGGGCGGCCCGGCGAGCTATTCAACATCACGGGCACAGGTTTCCCGGCCAACCAGCCGGTCAGCGTGACCGTGGGCGTGCTCGAAGTGGCCGGGGATGACGTTTACACCGACGGCGACGGTGATGTCAGCATCTCGTTTGTCTTGCCATCGCTACCGGTGTCCTGGCCGCCGTAGGATCAAGGGTCGATATGCTCGAATACCGCGACGGCAACATATTCGACGGCATCGCCAGCCTGAAACGGGTCTGGCGCTTCGACGGCGAGGGTAGCCCTCCAAACGATTCCCGATATCATCCCGGCGAACACCAAAGATGCGATCGCGGGCGATATCACCCATTCGACCGCCAGCCCATAACCCCACAGCGGGTGCGCCCAAAAATACGTAAACTGCAACCAATAGGTCGCTATCGTGACCGCTACGCCGGCCACCAAGGCAATTACCCCACCCCGCCATGCGGCCCCCTTTATGCCGATAACCTCGTTCCCCAACACGGCAAGGACCCCGCAGGCAGTAGCTCCCGCAACAACACCGGTCAGGCTGTCGGCCACAACCGAGCCAAACCACCACCACACGAAAGGCAGATCCATATCACCAATAATCATCCTTCGGTTCTCCGTTCGTACGACCCGAGTGGGCAACAACGGTGGGGGATAGGGATCGGACTGCCCAGATTGACCGCCGCCGAACCCGATAATTATAATCTCGGCCAAGATATCCGAGGATTGCGGTCCTGCCGTCGGCGCATGCCGGGGCCCGAACAACATCTAGCTGGAGGAACACTATGGCCACCACCCGAGCGCCCTTCTTGTCCGCCAAGTACGGCGGCTACTACCACTCGCAGGTCCCCAAGGAAGACGCCGAATTGACCCACGTCGGGCCCGGGACCCCTTGCGGCGAGTACCTACGCCGGTTCTGGCAGCCGGTCTGCTACGCCGACGAGCTCACCGACGTCCCTGTAGGCCTGAAGATTCTCGGCGAGGAGCTGGTCGCCTTCCGTGACTTCAGCGGCCGCATCGGACTGGTCGAAGCCCACTGCCCCCACCGCGGCACCTCTTTGGAGTTTGGTCTGGTTTCGGAGCGGGGCATCCGCTGCTGCTACCACGGCTGGCTCTTCGACGTAGACGGTACGATTCTTGAGACGCCGGGCGAGCCCGCGGGCAGCACCTTCAAGGACCGGCTGTGCCACGGTGCCTACCCGGTGCGTGAAGCACTCGGCGTCATCTTCGCCTACATGGGACCTCCGGACCAGATTCCTGCCTTCCCGGTCTTGGACAGCTGGGAGCGCGAGGGGTTCCGGCTGATGCCCGGCAAGCGCTACGACTACCCGTGCAACTGGCTCCAGATTCTGGAGAACGCGATGGACCCGGTACACACGTCCTTCCTGCACACCATCGTCTCCGGCTCCCAGTTCACCGAAGAGTTCGGCGTGGTGCCCAACTTGGACTTCATGGAAACCCCGGCCGGCATCATCTACTTGGCCACCCGCCGCGTTGGCGACAACGTCTGGGTGCGCATGGTGGAGAACGTGCTGCCCAACCTGCAACAGGTGGCCCCTATCTGGGAGGACGGCAAGGAGCAGCACGGGTTCGACGGCCCGATGATGAGCCGCTGGATCGTGCCACGAGACGACACGAGCACCATGCTGCTGGAGCTGCGTCACATCTCCGAGGCCGAGGAGAAGGAACCGGCTTGGTGGATTGACCGCAACCAGATGCTGCCCGCCCAGCTCCCGGTCTCCGACGACCTCCGGGAACAGCAACTCCAGCCGGGCGACTACGAGGCCCAGATCAGCCAGCGCCCCATAGCCGTCCACGGCATGGAGCACCTCGGCGCAACCGACCGGGGCGTCACCATGTTCCGCCGGCAAATCCGCCGCGGCATCCGGGCGGTGCAGGCCGGCGACGACCCCGGCACCCACGTCCAGAGCGAGGAGGAGCGGCTGTCCACCTACTGCAACGACACCGTGGTCTACGCGCCCCCCGCCGCCACCGAGGAGGAGGACAACAAGATGATGCGCGAGCTCGCCCGCCGCATGGCCGAGGAATACATCGCCAACCCGCCACTGAGCAAGTAGCGGTCCGCCGCAGGGAGCTTCCGACGGCCCGGTCCTGAGTGTCCGGGCCGTCTTGTTTGCCCGGCGATACACTGGCCAGGGAAGCAAGGGAGGAAAGGTCGTACCTCCATCCCCGGAGTCGGCTACTTCGCCAATTTCCGGGACACCGAGGGCAGCGTGGTGGGCCTGTCCATGTACGGCCCAGCGCGAGCTTATCCGGAATGGCGGTCAAGGTAGAACCAGGAGGAACAACGCCCCATGCAAGCAGTGGTGATAACAGAGCCGGGCGGCCCCGACGTCCTGAAGTTGCGGGAGCTGCCCGATCCCATCCCCGGACCCGACGACGTGTTGGTAGAGATCAGGGCCACGGCCCTTAACCGGGCCGACACGATGCAGCGCCAAGGCGGTTACCCGGCCCCGCCGGCAGCCCCGACGACATTCTGGGCCTGGAGTTCGCCGGCGAGGTCCTGGAGGCAGGGGAACGGGTCGCCGACCGTAAGCCCGGCGACCGGGTGTTCGGGTTGTTGGGAGGCGGCGGGTACGCCAACCGAGTGGTCACTCACCACCGGATGGCCATGCCTATGCCGGACGGGATGGGCTTCGAGCAGGCAGCGGCATTGCCCGAGGTGTTCTTTACCGCCTACGACGCCCTTTTCAACCACTGCGGCCTGCACATGGGCGAGAAGCTGTTGGTGCACGCCGCAGGTAGCGGAGTCGGCACCGCTGCGGTGCAGCTGGCACGCTGCGCCGGGGCCTTTAGCTTCGGCACCGCTGGCAGCGCGGACAAGCTGGCCCGCGCCGCCGAGCTTGGCCTCGACGTCGGCATTAACTACCGGGAGCAGGACTTCGCCGAGGTCGTCCGAGAGCACACCGGGGGCGATGGCGTACAGGTGCTGCTCGATGTTATCGGCGGAGAATACTGGGACCGGAACCTGGCCTCGTTGGCTACCAGGGGCAGGATGGCGCTGGTTGGGACGATGGCCGGAGAACGAGTCGATGCCGACCTGCGGCCACTGCTGTTCAAGCGGCTGCGGTTGCACGGCACGGTGCTGCGCTCCCGGCCCATCGAGGAGAAGATCGCGGTTACCAACCAGTTCGTGCGGCACGTCTTGCCGCTGGTGGAGAGCGGCGCCAGCAAACCGTTCGTGGACTCGACCTTCCCGCTGGCCGAGGCCGCCGCGGCCCACCGGCTGATGGAGTCCAACGCCAATTTCGGGAAGATCGTGCTGACCTGCGACTGACCGCCTTCCCAGGCAGCGGACACGGTGGTCTGCTATCATTACGGCAACTCAACCCGGTACAACGGGAGGCGCAAAATGGCTGAGATTCTTGGCGCCGGTGTGACCCACTATCCACCACTAATCACGCCGGACGAAGACCGCGGCTTCCCCATCAACGTGACTCTGAACCGCGATGAGCGGCTGCCTGAAGAGCTCAAGAACCCCCTCAACTGGCCGAAGCCTATGCAGGCCGAGTACGGCGACGATGAAGGCATGGCCTCGGCTGCGGTGCACCGCGCCAAGCTCGTTGCCGGTTTTCGGGAAGTCCGGGAGCGTCTGCTGGAGTTCAATCCCGACTTTGTAGTCATCTTCGGCGACGACCAATACGAGAACTTCCGGGAAGACATCATCCCCCCCTTCTGTATTCTGGCCTACGATGAGCATCAGTCGACGCCCTTTACCCGCCACGACGGCACCCCGAGGCGCAACGTCTGGGAAGAGCCGGCCGACAAGACTTTCACCTATCGGGGTCACCCTGAAGCCGCCCGTTTCCTGGCCAGCGGCCTGATCGACTCGGGCGTAGATATCGCCTACGCCTACCGTCCGCTGCACGAGCAGGGCCTAGCCCATGCCTTCATCAACACCCTGCTTTACCTCGATTACGACCGCGAGGGCTTCGACATCCCCGTGGTCCCCTTCGCCGTCAACTGCTACGGCAGCAAGGTGATCAGCAACCGGGGCGGCATCCTGCCCCACAAGGTCGACGGGCAGTCGCTGGAGCCAGACCCGCCCGGCCCGTCCCCCAAGCGCTGCATGCAGGTCGGCGCGGCAGTCGGCCGCATCCTGCGGGATAGTCCGTACCGCGTGGCATTGATCGCCTCGTCGAGTTGGTCCCACGCCTTCCTCACCGCCAAGAACAACTACCTGTGGCCCGACGTTCCGGCCGACCGCATGCTCTTCGAGGAGCTGAGGAAGGCCAACTACGACGTTTGGCGTCGGCGCACCACCGTCGAGATGGAGTCCTCAGGCCAGCACGAGTTGCTCAACTGGGCCTGCATGCTGGGCGCGATGGCCGAACTGGACCAGAAGCCCGACATAATCGACTTCGTCGAGTCACACGTCTTCACGTCCAACAAAGTCTTTGCCACCTTCCATCCATAGTCGCACAACCAAAAATCACGATAGTCGGAGGTCCAACATGCCGCTAGACCCGCAAGCACAAGCAGTAATCGACACGGTCAACTCGCTGGGACTCCCTGCGGTGTGGGAAGTCAGCCCGGAGCAGGCGCGAATCAATGCCGCCTTGCGGCCCCGCCCGGCGGGTCCGGAGGTTGCCAAGGTCGAGGACCGGAATATTCCTGGGCCCGACGGGGATGTGCCGGTCCGCATTTACACCCCCGAGGGTACCGGCCCGTTCCCCATCCTGGCCTGGTATCACGGTGGCGGTTGGGTCATCGGCGATTTGGAGTCGGCCGACCCGACGTCCCGGCATCTTTGCGTTGGCGGCGGCTGCGTGGTCGTGTCGGTCGACTACCGGCTGGCCCCCGAGACCAAGTTCCCCGGCCCGGCGGAGGACTGCTACGCCGCCACCGTCTGGGCCGCCGAGAACGCGGCCTCGCTCAACGCCGACGCCTCGCGACTGGCCGTGGGCGGAGACAGCGCCGGGGGCAACCTGGCTGCGGCTATTTCGCTGATGGCTGCCGACCGGGGCGGCCCGGCCATCGTGCACCAACTCTTGGTCTACCCGGTAACCGACATGAACTACGAAACTACTTCCTACGTGGACAACGCCACGGGCTACATGCTGGCCAAGGACGCCATGCAGTGGTATTGGGACGCCTACCTTGCCGGTCCGTCCGACGCAGCCAACCCCTACGCCGCGCCAATGCAGGCTTCCAGCGTCGCCGGCCAGCCGTCGGCATTGGTTATCACCGCCGAGTTCGACCCGCTGCGGGATGAGGGCGAGGCCTACGGCCGTCGCCTGCAGGAAGCTGGAGTAGAGACCACCATCACCCGCTACGACGGGATGATTCACGGCTTCTTCGGCATGGTCGGCGTCATGGACCAGAGCGCCGTTGTCGTCGGCCAAGCCACCGACGCCCTGCGCGCCGCCTTTGCCGGCGCCGGAGTCCCCAGCCCCGCCGATGACTAGACCCAGACAGCCCGCATGTTACGGGTGTAGGGGCGGTTCGCAAAGCGCCCCACAGCTCTCTGAGTGGTCTCATAATTGACCCGGCCGGAGGAAAACATGGCGACCGAAGTTACCGTCTGGTATGACTACACTTGACCCTTCTGCTACGTCGGCCTGGCTAGGCTCGACAAGCTGGCGGAGGAGACCGACATCTCCGTTGAACGCCGCCCATTGCTGCTCGACGCGGACAAGCCTGCGGAAGGCACTCCCCGGCGGATGTTCGACGGCGAGACCGAGACCGAACTGAACCCGGGGATGCAGGAACGGGCCCGGGAAGCAGGCATTGTTATGCGACGGCCCCAATGGTCGCCCAACACCATCATGGCCCACGAGGCCACGATGTTTGCCAAGGAGCACGGTCTGGACGGCGAGTTTCACCACGTAGTGGCCGCCGCCTACTGGGAGAACAGCGCCGACCTGGGCAACATCGAGGTGCTGGAAGCCCTGGCCGTCTCCTGCGGTCTTGACTGGAAAACCCTGCAGCCGCGCCTCGAATCAGGCCACTACCGGCAGCGGGTACTTGACGAGAACCAGTCTGCTCGCGAGCGCGGCATCTCCGGCACGCCGACCTACGGGGTGGCTGGTGAGACCCACTGGGGTGATCTCAGCGTACAGCAGCTGCGAGAGCTAATCGAGGCTGCTTCCTGACCACCATGGACCGCGGTTCGGTAGTCATTGTGGGCGCCGGCGTCTTCGGACTGACCGGCGCCCTTGAACTGCGGCGTCGGGGCCATGAAGTCACTGTCGTGGACCCGGGGCCGGTGCCCCACCCGATGGCCGCGTCCAACGACATCAGCCGCATGGTTCGGATGGACTACGGCAACGACCGCCTGTACAGCCTGCTGGCCGCCGAGGCCATCGAAGGCTGGCATCGGTGGAACATCGAGTGGGGCCGCGACTACTACCACGAAGACGGGTTCCTTCTGCTGACCAGCCAGCCGATGGCCGACGGAGGTTTCGAGGCTGACTCCTTCACCATGCTAACCGGCGACAGGTGGCCGCTTCGCCTGTTGGGTGAGGCTGAGATAGCCGAAGGTTTCCCAGGTTGGGGCGAGCGCTACATCAATGGCTACCTCAACCCCCGGGCCGGGTGGGCCGAGGCGGGTGCGACCATCGCCGCTCTGGCCCGCGTTGCCGAAACCGCGGACGTTCGCATAGTCAGCGGCTTCCGGGCGGCCTCGATTATCGAGGAGGAGGGACGGGCTGCCGGTGTGCGCTCGTCGGATGGGGCCGAGATCCGGGCCGGTGAAATCGTGGTGGCCGCCGGGGTTTGGACGCCGACGCTATTGCCCAAGCTGTCCAACGTCATGTGGACGGCAGGCCAACCCATCTTCTACTTCGCGCCACCGGACCCGGAGCGCTACCGGCCGCCCCAGTTTCCACCTTGGGGCGCTGACATACCCCGCTCCGGTTGGTACGGGTTTCCGGCCAACGGCGACGGGATAGTGAAGATCGCCAACCACGGGCCCGGCCACCGCGTCCCGCCCGACACTGTCCGAGAGGTCCAGCCCGGAGACGAAGACCGCCTGAGGCGCTTTCTGCGGGAGTCGTTCCCGGAGCTGGCCGACGCGCCGTTGTCCGGCAGCAAGATGTGCGTCTATTGCGACACATGGGACGGCGATTTCTGGATCGGCCGGGACCCGGACCTGCCTGGTCTAACGGTTGCCACCGGCGGCAGTGGCCACGCCTTCAAGTTCGCGCCGGTCTTGGGCTGGCTGGTGGCCGACGCGGTCGAGGGGAAGGACAATTCCTACAGCCAACGCTTCGCTTGGCGGGAACGGGGCGAAACCAAGACCGAGGACGCGCGGTACTCCGGCGAGTAGCTCCCAGGACCACCGCTGCCCAGAGGCAAGCTCCCTCCCCTTCTGTGGGTAGGCCTCCCCGTACCCTACCATCATTCCCGCGAATTCGGGATCAACAATTCTCGCAAGAACGAGATACGCGGTCACACCCGAGCGCCTTGGATTGCCGCGTACGGGAATCACGGGGTTTGAACTGCAACGACGAGGGGTTAGAACGGAATGGTTGGGGGTTGATCGCCGATGGCGGGAGGGGGCCGAGCGACTCCGGTCCGCCGCTAGGCGGGCGTCGTGGTGGGCTGGAACCGCTGCAAGTCCGGGAGCACTCCCGAGGCGAATAGCCGCATGCTCTTCTCGGCGTCCTCGAAGGGCATTCCCCCGTAGCTGAAAGCGCAGACCGTGGTGTCGTGGCCAGTGCGGTCGTGGATGTCCATGATTTTCTCGTAGCACTGCTCCGGCGTGCCCCATACTTGGAGCCCCGTGAAAAAGTCTTGGACATCCTGTGAAGAGTATTCGTTCACCTTTTCAGTGAATTTTCCGTAGTACTCGTAGCCCCGCGTGGACTGCAGGTGGTCGCTACGGAACTCATAGTGATTCATGACTGAATCCCAGTAGGCGCCGATATACCGGTGCGCCATCTCCTCAGCGCGGCCTTCGTCTGCGTCGCAGTAGGTAAATCCAACGACGACCGGGGCCGGTGGCTCCGATTGATTGATCGCTAAGTACGACTCCCGGTATCGCTGCAGGTCGGACTCCACCTCGCTCCACGGCTTCTGGGGGATGATCAGCATGCCTACGCCCAACTCGGCCAGCACCCGGGACGACTCGGGGGATATGGCGGCGGCGTAGGTGCGGCCTCGGAAGCTGCGGAAGGGCGCGGGGCGGATGTCCACTGCGGGTTGCTTCACCAGCTCGCCGTCGAACTCGGCTACTCCGGACTCCAGCGCGTTGATCAGCAGCTCGGCCGACTCGTTGAACCGGGTCCGGGACTCGTTCATGTCGGAGCGGAAGCCGGCGTACTCGACCCGGGCCAGCCCGCGGCCCACGCCGACGATGACCCGGCCATCGCTGAGGTTGTCGAGCATGGAGAATTCCTCGGCAACCCGTACCGGGTCGTGCCAAGGCAGCACGACGACCATCGATCCCAGTTGGGCCGTCTCGGTGCGCCCGGCCATGTAGGAAAGGAACTGGAGCACGTCGGGGCACATGGTATAGTCGGTGAAGTGATGCTCCACACCCCAGATCGACTGGTAGCCCAGAGGTTCGGCCAAGTCGGCCAACCGGAGCTCGTTACGGTAGATTTCGTAGTCGGTCTTGTGCTTGTTTGGGTTCTGGAATACCGTGGACATCCCGACGTGCATGTCGCTTAATCCCCGGGCAGGTTGCCGGCTACGTCCACCCGCAATTCGTCTTCCAATCGCTGCCGGACGCCCTCGCTGAGCACACCGCACTTGAACAGGTTGTTTACCAGGGTGTTGTGCATCTCATTCTTGAACATCCGGCGGAACATCACGAACTCGCTGCTCTGGGCCCGGTCGCGGCGCATCTCGCGAATGTCGTCGATCTCGCGGTTGTTGAACCCCATGTCCAGGTATGCTTCTTTGGGGAATCCGCCGGTCAGCGTGTTGCGCAGGAAGTGGATGGTGAAGTCCTCCATCTCCTCCCGCTCTTTGGGCGACATCTCCCGCACCTGCTCGGGCAGGCTGAGCATACCGAAGCCCATGTGGCGGGACTCGTCTCGCAGAATGAGCTTGCAGCCCTCGCGCAGCAATTCGTCCTTGGCTGTCTCGGCCAGCATCTTGAACAGGGCCACCGCGAAGGTCTCCCCCACCAGTTGCAGTCCGATGGTCTTGATATACCAGCGGGGGTCGCTGAGGATGTAGTCGAAAAGCTCCCGTCCCACCTCCGACTGCGCGTACACCTGCCCCACGCGGCCCGACACGTATCGCTGGAAGAATTCGAGGTGGCGGGCCTCGTCCATCACCTGAGTGCTCATGAAAAACTTGGCGTCGGGGTCGGGCAGCACGTTGGCCAGTTGAGAGCAGACCAGCACTGCCGCGTGTTCGCCGTGCAGGAGCTGGCTGAGCCGCCAAGCGGAGAAGAGCCGGTTCATCTCCTGGCGCTCTTTGGCGTTCATCTTGTCCCAGTAGGGGGTCTCGTAGATGTCGATCAACTCGTCGGCGACAAAACCCTGCTCGAAGTCCACCGGCTTCTGCCAGTCGATGTAGGTGGAGGCGTTCCACTGGTCGCGCTTGGCGTTCTCGTAAAGGCGGCGCATGTCCGCGTTCTGCTCTTCGTGATCGTGCAGGTAGACGATGTCGTATTCGGAGTGGACAACGTGGCCTGTATCGGGCAAAGTGACCATGACCGACCCCCCTGAACTTGGGGATATCCTGAACTTATACTATCGACGTACTAGCTGTATTGTAAACCCATACTGTCGTAAAGTAACGCTCACATTCTCCCAGGCAGCGAGGGACCGTGATGAACTGGCGGAAAAGGGTGTCCGACAAGCTCATGTCCCCAGAGGAGGCGGTCAAGGTGGTCAAGTCCGGGGACACGGTGACCGTCGGAGTCATCAACTGCACTCCCTTCACCCTGTGCGAGGCCCTCTACGCCCGACGCGACGAACTGCAGGACGTGCGTATTGACCATGCGGCCCCTCTATTTTCCTGGGTCAGGCCGGGCGACGAACGCGCCTTCGAACTCCACGACCTATACGCCACCTTGGCCGACCGCGAGATGGTCAATGCCGGCAACGTCTCCTACCATCCCGTCGCGCGGTGGAAGACTGGCGAGTTCCCCGACGGGTTCGTGACCCATCCGGACGTCTTTCTCGTTCCGGTGTCGCCTCCCGACCGCTACGGCTACTGCAGCTTCGGCCCGGCGGTGTTCTTTTCCCCCTCCTACTGCCGCACCGCCAAGACCGTGGTCGGCGAGGTACACGAGAACTTCATTCGCACGGGCGGCGACAACTACGTCCATGTCTCGCAACTGGACCGGTTGTGCGAGGCCACCATCCCCACCGGTGCGGTGGCGGCGGCGCCCCGCTCTGATGAGGAAGCCTTGGTGACCGAGGTCATCGGCACCCTGGTCGCCGCCGAGCTGATCAACGACCGGGACACCGTCCAGATCGGCATTGGCACCGTGGCCTCCGCGATGGCCGCTTTCCTGGGGGAGAAGCAGGACCTTGGCATCCAGACCGAGATAATCACCGGCGGCGTCGCCGACCTGGTCAATCAGGGGGTGGTAACCGGGAAGTACAAGACCCTCCACCAAGGGAAGGTGGTGGCCAGCGTCGCTTTCGTCCCGGAGGAAGAGTTGGCCCAGATCGATGGCCACCCGGCCTATGAGCTGTACGAGTTCAGCTACAGCGATGACGTCCGGTATTTGGTGCAGCAGGACAACTTGGTGGCGATCAACAACGCCCTCCAGGTCGACCTGACCGGGCAGGTGGCTTCCGAGACCATCGGCAGTACGGTCTGGACCGGAGTGGGTGGGCAAACCGCCTTCTCCATCGCGGCCAACTATTCCAACGGCGGCCGGTCGATCACCGTGCTGCCCTCCAGCAGCTTGGTAGCTGGCGAACGGGTCTCCCGCATCGTTCCGACCTTGCCCGGCGGGTCAGTGGTGACGGTGCCCCGCACCATGGTCGACTACGTGGTGACCGAGCACGGCATCGCCCATCTGCGCGGCAAGTCGGTGCGGGAGCGCGCCGAGGAGCTCATCGCCGTCGCCCATCCCGACTTCCGGGCCGACCTGCGCCGCGAGGCCAACCACGCCTACAATATTGCGCTCTGATCGGGGTTCTCTGTGCCCCTTCGTGCAGCGGTTTAGCGAGTTGCCGCCCTCGGCTGGTCCGCACTTGCTGCTTTTGGCCCCGCATAGTAGATTTAAGGCAGCCCGGTAGATACCGCGAGGTTTCATTACATGACGACTACCAAGCGCGAAAAAGGACTGATAGTCATCCAGCTAACCGGCGGGAACGACTACCTCAACACGGTTGTGCCCTACGGCGACGGTCACTACTACGACTTCCGTTCGACCGTGCATATTCCCCAAGAACGGGTCATTCCCCTGAACGACCGGGTAGGGTTCAACCCCAGCATGGGACCGATGAAGGCCCTGTGGGACGAAGGCAAGGTGGCGGTGATCAACGGCATCGGCTACGAAAACCCCAACCGCTCTCACTTCCGTTCCATGGACATCTGGCACACTGCCGAGCCCGACGCCATCGGGGCCGAGGGCTGGCTTGGCCGAGCCATCCGCGACATCGACCCCCAGGGCGAGAATGTGCTCACTGGAATCAACTTCGGACGGGGCCTTCCCCGCGCATTAGGCTGCCCCGGCGTGTCCGTCGCCTCCGTGGGCGATCTGGCCACCTATGGACTGTTCCCCGACGTCCAAGACGAAGAACTACGGATGTTCACGTTGGAAGCCTTTACGAAGATGTACGGCGGGGCCGCAGGGCGAGACCCGGTGATGGACCTGCTATCCAAGACTGGCCGCGATGCGTACGAGGGCGCCGACATCCTGCGCACCGCCCCCGCCCAATATTCCTCGACGGTAGAATACCGCGGCGACTCCCTCTCCCAGAACGCTAAGAGCATCGCCCAAGTTTTCCTCGCCGATCTGGGCACCCGCGTTTACTACACCCAGCACGGGAGTTTCGACACCCACTCCGGCGAACTGCCGACCCATGCCCAGCTCTGGGACGATGTAGCTGGCGCGGTGGGCAGCTTGATGGAGGACCTGAAGGAGCATGGCCGCGAAGACACCGCCGCCATCTTGGTCTTCTCCGAATTCGGACGGCGTATCAAGGACAACGGCACCGGCAGCGACCATGGCTCGGGAGGTGTCGCCTTCCTGATCGGCGGCGCGGTCAATGGCGGTCTGTACGGCGAGTATCCGTCCTTGGCCGAAGCCGACCAGATTCAAGGCGACCTTCGGCCCAACAACGATTTCCGGCAGACCTACTCCGCAATATTGGACAAGTGGCTGGGTCTGGACCCAGACCCCATAGTGAACGGCCAGTTCGAGCAACTTGACCTGCTTCGCTCCTAGCTCGGACCCGAACATAGCCCGGTTGTGAGGTCAACAATGAGTAACAACGATACCGCCCTGATGGCTCACCTATTGCGCCGCGCCGGTTTCGGCGCCACCCGCGACGAGCTGGAGCGGTACCTAGAGCAGGGCTACGCGGCCACGGTCGAGGAGCTCTTGGAGCCAACCGACCCCAACAACATGCCCGATGACCTGATCCGGCGCTACCACGTCGAGCAGTCGGAACTGCGCGACCTGGCCGGTTCCGCCGCCTATTGGATGTACCGGATGATCAGCACCCAGGCCCCATTGGAGGAGAAGATCGCCCTGTTCTGGCACGGTCTCTTCGCTACCGGCTACGCCAAGCTGAACCAGGCCCGCTCCCAACTGAACCAGGTGGAGATGTTCCGCCGCTCCGGCCTTGGGCGTTTCGACGAGATCCTGTTGGAGATATCGAAGGATCCGGCCATGCTGGTCTGGCTCGATAACAACGACAACCATGGCGACGCTATCAACGAGAACTTCGGGCGGGAATTGTTGGAGCTCTTCTCCATGGGCATCGGCAACTACACCGAGGACGACATCAAGGAATGCGCCCGTGCCTTCACTGGCTGGACGCTGGCCAATGCCGAGTACATGGCGGTACGGGCCTACAAGGACTCCATCTGGCCCTACGGTCGAATCGCCTGGCATTTCGAGTACCGGGAAGAGGACCACGACAACGGCGAGAAGAGTTTCTTGGGCGAGACCGGCAACTTCGACGGCGAGGACATCATCGACATCATCGCCAAACAGGACGCCACCGCTGAATTCATTTGCACCCGCCTATTCCAATTCTTCGCCGCCGACGAGGTCACCCCGCGGGGGCGACCCACCGTCGATGCGATGAAGGAGACCTACTTCGAGTCGGACTACCAGGTCCGGGACGTCCTGCGGACGTTGTTCAACTCCGAGTATTTCAAGTCCCCGGAGGCCCGATTTACCCGGGTCAAGGGGCCGGTGGAGATGGTGGTCGGCGCGGTCCGCATGGCTGGCAGCTACCAGACGCCCACCCTGGGTATCGAGAAGGTCTCGAACAACATGCTCTACATGGGCCAAGGACTGCTTCAACCGCCAACGGTTGAAGGCTGGCATGAGGGGACCGAGTGGATCGACAGCGGCAGCCTTGTCGAGCGAGTCAACTTTGCGGGCAAGGAACTCGCCAATGTGGGCAGCCCCGGCGTCCGTTCGATCATCAATCGCTTGGCCGCCGACAGCGAGGGCGTGTTGACTCCTGACGAGTTCGCCGACCGTTGCGTGGACCTGCTGGGTCCAATCGATGTTAGCGACGAGACCCGTTCGGTGTTGGTGGAATACGCTTCCCGCCAAGGTGACCTCGACCTGCGTGGCCGCCAGCCTGGTGACGAAGCCGAACAGCGGGTCGGACACATGCTGCGGTTGATCGCCGCCACCAAAGAGTACCAACTAGCCTAAGACCACGTTTTAGCCGGGAGCCAGTGAGGCCGTGAGCACCCAAACATCGGCCAGCATCACGCTGGACTACGTCAAGACGATCGGAATCGTGAACAACGGCCTGAACGGCCGGGGGTTCGCCAATCCCTACGACCTCGCGGTATCCAGGGACGGGCGGATCTTCGTGCTTAACCGGGCAGACCCGGCGCGCTTCGCCGCTATTCGCGTTGGCATCTGCACCCTCGACGAAGACTACTTGGGTGAGTTCGGCCGTGGGGGCAACGGCGACGGTCAGTTCGTCTGGCCGGTGGCGCTGGCCTTCGACAGTCAGGACCGCGTCTACGTGACCGACGAGCAGAACCAGCGGGTCAGCGTGTTCGACTCCGAAGGCAACTTCCTCCACAAATGGGGTGCGCCCGGGCAAGGGGATGGCGAGTTCAACGGCCCGGCCGGGGTCGCCGTGAGCCCTGACGGTTCCGTCTACGTCGTGGACCAACACAACTCGCGGGTACAGAAGTTCGCGGAGGACGGAAGCTTTCTCGTAGCCTGGGGTTCGTACGGCAGTGGCGAGGGACAGTTCAACCTTCCTTGGGGAGCCGCCACCGATAGTGAGGGCAACGTGTACGTGGCCGACTGGCGTAACGACCGCATCCAAAAGTTCACCGCCGACGGCGGTTTTCTGGCCGCGTTCGGCTCGTCAGGAACCGGCGAAGGGCAGTTTCAGCGCCCGACCCAGGTGGCGGTGGATGCCGAGGGATACATCTATGTGGCCGACTGGGGCAACGAGCGGGTGCAGATACTGGACGCCAACGGTACATTCCAGGTATTGCTCCGCGGCGAAGCGACGGTCTCCAAGTGGGCCCAAGAGTATTTCGACTCCAACCCGGAGGAAAAGGCGGAACGCGACCGCTCCAATCTTCTGCCGCCACTGCCCGACCACCTGGGCACCCCTTACCACATCTCATCCCAGACCGAGCCTTATTTCTGGGGGCCGGTGGCGGTGGCCTTGGACCGGGTCGGGCATCTTTATGTGGCGGAGACCAACCGGCACCGTTTCCAGGTATACCGCAAGCGGTAGGCCCAAACGAAAGGGCGGACCCATTGTCCGCCCCGATATGCGTCACTAGAGGGCAGACCGCGGTCTGCCCTCATGCTTTGCGCCGAGATTACGCCGTGACGGAGAGCCCGGCAGCTCCTATCCCGGCGCGCGCCGCGTCCTCATCCTCTTGGGCGGTCCCTCCGCTGCCGCCGACTGCGCCGATCAATTCGCCGTTTCGAAAGACCGGTAGGGCTCCTTGGCCGGGAATCATGTGGCCGCCCTCCATGGCCATCAGGCCACGGAACACCGGGGCCAAGGCGTTTTCGGTCAGCTCACCGCTGGCCCTGCCGAAACAAGACGCCGCGACCGCCTTGGCCCTGGAGATCGGCGGGGTGCGCCAAGATGCGCCGTCGGTACGCATCATGGTTATCAAATCGCCGCGAGGGTCGACCACCGAGATGCTCATGTTCACGCCCATTTCCAGCACTTTGGCTTTGGCGGCGGCCAGGATCACCTCGGCTTCCGCTAGGGTAAGACTCGCCATGGGTTCCACCTCCTTTGGAATAGGAAAATCTACGCCGCCTATTGTAGGCGACTATTCCGGCGGAGGCGAGTTAGCGGAAAATTAGGGTGGGATGCGAGGAGTCCGTTGGGCCCACGCCCACGCTGCCTTGGACAACTTTAATGGGAAGGTCCAGCAGCGTATCGGCGTGGAAGGCCGAAACTTCCTCTATGGAGATGGCCGCCGGTGCATCGGCCCCGGTGCTGACGTTGAAGGTGAGGCTGACCACGGGGCCGCTGCCGCTAATTCCATCGACGGTTAGGAAGGTGACCCAGAGCCGGCCCGGGGACACCACGGCAGTTTCCATCCTGGCATCGTTACCCAAATCTCCCGGCCCGATGCGCTGCAAGTCCAGGGCCTCTGGATCAAAGACCAGAACAAACTCCAAGCTGCCAACGCCTTGGGCGTCCTGCAACAGCACGTCCGCGGTCGCCGCCACGTGAGTAGGCGTGGCCGTGGGCACGGGGGTAGCGGTAGGCTCAGGGGTCGGCGCGACGGTCGGTACCAGCGTCGGCGCTGGAGTGGGCGTAGGCGCGGGTACCAAGGTGGCCGTGGGCGCCGGAGTCGCCGTTGGACGCGGGGTCGCGGTTGGAAGCGGCACGACCGGAGTGAAGGGACCTTGGTCCTCGGCGTCGCCGCCGCCAAACACCCCAAGGGCGGCCAATATGATAACGATCACCACTGCAATTACGACCGGCAGCAGCCACTTCCAGTAGGTGGTGACAAATATCACAGCGATGTCTAGAAACCAGCGCATTGTCTACCCTTGTTCCGGTTGGGCCTGGACGAGAATCAGGTCGACGTCCGCGTCGGTTACCTGGCCGTCGCCGTCGAGGTCAAGCCAGGGTGTGTCTTGACTGCCGGCAGCGGAGGCCTTCAATGCGATCAATGCGTCCCGGACCGTGATCGAGCCGTCGCCGTCCCCGTCTCCTGGGATCGGAGATTCCACGCGAAACTCGCCGCTCACCAGCGGGAACTCGGGTGCGCCAGCCGAGCCAAGGCTGATTTCTAAGCCGGACAGAACCAGCGGACTGGTCTCGCCGATCTGACCTATCACACCGAATTCGACGACTGCCACTGAGCCGTCAAGCCCAGTGTCGCCACTTGCAGCGACTCCGACGCTGATCTGCCCTGGGGTGTCGCTGTTATCAACGAAGGTGCCTCTGGCGAATCTGGATCCTTGGAGAACACGGGCAACCCGCAACACGGCTGGGTTGTACCCGAGGCGAAACTCCAAGGTGGTCACGCCTTCTATTCGGCGGAGAAGTACCGGGACCTGGACCGTGGAGCCCGGTTGACCGGCCCAGCTATCCACGACTAGGGCGGGCAACGCAGGGTCCTCCTCGACCGATGGCGGGGACTCGGGGGTTAGGGGCGGCTCGGAGCCCGGCTGGTCCAGCCGCGGCTCACCCTCGGGATTAATGGTGACCTGGTACGTGCCAATCGGGTCGTCCACTTGCCCCGACGCCGAAACCGACAGGATATACCCGCCAGAGACCGGGGCGGTCCACTCCAGACTGTTGCCGACCCCGAAATTGGAGGTTGCGAACTCGACCCCGGCCCCTTCCACCGAGAACCTGACCGCCTCGGCCGTCCCTAGGGTCACGTCCACTCTATACGTCTCGCCGCCCCTTGCCGAGAAATAGAAGTAGTCACGGTCATCCGCCGGGCTCACGGCCCCGGCAATGGCGTTCCTCAGGCCGATGCGTGTAGCCCCGCTGGAACTGTCCGAGTGGCGGTCGTGCGTCGAAACGTCCCTAGTTACCTGCAGAGTGTAGGTGCCGGTGGTGGTTGTCGACCTCGGCGAGGAGGACACCTCTATAAAATAGGCTCCGTTGACCCAAGGGATCCAAGTGAGGGTGTTGGTGTCACCGAAGTTCCGGATAGCGGTCGAAGGACTTCCGCCTTGGGTGTTGACCAGCAGACCGAGCGCATCGACCGTTCCGTATTTCACTTCGACGAAATATTCGGCGCCCCGCTCCGCCGCGAACGTAAAGAAATCGCGGTCATCTTCAGGACTGATCGCCCCTTGGTAGGTAGTGCCAAAGCTGATGCGAGTACCCGAGCTATAGTCCTCGCCGTGGCGGTCTTGTAGGTCGTCGTCCCCCCGCACAGTCATAGTATATGTGCCGATGGGGTTGTCAGCGCGGACCGCTTGGGCCACGGTTATAAATTGCCGGCCGTTGGTGGTTGCGGTCCAAGACACCTCCTGCCCGACGCCACCGTTGGTTACCAAGATTTCCCCGTCTGGGTCTTCGATCGAAATCGAGGCATCCTCACCTGACACAGCTTCCAAGCGTACCGCGTAGGTTACTCCCCGGCGGGCCAGGAATGAGAAAAAGTCCAGGTCGTCCTCAGGGCTGATGGCCCCTTGGTTGGGGGTCCTTAAAACAACCGCAGTCGCGCGGCTGGCAGAATCCCCATGGCGGTCGCGGAGCGTGTCGACGCTGGTCAGGACCAAGGAGTAGGTGCCGATCACATCCGGGACTTGTGTGGAGCCCGAGGCCGCGATGAAGTATCTGCCGGTGGAGGGCGCGACGAACTCAAGGGCATCGCCGACGCCAGCGTTGGAAGCAAGGCGCTTGCTGGTCGAATCCTGGTCCCAAATTGCTAGTTCCACGGCCTGAGCCGTACCCAATGTCGCGTTCAGGATATATCTGACGCCGCGCTCGGCGGAGAATTCGAACCAATCTTGGTCATCGGCAGGGCTAATTGCCCCGGGGTGGGCGTTGCCGAAACTTATCTCTGTGGCGCTGAATCTGGTTTCCGCGTAACGGTCCTGCAGGTCGGTCTCGGTTTCTAGCCGCAGGGAATAGGTGCCCTGGGGGTTGCGGACCCGGTTGGTTCCGCTGATCCTCACGTATACCCTGATGCTGGCCGGAGAGGTCCAGGTGACACTGTCTCCCTCTCCGCCGTTGGTCACAATGATCTCTTCGTCGGCCTTGATCAGCGTGATGCTCACCCCGTCCAGAGTGCCCGGTTCCACTTCGACGCTGTACCGGATTCCACGGCGGGCTTGGAGGACGAAGTAATCTGCGTCGTCACTTCCATGGACCGAGCCTGTTAGGTGGAACTGGTCGGTCCACGGGCTGACCGCCCCCCGGTATACGTTCCCGGCGTCGAGTGGGGTGGCGGTCTCCGGGACATCCTGATGGAGGTCCGTCATCGTTGTGTCGGCGAATATCCGCAGCGTGTAACTACCCAAGTAGTGGCCGTTTCCGTCCGGTATAGGTTGACCTGCCACCCGGACAAAGTAGGTCTCCGAAGTGCGGGCGATCCAACTGATGGTATTTTTCCTATCGTGTTGTTCGGTCTCTTGGCCTGGGGACCTGCCATATCCGCGGCTCCCGGAATTCATCACTTCGACGTGGACGTTGACCAGGTCAAGCCGTTCCAATTCCACGGTGTACAGGGTCCCACGCTGGGCCTGAAAACTGAACCAGTCGTTGTCGGCTTGACCGTTGAGCTGGTCGATTGATCCAGAGACGGCGGGCGCTCCGATGATCAACGGGGTTGCGACGGTGTTGTAATTGCCGTGGTCGTCTTGGGCAAAGAGGTCATTGCTGGAGAGGAGAAAAGAGGAGAGGGCGGCAATTGCCAAGGCCCACGGAAACAATCGTAGCAGCCATGTCGGTCGGCACATGCGGTCCCTATCCTCCGCCCATCAACCCAATGTTAACATGATTCTAGGTTTAGCCTAAGGCTTTTACAATCGAAATAGACGCTGGTTATTCCTGGTTCTCAGGCTCTAGGTATAGGTCCGTCTCCGGGTAGGCCGAAAACCAGCCGAACCAGTAGGCATTGCGGCCGGCCAGCCGCTCCAGCCGCTGTGTAGGATCATCCAGCTGCATCAACCCCTCCTCCCCAACCTGCCAATGGGCCCCGTTCTCGTCCAGTAACTGCGTGGCGCCCAGGGGTGTGTCCGAGGCCAGCGAAAACCTGTGCCCGTTCCGGTCATAGGCCCGCTGTCCCGCCGCCCCGTTGATGTTGACGACGTTGGCGATGATCACCAGTTCGTCGCTGCCGACGGTGTCGTTCACAACCTGCTGTTTCGCCAAGGCGGAGACCCGATAAGCCTTGGCCTCGCCGTCTACGAGGATTCCGAAGACGGGCTCTTTTACCGCAAGCTCTTCGCTGCGAGTGGGCACCGGAAACATGGTATCGATAGTCCGGCGGTAATCAGCGTAGATCGACCGCGGATTGTCCTCCGGCAGATACGTCGTTGGCGGGTACACTCCGGTGTCCAGGCTGAGCACGGTGGTGTCCGGGTGCTCTTCAAGCCAGGCCCCCCAGACGGTGAGAGAATGGGGCAGCATCTTCAGCCGGATCCCGCTACCTACCAGGGGTCCCACCACCGGCTCTCCGACGAACTGCCGCCACAGGGTCTGGGTTTTTCGGTCGTACATCAGCTTGTTGCTACGGTACAGGAGACCGGAGGTGCCGAACTCTACCGTTTCGCCGTTCATTTCGGTGGAATACACGATTCCAGAACCGCAGAGCGTTCAATAGGCCAAGGCAAACGGTACCCCTCCCAAAATATCGTTCGCCATCTCGTGGCGGTTGAGGATACGCAACGGATAGGCCCGATGCTCGCCGTTGATCGATACCCCGAAGACGCGGTCGTCATATTCGAGATAATCCGCTTGCTCTGCGGAGATAACAGGCGCGTACCGCAAGTCGGGAATACCGTCCTTCCGGACTCCGCCCCAAGCAATCTCCTCAATACGGATTGCGGTCGGTACCCGGTCGTAAAGGAAGGCGCCCATGGCCGGGTCGATGATGCCGAACAGCTCCCCCTTCCACGCAGGGTAACCCTCGGGCGGTCCTATTTCAGGGTGATTGCCCAGCCATTCCATCCACCAACTCCAGTCCGCGTGCTCCTCCTCGAACAGGACCGGTTCACCCTCCGGGACGTTCTCCTTGAGGCGGACGATGAACGACGCCAACGAAGTAATGCCCTCGCTGTTGGTCTGGAAGCGAAGGAAGTCGACCAGCACCGGGATAAAGGCCTTGTTTCCGGTTACGGACATCTGTTGGCCCACCCGCGCCAACGGCTGATCGAGGGTTGCCATCATCAGTTCACGAGGGTCGTCGGGCAGCTCGCCAAGCTCCGGTGTCGCGGTGGGCCCGGTGAAGGCAGCCTGAGTCGGCGGCGGGTCCGTCCGGTCCGGCGTTCCCGATGGTCCGGACTCGGTTGGAGACACGGCGGTTGCGGTAGCTTGCCGGGGCGAGTCCGTTGGACTACCGGTCGCGGGAGCAAGTGTCTCTTCACTGGACGAGCAGGCCACAGCCAGGAGTAACCCGATGATGATGGGCAAGGCTGCCTTTGGGATCACTGGGACTCGCGGAAGAGCTCGCGCCCGATGAGCATGCGCCTAATCTCACTGGTGCCCGCGCCAATCTCGTATAGCTTGGCGTCACGAAGCAGCCGACCGACTGGAAATTCGTTGATGTAGCCGTTGCCGCCGAGGGTCTGGACCGCTTGTAGGGCCACCTGCGTGGCCCGTTCGGCGGAGAACAGCAGACATCCGGCGGCGTCCTTCCGGTTGATCGTTCCTTGGTCGGCGGCCCGTGCCACGGCGTACGAATAGGCTTGGCAGGCCGAAAGCGAGGTGTACATGTCTGCCAGCTTGGCCTGTATCAGCTGGAACTCTCCGATCGGCTGGCCGAATTGCTCCCGTTGATGGACGTAGGGCACCACCGCGTCGAGACAGGACTGCATAATGCCCAAAGGGCCGCCGGACAACACCAAGCGCTCGTAGTCGAGGCCGCTCATCAACACCCTCACCCCGTGGCCTTCCTCGCCCAGGACGTTGTCCTCGGGCACCTCGCAGTCTTCGAAGACCAACTCGCTGGTATTGGAACCGCGCATGCCAAGCTTGTCCAGCTTTTGGGCGGACTGGAAGCCGGCAAAATCTTTTTCGATGAGGAACGCCGTGATGCCCCGGGACCCGGCGTCCGGGTCGGTCTTCGCGTAGACCACCAAGGTGTCGGCGTCGGGGCCGTTGGTGATCCACATCTTGCTGCCGTTGAGCACGTACCGGTCGCCCCGCTTTTCGGCGCGGAGCCGCATCCCGACTACGTCGGACCCAGCCTCCGGCTCGCTCATTGCCAGAGCGCCGACGTGCTCGCCGCTGATCAGCCTGGGCAGGTAGCGGAGCTTCTGTTCGTGATTGCCGTTGCGGGCGATTTGGTTGACACAGAGGTTCGAGTGGGCGCCGTAGCTGAGGCCGACGCTGGCCGACCCACGCGAGACTTCCTCCATGACCACGGTGTGGGCTAGGTAGCCCAACCCTGCGCCGCCGTACTCCTCCGGGACCGTTATGCCGAGAAGCCCCATCTCTCCCAGAAGGGGCCAAAGGTCGCGGGGAAACTCGTTGGTCTGGTCGATTTCGTCGGCGCGGGGGCCGATCTCGGCCGAGGTAAACTGGCGCACCGTGCCTTGAATGATCTCGATGGTCTCCCCGAGACTGTGATCGAGGGTTGTATAGTTGGGTAGCCTCGAAGTCATTGCACCACGCTGGCAGCGCTCAAACGGTGCGCCGGTCTATGATTCGCCGGGCCTTGAATTGAGTACGCTCGAACTCGCCTTCCGGTTTTAGCTCCACCGCCACGCCGACTCCTATGGCCCGGCGAAGCGCGGCGGCAATTTCCTCCCGGACCGGCGCTAGGGCCAAGGGGTCGGACTCCTGGGCGGCGAACCGTTCGGCCACCACCTCCGCCTGCACGGTGAGCTGGTCCAGTTGCCCCGTCTCCCGCTCCAGGAGGAGCCGGAACTCACCGCCGAACACCTCCATCCCGCGCAGAACGTCCTCGATGCGCGAGGGGAATACGTTCTGGCCGCGCACGATGATCATGTCGTCCACCCGCCCGTAGATGCCCCGGGTCAGCGTGGGGTAGGTGCGGCCGCAGGGGCAATCCACCATGTCCCAATGGGCAATGTCCCCAGACCAATAGCGCACCATGGGTTGGGACGTCCGTTCGGTGTGGGAATAGACTGGCACCCCCTCCTGTCCCAGCGAGATGTTGCGCCTGGTTGCCGGGTCCACCATCTCGGTGTAAACGATGTCCTGCCACAGGTGCATGCCGTTCTCCAAGTGACGGCAGCCGGAGTTACTCATCCAAGGCGTCATCTCCGCCATGGTGCCTTGGTCGACAACGTAACAGCCAAAGGTTTCCTCGATCAGCCGCCGGGTCGCCGGAACGCTGGCGCCGGGCTCGCCGGAAAAGAACATGAAGCGGAAGTTGAAATCCTCCTTGGGGTCCAGCCCCATCTGCCGGGCGGTTTCGGCAAGGTATAGTGCGTATGATGGAGTGCCGTATAGCGCTGACGGCTTGACCATCGAGGCCCATTCCGCCGCCCGTTCGGTCTGCCCAGGCGCTCCGCCGCCGAAGGGGAAACAGGTTGCTCCCAAACGCTCGGCGCCGACCAATGCGCCCCAGCTGCCCACGTAGAGACTAAACACCGCCGCGACCATGACCATGTCGTTGGGCCGCAGACCGGCGCCCCACAGGATGCGGGCGTGGCCCTCGGCGATACGGTCCCAATCGTCACGGCTGATGCCGAATACCGTGGGCCGCCCGGTGGTGCCGGAAGTACCGTGTACTCGGAAAACCTGCTCCGCCGGCACGCACAAAAAGCGGCCGTAGGGGGGATGCTCTTCCTGCTCTTGGCGGATTTCTTCCTTGGTGAGGATGGGGAGCTGAGCGAACTCTTCAAGGTCCCGAAGATTGCTTGGATCGACTGGCGCGTCAGCGTAGAACTCTTGGTAGAAGCCCGAGTGCTGGTAAACATAGCGCACCTGTTCCCGCAGCTTTTCCAGCACCAAAGCATTGCGCGCCTTGGGGTCCATCGTTTCCAGCTCGGGAGACCAGTATTCCTGCCCGTGGGGTGGAACGTAGTCTTGGGGATAGCTAGGGGGCCAGCTCATGGGAGTCACGGCTAGGAGCGGTCGGCTGGATTGCCGCCGCCGGCGTGTTCGTTGATGAAGTCGGTCATGTCGGTGGTGAAGCTGCCCACCGGAAACACGCCGTGAACACCGATTTCGCGCAGCGGTTCGACGTCGTCCTCCGGGATTGTGCCTCCTACGAGCAGCAGAACGTCGGCCAAATCCCGGTCGGCCAGAGCCTTGGTCAGCCGAGGAATCAAGCGCATGTGGGCGCCGGAGAGAATACTGATACCAACGACGTCAACGTCCTCTTGCAGGGCGGTCTGGGCGACTTGGTCGGGGGTAACGCGCATACCCATGTAGACCACTTCCATCCCGGCGTCGCGCATCGCCCGGGCGATGACCTTCACGCCCCGGTCATGGCCGTCCAACCCCAGTT
Organism: Dehalococcoidia bacterium; assembly: GCA_965249145.1. Taxonomy (GTDB): domain Bacteria; phylum Chloroflexota; class Dehalococcoidia; order Lucifugimonadales; family UBA3495; genus VXOI01. The sequence continues at coordinate 2,976,307 of OZ252223.1, forward strand.
TGGCGAGAAGGACTTTTGAAGGAGGACGAGGAGAAGAAGTCATTGGCGGCTATGCCCGCAACTCGACTGACACTAATTCCAGATTGATCGGGTCTACACCCAAGCCGAAGTTTTCTAAGGCGGTAACCCCCAACAGCGGTGTCCCACTTTCTACTCCAAATACCACCATTGAAGGGCGGATTTCGCCGTCAAGCCTAATCATGGCGAAGCCGTAATCCATATCGGAGTGGCTCCCGTCGGCCAGCAGGAAACTCAACTGACCAGCGGTGGCTACGCCCGCGTGGTCGAGGATGCCCTTCGGGATTTGCGAATAGATCGCGCCGGTGTCAACCAAAGCATCGATTTCAACGTAGTCCTCGCCCAAGAGACGGGTCACCCCTATTGTTACTGTAACCTCACCCATACTTCACTCCCCACCGATCTCCAGACTAGAAAACCCCCGGGTCCACGTACTCTCCGTAGACGTCGCGGAGCGTATCTAGGACTTCGCCTTCGGTGGCCAGGGCTCCGACGGCCTCCAAGACCGGGGGCATCAGGTTCCGGTCGTCGCGGGCGGCTTGCTTCAGGCCGGAAAGGGCGTGGCGGACGTCGGCCGGGCTGCGGCGGCCGCGGGTCTCGGCCAACCGGGCCATCTGCCATTCCTCCTCTTCGGGGTCGAACTGGAACAGTTCCAGCTTCTGGGTGGACACCGATTGGTACTGGTTGAGGCCCACGATTACTTGCTGTTGCCGCTCGATGGCCAGCTGGTACTCGTAGGCCGAACGGGCGATCTCGCGCTCGATGTAGCCGTTGCTGATGGCTTGCAGCATCCCGTCTCGCATCGAGCCAGCGCCCATTTCGTCGATCCGGTCGATGTAGACCCGGGCCGCCTCTTCGATCTGGTTGGTTAGGCTTTCGACAAAGATCGAGCCGCCCAGTGGGTCTGCGGTGTTGGCCACCCCGGACTCGTGGGCCAAGATCAGCTGGGTGGCCAAGGACATGCGCATCGCGTCTTCCGACGGTATGTCGTAGGCCTCGTCATAGCCGCTGACGTGCAACGACTGGGTGCCCCCGAGCACAGCGGCCAACGCCTGCAGCGCGCCGCGCACGATATTATTCTGAGGGTCCTGCCGCATCAGCGTGGAGCCCAGGGTCTGGGTGTGGAAGCGCATCCGCATGGATTCGGGCCGTTGGGCCCCGTAGCGCTCTTTCATCACCCGGGCCCACATGCGCCGGGCCGCCCGAAACTTGGCTATCTCCTCGAAGACATCGTTGTGACTGCCGAAAAAGAACGAAAGCCGGGGCGCGAAGCTGTCTACTGGCATCCCGCGGGCTAGGGCCGACTCCACGTAGGCCATGCCTTGGGCGATGGTGAAGGCCAGCTCCTGGACGGCGTCCGAGCCGCTTTCGCGGGTGTGGTAGCCGGATATGGAGATGGTGTACCAGTTGGGCACGTGTTCGGTGCAGAATTCTACGATGTCGGTGGTCAGCTTCAGCGATGATTCCGGTCCCAAGGCAAAAGTCTTCTGCCCGTGGAACTCCTTGAGGGAGTCGTTCTGCACCGTCCCCCGCAGCGCATCCCAGGCGACGTTGCGCTGCCTGGCCACCGATAGCAGCATGCTTAAGAGCACGATGGCCGGGTGGTTGATGGTTAGGGAGATGCTGACGCCGTCCAACGGTATCCCTTGGAACAGGTCATCCATGTCGCGCACCGAGTCGATGGCCACGCCCAGGCGGCCAACCTCGCCCTCGGCTAACTCGTGGTCCGAGTCGTAGCCGGTCAGAGTCGGGTGGTCGAAATCGGTGCTTATCCCGGTCTGACCATGGTCCAGCAGGAAGCGGTACCGTTCGTTGGTGGCTTGTGCGGTACCGAATCCGGCGATCTGCCGACGGGTCCAGAGGCGGCCCCTATACATGTTCGGGTAGGGCCCACGGGTGAAGGGGTATTCTCCAGGCCGTCCGACGTCCCGGTCGAAGTCCAGCTTCTCTCCCTCCGCCGTCCCGTAGAGGGGCTTGACCTCCAAGCCCGACAGGCTGCGGACCTCTGGCTCACCGCCGTTCGCGCTGCTGGTCATTACCTAGTTCACCCGCACGTACTTGTCGACACTCTTGTCGCCAGTGAGGGCCAGGTATAGGTCGCCGTGGCCATCGACCCAGGAGCCGTGAGCCGAGCGGGACGGGAACCGCTCCAGCACGTTGCCGTCGCTGTCCAGCACGCTCATCTGCGGAGGCTTGCCGTCTTCCGGCCGCTCGCTGGTGTAGAAGATGCCGTCGCTGTCTTGGGAGATGTCCAGCGGACGCTGCATGTCGGTCCACATGGTGATGTACTCGCCCTCGGGGGAGAAGACCTGTACCCGGCTGTTCTCCCGGTCGCAGAGGTACACCCGGCCGTCTTGACCCACGATCAGGCTGTGGGGTAGGTGGAACTCGTTGGGCCCGCCCTTTCCCGGCTGGCCCCAGGAGGAAATCAGGTCACCGGCTGCCGAGTAACGATGGACTCTAGCGTTGCGGTAGCCGTCGGAGATGTAGAGGTCGCCGCTGGGAGACGGCACCAGTTCGGTCAGGTAGTTGAATGGCCCGGCTGAGCGGGGGCACACTTCGCCCGCCACCTCGCAGCCAGTGTCCGAATAAACGCCAGGGGTGCCGATAGTTAGCAGCGGAGTCCCGTCCAGCGAGCACTTCTGGGCAATGGAGCCTTCGCGGTCGGTCAGGTAAACGATGTCGTCGGCAATGTAGATGCCGTGGGGATTTTCGAAGCGGCCTTCGCCCCAACTGCTCAGGTAGTTGCCTTCCCGGTCGAAGATCACGACCGGCGGCTCTTGCCTCTGGAACACGTACACCCGGTCCTGGGAGTCGGTGGCGACCGCGCTAACCGTCCCGAAGGACTGTCCGGCGGGCAAGCGGGCCCAGTCCTCTATAATTTCATAAGTGTATTTGCCCGATCCTACAGTGGCCATTCAACACCTCTTTACATATCGCGAAGCAGTCTGTTTTAACGTCACGGTAGCTTTGTCTGTGGCAGCATCATACTAACACAGGGATGGGTCCGCAGCTTGAAGACAACATTATCTCAGGCCGTTGTAGAGGTAATGCGGCGTCTCCCCGGTCAAGCGCCAGTCGCGATAGAACTCCTCCACATGGGGCGCCAGACGCGCCGCCAAGTGGCGGGCGGCGACCGTCTCCGGCCCCACCGAGCCTGACAGGCTCTCGCGCATCTCGCGGACGATCGCCGCCTTGTCTGCCTTGATAAAGGAGCCGTTGCGAACGACGACCTCTCCCTGAATTATCACTGTGTCAACGTGCTGGGCCTTGCCCCGGTAGAGGACCGTGTCCACCACGTTGGTGCCCGGCTCCATGTAGGGTTCTTCCATCGCCGTTAGATCGAGCAGCACCATGTCGGCGAAGTAGCCTGGCGCCAAGACTCCGATCTTGTTGTCGAACCCGGTGGGCCGGGCGGCGTTGGCCGTGGCCATTCGCAGCACCTGGTGCGAATTAACGGCGGGGCGTTCCAGTCCCGGCTCTCGGTGCAGCTTGGAGAGCAACCGCATCTCCTGCACCATGTCATCGTCGTCATTGATTGCGGTGCTGTCGGTGCCGACGGCCACGTTCATCCCCCCGGCCAGCATGGCGTTCACCGGCGCGATACCGTTCTTCAGCCGAAGGTTGGAGCTGGCGTTGTGGCAGGCGGTCGCGCCGGTCGCGGCCATCAGCTCGATGTCGCTTCGGGTCAGCCACACCGAATGGGCGCAGGACACTTCAGGGCCGAGGAACCCCAGGTCGGCCAGGTGCTGTACCGGAGTGTGACCCCAGGTGCGGATACCGTACTCCTTCTGGTACCAACTTTCGACCAGATGCATGTGAATCGGCGCCTGATAGCGGTTGGCGAGATCTTTGGTCCGCATCAAGAATTCGTCGGATACCCATTGGACGTTGCTGGGGCTGAGCAGCACTGAGACCCGGCCCTCCGGGTCTTCGGCGTATCTTTCGTGCAGGTTCCGGAAGACCTGGAAGTACTCGTCTTCGTTCAGGCTCACGGCCGCGAGATAGCGCCGCAGGTCTTGGCCCAGGTCGGCAGGCAGTCCAGAAATGAATTGCTCGTCGTCTTGATAGACCACCCGGTTCTGGCCGCGGTGGTAGACCGAAAAAGCGGTGCGCATCCCGGCGGCGGCAAACCCCCGCAGCACCTCGCTCAGGTCGTCTTCCAGGCCGGTCACCGGGGTCTGCGGGTGGTTGTACATCACCGTGGTGGTGCCCGACTCAACCATCTGGATGGCGGTGTACAGGGTCATCAGGTAGTTGTCGTGGGGACGGCGGCCCCAGCCGGTGAGAATCCAAGTCTCCAGGCAGTCGTCGGTGCAGCCCATCTGAAAGGTGGTGACACCCCGGCCGTGGTGGTGGGTGTTAACCAGCCCGGGCATCACAACGCGTTCGGGGCCGCCGATTTCTTGGTCAACTTGGTGGGCGGCTCTCAGTTCCCGGTAATCTCCAACAGCCTCGATGACCCCGTCCCTGACCAAGACCGCCCCATCGGTGATGGTCCGGCTCCCGGAGGCGTCGGTCCCGGCCTCGCAGATTACGTATCTCCCTCTAACTAACGAGGTTGCCATAGCGCCTCCATTACCCGGAGCGGATTATAGGTGGCCTGAATATATGGCCGGCCAAATTTAGTGTCAAGAAAGGGTTACAATGGGCCCGACGAAATCGAGAATCTGGAGGTCGTTCATGGCTGGACTGGAAGGTAAAGTTGCGTTGGTCACTGGCGCGGGCGGGATGCGCGGCGTGGGTCGCGCCACGGTCCTAAAGCTGGCCGGGCTCGGCGCCGACACCGCCCTGAGCGATGTGCGCCGCGACGTGGAAGACCTGCCGCCAGCCGAGGTGCGCACGGAGTGGGGAGGCCTAAACGCGGTCGCCGCCGAGGTGGAGGCCGCCGGACGGCGCAGCTTCCCCGTCTTCTGTGACCTTGGCGACCCGGCCCAAATTGAAGGCATGGTAGAGCAAGTCATCGACCACTACGGACGCGTCGACATTCTGGTAAACAATGCCCGCGCCATCATCGGCCGGGACAAAGTTTCCGTCACTGAATTGGACCAAGACGTCTGGGAGCACTTCCTAACCATCAACACCACGGCGCCATTCCTGCTGACCAAGGCGGTGGGCCGCCATATGATCGAGTCGGGAAACGGCGGCCGGATCATCAACATCGCCTCCAACGCCTCCAAGCAAGCCAGCGCCGCCGGAGCCGCCTACTCCGCGTCCAAGTTCGCCGTGCTGGGGCTGACCCAAGCCTCGGCCTTGGATCTCGCTCCCTACTCAATCACGGTCAACGCCGTTTGTCCCGGGCCGATCAACACCGACCGAATGAGCTACTGGGAACGTGACCAAGCAGCGGAGCGCGGCATGACCCAGGAGGAGTTTCGGGCGCAGATCGTCCAAAATGGAGCGGCGGCCAGCCCCCTGGGACGCATCGCCGAAGCGGAGGACATTGCCAACATGGTCGCCTTCTTGGCGGGCGACGACGCCTCGTTCATCACCGGGCAGGCCTACAACGTGAACGGAGGCGTGCTGTTCCACTAGGCGTCAGCAGACCGCCGCCCCCACCCTGGCCCCACGGCCCCGCTCTCGCACCAGTTGGGTCGCAAATGTGGCCGCGATAGACATGCCGAGCAGGAGCATCCAGGCGCCGTTGTAGCTGCCCCAGCTGTCGAATATCCAGCCGCCGACAAAGGCGCCGATCCCGCCCGAGATCTGGTGGATCATCGATATGGTCCCGGACAGGGTGCCCAATCTCGACGTGCCGAAGATGTTGCCCACGAACACGACGTTCAAAGGCGCGGTAATCAGGAAGGTAAAGCCGTAGAGCAGGCCGAAGATGATGATCCCCGGCGTGGTCTGCCAGTACAGAATCATCGCGAAGGCCACGATCCGCAGCACGAAGCATACCGAGGTTGGCGGCTTCGCTCCCATGGCGTCGGACAACGCGCCGGCCGAAAGCACGCCCGCCAGACCCAAGAATCCCATCCATGCCAGCAGGTTCCCGGCCAGCACGTCGCCCACCCCTTGGTCTTGGGCGAAGGCCACCACGTGGGTCACCACCAAGAAATCCTGGAAACCGCAGATGGTGTAGACGAACAGCAGCAGCAGGAACTGGCGGGACGTTAACGCTTGGGCCAGGGTATCCGGCAGACCGCGCCCCGGTTCGTCCCCAGTGGTGGCGGTTGCGGTGGCGGTAACCCGCCCTGGGGCAGGGCGAATCAATAGCAAGGCCAGCGGGACCAGCACCACCAAGTTGGCGATGCCCAAGTAGGTGTAGGACGACCGCCAGCCAATGGAAACCAGTGCCGATGCCAGCAGAGCGACGATGACCAATTGCCCGATTGCGTTTCCGGCGACGGCGGTACTGGTGGCGATGCCCCGCCGGTTGGTGAACCACTGGCTGACCATGACCGCGACCGGTGAGACCGAGGTCCCCGCATTGCCCAAGGCGTAGAACACCCCGTAGACCAAGAACACCTGCCAGATCGTGTCAACCCGCCCCATCAGCACGATGCCGATGCCACCGGCCACGGCGGAGATGGCGATGGTCCAGCGCAGGCTCCAGCGGTCCACCAGCCGCCCCACGAAGGGCAACGCCACCGCCGAGACCACCATGAACGTGGTGATCGCCGCCGACAACGCCGACCGGCTGACGTCAAGGTCCTCCGACATCGGCTTCAGCATCAACCCGAAGGCAAACCGGGAGCCGCCGCTGAAAAACAACACGGCGAACCCAACCCCCAGGATGACCCAGCTATAGTCGAGGCGTTTCACATACTAATCCGGCAAAAGCCCGCAGGCGGGATGCGGTCCGGTTGAGCCACCATTAGGTCGAACTGTCTTCGGAGTTCGGAAGTTGACCAACACTGTAACTGTCCTGTATGGAATAGTCACTTTCTTGGGGGCGATAATTATCGCCGGCGGGCCTGCCGCGACTCCCGGCCCGACCCCGACCGAGCTTGCCACGGCTGTACCGTCGCCGACCGAGGTTGCCACCAGGGTAGCGCCGCCGGCTGCCGTGCCGACCCCTACGCAGCGACCCTCTCCCTCGCCGACTGCCACCCCGCAACCCGAGCAGCCTGGGTCTCAGGCTGCTCGGGACGTCCGGGAGCGGATGATTCGGGCGCTGGAGCGGCCTGGGTCGGTCGCGGAAGGTGGTGGTGACTAGCGTGGAGGTCATGGAATCGGGGGAAACGCGGCCACCGGAGGTTTCCACAGTCTGGTTGGACCAGGAGGCCGCCGTATCCAGGGCTGAATCAGTGCGCGGAGGACTCGTCGAATCCGCCGCTATTTTTGCTATGGACTGGTTCGCCATATACCAGGAAAGACCCAACACGGTCGATGTCCGGCAGAGTCCCCGGTTCCTGCCCGACGACGACCAACCACCGTCCCTGACATCGGCGTTGACCGCCCTAGGCCCATTGGTAATACCGTTATTCGCTGGCAATTGGGAAGAGGAGGGCACTGGCGACTGGAAGGGCAGTCCCGCGGCGGTCTGGGCGGTAACCGCTCTTAGCATTGGCGTCCCGACGGCTGGCCCGATCCGCTCCTTAGACTACCTCGACCCGGAAACCGACTTGCCATTGGGGTTTGAGCTCGAGTACGAGTTACTGGACAGTTCGGATAGCTACTACGTCTTAGTCGACTATGAGACGCAGTTCGTTGTCAGAATCGAAATCCCGCCGGACTTCTTTGATTCGGCGTCGTTGGAAAAGCTCGTGAGATGAGCTACAGATGAGGACCGTCGGCCGGTGGCAGGGCCGACGGTCAGTACGTATTACGGGTGCCCGGCTGGGTCTAGCGGAACAGGCCCTTGACCGTGGAGATGACTCGTGCCTCGTTGGGTAGGTAGATGTTCTCCAGGGCGCGGCTGTAGGGCACCGGGGTGTGTGGGGCGGTGACCCGGGACGGCGGGGCGTCCAGGTAGTCGAACCCTTCTTCAGCGACCCTCGAAGTAATCTCCGAGGCCAGGCTGCACACCGGGGTGTCCTCGTCCACCACCACCAGCCGGTGGGTCTTGCGGACCGACTCCAACACGTGGTCGTAGTCGATGGGCGAGACGCTGAGCAGGTCGACAACCTCGGCGTTGATGCCCTCTTTCGCCAACTCTTCGGCGGCGGCGGTGCAGATCCAGGTCATCTTGGAGAGGCCGACCAATGTGACGTCGCTGCCTTGGCGCACGGTGCGGGCTTTACCAATGGGAAACTCGTAGGGCTCCTCCGGCACAGGACAGGTAGTGGTGTAGAGCCCCTTGTGCTCGAAGAACACCACCGGGTCGTCGTCCCGGATCGCCGCAGTCAGCAAGCCCTTGGCGGTATAGGCGTCGGAAGGCACCACGCCCTTCAAGCCGGGGATGTGGCTGAAGATGGAATAGTAGGACTCCGAGTGCTGGGCCGCGCTGCCGAAGCCGGCGCCGATGCGGGTGAGCATTACGAAGGGCACCTTCACCTGCCCGCCGAACATGTAGCGCATCTTGGCGGCGTTGTTCAGCATCTGGTCCATGCAAACGCCGATGAAGTCCACGAACATCAGCTCGGCGATGGCCCGCATGCCGGTGGAGGCAGCGCCGATGGCGGTGCCCACGAAGGCGGCCTCCGACAGCGGCGTGTCGAGCACCCGCTGGTTACCGAACTGCTGGATCAGACCAACCGTGGTGCGGAAGGGGCCGCCCCAAGCGTCCTGGATGCCCAGGTGCTCCCGGCCCGCGCCTCCGGCGATCTCCTCGCCCATGATAATTACAGTCTCGTCCCGCTCCATCTCTTGGCGGATGGCCTCGTTGATGGCCTCGCGGTACTGGATCTCTCTGGTAGTGGTGGCTGTGGTCATTGCTCTCTCCCGGGTTCGCTGGCTGGGGTGGCAGACGGGGACGCCGGTTAGACCGGCATATTCACCCCTCTCCGCATCATGTCCACCGGGTAGTTAACGTATACGTCTTCATAAAGCTCCGAGGGCTCGGGAAGCGGACTCTCGTCGGCGAATTGGACCGCCTCTTCCATCAGGGTCTCAATTTCGGCGTCGATCTGGTCGAGCTCTGCCTCGGTAATTTCGCCTTGGGGAATTACGGTCTCGCGGAAAATCTTGAGCGGGTCGCGCCCGCGCCAATGGGCCTCTTCTTCCGCAGTGCGATAGGTCAACGGATTGTCGAAGACTGTGTGCCCGTAGTAGCGATAGGTGCGGCATTCTAGGAGCGTCGGGCCGTCGCCGGCCCGGGCACGTGCGATCGCTTGGGCCGCTGCGTCGTAGACGGCGAACACGTCCATGCCATCGACAAGGAAACCCGGCATGCCGTAGCCGGGGGCCCGGTCCGACACGTTGGTCACCGAAAGAGCGTATTCCACCGGGGTGGACTCGGCATAGCCGTTGTTCTCGCAGCAGAAGACCACGGGGAGCTTCCAGACCGACGCCAAATTCATACACTCGTGGAGGACGCCTTGGTTCGCGCCGCCGTCGCCGAAGAAAGCGACTGCCACGCGGCCCAACTTCTTCAGCTTGGAGGTCAGGGCCGCGCCCACGGCCAACGGGACGCTGCCCGCGACGATACCGTTGGTGCCCAGCATTCCCTTGCTCATGTCGGCGATGTGCATCGAGCCGCCTTTGCCTTTGTTAGGACCGGTGACCCGGCCGAAAAGCTCGGCCATCATTCCCTTAGGGTCGACGCCCTTGGCGATGCAGTGGCCGTGGCCCCGGTGGGTGCTGCCAATGTAGTCATCGTCGGTCAGGTTGGCGCAGATGCCGGTCGGCACGGCCTCTTGGCCGGCGGAGGAATGGACGGACGCGGACATTCCGCGCTGTCCGGTTTCCGGGATGCCCCGCTCCTCGAATTGGCGGATGGTGGTCATCGTTCGGTAGAGCTTCAACATCGCGTCGCGGTCGAGATCCATAATCCCTCCAGGGCGAGGACTTAGCGGTGGAAAGAGTGCAGGGGCCGAGTTTCCCCAATGGTAGCATGCGCCCTTCCGATGTCAATACGAAAGGCGGAGGCGCTAATGCGAGCGTATTTGGACCGGGTCGCCGGGCGAGGAGGCAATCAACGCGGCGGCGTTGCCTCCTGGAAGAGCGACTTCCAAGTACCCGTGGCTGCCGACCAACGCCACCAGTCCATCCGGACCGCAGAGGGCGTCCGGATCAAAGAACGTTCGGCTCAACCCTCGAATGGTCCTCTCCCGGACGGTGACCGAGATGTGGCTCCTGTTTGCCAAGTCTTGGCGCCGAATGTTGGTCACCAGGTTGCCGAACACGTCCCAGAACAACACCTGGCCTTCGATGCCGCCTGCCATAGCCCGGGGCACGGGAATAGGCATCCAGACCAATTCGCTCACCGCTTCGCCAAAGCTCTCTGGGGGCACGCCCTTGGAGAGGTGGGCCGCCACCGGGGCAAATACGTCGCGACCGTGGAAGGTATTGCTCACGGGGCGCAGCCAGTAGTCTTGGTTCGTCAGATGATAGGCTGCGAGGCCGTCGGGTATGCGAATGGTCCCGATTTCGACCGGGCCGTCCCCATAGGACGCCAGCACCTGGCTCAGTACCCCATTGTCGGGGGCGACGAACGAACCGTGCGGGGTCTGCAACAGCACCGGCCTGCGGTCGGTACCGACTCCGGGATCGACCACTACCACGTGGACCGCGTCGGTGGGGAAGTAGCGATAGCTGACGCCCAAGAGAAACGAGCCGTGACGAATATTCTGGGGCAAAACTTGGTGGGTGAGGTCGACGAACCTTACCACCGGATTGATGGCCAGCGCCACGCCCTTCATCACCCCGGCATATGGGTCGGATAAACCGAAATCGGTGGTGAATACCAGTAGCGGAGCGCCCATATCGACTTTTGAGCCCGTCTGCGAAGTAGTCAGTTAGCGGGACTAGCCAACCCTGACGCTGATAATCGACAGCACGAGGAAGACGATGGTCAAGACTATGGTGAACTGGAAGAGGGTCTTTTCCAGACCGCGGCGAGTGCGCACCGTGGATTGGGCAGAGCCGAATAGACCGCCGCCCCCTTCCTTGACTTGGGCTAGAATCACCAGCACCAATACGATTGATACCAGTAGCTGGATGATGTTCATCACGCCGCCCATCGTTCCTAACCGTCCCTTGGGCCGTGTGGCCGGCCCATCAGCTTCAGCCCTCTTTCAGTGCTTCCAGCGATTCGTTTACCAGTTGGTTCACCAGGTCGGGTTTCGCTTGGCCCTTGGTCAGCTTCATCACCTGGCCCACCAAGAACTTGGCCGCCGAATCCTTGCCGCCCAGGAAGTCGGCGACTGCTCGTGGGTTCTCGTCCAAAGCCTGTCTGACGGCCGCGTCCACGGCCGAGGAATCGCTGATCTGGGTGTAACCCTTGACTTCTACAATAGCAGCGGGGGAGCCGCCGGTGTAGAAGGCTTCCTCCAGCACCGTTTTGGCCATGCTGGAACTGATGGTCCCGGCGCTCACCAATCCAAGTAACTCTACCAGATGCTCGGGCGAGACCGGCGATTCGTTGATCGGCCGGTTTTGCAGGTTTAGCAAGCGGGTCAGGTCTCCCAACATCCAGTTGCTCACCTGCTTGGCAAAGGAATTCCGCTGCGTTCCGGTGCGCTCGTCCAGTCCCACCGCACGCTCATAGTAGTCAGCGGCTTCCTTTGCAGCTGTCAGCAATTGGGCGTCGTATTCTGGTAGGCCGTACTCCGCCTCGAAACGGGCGCAGCGTTGCGGCGCGAGTTCCGGAAGTTGACTGCGGATCTCCACGACCCAGGCTTGATCGATCTGCAGCGGTGGAAGGTCTGGCTCGGGAAAGTAACGATAGTCGTGGGCCTCCTCCTTGCTGCGTTGGGAGACCGTTACGCCGCGGTCCTCCAGCCAACCCCGGGTTTCCTGTACCACCCGCCCGCCATCGTCCAGCACCTTGCGCTGCCGTTCGACCTCGTAGCCCAAGGCCAAAAACACGGAGCGGAAGCTGTTCATGTTCTTGATCTCCGTCCGAGTGCCGAACTCTTCGCTGCCGGCCGGGCGTAGGCTTATGTTGGCGTCGCAGCGGAAGCTGCCGTCCTGCATGTTTGCGGTGGAGACCCCCAGGTATTGAAGCAAAGAGTGCAGGGTCATCAGGTAGGCGCGGGCCTCGTCCGGCGAGCGCAGGTCGGGTGCACTGACCACCTCCATCAGCGGGACGCCGGAACGGTTCACGTCAACCAGGCTATAGCCGCCGTCCTCGGTCGGGTGGTGTTGCAGCTTGGCCACGTCCTCTTCCAGGTGGACCCGGTGGATGCCAGTACGCCGATCCATCCCATCGACCGATGCGTCCAGGTAACCGTCGACCGCAATCGGCAGGTCATATTGGGAAATCTGGTACCCCTTCATCAGGTCGGGGTAGGGGTAGTTTTTACGGTCGAACTTGGTGGACTCGGGAATACGGCAGTTGAGCGCGAGGCCGGTCATTATGGTGTACTCGACGGCCCGCCGGTTGATCACCGGAAGGGTCCCAGGCAAACCGAGACACACCGGACACACTCTAGTGTTTGGGTCGGCGTGCTGGTAGTCGGCGCGGCAGGCGCAGAACATCTTGCTCCGGGTCTGCAACTGTACGTGGACTTCCAGTCCGATCACTGTTTCGTATTTCAAAGTGTTAGCCAGCGGTCACCGGAATGTTGGATTCCAGGAACTCGATAATCCACTGCCGGACGCGGTCGACCGTCTGCTCCTCCGGGGGTACGTCGTGATAGACCGAGCCTTCCAGGCACTCTTGGAGGTAGCGCGCCGCGCTGGTGGCGTGGGCGGAGTCGGCCCCGGGAATTATGACTGCGGGCACCCGCAAGGCCAGAAGCTCCGTGGGCTCGGGGCCGGTGGCGGTGTCCCGGTCGAACAGGGCCTGGCCCATCAGGGCGACCATCGCCAAGTACCGGTCTTGGTCCTGGGAGGCGAATTCGTCGGCGAAGCCCTCGTCGGTCACGATGGTAGACGCCCAAGGGCCAGCCATTGGTTCGGCCCAAAATGAGCCGCTTTCCCGCGCCAGTTTCACGACGGCCGACAGCCCGTTTTGCTTCACGAAATTCACGTGGGCCTGGAAGCGGTCCAAGCCGTTTTGCCGCCAGCGAACACCGCCCACCGGCCAATGCAGGACCAAGCCCAGGGTGGCTTCGGGATAGGTGACACCGAAGGCCGTGGCGGTGGAGCAGCCCATGCAACCGCCCATTACGAAGGCCGCCGGGATACCGAGGATGTCGAGTATTCCCTTGGCTTCGTGGGCGTAGGTCGTCCAAGAAACGCGCTCGATTTTCCCACCGGAGAGTCCGGCCTCTCGCCTGTCGTAGGCGACGCAGGTGTAGCGACTGGTCAATGTCTCCAAGGGTTTCATGCTGGCCCATACCCCGGAGGTGGTCCACTTTTCTATCGTGGAGTCGAAACCTCCCGGGGCCATCATTAGAAGTGGGGGCCCTGACCCGCGGACCTCGTAGTGGATATTAATCCCGTTTATCTCGGCATAGGGCATGGGGCCTCCTATTGGCCTTTAACCAGCTTGGAATACGGGAGAGCTACAGCAGTTGGTGCGACCGCAACATTTCCTGGGTGGTCGCGCCGATGTCCGCGGGGGTCGGGATGATGGCCGCGCCAGCTTCGCGGAGGGCCTTGACCTTGGCCTCGGCGGTGGCGCTCTCTCCGGTGATGATCGCCCCGGCGTGGCCCATCCGCTTCCCGGGAGGGGCCGAGGCGCCTACGATCAGCGCACATATTGGTTTCGAGAAGCTGCTGGCGATATGGGCGGCGGCGTTCTGCTCCATGCTGCCGCCGATCTCTCCAATCAATACCACCGCGTCGGTATCATCGTCTTCATCGAACAGCTTGAGCACTTCAGCGAAGCTGGTGCCGATGATCGGATCGCCGCCAATGCCGACGCAGGTGGACTGGCCAATACCCAACCCGGTCAGTTGGCCGACCGCTTCGTAAGTCAGAGTCCCGCTCCGGGAAACGATGCCCACCCTTCCGGCCAGATGAATGGCGCCGGGCATAATCCCGACTTTGCAGCGGGCTCCGGGGTTGATCAATCCAGGGCAGTTGGGGCCGATCAGCCGCACCGGGCGTTGCTCCAAGTATCTGGCAACCTTCACCATATCGAAGGCCGGCACGCCCTCGGTGATACAGGCGATGAGCGGTATTCCCGCGTCGGCCGATTCGACGATGGCGTCGGCGGCGAAGGGGGCCGGCACGAAAATTAGCGCCATGTTCGCGTCGGTTTCGGCGACGGCTTGCTCCACCGAGTCAAACACCGGCACCGATTCTTCGAACACCTGACCGCCACGCCCAGGAGTCACTCCAGCGACCACATTCGTGCCGTAGGCGATACAATTGCGGGCGTGGAAGCTGCCTTCACGCCCGGTGATTCCTTGGACCATTACTCTGGAATTTTCGTCAACCAGGATACCCATGCAGGGTCAACTCCAACTGGGAATGCCGCGAGAGGGGACCGGGGTTATGCCGCCTGCTTGATGGCGTCGGCAGCCTCGCCCAGGGTTTCGGCGAATATCACACCCAACCCCGAATCCCGAAGAATCTGCTTGCCCTCGTCCACATTGGTGCCCAACATCCGCACCACCAAGGGCAGGTTCGAGCCGGTCTGCCGGTAGGCCTGCACGATGCCTCGGGCGGCTATGTCGCAGCGCAGGATGCCCCCAAAGATGTTCACCAGAACACGCCGGACCTTCTTGTCGGACAGAATTATGCTCACCGCGCTGGCGACCTTTTCGTCAGTGGCGCCGCCACCCACGTCCAAGAAGTTGGCTGGGGCCGCGCCTGCCGCCGAGGTAACGTCCAGGGTGGCCATCGCCAGTCCCGCGCCGTTCACCAAGCAGCCCACGTCGCCGTCCAAGTTTACGTAAGCTATGTCCAGGTCGCTTGCCTGGGCTTCCAGCTCATCTTCTTGGGATTGGTCCCGCAGCCCCAATAAGTCGGAATGGCGGAACATCGAGTCGTCATCGAGGTTGATCTTCGCGTCTAGGGCTACGATTCGGCCGTCCCCGGTCAAGATTAGGGGATTGACCTCGACCAAGGTGCAATCGTGGTCGACGAATATCTGGTACAACGAGCTTAACACCGCACCCGACGCCCTGGGGTCGAGACCCAACCGGCTGGCGATGCGGCGGGACTGGTAAGGCATCAGACCCAAGACCGGGTCGATGGCCTCGGTATGGATGTTGTCCGGGTCGGTGGCGGCGACTTCCTCTATATCCATGCCACCGGCGGCGCTGACTAGCATTACGGGGCGGCGTTCCACGCGGTCGACGGTCAACGCCACGTACATTTCCTTGCCAATGTCGGCCAACTCTTCAACCAGCACCTGGTTTACTGGTACCCCTTCCGGGCCGGTCTGATTGGTGACCAAATTGGCCTCTAGCATGGCCTTCGCGGTGGCTTCGGCCTCCTCCGGTGAGCGCACCAACTTCACGCCACCCGACTTCCCTCTTCCTCCGGCGTGCACCTGGGCTTTCAAAACGGCGCTGCCCCCCATGGACTCCGTGGCCTGGGCGGCCTCCTCCGGGCTTGAGGCCACCACTCCGCCCGGTACGGGGATCCCGTAGCGGGCGAATATCTCTTTCGCCTGGTACTCGTGGATCTTCATGCTAGGAATGTAGGGGATTTTCCCGGTGCCGTCAACGCGAACCAACGAACGATGGTAGGGTATACAATCCCGTTGGGAGCGGTGGGCTCGGGAACTAGGAAAGCTGGAGGAGGCGATATGGTCCGCTACAACAAAGCAATCGAGCTATTGGAACAAGGGAAACCGGTTTTCTGCTCCGGGCTGGTCTGGAACGGCAACCTGGACGACCTGGCCTTCGTGGCCGACGCCGACTACGACATGGTCATCATCGAGATGGAGCACCAAGGATTCGACTTCACCACCCTGCGCACGTCCTTGCAATACTTGCTGTCCCGCAAGCGCATCATCGGCAATGGCTCCTTGCAGGCCGACCCGGTGCCCATGGTGCGGATTCCGCCCAATTTCCGGGAGCGCAACCAGTGGGTGCTAAAGCAGGCGCTTGACACCGGCGTGTACGGCCTGGTGCTGCCGCATTTGAATACCGTCGAGGACGCTCAAGCGGCGGTGATTGCGGCCCGCTATCCGCAGGTCCCGGGCGTGTCCGACTTCGAACCCGAGGGTGAGCGAGGCTGGTGGGCCCGAATCGCGCCCCGCTATTGGGGACTGGGCTCGGTGGAGTACTACGACGCCGCCGATCTGTGGCCGCTGGACCCCGACGGCAACATGTTGCTGATGGGGATCATCGAAGAGCCTCACGGGGTCGAGAACGTCCGCAACATTCTCCGGGAGGTCAAGGGGATCGGCGCGATTTGGGCTGGTCCCGGGGATATGTCTGTGGCGATGGGTCACAAGGGCAACGCAGGCCACCCCGACGTACAGGCGAACTTGCTAAAGATTCTGGAAGCCTGCAAGGAATTCGACGTGCCCTGCGCCACGGGTGCCACGGCCGCCGAGGTCCCGATGCGGTTAGAGCAGGGCTTCCGCATCATAATCACGTCGCCGGAAAAAACCACCGCCGGCCTGGAGGAAGGCCGGCGGATCGCGGGGCGCTAGACCGGGTGCTGACCTAGGGCTAGTTCGAGCCGCCGCCCGAGATCATGCTCGTGGACGTGCCACCGGTTAGCTCGAAGCTCTGCAGGAAGCGCAACAGCGGCGAGTTCGAGGACAGGATCATGGTCGAATTCTGGTTCAGGAATAGCTGGTAGGCTTCCAAACTGCGTCGGAAGGCAAAGAAGTCGGGGTCTTGGTTCAGGGCATCGGCCAAGATCGCAATGGCCGCGGCTTCGCCTTCACCACGCAGGCGGTTGGCGTCCCGGTCGGCTGTCGCCAAGATGACCTCGACCTCGCGGTCGGCGGAGGCTCGCCGCCGACGTGATTCCTCTTCACCCTCGGCCCGAAGGCGGCGGGCGATCTTCTCGCGGTCGGAGCGCATCCGCTCGAAAATGCGGCCGGCGACCTCGGCTGGGAAGTCGGCGCGCTTGATGCGAACGTCAATCATTTCGACCCCGAAGGGTGTGGTTTCAGATGATAGGTCGTCCTTTACTGCCGCCAACACTTTGTCCAGGATTTCGGTCCTGGTATTGGTGGGCAGGACCTGGGCGTTGCCCTCGTCGTCGGTAGCTGGATTTCCTTCCGAGTCCAACTCCAAGTCGCCGCCAATAATTTCTTCGCGGCTGCGCTCGGCAACTTCGGCGCGCAGGGCGGCGTTAATCCGCTGGCCGAGCACCCGTCCGGCGTTCTCCTCCGTCCTCATTGTTTGGAGGAATTGCTTCGGCTCGGTGATCCGGTAGCGGGCGTAAACGTCGATCTCCAGGATGTTGATGTCCTCATCCAAGAAGGGTCCCGGTGGCGCGTCGATCCGGAGCACCCTCCGGTCATAGCGAGTAACTGCGTCCACTCCGAAGGGAGCTTTCACGTTGAGTCCTGGTCGGGTTTTGATGGCCTGGACTTCACCAAACCGTGTGACCACCACCTGTTGCGTCTCGTCAACCACATACAGACTGGTTGTGAGAGTCACGATGATCAGGATTATCACCACGCCCGCGACAATTAGGTTTCGCATCTGTCCCCTTTTGTACCGTTATTAATCCAACACCCGGGCAGCGTTACGGGCTGGGGCTAGGCCCCAGCGGGACCGGCACCATCCCCTCCTGTATGCCGGGGATCAAGACCGTATCGATGGTCGGATCGACGATGGTTATGTTGGTTCTGGTAAGAATATCTTCCACCGACTCCAAGAATAGACGCTGTTGAGTGACCGTTCGGGTGGCTGGCACCGTGGCTTCTTGCTGGTTCAAGTAGCGCACGGTATAAAGCTCGCCGGATTCTACTACTCCGGATGAACGCCATCCCAGAGTCAGGATGTTCGTGTCCGAATCGAACTCGGAGACGAAGAGACCGGACGGTCCATCCACCACCTCGATGTCGGCCGCCGTCACGCCAGTCGTGAGGTCGCCGTCGCCGTCGGCGTTGTCGAGGTCCAACACCTTGTTGGTCAGCCGGACGCTGAAGGGGCCGGTGCCAACGAACTGGGGGACCGACAAGTTCTCGTTCCCCAAGTAGGCGATCGAGAACTCGTCACCGATCTCGGGCTCGTCAGCCCGTCCAGCGACCGAGACCGAGAACCCGCAGGTCTGCTCAACCTCACCCGCAGCGACCGCGCGCCCGGTGAAACCGCACTCAGGGGCGCCGATCACGGTGACTTCCGAGACTAGAATGTCGAACCCGTTGCTCCCGGCGCTACTGGGGCCGGAGATGACCGAGACGTCAGTGAGACCGATCCCGGTCGTGGGGTCTCCGTCTCCGTCTCCGTCGTCGGTGTCTTGGAGGACGTTCAGCAACTGGACCGAGCTGTTGTTGTATTGCCTCAAGATGGACAGGAACTGGTCCGATTCACCCCTTGCCCTTTCAATCCTGGCCCGCTTGAACGCTTCGGCGGGTTGGATGATTTGCTCCGCTTGACCGCGCGCTTCCGGGATCCTCTGGTTCTCGTAGGCTTGAGCCTGGTTGATTGCCGTTACGCGGTCCTGCCTGGCATTGAGCACGTCGTTGAAAGCGGCTCGGACATCCTCCGGCGCCTCCACCTTCTGCAGTTCGACGGAAACGATGTTGATCCCCGCCTCGTAATTGTCCAGGATCTCCTGCAGCTTGGCTTGGGTAGCAATCTGCATGTCCACCCGCTGTTCGGCCAACACTTGGGCGATGGAGCGCTGTCCAACCACCAGACGCAGCGCGGCCTCGGTGGCGTCCTTCAGGGTTCGCCCGTCGGGCCGGCCGGGTTCGATCTCTCGTTGCCCGGCGATCTCTCCGGGATCGTCCACTTTGAACAGGAAGTTGTTGAGGTCCTTGATATCGTATTGCACCACCATCTGAACGTCGATGATGTTCAGGTCCCCGCTGATCATCTGGGCCTCGACCGGCACCGGGGTGTTGGGCTGGCCTTCCAAGGTGCGGAAGCCCAACTCTAGCCTGCGCACCAGATCGGTGCGGACCACGTCGCGCTTACCGACGGGGGACGGCCACCACCAGTGCAGTCCCTCTTCGGATACCGGAAGCTCTTGGGCTTCGCCGAAGAGCCGTAGAGCGGCTTGTTCGCCGGGGCTGATGGTGTAGATCCCGGTGGCCGCCCAGATTATCATGATTAGGGCCACGATGAGCACTGCGGCCAAGCCCACGCCCCCGCCGCCCAACCGTTGAGCGATGCGACCCAGGATATCTCGCCCCTGAGCGAATAGCTGGTCGAAATTCAGTTCCGGTTGTCTCGGGCCACCGCCGGGTTGGTACATAGTCGGTTAGTCCTTTCTCCGCGCGGCTTGGCCGCCCGCGGGGTTCCGAAGCCAGTGTTGAAAATTGGGCCTTATTTCGATTCTAACATTAGCCGGTTGCCGCAACCATAACCCGCCGGTCGAGTATGCTCGCTATAATGGCCCCGGCAACCTCGGACGCGCCTTGAGGCCACCGAGGAATGGAGGAGCGGATGGCGGCTTTCGGTCTTGAAATCAAGCCCAGTCAGGATATGACTAGGATCCAAGCGGTCTGCGAGCACCAACAGGGTCTGATCTACGTGGTGCCCGCCGAGCGAAGCTGGGTGTGCTCCCAGGAACACCTGCCAGCCCACGCGCTGGCAGGTTTCTTCCGGGAGCTCGTGGCTTTGAAACACCCGGGCGTGGAGGCACTGATGAAGGAGTGGGGCATCTACTACCGCCAGCTACCCGCCGGGCAAGAAGCCGTCGCGGAAGAGACCGGGGACGGCTAGGGTGAACGGTCCCGCTCGGTGTTGGATGACAGCGTAGGTGCCGGTTGAATTGTCGGCTGCGGGTGCGGCGGGGAGTATGGAGGAGGCTCCGGCTCCGGTGGCACGGCCGGGGTTCCAGGCTCACCGCCCAAGCCCGGCTCTTGGTTGAACAGCCGATTGAGCGATTCTCCCGAGACCGTTTCGTGCTCTATCAAGTACTCGGCCAATCGGACCAGCCTTGACTTGTGGGTAACCAGGATGTCCACCGCATTGGCGTAGGCCTGGTTGATTAGCAGCTTTACTTCTTCGTCGATCTCTTCGGCGACCTTGTCACCGTAGTCCCGCTCTTCGCTGATTTCCCGGCCCAAGAAGATCATTTCCTCGCGCTTGCCGAAGGTGCGGGGGCCAAGTCCCTCACTCATCCCGTAGCGTTTAATCATGCCCAAGGCGATCTTGGTGGCCCTTTCCAGGTCATTGCTGGCGCCGGTGGTTACCTCGTCGAAGATCTGCTCCTCGGCGACCCGGCCTCCCATAGTGACCGCCAGCATGTCGCGGAACTGGTTCTTGGTCCACAGGTAGCGGTCCTCGTCGGGCAGCAGCGAGGTGTGTCCGCCCATCGAGCCCCGGGACACGATTGAAATCTTGTGTACCCGGTCGGCGTGGGGCAGGGTCCAAGCGACCAGCGCATGGCCCGCCTCGTGGTATGCCGTCATCTCCTTTTCCCGTCGGCTGATCAGCCGGCTCTTCCGTTCCGGTCCAGCAATGATGCGGTCGACTGCCTCCTCGAACTCCGACATGAAGATGGACTTCTTGCTCTGCCGGGCCGCTAGGATTGCGGCCTCGTTCACCAGGTTGGACAGGTCGGCACCGCTGAACCCAGGAGTTTCCTTGGCTACGGTCTCCAACTGGACTTCCGGCGCCAACGGCTTACCGGCGGCGTGAACTTTCAGGATGGCCTTGCGGCCCTCGATGTCTGGCAGGTCCAAGGTCACGCGGCGGTCGAACCGTCCAGGACGCAGCAGTGCCGGGTCGAGGATGTCGGGACGGTTGGTGGCGGCGATGACGATGATGTTGGTATTGGTTTCGAAGCCGTCCATTTCCACCAAGATCTGGTTGAGCGTTTGTTCCCGTTCGTCGTGGCCGCCGCCCAGGCCCGCACCGCGGTGACGGCCCACGGCGTCGATTTCGTCCACGAACACGATACAGGGGGCGTTGCGTTTCGCTTGGTCGAACAGGTCGCGGACTCGGGCCGCGCCCACGCCGACGAACATCTCAACGAACTCTGAGCCGCTGATGTGGAAGAAGGGCACCCCGGCCTCACCGGCGACCGCCCGCGCCAACAGGGTCTTGCCAGTGCCCGGCGGACCCACCAACAGCACACCCTTGGGAATGCGCGCGCCGAGGGAGAGGAACCGTTCGGGGAACTTGAGGAACTCCACTACCTCTTGCAGCTCTACCTTGGCCTCGTCCACCCCGGCCACATCGGTGAAGGTCACCGTGGGCCGGTTGATCGTCATCATGCGGGCCCGGCTGCGCCCGAAGCTCAGCGTCTGGTTGTTGCTGCCTTGGGCTTGGCGCATCATAAACAGGATCAGCCCGCCGAAGAAGATCAGGGGCAGGAAGTTGAGCAACAGACCGAAGAAGCTGGCCAACCCGCTGGAGCCCTTGTGGGTGATCTGCACTCCGGTGGCGGTGCCAAGCTCGACGCCGTTGTCACTTAGGATGGTTTCGATGTCGGTCCTGTCGCCCGTCCGGCTGGTAAACCGGTCGGAGTCACTCTTGGGGTAGATGGTCAGCTTCTTCCCGTCGGCCACGATCTCGCGGATTTCGCCGCTCTTGGCCATGCCGATCACCTGGGTTATCGGCACTTCTTGGTCGTCGCCCAAGCCGGGCAATAGCGTATAGAAGATCACGATCACACCGATGATGATCATGAGGTATACGAAGCTATTGCGGAGCCAGCGGCTATTTCCCATACGCTCCCCTTGGGCCAGCTTTGGACGCAATTTTACCAGGAATCACTTAGTCAATGTTATCGGAGTGAAGAGGATTTTGCAAAGCTCGCCCGTCAGTGCGGGCGCTATCCTATAGCCGGGACCTGGGTGTGTTGGTGGTACAATCTCATACGATTCCCCCGTAAATCATGGGTAGTGGTAGGGCGGCGCGCACTGGAGTTGGACCAAGAAGGGGCGCCTGAATTAACGTAACCCCGACAGATAGGAGGGACAACCATGGCGGACTACGCTCACCCTGAGTCACTGGTCAGCACCGACTGGGTGGCCGAACACGGAGGCGACGCCAACGTCCGTTTGGTGGAGGTCGACGTCGACACATCAGCTTACGAAGCAGGGCACATTCAAGGGGCGGTGGGCTGGAACTGGCAGTCCCAACTGCAACAGTCGGTGCGCCGCGACCTTGTCTCTAAGGCGGAGGTCGAGCAGCTTTTGGGAAGTTCAGGAATTGGGAACGATACGACCGTCATCCTCTACGGGGACAACAACAATTGGTTCGCCGCCTGGGCCTTCTGGCAGCTCAAGTATTATGGCCACAAGGACGTGCGGCTGATGAACGGCGGCCGGGTCAAATGGGAAGCCGAGGGGCTTCCGCTGACCACCGACGTTGCCAGCTACGCCGCAGTGACCTACTCCGCCAGCGACGGGGACCAGAGTATCCGCGCCTACCGGGACCAGGTGCTGGCCTCCGTTAACGCGGGCAGCGTTGCTCTGGTGGACGTACGCTCTCCGGCGGAGTTCAGTGGCGAACTCTTGGCCCCGGCCAACCTGCCCCAAGAGGGTTCGCAGCGGGGTGGGCATATTCCGGGTGCGGCCAACATCCCTTGGGGGCAGGCGGTTGGGGAAGAGGGCGCGTTCAAATCGGCCGACGATCTGCTGGCTCTCTACGGCGGAAACGGCATCGATGGCAGCAGGGAGACCATCGCCTACTGCCGCATTGGCGAGCGTTCGTCCCACACCTGGTTCGTTCTGACCCAGTTGCTGGGTTTGGAGAACGTCCGCAACTACGATGGTTCGTGGACGGAATGGGGAAGTATCGTAGGGGCGCCCATCGAAAAGTAGTTACCGGACACCGGGAGACTCTAATGGGGCAGGCCATCGGCCTGCCCCTTTTTGCGCATTATGTCTTGCGAATTCCGTAATATACTATTTACATAACGGAGAATTTAGGGCAAATCGTGCGAATTTACGCTGAAATACCCAACTATTAGACTAGTTGTCGAAATTGAATTCTCATAAAATTGTTGGCGTACTTATCATTATTCGCCCCAATTGGGGATGCAGGAGGGATACCCATGTTGGCTCAATCGGTACCACAGTCCAACAGCGCACGGTTGTTGCGTCGGTTTTTGCCGTACGCAATAGCCGGGTTACTTGCGGCGGCTATTCTGGCTGGTTACAACATAGCCTTCGCTGGCGACATTGGGACATCCGATGAACCGAAGCTAGATCAGGGCTCGAACCTAATATGGATGGTCGGCGCCTTCCTAGTGTTCTTTATGCAGGCAGGCTTCGCTTTCTTGGGCGCCGGTCTGATCCGGAGCAAGAACACCACCAACTACATGACCAAGAGCTTTATGGACTTTGCGATCGCCTCGCTGTCCTTCTGGGCCTTTGGTTTCGCCCTAATGTGGGGCACTTCGGCGCTAGGTATTCTGGGCACCACTAACTTCTTCGTCTCGGACGCCGCCGATGGTCAGAACTACGTTAACTGGGTCTTCCAGATGGTCTTCGCAGGTACCGCCGCCACCATCGTGGCCGGCGCGGTGGCCGAGCGGACCAAGACCCAGGCTTACCTCGCTTACAGCTTCATGATCGGCGCGGTCATCTACCCGCTCTACGGTCACTGGGCTTGGGGCGATGGTGGCTGGCTTGGCGCTCTTGAGAAGATCGAACTGGTAGCTGCGGCCGACTACGCCGGGTCCGGCGTGGTGCACGCGGTCGGTGGCTTCATCGCTCTGGCCGGCGCCGCCGTGGTGGGCGCCCGCACCGGCAAGTTCAACGCCGACGGCAGCGCCAATGACATCCGGGGTCACAACGTGCCCTACGTGATCATCGGCACCTTCATCCTGTTCTTCGGCTGGTTCGGCTTCAACATCAACACCGGCGACTCCATCGGCCTCAACGCCATGAACACGTTGCTGGCCGGCGCGACCGGCGCCGTGGTCGCCCTTTACATTCGCCTCATCATGACCGGTAAGACCGACATCCTGATGGCCTGTAACGGCGCTCTGGCCGGCTTGGTCGGCGTCACCGCACCGGTAGCGTACATCGATCCCTGGGCCGCGGTCGTTATCGGAGCCATCGCAGCCCCGATCATGATGGGCTCGGTGATCTTCATCGAGCGCTTCCTAAAGATCGACGACCCCGTCGGGGCCATCTCGGTCCACGGCACCGTCGGTCTGTGGGGCCTACTCGCGGTCGGCATCTTCGCTAACGGAAACAACGGCGTGGAAGGCTTGATCGCTGGCGAACCCCTACAGATCGTCTCCCAGCTGATCAGCATGGGTGTGGTCTTGGCTTGGGCCTTGGTCACCGGCTTCGCGCTGTTCACGGTCTTGAAGTTGACCATGGGCGTGCGAGTGTCGGAATCCGAGGAAATGGAGGGTCTCGACATCTCCGAGCACGCCTTGGAAGCCTACCCATCGGCTGCTGACTAAGCCGAAGGCGACAATCCAATCTCTCAAAACCGGGCCGCGGAGTTATCCGTGGCCCGGTCCTATTTCGCGAAGCACGACTACCGCCACACCCCGACGGCGCCCGTTACCCTGATGCCACCCCGGCCTCATTCCCCGCGATTCCTAACTGCGCCCGGGCCCCGGAGCGCACGAGGCACTTGAGGCCACCGGCAGATGTAACAAAGATTTTACATAAACGCAAATGCGACGTAACAAATCTGCGGCAAACTAGCGACATACCAAGCCGGAGGAACACAGCATGATCGCAATTGTCGCGGTGGGCGCTTTCGTGGGACTGTTTACACTGTGGGTGGTACTGCCCCGCAAACTCCTCCGTAAGTAGACCAGCTCCCAAATCCCCTGCCCATAACGGCAGTGAACGGACCATATGGAACGGTCACCCCGTCCTCGCCAAACAGGCGCAAGGAACGGGGTGATTGTCATTTCCGGAACCGGCGAGATGTAACAAACATTTAACATTTGCGCAAAGGCAGCGTAACAACTTCACGTAAGAATGGAACTACGTTGATTTCGGAGGACTACCAGGATGATCGTAATCGCCGCGGCGGCCGTGTTTGTGGGACTGTTCACGATGTGGGTGGTGCTGCCTCGCAAACTCTTTCGGAAATAGCTGGCAACAGCAATTCCCCAAGTTTCAAGACCAACACAGTCCATGTAATCCATGCCCGTCACTAAACAGGCCGGCATGGATTTTTTGTTAAGGAGGGCAAACAGGAGATGACACCGGAAGAAACCATCAGGTACTGTCGCGACAATGGTATCGGAATCATCGACCTTAAATTCACCGATCTCCCCGGCACGCTTCAGCACGTCTCGATCCCCCTGAGCGAACTCAGCGAGGACAACCTGGCCGAGGGCTACGGGTTCGACGGTTCTAGCATCCGCGGTTTCAAGTCCATCGATGAGAGCGACATGCTGCTCATCCCCGACACGACAACCGCTGTGGTTGACCCATTTTTCGGAATCTCGACCCTTACCATGATGTGCGACATCCTGGACCCCATCACCCGCAGCGACTACTCCCGGGACCCCCGGCATGTGTCACACAAAGCCGAGGCCTATCTGAGGGATAGCGGAATCGCCGATGTAAGCTACTGGGGTCCCGAACCCGAGTTCTTCGTCTTCGACTCCGCCCGTTTCGACCAAAACGCCCACTCGGCCTACTACCACATAGAGTCCAACGAAGGCATCTGGGCCAGCGGCGGTAACGACGGCAACAACCTGGCCTACCGTCCCCGGCATAAGGAAGGGTATTTCCCGGCCCCGCCCTTCGACGACTTTCAGGACATCCGCTCCGAGATGGTGCAGAAGATCGAGCATTTCGGCATCATCGTCGAAAAGCACCACCACGAAGTGGCGACCGCCGGTCAGGCCGAAATCGACGTCCGGTTCAACAGCTTGACCACCATGGCCGACACCGTGACCATCCTGAAATACGTGGTCAAGAACGTCGCCAAGGCTCACGGCAAGGTCGCCACTTTCATGCCCAAGCCTCTATTTGGCGACAACGGCACGGGTATGCACACCCACCAGAGCCTGTGGAAAGACGGCACCAACCTGTTCTACGACAAAGACGGCTACGCCATGCTGTCGGCCACCTGTCGCCACTACATCGGCGGGCTCCTTAGCCACGCTCCGGCCCTCCTGGCCTTTTGCGCGCCAACCACCAACAGCTACAAGCGGCTGGTGCCCGGCTTCGAGGCCCCGGTGAACTTGGTCTACTCGGTGCGTAACCGGTCCGCCTGCATCCGCATCCCGACCTACTCGGCCAGCCCCAGCGCCCGGCGACTGGAGTTTCGCGCCCCCGACCCGTCTTGCAACCCCTACCTGGCCTTCTCGGCAATGCTGATGGCTGGTCTCGACGGCGTGATCAACGAGATCGAGCCCCCCGACCCGGTGGACCAGAACCTCTATGAGATGTCCGCTGCCGATTTGGCGATGATCCGGCAGGTGCCAGGCTCCTTGGACGAGGCCCTCGCCGAGCTGGAACGGGACAACGAGTTCCTGATGCGGGGCGGCGTCTTCACCGACGACCTGATCGAGACTTGGTTGGACTACAAGAAGAACGACGTGGACGACCTGCGGCTGCGCCCGCACCCATTCGAATTCTTCAAGTACTTCGACGCCTAAGTCCCCCGGCGCCCCGGCTAACGAACGAACGCCGCCCCGACCAAGGGCGGCGTTCTTCTTGCTTGCTTTCCGTATTCTGCCGGCATCACGGGAACGGCAGCGGCATCCCGGCCTGCATTGACTGGTAGGCCTTGAGCACCATCGCCAGGTCCCGGAGTCCCTCGGCCCCTGGCATGGCTGCCTCCCGGCCTTCGGCGATGGCCCGATGGAACTCCCGGACCATCGGGGCTAGGCCGCCGGATTCTACCTCCAGCTCCAAACGGCGCTTTCCCGAAGAATCGATCAGTTCTAGCCACGGCCCGCCCAATTCGAAATATAGGCTGCCCAGAGACCCGGAGACCGACGCCCACTGCCCGGTATGTTGGCCCACCGCCCAAGAGTGGTTGATGATGCCGACTAATCCGTTCTCGTAACGGTTCAGCACCACGATCCCGTCCTCGGCGTCCAAGCCTGGCTGGGCCGACGGAACGGCCATGCCGTAGATCTCGCTGGGAGGCCCGGCTAGGTGGGCCAAGATGCTGGCTTTGTGGATGCCGCCGTCGATGTAGACGCCGCCACCGTTGAGCTCGGCATTGTTGCGCCAGCCCACGGGCCCGTAGGGGTACTGCTCCTGCAACTGCACCAGCCGGAGCCTGCCCAATGCGCCCGCGTCCACTAGCTCCTTGGCCTTGGCCACGGCGGGAAGGAACCGGTAGTTCTCTGCCACCATCAACGTGGTCCCGGCCGCCGCGGCTGCACAGATGATCTCCTGCCCTTCAGCCACGGTCCGGGCGATGGGCTTTTCCAGCAAGATGTGCTTGCACTCTGCGGCCGCCATGCGGACGTGCTCCAAGTGCAGGTGGTGCGGGGTGCAGAGGTACAGGGCGTCTACCCGTGGGTCGGCCGCCGCCGCCTGGTACGAGCCGAAATAGCCCACACCGTCGAACAGGGTCGCGTAGCGCCGGGCCCGCCGTTCGTCACGGCTGGCGAAATATAGGTCGAGCCAGTCCCTCTCGTTTCGGACGGTGTCGGCAAAGGTCCAAGCGAAGTCGCCGCAGCCGATTACGCCAAGTCCGAAGCCCATGTCGTCCCTCCGAGGCCCTGTTAGCGCTAGTCTACCGGCTCCAACGAAAGCGTGTAGGACGCGGGCAACCGGGTGGCTGGCGCAGTGGCCTGCACCACCACGACTAGGCGCTCGCCTCTTTCCGGCGGGTCGACGACGATTCCTCCCCGGTTCTGGCCGTCAAGCTCGATGCGAGTGACCTCGTTGGCGCCGTCCCGGTTACGCACGACCTGCACGATGAATGTTTGGCGCACCAGGTTGTTGGTCCAGACAAAGCCGTTGGAGCGCCAGGTGTCATCCCCGGAAAGTTGGGGAGACATCTCAAACTCGCGCAGGCAGAGCCCGTGCCCGTTCAGGGCGTCGTCGGTCAGATAGTGGAAGCGGACCAACACTTCTTGGCCCGCGTAGGCGTCGAGGGGCACTTCCTCGGCTACCCAGCCGCCGCTCTCGCCGGTATAGCCGGGCCCGAAAGCCACGTCCAAGGGGTCCTCGGGGCTGGTGTTAGGCGTACTCAGAACATCCCACGTCGTCCCGGAATCTGCGGAGATTTGGAGATAACCGAAATCCCAGTCCTCTTCGGTGCTGTGCCAAATCTCGTAGGTGACGGCCGCCTCGGTATGCGTCCGTAGGTCCAAGGGCCGAGTTAGCGTAGAACTGATCGAGTCGCCGGAGTTGCTCCACCAGCAACCTCCAAGACCGACGTCCACCGGAAGGAGATTGACGGTGTCGGCGCCGTTGAATTCGAGCCTCGCCTTCCCGTCCAAACCTCGCAGGGCCACATAATCGGTGGCGAACTGGGGCAATTCTGTTTCCCGGACGGGACTTTCGGAATCCAAGCGGCTGCGCACGATCGCGGGCGACGGTAGATTGGAGTACCGATAAAGCCCTTCCTGTTCGTCCAGCAGATTCGCCACCCCCCAGTCCGCCAACACATCCGCGAAGCGGGCGGCGTGACCGCGTGATTCCAGGAAAGATTCGATGTTTTCGACGCCATCGCTCTGGTCTGCCAGCAGAGGGCGAAGGTCGTCCAAGTCCCCATAATGCTCGACCAGGTAACTCATGAAGAGGAAAGCGGCACCGTAATTTAGGTACCCGGCACCGGACTCGGTCGGCCAGTGCACCAAGGAAGTGGGGGCGGAGGAAAGGAACAAAGAGGCGCTTCGAACGGGAATGGACCGCCCGGCAACAATGGTCGCCAGCTCCGCCAGTCCCTCGTTGATCCAAGTCTCTTCGGACGGGTCGGCCCACCAGTGGATAGCATGCTGCAATTCGTGGGCCAACACGTTCAGATACGTTGGGCTATCCACCGGGATTCCGCCGGTGTTGATGTAGATCACCTCCCGCTCGTTGCTGCCGGGGCGGATCTCTCGGGGGTATTCGTCGGTGGAACTGAAATAGCCGCCGACCCGGTTAAGCCGGGCGTGGACGATGTTCAAGTGGGGGTCGTTGTCTACCCCGGGCACCCACTCCTGTCCGAAGGCCTCGGTTACCCTGGGATATATTGTCCCTTCGAATATCGAAGCAGACCGCTCGAGGGAAGCTTGGTCTATCTCCAGACCGACCTCAAAATACCAGTAGGCATGGGGAGTGACCAGCCTCAACTCGAACTCACTCCGGTATTTCTTGAGGCCCACAACGTCAAACAGCCAAAAGGTCTCCCTGCTTCCTTGCTCGTAGGACACTGGCTCCGGGTTGACCACCCGGTTTACCGGACCATCCACTCTTTGCAATTCCAAGGCGAGGCGGTAGAGGTCGCGTTCCGGCGGGACAGGGAACCGAGTGGCTGGCGCTTGACCTTCAGGTGTCGGAGGCCGGGAGATCGACCGCGTCGGGGGAGGGGTAGGCAAGGTGGGAGTGACAGTGGCTTTGGTTGGGGCGGGCGTGGTTGTTGGCGGCGGCGGGAGGGTGGCCGTGGGACCCTCCGAGCGACAGGCAGCCAGCAAGCCGAGGTACAGCACCAACAAGCAAGCCACGGCAACCCTCATGGCAGATCGGCCAAGGCCTAGTTGAACCGGTTCATCGCGACGTCGATGTTCTCCAGAAGCAAACACTCGACGACAGCCATGGCACGGGTCGCCGTCTCGTCGGCCAGCTCCTGTTCCTCGTCGGAGAACCCTCCCAAGACGTGGTCCACCGACCCGGCTTCCGGCGCCCCAATGCCGATGCGCAGCCGGGGGAAGTTGATACCGCCGCCTGCCGAGATAATGGACCGCATCCCGTTGTGACCGGCGTCGCTTCCGTCGGGGCGGAGTCTCAGTTTGCCCAAGGGCAGGGCCATCTCATCGTAGATGATCAACAGGTCGGACTGCCGCGCCGCGAAGCGGGTTAACAGATAGGCCACCGCCTCGCCGCTGTTGTTCATGAAGGTGCGCGGCTTGGCCAACACCACCGGGTGGCCCTTGTATTCGCCGCGTCCCAAGACGGCTTTGGGACGCCGTTCGTTAACGGCGATTCCCCATTTTTTGGCGAGGAGGTCCACAATATGAAAGCCGATGTTGTGCCTGGTGCCGTGGAAGCGGGGCCCGGGGTTTCCGAGTCCGACGATTAGCAAGGGAGGCAAGCAGTCTCCTGGTCCCTAATCGCCCGTAACGAGTGCGCTCTACGGGGCATCCAAGAGCTCCAAGAATGCGTCCTCGTCGAGGACCGGGATGCCCAACCGTTGGGCGGCGGCGGCTTTCGAGCCGGGAAACGCGCCGACCACCACATAGTTGGTGTTTCGCGTCACGGACGACGTTACCCTGCCGCCGTGGCTTTTGATCCGGGACTCGGCTTCGTTGCGGGAAAAGCTCGCTAACGTTCCAGTGACTACGAAATTCAGGCCGCTGAAGGGGAGTTCGCCCACCTCTGGCTCGGGCATACGGTCCTGTTCCAAGCGTACGCCGGCCTTCCGCAGTCTCTCGATCACCTCTTGGTTGGCTGGGTCTTGGAAATAGGACACGATGCTTTCCGCGATCCGGGGTCCGATCCCCTGGATCGCGGTTAGGTCGTCTTGGGTGGCGCTGGCAATTTCCTCCACGCTGGCGAAGTTCTGAGTCAAAAGCTCGGCCACCTCGCTGCCGACATGCAAGATGCCCAAGCCGAACAGCAGCCGGGCCAGAGGCCGCTGTTTACTGCCCTCGATGCTGGTCATGATTTTGGTGGCCAGCTTGTCTCCCATACGGTCCAGCGACATGAGCTGGTCCTTCTGCAGGTAGTATAGATCGGCGACGTCGGAGACCATGCCGTGCTCGATCAGGATGCCGCACCACCGTTCGCCGAGTCCATCGATGTCGGCCGCGCCCTTGCCAACGTAGTGCTTCAACAACTCGAAAAACTGCACCGGGCAGGCGGCATTGGGGCAGCGGTGCATCGCGTCGTCGTCGGCCTTGACTACCAACGTAGCGCACACGGGGCAATGTACCGGCATGCGGAACACCTGCTCGTCGCCGGTGCGCCGGCCCAGCACTGGCCCGACCACGTGGGGTATGACATCACCGGCCCGTTCGATAACAACCCAGTCGCCGATGCGGACGTCCTTGCGATGGATGTCTTCCTCGTTGTGCAGCGAAGCATGCTGGACCGTGGCCCCGCTGACCACCACTGGCTCCAGGATGGCGTAGGGGTTCAGGCTGCCGGTCCGCCCGACGTTGATGCCGATCTCCAGCAGGCGCGTGGTGGCCTGCTCCGCCGGGAACTTGTAGGCCACGGCCCATCGCGGCTCTCGGCCCACCACGCCGAGCCGTTCCTGCAAATCGAGGGGATCAACCTTGACTACCACCCCGTCGGCCTCGTAGGGCAGGTCGTGGCGCCGTTCGAGCCACGATTGGTAATAGGCTTGGACCTCTTCGATGGTCCGGCATAGCTTGTTGTTTGGGTTGATCCGAAAGCCAAGCTCCTGCAGCCACTCCAACGCCGCCCAGTGGGTTTGCGGCAAGTCCGCC
The DNA here is from genome assembly GCA_965249145.1 of Dehalococcoidia bacterium. Classification (GTDB taxonomy): domain Bacteria; phylum Chloroflexota; class Dehalococcoidia; order Lucifugimonadales; family UBA3495; genus VXOI01. Next base: position 3,007,861 of record OZ252223.1, read on the forward strand.
CCCTCGACTTCGCCCAGTGAGTAGACCCAAACCTGCATATTGCGGGACGCGGTGACCTTGGGGTCCAATTGGCGGACGCTGCCCGCCCCGGTGTTCCTAGGGTTGGCGTACAAGGATTCGTCCCGAGCGGCGCGTTCCTCGTTTAGCCGCTGGAACTCGGGCACCGGCAGGTAGACCTCGCCGCGGACTTCCAGCCGGGGCGGGGCATCGCCCAGCAATGAGATTGGAATAGTGCGGATCGTCCGCAGGTTTCGCGTGACCTCCTCGCCGACGGTGCCGTCGCCCCGGGTCGCCCCTTGGTAGAACACTCCGTCTTCGTAGGTGAGAGTGACCGCCAAACCATCGATCTTCAGCTCGCACACCATGTCGAATTCGGAACCGTCGAGCAGGGCTGATGTTCGCCGGTGCCACTGCTCGAGGTCTTCTAGGTCGAACGCGTTGCCGAGGCTGAGCATCGGGCGACGGTGTTGCACCTGGGCGAAGGCGGGCGAAGGCGGGCCGCCGGTGCGCTGGGTGGGCGAGTCGGCGGTGAATACCTCCGGGTGGTCCTGTTCCAACCGGCGGAGTTCCCGCATTAGCAGGTCGTATTCGCCGTCGGTAATCACCGGGTCGTTCAATACGTAATACCGGTGATTGTGGTGATTCAACTCTGCTCGAAGTTCTTGGGCCCGGTCCGCGGGTCCGGCCATTCTCTGATGCTCCGTGCTCTAGGTCTTGGTCTATCTTACCAGGGGCGGCGTCACCCTCCCGGTGTGCCCTGCGGAGCGGTTGCCGGATAACCGGCAGGCATCGGCGCCGGGGTCGGATTGATCCGGGCCCAGGGCAGACGGCGGCGGCGGCCCCGTTGGCGGCGGTAGACCGTTGCGATGACCCCCGCGAGCCGCTGCGAGTTGTGCCTTGCCCGGTATTCGTCGTCGATCACGTCGGCCGTTACCAGCGGCGTATCGTCGGGCCAGACCCCCGGGGGAGGGATGAAATCCAGTCCGGCCGGGGTTGGCCCTTCCGGGATTCGGCTGTTGGCCACCACGGCGTCCACCGACCCCATGCCAGCGTAATGGCGGACGGCCTCCAGGTGGTCGAACACCGTGTAGCCCTCGGTCTGCCGGGGCTCCTCGGCCACGTTGCAAACGTAGACTTTGAGGGCCTTGGACTCATTCAACGCCCGGGCAATCCCTGAGATTACCAGGTTGGGCACGATGCTGGTGTACAAGCTGCCTGGTCCGATAATTACCAAGTCGGCCTCCAGCAGGGCCCGAATCGCCTCCGGGTGTGGCGCCGGGTCGGGCGGCGAGAGGGAGAGACTGAGGAGACTGCTTTGAGCCATGGCCACGTTGGTCTCGCCCACCAGGGTTTCGCCGGTCTCGGTAGTGCCGATTAGCGTGACGTCGGTGTTGGTGGACGGCACCACCCGGCCTCGGATTGCTAGCAGTTCGCCAGCGATTTCGACACCCCGATAGAAGTCGCCGCCGATACCGGCCAAGGCGGCGATCAGGATGTTCCCGAAGCTGTGGCCGTCCAGCTCGCCGTCGGAAGAGAACCTGTAGTCCATCAGGCGTTGCATCACCTCTTCCGAGTCGGCCAGAGCCACCAAGCAGTTGCGGATGTCCCCAGGAGGCTGGATGCCCAGCTCGTCGCGGAGCCGGCCGGAACTGCCCCCATCGTCGGCCATGGTTACGATGGCGGTTACGTTGGAGGTGTATTGCTTGATGCCGCGAAGGAGACTGGGCAAGCCGCTGCCGCCTCCGATGACAGTGATCCTCGGCCCTGAGCCCAAGATGCGCTCGACGTAAAGGGATTCCAATATGTTCCAGTGGCGTGGACGCTGTCCCGCCACGCCGAAGGAACGGTACAGGCCATATGCGGCAAACAGCGCGGCCAAGATACCGATGGCGATGAACACCGCACCTCTCAGATAGGCCGGTTCTCCCTCCAGCGTCGCGCTCCTAGCGAAGGATATGAATGCCGGTCCGGTGGACACGTCCAGAGCGAACAGCACGCCGAGAGCCATGGCCAGCAATCCCACGGCCCCGACTATCAGCCAGCGTTTTAGCGAGACCCCCGGTAGCAGCAGGATCAGCAAGGAATTGCTGAGCCGCCGGGCCAGGACCGGATTCCTGGGGTATGTCATCAGACTTGGACCCTTCTCCCCTCGTCCGACGACTTCTTGAGCAGGTCCAGAAAGCGGTGCCGTTCAACAGCGGTGTCGAAATCGGGTTGGGCCTCGCCGCCGCTGCGGATGGCCGATCCCAACAACTGGTACATCTGACCGACGTTGTAGGCCTCGCTGACCGGGACCGCCTCGGGCACCAGCGAGAGATGGCCCGGGACCGGCAACTCTTGGACCGGCTGGTTCCCTTGGGCCCCGGATAGCTTAACGTTGCCGTATTGCACCATTTCGGCGGACTCCGCCAAAATTGTCCCCTCGCGGCCGTAGACCTCCATGCGCCAGCCGGCCCCGTTCCACGGAATGGTGCCGATGTGGGCCGAGGCCATCGCGCCGTTGGCCAGGTAGCCGCTGACCGAGACGTTGTCCGGCGCATCCACGGAAACCGGGCCGCCCGGCGTATCCCACTGTGGCGCCTGCACGCCGACCTGGGCTGAGAGCTCGCGAAACTCGCCTACGCAGTGACAGAAGATGTCCAAGGCGTGGCCCGAAGCGATGGTCAGCGTGTTGGCGCCGTTATTTCGGTCGGCCATCCAGGCCCGGTCGGCTCCCCGGGACAGCAGCCCCGGCAGGAACATGGTCATGTTGGCCGCCAACATCTCGCCGACATAGCCCTCCTCCACCAGCTCCTTGATGCGCAGCAGAGCCGGGCCGCCCCTGGCCTGCAGACCGACCATATGCTTAACGCCCTTCTCACGGGCCAGCCCGGCCAGCTCTTCCGCCTCGGCGGTGTTGGCGCCCAAGGGCCACTCACAGAATACGTGCTTCCCGGCTTGCAGACCGGCGCTCACCATGCCGTAATGGGCTGGAACGCTCACCGAGCATACGACCAGGTCAACGTCCGGGTGGTTGGCCATCTCGGTATAGTTGCTGAACGCTAGCCTGGCCCCGTAGAATTCGGCCGATTCCTTGGCCGTCTCCTCGCGGGAGGTGCAGACCGCGGTCAACTCGAAGTCGGGCATGGCCAACAGCGCGGGAAGATGAGCGCGTTTGCTCCAACCGTAACTGGCGCTGGCGCCAATGATGCCTACTCTTATCCTGTCTGGCATAGGACCTACTCCTGTATCTCAGTCTTGGTCTAATCCAACGCGGCAGGTGCGGTGCGCTCACGCCACGGCGTTGCCTGCTCATAGGAGTAGGCCGCGCGGAGCAACGTTTCCTCGGCGAAGGGCCGGCCTCCGAGTTGCAGCCCGATGGGAAGTCCCTCGGTGGTGAACCCGCCGGGGACCGAAATTGCGGGCAGGGCGGTCAGGGAATAGCAGCCCGTGTAGGACCGGCGAAAGAAGAACCGGGCCCGAACGTCCTCGGCGCTCTCAAACCGCGCCGTCAAGGCGGAGTGGAGCGGGGCCGGGTATGGCGAAGTTGGAGAAACCAACACGTCCACCTGTTCCAGGGCGGCCATGAACTGCCGACGCAGCAACACTCGGGCTTTGGCCGCCCGGTTGTAGACTTTGGCCGGGACCAAGGAAGCCGACAACAGCCTGGTGCGGCTGGCTTGGTCCAAGTCGTGGGCGCGGGTGCGTAATATTTCGTCCCTCGCCCCCGCGCCCTCGGTATCGGCGATTCCGACGAAGATTGCGCCCGCCAATTCCACCAAAGGAATTGAGACCTCGGAGACGTCGGCCCCCAATCCCCGGAACACGTCCAACGACGCCTCGACCGCACCGCGCACTTCCGGGTGCATGTCGGGACTTTGGTGCAGTTCCCGTATCAGACCCACCCGCAGCCCTTCGACTCCGTTTCGGAGTCCGCCGGTGTAGTCCGGCACCGGGCGGCTGCTGGTGTAAGGGTCCTTGGGGTCGTGGCCCGCGATCGCGCCTAGCACCAACGCGCAATCTTCCACCGTCTTGGTCATGGGAGCTGCCGCGTCCATAAACCAGCACATGTGGGTCATTCCGTGGCGGCTCACCCGCGTGAAGGTCGGGCGCAAGCCAACGACACCGCAATAAGAGGCCGGTCCCCGCCCCGAACCGCCGGTGTCCTCGCCGACCGAGGCGGCGCAGAGGTGTGCCGATAGCGCCACTCCGGAGCCGCTGCTCGACTCCCCTGGCGTGCGCGCCAAGTCCCAGGGGTTGGCCGGGATGCCGTAGGGCGGGTCCTGGGTGCCTCCCATGGCCAACTCGCTCAGGTTAAGCTTGCCGAGAAGCACCGCCCCGGCCTGTTTCAACCTCGACACTATGGTAGCGTCTTCGGTCGGCACGAATTCCGCGTAGACCCTGGAGCCGTTGGACGTGAGGACTCCTTCGGTCCAGAACTGGTCCTTCACGGCGATGGGGACTCCCGCCAAGGGTCCGGGGTCTTCGCCTTGGGCGAGGCGCTCGGACACGCGCCGGGCGGCATCCAACGCCTGTTCCCTCATGACCGTGATAAACGCCCGTAGCCTAGAATCCATCCGGTCGATTCGGTTGAGATAGGCGCTGACGGCATCCTCGGCGCCGAGTTCGCCGGAACGAATCGCGCGGGTGGTTTCGGCGGCGGATAGGAAGGCGACGTCCTGCGGGCTGGTCATGCGGAGTCTTCCTCGGGGAAGATGCTCACCGGCTGAACGTCGGAGAGATCCAGCTCACGTAGCCGGTCCAGTTCATTGATCAGACTGTCGAAACGGTCGGCGACCTCGCTCAATTCGTCGTCGGCGATTGATATGCCGGACAGACGGGCAAGGTGGCGCACACGGTCCTCTTTGGACGGGAAATTATCGGAAGAGGCGCTTTCGGTCACGGGCGGCTCCTTTGGCGGATAAGACCCCCGGTTGCCCCAATATATCGCCGCTCCCGCTGCTCTGTCCATAGCCGCCCCGCCATCGGGGCTCGGTGCTATACTGGCGCCAAGACCCATTGGCTCCCCATTGTGTCCCAACTGGCTCTCGAGGAGGATTCTGATGAAGTGGGCCTCTGCAATTTCCGAACAGACCGATCTGGACGGCGCCTTTGCGGAATGCGCCGCCAGCATCAAGACCCAGTTGGGCGGGGAAACGCCTGACCTGGCGGTGGCCTTCGTTTCACCCCACTACCGCAACGACTATCAAAGGGTGGCCGCCTTGATGGGCGAGCACATCCGGCCGGCCCACACCTTCGGTTGCTCCGGGGGCGGGATTATCGGTAACGGGCTGGAGGTAGAGCAACGACCCGCCCTTTCCATTACCGCCGCCTCGCTGCCTGGCGTCGAGATCAAGGCCCTGCACCTCGAAGACCACCGCATTCCCGACTTGGACGCCGGGCCCAACAACTGGGAGCAACTCTTGGGAGTAACGCCCGACCAAGACCCTCAGTTCGTGATCCTCGCCGATCCGTACTCCTTCCCGGTCCAGAACCTGATCATGGGAATGGACTTCGCCTTCCCGAAGGCCGCCAAAATCGGTGGGTTGGCCAGCGGGGCCCAGCGGCAGGGTGATAACGCCCTCTTTTTGGACGGGCAAGTCCATGACAGCGGCGCCGTGGCGCTGGCGTTGCACGGCAATATCACCATCGATACCGTGGTGGCTCAGGGCTGCCGCCCGATCGGCGATGCGATGCGCATAACGGCCAGCCACCAAAACGTCTTGGTACAACTGGACGGCCAACCACCAATGGAGATTCTGCAGAATATGTACCGCTCGCTACCGGAGCGGGACCGGCAGTTGATGGGCCACTCCCTCTTCCTGGGCGTGGTGATGGACGAGTTCTTGGACCACCCCCTCCAAGGCGATTTCCTCATCCGCAACGTGGTGGGTATGGACTCCAAGACGGGCAGCCTGGCCATCGGCGAATTGCTGAAGGAGGGCCAACTCGTCCAGTTTCACCTGCGAGACGCCGACACTTCGGCACAAGACTTGACCGTCGTCTTGGAACGTTACGCCTCGGAGAACCGGGAAAACGACGTCCCTGGGGCGCTTCTGTTTTCCTGCTTGGGCCGAGGGCAGTATCTCTACGGCCGACCCAACCACGATACCGAAATCTTCAAAGAGAAGTTGGGCCCGGTGCCCTTGGGCGGCTTCTTCTGCAACGGCGAGATCGGCCCGGTTGGCGGCACCACCTTCCTCCACGGATACACCAGCTCCTTTGGACTGTTCCGCTCCAAGGACTAGACCCGCCTGAGGCAGGCCCAAGCATGTCGGAGCCGATCAAGGTTGGGATAGCCGTTTCGCTCACCGGCCAGTTCCGGGTGCAGGGGCGACAGGCCGTCACCGGGATTCGTGCCTGGGTTGAGGACGCCAATCGTGCGGGCGGGTTGGGTCGCGGAAGTGTATCACCCCGGCAGGTCCGCCTGCTCGTCTACGACGATGCCAGCAACCAGCGGTCGGTGCGCGCCGCCACCAGGCAATTGATCGTCGGAGACGGCGTTGACTTACTGATCGGCCCCTACTCGGCGGTGCTAACGTCGGGGGCTGCCGAGGTCGCCAACACCTACGGCAAGCTGCTCTGGAACCAGGGCGGCGCATCATCCAGTGTCTATCGTCGCGGCAATCCGTGGGTCGTTGGCATACTTACTCCGGCAACCGAATATCTAGCCGGACTGCTGGAGACGGTGCGACGAGCGAGTCCGGCGGCCCGAACGCTGGCCATCTTGCGGGCCAGCGCCGGGGAGTTCCCCAAGGACGTCTGCTCCGGTGTGGAGGCCAGGGCTGCGGATGCTGGATTCGGGGTGGTCCTGTCTCGGGCGTTCGATGCCAACGCCCAAGATTTCTCTTGCTCGATTCACGAGGTGGGTGAGGCCGAGCCGGACGTGCTGGTGGTGGCCGGACGGTTTCAAAACGACCTCCTATTTGCCGAGCAATTGGCCGCCTCCGGACTCCGCGTCGGTTCCGTGGCCGTCGTGGCGGCCGGTGTGCAGCCGTTCCAAGACCGCCTCGGGCATCTGGCCGACGGATTCGTTGGGCCCAGCCAATGGGAGACTGAAGCCCGGTACCGGCCCGTTTACGGGCCCTCGCCAGACCATGTCGTCGCCTCCCTGCGCCGCGCCGGGACCACCACCGTTGACTACCCTATGGCCCAGGCTTACGCTGTCGGCGTGGTGGTGCAGCGCTGTCTGGAGATGGCGGGCACGACCGAGGACTCGGCTCTCCGCCGGACCGCCGCCGAGGCGGACTTTTCCACCTTCTACGGCAGGTTCCGCATTGACGCCACGGGTCGCCAGATAGGCCGGCAAGCGCTTCTGGTGCAGTGGCAGAGCGGGCGGAAGGTCATCGTCTGGCCCCCGGAGTTGGCGCAGGGCGAGCTGAAATATCCGTGGAGATAGGTGGTATGAGGCTAGAGAGCAGGGTTGCCGTGATTACTGGCGCGGGGAGGGGGATCGGTCAGGCAATTGCCGTGGCGTTCGCCCAGGAGGGCGCTCGGGTTGTGCTGGCGGCGCGAAATCAAGCCGAACTGCGTGAGACGGCCACACATGTGGCAATACTTGGGGCCGATTATCTGATCGCCCCAACCGACGTTACCGATCAACTGCAGGTCGAGGCGCTGATGCAGGCCGCGGTGGCGGAGTTTTCCCGGATTGACGTGCTAGTCAACAACGCCGGAATCTCCGGACCTATGGGACCGCTGGAAACTAATGACGTGGCGGAGTGGGTGGACACCATCAACGTCAACTTAACCGGGACTTTCCTCTGCTGCCGGGCGGTGATCCCGGTGATGCTCGGTCAAGGCGGTGGCAAGATCGTCAACCTCTCCGGCGCCGGTGCCACCAATGCTTGGAGCAACATGTCAGCGTACTGCTCAAGCAAGGTGGCCGTGGTGCGCTTGACCGAGGTGTTGGCTCAAGAGCTGGAGGGCAAGGGAATCACGGTCAACGCCTTAGGCCCCGGTTCGGTGCACACCAGTATGTGGGACAAGATGACCGAGCAAGCGGCTGAGGTTGGGGCTTCCTTCATTCATGAGACCGGGCTGCGGGTACTGTCGGGGGGCGGGGCCTCGATTGACGAGTGCGCCGAGCTGGCCGTGTTTCTCGCTTCGGAAGAAAGCGGGGCTTTGAGCGGAAGACTAATCTCGGCGGCGACCGACGATTTTCGCGGTCTGCCGCCAAGAATTGCGGAGATTATGGCCGGGGATGCTTACACCCTGCGGCGGGTGGGGTTGTAGGCGAGTACGCTGATCGCCCGATTTCAAAAAGCCACTTTCCTGATAGCCTCCGAGTCCAGCCTTGAGCCAACTACGTTCTCAATCAATTTCTGCTCGATTCTTGCGATGCTGTCTTTTGACTCCACTCTGACACCGCAAGATTTGGCAAGAAGCAGCAGGAAGTCCCTTCTTCGTGGCTGGTTGATAGAGGCAAGCAAGCTCGCCGCAGATTCTCTCGACTCGGCGGTGCTGAGCTTCTGCCCTATCTCGGTGATGGCTCCGTCCAAGCAAGAGTCATTTAAGGGCGGTGCTTTCTTGATCTTACGCTTTTCTACGACACAGAGCCTTGCCTCACCCCGAATAAGAAAGTCAAATTCGCGTTCGTCCATTGAATCTAGGGCATCGGCAAAAGCAGATAACAGCCTAGATATAGTTTGTTTTGATTCACGCATCATGCACCACTCAATTAAACTCGCCTGAGAAACTCGGTAGCCAATGCCTCCAGTTCATCTCGGACTGCTAGATACGTTTCCCCAGACGCAGATTGAAGCACTACAGGCACTCCGTATTGTGGAGCGTTCCCGTATTTGGAATTGTTCCGCCGGATGTATGTATCAAACACCGGTAAACCAGCGCCTTTGACTCTGTTGATGAACGAAGCTTGTGTGCTAATTGGTCCATCAGCGTATATCTGCACCATCGTGGGAATTATACCCATGATTGACGGGTCGATCTTGCTGTGGACCGGAGAAATTTGTTGGTCTGCGTACTCATTGAAATCTTTAACGAGCTCGCTTATGTGCCGCTGTAATTCTTCGACTCCCAAGGTTGACAAACGGTCTGGAATTGCCGGAACCAAAACCCGGTCGCTGGCAACGATCGCCGTTTTTGTTACGATGTTGAAGTTCGGCGGGCAGTCAATTATTACAAAATCGTACTCCTCTTTGACATCCGCGGATTCTAGACCGTCGAGCAATCTTGAATGCAACCTCAGAAAATTATTCCTGCTTTGGCGAGGACTTGCACCAGCCAGCTTGGTTGCCAGCTCCAAGTCTATGTTAATCAAATTCAAATGAGAGCAAATGATGTCCACGCTCCCCTTTGTTATTTGGGTAATTCCCCCCAAGTTGACAATCAAGGAAGACAGCTCGAGATTCTGGTCTTCGTCAATGTATGCGTAGTACCAGTTGCGGATTGTCTTGTTTTCAGCGTAATCGCGCTCCCAATCATTCACCGTGAGAAACGAAAAGGTGAGACTGGCTTGTGGATCGAGATCAATCAGCAAGACCCTATGCCCCCGCCATGCGAGTTCAGCAGCGAGATTCGCTGTTATCGTTGTCTTGCCCACGCCACCTTTGTAGTTGATTACCGAGATGGTTGTCACAAGGAATTCTCCCTTGCCAATCTATAGATGCCAGACCATGCGCCGACGGCCATACAGTATCGCCGTCGGTGCATTCAGAGCAAGGCCTGTGCAGAGTCCCAAAATCGTCTCATTCCGTTCGCGCCGAGCCTGTTGAAGGGCGCTACTGCTAATACGCTGGCGATTAGACAAACTCACCACGAGCCGTTCTTCCAAGACTTTGCACAGGCCCTGGCATTCAGAGGAGGCTACTTGTGTCGCTGTCCTGCGCAAGTAACCGCGGCTAGCTCTCCAGTTTCACCGGGTTGCGCAGGACGCCGATTCCGCTGATGTCGATCTCGCAGACCGCGCCGTCGCCCATGTCTTGCGTGGTGCCGGGGGTGCCAGTGAAGAGGCAGTCGCCGGCTTCCAGGGTCACGTAGCGGGTGATGAACTCGATCATTGTCGGTACGTCGAATAGCAGATGGTCGGTGGTCTCGTTCTGCTCCTCGTTGCCGTTGACCCTGGTGCGTAGGTGCTGGGCTGCCGGGTCGGCGTCGGTGTCGATCCAGGGCCCCATGGGTGAGAAGGTATCCGCTGACTTGGCGCGCCACCAGTCGGAATTGTTCTCGTTTCGGTCCCGGCGCTGCCAGTCGCGGGCGCTGACGTCATTGCCGCAGGTGTAGCCCAGAACGTGGTTGAGGGCGTCTTCCTTGGAGACGTTCTTGCATTTGTCCTTGATCACCACCACCATCTCGCCCTCGGCGTCGAAGCGCTCCACTTCCTTGGGGCGGATGATGGCGTCCTCGGGCCCAATGACGCTGGTCGGGGTCTTGTGGAATACCATCGGGTACGGAGGAGCCGGCCGGTCGCCGATGTGACTGGTGTAGTTCAAGCCCATGGCCAGGATCTTGCCCGGCATCACCGGGGCCAGCAACTTGACCTCGGATATCTTGTGGATGTGGTCGGTGACGGTAAAGTCCTCAAAAGGGCTGGCGCTGAGTTGATGGACCTCGTCCCCAACAACCGCGCCGAAGCTGATCTGTCCGTGGGCCAGGTACCTGGCGATCTTCATGAAGTCCTCCTAGTTTTGGCCGCAATCTATTCCCGAATAATTCTAACCCGCAGCCGAATGGTTGGCTACCGGAGCGGGCCCGGCTAGCTCTCGATCACGATCTTGCCGTAGAAGTCCCGGTCCTCCATCGTTTGGTGCGCGCTACCGACGTCGTTCAGCGGGAACACCCGTCCGGGAATGCCGCGCAGAGAGCCGTGGCTCACCACCTTCATGAAGTCCGCGAAGGTGCGGTTGCTGCGGCCTCCGCTGCCCATCAGGTGCAACGGCTTGCCCTGCAACAATGAAAGATTGAGGCTGGCGGTAGCTCCGGAGGTGACGCCGGTGATCACCAAGCGGCCGCCGGACTTGAGCGAGAGCAGGTTCTGCTCCCAAACGTCGGCGCCCACGCAGTCGAAGACCAAGTCTACGCCCTGCCCGCCGGTCAGGTCCTTTACGCGGTCGCTGAAGTTTGGGGTCTCGCGGTAGTTGATCACCTCGTCGGCGCCCCATTCCTTGGCCTTGTCCAACTTCCACTGGCTCCCGGCGGTGGTAATGACCCGCGCGCCGACCATCTTGGCGATTTGGATGGCCATGCTGCCGACGCCGCTGCCCGCCGCCTGCACCAGCACGTCGTCCCACGGGCGCACTTGGGCCTGGGTGACCATACAGTGCCAGGCGGTGTGGGCGGCGATGGGGAGCGCCGCCGCCTCGGTGAAGTCCATAGAGTCGGGAATGACGTGAGCGTTGACCGCTGGCGCGGTGATGTATTCGGCGTGGCCGCCGTCCAGGTCAACGCCCAGCCGCTTCTGGTTGGCGCACCACTGGTCGTTGCCCATACGGCAGTATTCGCAGGTCTGGCAGGTGACCCTGTTGTTCAGGATGACCCGGTCGCCGATCCGCAGCGATGTGTTGGCGGCTGGGCTGATGGCGGCAACCTCGCCGGCGACGTCGCAGCCCATGATCCGCGGCAGCGAGCCATTGTAGGTGCGGCCCTCCCGCAGGTTGAGATCAAGGTGGTTCAAGGCGCTGCCCCGCACCCGGAGCATGATCTCGCCGGGACCCACCTCAGGATCCGGGCGGTCGTCGTAGACCAGCCGGTCGGTGCCGCCGTGCTCGTTGATAAAGACCGCTTTCATCAGCGTCCCTCCTCGCGTCGATGGACCGCTTGTTGGCGTGGAATAGTAGAATGGGCCCACGTCCGCCGGAATGATACCGCCGACGTTGACCAGCGTCAAAGCTACTTGTCGAGTCAAGCCTTGCAAGCAGATCGGGTACTCAAGCTCCTGGCTGAATTGCAGACCGCGTACGATGGATTCGTCTGGGAGTCGGAGCTATGGTCGGAAGCAGCGCCTCGTCGCAGCCCCTATCGGGCATTGGTGTTGTTCGGGCTGAGCGCCCGAACGAGGGACGCTTTGCTGGTGGAGATGTGCCGCCGGTTCTTCTTGCGTTTCCCCGACGCCCACGCCTTGGCCGACTCCCGGCCGGGCGTAGCGGCACAGGCGGGGGACGTCGTGCGGGCCGGGCAGGTACAATTCGTAGCCTCCTTGTCCGAGGCCCTATCCAGTGGCGTACCCCGTAGTCGGGAAGGTCTCATGCGGATCAACGGAGTCGGAGAAAAGATCGCCGAATGTGTGCTGGCCTATGGTTGGGGAGACGAGGCGCTCCCATTGGACGCCAATTGCGTCCGCGTGCTGGGGCGAGTGCTTGGCCTGAATGATACGGCCCGTTCGGCCGGACCGTTGCGCGACGGCCTCAAATGCGTCTATCGTATGCGCCACCGGCAGTTCTCGGGACTGTCGATCAGAATGGTGGACATTCACGAGATACTTCGCTTGCACGGGCAACTCTGCTGCGCCAGAACGCCGGAATGCGCCCGTTGCCCGGTTAGCGGGTGCGCTTCGCGCCGAACGCCCTTCGACGAGGCGGTAACGGTGCGAGTTACGCCCGAGCTATGGGACGATTGGAGGGAGCTGATCAATGAGCCATTCAGCATTTGACATAACCGGCCAGAAGGTTCTTGTGGTGGGCGCGGGGCGTGGTATCGGTAAGGGTATCGCTCTGGCATTTAGCGAGGCTGGGGCCGACGTCGCCGTTTCCAGTCTCTCGACTGGCACTGTGGGTAGAGTTGCCGACGAGATCCGCGGCATGGGCGGCGCAGCGCTGCCGCTTACCGGGGACGCCACCAAGGCGGCCGATATGGACCGCATCGCTGCCCAGGTCTGGAGGAGTTCGGTCGAGTGGATACCCTCGTCAATTGCGTTGGCGACTCCATCCGCAAGCCGGTCGTTCAGCTTCCGGGTTCTACCGAGTCCGGCATGAGCGAGGAGGAGTGGCACTTCATCGTCGACGTTAATCTGACCGAGGCGTTCCAAGGTTGCCGGGCCCTGGGGCCGCACATGCTGGAGCGCGGCGAGGGCAACGTGATCAACATCTCCGGTTTTGCGTCGTTTCGGGGCCGCCCCGGCACCGCCGCCTACGATGCCGCAAAGGCCGGGGTCATGCGGTTCACCGAAAGCGTGGCCCAAGAGTGGGCGCCCTACGGTGTCCGCATAAACACCGTGGCTCCCGGCTACATCCCCGACCCCGAGCAAGTCTCCGCGGAGGCCTACGCAGCCCGGCAGGACGCGGCCAAGGACACGGTGCCGTTGGGGCGCTTGGGCGGGCTCAAAGAGCCGGGCTATCTTTGCGTCTTTTTGGCATCGCCCGCCGCCTCCTACATTACCGGTCAGACGTGGGCGGTGGACGGCGGCGTCAGCATCAAGGCCCCTTAGTCCGAGAGGGTCGGACACGTTCATTTTCATTCGCGGGGGGAACTATCGCCATGATGGACTACCAGCTACTGGTTAGGGGAATACTGGAACGTGCAAAAACCTACTTCCCGCACAAACAGATCATCACCCGCGAGGGCGATGGCACGCATCGTTACACCTACAACGACCTGGCCGCCAGAGTGGCCCGCTTGGCCAACGCCCTGTCGAAGCTGGGAGTCGGCGAGGGGGACCGTGTAGCTACCTTCGGCTGGAACACCTACCGTCACCTGGAGGGTTACTTCGCGGTCCCATCGATGGGGGCGGTTCTCCACACCACCAATATTCGCCTCTCCGCCGACGACCTGACCTACATAGTCAACCATGCTGGTGACCGGGTGATGCTGGTCGACCCTGACTTGGTATCCATCCTGGAACCCCTGGCCCCCAGCCTGGAGTCGGTGGAGCACTTTGTAATTATGACTGGCGACCCCGACTTCAAAACATCCCTGCCCTCGGCCCACATATACGAGGAGTTGTTGGCCGAAGAACCAGAGACCTACGATTGGCCGCACATGGATGAGGACGCGCCTGCGGGTCTCTGCTACACCTCCGCCACCACCGGGCGCCCCAAGGGCGTGACCTACACCAACCGGGGGATCGTGCTCCACTCGATGATGGAGTGCCAGGTGGACAGCGCCGGCTTCCGGGAGCGGGACGTAGCCATGGCCATAGTTCCCATGTTCCACGCCAACTGTTGGGGCGTGCCGTACAGTTCCACCATGGTCGGCGCAACCCAGGTGTTCCCCGGAGTCCGCCCCGATCCCCGGATTATCTGTGAGCTGATCGACTCGGAGCGGGTGACCATCAGCGCTGGCGTACCCACCATCTGGGTCGGGATGTTGGACTACCTGCAGCGCACCGACCAGACCTACGATCTTTCCTGTATTCGCGAAGTGGTCAGCGGCGGGTCGGCGGTGCCGACCAGTTTGATTAGAGCCTACAAAGAAGAGCTGGGTATCGACTTGGTGCAGGCCTACGGAATGACCGAAGCCGCGCCGATCGTCTCCTTCAACCGCCTCGCCAGCGTATACGATGACCTCCCCGCTGACGGGCGGCTCGCCGTCGCGGGCAAACAGGGCGTACCTGTCCCTGGATTGGAAATGCGGCTGGTCGACGAGGACGGCAACGACCTCCCCTGGGATGGCGACGAGCGAGGCGAGCTGCTGTTTCGGGGCCCTTGGATTGCCAGGGAATATTACAACGACCCGCGCAGCGCCGAGACCTACATAGACGGCTGGTACCACAGCGGGGACATCGCCTCTATCGACCCGTTCGGCAACATCCAGATCGGCGACCGGGTCAAGGACATGGTGAAGAGCGGCGGCGAGTGGATCTCGTCGGTCGACTTGGAGACGGCGATCATCGCCCATCCGGGAGTCTTGGAAGCGGCAGTAATCGCTGTGCCCCATCCGACGTGGCAGGAGCGTCCGCTGGCTTGCGTGGTCCCTAATGCCGACTACCGGGATAAGTTGGACAAGAACGAGGTGCTGGAATTCATCCGCCCTCGGTTCGCCAATTGGTGGATACCCGACGACGTGGTCTTTTTGGACGAGATTCCCAAGACCAGCGTCGGTAAGTTCGACAAGAAGGTGTTGCGAGAACGGTTCCAGGACCACCAGTCCGGCCAGTCCTAGCTAGCGCCGGTGCCCTCGCCCTCGGCGACTGGACTCGCCGGGGTAACCGCGTCTTCCTCGGCCTCGCGGCGGAGACGCTCAATTTCCTGGCGCATCTCCTGCTGTCGCCGGGCCACGAAGAGCGCGTAGCCGAAGAAAAAGGTCCAGGCTACGGCGAAGGCGGCGAATAGGTAACCGAGGTTCGCCGGCGGGCCTGATTGCAGCAGTATCGTGGGTATCACAGGGCTCCTTGGCGGGCCGCCGACCGGCTGGCCCTTCTTAGTGCGAACCGGACCCGGCCCAGTTCGTCCTCGGAATCGCGCAATGCCATCCGCTCCATCACCATGTAGACCATGAACAGCAAGAACGTGAGGGACGAGACCAACAGAACCATGTAGACTTTCGAGTCCAGCGAACCGGTCTCGGCCAACGGCCCTACCACCTGCTCGGGGTGCAGCAGAGAGCCCCACCACTCCACGGCGAAGTAGACGATTGGGACGTCGACGAAGCCTATTATGCCTACCACGGCGGCATACACTCCGGCCCTAGCCCGGTTGGGCGCGTAGGCCCGCACCATCAGATAGGCCACATAGATCAGCCACAGCACTAGCGTGGTGGTCAGCCGCGGCTCCCAGGTCCACCAGGTGTTCCACACCGGGCGTGCCCAGACCATGCCGGTCAGCAACGCCACTGAAATGAATACCACGCCTATTTCGCCAGCGGAGTGGGCCAGGCTGTCCCACCGCAGGTCGCGCTTGATCAGGTACATGACGCTGCCGACGAACACAAAGAAAAAGGCCAAGAACGACATGATGGCCACGGGGACGTGGAGATAGATCACTCGCGCCACCTCGCCTTGGGCAGCGTCGGTGGGCGCGACCATGAATATCAGGTATAGGTTGACCACCATCAACAAGCCGGTGGCCACGCCAAAAATCATGCGAGGTCTCAAGGAATTTATTCCTCTACCACAAACGAGAATACCCAGGGACAGATTACCAGAAACAGCGCATCAAAGACCCCGATCAGCGGCAACCAACGGCCCGCTCCGAAGAGGGTCTCTCCACCGATTGCCCTGGTGGACACCTCCACCGCGCCGATGATTACCGGCAATACGATGGGGAAGAACAGTACCGGCAGCATGATCTCTCGCGAGCGCGTCTGGGCGGCCAAGGCCGAAAACAGCGTGCCGATCAGGGCGAATCCCAGGGTCGCCAACACGATGGTCAGAAGCAGCGTAAACGAGAAGGCCGAGAACTGCAGCAGCACCGCGTAGACCGGCAGCAACGCCGCCTCGACCAACAGCATGAACAAGAAGCTGGTCGCCGCCTTGGCCAAGAAGATGGCGTCCCGGCTGACCGGCGAAACCAGCAGGCCCTCCAGCCCGCCCTGCTCCTGTTCTCTGACGAACGAACGGTTCATGGCCAACGTAGCGGCGAAGGCGAACGCCACCCAGAGCAGTCCGGGAGCCAACTCCAACGCCATTTCCGGGGTGGGCTTGATGGCGAAGCTAAACACCACCACCAACAACAGTCCGAAGAAGACCACGGAGACCACCAAGTCCCTAGACCGGGCCTCCAGCACCAGGTCCTTCCAGACCATTGCGGCCATTGGCCCCAGGTCCCTGATCACGGACTTCCCCGCGGCCCAACACTGCCAACCAGCGCGGCACGAATCTCAGAGGCCGCCCCCGCGCCCAGCCGTTCGGCCATCCCGATCCGGCCGTCGGCCAGCACACCCGCCAATCGGGCCCACGATAGCCCGAGGTCGATGTCGTGGGTGGCGATGACCGCCGATCGTCCGGCGTCGGTCCACTCCCGCAAGAGAGCCCCAAACATTTCGCGGGATTCCCGGTCGAGACCCGACTCCGGTTCGTCCAGCAAAAGCACTTGGGGTTCGTGGAGGATCGCCCGGGCGATGGACGCCCGCTTCTGCATCCCGTTGGACAGTTCGCGCACACGGTGGCCAGCGCGAGCGGCGAGACCGACACGGTGGAGGGCATCGTCGACCCGGGCCTCGCAATCGCGAAGGCCATAGAGGCGTGCGTAGTAGACGAGGTTCTCCCGGCAAGTGAGGTCGTTGTAGAGGAAGTGGCGGTGTCCAACCACGCCGATGCGTCGCCTGACTGCTCCCGGTTGACGCCGCAGGTCCCGCCCAGCGATGAGCGTGGAACCTCCGTCGGGCCGCACGTGGGTGGAGAGTATCCGCAGCAGCGTCGTCTTACCCGCGCCGTTAACGCCGAAAAGGGCCAGCGTTTCGCCCCAGGGCACCGTCAAGTCGAGGTCCCACAGCACCGGCCACTCGCCGTAACTCTTCTCCAGGTCCCGTATTTCGATCGCATTTTTCGTGGGAGCAGACGTCAATGGTGCGCCTTGGTCTGATGGCAACAATTCTTACGGTTTGTTATCATAACGCTACGGTTAACAATCAGCACCTGGTGCTGGCACAGCTTCAAGCAGCACCAGCCACGGAGACCCACTTGGACGACAAGGCGCGCCTCCCCTATCTGCCGGTAGACGACGAGCCCGAAGGGCGCTCGAACCGCACCCGGTTCATCATCCTCATTGTGGTGGTGGGATTGGCCTTGGCCTACATGATCTATGCTGCGTTTCCGAAGAACGCGCTGGCCATCCTCGTCCCCAGCGAACTCGACGCCAACCTGAACGAGCATCAAGGGACGGTGGTCCGGCTGTCCGGCAAGCTGGTGGACGGCTCGTTCCGGCGGGAGGAAAAGTCCATCGTTGCCCGGTTCCAGTTGACTGACAAGGACGGCGAGTCGCCCCATACCTCAGTGGACGCGATGTACGCCAGCGTACTGCCAGACCTCTTCTTCAATCCGCATTCCGAGATCATTTTAGAGGGAAGCGTGGGCACTGACGGCGTGTTTCAAGCCGACCATGTGCTGGTGAAATGCCCGTCCAAATACCGCTCTTTGGAAGAGGAACAGCAGCAGCCCGCCAATTATTGAGCCTGCTTCAGTAGCGGAAACAAAACACCCCGCCAACCGGCGGGGTGTTTTTAGTTGTGCCGCCAATGGGATTGTTGGCTAGAATTCGAAGGCCGACATCAGTTCCTCGGCAGTGCGAGCCCGGGCGGTGTCCCACATTTGCTCCACGAGCTGTTCCAAGGGCGGGCGGGACTCGTCGGCAAATACCACTCCAACTGGCAGGCCGCCCTGCTGTAGCAGGTCGTAGGCCGCACCCTTGCTGGACAGGTCGTGGTCGTCCGGGATGTCCCAAAGGGTGGGCTCGATCCCTTTCCGGGGGTTGCCCTTCAGTTCCTCGAACGTGTCATTGTAGGTGGTGCACGGCGACTGAACGTGCACGATCGAGAAGCCGGGATGCTCCATGCCCCGCTTGATCAGTTGGGACAGGGGCCGGGGCTGCCCGGAGAAGCCGGAGGCAACGTAGGAGACGCCTAGGGTCAGATAGAGCTCCAGCGGGTTGATCTGGGCTTCTATCTTGCCGTACGGGGTCGAACTGGTGATCACGCCCAGTTTGGTCGTCGGCGAGCTCTGCCCCTTGGTCAAACCGTACACGCCGTTGTCCATGATGACGGCGCAAATGTTGAGGTTGCGCGCCGCCTGGGGGCCGATGTGCTCCCCGCCGATGCTGAGGAAGTCGCCGTCGCCAGCCACGACCACCACGTTAAGCTCGGGCCGGGCCATCTTGACGCCCAAGGCGATGGGGAGGGAGCGGCCGTGGATGCCGTGCATCCCGTAGGGCTGGTCGCCTTCCAGGAGGTGGACCAAGTTACCGGAGCAGCCGATGCCGGCCACCACCACGTTCTTCTCCATGGGCTCGCCGGTCTCTTCCAACCGGTCGATCATGGCTAGTTCCAAGGCGCGACGGACACCAAAGTCGCCGCAGCCAGGGCACCACTTAAAGTCGTATTCCGGGTTTTTCTTGCTCATACCCTGACAGCCTCCTTTGACAGTGAGCCGGTCATGTCCGTGATTCGCTCCACCAGCGTCCGCGCTTTGAAGGGCAGGCCGGTGTATTGGGTGATGGACTCGGCCTTCACACCCAGTCCCCGAAGAATCGAGGAGAATTGGCCCTGGTAGTTGAGCTCAGGCACGATGACCAAGTCTTTCTGTTTGAGCTCTTCCAGCATTTTCGGTGGCAGCGGGTTCAGGTAGATACTGTAGTACCAGCTGACCGGTACGCCGTCCCGCTTCAGCATGTCGAAGGCTTCCCGGGCTGGCCCCTTGCTGCCGCCCCAAGGAAGGACGGCCAACGAGTGCTGGGTCTCCTCGGCTTCGTAGTCGTCCTCTTCCAGCAGGTGGATCTTGCTGAAACGCCGCTGGGTCATTTGGATGTGGCGTTCCGGCAGGTGGGTCGTGTCGCCGATGTCGTCATGTTCGCTGCCGTTGGCGACGTAGGCGCCGGGCCCGCCTGGAATCGGCATGGGAGAAATCTCGTGGCCCGCATACCGCTTGTAGCCATTGGTGCCCTCGTACACCCAACGTTTGGGTGGAATCACCTTGGACAGGTCTGGCTTGCGAATATTTTGGGCCCGCTCAGCAAGGGACATCTCGGACATCAAGATGACCGGCCCCTGGTATCTCTCGGCCCATTCGATGGCCTTGATCGCGCCGAAGAAGCACTCTTCAACGGTGCCAACTGCGATGATCGGAATGCGCACGTCCCCGTGGGCCGGGAACATGCAGCTCATCAAGTCGGACTGTTCGGTCTTCGTCGGCAGGCCGGTGGCTGGCCCACCGCGCTGCACGTCCACCACGACCAACGGGATCTCGGCGATCCAGCTCAAACCGAGGCCTTCGCTCATCAGAGAGACCCCAGGCCCCGCGGTCGCGGTCATGGCGCGCTTACCCGCATATCCGGCACCCAGGATGGAGGTGATCGACTCGATCTCGGAGCTCACCTGGTAGGCAAACTTGTCTTTGCCAACCAAATTGCGCTCCATATAGAGGAGGATCGGGGTCGCGGGGGATATCGGGTAACCGACGTAGAATTCGAGGCCACCGGCGATGGCGCCCACCGACAGGGCTTCATTACCCTTGATCATCAGCTGTTCGTAATCCGGCATTTGCGCCGGCGCCAAGTTGCCGAGGGTCAAACCGCTCTCGGCGATGGCCTCCCGGCCCAGCCCAAGCGCCTCCACGTTGGAGCGGATGATCTCTTCGTCTCCAGGACGGCCCCGGTTGAACCGCTTCTCCACGAACTCTTCCAGGAACTCGTGGGGCATGTTCACCAAGTGGGCCAGAGCGCCCATGATGACCATGTTGGCCGCCCGGTTGTTGCCGGTCGAGCGCGCCAGCTCCTCGATGGGAAGGCCGAAGGCCCGAGGGTCCTCTTCCAACTCAAATTCGGTGGAGTTGAAGATGATGACCCCATCTTCCCGGACCTCTTCGTAGTGGCTTTCGTAGGCATCCCGGTTGAAGGCGACCAGCACGTCGACATCGTCTCCGGGGGCAAGCACCGGATCCACGGAGATACGCGCTTGCGTCCAAGTGGGTCCGCCTAGAATCTGCGAAGGAAAGGTTGCGAAAGTGAGCGCATGGTAGCCGACCTGGGTCGACGACTGCGCCAGACCCTCGGCGGAGGTCACGACGCCTTGACCGCCTTCGCCGGCAAAGCGCACGACAAAATCACGCATTTGCATGTTTGGCATCTTTACGGAGTCCTCCCAGCCCACGTTGTGCGGCGGAAATAGTAGCTGACCGGACCGGCAAAAACAGCAATAGGGGGATTGCGGCGGAGCGGGAGAATAGAGGGGGTTGGTGCGCCGGACACGGTTATCTGAACGACCTTTTATCTGGGCGTTTCATCAGGATCTAAGTGAAGCAAATATACCATCGGGTTCTTTCGGTTGTCAATGAAATCCGAAGCTACAACCGGGAAATCCGAAGCTACAACCGGCACGTTGGGACTGACACCGACAGTACGTCATTGTTGGTCGAAAATGGCCTGTGCTAGAATCGGCCTATGGACGACCTGAAATTCTGGGTAGCGCTTGGACGCATACCTCAGCTTGGCGCCGTGCGATTTCGGAAGCTGGAAGCCTTCTTCGGTTCAATGGAGCGCGCCTGGACCGCCGGGGATTCGCAATTGTTGGCCGCGGGCCTCGATCCCAAGACGGCTGAAGAGGTCCTTGCGGTCCGGAACAACCTCTCCCCGGATGGGGAGATGGAGGCCCTGAGCCGGGCCGGAGTCAGCGCGATCAACTGGAATTCCAAGGCCTATCCGCCCCGGCTTCGCGAGATCGCCGACGCTCCGCCCGTGCTCTACTATCGAGGTTCGCTCCTTCCGTGCGACGAACGGGCGGTGGCCGTAGTGGGCACCCGAGGCCCGACGCCCTATGGCCGGGAAGCGACCGCGATGCTGAGCCGGGACCTAGCCCTTCGCGGTATCACGGTGGTCAGCGGACTGGCGCTGGGCGTCGACGGCATCGCGCATCGCACCGCCTTGGAGAACGGCGGTCGCACGATTGCGGTGTTGGCCGGGGGCCTGGACTCGGTATACCCTAGGGAACACGCTGGCCTCTTTCGCCAGATACAGACCCAGGGCGCGACGGTAAGCGAGCAACCCCTCGGCTTTCGCCCGGACCCGAGGAGCTTCCCTCGACGGAACCGGTTGATTAGCGGCATGACCCTGGGTACGGTGGTGATCGAAGCCGCCGAGGGGAGCGGAGCGCGCTGGACGGTGTACCAAGCGTTGGAACAAAACCGGGAAGTGTTCTGCGTGCCAGGCAGTATTTTCTCTCCAGCCAGCCGGTTCACCAACCGGATGATCCAAGAGGGAGCCAAGTTGGTCGCCAACTGCGATGATATCCTGGAAGAGTTGAACCTCTCCAGCCTCAACGTACCGGCCCCGGCCGGGCCGTCGACGCAAACGGCCGAGCAGACCCGGTTAGGCTTCGCGTCCGGTGCGGCGGCGCAGGCCAGCGACCAAGACGCGGCGCTGCTGGCGTACATCGGAGAGCAGCCGGTCCACATAGACGAGATTCACCGCCAATCGGGACTGCCAATCACTTTGATTAACAGCGCGCTGACGATGTTAGAACTGAACGGAATGGTGAGGCAGGTCGGATGTATGCACTACGTCCGGTCGGCCTTGGCGGGGGTTGCACATGGCAACTAAAGCGCCTGCGGCCAAGAAAAGGCCCACGGCCAAAGCAAAAAAAAGTCCGGCCAAGGGCAAGGGTCCCAAGAGTAGGTCTCAGGCCAGCCTGAACGCTTCGGGCAAGGACTTGGTGATCGTGGAGTCCCCGGCCAAGGCCCGTACTGTGGGCCAAATCTTGGGCCGGGACTACGTGGTTGCGGCCTCTATGGGCCATCTGCGCGACCTGCCCAAGAGCAAGATAGGCGTGGACATAGAACAACACTTCGAGCCGTCCTATGTCATCATGCAAGACAAGCGCTCTCTGCTGAACCAGCTCAAGAAGGCGGGCGACTCGGCTAACGACATCTACCTGGCCACCGACCCCGACCGGGAAGGCGAGGCCATTTCCTGGCATCTTCAGGCCGCCGCCAACTGGGAGGGACGGGACGCTCCGCCCAAGCGGGTCGTGTTCCACGAGATTACTAAGGAAGCTGTGGAAGACGCTTTCCGGCACCCCCGCGAAATCGACATGCAGTTGGTGAACGCCCAGCAAGCCCGCCGCATTTTGGACCGGTTGGTGGGCTACCAAATCAGCCCGCTACTCTGGCGGCGGGTGCAGCGTGGACTCTCAGCTGGCCGGGTACAGTCGGTCGCCCTTCGGATGGTCGTCGACCGGGAGCGAGAGATCGAGGCATTCGTCCCCGTCGAATCGTGGACCATCGACGCCCTGCTCCGGAAGCAGGACCAGAAGACAGAGTTCCCCGCCGCCCTACACTCCGTGAAGGACAAGCGCGGCCGGGTGAGTATCCCCAACGAGACGGAGGGCCGCCAATTCCAGGCCGAACTCGAAGGCGCAAGCTTCAAGGTTGCCGACGTCAAGAAGCGCGACGTGCACCAGCGTCCGGCGGCGCCGTTCACCACCAGCACGATGCAGCAGGAAGCTGGCCGGAAGCTCAGGTTTACTGCCCAGCGCACCATGTCGATTGCCCAGCAGCTCTACGAGGGGCTGGACATCGGTTCCGAGGGCTCCATGGGGCTGATCACCTATATGCGGACCGACTCCACCCAAGTGGCGGCTTCGGCGGTCTCCGAGGTCCGGGAGTACATCACCGGACGCTACGGAAAGGACCACCTGCCCGAGAAGCCGCGGGTCTATTCCAGGCGTTCCAAGAGCGCCCAGGAGGCCCACGAGGCCATCCGGCCCACATCGATCCGCCGCGACCCGGCTTCCCTACGCAGCTTCCTCAGCCCGGAGCAGTTCCGGCTCTATACGCTGGTCTGGGAACGGATGCTGGCCAGCCAAATGGCCGACGCTATCTCCGAGGCCACCACGGTTGATATCGATGCCGTGTGCCAAACATCGGGCGTGGTCTACAATTTCCGGGCCTCCGGCTCGGTGTTGAAATTCGCCGGGTTCCGTACCGTCTACCTGGAAGGGCGAGACGATGCCAACGACGGCGAAAGCGGAAAGACCTTGCCCCGGCTGGCCGAGGGCGACGCTTTGGATTGCGCCAAACTGGACGCCAACCAGCACTTCACCGAACCGCCGCCTCGATATACTGAAGCCACGCTGATCAAGTCGATGGAGGAAAAGGGCATCGGCCGTCCCAGCACCTATGCGCCCACCATTGGGACGCTGGTTGACCGCTACTATGTGGAGCGGGAACGGAACCGCCTACAGCCCACCCAGTTGGGAATGGCGGTCACCGATTTGCTCAAGGAATACTTCACCACGGTGATGGACCTGGACTTCACGGCCAAGATGGAAGACGAATTGGACGATGTTTCCCGGGGCGAGCGCCAGTGGGTGCCCATGCTGGACGAGTTCTACGAGCCCTTCCAGAAAGCCTTGGAAAACGCCACCGAGCAGATGCCCCGGGTCCGCCTGGAAGAGGAGACCGACGAGATTTGCGAGACTTGCGGCAAGCCGATGGTTATCAAGACCGGGCGTTTCGGCAGATTCATCGCCTGCACCGGTTTCCCGGATTGCCGCACCACCAAGCGGATCCTCAACAAGACGGGAGTCAAGTGCCCGCAATGCACCGGTGACATTGTGGAGCGCCGGGCCCGTGGCCGCGGCGGTCGTCCCTTCTGGGGTTGCTCCCGGTACCCCGAATGCGAGTTCGTTCTAAACCGTCGCCCACTACCCACGCCCTGCCCAGAGTGCAACGGTCTCATGGTGCAGCAGGGCCGCAACAACTCCGCCTGTACCTCCTGCAGCTGGCAGGAGGCCGTCCCGGAAGAAACTGAAGAGCTGGCCGGCGTTGGCGACTGACGCAATCGAGACCACGGCGGCAGCCGCCTATCTTAATGAGCTCGACTTCTACCTGGAAAAGTTCCCGGCCCACCTGATCGGCCAGCGCGGCCTCTCCGATAACACTCGCCGGGTCTACATGGCCGACCTTCATTCCTTCCGGGAATATATGGCACGCGAGGGCTTGGCCCTCACCAATATGGAGCGGCAGGTCCTCCGGGGCTACTTGGCTTGGCTGGCCACGCCGGTGCGCGAAGGGGGCAAGGGCTACGCTCGGGTTAGCGTGGCCCGCAAGCTGACCGTGTTGCGCTCTTTCTACCGGTTCTTGGTGCAAGAGGGACTTTTCCGGTCCACGCCAGTGCCGTCCGGCCGCAGCTTTCGGCTGAAGGTGTCCAAGCCCCTCCCAACGTTCTTGGGTCATAGGGAAGCAGGTCGCCTGATGGACGCGCCGGACGAAAACACCCCAATCGGTATCCGGGACAAAGCCATCCTGGAGTTGCTCTACGCTTGCGGCGCACGTTTATCCGAGCTACAGGGTCTCGACATCAAGGACGTGGATTTTTCCGAGCGGCGGGCGCTGGTGCGCGGCAAGGGCTCAAAGGAGCGATGGGTGCTGTTCGGTCGCCCGACCGAGGCCGCCCTTCACCGTTACCTTAACGAAGCCCGGCCTGGACTCGCTTCCAGCGCCCAGACCAGCGCCCTGTTTTTGAACCGCTACGGCCAACGGCTCTCCCGCCGTAGCGTCGAGAAGCTGGTCCGTCGGTATTCGGCCCTCGCGGGAACCAGGGATGACGTCCATCCGCACACGCTGCGCCACACCTTCGCCACCCACATGCTGGAGGGCGGAGCCGACCTGCGTGTTATCCAAGAGTTGCTCGGCCACTCCAGCCCCACGACCACCCAGATTTACACTCACGTCACCAAGCAGGAGGCCCTTCAGGCCTACCTGGCGCACCATCCCAGGGCGGACCAAGAAGCGGATTCCTAGGATGGCCAGGTTTTTGATTCTCAACGGACCCAACCTGAATATGCTGGGCCGACGTGACACCAGCATCTACGGCACTTTGACCTTGGAGCAGGTTAACCAGCGTGTCTCGGAAACGGCGAAGCGCTTGGGCGTGGAGGTCGAGTTCTTCCAGTCCAACGTCGAGGGGATCTTGGTCGACTGCATTCAAGAGCACTGGGGAAAGATACAGGGCATCGTGGTGAACGCTGGTGCGCTTACTCACTACGGGCTAACGCTGAAGGACGCGTTGATCGATTCCCGGTTGCCCTTCATTGAGGTCCACCTGAGCAACCCGCTGGCCCGTGACGAATGGCGAAGGCACTCGGTGCTCTCGGATGTGGCCCGCGGTCAAATTGCGGGCTTTGGGTGGAGAAGCTATACTGCGGCCTTGGAGATATTGGCTGCTTTGGTCGAGGAGGAGTCCCAATGATGCAATCCCGCCTGGACGGTTTCGTAGCCCGCTTGCCGGAGAGAGAAGTGGACGCGGTGCTGGTTTCCGCCCCGGAAAACCGCCGCTACCTGTCCGGTTTTACTGGCTCGGCCGGCTACCTGCTCATCACTTGCGAGCGGGCGGTACTGATTACCGACTCCCGCTATACCGAGCAGGCGACGAACCAGGCCACCCAGTTCCAGGTGCACCAGGTGCGGGGCGGCTGGGACTGGCTTATTGAGCAACTGAAAGAGTCCGGCGTGAAGCGCTTGGGTTTCGAGAGCCAGGACCTGACCGTCTCGACCTACAACAGTCTTCTGGGCAAGTTGAAGGAAGAGCCGGAACTGTCCGGTGTTTCCTTGATTCCGGTCACCGGAGTGGCCGAAGAGCAGCGCATCATCAAAGACGCCGAAGAGTTGGTCCTGCTACAGAAAGCTATCGACGCCTCGGACCGAGCGATGGAACTGGTCTGCCCGCAAATCGCCGAGGGCATGACCGAGCGCGAAGTCTCGTGGATGATGGAAGTGGCGATGCGTGAGGCAGGCGCCGATACTCTCAGCTTCGACACCATCGTTGCCTCTGGTCCCAACGGCGCAATGGCCCACCACCAGCCGACCGACAAGATCATCCGGCGGGGCGAACCGATCGTTATTGACATGGGAGCAAGGGTCGGCGGATATTGTTCCGACATTACCCGCAGCGTGGTGGTCGGCGAATCTGATGACATGTTCCACAAGATCTATGACATCGTGTTGGGCGCCCAGATGACCGCCATTAATACTGTCAAGATCGGTATGACCGGCGAGGAGGCCGACGGCCTGGCCCGGCAGGTAATCGCCGACGCCGGCTATGGCGACAACTTCGGCCACAGCCTCGGGCACGGAGTCGGACTGGCGATCCACGAGAACCCGCGGGTCAGCCCCCGCTCAACCGACTCCCTCGACCTGAACACGGTGTTCACGGTAGAGCCCGGCATCTACATCTCCGGGTGGGGCGGAATTCGCATCGAGGACATCGTGATCCTTGGCGAAGACGGCGCTACCCCGCTGAGCAAGGCTTCCAAGTAGTCATCTAATGAATTCCAGGGTTGCCCTCGCCGCGGCGGATGGTGTGAGACCCGGTGGTCTGGGGGCCGAGAGGGAAGAGATGAGCATAAACTTCAGCGACCTAAACCGCGGTCTCGTTATCGAGCTGGACGGCGCGCCCTGGATGGTGATGGACTACGAGCGCCACAAGATGCAACAGCGTGCCCCGGTGACTCGCATCAAGATGAAGAACCTGCTCAGCGGCGCGGTGGTCGAGCGTACCTTCCAGCGCTACGACACCGAATTCTCGGTGGCCGACATCGACAACCGGCCAACCCAGTACCTCTACACCGACGGCGAGTTTTACTATTTCTTGGACCAAGAGACCTTCGACCAGTACGAATTGACCCCGGAACTCCTCGGGGACGCTCTCCACTATCTCAAGGAAAACGCGATGGTCGAACTGGTCTTCTACAATGGCCAAGCGATCAACGCAAATCTGCCGACCCACGTTGAGTTGGAAGTTACGGAGACTGCGCCTTCCTTCCGCGGCGATACGGCCCAAGGCGGCAACAAGCCTGCTACGCTGGAGACCGGGCTGCGCGTAAATGTGCCGATGTTTATCACGCCCGGCACCGTCGTCCGGGTCGACACTCGCACAGGGGCCTACACCGAGCGCGTGAGCTAAAGCCGTGGCTGTTTATACAGTCAGCCAGGTGACTTCTTATCTCAAGGAGTCGCTGGAGGCCGACCCGCTTCTGGCCGACCTCTGGATTCTGGGTGAGGTCTCCAACCTTCGCGTCGCTTCTTCGGGCCACACCTACTTCAGCCTCAAGGACCGCCAGTCTGTTTTGCGGGCAGTCATGTTCCGCAGCCAGCCGGGCTCGGAGTTAATCACCGAAGGCGCGTCCATTTCGGCTCACGGTAGAATGTCGTTCTACGAACGCAACGGCAGCACCGACTTCCTGGTTGACGTCGCCATGCCCCAGGGCATGGGCGAGTTGGCCTTGGAGCTGGAGAGGCGCAAGCAGAAGCTGGCGGCCGAGGGATTGTTCGAGCAAAGCCGCAAGCGTCCCCTGCCCCGATTCCCCAAGGTCATCGGCGTGGTGACTTCGCCTGGTGGCGCTGTTTTCCACGACATCCAAAATGTTCTGGCTCGCCGTTACCCCTTGTCGAGATTGGTGATGGCTCCAACCCAAGTGCAGGGAGAGGGCGCCGCTCCCGGAATCGTGTCCGCGCTGGAACAACTGGCACGCGAAGCCGATTGCGACGTCGTAATCGTGGCCAGGGGTGGCGGCTCTATGGAAGACCTGTGGCCCTTCAATGAAGAGGCCGTGGCGCGGGCTATCTATGGTTGCAAGACGCCAGTGATCAGCGCCATTGGCCACGAGACCGACGAAACCATTGCCGACCTGGTGGCCGACCTGCGCGCCCCGACACCATCCGCCGCCGCGGAGCTGGCCGCCCCCGACGCCCGGGAGTTGCGGGAGACACTGGCCCGCTTGACCAGCCAACTGGAGCGGGGACTGCTGGAGCCCATCCAACGGGAGCGGGAGCGGGTGCAACGGGCCCGCCGCCAATTGGAGTCGGGACTGCCAGACTTTACGGTGCTGCGCCGCCGAATCGACGACGAGGCCCGGATTGCGGTGGCCTCGGTCGGCAAGTTGATGATGCAGGACCGGCTGCGGGTCGATGGTTTCCTGCAACGCCTTCGCGGGCTGGACCCACAGGCCACTTTGGACCGGGGTTTCTCCATCGTGACCTCGGCGGCCAGCGGCAAGGTCATCTCCGAAACTGGACAGGCCCAACCCGGCGACGGGTTAACGGTCACAGTCGCCGATGGTTCGTATCCGGCGATCGCGGGCTCCAATTCCAATAAAGGCAACGGCCGCCGCGGCAAAAAGACCGTCGGTCCTACTCCCGGAATGGCCCGGCTGCTGTAACGATGGCCGCGAACGATGGCTCAGCGCCGGGTGGCGATGTCGAATCATTGTCCTTCGAAGACGCTTTCCGGCAACTCTCCGAGATGGCAGCTCAGTTGGAGTCAGGCGGACTAACCCTAGACGAGGTAACGGCCCGGTTCGACATGGGCATGAGATTGGTCCAACGATGCAACCAGTTGTTGGACACCGCCGAGCTGGAAATCACCCGTCTAAAGGAGAGCTACAACCGGGAGGCGGCGGCCGAGCCCGGGCCCCTCGACTTCGAGGACGACGATCTCCCGTTTTGAGCACTGGCCAATTCGCTTCCATCGCAAACCCGGGAGACACCATTAGGGTGGACCTGCACGTCCACACCCGCTACTCCCACGATTCTGCTGCCCCGGTGCGCACGGTGCTAGACCGGTGCCGTCGGTCCGGGCTGGGTCTAGTCGCGATCACCGATCACAACAACATCGACGGCGCCTTGGCGGCCCGAGAAGCCGACGAATTCCCGGTAATTGTCGGCGAAGAGATTAAGTCATCCAAAGGCGACATAATCGGACTATTCCTCACCGAAGCCGTCCCCAAGGGACTGCCTCCGGTGGACACCGCCCATCGAGTCAAGGCCCAAGGAGGGCTGGTCGGGATTCCCCATCCCTTCGACCGAGTGCGACCAACGGCACTAGGGCTGCGGGCCTTGCTGGAAGTGCTCCCCTACGTTGACTTCTTGGAGGCCTACAACGGTCACACTTTGCTGCCTACCGACAATCGGAGGGGCCAGGATTTTGCCGAGCAGCACGGTCTGCCCACCGTCGCCAGCAGCGACTCCCACTCCGCGTTGGAATTGGGCCGCACCTACACCGAAGTCGCCACCAGACTCCTCGACGGCTCGCCCGAGGGGTTTCTGCAGGCCCTTCGCTTGGGGAAGTGGACCGGGCGGCGCCCCCACCCGGCCTTGCTGATGGCTCCGGGCTACGCCAAGTTGCGAAAGGTCTTGGGCTAGGGATGCTGCGAATCGGATGGTTCTCAACCGGACGCGGCGAGGGCTCGCGGGGTCTGCTCCGGTTCGTGCACGAACGGCTGTCCCAATCGGGCGTCGACGCCCGAATCGGTTTCGTCTTCAGCAATCGCGAGCCTGGCGAGGCCGAGGGATCAGATGCCTATTTTCGCCTGGTGCGCGAGTATGAGATTCCATTGGTCACTTTGTCCTCGGCCCGGTTCCGGCGGGAACGTGGCGGCCGGTTCGCCGCCCTTCGCGCCGACTATGACCGGCTGGTGATGGACCGGCTGGCCGACCGGAACATCGACATCTGCGTCCTCGCCGGTTACATGTTGATCGTTGGTGGCGAGATGTGCCAACGCTATCCTCTCCTCAACTTGCACCCGGCGCTGCCCGATGGACCGATCGGCGCCTGGCAGGAAGTGGTCTGGCAGCTGATCGAGCAACGGGCGCCGCAGACCGGGGCCATGGTCCATCTGGCCACCGAAGAGGTGGACCGCGGGCCGGTGGTGTCCTACGTGACTGTGCCCCTGACCGGCCCGGCGTTCGAGTCGCATTGGGAGGGGTTGGCGTCTGTGAACCTTGCCATCGTCAAGGCCAACCGGGGCGAGGGATACCCGCTGTTCCAGATGATCCGTCGGGAGCAGTATGCGCGGGAGCCCTACCTGTTGCTGGAAACGCTGAGAGCGCTTAGCGAAGGGGATATTACCGTTGATGATGGGGTGGTGAGGGATGCCAGAGGGGCCGTTCTCACCGGACCGCCATATCCAGGGATCTGCCTTGACCGGCAGATCGAAGAATCGATGAAGCGAGAGGAAGCTGGGGGCTGACTTAGGCCGAAAGGCGCGCCGGCGACGTGGGGAGTTCCACCGCTGAGCCGTTCGACTGCAGCAACGTCGGCAACTTCTTCCCCATGATGGCCTCCCGATCGACAACACATCGCCTCACCTTCGGCAACGAAGGCAGGTCATACATCACGTCCAGTAGCGTGTCCTCGATGATGTAGCGAAGGGAGCGTGCCCCGGTCTGGTGCTCCAAGGCCCGCTCGGCGGTGGCTTCTAAAGCGTCAGAGGTGAATTCCAACTCGACCCCGTCCATGGTGAACAAGTGTTGGTACTGCCTGACCAAAGCGTTCTTGGGTTCGGTCAGTACCCTGACCAGCGAGTCTTTGTCCAGCGAGTCCAGCACCACCGTCACCGGCAGCCGGCCGACCATCTCCGGGATGAAGCCGTACACCAGCAGGTCCTCCGGGATCACTTGCGTCATGGAGCTGCCCTGTTTAGACGGCTCGGCCCGCCCTCCGGCCAGAAAGCCGAGTCCCGCCCCTGCCGAAAGCCGTCCGTCTACCACTTGCTGCAGGCCGTCGAACGCGCCGCCGCAGATGAACAGGACGTTGCGAGTGTCGATCTGCAGGAATTCTTGGTGGGGGTGCTTGCGGCCACCCTGGGGAGGGACGTTGGCGATGCAGCCCTCGATGATCTTGAGCAGTTCCTGCTGGACACCTTCGCCCGAGACGTCGCGAGTGATGGACCGGTTCACGCCTTCTTTACGGGCGATTTTGTCCAGCTCGTCGATGTAGATGATGCCCTGCTCGGCGCGGCTGATGTCCCAATCGGCGGCCTGGATCAATCGGAGAAGGATGTTCTCGACATCTTCGCCCACATAGCCCGATTCGGTGAGCGACGTAGCGTCGCAGACCGCGAATGGTACATCTAGAGTGCGGGCCAGCGTTTCGGCCAGCAGCGTCTTCCCGCAGCCAGTTGGTCCAATGAGGAGGATGTTGGCCTTTTGAAGCTCGACGCCAGAGTTCTGACGTCCGTTCCGGATGCGCTTGAAGTGGTTATAGACCGCGACGCTCAGGATCTTCTTCGCCCGCTCTTGGGCTACGACGTAGGTCTCGAGGTGGGAGTAGATCTCGCGAGGGACTAGCGGTCTGGGCGGCTCAGGCGTGAGCGGGGAGGTGGACTCGTCATCCTCTAGGACGTCACCCAATATCCGAATGCAGTCGAAACACACTGCGGCCCGCGATTGGGGGGCCAACATCAACTGCGAACGAGGGCAGGGGCTCTCGCAGAACGAGCAGCTAAACAGACGGGGGCCGCTGCGATTGCTCGCCACCTCTCACCCTCTCCCACGCATCATGACCACCAATGGAGGCTCGTCCTTCCGGGCCGGTCGCTCGGAACGTCGAATGGACTGCTGGCCCATCCAGGAATCCTGCGGGTCCGGAGCCTAGCTATCTTCTTGCTTGGATCCCAGAATCTCGTCGACCAAGCCGTATTCGACGGCTTGCTCCGAAGTCAGGTAGTAGTCTCGGTCAGTATCCCTAGCGATCTTGTCGTAGGACTGGCCCGTGTTTTCGGACAACATGGTCCGGATCTTATCCTGTAGGCGAATAATCTCCCGGGCCGCGATTTCGATGTCCGACGCTTGGCCCTGGGCTCCTCCCATCGGCTGGTGCATGTGAACGGTGGAGTTGGGCAGGGAGTAGCGCTTCCCCTTGGCGCCGCCGGAGAGGAGGACCGTGGCCATGCTGGCGGCCATGCCCAAACAGATGGTGGACACTTCGGGGGTGATCAACTGCATCGTGTCGTAGATGGCCAGACCGGCGCTTATGACGCCGCCGGGGCTGCTGATATAGAGGTTGATGCCCCGGTCGGGGTCCTCGCGCTCCAAGAACAGCAGTTGGGCGATAATCACGTTGGCGATCTGGTCGTTAATCGGCGTCTGCAGGAAAATGATCCGCTCCTTCAACAACAAGGAGTAGATGTCGAAGGCCCGCTCACCCCGCGGGCTGGTCTCGATGACCATCGGGATAATGCTCTGGGGCACGAAAAGTCCGCTGTCACGGGGCATGTCTACCATCGGGCTGCTCTCCTTATTCGGGTCCTTCGGTCTCGGCGATGGGCTGTTCCTCGCCGGTCTCTGGGTTCTCTGCGTGGTCGGCTTCCTCGGATTCCGATTCGGCCACGGGTTCTTCGGTTTCGAGCTTACCTTGGACGATTTCCGCCAGCCTCTCCATAACCTTGCGGTTGAGCAATGAGGTGCGAATCGAGTCCCTAGCGTTGCCGGTGTTAAGCGCTTGGCGCATCGCCGCATCGGAGTCGCCGGCGGCGCCAATCAGTCGCTCGACTTCGCTCTCGATCTCCTCGGGTCCAACCTCCAAGCCCTCTTCTTCGGCCAATTTTCGGATAACCAGGAAGGTCTTCAGCCGTTGCTCGGCCTGGGGCCGGGCCTGCTCCTCCCACTGCTCGGCGGTCTGGCCCATGTATCGAAGGTAGGTGTCCATGTCCAGACGTTGGCGGCGTAGGGCCTGCTCTTGGTCCTCCCGCATCGATTCCAGCTCGCGCTCGTAGATCAAGTCCGACGCCCGGATGGTGGCCAGGTTCATTACTTCTTCCAGGCTGCTGCTTTCCAACTGGCGTTGCGCGGTGTTCTCGCCCTCTTCGCGGAGCCGCTGCTGTATATGCTCGGTCAGCGCCTCCATGCTCTCGAAACCGTCTCGGGCGCCCTTGGCGAATTCGTCGTCCAGCTCCGGGAGATTCTTGGTCTTGACGGCGACCACTTCGACCTCGAACCGGCATTCCTTGCCAGCGTATTGTTCCTGCTGGTGGTCGTCGGGAACGTTGAGAGTAAACGACTTCTGCTGCCCCTCGGTCATTCCCTCAAGGTAGATGGAGAATCCGGGGACGGGGAGTGGGTTCTCCTGAGTTGGGATGAAGTCGACACCCTCGTCGTTAATTGTCTCCTCGCCGGCGATGACCCCTTTGACGTTTACGGTCACCAGGTCGTCGAAGGCAACTGGGCGGTCCGCAGGTTCCCAAGGTGCCGACTCGTACCGGAGGTCTTCCAACACCCGGTCTACGTCTTCTTGACCCACATCCACGGCGATGGGCTCCAGACGTATCGAGCGAAAGTCGCCGAGGTCAATTTCGGGTTCCAGAGGGACCACTGCCTTAAACGATACCGGCTCCAGATCAAGCACCTCTAGCCGCGGTTCGGTGAAGGCTTGGATTTCATGCTCGCGAAGGACTTGATCCAACGACTCAGGGATCATGAACTCCAGAGCCTCTTGCACCAAAGCTGTGCGGCCCACGTGACTCTCGACGATCGAGCGGGGGGCCTTGCCCGGGCGAAAACCGGGGATTTGAAGGCGGCTGACGACCCGGCGGTAGGACCGGTTGAGGAAGGGCTCCTCGTCTTCAGCGTCCATGGAAATGCTGAGCGTTACCTCGGTCGGGCTATCCGACTCCCGTGTGACGTTCACCGGCGATCCTCTGCAAAAATTGCGGGGCCGCAGTCGCCCATTGGCGGGCGCGTGAAGCGGCTCGGTAGCGTGTTTGGATACATGCCAGTATAGCATATTTGGGTTGGGCCAAAAAATCCCGGCACCCCTGGGCCTCCCTATTAACTTCGCCAATTTCATAAAAAGCATTCAAAATGAGACCAAAATTGATTGACAGTTATGTCACCTTGTTGTTACGTTCGGACATGTTTTCCTTGACACGGCAGGCGCTCTAGGTGGACTAGAGCGCCCGGAAGAACGGCGCCGCCGGGTGTTGGCGGGGATGGGTGAAGTTGGTCCAGGCGGCTGAAACCGGAATATCGACGGCAGCATATCGGTGGCTGCCACCGCATGTAGGGTCTGATGGAGGGGCTATGCAGCAAGAGCCGCGCTCGTACCATCAGCCAGTCCTCCGCGAGGAGGTCACGCGCGCTCTATTGGTGAGCGAAGGCGCGGTCTATCTGGACGGAACGCTCGGCGAGGGCGGCCATTCGGAGGCCTTGCTGGAAGCTGACCAGTCGGCCTCGTTGGTGATCGGCCTCGATCTCGACCCCCGTTCCCTCGACGCCGCGCAGGCCCGCCTCGACCGTTTCGGTGAGCGCTTTTCGGCCAGCAAAGGCAATTATGCCGACATGGCTGGCCTGGCCCGGCGGTCTGGCGTAACTGGCGTCGACGGAGTGCTTCTCGACCTCGGATTCTCCTCCCGTCAGGTCGAGCTAGGTTCCTATGGACTTAGTTTTCAGGTCGACGCTCCACTGGACATGCGTTACGACCCTGCCGCAGAGCTGGACGCCTACGAAATCGTCAATACCTTCGACGAAGCCGAGTTGATCGACCTGCTGCGACGCTACGGAGAAGAGAAACGGGCCACCGTGATCGCACGGAACATCGTCAACAACCGGCCGCTTGATTCCACGGCTGAATTGGCACGGTTGGTCGAAAGGGCCGTGGGCCGGCGGCCCGGGCGCCGGATTCATCCGGCCACCCGCACGTTCCAAGCCCTGCGGATTGCGGTAAACGACGAGCTGAATAACCTGCAGCGGGGCTTGGCGGCGGCGGTGGGGCTGCTTCGGCCCGGCGGCCGGCTGGCGGTGATCAGCTACCACAGTCTGGAAGACCGCATCGTGAAGTCGTTCTTGCAACGGGAAGCGGCGACGTGCTTGTGTCCGCCTGGCCTACCCGTTTGCGTCTGCGGCCATGAGCCGTCACTCAGAATCGTCAACCGGCGAATTATCCGGCCGTCCCCGGCAGAAGTGGACGCTAATTCGCGGAGCCGGAGCGCCAGGCTTCGCGTGGCGTTCCGGACCGAGACAATTGACCCAGCGGCGGACGTTTAGGAAGGTGGGAAGTTGGCAAAAGACACGTTCTATACAGCAGTAGACATCGGCAGCGAAAAAGTTACCGCCATCATGGCCCGGGTGGGCAGTGAAGGTGAACTCAAGGTGCTGGGCACCGGAATCGTGCCCTCCGAAGGGATCATCAAGGGTCGGATCGAAAACATCGTAGAGGTCCAAGCCACGGTTGCGTCGGCCCTGGAGGAAGCCCAGCGCTATATCGGCAAGGCCGGGGTCGGCCCGGTTTACGCCAGCGTCAGTGGCACCCACATCAGTTGCCTCAACACTCGGCAAGTGATGGAGGCCCAGTCCGACCCGATGGACATTTCCAGCAAGATGCTGCAGCGCCTGCTCACCGGTACTTTCCCGGAGGTGCCTCAAGGCCAGGAGGTGCTTCACGTCATACCCATCGGATACACCGTCGACGGTCTTTCCGGGGTCCGCAATCCAGTGGGGCTTCACGGCGCACAAGTCGAGGTGGAGGCCCACGTTGTAATGGGAGAAGCCTCCGTTTTGCGGAACACCACCAAGGTCATCGAAGCCAACAGGACTACGCTGAAGAGCCTGGTCCTCCAGTCGCTGGCGTCAGCGGAAGCCGTGCTCACCGGGGACGAGCGGGAGATGGGGGTGGTGCTGGTCGACATCGGAGCAGGCACCTCCGATGTCATCATCTACCGGCAGGGCAATCCGTGGTACTCGGCGGTTGTGCCGCTGGGCGGGAACCAACTGACCCGCGACTTATCGGTAGCGTTGCAGTGCCCGGCCCATCGGGCCGAGGAGGTAAAGCTCAAATGGGGCAGCGTGTTTCAGGAAGCCGTGCCGGCCGACGAGCAGGTGGTGATACCCGGCGCCCAGGGCGAGCGGGAGCGGGTGGTGTCCCGCCGGGGTTTGGCCGAGCCCCTTAGCGCCCGGATGGTAGAGATTCTGACCATGGTGTTGATGAAAGTCCGTCAAGCAGGGCTTCGTGAAATCCCCACTGGCGGCATCGTGTTGACCGGCGGGGGGGCCGAGGCCGAAGGGCTGCCGGAGTTGGTCAGGAAGATGGTGGGTGGGCCGGTACGAGTCGCCTACCCCGTTGGCATCACCGGCCTGCCAGCCCAACTCCGAAAGCCGGCCTTCTCGGCAGGGGTCGGGCTGTTGCTTTGGGGCATCAAGCACCAAGGCGAGACCGAGCTGTTGGAAATCGACCGCCGGAACAGCGGAAACAAACCTTGGCGTTGGGGCTTGCGCCGGAAACGCCGCAGCGCCCGGGTGGGTTAGCACAAATTGGACCCGAATTAGCGTGATGACGTGGAGGTAGGGGAATGGTACTAGGCAATTCAGCGGCATGGGAACCTAGCGAGGAACCGGACAACACCTTTGAGATGGTGCAGGAGATTAACGCCGGGGCGCCATCTATCAAGGTGGTTGGAGTCGGTGGAGGCGGAAGCAATGCCGTCAGCCGCATGTTCAAGGACAAGCTGCCGGTGGTGGAGTATTACAGCATCAACACCGACGCCCAGCACCTCTTCCGGTGCGACGTTGCCCATCGGATGGCGATCGGACAGAACCTGACCAGGGGCTTGGGCTCCGGCGCGAACCCGGACCTTGGCCGTCAGGCTGCCGAGGAGAGCCGGAACGACATCGCCAAGGCAATGGCTGGCGCTGATATGGTGTTCTTAGCGGTTGGCATGGGCGGCGGGACCGGCACCGGCGCCGCTCCGGTGGTGGCCCAGATCGCCAAAGAGTCCGGCGCCCTGACCGTCGCCGTGGTGAGCCGCCCCTTCTCCTTCGAGGCCAACACCCGAAAGAAAAACGCCGACGAGGGCATCGCCCGGTTGAAGGACAACGTGGACACCCTGATCGTGATCCCCAACGACCGCCTGTTGCAGCTCAGCGAAGGCGGGGAATCGACCTACACTTGGGAAGACGCGCTGAGAATGGCCGACTCGGTCCTACAGCAGGGCATCCAAGCCATCGCCGAAGTGGTGACGGTGCCTGGCGAGATCAACGTGGACTTCGCCGACGTTCGGACCATCCTCAGCAACGCGGGCCCCGCTTGGCTGGCTATCGGCAGGGGCAAGGGCGAGAACCGGGCCATCGACGCGGCCAGAATGGCGACCAAGAGCCCGCTGCTGGACATCTCGATGGACGGCGCGCGTCGCATCCTGTTCGTCATCACTGGCGGGCCGACCCTGACCTTGCAGGAGGTCCAAGACGCCGCCAAAGTTATCCAAGAGCTGTCCGACCCCGACGCGAACATCATCTTCGGCACCTGCCGGGACCCGAAGCTCGACGACGAGGTCAAGATCACCATGGTGGCTGCGGCCTTCCCGGTGCTGCAGGACACCAGGCAGATGCGTGAGCAGGAGTTGGAGCGGCTGCTCTCCGACGTTGTCCCCACAAGCGACGATGAGCTGGACGTACCGAGTTTCCTGCGTCGGCAGTCCGGCGGACGCAACCGCGGGCTTTTCCGCTAGAAGGCGGCCCAAATAGAAGGCATGAACTGGCGGGCAGGTGGTACCATAATAGTGTGCCACCTGCGCCTCAATCCAGAGTAATGTTCTCGGAAGCCTAAAGCACTAGTCCCCTCTATTCCAGGTAACAACAGGCGCCGGGAATCCGCGAACGGGCCGCCCCTCCCCAGGGGCGGCCTTCTTTTGAATACCGGCCATGCCACCATCTTGCATCCACCCCTAGGTGTAATCTCGACCACCCACCTCACCGGCCGTCCGTCCGCCCTCCCTCTCTCCCCGCCATCCCGGCCGCAGCCGGGGTCCAGACCCGGCGGGACCCCGACGCGGTGGGCGCTTGACGAATTCTTGCGAATATTGACTTGTATATAGTCTGTAAGTACAATAGAACCTACTATCTATAGTAGGATTAGTTAACAATAACCCGATATCTTGTATCTAAGATGTTTCCAAAACAAAACTTAGAAACTGGCCAACAAACGAGATGCGCTGTCCATACTGCTCTCACTCCGACTCCAAGGTCACCGACTCGCGCGTCACCGATAGTGGCATCCGCCGCCGTCGGGAGTGCCATGCCTGCGGCGTCCGCTTCACCACCTACGAGCGGGTGCAGGCTGCCCCCTTGATGGTCTCGAAACGCGACGGCCGCCGGGAGGAGTTCAACCGGGAGAAGCTGACCGCTGGCATCCGCAAGGCCTGTGCCAAGCGCCCGGTTTCCTCGCGAGCGATAGACCAGATTGTCGATGACATCGAGGCCGAACTCCAACAAAGAGGCGGGGGGGAGTTGCCCGCTTCGGACCTCGGCGTGGTCGTCATGGACCGGCTGCGGGAAGTCGACCGCGTGGCCTACATCCGCTACGCCAGCGTTTATCGGGACTTCCAGGACATCGAAAGCTTCGAGCAGGCGGTCCGCGACCTTCGCGAGGACGAAAGCCAGCAGCTGCCATTGCTCGACATGCCGCCACCGCCCCCGAGGAGGGGACGGCGCCGGTCGACAAACGCCCGTACTCAGGCTCGTCCTGCGGTCAACGGCGCGAACCAATACGAAGAACAACAATCTTTAGAAGGTGAGGATGCGGGGCGGCCGGAGGAAGTCGAGGAGACCAACGCCAATGAACGGTAGTCTGCAATACAGCGCCCTGACCCGCCTGTTAACCCTTAACACCCGAGTCCATGACTTGCAGAAAGAGATACTGCTGGAGCGGGTGGGCGGCCCGGCCAACCGTATCGCCTCGATGCAAGAAGAGATCGAGCGGTGGTCCCGCGCCAGCTTGGCCACCTGCTGGCTCTCCGACGAGGCGGGCGCCGCCCACGACTACGAAGACGAGGACGAGGGAGAAGAACTAGTCTGAGTCCCGAGGCACAGACCCGAAGGCGCTCGAACAAACCTTCTAAGATCTCGCTCTCTTCCCACTGGGACTCAGGGTCATCTAAAAGTTCCGGCAGCGGTGCCAGCGCTTCCTCGTATAGGCAGCGGGCACATTCTTGGTCGATAGGTAGAGGGTCATCCGGGTCGCCGTTCCGCTAGAGGGCCGCCGAGTAACTGGTGACTATGCCGG
Organism: Dehalococcoidia bacterium; assembly: GCA_965249145.1. Taxonomy (GTDB): domain Bacteria; phylum Chloroflexota; class Dehalococcoidia; order Lucifugimonadales; family UBA3495; genus VXOI01. Next base: position 3,047,205 of record OZ252223.1, read on the forward strand.
GCGGCGTGATATTCGTCGGCGTCGATTAAGCCGACGCAGGCCGAGACGGTGGCAGAATACTCCCCGATATCGATTTGGGCTTGCGCGATGTTGATGACGCTCTTCGCAGTGAGGCCGCGCCGAAGCGCCATTTCGGAGTAAAGATATTCCCTTCCCGATTAGGAATTGCTCCCGCAGCCTCGGGCCACGCCGGATGTTCCACCGCTGGCGTGATGGATCATGGCAACCTGTGGGCCCTGCGCATCTTCGAGCAGGCTTGGACAGCAACCAGTTCTTCGAGGTCGATTGAAATCCACAATTTCGCCGATCTTGGTCCAAAAACGGCTGGCAAAAGGCCTTGACAGCTATTGTTAGGGTGCTGTTAGACTTTCGCCCTACTGCTTTTTGTAGTAGTATATGCCTCTCCCTACAGTATGTTGTGGTAAGAGACATAACCGGCGATACTAGCGGAGTTGGAAATAGTCGACCGCTCTGCTTCCAAACGGCTCCCCACTGACAGTTGGGCGGCGACAATCCAGCGCATCAAATGCTACAAGTTTGGTATACGGATGGCGGGGACTTCGGGCCTTTTAGCCGCTCCGTTTAGGATTGTAGAGGGGACGAGACGATGACCGCCACGCAGCATCTACCAGGCTCTACTCCGTCGACCGACGAGCACCGGCAATGTATTGCCGCTGCTCTGGAGTCGGCTGGTATTGCCTGGCAGACCAACGAACGTTCCACTGAGCTCAGCGACAACTCCAAGGTCGTGCTGGCCCGCCGATACCTTTCCAAGGACCGGGACGGCAACGTGTTGGAGGACGCCGATGGCATGTTCCGCCGGGTGGCCTGCAACCTCTCATTGGCCGACCTCAACTACGGCGCGTCGGAACTGGAACGCCAAGCCACCGAAGATGCCTTCTTCGATGTGATGCAACGCTTGGAACTGCTGCCCAACTCGCCCACGCTGATGAACGCAGGGCGTGAGTTGCAGCAGCTTTCGGCCTGCTTCGTCTTGCCGGTGGAAGACTCTCTGGACCAGATTTTCGACAAGGTCAAGCAGACCGCGCTGATCCACAAGAGCGGCGGCGGCACCGGCTTCGCATTCAGCCGCCTCCGGCCCGAGGGCGACGTTGTCGGCTCCACCGGAGGCATCGCCAGCGGCCCGGTTAGCTTCATCCGCGCCTTCGACACCGCCACCGACGTGGTCAAGCAGGGCGGCACCCGGCGCGGGGCCAACATGGGGATCCTGAACGTCACCCATCCCGACGTGCTTCGGTTTATCCGCTCAAAGGAAGACGGTCAAACCCTGGTCAACTTTAACATCTCGGTCGGCGTCACTTCCGACTTCATGGAGCGGGTGAAAAGGGGAGAGGACTACGATCTGATCAACCCGCGGACCAGCGAGGTGACCGGACAGTTGAACGCGAAAGAGGTGTTCGACACGCTGGCCGAAATGGCCTGGAAGACCGGCGATCCCGGCTTGGTTTTCTTGGACGTGATCAACCGCGACAACCCCAACCCCCAATTGGGCGAAATCGAAAGCACAAATCCCTGCGGTGAACAACCGCTGTTGCCCCATGAGTCGTGCAACCTGGCCTCGGTCAATCTGGCCCGGATGGTGCGCTTCGAGGACGGCGACGTTTCGATTGACTGGGAGCGCTTGGACCGGACGGTGGAGGTGGCGGTCCACTTGCTGGACAACGTCATCGACATGAACAAATATCCGATCCCCGAAATCGAAGAGATGAGCAAGAAGACCCGCCGCATCGGTCTCGGCGTTATGGGTTTCGCCGACCTGCTGGTGCAACTTGCAGTCCCCTACGATTCGGAAGCGGCGCTGGAAGTGGCCAATCAGGTCATGGGCTACATCCAAGACCGCACCCACCAGTCTTCCATGGAGCTCTCCCGCACCCGCGGCGTTTTCCCGGCCTGGGAGGGCAGCATCTATAATCGCCGTTCCAACGGCGATGACGTCAAGCCGATGCGGAACTCGGCGCCCACCACCATCGCCCCCACGGGCACCATCAGCATCATCGCTGGCGCCTCCAGCGGCATCGAGCCTTTGTTCGCCTTGGGTTACGTCCGGAACGTGATGGACAACACGAGGCTGGTTGAGGGCAACCCGTTCTTCGAAGCGGTGGCCCGCCACGAGGGGTTTTACTCCAATGAGCTGATGCACCAGGTGGCCCACAAGGGGAGCCTTACCGACTTGGACGTCCCCGAATGGGTGAAGGAGGTCTTCCGAGTCTCACACGACATCACCCCCGAGTGGCACGTCCGAATGCAGGGCGCGGCCCAAGCCCACACCGACAACGCCGTCTCCAAAACTATTAACTTTCCGCACTCGGCGACGGTGGACGACGTAGCTCAAGCCTACATGATGGCCTACGATCTCGGTTGCAAGGGGATCACAGTCTACCGGGACGGCAGCAAGGCCGGTCAGGTGCTGAGCACCGGCGAGACCGGGAAGGAAGAGGAGGCAGGCGCCGAGGCCACGGTGCACGCGTCGCCCCGGCAGCGGCCCCAGTCCATCCGAGGGGTTACCGAGCGAGTCCGGACGGGCCACGGCAATATGTACATCACCGTGAATTTCGACGAACAGGACCGGCCCTTCGAGGTCTTTGGCAACCTGGGCAAGGCCGGCGGATGCGACTCGGCCCAATTGGAGGCCATCTCCCGGCTGGTGTCACTGGCATTGCGGTCCGGGATTGGTCCCGAGGCGGTGTTGGAGCAGCTAAGGGGCATCACCTGCTGTCCCGCTTGGGACGAGGGGACTTTGGTGCGCTCCGGTCCCGACGCTGTGGCGCTGGCGCTGGAACGTCACACCCACGGCGAAAGCCCGGGACGCTCGCAGCGCGCGGATAGGGCGGTACAGATGAAATTCACGCCCGAAGTCGTCGCCAACGGCAATGGGAACGGCAACGGACTGGTTTCGGCCCGCCGCTGCCCCGATTGCAACACGGCGGTCATCTTTCAGGAAGGATGTCTGATGTGCCTGTCGTGCGGGTGGAACAAGTGCGAATGACCTAAGGAGAGAAGAAAACGCAAGCTACGGGAAGGCGGTTAGTGCACGTGGTGTGGTTGTGGAGGCCGGTTGCTGCTGCGGTTGATCGAGTCTCACGTGTGGTGTCGTGGTACCAGCCGCCTTCCTTCCTTGAGCCCCTGGTAGGCGACCGGGGGCTCTTTCTATACCCTGCCCTGCAGGGGTTCCCGAACAATACCACAGCCGTTCGGACAGATGTAAGAGTGCCGGGTGCTATAATTTCGCTGATATGGACCCTTAATGACATAATGCGTAACACCGTGACGATTCCGGCATAATCCCCCGCTAACGTTGTCGATTATCGGCTGTAGGAGAGACACAGGTATGACCAGCCAACGGAAACCCGGCATCGCAATCACCATGGGCGACCCCTGCGGCATCGGGCCCGAGGTCGTCGCCAAGGCGCTGGCCGACCCGAGGGTTTTCGACTCATGCCGTCCGCTGGTCGTGGGCAGCAGCTATGCCATGCAGCAGGCGATCGACCTAACCGGTGTTGGCCTCAAGGTCAACAACCCGGACGACTTGGCTGCGGCTGGTTCGAACAACGGCGTGGTGGACGTGGTGGACATCGGTAATCTGAACCCGGAAGACATCACCGCTGGCGAGATCAACCCGACCTGCGGCAAAGCGGCCATGGAGTGGGTCACCAAGGCTGGGGAACTTGCCCTGGCGGGCACGGTGGACGGCTTGGCCACTGCGCCCTTGAACAAGGAAGCGGCCAGCCTGGCAGGTTACAAGTCAATCGGCCACATGGAGCTCCTCCAAGAGTTGTCCGGCTCCAAGACGGTGGCCACCATGCTGATGTCCAAGAACCTGCGAGTGGTGCACCTGACCACTCACCGTTCCCTTCGTGTGGCCTGCGACTACGTCAAAAAAGAGCGGATCTTGGACTACTTGCGGCTGACCCACGAGGCTTTCCGGCAGTTCGGGTTCGAGCATCCGGCAATAGCGGCGGCCGCCCTAAACCCCCACGGTAGTGACGGAGGGCTGCTGGGCGACGAGGAAGCAAAGGAGATAGCCCCGGCGGTTGAGGCGGCGCGGAGAGAGGGCATCAACGCGTTCGGACCGGTACCGGCCGACATCGTGTTTCACCATGCCGTCGAAAACCGCTACGATGTGGTGTTGGCCATGTACCACGATCAAGGCCACATCCCGGTGAAGGTCTACGGCTTCGAGGAGAGCATTACGGCAAACCTGGGTCTGCCTTTCGTGCGTACTTCCGTGGACCATGGCACTGCGTTCGACATCGCGGGCAAGGGGGTGGCCACCCATACCAGCATGCTGGAATCGATCCGGTTGGCCGTTGCGCTGTGTCAAGGAAACGGTCTGACCGACTTCTAGTATTTCGCGCCGGTTTTGACCAGTCCAAGAGAGGCCCGGTGATATAATCTCTACATGAAGTTATCGTTTATTGGCGGCGGAACAATGGCTGAGGCGATCCTCCATGGAGTGCTCGCCGCCAAGCTCGCCGCACCCGAAGACGTGGCAGTTGGCGAGCCAGTACCGGAGCGCCGGGCCTACCTGACCGGAGAGTTTGGCGTTTCGGCCCTGGGTGACAACCTGGAAGCCGCTAGTGTCGGCGACCTAATCGTGTTGGCCGTCAAGCCCCAGGACTTGGGCCACGTGATGGGCCAGCTCAACGGCAACTTGACCTCCGGCCAGGCCGCGCTTTCGATCGTCGCCGGGGCGAAGATGGACACACTCTCAAAGGGTCTGGGGCACCAGTCGGTCATCAGGGTGATGCCCAACACCCCGGCCCAGATCGGCAGCGGCATGTCGCTTTGGACCTGCTCGTCCGGCGTGGCGGAGCCCAACCGGGAGATGGCCCGGTCGGTATTAGCCAGCGTCGGCCTAGAGATCTACGTCGACGACGAAAAGTATATGGACATGGCCACTGCCCTAAGCGCCAGCGGCCCAGCCTACGTGTTCCTCTTCATAGAGGCGTTGATCGATGCCGGCGTCTACGTCGGGCTCCCCCGAGAGATGGCTAGGACCCTGGCCCTGCAAACTGTGTTAGGAAGCACCCAACTGGTGATGGAGACGGGGCGTCATCCGGCCGATCTCAAAGACATGGTGGTCTCTCCGGCGGGCACCACGGCCGAGGCATTGCGCGTGTTGGAGCAGGAGGGAGTACCCGCCGCGGTCGTAGCCGCCGTGAACGCAGCCTACCAAAAGTCGGTCCAACTCGGCCAAGGGTAACCAGTCCCGGCTTTGGCTCAGCTAGTTGAAGGCATTCTCCTCGCCGTGACGGTGGCGATATTCGCCCGGGCGATCCTGTCGTTCATCGTCCCATTTGTTGGCCCTAGGCCGCATCCATTGCTGGTCACTCTCAACAACTTGGTGGTGCAGATCACGGAACCCTTGCTCGGACCGATCAGGCGAGTCCTTCCGTCGTTTGGCGGATTGGACTTCAGCCCGATGGTGGTGATCATCATATTGATTGTGATTCGTCAGGCTATCGGGGGGGCGCTCTAGGGCCCGGTTCGCGGGGTTGACCCTCCAGGGTTGGCCGCCTACACTGTGGCCCAATTCCAAGGGATACCTAAGGGCACATGCATCAACAAGAGCTACTGAAAGGAAACACCGACACGCTGCTTCTGGCATTGTTGCAGGGTGAGCCGATGTACGGCTATCAGATCGTCAAGGAAGTCGAGAAGCGGAGCAGCGGCTACTTTGCTTTCAAGGAAGGCACGCTTTACCCCGCGTTGCATCGTTTGGAGCGGGCCAAGCTCATTGAAGGGCGTTGGGAGGAGAACCCTAACAGTGTGCGGCGGCGCTATTACGTAATCACCGATCGGGGCCGTGGGGCGCTGATCGACCGTCTCAGCGAATGGCGGCGGTTCAGCCAGGCGATGGACTCCGTAATGTTGCCCGAGGTGCAATAACTGGCCCCAGGGCCGGGTTGCGATGGCTAGTGACGACACAACATACCTGAACTCGTTGGCCAAACGGCTCCACCTCGATCCAAGCGAGGAACACGATATTCTCTTGGAATTGAGGGCTCACCTCGAAGAGAAGGCCGCGGAGTTGCAGGCTCAGGGCGCCGACCCGGAGACTGCGCGGGCCCGGGCGGTCGAAGGCATGGGGCGGCCGGACGCGGTGGCGAGCCGGATGTACGCCATCCACAGCCCTGGCGTGTGGCGGGACGTGGCCCTCGCAGTGGTGCCCCACTTCTTGTTGGCTGCGTTATTCGCGCTGCATCTTTGGAGCCATTACTTCTTGGTGACGCTGCTTTTGCTGGGGATAGCGCTGGTTACTTGGCGAAACTGGCGGGCCGGTCATCCAAGTAAATGGTCCTACACCTGGATGGGCTATACTCTGGCCGCCCCGGCGTTGTCCTGGCTCCTGTCGCTGATTGCCCTCGGCTATGGCGCTTGGACGCTAGTTACAACCGGGCACTTGCCCTTCAACACGGTTTTGTTCTTCTTGCTCATCGGTTACGTGCCGATTTCGATGTGGATTGTGTTCAATGTGGTGTCCAAGATTGCCCGCCGGGACTGGCTCTTGGTCTCCCTGACCGCGCTGCCATTCCCGTTCCTCACCTCGTGGGTGTTGTTCCTAAACTGGCAAGGCGGCCTTTGGGCCGACCACGCTGAACGGATGCAACAATCGGATACGGCCCGCGCCTTTATATTCCTGGCTTTGGCAGTGACTACGGCAGTATTCCTCAAGGTGGGGCCGCGCATGCTCCGTATCGGTCTGCTGGCGCTGACTACGTTCATTCTGATCATCGTGAGCGCACTGTCCCTGCCGGTGGATTTCGGCTTCTTGGCCGTCATGATGATGATCGTCGCCTCCTTGGCGTTCCTGCTTAGTCCGGCGGTCTTGGAGTCCCAATGGGCCCAGCGTTGGCAGCGGCCTTTGAGTGTGGAACCGGGTGACGACAACGGCCGCTGGACTTCGAATACCACCTAACCATCACCGTAGCCGACCTGCCTGCATCACGTCCCACAGGGAATGAGGCTAACCTTGCGAGATGCGGCAGATGGACCCCGAAGCCCCACCCTTGAGCAGGACTGCGCCGCGCTTCGCGCCGTTTTACTCCAAGGCGCCATGTCCTCCGGTGTGACGGCCAACGGGGCCATGCTTCTGGTATTGGCCGGGCTCCCCGGTAGCGGGAAAACCCACTTCACTCGCGAATTGAACGCCCTCACTCCATTTCTGGTGTTGGAGTCCGACCAAATGCGCAAGCTGTTGGTCGTGAGCCCCAAATACACGCCGGGGGAGCACCAGAGGCTGTTCCAAGCATGCCACCTGCTGATCGAACGGTTTTTGGACGAAGGGTATCCCGTGCTGGTCGATGCCACGAACCTCACCGTCCGGTCCCGCGGACCCCTCTATGAGATTGCGGCCAAGGCAGATGCGCCGGTGGTGGTGGCAGTGATCTCAGCGCCCCGGGAGACCATACGCCAACGCCTCCTGGCCCGAGCCGACGGACAGGACGGAAACACCAACTCCGACGCCGATTGGCGAGTGTATTGCCGGATGGCTCCTCACTGGGAACCGGTGTCTGGGGAGCATTTCGCGGTGGATACCAGTCAGGACATCGGGCCAGCCCTGCGGGAAGTGGTAAACTGGGCCGCATTAGCTCGATCATCGAGGGCACAGAACAATGAAAATCGCAGTTAAAGCCGCCGATATTACGACCACCGCCACCCCGGCCTTGGTGGTCAACCTGTTCAAGGGTGTCAAGAAACCCGGCGGCGCGACTGGCGCGGTGGACCAAGCTTTGGGTGGCGCAATAACCCAATTGATCAAAGACGGAGAGATCAAGGGCCGGGAAGGTGAAACCACCCTTCTGCATACGATGGGCAAGATCGCCCCGGCACGGGTGGTCGTGCTCGGTCTCGGCGATAAGAGCAAGTTCGACACTCAGGTCGTTCGCCGCGTGACGGGCGGCGTGGCCCGCTATCTGCGGCAGCGTGGGATCACGAAGGCTGTCACCATCGCCCACGGCGTCGGTCCAGGCGGCTTGCCTCCCGAGGAATCCGGCCGGGCCATCGCCGAGGGCGCGGTGCTCGGACTCTACCGGTTCGGCCGCTACCAATCGGGGAACGGGGACGAGTCCAAGGAGTTTGCCGAGTTGACCATCGCCGAACAAGACGCCGCCAGCGTCAAGGCGCTCAAGGACGGCGTCGCCGACGGGGAAACCATGGCGGAAGCGGCGCTGTTGGCCCGCAACCTGGTTAACGAACCGGCCAACGTGATGACTCCCACCTCCATGGCCGAGGCAGCCCGCCAGGTGGCCGAGGAGCAGGGCTTGGAGTTTCACGTGCTGGACAACCCGGAGATGCGGGAAATGGGCATGGGCGCCTTCATGGGCGTGGCTCAAGGCTCCGAAGAACCGGCGAAGCTCATCGTGATGCACTACTCGGGCGACCCGGACAATTCGTCCAACAACCTGGGCCTGATTGGCAAGGGCATTACTTTCGACACTGGCGGGATTTCGTTAAAACCGGCCGGTGGGATGGAATCGATGAAGGGCGACATGGCGGGCGGCGCGTCCGTAATCGCCGCTATGCGGATCATCGGGGCTCTCAAGCCCAAGATCAACGTCACTGGCATCATCGCTGCTACCGAGAACATGCCCGGCGGGAGGGCCCAACGGCCCGGCGACGTGGTCACGGCGATGAACGGCAAGACCATCGAGGTGATTAATACCGACGCCGAGGGGCGCTTGGTCCTTGCCGACGCACTGTGTTACGCCAGGGAACGGGGCATAACGCGGCTGGTCGACATCGCAACCCTCACCGGGGCGATGGTCACCACCCTGGGCAAGGCCGCCACCGGCGTCATGGGTAACGATGCGGGGCTGATCAACGGAGTAATCAAAGCGGGCGAACAGACTGGCGAGAAGTTCTGGGAATTGCCGATGTTCGAGGAGTATAAAGAGCTGATCAGCAGCGATGTGGCCGACATGAAGAATAGCGGCGGCCGTCAAGCCGGTTCCATCAGCGCCGCCTTCCTGCTGCGCGAATTCGTCGATGGCGCGGCCTGGGTACACCTGGACATCGCTGGCACCTCGACCTCGGAGAAGGCCGCTGGCCACCTGATAAAGGGGGCGACGGGGGTCCCGGTCCGCACACTGGCCCGGTTGGCCGTCAACCTGGCCGATGCCCAGTCCAAGTCCCGGCGCAAAAAGCCGGCGATCGCCGTCTGACCACAGAGCCCGGTAATGTATAATCGCCGATAACTCATTCCAGATTAGGAGCAGGACCATGGCGCGAGTGGAAGCATTGGGCCACGTTGGCATCTACGCGGAAGACATTATGAAGCAGCGCGACTTTTACACCCGGGTCATCGGCTTGGAAATCGCCGACGAGGACCTCGACGGCCGCGGAATGACCTTCCTGAGTTCCGACCCGGACCGGGAACACCACGAGTTCGTGCTGATGAAGGGCCGCATCACCAACGATGGTGATAAAGTCATCCAGCAGATTTCGTTCATAGTTCCCGATCTCGAGGACCTGAAGGAATACCACCAGCGACTGAAGGCCGAAGACGTCCAGATCGATCGCATCGTCAGCCACGGCAACGCCTTCGGCATGTACTTCTTCGATCCCGAGGGGAACCGGATCGAGCTGTATTGCAAGACCGGCTTCCCCGTCCCCCAGCCCCACGGTGACCCCATCGACATCGAGGCTCCCAGCGAGGAGCTGTGGGAGATCGCTCGGTCCGCCATCCCCACCGGCTAATACGGCATGCCGCGTTCCGCCGGCCTCCCCACCGGGGTTAAGTGAGCAGCGCCAGGCCAGTACCCTATTCGGAGCTTCCGCGCGCCTTCCATGTCATCAAGTGGCGGGTGCTTCTGGCGTTCTGCGGATTTTATCTATTCCTATACTTGGGGCGCTTTAACTTCTGGCCGGTAACGCCCTTGGTCAAAGAAGACTTGGCCCTGAGCAACCTGGAGTTGGGCGTCATCAACGCCATGCTCCTGTGGGGCTTCGGGCTGGGCGACTTGGTCCATGGCCGCCTTGCCGAGCGATACGGGTTGCGCCTTTTCGTGATGATCGGGGCCATTCTGACCGCTGTGTTCAACGTGGTCACTAGCTTCGCGACCTCGGCCCTCACGATGGCCATCCCTTGGGGCATCGCTGGCTTCGTCAACGCCGCCTGCTGGGCTCCCGGAATCAGCATGATCTCCCAGTGGTGGCCCCGCTCGCGACGGGGCCTAGCGATGGGAATCGTTGGCACCTCGGCGGGCGGCGCAATGTTGGTTATGTGGTGGGTCTCCGGCACCGTTGGCGCCGAGTTCGGCTGGCGGGCGGCGTTTCGTTACCCACCGCTGATCATCGTGGTGCTGGGCATCGCGCTTTATCTGCTGGCCAAGGACCGGCCCTCCGATGCAGGCTTGCCGGAATATGTGGAAGAGGACGCAATCTCGGCGGTTCCGGAGGCAGTGGACCCGGAGCGTTTGAAGGGCCTGGGGCCCTACAAGGAGCTACTCGGCAACCCGAGGTTCCTGCTGGCCAGTCACGTCAAGGGACTCGAAAACGTGGTCCGCTACGGGCTGACCACCTGGGTGCCCCTCTACTACTTCGAGCAGGGTGGCCTGTCCATCGAGTCCACCGTATTCCTTACGGTGTTGCTGCCGCTGGGGTACCTGATCGCGCCTCCAGTCTCGGGGATCATCTCCGACCGGTTCCTGAACGCCGAGCGCAGGCCAATGGTCATCTTTTCCTGCTTGGTCAGCGCGATAGTGTTGGTGGGCATTGCCTTGGCCCCCCCGGTGGACTTGGTCATCGGCGCAATTCTGCTGCTGATCGGCGGCCTTGCCATGGGCCTCTCCCCGATGTCCACGGTGGCCGTCGACATCGCGGGCCGACGCATGTCGGCCACGTCGTCGGGGCTGCTCGACGCCCACGGCTATGCCTACGCCGGTGCGCAGGCCATCGTGTTCAGCGTGGTGCTGGACATGACGGGCAGCCCGTGGCCGATCGTCTTCCTGGCCATGGCCGCCACCAGAATCATCTGCGCTGTGATGATCTCGGCGGTGCGGGTATAACGCGCAAGCGCAACGGAGAAGCGCGGACGTGAAGGTGTTTTTGGGGAGGTGTGTCCGGCGGCTGTTCGTCGCCGTTGTGGTGATCGTCTCATTGCTGACACTCTTCTTCGCGGTCACTCCCCAAGGCCGGACCACTTTCCACACTGCCCTGTTCGTGCTGCAGGTGTTGGACCTGCCCTTCAAGCTCCAGTCTTGGTTCACCAGCAGCCCGGTCCGGGAGGAAGTGCGGTTTCAGCAGGCTGTTGGGGAAGGCGTGGGCGACGTTTACCGGGTACCCGACGGGAGGGCTCGCGCGGGGGTGCTGTTGTCCCTCGGAGCTAACGCTGCGGGACGCGACGACGAGGACGTGGTGAATTTGGGCAACGCTTTGGCACGGGCAGGAATGGTAACGATGTTTCACCGCTCGCCGACCATGACCTTGCGTCACAATATCGACGCCCGGGAGCAGGAGAACCTGGTGTGGGCCTTCGAGTACCTGTCCGGGCAGGAATACGTGGACCAAGAAAGAGTGGGCATGGGCGGCTTTTGCGTCGGGGCGTCGTTCGCCTTGGTTGCGGCATCCGACGCCAGGATCAACGAACGGGTCAGGTTCGTAAACGCTTTCGGCCCCTACTTCGACGCCCAAGAGCTCATGCTGCAAGTGGTGTCCCGCTCCAGCGTTTACCAAGGGCAGCGATCGCCGTGGGAACCGGACCGGCTTACCCGGCGCGTGTTCGCCAACGAATTGATTGAGACTCTGGAAGATACCGGCGAGGCGGCCCTGCTTACCCGCGCTTACGTCGTTGGCCAACCCCTCTCTCTGGACGAGACCTCTGGCCTGTCCGACGAAGCCATGGTGGTGCGGGCACTGTTGGAAGGAACGACACCGGAGGAAGCCGAACGCCTATTTATGATGTTACCCGGGTCGTTCCGGTCCGACTTGGCCGAGATTTCGCCGTCGAACCACGTTGACGGCCTTCGGGCCCGCCTTCTGGTGCTCCACGACCGTAACGACCGCTTGGTGCCGGTTGTAGAATCACGGCGGTTGGCCGAGTCTCTAAAAGCCCGGGGTGACATTCGCTACACCGAGGTCTTAGCCTTTGAGCACGTGCGGCCTGACAGCGGCGGCGGGCTCTGGCTGCTGGCCAAGGAAGCCACCAAGCTTTATCGCCACATGTACAGCATAATCCGCACCGCTCACTAGCCGACGAAGTCGCGGGCGACCCTTGCGGCGGATGCACCGCGCTATAATGGCGGCCACTACATTGACGTGCGAACCGAGGTGTGTGATATGGCGCGCGTACCAGTCTTGACGCGAGAGTAGGCCCTGCAGCAATTCCTAGAGGCGTTCGATCACGAGACCGCCGGCAGTGGCGGGGTCGTGGAGTCAGGACCGGGCTCGGTCATGGTCTACAGTCCCGAAATGCGGAGGCGGGCCAACTACTTGGTGGGCTATTTCCGCGAGGTCACCGCCCACAAGCTCCAAGAATTTGTTCGACCGCCACCAGGTGAGCGAGGAAACCTACCGGATGGCGATCGACCAGTTCGGTCCTCGTTGGCTCACTGAGTTGTCGACCATGATAGGCTACTACACCCTGTTGGCCTACAATGCCAATTCCTTTCAGATAGACCTGCCCGAAGGTGGACCGGAACCGGTATTGCCGGTTTAGAGTGTGCGTTTCCTCTAACCCCGGCGATTGACACCGCCGGGCATGCTGCTAGAATCCGTATTGGCAAACGGTTGCAATAACAACTCGTTTCGGTGAGGGGATGTCTGGCCATCAGTCTGCGGTAGACCAGCTTCGGGCCCAGGGTTATCGAATGACTCCGCAACGCCTCTCGGTGCTGGAGATAGTCGCCCACCGCGAGGCCCACGTCGGGGCCGACGAGGTATGGAATCTGGCCAAGGCCAAGCACCCCTACCTTGATTTGGCCACAGTGTATCGGATCTTGCAACTACTCAAGCGCCTGGGCGTGGTCACCGAAGTGGTGATCGGCAATAAGCTGCACTTCGAGTTGACCGACCAGCACAACCACCACCACCACATGGTCTGCTCGAATTGCGACGCGGTGCAGTCACTGAGCCGAGACTACTTGGCCGAGTTCAGTCGTCGGCTGGAGCGGGAATTCGGATTCACCCCCGACTTGGAGAATCTCACCATCGAAGGTCAATGCGCGAAATGCTCCGCCTGACCGGGCCGCGATCATCCACCCCGAATGGAGAGAGCCTGAATAACTCGCATGGCTAGGGCTATTGTCGCAGTGATCACGGTCATGCTGGCGTTTATCCTGGCCTGCCAGGGCGAAGCGGAACCGACGGCCACCGCTTCAACGGCGGGACCATCAGCCAAGAGACTAAAGGTGGTAACGACGGTGTCCCCTATAACCAGCATCGTAGAAAGCATCGGAGGCAACCGCATCGATCTGCGGGGACTGGTTCCCGAGGGCGTGAACTCCCACACGTTCGAGCCGGCCCCGTCAGTCGCTGCGCTGTTGGCCGATGCCGACGTGGTATTTGTGAACGGCCTTTTTTTGGAGGAGCCTACCCTGGAAATGGCACGCGCTAATCAGAAACCTGGCGCATCGATTGTTGCCCTGGGTGACCAAGCCATCAGCCACGAGGATTGGCGGTTCGACTTCTCATTCCCGCAAGAGCGTGGACATCCTAACCCTCATCTCTGGCCCGACCCAATATTGGCGCTCCGCTATGCCGAGATAGTGCGGGATGGTCTCGGGGACCGCGACCCGGACAACGCTCTATATTACAGCGTCAACTATGAAGCATTCGAGGCGCGGGTCGTAGCCCTGGACCAAGCTATCCGGACCATGGTGGCCAGCATACCAGCGGACAAACGCAAGCTGCTAACCTACCATGATTCGTGGGCCTATTTCGCCGACCGCTACGGCATGACCGTCATCGGTGCGGTCCAGCCTTCAGACTTCTCGGAGCCCTCGGTCCGTGAGGTCGCGGAGCTGGTACGGCAGATCGAATCCGAAGGATTGACGGCCGTGTTCGGCTCCGAAGTCTTCTCCAGCGACGTGCTGGAGACCATCGCCGATGAGTCCGGCGCGGCCTACGTCGACGAACTCAGAGACGACGACCTCCCCGGCGCCCCCGGAGACCCGACGCACAGCTACTTGGGCTTGGCGGTCTCCAACCTGAGGACGATGATTTCAGCCTTGGGTGGAGACGCTTCGGCCTTGGACGGGTTCGACGTTTCCCAAGTGTTCGACGGTGAAACCGGTGCAGTTTATCCTCAATAGGCGAGGCTAGCAAATGTATCTTCATCCACGCCTTCTGTCCCTGGCCCAGGACATTCGGTGGCGAATCATTTTCGCCGCCCTAATCGGCATGCTGGCCGTGGCCGCCGGAGTGGCCCGGCTGGCCGTGGCCGCCGTGATCATCGTGGAGGTGGTGCATTACGGCGCCGCGTTCTCCGCGTTGACCTGGCCGCTGGTGATCATGGCCGGTCTGATCGTGGCCCGGGCTGTGTTGCAATACCTACAGGAAGTGATCAGCCACCACTCGGCGAGCCTGGTCAAGGTGAAGTTGCGGGAGCGGCTATACGAGCACTCTCTCGACCTTGGGCCCGGCTATTTCGACCAGGCTCGTACCGGCGACGCCCTGATGTCGCTGGCCGAGGGTGTAGAACGCTTGGAAGCGTTCTTTGGGCGCTACTTGCCGCAGATGATTGTGGCGGCCTTGGCCCCGGTGGTCATCTTCTTATTCATGGCCTTGATCGACTTCCGCACCGGCATCGTGTTCTTGGTGTTCGCGTTGCTGACGCTGATTATCCCCAACCTGTTCCACCGCTGGACCCGCGACCGCAGCATGGCCCGGCGGGACGCCTACGGTGCGTTGGGGGCCGAATTCTTGGATGCGGTACAGGGGCTGGCCACCCTTAAAGCCTTTGGGCAGAGCCGGGCCCGGGGCGAAGTATTGGCCAGCCGGGCCCACGAGCTGTTTCGGACTACCATGGGGGTCCTGGCCGCCAATAGCGCCACCGGCGCTATGACCATCTTGGGGATCACCGGCGGCGCGGCGGTGGCTTTGGCGTGGGGCGCGATACGGGTGAGTCACGGCGAGTTGGAGTTGCGCCCTCTTTTGATCGTACTAATGCTAGGCGTGGAGATTTTCCGGCCGCTGCGAGAACTGGTGCAGCTTTACCACGAGGGCATGATCGCCATGTCTTCGGCGGAAGGCATCTTCGGCATCATGGATTCCCCGGCGGCGGTGCGCGACCCTGGCCCGAGTGCTGGTGGAACTGGTGTCCTCAAGCCTGAGGTAACCTTCCGCAGTGTGTCCCACGCCTACAGTGGCGGCAAGCGTCCGGCGCTGCATGACGTTTCGTTCACCCTGGGCGAAGGCGAGAAATTGGGGGTGGTGGGCCCAAGCGGGGCTGGCAAGTCCACCCTGGTCTGGTTGCTGCTGCGCTTCTTCGACCCGCAAAAGGGGCAGGTGATGCTCGGTGGCAAAGACGTGCGGGAGATACCTTTGGAAACCCTGCGGGAGCAGATGTCGGTCGTTACCCAGGATACGTATCTTTTCCACGGCACCGTTGCCGACAATCTGCGCTTCGGTAACCCCAACGCGACCCAGGAAGAGTTGGAAGACGCGGCCCGGGCTGCGAATGCCCATGAGTTCATCAATGGACTGCACCACGGTTACGACACCATAGTTGGCGAGCGGGCGGTGCGGCTTTCGGGCGGCCAGAAGCAGCGAATTGCCATCGCCCGGGCACTGCTTAAGGACGCGCCCATTCTGGTGCTGGACGAAGCTCTTTCCAGCGTGGACGCTGAGAACGAAGCCGTGATCCAGGAGGGCTTGGACCGGCTGATTGCAGGCCGCACTACGCTGATTATCGCCCATCGGCTGTCCAGCGTGGTCAACGCGGACCGGATCTTGGTGCTGGACGAGGGCCGCCTCGTCGAGTCAGGACACCATCAAGATTTGGTGCAAGCGGGCGGAATCTATGCCGAACTGATGGCCCAACAACAAGAACGAAACGACGGGCACGCCGACGGCCACCACGGACACGAACACCACGCGCCGACGCCGGCTGCGGAAGCGTTCATCCCGCAACCTGCTCACCAAGGAGACGGCCACGGACACGAACACCACGCGCCCGCGGTGGCCGTCGACGCTTTCGTCCCGCAACCCGCTCACCAAGGAGACGGCCACGGACACGAACACCACGCGCCCGCGGTGGCCGTCGACGCTTTCGTCCCGCAACCCGCTCACCAAGGAGACGGCCACGGGCACCATCACGACGCCGCACCCCAAGCGCACCACCGTCACGCCGATGGGCTGCAGAGGCCCTTGGGCATACTGGGAGTCTGGGGGAGGCTGCTTGGCTTGGTGCGCCCCTGGTGGCTTGAACTGTGGTTCACCTTTCTGCTCGGTCTGCTCCACCACGGCTCGGTGATCGGCGTCGGCGTGGTGAGCGCCTTACTGGTCGGCGCGGTGATTACTGGCGGTGACATCACGTTGTTGCTTATTCTGCTCGGCGTGCTTACTCCGGTGGCCGCATTCTTCGTCTGGACCGAGTCTTGGGTTGCTCACGACATGGCCTACAGGCTGCTGGCCGAGATGCGGATCGACATCTACAAGAAGCTGGACCCGCTGGCTCCGGCCTACCTGGTCCGACGGCGTTCCGGAGACCTGGTCAGTATTGTTGGCGGCGACGTGGAAACTGTGGAGTTCTTCTTCGCCCATACGATCACACCCGCTTTCGTGGCCATCTTGGCCCCCGCTGCGGTACTGGTAACGCTGGCGATAATTGCTTGGCCCACCGCCTTGGTCCTGGCCCCCTTCTTGATGGCAGTGGCTGTTAGCCCGTTCTTCGCCCAAAAGCGCTCCGAGCAGTTGGGAGAGGAACTGCGGAATCAACTTGGCGACGTCCACGCCCACATGGTGGACAGCATTCAAGGGATGCGCGAGATTTCGGCCTTCGGACGCGGCCGGGCCCGCACCGCCGAGATGGTCCACAACAGTTGGCGGTTCGCCCACTTGCAGCTCCGGTTCCTCAAGGAAAGGGCCTTTCAGATTGGGTTCATCGAGGCCATGACCGCCCTGGGCGGCCTATCTGTGCTCACCGTTGGCGTGTGGTTGATGACCCAGGACAGCATCTCCCGGCCCGAGCTAATCCTCGCGGTTGTTCTGTCGGTCGCGGCTTTCGGGCCGATCTCCGACATCGCCCGCACCATGAAGCAGCTGATGGAGACCCTGGCCGCGTCCCGCCGTCTGTTCGTGGTGCACGACGAACCGGTGCCGGTGACCGATGGTCCTGGTGTCCACGACCACTATCCCGACGGCGATCACGGTCCTTCGACCAGCGCCCCATCGGTGAGCTTCGAAGAGGTGGGGTTTTCCTACGGCCCCGGCGAACCCCAGGCGTTGGACGACGTTAGCTTCACCGTGGAACCTGGTCAAACCATTGCCTTGGTGGGACGGTCGGGCGCTGGGAAGACCACCTGCGCCAACCTGATGATGCGCTTCTGGGACCCTGGGAGCGGCAGTGTCAAACTCGGCGACCACGACATACGGGAATTTGAGCTGGACGACCTGCGGCGGCAGATTGCATTGGTATCCCAGGATACCTATCTATTCAACGCGACCATCAAGGACAACATACGCTTGGGCCGGCCCGAGGCTTCCGATACCGAGATAGAGGGCGCGGCCAGCCAGGCCAACGCCCACGACTTTATAGCGGCCTTCCCCGACGGCTACGACACGATGGTTGGGGAGCGAGGGATGCAGTTGTCGGGCGGGCAACGGCAGCGGGTGGCCATCGCCCGTGCCCTGCTGAAGAACGCCCCGGTTT
The DNA here is from genome assembly GCA_965249145.1 of Dehalococcoidia bacterium. Classification (GTDB taxonomy): domain Bacteria; phylum Chloroflexota; class Dehalococcoidia; order Lucifugimonadales; family UBA3495; genus VXOI01. Next base: position 3,065,038 of record OZ252223.1, read on the forward strand.
TGATTCTTGACGAGGCGACTTCGCATTTGGACGCGGTGAACGAGCGCCAAGTCCGGGACGCCCTCGAACGGCTGATGCAAGGGCGCACCACCCTGGTTATCGCCCACCGCCTATCCACCATTCGTGACGCCGACCGCATTGTGGTGCTGGACCACGGTCACGCCGTGGAACAGGGCAGCCACCTAGAATTGTTGGGACACCACGGTCTGTACTCCCAATTGGTGGCCACGCAGCTGGTGGGAGCGGCTAACGGAGGCCGTCAAGACGAAGGTGACGGCAACCACCATGACGAAAACCGCGACCAACACGAACACGGCAGCCATGCGGCCCACACGCCGGACGAGTTCACACCGGGCTCAGGGCGCCAGCACCATCACCACTGAGAGAGGTCGAGGGTACTAATTGCTACATCCACTACCCCACGAGCGAGTACACGGAGAGCCGCTGGTCGAAATCCGCGACCTGAGCGCTGGCTACGAGAAACAACAGGTGCTTACCGGGGTGAACCTGCGAATTATGAGGGGGGACTTCGTGGGCCTGTTGGGGCCCAGCGGCTCCGGCAAGACTACTTTATTGCGCTCCATATTAGGTGTGGTCGACATTTACGAAGGCGAGGTGCTGGTGCAAGGTGTCTCGACCTCCCGCAAGCGGCCTCGCGTTGGATACGTGCCGCAACTGGAGACCATCGACTGGAACTTCCCGGTTACGGTGCGGGAAGTGGTGATGATGGGCCGCACCATGGAGAACCGGCTCTTTCCCTGGTTCCGGAAGGAAGAGAAGGACCTCGCCGACCACATTATGGAGCACCTGGGTATCCTTCAGCTGGCCAACCGCCACATCCGAGAGTTGTCCGGCGGTCAGCAGCAGCGGGCCTTCCTAGCCCGGGCCTTGGTGAGCAATCCGTCGCTCCTGCTGCTTGACGAACCGACGTCGGGCGTCGACATCAAGACGCGGGACGACATGATGCACCTGCTACACGACCTGAATCACCAGGGTGTGACCATCATCACCACCACCCACGAAATCAACGCCGTGGCCGTGCACCTGCCCTGGATCGTCTGTCTGGCGGGCCGGGTGCTGGCTGAGGGGCCGCCATCCAGGGTGATAACCTCAGAGATGCTAAAGCTCACCTACGGGGCGGAAATGCCGGTCATCCATTACGGAGGCATGACCATCGTGGCCGAGAGCCCGCATTCTTACGCGCGTGCCAACGGTCAGGCCGACGACGCCACTCCGGACCACGATCGCGACCCGGAGCACGAACACGAACATGGGCACGCCCACCAGGCCCCTCATGCTTGAGCCGTTCGAGTTCCAATTCTTCATCAGGGGCATGGCTGCCGCGGTATTGGTCGGCGCCCTGTGCGGGGCCGTCGGTGTTTACATCGTGCTGAAAAGGATGGCGTACATCGGCCACGGCCTGTCTCATGCGATTTTGGGCGGGGCGGTGGTCAGCTTCATCATGTCGATCAACTTCCTGATTGGCGCGACGGTATGGGGCTTCCTTTGCGCCCAGCTGATTACTCTCACCACCAAAAAGCGCAAGATCGCCTACGACGCCGCCATTGGCGTTATCACCACGGTCAGCTTTGCCATCGGGATCGTGATCATCAGCCGTTTCAAGAGCTTCACTCGAGACTTCGACGCCGCCCTGTTCGGTAACATTCTTGGCGTTACCATGGGTGACCTAGCGGCCGTGGCCGTTGTGACTGCGGTAGCGGCGGTGGTCTTGTTCACGGCTTACAAGCTCTTCTTGTTCACCACATTCGACGGGGACGTAGCGCAGTTTTACGGGATCCCGACCGGGTGGGTCGAGACCTTCTTTTCGCTGGTTTTGGCCGCGACCATCGTGGTGTCACTGCAGGTGTTGGGGGTGTTGCTGATTGCGGGCGCCACCGTCATTCCGCCAGTCTCGGCTCGGATGCTGACCAACAGCTTCCGTAACATGTTGCTGCTTTCCGCGGCGTTCGGCGGTGTCTGTGGCTTCCTGGGTATCTATTTGAGCTATTTCGTGGACGTGTCCTCGGGCGCAAGTATCGTGATCGTTGAGGGAATTCTATTCGGCGCAGTGCTGGTGTTCACTGGCGGGCGCAGCGCCGTGTTGTCAGCCCGCCGCAAGGCCGCTCCCGCCGTCTCTCGCGCCGAACCGAACCCGGCGGAGTTGGACTAGGTTATTCCGGGGCGGATTGGTCGCCGAAAAGAGAGCCCCGGCATAGTGCCGGGGCTCTCGTCATCCTGAGCGGATCGAAAACTCTGCCGGGGGATTACGCCTCGGTCTGCTCCGTCTGGCTGCCCTTCACGGTGATGGTGATGTGGGCCATCGCGGTGTCGTCCGGGGCGCCGTGCCAATGGTTCTCGCCCGCCGGAATGATCACGACGTCGCCGTGATTCACGACGAGCACCTCGTCATCGGTGGCCACCTTGCCGGTGCCCTCGGTGATGACCAAGATCTGGTCGCCGGAGTGTATGTGGAACTTGTTGCGGGAACCGGCGTCGAACGCGACGATGGCGAAATTGAAGTTGCTGCTGTCGGCGGGGTCGAGGATTGCCTGCCGCCACACCTGGGTGCCGGTCATCAGTCCGCCGGTCATCTCCGCCGGAGTCCGGGCCACATCGCTCATGGTCACTCGTTTCATTGTTCGTCTCCTCCCATTTGCCGCTGTTTGCGGGCGGCGGTCGTAATCTAGCCGGAGATAATGATACAGCTAGCCAGGTCGTACCGCTAGCAGCACCTCGACCGCGACTTCGTCGTCCAACCGCACGACCGACCGGGCGGTCGGCTTGGGGATTTGGAGTTCGTCCCAGGTAAAACTGGTGCGGCCCAGGATGTAGACCACGTCGCCGTCGTCCCGTGCCTCCACGTCGAAGGTCAGAGGCGCCGCGATACCCAGAATCTGCAGTTCGCCCTCGATTTGCTCGGTGACCGTGTCGCCGTCGGTGAAGCCGTCGGGCAGCCCGTCCAACCCTAGGACGGTGAGCACCCCGGCCGGGTGGTCACCGAACATCCGCGTTCGGATGTACTGATCGCGCCAGTCGCTGTCGCTGTGCATGTCTTGCAGGTCGATTTCGATGACCGAATCCCGGCCGTCCAAGTGGACGCTGCCGGTAAGGGACTCCGTTGTAACGACCGCGTCGTTCGGCAGAGGCAGGGAAGCCAATTGCTCGTTCACCGTAAACGTTGCCTTCGAGCCCTCGCCGATGACGAAGGTTATACCCTCGACGTCTCCGGTCTCCCGGCCGGTGGATGCGGGCGGCGGCACCGTCGTAGCCTCGGGTGCCGGGGCTGAGGTCGGCGGCTCCGTTGCCTGGGCCGGGGCCTCTGTCGGGGGGTCTTCGGCGGGTGCTTTGGTAGCCGTAGGGGGCTCGGTGGCTGGTGCTGATATGGTGGCTTGCGACTGGTTTTCCGGCGTGGCGGTCGGCTCAGGCGCAGCCGAAGACCCGCACGCCAAGGCCGCGGTTAGCGATATAACGAGGAGCCCGAGGAACAGCGCTAGTCGCATGAGGAACATGTCAGCCTTCAATAGGAGATTTAGAACAGGGACGCCCCCTAGCCCGCTTGGCGCATCTGTTCCAGCGATTCGTGAATGGCTCTCGCCAAGGCCGAAGGGCGTTGGGCGAACTCGGGAGTCGGGTACCACTCGTAGTCGAAGCTGTGCAGCACTGAGCCTTCGATGCTGCAACGCAAATCGGAAACCACCACTTTGAAACCCAGTTTCTCGGTGGCCTTTTCCGCCAGCATATCGAGCACGACCTCGGGGCAGCCGAACACCACCAAGAAGCCACCCTGCTTGTCACCTTCCGACACTCGCCCGCGCAGCACCGGGCCGTATTGCTCGAATTCGACGATTTTGTAGGCCCGTTCCGGAACGTTGTAGTCCGGCCAGCCGATGTGAATGCTGCCGCCGACTTCCCAGTGGTGCATCCGGCTAACGGTCCGTGGGCACGACCGGCCGGGCCGTCATCACTTTGCGGCCCTCTTTGAATATCGCATTCACGCTACGCAACGCCTGTAGGTCCTGCAGCGGATCGCCGTCAACCACCAGCAGATCGGCGTTCTTGCCCGGCTCTATCGTGCCCGTCTGGTGGTCTTTCCGCAGAGCTGCGGCGGGGTTTCGAGTGCCCGCCCGAATCGCTTCCATCGAGGAAAGCCCGGCGTCGGCCATCGCCAACACCTCACCCTGGAAGTCGCCGAAGGGATAACTTCCCCATCCGCAGTCGGAGCCGCCCACCAGCTTTACACCGGCCTGGATCATCAGCCGGAACTGCTCGATCACCGTACCGCCCATCCGGTTGGAGCGATCAAGCCTGAACTGTTCTTCGGGGGTCAGGGGACGCTCGGCTTGCGCCCGGAGCAACGCGGCGCGAGAGGCCCGGCCCAAGTGCATCGTCGGGTTCAACCAGACCCCGGCCTCGGCCAGTCGGTCGGCGGTCGGTTCGTCGTAGCGATATGTGCCGTCTTCGTCGTAGAAGAAGCAGTGGAGGATAGCGTCGACCCCGGCGTTCAAAGCATAGTTGATGGCCTTGGTCGACCGGCAGTGAGCCAACACGGGCTTGTCGCGGTTGTGGGCCTCTTCCACGATGGCGCAGAGTTCTTCCATCGAGTAAGACGGGCGAAAGGGATCGCTGGTGAGGGTGCTGCCGCCGGACGCCGCGATCTTGATGAAATCCGCGCCCTGCTTGACCAAATTGCGCACCTGACTCCTAACAGCATCCAGGCCGTCAGCTTCGCCGCCCATGAACCAAAGGTGCCCGCCGGTGACGGTCAAGGGTGGACCTGATACGAGCACGGACGGTCCATCCACCACGCTTTGGGCCAGCCCATCCTTGAGCGCGAACGCGGTGCGGTTCCAAGAGCCGCAGTCGCACAGAGTGGTCACACCGGTGGCGAGGGCATCGCCCACGTTGCGGGCGGAGCGCAGCAACCGGATTTCGTCGGAGTCCCGGTCGGCCTCCTCTCCAGTGCGGCCGTCTCCGGGCATGTTGGTGTGAGTGTGGCAGTCGAACAAGCCCGGCAGCAGCGTCGCTCCCGGGTACTCCAGCACCTCGTGGACGGCATCTCCGATGGCGGACTCCACCTCACCGCGGGGGCCGGTCCACGAAATCACGCCCTGTTGGAAGGCTACGGCCATGGCCTCGCGCGCTGAATCGTGGACGCCGTCGATGAGCTTCCCCGGCATGACCACCGTTGTGCGGCCGCTGTGCTGCGTCAACTCCCCTCCTCCTCGCGGTTGCGTCGAGTCCGGTAGATTATAGCCTACCGGCGTTCGCGAAGCATGAGAAAGGCGAGGGGACCGGCGGAGAAGAGCACCAGCAGCAGGGCTGGCATCGCGGCCCTGGCAAAGAATGCTTCCGAGGCCGCCGACCAGATCGAGGTCGCCAGCGTCGTGAACCCAATGGGACTGAGTATGAGCGTGGCCGGAAGCTCCTTCATCACCAGCAGGAATACCAGCGCAGCTCCAGCCGCGATTCCGGGCCGGGCAGCCGGCAGAGTGACCGAGGTAAACGCGCCGAGGGGAGCGCGCCCCAAGCTGCGCGCTGCCTCCTCCAATCTCGGGGTCATCTGCAACAGCGAGGTCCGTACCGCACCCAGGGCAGGGGACAGATAGAGCACGACGTAGGCCAATATGAGTATTCCAATCGTTTGGTACAGCGGGAGAGCGTAGTTGGAGGCAAAGAACACCAACGCCAAGGCGACCGTGATCCCGGGCAGGGCAAACCCGACGTAGCCCAGCCGCTCCAACGCCCCGCTTAGCAGCCCAGGATGCCGCACCGTCAGAGCCGCCACGGGCATCGCGGCCACCACCGCGGCCAGAGCCGCCAGCGCCGATACGTAGACCGAGTTCCAGCTCGCACCCCAAACCAACGCCAACGGCTCGCCAGCTGAAACGCCGCGCACCACCCAGTAGCAGAGGATTGACAGGGGCAGGCCCAGCGATACTGCCACGACTCCGCCGCACAGACCCAGTGCGGGCCAACGCCATCGCCCCAACCGCACGGTCTCGGCCGGTCTGGTGGCAGCAAAGGAACTGCTGTAATAGCGCGCCCGTCCCCGGGTCAGGAACTCCAAGCCCACCCACCCCAAGGCTAGTGCGATCAACACCAGAGAAAGGCCGGCTCCCAGAGTGCGGTCCAAGGCCGACTCGTATTGGGTGAATATGGCCCAGGTGAACGTCTCGTAGCGAAGAAGAGAGACCGCGCCGAAGTCACTCAGGGCATAGAGCCCAACCAAGAGGGCGCCACCGGCTATCGCAGGCTGCATCAATGGCACGACGACACGGAAGAAAGCGCGCCACGGACCCAATCCGAGACCCCGCGCCGACTCCTCCAAGGCCGGGTCCAAACGCAACAACGCCGCCCGCACTGGCAGCAATAGGTAAGGATAGCTCAGGAAGCTGAGAGTGAGCATCGCTCCAGGCAGGCCGTGTATGTCCGGCAGTCGCTCAACGCCGAAGGGCCCTTCCAGCGCGTCTTGAAGCATCCCCTTGGGGCCCAAAACCACCACCACCACGAACCCGGCCACGTAGCTTGGGACGACCAAGGGGAGCGCAGTCAATACCGCCCAAACGCGCCGGAAGGGAAGGTCGGTGCGCACGGTCAGCCAGGCCAAGGGCAGGGCTATCACGGCGGATGCCAACGTCACCGTGACCACCAACAACAACGTTCGCCCCAAGATTGCCGCGACCCGTTCCCGGAACAGCAGTTCCCAAAGGCCCTCGCCCCCGCCTTCCAGAGCCCGAACCAGCAGGTAGCTTGGAGCCAGCAGAAGGGCGGCGCCGACGACGAGAGCGGGCAGAAGCATCACCGTCGGTGGCGGCGCTTTCCCGTCCCGGCCCGCCCGCAGGCGACCAAGGATGGGGAACCAGTCCCTCACGGAGTCAGACCTGCCTGCCTGATCAGTTGTTGCGACCCGGCGAGGTCCGAGAGGTCTGCCGAAGACAGGTCGGGGTTGTTGATTTCCGCTAGGGGGACGACGCCCTCGCCGGCTGAGATGCCTGCGGTCAACGGGTACTCGTAAGTGTTGCCAACGAAGTACGTCTGGCCCTCAGGCGACAGAAGGAATTCCACGAAACTCCGGGCGGCGTCCTGGTTTTCGCTGCCGTCGAGGATCCCAGCTCCAGCCACCATCACGATGGCCCCCGGCCCGCCCGCCCTTGGATGGTAATTCCTCGCCTGAAAGGACTCGCCCTCTTCCGCGAGGAAGCGGTGCAGGTAATAATGGTTGACAAAGCCAACATCGACTTCACCGGAGCCGACAGCGGCAACGATGGGCGTGTTCTTGGGGTACACTTTGGGCTCGTTGGCCTGGATGCCTTCCAACCACTGTACGGTGGCCGCGTCACCCCAGACGGCCCGCATGGCCGTGACCATGGTCTGGAACGAGGCATTGGCCGGGGCCCAACCTATACGCCCCTTCCATTCCGGCGCGGTGAACCCGGCGAGGTCGTCGGGCAGGTCACTGGGAGTCAACCGGTCGGTGTTGTACACCACGGTCCGGGCCCGGCCCGACACACCAACCCATCTGCCGTTGGGCGAGCTAGCCCATTCCGGGACCTGGGAGATAATGGAATCGGGCAACTTGATCAAGAGACTCTCCACTGCAGAGAGGCCGCCGGGGTCTTGGGCGAAGAAAACATCGGCCGGACTGTTCCCGCCTTCTTCCAACAGGGTCGCGGCCAACTCCGGGGTCCCGGCGTATTTCACCGCGACTTCCAACCCGGTCTCCTCTTGGAACTGCTGAATCAGAGGCCCGACCAGCGACTCCGACCGTCCGGAATACACCGTGAGAGTGCCGTCCCCGCCGCCGCAGGACACGAGCCCGAAGAGCGCCGCCAAGAGCGCCAAGCCGCATCGGAGCATTAGGCGAGAAGCCAGGACGTTCAACCAGCGAATCCGTGTACTTTCCATAATTATATCGTACCTATTTAGTCTAGGAATAAGTATGCACGATTAGGAATTCCTGGGATAATACAAGGGTGGCCCTGGCCTGTCAACACTGTTTGGCGGCGGTCCTCGACACTGGAAACTCATGTATTGACATCGCATTGTCTGGCGTCTACACTGGGCCGCACTCGCCCCCATTGTGGCAATTAGTAACGCGGGCCTTCGGTAGGGAACACGACAACGAACTCAGCAAGGATAGCGTTGACGTTTGGCGAATGGCAGTAGTGCCTACCATAACGAATCTTGGCAGGTTGGCCGACGAAGCAAACGACGCAATGCAGGCTGGCAAAGAGCTTGCATTGAACTGCTCCGGGCTGACCAAGCGCTTCGGCGACGTGGCAGCGGTGGACGGTCTTGAGCTGGCAATCGAGCGGGGCCACATACTGGCTCTCTTGGGACCCAGCGGCTGCGGCAAGACCACTGCTCTCCGCTTGATCGCCGGTTTCGAGCACCCCAACGGTGGCGCGATAACCATCGGAAACCGGATTGTATGCGCTAATGGCGAGGTCGTTCCTCCGGAGCAGCGCCGGGTCGGGATGGTCTTTCAAGAAGGAGCCCTGTTCCCTCACATCACCGTCGAACAGAACATCGGCTACGGCCTCCGCAAGGATGCCGAGCGCCAGCAGCGCATTGACGATGTCCTAGACTTGGTCGGACTCTCCACCCTCCGCAACCGAATGCCGCACGAGCTATCCGGCGGCCAGCAACAGCGGGTGGCCTTGGGCCGGGCTCTGGCTCCCCGCCCGGAAATACTGCTGCTGGACGAACCCTTCTCGAATTTGGACCCGAAGCTGCGCGACCAAGTCCGCCGCGACGTGGTGGCCATTCTCCGGTCCAGCAACGTGACTGCGGTCTTCGTGACCCACGATCAAGAGGAAGCTCTCTTAATCGGGGACGTTGTGGCGGTGATGAACGAGGGAAGGATCGAGCAGGTGGCAACGCCCGAAGAGATCTTCCACGCCCCAAAAACGAAGTTCGTGGCCCAATTTGTTGGCATGGTCGAGTTTCTTCCGGTCCGGAGGAGCGCCGGGCGTATGACCACGGAAATCGGCGAGCTATCGTGGCCACATGCTCCCCTAGTTGACCACGGGCAAGAACTAGAACTAATGGTGCGCCCCGACTGCATCGAGTGCATCCCTGACAACGATGGCGAGGCGTCGATCATTGACCGCGAATTCCGGGGCGCCTTCTACGTGTACCGGGTCCGGTTACCCTCAGGCGCGGCGATCAGTTGCTTGCTGCCCCACACCGCTGATTATCCCGTCGGCTCTGCCGTGACGCTCCGGTTGCGAGACGGGCATCACGCTCAGCCGTTTGTCGATGGCCGATTGGAATCCTCTTCGATGAACGGACGCGCCCACCTGCACTGACCCTCTCCCCGTCTTCCAACTCCCTCGGACCCAATCCCTACTTTGGTATACTCGTTTTGTTGGCGGCGCGCCGTGGTGCTCGTTTCGCCTAAAATCCGTGGCCTAAAATCCGTGGAATGAGTTGACGATGCCAAGACCCAAGCGTAAGGCGAAAGACGAACAGGGCAACGGGGAATCGGAGGCGCAACCGGACCGCTTGTCAGCGGGGGCCGAAAACTATCTGCTGTGTTTATACCGGTTGTGGGAAGACGACGAGGTACCCACTATCACCCAGCTTACCGATTCGCTACGACGTCTGCCGCCCGCGGAGGGCCTTGGCACCTCGGTCCCCTCGGTCGCTGGCATGGTGCGCCGGATGCAACGCCAACAATTGGTCGACATCGGCGCCGACAAACGTATTCGCCTCACCAAGCAGGGGATGGAGGGCGGCGAGGACATCGCCCGGCGGCACCGGATGGCCGAGTGGCTGGTGGTGGAGTTGCTGGGGATGGAGTTGCACCAAGCCCACGACGAGGCCCACCGCTTGGAGCACGCAATCTCGCAGCAGTTTTTGGAGAAGCTGGTCGAGCGTTTGGAATACCCTCGCCGCTCCCCCTTCGGCCGGCCGATACCCGGGACCGGCGAGCCCAAACGGCCACCCAATTCGCGGACTTTGGACAACGCGGTCACTGGCGCGACCTACGTGGTAGACCGGATCCCCGAGGACGACTCGCAATTGCTGGAGTTCTTGGCCGACGCCCGGATCGTGCCTGATCAACGCATCACGGTCGCCGACGCCACTCCGTTCTTGGGCGTAATGGAACTTTCGACCCAGAAGGGGCAGGTATCCATGGGGTACAACGTTGCCCGGCAGATTGTGGTGCGGCCCCTATCCGACTAACTCCGGGGAATTAGACCTCTCGGCTAGCCAAGCGTTCCCGAAGCTCGGCCCAGCCTCGGGCCATCGTCCGCTCCGGAAACTCCGGCGCATCCCCCTCGCGGTAGACGCTCACCAGCACGAAGACGGGCCCGTCTTCGTGCATGGCTTCCTCCAGCCCGATCAGCAGCTCTTCCAGGCGGTCGAACTTATAGGTCTTGTCGTAGCCCGAGCTCCGGGCCATCTGGAGCAGGTCAAGGTGGTCTAGTTCCTTGATGGGCAGTCCATCGGTGGAGCTTCGGGACACGTCATCGAACACGATGTGGACCAGATTCCCTGGTTGCGACTCTCCCACCGTAGCCAGACCGCCGAGGTTGGTGCGCAACGTGGCGTCGCAGTCCAAGACCACCACTCGCTCTGAGGGTTGCGCCAAGGCGAGGCCCAGCCCCACTGCCGGGGCCCGGTCCATGCAGTCCATCAGGTCCATGTCCAAGTCCCGTCGTTCCGAGACTTGCCCCCAGTCGCGCAACGCAGCCGAAGTCGCCACCACCAGGGCATCGTTGCGGTGATAGCTGACGGCACGGGCCGCTTCGATGGACGGGATAGCGGAGGGAGATGTCATGTGAATTTGTTGCCTCGAAAGCCGACCATCATGTACATGGCCACCAGGACCAATATGCCCCCCAAAACTCCAAGCACCAGGTTGGACCGCTCGAAAGCCTGGAATAGCAGCCAAAAGCCCAGCAGGAAGCCTGCATAGGCGATCAGCCGGGTCAGCAGCCCCTTGCCCAGTCCCTTCAGCAGACGGCTAACTGATGCCCAAGGCCTCGGGCAGTTCGGCGATGGCCACGTGGATGTTGCGGCTAGCGCGTTGCCGGAATTGCACCGGGGTATTTTCGATCTCGGGCTTGACGGTTAGGTGCACGAAGACGGGGCCCGTAGCGGCCATCACCTCGTCTATGCCGTTGGTCAGGTCTTCCAGGTTGTCGAAGGAGAAAGTCGCCGCATAGCCGGCGGCCTTGCCCATCGCTTCCCAGTCCGCCTTGCCGGAACCGGGCACCGGTTGTCCGCCAGTAACGGCATAGACGCCGTTGTCGAACAGGACGTGGCAAAGGTTCGTCGGCGCTTTGTCGGCCACGGTGATCATGGTACCGAGGTTCATGAGCAGGCTGCCGTCCCCGTCCAATACCAATATCTTCCGGTCGGGTTGGGCTAGGGCCAACCCGAGTCCGACCGAGGAAGCCTTGCCCATCGCTCCGGATACGGGGAAGTCCAGTCGCTCTTCGGTGGTCACGCTGGGCAGGCCAAAGTGGACGTTGTTGGCGTTCATCGTGGCTATGATGACCGCGTCGCCCCGCTTGTTGTCGATCAGCTTGACCGCGTCGTCGTTGTTAATCATCGTTTCGTCCTTGAGGAAGGGTTAAGAACCGAACTCGGTGCCAACGAGGACTGCCACCGGGCGGTTGGTGCGCTCGGCCTCTGCGATGGCGTAGCTGATCCGGTCGGCGTCCTCGTCGGTCTCGATCAAATAGTAATTGATGCCCCAAGCGTGGAGGATATGCTCGATGAAACGGGCCGCCGAGTCGCTGGTAATCCCGTGCCGGGTCCAGCCTCGGTACCCGACCAGCATCACCAGGGGCTGATTGACGTCCAAGCCCAAGCCGCGAATGGAGTCCCCGGACTCGAAGATTCCAGTGTTCTGTATGAGCACGACCGGCCGCTTTCCGCCGACCCAAAGTCCGGCGGCGATGGCCATGGTTTCACCCTCGCGGCAGACCGGCACCAGGTCGAGCGTCGGCTCGTTGGTCAGCAGTTGGTACATGAAATTGGTCTCGCTGTCGGGCAGCCAGACCACATGGGTGATGTTGTTTTTCTTGAGCTCTTCGACCACGGATATTGGGTGCAATATGACTTCGTGGGTGGCCATTCCGACTCCTCGCTGTCCCAGCAATCGAGGCGGACTGCCTCGGGGGGACGCCCCATTATATTCACCTCCCAGAAACGGCGTCAATTAAGACTGGGCGGCTTCGGCCTCTCGCCAAGAAGCAAACAATGGCGCCGGGGCGTTCCTGGTCAGGAACACTGGCACGTGCCCCGCTCCGTGGATGTACTCTTGTATTAGCTGCCGTGCCGCCTCGACCATCACGTCGGCGGCCGCCGGGGTCAATGGCTCCGGAATGGGCGTGCGCGCCTTGGGCGCCACCAGGTAGTTGTAGTAGGCGTTTAGCACTTCCTGTACCGCAACTTCCTCGCGCTGCGCCCGCAATCGTAACGCCGCTCCGCGCAGGTAGTTGCCCAGCCGGTCCAAAAGCCAGTCCAAGTAGAGTGGATCGCAGGCCACCTGTCCAGGGAGGGCAATCCCGCCCGCGTCGGCGATCGTGTACACCGGTCCGCCGTCGGTCCCCGATTGGCAGGGTGGCACAACCGCGGCGTCAGCCAGATAGACCGGTATCAGCACCGGGGGATGGGGCCCGCGCAGTAGACCGCCAAGCGCTAGCAGGTAGTTGGTTCGCGCTACCGTCATGGCCAGGGGGTCGGTGGTCATGCCCATGAAGGAATTGGGAATTTCGACCAAGACATCGATGGGGTGGCTCCCGTCGGCGAGGCCTTCGGACACGGCCAGGCTCACCCCTTCGGCCAGCGAACCTCCGTCCCCGCAGTCCGGCTCGAACAGCGAGCGGTCTGCTTGGGCCGCCGGTCCAGAGGCAGGCCTGTCCGTTCGCCTGCCCGTTCGATAGATCTGACCTAGGAGCCCCGCCGCCGCGCCGGAATAATCGAGCTCGACCAACGAGTCATACCACTCCCGAAATATGGCGAGGGCGGGGTCTTCGTATTTCGGAGGCTGGCCGCCCAATGATAGTTGAAAGAAGGGCCAAGTGAAGAAGTCTTCGCCAAGGAAGTTGCTGATCTCTTCCCGCACGAAGTGGTCGCCGCTCACCACCTCCCACAGGTCCTGCGGCCGTGGCCGGGCTGGCAGCGCCCCCAACGATAGAGCAGAGACCAAGCGACAAAGGAGGGCGAAGTAGGTGTGCGCGAGAAACGTCTCCGTGGCCGGCGAATCGCGGGGGGCGGATTTGGCCAGATAACGCTCCCACTCTTGGCGGGCGACTACCACAGGGCGGGCCGAGTCGACCAGATCGTAAAGACCGGACAACCTCTCCAGCGCCCGCTCCATCATGGGGGTACCGGGGCCGCAAATGTCCGCGATCGACGAGGCGGTGGCCTCGCGGTCCCGGTGGGAAGACAAACTAGAACTCCGCGCTCTTGGGAGTCCTGGGGAAGGGAATCACGTCGCGGATGTTGGGTACGCCGGTGATGAACTGCACGGTCCGCTCGAAGCCCAAGCCGAACCCGGCATGGGGCACGGTACCGTAGCTCCGCAGGTCGAGATACCAGTAGTAATCATCCGCGCGTAGTCCCGATTCCACCAGGCGCCGCTCCAGCACTTCCCGCCGCTCTTCTCGCTGGCTACCGCCGATGATCTCCCCGATTCGCGGCACCAGTACGTCCATGGCGCGCACGGTGCGGTCGTCCTCGTTGAGCCGCATGTAGAAGGCCTTGATATCCTTGGGGTAGTCGGTAACGATTACTGGCCGGCCAATGTGTTGTTCGGTCAGGTAGCGTTCGTGCTCCGATTGCAGGTCCACACCCCAGCTCACCGGGAACTCGAAGGACTGGCCCGACTTCTGGAGCAGCTCCACCGCCTCGGTGTAGGTCATCCGCTCGAACCGGGAGTTGGCTATGCCCTCCAAGGTGGCGATGGCGGTGTCGTCGTACCAACGGTTGAAAAAGGCCATGTCCTCGGCGCAATTCTCTAGCACGTGCCCGAAGATGTACTTGAGGAAGTCCTCGGCCAACTCGGCAAGGCCCTCCAGTTCGCAGAAGGCCACCTCCGGCTCGACCATCCAAAACTCGGCCAAATGACGGGAGGTGTTGGAGTTTTCGGCCCGGAAGGTGGGCCCAAAGGTGTAGACATTTGACAGGGCCAGCGCGAAGATCTCCGCCTCCAACTGCCCGCTGACGGTGAGGTAGGCTGGCCTCCCGAAAAAGTCCTCCGCGGCGTCTACCGCGCCCTCGCGACGGGGTGGGTTGTCCAGGTCCAGGGTGGTGACTCGGAACATCGACCCCGCGCCCTCGGCGTCGCTGGCGGTGATGATCGGGGTCTGGATGTACTGGAACGACCGCTCCTGGAAGAACGAGTGGATGGCGTAGGCTACCGCGCTCCGCACACGCGCCATCGCGCCGAAGGTATTGGTCCGGGGCCGCAGATGGGCGATCTCACGAAGGAACTCCGGCGTGTGGCGCTTCTTCTGCAGGGGATAGGTCTCCGGGTCGGCCTCGCCGATGACCCGCAGGGACCGGGCCTGTATTTCATACTTCTGGCCCTGACCCGGCGACTCGACCACGCTGCCCTCCACGCTGACGCTGCAACCGGTGGTCAAACCGTTGGCGGTGGCGTAGTCCGGGTGGGTGTCGTCGAAGACCACCTGCAGGTCGCGCAACGTGGAGCCGTCGTTGATCTGCACGAAGGACACCGATTTGGAGGAGCGGCGGGTCTTGACCCAACCCTGGACCAAGACCTCGCCGGTTGCCTCCTGCTGGGAGAGAATATCTTTAATCGTCGTGCGCTGCATGGGCACCTCGTCAGGGGGCGATCAGAGGGATTTCTTGGCTATGGCTTCTTCGAGGGAGTGCGCTTCCCATCGGTCGGCCCATTGCTGGACCGCCGAGACCACTTCGCGCAGCGCCTCGCCCTTAGAGGTCAGCGAATATTCGATCACCACCGGTTTTTGGGCGTAGACTTTCCGCTCGACGATCTCGGCTTCTTCGAGCTCCTGTAGCCTCTGTGATAGCAGCCGGTCACTTAGACCGCTCACGTAGCTGGCTATGTCGCTGAACCGGCGCGGCTGGGCTAGCATGCACCGCAGTATCGTGCCGGTCCACTTCTTACCCAAAATGCCCATCGCTCTGTCGTAACGTGGGCAGGGCTCATGACAGTCCATGTCTCCGTCTCCGCCAGAGTTATTTTTCACGGCATCTTAACACACTTACTATAAATTAGCTACTTGACAAACTAATATATTGATACTAATCTTTATATAGCACCTGCAGATGATATAGTAAACAACAAAAGGTCGGCAGGCAGACACATACCAGGGAGGGCACCATGGTCACCATCAATATCAACCAAGCACTGCGGAGCATCGGAATCGAGCGGGAGCACGACGTGAAGGAGCGCGCTGAGAACAAGCCGTCCTTCTACAACCGGCTCCAGGGCTGGGCCGAGGAGTACGCGAACTACAAGATCGAACGCGAATTTGGCCGACGCTTCCCGTAAGCGCCGAACCTCCGGTCTCAACCAGGCAGGCGCCCGGACCATGGTCCGGGCGCTTTTCTGTTAGCTCTACAGCGGGGGCCTGGCTTGGTGCCATGATGTTTCCTGCTGGTAGGCGTGACCGATGCGCAGCAATGTCTCGTCGGCCAGGTGAGGACCGATCAACTGCAGTCCCACTGGCAACCCTTGGGAGAATCCGCAGGGCACCGACAGCCCTGGTAGCCCGGCTATGTTGACCGGCAGTGTGCAGACGTCGACTTGGTACATCTGCACCGGATCGTCGGTCCGCTCCCCCAGCGGGAACGCCACCACCGGCGAGGTGGGAGTTACCAGAGCGTCGACCGTCTCGAACACCCGCGCAAAGTCTTGGCGGATCAGGGTCCGGGCTTGCTGCGCCTTCAGATAATAGGCGTCGTAATAGCCGGTGGACAGAGCGAAAGTGCCCAGCATGATGCGGCGAGTCACTTCTGGGCCGAAGCCATGTTGGCGGGTTTTCTCCATGGCCTGCCATATATCGTCGGCTTCGTCGGCTGAATAGCCATATTTCACGCCATCGTAGCGGGCCAGGTTAGCCGAACACTCCGAGGGCGCGATAATGTAATAGCAGGCAAGGGCGTACTTGGTTGTCGGCAGCGAGACTTCTTGGACCGACGCGCCCATCCCTTCCAGCATATCCAACGCTTCCTCCACAGCCTGGCGCACTCCGGGTTCCATGCCTTCCGCGAAGTATTCGGTGGGAACGCCCAGCCGCAGTCCTTCCAGTCCCTCGCCCAAGCGGCCAGTGAAGTCATGGTGCTCCGAGGGAAGCGAGGTCGAGTCCTTGGGATCGTGGCCTGCGATAGCTTCCAGAAGGATGGCGCAGTCTTCGACGCTGCGGCCTACCGGCCCGACCTGGTCCAACGACGAGGCGTAGGCGACGAGGCCGTAGCGGCTAACCAGTCCGTATGAGGGTTTGAGCCCGGTCACGCCGCACATCGCGGCTGGCTGGCGGACGCTGCCTCCGGTGTCCGAGCCCAAGGAGAAGACCGTTTCTCCCGCTGCCACCGACGCGGCAGCCCCGCCGCTACTGCCCCCGGGAACGCGGTTCAGGTCCCAGGGGTTGTGGGTCGGGTGAAAGGCCGAGTTCTCGCAAGACGAGCCCATGGCGAACTCGTCCATGTTCCCCTTGCCCAGCATCACCGCGCCTTGGCCCAACAGCCTTTCAACGGCAGTGGCGTTGTAAACCGGTACGTAGTTTTCCAGCATCCGGGATGCGCAGGTCGTCGGCACGCCCCGGGTGCACAAGACGTCTTTGATCTGTACCGGCACGCCAGTCAGCGCCTGGCCTGCGCCGGAGGCCAGCAGCTGGTCGGCTCGCCGCGCTTGGTCTAAGGCCAATTCCGGCGTACGGCTGACGAACGAGCGTACTTGGCCCTCTACGGCCTCTATGCGCTCCAAACAGGCGCCGGTCAACTCCACCGAACTGACCTCCCGTCCGGCCAGAGCGTCACGCGCCTCGCGCAATGATAGCCAATTGAGTGCGCTCATCGCCCCTACTCGTCCAGCACGGCGCGGACCCGGAAAAATTCGCCGTCCCGGTGCGGCGCGTTGCTCAGCACGTCCTCCGGAGGCAGCGAGTCCTCGGCTTCGTCGTCGCGCATAACAGCGCGGATTTCCCCGGCGTGGCCAGTGGGTTCGACTCCGGCGGTATCCAGTTCGCTCAGGACCTCGAATTGCTCCAATATGTCAGAGAGCTGCCTGCCTAACACGGCGATCTCGTCCTCGGTAAGTGCGATCCGGGCCAGCCGGGCAATGTGTTCGACTTGGTCTCGGTCTAACATTCGATTCCAGAATTATTTGCCAGAGATTTCATAGGGATTGAGAATTATAGAATGAGCATAGAGAATGCAAGTCGCTGATTGCAACCTATGTCTCTAAAGTCACTGTCCAATTCTATCGACTCGAAACTGGCCGGGCTGCCCTTTTATTATGGCTGGCTGGTCCTGGGGTTCGCCTCGCTGACTACCTTTGCTGGCAGCGGGGTCACCCAGGTGGTTTTGGGCGGGGTCCAAGTCTACATAATCGACGACACTGGCTGGGCCAAGAGCACGTTGTCATTAGCCGCGTCGGCGGGCACTTGGGTCTCCGGCATTCTGGCTCTCTTGGTGGGCCGAATGGCCGACCGCTATGGGCCCCGATGGATGATGCCGGTCGGGCTGGCTATAACCGGCGTCTGCTTCCTGTGGTTGTCCGGCGTGACCTCGGTGTGGCAGTTCTACGTTAGCTACGTCTTGGCCCGCTCGGTGAGCCAGGTGGCGCTGATCGGGCTGGTGCCGCGCACCGCAACGGTCAACTTTTTTCGGCGACGACGAAACCTGGCCTTGGCCATCGTGTCCACCTTCCGCCCGATGGCTGGCGCGGTCAACATCCAGATTATCTCGCTGGTCGCGGCCCAACAGGACTGGCGGGCCGCCTACCGCTACCTGGGCATATTCAGCCTGCTCTTGATCGTGCCGGTGATCTTGTTCATGCGTCGCCGCCCCGAGGACCTGGGCTTGGAACCCGACGGGGCCCCTTCAGTGGGGACGACCGCCGCAGCCAGGGCCCGGACTGCAGCCCAAGAAGAGAGTTGGACCGCCGGAGAGGCCCTCCGCTCCCGGAGTTACTGGCTGGTGGTGGCCACGGCGATTCTGGCGACACTGGCCGCCAGCAGTACCGGATTCAGTCTGGTGCCCTACTTGGTGGAGGACGTCGGTCTCGGCGTCGGCTCGGCGACGGTGGTGCTTAGCCTGGGAACAGTCCTGTCCTTGGCCAACGTCTGGTGGGGCTGGCTGTCCGACGTCATCACCCCGCGGCGCTGCGTCATGGTGACCCTGGTGGGCACCGCTGGCATGTTGCTCTACTTGGTCAATCTGCCTTGGATTATGAATTCGTTGGGCGGCTCGATACTTGGCGCCATCGGCTTTGCCCTGATCTGGGGTGTCTTCTCGGGCGCGGTGGGAACGCTCGAAAACATGGTGCTGGCCAACTACTATGGCCGGGCTTCATACGGGGCGATCCTCGGCGCATTTGCCCCGTTCCAGACGGCGGCCCTAGGGCTCGGGCCAACCCTGGCCGCCACCCTGCGTGATGCTACCGGGAACTATACTGACCTCTACCTGTCGATGATCGCAGCCTACCTGGTTTCCGCCGCTCTGATGTTCTTGGCCAAGCCGCCGGTACGCCCAGCTAGGCCGGAGTCGTCCCCGACGCTCTAGCTCATCTCCGAGCCTCCCGAGACGCTGATGGACAGTCCGGTCACGTAGTCCGATTCGGAAGACGCGAGGAAAGCGGCCATCCGGGCAATGTCGTCGCCCTGAGCGATCCGGCCCATCGGCACCCGCACCGCCCGGTCGGCGACCATGCCCGCCCGGTACTCTTCGCTGGACTCGCCCGCAGGCGCCAAGGCGGCGGCGATGAAGTCCACCCGCTCCGTATCTACCAGACCGGGGCAGATGGCGTTTACGTTCACCTCGTGCTGGGCCATCTCTTGGGCCAAGGCTTGGGTGAAGCCGATGACGGCGAACTTGGAGGCGCAATAGGCGGCGTAACGGGCGATGCCTCGCTTGCCGGCCCCCGAAGAGATGTTGATGATCTTACCTCGCCCGGGCCGTGAAGCCATGTGCCGGGACACCGCCCGCGAGCACAGGTAGGGGCCGCGCACGTTGACCCGCATCACCTCGTCGAACGCCTCCTCTTCGAGATCGACCACCAGCACCCGGTCTTTCCCCGGTCTCGAGCCAGCATTGTTAACCAGAATGTCGATTCGGCCGAAGCGGTCCAGGGTTTGGGCCACCATGCCGTCCACTTCGGCGGCGTCGGAAACATCAGAATAGAGGCCCAGGGAGTTGCGGCCCATCGCCTCTATCTCTTCCACCACGCTGGGCAAGCCCTGCCAGCCTTCCTCGCGGTCTTCGGCGCGGATCGCGTCCAAGCTGGCCCGAATGTCGGTAACCACAACGTCGGCCCCCTCCCCGGCCAGTCTGGTCGCGATGGCCCGCCCGATTCCGTTGCGTCCGCCGGCGCCGGTGACCAGGGCAATCTTCCCATCCAAGTCGTACATTAAATCGTGACCTCCCTAGAAGACGTTCGGGAAAGAGGATAACGCCGGCGGGCGGACTGGGCAATCGATGGGGTCAACGGGCCGGGTTAGCGGGCCGGAAGACTGCCTGGATCCTGCCTCTGCAGCGCTCGGAGCGCTTGGACAACGTATTTGCTCCGGGTGACCGCAACCAGCAGAAATAGCGCCGTGGCGACCAAGGCCATGGCGGGTCCGGAAGGCAGGTCGAAATAGAACGACAGGTATAGCCCGGTTATGGCTGAGACTGCGCCGAGCAACGATCCGGCGGCCATTGCCCGCGGGAAGTTCCGGACCATCAACTGCGCCGTCGCGGCGGGGGTGACCAGCATAGAGATGACCAGAACGACGCCCACCGCTTGGAGCGCCAAGACGACCACCACTGCCAGTAGGCCCAACAGCAGGTAGTCCAGCTGCTCGGTAGGCAGCCCGATCACCGACGCTCCGGCCGGGTCGAAGCTGGCAAACACCAACTCCTTGTGCATCGCCCAGATAACCACGAGTACGCCCGCCGCCAGACCGAGGGTCACGAATACGTCGGACCTGGAAGCGCCAAGGACCTGTCCCAAGAGGAGGTCTTCCAGGTCCAACGGAAGACCTTGCGTCGAAGTGAGCATCACCAACCCTAGGGCAAACATACCGGCGAATACGATGCCGATGGAGGTATCTTCGCTAATCCCGGTCCGGCGCACCAAAAACCCGATCCCGACCGCTACCACCACGGCGAAGGGCACCGCGCCCATGAAGGGGCTGATGCCGACGATGAACGCGGCCACCAATCCGGGCAGGACCGAGTGGGCCACGGCGTCGCCCATGAAGCCCATTCCCCGGGTTACGACGTAGGCGCCCAGCAACGGGCACATCACGCCGACCAAGACCGACACGATGAGCGCACGCACCATGAAACCGTACTGGAATGGTCCGGCTATGGCCTCAGTGATGATGTCCATCAGCACCGTGCCCCGCCGTAACTCCGTGGACCGGAACGGCGCCATAGGGGCCGTAGAGCTCTTCCAGCACCTCGGGGGTCAGGACCTCCCGTGGCACGCCGCAGGCGCAGACGTGACAGTTCAGACAGAGGCATTCGTCACAATAATGGGCCAGGTGGTTGATGTCGTGAGAGGACAGGAGGATGGTCTTTCCTTGGTCTCGGAGCTCCAAAAGGACGGAGACCAGGACCTCTTGCGATGCGATGTCCACGCCGCTGAAGGCTTCGTCCAGCAGCATGATGTCCGCGCCCTGAGCCAACGCTCGTGCCACGAACACTCGCTGTCGCTGCCCCCCTGAGAGCTCCCCCACCAGCGAGGAGCGGCGGTCCCACATGCCGACCTGCTCCAACGCGTCGCGGACCGACTCCCGGTCGGCGCGGCCCGCCCGGCGTATCCAACCGATCTTTCGGGTGCGGCCCAGCATGACCACATCCCAGGCGCTGATCGGCAGCCGCCAGTTGACTCGCTCCTGCTGGGGCACGTAGGCCACAAGGCCACGGGTCTCAGCCACGGGCTTACCGTGTACCAACACGCGGCCTTCGGTTACTGGCAGCAGGTCGACGATGGCGTTAAATAGTGTGCTCTTGCCAGCCCCGTTGGGGCCCACCACGCCCATGAGGGAACCGGGCCCGGCGGTGAACGATACCTGGTCCAATACCCTGACGCCACCCAATTCGACCGTCAGGCCTTCGGTTAGAAGTGGTGGAGGAGCTATGCCAACCAAGTTACTTCCGAGACATCTTGAAGATAGAAATCGATATTACGTATCATTACAGGCCGAAAATAGAGACTAGATCGCGGCCGGTTGCTTTTCGCTGCAGGCACTGCACTTGCCGTAGACTTCCAGCCAGTGCCCGGTGATTTCGAACCCGTAGTGGGCCGAGCTGCTGTCCAGCACGCCCTCGATGTCGCAGCCCAACAGGTCCTGGGAAGCGCCGCACTCCACACAGAGCAGGTGGTGGTGATGACCCCGGTGGCTCAACTGGTAATGCAGGTCGCCTTCTTCCAACAGGACTCGGCACAGGACCCCGGTCTCCACCAGAATCTTGAGGGAACGGTAGATGGTGGCGCGGCCCAAGTTGGGTAGCTGGCGGTACAGTCCCTCGGCCGTGAAGTGACGCTTCTGCTCTGCCACGGCGCGCACCACCGAGCGCCGCGGCGCGGTGGAACGGTAGCCCCGTTCTTCTAGGGTTCCTAGGATCTGCTCAGCCAACGGTGAGCTACGTCTGCGAGTTGTCATCGCACTTATTGATACCTAGTTTCGTTAGATCAACGTAACAGCGATGAAGGGCCAATGTCAACGGTTACTCCAGGTGCCAGGTGTCGCCGGCGGGCGGCCATGGGTTGTCTTCCGAAAGGACCTGGGAGAGTTGGGTAAAGGCGCCAAGCATACCGGCGGGGTGCATCCAAATGCTGTTGAATCCGAGATTGGTGTAGTTGTCGGTCTGCCGCGAAGTGGTGAAGCGTACGCCACATTCCTGCAGGTGGGCATCGACGGCCAGGGAGTCGTCGATTTCGAAAATGGTCAGGTAAACGCCTTCTCCATAGCGGTCCAAGAAGCGCTGGGAGGGGGAATCGGGGCCAGTCGGTTGGGCCAACTCGATGAAGGTGTCCTTTCCGTTTAGGGGTAATACCGCGATTTCCAAGCCGGTGAAGCTCACCTCGAAGCGCTTGGTGGCCTGCAGACCGAACATTCTGCCCCAGTGCTCGATGGCCTTGTCCAAGTCGCGGACGATCACCGCCACCTGCCGCAACTGCCGGGTTAGCGCCCGGTCTTCCACTGCGGGCCAGATCGGCCCCGCCGACGGCCACGGGTCGGCGCCAGCCGCCACTTCGACGATTTGCAGGAACGCTCCGTTGGCAGAGGATGGGTGGACGAATGCGCTCTTACCTTGTAGGCGTGGTGGCTCCTCGGTGATGCGCAGGCCCATCGACTGCAAATGAGGAACGAGGGTAGTGTAGTCCTTAGTCTCGAAGATGATCAGATAGGGGGCTGGACCCCGGCGGGCCAGGTAGCGGGCGGCGGATGAGTCGTCCCGGATCGGTTGTAACAACTCAACGAAAGTGCCCTTGCCAGCGGGCATCACGGCGTTTCGGACCCCGTAGTATGATAGGTCTTCCGAGAAGCACGGCTCCATGTTCAGGTAGCGCCGGTACAGCCCTCTAGCCGCTTCCAGGTCTGGCACCAAGAACGCAATCTGCCGCAGCCGCTCTAGCATTCCACCCCGTCGCCCCTGCTCCCGCAGGGCGCCACTAGGGGCGGTCCTTGAGGGCCACCACCGCTTTGCCGCCCACGTAGCGCTCGCCGTTGGGTCCGGTCATCAGGATGTCACACTCGGCCAGATTCTGCCCGTCCTCGTCGCGAAGGTCGGTGATCGTCGCTTCCAGGGTGAGAGGTGAATTGTGTGGCACGGGTTGGCGGAACACCACGTCCAGGTCCTTGATGGCGTCGGGCCCCGCCCAATCGGTCAACAACTGGGCCATCATCGCCATTGCCATGATCCCGGGAACGATGGTCCCGGGCATGCCGGAGTCCTTCGCCGTTTGCAGGTCGGTGAACCGATTCGGCTGAGGCGCCCCCCAGATGTCGCAGAAGCTGGCCACCTGCTCGTCGGTGGCCACCGTCTCCACGGGGCCGATTTGGTCCCCCAACTCTATGTTTTCAAAATAAGGCAAGACTTAGCCTCGCTGGCGGTTCTGGGACTCACTCGCGGCGGGCGAAGGACTCCTGTACTTCCGCCACTACCTCTCCATCCTGATTGCTGAACGTTGTCTCCCACACCACGAACACCATGGTGCCGGAGCGCCCGGTTTTGGCGTACACGTCCTTTAGGTGCGACGACGCGGTTAGACTGTCGCCAACGTGGATGGGGGCTATGGGCTGGACCCGTTGGCCGGCGTGCATCTGGGTGCGTCCGAACTCCAAGCCGACGTCGGGCAGCGCGACCTCGCGAACGAAGATAGAGCACATGGTCGGCGGGGCAATCATGGCCCGGAAACCAGACTCTTTGGCGCCCTCTTCGGAGTTGAAAGCCGGTCCAGTCTCTCTCATGCTGGCGTTGACATTCTGCACCATCTCGGCGGTGACCGGGAAAGGACCGGCCAAGTGCTCCTTGCCGTACAACGACCGGTCGTATTTCAGTTCCATTACCATGATGGTCTCCTCAGGCGGAAGCTACGCTGACGGTGGAATCCAGACGCACCGGGCTGAACTCTTTGCTGAGCAAGGCGTCCACCAGGTCGTGCGGGTTGGTGACGTTTGCTTTGAAATCGGTCATGCAGGCCGCGATGTGGCTGGTGAGGTGAGCGTCGCTGCCACCGATGCCCAGATAGCGGTGAGAGGCGCACAGCTCGTCGGCCCGCTCGTTCTCCCCGGCGCGGCTGCCGCCGTTGAGCTGCTCCACGATCTCAACGTCACCGAACACCTCGCCTTGGGCAATATACTCGGTGAGGCCGATGCCAAACCGGCCTGGATGGGCGGGGATGGCGATGGCGTCGTGTTGACGGGCGGCTTTCATCAGCTCTCGGGCGTCCATCCGCACGTCGGAGAAATCGATCTCCGCGGTCAACGCGGCAGTCACACCGTAGACCAAGAAATGGCCGAACCGAGTGTCGAGTTCGGAACCCTTGAGGATGAGCAGACCGCCCTGCTCGGCGAGGGCGGAATAGTCTTTGTCGAAGTCGAATTTCCGGTGCTCAGTGAGGACGATTCCGTCGACCACGTGGCCCCGTTTCCGAAGCACCTGCACCCACTTTGCGTACTGCTCCACGGTCGCCCTGGAGTCATCGGAGGATACGGAATGGCAGTGCAGGTCCAGGTACACGTTGCGGAACTCCTAGTATTGAGATTCGTACCGCGCCCAACCGCGGGCACAGGGCCGCAACGGTGTGGTCAGAGATCTAGAACAATAATAATCCGTGGCCGCAAAATCATCAACCGCAATGGGAGGATCCCCGCCATGCCCCTGTACTGCGCATCTGGCCGTTTAGCTTTGCATGCTGGCGGTGAGCCAGCGGTTGAACCGGTCGCCTAAGGTCACTGGGTCGTCTAATAGCAGTGGCACTTGGGCGTTGCCGGGGGCGATCTTCACGTGCACGAAGGCTGGTCCCGGCGCGGCCGCGGCTTCTTCCAGCGCGGTCTTCAACGACTCCAAGTCCGAGGCCCGCCAGGTGGCTAGCCCGCAACTGGCCGCGATGTCGGCCAAATCCAGCTTGCCGCTGAAGGTGTATTGCCCACCGGTGGAGGCGTAGCTTTCGTTGTCCAGCACGATGAGCAGCAGGTTCTCGGGCTGCAGGTAGCCGACAGTGGTCAGCGCATTGAGGTTGGTCAGCATCCCGCCGTCGCCTTCGACGCCAATCACTTTGCGGCCCGGTTGATCGCCCATGCCCAGGCTGAGGCCGAGCACCACCGGGGTGACAATGCCCATGGAATCGACCACGTAGTAGTGGTTGTCGCGGCGGTCGGCAGCCGCCATCTCGCGGCAGGTCGCCCCGCAGGTGAGGACCACGGGATCGTTGGGGAACTGTTGCGAGATCAGGGCCAGGGAGTCGTAGCGGGTGGCTGTCACTTGGGCCGGATCACTCCTTCAAATTCAGGAAGACCACAATTGGGCGGTTGGTCATGTGGGCATAGTTGAAAGCCTGCTGGATGGCGCGGGCCCAAGCATCTATGGGTACCCTGTAGTCCAGCACGAACGCCTTGATGCGCATGGTCTCGACCATCTGGATGGCGGTCTCGGAGAACTGGAAGTTGGCGGCGTTGTACTCGCCGAAACCGCCGCGGCGCACCGCCAGCAGCAGCATGGGCGAGTGGTAGGCCATGGCATAGGTGGTCAAGGCGCCGATGGAGTTGCCCAACCCCGTGTCCTGGTAGAACATGACACCCTTCTTCCCGGTCATGGCCAGGCCTGAAGCGATGCCGATGCCCTCTTCCTCTCGGGCCACGGGGAAGGAGCAGATATTGGGGTCGCCCTCGAAGTGGGCGATCACCGATGCGCCGAAGCTATCGGGCACGTGGATGAAGTATTCGATTCCGGCGGCGTGGAGCCCTTCGATGACCGCCGCGCAAGCGTCTTCTTGATAGCCCATAATTGTTTCGTGGAAGGCCTAGCGGACCTGTAAGCCGGGTTCTGTATCCCGCGGCTGCGGGACGGTGACCATCTATCTAGCCTCCCGGCCGAAACCGGGACCCGCCGGAGCGGGACGACGTTGCCGCCGTGGTCGAGCAGCCAACCCGGGGACGGGCCGGGCACCCCTAGTCCCCCTATTCGGCCTTGCTCCAGGTGGGGTTTAGCCGCCGCTACGTCGCCGCAGTCGGCCGGGCGCTCTTACCGCCCGATTTCACCCTTGTCACCTCTTCTGGAAGAGGAACGGTATGTTTCTGTGCCACTTTCCGTACCCCACGGCGGGGTTTTCACCGCCGCGAGGCCCTGGGAGTTACCCAGCACCCTGCCCGGAGGAGCCCGGACTTTCCTCCCCGCCGGGATAAATCCCGGCGCGGCGGTCACCCGGTCTGCATGGCCCTCCGGTTCCGACTCTAGCATAGGGCATTTGGGCGGTCAACTTGCCCGGGAGGGGCGAACGGCCCCTCGGTGCGGGGCCCGTCGGAAGTAGGCCTAAAGCGGCGCGACCGCTAGCTGAGGAACAGCATCCGCCCGCAGCTACTGCAATTCACCGCCTGGCGCCCGCTGCGTACTCGTTGTTGCAGGCGGGTAGGGAGAGCCATCTGACATCCCTGGCAGAGACCACGCTCGACTCGAGCAACTGCCAGGCCGCGCTTGGACCGGCGCAGGGTCTCGTAACGCTGCAAGTCGGCTTGGCCCACTCCTTCGGAGAGCCTGTTGCGTTGCGACTCGCAATCTTCCCGCTCGACCAAGAGTTCCTTGATTAGCGTGGTGATTTCGACCTGCCGCACTTCCCAACGGGCCTTGGTCTCGGCAAGTTCTCGCCCAAGGTCGGCGCATCGTGTCTGGGATTCTTCCAATTGGATCGAGAGTTCCAAGAAGACCGCCTCGTCCCGCTCCAGCGTTTGACGCATTGTCGCCGCCTCTTGCTGTAGGGCTTCGAGGTCTCGAACGCTGGTCATCGAGCCGTCATAGAGCTGGGTTTCCAGGGTCTCGGACCGGGCCTGCCGGGTCTCGGCGTCTAGCCGGTTGGTACGTTGGCGTTCCTCAAAGTCTTTGAGCCGCTCCTCTTCATCCTTGAGGGCCGTTTCCAGGTTCTCGATGGAGATCTCAGTCTTTAGCTCGTCTTCCGCATTGGCCAAACGCCCGCGAATGCGGTCCAACACCAGGTCCAACTCTTGCAACGCAAACAATTGTCTAACGCTCGTCATGCACCATAGCCTTGCAGTGTTCCTGTCGATTTGCTGGTAAGTGTGAACGCCGCCCTTTGGCGGAAGACCATTTTTTATTCTAGGAACGCCCGATTTGCTTGTCAATGACGCTAGGGGCCATTGTGACCGCTTGGCGGATGGAGGGGCGCCCTCGGACTTGGGAATTCGCGGCCTCTCGGCTATAGTAGCGAGAGAGAATTGCGCGGGTTGCGACGGGGGTGATTAGGGATGCGAATTCTCCATTTTTCCGACCTCCATATTGGCGTCGAAAATTACGGACGGCCGGACCCGGCCACCGGGCTCTCGACCCGTTTAGGCGATTTCCTTCGCTCCCTGGACGAAGTCGTAGAATATGCCCTAACCGAGGGCGTCGATCTGGTGCTGCTCGCCGGAGACGCCTACAAGGGCCGAGACCCGTCCCAAACCCAACAGCGCGAGTTCGCCAAACGCCTCGCCCGGCTGGCCCGCGCTGGCATTCCCTCCTTCCTACTAGTTGGCAACCACGACTTGCCCGCCGCCGTCGGCCGGGCCACTGCGGTGGAGATCTTTCCCACTCTGGACGTTCCCAACGTCCACGTCGGAGGCAGTCTCGAAACCCGCGTGGTGGCCACCCCCTCCGGTCCCCTGCAGGTGCTGGCCGTGCCCTGGCCTCGCCGTAGCGCCCTTATCGGGCGGGAGGACTCCCGCGGACTCACCATCGACCAGCTGCGGGAGGAGTTGGAGCACCGGCTAACCGAGGGGATCGGAAGACGGGTAAGCGAGCTGGACCCAACTACACCGGCCATCCTCACGGCCCATGTGACGGTCAACAGCGCCACCGTGGGCACGGAACGGTCGATGATGTTGGGTAACGACCATGTGCTGCAGCTCAGCGCTTTGGACCATCCGCAGGTGGAATATGTGGCGTTGGGGCACATCCACAAACATCAGGTGCTCCGCCAAGGGCCCCCCATGATCGTTTACTCAGGTAGCTTGCAACGGGTCGACTTCACCGAAGAAAGCGATCAGAAGGGTTTCTGTGTTGTGGACTTGGATCCCTTCGCTCCGCAGGGTCAGCGCATGACAGGGTTTGAATTTCACAAAGTGGATGCCAGGGCGTTCGTGACCATTGATGCGACCATCGAACCCCAGGAGTTTGACCCAACGGCGGCGGTCCTCCGGGCCATCGCCCGCAAGGATGTGGCCGACGCCGTAGTCCGAGTGCGTGTCACTTTGCCTGCGGAGGCGGCGCCAAGACTGCGGGAAGCCGACGTTCGGGAAGCTCTGGCCCCGGCCCACTTCATCGCTTCGATTTCCCGCGAGACCACCGAGACGCGCCGCACTCGACTGTCCCCGGAATCGGAAGATGGCCTACAACCGATGCAGGCGCTCGCCCTCTACTTGGAAAGCAAGAACACGGACGAGGACCGCAAGGAGCTGCTGTTAGCCCGGGCTCAGGAGTTGATCGACGCCGATCTGGAGTCTGCATAGCGGTTGCCTCAGCCGTTTCTCCCGGCCCATAATGGTCCTAGATTCGTGCTCCGCGCGTGGAAATTAACCAGGAGGGGTAAAGTGGTACTCTCCAAGCATGACAATCAAACCTTGACCATGACCGGCCCCGGCACTCCGATGGGTGAAGTGTTGCGCCGCTACTGGCTGCCCGCACTGATGATCGGCGAGCTTCCCGGGCCGGACTGCCCTCCCGTCCGCGTGAAGCTGCTTACCGAACCGCTGGTCGCCTTCCGGGACAGCTCGGGTCGGGTGGGGCTGCTGGAGGAGTTTTGCCCCCATCGGCGGACCTCCCTGTTCTTAGGCCGAAACGAGGAAGACGGTCTGCGTTGCGTTTACCACGGTTGGAAGTTCGACGTTGTCGGCAACTGCCTGGAAATGATGAACGAGCCCGAGGGCAGCGACTACCGCACCAAGGTCAAGGCCGTTTCCTATCCGACCGTCGAGATGGGCGGGACCATCTGGGCCTACCTGGGACCGGCCGACAAGCAACCCCCGCCGCCACGGTTTGAGTGGACCCAAGTGCCCGACAGCCACCGGCTGGTCAGCAAGAACCTCCAAGAGTGCAACTGGCTCCAGGCCTTGGAAGGGGGTATCGATACTGCCCACGCTCCCATTCTGCACCGGCGCATCACCACCGACACCACCCGGCCCGGCATCGGCTTCGACACGGACTTCGTCCAAGGGGCCGCTCCCAAGGTCGAGGTCGAGCGGACCGACTACGGTTACCGCTACGCGGGGATTCGGTCCCTGGACGGCCAAGGGAAGAACTTCATCCGTTCCTACCACTACATCATGCCCTTCACCCAGGTTAGGCCGCAGCAGTTTGGTCTATATGGCGGGGAACCGCGCACTCTCATCGCCGGCCATACCTGGGTGCCAATGGACGATGAGAATTCGATGGTCTATAACTGGCTATACAGCTTCGGTGAGGACCCCTTGTCCGAGGCCGACCGCGACATCGAGCGCCAGTTGGGACGCGGTCCCGAAGACCTCGATGCCAACTATCGCTCGTATCGCAACCGCGACAACGACTGGAAGATCGACCGCCAGGTGCAAAAGCACGAAACTTTCACTGGCATCGAAGGCATCAACACGCAGGACCAGGCGGTGCAGGAAAGCATGGGAAGCATAGTTGACCGTAGCACCGAAAATCTGGCCGCCAGCGACATGGCCATTGTGGTGGCTCGTCGCATGCTGATGGACGCCGCCTCTACCGTGGCCGACGGAGGCGATCCGCCCGCCCTCGGCGACTCGTACTACCGGGTCCGGGCCATCGATTGCATATTGCCATCGGAGGCGCCTTGGGCCGAGGCGCTGGCCGACCAGATGTACCCGCACTAGGCCGGGAGCAATAATGAAAGCGGCAGTCCTGTACGAAAAGTTCCAACCCCTTGCCGTGGAAGACTTGCACTTGGAGGGCCCGCGCCGGCGCGAGGTCTTGGTCAAGATCACCGCCAGCGGCGTGTGCCACAGCGATCTGCATTACATCAAGGGCGACCGGGACCATCCTCTGCCGGTGGTCCTAGGGCATGAGGGCGCGGGTGTGGTGGAGGAAATTGGAGCGGACGTGACCTACGCGGCCCCTGGGGACCATGTCGTGCTATCGTTCGTGCCCACCTGCGGCAACTGCTCTTTCTGCGTCAAGGGCCGTCAGAACCTTTGCGTGGCCCGGGGCCAACTACGGGGCAACCTCCTGGATGGCACCAAGCGGCTGAGGAAAGGCGGCCAGGAAATCGCCCACTTCAACGGTCTCTCGACCTTCGGTGAGTACGCGGTGGTCCCCGAGGACAGCTTGGTCAAGGTTCGAGAGGACGCGCCGCTGGACAAAGTCGCACTCATCGGTTGCGGCGTGCCCACTGGCGTCGGCGCCGTTATTCACACCGCCAAGGTGCAACCCGGCAGCACGGTGGTGGTCATCGGCGCAGGCGGTGTTGGACTGAACGTGGTGCAAGGCGCGGCGCTGGCGGGAGCGGAAGCGATTATCGCGGTGGACATCCACGGTCCGAAGCTGGAACATTCGCTGGAGTTCGGCGCGACCCACCTGGTAAACGCCGCAACGGAAGACGTGATTGACCGGGTGCTCGACATCACCCGAGGCGAGATGGCCGACTACGCCTTCGAGGTCATCGGCTCCACCGACGCGATCATCCAGGCGCTACACACCACAAAACGTGGCGGGGCCACCGTGGCGGTCGGCGTCGCTCCCACCGGGGCCACGCTCACCATCGATCCCGACTTCCTGCACCAAGACCGGGTACTGATGGGCTGTACCTACGGGTCTTGCTATCCCAGGGCCGACATGCCGATGCTGATCGACCTCTACATGGCGAAGAAGCTCAAGCTCGACGAACTGATCAGCCGCACCTACGCGTTGGAGGACATAAACACGGCATTCGACGCCCTGGACCGAGGCGAGGTCGCCCGCAGCATCATCCGTTACTGATTGGCCCGGACTACTGGCCAACTGCGATCAGGAGGCTACACCGCCGCCGGGCGCATATTGTGCCATTCGGTAGCCTGTTCGTAGGCGTGGCCCACGCGGAATAGCGTGGACTCTGAGCCGGGCCGTCCCCCAATCTGTAACCCCACTGGCAGACCGCGGTCGTCGAAGCCGCAGGGCAACGACATCGCGGGGCAGCTGGCTAGGTTGAATAGCCGGGTGAACAAGAACGGCAACCGCGAAGCCGTGGCCTTGCTGGTGACCGGCGGGTCGTCCTCCACCGGCTGGGCCCCACGGCCCGAGGTGGGCATCACCAATACATCGTAGCGGCTCAAGGTGTCCAGCACCTGCTCTCGGAGCAGGCTTCGCAGCTTCTGGGCCTTGTAGTAGGCATGTGCTGGGATGATGCTCCCGGTCAGCAATAGGACCCGGTCATCGTGGCCGTAGTCGCCGATGCGCTCGCGCACCCAGTCCCGGTGCTGGTTGGCTGGCTCCACTGCCAGGAGCGTGCCGGAAAGTGCCCCGGCAGCCGAGTTCAACGGTATCGAGACCTCCTCGACCTCCGCTCCCAGCTCCCCTAGGACCGATATCGCCTTGGCTACGGTCTCTCGGACGCTGGGTTCCACCAACTCCGACTCCATCTGCTCCGCAATGACTCCAACCCGCAGCCCGGAAATGCTCTGCCCCAGCGATTCCCGGTAGTCGATTACCGGTGCTTTCAGGGTGTGCGGGTCGTTGGGATCGTGTCCGGCGATGGCGCCCAGGGTGATCGCCGCGTCTTCGACCGTACGCGATATGGGGCCGACGGTGTCCATCGACCACACGCCGCGCATGACTCCGTAGCGGCTGACCAAGCCCCACGTCGGGCGCAGCCCCACCAAGCCGCACCAAGTCGCCGGGAACCGAATCGAGCCGCCGGTGTCCTCGCCCAACGACGTGGCGCAGAGGTAGGCGCCCGTGGCCGCTCCAGAACCGCTGCTTGAACCGCCAGCGTAAAGGTCCAGGTCCCACGGGTTGCGGGGGGTGCTATAGCGGTGGGAGAAGCCGGTGATGGCGAACTCGGTGAGGTTGGTCTTGCCCAGCAGCACCGCTCCGGCCATCTTCAAGTTCGAGATCACGGTGGCGTCATGGCCGGGCACGAAGTCGGCCAATATGCGGGAACCGCCAGTAGAGCGGACGCCCGCGCTGAAGAACTGGTCCTTAACGGCCACCGGAACACCGTGCATCGGGCCCCGGTGGCTTCCCGCGGCGATCTCCCGTTCGGCCTCGCGGGCCGCGTCCATCGCTAGTTCACGGGTAACGGTCAGATAAGCGTTGAACTTGAAGTCGATGTCGTCGATCCGGTCCAGGTAGGCCTCGGTGGCCTCGACCGGGGAGACCTCTTTGGACTCGATGAGCCGGGAAAGCTCGCTAGCCGACAGAAACGGTAACGCGGACTTTTCCAATGGTCCTCCTTGATTGTACGGAGGGAGTTGAGGGGGTCCCGGAGGGAGCTAGGCCGGAGGGAACTAGGCCGGAGGGAACTAGGCCGGAGGGAGGATGATGGGCAGCGGCTCCACGTCTTCCAAGCCGGGGGGATTGATGCCGTCCAAGGCCTCCAATAGCGCGTTCAGGCTGTACATCACCTCGGTCAGTTCGGGTTCCTCGATTTCCAGCCCGACGGCGTGGCCCAACGCCTTGATTTCTTCCCTGGTAAGGTCGGCCATGGCAGCCTCCAAATCGCCCGAAGAGTGTAAGTTGAGTGAGCCAATAGTGCGGGATTGCGGGCCGCTAGTCAAGGCGAATGGTATACTTGCCCCAGTCTCCAACCACAACAGACAGAGGGCTTGCGCCAATGGCCGACTACAAGGAAATCAAAGTGGATTTGGGTCCGGAATCCGCGTTCACCAAACTTCCGGCGCCGGTGGAAATCGGCCAGTGGAACTACTTCTTGGCCCAGAACAGAAAGGGCGACTACAACCTGCTGTCAACCGTCTGCCCCCACCAGATGGGCGAGGTGCTGGACTGGGACGGAGTGTTCATGTGTCCCGACCACGGCTGGCGCTTCGAGAAGACCGAGGGCGTCTGCGTCAACGGCCCCAACTCGCGCTTGATCTCGTTTCCCGTGGCGATCCAAGACGGCCGCCTCATCGCCACCGTTCCCGACGATTAGCCCAAGGCGCATCTCCGGGCCCTTGGGCGGCCAACTTAGCTTCTTGGAGCCGATATGGACAAGCAGGAAATTCCCTTTTTGACCGCGTCGGCGCTCTCCCGTCTGATTCGCGATGGTGAGGTCTCCCCAGTCGAGGCCGCCGAGGCCTTTTTCGACCGCATTGGGCAGGTGGATGGGAATCTCAACTCCTACATCACCGTGACTCGCGAACATGCTTTGGAGGCCGCCCGGCAAGCCCAAGGTGAGATTTCGGCGGGCAACTACCGCGGCCCGCTCCACGGCGTGCCAGTGGCGGTGAAAGACCAGTTCAATACGGCCGGTATCCGCACCACCGGGGGCTCCGGCATTCTACGGGAGAATGTCCCCACCGAAGACGCCACGGTGATCGCCAAGTTGAAGGAAGCCGGTGCGGTGCTATTGGGCAAGCTCAACATGAGCGAGTTTGCCATGGCAGACATCTACCACCACTCCTACGGCACTCCGCGCAATCCATGGGACCTCACCCGCAACCCAGGCACCTCCAGCAGCGGTTCCGGCGCGGCCACCAGGGCCTTCCTCTGCGCCACGTCCCTCGGCGAGGACACCGGCGGCTCCATCCGCGGGCCAGCCAACTTCAGCGGTTTGGTCGGGCTCCGACCCACCTTCGGGCGAGTCAGCCGTTATGGAGTGATGGGCGGCTCATGGTCGATGGACACGGTTGGCCCGATCTCCCGCTCGGTGGAAGACTGTGCCATAACCTTCCAGACCATCGCCGGGTACGACCCCAAGGACCCCTACACCTGGGACGTACCGGTCCCCGACTACCGGGCGGCCTTGGACGGTGACATCGGCGGCTTGCGGGTCGGGGTCATTACTGAGAACCTGAACGCGCCCCAACTAAACCCGGAATTCCGCGCCGCCGTGACCACCGCCGTCGGTGTGCTCGGCGAGCTGGGCGCCACCACCAGCGATGTATCGATACCCCTCATCCCCGCTGCTGGCGCCGTGACGATGGCGATTATCGGGGTGGAGTGGACTCACCTGCACCGGCAGACCTTCGAACCCAACATCGACGAGTTGGACCACAACAACAAGGTCCGCTTTCTGACCGGCAGCAGCATACCGGCCCAGGCCTATTACAAGGCCCAGAAGGTGCGGACGCTATTGCGCAATCAAATCTTGGGCGCTCTGGAGGAGTATGACGTTCTGGTGCTGCCGAGTGGCGTCGGCCCCGCGCCGCCGGTGGAGAGTGTCCCCGGCATCCAGAGCAAAGAGCACGCCGCGTCGGCTTTGACCGGACGAATCAGTTTCACTGGGCCCTTCAACCTCGCCGGTGTCCCGGCCATCTCCGTGCCTTGCGGTTTCACCACCGAGGGCCTGCCCTTGGGCCTGCAAATCGTGGGCCGTCCCTTCGCCGAGGACACGGTGATGAGGGTAGCCCACGCCTACGAACAGAACACCGATTGGCACAACCGCCATCCCGACATCTAGCCACAACCTCAACGCTATCCGACTCGCCGAGGTACGAAAGTGGACATCAGCCTGCACGACGCCATGTACAGTCAACGACAAATCACTCGCTACCGGCCCGATCCGGTGCCGCGAGAGGCCATCGAGCAGATCATCGATGCCGCCATCCGCGCCCCCAGCGGCGGCAACACCCAGCCCTGGCACTTCATCGCCATAACCGACCGGGACCTGATTGAGAAGATTGGGGGACTCTACCGCGACTTATGGCTGGGCGCGATGGGCGCTACCCCACCGCCAAGCGAGAATTCGGTGTACGGGGCGGCCCGACATCTCGCTAACCACATGCCGGAAGTACCGGCAATGATTCTGGTCTGTGCCGACCACTCCAAGGGCAGCGCGCCTTACACGCCCGGCGAACCGATCCAGCGTGGTCGTTACGCTTCATCGGTCTGGCTGGCAATTCAAAACCTATTCTTGGCCGCCCTGGCACTGGGCCTTGGGACCCGCATCACTACCACCCACTTGAGGGACGAGGAAAAAATCAAGGAGTGGCTGAGCATCCCGGAATACATCGAGACGGTGTGCTTGACACCGTTGGGGTACCCGCGAGGCAGGTTCGGCCCCACCGACCGCACCCCAGCCTCGGAAGTCTCGTCGTTCAACCGGTTTGGGAGTTCAGGCTAGAACAGCTCTTGCAGCTCCTGCTCAAGGCGATCAACGTCGGCCCCGTTGCGTCCCAGGGACTCGTAAAGGTCCGCGCCGTATTCCCGGGTGTGCACCACCACCGGCAGAGGTACTGCGTGGCCGAACACCAACGCCTGCTGCTTCGACTCCAGCCGGGCCAGCACCGCCCGCAGTTGGCGGCTGCCAGGAGTGCCGGATAGCACGGCGTCCACATCGCGCTCGTTGTCCAGCAGGCAGCTGAAGCGGGTGCCGATCTGGCTCATCACTTCGTCCTCGATACCGCTGGGACGTTGGTCGATGACCATCAGGGTGACGTTGAACTTGCGCAGCTCCCGGGCGATTTCGCCAAATATGGTCTGGGAAGCAACGCCTGGATTCAAGAACTTGTGCGCCTCTTCTATCACGATCACCAGCGGCCGGGGTTCGCTACCGCCGCGGCCCCGGGCGGTCTCGCTGGCCTCCACGTAGCGCTGGTGTATCCTTCGGGTGAGCAGGTTGCTGACCAAGATGTAGGCCGACAGGTCGTTACCGTATCGGCCGAATTCCAGCACCACGTGCTTGCCCCGCTGGAGATGCTCGATTATCCGGCTGGCAGCGTCATCGCGGGTGTACTCGCTGAGAAACCCGTACCGGGCGAGACGTCCCAACCGGTTGTAAAGGGCCCGCAGCGCCCCGGCGTTCACCGCGAGCTCGTTCGCCAACTCCATTAGCGAGCCCGATTTGCCCGCCGCCAAGAAGTCCTTGAGCCAAGTGTCCTCGCCGAATTTCTCCCGAAGGTTGAAGGCTGCCGACGCCGCCACTTCGGAGAGATTCAGAGTCTCCCGCAATAGCTCGATGTCCTCGGGTTCGATGTGGTTGTAGCCGAGGTGCACTGTCTCGTCGGGGGTGGACCCGCGGCGTCTTGAATTTTCCTCGTCAAGGGTGAACGTCGAAACCCGCGAGCCGAACAGTTGCTTGAGCCCCTTTACGCTCATGCCGCGGTCGGAGTCTTGGCCTTGCCAGCCGTACTCGCTGTGCATGTCGAAGATCAGGGAAGAGGCATCGCCAGCCTGCAGGATTCCCACCAAGAGCAGGCGGGTGAGAAAGGTCTTTCCGGTGCCGCTCTTGCCGAAGACCCCGATCGAGCGCTTTACCAACTCGCTCAAATCCAGGCAGAGCTTGGTCTCCATGTCCAGCGGACTTCCGATCCAGAATCCCCCCTCTGCCTCGCTGCCGAACACGATCTCGAAGTCCCGCTGCGAGGCTGCGGACACCGGCGAGAAGTGGGCCGGGATGCTCTTGGCGGCGGTGGGAGGCTCACTCGCCCCGATCACTTGGGGCATGACCAACTGAGGCAGCACCGAAATGGAGCCGAAGGCGACGGTCCCTTGCAGCGCGCTGGCGATCAGACCGTCATTCTCGGACAACGGAGTGTATTTCAACCTCGGGTCGGTACTGCCCAGGGCGATGTCTGTCACGACGCCGAAGAACCGGTTCTCGGCGCCTTGGACGGTCACGAACGTTCCGACTTTGACCCGTTCGACCAGCGTGGATGCCGAGAGTCGTACCTCTAGACCGTTGGTCAGCGACCCCTCGATTACCATGCCGAGCGGCAGTCCTTGGTCAGCAATCCCGTTCAAGTAGTCCTGGCTCACGGCGCGACCCTCCGGAGAATGGCGTTCAGCCTAGCCACATCGCTGGACAGTTCCAAGGCCAGCCCCCGGCAGGCGCGCCGCAGGAAACCTTGGGCGTCGCTATGGGTGATGGCAACGGTGCGCAAGCAGGCGCCGACTACCTCGTCGGCGTGGGGCTCGCCCGATTGCAGCAGCAGCCGAAGCAGGTCCAGCCGGACGGTAAACCGCTCCACTTCGCCGGGGCTACAAGAATAGACGAAGGAATGGACTCGGGGCGGTAGCGGAGGAAGGTACTGACGGACCTCGCCGCCATCGTCGGAGCCGGCGATCAGCACCCGGAATCGCGAGGTAAGTAGGCGTTCGAGCTGAGGGTGAAGGCGCAGGACTTCTTCTTCCGATTCAGCGCTCTCGCCCCGCGCCAAGACTGGCCGCGCGGCGTCCAAGGGTTCGGTGGTGACGCTGCTGACAACGCCGTAGATGTTTGGAGCATCGGTCCGTACCAGCGCGCCCAAAGGCGGTGAGGCCTCGACGCGGTAGCATTGGGCCAGAAAAGACGTGGAAGTGGACTCCACCACCTCGCCGACCCGCCGCGCCATCAGTCCGTTGGAAGCAGCCAACACGCTCACCGCACAACCCTCCGATGGCAAGCATACCACAAGGCAAAAGAAACGGCTCCCGGTGTCTGCCACCGGGAGCCGTGCTTGCGCCTGAGTTGGTGTGGATTAGGCGTTGGTCGTTACCGCCATGGACTTGACCGAACGGAAGGTGATGCTCGGCTGGTATTCCATGTCGTAGGTCTCCAACTCCATGTTGGGGTAGCGCTCGGCCAGTTCTCGGAAGGCTTCCTGGCCCTCTACCCGGGCGATAGTCGCGCCCAAGCAGTGGTGGATGCCAGCGCCGAAAGCAACGTGGGGGTTGGGCCAGCGGGTGATGTCCATCTCGTCGGGCCGCTCGAATTTGTTGGGGTCCCGGTTGGCCGAATTGATGAACCAGCGGAGGCGGTCGTCCTTCTTGATCAGCTTGCCCCGCATCTCGATGTCCTGGGCCGCCAAGCGCTGGATCGACTTCACCGGGGAGTCGTAGCGCAGGGCCTCTTCGTTGGCCCGCACCATCATGCCTTCGGGGTCGGACCTCAGGAGGTCCCACTGGTCCCGGTTTTCCATGAAAGCCAGGGTGCCGTTGCATATCAGGTTGATGGTGGTCTCGTGACCGGCCAGCAGCAGCAGGGAGGTGTTGACTAACACCTGCTCGCGGGTGAAGACACCAGCTTTCTCGCCACCAGCTAGCACCGAGATGAAGTCGTCGCTGGGATTGACCATGCGCTGGTCGACCATCGGGTCCACATAGTCGAGCATGCCCTGCATGCCCTCGGTGAGGATCTGCATCCGGTCCGGTTCGCCCCGGGCAATGTAGAGCAGCTTTTCGGCAAGCATCCGGATGTGGGGCCGCTCTTCCCTCGGCACGCCCATCATTTCGGCGATCACCAGCACTGGCAGCGGGGTGGCCAGATCGCGCATGAGGTCGAAGTCGGGCTTCTGCTCGGCCTCGTCAAGCAGGTCGTTGATGGCCGACTTGACCAACGGCCGCCACTCCTCCATGGACTTGGGAGTGAAGTAGGTGTGTACGATCTTCCGCATTTCCAGATGGTCGGGCCTGTCGTACTGGATGAACTGCTTCCCTTGGTAGTTGCGGACGAACTCGTAGAGCTCATTGTCCGACTCGTTGATGTCCGGATAGGCCGGGCGCGGGTCGTTCATAAATACGGCGTTTGAGAAAATCTCGTGGTTCCGGGTCAGCCAGACCAGGTCGTCGTGCCTGGTGACCACCCACAACTCGTAGAGCTCGTTCCAGTGGACCGGGTCGTAGTCCCGCAGGTTTCCGTAATAGGAGTACGGGTCCTGCATGATCTCGGGTGCGAACATGTTGTCATTGAACGTAGTTACCATTCTCACACCAACGCTTTTCGAGTTGTTGGCACTGTATGTCAACAAGGTCCACTTGTCAATAACATCAGCTTCGTATCTTTGTCATTCCCAACCTGGTGTCGCATAATGTCGCCAAATTGGCCCGGCGCTAGAGGGTCGGGCGCTTTCAGGAGATAGCAATGCGAATCCTTCTTCTCGCCACCAATCGCCACGACCGGCTGAACAGCCGGATGAACGCCCAACCCCTGCCCATCGGGCTGGCCTACGTGGCTGGGCACCTTGACCAAGACCGGCACGAGACCAAAGTGCTGGACTTGATGTTCTCCGACGACTACTTGGCTGATGTGGAGACGGCGGTCAAGGAGTTCGATCCCCAGGTGGTCGGAATCTCCTTGCGCAATTTGAGCAACCATAGCTACTTGAACACCGAGTGGGCCCTGCCCGTCACGAAAGAAGTGATTGACGCCGTTCGAGCCCATAGCAACGCCACCATCGTGTGTGGCGGCCCCGCATTCAGCATCCTGCCCCGGGAATGTTACGAGTTTTTGGGCCCCGATCTGGGGCTGGTCGGCGATGCTGGCGAGACCTTCGCCGAGATCTGCAACCGGCTGGAGGTCGGTGAGCGGTCGATCTACGACATTCCGGGATTGGTCTTCAAGACCGACGGGCAGACGGTGATGAACGAGGGATATTGCGTCTCCGACTTCGCCAAACCGCCCCGCCTCGACGATCTGGACATGAAGCGTTACAGTCAAGCCGGGTTCGGTGTCGGCATCCTGACCAAGTTGGGTAGCTTTTCCTATCCCACCCCGGGTTCAGCCGCCATGACCGAGGCCGATTTTCGGGTGATCCGCCCGATAGATGAAGTCCTGGCCGAAGTCCGAGACAAATGGGAGCGCTACGAGCTCAAAAAATTCTTCTTCGTCGACAACGGTTTTAACTTCCCGCTCGACCACGCCAAGTCGTTGTGCAGCGCCCTAATCGAGGCCAATTTGGGTGTGCGCTGGAACACCAACCTCGCGCCGTTCAACTGCGACGCGGAATTGATTCGCCTGATGAAGGACGCGGGCTGCGCGTTGGTGTTGATGGGGAACCGCGGCGGCGACCCCCACAGCGGAAGTGGGTCGATCGAAGAGCGTATGGAGGCCCAACTGGAGGTTCCCCGACTCTGCGAGGAAGGAGGCTTACACTACAGCATCGCCCGCACCTTCGGGGAGCCCGGCGAGACCCGGGAGACCGTGGAGCAAAAGCTGGAGTTCCTGCGAAGAATCAATCCCGCGTTGGCCAACCTCCGCATCGGGGTCAGCATCATGCCCGGATCAGACGTCGCGGCCAGGGCTTTGGAGGAAGGGCTGATTTCCGACGAGAGCGAGCTGATCAAGCCGACGTTCTATATCGCGGAAGAAGTGCGGGACTGGATCGTCGAGTATCTGGAGGAACAGGCCGCGGGCAACCCGCGCTGGAACCTTTGGTAGCCGGAAGAGGTGGTAGCCGGAAGAGGTGGTAGCCGGAACGAGTGCCTAGCGCGTGGGTTTAGACCGAGCCAGGGATGGCCCGCTCGTCGGCGGCCACCGCCGTCTCCATAGCCCTGATGGCCACCTCAATCTGCGCGTCGTCGGGCTGACGGGTGGTTAGGCGCTGCAGCCAAAGCCCAGGCGCCGCCAGCGCCCGTCCGATCAGGGAGTGTGGGTATTTGCCGCTGAAGCGGATTATCTCGTAGCTGATTGCCGCGATGACCGGCAGCAGCACTATGCGTGATGCGATGCGCCATTCCAGCGGCGGGCCCAACAGCAGCGCGAACACGATCACCGACACCAGCACCACCGTTAGCAGGAAGGCCGTCCCGCAGCGCGGGTGGGGCGTCGGGAACTTGCGAACGTTGTCCACGATCAGCGGCAGACCCGCCTCGTAGGTATGCACCGCCATGTGCTCGGCCCCGTGGTAGGCGTAGACCCGCCGGATGTCGGGCAGCAGGCTGATGGTCCCCACGTAGGCCACCAGGACGGCCAGGCGGATCAGGCCCTCGACAATCTCGCTCAGAAAACCATGGCCAATGATCGGCTCCAAGAGCCACACTAGACCCAGGGGCAGCATGAAGAAGATGCCGATCCCGAAAAGCAACGCGATGGCCAGGGTGGTGGCCATGACCCAGCCGGGGATGCCTTGTTCAGGCTTCTTGTCGGCCTCGAGAGATGGCTCGCTGGCGGCTAGATCGGCAGAGATTTGGAGACACTTCACGCCTAGAACCAAGGTTTCCACCAAGGCGAGGAACCCACGGACCAACGGCCACTGGCGCATGCGGCCGTTATAGAACGGACTAAGGGGCTCTTGGCGTTCCTCGATGCTGCCGTCGGTCCGCCGGACCGCCAAGGCAAAGACATGGCGGCCACGGATCATCACTCCTTCGATAACCGCTTGGCCGCCGTATAAGTGGACGGGCTGGTTGGCCAAGAGACGGAATTACTGGAGGTTGTAGCGCCGACGCATCCGCTCGATGCGGCCCTGGGTGTCGACGATCCGTTGCTCCCCGGTGTAGAACGGGTGGCACTTGCTGCACACCTCGACCCGGAGAGTCGGCTTGGTCGCTCCCGTTTGGAACACGTTGCCGCAGGAGCAGGTAACGGTGGCGTTGAAGAACCTTGGATGGATGTCGGCTTTCATGCGATATACCTGCCTAAGCTTGGACCATAGGGTAAACGCTGACCCGGCGGCGGCCCTTGGCGGCCCACTCGTATTTGACCTCGCCGTCGGTCATCGCAAAGAGCGTGTAGTCCCGGCCTAGGCCGACGTTGGTGCCGGCGCGAATCCGGGTACCGCGCTGCCGGACCAAGATAGAGCCGCTGGTCACCCGCTCGCCGCCAAAGCGCTTGACGCCCAAGCGCTTTGCGTTGCTATCTCTTCCGTTATTGGTGCTGCCGCCTGCTTTCTTATGGGCCATTAAGCTTCACCTGCCTCGCCGTCGCCCGCAGGCGCAGCCGTAGATGCCGTAGCGAGACGCCGCCCTCGGCCCGAGGACTGGCGCTCGATTTGAATGTCTTGGATCAAGACCCTGGTGTAGGTCTGACGGTGACCCCTCTTGCGTCGATAGCGAGTTTTGGCCTTGTACTTGAAGACCATCAACTTGCGGTCCTTGTAGTGCCGCTGCACCTGGGCCAGCACTTTGGCCCCCGGTACGTGGGGCGAACCGACAGTTAACTCTCCATCGCTGGAGACCGCCAACACTTCCCCGAACTCGGCCACCGAATCGACCGCGTAGGGGAGCATTTCCACGTCTATGGTATCTCCGGGTTGGACCCGGTATTGTTTGCCGCCTGTCTTGAATACTGCGTAATCCATTTCTCCCTCGGATAATGATACTAGGATAGGCCCAGCCCCTATGTCAAGGAATCCAAACCCATGCTATATAATGCGTCTCTAAGGATCAGGGACCCAAATCAGGGCGAGACAGTTTGGACCATCTGCCCGGATCAGAACTTAGGCGGGCCTTCAGCGGGGCCTTCTCCTGGCTGGAGGAGCACCGCGATACCATCAACGCCCTAAACGTGTTCCCGGTGCCCGACGGAGACACCGGGACCAACATGCTGCTGACGATGCGCTCGGCCATGGAACGCTGCCCCCAGGGTGACGGCGCAACGGTGGCCGAGGTCGCTGCGGGCGCCGCCCAAGGGGCCTTCTTCGGGGCCCGGGGCAACAGTGGGGTGATACTCTCCCAGTTCTTCAAAGGGTTCGCCGACGCTCTCCAAGACCGGGTCGAATTCTCTGGGCCGGACCTGGCCCGGGCTCTCGATCACGCCCGAGATGCGGCCTACGGCGCCGTTGGCAACCCGGTGGAAGGCACCATGCTGACGGTGATAAGAGGTGCGTCCGAGGCGGCGTTGGAGCGGGCCTGCGACCCCAGGGGTGAAGGAGTGGCCGACGTGATAGCAACGGCCTTCCAGGCCTCGTGTGAAGCGTTACGGCGCACTCCGGAGCAATTGCCGGTACTGTTGGAAGCGGGGGTGGTCGACTCCGGGGGTCTGGGTATTGTCGCCATCCTCGGCGGGGCCTGCGAAGTGCTCTCGCCAGACTCGGAAAGAGACATCACCACCGTGATAGGCGGCAGTCTGGCTTCCGTTTCCCAAGGCCGTCTGGCCACCCGTTCCGGCTATCTTAAGACGACCGTCGAAGTGGAGTGGGGCTACTGCACCGAGTTCATCATCAACGGCGAAGCCCTGGATCCCGCCGAGGTCCGCTGGGAATACGAGAAGACCGCCCTCTCCACCGTCGTGGTGGGTGACGAGCGCGCGGTGAGAGTGCACATTCACGCCGAGGACCCGGGCCCGGCACTTAGCTACGCGGTGTCTCTTGGGCGCGTCTCCAACGTTAAAATAGACAACATGGATGAACAAAACGCCGGGTTCGCCGCCGCTCACGATGCCCCCGCGCCGAGTCTCCCGCCAGTGGAGTCGGCGGTGATGGTGGTGACGGCAGGGGATGGCATCGCCGCTCTTTTCTTGGATTTAGGAGCACGGAGTGTCGTCCCCGGCGGCCAGACCATGAATCCCAGTGTGGAGCAATTGCTCGCAGCCGCGAAATCGGCCAATGGTGCAAACACCATCGTCCTGCCCAACAACAAGAACATCGTGCTCACGGCCCGGCAAGCGGCGGAGATCGAGCCAACCCTCCACGTTTTGCCCACCCTAAGCGTCCCGCAAGGCGTGGCGGCCCTGCTGGCCTACAGCCCGGAAGAACCGCTGCAAGCGAACCTGGAGGCAATGGAGGCCTCGCTGGCCGACGTCACGTCGGTAGAGGTAACACGCGCCGTACGGGACACGGTAATCAACGGTGTGGAGGTCCGTTCCGGAGACTTTATCGGGCTGGTTGACAACGATCTGGTGGCTTCCGCTCATTCGGCCGAGGACGCGCTCGTAGCCTGTTTGGAACGGGCAGGAATCGGACCGGACTCGATTGTCACGGTTTACCGCGGCGGTGACGCCAACGAACACCTGGCGGAACAGTTGGCCCGCTCGCTCGAAGAGCACTTTCCGGGCATCCAGGTGGACTTAATCTACGGCGGTCAGCC
Source organism: Dehalococcoidia bacterium (assembly GCA_965249145.1). GTDB lineage: Bacteria > Chloroflexota > Dehalococcoidia > Lucifugimonadales > UBA3495 > VXOI01. The sequence continues at coordinate 3,108,775 of OZ252223.1, forward strand.
CCACTACGAGTATCTCGCCTCGGTGGAGTAGCGAAATGCCAGTACGAATAGTCACCGACAGCGCCTCCGACCTTCCCGCCGACCTGATGCAGCGCCATGGGATCATCGTGGTCCCGTGCTACGTCATAATCGGCGACCAGACTTACCGGGACGGAGTCGACATATCCGCTGACGGTTTCTACGAGCGGCTGGGAACAATGCCCCGACCGCCAACGACGGCCCAACCCACGCCGGCCGACTTCGAGGCGGTCTACAGCGACCTGGTCGGGCAGGGCCACCAGGTGGTGTCGGTCCATGTCGGCTCCAAGCTCAGCGGTACGGTGAATTCGGCCAGTCAGGCCCGGCAGGCGTTGGAGGACCGGTCGCAGGTCGAAGTCGTGGACTCGAATCTGGCCTCCCTTCCGCTGACCCTTGCGTTGTTGGAAGCGGCCGAGGCGGCCGAGACCGCCAATGACCACCATGCCGTGGCCCAGCAAGTACGGGATTCCCTGCACCGTCACCATGCTTTCTTCATGCTGGACACCCTGGAATACCTGCAGAAAGGGGGCCGCATCGGCAAGGCCCAAGCGTTCGTCGGCTCAATGCTGAGCGTCAAACCCATCTTGAGCATCCAAGACGGCGAAGTCCATCCACTGGAGAGGCCCCGCAACCGCCAGAGGGCCCGCCGCCGGTTGGTCGAGCTTACCAGTGAGGTCGGGCCAATCCGTCAGCTTGGAGTCATCTACAGCACCGACCCCGAGCCCGCCAACGCCATTCTCGAAGAGTTGTCGGGGCTGGCCCCTTCAGACGCGGTGGTACATGGCAGGTTCGGTCCAGCGCTGGGCGCCTATATCGGGCCGAACGGCGTCGGCGTGGCGGTGACAGCAGCCGATTGACGGACCGTGGGGCGGGAGGGATGATTAACATAACCTGATGGCACGGCAAAGAACAAGCTCCCCCTCATGGTCCGAGGCGTTCCGCAACATCCTCAAGCTCGAGGAGTCTCGCGGCTTCAACGATTCGGCCGTCACCGGCGGGTTGGACAGGTTCCTCGAACGTTGGTCGTATGAGATCAAGGCCAGCGCTGAGCAGTCCGGTGGCTCTCCCGTCCTCCTGAACTCCTCGTATGCCGACATGTCGGCCGACGCGCGCACGGCATGGGCTGCCCGTTGGCAGGCGTTGCTCGACGGCCGGCCTCTCCCCGACTCCCCCGTTGCTGACTCCCCCACGGAATGCCCCGAGCCCCCGGCCAACATGAAGAACGGTCCGGTCCCAACCGTTCCTCGTCGCTTTCGTTCTCCGCCAGCCAACCTGGCGCTCGATGCCCCCGTGGACCGCCTGAACGGGATTGACGCCAAGACCTCCAAACGGCTCGAACGATTGGACGTGGCCACCGTCCGAGACCTGCTCTACCTTTTTCCCCGCCGCCACGAGGACTACTCCAGCGTGGTTAGGATCGCCGAGGTAATACCTGGCGAGAGTTGCACCATCGTGGGCACCGTCTGGGAGTCCCGCGAGGTCGCCCAAGGACCAGGAGGCCGCCGGCGCGACACCGAGGCGGTCATCAGCGATGATTCTGGCAACGTCCGAGTGATCTGGTTCGGCCAGCGCTACGTAGCCCGGTCCCTCAAGCCGGGCGCCAGGGTTGCCATCAGTGGCAAGGCCGACGTTTTCCGAGGGCAACTGGTCTTCGAGAATCCGGAGTACGAACCCTACACCGAGGGGGAACCCGGCATCTACACTGGCCGTTTGGCCCCGGTGTATCCGCTCACCGAGGGAATCACCGCCCGCAATATGCGCCGTATGACCTGGCAAGCGCTTCACAATTGGCTGGGCGGCTTGGAGGAAACTCTCCCGATCCTCATGCGGGAACGCCTCGCTTTGCCGCCTTTACCCGATACTGTGTTCCAAGCCCATTATCCCGACGACCTCGGCTCCTGGCAGGCGGCGAGGCAACGGCTGGCCTTCGACGAGTTGCTGACCCTGCAACTGGCGGCGCTGGCCTGCGGCCAAGAGCGCAACCGCGACCTGCAGGGCGTACCGGTGACTCCGCCTCCTGGGGTGGTGGGCGGTTTCCTGCGTAGCCTGCCCTTCCAGCTGACCGGGGCCCAAGCCCGTTGCATTACCGAGATCACCCACGATATGGACCGGGGCACGCCGCCGATGGACCGGTTGCTGCAGGGCGAGGTTGGCAGCGGCAAGACCGTGGTCGCATTGGCCGCCATGCTGTCGGCCGCGGCTGCCGGGCATCAGGCGGCGCTCATGGTCCCGACCGAGGTGTTGGCCGAGCAGCATTTCCGCACTGTCGGCAACTTGCTAAGCAACTTGGCTCGGCCAGTGCAAGAGGACCACCTGGTCACGGTCTACCTGCGAGGCCACGACCAACCGGTCTCTCTGGGCCTCCTGACCGGAAGCTCCCGCGCTCCGGTCCGGCGCGAACTGACCAAGATGGCCGCGGATGGCACGCTGGACCTGCTCATTGGCACCCACGCGCTGATCCAAGACGCGGTGTCCATGCCGCGCCTCGCCTTGGCGGTGGCCGATGAACAACACCGGTTCGGGGTGATGCAACGTTCCGCGTTGCGCCAACGAGGCGAACAGAACCCGCATACGCTATTGATGTCGGCTACTCCTATCCCCAGGACCCTATCCCTAACACTCTACGGCGATCTAGACATATCGACCATCGACGAGATGCCCGCCGGACGGGAGAAAGTCGCCACCCGTTGGGTCCCGCCCGAGCGGCGGGATGCGGCCTACGGCTTCGTCCGCAAGCAGGTGGGCGAGGGCCGCCAGGCGTTCGTCGTCTGCCCGTTGGTGAACGAGTCGTCGTCGATCGAAGCCAAGGCCGCCACCGAGGAGTTCCAGCGGCTGTCGGGCGAGGTGTTCCCGGACCTTCGCGTTGGGTTGCTGCACGGCAGGTTGTCCTCCAAGGAGAAGGATGCCGTGATGCGGCGGTTTCGCGATGGGGAATTGGACGTGTTGGTGACCACCGCCGTTGTGGAGGTGGGCATCGACGTGGCCAACGCCACCATCATGTTGATCGAAGGGGCAGAGCGGTTCGGCCTGGCCCAGTTACACCAGTTCCGGGGCCGGGTAGGGCGCGGCGAACACAAGAGCTACTGCTTGCTGCTGTCCGAAACTCAGTCCGACACTGCCAAGGAGCGATTGTCGGCTTTGGAACGTATACACGACGGCTTTCAGTTGGCCGAGGTCGACCTGCAACTTCGGGGTCCGGGGGACTTTTTCGGCACTCGGCAAAGCGGGCTGCCGATGTTGCGCATGGCCCAGATTTCGGACCGTCAACTCTTGGAAACGGCGCGGCAAGAGGCGGCGCGATTGTTGGAGGAGGATCCCGGCCTGCAAGCCCCGGAACACGCCGCGCTGGCAGCCCGCGTCACCCGCTTCGTCAACGACGCCGCCGAAGCAGCCTAACCTCGGGCTCAGTCCGCTTTGAAGCGGTAGCCCACGTTCCAGATGGTCTCGACGAAGGACCGCCCCGGAGACTCGATTTTCGATCGCAACCTTCGCACGTGCACGTCCACCGTGCGCGTACCGCCCAGGTAATCGTAGCCCCAGACTTGGCTAAGCAGCGCTTCCCGGGTGTAGACGCGGCCGGGGTTGGAGGCAAGAAGCACCAGCAGTTGGAATTCCTTGTAGGTGAGCGTCACCCGTTTGCCCGCCACCGAAACGTCATAGCGTTCTAAGTCGATGGTCAAGTCGCCGACGCTCAGCACCTGGGAGCTGCTGGGCCCGCTGACCCGGTACACCGCCTGCTTCACGCGCATCGTCAGCTCTTCTTGCGGGACCGGGCATACCACGAGTTCGTCGGGGTTCAGGGTGGGGTCGTAGTCGGCCACCAATTCCAGCGGGACGGCTGCCACCACGGGAATCTTACGGTCCTTGCATAAGTCGATCATCCGTCTCGCGGCCGCGTTTTCCAGTGACGAGAGGTCCAGCAGTATGGCGTCGGGGGCTGGATGGCCGTTGCCTTCTCCCAGATTTAGATCGTCGGAGACCTGGGAAGTCATCCCGGCAAGGTCTGCGGTTTCGGCAAGAGCGCTGGACCGCCCCCCGTGGTTGACCAAAACAAGAACGTTATACAACTATCGAGCCCAAGCGCTAAAGCCGTGAGACGGCTTGGTGGGAGGAAGATTGCACGCCGCTAAAGGCGAGGCATCTCTGGCAGTATATCAAAGAACGGACGAATTGACGCTGGAGGAGGTGCAATCTATCATGAAGCCACCCCAGCGAGCCGGGAGGACTTGGATGAGCATCCAGACCGTGGAATCAACCGCCGAAGCGGTCCGCCGCCGGATTCGGGCCAACGAATGGCGCGGCGTGACCTCTGGAATCGCCCCCGGCTATGTCCAAGCCAACCTGGCCATCCTGCCCCGTGACTTGGCCTTCGACTTCTTGCTGTTCTGCCAGCGTAACCCCAAGCCCTGCCCCGTGCTGGAAGTGATCGAGCCAGGCCAGACCGAGCCCTTGATCACGGCTCCCGGCGCAGACATTCGGACCGACGCCGCAGGGTACCGCATTTATGAAAACGGCGAGTTCACCGCCGAAGTAGATACCTTGGAAGGGTATTGGCGTGGCGATTTGGTCTCCTTCCTGCTGGGGTGCAGCTTCTCCTTCGAGACGGCGATGGTCGACGCCGGTATCCCCCTGCGTCACCAAGAGCAGGGCAAGAACGTAGCAATGTACGTCACTAACGTCGATACCACTCCGGCCGGCGTGTTCTCCGGACCGATGGTGGTGAGCATGCGTCCAATAAAGCGTGAACAGGTTGTGCGGGCGGTGCAGGTCACCTCCCGGTTCCCGGCCACCCACGGCGCTCCGGTGCACATCGGCAGCCCAGAGGACATTGGCATCCGCGACATCTCCGCCCCTGACTTTGGCGACCCCATCGAGATCATGCCGGGCGAGGAGCCGGTGTTCTGGGCTTGCGGGGTCACTCCTCAGGCGGTTGCCCTCAACTGCAAGCCACCCCTAATGATCACCCACGCTCCAGGCCGGATGTTCGTGACCGACCAGCGCGACGCCGATTACTCGGTACTGTAGGGAGCGCCGATGGTTGAGGCGCGGGCCGTCGAGAGTATCGAGGACATCATCCTCGACCAAGACAAGCGGGGCATGCTGGCATTGCGGCCCTATCTGCCCGCCGATTATTGCTCCCGCGCTGCTCGCTTTGTGATGGACCACCCTGGCGACGTGCTGATCGCTACCGGATTCTACGTGCTGATGGCGGGCAAGCCGGAAACCGACGGCCCGCCCGGAGCAATCGCTATTGGAGACGCCCTCAAAGCCTTGGGCCGCCGGGTCACCTACGTCACCGACGAGCACACCGCCCCGGTCCTGAGCGATTGGGCCGATGGATCGAACGTGGTCGAATTCCCCATAGACGACGTGGCGGCCAGCCAGCAGCACGCCAATGCAGTGCTGGAGCGAATCAAGCCGTCTCTACTCATCTCCATTGAACGCTGCGGCCGGAACCAAGACGATGCCTACCTCAACATGCGCTCGCGAGACATCTCACCCTACACTGCGCGGCTGGACTACCTCTTCGACGGCAACGTGCCGTCGGTGGGCATCGGGGACGGCGGAAATGAAATCGGAATGGGCAACTTGCTGGAGGTGATTCCGTCGGTGGACAGCCTTCCAGACACTCCCGCTGTCGCTACCGTGGACCGGCTGATTATCGCCAGCGTCTCCAACTGGGGCGGTTATGGCTTGGTGGCCGCACTCTCCCGTTTGGTCGGCAAGAACCTGCTGCCCTCGGTGAAGCATGAGACCCGCATGATCGAGGGGATGGTGACGGCGGGAGCGGTGGATGGGACCACCGGAGACGCGGTGCCGACTGTCGACAACTTCAACACCGATGAGAACGGCGCTCTGTTGGCAAGATTGCACCGCTTGGTCGACGCAATCTAACGCAGCTCCCCAGGCTAACCGGCCGGCGCAGCGACCGAGCGTATAATAGTTCCGATGCGCATTGTGCCCCTCCGCCGTACCCTTTCCAAAATCGCCTGTCAGGCGATCGCAGTCGCTGCCATTGTGGCGCTTTCCCTATCGGCCATCGGACCATTGGTTGACCACCACTTCGCCGAACGGCTCCCCGGCCACGCCCATATCTACCTCGGCTCTCAAGCCACCGACCACCATCACACCTATCAGGCGGCCCATTCCCATTCGCACGACGACTTGGGAACGGCTGGCGCAGATATTGTGTTCCTGACGTCGAACGACGGTTTCGGTACGGGTTACGTAGAGGTCGCGGCCCCTGCGGTCCTCGGGGCGGCGGCTTTCTCCAGTTCCGACGATGATAGCTTCCTATTTGGGTCCCCCTCCAGCGAAACGGTCCCGGACGGGATAACCGTTGGGCCGTTAAGACGCCCTCCCCGGTTATAGCTCCTTTTTCGCGGTGCCCACCCCGCCGGATGCCCGTTTCATCATGGGCTAGCCATGTACGCGACCATGCCTGGGCGGCGCTTCCGAAAAACGGAAGAAGGAGCAACCATGCATCGGCTATTGAGCACCAGACTCTGGCTTGCGCCGGCGCTATTGGCGGCCATGAGCCTCATGTCGGGCGCAATCTTCGCCCATGAGGGGCGCGAGGTCGGCAATTATCGGATTGACGTCGGCTGGGTCGAAGAGCCCGCCTACGAAGGGGCGTTGAACGGCGTGGAGGTCCGCGTCAGCAGGGTCGTGGCGGCCCATTCAGGGGATGAAGAAGGCCACGGGGAAGACATGGCCGGCGAAAACAGTCAAGAAAGTCACGCCTACATGGGCCGGAATGCGGTCGAGGCTGAGTCCGCGATGTCCGTCTCCATAACTCTGGTACCGGCCGCCACGGGCGGAGCCGATCTCGACATCGAGACCGAAGGGTTCGCTTTCGCACCGGAGAAGGCCAATCAGCCCCAGGTTTCCGGGCAAGGGCACGCCCACGTCTTCGTCAACGGCGCCGATGCGGGGATGATTTACAGCCCGCATTTCCACCTCGGCAGAATGGCGGACGGGATGAACGAGGTGCGGGTTGTCCTGAACACCAACTCGCACGAGAACTACACCCGGAACGGAGAACTTGTGGAGGCGATGGCGACCATTCACATCGCCGAGGGACAAGGTGGAGAAGGCTACGGCGAGTCGTCGGCGAATACGGGCGAGGCCCACGATCTCGAGCCCGTCGAAGACCTGCAGGAGACCCTGCAGGTGGAAGTTGCCCATACCGCGTCCGGGGAGTCGAGGGTGCTAAATATCCGGGCTGATCTGGCCGAGCCGGGTCGGTACACCGCGGACCTGATTCCCACCGCGCCCGGAGTGTACGAGTTCCGCGTGTTCGGTGCGTTAGAAGGCAGTCGGATCGACGAGCTGTTCGTATCCGAGGGCGGAGGGGGCGACTTCGACGACATTCAAACATCCACCGCCCTACAATTCCCTCAGCAGATGGCCGGAACGCGGGAGATTGAGAGTGCGGTGAGGGGCGCGATCGAGACAGCGCAGCAGGCTCAAGTCGCCGCCCTGGAAGCCGATGGCGGCGGCGCGGGTTTGGTCCTTGGCATCGTCGGCTCAGCGCTCGGCGCTGCCGGTCTAGTCGCTGGCGTGGTAGCGCTTTTCTTGGTCTCGCGAACGCGAATAGCTGAGCGGCGAGGATAGGTTGAATGACCGGACCGCAATCAAGCCACGCCGTCGATGGCTACTCGCGATTTGCGTATTGGCCGCAGCGGTTGCGGCATGGCTTCTGCTGCCCGCCCAAGGGACTCAGGCCCACGCTAACTTGGCCCGGGCCGACCCGTCGCCCAACTCATCGCTGGAGCAGGCGCCCGACAGGGTCGCGGTCTGGTTCACCGAGCCCATCGAGCCGTCCCTAAGCGGCGTCAGTGTATTGGACTCGCAAGGGGCTCGGGTGGACGACGGCAGGGTCCTCGCCGACCAGAACGATCCCACGGCCATCTCCGTTGGTCTGGGGGCTCTTCCCGAGGGTACTTATACGGTGGCCTGGAAGAACGTGTCGACGGTAGACGGGCATCGCGTTCGCGGCTCTTTTATCTTCTCCGTTGGGCGGCCAATTTCGGGAACACCCGCGGCTGCACCCGACGAACCGTTGCTCCAATCTCGCGCCGAGCCAGTGTTGCGTTGGCTTATTCTGGCGGCCGCTCTAGCGATGGCCGGTGGACTGCTGTTCGAGTTGGTGGTTTGGCGGCCGGTGCTTCTGGCACGGCAGGCCACCGGCTCGATGCGCCGGGCTGGAGAGCTGCTCGCCACCCGTTCGGCCAAGCTGACCTGGGCAGCCGTCGCGGTCCTGCTCGTCGCCTCGGTCGCCCAATTGTTTCTGCAGACCGCGATTGTCCACGACGAGTCCCTTGGGTCTGTGGTCGGCACCCCGGTCGTGACCGTGCTGAGCGATACCGGCTGGGGTGGACTCTGGCTATGGCGGTCCGGTCTCACCCTGGTGTTCGCCTTGGCGTTGGCCGCTGCGCCGTGGCTGGCGCGCTTGGTGGCTGGCGGCGGCGACGGCCCACAGCGGCAAGCGCCAAAGGTGCTTGCCCTGGGGTTGGCTGGCTCTGTTCTCTGGACGCTGAGCCTGACCAGCCATGGGGCGGCGACACCGGAGATCCGATCCCTCGCCTTGGCCGCTGACTTCGTCCACCTATCGGCCCTCGCCTTCTGGGTCGGTGGATTGTTCCACTTCGCGCTGGGAGCGCCGGTCGTAATAAAGGAGCTATCGTCCCGGGACCGGCTGCCCAGCTTGGCGGCGTTGGTCCCGCGGTTCTCGGTGGTCGCCGGGTTGAGCCTGGCCGCCGTCGTTGTCACCGGGGTATTCGGGGCGTGGGCCCAGGTGACAAACCCCGCCGCCCTGGCGACCACCTACGGGACGGTGCTGCTGGTCAAGGCCGTCTTGATCGCCCCATTGTTGCTCTTGGCGGGCCTCAACCTGGTGTGGGTGCGCCCAAGGCTGGCCCGGAACGAAAACGCGGGCCAGTGGCTCAAGCGCCTATTGGCTGGCGAAGCGCTGCTCGCTCTGCTGGTACTCGCCTCCGTTGGCCTGCTGACCAGCCTGGAGCCAGCCCGGCAGGTGGCGTCGCGGCAGGGCATCGGCCTACCCGCCTCTCTGAACTTCCAGGAGACTGTGGAAGGCGCCAGTATCAGGCTGTCCATTAGCCCGGCCAGGGTCGGACCCAACGACGTCACCGTGTCACTAGCCGACCGTTTGGGCAGCCCGATCGCCAATGCGACCGACGTTAGTGTGCGGCTGACCTACCTGGGGGCGGACCTTGGAGAGGACGCGTTTCCCCTTCCTGGGCAAGGACGAGGCGATTACGGGGTGAAATACGCCCCCTTGAGCATCGCCGGGCCGTGGCAGGCGGAGATCATGGTGCGTCGGCCCGACGCCTTCGACACCCGGACTGCCTTTCGGTTCGAGGCCGTCTCCTCCGGCGTCGCCGACAGCGCGGCGATCACTCCGAAACCGAGCACCGCCGGGTTGTTGTTTGGAGCCGGGTTGGCCGTGTTGGGCGTGGTCTTCATGGGTGCCTCGCTGCCATTGGGCGGGTGGTTCACCCGTGCCGGGGCCGGGGTAATGATACCCGGGCTGGCGGGATTCGCCATTGGGATAGTCCTGCTGCTGAACACGCAATTAGGCGGGCCAGACGGTCTGGCCCGAAACCCCTTCCCGCCCAACGCCGAGTCTCTGGGTACGGGGCAGGCTCTTTACGAACGGCACTGCCAGACCTGCCACGGCGCCGGGGGTTTGGGTGACGGTCCAAGCGCGACGGGCTTACAACCCCCACCTGCGGACCTGATCGTCCACGTTCCCCTGCACGGCGATCGAGACCTCTTTCAATTCGTGCATGACGGCATCCCCGGCACCGCCATGGCCCCGCTGGGCGACGCGCTGACGGACGAAGAAATCTGGCACGTGGTCAACTACATAAAGACTCTGCAGTAAATCACCGCCGAGGAGGTCGAGCCACCCCTGAGCGGCTAGTCCGGCTCGAAGGAGGCGGGGGAGAGGGTCTTCTCTTCGAGGGCCAGCAGGCGGCGGAGCTCGAAGATTTCATCGCGGAATTGGGCCGCCTTCTCGAATTGTAGGCCCTTGGCCGCCTCTTTCATCTGCACTTCCAGGTCCTTCACCACCCGGAACATATCGGTGCGCGACATCTCTTTCCGGACCGCGTTGTAACGGCCCCGGTTCTCGGCGATGGCCTTGATGCCCTCGGTAATGTCGTGCACTTCCTTCTGGATGCTCTGGGGCTCTATGCCGTGCTGCTTGTTGTAGTCGCCTTGCAGGCTGCGGCGGCGGTTGGTCTCATCGATGGCTTGGCGCATCGAGTCGGTCATCCGGTCAGCGTACATCACCACGTGACCGTTGGAGTGACGGGCCGCCCGTCCAATGGTCTGAATCATCGAGGTCTCGGAGCGCAGGTAGCCTTCCTTGTCGGCGTCCAGAATGGCGACCAAGCTCACTTCGGGCAGGTCCAATCCTTCGCGCAGCAGGTTGATCCCAACTATAACGTCATAGACGCCCAAACGCAGGTCTCGCAGGATCTCGATGCGATCGAGGGTTTCGATGTCCGAATGTAGGTAGGTGTTGCGAATACCCATTTCCGACAGATAGTCGGCCAACTCCTCGGCCATCCGCTTGGTGAGGGTCGTCACCAAGCAGCGCTCGGCTCTCTCTACTCGCTCCTTGATATTGACCAGCAGGTCGTCGATCTGACCTTGGGTGGGCTTGACTTCCACCGTGGGGTCGAGCAGGCCAGTGGGGCGGATCACCTGTTCGACGACCGCCATGCTGTTCCGTAGCTCATAGGGGCTCGGGGTGGCCGAGACGTAGATAACCTGGTTGATGTGGTCTTCGTACTCGTCGAAATTCAGTGGGCGGTTGTCCAAAGCCGACGGCAGCCGAAAGCCGAATTCAACCAGCGTCTTCTTGCGGGACATGTCGCCGTGGTACATTCCGCGCACTTGGGGTAGGGTCATGTGCGATTCGTCCACGAACATCAAGAAGTCTTCTGGGAAGTAGTCCAAAAGCGTCCATGGGGCGCTGCCCTCCGGCCTCTGGGCCAAGTGGCGGGCATAGTTCTCGACGCCGGAGCAAAAGCCGGTCTCTTGGAGCATCTCGACATCGTAGTTGGTGCGGCTCTCCAACCGCGCCGCCTCCAGCACCTTGCCGTTGCCCCGCAGTATTTTGAGGCGCTCTTCCAGCTCCACCTTGATCCCCTCGACCGCCAACTCGAGCTTCTCTTTCGAGGTCACAAAGTGATTGGCTGGGTAGATCGACACCTGCGGCAGGTCGGCCAGCACCTCGCCGGTCAGCGGGTCGAGCTGCACGATGCGTTCAACCTCGTCGCCGAAGAACTGGATGCGCACCGCTGCTTCCTCGTAGGCGGGCACCAACTCCAGCACGTCGCCCCGCACCCTGAACTTGGCGCGGGAGAGGTCCAGGTCGTTGCGCTCGTACTGCATGTCCACCAGTTGGCGCACCAGTTGGCTCCGGTTGCGAATCTCGCCTACACTGACCTGGGCCACCAAGTTGAAGTAATCGGTTGGGTCGCCCAGGCCGTAGATGCACGAAACCGACGCCACGATCAGTACGTCACGGCGAGTCAGAAGCGACGTCGTGGCGGAAAGCCGCAGCTTATCCAGTTCCTCGTTAACGCTGGAGTCCTTCTCGATGTAAGTGTCTGACTGGGGGACGTAGGCTTCCGGCTGGTAATAGTCGTAGTAGGAGACGAAATACTCGACGGCGTTGTGGGGGAAGAATTCCTTGAATTCGGAGGCGAGCTGGGCCGCCAGGGTCTTGTTGTGGGCCATCACCAACGTCGGCCGCTGCACCTGCTGGACGATATTGGCCATGGTGAACGTCTTGCCGCTGCCGGTAACACCCTTGAGGCATTGGCGGTTTAGTTCGCTCTCGATCCCTCCCGACAGTTGGGCCACCGCGCTCGGCTGGTCTCCGGTCATTCCGAAATCAGCAACCAACTGGAAAGCGCGGTCCTCTCGGGAGAGTCCGTTCCGGGCCTCGTTGATCTCGACTCCAGCGTCGGCCCACTTCTTGCCGCGAGCGTAGGTAGTCATGACCTGATTATATATCACCCACGCGTGGCGAACTGCTGGAGGGCCAAGCGTATGCGGTCTTCGACGCTGAGGCCGTCGTTTGAGGGCAGTTTATCCAGGGCCGCCTTGGCTTCGTTGGCGGAGTAGCCCAAGGCCGAAAGGGCGGCCAGCACTTCGTTGTCTTCGCTGGCCGTTAGGGTCACGGCCAAACCGTCGCCCGGCTCGATTTTGTCCTTGAGTTCCAAGATGATGCGTCCGGCCGTCCGGCGGCCCACGCCCGGCGCGGCCGCGAGGGCGGTGGCATCGCCGCTGGCCACGGCCAGTTGTAGGCTGGCTGGCTCCAGCTCTGAGAGTAGCGAGAGGGCAAGACGAGGCCCGACGCCGGACACTCCGTTTAGCAGGGCGAACAGGCTCAGGGATACGGCATCGGGGAAGCCGTACAACACTGGCTGTTCATCGCGGATCCGCAGGAGGGTGTGGAGCGAAACCGTGGCGCCGACGATACCCAGCTTGGGAATAGCATTACCGGGAACGGATATTTGCAGGGTTACGCCGCCCACGGACAGATGGACCCAGTCCGGCCCCGCCGCCTCCAACACTCCCCGCACACCGACGATCATCGTGAGTCCTCTAGCGCTCCGACCCTGGTGGGATCTCCATTCGCAGAACCTCGGAGGCTTGCTCTTGGGCCAGGTGGCACAAGCCCACCGCCAATGCGTCGGCGGCGTCGGTTTCCAGGGAACCCGACAGCCCCAGGGTGGCCGCTACGATACCCCGCATCTGGTCCTTGGTCGCCGCTCCGTAATCGGCAACAGCCCGCTTAACCTGGGCCGGCGCGTACCGGTGAATGGGGATCCCCTGGCTGGCCGCGCCGATGAAGACGACCGCTTGGGCCTGACCGATCGCTAGGGAGGAACCCGGAAAGCTCCGTTCTCCCCGCCCAACGAAGGGCTCTTCAATGGCGACCGCCTGCGGACGGAAGATGGCGATCAGGTTAAGGACGTGGGTGTGAAGTTGGTACAGCCGGGTCTCAAGCGGCATGCTAGACGGCAACGCGATGACCCCATAGTCGGCGGCTTCAACTTGCGGGCCCTCAGCCAATACCCCGTATCCCATCCGTAGCGTACCGGGGTCTATCCCCAACACGGTCATCTAGCTATCGGCCTGGTACTTGTCGAGGACCTCTGGCGGGAAATCGGCGTTGGTGTACGCTTTTTGGATGTCGTCGAGCTCTTCCAAGGCGTCCAGAAGCCGGAGGGTCTGCTCCGCTTCCTTTTCGCCCAGCAATACCGTGGTCTTGGGGACCATCGAGAGCTCGGCGGAGCGGATGCTGGTCCCCTCGTCTTGGAGAGAGCGCTGCACCGCTTGGAGGGATTCCACAGGGGTGTAGACCTCCAGCACGCCGGTGTCGATCTGGATGTCCTCCGCCCCGGCGTCAATGGCCAATAGACCCAACTCCTCGGCCTGCTCCTCATCGCCCATGTCCACCGTCACCACGCCCCGCAGGTCAAAGTTCCAGGCGACGCAACCGGACTCGCCAAGGTTTCCGCCGCCGCGGTTGAACGCGGAGCGGATGTCCGAAGCGGTGCGGTTGCGGTTGGACGTCACGGCTTGTAGCAGAATGGCCCCACCGCCAGGGCCGTAGCCCTCGTAGGTGACTTGTTCTAGCGTGTCGCCGTCGCCGCCCTCGCCGCTGCCCCGCTTGACGGCACGGTTAATGCTGTCTTGGGGCATGTTGTTGCTCTTGGCCCGGTCCAGGGCCAGCCGCAAGCGGAAGTTCATATCCGGGTCGGCTCCGCCTCCCTCACGCACCGCCAGCGCGATGTCGCGGCTGAGCTTGGTGAACAGCGCGCCGCGTTTCGCGTCGGCCGCACCCTTTTGATGTTTGATCGTAGACCATTTGGAGTGACCGGACATTGTCACACCTCCAACTGTGCTAGCGATTTTAGCATCGGGTCAAATCCACGGTCAAAGGGACGCTCAGCGTAATCCTTCCAGAAGTCTGACCGTCATCATCCCGGCCTCCACATCCACGTTCCGCACCACTTGGGCCGTCGCCGGGAGCAGCAGGTCGCCGCCGTCCGGGCCCCGGACTATATAGACGTCGTTGCTGCCAGTCTCGAGTATCTCCGCGATCTCCCCCAACGCCTCGCCGTCCTCGGTGCAAACCCTCATCCCCAGCAGTTGGTAGTGGAAGTAGACACCCTCTTCCGTCAAAGGAGCAGCCTCGGTCTGGGCCGAAAGCCAAGCCCCGGTAAGCGCCGCGGCTTGGTTCCGCGAGCGGAAACCGTCCAACCACAGCAGGCGAGTATCGGGCCCGGTTTCGCGGGAGGCGGAGATACGCAGGGGGGAACCATCGCCGGAGAGCAAAGTTCGACCCGGGTCAAAGCGGCCCGGGACCTCGCTGAGGACCTTGATAGAGACCGCGCCGTCAGGCCCATGGGGGCCGTGGACCAACGCGACAACGACAGTGTCGGAGGAAATTGCCGTTACTCGATTTCCAGGACGGCGTGGGAGCCGTCCTTCACTGCGGCTACCCGGAGCAACACCCGCATCGCCTGCGCCACCCGCCCCTGTCGCCCGATGACCTTGCCCTTGTCTTCCGGGGCAACCTGCAGCCGGAATACAATCCGGTCGTTCTCCATGGACTCGGTGACCAGCACGGCGTCCGGGTTGCTGGCGAGCGATCGGGCGATGTACTCGATCAGCTCCTTCATACCTAGGAGGCCTCTACTGGCTCGGCAGACTCACCCTCAGGCTCCAAGGCAGTCTCCGGCTCCGCGGCGGCAATGGTCATGCCAGCCGAGATTCCGTTCTTTTCCAGGATGCGCTGTACCGGGTCCGACGGCTGGGCGCCAAGGTTTAGCCAGTGGGCGGCGCGGTCAGCCTTTATGGTGATTGTCGGGGGGTCGGACATCGGGTCGTAGTTCCCGATCCATTCCAGATAAGCCCCGTCGCGGGGAGAAGCGGCTTCCGCGACCACGATTCTGTAGGAAGGATGGCCCTTCTTGCCGACTCTGGTTAACCGAATCCTTAGCATGGGTTCTCCGGGGTGTCAGATACGAAGTTTAAGGGAAGGAACGGCTAGCGCCGGAGCCCCGGTTTGGGGGCGCCCATGGCCGCGCCAGAGGGGATTTTAGCACAAACAAATCGGGCCCGGCCAATTCTGGTTCGTTGTTCGCCCGAATTGATCCACCCGGATCCTAGGGGCGATGGTAGACATTGGCCTGGGCCCGACGAACGGGTTTTCTGCTTTCGAGCACTAAGCTACGAAGCGATCACCTCGTCGTGTCCAGACTGATGCCTACCATCGCCCCTGCGTATTAAACTATCATCCATTCGTCTCACCTCCTTCCTCAAATTCCCGCCAAGCGGTATAGGTATTCTAGCAACTACGTTTTTCGGGTGTCAAGGCTAACACAGGCGCCAGAACGCCCAACTTAAATCGGATTCCGCTCGCCATTTGCCCACATTGACCGAATCGGCAATCGGTCCGTCATACCCTAAACCTCTGGCCCTTTCGCGGATTCGCTATAGAATTAACCCATGCGCGTAGTATTCATGGGCACACCAGCGTTCGTGTTCCCCGTCTTGGACAGGCTTTTCTTGATGGGCGGGGTGGAAATGGTGGGCGTTGTCACTCCCCCGGACCGGGAACGAGGCCGCGGGCGGCGCCCCGAACCCCCGCCGGTCAAGGGGTACGCTCTGGAGCGCGGCATACCGGTGGCGCAACCGGTCAGTTTTCGATCAGAGGCGGCGCGGGCCCAAGTGGCTGCAATGGGCCCCGATGTGGTGGTGGTCGCGGCTTACGGCAAGCTATTGCCCGCGGAAGTTTTGGCCATGCCCTCCCAAGGCTGCCTTAACTTGCACCCTTCGTTGCTGCCCCGGCACCGTGGACCCACGCCAGTGCCAGGCACGATTCTGGAGGGCGATCAACGGACTGGCGTCTCTCTGATGTTGTTGGACCAAGGGATGGACACCGGACCGGTGATCGCCCAAGCCGAGGTCCCCCTTCATGGGCGCGAGAGCGCCGACTGGCTCACCGGGGAGCTTTTCCGCTTGGGCGGGGAGTTGCTCGAGTCCAGTCTCCGCCCTTGGGTCGACGGCGAATTGACAGCCCAGACTCAAGACGATTCTCTGGCGACGGTGACCGGAAAGTTGGAACGCGAAGACGGTCAGGCCGACTGGACACTTTCCGCCGAGGTCTTGGACCGCCGCAGACGGGCCTTCACCCCGTGGCCCGGGCTTTACACGTATTGGAACGACGATTTGGTGAAGCTGCTGGAGACCGCTCCGCTGCCCGCCCGCCCGGATTTTGCCGGGCGGCCTGGAACGGTGATAGCCGGGCCAGCGGAGTCGCCCCTGGCGGTGGTTACCGGCCATGGCCTGCTCGGCGTCAGCTTGCTACAACTGGCCGGCAGGAGGGCGGTCACCGCCCGGGAATTCCTTAGCGGCTTTCCCAGCGTTGTCGGGGCTACGTTTCGTTAAATTACCCAGCCCACCAAGTCCACCTCTAGGAGAATGAACCATGGCCACGGAATTACCCTCCGAGTCCCAGGTACTGGAATGGCTCGAGTCACTAAGCAACTGGGGCCGCTGGGGGCCCGACGACCAATTGGGTTGCCTGAACCTCATTGGTCCCCACAAGCGGCAGCAGGCAGCGGGCTTGGTACGCGATGGAGTGCCGGTCAGCTGCGCCCGACCGATAACCACCGACGTGACCGCCGATGTTACCCACCAGGTGCAGCGCTTCATGGTCGATAGCGGCGAGGGGCGGGACGCCGATCCTCCGGAGCGCAGGTTCACGCGCCGAGGAGCGGCAGAGTTCATCGGGATGGTGTTTCACGGACAGACCATCACCCACATCGATGCCATGTCCCACTACTCTTGGCGAGGTCAGATGTACAACGGCATACCCTCCAGCGTGATAACTTCACGCGAGGGCGCCCAGAGTCATTCCATCGAGGCTGCCTACGAAGGCATCGTCAGCCGCGGCGTGCTGCTGGACATTCCGCGCGCCAAGGGCGTCGACTGGGTAGACCCGACCCAGCCAGTGATGCCCGCCGACCTGGAAGCCGCCGAGGAGGCCCAGGGTGTGCGGGTGGAAGAAGGGGATATCCTCCTCATCCGTACCGGAAATTACCGGATGCGCTTGGACACTGGACCCCTTCGGCCCACCGACCCAATGACAGCTTGCCAGGCAGCCTGCGCCGCCTGGTTTAAGGAACGCGGGGTGGCGATGATGGGCACCGATACCTCCAACGACGCCCGCCCCAGCCCCTACACCACCGTCGGCAACCCGCTGCACACCCTTTGCTTGGTAACCCTGGGACTTTGGTTGATCGACAACACCAACCTTGAGGAACTATCGGTGGCCTGCGCTGACCGGGACCGCTACGAGTTCATGCTCACGCTGGCCCCGCTTCGGCTTCGCAACGTTACCGGTTCGCCGGTTAACCCCATCGCGCTTTTCTAAGCAGCCGAAGCCGAGACACGACGGAGCGCTAAGGGGCCGCATCTTCCCTTGGCGAACGGCCCCAGCGCTCCATTACCCTCGGCAGCGCGAAGGATGCGGCCAACAGCACTCCGCCGATAACCATGAAGACGATCGCCGGGACGACAAAACCGGTCGCCAGTTGTTGCCCCACCGCCCCGGTCAAGTCGTTGGCCAACTCCAGCCGGGAGGCGGAGATTCCAGCGACCTCCAAGTCGGACGAATTCTCTATCCACCCTCGAATTCCCGAGCGCATCACCAGTCCACCGATGAGACAGACCAATCCGCTCAGCAGTAGCGTCACCCCGGGCCAGCGCACTACTCCGGAGAGGTTGGGCAGGTATAGAAACCCCAGCAGCACCCCGCCCACAATGACCACTACAAGCGATATGGTCTTGCCGAGTCCCCGTATGAGACCGATCAGGTCCCGGAATTCGGCGAATCCGGTCCTTATTTCCCGTTCGGTCAGGTTCTCGTCCTCATCGGCGATAAGGCGGATGATGCCTAACCGATCGCCCGGAGACAGCTCTTGGCGGACATCCTGAATGGCCGAATCGATCCGAGAGCCGGCCAAGGAATGGGCCATCACCCTTAATACTTCACGGGCGTCGCCGGACTCGAAAGCAAGCCGGAGGTCGCCCTCTAGAGAAGCCCAGTCCACGTTACCCCAGTATTGAAGTCTGCCGAGACTGGGGTAGACCGCCTGAAAGACCTGGCTGCGGCACGGGCCGGGCAGTGACCGTAGAGAGGGTAAGGATGTGGGCACATGTCCGTCGGCCAACTGCTGGAACCGTTGGTAGTAGACTGCGGCCAGCCGTCGAGCGACGGTGGAGGAGCAGTCGGGCGGCCCCGATTCTTCCAATTCGATTGCGTCGATGCGCTCGTCTATGTAGGTAAGCAGCACGGGGCGAACGCGCTCCAGCGGCGGTCCGAGGTCCACGTAAGCACCGATTTGGTCCGTGTCCTCCCGCAGATAGGCCAGGACGCGCCGTATTGTCCGTTGAAATTCCCTTTCCAGGTAGCTTGGCGGGGCTATTTCCCTGAGGAGTTGTGCCGAGTCCTCCGGAGTTAATACCTCGATGCCGCCCAGCCGCGGCAGGGCTTCTTCGTGGATTTCCTGCGCCGCCTGCTCATGGACGCGCTCGTAGAAGTCAACGTCGTCAAGCACCGATTCGTAGAACTCATGGTCCAGCAACTTGCTCGACAGTCCGCTCAATGCGACAAAGTACAGCATCGCCACAAAGACGACGACGCCAAGAACCAGGGATGCGACAGCCCGGGCTATTGCGAGAATGCAGCCCAAACGGTTGGCGTTGGCATTGGGTTCTTGCTCCCCGGTGGGCATGGGTCGATTAAAGGCTCTTAGAAGTTCGGCCGCATTTCGACCAACCTTCGGACCCTTTCCTTGGTTGGAGGGTGAGTGGAGAACAAACTGGCGATGTTGGCGCCTCGCAGCGGGTTTACGATGAACAGGTGGGAAGCGCCTTCCGCCACTTTCATCGGGCGTATTTGCGCGCCCTGCTCCAGCTTTTGGAGGGCGCTGGCCAGAGCCAAGGGGTCGCCACAGGCGTGGGCCCCGGTGGCGTCGGCTTGGAATTCTCGGGTCCTGGAAACTGCTGCCCGGACCAAGGCTGCCGCGATCGGCATTACGATGGCGACCACCAGCAGGACGATCACATTGTCCCGGCCCCGCCCGCCGAATGATCCGAAGATGGCAGTGAACTGGGCCATCATGGCCAGCATGGAAATCGCCCCGGCGATGGTGGCAATCACGGCCATGATCAGGGTGTCGCGGTTTCCCACGTGGGCCAGCACCGCGCCGAGCTCCCGCCGGTCCAAGATCCGGCGGATGCCAGTGGTAACCGCCACCGTTGCGTGTCGCGGGCTGCGGCCAGTGGCGAAGGCATTGGGGGAGTCGGTCTCGATTTCGTACACCTTCGGCATCGGCAGCGCGGCAAGCTGGGCCTGCTCCTGCACGATGCTGTAGAGCTCCGGGTCCTCCTGTTCCGTGATGGGCCGGGCGTGGGTCATGGCCAAGGCGATGCGGTCGCTGAACCAATAGGCGCCGAAATTCATGATCAGGGCGAATACCAGGCCAATTATTATGCCGCCGTAACCGCCGAGCATATAACCGACCAACAGCAAGATGGCGCTTAACACCATCATCAGAAAGAACGTCTTGAACGTATTCATGGCAGGTCGCCCCCCTGCTTGGTCTACACTTAAAATTATAGCACTGGCACGTTGAAGTCCCTTCACAATTGCGTAGAACGGGGCATCGATTCCCGGTCGGTAGAGGGCGCATTCGCTCGTTTGACACCGTCGCTTGGCGGGTGATATGTTTTTGCAGTCCGACGAATTACCGCCTGAGGGATACGTGTGGCCATTAGAATAGGCGTGCTGGCGAAGCAGGTGCTCGATCCGGAAATGCCAATGGCGGCGTTTCGCATCGATGGCGAGGCCAAGAAAGTGGTTCCGCCGTCCAATATCCCACCCGTGGTTAACGGGTTCGACGAGAACGCTGTCGAAGCCGCCCTTCAGATCAAGGACGCCCAAGAAGCCACCGTCACCGTGATCTCAACTGGTACCTCTTTTGCCTTGGACGTTATGAAGAAGCCGTTATCGATGGGGGCCGATGAGTTGGTCCTGTTGCAAGACGACGCCTTCGAGAACTCCGTGGACAGTTTCGTTACCGCCCAGTTGCTGGCCGCCGCCATCCGTAAGCTGGAGGGTTTCGACCTGATAATCTGCGGTCGGCAAGCTTCCGACTGGGACAACGCCCAGGTGCCCCTGGGTGTGGCCGAGCTCTTGGGGCTCTCCTGCGTGTCACTGGGCAAGAAAGTAGATGTTGCGGACGGCAAGGTCCGGGTGGAGCGGATCATCCCCGACGGCTACGAGGTCGTCGAGGCGCCGCTGCCCGCCCTGGTGACAGTGAGCAACGAGTTGGGCCAACCCCGCTATCCCACCCTACGCGGTATTATGGCGGCCACCCGGAAGAAGCCGACAGTTTGGACTCAAGCCGACCTGGATTTGGACGACTCCCAAGCCAGCTCCCGCGTTACCCTGCGAGAACTGTTCGTCCCGGTCAGCGACCAAGAATGCGAGATGATCGAGGGCGAAGATGCCGCCGATTCGGCCCGGCTACTGGCCCTGAGATTGCGCGAAGACAAAATTATCTAACGAGAGCAAGATGGCAGAACCCGCTGGAGTACTGGTACTAGGACAGTCCACCGCTGAAGAGCTGAGTTCCACCGCAGTAGAGTTGCTGGCTGCCGGACGACACTTGGCGGCCAGCTTGGGCGAAGAGTTGGCCATCGGCCTGTTGGGAGATACGCTGGACGTTCCGGCGCAGCAGGCCATTGCCCACGGCGCGGAGAAGGTCTACGCGGTCAACCATCCGCTGCTGGCGGGTTATCAGCCCGAGCTCCACCTGGCTGCCATGGAAGCCCTCTGCCGGGACGTCGAGCCCCGCGTGGTGCTGGTGGCCCGGACCAACGAAGGCCGCGAGCTAGCTCCGAGGCTCGCCTTCCGTTTGGGCGTGGGACTGGCCCAAGACTGTTTGGAAGTATCGATAGACCAAGCCGACAAGAGTTTGCTAGCCAACCGCCCGGTGTACGGCGGTAACGCCATTGCCGTGGTCAGCTGCGACCGCACACCGCAAATAGCTGCCATCCGTCCCAAGGCGTATGAACCCACCGAAGCCGACTCTTCGCGGCAGGGGCTGGTCGTGTCCTTTCCGGTTGAGCTCGACGCTTCTCAAGCCAAGACCCGGGTGATCGAGACGGTCAAGGAAGAAGCCGCGGGCGTGAAGTTGGAAGACGCCCGAGTGGTGGTTTCCGGCGGCCGCGGGTTGGGCGGGCCCGAGCCGTTCGCTGGCTTGGAAGACTTGGCGAAGCTCTTGGGCGGAGCCGTGGGCGCTTCCCGGGCTGCAGTTGACTCTGGTTGGGTCCCAGCGTCCTACCAGGTCGGCCTTACTGGCAAGACCATCACTCCAGACCTCTACATTACCGTTGCCATCTCAGGGGCCAGCCAGCACATGGCCGGCTGCTCCGGAGCGAAGGTGATCGTGGCCATCAACAAAGACTCCCAGGCCAACATCTTCAAGGAAGCCCGATACGGGGTGGTCGGCGATTGGGAACGAGTCGTCCCGGCATTGACCGAGGCGGTGCGGGACCTGGTCGACAGCTAGCCTAGAATCACGTTGTCGATGATGCGGACGCTGCCCAAGTGCACCGCTGTCGACACCATCGCCCGGCGCGTAACCCGCTCCAGCTCTTCCAGCGTGTCAGCCTCGGCGACGCTCACGTAATCGATTCCGGCCAGCAGCGGCTCCTCCTCCAACACCGCCTTGGCGATGCGCCTTAGAGTGTCCGCGTCGGTCGTTCCTTGGCCCCATGCCTCTTGGACCGCCGACAATGCCCGGTAGACGGCAGTTGCTGCCTTGCGTTGCTCCGGGCTTAGTCGGACGTTGCGGCTGCTCATCGCCAGACCATCGGACTCTCGGACGGTGGGCAACACTACCACGTCGATACCGGTGTCCAGCTCACGGGCGAATTTCCGGATGACCACCGTCTGCTGACCGTCCTTCTGGCCGAAATAGGCCCGGTCTGGGCGGGTGATGTTGAAAAGCTTGGTGACGACAGTGGCCACGCCCCGGAAATGACCAGGGCGGACCGCCCCCTCCAGCCGCTCGGCCAGCGGGCCAACGTCCACCGTGGTCTCGAACCCTTCGGGGTAGACATCCGACACGTCGGGGGCGAACACCAGGTCCACTCCGTGCTGACGCAGCAATTCTAGGTCGCCTTCGAGGTCCCTGGGGTACTGTTCGAAGTCCTCGCCGGGGCCGAACTGGGTGGGATTCACGAAGATGCTCACGACGACCGTCGCGTCGTTGGTCCGGGAGTGATCGACCAGGCTAAGGTGACCCGAGTGGAGGGCGCCCATGGTCGGCACCAGCCCCAAGGGACGGTCTGCCTCCCGGCAGGCCCGGAACATCTCTCGCGTCGAGCTAATCACCCTCATCGGTCAAACCGTCTGCTATTAATTCGCTCACCGAAGGTATGCCGCCAAGGCCGGTGGCCAAGCGCACCGCCCGGAGCACCGCTTGGGCGGTAACCTCGGCAGCCGCGGCCCCCAAGGCGGTCAGGTCGGCGGCGGGGGAGCGTCCGGTGGCCATGGCAAACATGGTGTCGCCGTCGCGGATGGTGTGGCAGGGCCGGATGGCCATCGCCAGCCCGTCGTGACTTACCCTGGCCAGGTAGTTGGACTCTTCGCGCGTCATGGTCGCATCGGTGGCGACCACCCCGATCGATGTGTTCTCGTGCTCTCCCGCAGCGACTGGCGCGGCTTGGAACAACGGTTCCAGGGGGCCGTCCATCCCGCCGTTCTCGCGGCGCGGTCCCGCGACGAGTCTGCCTTTGGCGTAGTCCCAGATGCCGCCGATGGCGTTTACCGCCACGGCGGCCGCGACTGTCTGGCCACCCGGCAAACGCAGGCTCGCCGAGCCGATGCCGCCCTTGACCGAGCGGTGCGAGCCGCCGGTCTTGGCCACCGTGGCGCCGGTTCCCGCTCCCACGGTGCCTTCGGTCAACGGCGCGGTGGACGCGGCGAGGCATGCGGCACGGCCCTGCTCCGGGCCGGGGCGGACCTTGGAGGTGATCACGCCCAAGTCATATACGATGGCCGACGACACGATGGGTACGATCACGTCTGCGGTTACCCGGAACCCGATCCCCTGCTCCTCCAAGTAGGCCATCACTCCGGATGCGGCGTCCAGTCCAAAGGCGCTGCCTCCGCTCAACACTACGGCGAATAGCTTATCGACCCGTCGAGTAGGCCGCAGGAGGTCCGTCTCCCGTGTACCGGGCGAACCGCCGCGCACGTCCACCCCTCCCACTGCACCTTCGCGGCATAACACCACGGTACAACCGGTGGCGTGGGCGCGATCGGTGTAGTGGCCCGCCTCGATGCCCGAGACGTCGGTGATCGTGCCGTTTAATGACCCGTTCATGCTGGTTCCGGGGCTGGCTGCCGGTGGTCGGGGAAGGGCACGGCCAGCACGATCAGTAGCGAAAGCACTGTCATGATGGATACGTAATAGAAAATCGAGCCGTAGCCGCCCAGATTGTTGATGATGACGGTGGCGATGAAGGGCGAGGCGAATCCGAGGATGCCGTTGAAGCCGAAGATCAGGCCCGATGCCGTGGCCTCGGTCCCCCGCTCCACCACGTCCAGTACCGCCGCCAACAAGATCTGTTGGAGCGCGAAGCTAAACAATCCCACGCCAGCCATCAAAAGGGCCAAATAGACGGTGTCCCCGGCACTGACGATCAAGGCTGTGAGGACCGCCGCGATTGCTAGGCAGGGTACCAGCACCATCTTGCGTCCGTATCGGTCGGAGAGCGAACCGAGGATCGGCGTCGAGACGATGCCCATGCCTGTGAGCAGAGCGATGTGCACACCGGCGAGGAAGTAGCTCATGCCCAGTCCGCCGTCCGTGTCGTACTTCAGGTAAAACGGGCCCCAATTGAACAGCGCCGAGGTGGCCACCCCCCTGACTGCAGCAGAGATGGTCAGGGCGACCACCACCGGATTCTTGAACAGGCGGAGGCCATCGCGCAGCTGGCCCCCCAAGCGCCGCTGGACCTCTCCGGTTTCGCCCTCGTTCCCCAGGTCCTTGAGCGACCACCAGACGAACAGGGTCATCACCACCGCGGGAACCGCGTAGATGAACAGCACGTCTCGCCAGATGAGGTAGGTGAGCAGCCCGCCAGCCATTATCGGTCCGAGCACGTTGCCGATATTGGACCCGAACCCGTGTATCGATATCGCAAACCCCCGGCGGTCCGGGAATCGGCGGGAAATGGCGGCTGTGGCGGGCAGGTGCCACAGCGCGCCTGGAATGGACACCAAGGCCACCGCGATGACCATGATCGCAAAGTTGGGTGATGCGGCAACCAGCAGGAAGGCGATTGCCGACCAGAACATACAGCCGGTCAGGATCATGCCCCAGTTTCTTCGGAGCCGGTCGACGAAAACGCCGGCTCCCAGGTTCACCACTCCGAAGCCACCCTGCCTGACCCCGTGCAAAACGGCCACCTGGAAGGTACCCAGTCCCAGGGTGGCTGCTATCGCTGGCAGAAAAACCGGAAATCCTTGGTCGTACAGGTGAGAGATGCCGTGACCCAACGACAGGCTGCCAAGGATGAAGCCCCGGTTTTGCCCTCGCCCGATGTCCTGTGCCGCTTCCGCCATAGCTCCGTATATTACAACATCCGCTTCCGCCTAGTTAGCGCGGGTGCTATGCTACGCGGACTATTCCAGCGGGAGGGAGCCTGAGATGCCGTATTCCGGACTTAGCCTCGACGGGAAGGTGGCTCTGGTGACCGGCTCGGCCCGTGGCATCGGCGCGGCTTTGGCAGTCGGACTCGCCGAGGCCGGGGCCAACGTGGCTATCTCCGACATGGCCGACCGGCTCGAACTGGCTCGCGATACCCAGGCCAAAGTGGAAGCCCAGGGCGTGGCCAGCAGCACCTATGAGCTGGACGTGTTGGACGTGGCCGGTATTCCGCCGGTGATCGACCGGATCGTCGATGACTTCGGGCGGCTGGATATCCTGATCAATAACGCCGGTATCCGAATACGGAAGCCCGCGCTGGAAGTAACCGAGGCAGAGTGGGACGCGGTGGTGGACACCAACCTCAAAGGACTCTTCTTCTGTGCCCAAGCCGCCGCCAAGCCCATGATCGCCCAAGGCTCCGGACGCATCATCAACATCGCTTCCCAGCTATCGGTGGTTGCCATGGCCGGCCGCGCTCCCTACACCGCGAGCAAGGCAGGGGTGGCCGGACTGACCAGGGTTCTGGCGGTCGAATGGGCCGAGTACGGCATCAACGTCAACGCCATCGGCCCCGGCCCCACCGAAACTCCGGGGATGCTGGCCGTCGACGACCGCACCCCGGAGGAAGTGCAGGCCGACCTGGACGCCCACATGCCCTTGGGCCGACGCATGAAGCCCGAGGAATTGGTCGGGGCGGCGGTCTATCTGGCCAGCCCCTCGGCCTCGGCCACCACCGGCCACCTGCTGCTGGTGGACGGCGGCTGGACCACCACGTAGAGCATGTCGTGAACTGGTCTGGAGGTAGTGTTATATCGACGGCGGCCAGTCGGCCTAAATTTGACGGAGGTGCGCAGATGGGTACCGAAGACTTGGAAAAGCGGATCAGGGTCTTGGAGGACATCGAGGAGATCAAAAGGCTCAAGCACCGCTACGCTGCCTACTGCGACGACAGTTACGACGCAGACGCCATCGCCGAGCTGTTCACCGAGGACGCGGTGTGGGACGGCCGGGAGCGGGGCCGTAACGAGGGACGCGAGGCCATCCGGGAGTTCTTCCAGCGGGCGCCGCTGCGGCTGCCCTTCGCCATCCACATGGTGATGAACCCGATCATCGAGGTGCACGGCGACCGGGCCACCGGCGTCTGGTACCTGTTCCAGCCCTGCACCTACGCCGAGGGCGAGCAGGCCGTTTGGGGCAGCGCACGTTACGACGAGGAGTACGTGCGGGTGAACGGCGAGTGGAAGTTCCAGAACCTCACCCTCACCTCCCATTTCTGGACGCCCTTCGAGAAGGGCTGGGTCGAGGCCCGTTTCGCCTGATCAGCCCAACTCGCGCAACTGGGCGATGATCGCGTCGTTGTCCGGCCGGTCGGTCAGGTTGGTCCCGATGTACTTCCAGCGTATGTTGCCCGCCTTGTCCACGATGAAGGTGGACGGATGGGGCAGGTGCGTGCTTTCGATGTAGATGTCGTACAACTTCAGTGTATCGGCTTCGGGGTCGGATAGGATCGGGAACTCCAGCCCCAGCGATTCGATGGCCCGCGCCGCGCCCCGCAGGCTGTCTACGCTCACCGCTACTACCTCGGCGCCCAGCCCGGTGATGGTCTCGTAGTTTTCCTGCAGCTCGACGAGCTGCCCCCGGCAGAACACTCACCAGAACCCCCGGTAGAACACCAGCACCACGTTCTTCTCGCCTTGGTACGAGGCCAGGGAGATTAGGTCCCCGTTCGCGTTGGGCAGCTCGAACAGCTTCGCCATCTCGCCCGGCGGGTTCGGCTCGGAGGTGGGTGCCGCGGTGGGCTCCGTCGCTCCGGTGGCTGCGGGCGGGGGTGCTGGCTCCGTCGGAGGCGCTCCGTCAGCCGCAGTTGCGGGCTCGGTGGCTTCGGACGCCGCAGCCGCCGCAGTATTGGTCGCGCCCGGCTGGTCCGTCGCCGGGCTCGTGCCGGCGGCTTGGCCGCGCAAGGTTGTGGGCTCTGCCGCGGCGGTGGTAGTCGTCGGGCTCTGCTTGCCGGGGGCGGTTGTCTCTGTCGTGGCTGGTGGTGCGCTGGCGCTGGCGGCTGTCGTTTCCGTCGTCGGCGCGCTGGTGGGCGATGCCCCTCCATCGCCGCAAGCGAGGACCGCCATTAGGCCCAAGCCCAAGGCCAGCGCCACTCCTTTGCTGTGAAAATTAGCGATTAGTCGTCTTGCCATAGCAGGAGAATAGAATAGGACTAGTAACGAATTGTGCAGATTACGCGAGGCAGCGCACCGGTTGGCCGCCGTTCAGGGCGACCATGTCCGCGGCGATGGGCCCAAGGTCGAGGACCGTGCCCCAGGGCTCCCCTCGAAGCTCCGAGTAGGCCCGGTGCAGGTTCCCGGCCAACCGCTCGGTATCGTGCCAACCGGCGAACCGGCCCAGGGCGGTGTCGGTGGCCGCCTCTAGGGGCGTTAACCTTGACTCGAAGGCCGGCTTGGCGGTGTCCTGCACGAACCGCAGGTAGGCCGCAATGTCGTCCAGCACCTCCGGCCCGCAGACCAGCCCGTGTCCAGGGACGATGGTCTCGGCGCCCAACTCCCTCAGCCGGTCGACGGTCACTAGCCATCCGGCTATCGAGCCCATGGCCGCGAAGGGCGTACCTTGGTTGAATATCAGGTCGCCGGAGAACAACAGCTTGCGCTCGGGCAGCCAGGCTACGATGTCGTTAGTGGTGTGGGCGGGACCCATGAAAATAAGCTCCAGTTTCAGGTCGTCAACCCAGAGATCGAGCCGTTCTTGGAAGGTGATGAAGGGCGGCGCAAGCTCCAAGTCGCCCCACTGTACTCCCGGAAACAGCGGATGCAGTGTGTGGAGGCCGGTGTCAATGACCGTCTGGCGGCAGAGCTCGTGGCCGATAATTGATGCTCCGGGAACCAAGTAGTTGCCGTGGGTATGGTCACCGTGGTGATGGGTGTTGACCAACGTTCGCAGGGGCAGGTCGGTCACTCCCTGAATGGCGGACAGGAGCGCCCGGGTGCGAGCTTCGGTGAAGCAGGTGTCCACCATACAAACGCTATCTCGCCCAGTGATGAAGCCGGTGTTGTTTAGCCCCCAACTGCCGTCCAGTTGAATATAGGCATAGATGCCGGGGCTAACCTCCTCGACCGTTGGCGGCGGCAGTTCCGACGGATCATGGACGTGGACGGTCGACATGGGCATCCTCCGGGCGCTATCTGCACCCAATATAATACATACCGAAGCAATAACGCCGAAGCAATAACGCCGAAGCAATAACGCCGAAGCAATAACGCCGAAGCAATAACGCCGAAGCAATAACGCCGAAGCAATAACGCCGAAGCAATAACGGAGGAATACTATGACCACCACGGCTCCCTATGGTTCCTGGAAATCTCCCGTCAGCGCCGACCTCGTCGCAACGGCGGGCGTAGGGTTGGGGCAGGTCGCCCTGGACGGGGATGACATTTTCTGGGTGGAAATGCGCCCATCCGAAGGTGGCCGGATGGTCATTGTCCGGCAGGGTCCAGGAGGTGGGCCGGATGACATAACACTTCCGCCGTTCAGCGTTCGCACCAGGGTCCACGAGTACGGGGGCGGGGCATTTTTGGTCAACGACGGCGTGGTTTACTTCTCAAACTTCGCCGATCAGCGGATGTATCGGCAGGAGCCGGGCCTACAGCCGGAAGCCATCACCCCCGAGGTGGCCCTACGTTACGCAGACGGGGTGTATGACCAGCGCCGGGAACGCATCATCTGCGTTCGGGAGGACCATAGCGGGAAGGGGGGGCCGGTCAACGCCATTGTCGCAGTGGGTGCCCGGGGAGACCGGCCTCAGCGGGTGTTGTTTGGAGGCAGCGATTTCTGCTCCACGCCGAGGCTCAGCCCGGACGGCGGCAAGCTGGCCTGGCTGGCCTGGGACTATCCCAATATGCCGTGGGACGGCACCCGCCTCCTGATCGCACCCGTCTTGAATAACGGGGCTCTGGGAGAACCGGCGCAGGTGGCGGGTGGCGAGGCCGAGTCCGTGTTTCAACCGTCTTGGTCGCCTGAAGGGGAGCTATATTTCGTGTCCGACCGCAGCGGCTGGTGGAACCTTTACCGGGTCCGGGACGGCCAAGTCGAGGCTCTAACCAACCTCGAAGTCGAGTTCGGAAAGCCGCAGTGGGCGCTCGGAGCGGCGACCTACGGCTTTCCCGAGGCGGGGCGAATCGCCTGCAGTTACGTGGACCGCGGCACTTGGCGTCTCGCCCTGCTGGATACCGAAACCAGGGAGTTCTCGGAAATCGAGACCGGTTTTTCCGAGATGTACCGCGGCGACCTCCAGGCCGTCGGGGGACGCGTCGCCTACGTCGCAGGTTCGCCCACGCAGCCGATGACGCTGGTGTTGCTGGACGTCGCCAGCGGAAGGCGCCAGGCACTGCGCCGCTCCAACAGCTTGGAGTTGGACCCCGGATATCTGTCCAGTCCGGAGCCCGTAGAGTTCTCGACCGGGGACGGCAACACAGCCCACGCTTTCTACTACCCGCCGAAGAACCAGGACTTCGGCGCCCTGGAAGGGGAACGGCCGCCGTTGTTGGTAAAGAGCCACGGCGGACCTACTGGCGCAGCGTCGACGGCTCTCGACTTGAGCATCCAGTTCTGGACTAGCCGCGGCGTGGGTGTCTTGGACGTCAACTACGGGGGTAGCACCGGCTATGGCACCGAATACCGGCGTCGGCTCAACGGCGCCTGGGGTGTGGTGGACGTGGATGACTGCGCAAACGCTGCCCTGTACCTGGTCGAGCGCGGCGACGCCGACCCCGAACGGCTGGCTATCGCTGGCGGCAGCGCCGGGGGCTACACCACCCTGGCTGCCCTAACCTTCCGCGACGTTTTCAAGGCCGGGGCCAGCCACTACGGCGTCAGCGACCTGGAAACCCTGGCCCAAGAGACGCACAAGTTTGAGTCACGATACTTGGACAGCCTGGTCGGCCCTTACCCGGAACGCCAAGACCTTTACCGGGAGCGCTCTCCGATCAACTTTACCGATCGGCTTTCGTGCCCCTTGGTGTTGCTCCAGGGTCTGGAAGACGCCATAGTCCCGCCGAACCAAGCGGAGATGATGTTCGAATCGGTGCGGACCAAGGGTCTGCCCACGGCCTACGTGTCGTTCGAGGGCGAGCAACACGGATTCCGACAGGCGGCCAACATTAGGAGGGCCCTGGAAGTGGAGCTGTACTTCTACTCGCGGGTCTTTGGCTTCGGGTTGGCCGAACCCGTTGAGCCGGTTAGGATCGAAAACCTGGACTAAAGGTCGGCGCTACGGGCCTTATAGTCGCGGCGGTCGGCGCAGTTGGGGCACCAACCGTAGAAATCAATCCGCTGACCAGTGAATTCAAACTCGGTGGACTCTTCCAGCCGCGACTTGAGCCCCTCCAGCATCATCTGGCCCACCTTGGAGTCGACCACGCCGCCGCAGCCGACGCAGACCAGGTTGGCGTGGAGGGAGAGGTTGGCGTCGTAGCGCGACTGCTTTTGGAACGGCAGTTCACGCACTATGCCCGCCTGTTCCAGCATGGCCAGAGTGGAATAGACCGTAGCCAGGGTCACGTAGGGGAAGAACGCCTTTACCCGCTGGTAAATCTCCTTCACCGACGGGTGGTCGCCGGAGTTGACGACGACTTCGGCGATTGCCAAGCGCTGGGGAGTCTGTCGAATCCCCAGCGCTTTGAGTTTGGAAGCCAGTTGTTCTGGAGTGGTCATTTGCTCCAGCGGCCTACAGGCGGCCACCGAAGAACATGGGTTGCTGCTTGCGATAGATCTGGATGCGGTTGCGGCAAGACTCAACCACGAAGATCCGGCCCTCGTCGTCGACCTTCACATCGACCGCGCCCCAGAAGAGTTTCTCACGCTCGATGCCTTGGGCGATCTCACGCTCGGCCCACATCTCAGCGTTCGCGTCGAGCTTGTCCTTGCCCCACTTGGAGATGGTGGCGTCTCCGGTGATGACCGAGATGACTTCGCCTTCGTCGTCGAAGACCTGTAGCCGTTCGTTGCCCCAGTCGGCCACGTAAATAAGGCCTTGGCCGTCGACAGCGACGCTGGTGGGGCGGCTAAACTGGCCCTCAGCCTTGCCGCTGCTGCCGATGCTCATCAGGAACTGGCCGTCGGCCGAGAACTTCTGGATGCGGTCGTTGCCCCAGTCGGCGACGAAGATACTGCCGTCTTTGCCCACGGCGATTCCCCAAGGGAGATTGAACTGGCCGTCTCCGCTGCCCTGAGAGCCAAACTTGCCTAGGAACTGACCGTCCTTGGTGAACTTTTGCACCCGGTGATTCTTGCTGTCGACCATCAACATGTTGTTGTCTGCGTCGAAGACCATACCCGAGGGGCCCTCGATCTCGCCGTCGCCGCTGCCCTTGGCGCCCCACTTGCCGATCCAATCGCCGTCGCGGGTGAACATCGAGATTCGGTGCAGCCATTCGTCTGCGACGTAGACGTTGTGGTCCTGGTCGATGGCGACCGAGGTGGGCCAGATCAGAGACCCGTCGTTCTCGTTCTCTTCGGTCTCGCCGGCGGTGTGGACGCCGCGAGCGAACTCGCCCACGTAGTCCTCGTCCACGGTGCAGATCGTGATGCGCTTGCCGTCGGGCCGGTACTCGTAGGAGCGGTTCACGACGTACATCGAGTCGTCGTCGCCGCGAGCCATCGCTACTGGGTTCCGGAAACCGGGACCGGAGAACTCCCCGCGCCCGATGGTATGGCTGTACTGGAAGGTAATCCCAACTGTGCTTGTAGCCATCGTTGCCTCACTTGGTCCGATTTGGGCCCCGCCGAGGGACCATTGGCGGGCCCAGCCAGCGCCGGGCCCATCTTTAAGCCTGGAAATCCGGCCCCTGGGTTAGGCGATGAAGTCCAGCTTCTCGAAGTTGCCGCCGACGATTTCCTTCGCATCCACGCTCATCCAGTCCTCGAGCAGGGTGGTGTAGACACCGCGGAAATCATTATTGAAGTGCAGGTCGCCTTCCAGCAGCTTGTCGGCGGCCAGCGAGGGGTACTCGCCGTACAGCCCGCCCTTGACGCTGTCGCCAACCACGAAGGCGACGCCACCGGAACCGTGGTCGGTGCCGGAGCCATTGTCGTGGACGCGGCGGCCGAACTCGGTGAAGACCAACAGCACTACGTTGTCGGAAGCGGCGTGGTCCTTCAAGTCCTGGTAGAAGCTGGAGACGGCCCGGGAGGTATCGCTCCACAGCTGCGCTTGCCCCACCAGTTGCCCGGCGTGGGTGTCGAAGCTGTTGTAGGGAGCGGTGGTGTAGAGGAACCGGGTGCCCAGGTCGGCCAAGTGGGTCATGGCGATGTTGCGCATATACTGGGCGACCGTGTCGTTGCCGTACTCAACGGTGGAGGAATACTTCTCCGGGGCGGTGGCCAGGATGTCAGCGCCCTTCAGTGCGTCCATGCCAGTGTGCGACAAGTAGTCCATCACCTGGCCGCGTCCGACGGCCGGTGAATACATGCGGGAGAACAGGTCGAGAGCCTCGTCCCGCTCCTCCTCCTCGATGCCGGTCAACACACCGTAGGTCTCCAGGTTGCCCACGGAAGCGACCGGGACTCCCGGCGCGGCCATCGAGCGGGGAAGCCCGCGACCGAAGTTCACGCCGGTCAGCACGTTCTCGGCGGTGGGGTCCAGGTCGCGCATTGCCCGGCCGATCCAGCCCTCGATCCCTACCTTTTCCGGCTCGCAGGTGTGCCAGATGTCCATGGAGCGGAAGTGGGAGCGGTTGGGGTTGGGATAGCCGATGCCCTGGAGGACGGCGACCTTGCCTTGGTCGTAGAGCTCCTTCAGCGGAGCCATGGCCGGGTTGAAGCCGACGTAGTTGTCGAGGGCCAGCACGGCCTCTTCCCGCACACGCACCAGCGGGCGGTTGTCGGCGTAGAGCGGATCGCCGTAGGGTACCACGGTGTTCAGGGCGTCATTGCCGCCCGAAAGCTGCAGCACCACCAAGACCGGGTCTTTTTTCGTAGAAGTCATGCTTTCGTTACTCCTCAGTCGGTCTTTGCATTGAGTTTGGTATCTTGTTCGATCCCGCGCCGCTTACTCGGCGGTCGTGCCGCCGTCGATCACCAGTTCGGAGCCGGTAACGAAGGAGGCTTCGTCGGACGCCAAGTAGATCACGCCGTAGGCGATGTCCTCGGCGGTGCCGATGCGTTTTAGGGGCAGGCGGCGCATCCTTGCCGCCATGCGCTCCGGGTCCGACAGCGTATCGCGGATCATTTCGGTGTCGATGGGTCCGGGATGCACCGAGTTGCAGCGGATGCCGTCGCCGGCGTACTGAATCGCGGTGGACTTGGTGAGGAGCCGTACGGCCCCCTTGGTGGCGGTGTAACTGGCCGAACCCTCGGGGCTGCCGACCAGTCCCGCGGTGGAGGAGATATTGACTATGGAGCCGCCGCCGGCCTCGCGCATGGCGGGAATGGCAGCCTTCGTCCCTAGGAACACGCCCTTGGCGTTCACCGCCATGATACGGTCCCAATCTTCCTCGGTAGTGTCCTCGATGCCCTTCCGGATCAGTATCCCGGCGTTGTTGACCAGGATGTCTAGGCGCCCGTACTTGGCGACTGCCGACTGCACCGCAGCGTTCCAGTCGTCCTCGCTGGTGACGTCAAGATGGACATAGGTGGCGTCCAGCCCGGCCTCGGCCAACTCGGCTTCGACCTGGCGGCCCAGTTCGTCCAAAATATCGCCGAACAGCACCTTGGCCCCTTCTTGGGCCAACATGCGGGCTTCGACGGCGCCCTGGCCCCGGGCCCCGCCACTGATTATCGCTACTTTTCCGTCCAGTCTGCCCATCGACGCCTCGTTGTCGTCTGAATTCTAGGGGGCGCCGCCGAAGGTGCCCCCTCATGTGCCGTGATGCTTACGCGAACTGGTATTCCTGGGTGGATACGATCAACTGCAGGGTCTGGCCCACCCGGCGACCGTAGTCCTCGGAGCCGGGCTCTAGGGCGCCGCCCTTCTCAACGTGCTCAACCAGGTAAGCACGGGTCTCGTCGGGCAATTGGTAGGAGCCTAACATGTCCAGACACCGGTCCACTAAGGCGCCGGACTCGGTGATGCCCTCAGAGCCCAGGCGGTCTACGATGGCCTTGACGCCGGGCAGCGAGGTGTTGCCGATCTGGTCGGCGGTGAAGTTGATGCGCTCGACCAAGGTGCCGCTGTCGATCCATTCCGCCCCGGTGTGCCAGCCTTCCACTGTGGGCGGATTCATCAGGTCTTGGCCCATGTAGCGGATTTCCATGGCGATGGGGTGCAGGCCAGGCTTGGGGTGAGTGAAGTCTTTGACCAACCGCATCATGCCAGCGACGGTCTCGGCCGGGCTCTTCACCTTGGCGAACCGGGCGTTTTTGAAGAAGTCCGAGTTGAACATCGCCCGCAGCATGGCGGTAATGTTGTAGTTGGACTCGAAATAGGCGTCTTCGAGGACCTTGATGGCCTCTGGGTCCCGCGGCGGGGTTTCCTGCCAAGCGGGGACCTGAGGCTCGTCGGCCACGAAGAAGTTGTAGAGGTGGCGGGCGAGGAACCGGGCGGTGGCGGGCTGGCGAGCGATGATGTTGACGATCTCATCGCCGCCCCAGTTTCCGGTCTCGCCCAGGAAGGTCTTTTCGTCTTCATCGTGGTCGGAGGGGTTGAAAACGAACTGGGAGGAATAGCGGCCGTAGGGGTAGCGGGGGATGGCGTTGGTAATGGTCCAGCCGGTGAAGGCACGGGCACATTCCTTGACGTCGTCCTCGGAGTAGTTGGCCTTGCCGTCCATGCCGACGCCCATGGAGAAGAGTTCCAACAACTCCCGGCCAAAGTTCTCGTTGATGGCGTCCTTGTGGCTCATGCAGTTGTCCAGGTAGAACACCATCGCCGGGTCGCGGGCCAAGTCGACCAGTAGGTCGCGGAGGCTGCCCATGCCCTTTGCGCGGAACATGTCCAACTGGTCCTGAATCTGGCGGCCATGCTCGCACTTGGAGTTGCCGGTGCACAGGATTCCGTGCCAGAAAAGGGTCATCTTTTCTTGGAGCGGGCGCTGGGTGTTGATCATTCGATAGGTCAGATACGCCTGGTTGATTTCCAGGGCGTTCATCTCCTTCCAGTCGACGAAATAGCGCTCCAGAAGGAACCGGTCCAAGTCGGGCTGGTCCATGGGGCTCAGCAGTTCTTCCACCGTGGCTTCATAGCCATTGGCGGCGCGCTCCTCAAGCTCCTCATAGGTGGCGCCGAACCCGGCGCGGCGCATCAGGTGAGCCATTTGCTCGATGTTTTGGTTGGCCATTAACACCACTCCTGCTTGAAGTTTGGATATCTAACGGCAATGCGTCGATAGAGCAACAGGGACGGATAAACCGCCCTTAACTGAGGCGAATTATATTAATTCCAAAGTAAGATTGTCTATCCCTAATTGCCTCTACGGTTGATTGTCCCAAGAGCTTTACGAATCTAGCATGCGCCTACCGCCGCGGGCGCGGAGCGGGTGCCGGTGCCGGCTAAAACGGCTCCAGCTCGCATTCCATCTCCAAGCTGTCGTCAGACCACCCCACCACCCGGCACCAAGCCGAGTACAGGCCCGACTCCAACTCCCAGGTCGCCGGACACACGTTCCCGCCCATCACCGCGCGGTCCACTTCCTTGTCGACCCTGATGCTGAGAATCTCCATTTCATCGGGCCAATCCAACGCCTCGTGAAGTTCCTGGCATTGAATCTCTGAGGTCTCCGGGTTGAACCACGCATCGCCATCGCCTCCGCCACAGGCTGAGGAGGCGACCGCGACCACAACGATGACCACCGCCAAGGCGAGCAGAAAGCCGCAACCGACAGCGAACTGGTAACCCAAGTTCTTGAGCAAGCCCTTGAAACCACGCTCCCCGCTGCCCCATTCAACGCCAACGTCGCCCGTCGGGGGTCAGTGGCGAGCCGTCGGGTGCGAACGGAGCTGGGGTCGCCGTGAATGGCTCGAAGGCCCCGCAGCGGGGGCATACAGCTGCATCCGATGGGATTTCATCTCGACATTGGTAGCATACCCCCATCGGCTCAGCTATTGAGCCCGATTTCATTCATAGATCTGGCAAATGGTGACGATTCCACTTTTGGCTAGGCGCCGCCGAACCGGCGGCGATGCTGGCGGAGGGTTCAATCATTCATGATGACCGGTATGCCTGCGGCCTCGGCCTTGGCCGCGGCCGCAGGGTTGATCACCCCGTCCTGCATCCAGATGTACTTCACCCCCACCTCGATGGCCTCGTCCACCACTGGCGGCACCAGTTCCGACCGGCGGAACACGTCCACCATGTCGATGGCCTCGGGGACCGACTTCAGATCGGGGTAGCTCTTCTCACCCAAAGCCTCTTCGATCATCGGGTTCACCGGGATAATCCGGTAGCCCTGGCGCTGCATGTAGGCGGAGACCCGGTGGCTGTCCCGCGCCGGGTTGTCGGATAGCCCCACCACCGCGATCGTCTTGCTGTTGCGCAACTGTTCATCGACCAAGTCGCTGTAGTTGGTGCTCACGTATACACCTCCTAGTCCCATCGCTTGCTGGATATGTATTTCAGCGCGGCCAAGGCCGCGGTCGCTCCATCTCCGGCGGCCGACACCAATTGGGAGGATGAGTGTTGCCGGATGTCGCCCACCGCGAACACGCCTGGCACTTCCGTTTCCATTGAGACGTTCACTGGAATGTGCCCGGCGCCGTCTGTCTTGAGCAGCCCCTGGGCAACCTCCCGGTTGGGGTCCAGACCGATGTAAACGAAAAGGCCGGATAGCTCCACGGCGCTCTCCAAGCCGGTGATGATGTTGCGGACCCGCACACCGGATACCGTATCCTCACCCAAGACCTCTTCCACAACCGTATTCCAGAAGACTTCGATCTTGGGATGGGAAGCAACCCTGCCACTCAGCGCCTTTTGGGCCCGAAGCTGGTCGCGGCGATGAAAGAGCAACACTTTTCCGGCGTACGCGGTGAGCACCAACGCCTCGTCGGCCGCCGAGTCCCCGCCTCCGACCACCCCGACGGTTTCGCGCATGTAGAGGGGGCCGTCACAGGTGGCGCATTGGGAGACTCCCCGTCCGAAGAACTCCTCCTCGCCGGGGATACCCAACTGCCTCAGGGTCGAACCGGCGGCGATGATCACCGCTTTAGCACGGACCGCCCCAGCGTCGGTTTCGACGGCCCGGTATTCGCCGTCACGGGAGATCGACGACACCTCGCCCATCATGAAGTCCACACCAGCGTTCATGGCCTGTTCTTGGACCGCCGGAGCCAACTCGGCGCCGGAGATGCCGTCTGGGAAGCCGGGGAAATTCTCAATCTTGTCGATGTTGATGATGGACGCTCCGCCCATCATCCGCTCGATCAACGCAGTTTTTAGACCATGCCGGGCGGCATACATGCCAGCGGTCATGCCGGCCAGTCCGCCGCCAACGATCACCAAGTCGTGGTTATCAGCCATCGCCACCTCCGCTCCGGATTTTCCGAATGCCATCCCTATCATGGCCCGAAAGCGCGTCGGCAATCAAGGGGAGGGGCCGGTCTTGAAGGAAGGAGGATCAGGCTAGCCCGATGCTTTCCAGAAACTCCATCGTGAGGGCGGCGCACCGTTCCGGCGCTTCCAGTTGCAAGAAATGAATCGTCTCGGGCAGGAAGTCATAATCCAGGTAGGTCAGCTCCCGGAGGTCGGTGCTAGGCAAGAACGAAAACGGCCCGGTAGGGTCGGCCCCCATCGCCTTTACCGTGCGGGATACCCGGTTAAAGTCCACCTGCAAAGCCCACCCGAACAAAAACCCAACTACCTGTGCTTCGTATTCTCGGGGGCAGCACAGCTCGTACCCTGTACCACCAACGGCTGGCCGGAGGGTCGTGGCGGCGATTAGCTCCAGCTATTCCCTGGGCCTTGCCGGATTGCTTGATTCCGGGATAGTCGCATCACGAACTCCTCGTGGGACTTGAACGACGGTCGCCTTCTGAATATGGCCGCGCTCAGCCCCTCGCTGATACTTAACGTCGTCCTCGGTCCTACCGCCGGGAGGCAGGACCGGAGGGTCGAACAACACCAAGGCGGAAAAACCCCGGTGTCGTTGGGCATAAAGAAGCGCCGTCAGCGCAGACAAGGAGTGAAACACTCCAATGGCGGGCTTGGCTCCAAATCTCTCGGCGCTCTCCAGGAGCAGAGCGTCGAAATCCCGGATGAACGTGGCTAAATTGTGCGGCTTGAGGTCTCCCACAGGGCTCCGGCCGTGGCTTCTAAAGTCGAACACAACAAGGGCGAAACGCGACAGTAGTCCCGACTGGAAAGGGAAGTAGGCATCCGCGGCCAAACCGTTCCCGTGACTGAAATCTATCCTTGGGCCCTCGGGGTTGCCGTGCCGCCGGACGCTTATCGCCGCTCCGTCGTGCATCATTAGGGCGAACTCTTCCCTGGGGCTCGGGTACGGTCCAATAGCTCGTCATCCCGATAAACGATCCCCAGTTGATGTTGCGAATGACCGTAGCTGAACCTAGAATTGGGCCCAATCTTGGTCAATAGTACATTACGAGGGACTCAACATGCTGGTCGACCTGATAAGTGTGGTGAACAAGGAGGGGTTGCGCTTGGACGGTGCGTTCTACGCCCCGGCCGACGGCTTTCCGGACCCAGGTGCGGTGGACGCGGTGTTGCTGATCCACGGCTCCCGCGGCAATTTCTGCGACCCGGCTACGAAGTCAATGGCCGAGGACCTGAGCGCCCACGGCGTAGCGTGCCTCACGTTGAATACCAACGCCCACGACACGGTCTGGTTTAACCCTCCCACCGGCGACTATCGAGGCAACGCCTTCGAGATTCTCGAAAACACCATGAGTGACCTCCGCGCCGGTATCGACTATTTAGAGTCGCGAGGATACCGGGCTATCGGGATTCTGGGCCACAGCATGGGTGCTGTGAGAGTCACCTACTACGCTGCGACGCATAATGACCCGCGAGTGGCCGCGGTAATTCCCGTCTCCCCGGTCCGCCTTTCCTACTCCTACTACCTAGAATCCACCGACGCCGACGAGTTCCGAGCCAACGCCGAGGCGGCGCAACGGCTGATCGACCAAGGCGACCCCCACGGCCTGCTGCGAGTCGACTTCCCGATCCCTCAGTATTACAGCGCCACGTCATACATCGACAAGCACGGCCCCTTTGAGAGATACAACCTGATCAATCTCGCCGACCGAATCCGGGTGCCACTGCTCGCCCTCAACGGCTCGCGGGAGACTCATACCAGGTTGCTCAACATGGCCCAAGATTTGGCAAGGGCCGCCGTTAACAGCCCCAGGTCGAACGCCTTGATGGTGGACGAGGGAGAGCACTCGCTGGTGAACAAGACCTCCGAGGCCTCGGCTGCCGTGCTGCACTGGCTGGGCGCCCTCACGCCACAGGAAGCGGGAGTCTAGACCCTGTCGGATATCTACATCGAACGAGACCTCATGGTCCCCATGCGCGACGGCGTCGGGTTGGCCACCGACGTGTACCGGCCCACGGTTGGGGTCGCAGCGACAGACCGGGTGTTTCCCGTACTCTTGCAACGAACTCCGTACAACAAGGACGGAGTGGCGATAACCGAGGAGGCAGCCTTCTTCGTGGCCCACGGCTACGCGGTCGTGCTTCAAAATTGCCGGGGCCGTTTCGCCTCGCAAGGCGGTTTCACCAAATACACCGCCGAGGGCGAAGACGGCTACGATACCCTGCAATGGCTCTGCGACCAACTGTGGTGCGATGGCAGAATCGGCACCTATGGCCTCTCCTACGCGGCCCACACGCAAGCGGCGGCCGCCTGCCTGAATCCCCCGGGTCTGGCCGCGATGTGGCTGGACTCCGGCGGATTCGCCAACGCGTTCCACAGCGGGGTGCGCAACGGCGGCGCGTTCGAGCTTCGCCAGCTCACCTGGGCCTACAAGGAGGCGGTGGAGAGCAGGCAGGCCTACGCCGATCCGGGGACGGTCGGGGCGGCGCTCCAGGCCCAGTCCATCCACGATTGGTTCTTGCGCCTTCCCTGGAAGGCGGGCCACTCGCCCATACGCTGGACCGCCGACTACGAGGACTACCTACTCGAGATCTGGCGGCGGGAGAAGTTCGATGATTACTGGCGTCAGATTGGCCTCTGCGCGGAGGAGCATTACCATTCCTTCGCCGACGTTCCCCAGGTGCACATGGGGAGCTGGTACGACCCCTACGCCCGCTCCACCACCGACAATTACGTGGCGCTAAAGGCCGCCAAAAGGGGCCCGGTCTACCTGGTCATGGGTCCATGGACCCATGGCGCTCGATCGCTCACCCACTCCGGCAACGCCGATTTCGGACTGCAGGGGAGGCTAGAGGGCAACCTGGACAGTGACTACAACAACCTTCGCCTCCGCTTCTTCGACCGTTGGGTTAAAGGCCTCGAAAACGGGTGGGATGAAGCCCCGCCCGTTAAGCTGTTCCTTATGGGCGGCGGCTCCGGCCGGATGAACGAGCAGCGGCGCTTGGACCACGGTGGGCGCTGGCAGCCAATGGACGAATGGCCCGCGCCGGATCACCAGCCCACACCCTTCTATCTGCATGACGGCGGCCGGCTGGCCACCGGGAGGCCGACGGAGGACTTCTCTTCCTCGAGCTATTTGTTCGACCCCAATCACCCCGTCCCCACCATCGGCGGCAACATCTCC
Source organism: Dehalococcoidia bacterium (assembly GCA_965249145.1). GTDB lineage: Bacteria > Chloroflexota > Dehalococcoidia > Lucifugimonadales > UBA3495 > VXOI01. The sequence continues at coordinate 3,149,316 of OZ252223.1, forward strand.
TCAGGGCAGCCGTTAATGGAGGCGGGCGGCTACGATCAAGTGGAGTCGACCGACTTCTTCGGCTCTCGGGAACCCTACCTGCCTCTCGCGTCTCGTTCCGACGTGATGGTCTTCGAGACCGGGCCGCTGGCCGAGGACGTGGCCCTGATCGGTCCGGTATCGGTGGAGCTTTGGGTGTCGTCGACGGCGTTGGACACTGATTTCACGGCCAAGTTGCTGGACGTATATCCGCCGTCACCCGACTATCCCGAAGGTTACGCCTTGAACATAACCGACGGCATCCAACGGGCCAAATTCCGTGACTCCTGGGATTCCCCCTGTCTGATGGAGCCGGGCGAGGTGTATCGGATGACCGTGCGACTGCTGCCGACGGCCAACCTGTTCGCCAAGGGTCATCGCATTCGGGTGGACATATCGTCCAGCAACTTCCCCCGGTTCGACGTGAACGGCAACACCGGCGACAATCCGGGTGTCTCTCCCGTCCGGCTAACTTGCGTGAACACCGTGCATCATGATTCCGTCCGGCCTTCCCACGCCCTCTTCCCAGTCGCGCCCCTACCCCAGTAGGGTCTCACTCCCCTGCGCTTCCTGCCTCGCCACTAACTGTCGGCTGCCCTCGTGCTTCCTAGGTCCTCAGACTCATCATGTAATGCTGCTCATTCAGCGAGCGGTGCGACGGACGGAAAAAGCCCACCGAGAGCGCCAGATCGCTGAGCTCGTCGGGCGCGATCCGTCGCTCAAGCGACGGTCCGTGCTCCGTCTCCTTGGCCTGCCACTCTAACACCGTACACCAACCGCGGGGCCGGAGCAGTCCTTTGATCGAGCCCAAGAAGCGGGCCCGATCGGCCGGGTGGTGTACCACGAAGGCGGCCAAAACGCCGTCTAGGGTACCGGGCTCCACCGGAAAGTCGTATTCCCCGCAGACCAGGGCTTCAACGTTGCTCATCCGGGCTTCATCAAGGCGTTGGCGGCAAACGTCCAGCATCTCCTGGTCGGTATCTAGGGCGTACACTTTTCCGCTGTATAGGAACTTGGCCAAGGGGAGAGTGAAATAGCCGGGGCCGCAACCGATGTCGGCCACCGTATCACCCGCGTTCACCGGGCATAGACTCAGGACCGTCAGCGGGTCCAACGTCTCGGCCCGGCTGGGGCTAAGTAGCGCTTCTATCATCTCTGCGGTGGTACGGTGTCCGTGGCCATGGCTGCTCATTGATGAACACTCCGGAGGAACACTCCCGCTGGGTGGGCCTGCTTTCGACTTTACATGACTGGCACTACCGCCGCAATCGCCGACCCCTCCTATGGACACTGACCCGCTGTACACTGACCCGCAACGCGGCATGCCGACATATCCGCGCTATGGAGCCGGGTCACGACTAAACGGACCTGCTGCCAGGGCGATTATCGGGAGTCTGGCCCGGCGTGGTACTCGGGGTTGTAGTAGAATCTGGCTACGAACCTTCGCTCAACATCAGGAGTTGCCCATGCCTTCTTTGTCCGAGATTGACCCGGTTATCGCCCATGCCTTGGAGGCCGAGGACCGGCGACAGCGCGAGAGCATCGTATTGATCGCGTCCGAGAACTATGCCAGCAAAGCTGTGCTGGCATCCGGTTCCAGTGTAATGAGCAACAAGTACGCCGAGGGGTATCCAGGGCGCCGCTATTATGGCGGCTGCGAAAACGTGGACGTGGTCGAGAGCGCGGCCATCGAGCGAGCCAAGGAATTGTTCGGTGCGGAGCACGCCAACGTGCAACCCCACAGCGGGGCGCAGGCGAATATGGCAGTCTACTTCGCCGTGCTGGAGCCGGGAGACACGGTGATGGGGATGGCCCTTGACCACGGCGGCCATTTGACCCACGGAGCCAAGGTCAATTTCTCGGGCAAGCTGTACAACTTCGTCTCCTACGGCGTGGACCGCGAGACCGAGACCATCGATTACGATGAGGTGGAGCGGCTGGCCAACGAGCACCGCCCCAAGCTGATCGTCGCCGGTTGCAGCGCCTATCCCCGGGTTATCGATTTCCCGCGGTTCCGGGCGATTGCCGACGGCGTCGATGCGCTGCTGATGGTGGACATGGCCCACATATCCGGGCTCATCGCTGGTGGCGCCCACCCCTCGCCCTTGCCCCACGCCCAGATAGTAACTTCGACCACGCAGAAGAGCCTACGGGGACCGCGAGGCGGCTTCATCCTCTGCGACGAAGACCTGGCCCGCGACATTGACTTCGCCACTTTCCCATTCATGCAGGGTGGCCCGATGATGCAAACAATTGCTGGTAAGGCGGTGTGCTTCGGCGAAGCCTTGAAGCCCGACTTTTCCCGCTACGCCCACCAGGTAGTCGACAACTGCCAGGTCCTTGCCTCCGAGCTGTTGGAGGCCGGGATGCGGCTGGTTTCGGGCGGCACCGACAACCACCTTATCCTGGTCGACCTCACTCCGCTGGGAATAACCGGCCGCCAAGCCGAACGCGCCTTGGAATCGGTCGGCGTTATCGCCAACAAGAACGCCATCCCCTACGACACCAAGCCGCCCCGGGTGACCAGCGGCTTGCGCTTGGGTACTCCGGCCATCACCAGCCGAGGGTTCGGCGAAGAAGAGACCAAACTGGTGGCCGGTATGGTCAGCCGGGTGCTGGCCGACTTAGAGGACGCCGGGGCCCACGAAAAAGTGGCCGCGGAAGTCCGGGAGTTGACTGCCCGCTTCCCGGTGCCGGGCATCGATGACTAGTTGAGGCTGCCCAAAGCCGATGCTATAATCAGCCCACTTACCACACTTGATAAGGGGTACTGTTGCGCCATTACGAACTAGTTGTTGTACTCAGCCCGATGATCAACCCGGAGCAGGCTGGCGAAGCCTGGGAACGAATCAAGGGCTTCATTACCAACCGGGAAGCAAACCTCGAACACGAAGAGAAGTGGGGAACCCGGCGGCTAGCTTATCCGGTCCGCAAGGGGCAATACCAATTCCTGGAAGGAAATTATCACCTTACCCGCTTTTCCACCGAGCAACCGTTCAACCGCGAGCTTGAGACCTACTTGAAGCTGGACGACGTCGTTCTCCGCTCGATGGTGACGGCGACCCTGCCGGAAGACGAGTTGGCGGCCCAGGCAGCAGCGGCTGCCCGCGCCATACGCCAGCCTCGTCCGGTCCCGGCGGCGGCAGAGGGCGCGGCTCCGGCTGCGGCCACCGCAACCGCCGAAGCGCCGGCGGCCACCGCTACTGCTGAAGCGCCAGAGGCCGCCACCGCGAATGCCGTGCCTGCGGCCCCGCCGGCGTTGGAACCAGAAGCGCCCGCGGCCAGCGAGGCTGAATCACCCGCCCCAGTGGCTGAGGCGGACGAAGCGGCCGCCCCGGTTGCCTTGGCCGATGAGCCGGCGCCAGCCGCAGAACCCCCGGAGGTTGCCGAAGCGGTGCCCGAGCCCGCGGCGAGCGAAGAAACTGCCGAGACCCCCGAAGCACTGGCAACCGAGCCCGCCACCGCAGAAGAAGAGCCCGAATCCTAACCGACTAGAGGGGAGGGGTAGTCGTGAACAAGATCACCGTTATTGGAAACCTGGGCCGAGACCCCGAGATGCGCTACACACCGAATGGCCAGTCGGTAACGTCGTTTAGTGTCGCGTCAACTCGAAGATACACGACGACTGATGGTGAGCGTAAAGAAGAGACCGAGTGGTTCAGGGTCAACGCGTGGGGACGGCTCGCTGATACGTGCAATCAATACCTGACTAAGGGACAGCAAGTATATGTGGAGGGCCGTCTGAGTAGCCGGTTGTATCAGGCACAGGACGGACAGACTAGGGTCTCTTTGGACATATACCTGACTGACATGCAATTGTTGGGACGTCGTGGTGACGGTGACGGAATGGGCGGCGACTCATACGGCGCTCCCGTCGGCACCATGCGTGATGGCCCCCAAGGCTATGACGACGCGGACGACCTGCCCTTCTAAGACCAAACGCTTAAGACCAAACGCTAAGACGAAAGCAAAAAAGGACTATTAGATGACGACAGAAGCACCCAGGCCCGCGGGCGATGCGCCCCGGCCATCAGGCGACGGCCCCCGGTCCAGCGGTCCACCCCCGCGTACCGGCGGCGGACCCGGTGGAGGCAGGCCGGGCGGACGCCCCGGCGGTCGGCCACGGGGAAGGTTTGCTCCCCGTCGCCGCGTCTGCACCTTCTGCGTCGAGCACGTGAAGCACATCGACTACAAGGAGATCGACAAGATCCGTCGCTTTGTCACCGATCGGGCGAAGATCGAACCTCGCCGCCGCAGCGGTGTCTGCGCCAAGCACCAGAGGGCCCTTCGGACGGCAATTCAGCGGGCCCGCCATATCGCTCTGATTCCCTACGTGGCCCACCACTCCTTCCCGAGCGTCCGCCGCTGATCCTTCCGCAACAAGACCCATCGAGGACCGGATAATGGCACTAGCCCGGATCAGTGGCCGGTTTCGAGCACCAACCGGCAGGGCCGGTCGACGTCGGCGAGACCGTACCCGAAGCGACGGCCCAGAGGAGCAGGGTCCGCTGGATCCTGCTTTAGCCCGCGAACGGCGTCGGCGCAATAGCTCGGTTGCCATCGGTGTCGTGTTGGTGGTGGCCGTGCTTGGGGTCATTGCCTTCGGCTATTACCAGGAATTCTACCGCCCGCCCCGGATTTGGGCGGGCAGCGTCAACCGAGTTGAATTCACCATGGGGGACTTGGTCCAGCGCATTCGAGTGCTGCAGGGGGTTAGCCGCTATGAAGGCGGACGAGTCGACCTCAGCAGGGTCCCGTTCGAGTACCTACAGAACCTGATCCACGCCGAGGTCCTGCGCCAACGGGCCCCCGCCATGGGGATTCAGCCTAGCGAAGAGGCGATTTTGGAGACCTTGAAAGCTCGGTTCCAACCGGTGCCTCCCGCTGGCCAAGAGGTTAATCCGGGCCAATTGGAGCAGGAGTTCAACAACAACTACCAGACCTTTCTTACGGCCACCGGGTTGTCCGACTCCGAGTACCGTACGATCATTGAGGAAGAGTTGACCCGGTTTGGGCTGGGGGTGTGGTTGGGCCAACAGATCGTGAGTCCCCAAGAGCAGGTTGAGGTACAGTGGATCTACCTGCCGCTGAACCCGGGTTCCCAGGCCGGCATCGCTCTGCAGCCCGAAGAGGTGGCGCGGAGAATTGACGCCGAGGACTTCCGCACGGTGGCGCTGGAGGTCTCGACCTCCGATGGCTATGCTGATTCCTCGGGCTACGTCGGCTGGGTACCACGAGGCGCCTTCCCCAACCTCGACCCGGTCCTCTATGGCGACGAGCAGCAAGGAACAACGCCGTTGGCCCCCGGCGAGGTTGGTAGACCCTTGTATACCGAAGGCGGTATATACATCATCAACATGCTGTCCGCCCAGTCGGTCCAAGAACTCAGCGCAAAAATGAGGGTGAAGCTGAACGTCGAAATGGTCGAGGAGTGGCAGGGCGAGCAGTTGCGCTTGGGGGCGGAAGACGAGACCGTGAGGATGAACTTCAACAGCAGATTCTACGAGTGGGTGGCCGACCAAGTATTCGTAACCCAGCCAAGAGTGGAGCAGCCGGTACGGTAGTCCCGGATTTATGGTAGAGGGGCAGAAAAAAATAAACGTGGCCCTGATGGGGCTGGGCGTGGTGGGCACGGGGGTGGCCCGCGCCCTGACGGGCATGCCGTCTTCCGGTGTTTTCAACCTGAAGCGCGTTTTGGTCCGGGACTCTGCCCGGGCCAGGGACATCCACCTAGCCGAAGGAGTGATCACCACCGAGGCCGACGACATTCTCCTTGATCCCGGCATTGGCATCGTGGTGGAAGTCATGGGAGGGGAAGACCCGGCAACCGGCTATTTGCGGCGGGCGCTGGAATCAGGGAAGCACGTGGTGACCGCCAACAAGGAAGTCATGGCGAAGTCCGGCGCGAGTCTCTTGGAGACGGCCCGGAAGAACACAGTCAATCTGCTCTTCGAGGCAAGCGTCGGCGGTGGGATCCCCATCGTCGGCTGCTTGATGAATGAGCTCGCGGGCAATGAGGTCCGCTCGATTCGGTCCATCATCAACGGCACCACCAATTACATCCTCACCCGCATGGCCAACGAGAGGGCTCCCTTCCGCGATGCTTTGGCCGAGGCCCAGGCTCTTGGCTACGCTGAGGCCGACCCCACCAACGACGTTGAAGGCATCGATGCCTCCTACAAGCTGACCGTACTGGCCACCCTGGCCTACCGTTCGCGGTTTCAGCCCGAGGACGTTTTCCGTCAAGGCATCTCCGGGCTGGAACCCCAGGATTTCCGCTACGCCCAGGAATTCGGCTACGCCATTAAGTCGTTGGCCGTCGCGGATTGGGATGGTAAGGGAGTGCAGTTACGGGTTTACCCGGCTCTGGTGCACGAGAGCGACATGCTGGCCAAGGTGGATGGGGTGTACAATGCCGTCGAGGTTGAGGGAAGCCTGAGCGGCAAGGTGCTCTTCCACGGAATGGGCGCGGGTCAAGGCCCCACCACCAGCGCCGTGATGGGCGACATAATCGAGACCGCCCGCCTGATTCGGAACGGCTCGATGCCAGTGGCCGCCCGACAATCTGATGGGCGTCCCGATTTCAAGCCGATTGACGACCTCGTAACCCGTTATTACATTCGCCTGAACGTTTCGGACCAACCGGGAGTGCTGGCCCAGATTGCCCGCGTTTTGGGGGACGGCCAGATAAGCATCGCCTCGGTGTTGCAGAAGGACTCGGATGCCGAGACCCAGAGCGCGGAAATCGTGATAATGACTCACCCGGCCCGGGAAGCTTCGGTCCAGCAGGCGCTGGACTCCATTGACAAACTGCCGTCAGTGCGCCGGGTAAGCAACATGATAAGGATCGCGGAGTAACCGGGACGATGGGAGTAGGCGTTCTTCGGACCTACAAAGAGCTACTGCCAGTAACCTGTGCAACACCCATGATCACCATGGGGGAAGGGGATACTCCGCTGGTCAAGTCGAACCGCTTGGGCGCTGAGTTGGGCTGTACTGAGCTGTATTTCAAGCTGGAGGGCTGCAACCCCACTGGCTCGTTCAAAGACCGGGGGATGGTGGTCGCCGTGGCCAAGGCGCTGGAAGAAGGAAGCCGGGCCATCATGTGCGCCTCCACAGGCAACACCAGCGCTTCCGCCGCCGCCTTCGGCGCCTACAGCGGCGTTCCCGCTTTGGTGATCATCCCCAAGGGGGAGGTGGCCATGGGCAAGCTGGCGCAAGCGATGGCTTATGGCGCAAAGATAATCATGGTCAACGGAAATTTCGACGTCGCCCTCGCTTTGGTGCGGGAGTTCACCACCAAGCATGAGGTGACCTTGGTCAATTCGGTGAACCCCTACCGGTTGGAGGGTCAGAAGACCGGCGCTTTCGAGATAGTCGACGAGCTGGGCGACGCACCTGACTATCTGTTCATCCCGGTGGGCAACGCCGGAAACATCACCGCCTACTGGAAGGGGTTTCGAGAGTATTTCGATCTGGGGCGGAGCAAGTCGTTACCCAAGATGATGGGCTTCCAGGCCGAGGGCGCAGCCCCCATCGTTCGCGGTGAGCCAGTGGCCAACCCCCAGACCATCGCCTCGGCCATCCGGATTGGCAATCCGGCCAGTTGGAAGGGGGCCTTGGCAGCGCGTGACGAGTCCGGCGGCGCCATCGACATGGTTTCGGATGACGAAATCCTGGAGGCCTACCGGCTGTTGGCCTCCCACGAAGGCATCTTCTGCGAGCCGGCATCCGCTGCTTCCTTCGCGGGATTGGTCAAGCTGCACCGCCAAGGGCTCGACCTTTCAGACCAACAGGTGGTGTGCATCTGCACGGGCTCCGGGCTAAAAGACCCGGACCTGGCCGTTTCCAGCGTGGGCACCCAAGCGATCCAGGTAGAGCCCACCATCGAAGCAGTGGAGAGGGTGGCGCTGTCCTAGAAGGACTGCCCAAGGAGCATTGAAACGGTAGAACAGCGGCGCATACAGGAAGCGATCGCCGACATCATCCAGGCCATCGGCGAAGACCCGGGCCGGGAGGGGTTGGCGCAAACGCCTGCCAGGGTGGCCCGTATGTTCGAGTCGTTGTTCGCCGGAGTTGGCGCCAACCCGGAAGAAGCGATCGACGCGGTTTTCGAGGCGGACAGCCGCGACCCGGTGGTGCTCAGCAACCTCACGTTCCATTCGGTCTGCGAACACCATCTCCTACCCTTCTTCGGCGAGGCCACACTGGCCTACATACCGGACGGGAAAATCGCCGGAATAAGCAAGCTGGCCCGGGCCTTGGATGTCGCTGCCCGGCGCCCGCAGGTGCAGGAGCGCCTAACCGGTCAGGTGGCCGATGCCATCAACCATGTGCTCCAGCCCGACGGCGTGATCGTTGAACTGGAAGCCGAGCACCTGTGCATGAGCATGCGGGGAATCCAGAAGCCAGGGGCCAGAATGGTCACATCGGCCGTGCGTGGACCGTTCCAGAAGGGCACACTGGGCTTGGAAGGTCTGATGGCGCTGATGCGTTCCCGCCGCCCCGGCCGTGGGGCATGATACATCCCTCGAGAGGCACGCGTTTCTGTTGAAGAACCCGATAACATCATTCGAAGCGATCAAAGACGACTGGGATTCCGTACTTAGCGAGTCACCGGTCGATAGCATGTTCCTCTCCCCGCAATGGCAGGAGGTCTGGTGGGACAATTTCCAGGGCGAGCGGACTCTTTCCGGTTTCTCCGTGCGCGCCCCAGAGGGAAACGGCGTGTCAGCCATCGCCTCCCTCTCCCGCTTGGGCGATACTTATTCCTTCGTGGGTAGCCCCGACACCTTCGACTACAACGACTTCTTGGTTCGTCCCGGCTTCGAAGAGGCTTTTTTCGCCTTGTTGCTCGAGAGTCTGGAGAACCAGGATTGGGACACTCTCCAACTCGATTCCCTGATCGAAGACTCTCCGACCCTAGCCCTGCTCCCGGACCTGGCCAGGGACCGGGGGTACACCGTCGAGATCGAGTATGAAGACGTCACTTCCGGCGTGGCGTTGCCCGGCACTTGGGACGATTACCTCGGTTACCTCTCCAAGAAGGACCGTCACGAGCTGCGGCGCAAGTTGCGCCGTTTGGACAGCCAGACCGACTGGCGATGGTATGTCGTAACCTCCCCCCAAGAAGTGATTGCCCGGTTCGATGACTTCCTCACCCTGATGCGGATGAGCCGTACCGACAAAGCAGAGTACATGACCGCAGAGCGGGAGCGGTTCTTCTTGGACATGGCGGAACGGATGGCCCGCATCGATTGGATTCGGTTGTTCTTCATGGAAATCGACGGCGAGCCGGTGGCTACCAGCCTGTGCTTCGACTACCGTTCATCGCGGCTGTTGTACAATAGCGGATACCGGCCGGAGCTTGGCTACTACAGTGTCGGGCTCTTGCTTAACGCCATGTGCGTAAAAGACGCGATAGACCGGGGCATGAGCTATTTTGATTTTCTCCGTGGCCCCGAGCCCTATAAGGCCCACCTCGGCGGCCAACAGCGAAGCCTCTTCAGTATGGTGGTGAAACGAAGTTGAGCGACTCCCGCGCCGCGTTTATTACGGTCCACGCCTGCCCCCTGGCGGCCCCCGGACAGGGAAAGTCAGGGGGTATGAATGTGTACGTGCACCAGTTGAGCCGCGCTCTGGGGGAGTTGCGCGCCCAGGTGGATATATTCACCCGCGAGCACGACGGCATGGCCAACGCCGTTGAATGGATCGCCCCCGGTGTCCGTGTGGTCCACCTTCCGGCCGGGCCGCTGGAAGCGGGACCGGCAGACCTCTACAGCCACCTGCCGCGGTTTTTGGAAGAATTGCATGCTTTTCGCCAGCGCGACGGGCTGGGCGAGGGCGCGTCGGGTTACAACGTGGTCCATTCCCATTATTGGCTCTCCGGATGGGTCGGACAGCGCCTCTCCGAGGACCTGGAAATCCCCCACGTGGTCACCTTCCACACTCTGGGCCTCATTAAGATGCAATCGAGAGCCGGAGAGGTGGAGCCAGTGGAGCGGTCGCTGGTGGAACGGGAAGTGATGGCCAACGCCGACCGTATCATCGCCTTCAGCAACCACGAGAGGGACGCGATGGCCCGTCTGTACGGGGCCGATCCATCGCGGGTAACCCTGGTGCCCTGCGGGGTCGATCTATCGAAGTTCCGGCCGTTGGACCAGCAGGAAGTCCGGCAGCGGCTGGGCTTGAACGGTGAGAAAGTGATGCTCTACGTTGGCCGGGTTGAGCCCTTGAAGGGGTTGGACTTGTTCATCGAGACCGCCGCCCAAATGGAGGCCCGCGAAGGCGTAAAAATGATCGTAGTGGGCGCCGACGCCAACGGCGGGAAGGAGATGGCCCGGGTGCAGCGTCTGGCCGAAGAGAGGGAGGTGGACGGGATTATCGATTTCGTCGGCCGGGTCGCCCACGACGAGTTGCCGCTTTACTACAACGCCGCCGATGTCTGTGTCGTCCCATCCTACTACGAGAGTTTCGGCTTGGTCGCCTTGGAGTCCATGGCCTGCGGTACGCCGGTGGTGGCGACCAGGGTGGGTGGCCTCCCAACGATCGTGCACCACGGGCACACCGGCTATTTGAAGTCTTGGCGCTGCCCGGAGGCGTTTGCCAATTCCGTCGAGATGATCATTTCAAGCGAAGGGCTTCAGGAGAGCCTTGGCGCCGCCGCCAGGCGCCGCGCCGAGGGCATGGGCTGGGGCAACGTTGCTTCCATGATCGACGACATCTATTGCTCCTTGACCGATGATCCCAGACAATAAGATAATCATTATCAATCAACTTGCGGCGCTATGGAGTCAATATTGACCTCCCATCCGCCCGCCGCCAACGGGGCATCGTCGGAACCGGACCCCAGCCGGCCTAGGCGAGGTCCGGTACGCCGGATTGTGGTCCATTTCGAGCGGACCTTGGGGGCGGGTATCTTGGTGATGCTGCCCATAGGAATCACCCTCCTCGTCTTCAAGACCATTTTCGAACTGCTTACCCCAATCCTTACCCCACTCACCGATTTGCTCCCCGGGCCCAATATTCAGGGCGCGGGGTTCTTGGCGTTGGTCATTCTGGTCTACGTAGTAGGATTGATCGCCGCCTTCGTGTTGGGACGCCGCCTGATCTCGGTGGCCCACAGGCTCTTGGAAGTCGTGCCCTTGGTCAAGGGCATCTATGGAACGACCCGCACCGCGGTCCAACTTCTCTCCAATGGTTATCGCATGGACAACGAGAAGAACTACCGCGGGGTGGTCTTGATCGAATTCCCGAGGCCGGGAATAGTTTCCATTGGCCTGATAACGTCCCAGATGGTCGACATCGACGGGGAGGAGATTTTGTCGGTCTACATCCCGACGACGCCCATCCCGTCATCCGGGTTCTTGGTCATGGTACCGGGGGACCAGGTGACCCATACCGACATGACGGTGGAAGACGCGATGAGCGTGGTGATTTCCGGTGGAATCTTGTCTGATCGGGTCTTCCAGCGCAGCGGGGTAGGGGTACCCGGAGATTTGAGCTCCAACCAGTAGCGCGCCCCCCTTTTTTGCCCAACAATAGGAGGATACCAGGGAATGGATGAAACCCCAGAGCGTGTTTTAGTAGTAACCCCCCATCCCGATGACGCCGAATTTTGGTGCGGTGGAAGCGTGGCCCGCTGGATTCAGGACGGGGCGCACGTACGCGTCGTACTTTGCACCGACGGGAGCAAGGGCAGCACCGACCCCAACATGACGTCACAGGAACTGGGCCCGATTCGAGAGGCCGAGCAGGCGAAGGCGGCCGAGGAGCTCGGGGTCCAAGAGTTGGTGATGCTTCACCACGAAGATGGGACCTTGGAGGACACCGAGGAGTTCCGAAGGGAGATGGTACGCCAGATCCGCCAAGTCAGGCCCGACGTGGTCATCTGCCCGGAGCCCTATCGCAAGAACCTGGCTTGGCACCGAGACCACCGGATCACTGGCCAAGTCACCCTAGACGCCGTCTTCCCTTGCGCCAGGGACCACCTCCATTTCGTGGAGCTGTGGCGCGACGAGGGCTTGGAGCCCCACAAGACCGGGACTGTGCTCTTTTGGGGTACGGAGGCCGCCGACACCTTCGTCGACATCTCCGGGAGCATCGAGACGAAGGCGAAGGCCGTCGGTGCGTTCAAGAGCCAACTGAACGGCAGCACCGACGCCGAGGTCGCGGACTACGTGCGCCACCATGCCCGAGATGCCGCCGAGCAGTCGGGGCTGGAGTTGAGCGAGTCCTTCCGGACGCAGAACTTCCGCACCTAGGCGAGGCGGTCGCCGGACTTACAGCGCCTCCCCAGGGTTGCCGAGCATTGCGTGGCGCAAGAGCGGTAGAGGCGGCGCCCCAAAGGAAAGCAGGTCGTCGTGAAACGCGCGCAGCGAGTAACCGCTTCCCCGTTCGCGCCGATAGTCCTCGCGCAGCTTGAGGATCATCAACTTACCCAGGGTGTAGTTCAGGTAACCGGGGTCAAACGTCCCGCGCAACGCCTCCCGGCGGGCCGGGTGCTCACCCATGTAGGCGTTATCCACGAAGAACCGCGTCGCCTCGTCCACCGTCATGCCCTCGGTGTGCATGCCGATGGAGCACACGTATCGGCAATTGCGGACCAAGGCCTCCAATAACTGGGTCAGCAGTAGCTCCGGCTGGCCGTTCCCGTAGTCCGTCTCCAGCATCATCTGCTCGGTGTAGTGGGCCCAACCTTCGCTGAAGGCGTAGGACGTCGCCGCGCGGTTGATCAGCGGCAGCGGTGACCCGTACCGGTTGTGCAGGTTGTGGACGAAATGGCCAGGATAGACTTCGTGGATTGAAATTATCTTCAACGTGTTGTAGTTGAAGTTGCAAAGCCACTCTTCCCGCTGGGCAGCCGTCCAATCGTCTTCCACCGGGGTTACGTAGTAGAACGACTCAGTGGCCTTCGTTTCCAGGGCTCCGGCGCTGTCCATGGCGGCGAAGGCGTATCTCATGTACGCAGGCGTTTCGACCACTTGGCAGCGGTCGTCCGACGGCAATGAGATGATGTCGAAATCTACCAGTGCTTGCCGTATGTCTTCCAAGAGGCCGCCGGTGTCGGGGATGAGTGTATGGGCGGTGGGATGATCGCGCTCAATGTGATCAACGATGGCCCGCACCGGCTGGCCCGGAGCGATGCGCTCTGCCACTTGGCGTATCCGCTCCAGGTTCGACTCCAAGTTGGCCCGGCCCACTGCGGCGATTTGCTCCAGAGGTATGTCCAGCCCTTCGCCGGTAGCCAGCATACCAGCGTATAGGTTGGGTCCGATAGCGAATCCTGCCTCTCCCTGATTGGCCCGGGATTGTAGCTTTTTTACGAACCTGTCCAACGCCGCCGCGGCAGTGTCCACGGCGCTGGTAAACTCCCCCGCAATCCGCGGGTCCGACACTTCCTGAGCGAAGCGGCGCAGGTCGGTGCGATAGAAGCGGGCCATTCCGCCATAGCTTTCCACGCTCATATCCACCACGTGGCTGGAGAGGCTGTCGGTCAGTGCGCTGTCCAAGACTTCAAGAAACTCCGGCGATTGGCGCATCGCCGCCGTGGCCGAGCGAAGCCGGTCTTCCAACGGAGCATAATCGCGGCGCACGTACCCGCCCATGTTGAGAAACCCTGTTTGACGCATTGGGTTGTTCTCCAGCGGGCGCATCTCCGTGAAGGTGAACAATTCCCGCTGGAGAAACAGTTCCAGCATGCGGTAGCCCAAGCGGTCGCGGCTGTCCAGCTCCCAAGGGTCGATGGAGGCGAGTCCAGCCATTCCGTCGCGGATTTCCCGCTCACGCCGTCCGATCGCGGTGGGCGACAGGTCGGGCAGTCGGCCGTCATACTCGTGGCGGCCAATCCGGGAGCCAGTGGTGGGATAGAACCGCCAGTGGTCCTCGATCAGCCGCTCAGAGACGTGACGAAATAACTGGGCCGCGCCGTTCGACGGCATGCGGTTACAGGATCTCGCTGATCTGGAATTGAGGGGATATATCGGTGTAGTTCTTGATGTCGCCCAGAATCTCTCTGCCGTGGGTCTTGAATCCCTCGTGCACTTCCTCCTCTGTCCCGAAGTACAAGTTGGCCATTGCCACGAAGGGCGCCGGAGCGTTGGGGTCGGCCCCGGAGACCCCTTTTTCCAATTCGGAGCGGCTCAGTCCCATTGAGTCCAATCGGCTATGCACCAACTCCATGTGCGACCCGGCCCAATAGTCGAAATTGAAAGTCTTGCCCTCGTCGTTGGGGTACAGGACGGTAACCTTGATCATCCGGGATCCTCCAGAATAGCGGGTATCTGCTGCAGGCCAGTGTACCGCCACCCTTTCGGACTGGCAACGGCCCGACGCCTCGGTCTCGGCAGCAAAATCCAGCAACCCGCAGAGCCCGCTTTGAAGATTGAGGAATGGCTATCTGCTAGAATGGGGCCGCCATGATACCGCGCACCCGATACCCGCTTGTCCCGGCAGCCTTGGCACTCCTGGTCTTGTTGTCGTTGGCGGTCGCCTGCTCCTCGGCTGAACCGACGGTGGAGGAGGACCCCCTTGCGTTGGTCTGGGAGGCGTGGCAGCGCATCAACGAGAACCACGCGGACGCCGCTGGCTTGGACGTCGACGAAGTGACCGCAGGTGCGGTCTATCGGCTGCTAGACGCCGGCGAGATCGAGGCCTACCCGTTCCTCACCGACCTGGGCCGGATGCGGGGGCAGGCGCCTCCGGGGGTCCCGTCCGACATGACCGATATTTGGCGGGCCACGGTGCTCTACCGGCAGGTCGAGACTGAATTCGGGGAAAGACCGTTGGTGGAGACCCTCCTGCACGGGATGGCCGACGGCTTTGGTGACTCCATATCCGCTTTCGTGGACGCCGAGCGCTATCCGGAAGTGAAAGCGAATTTCGAGCAGAGCATCACTGGCTCCTATCAGGGCATCGGGTCCCAGGTCATTCCGCAGAACGGGCGGTTCATCTTGGTGCCCTTCCGTGATTCCCCGGCGGAAAAGGCTGGCATCGAGCCTGGCGACATTTTGGCTTCCGTGGACGGGACTTCGGTGGACGGTCTTACCACCCGGGCGGTGGTTGATATGGTGAAAGAGGGCGCGGAGGGCACCAAGGTGCGGTTGCAACTGGAGAGGGTCGGCGAACCGGACTTGGTTGAGTTGGACGTCTTTCGAGGCCACGTTGACCGCCCTTCGATCCGGCGACAACTCACACCCGGCGGAATCGGCTATCTGGGCATCGACGAGTTCCGCGACAACACTGGCGACCAAGTATACGAGGCATTGGAGGCGTTGTCCCAGATCGACATGCTGGCCTTGGTTTTGGACCTCCGCAACAACTCTGGCGGGTCTCTAACCGCCGCTGGCGAATTGGCGGCGCATTTCCTGCCCGTGAACAGTGTGTTTAGGTACACCGATGGTCCGGAGGGCGGGCGGGAGGAGTTTCGGCTCGGAGAAGATATCGACCGGCTAGAACTGGAAGACCTGCTCTTGGCCGTGCTGGTTGACGAGCGCACCAGGGGAGAGGCGGAAGCCTTGGCTGCGGTGCTTCAGGAGAACGGCCGGGCAATGCTGATTGGAATCGAGACGTTCGGCCAAGGCTCGGACTATAACTTCGTGGAATTGAGCGACGGCTCGGCGATCTACATGCCAACCGGCCGCTGGTATACATCGGCCGGCGTCCGCTTGGGCGACCAGGGAGTCGTGCCTGAATTACAGGTGGCGTACGAGGAAGTGGGGGAGGGGATTGGAGGGGAGCGCCAGTTCAATGAGGCCTACGACTACCTTGACAGCCAGTTGCCTCCCTTCCGGTAGGCCGGGCTAACCCTCCCGGCATCGAAGGCACACGAAAGTGCTCCGGTCCTCGGGGATGCTCTCGACATTTACATTACGCCGCCGGTTGCATACCGAACATACCACCGATTCGGTAACCGGCGGAGCTTTCACGGGGATGGGCTCGGTCCCGCGAAAACCCTGATAGTCAGGGTTTTCGCGTTTCCGCTGTATGTAGCGTTCCCGGTCTTTGCGGCCCATTGGGTCCTCCCGCTGGGGCGAAGACTAGCCCACTTCGACGGCGGCCCCCGCCTCTTCGAGCTTGCTCTTGATGTTGTCGGCCTCGTCCCTCGGGATAGCCTCCTTGACGGCGGTGGGGGCGGCCTCGACCAACTCCTTGGCCTCGCGCAAACCGAGGGAGGTCACTTCGCGGACGGCCTTGATCACGTTGATCTTGTTGGGGCCGATCTCTCGGAGGGTAACGTCGAACTCGGTTTTCTCTTCGACCTCTACGGCAGCGGCATCGGCGCCCGAGGGCGCGGCGGCGATGGCCACCGGTGCGGCCGCAGTCACGCCGAACTCGTCCTCAAGCGACTTTACCAAGTCGGCCAGTTCCACTACGTTCATTTGCTTGATTGCGTCGAGAATCTCGTCCTTGGTCATGGTGCCTCCTTTAGGTTCTTGGTTGAGTTTGATTCTAGTGGTGATGCCCTTCTAGGATTCTAGTTGGCGAATCCGGGCTTGCAGCACATTATCGAGATTTTGCAGAGGGCCGTTCAGCGCGCCGACCAGCCGGGCTATGGGAGCTTGAATCTGCCCCAACAGGGTGGCCAGCATAATGGGGCGAGGCGGCAGGGTCGCCAATCGAGTTACGCCCGACGCGTCCATCGCGGATCCGTCGCCCATAACTGCGCCCCGGATGGAGAAGGTATTGGCGTTGCCTCGGGCATAGTCGGCCAACACCTTCGCCGCTCCGGCGGGGTCGTCGTAACCGAAGGCCACTCCTGTGGGGCCCTGCACGATGTCCTTCACCTGGGGACGGCCCGCCTCTTCGGCGGCCAGATACATCAGCGTGTTTTTTACAATTGTGAACTCGACACCCCCAGCCCGCATGCTGCGCCGGAGCTCGGTCATTTGATTCACCGACGTTCCTGTGTAATCGGCGCTAAGGGTGATGGTGCTGCGCTGAATGCGGTCCGTCAGGTCCTGGACCCGGTCAATCTTTTGCTGTGTGGGCAAACCGGTCCTCCAAGAAAAATCCCTGCGCCTAGGTCGAGGCGCAGGGAGATCGTCCCTTTCAAACACCGGCCGAATCACGGCTGGTATTCTCATTGCGCACCTCGGCGGGCGGCCCATCGGCCATTATCCCAAGGGACCCGCTGTCTCAGGAGGCTTTTCTATATTGTGATTGCTATTAGTCTAGTGGACTAGTCTTCCGGTCGCAAGGCCTGCAGAATGGCAAGGTCCAACGGGATGCTGGGACCCATACTCGAGGTCAGGTAGGCCGAGCGGAAGTACGGCCCTTTTAGGACCGTCGGCCGGTCGCGGACCACTGCGTCGGTAAGCGCGGCCAGATTGCCGATTAGCATGTCGGTCTCGAAGCTAATCTTGCCGATGGCGCAATGGATGATCGCGGTGCGGTCGGTGCGGTATTCGGTCCGGCCACCCTTGGCCTCTTGAATCGCACGAGGCAGGTCTTGGGGCTGCACCATGGTGCCGGAGCGCGGGTTGGGCATGAGTCCCCTACGGCCCAGGATCCGGCCTAGCTTGCCGATCTTCGGCATCACCTGAGGGGTCGCCAAGCCGACGTCGAAGTCGACCCAACCTCCTTCGATGCGCTCGATCAGGTCATCTTCGCCAACGAAATCGGCGCCCGCGTTGCGGGCTTCTTCCGCGCCCTCGGCGCCAGCGAACACCACCACCCGAACAGTCTTGCCCAGCCCGTGCGGCAGGCCCACGACCCCCCGGACCATCTGGTCGGCGTGACGCGGATCGACGTTGGTGCGAAGGTGGAGCTCCACTGTCTCATCGAAATTGGCGTTGCAAAGGTCCTTCAGTAGGTCAATGGCGTCGACCGGTTCGTAGAGCCGGTCCGGCTCCACTCTCTCGGCCAGGGCGCTAAACCTTCGGCTACGGTTTGTCATCGGCTATCCCCAAGTCCTCATTCTTCCGAAACTTCTATGCCCATGCTACGGGCGGTGCCAGCAATGATCAACATCGCTTCGTCCACGGTCCCGGCGTTTAGGTCCGACAACTTGGCGGACGCAATCTCGCGCAAAGCCTCCCGGCTGACCCGGCCCACCTTGGCTTGGCGGACGTCGGATGAGCCCTTGTCCACACCAGCCGCCTTGCGCAGCAGGTCGGACGCTGGCGGTGTTCGAGTTACGAAGATGAACGACCGGTCCTCGTACACGGTGAGATGCACCGGGATAATGGTACCGGCGTCGTTGGCCGTCCGGGCGTTGTATTCCTTCACGAAGCCCATGATGTTTACGCCATGTTGACCCAGCGCCGGTCCGACCGGCGGTGCGGGAGTGGCCTTTCCGGCCTCCAACTGGAGCTTGATGATCGCGCGAACCTTTTTTGCCACTTAGATCCGTTCCACCTGCAAAAAGTCTAGTTCCACCGGAGTCTCGCGGCCGAAGAATGAGACCAGCACCCGTACCTTGCCCTTGCCCTCGTCCACGTCGTTGATCGCGCCGATGAAGTCCACGAACGGCCCCTCGGTGATGCGGACGGTCTCGCCGCGCTCCAACGCGATCTTGACCCGGGTTGCGTCGGAATTCACCTGCCGCAAAATGTCATCGATCTGGTTCTGCTCCAAGGGCACCGGCTTGGGGCGTTTGTCGTGCTCGTCCTCGGTGGACACGAATCCGGTAACGCCGGGCGTGTTCCGTACGGCGTACCAGCTCTCGTCGTCCATGGTCATCTGGACCAAGATATAGCCAGGGAACAGCTTCTTGCGCTCCGAGCGCCGCTTGCCGTCCTTGAAGATGACCTCTTCCTCGGTTGGCACCAGTACCTCGTTGATACGGTCTTGCATATCCAGGCTCTGGATACGCAGCTTCAGGTTCTTCTCGACCAGGTCCTCCTGGCCCGAGTAGGTATGCACGATGTACCAACGGGGTCCTTGTTGCTCTTGGGTTTCCGAAATGTCATTTGCGTTCATATTACCCGTCCGCTCACCTGGGCCCGCCAACCGGGAATGGGCCTCGCGCGCCGAGGGGCTACCCGACGGCTAAAGGCCGAATATCACTCTGTTGAACAACTCGGCGAATACCCGGTCCAGCCCGCCCAAGAAGAACCCGGCAGCTATAGCAAGCGCGATAACCACCGAAGTGAGGCGGGCCGTTTCCTCGCGGCTGGGCCAAACGCATTTGCACAGTTCTGAGTAGGTCTCACTAAGGAAGGCGACCGGAGATACCCGACCGGAGCCTCCAGAGGGAGCCAGTATCCGTTGAGCCCGGGATGAGGCCCGTGCCATGGGGTTACCTCACTTCGCGGTGGGTCTTGTGGCCGCGGCAGCGCGAGCAATACTTGCGCAATTCGATGCGATTCGGGTCGTTGCGGCGGTTTTTCATCGTGGTGTAGTTCCGCTCGCGGCAGTCCCCGCACTGCAGGGTAATGATCTGTCGGATGTCAGCCGTTTTTCGCGCCATAGCTTAAGACACCACCTCTGTGATCACGCCCGAACCCACCGTGCGGCCGCCTTCGCGGATGGCGAAGCGCATTCCGGCCTCGATCGGCACCGGGGTGATGAGATCGATTTCCATCTGGATGTTGTCACCGGGCATCACCATCTCCACACCCTCAGGCAGGCCGATGGAGCCAGTGATATCGCTGGTGCGAATGTAGAACTGGGGCTTGTACCCGGAGAAGAAGGGGGTGTGCCGCCCACCCTCCTCGCGGCTAAGCACGTAGACCTCGGCTTTCGCCTTGGTGTAGGGACGCATCGAGCCGGGCTTCACCAGCACCTGCCCGCGCTCCACCTCGTCCCGGTCTACGCCGCGCAGCAGGATGCCGACGGCGTCTCCGGCCTGGGTGGTGTCCAAGGTCTTGTGAAACATTTCCAGACCGGTGGCCACGGTCTCACGGACGTCGCCGAAGCGGATGATCTCCACCTGTTCGCCCTGCTTGAGGGTTCCGCGCTCCACCCGGCCAGTGACGACGGTGCCCCGGCCCTTGATTCCGAACACGTCCTCAATGGGCATCAGGAAGGGCCGGTCGGTGACCCGCTGCGGCACCGGGATGTAGTCGTCCATGGCCGCGACCAAGTCCAGGATGCCCTGCTCGGCTTCGGGGTCGCCCTCCAGGGCCTTTAGGCCGCTGACCCGCACGATCGGCGTGTCGTCGCCGGGGAAGTCGTAGCGGTTGAGAAGGTCGCGGATTTCCAGCTCCACCAGCTCCAGGAGCTCCTCGTCGTCCATCATGTCGACCTTGTTAAGGGCCACGAGGATGCGGGGCACCTCCACCTGGCGGGCCAGCAGAATGTGCTCCCGGGTCTGGGGCATCGGGCCGTCGGGGGCGCTTACCACCAGGACCGCGCCGTCCATTTGGGCCGCGCCGGTGATCATGTTCTTGATGTAGTCGGCGTGGCCGGGGCAGTCCACGTGGGCGTAGTGGCGCTGCTCGGTCTCATATTCGACGTGGGCGATGGCGATGGTCACGCCCCGGGCCTTTTCCTCAGGGGCGTTGTCAATGGAGTCCATGTCGAGGTAGCTGGCCATACCCTTCTTGGACAGGACGCTGGTGATGGCGGAGGTCAACGTGGTCTTGCCGTGGTCCACGTGCCCAATGGTGCCCACGTTAACGTGGTCTTTCGACCGGTCGAACTGTTGCTTGGCCATGTTTTGCGGTGTCCTCCCTGCTTGTCTCTGGTTATCTTATTCTGGAGCCCAGAGGCGGGATTGAACCGCCGACCCCGTTCTTACCAAGAACGTGCTCTACCGCTGAGCTATCTGGGCGAAAAGATTGTGAGTTTTGAATCCCAAATAGGGGACCGCCGTTTCGCGGTCCGCTATTTTCAACCCCGAACTTATGCCCGAACTTATGGTGGAGGGGGCAGGATTCGAACCTGCGAAGCCCTTCCGGACGCCAGATTTACAGTCTGGTGGCTTTAACCACTCACCCACCCCTCCATTAACCTTCCGATCCGTGCGCTGACACTCAGGTCGGCCGGAGGACTTAGTATCCAATATTCGCATATCCGCCAGTCTACGCGCAATTAGACCGGCGCTATATTTGGAGCCCCAGAGGGGATTTGAACCCCTAACCTGTCGATTACAAATCGACTGCGCTTCCATTGCGCCACAGGGGCTTCCCTTGCCTGTACCCCCTCCCCATAAGGCGGGAAGGGCGGGGCCTCGTCTGGCCGATCGTTTCCCATTACAAAATGGCCCCCCGGAAGGGGGCCATTCGAGAAAATCCAACATCGCAATTATATTTACGCACCCGTCATAAAGTCAATCGAAAACGCTTACGACGTTGACGGATTCCGCTGAGCCGGTGACCCTGCTCATTCCATGTTTCCGGTGGCGCCATTCTTGACTGCCTCTAGAGGTTATCTTACACTTCCCGCTACGGTCAGAGCGCTCCGGTGCTCCACCTGATTCACCCGCGAGCTTCATTTCGTTCTCCTTTTATGGATTTAAAGGCCTACATCCGCGATATTCCCGACTTCCCCGAAGAGGGCATCTTATTCCGGGACATCACTCCCCTTTTGGGTAACCCCACCGCGTTCGACTACTCGATCGTCACGCTGGTGGAACGCTACCGCCACGTCGATTTCGACGCCATAATCGCTGTTGAGTCCCGGGGTTTTCTGTTCGCCGCACCCTTGGCCCGGGAGCTAAGAAAGCCGCTGGTGCTGGTGCGAAAGGCGGGCAAGCTTCCCTATGAGACACACTCCACCGAATACACCCTCGAGTACGGCAGCAACACAATAGAAATGCACGTTGACGGAATATCGCCGGGCCAGCGGGTGTTAATCGTAGATGACCTGCTGGCCACCGGGGGCACCCTGGCCGCCACCGCCGAGCTGGTCGAAACCGCCGGGGGCGTCGTCACCGAATTTGCCGTGCTTATCGAGTTGACCGAGCTGGGCGGACGCAACCTGCTCGGTAGCTACGGCTTATTCTCCATTATCGAATACTGAGCCATTATCGAATACTGAGCCAACCATGCCGAACGGCGAGGACCGCCAAACCAGCACCAACGTGTAAGGAGATTGTCATGCCGGGACAAATTCGAATAGGCAACGTTGACATAGTGGCGGTCTTGGACATGGTGCCTCCGCCCCGCGACCCATGGATGATGTTCCCGACCACCGCCGAACCGGACTGGCACCCCCACACCGACGCGCTGGAATGCGGTCAGCTCCAACTTTATTACCTCCATTTCTTCCTGCGCTCCCAGGGCAAGCTGATCATGGTTGACACCGGGATGGGCCCGGGCCCGCACCCGGACCGGGGTAACCGCACCGGGGACCTGGTCGGTCAGTTGCAACTCAAGGGAGTCGAGACCGCGGACGTTGACGTGGTGGCCCACACTCACCTCCACGGTGACCACGTTGGCTGGAACGTCGACTATACCGGCGAGCGGCCGGCCCCCACGTTCCCCAAGGCACGCTACTTGGTGCCCCGACTGGACTGGGAGCATTTCATCAAGCCCGACGTCATCGGCAGCGCGCCACAGGTCACCAATAGCGTGGTGCCGCTGGAGGGCATGGGCGTGATGGACTTAGTGGACACCGAGCACAACATCACCGACGAGGTGAAGATGCTGCTGGCCCCCGGCCACACCCCCGGCCACATGGTGGTGGACATAACTTCCCAAGGCGAGCGGGCGATGGTGGTCGGCGACCTGCTGCACAGCCGCGTCCAAGTTGAACACCCCGAATGGACTGCCGGGGTGGACACCGACAAAGAGGCCAGCCAGCGCAACCGCACAAAGATTCTGGAACAAGCGGAGGCCGAAGAAATCGTCATCGCCGCCGGACACTTCCATCCCGACGACCACATTGGCAAGGTGGTGCGACTGGAAGGGAAGCGTTACTGGCAGGTGATCTAACCGCTTCGTGAATGCATTGACTTCCGACGAACATCCGAACGACCTAGACCAAGCGGCTGCGGACTTCCGCATGCGCTATTACGGCGCGGCCAATAACCCACAGCCTCCGGCGGCCATGGCCGAGCTGGCGCCCGAGGTGATGCGACTGATCGACTCGGTGGTCTACGGCGAGGTTTACAACCGCCCGGCGGTCGATCTCAAAACCCGCAGCCTTTGCACCATCGCCGCGCTGGTCGTACTTGGGCACAGCCCGCAGCTGATCAAGCGGCACATCACTGGCGCGCTCAACATCGGGGTAACCAAGGAAGAGATCTCGGAGATCATCGCCCAAATGGTGTTCTACGGCGGGATGCCCGCGGCGGTAAACGCCTTCCGAGTGGCGAAGGAGACCTTCGACGAAGACGAGCAGAAAAGCGGCCCTCGGCCCCGGCCATCCGCCCCGGGTCGTGTGACCCCCAGTGGGCTCGCCCCTCCCTACCAGCGCACCGCCCCCACCGTGGAGCCGCCGCGCCAAGGCACTGAGGAGATAAGAGAGGATGAAGATCGGGTTCATCGGGACCGGCAACATGGGCAATCCGATGGCGGCCAACCTAATTCGGGCCGGCCACCAGCTAACCGTCCACGACCTGAGACGCGAAGCCGCAACCAATCTCCTGGAACTGGGCGCCGATTGGGCGGACCGTCCCAGGGACGTCGTCCCGGGCAGCGAGGCGGTGTTCACCAGCCTCCCCGTCCCCAGGGACGTCGAGGCGGTGGTGCTGGGCGAAGACGGAATCCTGGAGGGCGCCGCTAGCGGTTCGGTCTTTTTCGACCTATCCACTAACTCCCCCACCGTGGTCCGCAACCTGAGCCAAGTCTGTGCCGAGCGCGGCGTTACCCTGCTGGACTCGCCCGTGAGCGGAGGGGTTTATGGCGCGGCCGCCGGGACCCTCGCGGTGATGGTCGGCGGCGACCGTGACACTTTCGACCGCTTTGAGCCAATGCTGGGGGCCATCGGTAGCCACGTGGTCTACTGCGGTCCCGTCGGTAACGGCTCGGTCTGTAAGATCTGCAATAACCTACTCAGCATGGGCATCGGCGTGTTGCTGTCGGAAGCCCTAACCCTGGGCGTGAAAGCGGGTGTCGATTTGGGCACGTTGGCCGATGTCATCGCCAACAGCTCCGGAAGCTCCCGGCGGCTCACCGAGAAATACGCCCGGTTCTTGTTCAAGGGCAATTTCGAGCCGGGGTTTGCCACGGCCCTCGCCGCCAAAGACGTCCGCCTGGCCACCGATCTGGGCCGCGAGTATGGTGTGCCCATGGACCTGTCCAACCTGGTCGACCAGCGGCACGTTGAAGCAATGTTCCGGGGGTGGGGCAGCGAAGACTCCGATGCGGTGGCCCGCATTCAGGAAGAAAAGGCCGGCGTTCAGCTAAGACTGCCCGAGGCTTAGAGAAAACGGAGGTGAGGCGTGGCTTCCATGCAACGTTCGGCGAGGCCGGAATACAGCGACACCGTCGAGGTCATAGAAGAGTGCTACCGCATGGGTTGGAGCGACGGCCTGCCCGTGGTGCCCCCGGTGGAATACAAGGTGCGCGAGATGCTGGAGCTCTCCGGGTTGACCGGCGAGGAAGAGATTCTCTCCATGGATATGCGTCGCCGGGTGCTCACCTCGGAAAACGCGGCCGCCAACGCAGTGATGGCCGGTTGCTTGCCCGAGTACTTCCCGGTCTTGACCACCGCATTGCGGGCTTTGGACGAGGAAAAGAACTACGTCAATATGGCCGCCTCGTCCACCAGTTCCCCCGCCGTCTTGATAATCGTGAACGGCCCGATCCGCCACCAACTGGAGCTGAATTCCAAAGACGGGCTGTTCGGACCGGGCAACCGGGCCAACGCCTGTATCGGGCGCGCTGTGCGGCTTTGTTTTATGAACGGCTTCGAGGCCCGGCCTGGTATCCTCGACCGGGGTACGCTGGGCAACCCCAGCAAGTTCAGCCTGTGCTTCGCTGATAACGAGGAGGACTCGCCCTGGGGCCCGCTGCACGTTTCCCGGGGTTTCAACGCCGAGGACAACTGCGTGACCGTGGCGGTGGCCTACAATCCGATCACGGTGAACAACGCCTACGGCCACAGCGGCGAGAGCATCCTGGCCTCGATGGCCGACACACTGCGCAGCGCCTGTCTAGCGTGGCGTTTCCCCTCACAATGGGTGATAGTGGTTGGCCCCGAGCATGCCCAGACGCTGCAAGGCGACGGGTGGACCCGCCGGGGGATGCAGGACTACCTTATCGAACACGCTTCCCGACCCCTGAGCGAACTGATCCGCCTCGGAATCTCTCAGGGGCCGGAACGCTCCGGCGACGATCAGGTCATCCGCCGCTGCTCCACCGACCCGAACGATATAATCATCACGCTGGGTGGTGGCACCGGAGGTCGAAATAGTGCCATAATCGACACTACAAATTTCAAGATTCGCACCAGAAAAATCACCCTGGGTTAGGGAGGCACGATGGCTGACACAATAGCCGTAAGGAACCTGACACTGGTCAATCCCACAGGCTTGGAACTCTCCGCCGACGAGTTCCACCTGAACGACCGCCCGATGTCCCTGCAGGGCAAGACCTTGGGTCTATTGGAGAACTCCAAGGCCAACGCCGACAAGGTGCTGCACGAACTCGGCCGCATCCTCGAAGAGACCCACGGGCTGAAAGAAGTGCGCTACTTCAGCAAGCACTCCGCCTCCCTCCCGACCAAGCACGAGACCGTCGAGGACATGCTGAAAGAGGTGGACGTGCTGATCACCGGGGTTGGGGATTGAGGCTCCTGCAGCTCGTGCAGTGTGCACGACGGCATCGAGATGGAGCGCATTGGCATCCCCACCGCCGCCATCATCACCCACGTGTTCAACAACACCGCTAAGGCCATGACCCGCATGATGGGCGTGCCGGAGTACGAATACATCGTCGCCGAACACCCGATTTCCAGTTTGACCGACGACGAGTGCCGCACCCGGGCCAAGGAGCTGGTCGCTGAGGTGGAGCGCATTCTGCTGGGCAGCAATACCGACCGGGTACAATAGCTAATCCATGGACGGCTTGGAGCAACGGGTGGACAGGGCCCTGAGGGGTCAGTCGCAGCCCACGGTAACCGTACTTTCGTCGCTCTTGGCCGTTGAGGACGAGTTGCGCTACATCCCCCGCGAGGCGGTGGAGCTGGTAGCCGACTACATGGGAGCGACGGTCAACGACGTGTGGGCCGTCGCTTCCTTTTATCCCAACTTCCGGTTCGAGCCGCCCGCCGATCATCAGGTAGAGGTCTGCTGGGGCGCATCCTGCCACCTGATGGGCGCAATGCCCGTGGTCAAGGCTGTGTTGGAGGCTGCCGGACTGGAAGACGAGGGCGACCGGCCGGACCAGCGGCTCTCAGTGCGTTACAACACCTGCTTGGGCGCCTGTGCCCAAGCTCCGGTGATGTCGGTGGACCACCATTTGGCCGGCCGCGTCACTCCCGAGTCCGCCTCCGCGAAAGTGGCCGAGGTCTTGGAACGCGCGCCGGTGGAAACCCATGGCGGCTAGCTTTTCCGACTTGGAATCCGAGGCCGCCCTGCGTTGGGGCGAAATCTCTTCGGGAAGCCGCCCTTGGATCAGGGTCGGTACCGCCCTGTGCGGCGAAGCCGCCGGCGCCAAAGAAGTAGCCGACGCGCTGCGCCAAGCGGTGGCCGAGCAAGCCGTGGACGCCCTGGTCAGCGAGGTCGGCTGCCTAGGGCTCTGCTTCGCGGAACCGCTGGTGGACGTTCGATTCCCCGGCGGCCCCAGGGTCTTTTACGGAAACGTTACTCCCGAATCGGCTGGCGAGATAGTCGCGGGACACGTGGCTGGCGGGGCGCCGGTGGCGAATTTGGCTTTGGGGTATCTGTTGCCCGCAAACGGCTCCAACGGTTTGCAATCCCCCGCAGGGCTGATCGACCTGGACCAGCACCCGATGCGGGTATCGGAGAACCGGGTGGCCCTGCGTAACGCCGGGAACATCGACCCCTTCGACATCCATCAATACATCGCCAACGAGGGCTATCAGGCCTTGAACAAGGCGCTGACCACCATGACCCCCGCCGATGCCCTCCAAGAGGTCAACGTTTCAGGGCTGCGGGGCCGAGGCGGCGCCGCCTTCCCGACAGCCACCAAGTGGCGCTTCCTGGCAGGCAACCCCGCGTCGGATAAGTACGTTCTTTGCAACAGCGAGGAGGGAGACCCCGGAGCCTTCAACGACAAGGCAATCCTGGAGAGCGACCCCCACACCTTGGTGGAGGGCGTGATCATTGCCGGTTATGCCACCGGGGCCAACCGGGGTTACATTTTCATCCGCCACGGCCACGACGGGCCGATCGACCGGTGCCGTGCCGCCGTTCAACAGGCCTATAATGCCGGTCTGCTCGGACGGGACATTCTGGGATCCGGATTCGACTTTGACTTGGAGGTCGCCCTGACCGGCGATTCCTACGTTGCTGGCGAAGAGAGCGCGCTTATGGAGGCCATTGAAGGCAAACGGGCCATGCCGCGTTACCGTCCGCCCTTCCCGGCCCAATTCGGCCTCTTCGGCAAGCCCACCAACATCAACAATGTGAAGACCCTGGCCTACGTTCCCGAGATCGTCTCCAAGGGCGGCGAGTGGTTCGCCAGTATAGGCCACGAGCAGAGCACCGGCACCGCCATTCTGTGTTTGTCCGGCCCGCTAAAGTACACCGGAATGATGGAAGTGCCCTTGGGCATCAATCTCAAGGACGTGCTTTACCAGGCCGCGGGAGGCGTACGGGACGGCAAGCAGTTGAAATTCGTCCAGACGGGAGGGCCCCTTGGCGGCGTATTGGGCGCTGACAGTGTCGATCTGGTGCTGGACTTCGATGTGCTGCGCGCCGCTGGCGCCATCCTTGGCTCTGGCGGAATTATCGCCGCCGACGAGGATACCTGCGTGGTTGACCTGACCCGGGCCTTGGTCTCCTTCTGCCAGTACGAATCGTGCGGCAAGTGCTTCCCCTGCCGGATGGGCATGAGTCACATACTGGAAGTGCTGGAGCGCATCTGCGATCTGGAAGGGAACGACGAAGATTTGGCTCTGATGCGGAGCACCGGGGAGACCATGCAGGCCGGGTCCCTCTGCGGCCACGGACAGCTTGGGTTCAACCCGGTGTCCTCGGCCCTGCGCCATTTCCCCGGTGAGTTCGAGGCCCACATTGTTGACCACAGGTGCCCCGCCGGCGTGTGCCGCGGGCTGCGCTATTCTCCCAACCGGTCGCGCCGGTAACCTGCAACAGCCGGTGAAGCATGGCCACTGATCCGTCAAACGAAATTACCATCACGATCGATGGAATCGAGGTGAGGACCCAGCCCGGCAAGATGGTCTTGGAAGCTGCAATCGACGCCGGTATCTACGTGCCCTACCTCTGCTATCACCCGGGCATGAAGCCCTTCGCCGCTTGCCGCATGTGCGTTGTTGGCGTCGAAGGCCAGCGCGGGTTCCCCGCCTCCTGTACTTTGCCAGTGACTGAGGGCATGAAGGTCCGGAACGAAGTCCCCGAAGTGGACCAACTTCGCCGCTCGGTCATGGAAATGCTCATCGCCGAGCACCCCAACGGCTGCCTCACCTGCCATCGTATCGACATCTGCGGCCCAACCGACGTTTGTCTTCGCCACGTCTCGGTCAATGACCGGTGTGTGACCTGCCCCAAGAATGAGCGCTGCGAGCTAAAGGACACTGTCCGCTACCTGGGCATGAACCTAGAGTCGCCCCTGGGTTACAAATACCGGGATATCCCCCTCGAAGTCTCCGACCCCTTCTACGACCGCGACTACAACCTTTGTATAGTTTGCGGACGGTGCGTTCGGGCCTGCGATGAGCTCCGGGGCGACGACGCCATCGGCTTCACCGAACGGAGCGGCCAAGCGCTGGTCGGGACCTCCTTCGGGACTTCGCTTCTGGAATCCGGCTGCGAGTTTTGCGGCGCCTGCATCGACGTTTGCCCCGTGGGCGCCTTGGTGGAACGCGACCACAAGTGGGAGAAGGCACGGCGGGTCGAGCGGAGCATTTGCCCCCACTGCCCCGTGGGCTGCCAGTTGAACCTTGAATTCAACGGCAAGGACGAGTTGATACGGGCTGTGCCCGACCTGAACTCCCCGGCGAACAAGGGACAAGCCTGCTTCAAGGGCAAGTTCGGGCTGGAGTTCGTAAACGACGCCAGCCGGTTGACTGCCCCGCTCATTCGGCGCGACGGTGTGCTAACCGAGGCTTCCTGGAACGAAGCCTTGGACCTTGTCGCCGAGCAGTTGGCGCATCGGAGGGGTCAAGAGTTTGCTTTGCTCACCTCCCCGACCAGCACCAACGAAGAGCACTACCTGGCCCAGAAGTTCGCCAGAGTAGTGATG
Organism: Dehalococcoidia bacterium; assembly: GCA_965249145.1. Lineage (GTDB taxonomy): Bacteria > Chloroflexota > Dehalococcoidia > Lucifugimonadales > UBA3495 > VXOI01. Next base: position 3,178,553 of record OZ252223.1, read on the forward strand.
GCTTCGAACAACATCGACCAGACCTCCAACACCAACCCGGAACTGGTGCTGGGACTGGAGGCGTCCCTGGGATTCGCTGCCGCGACCAACCCGATTTGGGACCTGGAAAAGGCTGGTTGCGTCCTAGTCTTCAACTCCAACGTGACCGAAGAGCACAATGTGGTCGGAGTGCCGATCAAGCGGGCTGCCCGCAAGGACACCAAGCTCGTCGTGATCGATTCGCGCGAGGTGGAGCTCACCCGCTACGCCCACCTATGGCTGCGGCCCTTCCCCGGAACTGAACTGATGTTGCTGGGCGGACTGCTTAAGTCGCTGCACGACCAAGGGCTGGAGCGGGAAGACTGGCTGGCGGAAAACTGCGAGAGCCCGGCCACCCTCCGTTACGCCTTGCATTCGATGGAGATGGACGATGTTACCCGAGCCACCGGAGTGGCGGTCGAAGACATAGCCGAAGCGGCCCGCCTCTACGCCCGGTCGGGTCCTGGCGCGCTGGTGTACGGGCTGGACAACGTGCCTGCTGAGTTGGAGCGGGACTGTGTCCGGGCACTGATTGACCTGGCCTTGGTTACTGGTAACCTGGGCTCCGCTGGCTCCGGGCTCTACCCGATGCGCCGGGGTACCAACGAGCAGGGCGCCTGGGACGTCGGCTGCCTTCCAGACCGCCTTCCCGGCTACCGCCGAGTTGAGAACGAGGCGCAACGGCGAGAGCTGGAGGAGCTCTGGGGAGCGTCCGTACCCGAGACGCCCGGCCTCGGCTTGGCCCAGATCGTCGATGGGGCTAGGGGCGGTTCAATCAAGGCGGCGTTAGTCGTGGGCAACAGCCCCAATTTCACCAACGGCCGGTTGGGGGACGCCTTGGACTCGCTGGCTGCGTTGGACTTCTTGGTGGTGCATGACACGTTTCTCACACCGCTGGCCCAACGGGCCGACGTGGTGCTGCCAAGAGTGACATTCGCCGAAAAAGACGGCACGTACACCAACTTGGAACGGCGCGTGCAGCGTGTCAAGCCCGGGCTCGGCGCAAAGGGGCAGGCCCAGCCGGAGGGTTGGGTGATCGCCGAGTTGGCCCGTCGGATGAACGCCCAAGGGTTTCAGTTTGAAAGCAGTTCTGAGACAATGGACGAGATCGCCCGCGTAGTTCCCATCTACGGTGGGATTTCGCATCATCGGTTGGAAGCCGAGGGCGCTTTGGTCATGCGCACACAGTTGGAGAGTCCGCAGCCGACCCAGGTGCTCTATGCCAGCAGGCAGCATCGGGGGTTGCAGTGGCCGTGCTATGATACGGGCGTCCCCGGAACGCCGACTCTCTATGACGGCGGATTTGCCGAACGCAAGGCGGAACCGATCACTCCGGCCTTCGCAAGCGGTAACCTGCCTGAGGAAGTGGAGTTCCCGCTTTGGTACGCTCCAGGTCGGGTACTTTTGCAGCAGGACCGGCCAATTGAGGTGGTCAAGGGCAAACGTAACCGGCTCCTTCGGGAGGAATGGATAGAATTGGCCCCGGACGATGGGGCCGAATGGGGCATCGAAGAGGGGGCCAAGGTCGCCGTCGAGTCGCAAGACGGCCGGGTCCCGGGAGTTGCCCAGTACAACAACTCGCTCCCCAGAGGTGTGGTGGCGTCGACAGCCCTGTTCGGGCAGTTGGCCATTGATATGCAAGCCAGTGAGGAGTTCGACCCGGCCTCGCAGTTACCCGGGTTGGATACAAAGAGGGCCCGGCTAGTCCGGTCCCAGGAGTAAACGATGGTTGAAGCATCGACCGGTGGGAGGGTGAAAAATCCCAACTTGACGCCCAACCCCGCGTTTCCCCAGGCCAAACTGGTCGAGCGTCTCGACATCACCGACGACTTGATGGTGATCCGGTTGGAGCCGGAAGAAGCCGCCCGGTTCAGCTTCAAACCGGGCCAATACTGCACCCTCGGATTGGGTTCCATCGAACGCGCCTACTCTATCGCCTCCGCTCCTCACGAAAATTTCTTGGAAATTTTCGTTGAATTGGTGCCCGATGGCGAATTGACCCCTCTGATGTGGCAGTTGCAGGAAGGCGATGGCATGTCCGTCCGTCCTAGGGCCAAGGGCATTTTCACCATGGACCAGCGAGTCCACCATCACTTCATGCTTTCCACCGTTACCGGTGTCGCGCCCTCGGTGAGCATGGTCCGCAACTACCTGCACCAAGGCGGCGAAGGCCACGTTTTCTACATCCTGTTGGGGGCCAGCTATTACGACGAGTTGACCTACGACAACGAGTTTTCCGAGCTGGCCGAGCGGTATCCGGAGTCCGTGCTATTCGTTCCGACCGTGAGCCGCCCCAACGAGCGGCGGAACGCGGACTGGCAGGGCGCCAAGGGCCGGGTCAACGCCATCGCCGAGGAATACTTGGAGAAGTTCCAGCTTCCCAAGGACGACACCCTGGTGTACGCCTGCGGTCATCCCGGCATGATCGAACACATGAAGGAGATTCTTCCGCCTCAGGGCTGGAAGTTCAAGGAAGAGCGTTTCTGGAAGGAGTAGTCCTCCCGACAGACCGCTGCCGAGCGGCCATCGTGGCTCGCGTGCTGAGGAAGAGGGGTCGGGAACGTCCGTGACGCCAATACGCCGCCAATACCTCAAGATTAAGAACTCCTACCCGGACTCCATTGTTCTATTCCGGTTGGGGGACTTCTACGAAACGTTCGACGACGACGCTCGGCTGGCCTCTCGCGATCTAGAGATAACCCTCACCTCGCGCAGCATGGGCAAGGACCTGCGGGTACCGATGGCCGGGGTCCCGGCACACTCCTTGGAGTCCTACTTGGCCCGGCTGGTCAAAAAGGGCCACCAGGTCGCCATCTGCGAGCAGCTCAGCGACCCTGCCACCTCCAAGGGCCTCGTGGACCGGGACGTGGTGCGAGTCGTCACTCCGGGCACGTTGTTCGAAGACTCACTTCTGGCTCAGAAGGCCAACAACTACCTGGCCGCCGTGGCGCTGTCAGGAGCGGCTGCTGGGTTGGCCTACGTGGATGTTTCCACCGGGGAGTTCTTCGCCACGCAACTTCCGGCCTCCCAAGTGGCGCTGGAACTGGAGCGCGTCGCCCCTGCCGAAGTGCTCGTGCCCCGAGGCGAAGAGGGCCTGCCGGCTTGGGCCGAATCCGGTACTCTCGGGCGCGGTTGCCGGATCGCCGAATGCGAACCGGGCTGGTTCGACCCTGAGATTGGCCGGGACGCCCTCCTTTCGCATTATCGGATCCTAACTTTGGAGTCCTTCGGCTGCGAAGAGCTCCCGTTGGCCGGGGCGGCGGCCGGGGCTATCGTGAGATACTTGGCCGCTACTCGCCCGCCGGTGTCTGCCCAACACCACCCCGGTCCCAGCGCCCCTCAACTGGCGAACCTTGCCACTTATTCCACGTCCCATTACATGACTCTGGACGCCCGGACCCGGCGCAACTTGGAGCTGTTCCAGGGAGGGCGAGGCGAGCAGCACGAACTGTCGTTGTTGGCCGCCGTTGACCGCACCCGGACGCCCATGGGGGGCCGGTTGCTGCGCCGTTGGCTTGGGCAGCCGCTCTTGGACCTGGAAGAGTTGGAACAGCGCCTAGACGCCGTCGCCGGCTTCTTCCAGAACGGGCTGGCCCGCAATTCCGCCGCAGTGTGCCTGGCCCGGATAGGCGACTTGGAGCGCATTCTCGGGCGGGTGATGACAGGAACCGCCGCCCCCAGGGAACTGTTGGCCCTCAAGAGCGGCTTGCAGGAAGTGCCGAGCCTGCGGGCTACTGTCGCCGAATCTGGAGCCGGTAAGCTGTCGTGGCTCGAACGCAAGCTGGTTCCCGTCCCGGAGGCCGTTGCGGTTATCGAGGCCGCAATAGGTCCTGAACCCTCCGGAGCGCCCGGTGACGGTGGTGTGATTCGCGAAGGATTCGCACCCGAGGTGGACGAGCTAAGAAACGCCTCCACCAACGCCCGGCAATACATCGCTGGCCTCGAAGAGAAGGAACGCCAGCGCACCGGTATCCGGGGCCTGAGGGTCGGCTACAACCAGGTTTTCGGGTACTACATCGAGATCGCCAAGTCCAACATCGCCGCGCTTCCCGACGACTACATTCGTCGGCAGACCCTGACCCACGCCGAGCGGTATATCGTTCCGGAGCTTAAGGAGTATGAGTCTTTGGTGCTCAATGCCCGCGAGCGGTTGGCCGAGACGGAGTTGGAGGTCTACCGCCGGGTTTGCGCGCAGGTCGCGGAGTCCGCTCAGGCCATCACTCGGACCGCCGCCGCCGTGGCCAGGGTGGACGTGTTCTGCGGTCTGGCTCAAGCGGCTATCGACAACGCCTACGTGCGTCCCGCTCTCAACGACGGCCCGGCTATCCGCATAAAGGACGGCCGGCATCCGGTCGTGGAACGAGTGCTCGGCTCCGGCCAATACGTACCCAACGACATCTCCCTGGCCAACGATGAGGCGCGCATCGTGGTGCTCACCGGGCCCAATATGGCGGGCAAGTCCACCTATATTCGCCAAGTGGCCCTGATTACCCTGCTGGCCCAGATCGGCAGCTTCGTCCCCGCTTCCGAGGCATCGATCGGCATCGTCGACCGCATCTTCACTCGCGTCGGTCTGCAGGATGACCTGGCCACCGGCCAATCCACGTTCATGGTGGAGATGGTGGAGACAGCCGCGATACTAAACCAGGCAACTCCCCGTTCTCTGGTGGTCTTGGACGAGATTGGGCGGGGCACCAGCACCTACGATGGCCTCTCCATTGCCCGCTCGGTGATCGAGCACCTGCACAACGACCCGCGGTTGGGCTGTAAGACGTTGTTCGCCACCCACTACCACGAGCTGACCCAACTGGCTTCGGTGCTGCCTGGAGTGCGCAATTTCACCGTCGCGGTCACCGAGGAGGGCAGCGAGGAGGGCAGCGAGGTGGTGTTCCTGCACCGCATCGTCCCGGGCGGGGCCGACAGGAGCTACGGTGTGCACGTGGCCCGGTTGGCTGGTCTGCCCCAGGGCGTGATCAACAGGGCCTGGGAGGTGCTGACCGAGCTGGAATCGAAGAATGGCTCCGGCGGCGGCCGCCGCCAAACAGACCCAGCTCAGCAGATGGCGTTGTTGCCCTCCGAACCATCGTTGGCTGAGTTGGTACGGGCGGTGGATGTGGCGAACCTCACCCCTTTGGAGGCGCTCAACAAGCTATACGAGCTGCAGGAACAGGCCAAGGGGATGGGCTAGCTCCGTGCTTTGGTCTCCTGCTTTGGTATAGAATCCCGGTACTCACTGACCTGGGAGGACGATATGAGCCAGCCAGTCAGCTTCTATTGGTGGCCGCGTTGATCCACCTGCCGTAAAGCGAGAGAGTTGCTCTTGCAACAAGGAATCGAAGTTAGCGAACGGGACTACTTCAAGGAACCATTGTCGGAAGGAGAAGTCCGGGAACTGGCCGGACTGGCCAGCGTATACCAGATCTTTGCCCGGCGCAGTCCCAGACTGAAGCAGATGGGGTTGGCGGGTCAGGATCTATCGGACGACGAGATGGTGGCCCTCATCCTCCAAGAGCCCAAGCTGGTACGCCGACCGCTCATCCGGGTCGGCGACTTGCTGTTTGTGGGTGGATCGGCCTCGGTGATGGAGGAGGCGGTCCGCGCCGCGGCGGCAGGCTAGAAAAAGTTGCTGACGTTCTTGGCCAAGAGCACCGTCTGGTCGAGGACGATCTTGCGGTAGGCCACCTTCCACTGGCCAGCCTCTAGGCGCAGCACGTCCTCCCGGCAGCCGACGTAGAAGTCCTCCTCGGTCTCGCCCCGGGTCCGGTACATGACGAAGTTGGAATAGACTTTCAGCTCCGAGTCCCGGTCTCCCGGCTCGACCTCTACGTTCGAGACGAAATGACGAGTGCGTGACGGAGGGTCCTCGGCCCAAGCCATGCCGGAGTCCAAGCGGTCTATGCGCCGGGTGAGCGAGTCCTTGTCTTCGTCGAGAATCGCCAATTCCCCTTCTTTGGAAAGCTCCCCCTCTTCGTACCTCGATCCGTCTAGGATGGAGATCGCCTTGCTGGAGACGGGGTAGCGATTGGACCTAACCGGCATCCAGTAGCGGATGTCGTCGGTCAGGAGGTCCAGCCACTGACGGAAATTCCGGTTGTCCAGAAGCCGGGCCTCACGGTACAAGAACTGCTCGATTTCCCGGATGGTCTCGTCACGCATGGGATTGGGTCCTCCAACAACTGGATGCTAGTTTTCCGGCCAGCCGTCGGTGGCCATGAGTTGGCTCCAGCGGCGGTAGAAGTTCCTATGGTTGCTTTCGCTGAGCCGGTAGTCGCTGGCCCAGCCCGCGAGCCCCTCGTCAAACCTGTCGTGGCCCAAGCCCATCCCGATGTTCAGCTCATGCCGCCGCGAGACGACGCCTAGTCCCGCTCTGCTGCATCCCTGCCAGTTGTCCATGTCGTCTTGCTCGAAGGCGCCCGACGGACCAAAGGAGCGGACCGCGGCGATGCGGAAGGCCTCCTTGACCTCCGGGGGAGCTGCCTTGTCGACGTACACCGCCGACTGTATCTCGGTGCGGCCTGGACCCTTGGGCTGCCAGGTGCGGAAGATACGGGCCACGCTCCGCAGCATCGAGAAGTTGGGGAAGATGGTCCCGGCGTGGGGCTTGACCAGCTTCAACCTGTCCCCCAAACGGCGCACCACTTCGTCTCGGATCCGCTCCTCGTAGGCCAAGATCTCGGGGACCTCCGGATCGGAGACCTCATTGGGGCCGAGACCCACGATGCAGTGGCCGTTGCCGGGAGATATGACCGATCCGGCGCGGGCCCGGCTGGCGCGGAAATTGCCGCCGAAACCGGTGGTTACCGCCGACAGGTGGCTCCAGCCGGTATGGTAGCCGTCACCTCCAAAATTCTCCGCTGGCATCTTCCAGTTGGCTGGTATGGTCCATTTGTGCATTCCGCCCACGACCTCGACCCCGCCCTCGCGCCGGTCGAAAAACACGTCGAGATACCAGGCAGCTTCTCCCAGATACTGGCGCAGGGGAGGCGCCTCCGGGTCGAAGGTCGCGAAGACGAGCCCGGCATGGATTTCCAGTTGAGCCACTGGGACAAGCCCCCACTGGCTCTGGTCCAGCTCGTTGAAGTAGGCGTCCTGCTTGTTGGGGACCGCCTGCAGGCTGCCGTCGTTGGAATAGGCCCAGCCGTGATAGGCGCAGATGAAGGCCGAGGCGTTGCCGTTATCGGCGCGGCAGAGCCGGTTTCCCCGATGCCGACAGATGTTCAGGAACGCGCCGATCTTCCCGGCCCGGTCACGCGCCACCAGTACCGGGTCTTCCCCCATGTAGGTGGTCAGGAAGTCGCCGGGCTCGGGGATTTGGGACTCGTGACAAAGAACCAGCCAACACCGGGCGAAGATCTGTTCCAACTCCTGCTGGTAGATTTCGTGGTCGCTGAATATCTGGGGATTGATAACCCCGTTGTCCGCATCCACCAGGGTGGCCATGTCTGTCATCATTGGGTCTCTCCTACAAATCAGCCCAGGTTTCGGCCGTCATCAAGTCGCTCCAGCGCTGGTAGAACTGCCGGTGATTGCTGTCGCTATACCGGAAGTCGCTCGTCAAGGCCTCGTAGTCCTCGACGTAAGTCTCGCGGCCCAACCCCATCTGGTAGTTCAACTTGAGGCGCCGGGCGACCACGCCCCGCCCGCTCCGGCTGCACTCCTGCCAGTTGTCCATGTCGTCCTGCTCGAAAGTACCCGACGGGCTGAAGCCTCGGATAGCGCTCAGTCGGATAGACTCTTTCACTTCCGGGGGAGCCGCCTTGTCGACGTAGGACCACGACCAGACCTCGATGCTCTCCGGCCCCTTGGGATGCCAAACGCGGAAGGAGCGAGAACTGCCCTTAAGGATGGAGAAGTTGGGGAAGACAGTTCCGACGACTGGATTCAACTGGTTGTAACGAGGACCCAGACGAGCTTCCAATTCCGGCCGGATTCGCTCTTCGTATTCCTGCAGGACCGGGGATGGGGGGTCTGCGCTGTCGGTACCCGGTATCGTGACCAACCCGTGGCCGTTGCCCGGCGATACCGTCACTCCTTTGCTGGACGGCCGGGCCGTTGCGCCCACGCTGAAACCGGCCTGGATGCTCGAAAGGTGGGACCAGAACACGTGGTAGGCGTCGCCGCCAAAGTTCTCCGCAGGCATTTTCCAGTTGCAGGGCACGACCCACTTGTGCATCGCGCCGATGACCTCGACTCCGCCCTCCCGGCGGTCGAACATGGAATCCAGATACCAGGCCATTGGTCCCAGATAGTCGAGCAGCGGTGGCGCGTCGGGGTCGAAGGTGGCGAACACCAGCCCCTTGTAGCTTTCCAACTGGGCTACCGGTATTAGAGACCAACGTTCCAGGTCGAGCTCGTTGTAATAGGCGTCTTGCAGATTGGGTACGGCCTGCAGCTTGCCGTCGGCGCTGTAGCCCCAACCATGATAGGCGCAGATGAACGCCGATGCGTTGCCATCGTCGGCCCGGCAGAGCCGGTTGCCCCGATGGCGGCAAATGTTCAGAAAGGCGTTTATTTTGCCGGTCCGGTCCCGGACCACCAGCACCGGGTCTTCGCCCATGTAGGTGGTGAAAAAGTCGCCCGGTTGCGGAATCTGACTCTCGTGACACAGGAATAGCCAGCACCGGGCGAATATGCGCTCCAACTCTCCCTGGTAAATGTCGGGCTCTATGAAAATCCGAGGGCTGATCAGTCCCCTTTTGGTATCGACCAAGCTGGTAACGTTGGCAACCATACGACTCCCCTTAGTCCCTTTCATGCGCTCATTCTAGGCATCAACCGGGAAACGGATGAATTGTACCAAACCCGCCCAGAAAGAAAACCAAAAAGACATAACCTGACAGGTTGATTGGACTGGCATATACTGTTGCCTAGCGGTTATCATGAATCCTGTGGTACACATAACTGCCGCCGGGCTAGCGTGCGCCGGCGCCAAAGGGCCAAGAACAATCGATGAAGATCTTCTTTGATGTTGACTACACTATCCTTGGGCTGGATAACAGCCTGAGGCCGCAAACCGTTGAAACGTTCCAGGCCCTGTTGGCCGAAGACCACCAGATTTTTATCTGGTCCGGGATGGGAGAAAGGTGGGAGGTTGTCAACAAGCACGAGCTGAACTCCTACGTAAGCGGGGTATACGAAAAGCCCACGCACCACTTCCACGAACGGTTGGAAGAATTGGGCGTGCCTTTCGAGCCGGACTTTGTGATCGACGATTACCCGGAAGTAGTTGCCGCGTTCGGCGGAGTTTGGGTGCCTCCGTATTTCTTCAAGCGTACCGTCGACAAGGAGATGGAGCGGGTCTACCGGATCGTTCAAGACTTCGCAGCCACCGGGGCCTCCGAAGACAAGCAGTACCGTGCCAAGGGCTCAATAGTCCCTCTCTTCTAGCCGCCTTTGCGGATTGCAGCCGTGCCCATTAGGGTTCTTGCGCCCGACGTTGCTGCTCAGATCGCTGCGGGCGAAGTCGTCGAACGCCCTGTTTCCGTGGTCAAGGAGTTGGTCGAGAACTCCATAGATGCCGGGGCAAACCGGGTGACCGTTGAGATCAAGGGCGGCGGCGTCGAGCTAATCCGGGTTATCGACGACGGCGTCGGCATCCCATCCGACCAAGTAGCGCTCGCGTTCCAACGCCACGCCACCAGCAAGCTCACCGCATCGGAGCAACTGGAGTCGATACAGACTCTGGGATTCCGGGGCGAGGCCTTGCCCAGCATTGCGGCTGTATCTCGCACCACCGTCCAGACCCGCCCGCCCGCAGAGACTGCCGGATTTCGCATCGCGCTTCGCTGGGGCGAGACGGCGGAGGCCGGCCCCCACGGTTGTCCTCCCGGTACCACCGTGGAGGTGTCGGACCTTTTCGGCAACCTTCCCGCCCGCCGCAAATTCCTCCGTTCCTCCAGCCGCGAGGCCCATCTGATACACGAGCTGGTCGGCCGCTACGCCCTGGCTTTCCCAGAGCTCAGGTTCCAATTCGTCAACGAAGGCCGGACCTCCTTCACCACATCAGGACAAGGGGACCCGCTGGAAGCGCTGGCCGTCGTCTACGGGGCGGAGGCCGCCGCCAATATGTTGCAAGTCCACAGGGAAGACCCCCAGACCGGATACTTGGTCGAGGGTTTCGCCAGTAGTCCCAACGTCAGCCGGGCCAGCCGCTCGTTCCTCACATTTTTCGTCAACCGGCGCTGGATCCAAAACCGCCGATTGATGTTCGCGGTGGAGGAGGCCTACTCCGGCCTGCTCCAGGTCAAGCGTTATCCGCTGGCCGCGATCAACATTGCCGTTCCCTACGGTGAAGTCGACGTCAATTCCCACCCTGCCAAGCGGGAGGTGAGGTTTCGCAACGAAAACCTGGTCTTCTCCACGGTGCAGCGCGGAGTACGGGCGGCGCTGATTGTCCACTCACCGGTGCCGTCGGTGACACTGCCCGAGGGCTCCGGGTTCCCGCTTCGTCAACCCGGGGGAGTGTCGTTCGTTGGCGGGGGAGGGAACGGAATGGCCACGGACCGCCGCCCAACCTCACCACCCAGCGAGCCCTTCGTTCCCACGGAAACGCCCTTGATCGGCCGTCCCACAACCCCGCTGCGGGTGGTGGGCCAGTTGAAACTCACCTACATCGTGGCCGAGGGCGCCTCGGGCATGTACTTGGTCGATCAGCACGCCGCCCACGAGCGGGTGATATTCGACCGGCTGTGCCAGCAGAGAGACGAGCGCGGAACCCTGTCTCAGCCCCTTCTGGCCCCGATAAGCATCGAACTGACGCCTTCCCAGTCCGAGACGTTGGAATCGAACTTGCCGTCGGTCTTGGGTTATGGGTTCGATGTGGAGTCCTTCGGGGACCGGGGCTACCTGCTACGGGCAGTGCCGTTGGTGCTGACTACCGAGGACCCGGCCCGGGCGCTGGTGGACATTTTGGACATGACGGCGCTGGAAGGATTGGTGCGGCACAAGGAGGACGTGACTGCAGCGTCCATTGCTTGCCACGGCGCGGTACGGGCGGGGAAGCAGCTAGCGGAGCCGGAGATGGTGGCGTTGCTGGAGCAGTTGGAGGCAACACCCAACCCCCACACCTGTCCCCACGGGCGGCCTACGATGGTCCACTTCAGCTCATACCTGATGGAGCGGGAGTTCGGGCGGCGCTAGACCAACTGCCAGTAGCGACGTCCCCCTTCGCGAATCACCTTGCCGAAGCCGGTGTGGTGGCAGATGGCCAGCACCGCGTCCTCCGACTCCGCTCGCTCGATCATGCGGCGGCGGGTGCTAATCGCGAGTTCGCCGTCCATGTCGAAGCTGAACCTCCAGTCGGTTTCCGTGATTTGCGTGGGGCCATGGAACACGTCCCCCAGCAAATAGGCCCGCTCGTCGCCCGAAACGATGGCCAGGCTCATCGAACCGGGGGTATGGCCAGGGGTGTGGATGGCGGTGATTTCGCTGGTCAAGGCACGCTCGCCGTCCAGCAGATCGAGCACGCCCAGTTCCTGCAGCGGTCCAAGGGTCTGGTCCCAATTGGGTGGGAAAAGCTCCTGTACTTCCGGTCGTTGGAATGCCTCCCAGTCGGCTTGATGCGCCACGTAGCGAGCGTTGGGGAAGGTGGGCTTGACACCGCCATTGTGCAACAAGTTCCAGCCCACATGGTCAAAGTGCAGGTGGCTTAGAAAGACGGTGTCGATGTCGCCGGGCTCCAAGCCAACCTCCCGCAACTCCTCCAACAGGTTCCCGTCCACGCCGCCGGTGAAGGCCTCTACCGCGAGGGGGCTACTGGCCTCTCCGCCGACACCGGTGTCGACCAGTATCGTCCTGCCTTCGGACCGCACAAGGTAGCACTCGAAATGGGCCAAAAGGCTGTCGCCACGGAAGCCAGCGGGGTAGCGCTGCTGGTAGTAGGGCCAGGACTCAGCGGGAACTTCGGGGAAAGTGTCGCTAAGCGGCAGGGCCGTCTCGGCGTCGTTTAGGGAAATGATCTCGACGTTGCCAACGGTCAGGCGGGCTTCAGGCATGGCTCAACTTCTCCGTTGCTGACGGATGTGTTTGTGGCCGGGAAGGAAACCGCGCGGTCCTAGGAACGGCCAGTCCGGCGGGGGTCCGACCGGGGGTCGGATGCGGGGTGGAAGATCGAGTCTTCGCCGGGAAACTCGTTGCCGGAGTCGGAGTTGCCGCCGCGGTTGAACCTAAGCGCTCCCAGAGGCCCGGCGACCAAGGCCAACGCGGCCGCCCCGAAGCCCAGCTTGGCCAAGAAACCACGGCGGGACTCGCCCGACGGTTTCTTGGATTGCTCGATTAACTTGTCCTGGGAGTTCTGCTCTGATGCCACGCTCTGCTCCTACGGCCGGACCCGGATAAATTCGTGACTCCGGTCAGTTGTAGATTCTACTCCACTGCGGGGTTGGCGGAAAAGTCCTCCAACACGAGGCGGGCCACCCGTCGGCCCATTCGAATCGAGTAGTTGGTTCCCCGGTCCTCGGGGAAAATCTGGGTGGTGTTGGCTAGGTAAAGGTTATCGACCGGCGTACGGTGGTCGGGTATCCGCTGGCTGTAATTTCGACTGATGATGGGCTGGGCGCCGTCGACCCGGTGGTGGTGGTACTCCAGCACCCACGAAGGGTCGAATTCCGGGTTGATCCGCTGTAGGTAGGGGACGAAAAGCTCCAGCATCGCCTCCGGGCTCATCTGGTAGAGGTCGCTCTCCCGGTCGGGGTAATTGCTGATGTAGAGGATGTGCTTGCCGCCGTACAGCGACCGGTCGATCATATTCGTGTGTTCGATTAAGGCGACAAATGGCATCTCTTGGTCGGCGATGTTCATCCAATATTTGGCCGTGAACGGCCGGTCCATCACTAGAATCAAGACGACTGCCGACAAATAGCGCACCCCGGTGAGCTTCTCTTGGTAGTCGTCGGGCATCGGCGGCGCCAGCCGGGTGAAGACGTAGGACGGTGTGGTGGCGATCACGGCGTCGTATTCTCGCCGTTCGCCCTCACCGTCTCCGGTGCGCAATTCCAAACCCCGGGCGATTCCGTCCTCGACTTGGATTGCCGATACCAACGTGGATATATGAACGTCTCCGCCCTGATCCCGGACCCGGTCGGCTAGCACGTCGATAACCTCGCCGAAGCTGCCCATCGGGTACCCCAGACGCTCTTTCTGGAACCCCTTGCCCCGCGAAGCGACCCGGAGGCGTATCTTCCCCCAGAGCCAGGTCATGCTCACTTGGTCGTAGTGATCGCCGAACTTGCCGCGCAGCAACGGCTCCCAGAGGACCCGGTAGGCGGCCGTCCCCATGTGCCGTTCCAGCCAGTCTTTGGCGGTGACGTCCTCGAACTTTGCCCAGTCCGACGTGCGCTGTAACCGCAGTGTCCAGAGCCCGACCCGGACCCGCTGGAACAACGACAACGGCTTGAAACGCAGTAGGTCCATCGGCGTCGCGAAATCCCAGACCTTGCCTTGGTGGTAGAGCCCCACCTTGGACTCCAGCCACTCCAGCTTGTGGCCGAGACCGAGTTCGTGGATGAGCTCGGTAATGGCGGTGTCGCTTACGAACAGGTGGTGGTAGCCTCGCTCCAACTGCCCACCGTAGACCGGAAAGGTGGAGGCTTGGCCGCCAAGGAAGGGAGCGGCCTCAAACACCTCGGCGTAGTGCCCCTCCTTCGTCAGCTCGTAGGCAGCGGCCAGACCGGCGACTCCGCCGCCTATGATGCCAACCCTTAGACTGGCGTTCACGGTTGTCCCCCTGCCGACGGCGCGTTGCTCTCGTACAAGCCGAGCGGGTCGGCGACGGGCCCGTCAACCAGCGCTGCCTCCAAGGCTGGCTCTTCGGGCGCGCCCATGACCTGCTTGAGACTCAGGTTCTGCTTCCATAGGATCACGAGCCCGACCAAGTTCACTGGCAGCCATAGCGCCACCAAGTGTACGAAGCCAGCGTAGGTCCCAGCCACGGTCGCGCCGACCCCCAGCAACACCAGCGTCTGTTGGGCAACCACCTCGAAGGGCCCGATGCCGCCGACGGCGCTGGGTACTCCCGTGGCCAGGTTGGAGGTCGCCGTCAGCAGCGCAACCGCCAAGACCAGCACTCCAACCGAGCCGAAGTAGGTGTGGAGATCGAACGAAAAGGCGATCAGAAAGTAGACCGCCCACTCTCCGGCCCAGACAGGGAGTGAAAGCATGATCAGCTCAAAGTGCTTCCGGGGGCTGCTGAGGATCCCCAGAGCGGAGAGGAAACTTCGGTAAAAACACTGCACCGGCTCGCGGAGGCGCTGGGGAAGAATGTTCAGCCGGCCTTCGACCATGGCTGCGAAGCGGGGGCTGACCGCCAGCGCTGTGAATAGCAGCAGCGCGCCGCCAAAGACGGCTACCGTTACCGCGGCTAGCAATATTATCGTGCCACGGGAAATATTAGAGGAGTCGTCGAACTCCCCCAATAGCAGCAGCACTGGGGCGGTGACGGCGACGGCCGCTAGCAGGGTAACCCCGTCGAATACCCGCTCGACCGCCACGGTACCCAGGGCTGAACTGGTGCTGAAGTTTTCCCGGCGGGCGAGGTAGTAGGCCCGCACCAACTCGCCCAGCCGCATCGGCAGCAGGTTGTTCGCTGTGTAGCCGACCACAACCACGGGGTAGAGACTCTTCACGGGGAAAGGCCGAAGCGGCATCAGCAAGTAGCGCCAACGGACTGAACGGAAGAACACCGAGACAAAATACACCGCCACCGCCGGGGCGAGGTAGATGTAGTTGGCCCCGGCCAGAGCATCCTTCAGCTCCCGGGGGTTCACTTGGTACAGAAGGATGGCCAGCAGGCCTACGCTTATCGCAATGCCCACCCAAAGTTGCCACTTCCGGGAAATCACTAACCGGGTCCTTTAAGCAGGAAGTAGTAATACTGCGACTTATACCATGGGTCGTCCAATTCCCGGAACAGCATATACCGAATAATGGTGTTCCAGGCGGCCCGGCTGGTGGCGGTTTCCCCGAAAAAGCGCATGTCCTGCACAAATTGGTCGTTGAAACTTTCCTCCTCGCGGTGTTCGCCGGGCCGCCGGTATGACTCTGGAAACCACAGCAGGTCCCTGTGGGGCCCGGTACGTGTGTAGCGTTCAGGCGTGGACCCGTCGGCAGGGGCGTTCTCGACATCCACCATCAGCGCCGGCGGTGAGGCGGTGGGATTGACCTCCTGATCAAGCCGCTCTTCCATCGGCTGGCAAGACTCGTTCCAATCCTTTTGGCCTTCCCGTTTGTGGCAGGAGAAAACCAGGCGTCCGGTCTGTGCTTGGTCGCGAACGTACCACTGGAAGGGGTACCAGGCCTCGTAGTCCCCGTAGACCGGCCCCTGCGTTCCCGATGGGTCGGCGAAAACCTCGCGCTCCATCGTCTCGTAAGTCTCGATGAGGTCGGCGGAGCCCTGAGCGTACACCAAGATTTCTACGTTGGAATCGTCGAAGGTGTAGGTTGCCCGCACCGCGCCCCAGGTCCCGAAAGCCAGCAGCAATGCGGCCATGCCCAGCGCCGCTACGGGCGCAGCGCGGCCTGGGGTCGACGCCCGGACGATCAGCGCGACGGCTACCGCCAAGCCTCCGGCCGCAGCCAACAGCACCCAGTGGGAAGCATCGAACCCGTCGCTCAAGTAACGGAGCAAGAGGTAAACTCCGCCGATCGTCGTCAATGGCGCCAACACCAAAAGGAACAGACCTCCCTCTTTCAGCGCCGCCATCCAGTCCACCTGTTCTGCCAGCTCTCCCAAGAACTTGGCGGCGACGAAGATGAAGGGTACGGTCATGTTCACCAGCAGCCACGGCATTTTCTCGCTGGCGACCGTATAGCCGAAAAGGGTGACCACCGCCCAGAACACGAGCGCCAAACCCAGGCGGTCACGATTGCGCCAGAAGAACACAGCTCCGATCAGGCCGAAGACCCACGGCAAGAGTTCGTATATCGATAGGCCGACGAAGTAGTAGTACCAAGGCTGGTTGCCTCGGGCCACGTCCTGCTGGGCTATCCAGTATCCCATCCCCTGCCAGGAGCCGCTGAATAGCCCAGCCAAATTGGTGAACATGGTGGTGTAGAGCGCGGCCCAGACCAGGTAGAAAATCAGCGCGCAGCGTAGCCATACTCCTCCCAACCAGCGTACGCCGACGACCACCGAGACCAACAAAGAGCCCAGCAGCAACACCAAGGCGACCACGTAATTTGCCGGTATCCCGTTGGACACGGCCTCGACGTCGATCTGTTCGGGTAGCACGGTATTCAATACTGCTTGTAGGTCGAGCACCGGCGTAAACAGCACCGAGTAAGCGGTGACCACCAGCGCGGCCCCCAGCACCAGCGTGGATGTTAGCTGCCAGGAGACCCGGTAGTAGGCCGAGATTATTGATGCTCCGGTGAACGCCAGGATTCCTACCGCCAAATCGGCCACAGGATAACCGCCAACCGAGGCAATAGCCTCCATGGGGCGGAACAAGAGCAGGGAGATCCCCAGGGTTGCCAGCAGAGGCAGACCCGCCAGCACCGCCGCCCGCCGCAGCTCCGGCGGGCGGCGGCTGACGATGAACGCCAGCGCGGTCAGCCCGGCGACCACCGCCGTGGCGTGGATAGCCCAGTGCACGTTTGCCAACGGGAGCAGCAGCGTACGGCCAATCCAGGCGGGCGCTCCCACCAACCCTTCGCTGCCGTCGCTATAGTAGACGTGCTGCCCGGTGAGCGGGTCGGGGTTGGCCAACGTTAGCCCCAGAAAGTCCTGGAACAGTCCGATAATCGCCACCCATTGGGGCGCGGTTAGGGTGGCCAGCAGCAAGAAGAAGGCTGCGGCGGTGCCTTCGCGGGCAACCCGCCCGTTCCAGAAGTCCCGCAATGCCATGATTATCAACAGGAGCCCAAACACTCCCACGACCAGGTATACGGTCTCCTTGGCGGCGAACATGCAGGCTAGCACGGCTGCGGTGAGGTATAGGTGGGTGCGCCTTCCTCCGTGAAGGTAACGCCACATCAGCACCAGCAGCGCGGATGCGAAGAAGACCATGATGATGTCGTTGCGACCGAAACGGCTGAAGTAGAGGAGGGCAGGCGAGAGGGCCAGCATCAGCGCGGCCAGCAATGCCCCGTACCGTCCCAGGTGGTCGCGAAGGAAGTATGGGAGCAATACCAAAGCGGCGCCGAAGAGCGCGAAGCCCAACCGCGCCGTAACTTCGGTGTCGCCAAAGATTGTAAAGATGGCGGCGACCATCTCGATTTGGAAGGGGCCGTGCATCCACGGCGAATGGAGGTAATCGGTCCCGAACAGCCAAGGCCAGCCCAAGGTAGCGCCCTCGCTGTTGGCCAAGCGCCAAGCGAAATGCACGTGGATCGCTTCGTCGTAGTGCATCACGCGCCCGCCGAGCTCCCATAGACGCATGCCCAGGGCCACGACGAAGATGCCAACGAAGCCGGTCTCCAGCCAACCAAACCTCCGCCAGAAGGGGAGCCGCTCTTCCACGACGGACTTAGTTTGCTGCACCGCCGCCCTGTCCACTTGAATTCGAAATCACCTCGTAAATGACCACGTCGCCGCTCTCGAAGGTGGCCTTGAGGAGGGTGTCGAACCGGGAAAGGTCCCCCACACTGTAGCTGCGCCGCTCCCTAGGGCCCAGATAAACGTATCTGACGCCGTACATCGCGAGCAACTCTCGGACCTCGGTGGGGTCTTGGCTGCTGTAAATGCTGGCCACGTCGTCTTCCCGCCCGGCGAATGCCTCCGAGCTCCCGCGCCATTGTAGCTCATGGCCCGGCCAGCCTAGGACCGTCGGAAGGCCGGTACTGGAAGAAATACGCCCGAAGTCGGAGTAGTCGTTTCCCACCGCCTCGACGATTCTGCCAAATCCGGCTTCCTCCCGCAGCCACCGGATTGCTTCGTATTCCCCGGGAGACTGCTCCTCGAGAAACGCCAATCCGTCTAAGGTGTGGTTGTCCCACGCATGCCGCTCGGAGCCGATGCCAGTCCGGTCGATGGCAGCGCCGACCGGGTAATACAGGGACGCCGCTATCAAAATCGCCACCACCGACGTTGCGAGGAACTTTGCGCTCTGGAGGACTATCGCTCCTCTCCCGGCGAGCCGTTCGCCCCTGGTGTCTGTGGACCCACCCCTGCCCCAAAGGTAGTACAGTCCGTAGGTGGCCACTACTCCCAGGATAAGCCATGCCTGGTAGTAGAGCTTGAAGACGGTGTTCATCCGCCGATAAGCGCCGCCGAAGGAGTCCACAACATAGTAGAGCTCCGCCCCCATGAGGAGATAAAACCCGAGGCCGGTCAGCAACAGCGCGAACACGACCGAAGGACCCCGGTCGGACAACGATCTCTGCGCCGCGCAATGCCAGGCCACGCCGACCAACAAGGCCCCGGGCACGACCAGGACCGCCCTTCGGCCCAACTCGGCGAAGGCTGCTTCCGCGCCCTCCGAGAACGTGTTGACCGCGATCGTCACTACGCCCCAGAGCACGACCGGGACAAGCACCAGCAACGCCACCAAGACCGTGGCGGCGACATCGGCCGGGCCTGCCTTGGGCACTCCCCGAAGCTGCGCCAACAGAAATCCGGCCGCTAGGAGTATGAATAATCCCATGACCACGAACAACAGGAACGGACGGGTGGCGACGTCCTGCAAGGGGAGGATACCGGATGCCTGAGTCTCCAAACCGGCGTAGAAGGGGATGAATAGGGCTACGGACAACGCGAGCACGGGAACCACTACCGTTACGGCGCCTATGGCGGCTGCGCGAAGGTCGCCGTCGGTGTCCCGGTAGGCTTTGAGCAAGACCGCCGCTGCCAGGAAAGCCGCCATGGTAGGGAAGTCCCAGGTGTTGATGAAGGCCAGCGACCCGATGAATAAGGCCGTTGAGGCCCAAACCCAAGGTTCGTCTCGAAGCCAGCCAAGACCGGCGCGCCCAGGGCTCCAGTAAAGGTCCAAGACAAAGGCCAGCCCAAGCAGCATGAACGGCAGCGCCAGCACATGGGGGTGCAGGTCGCCCAGGATGAAGCTGAACACCGGGAACTCGGTAATGGTGTAGTCCAGGCTTTGGCCGTCCACAACAGTGTCAATTACCCTGCTGGCCCGAAACCACCACCAGGTTTGGTCGGGCAGGGCGCCAGCGCCGGTCGATGCGCCGGGCTCCAAGCCTTTGATGGCCGCCCATTCCCAGAAGCCATCGCCGGCCCAGCCCTGTAGTCTCACGAATTCCAAGCCGCCTTCCAAGTTGCCGGCCAACAGCACGAGGACCGGGGCCACCGCGGCAAATCCCACCGCCTTCACGGTCCCGCTTCCGGAGAGCCTCACCATGTTGTAGACCAGCCCGAAGGCCCCGACCCCAGCCAACGCCGGTACCGAGACCACCGCCAGGTTGTACCCCACGCTCGAGGCCACTCCGGTTAGTTTGGTCACCATCGCCATCATGAAATGGCCGAAGTAGTAATAGCTGATGGAGTGCCCGGACAGCCACGGGTCTTCCGGGGGAAAGGACCGGCTTTGCAGCACCGCGTTCAAAAAGCCGAAGTCCATTGGCTTCTCGGTGTGATTGATCCCCGGGTCCCCGGAGACGATCCCCGCCCATAGCAGGAACAGTCCGATAAACACCGCCTCGCCGGCCAAGATTAGCGGCCAATTCTGTCGCAGGAAGAGCCACAGACCAGGCCAAGTCCGCCAAGCCAAGAGGAGCGCGCCCAAGGCCCCGGCCACGAGGACCACCAAGATGGTGAGTTGGGTGTTGGGAGCCAGCTTGGTCAGTCCAAGAATCCAGAGGATGTAGGAAAATAGGATCAGGGCTGCGGGTTTGGCCAGCGTCAGCCCGCGGTCGGGCAACCGGCGAAGCAGGACGAACATGTAGGGGATGGCTACCAGCCCCAGTGCTTCTAGGGCCAATAGCCAAATTAGAGCGTCAACCATGGGTTATCCGTTGCGGTCTGAGCGAGGGGGGAAGGGGTCAGGAGACCGGTGAGAGCAGGGCATCCACAAAGTCTTGGCTGTCGAAGGGGGCGAGATCGTCGATGCCTTCCCCGGTGCCGATGAAGAGTATGGGCACGCCCAACTCCTGATTGATCGCCAACACGATTCCGCCGCGAGCCGTGCCATCCAGCTTGGCCAAGAAGATACCGGTACAGTCTACGGCTTCCTTGAATGACTTGGCTTGGGCCAGCCCGTTGTGGCCGGTTGTGGCGTCGACCGTCAGGATCACTTGATGCGGGGCCTCCGGGTCTTGGCGGCGCAACACCCGGTGCACCTTGCGCAGCTCCTCCATCAGGTTCGACTTGGTGTGCAGGCGGCCCGCCGTATCTATGATCAGCACGTCAGCGCCCCGGGACTTACCGGCCTGATAGGCATCGTAGGCTACTGCTCCCGGGTCGGCTCCTTGGGTGTGCTTGATCACGTCCACGCCGACGCGGTCACCGAGAATCTCCAGCTGCTCAGAGGCTGCGGCCCGGAAGGTGTCGGCGGCGCCCAATACGACCCGTTTTCCCGATTGGGTAAAGTGGTGGGCCAGCTTTGCGATGCTGGTGGTCTTGCCTACCCCGTTTACCCCAACCATCAGGATGACGTACGGGCCGGTGGCTTCGTGGTCATCCAGCCAGGATGACGGCTCACCTGCTAGCTGGAGGTCCGACACCAACGATTCCTTGAGGGCGTCGAGCACTGATTCCGGCGACTGCAGGCTTTCCTGCCTCACTCTAGTCTTCAGCTCTTCAATCAGGCGAAGGGAAGTGTCGACACCGATGTCCGAAGAGATCAGTATCTCTTCGATCCCTTCCCATACCGAGTCGTCGAGACTCGAGGAGCGGAGCAAGCCGAGGATGCGGCCAAACCACCGGTCCCGGCTCGGCTTGACCGCATTCTCGGTCTGCCTGATCTCGTCTTGCTTGCTCCGTCGGAGAAATCGCAGCATCGCTCAGTCTATAACCAGCCCGTCTTGCAGCGCAGAGCGGGCCGCTTCCCGTTCCGCTTCGGCCTTCTTGCCGCCCTTGCCGGTGCCAACGACCACGCCGCCGACGAGTACGTCCACCGTGAACAGTGGGTTGTGGTCTGGACCTTCGCTGGCCACCAAGCGGTATTCCGGGGTGGACAAACCACGGCCTTGGGCGTGTTCCTGAAGACGCGACTTGGGGTTTTCCTGGGTCGTAGCCTGGTCCAGCGCGGTCGATAGTTCGTCCGCCATGACTCGAATCACGAATTCCTGGGCCCGGTCGTTGCCTTGGTCGAGGTACACCGCCGCCACCACCGCCTCGAAGGCCGCCGCCAGCACCGACTCCTGGTACCGGCCGCCGGACGCCTCCACCCCGCGTCCCACCATGAGCCATTCTGCCAGACCCAAGCGGTCAGCCACCCGGGCCAGGGTCGTTCCCCGGACTAGAGTCGACCGGGCCTTCGTCAACCACCCTTCAGACGCCTCGGGCATCCGCCGGTACAACTCACCGGAGATGGTCAGTTCCAAGACGGCGTCGCCCAGGAACTCCAAGCGCTCATAGGAGTCGGTGGCGTCGAGGCCGTGCTCATTGCAGTAGGAGCGATGGACCAGCGCCCTTTGAAAAGTGCTGGGGTCCCGCAACGGGAACCCCAGCACTGATTCCAATCGGCCTTGGTGTTGGTCGAATAGGTTAGATGACCCCATGAGGCCACGGCGGCTGCGGCCGCTTCACCTCGCCCACATGAGCGAACTGGCTCATGGTCTTCATCAGCGTCTCGTAAATCTCGACCGCCTGGTCTTCCGGAGGAATGAACATCTTCAGGAAGGTCGGGTTGCCACCGTCGAAGATGAAGGTGGGGACGCCGAAGGCGCCGTAATCTTCAACCGCCTTGGTGTGGCTTTCGCCAATCATCCGCAGCAGCTCGGGATCAGCCGCGTCTTCCCAGAATTGGCCAACGTCCAGCCCGCCCCTGGTTGCGGCGGCCTCGATTACGTCGCGGTCGTTGAGGTCGGCCTTGTCTTCGTGGCGCGCCTTCAGCAGGGCCATGAAGAAAGCCTCGAACAGCTCATTACCCTGTCGCTTGGCGGCCAATCCGGCCTTGTGGGCCAAGAGGGTGGGGTCGGAACCGTCGATGGCGCCGGGAAGCTCCCAGACCAAGACGCCCTCTTCTTTGTTATTGACCTGAGCTAGGGAGAAGGGCTGCCAATCGACGTTGATCTCTTGGCCAGTTTGCTCCCGAACCGTTGCCAACCACATGTTGGCATTATAGACAAAGGGTCAACGAAAATCGTAATAGGTAGTGAACTCAGCCTCGGCCATAGGTTGCCTCCCGCTGCTTTTGGGTGTCTCTTAGCTTTGAGCGCCAACTCAGATTGTAAGACGGCTGGCTGGGCTTGTAAAGCGCGGCCATGCTATAATTTTCACCCCCAGCGCCCCTCACCCGGGCGCTCTCCGAACGGAGGTCATCCACGCCGCAACTTAGCCATCATCGTCTTTCCCTGGACGCCCTCGCCTCCGAACTCACCGTTGGCGCAGCGACCGCGCTCCGGCTACTGAGGCTCATTGCCGAAGAGGGGGTCATGGTCTACCTTGTGGGTGGCCCGGTGCGGGACCTGCTCCTCGATACCCGGGTAAAAGACTTGGACTTCGCGGTCGAAGGCGACGCCACCTCCTTGGCCCGTGACCTTGCCGACCGGACCGGCGGCAAGGTCCAATCACACCAGAGGTTCGGCACGGCCACGGTCTCATTGCTCGGCGACCGCATCGACCTGGTGACCGCGCGGAGGGAGGGATACCCGAGGCCCGGAGCGTTGCCCGAGGTGAGTCCAGGCTCCATTGCCGCGGACCTGTTGCGGCGCGATTTCTCGATCAACGCGATGGCCTTTCCTCTGGTCGGCCCGCAAGTCTTGGTGGACCCCACGGGAGGCTTGGCCGACCTGGCGGCGGGCGTCGTCCGCACCCTGCACCGGCGCAGCTTCATTGACGACCCCACCCGTCTTTTCCGGGCCGTTCGATATGAACAACGGCTCGGGTTTCGGACCGACGCCGACACTATGAAGGACTTCAATGAAGCCGTGAGCAATGGCGCCATGACGACGGTGGGCGGCGACCGTTGGCGTCACGAGTTGGAGCGCTGCTTCCAAGAACGCCAACCCGTCCCAGCCTTGGTTCGGGCCGTCGAGCTAAACGTGATGGCAGGGCTCTGCCCGCCGCTGGTCGACCCCTCGGGGCTTGAACGCCTACGGTCTACTTCCGGTAATCCGGATGCCGAAGACTACCTGGCGGCGTTGGTGTGCGGGCTGGATCCCACCGCCGCCGAAGATTTCATCCGAAGTTTTCGACTACCCCACCACTGGGCCAGGCTGGTACGTGATACCATCAGCTTGCGCAACGAAGAGATAGGACTGATCGACCCGCCCAGTCCGTCCGCACTGTTCCGACGGTTGCAGGGCAAAGACCAACGCGCGGTCCTCGCTTGGGCCCGTCTTACCCAAAGATTGGCCGTCGCCCAGAACGTTCGCTGGTACCTCTCCGAACTGCGAGGTAAGACCGTCTCGTTGTCCGGGAGCGAATTGCTGGAGATGGGGGTGCCCGCAGGCCCTTGCCTCGGAGAGATATTGTGGCGGCTGCGAGACGCAAGGCTGGACGGTCTGGTCAATTCCGAAGAAGATGAACGAGAATTGGTTCGGACGCTGATGTCCGGTCGAAACTTATCCAAGCACGAGTAGCAGAAAAACGATGGCCCAACCACCAATCGAGGACGGCGAACTGGAGTCCTGTGTAATTTGCGGCGAGGCCCTCGACGGCTTCCACGAGACCTCCTGCCAGATGTGCGGCGGCAAATTCCACCAACCTTGGAGCCAAGACGCCGACGTGCCTCAGTGCGGCCGGATCGGCAGCCACGAGGATGCCCTGGCCATCGTCTTTCTCTGCGACGATTGCTTTTATGGCCGCCGGCCCTGAGATCCGACTCATCCAACAGACCAACATCTTGAGATTAGTCAGAATCGAGGAAAGACAACCCCATGCAAGCTGTCTACATCGAAGCCCACGGGGGCCCGGAAGTGCTGACCCTTGGCGAGCGGCCCGACCCCGAAGTCCAACCGGGCGGCGTGAAGGTACGAGTCCGCGCCACCGCACTGAACCGGCTCGACCTCTACACCCGGCAGGGCGACCGCGGGTTGGAACGCCAGTTTCCGCCGCCCCTGATACTAGGCGGAGACTGCGCCGGTGAAGTGGCCGAGGTCGGCGCGGGGGTGACCGGACTGAAAGAAGGCGACCGGGTGATCATCAATCCGAGGCTCAGTTGCCAGCAGTGCCCGGCCTGTCTGTCCGGTCAGGACGACCTTTGCCGCCGGTCGCAGTTCTTGGGAAGCGCCCTCGATGGCAGCTATGCCGAGTACGTTTGTCTACCCGCCGCCAACGCCCATGTCATCGCCGACGGCGTGACTTTCCAGCAAGCGGCGGCTGTGCCCACCACCTACCTGCCGGTCTGGAACATGCTGGTGCGCCGTTTGCGGCTGCAACCCTGGCAGACCGTGTTGGTGCTGTCGGCCTCGGCCGGGGTGGGGACGGCGGCCATCCAGATGGCCAAGGATGTTATCGGGGCGCGCGTCATCGCCACCACCAGCACCGCCGAGAAAGCGGCCAAAGCCAAAGAGCTGGGCGCCGATGAGGTCATTAACTACACCGAAGAGGACATCCGGCAACGGGTGCGGGAACTGACCGAGGGAGCCGGGGTCGACGCGGTGGTGGACCATGTTGGAGCCGATTTCTTTGGGCCAGCCTTTGCCTCGCTAAGGGCCGGTGGCCGCTACGGAATCTGCGGCGCGACCACCGGGCTTCGCGCCGAACTGCACTTGGGGTTGCTGTTCAGTCAGCAGAAGGAAGTTTACGGCGTCTACATGGGCACCAAGGAAGACATGCGGCAAATCACCGAGATGCTGAACCGGGGCGCCGTCCGGCCCGTGGTGGACCGCGCCTTCCCGCTATCCGACGCAGCCGACGCCCACCGCGCCATGGAGAACATTGGCTTCTTCGGCAAGCTGCTGCTCACCCAAGGCTAGACCGCCCCAGCCCCACACCCCGTCGTCCCGGCGCGTGCTGTGACCCGGTTTGCCTTGGGCTAAGTCGCCTTCGCCTTCTTGTCCCAGAGGCGGCGTCCGTGGAAGAGGTACTGTTGGGCGTAGCCTCCGTAGCGGCCGAAATAGTCGTGCGCCCATTCCAACAGCACCCGGTCGGGCGGGGTTTTCTGGGCCGGGAAGTACCACTCTCCGAGGGCCCGTCGCACCCAAACGTCGATGGGGAACGCTTGCAGCTTCTCCAACGAGAACACCGCGATGCAATCGGCGATCTTCGAGCCGATGCCCCGCTGTTCCATCAGCGCCGTCTTGGCCTCCACGTAGGGCATCTCGACTAGCGCGTCCAGGTCGAGCCTCCCTTCCAGAACGGCCACCGACGCCAGGTGCACGTAAGGCGCTCTAAAGCCGAGCCCGAGCCGGCGCAACTCCATCTCCCCAGCTTCGGCCAAATCCGCCGGTGTCGGGAACGTGTGGCGGCTCCATCCATTCAGGTTGACCGGCGATCCGAACGCTTCGGACAGGCTTTCCATGTTCTGGTGGATGCGTGGGATGTTGGAGGTGGCCGAACAGATGAACGCCACCAAGCACTCCCAGGGCTCGGTGCGCAGCACCCGCAGCCCTGAATAGCGCTCCACCATCGCCGCCACCCGTTCGTCCCGGTTAATCTCTTCGTAGATGCTATCGATGTCGTCGTCGAAGCGGAAGTACTCCGCCAATCTGGGAGCGAAGGCAGCCTCGCCGGTGGGGGCTGAGCGGAACTCTACCTTGCCGACGGTCTGGCGGATTCGCACCAGGTTGCCTCGCACCATCCCGGTGTACCAACCGTCGTCGCCGTCTTTGGGATAGGACCAACGGTGGGCCTGCCCGCTCTCCAGGCTGGCGGCGAGGTCGAAGGGCTGTTCAACGGCTAGTTCCACGGCTCCCCCCTATCCACATGGCGGCTAACGCGCCCACACTAGCTATGTTGCACGGGGTCATGGTGCAGGGCGGGATCGAGCGTAGGAAGCTCTTCCCGTAGGAGCGCCCGCTGATCCTCTGGTCCAACACCACGATGGTGCCCTTGTCTTCCTTGTTCCGCACCAAGCGGCCCATTCCTTGACGGAAACGTAGCACCGCGTTGGGAATGGAATATTCGTTGAAGGGGTCCGCATACTGGTCGGACCGGGCCTTGACCACCGGGTCGGTCGGCACCTGGAAGGGCAGCCGAGTCAGCACCAGGGCCTTGAGCAGGCCGGGGGGCAGATCGACCCCCTCCCAGAAGCTGCTGGTGCCCAGCAGCACACTGTTCGGCTCCTCGGCAAACGCGGCCATCAACTGCGGGGCCGAGCCGTCGGTGCCTTGGGCCAACACCTGAATACCGTGGGCCAGCAGCGGCTCCCGGATGCGCTGGGCCACCGCCCGCAGCGCCGAATACGACGTGAACAGGGCCAACGTGTGACCGCCCAATTGCTGCCCGAGGTCGCCGACTACGCGGGTGAGGGCATCCACGTATCGCTCGTGTGAGGGGGCAGGCATGTCTTCAGGAATCAGGAGTTGTGCGGCCCGCTTGTAGTCGAAGGGCGACCCCACCAACTTCTCCGAAGCGTCAGCATCTACCCCCACCCGGCTCTTGAAGTACCGGAAGCTTCCCTCCGCGCTCAGGGTTGCGCTGGTCAGCACCACGCAGTCCTTCCGCTGAAACAGCTTCTCACCGAGGTCGGAGCTTACGTCGAGCGGCGCCGAATGCAAAGAAATCTCACCGCGCGATGGGTTGACGACTACCCAATGAATCGCCCCTTCCGACGGGTTGCCCAAGATAGACTCGAAACGCAGCCGGAGGGCGCCGAGGTCCTCGCCCAGGTTCGCCGCCTCCATTTTGAGGGCCGGTTGGTCGTTCGCGCCTGGAAGGTCGGTGGAGTCCAAGAACCGGTGGAGGCGCTCCAGCGACCCTATGGCCTGTTGCAACGCCACGTCCAGGTTGTCCCAGGCCAAGTTCAGCTCGGCCCAAGACTGACTCTGGCGCGACTCGGCGGTGATCAACAGTTGGTTCTGGTCGCCTTGGTCCCGCTTGCCGCCCCGTTTCTGTGCGCCGTGAAAATGCTCGACGGCCTGCCACAACCGGGCCCAATTCTGGCGGAGCCGGGGCGACTCGGCATCAACGGCAGTCACGGCTTGCTCGGCCTCGCGGCGCACCGCCGACGCCGTGCCTTCGGCAGCCAGCGCCAGCCGGACCTCGGTGCTGAGACGGGCTTGCGGCTCCCAGACTTCGTCCAGCGAGTCTTGGCCCAAATCGAAACCGAACTGCCTGGTGGCCTCGTCCTCCAGGTTGTGGGCTTCGTCGACGATCAGGTGCTGGTACTCGGGAATGAGGCCGCCGCCTCGGGTCAGGTCGGCCAGCAAGAGAGCGTGGTTGACCACCACAATGTGGGCCTGCTCGGCCCGCTCCCGGGCGGCTCGGACGAAGCACGACGAACCGTCGCGCAGACCGGGGCAGAAGCCTTGCTCGCCGGCGGAAACGTGGCTCCAAGTGGCCGCGTCGCGCCCGGCAAGGTTGATCTCACCGCGGTCGCCAGTGGCGGTCTCCTGCAGCCAGACCGAAGTCTTGCCCAAGAGCCGGGCGTCGTCCACCGAAGGAGCCTCGCTACGGGCCAGGTGGTTCCAGCGGCGCAGGCACAGGTAGTTGGCGCGGCCCTTTAGCAGCGCAGTCCGCAGTACGCCTTGAGGCAGAACCCCAGACTCTTCTAGCACCTTGGTAAGGGCCGGTAAGTCCTTGGTGACCAATTGCTCTTGGAGGTTGATGGTGTTGGTCGACACCACCACCCGCTGGTTTTTCGAGACGGCGAATAGGGCGGCGGGCAGCAAGTAAGCCACCGACTTGCCCACGCCGGTTCCACCCTCGATGACCAGATGGTGGTTGTTGTAGACCGCCTCGGCCACCGCGCTCAGCATCTCTTCCTGCTCGGGGCGATGCTCGAAGCCGGCGAAGGTTCGGGCGAAGGGGCCTCGCGGGCCCAGCATTTCTGAAATCCGGCCTTCGTCCAACTCCGTGAGATGCTGAGCGGTCCGGCGCTTGGCAACCGATCCCAGCCGGTCCGCGAGTTGCTCTAGGTCGAGGCCGGTAAGTCCGACCGAGGACACCTGGCCTCGTCCGGAGCTACCCAAGCCCGCGAGCGCGGCGCCGATGGGCCAGTTGCTGCGGTGGGCCAGGTTGGTGATGTAGCCAAGCAGGCCTTGGTCTTGCTGTTCGGCCAGCCGCAGGAGGTGTACGAATACCTGCTTGGTGGCCATGGCGTCGGACAGCGCCCGGTGAGCATCCTTGTGCGAGATTCCGAAGTGGCCGCTCAGGTATTGGAGGGAATACCTTCTGGACCGGGGCATGAACATCGAAGCCAGGTCCCAGGTATCGTAGGCAGGGTTGTGGAGCGTGAGCCCGCTGGCTTCCAGAAACCCGACGTCGAACCGGA
This sequence comes from Dehalococcoidia bacterium, assembly GCA_965249145.1. Lineage (GTDB taxonomy): Bacteria > Chloroflexota > Dehalococcoidia > Lucifugimonadales > UBA3495 > VXOI01. Next base: position 3,207,004 of record OZ252223.1, read on the forward strand.
TGTTGTGGCCGACGATCGGGTCGGAACCAAGGAAGTCTTGCAGCTCCGAGGAAACGCTGGAGAAAAACGGGGCCCGTCGGACTTGCTGTGGAGTGATGTGGGTCAGACGCTGGATGAAATCGGGGATGTTCCGCCCGGGGTTTATCAGGGTCTGGAAGGTGTCGAGCACCTCGTCCCCGCGAAACCGGACCGCACCGACCTCCAGTATCGCGTCGCGGCCAGAATCAAGGCCCGTAGTTTCCAGATCGACCGCTACGTGCACCTGATCGAAGGGGGATATTCCAACGTGGGCTAACGCCATCGCATTCCCTTCCCGACCTCACTTCCCATTGCCGTCTCTCGAGTGGGAGAGTTTTCCCAGCCCCCGAAACACCAGCGGGGGTGCGTGTCTTGGCTAAATCCGGTAGGGCCGCAGACTCCCGGCCCTTAGACCCGTCACCGGATGATACTGCTTCGAGTGAAGGGCCTTCAGGAACTCGGCCTCCGAGGTCACCTCGTCTTGGAATTCGGTGACGAACTTGCCGAGCCCGTGGACCGAATGGGCGTCGCTCCCGCCGGTCACTGGAAGATCGAGCAGCCCGGCGACCCGCATGGCGAAGTCGTTCTCCCGGTCGACCGTCCCGCCGTTGGCAACTTCCACGGCGTCGGCTAGCTTGAACACCGGGTGGTCCAAGGCGTCCTCCGGCTCTTCTGGCAACTCGTCGGGCACTTGCTGATAGATCAGGGCCCGGTCCCGCCGCCCTCCGCCGCTCAACACTCCCCGGAAGGGATGGGCGGTGACCACGAAGCCTCCGGCGGCGGTGGCCGCCTTGCGCAACTCGGCGGCTTTGTTGAACCCCGGTTGGTACCGGTCAATCCCGAACGCCAGCATATGGCCCAGGTCCGTCTCGACCTCCATTGCACGAATCAACACGACACTGTGTAGGGCTGCGAACCTCTGGAATTCGTGCCGGTCCCAAGGGCCGGCGTGCTCAGTAAGACAGAGTCCGCGCAGCCCAAGCCGGTCCGCCTCGAGAATCAGGTCTTCCGGGGTTAGGGAGCTGTCGCTGCTGCCCTTGGTCGTGTGGATGTGGAGGTCAAATAGTCTGGCCATCTGAGTTTAGTCTATCATGTAATTGTGGATTTCGTGACGGCGAAGTGTCCTGAATTCCACCCTTGGCGCCTTCTCCCTCAACATGGCCAGAGCCCTTTCCCCGGCTCGGGCAGGGTCGATGGCATAGGTAAGGAACAGGCGCGGATTGACCAACCGAGCGATTTCCGAGCCGTCGCCCAGAGACGTGCCGGTCCAGAACACGATGTCTACGTCCGAGGGCATTTCCGGGAACGGTGTGGTGTCACCTGGCAAGTATACACGGGCCCCATCGTGAGTCGCTACCAGGAAGGAGAGAGGCTCGGTGGCTGCATGGTCGCAGCGGCAGGCGTAAAGCGACAGGTCCGCGCCTAGCGCCGAGTCCCCGGGACATACCGGTACCACGTTCCCGCAACCATAGCGTTGGAGGCGGGCAGCCAGCGGGGGGGATGCCGCTACTTGCGCTCCGGTCCGCTTCTGCAGTTCGCACACCAGGCCGGGATCCCAGTGGTCGGAGTGGTCGTGGCTGATGGCGATAATGTCCAACGCGGCGCCCGGTGGCACGGTCATGCTCACCGGGTCCAGCAGAACGGTGGAGCGTGGCGACCTGACTGCCACCGCCGAGTAGCTGTTGACCCAGGCCAAGGCCAGCCCGTCCGTCACCTCGGCCTCGAAGATCCCGCCGGGGGCGGAGGCCACGGGGCTAGCCGTCACCGGCGGGTTCTTCGGACACCTCGGTGAAACGATCGTCGCGGGTGTGGAAGGCGGACCGGGTGCCCTCGTTTCGCCGCTCCCGGAAGAAGTTGAACTCGCCTTCCTCGAAGCGCAGGTTGGTGAAGAAGGTGTGAGTCAGATAGCCCTGGGTCCAACCGGAAGTCGCGCCCAGGATGTCCAGAATCCAATGGTGGGCCGCCTTGCCCATAGCGATCCCGTCGGCTGGCAGCAACACCAACTGGCGGCACAAGTCGTCAACCGCCGACTCCAGTTCGTCGGGCGGCACGGACTGGTTCACCAGCCCCATGCCGAGGGCTTCCGGACCGTTGATGGCGCGGCCAGTCAGGAGCAGTTCCCGGGCCTTCTTGACGCCCACGGTGAGATAGAGCGGCACCAAGTTCAGGCCGCTGCCCGCGAAGCCCAGCCGCTGTTCGGCGTGAGAGATCTGGGCATCGTCGGCAACCACCGCCATGTCGCAGGCCTCCATCATGATGGTGCCTTCGCCGATGCAATGGCCGTGTACCTGGGCAATGGTGATTTTGGGGAAGAGCAACAGCTTAAGGTGCTTCTCGATCCAGTTTCGGTCGACCTTGAGCCGGATTCGCTGACTGGCGCGCCGCTCGCCCTGCTCTCCGGTGCCGATGCCGTAGACGAACCCGACGCTGTCCAGGTCGTGGCCAGCGCAGAAGGAGCGGCCCGCGCCACGGATCACAACGACTTTGATGTCGTCGTCTTCCTCAGCTTCGCCCAAGGCGGCGTAGAAGTCATCGAGCAAACCGCCCTGCCCGGGAAAATCGAAGGCGTTTAGCTTTTCGGGCCGGTTCATCGTGATGCGGGCCACCGCCCCGTCCTTGTCGTACAACACATACTTGTAGTCCATAGTGCCCTCCGTCAGTCGGCGGGCGTCGCGCCGCCGACTACTTGCGCCATTGCTTCGTCCAGCTCCGGGAACCGGGTCAAGGGCAACACCTCGCCGTTTTCCTCGTAGTGGCCGATCAGCGCCCGAAGCTCGTCTGGCACACGCCGGGTCGTCTCGGTGGCGGCGTCGTAACCGACGTAGACCGCTTCCACCGAGGTCAACAGCCGGTCGCCGCCCTCCGGATATAGCTCCATCGCCAATAGGACGCTAGTGTTGCCGATGTGGGACACCCGCACGTAGGCGTCCAGCATGTCGTCGATGCGGGCCGGGGCCTTGAACTCCAGCGTCGTTTTCACCACGGCGAAGTCGAAATAGCCGGTCTTCGGGATTTGGTAAATGGCGATTCCCAGGTTCCGGAAATACTCGGCTTGGGCAACTTCCAGGTAAGAAAGATAGGCCCCGTTGAACACGATCCCTTGGGCGTCGCCCTCCATCCAGCGGACGCGGAAGGTGGTGCGGAACTTGAAGTCCGATTTGGCCATCAGCCGGCGTTGCCCAACTCGGCCAGGTACTTGCGGTCCTCGTCCGACAACTTCGCGGCGCGTAGCAAGTCAGGGCGGCGGTCGAAAGTGCGTTTCAGTGATTCCCGCCTCCGCCACCGTTCGATCTCCGCGTGGTGGCCGGAGCGGAGTATCTCGGGCACTTCCATCCCTCGGAACTCGGCCGGGCGGGTGTACAGAGGATGTTGCAACAGCCCGGTGGTGATGGAGTCTTCCGCCACGCTCTCTGGGGCGCCGACCACCCCAGGAACCAAACGCGATACGGCGTCGATCAGTACCATAGCCGGGAGCTCGCCGCCGGTCAGCACGTAGTCGCCGATGCTCACGTGGCGGGTTACCAGAGCGGCGGAGACGCGTTCGTCAATTCCGGCGTAGTGGCCGCATAGGAGGACTAGGGCCGGTGCGCCTGCCAGTTCCTCTATCAGCGACTGAGTCAGCAACTCGCCCTGTGGCGTGAACAGCACCACCGGGATGTTGGCCCGTTCGGATACCTGGTACGCCGCCAATACATCCTCGACCGCCTCGAAGACCGGCTCGGGCTTCATCACCATGCCGTGCCCGCCGCCGAATTGAGTGCCGTCAGCAGTGCCGTGGGCGTCGTGGGCGTAGTCGCGAATATTCGAGACGTCGATGGAAATTAGCCCCTTCTGGCGGGCACGGGCTATCATGCTGAACTGCAGCTTTAGCCCGAAGGCTTCTGGGAAGAGCGTCAGGACGTGGAAGCGCATGCGAGTATGATACAAGAACTTCGCAGGATACGCCCTTGGCTGTAAGGGCGGACGACGCCCCCCCGGATCGTGCCGGTTAGCCGCCAGTTGACTAGTCGGCGGCCACCGGCGCAATCGCGGGCAGCTTGTCGATGACGGACTTCCCGGCCTTCATCACCAGCTTGATGCGGTCCTTGTCGCGCAGGACTCCGATGTTGGCCAATGGGTCGCCGTCGATTGCCAGCAGGTCGGCCTGCTTGCCCCTCTCCAGCGTGCCGATTTCCTTGTCCATGCCGATGCATTCGGCGGCCCAGCCCGTGGCGGTCTGGATGGCCTGCATGGGGGTTAGGCCCCGCTCAACCATCAGTTCGATCTCGCGGGCGTTGTCGCCGTGGACGAAACCGCCAGCGTCGGTCCCGGCCGTGATTTTGACCCCGGCAGTGACCGCCCGGTGCAGGCTCTCTTGGTGTACTTGCATCAGCGACTGGGCCCGTGCTTGGACGTGGGGGGCGCTGATGGTGGAGTGGAACTCGTAGACCTCGAAGGTCGGAGTGAAGAAGCAGTTGGAGTCGGCCATCATCTTAAGGAGATCGGGATCGTCGGCCAAGTAGCAACCGTGCTCCACGGAACCCACGCCCGCCTCGATACACATGCGAAGTCCGGGCCCGCCAAGTGCGTGGCACATGGTCAGCTTCCCTTGGTTTCGGGCCTCATCGACCAGCGCCGCGACCTCATCCGGGTCGAAGGCGATGTCCATGGGGCCGTGGCCTTGGCGGGAACTGGCCCCGCCGGTGGTGGCGAACTTGATGACGTCGGCCCCCACCCGCACCATCTCGCGGACGATCGACCGCACCGATTGGGGGCCGTTCGCCACCCCCACCGGCCGCATTGGGTCGTTGGCGTAGGTGGTACGGTGGCCCGAGCCGCTGACACGGTCGCCGATGCCGCCAGTGGGCGAGATGATCGAGACGGCAGTGAGCAACCGGGGGCCCCGAATCAGGCCTTGAGCGATGGCGTCTTTGAAGCCGGCGTCCAGGCCGCCGGCGTCACGGATGCAGGTGTAGCCAGCCGCTAGCGAGTCCTCGATGGCCTTGGCGGTCTTCAGGTGGGCCAGCGAGGCCGGCTCCTCGATCTCCCACCGGCTAACCAGGAAGTAGTTCTTGTCGGCCAGGTGGTCGTGGGTGTCGATCAACCCCGGCAGGACGGTCATTCCGGAAAGGTCCACAACCTCTGCGTGCGGAGGGACGTCCACCGCTCCCCGGGGCCCCACTGCCTGAATGACGTCGCGGTCCACCAGAACTACGGAGTCTGGCAGGACCGGCCTCCCGGTGCCGTCGATCAGGTTAGCGCCGGTCAATGCTCTCATCTCTGGTGGCCTCCAAAGCGGGTTGGAGTCGATGCTAGTTACTACCCGTGAGCGCTGTCAAGGGCATGGTGCGGCGATACGGTCCTGGTGGGCATGGCGTATTTTGGCCGAATTCCGAAGCTGGTTTCCCCCTAGGCTCAGCGAGCGCATTCCCTATAATTCCTTTATGGAATTCACTAGACCACTGCCCCTGTTGGCCGCCTTGCTTGCTTGCCTCGTCCTCTTGGCCTGTTCTTCCGGCGGGGACCACATCGTGTTCGTTTCGGAAGTTGATGGCGACCCGGAGATCCATGCCGTTGACCCCCGTTCCGGCGAGATCCGGGCTCTCACGAGCAACGGGGCTGGCGATTATGCGCCGGTCTGGTCCCCTTCTCGGCGTTTAGTGGCCTACGAATCCAACGAGTCCGGCGACCTGGAAATCAACTTTGTCGATAAAGATGGTAAAGAGGTCACCCGCGTTACCCACACTGACGGCGACGACCGCACCCCCCGTTGGAGCCCCGAGGGCGAACAGCTGGCCATCGTCGGCTCCCACGACGGGAACGGTGAGGTCTACGTAATCACGATGGAGAACGGCTGGGCCGAACGGGCGACTGAGGACCCGTCCGAGGACCGATTGGGCAACTGGTCTCCCGATGGGGAATGGCTCGCGTTCTATCGGGACGGCGGCCCGAGCGGACAGGACGAAAAAAGCGGCATTTGGCTGCGCAACCCGGCTGGCGTCAACCTGCTCCAATTGACCACCGGTCTCGACTCGGGGCCAGTTTGGTCGCCCGACGGAGAGCACATCGCCTTTGTTCGCGAAGATGGCGGCAACCTGGACATCTACCTCCTAAGCCTTTCGGAAGGCGGGACTTGGCGCGACGACGTCCAATTGTTTCGCCTAACCCAGCACGAATCCGCCGACCACTCTCCTGCGTGGTCTCCCGAGGATGACCTGATCGCCTTCGTTTCCGAACGGGACGGCATGGCGGAAATCTACGTGATGGGATCCGATGGTTCCCAGCAGACACGTTTGACCACAAATGAAGCGCCGGACTTTAGCCCGGTCTGGTCGCCCGACGGCAATCACATGGCTTTTGTTTCTCGCCTATATGGACCCGGCGAGATATTCGTGATGAGGGTCGACGGTACCGAGCAGCGTCGCCTAACCACCAACGACGCCGAAGACTACGCCCCCGACTGGTAGCCGCCGGTTTGAAAACCCTGCCCGGTATGGCTCGTCTGCGGTAGAATCAGGAATGGACTACGTCAAGATCGCTCCCATGATGGGCAACCTTTGGTCTCCGATCGCTGCGGTTAGCTCCCTATGGCAGGGCCGCGCCAATGCCCAGATCTGTGTTTCCATCGGCGCCGCCTCCATCGTCGCCGAGAGCCCCAGGGTTATCGTCCAGCTCTACAAGACCAACCTGTCCCACGAGATGGTGCTGCGGTCCGGGGCCTTCGCTGTGAACTTCCCCCGCACCGACCAACTGGAGTGGATCAAGGACTTTGGCTTGGTGTCGGGACGGGACTGCGACAAGCTAGCCGGGCGGGGCTTCCGGTCCGGCGAGTCGGGCAGCCCGCTGTTGGACGACTGTTGGGGCTGGATGGACTGCCGCGTCGTCAACGCCATGGACGGCGGCGACATGACCTGCTTCTTAGCCGAAGTGCTGGATGGGCAGACTGTTTCCACTGGCGAGCCGCTGTGGTGGCGGGATGCACGAGCCCGGATGCCCGAAGATTGGATGCAAGAGTGGCAGCGAAAGCAGACCGGCGAGGTGGCCTACTCGCGCTCCCGGATGTTCCAGATTGACTACGCACCATTTCAACCGCAATAGCCCCGGCGAAGGCAGCGCGCTATGGACAACGAGACCCTCGACCTGATTCAAAGGATACACGACACGCCCCACAAGACGGTGCTGGCGGTGTCGGGCGCCGGTACCCAGGCGGTTGCGTGGCTCCTGGGCGTGGGAGGCGCTTCCCGGACCATCCTGGAAGTGGTCGTCCCCTACGGGCGGCGATCGATGGAGGGATTCTTGGGATTCGAGCCGGAGCAGTCGGCCTCGGCGGAGACTGCCCGCAACATGGCCAAATCCGCGTTCCAGAAAGCAAGGGCGCAGCGGGAGGACGACTCGCCGGCCGTTGGCTTGGCCTGTGCCGCCACGATCGCTACCGACCGACCCAAGCGCGGTGAACACCGGGCCTTCGTGGCGGTTTGTGACGACGCCGCCACCACAACCTGGTCGCTCCACTTGCACAAGGGGCTGCGCGACCGGGCGGGCGAGGAGGAATTGGTGAGCCGGGTAATTCTGCAGGCGCTGGCCACCGCCAGCGGTGTGGAGCCGGAGCTGGAATCGGGACTAACCGACGGCGATAACCTGGAGGTGACGGCGGAACCGCGGCCCTCGGCTTACGAACAACTCATCTCTGGGGAGGCCCGCTGGGCCATTCGAGCGCCCGGCGGTGGTTTGGCCTTGGAGGGTCCGGCGCCGTTGGCCCTGCTCCCAGGCTCCTTCAACCCGTTGCACGAGGGGCACCGGGGTCTGGCTGCGGTTGCCGCCGAGCTCTTGGGGATGGCGCCGGGTTACGAGATCTCTGTGACCAACGTCGACAAACCGCCTTTGGAAGCCGAAGAAATTCGTCAGCGGCTCGGGTTGTTCAGCCCCGAGGAAACCGTCGTATTGACTCGGGCCGAAACGTTCTTCAAGAAGGCGGCCCTGCTCCCTGGGCGGACTTTCGTCATCGGCTGGGACACTGCGGTGCGCATCGTCGCTCCGCGCTACTACCGGAGCGAAACGGCTATGCTGCGGGCCCTGGCCGACATGTGGGCCAGCGACACCAGCTTCTTGGTGGCTGGCCGGTTGGACGGAGACAGCTTCCGCACATTGGCGGAGGTCCCGGTGCCGACGGGGTTCGCCGCCATGTTCAGTGAGATTCCCGAGGCAATGTTCCGCCGGGATATATCGTCCACCGGACTTCGCGCCGGGGCCTAAACGGGCCTGCGACCGCGCCCAATTTCATTGACACTCAGATAGGCTGGTGCTATAGTCTGGTGCGCCAAAAATGCGTAATCTGAAGCGAAACGAGCCGCCATTGGCGCCGCGCTTCGAGGTCGAATAGGCCCTCATCGCCATGCTGCTTCAGGCCTTTAGCGCCGACCTTTTCACTCAGAACTACACTGCGGTAGCGATCTCCGCTGTGGTGGCGGTCTTGGCTATCGGCGGTATGTTCGGCGCCTCCCGGTTGCTCTCCGCCCGCCGTAATTCCGAGGTAAAACTCACCACGTACGAATGCGGGATTCCGGCCACGCCCTACGTCTGGTCCAACATCAACGTCCGCTTCTACGTCTTCGCCATCCTATTCCTGATCTTCGACGTTGAGGCGGTCTTCCTGTTCCCATGGGCGGTCATCTTCCTGAAGGAGCAGATAGTATCGTCGAACGCTCTGCCCTTCTACGCGATGCTCCTGTTCTTGGCGGTACTGGGTTTCGCCATCGTTTACGCATGGCGAAAAGGGGTGCTCGAATGGCAGAAATAATCCTGGGCTCCGGTAACCGGCCGGGTCCCAGCCTGTTCGACCAAGCGGTGGCGGGCAAGGTCCCGGGTGTGGTGACCACCACCACCGACCAGTTGTTCGCCATGGCGCGCAAGTCGTCGTTATGGACCCTGAGTTTCGGGCTCGCCTGTTGCGCCATCGAGATGATCTCGACCTTTATGGCCCACCACGATTTCGACCGCTTTGGCGTGGTCACCTGGCCTTCGCCGCGGCAGTCCGATGTAATGATCGTGGCTGGCACAGTGGTCAAGAAGATGGCCGAGCCGATCCGCCTGCTGTACGAGCAGATGCCCGAGCCCAAGTGGGTGATCGCCATGGGCAGTTGCGCCACTAACGGCGGCCCCTACTACCGGTCGTACTCGGTGGTGATGGGCGTCGACCATATCGTGCCAGTGGACGTCTACGTGCCCGGCTGCCCGCCCCGGCCCGAGGCATTGCTCTACGGGATCCTGAAGCTACAAGAAAAGATCATGCTGGACGCCGGTAGCAAGTAGTGGCCGAGTCCAACGAGAACCCCGAAGTGGAAGTCCCGGTCGCCGAGGGGGAGGAATCCGCCGAGGCTGAACTCGGACCCGAGGGACCCGACTTGAGCGGCCTCACCGATGACGGGCGAGAAACCCTGCAGGCGGCCCTCGATGTTCTGGCCCAATACGAGCCTCAAGGCGGCGTGCTGGGGGACCTCCCACAGGTGTCGATAGACCGCGAACACACCGGGCCCGTTTGCACCCTGCTTAAGAACGACCCTCGTGTCGGGGCCAAGATGCTGCTCTGCATAGCCGCCGTGGACCTGCCCGATAGTCTCCGGATGGTCTATTTCCTTCAATCCTTGGAGCCGGAACGCACCCTGGTCCTGAAGACCGACCTGCCTCACGACGACCCGGTGATAACTTCGCTGACCTCGGTTTGGCGGGCGGCCGACTGGTACGAACGGGAGGCCCACGACCTGTTCGGAGTGGTGTTCGAGGGTCATCCGGACCTGTCGCCGCTATTGCTCTACGACGGGTTCGATGGGTATCCCGGGCGCAAAGAGTACCCATTATACGAGTACAAAGAGTTTTAGACTTGGAACGGCTGGTCCTGACTGCCCGCGTGGAGCGAGACAGCGCCCGTTTCGTGGCCCGTGTGGACGGGCTTCCCTTGGAGGGAGAAGGGGACTCAGTAGAGTCGGCCCAGGAGGACTTAGTACAGGTTATGCGGGGTTGGATCGAAGCCCAAGATGGCACCGAGAGCCTGGAGACCACCCTGGCCCAGGCTGGGTTCCCGGGAGTGGGTGAGGATACCGAACTCCAGCTGGAGTTCGGGCAGCCAGTCGGCGAGGAGGGGTAAGACCCGATGCCGAAAAAGGGCGGCGAAGACCGGATAACCTACATGATCGAGGAGTCGAAAGCCGGCACGTCGTGGCAGGCGGTTTGCCCGGAGCTACTGATCACCGGCTTTGGCGACACCGCCGACGAGGCCAAGGACTCCCTGCGGCGGCAGGTAGCGGAATACTTGGAGGATTGCGACGAATTGGGGGTGCTGGACGAGGTGTTGATCGAGGCCGGTTTCTACTTCGAGGACGACCGGTGGATTAGCAACGAAGTCGAGCCAGTCAAAGGGCCGGATATAGTCATCTTGTAGCGCATATGGCTGAAGTAACCAACAACGCACTGGCCAACGCCGAACCCATCGAGATGCTGCTCAACATGGGACCGCAGCACCCCTCAACCCACGGCGTATTCCGCATGGTGCTGTGGGTCGACGGTGAGAAGGTGGTCGACCTCGTCCCCCACATCGGCTACCTGCACCGGGGTTCCGAGAAGCTTTGCGAGGGTGAGCAGTACCACCAGATAACCACGCTCTTCGACCGGCTGGACTACATCGCCAACTTCAACAACGAACAGGTCTATTGCCGGGCCGTCGAGAAGCTCATGGGTCTCGAGGTCCCGGAGCGGGCCGAGTACATCCGAGTAATCCTCTGCGAGCTAAACCGGATCGCCAGCCACCTCCTCTTTGTCGCAACCATGGGGTTGGACGCCGGCGCCATGACACCCTCAATGTTTTGCTTCCGGGGCCGGGAGCGGATCCAAAGCCTATTCGAGGCCGTGTCCGGCGCCCGGATGATGCACAACTACTTTCGCGTTGGCGGCCTCAAGGAAGACGTGCCCGACGACTTCTTGGAACGGATGCGGGTATTGCTCCCCCAGGTACGCGAGGACATAGTCGAGTCGGACAAGCTCCTCAGCTTCAACGAGATATTTCTGGCCCGCCTGAAAGACGTGGCTCCGGTCAGCGCGGAAGATGCAGTCGATTTCGGTCTGACCGGGCCGTGCCTGCGGGCCTCGGGCGTCGACTACGACGTTAGGAAGGCCGCGTCATACTCCATCTACGACCGCCTTGATTTCGACGTCCCCATCGGGCTCGACGGCGACTGTTGGGACCGGTACTACCTGCGTGTGCAAGAAATGTACGAGTCCCTGCGGATCGTTGAGCAAGCCTTGGAGCAGCTGCCCGAAGGCAACGTGGTCTCCCCGCTGGGCCGCCGCCTGATCCGGCCCCCCGAGGGCGAGGTGTACGTGCGGGCCGAGAACCCGCGCGGCGAGATTGGCGTTTACCTGATCAGCGACGGCACCGACCGTCCCTACCGGCTGAAAGTGCGCCCACCGTCCTTCTGCAACCTTTCCGCCATCCGGGCGATGGTGATCGACGCCTGGGTGGCCGACGCGGTGGTAATCCTGGGCTCGTTGGACATTGTGATGGGCGAGGTCGACCGCTAATGCCCACCGTGGCGCCCCTCGCCATTGCCGCCGCCGAATTCGCATGGATCGTGTTGGCCCTGTTCGTCATGTTCACCGCCCTGTCCGTGGTTGTGCTCTCCATGGTCTGGCTGGAGCGCAAGGCGCTGGGACGCCTCCAACGGCGACTCGGTCCCACGCGGACCGGTCCCATGGGTCTGCTCCAACCGGTGGCCGACGCCCTCAAGCTGATCCTGAAAGAAGACATCATCCCGGCTTCGTCGGAGAAGGCAATCTTCTGGGGCGCTCCGTTGATCGTGATGCTCTCGGCCTTCATGATCTGGGTCACCATCCCCGGCGCACACAACGCGGTGGTGAAGAATCTGGAATTGGGCCTCTTCTACATCATCGCCTTCTCGGTGATCGGTATCCTTGGACTGGTGCTGGCTGGGTGGGGTTCCGCTAACAAGTACGGCACCCTAGGCGGCCTTCGGGCAGCGGCCCAACTTGTTAGCTACGAGATACCCATTATCATGGTTGCCGTTTCGGTCGCTATGCTGGCCCAATCGCTGGACCTGCGGGAGATCGTAGCTCAGCAGGGCAGCTACCCCTTCGTGCTGGTGCAGCCGTTGGGGATGGTGGTCTTCTTCGTGGCCGGTTTGGCCGAGGTGGGCCGGACGCCCTTCGACATCTACTTCGCGGAGTCCGAAATCGTTGGCGGACCGTTCGTCGAATACAGCGGCGCCCACTGGTCGCTATTCTTTCTGGCCGAATACATCAACACCTTCGCCGTCGCCGCCCTTACGGTCATCTTGTTCTTCGGCGGCTGGGCCGGCCCGGGACTGGAGGGCTGGGCGGAGATTGTTTGGTTCCTGTTCAAGGTGTACTTGGTGGTCATGGTTATCTTCTGGATACGCGGCACCTTCCCGCGCCTGCGCATCGATCAGCTCATGGCCTTTGCTTGGAAGGTGATCGTGCCGTTGTCGTTCCTTACCGTGGTTATGACCGCGATCTACTTATTCTATGGCTGGCCCGCTTGGTCGTTGACCCTGATGTCGTGCGCCGGGCTGGCCGTTGTGGGTTACGCAATCTACCGCCGCATGACCGGTCCGGCCTACCGCGTCGCCGAGGTCCGGGCCCGCCAAGAGGCGCTACAAGCCCGGCGGGCTGCCAACCGGTCTGGAGGGAGCTAATGCTCAACAGTATCAAGGGTATGCTCTTGACCCTGGTGTCGTCGGCCAAGGGGCTGCGAGAGCCGGTAACCCGGCAGTATCCGGCCACCGGCAATATCTTCAAGCGCGAGGAAGCCCCCACGCCGGTGCAGGACCGGTTCATGGGTTTCCCGGCGTTGACCTGGGACGAAGAGGTGGGTGAGCCCTATTGCACCAGTTGCATGGTCTGCATCCGCCAATGCCCCACCCAATGCATGTCATCCACAATGCAGGACAACCCTCTCCAAGCCGAGGGCAAAAGCACTCGCAGGAAGATCGTAGAGAGCTTCGAGATAAATCTGAACCGCTGTATACTATGCGGAATTTGCGTCGATGTGTGTAACTTCGATGCCATCGTGATGTCTCACGAACACGAGATGAGCACCTTCAACCGAAACGGCGACCGGATGAATCTACCGGCGCTATTGGAGCTGGGCTTCAAGCACCAGAAGGACACCGACTGGGTGCCGCCCACCAAGAAAGCCCGGCCCGCCGCATCCGCTGCGGCGGCCAACACCGAGGGTTCATAGCCAGCTCCCGTTGTGGTTTCGAGATGCCTTCCAGAGAAGACGAACGCTTCCTGAACATGTCGAAGAAGCACCCGCCCGCCTGTACTTGCGTCGCCTGCGTCAACCGGCACCTGCAGCGGCGCGCTTCCAGGAGCGGCGGCGGGCCATTCGGATTCCTTCGAAGACTCCTGGGCAGGCGGTGATGGGCCAAGTGACCCCTGCCTGCACTGCTTTGCTACGGGGACCCCAAGAGAGCCGCCGCCAGGTGGCTTAAATTTTGGATACGTAGATGCCCCTGTTCCTGTTTATCCTGCTGGCTGTTTTCACGCTGGGTGGCGGCTTGGCCGTGGTAGTCTCCCGAAACGTTGTCCATGCCGCCCTAGCGCTCTTGGTGTCGCTGGTGGCGGTGGCCGGGCTCTACTTGGTGCTCTATGCCGAGTTCTTGGCGCTGGTGCAGGTGCTGATCTACGGCGGCGCCATCATCATAGTCCTGGTCTTTGCCATTATGCTCACTCGCGGCGCCGATTACCCGCGCACCTCCGCCAACAAGCAATGGCCCTTGGCCGCCATCGCATCCCTGGCGTTGCTGGGCGTTCTGGTGCCGGCCTTCCTGATCAACTCGGTGGAAAGCACCGAAGCCCAGAACGCTCCCTTTACCGGCATCGCCCAATCTCTATTCACCACCTGGGCCGTGCCCTTCGAGATCGCCTCGTTGGTACTGCTGGTGGCCCTGATCGGCGCGATCATCATCGCCCGCTCCGGGCCTGGAGAGAGCTAGACCTTGGTGGACCTGGCCTGGTTCCAACTTCTCAGCGCCGCCCTTTTTGTCATTGGGCTCTACGGCGTTCTGGCCCGCCGGAGCGCGGTCCTGATACTGATGTCCATCGAGCTGATGCTGAACGCGGTGAATATCAATCTGATCGCCGCCTCTTCCCACCTGGAGGGAATCGGCAACTTCGCCAGGTTCGATGGTCAGCTCATCGCGATCTTTGTCATCACCGTTGCCGCCGCCGAGGTTGGTTTGGCCTTGGCGATCGTCCTTCGCATATTCCGAAACCGCTCCACGGTAAACGTGGACGAAGTGGACCTGATGAAATGGTAGAGGCAGACCGATAATGGAATGGGCCTGGCTCATACCGGTCTTCAGTTTTGCCGCCGCGCCGGTCATATTGTTTTTGGGCCGGTGGCTGCCCGGCAAGGGCGCGGTCGTCTCCATCGCGGCCATCGCTGGCGGATTCGTTGTCTTCTGGTTCGTCCTGCTTGGCTGGATGGGTGCCTCGTCGGCCACTGAAGGCTGCTTCACCAGCCACAGCACCGAGGCGTTGACCTGCAATTACGAGCGCGGCTGGTTCAATGCCGGGTTGCCAGGGCTCAGCGACAGCGTTAGCCTCAGTTGGGGCATCATCGTCGACCCGCTGACCATCGCCATGTTGGGACTGGTGACCTTCGTGGCGTTGATGGTCCAGGTCTACTCCCTGGGTTATATGCGCGGAGACCCGAGGTTCGGCTGGTACTTCGCGGTACATGCGCTTTTCGCGGCCTCGATGCTGACCATCATCGTGGCCGACAGCTTCCTACTGCTCTACGTCGCCTGGGAACTGGTGGGCGTCTGCTCCTATCTCCTCATCGGCTTCTGGCACGAACGCCCCTCGGCGAGAGAGGCGGCAAAAAAGGCGTTTATCGTTACCCGCATCGGCGACGTTGGTCTGTTGATCGGCATCCTGTTGCTGTGGCACGAAGTTGGCAGCTTCAGCATGCTGGAGGCCTTCGAGGCGGTGCAGACTGGCGCTATTAGCGAGGGTGTTACCATCGCCGCCGCCTTGCTGCTGTTTTTGGGCGCGATGGGCAAGTCGGCCCAGGTGCCCTTCCACGTTTGGCTGCCCGACGCGATGGAGGGTCCCACTCCAGTCAGCGCTCTGATACACGCCGCGACCATGGTGGTTGCTGGCGTCTTCTTGGTAGCCCGGTCCTTCCCCCTCTTCGAGGCCTACGATGCCGTCCCTCTGCTCGTCGTCGCTATCGTCGGCTTGGTAACGGCGCTGATGACTTCGACCATCGCACTGGTGGCGACCGATATTAAACGCATCCTCGCCTACTCCACGGTGAGCCATCTGGGATTGATGATGCTGTCCTTGGGCGCGTTCGGCTATACCGCCGCAGTGTTCCACTTACTGGCCCATGGCTTTGCCAAGGCCCTCCTGTTCTTGGGTGCCGGCAGTGTGATCCACAGCACGGAGAAGCAGGAACTCTCCGAGTTGGGCGGACTGCGGAAGGTGATGCCGCTGACCACTTTCGTCTTCGCGGTCGGAGCGTTGTCGCTGGGCGGCGTACCGATACTGGCCGGCTTCTGGAGCAAGGACGAAGTCCTGGCGGCGGTGAACGACAACCGGAACGTCGTCTTCATAGTATTCGCCCTAATCACGGCCCTGCTTAGCGCGCTGTACATGGGACGTTTGCTGTTCGCGACCTTCTTCGGACGGCTTGGAGACGGGCTGGAGGACGTCCATGACGCTCCCCTCTCCATGGCCGGGCCGCTGGTGCTGCTGGCGGTGCTGGCCGCCGGGTTCGGCCTCATCAGTTGGAATTGGCCCGGCGGCTTCGACGGCTTCGGCAAGTTCGTCTTCTACCATGAGGGTCACGGCTTCCACTTCACTTGGTGGCTGGGAATTCTCTCGGCAGTGATGGCCGTAGGCGCATTCATCGGCGCCTACCTCATCTATGTTCGCGGCAGCATCTCCTTGGACCAGATGAAGCGGAGACTCGCCCTCTTGCTGCGGGTAGTCGAGAACAAGTATTACTTCGACGAGGTGTACCAGTGGGTCGTCGACCGGGTGGTGTTGGTCTTCTCCGGCTTCATCGGCTTCTTCGACCGGGCCATCGTCAACGACATAGGAGTGAATGGGCCCGCCGATGTGGTCCGTAGGGCTGGCATCACCCTGAGGCTCCACGTGACCGGGCACCTCTATAGCTACGCCTTGGCCATGGTGCTGGGCGTGGTCGGACTGGGTATCTTCTGGTGGCTGAGGACGGTTTAGGTCGAGCGTGGCAAACTTCGATCAAGTAGCGCTGCTTCTGCTGATACTGGTGCCCCTGGCGGGCTCCGGCCTGATGATGTTCATGCCCGGAGACCGGCCCCGAGACACCTGGTATTTCGCCGTATTCGTCGGCGTGCTCTCGCTGCTCCTTTCCGTGGTGATCTTCGCCCGCTACGACTACGACGCGGGAGGCTTCCAGTTCGCTCGCGCCTACAGCTGGCTCCCCGCGCCTCTGGACATCCGCCTGTCGCTAGCCATCGACGGCATCTCCGCCCCCTTGGTGATGTTGAACGGGCTGGTGCTGATGGGCGGGGTGCTCATCTCGCGGAACATCGAGTACCGCAACCGCGAGTTCTTCGTGTTGCTGCTGGCCTTGGCCGCCGGGGTCTACGGTGTGTTCGCGGTCCGAGACCTTTTCTTCCTGTTCTTCTTCTACGAACTGGCCGTGCTGCCCATGTACCTGCTGATCGGGGTCTGGGGCAGCAGCACCAACTTCGGCAACTTCCTGCGCACCAAAGAGTACGGCGCGATGAAGCTGATTCTCTTCTTGGTGGCGGGCAGCGTATTGGTCTGGGTGGGAATCCTCGCGGTATACGCCGAGGCATCCAGCCTGGGATCGGGCACCTTCGATCTAGAACGGTTGGAGCAGTTGGCCCTGCGGGGCGAGTTCGATCCCACGTTCCAGACGCTCGTGTTCCCACTGTTCATGGTCGGTTTCGGCGTCTTGGCCGGTCTCTGGCCCTTCCACACTTGGTCGCCCGACGGACACGTGGCCGCCCCCACGGCGGTGAGCATGCTTCATGCCGGGGTGCTGATGAAGCTGGGCGCCTACGGCATCATCCGCGTCGGTATTTTCCTGATGCCCGAGGGGGCGGAGAACTGGATGCCGGTGCTGATCGGCCTCGGAACGGTTAACGTGCTCTACGGTGCCGTCTCCGCCCTGTCGCAACAGGACCTGAAGTACATCATCGGCTACTCCAGCGTGAGCCATATGGGCTACGTGCTGATGGGCATCGGCACCTTGGACCGCATCGGCATGGGTGGCGCGGTGCTGCAGATGTTCTCCCACGGGATCATGACGGCCCTCATGTTCGCCTTGGTGGGCGCGATCTATGACCGCACCCATATCCGCGACATTAACGTGCTCAACGGGTTGGCCGGACGCATGGGCGTGACCAGTTTCATGTTCGTCATCGCCGGGTTGTGTTCCCTGGGGCTGCCTGGCATGAGCGGCTTCATCGCCGAGTTCATGGTGTTTACCGGCGCGTTCCGCACCTACCTGCCACTGGCAGTGTTGGGGGTGATCGGCGCGGCCATAACCGCCGTCTATATTCTGCGCCTGCTGGCCCGCACCTTTTATGGCGAACCGGACGTCCGCTGGTCTGGGCTGTCCGACGCCAGCGTGATCGAAAAGTCCGTGGGTGGTGCGTTCGTGTTGGTGATCATATTCGTGGGTGTGTGGCCTGACCCGTTGATGCGTGTCATCAACGTGGGCGTCAACACCATTCCGGGAGTCTAGACTGCTGTGTCGCTGACCGCCAACCTCGATCTGCTGACGCCTGAGTTTGCTCTCGCGGGCTTGGCGTTTATCGTATTCGCGGTGGACTTGGTGCTGCCCGAAGGTCGCAAGCAGTACCTAGCGTGGCTGTCGATCGCAGGCCTGCTGGCGCTGATCGCCGTGTCGGTGATCATGCTTTGGGGAGAGGAGGAGTCCCTGTACAACGGCCTCTTGGCCGTCGACGACTTCGCCCTATTCTTCAAGGTGCTATTCATGGGCATTGGGGTCTTCATCATCCTTAGCTCCATGGACTTCGTCGAAGCCCGCTTGGACCACAAGGGCGAGTTCTACGGCATCTTGCTGTTTTCGGTGCTGGGAATGAACCTGATGGCCCAATCACGGGAGCTGCTCACCGCTTATATTGCATTGGAGTTGCTGAGCTTCAGCCTCTACGTGTTGGCCGCCTACGCCCGGGACAATGCTAAGTCCAACGAGGGCGGGCTGAAGTACATCATTATCGGTGCGTTTTCTTCGGCGGTGCTGCTCTACGGGGTCAGCATGGTCTACAGCACCCTGGGCGTCACCAAGTTCGAAGCCATCGCCGCCGGACTGGCCACCGCCTCGGAGGTCAGCCCCGCCCTGTGGGTTGGCGTGGCCCTGATCCTGGTTGGGCTGGGCTTCAAGGTCGCCGCCGTGCCCTTCCACATGTGGGCGCCCGATGTCTACGAGGGCGCGCCATACCCCATCACCGCATATCTCTCCATCGGCTCCAAGGCCGCCGCCTTCGCCCTGCTGTTGCGTCTGGCGGCCGAAGGTTTCGTGCCCGCCGCCGACCGCTGGGACCAGTGGCAGATGATCCTAGCGGTGCTGGCCGCCGTGACCATGATCGTGGGCAACCTGGTGGCCTTGGCCCAGCGAAACCTGAAGCGTCTGCTGGCATACTCCAGCATTGGCCACAGCGGGTTCATTTTGGCGGGAGTGGCCGCGCTGTCGCTCGACTCCAACCTGCCCTCCAATGGAGTAATGCTCTACTTGGTTGGGTACTCGGTCACCAACTTCGTTGTGTTCGGCGGGTTGATTTCCTTCTTCAACATGACCGGTAAGGAGATGATGAGCGACCTCGCGGGCTTGGGAGGGACGCAGCCCTTCTTGGCGGCTTCCATTGGCATCGGCATGTTCTCGCTGGCCGGGCTGCCCATCTTCGCCGGTTTCGCCATGAAGTTCTACCTGTTCACCGCCGTGGCCGACCAAGGGTTCCTGTGGCTGGCGGGCCTAGCCGTTTTTGCCAGCTTGGTGTCCCTCTACTACTATCTGCAGGTCATTCGGCAGATGTACATAGAGCCGGCCGAGGGCGACCGGGCTTACGGTCACGGCTACGGCTTCGAAGAACACGAAGAGGAAGAGGAACACGAAGGCCCTGCGCCGCGCCCTGGAGCCGCCTTGATCGAGACCTATCCCGCCCTCGGCCAGCGGCCCTCGATCACCATCATCGCCGTCTTGGGGGCGTGCCTTCTGGCCGTGTTCTGGATCGGCGTTTACCCCTCCCCATTGCTGGATACCATCGATGCCGCGAGCCGGGCGATTCTACCTTAGGGGACGGGAGAGCAATCGAAGATGATTATTTCAGTTATTGGAAGCAGCAGGCCGCCACTGCAAGAACACCTTGACCTCGCCGAGGAGGTGGGCCGCGAACTGGCCCGCCGGGGAATAACGGTCGTGTGCGGCGGTCTCTCCGGTGTGATGGAAGCAGTGTGCCGCGGGGCCAAAGCCGAGGGCGGCACCACCGTCGGCATCCTGCCGGGCCGGGCTTCGGCCGACGCCAACCACTACGTGGACATCCCAATAGTTACCACGATGGGCTATGCCCGGAACGTGATCGTGGTGCACACCGGGGCGGCTTGTATCGCGGTCGGCGGGGCCTTCGGCACCCTGTCCGAGATCAGCCACGCCTTGGCTGATGGCGTGCCCGTTGTTGGCCTGAAAAGTTGGCCGTTGACCATGTCCGGCGAAGGCCAAGAGGTTTCCGGCGCGATCATTCAGGCCGACAGTCCCGCCGACGCGGTCGAAAAGGCGGTTGCCGTTGGTTCGGCTCGCTTGAAGGCCTTGGCGGCCTCGTGAGCACCCCTACCGGCGGAGTGACCATTGCGTCGGTGACCGGCCGCGAGGCCATCGATTCCCGGGGCAACCCGACCGTCGAGGCCGAAGTCCGATTGAGTGACGGCAGCGCCGCCGTCGCGCTGGTCCCGTCGGGCGCCAGCACCGGAAGTCACGAGGCGCTGGAACTGCGAGACCGGAACCCCGCCCGCTTCAACGGTGGCGGGGTCCTGCAGGCGGTTGCCAACGTCAACCGGACCATTGGCCCCTGGCTGGCGGGCCGTTCTCCCCTCAACCAAGCCGCCATCGACCAAGGCCTGATCGAGTTGGACGGCACCCACGATAAGAGCAACCTCGGGGCCAACGCCATTCTCGCCGCGTCACTGGCCGTCGCCCGCGCCGCCGCCGTGAGCCAAAGCGAAGGCTCTCTCTGGCGGTACCTGTCCACCGGGGGCCGAGTTTCCCTACCCGTGCCGATGTTCAACATTTTGAACGGTGGCCGCCACGCCTCCAACTCTGCCGACATCCAGGAATTCATGGTGCTGCCGGTGGGCGTGGCCACCTTTTCGGACGCCCTTCGCGCCGGGGTGGAGATTTACCAGGCCCTGCGCGCCCTGTTGCGCGCCAACAATCACAACCTAAACGTTGGCGACGAGGGAGGGTTCGCGCCTTCCTTGCCCTCCAACAGGGACGCTCTGGAATTGGTGCTCCGCGCGGTAGAGATGGCGGGCTACACTCCCGGGAAGGATGTTTACCTGGGACTGGACGTCGCGGCCACCGAACTGTTCGACGAGGGGCAAGGCAGATACGTGCTGGAGCGGGAGGGCACCACGCTGGACTCCGGGGAGCTAATCGGTCTCTACGAGAATTGGGCGGGCCAATACCCCATCATCAGCATCGAGGACGGGCTCTTCGAAGACGACTGGGAAGGCTGGATAGAGATGCGTCGTCGCTTGGGCGGCTCGGTGCAGCTGGTGGGCGACGACCTGCTGGTAACGAATATCACTCGAATCAATCGCGGAATAGCCGAGCGGGCCAGCAACGCGGTTCTGCTCAAGCCCAACCAGATAGGCACCCTCACCGAGACTTTCGTCGCCTTCCGGACGGCCCGCGATGCCGGTTGGGGCGCGGTGATGAGCCATCGGTCCGGGGAGACCGAGGATACGACCATCGCCGACCTCGCGGTCGGGTGGGACGTGCGCCAGATTAAGACCGGAGCCCCGGCCCGGTCGGAACGGGTCGCCAAGTACAACCGGCTCCTTCGCATCGAAGCTGAACTGGGGCCTGAAGCTGTTTACTCTGGCGCGACTGCCTTCGACTATCTGGTATCATAGTCCGGCGAAACGACATAACCATATCGGCCCTATCTCCTCGTGGTGTGGGGCCGCTCGTCAAAACCGAAACGACAGAGGTGGAGCATGGTTACTCGCATCGGGATTAACGGCTTCGGCCGCATCGGCAGATTGGTGTTGCGGGCCAATGAGGAGAGGAATGCGGGGAAGGTTGAAGTGGCGGCGATCAACGACCTCACCGACGCCGAGACCAACGCTCACCTGCTCAAGTACGACACTAACTACGGCGGCTATCCGGGCAAGGTCGAGGCCCAAGACGGCGACCTGATCGTTGATGGCCGCAGCATCAAGGTGTTCTCCGAGCGCGACCCGTCCAACATCCCTTGGGGCGAGATGGGAGTGGACATGGTCGTCGAGTCCACCGGGATATTCACCGACGCCGACAAGGCGGCCGGGCACATGAAGGGTGGGGCTAAGAAGGTAATCATCTCCGCCCCTGCTCGCGGCGAAGACTTGACGATGGTGCTGGGCGTTAACGACCATCTGTACGACGCCGAAAAACACAACATAATCTCCAACGCTTCCTGCACCACCAACTGCTTCGCCCCAATGGTGAAGGTGCTTCACGACCAGTTCGTGATCGAGCACGGCCTGATGTCGACGATCCACTCCTACACCAACGACCAAGCCATCTTGGACCAGCGCCACGGCGACCTCCGCCGGGCCCGGGCGGCGGCGATGAACATCATACCCACCAGCACCGGCGCGGCCCGGGCCGTGGGCTTGGTGCTTCCCGAGCTGAACGGCAAGCTGCACGGCATGGCCTTCCGGGTGCCCACCTCCACCGGCTCCATCACTGATTTCACCGCGATGATCGCCCACGACGTGTCGGTCGCCGACGTGAACGCGGCGTTCCAGCAGGCCGCCGAGACCAATCTCAAGGGTATCCTGGAATACTGCGACGAGCCGTTGGTCAGCTCGGACTTCCGGGGCAACCCGCACAGCTGTATCTTCGACGCCCTGTCCACCATCGTAATGGCCGATCGCATGGTGAAGATCATGGGCTGGTACGACAACGAGTGGGGCTACTCCTGTCGTACCGCCGACCTAGCCGCCATGATGAGCGAGAAGGGCATCTAAACGGCCACGTTCGGCTCCTTTTTCCGCTATCTGAGTTTCAACGGCATCACCGGATGGCCGCACTTCATGTTGGCGGCCATCCTTGTTGTTGCCCTTGGCCTCCGCTTGCACGGGGTCGACTGGGACCAAGGTTTCGGCTTTCACCCCGACGAGCGCGACATCTATATGCGCTCCGGGTGCATGTATGACCTGCTGACCGAGGCCCCCGGCCACGAGCAATGCGGCTACCTGGCTGACCAACCCCAGGCCGACCCCGGGCTCCCTGGCCTCGGCACTGCCTTCGACGCCGAAAGTAGTCCCCTGAACCCCCACTGGTTCCCCTTGGGCAGCATCCTCATCTACGTTCTGGTCTTCTTCCGGTCGGTGGCCGAGCTGTTCACCGATCTCAACCCCTTGGAGATGCGTTACATCGCCCGGCCGCTGGCCGCATTGGCCGACGTTGGAACCGTGCTGCTGGTGTTCGTCTTGGGCCGGCGTTTGTATGGTCAGGGTGTGGGGCTGCTGGCGGCGGGTCTGACCGCCATCGCCGTTATTCACGTCCAGCACAGCCACTTCTACCGCCCCGAGCCGTTCACCGTACTGTTCACCTTGGCCAGCCTTTGGGCCATGCTGCGGCTGATGGAACACCGGCGGCTCCGCGATTCGGCGCTCCTGGGGCTGATGCTCGGTCTCGCCCTTGCCCCCAAGGTGAACGTGCTTCCGTTGGTGTTGCCGTTGGCCCTGGCCTATTGGTATTGGATGCGGGAGGAGGCGGACGGAGGATGGACCAGCATCACACCGGAGATTGTCCAGCGGGCAGCGGGCCACGCCGCGGTAGCCGCGTCGGTAGCCGTGGTCGTGTTCTTCTTCAGCTCGCCGTACGCGTTCTTAGATTTCGGCTCGTTCATAGACGATGTGGCCGCCCAGACCCGGATGGCCAACAATGCTGGGCTTTGGCCGTTCACCGTCCAATACGTGGACACGCCCGCCTTCGTCTACCAAATTCGGCAAACGACCATCTGGGGGCTGGGTCTTCCCCTGGGAATCGTCGCCTGGGTGGCCATTCCATTCACAATCGTGCTGGCCGCAATCGGCGGCCAGACTCGGCGGGCCGATTTGCTGCTGCTGGCCTGGGTGGTGCCGAGCCTGCTGTTCCTGGAGAGTTTCGAGGTCCGGTTCCTACGTTACCTTTTCCCGTTGATGCCAGTGATGGTGTTGCTTGGAGCCCGAATGCTCCTTTGGGAGGTCGATTATTGCCGCGCTGTGGCTGGCTATCTGTCGGACACCGGCCGCCACATCGCCCGCTATCTGCCCGCGTTCGCGATAGGGACTATCGTCTTGGTGGTTGCGGGCACTGCCTTCTATTCCCTTGCCTTTCAGCGGGTGTACGCCAACGACCACCCGGCTATTTCCGCGGCGCAATGGATGGTCCAAGAGGCGCCATCGGGCACGAAGGTCGTCCACGACAACCATTGGGACGAGTTCATTCCCGGTTTCTACCGCTATGACGACTGGCAGTTCCCGCTCTACGACACCGATACCCCAGCCAAGATGGAGGAACTGGCCACTCACTTGGCCGAGGCCGAATACCTGCTCTTCTACAGCGCCCGACCCTACGCCAGCGCCGCCCGCGACCCCGAGCGGTTCCCGCTGAGCAACGCCTACTACCAGAACCTGTTCTCAGGAGAGCTGGGCTACCGGCTGCACCGGGAATTCACGTCGTACCCGCAACTGGCTGGCGTCGCTTTCCGAGACGATGCCCTTCCCCGTGCCGGGTTGCCGCCAGTGACGCCGGAGGTCGGGAATCCGGCCCCCAGGTTCACCCTGCAACTGGGTTACGCCGATGACAATGTGGTGGGCTATGACCACCCCCGCGTTCTCATCTTCCGGAACGCCGACCGTCTCAGCGAAGCCCGACTGCGGGAACTCCTCGTCCCCCGGCCAACCGACGGAGTCCGGTCTGCCGGGAGAGAACCAGGTTTGATGCTGTCCGACGAAGACCGGCGAAAGCAACGCGATGGCGGCACCTACAGCGAGCTAGTGGATCGTGACGGCTGGACCAGCAGGTACCCGGTCTTGGCGTGGCTCCTCGTGGTCGAAGTAATCTGGCTGCTGGCTTTGCCCTTGGCCCTATACGTTTTCCGGCCGTTGCCCGACCGGGGAATAGTGCTTGCTAGGTTATTGGGCTTGTTGGCCGTGTTCTACGTAGCATGGGTACTGGTGTCTTCGGGTTGGTTGGACTGGTCTCGGCTAGCGGTCTACCTTGGCATGACCGCAACTGCCGCCGCCTCGGGCGTGGTCCTGTATTTCCATCACCGGGAAATCTGGGAGTTTCTCAAGGAGCGGTGGCGGTTGCTCTTGGGGGTGGAAGCGCTGTTCGTGGTGGCTTTCTTGGCCTTCGTGCTGGTCCGCTACGCCAACCCTGACCTCTGGCATCCATGGCGCGGGGGCGAGAAACCGATGGAGCTGGCCTACCTGACCGCGGTATTCCGCTCCACGACCCTGCCTCCCTACGACCCTTGGTTCTCCGGCGGCCTGCTGAATTATTACTACTGGGGCTACTGGATAGTCTCCGGATTGGCCCGCGTTACGAGTATGGCGCCCGCCACCGCGTTCAACCTGGCTGTGCCGATGTTCTTCGCCCTAACTGTCACCGGGGCCTTCTCCTTGGCCTACAACCTCGCCGAAGGAGTCCGGCGAGGGACGACCCTCGGGCTGGCCGTGCCGCCCCGGATCGTTCGCCGACACTTCGACGAGGAATGGTTCTCGCCCGTGCTCCACTGGTTGCGAGTCCGGCGAGCCAACTGGCGCTCCTGGCTCTTCAGTCCGGTCGCTTGCGGGCTCACGGCTGGGCTGTTTATCGTGGTGATTGGCAACCTCGACGGCATGGTGCAAGTTGTCCAACGTCTCTGGCACGGCGGCTGGGACGGGTTCGACTTCTGGCGCAGTAGCCGGATGATACCGGTGATGGACAACTTTGACCCCTCGCCTGCCGCCTTCTGGGTGCCCGAGCCGCTTGACGGCCTGGCCGGGCAGGGTCATCACATAACCGAGTTCCCCTTCTTCACCTTTTTGTTCGCCGACCTTCACGCCCACATGATGGTGATACCCTTCACCCTGCTGGTCATCGGGTTGGGTCTGGGTCTGGTGGCCGGTCTTCGCAACTCCGGGACGGTCTGGACCGTGGTGGTTACGGTCGCTCTGGCTCTGGGACTAGGCTCCCTGTGGGTGATCAACAGTTGGGACTACCCTTCGTACTGCCTATTGGTGTTGGGTCTCTTGGCCCTCGCGGCTTGGTCGTCGTCCACCCGGCCATTCCCAAGGAACTTGTTCTGGCTTGTGGGCGCGGGAGCAGCCGTATTCGCAATCAGTCTGCTGGCATTTCTGCCCTTTCACCTTAGCTACGAGACCTTCAATAACGGGCTCGACGTTTCCCGGTGGCGGACGCCGCTTGACCGCTACCTGGGCATCCACGGCCTGTTCTTGTTCATTGGCGTAAGTTTCCTCGTTCACGAGTCGCGATGGACGGTGGCGAAGTTGGCGCGGAGCTTGTTCGACCGGACCGTGCTTGACGGGGAGACCAAATGGTTGAGGCGGGCGGTAGGTCTCGCGATATTGGTCGCGGTTTTTCTGGCTGCCGTTGGCTACTGGACCGCCGCGCTGCTCGTGGTGATATTGGCGCTTGCTTTACTGGCGGTCTGGGAGACGCTCTCGTTCGACGATTCCGACCGCGGCTTTGCGGTCACGCCTCTATTGCTCTTGAGCATGGCGCTGCTCATCAGCGTTGGGGTTGATTTCGTGGCGGTCGAGGGCGACGTCGGGCGGATGAATACGCTTTTCAAGTATTACCTGGAAGTATGGGTGCTGATGAGCTTGGCCGCCGCCTACATGCTCTGGTACCTGGCCCGCGCCGGCTTTCTCGAGGGCCGTTGGAATTGGGGTACCGTTGCCTGGGTGGGCCTGTTGTTTGCCTTGCTCGGATCGTCGTTCATCTACACCGCCTTGGGAACGAAGGACCGTCTCGCCAGCAGGTTCGCCGAATTGCCGAGGACACTGGATGGGACAGCCTACATGACGGCGGCTTGGCATTGGGAGAGGGACGAGCCGTTCCAACTGGTCTGGGACCAGGAAGCGGTGCGATGGTTGCAGGACCATGTCCAGGGCTCGCCAGTGATATTGGAAGCCCACGCCGACCAATACCACTGGGGAGGCCGTATCTCCATCTACACCGGCCTTCCCACCGTGCTTGGCTGGCCGTGGCACCAAATACAGCAGCGCGAGGCCTATGCCTTCGCCATCCACGACCGTGCCAGACACGTTCGGGAGATCTATGAAACGAGTGACTCGGACCGGGCGATCGACCTGCTGCGTCAGTACGAGGTCAGCTACGTCGTGGTCGGGGACCTGGAACGAATCTATTACGACGGCGAAGGCTTAAACAAGTTCAAGGAAATGGGAAAATCAGGGCTGTCGAGGAAGGTATTCGAGAACCAAGGCGTGGTTATCTACGAAGGGCTTTGGTAGCGAGGGTTTCTCTGATTTGTGCATGTTGACATAAGTTAAATTGCTGACTATAATCCTGAGATAGTTTAAAAAACGTCTTAGACAAACCTCGAGGCGCCTGCTTCGGCGCCACGCTCTATTGAGGGCGGCCCTCTATTCGCGGACCCGGCGTTGGGTTGGTGCGGTGGTGTGCGGGGGACGCGGCAAGTGACTAGAGGGCCGATGCCCTTTCCGGTGGCCAGACAGCCGCGGGGGCAGTGTTAGTCCGCTATAAAGATGACCCAGACCCTTCAAACCCAGCGTGGGTACGAGCCCATCACCCGTAGGGTGGTCACCCGCCGGGATATCTCCTCGATGGCAGCCCGCATCCCCGCATCTTCCCGATGGCCGTCACAATCGATCCAGAAGATGTACTGTCCCAGCGAACGGCGAGTGGGCCGGGACTCGATCTTTCCGAGGTTGATGTTTCGGCTGGCGAATTCTCCCATGACCCGCCAGAGCTGTCCGGGCTCGTCTCTATCGCCGAAGCTGAAGCACATTGAGGTTTTGTCTCGCCCCGTTGGAGTGTGGTCGGTTTTCGCCAAGACGGCGAACCGTGTCACATTGGCCGCCACGTCCTGAATTCCCTCGGCCATGATCTCTGCTTGGTTTAGCTCCGCCGCCCGCTTCGGGGCGATCGCCACCGCTGGCACCGGGCTGTTCTGGGCGTCGGAAACGGCGAGAGCCGTGCTGAGCGACGCCATCTGTTGGGCGCTGGGGAAATTTCGCTCCAGGTACTCCCGGCATTGGGCCAGTGCTTGGGGATGGGAATAGACCACCTGCACCTGCTCCAATTGGGTGCCTGATTTACCCATCAAGTAGTGCTCGATGGGCACCACCACCTCGTTCTGGATAAAGATTGACGGTTCGCCGATCAGCAGGTCCAGGGTGAAGTTGACCGAACCTTCCAGGCTGTTTTCGATGGGCACCACACCCCGCTCGGTCTCTCCGGCGGCAACCGCCATGCCCACCGACGTGATGCTGGGGTACGGGACCAACAGGGCCTCGCGGTCGTACAGGAGGGCCGCTTCTTCCGTGTAGGTGCCGACGGGGCCGAGAAAGGCAATCTGCTGGGGCACACTAAACTCCGGTCAAGATGTCGTAAAGAACGTGTTCGTCGCCAGTGGAAGTCACGGCGACCAATTCGTCGTCGGCCTCGACGATCGATCGGTTGTCAGGCAATTCCGCTTGGCCTTTCTTCACCACCAGGGATATGAAGCTGTTCGGAGGAAGCTCCACTTCCCCAAGGCGCTTCCCCACGACATTGGCGTCCTCGGGAACGGAAACGCTGACCAGTTCCAGGCCGGGTACCCGGAGGTTCATCAGGTGGACCAACGGGCGCCCGGGCACCCCCTCCTCCAATGCGGCGAGGGTCAGGTGCACCGAGTTGACCACCACGTCTATCCCCAGTTCCCGGAACAGGGCCTCGTTCTTGGGGTCCTTGATCAGGGCCATTGTACGGGGAACGCTGAAAATGTGCCGCGCCATTTGGCATACCACCATGTTGGTGGCGTCGACGCCAGTAAGGGCCACCAGCACATCGGCGCGGGAGACGCCAGCCAACTGCAACGTGGCCTCCTGTGAGCCGTCTCCAAGCAAAGCGACGCTGCCCAGTTCGTCGGTCAAAAGCTGGTAACGCCGGTGTTCCCGCTCGACCACCACCACCTCATGCCCGCCAGCAATGAGGGCTTTGCACAGGTAGTAACCTGACCCGCTGCATCCGACGATTACTATGAACACGACGCGGCACCCCCATATCCGCGCCCCGCCCAAGTCCCGATGGCCTCGATTACTTCTTGCAACAGCACTATAGAATAGCCCACCACGTTCAGCCCCAAGGAGGAATAGAACCGCTGAAGCTCAGTGCTCGCTAAATGACAGACCACCCTGGGCACGTTGAACATCTCCTTGGCGAATTGGGTGGTGAGCAGGTTCTCGTGGTCGTCAGTGGACATGGCTAAGAACAGGTCGACGCTGCTGACGCCAGCATCCTGCAGGTAGTCGTGCATGATTGGCTCTGTGCTCCAGATGACCTGCACGCCGGGGAAGGCCAAGAGTTTCTCCAGGCAGTCGCGTTCTTTGCCCACCACGATGATCTCGGAGTTGTTCTCGGTGAGCCCGGGCACAATGCCGGTCGTCAGCTGGCTGCAACCATAGATCAGGACGCGCACGGGTTAGCCTCGCGCGAAAATGGAAGCTGGCGCCGGTTCGCGCCACAACATGACTTGGCAGGAGGCGTTGTCCAGAATGTAGGTCGCGGTTTGGCCGATGATGCAGGAGCCGAAATTCTGGTTGAAGGGGACGCCCACGACCAGTACATCCATCTGTCGGTCCACCGCCTCCAACACGATGGCAGGCCCAGCCTGGCGCGCCCGGATTGAACGGGCCTGGAGCCGTCGGTATTTCTCCTCCCTGGCCACTTCCTCGAAGTGCGACAGGATTTGCTCGGCCTGCTCGGTGTCCTCGGGTATTTCCGTTTCCAGCGAGAAGGATAACGGCACCTCTATGACATGGAGGGCGTAGAGTTCGGCCTTGGCCTCTCGCGCCAAGTGGCAGGACCACCGAAAGGTGCTCTCGCAATAAGGTGTGCCGCTTACGGCTACCAGGATGCGTTTCACGCTAAGCGGCATGTCTTAAGACTCGTTGCGGCTGTGGCTTCCGTTGATGTCCCGAACGATGTCAGAAATCCGGCCGAGGTGTTCGTTGGTGGCTGCAACGATCAACACGTCACCGGCTTTGATTTCTTCGTCGACGGCGGGATGCAGGAACGAGGTGCGGCCCCGGCGTATCGCCAGCACCGAGATGCCGTGGCGGTCGTTGGTACTCGAGAGACCGGCCTCTTCCAGGGTGTGGCCGATCATCTCCTCCGGTGGCCGCATTTTGCTGATGCCATAGTTGGTGACGATCGGCATGTAGTCGATCACACCGGTGTCGAAGCCAACGTGAGCGGTGCGCCGGGCGCTGTCCGCTTCCGGGTAAACCACCCGGTCGGCCCCAATGCGCTCCAGCGTCGACCCGTGCAGCTGGTTGGCGGCCCGGGCGACGATGAACGGTATGTTCATGCTTTTTAGCAGCACCGTGACCAAGACGCTGGTCTGGATGTTGTCGCTGCCCAGGCCCACGATGGCCACATCGTAGTCGTGCACGTCCAATTCCCGCAGGACGGACTCATTGGTGGCGTCGGCTCGAACGGAGTAAGTCGCCAGCCCCAGCTGCTCTTGGACCTTGGCCTCGTCGATGTCGATGGCCAATACATCGTGACCGCTCTGGTACAGTTCCTGGGCCACCGTAGAGCCGAACCTGCCCAGTCCGATCACACAGACCTGCTTTTTCACCGTCATGCCTCCGCTGAGGTCAGCCTATTTTAACCCTTTCCTGGGCAAATCGGTACACTTCAGTCTCGTCTTCTCGGGGGGTTAACGAGAGGGCCAGCCACACCGGACCCAGCCTTCCGACGAACATGGCGACCATCAATATCGTCTTGGAGGGCAGGCTCATGTCGGGAACTATTCCCGTGGAAGCGCCGGTGGTGCCTAGGGCCGATACAGCGTCGAACAGCAGGTGCAGGAACGGTACGTCGGGCTCCATGCTGACCAAGATTGGCATGGCCACCAGGATGAAGAGGACGCCAAGGGCCGCTACCGCCAATGCCCGGTGCAATTGAGGTTGGGGTATCTCCCGGCCGAAGGCTTCGGCGTGGACCCGCCCCCGGAGCGACGAGACCACCGCCGCCACGATCACCGCAAAGGTCACCACCTTGATCCCACCGGCCACAGACCCGGCCGCGCCGCCGATGAACATCAACGCGGCGAAGGTCATTCGTGTAGCATCTTGGACCTGCCTGAAATCGATGATGGCGAAACCGGCGGTACGGCCGCTGACCGACTGGAACACCATTCCGATTCCGCGGTCCACCCAACTCAGCGGACCCATGGTCAGTTCGTTGTTGAATTCAGCCAAGGCCAAAACCCCGGCGCCGAACGCCCACAGCGCGATGCTGGTTACGACCACCAGCTTGGTGTCCAGAGTGAACCGGGAGAAGCGCCGGCGCCGCCATACGTCCACCATCATCACCCAACCCAGTCCACCCAGCGCCATCATTACGATCATGGTTAGAAGGATAACCGGGCTGGAAAGAAACCGGGCGACATTGCCCCCCGGGTCTTCGGGGATGATGTTGAAGCCTGCGTTATTGAAAGATGAAACTGATAGGAACAATGAATACCAGAAGGAGTTGGCAGCCCCCAGTCCATCCAAACCGACGATCTGCCAGAAGAAAATGAGGGCTCCCATTAGGTAGATCGCGAGGACCATTAGGATGACATTGCGGCCGATCTGCCGTAGTCCCTGCATCTGCTCCACCCCCACCGTGTCCCGCATCAACCCTCGGGTCATCAACCGTTCTTCAAGGGTGGAGCGCTGGCCCAACACCAATAGTAGGAACGTGCTGATGACCATGAAACCCAGGCCGCCCACCAACATCAAGGTGAAGATGATGGCTTGGCCGAAGGGGGTCCAGTAGTTCGGGGTGCTGACGACCGTGTGCCCGGTGACGGTGACCGCTGAGGTGGAGGTGAAGAAGGCGACGTCTATGGGCGTATAGTTGCCCTCCGTGCTGGCTATCGGGAGAGTCAGCAGCCCGCCGCCGATCAGGATGAGCAGGGCGAACCCGCCGATCAGCACCGTTGAGACGCCGAGCAACCGCCCGGGGCGACGCGGCGGAGCCGTCTGCTCCACGGTCGGGGCGACCTCGCTGCGGCGGGGCAACCGGATGATAGCGTCGATGGGTCGACGGCGCCGGTTAAAAGCCAAGTCCTAAAACACAGGGTTTATTTTGGGCAGCCGAAGTTTAGTTTCGCCCAAATGCCGTGTCAATGAGAGCGGGCCATGCTTTCGACCGAAATCCGGCCCTGGCCCCTCGGCGCTGGGGTAGGGCCGAAGGTAATACTGCTATAATCAGACGGCGCAACCGATTCGAGGTGACACTACATGACGACCAGCCCCCGACAGGTTGAATTGGGCTTCGACGCCGTCGCGATCGACCAAAAATGGCAGGCGCGATGGGAAAAGGACGCTCTCCACAAGGTGGGGGATGACGACCCGCGCCCCAAGTGGTACGAGATGACCATGTACCCGTATCCGTCGGGCGACCTGCACATCGGCCACTGGTACGCCATGGCTCCGTCCGACTGCCACGCCCGGTTCCGCCGAATGCAGGGCTACAACGTCCTGCACCCCATCGGTTTCGACGCCTTCGGCCTGCCCGCCGAGAACGCTGCGATAAGCCGCGGAATTCACCCATACCAATGGACGATGGACAACATCGAGAACATGCGCCGCCAACTGCGTTCCATCGGGGCCATCTACGACTGGGACCGCGAAGTGGTTTGCTGTCTTCCCGAATACTACCGCTGGAACCAGTGGTTCTTCCTGAAGCTGTACGAACACGGCTTGGCCTATCGGGCCAACGCCCCGGTGGTCTGGTGCCCCGACTGCCAAACCGTGCTGGCCAATGAGCAGGTGGTCAACGGCAACTGCGAACGCTGCGGCGCCGTGGTGACGCGCCGCGACCTGGAGCAATGGTTCTTCCGCATCACCGACTACGCAGACCGTCTCCTCGATTTTGGCGGCTTGGTCGAGTGGCCCGAGAGGATACTCACCATGCAGAACAATTGGATCGGGCGCAGCGAGGGCGTGGAAATCGGCTTCGACATCTCGGCCCATGGCCTAGAAGAGAAGGAGATTCGCACTTTCACCACTCGGATCGACACGATTTTTGGCGTGACCTTCGTGGTGCTGGCCCCGGAGCACCCCTTGGTCGAGCGGTTGACCACTCCCGACCGGCGGGACGCGGTCAGGGAATATGTTCAGCAGGCCCGTCAAACCTCGGAGATCGATCGGCTCTCCACCGAAAAGGAAAAATCGGGAGTCTTCATCGGCAGCTACGCGGTCAACCGGCTGAACAACGAGCGGGTCCCCATCTTCATCAGTGACTATGTTCTGATGACCTACGGTACCGGCGCGGTGATGGGCGTTCCGGCCCACGACTCCCGCGACTTCGAGTTTGCCCGCAAATACCAGTTGCCCATTCGCACGGTCATCGCCCCCATCACGTGGGACGGCAGCCAACCGGCCGAGGCCTACCTCGGCGACGGTTTCATGACCAACTCCGGCCCCTACGACGGTATGACCAACGACGAGGGCGTCGAGGCCATTTCCGACGATGTGGAAAAGAGCGGCTGGGGGAAGCGAGCGGTATCGTACCGCATTCGCGACTGGCTCATCTCCCGTCAGCGCTACTGGGGTACCCCGATCCCGATGGTCTATTGTGACGATTGCGGCGTGGCGCCGGTCCCCGAAGCCGACCTCCCGGTACTGCTTCCTTCTGATGCGGACTTCGCCCCAAGCGGCCAGTCCCCATTGGCGGCCAACGTCGGCTTCGTGAACACCACTTGTCCAGTCTGTGATGGCCCGGCGCGCCGCGAGACCGACACCATGGACACCTTTATGGACTCTTCGTGGTATATGATGCGCTACGTCTCGCCCAACTACCACGATGGGCCGGTGGAACCGTCCGCGGCCAAGAATTGGCTGCCGGTCGACCAGTACACCGGGGGCGCCGAGCATGCGGTCATGCACCTGCTGTACTCTCGGTTCTTCATCAAGGCCCTTCACGACATGGGCTTGGTCGACTTCGAGGAGCCCTTCCTTCGCCTGTACAACCAAGGCGTTATCCTGGGACAGGACCACGAAAAGATGAGCAAGAGCCGGGGTAACGTGGTTAACCCGGACGACGTGGTCGGGCAGATGGGCGCCGACGCGGTGCGCTGCTTCCTGATGTTTATCGGCCCCTGGGACCAAGGTGGCCCGTGGAGCGACGTCGGCACCAATGGCATAGCCCGCTGGCTCAACCGCGTGTGGGACATCGTCAATCGCGACCCGGAGTCCGTTGAAGGCTCGTCTGACGACGCGGCTGTCCGAGACACCAAACGGCTTCTGCACCAGACCGTCCGTAAGTGCTACAACGACCTGGACCGGTTCAAGTTCAACACGGCCATAGCGTCGTTGATGGAGCTGACCAATCATCTGAACAAGGTCTGGGCCGACTCCACCGTGGATTCCGCCACCTGGCGGGAGAGCGTGGAGAAGCTGCTGCTGATGCTCGCTCCCATGGCCCCCCACATGACCGAGGAACTTTGGGAGCTGACCGGCCACCGATACAGCATCCACGAACAGTCCTTCCCGGCTTGGGACGAGGGCCTAGCCGCCGACGAGGTGATCACGTTGGTGGTGCAGGTGAACGGTAAAGTACGGGACAAAATTGAGGCGCCAGCCGGAATCGCTGAGGCGGAGGCCCAAGAGCTCGCCTTGGCCAGTCCGCGTGTCCAGAGCCACCTCGAGGGCAAGGTCCTTGCCAAGACGGTCTACGTTCCCGGCCGTCTGGTCAACGTTGTGGTGCAGTAGTGACCCCATCCGGCTGCTTTTACGGGGTCGGTGTGGGGCCTGGCGACCCGGAGCTGTTGACCTTACGGGCACAAAGGCTGCTCCAGCAAACTAGGGTGATTTGCTACACCCAGTTGGACAATGGTCTTCCCAGCTACGCCCTCAACATCGTGCAGGACTTGCTGACCGGGCCCGAATTGCTCAGCATAGTCATCCCGTCTGACGACTCGCCAGTCAGGCCCGACACTTGGCGGGAGGCTGCCGCACGGATTGGCAGCCGCCTGCGCGAGGGGCTGGACGTTGCCTTCGTCACCGAGGGCGACCCGATGCTCTACAGCGAATTCTCCCACCTCTCGGAGTGTGTGCGAGCGGAAATCCCGGACGCCGCGATCGAGGTGGTGCCCGGGGTCTCGTCGGTGATGGCGGCGGCGGCCAGTTCCGGGGTGCAGTTGGTCACTCAAGGTCAACGGCTGGCGATCCTGCCGGCCGTCTACGGCATCGACGACCTGCGCGAAGCCATCACCAACTTCGACACCATCGTGCTGATGGAGGTTGACCACAACCTGATTCGGGCGCTGGCCAACCTTGAAAACTTGGGCTTAGCCGGAAAAGCGATCTACGTTCGCCAAGCCAGTACCACCCGCGAGCGCGTCGTAGAGGACATCAGTAGGCTCTCCGCCGAAGACCTTGACTATTTCTCCCTACTGATCATCAAGCGCTAACAAATGAGGCGGCCTGCGGGAGCGCTCCCGTTCCCACTATTGGGAGGCCCCCAACCTGTCGGGGTCCAAGCTGCGGTCGAACGACAGCATGGTCGACCGTCCTCTTCCTTTAGCCCACCGGTGTTGCTAAACTTGGTCAAACTCTGATTCCTTCTGGAGACGACTGTATGACTACGTCGGTGCAACCCAGGGACATGATGCTCACCGCTAACGGACTCAACATCCACTACCTCGACTGGGGGAATGAAGGAGCGCCGCTCCTGGTGCTGCTGCACGGCCTCCGTGGGCACGCCCACTCGTGGGACGACGTTTCGGCCCGCTTCTGCGCCGACTACCATATCCTCGCCTTGGACCAGCGGGGCCGCGGCGAGACCGACTGGGCGCCGGGCGGAGATTACTCCACCACCTCGTTTGTCGCCGACTTGGAAGGCTTCTGCGACTCCTTGGGCATCGAGTCCTTCACCCTCATCGGCCATTCCATGGGCGGCCGGAACAGCATGGCCTTCGCTGGCCGCAACACCCAGATGCTGGAGGGGCTGGTGATCGTGGATATCGGCCCCGACCTCGACCCCCGCGGCTCGGCGAGGATCACCAAGGAAATCGTGAACGTTCCCGAGGAGTTCGACTCCTTCGAGGACGTCTTCCAGTACATGCACCAGCAAAACCGGTTCTGCTCCGAGCCGGTCCTTCGCCGCCGTCTTACCTACGCCACCAAAGCCCTGCCCAACGGTAAGATCGGCTGGCGCTACGACCTAGCGATCCGCGAACAGCGACGCAACAACTCGGGCGCCCCGTCCCCGGACCTGTGGGAGCCGTTGTCGAAAGTTACCTGCCCTACGCTGATTGTGCGTGGCTCGGAGACAGATACGCTCGGATTGGAAACCGCCGAGAAGATGGTCGAGGTCTTGGCCGATGGCAAGCTGGTACACGTCGACAACGCGGCCCACATGGTCTTCGAAGACAACCCGGAAGGCTTTAACCGTGCCCTCGGCGACTTTCTGGGCTAGGAGCTAGCATGAGTTCAGACCGGAAGCCCGAGTCCGTTAACGAGCTGATCGACTTGCTCCGGGTCTCCGACGCGCCGTTGCCCGATGGCGACACCGGCGCGGGGCTCAAATTCCACACCAACCGGGGGGAGTTCGCCGGGATCATCCACGAGTCTCCCGGCGCGGACAAGGCTGTGGTCTGGGTCTGCGGGGCTCGCGGCGGCTTCGGCGGCCCGGGCCCGGGTACCTACGCCAAGCTGTCGGAGCAACTAACGGGCCAGGGCATTACGTCGCTGCGGCTCGACTACCGGTTTCCCAACGACCTGCTGGAATGCGTTCTCGACCTCTTGGTCGGGGCCGCCTACTGCCACGAGAAAGGCTACGGCCCGGTGGTGGTCGTTGGCCACTCCTTCGGCGGCGCTGTGGTAATAGCGGCCGGGGCGACCAGCCCGCACATCAAGGGAGTGGTCTCGCTCTCGCCCCAGACCTACGGTGCGGGCATGGTCGGCCAATTGGCGCCGCGCAAGCTCTTGGTGGCTCACGGGAAGGCCGACACCCGGCTTCCTTTCTACTGCGCCCAGCAGATTTACGACTGGGCGGAGGAACCCAAAGAGCTGGTGCTGTTCGAGGGCGCCGAGCATCGGCTCGAAGAGTGCCGCGAGGAGCTGGAGACGCTGCTAGGGGCTTGGATTCCGGCGACTCTGGACGAAGAGATAGAGATAACCGCTCCCAGATAGCGATACTACTGGCGCTCACCGATACGTCGAACGGGAGGCAATCATGCTTGACTTGATTATCAAGGGAGGGACCGTGGTTGCGCCCGGAGGCGCGGGGTTGATGGACGTTGGCATCCAAGGGGAGCAGATTGCGGCGGTGGCCTCTCCGGGAGCCTTGGACGACGTTGGAGCCGCCGAGACGATTGACGCCACCGGGATGCTTGTCCTCCCTGGCGGTATCGAACCCCACGCCCACATCAACGTCCCCGTGCCAGACTACTGGGCGGGCGGCGATACTGGCATTTATACCCAGCCGCCCGAGGCCGCCAGCCGGGCCGCCGCCTTCGGAGGCGTGACCACCTACGTAGACTTTGCGGGTGCCCTGCCCCTGACGCCCGGCGCGGTTCCGCCAGCCGACCCCATAGCCAGTCAGATAGAGACCCGGCGGGAGATCTTCCGCGGCCACTCCTATATCGACTACACCTTCCACTACATCCTGGCCGGGGCCATCCCGCCCAGCACCTTGGGCGAAATCGGAGAGGCCATCCAGTCGGGGGTCGCCAGCTTCAAGATATTCACCACCTTTCACGCCCGTGTCCCCATGGGCCACCTGTGGGACATATTCCAGGAAGTGGGGAAGCACGGCGGGATTATGGCCGTCCATGCCGAAGAGGACGACATCGTCACCTACATGGAGGACAAGCTGGAGCGGGAGGGGCGCGACCACGGCTCGAACCTCCACCTGGCCCACAACAACATCTCGGAGGACATCTCGTTCCGAAAGGTCGTCCGGTTGGCCCAGAAAACAGAGACCGGGATTTACTTCGTCCACACCACGGCCAAGGAAGGCGTGGCAGCGATCGCGGAAGCCCGGTCCGCCCAGCTGCCGGTCTACGGCGAGGCGCTGCACAACTATCTGGAGTTCACCTGCGACGACTACAAAGAGCCCGATGGCTTGGCCATCCACACCTACCCGGCTATCAAGTATTCGGACGACCGTGACGCGCTCCAGCAGGGTTTGGTAGACGGCCCCATCTGCACCACCGCCACCGACGAGTGGACCACCTACAAAAACGTGAAACTGGCGGGCGACACCATCAGGACGCTGTGCGGCGGCCACAACGGCATCGAGACCCGGATGCCAGTGACCTACACCAAGCTGGTCGCGCCCGGCCGGATATCCTTGGAGCGTTTCGCCGCCATCACCTCGACCAACGCCGCCAAGATTTTGGGGATGTACCCCCAAAAGGGCGTGGTAGCCGTGGGCAGCGACGCCGATATCGTCATCTTTGATCCCAACCTGAAGAAGACGATCACGGTGGACGAGCTACACGCGGAATCCGACTACTCGATCTGGGACGGCTTCGAATGCGAAGGGTACCCGGTGATGACCCTGCTGCGCGGCAAGGTCATCATTCGCGACGGTCAACTGCTGGGCAACTCTAGCGACGGCCGCTGGCTTTCCCGCAAGGTCGCGCCCCGGGTGATCACGCAGACTTCGGTATAAGGGGCGGGGGAAAACCGGAAGTCGTACGGGTCAGGTTTCCCTTTATCCAAAAAAGTGGAGGTGGTCCCGGATGGCGAGGGATTCGGCTTCCGGAGCACAAGTCAAAATCACCAGCATTTTCGGCAGCAGTGAAAGCCAGGTCTCAAGTCGGCAGGTCCGCGGAGGTCGAGTTTTCGTCCTGTTTGGAAGCGCCGAAGTCGACCTGCGGGACGCTGCCCTTGCCGATGGTGAAGCGGCGGTAAAGATTGTCGCCCTATTTGGCGAAGTCAAGGTTAGCGTGCCCGACGACTGGGCGGTCAACGTTCAAACCGGAGCGGTCCTGGGCCGCGTAGATTACAAACCCAACAGACGCGGCGTGCTTGTCTCCCCCACAGACCAACTCACCCTCAACGGATTTTGCTCCTTTGGCAGGATCGAGATCAGGTCCTGAAGGCGCGTTTCCTCACCGCAGCAGCGGCACGACCTCGCCCCAGATGCGCTCGATCTGGGCGGCTTCGGGCCAGGTCGGGCCTAGAATCAGCGTCTTGCACCCAGCGTCGATGAAGGGTTGGAGCTTCTCGGTGCAGGCTTCTGGAGGCCCGAAGGCGCAGTTGTTCTCCACGTCGTATTGCGGGCCGTAATAGGCGTGGGTGAATTGCTCCAATGCTTGCTTGGCTCGGCCCCGGTCCTCGTCTACGTAGGTGTAAATCAACTTCCCGGAATCGAGAGAGTCCGGGTCCTTTCCCGCCTCCACCGCGTAGCCCCGCACCTTCTGCCAGGCCTGCCCCCAGGTCTCGGGGTTGGCGGTGCCGCCCGCTACCCAGCCGTCCCCCGCCTGTGCGGCGCGTTGTAACGGCCCGTCCGCAGAGCCGCCAAGAATTATCGGGATCGAGGGCTGCTGGGCTGGCTTAGGATCGACGTTCACGTTGTCCATGTTGAAGTAGCGGCCATGATGGGTCACGTCGGTTTCCGACCACAACCGGCGCATCACTTCGAGCCCTTCGTTGAAGCGGCTCACCCGTCGGCGAGGCTCAATGCCCAGCGGCTCGAACTCGTTGTCCCTGCCGCCCAGGGAGATGCCGAGGGTCAGCCGCCCTCCCGACAGGTAGTCCAGGGTAGCAGTCTGCTTGGCCACCAGTATTGGATTCCGCAGAACGAAGAGCAGCACCGCGGTGCCCAAACGGGTCCGTTCGGTGACGGTGGCGGCGCAGGCCAGCAGGGTCATCGGGTCGATGATGCTGATGTTGTGGAATATGCGGTCGATGACCCAAAGCGAGTGGTAGCCGAGCTCGTCGGCCCGGCGGAAGAACGTAGTGAACTCGCTCAACGTTGGCGGAGTCCCGCCGAACCCTCCGGGAACCAGAATCCCAATGTTCGCGTTGGTCGCCATGGGTTCGCCTCCTAGATGGCCCCTTCGGAGCGGAGCGATTCGAGGTCGGTCTCGGTGTATCCCAGCAGACCCGTAAGGACTTCCGCGGTATTCTGCCCCAGGGTAGGCGGCGGAGCGAAGGTCTCGGGGTCGCCGGTCTTTATTGGGTTGCCGGCAGTTTGGTAGGCCCCCGCCACCGGGTGGTCGATCTCCACCACCATGTTGCGCAGTTGCACCTGGGGGTCGGCCAGAGCCTCGGCGATATTGTTCACGGGCCCACCGGGCACGTCCCACTTGACGAGCAGGCGCTCCCACTCGTCCCTCGGCTTGGAGCCGAAACCCCGCGATAGGGCGTCGTCTAGCGCTTCTCGGTTGGCCATGCGGTCGGGCTGGGTGGCGAACCGCGGGTCGGTGTCCATGCCTCGAAGCTCGTCGACCTCCCCGGCCATCATCTGTAACGTCTTCATCGCGAATTCCTGGCTGGCGCAGTGCACCTGCACGTACTTACCGTCGGCGCACTGGTAGGCCCCCACCGGCAGATTGGACGGGTGGCTCGAGCCGATGGGCTTGGGCGTCTCCCCGGAGACCAAATAGAACTGGCCCAAGTGGGCCTGCAAGGAAATCTGCACATCCAGCAGGCTCACGTCCAATCGACGCCCATAGCCAGTGGTCTTCCGCCCGTACAAGGCGGAAACGATGCTGAGGGCGGCCATGTAGCCGCCGACCATGTCGCCCACCGGGAAGCCCATGAACACCGGCGGCTGGCCCTCGTTGCCGGTGACACTCATGCCGCCGCCCATGGCCTGCACGATACCGTCGAACCCGGGACGCTCCCGGTAGGGCCCCTCTTGCCCGAACGCGGAGAGGGAGCAGGCGATGATCGAGGGGTTGTCGCGCCGCAGTGAGGGGTAGTCCAAGCCGAGCCGGTCCAACACCGAGGGGCGGAATGCGTCGAATACCACGTCTGACACCGCCACCAGCCTACCGAACACGTCCCGGCCAGACGGCTTGCGGAGGTCTATGGTAACGCTCTGCTTGTTCCGGTTGAAGTTGAGATAGTAGGCGCTCTCGCCGCCCAAAAAGTGAGGCCCGATGCGGCGCGACATGTCGCCCACACCGGGCTGCTCGATCTTAATAATCTCCGCGCCCAAATCTCCCAGGGTGCGCGCCGCCACCGGCCCGGCGATGGCCTGGGACATCTCCAGCGCCCGAACGCCCTCCAGGGGAAGGGCCACTACTCGGTCGAGAGGAGCGCCGCCAGCTGACGGACGTCGTCTATCTGCTCCAGGTTTTCGATGGCGTCGATGATCGCCTGCTGGCGCTCCGGGCTGATCACCGACGCCGACAGCGTTCGGAACTTGTCCTTCATCTCGTCCCAGCTGAGCGCGTTCTCCGGGTCGCCCTTGGGGTAGCGGATGTCGCTGCGGAAGGTGCTGCCGTCGGCAGTCGTGACCTCGGCCCAAGCCCGGAACTCCTTGGGGAAGTGGGCCTCCAACTCCGGGTCGATGACGCTGCGGACCAAGGGCAGCAGACGCCGGACTTCGGGGCGGTCCTGAACGCCGGCCGCGTATTCGTTGAGCGAGGCCCGCCCGTAGGTCAGCGCCACCGCCGCACCGAAGGGCATGCTGAACTGCATGTCCACCACCGTCTTGGGGTTGGCCTTGTCCTCCTCCGGTGACGAGATGATGTTATATCCGGCGCTGAGGACGCCCACCGCCACGTCTGAAACGTCGCTCCCCTCGATGCCGTGGGTGCGCTTGACGTCCAGCAGGCAGTCAATGGGCCCCTGCTTGTAGCGGCAACAGGTGTGGGGCTTGATGCCAGTTCGGGTTATCTGGTACTCCTCGCCCAGGTCCTTTAGCACCAGGCTGGGATCGGGGTTCCCGGAATAACCATGCAAGAAGCCGTCGCGGCCCTCGAAGATCGTGGTCGGCCCGACGAACCCGGAGCGGGCCAGCAGCGCGGCCCAAGTGCCGCTGTGGGAAGCCCAGCCGGGGTGCAGGCGCTTGGTCCATGCGCCCTCGGCCAGGAATTCCATGCTGCCTGCGGCCTGGCTGCCCGCGATGCCCAAGGCGTGCAGGAAAGACTCGCCCTTCAACCCCAGCAGGCGTCCCGCTACGGCGGCAGCGCCAAAGGCGCCGCAGGTGCCGGTGGGATGGAAGCCGCGGCCATAGTGCTCGGCTGGCTTTAGAGCGCGTCCCAGGCGCACAATCACGTCGTATCCCGCCACCACCGCCGTGATGAAATCCTTGCCCGAGACTTGGGCGAGGTCGGCTAAGGATAGCGCCGTTGGATAGGCAACCACGCCGGGGTGCAGCGACGCCTCATTGTTAACGTCGTCCATCTCGATGCTGTGAAAGGCGGTCCCGTTGGCCATCGAGGCATACTCGGGCAGAACACGGTGTGGAGTGCCCACCACTGCCGACGGGCCGGAGCGGCCCAAACCCTGAAGCGCATCGACCACCGACTTGGCCGAATCGGTCGTCGAGCCGTTTAAAGTGACGGCGGCAAAGTCCAAACATAGGTACTTGGCCCAATCCACCACTTCGGGCGACAGGTCCTCGTAGGTAAGATTCGCCGCAAAATTCCCCAACGTCCGGGTAATGCCGCTCTCGTTGTTGGTTTGTACCATTGCTCGTAATACCTCCGATAAGCCTCGGCCCATTATCCGCGATTTGCGTGGGAACCGAAACCGCCCCTACAACCCCGACTCGTAGAGAAAGTCGCCGGTCGGGTAGTTGTTGAGCAGGTGGCGGGCGATTACCAGGCGTTGAATTTCGTTGGTG
Source organism: Dehalococcoidia bacterium (assembly GCA_965249145.1). Taxonomy (GTDB): domain Bacteria; phylum Chloroflexota; class Dehalococcoidia; order Lucifugimonadales; family UBA3495; genus VXOI01. Next base: position 3,249,338 of record OZ252223.1, read on the forward strand.
CCCTCGCCGATCATCATCAGCGGGGCGTCCCGGAAGTGCCGCTCAATGGTCAGGTCTTGGGTGTAGCCGTAGCCGCCGTGGATCCGCATGGCGTCGGTTGCCACCTGCATGCACATTTCGCTGGCGAAGAGCTTGGCCATCCCGGCTTCCATGTCGGCCCGTTCGCCCCGGTCCTTCTTCTCTGCGGCGTGCAACACCATCAGATGGGCCGCCTGTACGTGAGTGGCCATGTTGGCCAGCATAATCTGGATGCTCTGGTGCTCGCCGATGGGCTTGCCGAAGGTCTGCCGCTGCTGGGCGTATTTGGTGGATTCCTCCAACGCGGCCCGGGCCACGCCCAAGCAACGGGCGGCGACGTTGATCCGGCCGAGCTCCAAGCCGCTCATTATCTGGTAGAAGCCCTTGCCCTCTTCCCCGCCCACCAAGTTGCCGCCGGATACGCGGTAGTCTTGGAACGAGAGCTCGCAGGTGTCGACGCCCCGGTAGCCCAGCTTGGGAACATCCCTGACGACCTCGAATCCGGGCCCCTTCTCGGCAATGAAGATGCTCATGCCCCGGCGCGGCGGGTCGGCGTTCACGTCGGTCTTGGTGACCAGCGCGAAGGTGTTGCCGTGGCGCCCGTTGGTGATGAGGCTCTTGGAGCCGTTGACCACATAGTCGTCGCCCTCGCGGACCGCCCGGGTCTCGATCGCTTGGACATCGCTCCCGGTGTTCGGCTCGGTTATGCAGATCCCGCCCCGCTTTTCGCCAGTTGCCATCAACGGCAGGAAGTGTTCTTTTTGTTCCGGGGTGCCGTGAGTCTTGACCATATAGGCCATGATCAAATGCGAGTTCAGAATCCCGCTGAGGCTCATCCAACCCCGGCAGATCTCTTCGATAGCAAGCGCGTAAGTCGAGACCTCCAGGTCAAGTCCACCGTACTCCTCGGGTATCACCGCGCCGAACAGTCCGAGCTCCTTCATTCGCTCGACCAGTTCGAAGGGGTATTCGTCTTCCAGTTCCATCCTTTGGGCAACCGGCACGACCTCACGGCGGACGAATTCCCGGATGGTAGATACAATCGCGCGTTGGGCTTCGGTTAGCTGTGGCAAAGCTGCTCCCGGGGCCGAGAATGCGGCGATCCGTTGTCCGGAGGTTCAATTGACACCCTTGCGGCGTCGCACTACACTCACCGCACTCACCCCAAGGGAGTATAGCAAAATGAGCGCTCAAGCCGACTACATAGACCTGCTAAACGACATTCGGTTGCAGGAGCATCGCGCCGGGGTATTCCTCAAGGCATGGGCCGATAAGACCGGCCATTCTGGACTCAAGGGCTGCCTGTCCTTCGTCGCCGAACGTGAGACCAGCCATGGCGACATCTTCGACCGCCGCATCCGTGAGCTCGGCGGTACGCCTGAGGACAAGGATGACGCCTTGTTCCACGAGCGTCTTGAGGTGGCGTCGTCCGACATGACCGACGTCGAGAAGATTCGGTGGATGCGAGAGGCCCAGACCCGAGTGACCCTGCCCACCGTACGTCAACGCTATGAAGCTGCCTCGGAAGACGAGTCAGTCGACGCTCTTACCCGCTCGCTGATCCGGTGGTTCACCGAGGTGGAGGACGATTCCGGCGCTTCGATGCGGGAAGTCTACGCCGAGATCGAACAGGAGGCCTAGCCGCATGCAGTTCGGAGCGTTCTTCGTTGGCCAACGACCCCAGTTGCACGAGCAATACGCCGACGAGCGCAAGGCCAACCCCAACCCGGTCACCCGCACCGACACCCAGGTCTACGGGGACATTTTGCGCGGCGCTGTGCTGGCCGAGGAACTGGGGTTCGACTCCGTCTGGATCGCCGAGCACGCCTTTAGCGAACACAGCATTATCAGCTCACCCCACAGCCTGTTGGCCGCCATCGCCGCCAAAACGGAGCGGGTCAAGCTGGGCGTTGCTTGCACCATCGTGCCCTGGCACGCTCCGTTGAGGATGGCCCAGGACCTGGCCACCCTCGACATCATCAGCGACGGACGCCTGATCGTCGGCGCGGGCCGGGGCTACCAAAAGCGCGAGTTCGACGTCTACGGCATAGACATCGCCGAGTCTCGCGACCGCTTCGTCGAGGGCATGGACATAGCGATCAAGGCTTGGACCAACGAGACTCTGGCCTACGAGGGAAAGTTCTTCAATTTCCCGGAGGTGCGGGTCATACCCAAGCCGCTTCAAACCCCCCATCCGCCGGTGTTCATGGCGGTCACCCACAGCCCTGAGTCGGTTGAGATCGCGGTGGAGAACCGTTGGGGCCTATTTACCGTTGGCAGCAGCGCCTTCCCGGCTTCTCCCGATAGCGACCAGAACTTGATCGGCCTGTACCGCCGCCGCATGCTGGAAGAAGGAGTGGCGCCCGATGACATCGACGTTGCCGCTGTTCGCAACGTCTACGTCTCTCCCACCGACGAAGAGGCGGTGGCGCTGCTGACTCCCAGGCTTCAGTGGGCCGGGGACATGGGCGAATTCTTGCGGCGTCCCTTGGCCGACATCGCCAGCACCGTGGGCGTCCGCAGCTATGAGCACTACGTCCGAGACCCCTTCATCGAGCCCGACTTGGTTGCGGAACGGGGCAAGGAAGGAATGGCCGCCATCGGTAGTCCGGAGAAGGTGACCGCCGCCATCAAGGAGCTCGAAGCGCGCGGAGTTACCCACTTCATTAGCTACCTGGACGCTGGAGGCCTGGACTTTGACCAGGTTTCAAGCTCCATTCGCCTGTTCTCCGAACAAGTGATGCCCAACTTCCGCTAATCAGGAGTCATATCCCATGGCAACTCTGGACGTTCTGACCTACGGGTTCGCCCTCAACACCGACCAGGGCTCCTTCGGCTATTCCACCAACTCTCTGCTGCGGGTGGGCAACCACAACATCCTCATCGACACTGGCCCCTCCTCCCGGCGCCCCTTCCTCTACCGGGCCCTGGAAAGCAAGGGCTTGACCACCGACGACATTGACATCGTGGTACTGACCCACATGCATTGGGACCACTGCCAGAACACCGACCTGTTCCGCAACGCCCGGGTCTTGGTGAACCCGGTGGAGATCGACTACGCCCGCAACCCCAACCGCTGGGACCTGGCCGTGGCGGCGGGCATGGCCGACATGATGCGAAACATGAAAGTAGAGGTCGTCTCAGAAGGCGATACAATCGTGGACGGCGTGACCGTGCTGGAGACCCCGGGCCACACCAAGGGCCACATGAGCGTGCTGGCCAATATCGACGGCGAGAACGTCCTGATAGCCGGCGACGCCCTCCCGGAGAGCGGCACGGTTTCCCGCGGCATTCCCTATAACATCTTCTGGGACGTAGAAGACGCCCACGCTAGCGTAGAAAAAATGGTGGCGTCGTCCAACGTCTTCTACCCCGGCCACGACCGTCCGTTTCGGGTTGAAGGCGACGAGATCGCTTACCTGCACGGCCCGGCCAATATCGAAGTTCTCAACAGCACCGAAGGCGGCGGCACCGCATCGTTGACCTTCACGGTAAGCGCGGCGCGAACGGTGAACGTGGACCTGGTCCAAAAGTAGCCGCTCTTTGTCCACCGAGCAAGACATCCGCGGCGCCCTGGATACCCTGGTCCGCGCCCGTCCGAACTTCTGGCTGCGCTCGGCTTACGGGGTCACCCGGTCGCTGGCGTCGATTTACGCAATCCTTGACCGCAACGCTTATTCGCCGGACTCGTCTCGGGCCCGGATTCTACTGGTCGGCGGGCTTTCCGGCTACGGAGAAGACGTCGATCTGGCTCTGCGGGCGCTGGAGCTCTATTCCGGTGGCGGCGACGCCCTAGCCCTCCGGGTGGCCCTCAGCGCGGTGCCATGCGCCAACCCCGACGGCCTGCGGCTGAACGCCGGCCCGAGCAACGGCGCCGGGGGAAACCCCACCACCGGCTATCCGCCGCAGGGCGAGTTTTTTCTCGATCAGACCGACCCAGAAAAGCATTATCTTTGGCGTTGGGTGTGTTTCCAGGCCCCAGACCTGGTTTTGGAACTCAGGGCAGGCCGCTCGGTTGAATGGGAGCATAACGACGCCGCCCGCACCCTGGCGCCGGCGGTGGCCTCTCGGCAGTTGCGGGATACCAGCCTGCTGGCCGTCCTGGGTACAGGGTATCCCGATGGACTGGGCACCATTCCCGGACTGAGGCTAACCTGCTCCGAGGAACAACTGCCCCGAGAGCTCAGCCGGTTGTTCGGCATGGTCCGGCAAACCGGAGTTTGGTCCACGTCGAACGCCCGTCAGGCGCTGGACGCCCGGCGCTCCCGGCCGAGGGTGGAAGTCGGCCGCACTCTGGCCAACACCTACGGTCACTCTTTCGATCCCATCGTTTACACCCAAGGGGTCCCGATCAGCGGGCGTCTACGTCTGGCGGAACTCGACTCCAGAAGCAGCCCGGTCCCGGCGATCACCGACTTGCTGCAGGACTTCACCGCCCAGGCGGTCTTGGGGTTCGGCGAAGGCCTGGGCCCCGCCGCCTTGGCCTCGGTAGTCTGGGGCGATGACCTGACTCGCGCAACTGGCGATGGCCGCTACGCCAACCTCATTGTGGCCGCCGCCAACCGCTACCAGGACCCCGAACCGGGACAGCCGCCACCACCGTCGGACCGGGACTACCGCACCGAGGACATGTTCATGAACGGCGCGGTCCTGGGGCGGGCCTACGAGCAGACCGGGGATACCCGCTACTTGGACCTGCTCACCAGGTTCTTAGTCAACGGACGCATCCAGCAGGGCCATGGGCTGTTCTGGCATTGCCGCTCCGCCGAATACTACTGGGGGCGGGGCAACGGTTTTGCCGCCTTGGGGTTGGCCGAGACCCTGACCTACCTGCCCGCCGATCACCCAGACCGGCGCGACATCATGGCCATGTACCGCCTGCTGCTGGAATCGCTGCGGCGGTTGCAACATCCCTCCGGCATGCTGTCTCAGGTGCTCGACTTCCCCGGATCGTACCTAGAGTTCACCGCAACTTGCATGATGGGCTATGCGATAGCCCGGGGACTCCGAATGGGCTGGCTCCCGGAGGAGTACCGCGATGCGCTGGCCTTGGCTTGGCAAGGAGTCTCCGAACGCATCGACGACGTCGGCAACGTGGTGGACGCCTGCGCCAGCACCGGGGTGCAGGGCAACGTTCGGGACTATTTGGACCGCCCGGCGGTCTTTGGCTTCGACGATCGCAGCGGGGGCATGGCCCTTTGGTTCACCACCGAGATGGAGCGATTGGAGCGCGGCATCTGAGGGTGCTACAATCGCTCTGATCCTTCCCGTTTGGCGTTTCAATCTGTAGGCGAGGCTATTCGACCCTCGAGGAGTTAGTCCATGGCTACTACGACCGGTCCCAACATGGTGCTCTCCACCCAGGAGTACGAAGTCGTCGGCACCAGGCCAGTGCGACATGACGGCGCGGAAAAGGTTACTGGCCGGGCCCGCTACGGGGCCGACATCAACCCGCCCGGTCTGCTTTTTGCCAAAGTGCTGCGCAGCCCCCATGCCCACGCCCGCATCAAAAGCATTGATACCAGCAAGGCCGAGACCCTGCCCGGCGTCCGGGCCGTGGTCACTTCCGCCGAGTTGCCCCAGCCCCGCGGCCGGTTGTCGGACCAAGGGGAAGGGGCGATGGTCAACCCCAAGTTCCTCAGTAACAACTGCCTGGCTGGCGACAAAGTACTGTACCGAGGCCACGCTGTTGCCGCCGTCGCTGCCACCAGCGTACATATCGCCGAACAGGCGCTCGACCTGATCGACGTCGATTACGAGATGCTCCCCAGCGTCACCGACGTGGTGGAAGCGATGCAGGCCGACGCGCCAGTGCTACACGAACGCTTGGTCAACGCCACCGACGCCAACGTCCGGACCGGTGGCCTGCGCGACGAGAGCGACGCTACCACCAGCACCAACATCGCCAACCATTTCTTCTTCGAGGCTGGCGACGTCGAGCAGGGCTTTAAGGATGCGGACGTGGTCATCGAGCGCGAGTTCCGCACCCAGTCCGTACATCAAGGCTACATCGAACCCCACACCGCCACCGCCGACTGGAACGAGGACGGCAGCTTGACCATCTGGTCCAGCAGCCAAGGCCATTTCAACGTTCGCGACCAGTGCGCCTTGGTGCTCGGCATACCGGTCTCGCGGATCAAAGCCATCCCGATGGAGATCGGCGGCGGGTTCGGTGGCAAGACCTTGGTCTATCTAGAACCGGTGGCCGCGCTGCTTTCGAGGAAGGCTGGTCATCCGGTGAAGCTGAGCATGAACCGTTCCGAGGTTTTCCAGGGCTCCGGCCCCACCTCGGGCAGTTGGATGCGTTGCAAGCTGGGGGTCACCAACGATGGCCGGATCACCGCTGTAGACGCCTCGCTGGCCTTTGAGGCCGGCGCCTACCCCGGCTCGCCCATCAATCCAGGCGTCCAATGCATGACCGGGCCCTACGAGATCGCCAACGGCCGGATCGAGGGCTTCGATGTGGTGCTGAACAAGCCGAAGACCGCGGCCTACCGCGCCCCCGGCGCTCCCGCTGCCGCCTTCGCCATTGAGACCGTCATCGACGAGATTTGCGAAAAGATTGGGATGGACCCGTTGGAGTTCCGGCTGCTCAACGGCGCCACAGAGGGCACCCGACGGCTGACCGGCCCTACATTTGGCAAGATCGGCAACCTCGAAACCCTCCAGGCGGCCAAAGACCATCCTCACTGGAACGCGCCGCTGGAGGGCCCCAACCGGGGCCGGGGAGTCGCCGCCGGGTTCTGGTTCAACGGCACTGGCCCGGCCAGCGCGACCGCCAGCGTCAACTCCGACGGCACGGTGAGCCTGATCGAGGGTTCGCCCGACATCGGCGGGACTCGCGCCGCGCTCTCGATGCAGCTGGCGGAAGTGCTCGGTATCGCCGCAGAAGACGTCCGGCCCCAGGTCGGCGACACCGACTCGGTCGGCTACACATCGATGACCGGCGGCAGCAGCGTTGCCTTCAAAACCGGCTGGGCATCCTACGAGGCGGCCTTGGACATCCGGCGACAAATGATCGAGCGAGCCGCCCGGATTTGGGACGTAGACCCTGAGTTGGTCGCCTACGAAAACGGCGCGATGTCCCACACCTCCGACCCCGAGTTGAAGCTGACGTTCAAGGAATTGGCGGCGCGCCTGAATGGCACTGGCGGCCCAATCACCGGTCGCGGCAACGTGTCTCCGGCCGGAGTAGGCGGGGCCTTCGCGGTCCAGATCGTCGACGTTGAAGTGGACCCCGAGACCGGCAAGGTCGACGTCCTTCGCTACACCGCCGTCCAAGACTGCGGCAAGGCCGTCCACCCCAGCTACGTCGAAGGCCAGATTCAGGGCGGCGTGGTGCAGGGCATCGGCTGGGCATTAAACGAAGAGTACGTCTTTGGCGACGACGGTGGCATGCAGAACCCAACGTTCTTGGACTACCGTATGCCCATCAGCCTGGATTTGCCGATGATCGATACCGTGATCGTCGAAGTTGCCAATCCGGGCCATCCGTATGGGGTGCGCGGCGTCGGCGAAGTGCCGATCGTCCCTCCCATGGCTGCCATCGCCAACGCGGTGCACAACGCGGTGGGCGTACGCATGGACCAGTTGCCCATGTCTCCCGGAGCGATACTCGAGACCCTCTGGGCGAACGGCAGCGAGTAGCCTCGCGCCAACGCCCAGCGACCCCGGCTAAATCAGCGCGCCCCCGGCGCCAACGCCGCGGGCGCGCTGCGTTTTTATCGGATGGGGGCGGGCGGACCGACGGCAAAAGGGCTTCGAAGATGATTGGGTGGTAAAATGCCCGGCATTATGCAGAGGGGATGACGCAGATGCTCAATTACAACTTCACCAGCGTCCACCACGAGATGGTCTGCGCTACCGATGCGATTTCGGGTCTGCCTGGCGTGTTGGAACGGGCGGGCGGGTCGCGGGCCATGGTGGTCTGCGGGCCGTCGATACTGGAGAAGGCGAACGTCGTACAGCGGGTGCAGAAGGCGTTGGGGGAGCGGTGCGTCGGCCTGTTTTCCGGGGTGGCGCCCCACGCGCCGGTGCCGACGTTGGAAGAGGCCGTCCGGCACGCCGTGGAATTGCGGCCCGATGTACTGGTGAGCGTTGGCGGCGGTAGCACCCACGACACCACCAAAGGTATCGCCACGCTGCTTGGCGAGGGAGGCGGCATCCACGATTACGAAGCGCATTTCGAGCCGCCCGACAAGATCGAATATCCAGAGCTATCCTCGGACCGGGTCCCTATAATCACGGTACCGACCACGATGGGCGCGGCCGAACTTAGCCGGGGCGCTGGCTTCGCCGACCGAAACCTCGGCCGCAAGATCCTGGTGGCCGACCCGGGCGCCATCCCCGGATACATAATCATCGACGGCCAAGCTTTGGCCACCACTCCGGCGCCGATCCTGCTGTCCACTGCAATGGGGCAACTGAGAATCGCGGTGGAGACGGTCTATTCCACCAATCACAATCCCATCTCCGACGCGCTAGCCCTGCACGCGATTCGCCTGCTCGTGGAGAACCTGCCGAGCTGCGTCGACCTGGAATTGGACTGCCTGATGCAGACCAAAACCGCCGCCTGTATGGCATCGTTGGCCGGAGTCGGCGGCTTGGGACTAAACACCGCGATGGCGCACCATGTCGGGGGTATATTTGACGTCCCTCACGGTGAGGCCAACGCCATCATGCTACCGCATACCATGCGGTATAACGCCGAGGCCTGCGCGGACCGGCTGGCTCTGATCGCGGCCGCCATGGGCATCGATACGTCGGGCATGAGCGACGACGATGCCGCGATCGCGGCCGCCGACGGCGTGGAAGACCTTCGCCGCTCCTTGGGGTTGCCCGACCGCCTCCGGGACGTTGGTGTACCAGAAGAGGGGCTTGAGTTGATCGCCTCGGCCACTCTGCACGACCGCGCCTTGGCCACCAACCCGAGGCCGGTGGCCGACGCGGGGCCGATTATGACCGTGCTTCGCCGGGCCTGGTAGACGGCCGAAGGACACCACGGTGAAGTTTGGCGTTTGTCTGCCCCAGTACGGCAAGTCCGTCACCTTGGACGACCTGCGCGCCATTGCTGAGGACGCGGAGGCAATGGGCTTCGACTCGGTTTGGGTCAGCGACCACATCGTTACCCCCGGCCACATGCAAGGCAGCGTCGGGCCAATGTTCATGGACGCGTTTGTCGTTCTGTCCCATGTATCGGCGATTACACGCCGGGTGAAGTTGGGTACGACGGTCATGGTGGTACCCTACCGCAACCCGCTTGTGGCCGCCAAGACCATCTCGACTTTGGACGTGCTCTCCGGCGGACGTGTGGTCCTGGGAGTAGGCGCGGGAGGCGCCCCCGACGAGTTCGATGCGCTGGGTGTGCCGGAATCGCAGCGAGGCAGCCGCACCGACGAGTACCTGTCAGTGATGATCGAGCTTTGGACCACCGACCCGACGGACTACCAGGGACGATACGTCGCATTCTCCGGGGTGCGGTTTGGCCCTAAACCCACCCAACAACCCCATCCGCCGATTTGGGTAGGTGGTCGCAGCGACGCCGCCTTGCGCCGTGCGGTCCGTTTCGGGCAAGCCTGGCATCCGACCAGCGTGGCGCTTGAGGCGCTGCGGGAGCGAATGTCCATGCTCCATGAGCTATCGTACGCGACCGGGCGGGAGCGGCCGCCCGAGACCACCGTCCATCAAGCCGTCGACTTTTCCGGCGGACCCGCGGCTTACCGCGAGACCGGGGAGCGGCGGTTGGGCCACGGGAGTCCGGAGTTGGTGATTGGTGACCTAGACGCCTATCATGGCCTCGGAATCGAGACCGTGGTCTGCAATTTTCGCTCGACCGACGTGGCGGCGCTTCGACGCGCCATGGAGACCTTCGCCGCCAAGGTGACGCCGGAACTCCCGGCGGGTTAGCCGAAGTAAGACTTGATCAGCGCGACGAACTCCTCGGTCTTCTCCACCTCGGGCCGGTGGCCACAACCCTCGATGAACTCTATCCGCGAACCAGAGATAGTCTCGACGTATACTTCCCCCACGCTGGCCGGCACCACTTCGTCCTGTCGTCCCCAAACGATCAAGGCGTCCAGGCCCTTGGCCAACGCCAATCGGGGAGGTAGGCCTGGATCATACATATAGGGACGCCAGGATAGCCGGCAGGCCTCTTCACGTGCCGTCTCCCAGGCTTCGATTTGCTCTGGGGTTGGCTCCTCGGGGCAAAGTTCGGCGAATTCCGGGGTGTTGCCCGGGTCGGAAAACCCGGCGGTGATAAACTCATTGGAGACCAGCAAGAACATGTCCAGAATCTCGCCGGTGGGGGGCAGGATTCCGGCCGGGGCAACCAAGGCCATCTTATTGAAGTTCCCCGGGCATTGGGCTGCCATTTCCGCCACCACCCATCCCCCTAACGATGAGCCGATGATGTTGGCGCCTGATAGACCCAGTTCTTCGAGCGCCCGCTGGGTCCACCCGGCCATGTCGCGCACATTCATGATCCAATCGATGCGGCCAGTAACGCCAAAGCCCGGAAGGGAAGGCGCGTAGACCGTGTAGCTCTGCGCCAGCTCCTCGTGAAAGCGCAGCCAGCCGGGCTGCCCCATCTCGTCGTGCAGCACCACCAGAGGGTCGCCGCTGCCGCCCTTAAGCACCTGCATCTCCGCGCCGGCTACCTGGTGAGTTTCTGCGCTCCATGTCGCCTGGCTGGTCGTCATCGGTTAGCTCCTTAGCAATGCAAGCAGAGTTGCGGTCTTGGATTAATGGAAACCGTCACAATTGTCCGGGGCGCCGCATATATTGTCAACCCAAATAACAAGCCGCTAGTCTGGTGGCAGGCCCCCACGGTAGCGTATATAATGTGGCCAATACTAGCCAGCCCTAATTATTCGAGGAGTTCTTGGTCGATGGCCGATGGGATCCTCGGTTGGGCCGCTTTGGGGTAGATATGACCTCGTTCACGAAAGATGAGTTCAGGTCGGCGCTATCCGAGTTTGCCACTGGCGTTACGGTTATCACAACGTTGGACGACGAAGGCGAGCCGCACACCATGACGGCCAACGCCTTTACGTCGGTCTGCCTCGACCCGCCAATCATACTGGTGTGCATCGCCCACGGCACCCATACCTACGGGTACGTGGAGAACCGCAAGAAGTTCGGGGTTAATTTCCTCAACCAATCCCAAGAGGAACTGGGCGGCTATTTCGCCAAGAAGCCCCAGGACCGCACCGGAGGGGTCGACTATACCTTCTCTACTTCGGACCTAGGTGTTCCCGTGCTCGACGAATCGATGGTCTTTTTCGACTGTGACGTTGTGGGCTCCCATGCGTATGGGGACCACACCATCTACCTCGGGGAAGTAAAGGAGATCCGCCGCAACGATTCCGACGGACCTCTAATGTTCTACAAGAGCCGCTGGTACCACCCGTCCCGGACCTAGTCCGGGACTCGGCCGCCAAATCCGGGGCCGTTTCCCAGGAGACTACTTGATCGAGGCCAAGAACTGTTCTATGGCTTCGTTCACTTCTTGGTACCTCTCCATCTGCACGAAATGGGTCCCTTCGGAGATAATCGATTTGCGGGCGCCCAGGATGTTCTCGGCCAGATAGTCGGCGTATTTCACGGGCGTCATCACATCTTCAGTGCCGCAGATCACCTGCGCCGGCAACGTGATGTCCCGTAGCTGATTCATGACGTCGAATTGGTCGCAAGCCAGCAGGTCGTTTAACTCCACATTTGGCCCAATCTGCCCGGCCCGCTGCTCCACCACCTGGTAGATGTCGGGCTGGACTCGTTTGTAGTGCTTGAGGTGGCCGGCTAGCCAACTGGCGTTGTTCTCGCCAGGATTGCGGGCCCGGTCGAGGTACTGGGGGTGTACCCGGAGCCGTGCGCCAGTGCTGAGCAGGATGATGCCCCGGAGCTCGTCCGGATAGTTGAGCGCGTACTTCAGGGTGATCGCGCCGCCCATGGAGTGGCCGCACAACACCACATCCTTGTAGCGCCGAGCGGTGATGAAGCCGCGTACCCATTCCAGGTAGCTATCGATGTCCGAACAGGCGGTGCCGTCGGGATGGCCCGGTAGGTCGATTGCCTTTGAATTACGGAAGTGCCGGAGTTGGTAGTAGAACGATAGGCTCGAACAGCCTGCACCGTGCAGGTAGACTAGTTTCATCCATGAACCCCCGAGTTGATAATACCCCTAGTTGAGTATCAATATATCGGGGGTATTCTATACGATAAGTTATAAATCTTCAAGCTGTAGGATTATCGTCGGTTCAGATAGTGTGGCTAGTCGGATTCGGGCGGGTCCCCTGGGATGTGTCCGTTCGAACCGTTAACGCCGTTCCGGCCATCGCCGGAGCGGTGTCCGTTGGAGTGGTCCTCGGCTTCACTTGGAGAAGCATCCTGGAGCACCGCGATGGATGCCACGACGTCGTCTGGCTGCCGGTCGCGCCAGACAATGACGCCTTGGGCGATCCGGCCGGTTTGGCGAATTGCAGAGAGATCTATGCGCACCACCTGGGCTTTGGCGGATATTATCAGCACGTCCTGGTCCGCCCTGTCGGTGACAATCCGCGCTGCGGCCACGTCGCCCGTCTTCTCGGTGTCCTTGGTGTCGTAGGTCTTGACCCCCTGTCCGCCGCGGCCCTTCGTGGAGTAGCTGGATGTGGCGGTAACCTTCCCATATCCTCGTTGGCTGACGATAACGAGATAGCTGTTGGGCACGACAACGTCCATGGCGATTACCTGATCGTCGCCGTAGAGCCTGATACCTCGAACGCTGCTGGCCGTGCGGGAGCGAGGAGTCAGGTCGGCAATGCGGAAACGGATTGCTTGCCCCTTCTCGGTGACCATAATCACGTCTTTGGCCTCACCCACTTGGGCCACGGCCACCAATTCGTCGCCTTGCTTCAGGTCAATCACGATGAGTCCAGAGGGCCTGATGGTGGTAAGCTCGCCGGTCTTCAGTGACTTTATCTGGCCCTTCCGGGTGGCCAGAATCAGAGGGTAATCGTCCTTCGGGTTTTCTATGATCAGCATGGCCTGCACTTGCTCGCCACGGTCAATTGGTATGAGATTGGAAAGCAGCACGCCACGAGAGGTCCGGGAGCCGTCCCCCAAGATCTGGAAGACCCTCAGCGGATATACCCGGCCCCGATTGGTGAAGAAAAACAGGGTGCTGTGGGTATTGGCGACCAACAGGTCGAGGATCGCGTCGCCATCGCGGGTGGTCATCCCACGCACTCCCTTGCCGCCCCGGTTTTGCTGGCGGAAGGTATTGCGGGGAACGCGCTTAACGTATCCCCGCTGGCTGAGGGTCACAATCACGTCTTCTTGGGGAATCAGGGATTCCGGAGTTTCTTCGCCGATCTCCTCTTCATAGATTACGGTGCGCCTGGGGTTGTTGAAGGATTTCTTTAATTGCCGGGTCTCGCTCTTGATCTCGGCCCGGATCTTGGCGGGATCGGCCAGCAGCGCTTCCAAGTCGGCGATCTTCTTGAGCAGGTCCTCGTGCTCGCTCTGTAGACGTTCCCGCTCCAAGGCAGCCAATCGGCGCAGTTGCATGTCCAAGATGGCTTGGGATTGAATCTCGGACAGCGAAAGCTGTTCCATGAGATTATTGCGGGCCGTTTCAACGTCGGCCGAGCCCCGGATGATCTGGATTACCTCGTCCATCCGGTCGAGGGCTAGCAGCAGCCCCTGCACCACGTGGTCCCGGGCCCGCGCCCGTTCCAACTGGTACTCTGACCGGCGGCGGATGACTTCCTCGCGGTGCCCGATGAAGTGCTCCAAGCATGGGCGAAGCGGCAGCACCTGGGGCTGTCCGTCCACCAAGGCCAGCATGATTGAATTGAAGGTAGAGCGCAGAGCGGTGTGGCGCAGCAGGTTGTTACGCACCACCCGGGGTTGGGCATCCCGCCGGAGTTCAATGACGATGCGCATGCCCTGCCGGTCCGATTCGTCCCGGATGTCGGAAATGCCTTCCAGCTTCTTGTCCCGGGTCAACGCCGCGATACGCTCGATCAGAGTGGCCTTGTTGACCTGGTAGGGGAGCTCGGTGACGATAATCTGCTCTCTGCCGTTGCGGTCCTCCTCAAACTCAGTCTTAGCCTCCATGATGATGCGGCCCCGGCCAGTGGTGTAGGTGTCGACGATGCCCTTCTTCCCGCGCACCATGGCCCCCGTGGGAAAGTCGGGGCCCTGCACGTGTCGCATCAGGCGTTCGTTGCTGGCATCGGGGTGGTCGATCAGATAAACGAGGGCGTCGCAAATCTCGCCGAGGTTGTGGGGCGGTATATTGGTGGCCATCCCGACAGCGATGCCGGAGGCGCCGTTTAGCAGCATGTTGGGCAGACGGGCGGGCAGCACCGTGGGCTCGGTCAATTGGTCGTCGAAATTGGGCACGAAATCGACCGTGTTCTGGTCGATGTCGGCCAGCAATTCCTCGGTGATTGGGGCCAGCCGGGCTTCGGTGTACCGCATTGCCGCTGGCGGGTCGCCGTCGATGCTGCCGAAGTTGCCCTGGCCCGTGATCAGCGGGGTGCGCATCGAAAAGTCTTGGGCCAGCCGCACCAAGGCGTCGTAAACGGACCCCTCGCCGTGGGGGTGAAACTTGCCCAGCACCTCACCAGCGATACGGGCGCTCTTACGGAACTGGGAGTTGGGCCGGATACCCATGTCATGCATCGCGTACAGGATGCGCCGTTGCACCGGCTTTAGGCCGTCGCGAACGTCGGGGAGCGCCCTGGACACGATTACGCTCATGGCGTAGGTGAGATACGAAGTACGCATCTCCTCTTCGATTCGGACTGGCTGGTTGTTTTGCGACGGCGACTCCGGTGCGGTGGTTACCATTGGTTAACGCTCCTTTCGGGTGGGCACGAGGCGAATCGCTCCGCCCGCTCGTGCAATCCGGCAAACAGATTGGAGAACAGCCTGGGCACTTCTTCCAATCGTTCGGGGTGGCACTGTAGCCCGATGACCCAGCTATGCTCGGGACTTTCCAGTCCCTCCACCAACCCATCTTGCACGCTGTAGGCTGTGGTCATGAGACGAGGCGCTCTCTGCGCCTCGGTAAGTCCTTGATGATGGCGGCTGTTGACCCGGTGGATGCCGGCCGCCCCGATCACCGCCGCCGCCTTGGCGCCGGGAGCTAGGAAGATCTGATGATAACCCGACTCGTAGCGCCCTTCGGTCTGCTCCGCCCGATGGCCGGGGAGGTCTTGGATCAACCCGCCGCCGAACGCCACGTTTAGCAGTTGCATGCCCCGGCAAATTGCCAAAACTGGCATGTCCCGCTCCAACGCATAATCCAACACCCGCAGCTCCAAGTCGTCCAATCCGGGCATCAGCTCCAGCCCGGCCCCGGGGTCTGGTTCCTCGCCGTATCTGGCTGGGTGGACGTCGGGCCCCCCGCAGAGCATGAGCCCGCCGACTTCCCGCATCAGATCAGGGGTGGAGATGTCCCCGTGGGTCTCGGGAGAGAGCACCCTGGACTCCGCTCCGACGGACGCCATGACTTCGACGTACCGGCGAGCATTCCGGGTGCTGGAAGACGTAATAGCGACGATGGACATATAACATAACCATTTTACCCGATTGGCCTATCCGGTTACAGTGCCCAGATACGAAATTGAACGGAATTGAGCCCTTCGGAGAAGAGAATTGCCAGAGTTTCCGGGAAGCGCGAAAAAGCCGCAGCTTAGAACGGCGGGAGGGTCGGTTATTTGGTAAACTATAGCTGCCAGGCAATCAATGGTCAGAGGCGAAGGGAAGTATGAAAGAAGTCATACAGGGGGCCGTCGAAGCCCTGAAAGATGGCAGCCCCTGTGTACTTGCAACCGTGGTCCGAACCAAGGGCTCGACGCCACAGAAGGCCGGAGCGATGCTACTGGTCCGCGAGGACGGCAGCGGCTTGGGCACCCTGGGCGGCGGTTGTGTCGAGGGTGACATCTGGTTCGCCGCCAAGGAGATCCTGCGACGGAACGGCGGGCCCGAGTTCAAGGACTACTATCTGAACGAGGACATCGCCGCCCGCGACGGACTGGTCTGCGGCGGCACGATGTACTTCTATCTGGAACCCCTTAGGGACGACGGAGAGTTCCTGCCTTTCGGCGACGAGATTCTGGACGCTTACGAGGGTGGGGACCCCGTGAGCTTGGCCACTGTGGTCAACAGCGCTTCCGGCAACCTGGGAGCCAAGCTGCTGCTGCGCACCGATGGCAGCGTGGCTGGCGCCTTGGGCAGTGCCCAGTTAGACGCCTTGGCCTTGGAGGCCGCTCAACGGGTAGCCGAAATCGGCAACTCCGAGTCTCTGTCCACCCAAGACGGCACCGAGGTATTCGTCGAGGGTTTCACCACGCCTCCCACACTGGTGATGATTGGTGGCGGACACGTGGGCAAGGCCACCGCCGACTTGGCCAATTTCTTGGGATACCGGGTCTACGTGGTGGACGACCGGCCCGAATTCTCCAACACGGAGCGGTTCCCTTACGCCGAGCAGACGGTGGTTGCGCCCTACGATGAATGGGCCAAGCATCTCACCACCATCAACGTCAACAGTTTCTTGGTGGTGGGCACTCGCGGCCACCGCTTCGACGACATGGCGCTGGAGTCCGCCCTAACCACCCGGGCCCGCTACATAGGCCTGCTCGGCAGCCGCCGCAAGACCCTCATGATCTACCGCCGGTTGATGGAACAAGGCGTGGCCAAAGACCGCATCAAGGAAGTCTACGCCCCGGTGGGCTTGAACATCGGCGCGCTGACCCCCGAAGAGCTGGCCGTCAGTATCATGTCCGAGGTCATCATGGTCCGGCGCGGCGGCACCGGCGGGCCGATGCAGATGGGCGACTGGTACGTAGACCGGGCCGCCGACATCGTCGAGCGCACGGTGGAAGTCTAACGCATACGCCGCCCCGCTGTAGTGGAAGAACTCAAGGAGCAGCGCGTTTGGGCCGTTCTGCTAGCGGCGGGAGAGTCCCGGCGCATGGGCGAACTCAAGGCGCTACTCCCTTGGCGCGGTGCGCCGCTACTCACCTACCAGGTCGATTCCCTGTTGTCTGCGGGGGCCGAACATGTAGTGGTGGTGCTGGGCCACCGGGCCGACGAACTCCGGCCGCTGCTGGTGGACCGGGAGAACGTCAGCCGGGTGATCAACCCGCTGTACCTCCAAGGAAAGACGACCTCGGTCCGCGCCGGAATCTCCGTTCTCGACCAGTACCCGGTCAGTGACTTTCTGCTGCTGAACGTGGACCAGCCCCGGACACCGGAAACGGTGCGACAGGTATTGGAGACTCACCGTTCGAACGATTTCTCCATCACCGTGCCGGAGTATTGCGGAAAGGGCGGACACCCAATCGTGTTGTCGGCATCTTTGCTGCCCGAGCTCCGGGCCATCGACGAGGAATCCCAGGGCATCAAGGCCGTGGTGCGCCGAAACGCCTTATCGGTGAACCGCGTTCCGCTGGACAAGCCGGAACTTCTGCTGGACCTGAACACGCCGGAGCAATATCAGCGGGCGCTGGAGCAAACCCCCGGTTAGGTCGCCGGAGCTTCCGCCGGGCACCGCCCCGAGGGCATGATCAGCGAGGCCCCGAAGCCGACTAAGAACAGCCCAGACGCGAAGTAGAAGGCGGAGTGCCAGCTAATGTAGTCCACCAGCGCTCCCGCCACCACGGAGGCGATCGCCCCAAAGAAGGCGTTGCTTCCCCACATAAGCCCGATGAATGTGCCTTCCAGCCCCTTACCTTCGGCGACGTCGATCGCGGCGGCTTGGGTCAGAGAGTTCACCGAGAAAAGGAACAACCCGAACATAATCACCGACAGCGTCATCAGAGGGCCGCCTCCGCCCGCCACCATCCCCAGGGGCAGTACCACCGCGGTCGCCATGACAAGCACGATAATCCACTTTCGGCCGATTCGGTCTGATAAGGCGCCGAACAAGGGGCCGGAAATTATGCCCGGCGCGGCCAACAACGCCACGTGGAAGCCAACCCAAAAAAAGCTGAAGTCCAAGGATTCTTTCAAGTAGAGCGGTATCACCCAGAGGAGGGACCGGTCGCCCATCCCCCGTACGGCAGACACGGTGAAAATGCTCCACATTCCGGTGCCGCGGAAGGATTCCACCATGCTATTTAGCTGGGTGCGCATCTTGGCCTTGTAATCGACCCCCTCCGGCTTGGGGCCGCCAACGCCACGCAGCAGCAGGAAAATCGCCAGGGCCAACAGCAGCAGCAGCGGGGTGCCGCCGCCAACGATCCATTGCCAACTCACCACGGTTAGCAGGCCGGCCACCACCAAGGGGCCGATCCAGTCGCCCACGTTACCAGTGGAACGGTGCATCGAGATTAACAGTCCCCTCCTGCGGGGGAACCGTTGTGCTAGCAAGCCCAATGCTGGCGGGTGCCACATCGCGGTGCCTGCCGAAGCGACCGCCAAGGCAGCCAGGATCAAGCCGAAACTGGGCGCGATGGCCACCAAGAAATACCCGATGCCGATCAGGACCATGCTGAGGGTGAGAACGTGGGCCCGCCGGTGTTGGAAAACGTCGACGAAGAAGCCGCCGGTCATGCTGGTGGCCCCGCCGGAAAGCTGCCGCACCGCGTCCAACAGCCCTGCCTGGATTGGCGCCAACCCCAGAGCGGTATAGATCGCTGGGATCAGCACCAAGAAGCCACGCCCATACATGTGCTCGAGCGTGTGGGCCCCGATCACCGTCGTCGCCATCACCGGATCAGTGGTGCGCCGTGGGTCGTCCGAAACCGGCGGCGCGTGCGGGTGGGTTACTTCAGCCACTTGCTTTCTTCCGGCCCCTGGGGGGAGAGAGGGGGTCGTCTAGAATTCGTAGAACGCTTGCTGTAGCCATTCCCGGTCCTGGCTCACGGACAGGGCCAGCATCAGCAGGATTCTGGCTTTTTGGGGGAGCAGATTGTCGCACACGAGAAACCCTTGTTCTTCTTTTTTGGGGGTGGAAACCACCCGGCCAGCGGTGGACCGAGAGGACAGCACCACCGGGATGCCGTCCTTTACCGCCTCCGCCGCCGCGTTCAGGAAGGACGGCGGGAAAGTGCCCCCTCCGAAGCCAACCACCACCAAGCCGTCGGGCCGCGAGGGGCGCACTGCGTCGATGATGCTGCCGTCGGCCCCCGCGTAGGAGTAGATGATTTCGACCCGAGGGAGGCTGTCGTGCTGGCTTACGTCGAAGGGCGTGGCCGTGGTGTGCTTCCGCAGAGGAGCCCGGTAGAACACCACTTGGTGATCGGAATCCGCGTAGCCCAGGAAGCCGAGTTCGTTGGGCCGGAATGTGTCCACCCGGAAGGTATTGGCCTTGCTAACGTCGCGGGCCGAGTGGATTTCGTTGTTCAATACCGTCAACACCCCCATCCCGCCCGCGTGGGGGCTGGCGGCGATGCGCACGGCATCGATCAGGTTCAAGTCGGCGTCGGTGCTGACGGCGGTGGGCGGGCGCATCGCGCCGGTAATCACCACCGGTTTGTCCGACTTGACCGTGAGATGCAGGAAGTACGAAGTTTCCTCCAGGGTGGCCGTCCCATGAGTAACGGCGACTCCGGTTAGGCCCGGGGCTGTTTCAAACAAGCCATTTATACGCTTGGCCAGCGCCAGCCAGTCCGAAGGGCCGATGGCGGTGCTGCCCACGCTGACCAGGTCTTCGCAGTCTAGGTCGGCTATATCGTTGACCTCCGGGACGCGCTCCAAGGACTGCTGAATGGTCAGATGGTCGCCGATTTCCGAGTACAGCATGAAGTCCATGCGGTGGGGTCCGATGCCCGCAATGCTCCCGCCGGTGCCGATCACGTGCACTTTTGGCTTGGAGCTAGTCATATAGTCCTCCGGCGTCTTGCTGGCTGCTATGATACTACGGGTTGACTATAATTTCTCGGCGTGGGGTAACGGTTGCGAGCGCTCGTCGTTTCCGACATCCATTCCAACCTGGAAGCCTTGGAGGCGGTGCTCGACGACGCGGTGGTCCGTGGCGGCTTTGACGTCGTTTGGTGCCTCGGCGACACCGTCGGCTACGGGCCGGACCCGGGGCCCTGCTTGGAGCGTCTGCGAGGCTTCGAACTGGTGGCCGTGGCCGGTAACCACGACTACGCCGCAGTGGGCAAGTTCGATCCCGACGAGTTCAACGGCGCGGCCCGCGCCGCCATCTTATGGACCGCCGATCAGCTGGGCCCGTACGAGGTTGAATGGCTAACCGCACTCCCAACCGTGGTCCAACAGACGCCGTTCACGCTGGTACATGGGACGCTGCGCGAGCCGGTGATCGAGTATCTGCTCGACCGCGAGGCCGCCATCGCCACTCTGCTCCGGATGACCACAACCTACTGCTTGGTCGGCCACTCCCATTACCCCTTCGTCTGCCAGGAGAACGGAGGCGCGCCCTTGTTTGTGGAGTTTCCGGAATTGCAGCCTTTGTCGCTGGGCGCAGAAAGGTGGATCGTCAATCCCGGGAGCGTGGGCCAACCCCGCGACCGCGATCCGAGGCCAAGCTACGCGGTGTTCGATAGCGACATCGGGACCATCGAGCGGCGCCGGGTCGAATACGACATCGCCACCACTCAACGGAAGATGCATGCTGCCGGTCTGCCACCGTACTTGGCTGAGCGCTTGGAGACCGGGACATAAGTTTGACAGATAGTCGGGCGAATTGTTAGATTCAAAGACAAGCCGGACTAACCGGTGGCGGCCCGCTAGCTCAACTGGCAGAGCAACTGACTCTTAATCAGTAGGTTCTCGGTTCGACCCCGAGGCGGGTCACCAGACTCAAGTCAAAACACAGCCTCTCCAGCAGGGAGAGGCTGCTGTATTGTCGGCACTGCTATTTGGAGGAGAGACATCATGCCAGCCACCACGACCACGTTGTTTGCCCTTCAGCGGAACTGGGATATGGTCAGCGGAGCGGTAGATGGTCTGGAGGCCACGGCCCTTTCCCAACGGCCCAACGACCAGTCCAACTCGATGGCCTGGCTTATTTGGCACATGACCCGGGTGGCCGACCGGTTCATCCACCCCCGGCTGCAAGAAAAGCCCCAGCTATGGACCGACGGCGGTTGGGCCGCGAAGTTCGGCATGGCCAACGACCCCGACGAGTTCGGAATCGGCTGGAACTCGGACCAAGTCGGCTCCTGGAAGGCCCCTTCCGCCGATGTACTGATGGGCTATTACGAGGCGGTCAACGCCGCCGCTACCGAGTACATCGGCAGCCTGGACACGGCTGACCTAGAGCGCCAAATCTCGACGCCCAACCCTCCCGGTACTCAGTCGGTGGGCGAAGCCTTGGGCATCCTGGTCTGGGATAACATCGTTCATGGCGGTCAGGTGGCCTACTTGCGGGGGTATTACCAGGGAATGGGCTGGTTCCGCTAGCCTGCGTCTCGGCGTCGGCGGCCCTTGGCCGTATGCGCCCGCGACTCCTCGTAGATAGCGATCCATTCTGCCGCGTTAGCCCGGCCGATGGCGCTACCGATCACGTCCATGGGCAGGTCGTCCAGTTTCTTGAACCTCACACAGGACTTGCCCATGTTCAGCTTTTTGCCCCGGGCCTTGAACCCTTCGGTGAACCACTCTTGGGCCTCTGGGTCCCCGTAGACGTTCATCAGGTAGAGCGACATGTAGTTTTTGTGGGACGCCAGCGCCGCATACATCAGTGGCTGGCCGTTGTAGGTCTCGGGATAATCCTCTAGCGGGATGACGTAGGTGATCATCCCAAAGCCCATCTCCTCGACATACCCTTCTGAGAGATGACTCCGAATCACTTGTCTTACCGATTCGATCGTTTCTCTTCGGCCGTCGGGAAGAGCGGCGATGTATTTCTCTACAGTTGTGTCTCCAACCACTGGGCCTCACGTATTCGATTGAACAGACTTTCAATAACCGTGGGCAATTATATGCCGGAATCTCCAATAGCGGGGCCCCAATCTCTTGGAGCTAGCGGAGCCCGGCCATTAGAATAAAGAATACTAAGACATTAGTCTGGGCGCTCCTGACGACAAAAAAACGGGTGTCGGGAGTTGTGGGCGGAGGCAAATTCTTGATGACCAAAATTCGGGTGATGATTCTACTCGGCGTGATGGCGCTGGCGGTTGCTATTCCGTCGTTGGCGCAGGCCCAAACACCGCCGCACCAGGTGTTGGGGAACGCGTTTATCGGAAATACCCAGGCCGCGCACGGTACAAGAATCGAAGCGCTAATCGACAATACGGTGGTCAAATTTACCACGGTTAACTCCAACGCAGACAGCGACTACGTAATGCAGATCGTGCAACCTTCAGGCGCGAGTTTCGGCGGCAAGACCGTGCATTTCACGGTGGGCGGCCGTCGCGCCACCCAGACCATGATTTGGGTGCAAGGCGAGGTTACGATCCTGCACCTTCGGGCGCCCTTGGTGCAGATCACGAGCACGCCCACACCAGGGCCCAACCAGCAGATCGTCGTTCAGCAGGGTGAGCAGGGTGAGAAGGGCGATCCTGGCCCCACTGGTCTGCCGGGCGCCACCGGGGTGCCGGGCGCCACCGGAGTGTCGGGCATCACCGGAGTGCCGGGGCAGCAAGGCGCAGAAGGTCCCCGGGGCATCGAGGGACCGCGAGGCGCCGATGGAGTCGCCGGGGCATCCGGCGCTTCGGGAACGCCAGGGCTCACCGGAGCAACCGGGCCCCAAGGGCCGCAGGGCGAAAACGCGTCCGTCCTAGTCGCCTACATCGCCCTGATCGTGGCGGTGGTGACGCTGGTAGTTGTCCTCGCCCGGTGGATCTGGGAGTGGTTCAGCGCGGCTTAACCGGCGGCAACCCGGCAATCCTGCCACCTATTTGCTGGCGGTCACTGATCAGGTGTCCGCCAGCTTTGATATATTAAACTCGCATGGCCTAACCGCCCACGCGGGGAAGTGTCGAAATTGGCAGACGAGCATGACTTAGGATCATGTGCCGCAAGGCGTGGGAGTTCGAGTCTCCCCTTCCCCACTTCATCCAGACTGCGTGTACCGCATTAACGCCTGGGGCGCCTCCCTGGGTTTCAGGGACTTCCGGTTGCTCTGGGTCTCGACGGGCCTATACGCCCTCGGCACCGGTATGGAGCAAGTGTCGATCGGGTGGCTCATCTTCGAGCTAACCGACTCGGCGTTCATGGTGGGCGTGGGCGCGGCAGCCCGCATGTTACCGTTCTTCCTCTTAGGCGTGTTGTCCGGCGTCGTGGCCGACAGGTGGGAGCGCCGGATGCTACTCCGGGTCGGGACTCTGGGAGCCACCGCCGCCGCCCTGGCGATGGCCCTCTTGCTGCTCGGCGGGCTCACCAACGTCTGGATTGTCATCGCCTTGGTGACCGCCTTGGGCGGCCTGATGGCCTTCACAATCACCGTGCGGCAGACCTTTACCTACGACATCGTGGGCCAACAATTCGCCCTAAACGGGCTGGCCCTGGGCGCTATGGCCATGCAGGGCGGCGGCATCGCCGGGGCCCTCGCCGCCGGGGCCCTGATCGAATTCCTGGGTCCGGGCTGGCAATTTGTTGCGTCGGCAGCCTGCTATTCGGTCTCCGCCCTCGTGGTCTTGGCGATTGCCAACCCGGGCCGATCAGCGAAGCCGGTGGTCGAATCCGTTCTCGCGAACTTGCAGGGCTACGTCAGATTGGTCCGCGGCAACCGCATCCTGCTCGTCCTCATGTTCTTGACCGCCGCCACGGAAGTGTTCGGATTTACCCACATGACCCTGCTGCCCGTCTTCGCCAAGGAGGTGCTTCATGTGGGCGCGGCGGGGCTGGGAGTGATGACCGCCGTGCGCCAAGCTGGAGGCCTGGTCGGACTCTGGTTGCTGGCCGGTTTGGGCGCCTTCCGAAGGAAGGGGTTGATGATGTTTGTAACTGCAATCGGTTTCGGTTGTGGCCAGATGGCGTTCTCCATTTCCGACAACATCTACTTCTTCCTCGGAGTACTGCTGTTCGTCAACGCCTGCGCCATGGCCGTGGATACGATCTACAAGACTCTCATGCAAGACCACGTCGCCGACGAAGAACGCGGCCGCGCCATGGGCTCATGGGTGCTCAGCATCGGGTTTGCCCCGGTGGGTCACCTGGGAGTGGGGGCGCTGGCTGGCGTCTTGGGAGCCCCGGGGGCCCTGCTGATCAACGGAGGTGTTCTTACCGCCGTCAGCGTCGGAACGGTGTTGGGACTGCCCGGAATCAGACGTCTGGAGTAGCCTCTGCCTTTCGCGGGCGAGGGCATTTCTGTCTTACATAAGCCGCCCAGAGGATGCGCGACACCGCAATCTTCTGGGCCCTGGGGGCCGGGCGCTGGGACGTTTCTTCCATAGCGTTGCTCGAATCGGCGGCGACGTCGTTGCTCTGATCTGCCGCGGGCCTCGCCGTGGGGCACGGCGTCGCTTGGGCCATCGCGGAGTGGATTCGCGGCGCCAGCGTCCTGGCGGTCGAGCCGACTTTCGTGATAGAGGAAGCGCTGGTAGTGGCTGGCATGGTGCTGCTGGCGGCGGCGGCCGGGTTGCTCCCCGCGTACCAGCCGTATCGCCAGGATGTCGCTTCAAATCTCGCTCCGCGATAAGTTGCATTTCGATTTTTCATGGCCCATAATCGGTTGACCACGATCAAACGCGCCCGATAAC
Organism: Dehalococcoidia bacterium; assembly: GCA_965249145.1. Taxonomy (GTDB): domain Bacteria; phylum Chloroflexota; class Dehalococcoidia; order Lucifugimonadales; family UBA3495; genus VXOI01. The sequence continues at coordinate 3,273,967 of OZ252223.1, forward strand.
CGCCGGAGTTGTGCCTCAACCGCCGTCGAATCCATTACCCTCCGGCCGGTGGAAGGAGGTCATTTGGCCACACTTCTCGAAGTTAAAGACCTGAAAACCCACTTTTTCACCATGGACGGCGTGGTAAGAGCCGTCGATGGCGTCAGCTACGACCTGGAAGAAGGGGAAACCCTGGGACTGGTGGGTGAAAGCGGTTGCGGAAAGAGCGTTAGCGCCCTATCGCTCATGCGCTTGATCCCCGACCCTCCCGGGAAGATCGTGGGCGGCGAAGTACTGCTGGACGGCGAGGACATCCTGCAGATCGACATGGACGACATGCGGACCATCCGCGGGGCGAAGATGTCGATGGTCTTCCAAGAGCCGATGACCTCGCTGAACCCGGTGCTCACCGTCGAGCGTCAACTGACCGAGACTTTGCAATTGCATTTGGGGATGAACAAAGCCGAGTCTAGGCGCGAGGCTATGAACCTGCTCGCCCGGGTTGGCATCCCAGACCCGGAGCAGCGGATCAAGCAGTACCCTCACCAGTTTAGCGGCGGCATGCGGCAGCGAGTGATGATCGCGATGGCGCTCAGTTGCAACCCAAAGTTGATCATCGCCGACGAGCCGACCACCGCCTTGGACGTGACCATCCAAGCGCAGATTCTAGAGTTGATGAAGGCGCTGACCAGCGAGTTCGGCGTAGCGTTGATTGTGATAACCCACAACTTGGGCGTCGTAGCTCGCTATGCGGACCGAGTCAACATAATGTACGCCGGAAAGATAATCGAGCGGGGCACGGCCCACGAGATTTACTCCAACCCGCGCCATCCTTACACTGTCGGTCTGCTGCGTTCAGTGCCGCGGCTGGACTTGCCCCGGCGGGCGAGGCTCGACCCCATCGAGGGCCAGCCGCCGGACTTGGTAAACCTGCCGCAAGGATGCGCCTTTCGGGCCCGCTGCCGCTGGGCCATCGACAAATGCGCCACCGATACCCCCGAGTTGGCCGAGGCCGCTCCCAACCACTGGTCGGCCTGCTGGCGGGCCGAAGACCTGGGCCCAACGGCCATGGATTTCTTGGCCAACGCCGCCCGAGGTGAAGCAGCTCCCGCCCATATCGAGACCGCACCCGCCGAATCCGCCGCCGGAGAGTAGCTCCCATGACGACGATGACCGAGCCTGTCGGGACCGGTAACGGGGCAACTCCCGACGACGATATCCTGGTCCAGGTAAACAACCTCAAGATGTACTTCCCGGTCACCTCCGGGATGATCTTCCAACGGACCGTCGCTTACGTTAAGGCGGTGGACGATGTTAGTTTCACCGTAAAACGCGGCGAGACCCTCGGACTGGTCGGAGAGAGCGGCTGCGGCAAGACCACTACCGGCCGCTGCATCCTGCAACTCTACAAGCCCACCGACGGCCAGGTGGTGTTCGACGGACAAGACCTGACCCGGATGAACACTAAGCAGATGCGGGCGATGCGCCGCGAGATGCAGGTCATCTTCCAAGACCCGTATAGCTCGCTAAACCCTCGGATGACCGCCGGAAATATCATCGGCGAGCCGCTCATCGTTCACGGTCTGGTCAGCAACAAGACGGAATATCGAGAGAGGGTCGCCGACCTCCTGCAAAACGTGGGACTGAATCCCTACATGGCCGATCGCTTCCCCCACGAGTTTAGCGGCGGACAACGTCAGCGCATCGGTGTGGCCCGCGCGTTGTCGGTGAGTCCTAAGTTCATCGTTGCCGACGAGCCGGTCTCGGCCTTGGATGTGTCCATCCAAGCCCAGATCATCAACCTGCTCGAGGAACTGCAAGAGCAGTTCAACCTGACCTACCTGTTCATCGCACATGACCTCTCGGTGGTGCGGCACATCAGCGACCGGGTAGGGGTGATGTACCTTGGGCACTTGGTGGAGATGGCCGAGCGGAACGAGATTTATCGCAACCCGGTCCACCCCTACACTCGCGCTCTGCTCTCGGCGGTGCCCATCCCCGACCCGGTTCTGGACGCCCAGCGCGAACGGGTGCTGCTAAGCGGAGAGGTGCCCAGCCCGTTGAACCCGCCCAGCGGCTGTGTCTTCCATCCCCGCTGCCCCATAGCTGAGGACCGTTGCCAGATCGACACTCCTGAGCTGCGGCAGGTCGAGCCCGACCACTGGGCCGCCTGCCTGCTGGCCAGCGGCTACGGCCCCGTCTAGCGCTAAGATCAGGTTTCAGCCCGTTTCGAGAGACCGCGACATTCGCGGTCTCTTTCGTTTTGGGGGAGAGACCGCCTTCGCCGCCAAGACCGGTCTGTATCCGCGTTGTAGGGCAATTTGGGGCGTGTTAGTATGAGTGAGTATGGACCCGTCCCGCATACGCAACTTCTGCATCATCGCACACATCGACCACGGCAAGTCCACCTTGGCCGACCGCTTCCTGGAAATCACCGGCACCGTCCGCCCGCAGGAAATGAAAGCCCAGTTCCTTGACCAGATGGACCTGGAAAGGGAGCGGGGCATCACCATCAAGGGCAAAGCGGTCACGATGTACCACACGGCGGCCGACGGGCAGACCTACCAACTCAACCTGATTGACACCCCCGGGCACGTCGACTTCAGCTATGAGGTCTCCCGCGCGTTGGCGGCCTGCGAGGGCGCATTGCTGGTGGTCGACGCCAGTCAGGGTATCGAGGCCCAAACGATCGCCAACACTCTCCTGGCCATGGGGTATGATCTTGACCTTATCCCGGTCTTGAACAAGGTCGATCTGCCCCAAGCCGAGCCGGAACGGGTCGTCGGAGAGATTGAGCAGGTCTTTGGGTTCCGAGAAGACGAGGTGCTGTTTGTGTCGGCCAAGGAAGGCACCGGCGCCCGGGAAATCTTGGACGCCGTAGTCGAGCGTATACCCGCGCCCCGCGGCCAACCTGCCGGCGCGGCGCGGGCGTTAGTGTTCGACTCGGTCTACAACCCCTACAAGGGGATTATCGCCCACATCCGGGTGAACGATGGCGCCATTGCCAAGGCTGACCGGATCAAGGTCATGTCGTCCGGGAGGACCGCCGAGATTGTGGAAGTCGGCGTGTTCTCCCCAGCGCACAAGCCCACCGACCGGTTGGAAACCGGGCAGGTGGGCTACGTAGCGACGGGGTTCAAGGACGTCCGCGAGTGTTCGGTGGGCGACACCCTGACCATCGACCGGGCCCCAGCGTCCGAGGCGCTGCCCGGCTACGTGCCCCTGAAGTCGATGGTGTTTGCCGGACTGTACCCCTCCGACGGGGAGCAATACGGTAACCTGCGGACCGCGCTGGATAAGCTGCAGCTAAACGATGCCTCGTTGACCATCGAACCCGAGAGCAGCAGCGCGCTGGGCTTCGGCTTCCGTTGCGGGTTCCTGGGGCTGATGCACTTGGAGATCGTGCAGGAGCGCTTGGAGCGGGAATACGACTTGGACCTCATCGTGACCGCCCCCAGCGTGGCCTACCAAGTCACATTGACCAACGGCGAAGTGATCAAAGTAGACAGCCCTGCCAAGCTGCCGTCGCCCAACGAATACTCCGACATCGAAGAGCCGATTCTGGACCTCACCATCGTTGCACCGAGCCGTTACGTGGGCGTGCTGATGGAGCTGATGCACTCCAAGCGTTCCGAGTTCAAGCGCATGGAATACATACAGAGCGCCGCCACCCGCCGGGATGGAGGGGCCGAAACAACGGAAAACGCCAGGGTTATGATGGAATATCGCATGCCCTTGGTCGAGATGCTGGCTGATTTCTACAATCAGCTAAAGTCCCGCACCCAGGGCTATGCGTCGTTGGACTATACCTTCATCGGCTACCAGAAGGCGCCCTTGGTGAAGGTCGATGTTCTGGTCAACCACATGCCCATTGAAGCGCTTTCGATGATCCTGCACCGCGACCAAGCCACTGGTCAGGGGCGGCGAGTCGTCGAGCGGTTACGCACCACCATCCCCAGACAACTGTTCGAGGTGCCGATCCAAGCCGCCATCGGGAGCCGAATCATCGCCCGTGAGACTGTGAGGGCGATGCGGAAGGACGTTCTGGCCAAGTGCTACGGTGGGGACGTTACCCGCAAGCGCAAACTGCTGGAGCGCCAGAAAGAAGGCAAGAAACGTCTAAAGATGGTTGGTCAGGTGGAAATCCCCCAAGAAGCCTTCCTGACAATTCTGGAAATGGGCGGCGAAGCCTAAAGCCCCAAGGCGTTCCTCAACCCCGCGATCTGCTCCAGGTGGCCCCGCCAATGCCGGTCGAACCCGGCCAGCACGCCACTCAGTGTCCGCTCGGCGTGTTCGTCCCGAGTCCTCTGATGCATCAGAGCCAACTTGCTCTCCAAGTCCCCCTCGGCCGCCGAACTCAGAGATTCCGCCAGGCCGCCGAAGAACTGCCTGACGTCGACCAGAATCTGCTCCATGTCATGCGCCGAGCGCTCCGGTGTAACGTTGGAGCGGTCCGACCAAATCTCGTATTCGCTGATCGACCCGTCTATCAAACCTTGGACCACCGTGTGGATCCCCCCGGGAGGCGTATCCAGGATGTGATAGACGACCTCACGCACCGACCAGTCGTGGTCTTCCGGCTTCCAGTCCAAGCAGTAGTCCATGCCCTCCATCAGGCGAAGGAGTTCGGCCATCAGGGCGGAAAGGTTTTCTTGTTGGGTTTGTAACAAGGGGCGCCTCGCTTTAGTCCTTCGAAAGGTTGCGGATCAGGGCCTCGCTGGCCGCCTTTGTGTCTTCGCGCCGCAGCGCGAATTCCAACGACGCTCGAAGCAGGCCCATGGGAGTACCACCGTCGTAACGAATGCCCTGGAATTCGTAAGCGTATAGGTCCTGTTGCTCCAAGAGCAGCAGCATACCGTCGGTTAGCTGTATCTCGCCCTTGGCGCCCGGAGGAGTGCGTTCCAGGCAGTCGAAAATCTCCGGCGGCAGGATGTAGCGCCCCACAATCGACAGGTTGGAAGGCGCTTCTTCTCTAGGCGGCTTTTCAATCAAACCGTGGACTTGGTGCAGGCCCTCGGATACATACCGCGCATCCACCACACCGTAGTTGTGGACCGTTTCCCAAGGCATCGGCTCCACCGCGACTACGCCGGCCTGCTTCTCGTCCCATACCGCCGTCATCTGAGCGATCACGCCCGGAGTGTGGTAGACGATGTCGTCGGGAAGGATGACCACGAACGGCTCATCGCCGACCGCGTCCTTGGCGGTCAGCACGGCGTGTCCCAAGCCCAGCGCCTCCTCTTGGACCACAAAGGATACGCTGGCCAGCCGTGAGGCCTGCAATACCTTGTCCAGCAGGTCAGGAGCGCTGTTGTCAGCCAGACGGCGCTCCAGCGCGGGTGACGGCTGGAAGTACGATGCGATCCCCTCCTTGCCCGGAGCGGTGACCACGATCACCTCTTCGACACCGGCCTCGGCGGCCTCTTCCACCACGTACTGAAGCATCGGCTTATCGAGGATCGGGAGCAATTCTTTGGGCACCGACTTGGTGACCGGCAGGAACCTGGTACCCAGCCCAGCGGCGGGGATGACGGCTTTCTTGATAGGCATGGCCCTATTTTATCACCCAGTCGGCGGTGCGGCCTCGTGGCGACTGGGGGTGAATTCAATTGACATAGCAGGGCCGGGAAACCTACCATGATAGAGAGACCGCACTAGATGGGGAGGTAGCGGCGCCCTGCACCCGCAATCCGCTACAGCGGGATCGAATTCCTCCCCGAGGCCTGCTCATGGGGCCAATATCGCGAATAAGTGACGACGAAGGCCGGGTCCCACGCGACGTAGACTTGTGAACCCCGCCAGGTCCGGAAGGAAGCAACGGTAAGCAGGACCCTACGGGTGCCGTGGGAGTGCCTAGCCCGAGTCATTTCTCGTGACAAGCTCGGTGGCCAGCGTCGACGGGGGGTGCGCGGTCTCTTCACTACTACGCCGATGATTGCTGCACCATCAATTCGCGGCCACGCCCAGTGACCGCCCCACCACGGGGCGCCCGCCCCCGGAAGTCCCTCGGCCAACACTTTCTCCACGACTCCAGAGTTATCGCGCGAATCGTCGATGCATTGGAGCTGACCGACGCTGACGTGGTGGTGGAGATAGGGCCCGGCCGAGGTGTCTTGACCCGCCGTTTGTTAGAACGCGCCGACCGGGTGGTTGCCGTGGAGCTCGATACCGCGCTCAGCGCGGAACTCGCCCAAAGGCTGGATTTCCCCGCCAACCTCAGTTGCGTGGAAGCCGACGGGCGTATCGCCGACTACCCTGTCCTCGCCGCACCGTCGCCCAACTACAAGGTCGCGGGTAATCTGCCCTATTACGCCGCCAACCCAATCGTCCGGAGGGTCTTGGAATCGAATCCCGCGCCCCGGAGCGCGGTCGTTATGGTGCAGAAGGAGGTGGCCGACGGCATGACGGCGGCTCCGGGGAAGATGGGCCTGCTTTCGGTGGCGACCCAGTTCTACGCCGAAGCAAGGCTTGTGTGCAACGTGCCGCCGCGCGCCTTCCGCCCTGAGCCCAAGGTTACCTCGGCGGTGGTCAGGCTGGAGCTGCGGGCAAATCCGCTTATGGCCGTGAACGACGTGGGCGAGTTCTTCGCGTTGGTTCGCGCCGGCTTCTCGGCGCCCAGGAAGCAGCTGCGAAACTCCCTGAGCCACGGCCTCGGCGTACCCGGCTCCGAAGGGGGGTCGATTTTGGAGCACGCAGGCATCGACGGACGGAGACGGGCGGAGACCCTGAATCTAGACGAGTGGGGCGGGTTGTACCGCGCCTGGGAAGATTATCGCCGATGCGGTGGAGCAGCCGATGGCGTCTGAGCGGCTGGAGATAGAGGCCTTTGCCAAGCTCAACTTGACCTTCGAGGTGCTGGGGCGGCGTGGCGACGGCTATCACGAGGTCAAGACTATCCTCCAGACCATTGACTTGGCTGACCGCTTGGAATTCGAGCACTCTTCCACGCTGTCGCTGGATTGCGACTTCCCCGAGTTGATGGGGGAGTCCAACTTGGTCTGGCAGGCGGCGAGCCTGCTGGCCAAGGCCAAGGGGATCCAACCGAGGGTCGCAATACGGCTCCACAAACGGGTGCCCATGGCCATGGGTCTTGGTGGTGGCAGCAGCGACGCCGCAGCCACTCTCCGAGCTCTAGACCGGCTTTGGGGCCCGCGCTGCACACAAGAAGAGCTGGCCGAATTGGCCTCCCAAATCGGTTCGGACGTCGCCTTTTTCCTGTGGGGCGGGACCGCGTTGGCAGAGGGCCGCGGCGAGCGCATGTCACCGCTGCCGGCGCTGCCGCCTACCAAGCTCACTTTGGTGTTTCCCGACCTGGAAATCCCGAACAAGACGAGGACGATGTACTCACGGTTGACTCCGGCCAATTATAGCGACGGCGGCGTCACCAGCCGCATGCTCCAAGTCCTCTCAGGAAGGCCGTTCTCCGCCCAGTCCCTCCGTGGCTGCATCTATAACGCCTTCCAGGACATCGCCGATTGGAGATTTCCGGAGTTGGCCAGAATGCGGCGCGACACCCTCGCCCAAGGCGGGCCACACTTGCATCTTTGCGGCGCGGGGCCAGCCATGTTCGGACTGCCATCCAACGAGATGGAGCATCAACGGGCCTTAGATGCCTTGCAGCCCCAAGGCGCCGGGGTTTACCTTGTATCGACGGCTCCCCCCATCGAGGGTTTCGGGCCACAGTAGGGTAAGGACTGGCACATGGGCAGCGGTATCCTGGCAACCATTTCCATCGGATTCAACCCCAACCTGTTTTCGTCGGGCAGCTTCATCCTTTCCTGGCACGGCATTTTCACCTTCATAGCCGTCGTGGTCGCCGTAATTCTGGTGGTCCGGTGGGCCCGCGGGGAGGGCATGGACGTCGATTGCGTTTACTCCGCGTCGATGTGGGCCATCATTGGCGGGGTGATCGGAGCGAGGGTGCTCCACGTCATTGATTTCTGGGAGATTTACCAACACGACCTCGGACGGATCTTCTCGGTATGGTCCGGCGGCATCGCCATTTTCGGAGCTATTTCCGGCGGTTTCGTCGGCGGCTCCCTCTATCTGCTGATTCGGAACTCCGACTGGTTCTTGGCGCTCTGGCGGCCTTTCTCCAGAGTGTTGGGGCAGCCGCACAAGGCGAACCTGCCCAGGATCGGGCACTTGGCCGACGTCACCGCTCCGGCCCTGCTGGTCGCCATGGCCATCGGGCGCATCGGCGACATCATCAACGGAGAGCACTTGGCGAAGTTTACCGACCTGCCTTGGGGGGTAATATACACCCATCCCGACAGTCCGGGACGCGGGCTTCCGGCCTCGCATCCAGCGGTGGCTTACGAGTTGCTGTTCGACCTAGTGCTACTCGCCGCCCTATGGCCATTCCGGGACCGGCTGCGTCCCCGAGGAATGTTCTTCGCCCTGTATGGCTGCACCTACTCAATCGGACGCTTTTTCTTGAGCTTCTTGCGTGTGGAGACCAACACCTATTTTGGCGGCTTGAATGAAGCGCAGGTAGTCGCCCTGATCGTAATCATAATCACGGTGCCGATGCTGGTGTGGAAAGCCCAGGTGGTGCAGCCCGCCCGCCGGGCCTAGGCGCGGGCCGCAGGCCGGAAGTGGGAGACCCGTAGCGCTAGAGCGCCTTCGCCCTGCCAAGAGTCGTTGGTGAGGGTGTAGGCAAGGTCTAGCCGGCGCGTTTCTCGGTCCCAGTCCTTAGCTTGATTGAAGGCCAGCGCCACCATCTCCGTGCCCTCTTGCTCGACCAACAGCCGCAGGTGCTGGCGCAGGTGTCCCATATGGCGCACTTCGCGCACGGCGACGCCTTCTGTCGCGAACAACGGCCGCCGGTTGCCTTGGCCGAACGGCTCCAAGCTCGACAGCCAACCGGCAACGTCGGAATTCAGCTCCGATAGGCCCACCACCGCGTCTAGCTCTATGATCGGCCCGGACTCGGTGGATTCCAATACCTCGGCGGCGTAAGCATCCAGCCGAGACGCTACCAGAGATATCGATTCCCTCGGCAGCGTAAAACCCGCGGCTTGGGCGTGTCCCCCGAACCGGACCAGCAGGTCGGCCGTGGAATTGATCGCGTCGATGACATTGAACGAAGGAATGCTGCGCGCCGAGGCCACGGCGTACCTGTCCCCGACCGCAAGGACGGCGGCGGGACGTTGGAAGCGTTCGGTGAGGCGCCCTGCCACCAGTCCGGCGACCCCACGGGGTATGGAACCGTCGGCCACCACCAGCATCGCCGGCAGGTATTCCAGGTTCTCGACTCGCTCACAGGCCAGATTGAACGCCTGCTCGGTGGCGTCGCGGCGCTCCAGGTTCAGTGCCTCCAGCTTGCGGGTCAGCTTCCCGGCTTCCTCCTCGGAGTGGGTGGTCAAGAGCCGGTAGCTGTCTATGGGGTGACCCATGCGTCCGGCCGCGTTGAGCCTTGGCCCGATCTGGAACGAGATTGTCTCGCTGCTCACATCACTGGCTTGTACTCGGGCGGAGGCGAACAGCGCTTGTAGGCCGGGGCGCCGAGTCTCACGCATCCGCCGGACTCCCTCACTTACGAGATAGCGGTTCTCATCGACTAACGGGACCAAATCTGCGATCGTGCCCAAAGCCGCGAGCTCCAAGAGGTCGCGATCCCATGGTGCTCCGTGGAAATCATACAACCCTTGGATCAGCTTGAAGGCCAACCCCGCGCCACACAGGTCGAAGAAGGGGTATGTGCTGCCGGGGAGCTTCGGGTTGATTGCCGCCACTGCGGACGGGAGCTGGCCGCCGGGCAGGTGATGGTCGGTGATGATCACGTCGGCCCCTCGGCTGGCCGCATATTCCACTTCGTCGATGGCTGTGATGCCGCAATCCACGGTGACGATGAGCGTGACGCCTTGGGAAACCAACTGGTCGACCGCCTCTCGGGACAGCCCGTGGCCTTCGTCGACCCTGTGGGGCAGGTAGGGCGCGACACGTACTCCCAGCGCCGATAGACCCTCGGCGATGATCGCCGCGCCAGTGATGCCGTCAACGTCGAAGTCGCCGAACACCCCAACGTGTTCCTCGGAGTTGACGGCCCGGTAGAGACGGCGCAGGGCAGTGTCCATGCCCGCCAACCGGAGGGGGTCATAGGGCAGGCGGTGCGGAGGGTCGAAAAAGAGGCGCAGTTTCTCCGAGGTGTCGATGCCCCGGCGCATCAAGACTCGAGCGATGGCCGAGGGAACGCGTGGTGTTATGGACGAAGCGTCTGCCGAGGGTGGGAAATCCCAGCGAGGTTCCCGGGCTCCAGGCGCCACCGTCTATCCGGCCAAGCCGGGTTTGCCAAACACCAGCACCGAGTTGTGCCCACCGAAGCCGAAGGAGTTGCTCATCGCGATGTTGATTTCCTTGGCCCGAGCCGCGTTTGGCGTGTAGTCCAAGTCACATTCAGGATCAGCGTCTTCCAGGTTGATTGTAGGGGGAACCAGACCGTCCCGCATCGCCATAACGCAGATCGAGGCCTCTAACGCGCCACCCGAGCCGAGGAGGTGTCCGGTCATGGACTTGCTCGAACTCACGGCGACTCGGTATGCGTCTTCGCCTAGGGCAAGTTTGATGGCCTTGGTCTCATGTTTGTCGTTGAGCGGAGTGGAGGTACCGTGGGCGTTGAGGTAATCTACCTCCGAAGGGTCTAGCCCGGCTTCCTGCAGGGCAAGCGACATGGCGTTGGCCGCGCTTTCACCGGTGATCGACGGCTCGGTCAGGTGGTGCGCGTCCGAGGTGGCGGCGTACCCACGGATTTCGGCCAAGGGTTCCACTCCCCGGCGGGCGGCGCTCTCCTCGCTCTCTAGCACGAAAACCGCCGCGCCTTCACCAATCACGAAACCGTCCCTGGCCATGTCGAAGGGCCGGCTGGCTTTGGCTGGGTTGTCGTTCAATCGCGATAGAGCTCGTAGGGCGTTGAATCCGGCCACGGCCACCGGGGCCACCGGAGCTTCGCTACCGCCCACCAACACGATGTCTTCCCGCCCTTGGCGCACCATCTCCCAGCCATGGCCCATGGCGTCTGCGCCGCTGGAGCATGAGGAGACGAGGCAGTAGTTCGCGCCCATCGAGCCAGTGAGCATCGAGACCTGGGCCGAGGCCATATCGCCCAGCATCATGGGAATCAGGAAAGGGCTCACCCTCTTGGGGCCTCGCTCGTTGAGGATGGTGAGTTGTTCGTTGAGGGTTGTGATCCCGCCTATCCCGCTGCCGATTACTACCGCAACCCGGTAGGGGTCGCCTTTACCCGGCTCCAAGTCTGCTTGGCGGCAGGCCTCTTGAGCGGCGACGGCAGCGAACTGGGCGAAGCGGTCCATTCGGCGCGAGACCTTTCGGTCCAGGTAATCTTCGGGGTCGAATCCCTTCACCTCGGCGGCGAAGCGGGTATCGAACCCTTCGGCATCGAACAAGGTGATGTAATCGACCCCAGAGCGGCCCTTGGTAATGCCGTCCCAAGTGGAAGCCACATCCAACCCCAAGGGGCTGATGGCTCCAATACCGGTGATAAAGACGCGGCGGCTCCCGTTCATATCCTCCCCAACACCTGCACTACTTCAACCGACGGTCCCTTGGTCTCGATCTAGCCGGTCGTCTTTTTACGGTTGTCGCGCGGTTCGGCCAGCGCTTGGTCGATGGCGTCGGTGAGGTCCGTAATCCGGCCGGATACGTTGGCCGCCAACTCTCTGCCGCCGTTGGCGCTGGGGTCGGTCAAGGCCCGTAGCGACTCGGTCAGCTCGGTGAGCTTGGCGCCGATTCCGTCGGCCGCGTCCTTGCGGACATTGGCCAGAGGCTGGGAGACGGATCGAAGGGTCTCGACCAACTCCCCGACGCGCTGGGAAATGTTTTCGCCGAATTCGCGCCCCGCCAAAGACATCGGGTCGGACCAAGTGCGCAGGGTCTCGGTCGCCTCGCCCAGCCTGGCGGAGATGCTGTCGCTCAGGTCGCGGCTGGTGGCCGCCAAGCGCAGTTTATAGGTGCGCAGCATGCGGAACACGCGCCGGTAGACGTCGTCGACCTCTTGGAGGCGGGAGGTGTAACGGTCGAAGATGTCGCGGCTCTGCTGCATCGTCCACCGCTCGTCATAGTGAACGAACTGGCGGCCAGTGTAGAGATGGTAGGGCCGCATCTCCCCTTCTTCCAGAAACTCGCCGTGCTCGTTCAGCGGCTTGAGGTTGACCCAATTGGAAGTGGCCGGCAACGGGGTCAGGAAATTGGCGGTCTGGTAGCGGCTCACCGTGGTCACCCAGTCCGCCAAAGCCATGATGCTGTCTTCGGTGTCGTAGGGCAAGCCGATGATGGTCATCGCGACAACGGTGAACCCCATCTCGTTGAGGTAGGCCAAGTCGCGGTGCATCTGGCCTGGTTCCTGCCGCTTGTTGACGGCCTTCAGGTTCTCCGCGTTGTCCGACTCGACGCCCAGGTAGAGCATCTTGACGTTCGCTTCTTGAAGTGCGGCGGCCATCTCGGAGTCTTGGCCGATCTCGGCCCGTGCTTGCACGATCAGGTTCATGTTTTCGGTCCGGCCCTTCCACCCTTGGAGCCGGGCGAATCGCTCGTTCCGGAACTTGACCGCACGGAGGGGCGGGGGATGCAGGTCGTCGGAGACGAAAACTTGGAAGGAGCCGTTGCGCGAGGTGTGGATCAGACCGTCCTCGGCCAACTGTTGCAGTTGCGCCAAGCGTTTGAATTCAGTCTCCCTGGATACCAGGCGGTAACCCAGGAATTGCTGGATCACCTGGCAGTAGGTGCAGCTTTCGGTGCAGCCGCGGATCGTTTCCATGACTCCGCCGGCCATCGGATTGGCCGAGGTCAGGTCCTTGATCGAGGCGAAGTCCGGTAGTTCCACGAAGTCCGGCTCGACCAAGCCGATACGCTTGGTCTGGACCACGTGCCCGTCCTCCCGGTAACTGATGCCGGGGACTTTGTCCAAATACTGGTTCCGGTCGGGACCACGGCGTTCAAGAAGGATGTCGCATAGTTGCCCGATGATGTCCTCACCCTCCCGCTGCACCACCACGTCGAAGTTCCCATACAGGAACGCTTCGGAGGCTAACGGACTCATTTGGGGGCCGCCGCCAATGGTGATGATATTGGGATGGTATTCCTTGGCTTGGCGGGCCACCTGATAGGCTCGCGGCGCTTCGTTGATCAGCGCGGTGACCATCAGGATGTCGACGCCTTCCAAGTCCTTGTCAGGATCGAGCAGTCCCGAGCGGTCTTCAAACCAGATTTCACGCTCGTACTCGTACGGGCCTTCCCACTGCGCCAACGCGCCGGACAGGAACAGCATGCCCTGTCTGGGAATAGCCACGTATTCGAAATTTCCCCCGGCCGATGCTGGCTGTAGCAGCACCACCCGTTTTGTTAGCGACATTTCTGCGCCTACCTACGATCGGTCTTATGGTTACTCGGCATTATACAGGACTGCGAATCCCGAGAATATGGAATTTCCAGTCCACTTATCGTCCTTCCGGCCTGCGAGGTCGGACCGCTCATCGGAACATCGGGACTATCTCGGTAGCGATGGTCTCCAAGTGTCGTTCCCGGTCCTCTTTGGGACAGGCGATGCTGAATACCACATTGCGAGCGCCCGCGTCGATGTACTCCTGCAACCGCTCGGCGCACTGTTGGGCCGTCCCAAGCAGACAATAGCGACGGACGATGTTGATGAATTCTCCACCGTAGAGGTAGGTGGAACCAAGCTGGCGGGCCGCAACCTCGGCCGCCTCTTGCTCCGTCGGGTAGATGGAGATGTAGGGGAAGAAGCCCCATTGGTACCCGCTCATGTCCCGCCCTGTTTCGGCGGCGAAGGCATGTATCTTCTCCACGCTGTCCCGGTATCGCCCCGGATCGAAGAAGTAGGGCACCCATCCCTCACCGAACCGGGCGGCCCGTTTCATTGCGGCGTCCCGGCGCCCCGACACCCATACCGGAGGGTGGGGCCGCTGCACCGGAGGCGGGTTGAGCATCGCTTCCGAGAGTTCGAAGTGACGGCCCGAAAAGCTCACCCGTTCGCCGGTCCATAGCTGCCGTAGCACCTCCAAACATTCGTCGGTGCGGCGTCCGCGCTGATTGACCTTCAGCCCGGCAGCCTCGAACTCAACCGGATATTCGCCCCCTATGCCGATACCCAGGGTAAGACGGCCGTTGGAGGCGGCGTCCAGCGTGGCCGTCATTCGCGCCAAAACCAAGGGGTGGTAGAAAGGGGCGAGGACGATAGAGGACAACAGCCGGATCTTGGTGGTTGCTCCCGCAGCTACGGCTAAAACAGGCAACGAGGCGTGGGTCGGGCCCGGGGGATCGCCGCGCATGAAGTGCTCGCCAGCGGAGAAATAATCGTAACCCAATTCCTCCATCCAGCGAGCTTGGCGTGCCGTTTCTCCGACGTCCAACACCAAGTTGGCCCCGAACCGCATGCCGTTGTCAGCCATTCGGCCAGTCCCCCCTCGTATTTGTCATAAGCGAGTTGCCATGAACTTCGCCAACCATCTTAACACCGCGGTCCCGGCTGACCCGAGCTAAGGCATTCTTGACAACTCGCAGCCCTTGATTGACTCTGGAAATAGTAAACATTGGAGATAGGAGAGACGGTGTGCTGGTATTGGTCACCGGGGCCACCGGGTTTTTGGGCCGCCGGGTGGTACGGAAGTTGCTCGAGCGCCACCATAGGGTACGCTGCCTGGTGCACGTCCCAGGGCGGGAGCGCATCTTCGACCATCGCACCGTTGAAGTGCACTACGGCGATATCTCGGACAGCGAGTCCCTTTCCCAAGCCCTCTACGACGTGGAGGCCGTCGTACACTTGGTGGCCATCATCCGTGAGGGCCGCCGGGCGACCTTCGACCGGATCAACCGTCAAGGGACTTCTAACCTGCTTGCCGTTGCCAAGGCGGCGGGAGTCCGGGAGTTCCAACACGTTAGCGCCATCGGCGCCGCCAATGACAGGTCCTATCCCTATCTCTACTCCAAGTGGCAAGCGGAGCGAGAGGTGGTCAATTCGGGGCTGCTATATACAATCTTCCGGCCCTCCATCATGTTCGGCGAGGGAGACGAATTCCTGACTTCGTTGGCCGGACTGGTCCGCTTGGGCCCAGTGGTGCCGGTGATTGGGCAGGGGCGGAATCGGATGCAGCCTATTTGCGCGGACGACGTGGCGCGCTGTGTCGCCGCCTCGGTCGGCAACCAGGACCTGCGAGGGCGGACGCTGGAACTGGGCGGCCCGGAGCAACTCAGCTACAACCAGCTGGTCGACGAGGTCGCCCGGGCCATGGGCAAGCGCCGGCTGAAATTCCACATCCCCACTTGGGCTGCCTACGCCGCAGGCGCATTAATGGGGAAGCTGATGCCCCGCGCTCCAATTACCACCGGCCAAATACAGATGGTTCGGATCCGGAACGTAGCGGATGGCGATGACCTTAAAACGACCTTCGGGTTTACCCCCCGGCCCTTGCGGGGTAACATTGACTACGTGAAAGACGTGGGATTCTTCGATGGACTGAAGCTCGCGTTGGGGCTGTCGCCTCGTCGCAGTCTTCGCGATCACTAAACGGACTTGGACTACCGGCAAGCGATTAGCCACCTCATAACGCTGGTGGACGCTGAGCGTAACCGGTTGAGCGGTCCGCGCCAGAAAGCCATCTACAACCTCGCGCGAATGGAAGGGTTACTAGAACGCTTGGGCCATCCCCACCGGCGGGTCCCTTCGATCCACGTAGCAGGCACCAAGGGCAAGGGCAGCACCTCCGCACTATGCGACTCGGTGCTCCACGCTGCCGGATTGAGCACTGGCTTCTACTCGTCGCCCCACTTGCATTCCTTCTGCGAACGCATACGCCGGGACGGTGAGCCAATAACACCCGGCGTTTTCGCCGCCCTTGTCCAAGACCTTTGGCCGATGCGCGGTCACGACTCCGGCGACCCGGTTACTCTTTTCGAATTCATGACCGGCATGGCCTTTCACTGCTTCGACCAAGCCCCCGTCGACGTCCAGACCATCGAAGTTGGACTCGGCGGCCGGTTGGATGCTACCAACGTCGTCGACGCGGTCGTATGTGTGATCACCTCGGTCAGTCTCGACCACACGCAGGTATTAGGCGATACCGTCGGAGAGATCGCTGCGGATAAATCCGGCATCATTAAAGATGGCGCGACCGCTGTAATCGCCCCCCAGTCCGCCGATGCCCTGGCGCCGATCCTCGACGCCTGCAACCGGCGCAACGCCAACGCCATCCTGGTGGGCCGCGATGTCACCTGGGAGGCGACCGGCGCGGGCAACGGAATGCAGTCATTCACGGTGCAGGGACTCGAACGGTCTTACGATCTGGAGATGCCCCTTCTGGGCGATTACCAGTTGGAGAACGCGGCCACTGCGGTTGCCGCGCTGGAATCTCTCGCTCGTGTTCAGGGTTTCGATTTGCCCGGACTGGCGTTCGATGAGGGCTTCCGCCGGGTGTCGTGGCCCTGCCGCATGGAAACGCTGTCAAGGCGTCCGCTATTGGTGGCAGACGGCGCTCACAACGTTTACTCTATGGATAGTCTGTTGCGATCGCTCCCCAAATACTTCGACTTCGACCGGTTGGTGGTGATCGCCGGTTTTTCCAGGGACAAGGCTGTGGACGGCATGGCTGAATCTCTAGGACGGGCCGCTCAGCGGGTGTTCACCGCGGCGTCCCGCCACCCGCGTTCGCTGAATTCCGAGGAGTTGGCGGGGCTGTTTGAGGCACGTGGGATTGGCGCGATTGCGGCGGGCACACCCAGGGAAGCATTGACTCAAGCGATGGCGGGTGCGGGGGAGCGAGACCTGGTTCTCGCCACCGGGTCTCTCTTCTTGGCGGCCGAGGTCCGGGAGACCGCTCTGGGTATCGAGCCGGAGGTATACCCTGAACTGCTGACCGGCCCGGGAACGCCTTAGTCCTCGCGTCTCCGCGTCGGAATCCCAAGCGAGCACCGCAATCGAATTCTAGGAGATGCAGGTGACGAATGAACGGGTCAGGGTGGTGGTTACCGGCATGGGAGCGATGACCCCGCTGGGTGAGTCACCCGACGAATTCTGGAAGAACTTGGTCGCCGGTCAATCGGGAGTTGGCCCGATGACCCTTTGCGACCCCACCGGCTACCCCTGCCGCATCTCCGCCGAGGTTAGTGGCTTCGACCCAGGTTCCTACATAGCGGAAAAAGAAGCTCGGCGCATGGCCCGTTTCTCCCAGTTGGCGGTGGCCGCTGGCCTCCAGGCCTCCGAGAGCTCTGGGTTCGATGTTTCCCTCGAAGACCCGTACCGTGTCGGAGTGCTTTTGGGCAACGGCAACGGTGGGTTTCCGACACTGGAAGAAAACTGCCGCATCCTCGCGGACCGGGGCGGAATGCGAATGTCGCCCTTTTTCTTTCCGATGATCCTGCCCAACATGGCGGCCGCCGCAGTCAGCCGATACCTGGGGGCCCAAGGCTACAACTCCACCGCCACCACCGCCTGCGCCGCTTCCAACCAAGCCCTCGGCGAAGCGGTGGACGTGATCCGCAGGGGAGTGGCGGACGTGATGTTTGCCGGGGGTACCGAGGCTGGCATCAGCCTGTTGGGACTCTCCGGATTCGCTGTGATGCGGGCGCTCAGCACCCGCAACGACGAGCCGCAACTCGCCAGCCGTCCCTTCGACTCCGGGCGTGACGGCTTCGTGCCATCCGAAGGGTCCGTGGTGTTGACCCTCGAACGTCTGGAGCACGCCTTGGACCGCGGCGCGACGATTCTGGCGGAGATTGCTGGATTCGGCTGTACCAGCGACGCGGGCCACCCTGTGCAGCCGGGGGAGGACGGGGCATCCGCTGCCGAGGCCATGCGGATGGCCCTGACCGATGCCGGAGAGCCATTGGACCAGGTCGATTACATCAACGCTCATGGCACCTCGACGCTCCTGAACGATACTCTAGAGACCGTCGCCATCAAGCGGCTTTTCGGCGACCTCGCCTACCAAATTCCGGTGAGTTCCACCAAGTCGATGATCGGGCACTCCCTCGGCGCGGCCGGGGCCCTGGAGGCCGCCGCCTGCGTGAAGACCATCACTGAATCGATAATCCACCCGACAATCAACTATGAGTCGCCGGATCCCAGCTGCGACCTTGACTACGTTCCGAATCAGGCCCGGAAAAAGGACGTGCGGGTAGCCCTCTCCAACGCCTTCGGCTTCGGTGGGCAGAACGCTTGTCTGGTGTTCCGAAGGTACGTCGAGTAGAGTAGCGACAGGAACGGGGTGAGGGGAGGCGGTATGGCCGAGCGGTTGGTCACAGGCACCGAGCTTCAAGAAGACGCCGACGTTTCGTTACGCCCCAGACGCCTGGACGACTTCGTCGGCCAGTCCCAGACCAAGGAAAACCTGAAGATCGCCGTCCAAGCGGCCCGGATACGGCAGGAGTCGTTGGATCACGCCATCATCTACGGGCCGCCCGGCTTGGGGAAGACCACCCTTGCCCACATCATCGCCGCCGAGATGGACGTCGCCATTCGGGTCACCTCGGGCCCAGCGGTGGAACGCGCCGGCGACATGGCGGCGATCCTCACCAGCCTCCAACCCCACGACGTGCTGTTCATTGACGAGGTCCACCGGCTGAACCGGGTCGTCGAAGAAGTGCTCTATTCTGCCATGGAAGATTTCTTCCTCTCTTGGATGGTGGGCAAGGGTCTGGCGGCCCGCAGCGTGAATCTTCGGATCAACCCCTTTACGCTGGTGGGGGCCACCACGCGCTTTTCAATGGTCAGCGCCCCGCTGCGAGACCGGTTCGGATCGGTATTGCGGCTGCATTATTACGACGGCGATGACATGCGGGTGATAGTCGAACGGTCCTGCCGAATCCTGGACGTCGATTGCGACTCGGAAGGGATCAGCGAGATTGCCATGCGCTCACGGGGGACGCCTCGGGTCGCCAACCGGCTTCTGAATCGGACTCGCGATTACGCGTTGGTCAAAGCCGACAATCGCGTCACCGGACAGGTTGCCCGCGATGCCTTGGAGCAACTGAGCGTCGACCGGCTGGGGCTGGACCTCTCCGACCACCGGCTACTAGGCAGCATCATCGACAAATTCGACGGCGGTCCCGTTGGGCTGGAGACGCTGGCCGCGGCGCTCAACGAAGACTCAGACACGATAATGGACGTGTGGGAGCCTTACCTGCTGCAGCTTGGCTTCTTAGACCGTACCCCCAGGGGCCGGGTGGCCACCCGGCTGGCCCACGAACATTTGGGCCGCACCTATCGGGCCGCCGATCTGACGGACCAAGGCCGCTTGAACGGGTTCTGAGCTTGCGTCTGGACATTGGGGTACCCCCGGTTTTCGGGGCCCGTAGTTGCTAGGGAATTGGCTAAGGCATACAATGTTTCAGCTTTGACTGCCTCCACCGACACCACCCGGCAGCGCGTACCCGGCGCGGTACCACCACTACATCAGGTGCTGGCCAATGTGCATGGCGGGCAGGAGGTGTCTGACGAAGCGGCTTGGGCGCTATTGACCGAGGGCGACAATAGCCTGCGGGAGCTTTGCCAAGCCGCCGCAGCGCTGCGAGACTTGGGTAGAGGCAGGACCGTCACCTTCTCCCCCAAGGTGTTTATCCCTTTGACCCACCTGTGCCGGGACTTTTGCGGATACTGCATCTTTCGGCAGAGCCCGGAGCAGGCGGGCGACACACTCTATATGACCCCGGAGCAAGTTCTGGACGTGGCCCGGGCTGGTGCAAAACTTGGCTGCACCGAGGCGTTGTTTACCTTGGGCGAGCGCCCAGAGCAGCGCTACACGGAAGCCAAGGAATGGCTGACCAGCCGGGGGTTCGACACCACCCTAGAGTACCTCACTTACGTCTGCCGATTGGTGCTGGAAGAGACGTCGCTTTTGCCTCATGCCAATCCTGGGACCATGAGCAGACGCGAGTTGGCCGCGCTCCAGCCCTACAATCCGTCGATGGGCCTCATGCTGGAGAGCACCAGCCCGCAACTCTACGAGCCCGGGGGCGCCCACGAGTACGCGCCCAGCAAGCGCCCGCGGGTCCGGCTTCGCACCATTGAGCTTGCTGGCGAGTTGCGGGTGCCATTCACCACTGGTATTCTCATTGGCATCGGCGATAGCAGGGAAGACCGCATTGAATCTCTCTTGGCCATTCGTGAGCTTCACCGGCGTTTCGGGCACATCCAGGAGGTCATCGTTCAGAACTTTCGGGCCAAGCCGGGCACGGCAATGGAGGGCGTTCTGGACGCGGAGACCATTGAGTTGCTCTGGTCGGTTGCGGTGGCCCGGCTGGTCTTGGGGCCCGAGGCCAACGTGCAGGTACCGCCCAATCTTAGCGCCGAAACCTACGAAATTTACCTGGACGCAGGTATCAACGATTGGGGCGGCGTTTCGCCCCTCACCCCCGACTTCGTGAACCCGGAAGCGCCTTGGCCGGCGCTGTTAGAATTGAAGCAAAGGACCTCGGCCGCGGGCTTCGAATTGAAGCCCCGACTGCCGGTATATCCTGAATATTTCATGCCCACCGGTGAATATATGCCGGAAACCCTCCGGGCCAAGGTGAGGGCCTTGGCCGACGAAGAGGGACTCGTGCGCGGAGGTATCCAACGATATGTCGGGAACGACTGAACAGCCCGCAACCAGCCTGAGCGCCTTGGCCGGGCACCTGCGGCCAGAGGTGGCTTCGATTCTCGACCGTGCTCTGGCCAGCGAGGATATTTCCGCCGAAGAGGCCGTCGTCCTATTCGAGACTACCGGCCAAGAGTACAACGCCACGGTCTCAGTGGCCGACGAGCTACGGCGGCGCACGGTTGGCGACATTGTCACCTACGTGGTGAACCGCAACATCAATTTCACCAACGTGTGCATCAAGCGTTGCGGCTTCTGCGCCTTCAGCCGCGACTTCCGTGAGGAAGAGGGCTATTTCCTGCCCATCGAAGAAATTGTCCGCCGCGCCCAGGAAGCTTGGGACTACGGCGCTACCGAAGTGTGCGTTCAAGCCGGGTTGCCGCCGCAGATGGAAGGCGACCTATACATCCGCCTCTGCGGTGCCATCAAGGAAGCGCTGCCCGACATGCACATCCATGGCTTCTCGCCAGAGGAAGTGCTGTACGGCTCGGTGCGTTCCCGGTGCACCATCCGGGAATACCTGGAAGGTCTCAGGGACGCTGGGGTCGGCAGCCTCCCGGGAACCTCCGCCGAGGTCTTGGACCAAGAGCTGCGGGACGTAATTTCCCCGGGTCGGATCACCGTCGACCAGTGGACAGAGGTGATCACGACCGCGCACGAGTTGGGCATCCCGACCACCTCGACGGTCATGTTCGGCCACCGGGAAACGCCGCTGCAGTTGGCCAAGCACATGGATTTGCTGCGGGGCATCCAAAAGCAGACCGGAGGCATAACCGAGTTCGTCCCATTGAGCTTTGTCCACACCGAAGCCCCAATGTTCATGAAGGGGCTATTGGAGAATGTTCGCCCGGGTCCCACCGGCGTCGACGTGGTCAAGATGCACGCCGTTGCCCGCATCATGCTGAACAACTGGATACCCAACGTTCAGGCATCGTGGGTCAAAGAGGGTTCTCGGATGTCCCAGGTGTTGCTCACAGCGGGTGTGAACGACCTGGGCGGCACCCTGATTAACGAGAGCATTTCCACCGCCGCCGGTGCCCAGCACGGCCAGCTCATGCGCCCCTCGGAATTCCGCCAGATGATACGCGACGCCGGGCGAATCCCGGCGGAGCGCTCCACCACCTACGGGCTCCGGCGGGTGTTCTCGGAAGCAGATGAAGAGCTCGACCCCCTGGACCTGGTGGGGGACAACGTCGAAGATATATTCGGTTCGTACAACCGCTTGGTCAAGCTGGACACCTACCGCTTCGAGCACCCCAGGCACGCCGCCCAACGCGCCGCCGGTGTCTAGGAATTGGCGCCCCGGGTATTGGCGCTAGCCGGAGGTGTCGGGGGCGCAAAATTGGCCCTCGGACTGGCCCAGTGTTTGTCTCCTGGTGAGTTGGTTATCGGCGTGAACACGGGCGACGACGAGGATTTTCACGGTCTCCATGTGTCGCCCGACCTCGATACCATGATGTACACTTTGGCCGGGCTATCCAATCCGGACACTGGCTGGGGTCTGAAGGGCGATACGTTCAACTCCCTGGAGATGCTGAAAGCCTATGGTATCGACGCCTGGTTCAATCTGGGCGACCGAGACTTGGCTACCCATATCCGTCGGACGCAGCTCTTGCGCCAAGGAATGAGCCTCTCCCAGGTCACTGCCGAACTTTGCTCCCAGCTAGGGGTTGAACACGCGATAGTGCCGATGACCGACCATCCGGTGCATACCGTGTTGGAGACCGAATCGGGAACGCTGCCGATGCAGGACTATTTCGTCAAGCAACGGGCTGCCCCGCGAGTGTTCGGCGTGCGCTACGTGGGGAGCGAAGAAGCAGAGCCTTCGCCGGGTCTGCGTGAAGCCTTGGAGAACGCCCGGATGGTCGTAGTTTGTCCCTCCAACCCAGCGTTGAGCGTCGGCCCCATACTGAGCGTACCCGGTGTGATCGAGCGATTGGCCGACTTTAACGGATTGCGCGTCGCTGTGAGTCCCATCGTCGGCGGCGACTCAGTGCGGGGCCCGGCCGGCAAAATAATGGCGGAACTGGGCCAAGAGGTGTCGGTGGCTGGCGTGGCGCAGGGATACAAGGACATCTGCGACGTACTGGTGATCGACCGCCAAGACGAGGGCTTGGCCGAGAGGGTGGCGGAAGCCGGCCCTCGGCCGGTTGTCACCAACACCATCATGGAGACCATTCAAGATAAAACCAACTTGGCGCGGGAAATCCTAGCGTTGGACGGGCAGGGTTAGTCACCAGCGATGATGCCTCTAAATAGCGAGGTCGTGGCCATCGTGCCGATGAAGCCCTTATCCGAGGGCAAATCGAGGCTCGCCCGCTCCTTGACTCCGGAGATGCGCGCCGAACTCGCCGCAGGCATGCTGCGGCGAGTGTTGGTGGCCATCCAGGGCGCGTCCATCGATCAAGTCTGGGTGGTTGGCGGAGACGACCGGGTGCGCGGCTTGGCCCGCAACCACGGGGCGCAGTGGTTCGAGGAGATGGGCCGGAACCTGAACGACACCCTGTCCAAGGCCATCGGCCAAGCGTTCGAGCGGGGCATGTCCGCCCTCTACCTGGCCGGCGATCTCCCTTTCATCAAGCCCTCGGACATTCACGCGATGGTGCAGTCATCGCGAGGCCAGGGCAACGTGACCCTGGCGCCGGCCCGCCGTGACGCGGGCACCAACAGCATATTCGTGCCGCACGGGGTGCCCTTCCGTCCGGAGTTGGGGCGACGCAGCTTCAGCAAGCACTTGGCCCAAGCCGCCCAACTGGAGGCCTCGGTGGCCATTTGCTACAGCCCCGGCATCAGCTTCGATTTGGATGTCGTGGACGACCTGGAGACCTATCAACACATGGAACCTGGCCTACTGGAACGGCTGGTACCCGGAATGAAGAATTCAAACAATAACCCCTACCAACCCCCAATGGTGAGACCGTGACCGCTGCCAAGACCAAGCTGGGTGTCCTTCTGCCCACGCGCGGACTTCTGTTAGCTGGCGAGCAACCGCCAAACGCCGACCGAACGGTCCGAATGGCCCGGCGTGTCGATGAAGCCGGTTTGGACTCGGTCTGGGTGGGCGACAGCCTGGTGGCCAAGCCCCGCTTGGAGCCCTTGGCCACCCTGGGAGCCCTGGCCGCGGCCACCGAATGGGTCCGATTGGGCACGGCAGTACTCCTGCCAGCCCTCCGCCACCCCGTGCTGCTGGCCCAGACCATGGCCACGGTGGACATGATCTCCGGTGGCCGGCTGATCATCGGCGCGGGCGTCGGTGGGGCGTTCAACGCCGAGCAAAAGGGCGAATGGGCGGCAGCCGGGGTGGACCAGAAGCGCCGGGCGAGTCGCTTCGAGGAAATCGTCGAGGTGGTGAAGGGCTTGGGGGCAGGTATGCCTCTCGATTATGACGGCAGGCACTTCAATCTCGACGCAGTGAAGATGCTCCCCAAGGCAACTCAGACCGATGGAATACCCTGGCTGTTCGCCAGCCACTACAGGGCTGGGAAACAGGCCCAGATTGACCGGGCGGCCCGACTAGGCGATGGAGTCATCTCCATTTCGGATACACCGGAAGAGTACTCCGAGCTCGTCGCCCAGGTAAACGCCAAGGCCGAGGAGTTCGGCCGCGACTCCACCAAGCTGGAAAAAGCGTTTTACATGACCGTCAACCTCGACCCGGACCTCGATAACGGGCAGGCCGAAGCCGAAGACTGGCTCACCCGCTACTACGGGGCCGAGATTTGGGGCAACCGCTGGGGGCCGTTCGGGGGGCCGGAGCGGGTGGCGGATCAAATGGCCAGATATGTCGAAGCCGGGGCGCAAACATTGGTTGTGCGCTTTGCCAGTTTCGATCCGGAGCGGCAACTCGACGAATTTCTGGAGAACATCGCCCCCCAATTCGCCTAATATAAGGACACGGGAGAGGGAGGAGGATGAAGTGGTTCCCATAGACCTGTCAGGCAAGAACGGGATCGTTCTCGGTGTGGCCAACGATCACAGCATCGCTTGGGGCATCACACAAGCATTATCCCAGGCCGGGGCCCGCTTGGCCTTGACCTATCAGGGTGACCGCCTCAAGGAGCGGGTGGAGCGGTTGGCCGAATCGTTGGACGACCCGCTAGTTCTTCCCTGCGATGCCACCAACGACCAAGAGATCGCCGACGTTTTCGAGGTCTTGGGCGAGCAGTTCGGGGATATTTCTTTCTTAGTCCACAGCATTGCCTACGCCAACCGCGAGGACCTGAGCGGGCGCTTCGCAGATACCGGCCGGGAGGGTTTTCGCATCGCCTTGGAAGTCAGCGCTTACTCCTTGTTGCCGTTGGTGCGTCATGCTGCCCCGTTGATGACCGGCGGCGGCAGCGTGGTGGCGATGACCTTCGACGCCTCCCGACGCGTGTATCCCGGCTACAACGTGATGGGGACCGCCAAGGCCGCTCTGGAGCACGCCGTGAGGCAACTGGCGTCTGAGTTCGGTCCCGACGCGATCCGGGTCAACGCCATCTCGGCGGGACCACTGGAAACCCTGGCGGCCCGGGGCATTACCGGCTTCCGCGATATACGCCACTCCCACGCGGAGAAAGCCCCGCTGCAACGGAATATCACCGTGGACGAAGTGGCGCAGACCGCATTGTTCCTTTGCAGCGGGCTGGCCAGCGGTATTACCGGCGCGGTGATCCCGGTGGACGCGGGCTACCATGTGATGGCGGTTTAACGCGATTTGCCGGAGCGTTACCCGGGCGAGGGTGGACGGTCGTTAGGAGCTGAGTGCTTGGAGTCGGCGAAGGTCCTCGGCGGCCAATTCCCGGCGGCCCTGCAGCCCGTAGCTTTCGGCCCGACGTTCCCAGGCTTCCCGGTAGTTCGGGTCTAGTGCGATGGCCTTGGTGAACTGGTCGATGGCTTCCTGGGTACGCCCCTCGGCCAGCAATCGCACTCCCCGGTCGGTCATCAGGGCGGCGGTGGGAATCGTGCTCGGCTCGGGTACGCCCCAAGGAACCACCGGTTCCGCTGGGGCTTCTTCGACCTCGTCCGGCTGCGGCGCTTCGCCGACGGCCTCGGGCTCCCCACCAGGATGTTCGGTGGCCGACCCGTTGTGGAACGGCGTGCCAACCAAGACCGGCTCTTCGACAGGCGCCTCAGGTCCAGGGGGTGCCGCGGGCTCTTGGGGGAGGGGTGGGCGGGCCTCTGCCGATTCTGCCGGTGGCGTCTCAATCGTGGCGTTAGCCGCGCTTTGGGAATGAAGGTCGGCGGCAAGCACGGGGTCAGCGCCCTCGGGAATGTACTCTTGGGAGAGGTCCCAACCGCAACCAGTGCAGAAGTTCTGCTGGCCGGAGTGAGGACGGGCGCACTTGGGGCACGAAGGGGGCCGAGGCCGGGCCAGCGTGGTGGTGTCGGGGGGACGGACAAACATCAGGAACAACACCGGCACCACTCCAAGGAGAAGGCCGGGCTTCCAAGGCAAGATCCCCAGCAAGAGCGCTGCGCCGCCCCAGACCCAGGGATTGCGGCCCCGGCTGGCCGCGACCCTCGCGGTCCACAGGGCTATGAAAACTGCCAAGACAATCTGATAGGGGTTCACGCGGTACCTATCCCAGGTAGGCTTGGTCTCCCGGGTCCCGCATCGGGTGATTGCGATTCCCTATATCAAATATACCCTAAGATGATTTTCCAGGCAACGCCCGCCGGTCAGGCCGGTCTACCGAAAGCGGCCTCATTGATGGTAAGCTACTATGACGCTAATTGGTACTGCTCAACTCCACGCAGGAGCGACACAGTTAGGAGGACTATGAAGACCACACTATCCATCCTCAAAGCAGACGTAGGGTCCATAGGCGGGCACACCAAGCCCTCCGACCGGATGCTGGAATCGGTCCGTTCCGACGTTAACGCTGCTATCGGTAGCGGACTTTTGATCGACGCCTTCGTGGGGCATACCGGCGATGACATTTGTATCGTAGCCTCCCACACTCGTGGCGAGAACGACACCGAGGTGCACCAGTTCGCTTGGAACGCCTTCCTGAACGCTACCGCGGTCGCCAGCCAGTACGGCCTCTACGGAGCGGGCCAAGACCTGCTAGTCGACGCCCCGTCAGGTAACATCCGCGGCGCGGGCCCGGCGGTTGCGGAGATTGAGTGGGAGCACGACCCGATCAAGACCAACCCAATCCGCCCCGCCGAGTCCTTTATGGTACTCGCCGCCGACAAGTGCGGTCCCGGAGCCTACAATCTCCCCTTGTTCCTGGGCTTCGCCGACCCGATGTACTGCGCTGGCCTCATGCTCCCCAGGCTGAACGAAGGATTCACCTTCAACATCATAGACATGGACAACACCGGCGGCGACAGCCTGATCTCCCTCAACGCTCCCGAGGACTACTACAAGATTACGGTCCTGCTCCGGGACAATGAGCGGTTCGCCATCGAAAGCATCGTGTCCCGGTACAGCGGGCAGACCGCCGCTGCTGTGTCGGCCACCCGGATGCACAACATCGCTGGCACCTACACCGGCAAGGACGACCCGGTGGCTTTGGTCCGGAACCAAGGCATCTTCCCTGCCCCTGAAGAGCTGATCTCCCCCTATGCCAAGGCCCACTACATCGGCGGCGATGCCCGTGGTTCCCACACGATGCCGCTCATGCCGGTACCCCTCAATACGGCGGTCACCGGCATGTACTGCCTGCCCTTGATCTCCTGCATTGGCTTTTCTCTGAACTCCGAGGGCATGTTCTCCGATTCCTTCGCCGACTTCTTCGACAACCCGGCTTGGGACTACACCCGTCAGTTGGCGCAAGAAAAGGCCATCCACATGCGCTCCCAGGGCTGGTCGGGCCCGGCCATGCTGCCCTACGGCGAGTTGGAGTACTCCGGCTTCCGCACCAGCATCGGCAACTTGGTCGATCAGTTCGCCTTCCGCAACGGCAAGTCCGAGTCGGCGATCCCCGAGAAGGCCGGCACCGCCGACGACTAGACCCGTCGCCCAATCCTGTATCCGGAAAGAGGGCCGGCGGATTCATCCGCCGGCCCTCATCGTTTGCTGGAGATGGCGTAAGCAGGCCCGGCTTGGGCCGGGGTTAGCCGTTAATCGGGGACGACGATAGTCAAGGCAAGGTCTCGCAACTGCGCCTCCGCAACTATCGAAGGCGAGTTGAACAACAGGTCTGTGCCACTTTGGGTCTTGGGAAACGCGATCACGTCGCGGATAGACGGAGACCCCGATAGGATAGCCACCAGCCGGTCGATTCCAGGGGCGATTCCCCCGTGGGGCGGCGCCCCATACTCGAAGGCTTCGAGTATCTGCCGGAAGCGGTCTTGTACTTCGTCAGGCTCGTAACCCAGGATCGAGAAGATTCTCTCCTGAAGCTCGCGGCGATGGATCCGAATACTGCCGCTGGCCAATTCCGAGCCATTGCAGACGAGGTCGTAGGCCTTCGAGCGAATCTTACCGAGATCGCCACCCTCCAGCAGCGCCTCTTCTCCGTCGGTCGGAGAGGTGAAGGGATGGTGCGACGAGTCCCACCGCTCGGCTTCTTCGTTCCACTCGAACAACGGAAAGTCGGTGACGAAGGCGAAGGCGAGTTCGTCAGGGTCGGGCAGGTCCATGAGGTCGGCCACGTGGTTGCGCATGGCGCTGAGCCAAACGTTGATGCGGCTCGGGGGGCCGGCCATCAGCAGCACCAAATCGCCTGGGCCCGCGCCCATTCGCTCAGTCAGACGCTGGTGCCATTCGGACGGCATGCGCAGCCCGGCGGACTGGAGGATCTCATCCTCCGCTTGCTCCGCCACCGTTGAACTCCCTCGGTAGCGAATGTGGCTCAGCCCTCCCGCACCGGCTTCTCTGGCGAAGGCTTCCAACTCCCGCACCTGGGATGTGGTGTAATGCGCCAACCCCGGGGCCACGAAGCCCTTGACCCGGCCTCCGTTGCCGACCGTCGACAGGAAGACCCGGAATTCAGTCTCCTCGGCCAACCCGCTAACGTCGGTCATTTCAAGGCCGAAACGGAGGTCGGGCTTGTCGGAGGCGTAGCGCTCCATCGCTTCGGCGTGGGTCAGGCGCGGGAAGGGCTTGCGAAGTTTCTTGCCGGGGGCGACCGACTCGATCATGCCGATGTAAAGTTCCTCGGTCAAGGACAAGACGTCCTCTTGATCGACGAAGCTCATCTCCAAGTCGAGCTGTGTGAACTCCAACTGCCGGTCGGCCCGGAGGTCTTCGTCTCGGAAGCAACGGGCGATTTGGAAATAGCGCTCGATGCCCGAGACCATTAGCAGTTGCTTCATCTGCTGCGGCGATTGGGGCAGCGCATAAAAGCTGCCCGGCTGAAGGCGGCTGGGAACCAGGAAATCGCGGGCCCCCTCCGGTGTGCTCTTGATCAGGATGGGCGTTTCGATTTCCAGGAAGTCTTTGGCGTCCAAGAAGTCTCGAATGTACTTGACCACTCGGTGCCGCAGGATCAAGTTCTTTTGCATCGGGGGCCGCCGCAGGTCCAGGTACCGGTAGCGCAAACGCAGGCTCTCGTCGGCCCCGGCGTCGTCGGCGATATAGAACGGTGGGGTGAGGGACTGGTTGAGCACCGTCACCCCGTCGGCCATCACTTCGATCTCCCCGGTATCCATGGACGGGTTTTCGCTCCCTGTTGGGCGCTGCTGGACCGTCCCACTGACTTGCACCACCCATTCTTGGCGTAGGTCCTCGGCAGTCAGCGTCGGCTCCGGCGCAATCTCTGGGTTGAAGACCACCTGCACGGAACCGGACCGGTCGCGCAGGTCCAGGAAGATGATCCCGCCGTGGTCGCGACGACGGCCGACCCAACCTGCCAGGGTTACATGGGAGCCCGAATCGCTCGGGCGTAAGGAACCGCAGTCTGCGCTACGCAGCACGCAAGACCTCCGAATGGTTGCTTGGGGCGGGCACTAGTTGCCTGGGAAGATGCTGAAAATGTCTTGAAACGGGCTTTCCTGCTGGCCGCCAATCCCGGCCACCGCCTCGATCAAGTCCGCTCCGTTGTCAACCGGGGGCAAGCAGACGGTGTCGAGGCAGACGTGAGCCCGCGCTTTTTCGTCGCCTGCTATCGCGCGAACGGTCTTGATGTCCAAGTTCGGGCTCCTCAACCGCGCCGCCGACCGCAATAACTCCCTGCAATCAGCCCGCTCGGGAATACCCTCGACCGTAACTTCCACCATCGGGTTCTTGAGCAGGGCCACCGTCAGTCCGAACTCCGAAGCGAACTCGCCGTGCTCCCGGAACGTATCCACGAAGGCGCTGAGAGTCGCCGCAGCAACTTGCAGGTAATCGTCGTTCCGTGTCGCTTGGTAGAGCCGGAGCAGCGCTTGGGCTGCCACCATGTTTTCGGGCAGGGGTTTTTCCCGGACCTGCAAGTGACCCACAGCCTGATCGTCGGCCTCTATGTCGAAGAAACCGCCGCCGGATTCGTCGAAATAGTTGTCGACTAGGGTTGCCGCGACTTCTA
This sequence comes from Dehalococcoidia bacterium, assembly GCA_965249145.1. GTDB lineage: Bacteria > Chloroflexota > Dehalococcoidia > Lucifugimonadales > UBA3495 > VXOI01. The sequence continues at coordinate 3,303,989 of OZ252223.1, forward strand.
CCGCCCGGTCGAGCAACGCCTGCCCACTCGCCGCGGTGGTCGTGGGTAGCCCGGTGGCGTGCGTTTGCAGCAGGGCGGTGAGGAGCCAGGCCCAGTCTGCCATCAACGGCGGCGCGTCGCCCGGCCCATCGGCGTCGTAGGCGTGACTTAAACGGCCGGAACGTGCCATGCCATCGATACGTTCCAACGTCCCCAAGGCAACATCGGCCAACTCGCCGCGCCCCAGCTTCCAGGCGGCTTCCATCAGCACCGTTACGGCCAGCGCTCCGGTGCTGGCGTAGCAGAACGGGTCGCGAGGAGGCGGGCTATGCAGCGGGCGGGCGACCGCGTCTAGCGCGAAATAGTCGGAGTGGGCTCCCTGGCTGCCCCGAAAGCCGTCCGCCGCAGGGTCGTAGAGCTGGCCAAGCACATAGCCGATGGTCCGCTCGGCAGCGTCCGAATAGCGAGGGTCGTCCAGCAGGACCGCCGCGTCCAGAAAGCAACGGGCCAGCAGCAGGTTGTCCTCCAAGAGCTTTTCCCGTTGCGGTTCCGACCAGTCGCGGCTGGTGCTGTAGCGAAAGAATCCCCCGTCGGCTTCGTCGAATATAGGCGCTTCCAGCATGCGGTCCAGGGTCTTGCGCGCCATGGCCGCGTAGAAGTTTTCGCCGGTCGTGCGAAACAGATGGAGCAGGAAACGCAGGATTGAGGGGTTGGTAAACTTGGGCTCGGCGCCGAATCCGCCCTCGGTGGCGTCGTAGGCACCGGATACTACACGGGAGACCCGGTCGACCAATCCCTCGTCGACCTCCGGGCCAGCCGAGACCCGGCGGGCCACGGTGCGCCGACGCTCCAGCAGCTCGCGGGACTGCGAGTAGAGTTGGCGCTTGTCGGCGCGATAGGCATCGTGCAGTTCGGCCAGCATGGCCAAAAATTGGTCCGGTGGGAGGTACGTCGCCCCGCCGATCAGCCCCCCGTGGGGGGTCATAAAAGCGGTCGTCGGCCAACCGCCTACGTTGTATCGGGAGTTGATGTCGGGCCGGTGGTCGTTGTCCACTCTGACCGCGACGAAGCTCTGTTCGAGTAACGACTGGACGTCTGGATCGGAGTAGGTGGTCTCGTCCATCACGTGGCACCAATAGCACCACGTGGCGGATATTGAAAGAAGCACCGGTTTGTCCTCCGCTTGTGCCTTGGCGAAGGTCTCCGGTGCCCAGGGATGCCAGTCGATTAGATGGGCCAAATTGGCCTTGGGCGAAAAGTGAAAGGTGGACACTGCGGACTCAAGTTAGCATAGCGACCCCGGATTTTCAATTCGCGGGTGCTTACGGCAAGCTATTGGCCGCGACTTGACAACGTGAGCCTCCAAGGCCAAAAATTCGTCCCGCTTCCGTTTGGACCTATCCGTATCGCGGTGGGCTATTATCGGATGTTGTGACCAGTGGCAACCGCTTATGGCCTGTCGGTCCCAGGCGATTGTATTCTGGCTCCGCTGGTCTACGTGTGCGCCGACCAGCGGCTTCACGAAGTTGCTCTTTCCGAGGGAGTCACGGTCCTCAACCAGGCGGCGGTAGTCTAGCCGGAGTGGACCATGCGTATTCGACAGCCGGGGATTGGGAGTAATGGCGTCCGACCAAGTAATCCAGGAATTGATCGACCGCTTCTTCCAAAGGTTGCAACTCTACGTGATCGATGCGGACCGTTCGGATAGAGGACGCCACGTGCTCGGAAGCGTTCCGGGCCGTGGAGAGGATGAAGATGTTGAGGTGGGCATCGACCAAGATGCCTATCGAATGTTTGGCGTCGGGGGCGGCGGTGTTCTAGCGGAGGCCCGTCAGAAATATCCAGACTCTCCTGAACTGGAGCGAGTGCGTGTCTATACCGAGCACCATCCCGGCGGTTGGGGGAGCGACGACCCGTTGCTCCGGATCGACCTGGACCCGATAGACGGCAGCGACGAATACTTACGTAGAATCCGCAACTCGGTCTATAGCGCCGTCTCGGTTCGCAATGCGACCACAATGTCTCCCATGGCCGCCGGCATGCTGGATATTTATTCCAACGTTGCCTATCTCGGCAGACCCGGCGCTGCGGCCATAACCCGATTTTTGGACACCGGGCAGGAGCTCGATGCCTCTCCGCTTCCCCACACGTCCATGTCCCAAAACGGGGTCGTGATCGCTGCATATTTTGGTCGCGCCAGATATCTGCTCCCCTGGGTGGAGGCGTTTCGCGACGCGGCCTCCCGGCCCGAGCACGCCGGGATCACCTGGCACGGCAAGGGAGGCTCGTTCGTCTACGCTCTTATCGCAGCTGGGGTCTTCTCCGCCTACGCCATGCCCAACGAACCGGTCAGCGAGGTATTGCCAGGCTTGGCCTTTGCCGAGATGGCAGGATTCCCGGTACTGGTGCGAGAGGACGACGGGTCTTGGGTCCCGTTTGATATTCGTAACCATGGTCTCCGCGACCGAGTGCCGTTTCTGGTTGCTGCATGCACTGACCAGTTGGCGAGTGAGATCGCCGCCAGCATCGACGGGTAACCCTGGGAGAGTTTTAGGCCGTCGCCAACTCGGACTGCTCTGGGTCGTAGTTAGCCAGGGCGAGGGGTACTTCCAACATGAGGCGTGCCCGTTCCAGAATGTCGGGTGCGGCGTCACTCAGCGGGACGAACGAGCCGCCGTCCAGCGCGGCCACGGGAGCGCCCCCGCGGTACACCAAGCGGTTACCCACCACCGCTGGCACCCGCGGGCCGGGCGTGAGTATCCCCGCGAGGTTCAGAGGGTCGCATGCTGACATCGCCACTAGTTGGTCGTCGGGGACCGTGCCCTTCGCCGCGTTGTGCAGCTTTCGCAAGGCGTCCATGGCTTCCGGCAAGGCGAACTGCTCGCCGACGAAGCTGGAGACGAAACGGCCGCCGCGCACTTCACCCCGCGCTTCCAGCCGCCGAAGCACGCGGACAAGGTCGCGCCACCGCACCGACAGCGAGTCGCGCGCCAGCAGCTCAGGGAATAGGATGCCGTAGCGTAACAGTAGCTGCCTCGCGACCGCCTCGGTGCGGTCCTCCACCGGGTCCACCGGCTCGAGCAGCGACCAACGGCTGTATCCGCGGCGGCGGTGCAGGTTGCCCCGGCCCGGCCGAGTAGTCCTTCTCGGGCGTTTGGTCCCGCGTAGCCGCTGGCGCATCGCTTCGAGACTATCGGCAGTGGCAAGACCCGACGCAGCGAGGGTCCACAGGGCTTCCTCGATGTCGGACGGCAAACGGTTGGTGGCGCCCGCTATGTCGGACAGGAAGGAGGCGCCGCGCCGGGCCAGGTAGTCGAAGGTCTCTTTCGCCGCACCGCCGAGGCTATCGGTGTCGAGTGTTTCCGAGGCCAACAGCCAGTCCAGCGACTCCCTCACGCCCAGTGTGACCGGTGTGGAGCGGGAAAAAGCTGCTCGGCCCGACTGTCCGGCGATGGGGCCGCCGCTATGCTGGCGCGAGACCCGCCCCCACACCACGTCTCCCCCGAGACAAAGCCGGTCCAGCATGACCCCGCTGTAGTCGGAGACGCGGACGGCTAGGACTTCCTCCTCGAAAGCGCCAGCTCCCACCTCGAATCCCTGTAGCTGTTCGATCACCGCCAGCAACCCGCCTTCGCCTCGAAGCTGGCGCTTTGGACCGACGTGTTGCCACTGCATCAAGAAGCGGGTGAACGTAGCCGCCGACACTGGCTCGACCTGGCTGCGGAGGGAATCGATGGTCGACCGGTGGATGCGGGCTAGGACACGGCGGTCGCAGAATTCGTCGTCACCGGAATCCTGCCGGAAGTTGCCCCGCAGGATTATGCCGTCGCTCTCCAGCCGGGCGAGGGCGTAGATCATGTCCGAGACCGGGAGCGAGAGCCGGGTGGCCAATTCGTCGCAAGTGAACGGGCCCGAACACTCTACCCAACCCCGGACCATGGTCAGGATGGCATCGTCGCGCTCTCCCCCATATTCAGTTATGGGTTGTGCCGGTCCCGGGTGCAGGTTGGCGTCCGGGTGGATGGCCCGGACCAAGGGCAGCCGCTCCGCCGCAGCCAGGTAGGTCTTCTCTTCTCCGGCGGTGAAGCGATGTACCCTGCCTGCCGCCTCCAGTTCGGCGGCCCAAATCCCGACGGCCGAGGCCGTGGCGGGTCGTTCCGTACCCTCCGGCCCTTCCGGTAGCGCCACCAGCGTGAGCAGAGCGTCGTGGAGTTCGTCGGCGTCGCGTATTCGAGGCCAAGCGTTTTCCGACTCTTGGTCAATGGCGGCGGGGTCTAGACGTGCCAGGTCTCGCGAGTCCTCGGGCAGTGCTCGGCGCAGCGACACCGCACGCGCTCGTCGCTCCTCCAACGGTGCGTCGTCCAAGAAAGCGTACGGCATGGCGTTAAGTATCTGGTGGGAGAAGACCGACGGTTGGACGGTGTCCCGTCCAAACATCTCGATTTCGCCGTTCTGCAGGGCCCGGAGCAACTCACGGCAGCCTTCCAGGTCCATGGCCTCAGTTAAGCAGTCCCGCAGAGTTTCGAAGACGAGCGGGTGGTCCGGAATCTCTATATCGCCCGCTGGCGCGTTGTCCTGGCAGGCCAACTGGGCCGGGAAAACCGCCGCGAGCAGGTCGTCGGAGCGCATCCGCTGCAGGGGTGGCGGGACTCTCTTGCCGCCAGTGTGGCGAAGAATGGCCAAAGCGCGGCTGGCGTTCCAGCGCCAGCGGGTGCCGAACATCGGCGCTTGCAAGACGCCTTGGGTTAAGACATCCTCGATAGTGCCGGGAGTCAGGTAGCTGAATATCTCGTCAACCGGCATGGAGAGACCTGGCGCCAAGGAGAAATTCAGTCCATCGTCGGTGGCCACAGCCTGCAGCTCGAAGTCGAAGGAACGGCAGATGCGCTTTCGAAGAGCAATCCCCCAAGCCCGGTTGATGCGAGCTCCGAACGGCGAATGGACCACCAGTTGCATACCGCCGCTCTCGTCGAAAAAGCGCTCCGCAACCACCTTGCCCTTGGAGGGCACCACTCCCAATACCCTCTTCCCCTCCTCGATGTAGGCCACCAATTGGCGGCTTGCTTCGACGTCGACGCCCGATTCGGTCGCCACCCATTCGGCAGCGGCAGCGGCGTCATCGAGCCGCTCGTCGATCCCCTCGCGGAGCGCAGAGATTTCGTCGGATAGCTCGGTGGTCCGCCCGGGCGCTTCGCCCAGCCAGAATGGTATGGTTGGCGGTTGACCGTGGGCGTCTTCCACCCGCACCCGACCGCTTTCCACCCGCCTTATCTTCCACGCGGTATTGCCCAGCAGGAAGATGTCTCCCCTCAGGCTTTCGATCGCAAAGTCCTCGTTTACCGTGCCCACAAAGGTGTCCTCGGGCTCGGCTATGACGTCGTAATCGGCGTTATCCGGGATGGCCCCCCCGCTGGTCATGGCGGCGATGGGTGCGCCTCTCCGTCCTTTGACCTCGTGGTTCACGCCGTCCCGGTGCAGATAGGCGCCGCCCCTGCCGACGCGTCGGGTGAACCCTTCCGACAGCATCTCGATGACCTGGTCGAACTTTTCGCGGGGCAGGTCACGGTAGGGGTACGCCCGGCGGCACAACTCGAATAGGTCGTCCTCGCTCCAGTCTTCCTGGGCGCAGGCAGCCACGATCTGCTGGGCCAAAACGTCGGTTGGCCACGGCGGGATGCTCAGGGTGTCCAAGTTGCGTTGGGCGACGGCGCGGCATAGGGCGACGCACTCGGCCAACTCGTCGCGGGTTAGTGGAAATAGCCGGCCTTTGGGTTTGCCTCTCACCGTGTGACCGGAGCGGCCCACCCGTTGCAGCAGCACACCGATCGACCGGGGAGACCCGATCTGGCAGACCAGGTCAACCACCCCGATGTCGATCCCCAACTCCAGAGAAGCCGTGGCCACGCATACCTTGACCTGTCCGGTCTTCAACTTCTCCTCGGCGGCTAACCGCGTGGACCGGGACAGGCTGCCGTGGTGGGCAACGACCAACTCCTCGCCTAACCGTTCCGAAAGCTGGTGCGACACCCGCTCGACCAAGCGCCGGGTGTTGACGAATACTAGGGTCGTGCCGTGCTCCGTGGTGAGGCGGGCGACGGTGTCGAGGGTTTCACCCCAAGTCTCGTGGGTGGCGATCGGCCCCAACTCCTGCTCGGGTAGTTGTAAAGCTAGGTCGATCTCCCGGGAGTGGCCGGTGTCGACGATGGTGCAGTCCGGCGCTCCACCGGCGTCGATGCGGTCGGTCCCAACCAGGTAGCGGCCGATTTCCTCGACGGGACGCTGGGTGGCGGAAATCCCGATCCGGACCACGGGTTGCTCGGCCAGAGCGCAAAGCCGTTCCACCGACAATGACAGATGGGACCCCCGCTTGTCGTCTGCGACGGCGTGTATCTCGTCGAGGATGAGGGTGCGTGCGCCGCTAAGACCCAGGCGTCCGCTCCGGGAGGTGAGCAGGATGTAGAGGGATTCCGGGGTGGTGATTAGGATGTGGGGAGGGCGTTTGGCCATGCTCTGGCGCTCGGCGGGAGTCGTGTCGCCGGTGCGCACCGCCGCGCGGATTTCAGGCAGAGGTGTGCCCAGTTGATTCGCCAAGGCCGCGATTTCTTCCAGCGGAATCGCCAGGTTCTTCCTGATGTCGTTGGAGAGGGCCTTGAGCGGTGATACGTAGACCACCTGTACCGTATCCGGCAGGCCGCCCTCCAATCCCTGGCGCACCAGCGCATCGATACAACTGAGGAACGCAGCAAGGGTCTTGCCGGAGCCCGTAGGAGCGGCGATCAGCGTGTGGCGTCCTTCGGCCACCGCGGCCCATCCCTTCACTTGGGCCTCGGTTGGGGCCGGGAAGCGGCTGTGGAACCACTCTTGGATTATTGGGTGGAAGTGGGATAGCGGCATCGCGGTTCGTGAATTGCCAAAAGCGAGAGATGAATTTGGTTGGCCGAGTCTAGTATAGTGAACCCCGAACGCACATTCACTAGGCAGATGTCATAATCTCAGAGAGAAGGTCCGAGGCAGCCATGGCCCAGGTATTGGAGTCGAGAGCCAACCCCTTCGGCGGCATGGTAACCGTACCCGCTGCCCTCCCCCCAGACGCCGACGAATTCGCCGAGCGGGTCGAGCAGTCCCTCGAGCAATGGCGAGAAGAGGGTTATAAGGCAGTATGGCTGGAGGTGCCAATCGACCGGGCCGCCTTGATTCCGGTGGCGGTATCCAACGGCTTCACTTTCCACCATACCGGCGAAGACTACCTAATGCTGACCTGCGAGTTGGTGGAGGGGACCTATCTACCGCCCTTTGCAACCCACTACATCGGCATCGGCGGGGTGGTGCTGACGCCGGAACGGGAACTGCTGGTCGTCCGCGAGAAATACGGCTTTGGCGGGCGTCCGCCGACCCTCAAATTGCCGGGCGGCGCGCTGCAACCCGGGGAGCACTTGGTGGACGCGGTGGAGCGCGAAGTGCTGGAGGAGACGGGGGTTACGGCTACCTTCGAGGCGATCACCTGCTTCCGACACTGGCACGGCTACCGCTACGGCAAGTCCGACATCTACTTCGTCGGCCGGCTGCGTCCGCACAACCGTGACATCGAAATGCAGGCCGACGAAATCCAGGAATGCCTCTGGCTTCCGGTGGGTGAGTTCCTCGAGGGAGAGGAGATCAGCAATTTCAACAAGCAGATCGTCCGCTCGGCCCTAGAGTCGGAAGGCGTGGTCCAATCCTTCATCGAAGGCTTCGGCGGCCCCGATACCCGCGAATACTTCATGCCCGCCCACCTGATCGACGGCATAGGCATCATCCCCTTCCCTGGCAATGGGTAGAGTAGCCTCGATAGTCACCCTCGAACGGAATCGCCACCCTGTCACCTGAACAGAGTGAAGGGTTTCAAGGCTAGGGCGCCCATCCCAACGGACTTAGGAGAACTGGAATGGTACGGCACATTGACCTTGAGCAGACTGACGCGGCTTTGCCGCCCACGGGGCGGCCGGTGGTGCGGTCCACCCAGGGGGTGATCTCCAGCGGCCATTATCTGACCTCGATGGCGGGGATGCGGGTGTTGCTCAGCGGCGGCAACGCCTTTGACGCTCTGGTAGCCGCCGGGTTTGCCGCTGCGGTGGTCGAGCCCATCGCCTCCTACTCGCTGTTGGCCGAAGGCGTGTTCATGCTTTATGACGCCAAGAGCGGTGACTTGCTCTCATTGAGCGGTCAGGGCACCGCTCCGGGCAAGGCTACCCCGGAGTTCTACGCCTCCCAGGGGCTCGAACGAATTCCCACTGGGCCGGGCCATCAGCAGTCCCATCTGTCCTTTACCCTTCCGGGGATTGTGGACGCCTTCATCTCGATGCTGGAGCGTTATGGCACAAAGTCCATCGACGAAGTGCTGGCCCCGGCCATTAGCTATGCCGAAGACGGCATCCCCAACTACGAATACATGCTGGACCGTCTGAACTCAGGGGCGACCGCTCAGCAGTTCGACCTCTACCCCCCGGGCGGTTGGGAAGTGTTCTACGACAACCGCAATGTCCCGGCTGCGGGGTCTCCTTTGGTCCAGCCCGGTTTGGCCAATACTCTAAAGGCGATGGCTGGCAACGGCGCGGTCACCAGGGAACAAGGCCTGCAACGGGCGAAGGACGCGTTCTACCGAGGGCCTATCGCTCAGCTCATCACCGATTCGGTGTCGAAGGTCGGCGGAATCATGACGACCGAAGACCTGGCCGCCTACCGTTCCCAGTTCGAGGCGCCGGTCAAGACCACTTTCCACGGTTACGAGATACATGGTCAAGACACCTGGACCCAGAGCCCGATGCTGATGCAAACGCTCAACATGCTGGAACATTTCGACCTCCAGGCCCTGGGCCACAATAGCCCCGAATACATCCACACCGTTGCCGAGGCTCTCAAGCTGGCCTTCGGCGACCGCGAGGCCTTCTACGGTGACCCCAATTTCGCCGTTGTTCCCATTGACGGCCTGCTGTCCAAAGAGTATGCCGCCGAGCGAATGCAGCTGATCGACCCGGAGGGCGCTTACATCGGCCAGCGACCGCCAGGAGACCCGTGGAAGTACTCCGCCCGCAGCGGCTCCGGCGGCTGGCAGGTGATGGCCCCGGTAACCAATGGCTCACATGCCGACGGCTCGGCTCGGGAGGGCACAACACACGTGTCGGTCCTGGACCGCCACGGCAACATGGTCTGCGGCACGATCAGCGGCGGCGCCTTCGCCAAATCGGCCTTCTTCCCGGAGTTGGGCGCAGCGCTTAGCACCCGCATCGAAATGTTCAACTGTGACGAGGGCCATCCCAACGTCGTTGAACCGGGCAAGCGGCCCCGCACCACGCTGATCAACTACATCGCCAAGAAGAACGGTCAGCCGGTGATGACCATCGGCTGTCCCGGCGGCGACAACCAGGCGCAAGCCAACGTTCAGCTGGTCCTGAACACCGTCATCTTCGGCATGGACCCCCAGCAGGCCGTGGAAGCGCCCCGTTTTTCCACTCAGAACAACGTCAACTCGTTCTATCCCCACGTCTACTACCCGGGCCGTCTCGAGCTGGAGCCGGGCATTTCCGAGAGCACGGCCGACGCGCTGCGAGCCAGGGGGCACCGCGTGGAGCGTGCGGTGAACTGCGGATTGGGGGCCACGGTGTCGGTCCGGGACCCGGAGACCGGCTACCTGAGCACCGGCGGAGACCCGCGCCGCGCCTGCTATGCCATAGGCCTCTAATCGATGGGGGTCAACGGATACTAAGCCTCATTTGCGGGCTGGCGGCGGGGCGTCGTCCGGAACCTTGAGGCCGGTGAACTCTTGGAGCTCTTTCTGGTTGGGGCGGTAGGCGCGGTGCTCGCCATCCGCGCCTTTGTGGCTGCTACCGGCTATCCTCAATTCGGGGGTAACGGTCTCCACATAGCCCATATTCTTTGGGGTGGAGCCTTGATGCTGCTGGGCTTCATCCTGCTTTTTACATTTCTTGGGAAGGGGGCTCGACCGCCTGGCCGCGATTCTCGCCGGAATAGGCTTTGGCGCTTTCATTGATGTACTCGGTAAGTTCATCACGTCGGACAACGATTACTTCTACAAGCCCACCATCGGCCTGATATACATCATTTTCATCGTCATCTTCTTGATACTTCGGACCACCCGCCGCACCGGAGCGGTAGCTCCGGGTGATGTCTTGGCCAACGCCCTCAATCAAGTCAAGTACAGAGCTCCATCGCCGCGCCGCTCGATCCACTGAAGAAGACGGAGATCCTAGCGTTGATCGACCAATCCGACCGGTCGCACCCCCTAGTGCCCCACCTGAGGGCTTATGTCGAGGAAGTGGAGTTGAGTCCCGATGACCCGACCAACTTCTACTTTTGGTTCAAGGAATGGGCCTTCGCCACATATGCGCGGCTGGCAACCCACCTGCGGTTCGCCGTCCTGTTCCCGGCGCTCTTTCTAACCTGGGGTATCGCTCAGGCCGGGTCGCTGGCCTATCTGGCCTACGCCATATCGGGCACGACGGTCGAAGACTTGAACTGGATCAACTATGCTCAGGCAGCCTCGACGGCGGTCACCGTGGCCTGTGTCGCTATCGGCATCTGGACTTGGCTGGGCAGCCGCTCCAAGGGTTCCCGCTGGTACATGCGCGCCGCCCTGGTATCAATCTTCGTCACCCAGGTGTTCGTCTTCTTCCAGTCCCAACTTGCGGCGACTTCCGGACTAACGGTAAACGTGCTGACCTACGCGTCCGTGGCCTTCGTCGCCAACCTGGAGTCCGAGGCCGAGTCCACAAACGGCCTGCCTAGAAGCCTGCTACTTCCGCCTCGGATGCTTCGCCAGGAAGTCGTCGGCTATCTCCTCGAAAGTTGCGAACCGTACGCCGTCGTGTGACGTGATGTATTCGGTCAGACGCTCGAGCATCAGCAGGACCTGTGGCCGTCCCGCGACGTCGGGGTGGATGGTGATGGGGAAGACGGCCTCGTCGAACTCCCGGTAAACGTAATCGAATTGGTCGCGCCAGAGCGACTCGATGTCCCTTGGGTTGGTGAAGCCGTGACTGTTGGGCGACTTCTTGATGAACATCATCGGAGGCAGGTCGTCCAGGTACCAGTTCGCCGGTATCTCCACTAGGTCGGTCTCTTCGCCCCGGACTAAGGCATGCATCCAATAGTTGGCGGGCATAGCGTAGTCGATCTTGGTCCAGCGGTCACCCACCCGCACGTAGTAGCACTCATGGTCGCGGTGCATCAGGCTGTGGTCGTATTTGATCCCGTGCTTGAGCAGCAATTCGTTGGTCACGTGGCTGAATTCCCACCACGGAGCGACGTATCCGCGAGGCCGCTTGCCGGAGAGCGCCGTGACCAGTTCGATGCAGCGCAGTAGGACCGTCTCTTCCTGCTCCGGCGACATCGAAATGGGGTTCTCGTGAGAATAGCCGTGCAGGCCGACTTCGTGGCCCTGCTCCACGATCATCCGGCACTCGTCGGGGAACGTCTCTATCGAATGGCCCGGAATGAACCAGGTCGTCCTGATGCCCAATCGCTCGAACAGCCGGAGCAGCCGTGGAGTCCCTACCTCGCCTGCAAATAAGCCGCGGGAAATGTCGTCAGGCGAGTCCTCGCCGCCGTAAGAGCCGAGCCAGCCACCGACGGCGTCCAGATCGACTCCGTAGGCGCAAAGAATCTGCTTTTCAGCCATAGGACCCTCCTCTGATCAAATGCGTCTGATATTCTGGAGTTGATGCACAAAGCGGGGAAGAACCTATGAGAGCAGGGCTAACCGCCGGTGCGGTAGCGGCCATGGTGGCGTTGCTGGTCTCGCTTCCGTTGCACTCTCCTCTGGACAACCTGTTCAACAGCGCTACCGTCGCCATCGCCAACCTGATCGTCGGGTGTATCGCTGGCCTGTTCTGGCGGCGTTCACCCTCGGGATTGGTGCGCTATGCCGTTGGCCTTGCGTTGGCTTTTGCCGTCACCGTCGCAGTGCTGCTGGTCGGCGACATCTGGTTGGAACGGCTGGCCTCTTTCGGCGTCCCGCTCGCGGCCATTGCCTTCGTCGGAGGGGGCGCTCTCACTCCGATGGCCGGGGCATTACCAGACCGGTGGGCCACCGCCTTGGCCGCAGTTGCCGTGATCGTGGCTCTCGGCCTGGGCATCGCCTTGGCCGGGCAGGGGGATGGCCCCAGTGGCAAGCTCACCATCCCTCCGCGGTCCGAGCTTCGCTCTCCTTAGCCGCCCGTCACCACGGCTCGGCCCTCGTCGGACGCTTGACGTATCGAATCGATGAAGTGGTGCAGGCCCAAGGCCGTATCGAAGTCTGGCAGACGCTCGCCTTCGCCCCGGATGGTCTCGCCGAACAGGTAGTAAAGCTGCCCCACGTTGTATGGTGCGCCTTCGGGCATTCCTTCGAGGACGAAGCGGTGGTCAGCCGAGATGGGCAGCTCCTCGAGGATGTCACCGCCCCGTGCGCCCTCCAACTTCACCGGGCCCAACTGCGGAGAGTCTTCGGATGTGGCGATCAGAGTGCCCTCGCGGCCGTAGACCTCAAGCTTGTAGCCGCTACCGGCCCAAGGGATGCTCGCAACGTGGGCCGAGACGACGGCCCCGTTCTCCAGCCGGCCGCTGATTAGGATGTTGTCTGGCGCGGTGACGTCTAAGAACTGTTGAGTGTCGGTCTCGTACCACTGTTCGCATTGGGTTGACACGATGGTCGAGACTTGGGAGAAGTCACCGACGACGAAGCGCAGGGCGTCGATGGAGTGGCCGGTGGCAATTGTCAGCGTATTCGCGCCCAACTCGTCGTCCCGCTGCCAGGTGCGCCCCGAAGGGCGCTCGAGCACGCCGCCCCGCACCAGCTTCATCGAGCAGGCCATGATCTCGCCAACGTAGCCTTCCTCTACCAACTGTTTCATCTGCAGCACCGCCGGGGCGGCGCGGGCTTGGAGACCGACGACGGCCTTCACGCCGTTGGCGCGAGCTAGGTCGGCCAACTCTTGGGCCTCCTCGGTGGTGCGGCCCAGAGGCCACTCGGTGAACACATGCTTGCCCGCGTTCAGGGCGTCTTTGGTGATCTGGTAGTGGGCCGGCACCCGGAGCACCACCGCGACGGCGTCGATCTCAGGGTGGGCTAGCATCTCCTTGTAATCGTCGAAGGCCAACCGGGCTCCAAACTGCCGTTGTGACTCAGTCGCCGTTTCCATCCGTGTCGTACACACCGCTGTCAGCTCGAATTCCGGGCTGGCCGCGATGGCCGGTAGGTGGGAGCGGTGGGCCCAGCCCACGGTGGGACTTGCGCCAATGATTCCAAGCCGGATTCGTTCAGCCATTTCTTCTCCCCTTAGACTTCGGGATTGAATAATCGGAATTGATTTTTGCTCGCCGAGGCTGCTATAGTCATTCTAACGCACCCGGAGGCGTCTTATGCGGAGAATATTGATACCCTTGCTTTTCGTAGCTCTACTGGCAATCGCGGCGGTGGTACCAGTGGCTGCGAGCGGTGGGGAAGCGCCCGCGCAATATTACGGACCTTGTGGGAACCAGAGTAGTAGCGACCTGTAGAACACCCCGGATAAAGCCAAGGCAAAGGGCCTCGTTCTCACGAGGCCCTTTCGGTTTTCTGGGTCCGGTTGGTTGGCGGCTACAGGATCGGCAGGTAGCGGGAGATCTCGTAGTCGGTCACCGAGGCCCGGTACTCCTCCCACTCCAACTTCTTGTTTTGAATGAAGCTCTGGTGGATGTGCTCACCTAGGGCATCCCGCAGCAGTTCGCTGTCCTCGGCCAAGCTGATGGCCTCGCCCAGGCTACTGGGCAGAGTCTTGATGCCAAGGGCGGCGCGTCTCGCCTCCGACATATCGAAAACGTTGTCGTTTACCGGTGGCTGGACCGGGTAGTCTTCCTCGACGCCCTTGATGCCAGCGGCCAGCAGCACGCTGAACGCGAGATACGGATTGCAGGCCGGGTCGGGGGCCCGATACTCGATGCGGACCGAGCTTTCGTAGCCCGGCTTGAAGGCGGGCACCCGCACCAGATCGGAGCGGTTCAGATGGGCCCAAGACACGAAGACCGGGGCCTCGTATCCCGGGACCAAGCGCTTGTAGGAGTTAACCCACTGGTTGGTCACCAGCGTGATCTCCGGAGCGTGGTGGAGCAGGCCAGCGATGAACTTCTTCCCGGTCTCGGAGAGGTAGTTCTCGTCGTCGGCCTCGTAGAACGCGTTGCGCTCACCCCGGAATAGGGACTGGTGGACATGCATCCCAGAGCCGTTGATCCCGGCCACTGGTTTGGGCATGAACGATGCGTAAGCGCCGACGCTCTGGGCCAGTTCCTTCACCACCAGCTTCGCCGTAATCACGCTGTCGGCCATGGCGAGGGCGTCGGTGTACTGGAGGTCGATCTCGTGCTGGCTGGGAGCCGCTTCGTGGTGGGAGTACTTGACCGGCACGCCCATCTCCGCAAGGTTAAGCACCGTGTCGCGCCGCAGGTCGCTGGAGGGCTGGCTCGAAAGCTGGTCGAAGTAGCCTCCCCGGTCCAGCAGTTCGGGCCTCTCGCTGTCCTTCATGTAGAAGAACTCCAATTCGGTGCCAACGTAGTAGGTGTAACCTAGGCGGGCCAAGCGCTCCAAGTTTCGCTTGAGGGCCGCCCGAGGGTCGCCGGCAAAGACCTCGCCCCGAGGGAGCCGAATGTCGCAGAACATTCGGGCGACGGCGTTACGCTGCGGGCGCCACGGCAGTATCGTGAACGTGTTGGGGTCCGGGAAGGCGCGCATGTCGCTCTCGTCGATTCGCGCGAAACCCTCGATGGCGGAGCCATCGAACCCCACGCCCTGTTGGATCGCGTCGTTCAGGTCGTCGACATTGATCGCGAAGCCTTTCAAGTTCCCCAGAATATCCGGGAACCAGAGGCGGATGAACTTGACGTCGGCGTCCTGCGCCGCTTGTAGCACGTACTCCCGGGCCGCCGGGTCGTGTCCGTTCATTGTCTCTCTCCTGGTTGGCCGTCGTCCTATCGCGTTGACGACAAAGCCCCCGGTTTGACCGGGGGCCGGTTGGGTTAGTTTATGGCGCGCCCGGCAGGACTTGAACCCGCAACCCCTGGGTCCGAAGCCCAGTGCTCTATCCATTGAGCTACAGGCGCGTATTATTGGGGCGAGCGACGGGGTTCGAACCCGTGATCTCCTGTGCCACAGACAGGCGCCTTGACCACTCGGCTACGCTCGCCACGGAAACCCCGGCGCGGCCAACAGCCCCAGCCTGGCGTTTCACGCCTATCCAGCGGGTCAGACCATCGTAGCAAATGGCCGACCCAGATACAAGGAGCATAGCATCACCCCCATCTCTTCCGTCATCTCGGCGATTGAAATTTCGCTATCGGGTTCTCTACAATGATTAATATTATCGGTCGCAATTCTGGCTTCCCCCCGCGCCTGAAGGAATTGGAATGAAATTGAAAAGGGCCTTGCTCTTGATTGGACCCTTGCTGTTGTTGGCGCTAGTAGTTGCAGCCTGCTCCAGCGAGCCGTCTGAACCAGAAACCGCGACCCCGGCGGAAGAGTCCGCCGCGTCCGGAGCCACGGAAGCTCCCAATGAGGAAGAGGCCGCCCCCGAGACCACTACAGCCGCCGCGCCTTCGGCCAGCGAGAACGTGGATGCCGCAGCCGGTGCCCAGAGCGGGCGCTTCGTGCGCCTCTACGTCGACCCGCCGACCCTGGACCCCCATCTGACCACCGACGCCACCTCCGCCGAGATCATCGTTGAGGTGTTCGGCGGCTTGATGACCATCGACAAGGACCTCAACGTGGTGCCGGACCTCGCCGAGAGCGTGGACATCAGCGGCGACGGGCGCATCTACACCTTCCGCTTGCGCCGGGACGCCCGGTTCCACGACGGCAAGCCGGTGACGGCCGAGGACGTGCGTTGGTCGCTGGAGCGTGTCACCAACCCGCTGACCGAATCGCCAGTGGTCGACCAATACCTTGGCGACATCATTGGCGTCAAAGAAAAGCTGAACGGCGACGCCCTCACCATCTCCGGGGTGCGAGTGATCGACGAATTGACCATCGAAATCACCATCGATCAGGCCAAGTCATACTTCCTGGCCAAGATGACCTACCCCACCGGTTTCGTGCTCGACCGGGAGAACGTCGAAGCCAACCCCAAGCGCTGGTTCCGGGAGCCCAATGGCACCGGCCCCTTCAAGCTCACCGAGTACAAGGTGGGCGAAACCATGATGCTCACCCGCAACGAGAACTACCATCTTGGCCCCCCAAAGCTTGAGGAAGTGGAGCTCATTCTCAGCGGCGGCACCTCGATGCTAATGTACGAGAACGACGAGATCCACATCTCCAGAGTCGGCCTGGCCGACATCGACCGGATCAAGGACCCCTCCAGCGACTTGAATAGCGAGCTGCGGGAAGGCCCTCCGGCCTTCATGACGACCTACATTGGGCTCAACGTTAAAGAACCCCCACTAGACGACGTTAAGGTCCGGCAGGCGCTGAATTTGGCGATTGACAAGCAGGAGATAGCTACCATCGTTCTGGGGGACCTCGTGGTGCCAGCCACCGGAATTCTTCCGCCTGGATTCCCGGGGTACAGTGAGGAAGTGCAAGGTTTCAAGTTCGATCCGGCTAGGGCGAGGCAATTGCTGGAGGAGTCGAAGTACGGAGGCGACCTCGAGAACATACCGCCGATCACCATCACCACCCCCGGCAGCTTCGGGGCCAACGTCAGTCTCGACATGGAAGTGGTGCTGCAGATGTGGGAGCGGAACCTGGGTATCACCGCCGAGTTCCAGCAGACCGAGTATGCCACCTTCCTCAAGGACCTGCACAAGCGCCGGTTCCAGATGTTCGACATCGGCTGGATCGCCGACTACCCCGACCCGGAGAACTTTCTGGACCTGCTATTCCACAGCGAAAGCACCAACAACCAGACCAACTACAACAACCCGCATGTGGATGAGTTGCTGGTCAAGGCCCGAGTGGAGACCGACGAGACCACCCGCTACGCCCTCTACCACGAGGCCGAGCAGCAGATTCTGGATGACGCACCGTGGATTCCCCTGTGGTACAGCGGAGAACGCCACTTGCTGATCAAACCCAACGTCCACGACTATTTCATTACGCCGCTTACGGTGCCACGGCTGAGACACGTCTATCTGACGGACGAATAGGGGCCACCGGAAACCGTGGGCGCCTACATCTTTCGCCGCCTGCTCTGGCTGCCGGTGATTCTGCTCATCGTGTCCTTCATCACGTTCGCCTTGGGACGGTTTGGTCCGGGCGACCCGGTGCAGGTCTTGATGGGCCAGCATGCGAACCCTGCGGTGGTGGAGCGAATCCGAGAGCAGCGAGGGCTCAACGACCCCATCCTCGTACAGTACGGCCGCTATGTTAAGAACGTAACCCGCGGCGACTTCGGCGAAAGCTTCAAATACCGCGGCCGCACGGTTTCGGAGCTGCTCAAGAAAAGGATGTGGGTTTCCGCTCAGCTCAATATCGCCGCAATGATAATCTCGGTGGGTCTTGGCGTCAGCATCGGGGTCTTTGCGGCCATCAGGCAAGGCACTGCGTGGGACCCGGTGGCTGTCGCCTTCACCCTCACCGGGCAATCGATACCGGTATTCCTGACCGCCCCGGTGCTGCTTATGGTGTTTGCTCTGAAGCTGGATATCCTGCCGACCAACGGCTGGGGAGGCTTCTTCGACACAAGAATCATCCTTCCGGCGATTGCCATGGGCATTCCGGGGGTCGCCATTTTTACCCGGCTGACCCGCGCCAGCATCCTGGAAGTGGTCACACAGGACTACGTTCGCACCGCGCGTGCCAAGGGACTATCGGAGTCGGTAGTGAGAAGGCGACACATCCTGCGCAACGCCTTGATTCCGGTCCTCACCGTCGTCGGCTTTGCGCTGGCAGGCATCGCTTTTACGTCTTTCATTGTCGAGATCTACTTCGGCATACCGGGCATCGGCAACCTCTTTATCGAGTCCATCTTTGCCCGTGACTACCCGATCATCAACGCCGTCGTACTAGTCGGCACGACCCTGTTCGTGTTGGCAAATCTGATCGTGGACCTGCTCTATCCGGTGCTGGACCCCCGAATCCGCATGGGCGGTAGCTATGCTGCGAACTGACGCGGATGCGCCGTCTGGACTGGGCGCTTCCCAACGGGGCCGCAGCTATTGGGCGATCTCGATGCGAAGGTTGTTTCGCAAAAGGGTTGCTGTCGCCTGCCTGATCGTTATCCTCGTCATGTACGGCTCCGGCGCTCTCGCTCCGCTGGTCACCCCCTACGGCTACAATGACCAGGACCTCTCGGTCGCCAAGCAGGGTCCGAGCTTCAAGCACCCCTTCGGTACGGACCGCTTGGGGCGGGATATCTTGACCCGCGTGATCTACGGTCTTCGCACCACGGTCATTCTGACGATCGCGACGCTCGTCACGGGCAGCCTGGCCTTGGGTCTGGTTCTTGGGTTGGTCGCGGGTTATTTTGGCCGATGGATCGACAGCTTGATCATGCGAGTTGGCGAGGTCACTTCGGCCTTTCCCGAGATATTCCTTGTGCTCATCATCGTGCAGACCATCAAGCCGCCGATGCAGAGTTGGCTTCAGGGAATCGTGGGCCGGGATGTCCTCCGGCTAGGAATTGTCGACTACCTAGCCCTTGGGTTGGCCCTGTCGATCTTCTCCTGGTTCGGAACGGCCCGCTTGGTGCGCGGCCAAGTGTTGCAGAACCGGGAGGAGCAGTATATCGACGCGGCCCGCGCAGTAGGCGTCGGGACTCCCCGGATCCTCCTGCGACACGTACTGCCCAACGTCATGGGTCCCGTGATCGTGACGGTATCGGCGGGGTTAGGCGCAATCGCTGGCGCCGAGGTGTTCCTCAGCTTCTTGGGCATCGGGATTCAGCCGCCGACGCCGAGCCTAGGACTGATGATCTTCGAGAACGGAAGCATCTCTGTGTTGCGCACCGACCCACATCTGCTTCTATCACCGGTAGCGACCTTGGGGGTGCTGCTGTTCGCCTTCAGCCTGCTGGGCAACGAGATTTACGACGCGTTCAATCCCCGCGCTCGTTGAGGGCTGACCCGCGCCGCCGCCGCCACAGAGTCCTCCGCCGCAACCATGGCAGCGCCGCTAGCCCCATCGGCGCGCTGACCAGCGCTAGCATGCCCAGCCCGACGGCCGTCCGCCCTTGGCTGTCGCCTACCGGGGCGCCGCAGCCGGTGGACGGCTGCGCGGCTACGTCTTCTTCTTGCCCCTCGGCCTGAGTGGGTCCGCCGGTGGGCTCCTCTTCTACATCATCTTCTGCGGCAGAGTCCGGCTCTTCCCCCTCAGCGGCAGGGCCAGACTCCTGGTCTGGCTCGGTGGGGGCCTGTTCCTCTTCGTCAGTACCGGTTTCTTCGACGGGTCCAGCTTCCTCCACGGGCTCTTCGGCTTCGGATTCGCCCCGCAACTGTTCTTCCAGTTGCTCCGGCGAAGGCAACGGCTCCAGCCCAAGAGCGGTGCGCCACTCGCTATCCAGGCCGTATTGGTCGAACCCGTAGGTCCTTAGGAGGGCGGCGTCGATGTCCAAGGTCTGCCGTACCGTCCGGAAGAGCTCCGGGATTTTGTCGACACCGTACCGGGCGATGAGGTAGTTGACGACGGAGCGGCCTTGGCCGTACGCGATGAGTATGTCCTCAGGGGAACCGCCGAAGCTGCCCTGGTACCACAGGGGCCGCAGCCTGCGAGTGTAGATGCCATAGCGGAGGGCGGCATCGTAATCGTCCGTCGGGTCGATGTTGCCATACTCGGCCAGACCCTCGTTCAGCCAGCCAGGGACCTGGGAGATGGCCGGCCCAGCAGCCTCGTGGACCAGCAGGTGGGTGAACTCGTGAGAGGTAGTGCCCGTAACGGTTTGGTCGAAGGCGTGTACCAGCAGTACCCGCTCGTCGCTGAAGGCCATGCCTTGGGTCTGCAGGTCCTCTCGCACCGCCTGAGAACGGAAGGGCAGGGCGGCCGACATGTGCCGGTAGTTGTTGTAGGCCACAATGCGAAGCGGCTGGGTGGGAGCAATGCCCAACACCGGGACCATTTTGTCCATGCTTTCCTTGGCCGCCTCCAAGATGGTCCGCGCCCGCTCTTCGACGTACTCGCCGTAGTAGCTGACCGTAATCAGCCCGTCGGAGACCTCCCGCCACTCGAAGCGGTTGTCTTCGTAGATGAACACCTGTTCTTCGGTGCGCACCATGGCCCCAGCTTTGTCGTACACTTCGAAGTGGTAGGAGATCTTGGTGCCTGGAGGAAGGAAGTCGGCGCCGCCGCTCGTCGGGAGCAGGGTCTCACCGGACACTGACTCGCCGGGCTCGACGTCAATGGAGCGGTAGGAGCTGCGGCCCTCTTGGTCGGCCTTCCTGAAGAACACACGGACCTCGTCGACCAGTCCGGGGCTATCGGCGTTGACCACAAAGAGGATGCCGTCGGGGAACTGGCTTTCGGCGGTGGCCACGGCCACATGAATATCCCCCTCGTCGGCGAGTACCGGCGAAAAGAGGGTGGCCGCCAGCAACAGGGTCGAAAAAACGAGTAGTATGTAGCGCACGGTATGGCCTAGGGCTAAGTTTACTACAATTCCTACGTGGCAGTTGTAGCCTCGGACTCTAGGAGGCCCATTGGGGATTACTGGTAGGAAGTGGGCAGGCTGAGATGGCCGAGGGGCCTGCTTGACTATGATTTTCCGGGTGCCTACAATTTTTTAACGGTTTCCGGATTTATAAGTGGGTGTGTCTAGATGGCGATTAAGGTTGGCCGGGTCCCCTATCTCAACTTCGAGCCCTTTTACATCGATATGACGAGACGCGGCGTAGAGTTGCACAACGTGCCGCTGAACCGAGTTTCCGAAGCCATGCGAGAAGGCGAGATCGACGGCGGGCCGGTGCCGTTGACCGACAGCTTCGACATGGAAGACTTCGCCAATCCGGTCGCCGGTTTCTGCTTGGCCGCAGCCTCCCGGGCCGGCAGTCACCTTTTCTACTCCCGCAAGCCCATCGAGGAATTGGACTCCGGCCGGATCGCGACGACCGAAGTTGATCCGACCACCGTGCAATTGCTGCAGGTCCTGCTGGCCGAAAAGTACAAGATGGCCCTGCCCGAGTTGGTGCCCACGGCGGAAGAGCACGACGCGCTTGTGATCTCGGGCGACGCCGCGCTGCGCCGACGCCGGGGCATGCGGGGCTACGGGCACCGCTACGACCTGGGTGAGGAATGGAACCGGTTCACTGGCCTGCCTTTCGTGTTTGCTCGGTGGATGAGCCGGAACGACATGGCCGAGCGTGATACCATGCTTCTGGAAGACACGCTTTACGTCGGGTTGGAAGAGGGTGTGGACAGCCTATTCCACCTCTCCGAGCCCCGGGAGAACCTCCTGATGCTGGCCCGCGACGTGGTGGAGTACATCATCGGTTACCGCTACTTCGTCGGACTATCCGAGCGCAAGTCCATCGACCTCTTCCGGAGCTATCGCGATCAGGTGCTCAACTCGGGATAATCCTAATCGGGCTGATTCTCAGCAAGAATTCCGGATGGTTAGGGCTTGGCTAAGGTAACCGATCGCAGTTTTGAGGCCACCGGTCTGCCTTGCTTGATCTGCGACTTCTCCCCGCCCCGTTCCGGCAGCGCAACCGCCGTCGAAGACGCCGCCGGAATCGCCGCCGACTTCATCTCCGTGGGCTACAACCCTGGCCGAGCCGTGCGCACCAATTCCGCCATGCTGGCGGCCGCCATTCGCCTGCGGACGGACAAAGACACGCTGTTCACCATCGCCACCCGCGACATGAACAAGCTTGCCACCCAATCGTTGCTCTTGGGCGCGCAGCTATTGGGCTTGGACAACGTGCTGGTGGTCCAAGGGGACCCCTTCACGGCAAGGGACCGCGCTTCCGTTTCCGCAGTCAACGACTACACGCCAACGGTGCTGATCGACGCGATCAAGATGATGAACGAGGGGCAAGACTTCCGGGGATCGAATCTCCGGACACCGACCGGTTTCTGCGTGGGGGCGACGTTCGATCTATCGCGAGGGATTGAAGCCGAAGCCGCCTTGGCGGTACGAAAGGTCCACGCGGGCGCCGACTTTCTACTGTCCCAACCGATTTTCGACACCGCTCTGGCCTTCCGGTTCGAGGAAGCGGCCGAGGACGACGGGTCCGCGTTGTCCCTGCCCGTGTTCTACGGGTTGCAGATGCTGGAGCAAGACGGCGTGGTCTTCAACACCATACCTGAAATACTCCAGCGAGAGTTGGAGGAGGGCCGCAGCGGCATCGAAATTGCTTTGGAGATGCACCAGCGGTTCCAGGAGGCTGGATTACATAACCTTTACCTGGTCCCCCCGATAAGGCGAGGCGGCGCGCGTAGCTACGGCGCCGCCCGTGAGTTCCTCCGAGAACTAGGACGCTGAATCCTCTTGTAGACTCCGCGCTCTCCACGTCCTCTGTGTTAAGACCGGGCCTCTAGGGGCTCCAAGGCACCGGGGCCAGGCTGTCCAGCTGGTCGGTGACGACGTCCACCACCGCCGGACGCCCGGAGGCGAAGGCCTGCTCGAGAGCGCTCTGAATGTCGCCGGGGTGGGTCACTCGTATACCGAAGCAGCCGATGGACTCTGCCACCTTGGCGAAGTCGGTATCGGTGAAGCGCCAGAGCTCCTCCGGTGTGCCGCCGTCGATGCCCTGATAGGCACGGTGGTCACCCCGCTGGTCCTGGCTCAAAGCGCTGTTGTTGTTGATGACGGTGACCACGTTAATGTTGTTGCGGACCGCGGTCTCCAACTCGGCTATGTGGTACCAGAAGCCGCCGTCGCCGGAGAAGCACAGGACCGGACGGTCGGGCAAGGCGCACTTGGCGCCCATGGCTGCCGACAGACCCCAACCCAAGGAACCGGCGCAGCGGATGTAACCCTGGCCCGAGTGGTTCAGGTCCACCATGCTGCCGGTCCAGATGCCAGCGTGACCCGTATCGGCCACCAGCATCGCGTCCGCAGGCAGGAAGTTGGTGATCTCGGTGCAAAGGCGCTCCGGGATGATGGGAACGGCTTCAGAGTTGGCCCGGGGAGCGACGTCGTCGCGCCACTCCTGTACCAACTGCTGGGCGCGGGCGGTCCATTCGCCTCGGCCGCCAATCGGCTCTAGGGCTTCGATGAGGCGGCGGGTGGTGGCCTTGGCGTCGCCGTGCATGGCGACTTGAGCTGGGTAGCTACGGCCCAATTCAGACGGGTCGATGTCAATCTGGACTACCGGGGTACCCGGCGCGGGGACGCGCCATTCGTTGGTCACCTGGCTACCGGTATGGCTGCCGATGAACAGGACCAAGTCGGCCTCATGGACCACTCGGTTGGCGCACCAGCGGGAGTACGAGCCAACGACTCCCACCGACAGCGGGTGGTTGTCCGATATGGCGCCCTTGGCGTTCAGCGACGTAGCCACCGGTATCGAGAGCATCTCGGCCAGCTCGACCACTTCCTGCTGGGCCTGAGAGGAGGTGACGCCCCCGCCCGCCACGATCACCGGGCGTTGCGCGGCGGAAAGCACACGGGCCGCCGCTCGCACGCTCTCCGGGTCGGCCTCGGGACGGAACGCCGGACGCTGCATGAAGGCTTGTTCGACGATCATTTCCAGGTCTGATTCAGCCTCGGTCACGACGTCGCCAGCCATACCTTGGATGTCCAAGTGCACCGGCGCCGGGGCCCCGGAGGTGGCCTCGCGGAAGGCTTGGCGTAGCAGCCGGGGCAGTTGCTCTACGTTCTCCACCACGGCGCTGAATTTGGTGACCGAGGCGAAGGGTTTGGAGTGCTCGATCTCCTGGTAGGCGTTCCGGTACATTTCGTCGTGGCGCTTGTGCCCGGTTAAGGCGATGACCGGGGCCAAGCCCAGGTAGGCGTCCTGCAGCCCTGCGGCCAGGTTCGCCGCACCGACCGACTGGGCCATGCAGACCCCGGGCCGGTTGGAAGCGCGGGCGTAGCCGTCGGCCATGTAGGCAGCGGCCTTCTCGCCGTGGGTGATCACCCGCTTAATGCCGTTCAGGTCCATCTCCGCCAAGGCCCGGCGGAGAATCGCCGGAACGAGAAAAACGTGGGTAACCCCATAGGCCGATAGGGTATCCGCCATGAACTTGGCTCCGGTCATCTGTGCCATTGGTATCCCTCCGGGTGCAATAGCGAGAGTAGGAGCGCGCTGGGTGTCCCGGTTAAACCTTAGATGCCGCGCTCTTCGTATACTTCCTTGGCCACCTGGGCCGCGTTGGCCGAGGTGGGCCAGCCGCTGTAAAAGGCCATGTGGGTGATAACCTCGGCGATCTCGTCCTTGGTGACCCCGTTATCCAAGGCCCGGCCGAGGTGCCCGCGCAGCTGGCCGGTGCGGTACAGGGCGATCAGGCTGGCCACGGTGATCAGGCTGCGGTCGCGCTTGGACAATCCGGGCCGCTCCCAGACGTCGCCGAACAACACTTCGGCGCTGAGTTCTCCCAGCTTCGGGGCGATTTCCGCGGTGACACTTCGGGCAGTAGTCATTTCCTCTCTCCTGACAACAATTTGGGGTAGATTATTGGGTATCCCCAACACCCGGCCCCCAAGTGACGCCGAAGTCGGCGCGTTCCACCAGATGGCCGGTGAATTGATGGGCCTTTACTCCGGCCAGCCAGACCGCCGCCGGGGCGACCACGTCGGGCTCGACCATTGGGATATGTTCGGTGCCGGGCCATGCCCCCCGGCGGTTCATCCAGGTATCGACCCGCCCGGGGCTGAAAACATTGACCGCGATGTCGTGCTCGCGCACCTCCTCGGCCAGACTTAAATAGGCACGGTCGAGGGCTGCTTTGGTCATCGAGTAGCCGACCCGCCCCTTGCGGTAGCCCCGAGCCGCGCCGGAGGTGACGCAAAAGATGGAGCCGCCGCTTTTTTGCGAGAACATCGGAGGCAGAACGTACTTGGCCAGAAGAATCGGACCCCGGATGTTCACGGCGATGGCCCGGTCCAACAAGCCTATGTCCAGGTCGGTTACCGGGGACTCGCAATCGATGCCCGCGTTGGAAATCACGATGTCGATGCGACCGAAGTGGTCGAGGGTCTTGGCGACCATCGCTTGAATATCGGCAGGGTCGGTCACGTCGCAGCGGACCGCCAAGGCCTCGCCGCCGGCCTCGGCTACGGCGCGGGCCGTGTCTACGATGGTGCCGGCCGCATATCTGGGCCATTCGGACTCTGCGGAGGCGTCGGTCTCGGTGCGGGAAGCCACGACCACCTGGGCCCCTTCGGCGGCCAAAGCTAGGGAAATGGCGCGTCCGATACCCCGGCTGCCGCCGGTGACCACCGCCACTTTTCCCTGCAACGACATAGAGGCTTCAGGCTCCTGTGCGCTCTATCCTGTCCGCTCTATGAAGTGGGCTTAAACTTGGGGAGGGAGATGGCATCGGTAATCGGGTCGAACACCACTTCGACTGCCATCCCGACCTTGATGACCTCGGGGTCGGGCTCCACCTCCACCAAGTTGGTCGGCATCCTGCACCCTCCTTCCAGTTCCACTATTGCCGGAACGTAGGGCGAGCGGTCGCGGAAGGGAGGCGTTGGGCCGCGGTGGACGATGGCGAAGGTGTGGACGATACCCTTGCCGCTGCTCTGGACCCAATCGGTATCCCGAGAGAAGCACTCGGGGCAAATGTCCCTGGGGTAGAAATAGGTGGAATCGCAGGCCCGGCAATGCCGCAGCCATAGCTCGCCTTCCTTGCATTTCTCCCAGTAGAAGTCCGACTCGGGCTGGGGGCTGGGCGCTGGTATGGGTGGAGGGGACTGCTGCTGGGACATGCGACGCTCCTACCGGGGCACCCCCGGGCGAATGTCCCAAAGGATAGTTAGAATCAGGGGTTGCGTCAACCGGCGTTGGCCGGCAGCGCGTAGCCGGGCGCCGGGGTCGTCCAATCTTCTGATGAAGCGTAGCAAGGCACCGCCACCGGTCCGAGGGTACCAGGGATTTTCTTCTGTGCCATTTCGAGCCATTGTGTGCCACGGCGTTGGGGCGGCCGTTCGGTAGATTCGGCAAGGTCATGTCACTTAACTTAATGACAGGGAAGAGAGGTGTCACCCGAGGTGGCAAGGGCTGGCGTGCATTACCCCATGACCCGGCCAGTGCGGTCGTTGAAACGTTCCCAGTGGCCAACAGGGAAGGGGGCTAGGATGAGGGGTGTCCGTGCTGCCGGAGTTCCTCCTCCAATTGCCGGACGCGAGCCAGCGCTTCGTCGCGCTCAGCTTCCACCTCTTTGTAAGAAGACAGGTACCGCTGACCCGCGGGGTCGTACCAGAGAAGTTGACCGGATTCCCAGCAGAGGTTGAGGTTTAGGACGGCGCTTCGACCCCAATAATTGTCAGGGTCCGTCTCCACGATTTCGATGGGCTGGTAGACACCGTCAACCAGGCGGTCTCCGGCCAGAGGAGCGCCGTGGAAGTTTCCGCCGGAATGGTCGAAGCGCCAGTACTCAGGAATGCCGAACGAAGCATATCCGTCGCGTTTGACCGTCAAGTCGCGACGGCCGGTAGTCGCTGATCCGATTTCCAAGGCGAGGTCCGGCGGCTTGCCCTGCTCCTCGATGACGTAGCCGTTGCGGGCCAGGCAGGCCGCCGGGTCGACGTTAAGGGCGATAATCAGGTCGGGAACCAGCATCTCGCTCTGGCGGGAGGTGAGCGTGGGACTCACGTATAACTCGGAGCTGATTAGCGTCGTGTCCTCGTTCCCGACGTGGGACACCAGGGCCGCAAGATACCCCGGGATTCCCATGAATAGGTGGTTGTACATGTCTTCCGGCTCTGGCGGGTCGGGCAGACGAACGAAGTCCGGGGAGGGCGGTGGGATAGCTGAAGGCTTGGTGCTCATAAGAGCCTCGGCGGGCGGGCGTTCATTCCTGAGTGGAGTCTTGCTCAGAGTGTACACTGGGCGGGCGCTGGAGTATATTGAGGGGTTTTCTGCCATTCAGTCATAACACAAGGCACAGCCTTCCCCTTCTCGTGATAACGACTGCCGTCCTTCACCTTCCCGTCATTCTCGAGCCGACGAAGGCGGCTGAGGAATCTCTCCCCGGTACGAGATTCCTCACGTGCTGCCAACGTTCGGAATGACATAATCGGGTGGTCGCCGTGCGGGTTTGGGCAGTCGCCGTACCGGCAATGGGCAGTTTGGGTCGCCTCGTACGGCCTTCGCACCGCTGCGGGCGCCTACTGCGACCACAAGATGACTGACGCTGGTCACCCGACATGCCGGCGGAGGCCGTGGTCCAGGAACCCCGGGCGGTAGCAACCGGCACATACCCGGACGATTTCTGGCCCCCGACGGAGGCCGGGGTGACGGTGTGATGGCCGCACCGTTTCATCCTCCCACCGCCTTGACGAGGCCACGGGTGATTCAGGCGTGGGCGAAGTTCCAGAAGCCGTATGGGTAACCGGCGTTCGCAGTTGAGAGGGTTCTGGCTTAATGGGTGAGGTCCACTGGTTTGACTCGATACCCCTACCGGGCCACTACTGAACATATCGTCCATCCGCATCACAATCGGGCAAGCTGAAGGCATTGAGGGCATCCCCGATACCGGCAGCTGACGCTGCCCCGAGGACATACACTCCGACTCCGAACGCCACCTGGCACCCAACGCCCTCTCTTTTCAGCTTGTCGATTATTCCTTGGAAAGTTTGTACTATTTCTTCTATCGTCTCATCCGGCATAACTTCTATCGGGACTTCGATAATCACCTCTTTCACGACCTCTACCGGGACTTCCTTTACGGGCAAGGATATTTGCAGCTGCTCGAACACCTCCTGAATTTGGGCGATGTCCAGCTCTCCCTCCGCCATACCCACTAACAACGCGACGGAAAGAACCTGCGGCTCCGTAATGCCATTTTGCATAGCCCTGGCCATAACAGCGGCGAGTTCGTTGGTGTTCGCGGGGGCGCGATCAACGGGGACCTCGACGACTACTTCTTGCACTACCTGTGTCGTCCGGAATTCACCAGTAACGTGCCCTACGGTTTCGAATATCGAGTCGGCATCAAGTCCCGCGTCCAGGGCGGCTTGAACGACCCGCTCGAGGGATTCGTCAATAGCGTCAGACGAAACCTCGGATGAAGAGGGAATCTCATAGGTCACGAGATCCTGTAGTTCGCCTGGGAGCTTCAAATAGGCGTCATAGGCGGCCTCGGCAATGTAATTGGACTCGACTGGGAACTCGGCAAACCAGGCGATGAATTCCGCAAATACCGCCTCAAAAGCTTCGATCACCTCTTGGTCGGCCCCGGCTACCGGAACCTCTATCTCCCTTATGACCTCTCTAACGGGGCCGGGAATCTCGACTCTCTGGGTAACGACGCGGGTTACCGGTATTTCTCGGGTTACCTCAACCCGTTCCGGACCGACGCGGGTCACTTCGACCGGGACTTGTACTTGGCGTGTTACTTCGATTCGTTCGGTAACGACACGGGTCACTTCTACGGGTACTTCACGGGTTACTTCCACTCTTTCGGGCGTGGGCGTGGGCGTGCACGCCGCCACCGTCACCCCCGCTAACGCGGCCAATAGCGTCAACGCTATTCCCGGCCCGATTCCAACTATCCTTGACCATACGCAACTGAGCCTCATCTTTCGCCTGCACCCTCGCGCCGTTTTGACCAAGATCACCCAGAGCGAGTCTAAGGACGGGATGAGTGGGATAGGAACTGGAGTAACCGTAGGATAAGGTCGAAATAGCGGGTCAGGCGCGGCACTAGCCTCGCGCTAATGACATGTGCCTAAGAAACCAGGTCGCCGTCTTCGGGTGGCGAACTAAAGCGGTCAATCAGGCAAACTCTGGCGGACTCAGGAGTGTACGACCGGTCTCCCTCCCTGACCACCGGCACGCTGGGCTCTCTGCGCTGTAGTTGTCTGATGAAGTCGCCTATGCCAATTGACCGGCGGTTGCTCAGTCCCCGCCCCACGATTGCCCGAAATTCTCCCGTTGTGAACCGCCGTCCCGGATGACGGGCGTAGACGCAGCGGAGCATGAACGGACCGCTGCGCACGCCTATCGCAGCCGAAGCTATTCGGAAGTCCAGCCTGGTCCACACTCCGGCGGCATTCAAGAACACCTCCCCCGACAACTTGTCCACCAGCAATCCCAGGCCGCGGAGCAAAATATCCTTGTCGGCCACTAGGCGCTCGTATTCGCCGGTCGTGATGTAGAGCTCATAACTGTTTAACACGGCAACGTACTTCATCTCATCTGCGGTGGTTGGGCGCGCGGACTCAATGTTTTGGACTATCGCTGCGACCCACGGGGGTAGACTTCGTGGTGCTGGGCCGTGTCGGGCAGCTCTTCGTACGGCTTCCGGGGCCGCGTCCAACCGAGGATGGCTCCCAACATGCTCCCACCGAGCGTCACGATCATGAACCCGGAGCCGGTTAGGGTAAAACCTACGAGAGCGTCGCGCTGTCGTTGCGGTAACACATCCCGCGGATAACCCAGGTCCGACCAGGTATATTCCCTTCGCCACAGTAGGTTGCCTGATGCCGGTTCTTGCTCGACGAAGTAGAGCACCAGCATGCCCCCGATAGAAAGCGCGAGGAACACCAGGATGGTAGCTATGGTGCCGATGAACCAATGGACAGCCAGGTTGCGATGAAGTCTTGTTTCCGGGTCTCTGAGCGCGTGTGTAATACACAACGGTCCGGCCATGAGCCCCGCCACTACGATGAGGCTGGGCTTTCCTCCGTGGCTGGTAGGAAGGATGCTTGGCGCGTAGGCGAGCAATACTGGGACGACGGACAATATAGCCCCTCTGGTAAACGGGCCCCAGGGTCCTCCGGTGAACCGCCCCCGTCGTCGCCACAGCCCCGGTAGCAGTCGTAGCCAGCAACGGCCAAACCCGAACTCAGTAGAGTCGATAGGACTAACGGAAGTGGGTAGTCTGCCACCGGTCCCAACGTATAGAACCCGTACAGGTCCATGCCGGTGTTTAGGGTGAAGAACAGCGGCAAATTAAGCATTACCAGCGGCGAGACGAAGAGGAGAACCCCAAGTCCGTCATTGTCTTGCCGAGTGGCTGTATTAGGCACGGCCGCGGACCGACTCATGCATATTACCGACGGGGAATCTGACACACCTCCCTTCTCAACTCCGGTTACACCTCCCTACCATAATTCTTGTCACACTCGGGCGTCCAAATCTGCCCCAAACCCGGCCCGCGCGCCGGAAAGGGAGGAAATGAGAGGGAATTTGGAAAATCGGACCTCACCTTTCGCCAGCAGTCCGCCCGGCTCAACATCGCCTCCTCCCTAACTATGACCGCCCCCCACCCGGGCGTCGCGGCGCCATGAGGCAACACGGGCCGTTCTCTGCCCCGGCGACATCGATTTCCAGCTATCATATCTCAGCAGGAGCGGAAATCAGGGGGTCGAAACCATGCGCATAGCGGTGATGGGGGCAGGAAGCACCGGCGGCTACTTCGGCGGGATGCTCGCCCGGGGCGGCAATGATGTATTCCTGATCGCCCGCGGGGCCCACCTTGAAGCCATACGCCAGCATGGTCTTAGAGTTGTCCGCGACGACGAAGAGTTCAAGGTGGACTGCCCATCGACCGACGAGCCCTCCGCCGTTGGCCCGGTCGAGCTCTGCCTGCTCAACGTTAAGACTTACCAAAACGATGTCGCCATTCCGGCAATGGCTCCCATGGTGGGACCGGAGACGACCGTCCTTTGCCTGCAGAACGGCGTGGACAGCTACCGGGCGTCCGTCGACGCCTTCGGTCCGGAGCGAGTCCTGCCCGGAGCGGCTTACATCGAGGCGGGTCATCCTTCTCCCGGTACGGTCACCCAATCTGGCGGGGTGGTCCGAGTTGTCTTCGGCGAGATAGACGGAAGGCCATCGGCCCGCGGCCCCGATATCCAAAGGACCCTGGCCGCGGCCGGGATACCGGCGGAGTTTACGGCCGATATTCACACCGAGCTGTGGAGCAAGTTCCTGTTCATCGCCACCATGGCCGGGGTTACCTCGTTGGCCCGTCAGACCCTGGCCGAGCTGATGCCGCGCCCGGAGTGGCGAAACGTGGTGCTGGCCTGCCTTCTAGAGATCGAGCGGGTGGCCCGCTCCTCGGGAGTTGGCCTGCCGCCAAGCATCTACGACGATACTCTTGCCTACATCGAAGGCAACCTGCCCGACCTTCACGCGTCGATGCACTCGGATGTTATGGCTGGACGGCCGCTGGAGCTGGAAGCGCTCAACGGAGCGGTGGTGCGCGCCGGGCAGGCGACCGGGACCCCGACGCCGATAAACGACGTGCTCTACGCCATGTTGAAACCCTTGGCCCAAGGGGTTGCCTAGTCCCCAGCTAGCTTTGACAACCATACCGGGCCGCCTTACGATGAATCGACCTTCGGGCGAATGCACCGGTTGGCCCGAACGTCCGTCTCCCAAGTCGAACATGGAGGACTCGCATCATGGAAGCGAGCATGGTTTCTCATATCGCCATCTGCGTACGTGACTTGGAAAAGTCCCTGGGGTTCTACCGCGACATCCTTGGCATGACGGTTGACTTCGACCGGGTGCAGGACACCACCACCGGAGGGCTGCCCAGCGTCTACGCCCACACCCGCAAGACCCGCCGGACCGTTCACGTCCGCTACGGGACGGGCCAGACCGCTCCCTCGTTGGTACTGACGTCGCATCCGGGCGAGGACGCCGACGGTGGGCCGATAAAGCTCGACCAAGTGGGCATCAGCCACATCTCCTTTACTGTGCCCAACGTGAAGGACTTGGCTGAGGAGTTGGTCTCCAAAGGAGTCGAGATGGCAGCGCCGCTGGAGGCCTTCACCGCTCCCGACGGACGCGTCAGCAGCATCTTCGTCTACGACCCGGATGGTATCCTGGTCCAGTTCGACGATCACGGTTAGAGCGCGGTGAGCTCCGGTTCATCCACCGGACAGATGAGCCACGCCGACCGGCACGACTTGGACAAGCTGGCGCGTTGGCGGGATGGCCTGTCCGAAGCGGAGGAGTCGGGCTTCCCCGTTTTCGCGGCGTTCTTGGTAACGGGAGAGAACCGGGAAGCCCATGACATATTCCGGCGGTACCGCTCCAAGTTCGAGGAGCTGGCGGCTGGATTCTCCAGCCTGGTCATCTTTGGCCAGCACGGAACGTCCACAACCATGACGACCATGCTGGCCGAACTGAGGATGACTATGGAGCATGTGCCGGCGTTGGTACTGGTGCCTATCGACGAGGCGGGCCCGGCGTTTACAGTGCTGTTGCCCCTTGGGGTTGAAGCCGGGTCCCAGTTGGACGATACCCAGCCTTGGGCGATGGCCCTTGCTTGCATTGACCGCGCCGCCAGAGACAAGACCGGATTGGACCTGGGCGGAGTCGCCCAAATCGAACATCGGGAACTGGTCAGCGGCGGTCTGTCCCAGACTATCCAAGGTGCCCTGGCTGCCCTGGACGGATAGCTCTACAGAGCGGCGTTCGTTATCGTCACAACACCCCAAGCGGCCAAGGCAAGACCGCTGGCGCGGCTGAACCAACCGGCCTTAGGCAGCACTTTCTCGGCCAGTACGAAGGCGGCGAGGGCGGCGATCCAAGCCAGGTTCATCACCCCTAAGACGAATAGCAGCGCCATCAACACCCAGCAGCATCCCAAGCAATAGGCGCCGTGTTCCAGTCCCATGCGTATGGCGCCAGCGCCTCCGTCGCGCCAGCTGGTCATAACGAATCCCATCGGCGAGCGGCAATGGCTCAGGCAGACGTACTTCAACGGACTCCACTGGAACACGCCAGCGGCTAGGAGCAGCCCGCCGCCGATGTAGGCGTTGGTGGTCTCGCCCATCATCGAGGTCATCAGCGAAGCTTGGTGCAGACCCCAGTTGCCCAGGGTGGCCGCCACCGAAAACCCCGTCCAAATGAGCACGTATCCCAGCAAGAACACGCCGGTAGAAACGTAGGGCTGCTCGCTGGCCTTACGACGCCGGTTGACCGCAGCGAAGGTCAAGACCATCGGGGTGGCGGTGGGCGCCATCATGGCGACCATCATCACCGCCCACATCAGGAACATCAGCAGAAAGTCCGCCGCACCCCAAGGGCGCATATCGGCCATCGCCATGCCGCCCATTGGCATGCCCATAGCCATCCCGCCGCCAGAACGGGCAACGTAAACGGTGTATGCCCACGCAATGGCCGCGACCAGCAGGATTCCCGCGATGACGATGTATCGGTCGCGCTTGAGGACTGCTTCCAACGGCGTAGCCTGAGCGCTCACCGGCGGGTCCGCCAACTGCCGAGGCGACCAGCAGGGAGTGGACTCCTCTTCAAAAACATAATCGGGCATAGTATATCTGATGCCCGATTCGTCGTACGCCCCGCCCTTGATATGCAGAAGGGACCGTCCCGTATTTCCCCGGTTGACCGGCCCCTAGGTGGTGCTATAATTCGCACGCAGGAGGTGGCCAATTGGAAGCATTTGATTTCGCAAGTCCGCAGAGCCTTGATGAAGCTTTAGCGCTGCTGGCCTCCAAGGGCGATAACGCCCGGATAATCGCTGGCGGCACAGACATACTGGTCCAAATGCGCGCGGGGCGTCGCAATCCCGAAGTGGTGGTAGACGTAAAGAGCATTCCGGAAATGACCGAGCTCTCTTACTCTCCGCAAAGCGGCCTCACCCTGGGAGCGGCGGTCCCGTGCTACCAGATCTACCAGAACGCGGCGGTGGCCGAAGCCTACCCTGGCCTGATCGACAGTGCGTCGCTCATCGGTGGAATTCAGATCCAGGGTCGGGCCAGCATCGGTGGCAACCTTTGCAACGCTTCGCCCAGTGGTGACTCGATTCCGGCGGTGATCGCGCTCAGCGGCGTTTGCAACATCGCCAGCGCCAGTGGCACCCGCCAGATCCCAGCCGAAGACTTTTGCACCGCTCCGGGGCAAAACGCGTTGCAGCCGGGCGAGATGCTCGTGTCCATATCCTTCCCCGCCCCGGAAGCCCACTCCGGAGCCAAATACCTCCGGTTCATTCCCCGCAACGAGATGGACATCGCCGTTGCTGGCGTCGGGAGCCATGTGGTGCTCGACGCGTCCGGACAGAACTTTGTCTCGGGCCGCATTTCTCTGGCGTCGGTCGCACCAACCCCACTGTTCTGCCGAGACGCGGGCGCGAGCCTGGCGGGTAAGCCGGTGTCGACTGAGACCATCCAAGCGGCTTCGGAATTGGCCATGGCTGACGCCAAGCCCATCAACGATATGCGCGGTACCATCCGCCAAAGAATCCACCTGATCGGCGTCCTGACTCGCCGCACTCTCAACATGGCCGTAGAACGGGCCAGGAGTTAACGAAGATGCCTGGAGTAGTCCACGTTCAAGCAAAAATCAACGGGGAGGACGTCAACTTCCTGTGTGAACCCCGCCAGAGTCTGTTGGAAGTGCTCCGTGACGTGCTGGGCATGACCGGCACGAAAGAGGGGTGCAACGACGGCAATTGCGGCGCCTGTACTGTGAATCTGGACGGTCGCATCGTCGACTCCTGCTTGGTTCTTGGAGTCGAGATAGCAGGCCGGGAAGTAGAGACGATTGAAGGAATGGCCACCCCCGGGGGCCTGCATCCCTTGCAACAGTCCTTCCTCGAGAACGCCGCCTTGCAGTGCGGTATCTGCACCCCGGGTTTCCTGGTGGCCTCCAAGTCGCTGTTGGACGCCGAGCCCGATGCCGATGAAGGGCGCGTCCGTCACTGGCTGGCCGGAAACCTCTGCCGCTGCACCGGCTACGACAAGATTGTCCGTGCGGTTTTGCAGGTGAGCACTTCCGACTAGCCATCCCTCCACCGGCCCGGCGAATCAGAAAGGCGGCCCGCACCGGAGCCGCCTTTCAAATATAGAGGAGAATAGCGAAGTGACCTCCAATCAAGTTCTTTCCGAAGTCGAGTACAACGTTGTCGGGAAGCGTCCGGTCCGTCCGGACGGCGTCGACAAGGTGACGGGCCGGGCCCAATATGGGGCCGACGTCAAACTCACTGGTCTGCTCCACGCCAAAGTGCTACGCAGCCCACACGCCCACGCCCGAATTCGCTCCATCGATACCAGCAAAGCCGAAGCATTGCCAGGTGTGCGGGCGGTGGTCACCGCCAAGGACCTGCCCTTCGCCTCACTGACTCGCGAGGAGCTGGGCGGCGATTATGGACGCCTGAAGTTCGCCTCCGACCACATGCTGGCCAGCGACAAGGCGTTGTTCAAGGGCCATCCAGTGGCCGCCGTGGCCGCCGTGAACCCTCACGTGGCCGAGACTGCAGTCGGACTGATCGAGGTAGATTACGAGCCCCTGGAAGCGGTGGTAGACGTGAGGGAGGCCATGAAAGAGGGGGCGCCGCTGCTCCACGAGGAGCTGCGCACCTCGTCCATGGGCGAGATTTCCGAAAAACCCAGCAACGTTGCTTCTCACCTCAGCTACGAGAAGGGCAGCGTGGCCGACGGGTTCGCCGAAGCCGACGTGACGGTCGAGCGCGAATTCACCACTGCCTCGGTACACCAAGGCTACATCGAACCCCACAATTCCACCGCCTTTTGGAACACCGACGGCCAGGTGAGTATCTGGACCAGCACTCAGGGCGCATTTGCCGTGCGCGCCGCTGTTGCCGATGTGCTGCGATTGCCGGCATCGAAGGTAAAGGTCACCCCGATGGAAATCGGCGGCGGCTTCGGCGGGAAGATCACCGCCTATATGGACGCTTTCACCGCCCTGCTCTCCAAGAAGGCGGGAGCGCCGGTGAAGCAACTGATGACTAGGTCCGAAGTCTTCGAGGCCTCGGGACCTGCCCCCGGCTCTTGGATGAAGGTTAAAATCGGCGCCAAGAACAATGGCCGCATCACTGCCGTCCAGCTCGACGTCGCAATGGACGCGGGCGCCTATCCCGGTTCGCCAGTGATGCAGGCGCTCACCTGCGGCTTCGCCTGCTACGACGTGGAGAACGGCAAGGTGGAAGGATACGACGTGGTGGTCAACAAGCCTAAGACCTCCGCTTACCGCGCCCCTGGCTCTCCGCAGGCCGCCTTCGCCGTGGAGAGTGTAATGGACGAAGTCGGTCAGCAGTTGGGGCTCGACCCCATTGAGTTCCGCTTGCTCAACGCCGCCAAAGAGGGCACCCGCCGCATCGAGGGGCCGGTGGCCCGGCGCATCGGCTTTGTCGAGTGTCTGGAGGCCGCCCGCAATCACGACCATTACAAGACCCCGGTGGAGGGCGAGAATACCGGCCGGGGCATCGCCGCCGGATACTGGATGAACCGGGGTTTCCAGTCCAGCGCGGTTATCACCGTCAACTTCGATGGTACCGTTAGCCTGATCATGGGCTCGGTGGACATCGGAGGAACCAGGGCCTCGATCGCCCAACAGACGGCCGAGACCCTTGGGATTGCCTACGAGGACGTGAAGCCGACGGTGGTGGATACCGACTCCATTGGATTCACGTTCGTCACCGGGGGGAGCCGGACCTCCTTCGCCACCGGTATCGCGGCGGTCGAGGCGGCCCAGGACGTCATCGGGCAGTTGGTGGCTCGCGCCGCCAAGATTTGGGACACCCCGGAAGACGACGTGGAGTACGTCGACGGCGAGGTGCGCCACAAGTCGGACCCGGAATTGCGGTTGTCCTTCAAGGACCTAGCCCGCCAGTTGGCCTCCACTGGCGGTACCGTGGCCGGACAGGCAAACGTCGACCCGCCCGGCGAAGGCAATTCCTACGCCGTGCACATCGCCGACGTAGAAGTGGACCCGGAGACCGGCAAGACCGAGGTGCTGCGCTACACCGCCGTCCAGGACTGCGGCAAAGCCGTGCATCCCAGCTACGTCGAAGGCCAAATGCAGGGAGGCGCGGTCCAGGGCATCGGCTGGGCGCTGAATGAAGAGTACTTCTTCGACGACAATGGCCGGATGATGAACCCGACGTTCTTGGACTACCGGATGCCGACGTCCCTTGACCTGCCGATGATCGACACGGTAATCGTGGAGGTGGCCAACTCCGGGCATCCCTTCGGGGTGCGCGGTGTGGGTGAGGTGCCGATAGTGCCTCCCATGGCCACCATTGCCAACGCGGTCCATCAAGCGGCGGGCGTACGCATGGACAGCCTGCCCATGACTCCCGGCAAGATTCTCGAAGCCAGTTGGGAGCAAATCGGCTCCTAGCGAGCTGGACTGCAAGATAGGCCGATTGGGGCAGCCTGCGAGGCGGACTGCCCCAATTCAATCAAGATTCGGAGGGTGGACGTGGCAAAGGTGTTCATCCCCACAATGCTGCAACCATTGACCGGGGGAGTCAAAGAGGTCGATTGCCAGGCGCGGAACGTGCGTCAATTGATCGACAATCTGGACGCCCTCTACCCCGGCATCAAGGACCGGCTGATGGAAGACGGAGAGATTCGCTCGAACCTAGCGGTGGCCATCGACGGCGAAGTTGCTCGCATGGGCATGCTGGAGCGCGTCCCCGACACCAGCGAAGTCCATTTCGTCCCCGCCATCGCCGGCGGCTAGGTTGGCACGATTTCTCGCGGATGCACCTGCGTAGTGATCGCTTCTCCAGACTCGCACTCGGCTTTGCGGAGCTCGTAAGCTTTCTGCAAGTTTAGCCAGAGCAGCGGGGTGGTCCCGAAATAGCGGGACAAACGCAGCGCCGTATCAGCCGAGACCCCTCTCTGGCCCCTCAGAATCGCAGTAATTCTGTTTGGGGGTACGGACAGCGCCCTCGCCAAGGCGTTTGCCGACAACCCGAGTTCCTCCAGTTCCTCGGCTAGTATCTCTCCCGGATGCACTGGCCTCATGCCGTTGCTAATACTCATGGTCGATCCTCATCGGTGATAGTCAACAATTTCCACTTCGTAGGTCCCATTCTCTTCCCAGCGAAAGCAAATTCGCCACTGTCGATTGATCCGTATGCTGTATTGACCAAGTCGAGCTCCGGACAATAGCTCCAACCGATTACTGGGCAGGCCAGCGAGGTCGCTCAGCGATTCTGCATTGTCCAATACAGTAAGTCGACGAGTCGCTTGGTTGGCGAATCCTTCGAAATCACGTACGACGAATCCATTGAAGGACCGTTCAGTTCTGCGGTCGCGAATATTCCGGAGCATTACACGCGGATATTATGCGATACGTAATGCGTAATCACAAGTGGTTCGAAGCATCCTCGAACCACTGACTCCGATTGACTGCCCTGTTGGCGGCAACTTACAATTGCCCCGACACCCGTTATCGTGAGCGATTAATGGCAGGCAAATCTAGGCCTCGTGTAAAGAGCCTGGTTTCCTCCGGGGGCGTAGTCTACCGTCAGAGCAACGGTTCGTTGGAGACCGTGTTGTGCGGTCGTAGCGAACCCATCCGTTGGAGCTTGGCCAAGGGCACCCCAGACCCCGGTGAGACGTTGGAAGAGACGGCCCTCCGCGAGGTGCGTGAGGAGACCGGACTTGAAGTACAACTCGATACACCGCTCGGTAGCATCGAATATTGGTTTGCCGACCGCGACACCGACACCCGCTACCACAAGACCGTCCATTTTTACCTGATGGTTCCCGTAGGCGGTGACACCAAGCAACACGACCCGGAATTCGATGTGGTCCAATGGTTCGACGTTGGCGACGCTCTGTCAGCTATGGCCTACGACAATGAAGCCGAAGTCCTCCGGCGTGCCCTCGCCGTCATAGAGTCGAGGGAAGGGGAGATTATCGATGGTGGAGCTTAGGGGCGCCAAAATCATTCTCAGGGACAAGCGCCTTGAGGACGCCGAGAAAGACTACCGTTGGCGTAGCGATCCGGAAATCGCCCGCTTGGACGCAGCCCTGCCCCTGACCATGTCCTTCGAGCGCTACCTGAAGCTATTCGAAGACCAACTGCGCTACCCAACCCCCGGCTCTCACCACTTCGCCACCGAGACGCTGGACGGCAAGTTCATCGGCAACTGTATGTACTACGATCTCGACTCCGTAAATATGGAAGCGGAGCTGGGCATAGTGATCGGAGACCGCGACTATTGGAGCAACTCCTACGGTTACGATGCGGTGACCACCTTGCTCGAATACATGTTCTCGGTGCGGAACCTGAAGCGGGTGTACCTGCACACTCTGGACTGGAACGAGCGAGCTCAGCGCTGCTTCTCGAAATCAGGATTCCAACCGGTCAGAACTGTACGGCGGATGTCTCAGGACTTCAT
Organism: Dehalococcoidia bacterium; assembly: GCA_965249145.1. Lineage (GTDB taxonomy): Bacteria > Chloroflexota > Dehalococcoidia > Lucifugimonadales > UBA3495 > VXOI01. The sequence goes on from OZ252223.1 coordinate 3,343,146, forward strand.
CTTGATGGAAGTGCTTAGAGACGACTGGTTCGCCACTTGCGACGAACGCTTGGCAGCCCGCTTTCGGACCAAGGATGGCTCTAGTACGGGATCAGCGGCCCATCTGGGTGACGGTCATGCTCTGCCTGAGGCTTAGCTGACGGCGGCCAGCGCCTCCCGCAGGTCCAACGCCCCAGTGTAGAGCGCCCTTCCCACCACCACACCCTCGACCCCGGTCTTCGCCAACTGCTGGATGTCGGCCACCGAGGCGACACCGCCGGACGCCAGCACAGCCAGGCCGGTCTCGCTCGCCAAGCGTGAGTTGGTTGCCAAGTCGGGTCCCGACAGCATCCCGTCGCGGGCGATGTCGGTGTAGAGCAGTCTAGCGACTCCGAGGGCTGCCATTCGTCCGGCCAAGTCCAGCGCGCTCACCTGGCTGGCCTCGGTCCAGCCTTGGAGGGCGGCCATCCCGTTCTTGGCGTCGACGGCCACCACGACTCGGTGGCTGCCGTGTTTTTCGCAGAGGGCTTTCACCAAGTCCGGGTTTCGCACTGCGGCGGTGCCGATCACAACCCGGTCGACCCCGGCCGCCAGCCAGGAGTTGGCGGTTTCCTCGCTGCGGATGCCCCCGCCCACCTGCACCGGGATGTCGAGAGAGGCGACGATGGCGGCGATGATTTCCAAGTGCACCGGTTGTCCCCCGGCTGCGCCGTCCAAGTCCACGAGATGCAGACGTTGCCCGCCTTGGCGCTGCCAGTGCAGAGCGGTGGCCAATGGATCGTGGGAGAATACCGTCTCTCTGGCGAAGTCGCCTTGGGCCAGCCGGACGCAGCGGCCGCCCTTAAGGTCGATTGCGGGGATGACTTCCATCAGCCCAAGTCACGAAATTCTTGTAGATCCGAAGCCCCACCGGTCCGCTCTTCTCGGGGTGGAACTGAGTAGCGACGATGTTGTGTTTGGCGTAGATGCTGCAGAAGGGGAGACCATAGGTCGTCGTGCCCAACACGCCGTCTGAGTCTTGGGGCGCGGCGTAGAAGCTATGTACGAAGTAGAAGTAGCTGTCAGGCGGAATGCCCGCCAGCGCCGGATGTTTCCCGCCCATCTCCACGTTATTCCACCCCATATGCGGGACTTTTAGGGCAGGAGCGGTCTCGGGCAGTCGCAGGACCCGGCCGGGGACGATTCCGAGGCAGGGAGCGCCTCCATCCTCGTCGGTGCGATCGAGCAGGAGTTGCAGCCCGAGGCAGATACCCAAGAAGGGCTTTCCAGCAGCGGCGAACTCCCTGAGCGGCTCGACAAATCCCCTCGCCTTAAGGGCCTGCATTGCGGAAGGGCCCGCTCCGACCCCAGGGAGTACGACGGCATCGGCGTCGTCAAGTTCCGCTGGATCTCCCGTAACCAGGGGTATGACCCCGTGGGATTCCAGCGCTCGGGAAACGCTGCGCAGGTTTCCCGACTCGTAATCGACCACCACCAGCTTCATCGGATAAACGCTCTCGCTAGCTCCGTTGGCCGGTGGCGATCTCGAAGGGCAAGCCGCGGTCTTCATAGCGGGCCACCACGAACAGCAGGTCGCCCAAGCGATTGAGGTAGGAGACGATCAGGTCGTTGGTCAACAGGTGCAGCTCGGCCATGGCCACCACCCGCCGTTCGGCGGTGCGGATAACGCACCGGGCCAGATCGATGGCGGCTGAGGATGGGGACCCGCCGGGCAGTATGAACACCTTGGGCATCTCCATGTCCTGCTCCAGCGAGTCGATGGCGTTCTCCAAGTTTTCGACCATCTCGAGAGTAACCGGGCTGAAATGCTGCTTGAATAGCTCGTACTTGTCGGGATCGGTGGCGAGCTCGGCGGCGACGGTGAATAGCTCTCTTTGCAGCTCCCGCAACAGGTCCTTCACGCGCTCGTCGCTGGACATCGCGCGAGCCAACCCCATGGCCGAGACGGCCTCGTCGGTAATACCGTAGGCCTCGGTGTGCGGGTTGTTCTTGGACACCCGCCCCCCGTAGAGCAGGCTGGTCTCACCCTTGTCACCAAACTTGGTATAGACCCTTTTTCGATATTCGTCGGAAGAGGACACGGGCGTCACCTGCACGGAAGCGAATAGGGGCTGGGCACGATTCTAGCATAGGGCTGGTACGCGGGCTATACTGGCTCTGGAGTTGCAATTGGGAGGCACTGCATGCCGCCGGAAGTCCGAGTCATTGGGGTCGAAGGGATGCCGGAAATAAGGCCTGGCGACGACCTGGCTGGGCTGATGATCGACGCGGCCCAGGCCCAGGGAACACCCATCGAAGACGGCGACATACTGGTAGTGACTCAAAAAGTCATCTCGAAGGTCGAGGGCAAGGTGATCAGCTTCAGTGACGTCGAAGCATCCCCACTTGCCATCACCATTACCGAGGGCCACCGCCGCGACCCCCGCCACACCGAACTGGTGCTGCGGGAAAGCAAGCGCATTGTGCGGATGGACCGAGGGGTGATCATCTCCGAGACCAAGCACGGCTTCTATTGCGCCAACGCTGGCATCGATGCCTCGAATATCCCCGGCAACGACACCGTGGCGCTGCTTCCCGACGACTCCGACGCGTCAGCCCGCGGCATACGCGAGATGGTCCGCGACCGGCTTGGGATGAACGTGGCGATCATAGTTTCCGACACGTTCGGGCGGCCTTGGCGAAATGGCGCGGCCAACGTTGCCATCGGTGTCGCGGGGATGGACCCGCTGCTCAGCTATGTGGGACAGGAAGACGCCCACGGCAATGTGCTCCACACCACCGAGATCGCGGTGGCCGACGAGCTTGCCGCTACCGCCGAGCTGGTCACCGGCAAGGCCCTGGGTGTGCCAGTCACCATCATCCGCGGCTATCCCTTCGTGCCGATGGAAGACGCTTCGATTCAGCGCCTGCTCCGGGGCGGCGATCGGGACCTTTTCCGTTAGGGGATCAAACGCCGAGGGCGCGAAGAGCCTTGAGGGTTTAGTAGCTATTTGTCGGCGTCATTGGCGCTCTCGGCGTTCAAATCATCCCAGAGCGTGAGCTGGCGGTGTTCTGGCTCGCCGAAGTTGCTCACCCCTACTCCGAGCAGCCGGAAGGACCGCAGGGGGCCGAACTCCGCCGATAGCAGCCGCCAAGCCGTGTCCTTGATGGGCGCCGCGTCATGGGTGCTCGCGGATAGAGTGGTCTGCCGGGTGAACGTGGTGAAGTCGGCCAAGCGCATCTTCACCGTGACTGTCCGGCCCTTGATGTCCTTGCGCTCCAAGCTTCCCGCTACGCGCTCGGCCAAGCGTTCCAAGACTTGCCGCAGTTCCGCTTCGTCAGCCAGGTCGTCGGCGAAGGTGGTCTCGGCGGACACAGATTTGGTCTCTCGCTCGGTGTGCACCGGCTCCCTGTCCCGACCGATTGCCCGGTCTCGGACAGCTTCGGCCCGGACGCCGAAGGTCCGGACGAACCAGTCCAAGCGTTGCTCGGCAAGCTGGCCGATGCTGTGTACTCCCTCGGCGTTCAGCCGCTGGGCGGTCTTGGGCCCAATGCCCCAAAGCTTGCCCACGGCCAAGGGCGCGAGAAAACGGGCTTCGTCACCAGGCGGCACAACAACCAGGCCATCGGGCTTATCCAAGTCCGAGGCTATCTTGGCAACCGACTTGTTGGTCGCTACTCCCACCGACACCGTGAGCCCGGTCTCTTGGGCCACCCGGAGTTTCAAGTCGAGGGCGATACCTAGTGGCCACTGTCCATGCTCGTCATCCACGGCATCCGTGATGTCCAAGTAGGCCTCGTCTAAGGACAGCGGTTCGACCAGACCGGTCAGGTCGCGGAAGATGTCCATCACCTGGCCCGACATCTCCCTGTATCGCGTGAACCGTGGAGGGACGATTATCCCTTCCGGACATTGGCGGACGGCGGTGCGCATTGGCATGGCCGAATGAACGCCAAACACCCGTGCCTCGTAGGACGCGGTAGCCACCACGCCCCGGCTTTCGGGGCGGCCGCCAACCATTACCGGTTTTCCTCGCAGCTCGGGGTTATCGAGCTGCTCGACCGCCGCGTAGAAGGCGTCGAGGTCGGCGTGTATGATATGGCGCTTTTCGGAGGCCATCTTTGCTGGCTTTATTGTACAATGGCCGCGAGCACCACGCTGTTCTAGGAGGCGGCATGCCGACAATTCTCGAGGAGTACATCGCCAGGCATCCGGGCTCTGCCCAACGCTACGAAGAGAGCATCCGCGTGTTCCCGGGGGGAGTGACCCACGACTCCCGCTACGCCACCCCCTTCCCGCTGTTTATGACCCACGGCACTGGCCCACGGAAATGGGACGTGGACGGCAATGAGTACGTGGACTACGTGTCCGGTCACGGCGCACTGCTGCTGGGCCACTCGCACCCGGCCATCGCCGAGGCCGTCTCCCACCAGATCCAACGCGGGACCCACCTAGGCGCTTCAACGGACGAAGAGTTGCGCTGGGCCAGAGCAATCATGGCGCTGGTGCCTTCGGTCGAGAAGGTGCGCTTCCACAGCTCGGGCACCGAGGCTACGCTGATGGCGATGCGCTTGGCCCGGGCCTACACAGGAAAGACCAAGGTAATCAAGCTCCAAGACCACTTCCACGGCTGGCACGACTACGCGATGGCTGGTTCCGACCGCTCCGCCCCTGGGATTCCGGAGTCTAGCCTGGACACCATGGTCATCGTGCCGCCCGGCGACCTAGCCGCCGTCGAAGACGCCCTGGACCGGGACCAAGACATCGCGGCCCTGATCCTGGAACCGACAGGCGCCCACTACGGCCAGCTACCCTTCGATGTTCCCACCTACCTGAAGGGACTTCGGGAACTCACCGCTCAGCACGAAATCGTCCTGATTTTCGACGAAGTCGTTACCGGCTTTCGAGCCTCTCCGGGCGGGGCCCAAGTGCGCTACGGGGTCTCGCCGGACCTGACCACCATGGCCAAAATTGTCGCGGGCGGGCTCCCCGGCGGCGCGGTCGGTGGCAAGGCCGACATTGTCGACATGATCGCCCATCGGGGCGACCCGGAGTGGGACAACACCCGTCGGGTGTACCACCCCGGCACCTTTAACGCCAACCCGCTGTCGGCGGCGGCTGGGGCGACTGCCTTGGAGATGATCGCCAGCCAGCCGATCAACGACCACGCCGACGCCATGGCCGCCCGTCTCAAGAACGGGCTTAACGAGACGCTCGGCCGGCTGGAGATCCCCGGCCACGTCCACGGCATCGCATCGATGATCCACGTGGTGCTGGCCGACTGCGACTGCGACCGCGAGATATGCACCATGCCGCACCGCCAAATCTCCGAGGTGACCGCCTCCGCCGCAGTGACCGCCATGAAGCGCGGCCTGCAGAACCGGGGCGTGGACATCATGGGCCGCGACGCCTTCTTGGTCTCCGGGACTCACGCCGAGGGCGACATCGACCGGACGATCGAAGCCTTCCAGGAGACAATGGCCGCCGTGCGCGCCGAGGGACTCATCTAACTGGAACGGTATCCGAGATTTCTTAGATTGGGAGGACTATCGATGCCATCGTTTATGGACAAGCTAACCGTGAACGGCGAAGAAATGGACATGTATGCCGCCGTACCCAGCGGCTCAGGACCCCATCCCGCAGTGGTCATTGCCTTCCATGTCGGCGGACTCGACGAATTCGACAAGGTTATGGCCGACCGGTTGGCCGAGGCCGGTTACGTAGCAGTGGTTCCCGACCTGTTCCACCGCTTCCCCCAAGAGGTCATGGACGGCCCGCGCTTGGAGCGCTTGGGACACCTGAGCGACCCCGACATCATCGCCGATATGAACGCGGGGGTCGACTTTCTGGTGGGCAACCCACACGTGGATAGCGACCGCATCGGCGTTACCGGCTTCTGCATGGGCGGGCGGATCGCTTGGTTGATGGCCGCGGTCAACCCCATCTTCAAGGCTACCGTGCCCTTCTATGGCGGCAACATCATGGGTATCTGGGGCGCTGGCTCGCAGACCCCATACGACATGGCCGCGAACATCAACTGCCCGATGCTGTTCCACTTTGGCTCTATCGACGCCAACCCGTCTGTGGATGACCGGGACAAGTTCGAGGCCGAATTGGCCCGGCTGGGCAAGCAGTTCGAGTTCCACACCTACGAAGGCGCGAACCACGCCTTCATGGACTTCAACAACTCCGAGCGCTACCACAAAGAAGCGGCCAAGGCTGCGTGGCCGCGCACTGTCGACTTCTTCGACAAGCATCTGAAGGGCGCCACCGTCGCCGCCTAGCTCTGTATGTGGCGATCTATCGCCTCCCGCGCCTAAGGAGAATTTGATGGCTAGAGTAGCATTGGACCTGGAACAATCCGCGGACTTGGCGGCACTGAAGGCCAGCGGTTGGAGAGTGGCGATGGGGCTCGTTCCCGGCGAACCCAACCAGGGTTTGACCGCCGAGATGCGAGAGAGCCCCGCGCGGCTTCCCGACTACGACGACTCTTGGTGGGAGCAAAATGCTGACATTCAGGAGCGCCGTTCTGTCGGGCTAACCTTCGCCTGGTACCGGCTGCGGGTGACCATTCCGTCTTCCATTAAGGGTGAAGACGTGGCTGGCCGTCGGGTCTGGTTCGAGACCAACGTGGACAACTACGGCGAGGTCTACGTCGATGGACAGATCGATCGGAACCAATGGGTCATCACCGGCAACAATGTTCCCAAACGGGTCCTGATCGAGGATAGCGCCGTGCCCGGGGCCGAGCATGTCATTGCCGTCTTGGTCGGTAACGCCCCGCTGGCCGAGCCGGTGGGCACAATATTCGTCCGCTACGCTACGCTGGCGTTCGAATAGACCATGGCGGGTCAGTGGCAACAAGTACAGGTAGCCGGCGCGGCGATGCCGGTGTACGTAAGCTCACCGGACGGACCTGGCCCTTTCCCGGCGATGGTGGTGATCCACCACGCGCCGGGTGTGGATGAGTTCGTCCAGGAGACCGCTGACCGGCTGGCCGGGGAAGGGTACACCGCCATAGCCCCCGACCTGTTCCACCGGATTACCGACGAAATGGTCGAGAGCAGCGGCAAGACCCGGCGCGACCTGCTCAGCGATCCCGAAATCGTCGCCGACGTCAATGCGACCGTTGAGTTTCTGTCGGCGCACCCGTCGGTCGATTCGGAGCGGTTGGGAATCACCGGGTTCTGCATGGGCGGCCGCGTTACCTGGCTTGCGACCGCCACCAACTCGGCCTTCAAGGCGGCCGCCCCGTTCTATGGCGGGAACATCCTGGTCCCTTGGGGTGACTCCGACCGCTCACCCTTCGAGCTTAGTCCTGGGATCAGCTGCCCGGTGCTCTTTCACTTTGGCGAAGAGGACGCAAACCCGTCGCCAGGCGACATGCGAAAGCTGGACGACGAGTTGAGCCGACAGCGTATGCCCCATCAGTTCTACAGCTACCCCGGCGCCGACCACGCCTTCATGAACCGGCACAATCTCGCCCGGTATCACCGGCGGTCGGCGGAGATGGCTTGGGCCCGCACCCGCGAATTCTTGGCCGCTCACCTGGATCCCGCGCCCGTGGCGCCGTAGGGACGATTCGCGAATCGCCCTTACAACGAACCAACTCAACGGAGACCGAAATGGCTGCACAGACCTACGTTGGCACCGTCGCCGCCCAGGAATTCCCAGCCGGGCTGGAATGGACCAACACCGACCGCCCGCTCACCATGGAGGAGCTTAAGGGCAAGGTGGTGATACTGGACTTCTGGACCTACTGTTGAATCAACTGCGCCCACATTTTTCCGCAGTTGCGGAAACTGGAGAAGAAATTCGCCAACGAGTTGGTAGTGGTCGGGGTCCACTCGGCCAAGTTCCCCAACGAGAAGGAAATCAGCAACCTCAGCGCCGCCGTTAGGCGGTACGGGCTGGAGCACCCGGTGATCAACGACGAGGAGTTCCGGGTCTGGCAGCAGTACTCTTGCCGCGCTTGGCCAACCCTGATGTTCATCGACCCGGCGGGTAACGTCATCGGCAAGCACGAGGGGGAGATGACCTTCGAGCAGTTCGACGGTCTGATGGGGAACATGCTGGCCGAATTCGACGCCGCCGGCATGATGCGGCGCTCTCCCCTCCCCACTGTAACCAGCGCGGAGCCGGAAGGGGCCCTATCCTTCCCCGGCAAGGTGCTTGCCGATGGCGGGAGTGGCCGGTTGTTCATCGCCGATACAAACCATAACCGTATCGTCGTTTCGACTCTGACCGGTGACGTTCTGCAGGTCATCGGCTCCGGCGAAGAGGACTTGGAAGACGGAAATTTCGCCAATGCTGCCTTCAACCATCCGCAAGGGATGACGCTACACGGCGATATGCTCTACGTGGCCGACTCCGAGAGCCACACCATTCGCCGGGTGGACTTGGCCGCCGGTCAAGTCGAGACCATCGCCGGAACAGGCGACCAAGGCTTCGAGCGCGATGCCCGGCGTGACGGTCGGTCCGTGGCCTTGAGTTCGCCGTGGGACGTGGCCTATCACGACGGGGCGCTCTACATCGCGATGGCCGGGATCCACCAACTCTGGTCTTTGGACCTAGAGTCGGGTACTATCGGCCCTTACGCCGGCAGCGGGCGGGAGTCTTTGACCGACGGGCCCTTGGCCACCGCGACCCTGGCGCAGCCCAGCGGGATCACCACCGACGGACACCGCCTTTTCTTCGCCGATAGCGAGACCAGCTCGATACGCTCCGCCGAGTTGCAGGCAAGCGGATCGGTGCGAACTATCATCGGCCTCGGATTGTTCGAGTTCGGCGACGTAGACGGCACGGACCACCGGGTCCGCTTACAGCACCCCATTGGCATCACTCAGCACGACGGTGTGCTGTACGTTGCGGACACTTACAATCACAAAATCAAACGGGTCCTGCCCACCACCCGGGCCGCCCTGTCGCTCATCGGCACTGGGACGGCTGGGCACGTGGACGGCCCGGCAACTCGGGCCCAATTCTCGGAACCCAGCGGCCTGAGCGTGGCCGACGGCAACATCTACATCGCCGACACCAACAACCACGCGGTCCGCGTGGCTCCCTTGGACGGTGGAGAGGTAAGCACCATCGAGCTTGCCGGCCTGTAATTCATCGGTTCATTCCTGAAGATAAATACAGGGAGGAAACATGGAGCGCATACGGTTCATTGACGGCGATTCCCACGTTCTGGAGCCCGAATCCATCTGGACGGACTATCTGGAGAGAAAGTACCGGGATTTGGTCAAGGGTCACGTGCGCTGGGTGAGGGCGCCGTCCGGGTCGGGCTTCAACGACGTCGATTCGAACTCGACACGGGAAACCGCTCTGGCCTTCGAGCTCGAGGTGGAAGTGATGGGCACCCAGCCCCTGGGCGTCCGCGACACCCACGCCGCGACCCGGAATTTCCAGGACCGAGACCTGGACGAGTTGGACACCGCCTACGGTAAGTGGGCCGACCAGGACTTCCCGGCCAGCGCCTACCGGGAGGTCATGGACGTCCACGGTGTCGACCATATGATTCTCTACCCGACGGCCGGCTTCTGGACTACAGGTGTTGCCGAGATGGACGGCGAGACTGCCATGGCCATACGCCGTGCCTACAACCGCTGGTTAGGCGACTTCTGCCAAGAGGTCGGCCAAGGCGCATGTGGCGCGGCTTCGATCGACCTGCGCGACCCTGTGCTGGCCGCCGAGGAAGTGCGCCGCTGCGTGAGGGAGTACGACTTCAAGGCGGTGCACCTGAACCCGGCCCCGGTGCCCAACCTGCGCATGTTCGATCCGGAGTGCGATGTCGTCTGGGAGGCCTGCGCCGAGCTGGGCGTACCGGTGGGCCTGCACCCTAGCGCTAACCACCCCTTCGACCAAGGGCTGCTCGACTATCTGCCTGGCCTGCGCAACTGCCGCGCCACGGTCTCGTTCGTCATCGGCAGTATGATCGCCTGCACCGGGTTCATTATGGGCGGTGTATTGGAACGCCACCCAGGGCTGAAGCTGGTCTTCTTGGAGTCCGGTTGCGGCTGGGCGTCCTTCTGGCTCGACCGCCTCGAAGCGGGCATCCAGGGCGGTACCCGTCGGTTGCGCATCCAGGGTCTCAACAGCAATCCCGTGGAGTACTTCTCCCGCCAGTGTTTCGTTGCGGCGGACCAAGACGATCCGGGAATACAGCCGCTGATCGAGGCCATCGGAGACCATGTGATCGTCGGCGCTACCGACTTTGGCCATCCCGAAGGCCGCAAATACTTCAAAGCAAAGGACGACATGATGGCGCTGGAGGGGGTCTCCGCCGAGGCGAAGCGCAAGATTTTGTGGGACAATGCCCTGCGCGCCTACCCGATTACAGTCTAGGGCCGGTGCGCCACCAAGATCCGGTCTTGGCGCGCCAGGTCCTGCTCGGCGCTGATGTCCGCGTCGGGAAAATAGCGCCGCACCGCCTGCTCGGCAGCCGGGAACTGTTCGGGGTCCAGTTCCAGCAGTATCACCCCCGGCTGCTTTAGCTTTTCGGGCGCTTGGGACAAGAGCCGCCGCACCAGGTCGAGCCCGTCCTCCCCGCCATCTAGGGCCGCTTGGGGCTCGTTGCCAACCTCCGGAGGCAGGACTGGCAGGCGTCCGGTGGGAATGTAGGGCAGGTTGGCCACGATGATGTCCACTGGCTCCGGGACTGCTTCCAAGAGGTCTCCGTGGCCGAGCCGCACCCGGTCGGCAACGGCGTGGGCCCGGATGTTGTAGGCGGCTACGTCCAGCGCCGGTTCCGAGTTGTCTACCGCGTATATTCGCGCGGCGGGCAGGTGGATGGCCAGGTTCACCGCGATAGCTCCGCTGCCGGTGCCAACATCAGCGATGACCAGTTCACGGGTCTCCATCCCCATCAGCGCCATAAACAACGTGTGTTCCACGATCCCTTCAGTCTCGGGTCGGGGAATCAGCACCGCCGGAGTGACCATCACGTTGATACCGTAGAACTCCCGGTAGCCGAGGATGTAGGCCAGTGGAATGCGCTGGAGACGCTGTTCCAAGATTCCGGCCAAATCCTGGGACTGCTGAGCACCAACTTCCGTCTCCTGTTCGGCGAAGATATTCTGCCGCGCCATCCGCATCACAGTCATCACCATCACTTCCGCTTCGAGGCGGGCGTCTGGAATCTCGACGGTTTCCAGTGTTTGGTGAGCTTGTTGGATGGTCTCGCGGATGTTCATGACAGGTCCTTTCGGCAGGTAGAAGCAACGGGTTACATCCTACACCAGCGCCGCGTTGGCTAGGAACCTTCCCACCCAGGCCCCGTAAATCTCAAGCAGCAGTTAAGATGGCCACGCGACGCTTTTCGATATGGAGGAACGATGAAAATTGAGACCCTCGCCGTGCATAGCGGGCGGTCCGCGGACCCGAGTACCGGCGGGCTAACTCCGCCGATCCACATGTCGACGACTTTTGAGCGAGCGCCCGACGGCTCCTACCCCAAGGGGTTTGTTTACGGCCGTTCGGGGAACCCCACCCGAAGCCTTCTCGAGGAGTGCGTCCAAAGCCTCGAAGGTGGTGGGGCGGCTGCGGCATTTTCCTCGGGAATGGCGGCAATCATGACCATCTTCCAAGCCCTGTCGTCGGGGGACCATGTTATTGCCCCCAAAGACATCTACCACGGCACGGCCCGTCTGTTGCGGGAGCCGTTGGCCCGGTGGGGCCTGGCCACGTCGTTCGTAGACATGACGGACGTTGATGAAATCCGTCGAGTGATTCGGCCTTCCACGCGCCTCATTCTGGTGGAGACCCCATCCAATCCCCTATTGAAGATTACGGACATAGCCAAGGTAGCGGACTTGGCCCACCAACATCAGAGCGTTTGCGTTTGCGACAACACTTGGGCCAGTCCGGTGCTGCAGCGCTGCCTTGATCTCGGAGCCGACATGGTCGTCCATTCCACCACCAAGTACCTTGGCGGCCATGGAGACGTGACCGGGGGCATCGTCGTCACTGGCCCGGATGTTGCGCTATTCGAGGAGGTGCGGAGGATGCAGCAGGACGGAGGCGCCGTCCCGTCGCCGTTCGATTGCTGGTTGGTGCTCCGGGGCATCCGCACCCTGCCCTACCGGATGCGGGCCCATTCGGAGAACGCTATGAGAGTCGCCGAATATTTGGAGACCCATCCACGGGTTTCCCAGGTGTACTACCCGGGGCTTGAATCGCATCCGGGGCACGAGACCGCCCGGCGACAGATGTCCTCGTTCGGTGGGATGCTCTCTTTCCGGGTGCATGGCGGAATGGAAGCGGCGTTTAGGGTGGCGGCGAATACCTCGCTGTTCAGCAGGGCCACCAGCCTGGGCAGCTACGAAAGTCTCATCGAGCACCGCGCCTCCATAGAGGGGCCGGAGAGTCAAACGCCCGACGACCTGCTGCGCGTTTCAGTGGGGTTGGAAAACGGAGAAGACCTGGTATCCGACTTGGAAAAAGCCTTGGTGAGCTGATCTCAACTCGGTCGAAGAGGGTCAGCGGGCCGGGCCGGGCCGGGCCGGGTCGGGTCGGCTAGACGCCGGCCTCACCCAAAAGGTGGTCCTCTTCCCACGACACCATGCGGTCTATGATGTCGTCCAGCTCCCCGTTCATGAACCTGGGGATCCCATGGAAGGTGTTGTTGCTGCGGTGGTCGGTGATGCGGTCCTGTGGGTAGTTGTAGGTCCGAATCTTCTCGGCCCGTTCGGCTCCGCCAACCTGGGAGCGCCGCGCTTGGCTGATCTCGGCATGGTGACGGTCCTGTTCCGCTTCGAACAGGCGGGCCCGCAACATCGCCATGGCGCGTTGTTTGTTTTTGTACTGAGAACGTTCGTCCTGACACACAACGGTTACGCCGCTGGGTACGTGAACGATTCGGACCGCGGTTGCGACTTTGTTCACGTTCTGTCCGCCGTGGCCTCCAGCGTGGTAGATATCGATTCGCAGGTCGTCGGGGCCAATGTTTACCTCAACCTCGTCGGCCTCTGGCAAGACCGCCACGGTAGCGGTCGATGTGTGGATACGGCCTTGGGCTTCGGTATCGGGCACTCGCTGCACACGGTGCACTCCGCGCTCGTACTTCAAGCGGCTGAACGCTCCCTTGCCCTGTACCTCGAAGATGATCTCCTTGAAGCCCCCGACTTCCGAGGCGCTCGAGTCCATCACGTCGACCTTCCAGCCGCGGTCTTGGGCGTAGCGATTGTAGGCGCGGTACAGGTCGGCGGCAAATAGGCCAGCCTCGGCTCCACCGGTCCCGGCCCGGACTTCGATGATAACGTCGCGCTGGTCGTTGGGGTCCTTGGGGAGAAGCGCAGTGCGCAGAGACCGGATAACGGCTTCCAGCCTGGAGCGGTTGCTGTCCAACTCCTCCCTGGCCATCTGCACCAGATCGGGCTCACCGCCCTCCTGTACCATCGCTTCTAAATCGGCGATCTCCTCGGTCAGGTCCCTGTAGTTCCTAGAGATAGCCACCAGGTCTTCAAGGGATGCCCGCTCTTTGGCCAGCTCTTGGACGCGTTCATAGTCGGCGGCCACTTCCGGGTCGCCCATGGCCGCTTCGATATCTTCGTAGCGGCGAATAATCGCATCCAATTTGTCGAACATTGAGACCATGGCCAATCTCTTGCGGTGAGGGTTTGGGTTGTTGGTTACGGTATCCGCAACTCGCGTCTAGTTTAACCCAAAGAGTTTCCGATAAATAGGCCCAGGCAATTGAGTTTCTTTACATAATCCAAGGGGCATTATCCTATCGGCTTTTCGCCCCAATGCAGGCACACTGTGCCCGCTCCCAGGCGGCGGTATGACACCGGTGATAAGCCCAGCCCTCGGAGCATTGCGGCCAAGCTTTCCGCTTCTAGAAATCGGTCAACTGACTGTGGCAAATAGGTGTAGGCCGACCGGTCCCCGGCGACAACCTTACCGATCAGTGGCACCAGACCGTGGAAATAAGGCCGGAACAGGATGGATTTTAACCCTCCCTGCATCGGAGTCAACTCCAAAAGGGCCACCCTTCCACCAGGGCGCACTACTCGCACCATCTCCCGTAGGGATTGGGGAATGTCGGGCATATTCCGCAAGCTGAAGCCCGCAGTGGCGCAGCAGAACGTGGCGTCGGAGAAGGGTAGCGACAGCGCGTCCCCAACCAGCATGCTCACGTCTGCGAAGCGCTCCCGGCCAGCGGATTTCTCCTGCGCCCGAGCGGCCATGACCGGTAGCAGATCGATCCCGACGACCCGATCGACCCCCGAACAGCGCGCCAACTCCAAGGCCAAGTCTCCTGTGCCACAAGCGACGTCCAACGCGGGGCCAGTGAAACCGTGGGCTGCCTGCCGGGCGGTGCGGCGCTTCCACCGGCGATGCATGCCCAGGGTCATAAGGTCGTTCATCAAGTCGTAGTGAGAGGATATGCGCGTGAACAGATCGGCGACGTAGCGCCGCCGTTCGCCGCCTTGGAGCTCTACCATCCGGTCCCGATGCCGGTCCTTGGAAGAAGAGTCCGAATTGACAACCCCGGCGGAATCACCCCGGTTCGCCGCGCCACTGGAGCCCGTCGGGCATCGCCCGGTCCAATCCGAGAGCCAAAAAAATCCGGCCCACCACAAACTCCACCACGTCATCGACCGTTTGCGGGTTGAGGTAAAACGCCGGGTCCGGAGGCAGGACCACCGCACCCATGCGGCTCAGGGTCAACATATTTTCCAAATGGATGCTGTGCAGCGGCGTCTCCCTAGGCACCAACACCAACGGCCGACGCTCCTTCAGGCAAACGTCGGCTGACCGCAGCAGCAGGTTGCCGGAGATGCCGTTGGCCAGCGAGGCGATGCTGTTCATGCTGGCCGGAACGATCACCATGCCCGCTGCTGGATAGGTGCCGCTGGCGATGGGCGCCCGCAGATCATTGATGGCGTAGTTTACGAATGACGGGTGCTCCTGCCATTCCACCAACGTCTCGTTGAACGGTTGGTGCAGCTCTTCCTGCCAGACCAAGCGGGCGGCATTGGAGCATACGACTGCGGTGGGGATGTCTCGGCGGAGCAGGCCGTCCACGGTCTCGCGCGCCATGATCGAGCCGCTCGCTCCGGATATGCCGACGATCACCGGGTTGGCCGCTATAACGCCACCGCCAGCACCGTGAAAATCAGCAACACGATCGAGATGGTGCTGTTGTACTGGAACAACGGAGAGCGCAGCTTGGAGAGGTCGCCGCTGCGGACCAGGTTATTTTCCACGGCCAACAGCATGGTCGCGATGGCCCATCCGATGAAGTAATAGAACGATAGGTCCAGCCATAGCCCCACTGCCAACAGCGCTGCGGACGATAGCAGGTGCATCGTGTGTGCTATGCGTAGCGCTCCCCGAATCCCAAAGCGTTTGGGGACCGAGTTCACTCCGTATTGCTGGTCGAAGTCGTAGTCGGCGCAGCCGTAGATCACGTCGAACCCCCCGGCCCACATAGCCACACCAAAGGACAGCAACGCCGGCTCTGGATCGAGCCTTCCGTTGACCGCGATCCACGCGGCCGAGGGCGAGATGGCCAACGCCCATCCCAAGAAGAAATGGCAAGCCCAAGTGTAGTACTTGGTGAACGAATAGAAGACCACGTATGCGGCAGCCACCGGCGCCAGTATCAGTGTAAGGGTGTTGAGTTGAGATGCGGCGTAGAAGAAAATTCCTGTTCCCGCCAGCATCATTAGGATGATGTCCCAGGGTTTGAGCAGTCCCTGGGGCAGATGCCGGGTAGCGGTCCGTGGATTGGCGATGTCTTCATTGTGGTGGATGAGCCGGTTGGCCGACATACCCAGGGTACGCGCTCCAGCCATGGCGACAGTTATCCAGATGAAGGGGTCCCAACCCGGCCAACCGGCGGCGGCCAATATCATGCCGATGTAGCAGAAGGGTAGAGCGTATAACGACTCCCAGACCCGTATGGAGGCCAAGTAGAGCGGCACCCGCCCAATGGCAGCGCCGATCGGCGCTGTGATCGCGTTAGCTTGCATCAGCGTCTAGATTCCGTACTCGCTCCATTTACGGTCGACCAGTTCCTTGATCTCCGGGCTCATCACGATGTCCGGCGGCCATTCCTTCTGCCGTCCGCCTTCCAGCGGGCCCTTTATGGTGGCGTCGATACCGACCTTGCTGCCGAATTTGGGGGTCCGAGAAGCATGGTCCAAGTCGTCGATGGGGCCGGTGGTGAACACGAAGTCTTGGGCTGGGTCGATGTTGTTGGTCACTCGCCAGGCCACTTCGGATATGTTCTGCACGTCGACGAAGTGGTCTACGACGATTATCGTCTTGACCAAGCTCATCAGCCCCAAGCCCCACAGGGCATGCATCACCTTGCGGGCTTGGCCAGGATACTCTTTTTTGACCGAGACTATCACCAGGTTGTGAAAGACCCCTTCGGCCGGCATGTTGATGTCGATGACTTCCGGCAGGAGGGTCTTGATCATCGGCAGGAACACCCGCTCGGTGACTTTGCCCATCCAGTAGTCTTCCATGGGTGGCCGGCCCACGATTGTTGCGGGGTAGATGGGGTTCCGGCGGTGCGTTACGCACTCGACATGGAACACCGGGTATGGGTCCTCCATCGAGTAGTAACCAGTGTGGTCGCCGAAGGGCCCTTCCGGCCGCGTCTCGTCCAGCTCGACGTAGCCCTCCAGCACGATCTCGGCTTGGGCCGGGACCAGCAGATCGCTGGTCTTGGCCCGCACCAATTCCACCGCCTCGTCCCGGATGAAACCGGCGACGACCATCTCGTCCATGTCCGGCGGCAAGGGGGCCGAGCCGGTCCACATCGTCGCCGGGTCGGCGCCGATGGCCACGGCTACGTCCATCCGGTCGAGGCCCAACTCACGGCCGATGCGCTCGTGGTGCGCGGCGACCTTGTGCGTCTGCCAGTGCATGCCGGTGGTGCGCTGGTCGTAGACCTGCAACCGATACGTGCCGTAATTTTGGATGCCCGTCTCGGGGTCGCGGGTGATGACCAAGGGCAGTGTGATGTAGGGCCCGCCATCCAGCGGCCAACACTTGATGATGGGGAACTTGTACAAGTCGACGTCTTCGCCGTCCAGCACCACGTCCTGGCAGGGCGCGCTGCGGACCGTCTTGGGCTGATAGGAGCCCAGGTGCACGATTTGCCCCAGCGTCCGCAGCTTGTTCATCAGGCCCTCGGGAGGGCCGTGCGTCAGGTCGAGGAGCTCTTGGACTCGCCCGGCGATTTCGTCCAAATGCTCGACGCCCAGGGCCCAAGACATTCTTTGGGCCGAGCCAAACATGTTGATCAACACCGGTATATCGTAACCCTGTGGGTTTTCGAACAGGAGAGCCGGACCGCCCGACTTGATCACGCGGTCGGCAATTTCGGTGATTTCCAACTCATGGTTGACCGGTGTGCTGATACGTCGGAGATCGCCCTTGCCCTCCAGAAAGGCAATGAACTCCCGCAGGTCGTTAAACTTCATCGGAACGAGGATTGGCGGCCGAAGGTGATTTGCATACCAGTATTGTATCGGCTGGGGGCAGGCCCGTTCAATCGAGGAAAAAGGGATTCCAAGGAGCTAGAAGAGGCGCCGGGGGCCACCGATGAAGCCCCCGGACTTGTGGCGGTCTGTCAGTTAGAAGCCGGAAGACGACTCGGACCGGATGCGACTGAAGCAGTCGCTGCAGTAGACTGGACGGTCCCCCCTGGGACGGAAGGGCACCATTGCGTCATTGCCGCACTCGGCGCAGGTAATGGGGTATTGCTCACGGGGCCCGTCCTGGTACATGCCCCCGCCGCCCCCGCCGCCGCCCCCGCCTCGTTGCTCGGTGCGACGTACCGCCCGGCAGCTGCGACAGCGCTTTGGCTCGTTGCCAAACCCCCGGGCTTGGAAAAACTCCTGTTCCCCGGTGGTGAAGATGAACTCGCTGCCACATTCCACGCAAATCAGGGTCTTGTCGGACAGTGCCACGGATGACCTCCTTAGATGCGCGCACAAGCGCGGAGCCATTGATGGGTGTCATTATAGCGGCAACCAGCCTTAATGCAACCAAAATCTAATGATCAGGGGCGATTCATACATTATCGGCAGTTTTTGCCGAGTTTGTTTACGTTTCGTCTACCAAAAAACACGATGATGCTTTGAATACAGCCCATAGCGGTTGGCCTACGTGAAGGCCCATTTCCTCAAGGGCGGCGCCCGTCACCTGGCAACGCAGATGTCCCCCGCAGTCCAGCTCCACCGTATAACCGGGCGGCCTCGCTTCAATGCTAGCAACGGTTCCCAAGATGCGGTTGCGGGCCGACGAGCCCACCGGTTCAACGGTAGCCAGGATGATGTCGGACGCGCGAATTCCGACCGTTACGGTGTCGGTCCCGCCCGAACCCGGTTGGACCGCTTCCCCAAGGGGCACTTCCAATCTCAGCCCTTCGCCACGGCAGGTCATGGTGCCGTCCCTTGGTTGGCGGGACTCGACGTCCATCCGGAACATGTTCTCCACCCCCACCAGGCGGGCCACGCCAGACTGGCCTGGCTGTCCGAACACGTCCAACGGCTGGCCGCTGGCCACTGTGCGGCCGCCATCGATCACCTGCACCTCGTCTCCCAGAGCCAGCGCTTCTTCCCGGTCGTGGGTCACCACTATTGCCGGCGCCGGTTGGCTTGCCAGCAAGGACCGCAACTCGCGGCGCACGGTCCGGCGCAACTCGGCGTCCAGAGCGGCGAACGGCTCGTCCAACAATAGAATCTCCGGCCCGGTGGCCAGGGCGCGGGCCAAAGCCACCCGTTGTTGCTGGCCGCCGGAAAGCTCCCACGGATAGCGTTCTTGGAGCGCCTCCAACCCGAAGGCCGAGACCAACGAGTCGACCCGCTGCCGGGCTCCAACATCCGGTCGTGTGGGCAAGCCGTAGGCGATATTGCGGGCCACGTTCAAGTGCGGGAACAGGTGATACTGTTGCGTCAGATAGCCGATACGCCGCCGATGCGCCGGCACCCAATGCCTGGTTGCGCCGTCGTAGACCACCTGGCCGCCGATTCGTACCGAGCCGTCCAGAGGCCGCAGCAGACCCGCAATGGCCCTCAGGGTCGTGGTCTTCCCGCCGCCGGACGGTCCGAACAGCACGAGCACCTGCCCAGCCTCCACGCTCCATTCGGAGCGCAGCTCAAAATCGCCAACTCGGCAGTGGAACCAGCCCTCGGAATGTATCAAGCCGTCCTGCCCGCCCAAGGCCGTCTGGTCAAAACCGCCAAGACCGCCAGCAACAACACCGACGCCGCCAGTAGCAACACCGATAGCGCGAGGGCGCTGTCCAAGCTCGTCTCCATGGCCGTCATGATCGCCAGCGGCATCGTTTGAGTCTCTCCCATCAGGTTGCCAGCGAACATGACTGTGGCGCCGAACTCCGACAGGGCTCTAGCCCAAGCTAAGCCCAGCCCGGTTAGCATGGCCGGCCCGGCCAACGGAAGCGTGGTGCGAACGAAGGTCCGGAGCGGCGAGACCCCCAGAGTCTGCGAGACGTCTTCAAAATCGCGGGCCACCGACTGAAACCCCAATTTCGCGGAGCGGATGTAGAAGGGAGCGGCCACAAAGACCTGGGCGAACACAACCGCCACGGTGGTAAAGGGTATGTTGATCCCGGCGCCGTGGAACACAGGCCCCACCAACCCATTCCGGCCGAAAGCCATCAGCATCGCGACCCCTGCAACCACCGGCGGCAGCACGATCGGCAGTTCCACCAGAGCATCGATCAGCCGGGCCCAAACGCGCTCGCTGCGTGCCAGCCAGTAAGCGAAAGGGGTGCCAACTACGACGACCACGCCGATGGCGATGCCGCTGGTGTAGAAGGACAGCAGTAACGCGGTCACAGCAAGGCTTCCGGTAACCGCATCGCCGAAGCCGCCTTGCTGTGCTGTCCGCACCAACAACGCCAGAACGGGCAGACCAATGAACAACAGGTAAAGCGCTCCGCAGCCGCCTCCCAGCACACCCGACGGCCCGCCGAGCCGGCGCCAACGCCAAGGCGGCCGGATCATGGAGGCCCGAACCCGTGGCTCGCCAGTACCCTTTGACCGGCGTCGGACCTGACGAACTCGACGAACAGCCAAGCCCACTCACGGTTGGATGACTCAGCCAGGACGGCAGCCGGGTAGGTGGCGCGCACGTTGTAGCCGTCGGGAATGGGCACTTCTCGCGCCCGCCCGGTCGCCACCGCGGTAAGAGCACTCGTCGCGTACACGATGCCAGTGTCCACTTCGCCCAATACCACCTTCTGCTCCACGTTCTTCACGTTGGGCTCCTCGGATACCACGTTATCCAAGACCCGTCGGCCAAAGCCGGAGTCTAATTCGGGCGCGTTGGAGAGATTGGCAAGCAATTCCCGGGAGTAGGCCCCGGCAGGCACCGCGGGGTGGGACAAGACGACCGTTACTCCTTGGTCCCCAAGGCGACTCAGTTGTGTGACTCCCGCATCGCCTTCGGTCGAAGCGATTACAGCCATGCTGTTGGAGGCGAACACCACCGGAACCTGCTCCACCAAGCCGGAGCTAGCCGCGAGATCCATCTGCGCCGTGTCGGCGGACGCGAACACGTCGGCCGCCGCACCGAGCTCCAGTTGCGTCCGCAAGCGCTGGCTTCCGGCAATGCTGAGCTTCACGTTTACCGTAGGGTTCTTCGACTCGAATTCGTCGACAATCTGCTGAAACGCCTCGCCGAGGGAGGAGGCGGCGAACACCGTAATGCTCTTGGTTTCCAGAGTCCGATTGGATTCGCCGTTACCGGAGCAAGCCACGGCAAGCAGCGGCACCATCAAAATTAGGTAAGTGGCCTTGGATACGGCGAAAATCATTCGCCGGATTGTAAAGTCTACTTGTTATTTTATCAAGATTAATATACGTTTACTCGGTGAACGAACTCCAGAACAACTTGAAGAGGCTGCGGCGCGACGCCGGATTAACCCAGCAGGCGTTGGCCCAGCATGCGGGCGTCAGTCGACAAGCCTACGCCGCGTTGGAGTCGGGCAGCGCGAATCCCTCCACCGAAGTGGCGCTGCGGCTGGCTAGGACACTGGAGAAACCAGTCGAAGAGCTATTCTTCCTGCCGCCAACTGCGCCTGACGTCGTTGAAGCAGAGGTGCTTGGCTCACCAGACCAAGGCCGTCCTCCGCCGACTTCGGGGCGCGCACGGCTCTTTCGAGTGGGCCAGCGCTTGTTCGCTTGGCCCTTGATGGGCGCCAATAATGCCAGGCACTCCGTGGCTACGGCGGAAGGGACGATCGTCCCATCGCTACTTGAAGGCGGCCGCCTGGCGGTGCAACCCTTCGACCGGGACGATCTGGAATCGCTGAGCCTGGTCGTGCTGGGCTGCGATCCCGCCGTTGGCCTGCTGGAGCCCGATTTGGCCCGCCGGAACGTCCGGCTTGTAGCGATAGAAGAGACGAGCATCCGGGCGCTGGAGGGTCTCGCCCGGGACGAAGCGCATGTGGCGGGCTGTCATCTATTGGACGACGCCACTGGCACGTTCAACGGCGAATGGGTGCGCCGCATGGAGCCGTTCCCCTGCACCTTGGTCACCTTCGCCTCTTGGCAGCAGGGCTTGATCGTCGCCGGGGGCAATCCGAAGGCCATCCACGATGTGGAGCGCTTGGGAGACCCGGACGTCAGCATCGTCAACCGTCAACCGGGGTCGGGGAGTCGAGCTTTGCTCGACCGATTGTTGAGTCACGCCCGAATTTCATCCGCAATCGTCGACGGGTACGAACACGAGGAGTTGGGCCACCTGGCCGTCGCTTCCGCGGTGGCGTCGGGACGGGCCGATTCCGGAATCGGCGTCAAAGCCGCCGCACTAGCCTTGGGATTGGACTTCGTGCCCCTGACCGACGAAAGGTACGATTTCGTGGTCCCGGACCATCTCCTGGGCGAAACGGCGGTGCAGGTATTGTTGGACACGTTACGTCGGCGGGGGTTGCAACGGCGCGTGGAGAGTCTTGGTGGGTACGATGTGTCGCAAATGGGTATCCCGGCAGTCGGCTAGCTTGACGCGATAGGGCGGCTGGGGTTGTAATGACTGGCGTCTCCTAACCGGGACCCGAAGAAGACATCAACAACTACAACACGGAGGTCCGCCATGGCAATGGTGCGGTGCATCACCGAAATGGGCATGGGTGTCGACGTTCACGGCAAAGACTACACCACGGCGGCCAAGCGGGCCGTGTTCGACGCCATCCACCACAGCAGCTTGGGTTTCCAGCGTCTGCTGGGCAAGACGGCCGACGACATGCGGGTGGACGTGACCATCGGGGTGCCCAACCCCGATGCCGTGGACAAGGCTGCGGTAATCGCCGAACTGCCCCACGGCACGGGATACTGCAACGCCGTGGCCGGCGGGCTCGAAGTCCCCAACGAATCTGGAGATGATGCCTTGGTCATTGCCAACGCGGTGGTCATCGTCAGCTTCGACGACGGAAAGTAGGCCGGTCTAACACGCCGCCGTTGCGACTGGTCAGTGGCTGTGGCCGTGCTCCGGCGCGCCCCAGCCGCCAGCGCCCGGGGTCCGCACGCTGAGGATATCGCCCGGCTCGACGTCGATCAGCTCCTTGCCGGAAAGCTGGATTTCCTCGAATCCGCCACGCAGCAGCACGTTCTCCCCGGGTTCGCCGTGGTGCCCGCCGTGAAAGCCTGGGGGCGGCAGCTTGCGGCGTTCAGACATCAAGGTAACCCTGGCCGGGGCCAAGAACTCGACCTCGCGGACCACGCCGTCGCCGCCCTTGAACTTGCCATCGCCTCCGGAGCCGCGGCGCAGCGAATAGCGCCGTAACCGCAGAGGGAAGGCGAATTCCATTGCCTCGATGGGCGTGTTCATGGTGTTGGTCATGTGGGTCTGGATTCCCGAGATGCCGTCTTTGTCGGGCCTCGCCCCCATTCCGCCGGCGATGGTCTCATAGTAAACGTAAGGCTTGTCCCTCACCGGGTCGTGGCCGCCGATGATCATGTTGTTCATCGTGCCCTGACTGGCCGCCGGAATCACCTCGGGCAGCGCTTGGGCCAGGGCGCCGAACAGTACGTCGGTAATCCTCTGCGAGGTTTCCACGTTGCCGCCGGCCACCCCGCGTTGCGGCAGCGGGTGGACCAAGGAACCCACCGGCGTGTAGATGTTCAGCGGGCGCAAACAACCCTGGTTGGCCGGCGCTTGCTCCCGAAGCAGGCAGCGCACCACGTACAGGCAGGCCGAGACTGTCACCGCTTCCGGGGCGTTGATGCATCCGGGACGCTGCGGCGAAGTCCCCGTAAAGTCGATGGCCATCTCGTCTCCGGCAACGGTAATGGTCACCGCGATCGGTACGAGTTCCTCGGAGAGCCCATCGTCGTCCATATAGTCGACCACGCTGTAAACGCCGTCGGGGATACCCAATATCGTCTGACGGGTCACCCGTTCCGAATAATCGAGCAGCGCGGCCATGTGCTCATGGGTATCCAATAAACCGTATCGGTCCACCACCTCTCGGAGCCGCTGCTCGCCCACCCGGACCGAAGCGGTCTGTGCCGCCAAGTCTCCCTTCCGCTCGTCGGGAGTCCGTGAGTTGCGGCAGATCAGTTGGATTACTTCATGGTTGAGACGGCCGCCGCGGGCCAGTTTCAGTGGGGGAATGATGGTGCCTTCCTGGTATAACTCCGTTGATAGGGGTAGCGAACCGGGGGTCATGCCGCCGACGTCGGCGTGATGTCCCCGGGCCGACACGAACCCCGCCAACCGCTGCTCGCCTTCGTGCGTGGCGTAGACCGGGGCGACCATCGTGATGTCCGGCAGGTGGGTACCGCCCAGGTAGGGGTCGTTGAGAATTACGATGTCGCCGGGCCGGAGCGAGTTGGGGAACACCTCCAACGCGGCCCTGACCGACGCCGGCATCGCGCCCAAGTGCACCGGGACGTGAGCCGCCTGCGCCACCATGTTGCCTTGCGGGTCGAAGACGGCACAGGAGAAGTCTCGCCGTTCCTTGATGTTTGGCGAGTAGGAAGTCCGCTGCAGCGCGACCCCCATCTCTTCGGCCACCGACTCGAACATGTTCTTGAATACTTCCAGGCTAATCGGGTCTACGGGCATGCAATTACCCCTTGCGGCTGCGTTGACAGCGGACAGGAATCAATCGATCTCTACCAAGATGTCCCGGCGTTCGGGCGCATCTTCGGGCTGTACTAAGTAGAAATACTCCGTGGACATTATCTCGTCGATAAAATCCTCGGGCAGCTTAGAGAACGGGCCGTCGGACTCGATTTGGGTGCGGTGGCAGTTGAGGGAATTCTTCTTGATCGTCAAGAATTCGCTGATGTTCTTGACCGTGGTGACCTCGTCGTCGGCCGTGCCCATCAGGCCGACGTCGTCGCCGCCGAAAGGTGGCTTGATGCCGAGATCGATCATCTTCTGCCACATGCGCTGGAAGACGCTTCTGGGGAAGCATAGGTAGTAGAGCAGGGAGTCCGGGCAGAACTCTTTGACCGCGTCGGTCGTGTGGCGCGAGATGGTGATGTGGTCGGGGTGGCCGTAGCCTCCGGTCGGATCGTGGGTGATGACCACTTCCGGCCGGACCTCCCGGATGACGTCTCGGATTTGACCGACCACCTTATCCGGGGGTGCCTGGTACAGGCTGGCGTGGTGCTCGTTGTCCTCGGTCCCCGCCATCCCAGAGTCACGGTAATTGAGGAAACGGAGGTCGCTTATCCCGGTCACATCCATAGCGTCGCGAAGCTCCTGTTGGCGCACCTGCCATAGTGTCTCCGGAGTTGCCAATGCCGGATCGCTGATCTCCCCTACGTCGCCGTTGGTAGCGCAAACTAGGGTCAGCCGATGTCCTCGCTCGACCAGCATAGCAAGTGTGCCGCCGGCCCCGAATCCTTCGTCGTCGGGGTGTGCGAACACGGCTAGAACGGTTAGTGGATTGGGGTATTCGCCAGGCATCGGTTACTCCGTCGAATGTTGGTGGTCAAGGACCCGGCCGAGCTAGGCTGGTTCCAAGAGCAGGTTGCCGAAGGGGTCCACCGTTCCCCGCCAAGCGGGCGGCAGCACCGTGGTGGTGTCCATCTGTACGATCAGCGATGGGCCCGCAATCTCGGCTCCGGACATCAAGGCGTCCCGATCGTACAACGGAGTATTCATTTCGCCGTGGGAAAACACAACCTTGACCTCGCCGACTCTGGCCGCTCCGGGATCGGAGCTCCCAATGGGTTCCGGCTGAAAGTCCGGCTTGTCAACTTCGATGTCGAGCTTGAGGCGAAGGTTCACAATTTCCACCGGTTCAGCTCGGTCGGCGTAACCAAAGCGCTGCAGGTGAGCGCGGTAGAAGCTCTCGCCAATAGAGCGGGCCAAGCGGTCGCCGCTACGTGCCGAGCGGGTTGAGGGATAGTCGATCGTAAGCTCGAAAGACTGGCCCACGTAGCGCACGTCCAAAAACCGCCGCACCGCCATTCGGTCCGCGGGCAGGCCTTCGTCTTGCAGTTCCCGGCGGGCTAGGCCTTCCATGCCCAGGAACTCTTCGTCCAAGCGAGACCGGTCGATGTCCGGGCCGCGAAGCATGACGGTGCGAGAATAGTCCTTGACGATGTCGGCGATCGCCACGCCGAGGGCCGAGAGGATACCCGGCCTGGCGGGGACCAGCACCCGCGGTATACCCAACTCCTGGGCCAGTTCGCAGCCATGTACCGGCCCGGCGCCGCCGAAGGGCACTAGGGTGAACTGGCGCGGGTCGTAGCCCCGCTCCAAGGAGATGGCCCGTATCGCCCGTTCCATGTTGGCGTTGACCACCCGGTTGATGCCCAGCGCCGCTTCCTGGGTGCGCATGCTGAGTTGTCCAGCGAAGGACGCCATTAACGCCCCGGCCCGGGGGAGGTCCAAGCTCAGTCGCCCGCCCAAGAACCGGTCGGGCAACAGCCGTCCGAGAAGGAGGTTGGCGTCGGTCACAGTCAATTGTTCGCCGCGCCCATAGCAGGCCGGGCCAGGGTCCGCCCCTGCGGACTGTGGCCCGACCACCAAGGCCCCGCCAGTGTCCACCCGGGCAATGGAGCCCCCGCCAGCGCCGACAGTGTGGATTTCGATCATGGGGACGCTGATCGGGTACCCTCCGACGTTCGAAGTATTGGTCTCCTTGATCCGGCCTGGGCAAAGCGAAACGTCGGTGGAGGTCCCGCCCATATCCAGGGTGATTATGTCGGGATAGCCCGCCTGCAGGGCAACATAGAACGCGCCAACGACGCCTCCCGCCGGGCCGCTGAGGATCGTCCGCACCGGCTGCTCCGACGCCAAACGGGCGGTGATGCTCCCGCCAGACGACTGCATAACGCGCAGCCCTGCTGACAGCGAGTTTTCCAACTGGCCCAAATACCGGCTCATCACCTGCCCGACGTAGGCGTTGACCACGACCGTGCTGGTGCGTTCGTATTCCCGGAACTCAGGCAGCACTTTGGAGGACAGCGAGATAAAGGGGAGCGGGTCCAGTTTGGCCAAAGCCTCGCCGACCATGTCTTCGTGGACCGGGTTGAGGAAGGAGAACAGCAGCGACACAGCCACCGCATCGGCGCCGGATTCGCGAAGAAGCGCCATGAGCGCCTCCAGGGCGTCGGGTGTCAGGTCTTCAAGAATCGTACCGGTGTAGTCCACTCTTTCCGGCAACCCAAACCGCAACTCCCAAGGGGCCAAGGCCGGGGCGCGGTCCTGCTCCAGGTTGTACAGCTCGGCCCGGTTCTGGCGTCCAATCTCCAGCACGTCCTCGAAGCCAAAGGTGGTGACGAGCGCGGTTCGGGCGCCCTTGCCCTCCAGCAGCGCATTGGTGGCGACCGTCGAGCCGTGGACGAAGTCGGCTTCGCCGACTCCGGTTTCTTGGACGCCTTGGATAATGCCCAGCGAGGGGTCGTGAGGCGTGGACGGTAGTTTGTGGACGGAGAGTCGACCGTCTTCCAAGACGGCGATGTCGGTGAAGGTGCCGCCAACGTCGATTCCAACGACAGTGCGAGGCATTGGGCTAGTCTTCAAGCGAGATTCGGAGCCGCTTGTTGATGCGGCCCTTGCTCTCGTGCCCCGCCACCCGGATTCGACCGACTTCCCGGGTATTGGCGACGTGGGTGCCACCGTCGGCCTGGAGATCGAGTCCGACGATGTCGATGGTCCGCACCTCACGGATACCGGCTGGCAGCAGGTTGATCTTGGTGCGAATCAGGTCTGGTTCCTGTTCGGCCTGCTCTCGTGTTAGATGACCGGCGTGGACGTCCCGTGCGGCTGCAATCTCGGCGTTGATCTTCTGCTCGATTTCTTCGGCGAAGCTGGCCGACATTTGCTCCAGCTCGAAGTCCATCCGCGCCTCGCCGGGCCGCATGTCGCCCCCGGTGACCCGTGCGCCGTAGTCACGCCACACCACTCCGCACAGGATATGCAACGCGGTGTGTGTGCGCATCAGGTGGTAACGCCGCTCCCAGTGTATCGTGCCGGAAACCGCCGCTCCAACCTCGGGCCGCGCCCTGTCGATCAGGGCCACCAATTGCCCGTCAACGCGTGAGACGCCGGTTACCGTGTACTCTTGGTCTCCGGAAACCAACACTCCGCAGTCGCTGGGCTGTCCCCCACCCCCGGTGTAGAAGGCGGTGCGGTCCAAGACCACACCCTTATCCACCACGTCGGTGACAGTGGCATCGAATTCGTTGAGATAGCTGTCTTGGTGAAAAAGCAGTTCGGTCATAGTGCGCCGCCCATTATATCAAAGCGGGGATGCCGACTCGTCGCTTGGCGGCGCAGTCACGCGCCGCTTTGGTCCGGAGCCCAAATTGTTGTACAAAACTAGCGTGAATGACATAATATGCGAGTTTAAATGGAGAGGGGCGGAAGATGAAGATTTCGTGCTTACAGGAAAACCTTAGCAGGGGACTGGCAGTGGTGGGCCGGGCGGTGGCGAACCGGGCGACGTTGCCCGTGACGCAAAATGTACTTCTCAGCGTCGACCAGTCAATGCTGAAGCTGTCGGCCACGAATCTTGAGATAGCCATGACCACATGGGTGGGAGCAATGGTCGAGGAGGAGGGCTCAGTCACCGTACCGGCCCGCCTGCTCAGCGAGTTCGTCAATTCCTTGCCTAACGACCGGATCGACCTCGAAATGGAATCAGGTTCCCAGGTACTCCGGATCACCTCAGGCCGGTCCGAAGCTAACATTCACGGCACGGACGCCAGCGAATTCCCGCCCATCCCAACCGTGGAAAACGGCGTCGCAGCGCAGATCGAGCCAGGCGTGTTGAAGGCGGCCATCGGCCGGGTGGCCTTCGCCGCCGCAACCGAGGAATCGCGGCCGGTGCTGACCGGCGTGGAGGTTAAGCTCCGGGAAGGTTCATTCACGATGGCCGCCGCCGACGGATTCCGGCTGGCCGTCCAACACGGCTCGCTGGTGCAGCCAGTGGGCGAAGAGATGAGCGTTATCATCCCCGCCCGCACCCTGAACGAACTGAACCGTCTGCTGGGGGACCAAAACGAGCCAGTGGAAATGATGATGACCCCGGCTCGGGGTCAGGTCATGTTCCGTCTGCAGGGCGGCGAATCGGTGGAGATGGTCTCCCAACTGTTGCAAGGCTCCTTCCCCAACTACGACCAGCTAATACCGCAGAGCTACACCACCCGTGCGATTTTGGACTCCCCGGCCATGCTGCGGGCCACCCGTACCGCCTCCATCTTCGCCCGCGACGGCTCCAACATCATCCGGATGCACGTGATGCCGACCAACGGCGGCGAGGCCGGAGGCAAGCTGATGATTTCGGCGCGCTCCGAGGAAGTTGGCGACAACCAGGATGAAGTGGATGTGGCCGAGATCGAAGGTGAAGAAGGCAAGATTGCCTTCAACAGCCGCTACTTGCTGGACGTCCTTTCGGTCCTAGACCGCGGCCAAGTCGCCATTGAAACCACCACCTCATCGAGCCCGGGAGTCTTCAAACCCACCGACTCCGAGGACTATATTCACGTGGTGATGCCAATGTTTGTGCAATGGTAGCAACTCGCGGGCGCTACGGGAGCCGGTCGTTCAGGGCGTTGTAGGCTCTGGTGATTTCGGTCTTGGCAAAGTGCGCGCTCAGGGCCCGCATGACCGCCGACCGGTCGCGGTGGAAGGCCTGCGGGTCTCCTAGACTGGCGTAGACCTCCAGCACCCGTTCCTCGAATTGGCGCTTCTCTAGGGTCTCGGCCAAGACGCGCTCCACAGTCTCCATTGACCGGCCGATCTGGTCGTCGCTCCAGTCCTCGCTCAGCAACATGATGAAGTCGGTTAGAGTCGGTTCGTCCGACACCTCGAAGACGTTGCGTGCGGTGGCCAGCAGTTCCAGCTTGGGAACGTGGTCGCTGGCTTGGTGAATCTCCTCGATTTCCGGCGGCTTTAGCTTGACCATGCGGGTGAAAGCCCCCGCCTCGGAGCGGTCGCCGTCCGGGAACGACACGTAGAGCATCTCCCCCTCGCTGCCATCGAACAACTCGTCCGAGATGCGGGTGAGGCCCCCGCTTATCACCGCCTGACGACGGCGGTATTCGGCCTGGATGTCGTCCCAGCTTCCGTTCAGGGCCGGCTCGGCCAACGGGCAGCCCAAGCGGGCGAAAACTTCCTGGCCGGGGTCGGCGGGCTCCAAGTCGCCGGTCTCCGGGTTGCGCCGGCAGAGCGACCGTAGCTCGATGTCCTCGGAGTAGCGGACCAGCATCGGGTTCTGATAGCCGTAGAGCTCGTAGATCATGGCCTCCCCCGGCTTCAGGGAGAGGTTGGCGACGGCCGGATAGCGCTCCAGGCAATTCCGCAGCATAGCGGTGAACTGCCGGGCCAAGATGGGCCGAGTGCGCAGCTTGAACGTGACGTAGCCGTTGCCATCAGCGTCGCGGTAGGCGTACTGGCAGATGTTCGTTCCATCGTATTTCTCGAACGAACGGATGCGGTCGGCCCGGTTTAACAGCCACGAGCGGTCCCGGTGGTAGGGGTACGACGCCTTGGGCGTGGCGAGATAGCGTTGTGGCGCTTCCGATCCGTTGACGTGGGTTATCTCCAAGGCGCCGTACTCGTTGCCGCCAGCCCGCTGTACGTAGCCGGTGAGTGTATTGCCCGGGTTGAAGGGGTCCTCCAAGTCCTGGAAGTGGTCCCACCAGCCGGGATTGCTCTCCGGCGTCGAGTGCCGGTAGTGAATGTCGTGCCAAGTCTTGGTGTCGTGTGGGCGAGCGGCGGTCATAATTCCGTCGGCGAGTACGCCAGTCCCAATGTCGAGGCCGCCCTGTCGAGCCGCGTGTCGGCGGTCCATAGACGAGTGGCCGGGCCTATCGCGGCGGCGGCTAGCAGGTGAACATCCACGTACCCGATGCCGAAGCCCATCAGCCGCCGTCGTTCGATGAACCTCAGTACTTTATCGCCACGCGCCACGTCCGTGCGGGGCAGTCCCAGGAGGAATCCCAACACTTGGGCGCGGTTGCTCAGAGTACCGCAGGCTAGCTCGCCGATGACCATCGGATGCACCGAAACCTGCTGGTCTTGGAGCAGGGCCTGAAGATGGGGCTTTGTAGCGCGGAGGTGCGATACCCAGACCGAAGTATCGACCAGAATCATTTGGGCTCTTCACGGCGACGGGACACGGGCTGCAACTGTGGTTCGCTGCCACCGAGCGCTGCGAGGCGCCGGGCGCTTTCGCGTTCGATTAACGCCCGCAGGCCTTCCTTGAGCAATGCGGCCCTCTCTCCGATGCCTGTGAGCCGCTGCGCTTCCTCAAGAAGGTAATCATCGATGGTAACGGTGGGTCCTCACGCTGGCCTCCAGGGGATCTGTGATGCACCGAATTGTACATCATTTGATGCACACCCTGGCGCCGCAGCGCTAACCTAGGACCGTGCGGACTGCTTCGATGATGTTGTCTTGGTCGGGAAGGCAGTATGCCTCCATTATAGGGCTGTAGGGGATTGGTACATCGGGAGCACAGACGCGCACGGGTGGCGCTTTCAGGGCCCGGAAAGTTTCCGGGTCCTCGGTGATCTGGGCGCTTATCTCGGCCGCGGCGCTGCCGGTGATACAAGCTTCGTCGACGATTACCACACGGCCGGTCTTCCGCACCGAGCGGCGGATGGCTGGCGTGTCCATCGGCACCAGCGTTCGCGGGTCCAGCACCTCTAGGGAGATTCCCTCCGTGGTCAGTTCCTCAGCGGCCGCCAACGCTTCCGGGACCATCTTGGAGATGGCGACTACAGTGACGTCGCTCCCCTCTCGCTTCACATCGGCCTCTCCAATGGGGACGACGTACTCGTCCTCCGGCACCGGGTAGCGGTCGGGACTGGCCGCCAGGATCTGGTCTTCGAAGAACACCACCGGGTTGTTGTCGCGGATGGCGCTCTTCATAAGACCCTTGGCGTCGTAGGGGTTGGACGGCATCAGCAGCTTGAGCCCGGCCAGGTTCATGAACATTGGGTGGGGGCTCTGGGAGTGCTGCGCGGCCGCCGAACGCCCCCCGCCGGTAGAAGCGCGGAAGACCAGCGGGAACGCCGCTTGCCCGCCGAACATATAGTGGATCTTGGCCATCTGGTTCACTATCTGGTCCATGGCCGTGAAGGCGAAGGTCATCATGCCCGGGCTAATGATGGGCCGGAACCCGCTTCCGGCCGCGCCCAAGCCCGCCCCGACGTAGGCCTCCTCGGAAATCGGCGAGGCCCGCAGCCGCTCGATGCCGAACTCCGACACCAGGCCAGCCAACGGCCCCAGGTTGCCGCAAATGTGGAACACCTTCTCGTCCCGGCGCATCTCCTCGCGGAACGCTTCCATGATCGCTTCGGCGTAGGTTATTTCTCTCATCACTGCTCCCACGCTGGTCGGTTGTTGGTTGCTAAGGTGCGAAGACCTCGGTCAAGGCATCTTCGGGGTTGGGGAACGGGCTGGCTTTGGCGAACGAGATCGCGGACTCGACCGCCGCCGCGATTTCTTCGTCTATTCGCTGCAACTGTTCCCTGCTCGCGGCATCCTGCTCTACCAGGCGCTCGACGAAATTGGCAATCGGGTCGTGGGACTGACTCAACTCTATCTCGCCGGCCGGACGGGGATCGGCCGGGTTGCCCCTGGATTCAGAATGGTTGCGCCATCGAAACGTCTTACACTCCAACAGGGACGGTCCGCCGCCCTCTCGGGCGCGCCGGACCGCCTGTTGCGCCGCCTCGTAGACGGCCAGAACGTCGGTGCCGTCCACCGTCACGCCGGGCATGCCGTAGCCAACGGCCCGGACGGACACGTCCTCGACCGACAGCGTGGCGGCGGCGGAGTTGCCGGAGGCCCAGCGATTGTTCTCGCAGACGAAGATTACTGGCAACTTCCAAACGGAGGCCAGGTTCAAAGAGCCGTGGAAAGCGCCCTCATTGGAAGCGCCGTCGCCGAAAAAGGCCACCGCCACGCCGTCTCCGCCCTCGAGCTTGGCGGCCAAAGCGGCGCCGGTGGCAATCGGCATTCCGGCGCCCACGATGCCGTTGGCGCCCAGCATGCCGACGCTGAAGTCGGCGATGTGCATCGAGCCGCCCTTGCCGTGGCAGTAGCCATTGCTACGCCCAAAGAGCTCGGCCATCATCAGACCAATGTCGGCGCCCTTGGCGATGGTATGGCCGTGGCCGCGGTGGGTGCTGGCGATGCGGTCCGTGACGCGCAGGGCCGAGCAGACTCCCACCGCCACCGACTCCTCGCCGATGTAGGCGTGGACCACCCCAGGGATGTTGCCTTCGTGGAATTCCTCGACCGCCCGCTGGTCGAAGTTGCGGATGGTGACCATTTTGCGGTACATGTCCAGCAGCAGCCCGGTGTCAACAGCCATAGCTTGCGCCTCCCAAGGCTTTGGGGTTTAGCGAATTGTACCCCGCAGCAACCATGTCCGCCACGTTGAGCACTGCATTGGATAAACAAGGACGGGCATCAAGACCAGCTCCCACCCTTGTCGGTCAGCGAGTGGTTGGGGACCAAGATTTCAATCTGGTAATATGACCCGAAGCGGTGAATTGACCTCCGGGAGCAAAATCAACCGCTTGCCGATGAATGAAAATATCTCCTGGGAGCGAAGGCATAGATGGCACAGGTCAATTTGGCGTCAGGAGCCGCGGTTGAAATCCAAGACTCTCTCTACAGCTTTGTAAAGGACGAGGCCCTGCCGGGCACACGGTGGACAGCCGACCATATATTCCAGATGTTGGGGGAGTTGATCGAGGAGTTCGGACCTCGGAACCGGGAGCTGTTGGCCAAGAGGGCCGACTTCCAGCGCAAAATCGACGACTACTACCTGGAAAAGCGCCGGGCCGGATGGAGTCCGAGCCAAGACACCGCCGAGGAGGACGCCGCCGAGATAGCGAAGTTCTTGGTGGACATCGGATACCTGGAGGCGGACCGGCCCTTGGACTTCGAGATGACCACGCCGCAACTGGACCCGGAGATGGACCAGAGCGGGCCGGAGTTGGTGACTCCCGTGACCAACGCCAGCATGGCCGTCGGTGGCGCGAACGCACGGTGGGGCAGCCTCTACGATGCCTATTTCCTCAGCGACATCCACTCGGAGATCAACCGAGCCGAACAGCGGCCCGCTCGGCTGCGCATGGTGGTGGAAGAAACCAACGCCTTCTTGGACCAACACGTAACCGCTTGGCAGGGAGGCGTCAGCTTCGATGCCGTAAAATCCTACTCGGTGAGCCAGACCAGCGGCGGCCGGTACGAGTTGGTTGGCCGCACCGCCGCCGGCAATGAAGTGCTCCTGGAGCACCCCGAAAAGTTCATTGGCTTTAACTTCGACGGTAACGGTCAACTGGCCGACTTCTTCCTGGAGGACAACGGTCTCCGCATCCAAATTCAGCTCTATGACGGTGGCACGGTCGATCCGGACAACGGTCAGTTCCGTGACCTGTTCGTCGAGTCGGCGGTCACCACCATCGTCGACTTCGAGGACGCGGTCGCGGTGGTCGACGCCGACGACCTGGTTGAGGGACTCCAGAACTACCTGGGCCTGATCCGCGGAAGTCTCCAAGCCCAAAACTCCCGTGGCAACCTCAAGACCATGAACTCCGACAAGAACTACACCGACGTTAACGGGCAGGCACAGACACTGAAGGCCACCAGCCTGATGTCGGTCCGCAACGTGTCAATTCATATCCACACCGACGCCGTTACCCTGGGCGGCGAGCCGGTGCCAGAGCGAATGGTAGGACTGCTGCTGACCACGTTGACCGCCACCGCCCACGACAATGGATCCAACGGCGAACCCCAGACCGAGGGCGAGGGATCGATGCCAGTGCGCGGGCCCAACAGCAGCCGAGGCTTCGTTTACCAGGTGACTCCCAAACTGCAGACCGCCGAGGAAGTCGCGGAGCAGGTCCGGCTCTTCGAGGCGATAGAGACCCGGCTGGGGCTGTCATCCGGGACGATTCTGATCGGCATAATGAACGAAGAGCTGGGGATGACTCTGCAGCTCCCCGAGGCCCTGCGGGCAGCCCAAAGCCGGGTCTTCTTCACCAACACCGGCTTTTTGGACCGGACCGGCTCCCAGATCCGCGCTCAAATGTACGCAGGACCCGTCGACCTGCGAGACGACCTGACCCAGGAGAACTTCAACACCAGCTACGAGCGGCACAACGTCGATGTCAGCGTCCGCGCCGGCGTCCACCGACACGGCAAGGTTGGCAAAGGAATGCAAGTGCGCAACCGGGCCATGACGGAAATGATGGAACGGAAGATCGACCACCCTCGCACTGGCGGCAACACCGCCTGGGTGCCCGCCCCCTATCCCAGCGACCTCCATTCGATGCACTACCACATGATCGACGTGGCCGAGGTGCAACGGGTGATCCTCGATTCTGCGGCGGCTCCGGTCTCGCGCCAAGAGCTGCTCACCTTCCCGTTGCTCAAGCAGGCGAAGCTCGAAGCCGACGGCGTGCGCGAGGATGCGATATTGCGTTACGCCCATAGCATGGTGGCCTACGTGGAGCCGTGGGTGCGACGGGGCATCGGTTGTAGCGGCGTTCCGAACTTCGACCAGATCGAGGAGATGAAGGACCGGGCTACCGAACGCATCGACGGCGCGATCCTCGCCAACTGGCGATTACATAACGTGATCAGCCAAACGGACATCGAAGAAGCGGTCAGGCGGGCAGCCGAGATAGTCGACCGCCAGAACGCCGGGGTGGCAGGATACGAACCGCTGACCGACACCCAAGAGAAACGGGACTCGCTGCTACAAGAGCCGGCCATCTCCACCGTGTTGGAAATCATCGACGACGCCCTAACCTCGCCCAGCGCCTACGTGGAACCGGCCCTGTTCCGCAACCGTCGCGCCGTCAAGGGGGCATGACGGTTCATCCGCGAAGACCGCAAATGACCCTGAGGCTGTGATGAGCAACATTATTCCGGGACTTCGTTACCACGACGCACCAGCCGCCATCGAGTGGCTGTGCGACGTGTTTGGGTTTAGCAAGCACTTGGTGGTTCCCGGGGAGAACAGCACGATCGCCCACGCCCAATTGACCCTGGCTGGCGGCATGATCATGTTGGGTTCGGTCCAGGAGGACGACTTGGGCGGGTTGGTTAAGTCTCCCAGGGATGTTGGGACCAACACCCAAGGCGCATACGTCGTAATCGCCGAAATTGACGACCATTACCAGCGCGCCAAGGATGGCGGCGCCGAGATCGTCATGGAGATCGCCGACCAAGATTACGGCGGGCGGCTCTACTCTGCCAAAGACCCGGAGGGCTACCTATGGAACTTCGGGTCCTATGACCCTTGGGCCGAAGGCTAAACCGGGGTCGGGTTGCCGGAACGTTCGATCGCGGAGGCGGTGGATGTCCTCAAACACTTGGTGCTCTTCACCGTGGGAGTTGCCATCTATGCCGTATCCATCTTCAACCTGTACCGGTCCATGGCACGGAAGGACATCTTCTCCCGTATTTCAGGATGAAGAAGAGGAAATGGAGAAACTTCCTGACGATCTCGAACCGTGTCGCTCTGCTGGGCGTATTCCTGATCGCCCCGGAGTTCATCACAATCGACGGGTTGCTAGTCCAATCCTTGCAGGAGATCACGGATCTTCTTTAGTCGACATTCAGCGAATGGGACCGGGTGGTCTACTATTTGATATTCGCAGTCTTGTTGATATTCACAGTCTTGTTGGAGTTCGTCCTTCGGCTTACCAACCCAGTCATTGACCGCATATTTAGAGCGAAAACCTATCTGACCGCATATTTAGAGCGAAAACCTATCTCACCTGCAACTGGCAAAGGAGGGAACAATGCTCGTAGTCGATTCTCAGATACACATTTGGGGGGCAAATCTCCCGACCAACCCGGCCCACAGACAGATAACTTCGTTCACCGCCGAGGACGTGCTCAAAGAGATGGACGAGGCTGGGGTTGACGCTGCGGTGATCCATCCGCCGGGCTGGGACCCGGGTTCCGACGCAATGGCCTTGGGAGCGGCAG
This sequence comes from Dehalococcoidia bacterium, assembly GCA_965249145.1. Classification (GTDB taxonomy): domain Bacteria; phylum Chloroflexota; class Dehalococcoidia; order Lucifugimonadales; family UBA3495; genus VXOI01. Next base: position 3,379,525 of record OZ252223.1, read on the forward strand.
CGCAGTACCCCAATCGGCTGTCGATTCTTGGCAAGTTCCCGTTGGAGGATCCGGCCAGTCCCTCGCTGATCGACGGCTGGAAGCAACAGCCGGGCATGCTGGGGTTGCGCTTTACGTTCCTGCAACCGCACCAGCAATCGTGGCCCACCGACGGCACCATGGACTGGGTCTGGCCCGCCGCCGAGGCAGCCGGACTGCCCATCGGGTTGGCTTGCGCCGCCTTCCTGCCGGTGGTCGGGCAAGTGGCCGAACGCCACCCCGGGCTCAAGCTGATCGTCGACCACATGGGACGGGGCGGCGGCGCGACCGACGAAGCCGCCTGGGAGACCTTGCCGCAGTTGATCGACCTAGCCAAGTACCCTAACGTCGCGGTCAAGACTTCCGGCGCACCCAGCTATTCCAGCCAGCCGTACCCCTTCAGCAACATCCATGATTACATCCACCAGATCTACGACGCCTTCGGCCCGGAACGTTGCTTCTGGGGCACCGACATCACCCGCATGCCCTGCACCTGGCGCGAGTGCGTGACGATGTTCACCGAGGAGCTCTCGTGGCTGACTGATGCGGACAAGGAGCTGATCATGGGCCGCGCCCTGTGCAACTGGATCGGCTGGGAGATTTAACTTAACTGCCGAGACCGCAGAGACGCCGAGGTGTTTATCTGGGAAATCTCTGCGCCCTCGGCGTGCTCTGCGTTTGGGAAAAAGCTATAGCTCGACCGGGTTGCCGCTTTCCATCCACTCCGAATACGACCCGTCGTAGAGGCGGACGTCGTAGCCGGCGTGCTTCATGGCTAGCCACGCAACCGACGCCCGGACTCCGCTGCGGCAGTAGGCGACCACAGCGTTTTCGCGGGTGATGCCGACGGCGCTCAGCCGTTCTTCCAGCGACGCCCTGTCAAGCAGCAATTTACCGTTCTGTCCGGCCAACTCTCCGTGGGCCAGGTGCACCGCGCCTGGGATGTGGCCCGGCCGGATGTCCGTCTCCACCTCACCCCGGTACTCGTCCAGCGAACGGGTGTCCAACAGCGACGCCCCGGCAGCCTTCGCCACGTCTTCAAGGCCAGCCTGCACCGACGCGTTGGGGCGTGGGGCGAAGCTTCTGCGTTCGGTGGCCACCGGGCGATAGAGGACCTCGCGGCCCTGTTCCTTCCAGGATTCGTAAAGCTGGTCCATGATGTGGACATCGTCGCGGCCCAGATATTCCAACACCCAGGCGGCCATCGCGGCGTTGCGACCATCTTGGTGGTCGTAGAGGACCGGGACGATGTCGTCGCCCAGCCCAACGTCTCCAAAGGCGGCGGCCAACTGCTCGGGCAGGCCCAGCCGTCCGTCCGGGCCCTGCAGCTTCTTGAAGGGTACGCTAACCGCACCCCGCAAGTGCCCCATTAGATAGCGCATGGCCGACCGTGGATCGATTGTCAGATACCCAGGCCGGCCAATATGTTCTGAGACCCAGTCGGCGGAAACGAATGTCGCCATTAACCGACCATTTCGAAATCGGTCTCGACCGTGGTAGGGTTGGCGACCGATTGGGTGACCGGCGACCCTTCGACGGCGAGGCGCCAGATTTCTCGGAGGGTGTCTTCGTCGGCGTCGGCGCGGACGAAGCACTTGGCGGAAATGCGCCCGTAGCCGGGGTTGCCCTCGTCTTCGACGCCGGCCCACTTGCGAATGTTGTCGAAGTAGCCTTCTACGGCGACCTCGAGGTCGTGGATGCGCACACCCTTCTGGGTGGCGTTGACCACGAAGCCGACGGTCATGCAGCTGCCGATGGCTGACAGAAGCTGTTCGTGGGCGCTGGCGGCCACGTCGGTGGCCGTCAGGTCGCCGGGTTCGTCCATATCCACTTGGTGGTTGCGCATGTAGGCCCGGGCCCGCATCCCGTCCTGCCAGACGACCCGCGACTTCCACGGGCCGGTAACGGCGTTGAAAACGTCGGGGTCCCGGAACGAGTCCAAGACCTCGGCGAGCTTTTCGCGGGGCAGTCCGTTAAGGTCTCTCTCTAGCGTCATGGAACGCTCCTCTAGCTGTATTCAGCCCGTAGTTTCTCGGCCGCCTTGGTGATGACCCTCATCTTCTCGGTGGCCATATCGTGGGTGTTCACGTTGCGCTCGGCGAACGTGCCGAAGCCGCAGTCCGGGTTGAGATAGATCTTGTCCGGTTCGAAGTATTGGAGCAATTCCTTGACCCGGGCGACAATCTGCTCCGGGGGTTCGATCTCGTCGGTCCGGGGGTTGACCACGCCTAGACCGATTTCCTTCTCGTTGGCGTATTCCTTGAACACTTCCATCTCGCCAGCCCTGGGTGTGGCGCACTCCAGCACCAGTTGGTCGATGTTCATTTGCACCAGGTAGGGCAACATTGGGCCATAGTTGCCGGTGAGGAGCACCTCTTCCTTGCGGCTCCAGTTGCCCCGGCAGATGTGCACGCCGGTCCGGATCCCTTCGATGCCTTCCAGGGTTTCGTTCATCAGCCGGACCGCCATCTCCAACTCTTCGGTGGGGTCGCGCCGGTTGGGCAGGGCGGCGCACATGAACGTTTCGGTGCTCTCCTCGCCAAACACCACTTGGCTCAGGATCGGCTCGTCGAGCTGGACGAAGTCGCATCCCTGGTCACGGAGGGCGATGATCTCCTCGCGCAGGATGGCGACCACGTCCTTGGCCAGGTCTTCAGGGCTGGGGTAGACCTTGTCGGAGAGCCCTTCGAACCAGCCGGAGCGGGTGAGCATGTAGGGGCCGGGCAGCGGGACCTTGATCTGCCGGTCGGTGTGTTCCCGCATGAAGGCCAGTTCGTCTAGCGCCAGCCCCTGCTTCTTGCCGATGATGTCGACTACGATGGGACTCTTGATGGCGAAGGAAGGCACGTCGAGGGCTCGCAGCACCTCTTCCATGCGGGCCCGGTCGCGGGAATAGTCCAGCAGCTCCGAGACCTTCATCAGCTGCATTCCGGTGAGTTTGTCCACGGCGAAGGAGTAGAAGTTGTCGCGACGCTGTTCCCCGTCGCTGATGATGTCAACTCCGGCATCTTCTTGGGCCTTAATGCAGGCGAGGACTTCGCCGTCGGCGACGGAGTTGAATTCCGCCAGGGTCATCTCCCCCGCTTCCTTGCGGCGCAGGGCGCGTACCAAATCGGTCGAGCGGGGCCAACTCCCGACCACGGTGACAGGGAACAAGGGCGTTTCCGCCATTTCGGGCATCCTCCCGGGCGAGCGGCTCCACGGCGGCCGCGCCCTACGAACAGATCGCAGCTAGCAATGTATCCAGGGAGGATTGTTGTGTCAACTGCCGGGCCTTGGGACTATTGACTTGCAACAGGCGTTTTTATATAGTGCGCGAAATCACAAATGATTGATTCCGGAAAAGTGATGGTATTCGTTCATTGAGGTCTGGAACATGCACAGATTCAAGCGCCGAACTGGCCCGATTTTGCTAATGATAGCGGCGTCCTTCGTATTCGCCGTGGCCTGCGGGTCTCCCGCCGCCGAACCGACGGCGACCGCTGCTCTGGCCCCGGCCACTGCGGTTCCGCCAACCCCAACCCCTGTGCCAGAGTCCATAGCATTCTCGGGCCAAGCTAGTAGCAACCCCAACGGCAAGTATGGCGGCACGATACCTATGCACGTTGCTGGAAACGTGGCCCACTGGAACATCATGGAGTGCGGCTCAGGCGGCACCTGCATGTCGCCGACTGCGCCCTTCTCCAACGGTATCGTACACTACAACGGCGAGACTCCCGACCCGCTGGATATCCGCGGAGACCTGGCAACAGGCTGGTCGTTGAGCTCCGATGGGCTTACCTACGTTTTTGACCTGCCCGAGAACGCGCGCTGGCACGACGGCGAACCGATTACGGCTGACGACGTTGTTTTCAGCTTGGAAGAAATGGTCCGGACCGATGTTCCCAGGCCGAGGTCAGGGCAAATACGCCCGTATTACAAGGCATCTAGAGCGATCGACCCGGAGACTGTGGAGGTCGAGCTCAATTTCGCGTCCTCGGCGTTCCTGGCCTTCTTGGCCACGGATTTCATGAAGTTGTGGCCCAAGCACCACGTAGGCACCGACCCGGCCACCCAGAAGAACATGAGGCTGGAGGAGAACATCCTTGGTTCCGGCCCGTTCAAGATGGTGAAGCACGAGAAGGACGTGTCCTACGAATGGGAAAAGAACGAGGACTACTTCAAGGAAGGTCTTCCTTACTTCGACGGAATGAAATATTTCATCATCAACGATTCCAGCCGGATCGTGTCCGCTTACAAGGCTGACCAAGTGTTGATGTCCGTTTACCTGAACAGCAACATGAACGTCCGGGAAGGGCAGGATTTGGCCAAGGCCAAAGAGGGCCGGGGCCGTGTGTTTTTCGCCGGACCGACTCTTTGGCATGGGTTACTGATCAACACCAACGCCGAACCATTCACCGACGTCCGGGTCAGGCGGGCAATTAACCTGGTGTTGCACCGGCAGGCCTTTAACGAGACGTTCGGGGCTGGCGAGTACCTGATCGGTTCTCCCTTACCGCCGGACCAGTGGTTCTCCTACACCACCGAGGAATGGCTGCAATACCCCGGACTCCGACAGACTCCCGAGGGCGACAAACACCCCGATGACATCGCGGAAGCGCAACGGCTGATGGCCGATGCCGGTTTCGCCGATGGCTTCGAGACCACCATTCTCGCCGCCAACTTCCTATCCTTCCCCGACATGGCCCTGGTGGCCGCCAACCAGATGGAACGTTGGCTAAATATCAAGGCGACCGTCCAGCCGGAGGAGCCAGCGGCCGGATACGTCCGCTACGAAGGCGGCGACTGGAAGCTGGGCTTCCACGGCAACGGAATCTTGGTCATGGACCCCGACCAGTTGGTGGCGGGCAGCTACCTCAGCGCCGCTACCCGGAACTACAGCGCTTGGGAACCGGCTGAAATCCGGCGGCTCTACGACGAGCAAATAATAGAATCCGACATTGAGAGGCGCCGAGAACTGGTGTTGGAGATGGCCGACTACTTGGCCAACGAAGATACCCACGTTGCCATTACGACCTGGGCGATGTTGGTGCCCTACGTCGATAACCGGATCAAGAACTACAATATCGCGTCCGGTTTCGCCAACCATACCAACAAAGAGCACCTCTGGTACGAAGAGAACTAGCTGGCAATAGTGCCTAGCCCGTTAGAACGGTAAGGGTAGGGTACTCGGTCGCCGCATGAGTGGCCGAGTACCCTACAGTTTTCGGTACTCTGGGAGGATTGGATGAACCTTTATGTGGTGAAGAGATTGCTGCTGGTTATACCCACGCTGCTGCTCGTCACCATTCTGGTCTTTTCGCTTATGCGCGTCATTCCCGGCGATCCGGCCTACCTGCGCCTGATCGGGGATGGCGACGCCGAGTTTACCCAAGAGCAACTGGACAACCTTCGCGCCCAACTGGGCACCGACAAGTCCCTGCCCGCCCAATACGGTAACTGGGTTTGGGACATGCTGAGGCTGGACTTCGGCGTGTCGATGGTTTACGACACTCCGGTGGCGAAAGACCTGAAGAGCCGTCTGCCAATTACCCTCGAATTGACGATTATCGCCCTGCTGTTGGCGACGGTGGTCGCGATGCCATTGGGTATTATCTCGGCGGTGTTCCAAGATTCATGGGGTGACTACGTGGCGCGGATCATCGCCATTGCTGGCGTCGCCATGCCCACGTTCTGGACAGCGATCCTGATAATGCTTTTCTTGGTCAACCTGTTCGGCTGGCTACCGCCCTTGGGATACGCGGAGCTATGGGAAGACCCGCTCACAAATTTGCAGCAGCTGATCTTCCCGGCCATCGCATTGGGCTTCTACAACATGGCCTTGATCGCCCGGGTTACGCGCTCCGCAATGCTGGAGGTGTTCCGGGAGGACTACATCCGGACTGCCCGCTCCAAAGGCTTGGCGGAGCGAGTTGTAATCGTCCGTCACGCGCTGAAAAACGCCTCTTTGCCAGTGCTGACCATTTCGGGCTGGCAGGTGGGGCGGTTGCTGGCGGGTACCGTGGTCATCGAGCAGATCTTCTTGGTGCCGGGAATGGGCAAGCTGCTGATCGACAGCATCTTCCAGCGCGACTTCACCACAATCCAAGCGTTGGTGATGATCGTTGCGGCCATGGTCCTGCTCTTGAACCTCTTTGTCGACCTCATGTACGCCTGGCTGGACCCCCGGATACGATACTCGTAAGCCAAATCTAGAGACCACAGCGCCTCTCCAGACGGGAGAGGACAAGGGTGAGGGCAATGGCCCAAGAGATACCAGAGAACGGCGAAGTGCTGCAGTCCGTTGGAGGGGCGGCGAGAACCCTTCCGGCGGGACTGCGGGCCAAGCCGACCTTACGAAAGAGCATCGCCGAATTTGCCAAGAGCAAGCCGCTTGGAGCGGTCGGCGGCCTGATCGCGATACTGCTTATTCTGATCGCCATCTTTGCTCCGTTGATATCCACTCACCACCCGGAGCTAACTAACTACCGAACGGTGCTGGCCGAGCCCAGCGCCGAGATGATATTGGGCGGCGACCAACTGGGCCGCGACGTGTTCAGCCGACTGGTCTATGGGGCTCGAATCTCCCTGATCGTGGGAATTCTGAGCGTGGTCTTCGGCGTGAGCATCGGCTTTGCTCTTGGTCTGATTAGCGCCTACTTCGGCGGAAAGACCGACCTCGCCATCCAGCGGATCATGGATGCCGTAATGGCGTTCCCGGCGCTGATTTTAGCCTTGGCGATCATGGCGGTGCTGGGGGCGTCTCTGATCAACGTGGTTATTGCATTGAGCGCGGTTTTCGTGCCCGGTACCTCACGTACAATACGGTCGCAGGCCCTGAGCATCAAGGAGACCGATTACGTGCTAGCGGCGAGAGCGGTCGGCGTCGGAGACCTGCGCATAATGGTGCGGCACATGGCCCCCAACTTGGCGGCCACGTTCATCGTGTTGGCCACGATTTCTCTCGGCTGGGCGATTGTGGTTGAAGCCTCGCTGAGCTTCCTCGGGGTGGGCGTCCCTCCCAACGTCGCCACCTGGGGCGGCATGCTAAACGGGGCCAGCAAGCACGTGGAGACGGCTTGGTGGGTGGCAGTGTTCCCCGGCTTGGCCATCACGCTCGTGGTGTTCTCCTGGAACCTGCTGGGAGACGCCCTTCGCGACGTCCTAGACCCCAAGCTACGTAGCAACACATAGCTGCGGACCGCCCAAGGCCGAAGTTCGGTGGCGAGGCCACCGCGTGATGTCCTGCGCCTTTGGATGTACCCACCTGTCCGGCTGACTGTATCGCGTTAATGCGCGCGACTCTGTATCATGTCTCAGTACCACCCGTTGCTATCATTCTCACGGCATAGGAGGCCGTAATGACTACGATTGTCAGGGAAGGCCAAGCCCCAAATTACAAGGTTGTCGGAACTACGCCGGTACGGCACGACGGTATCGAAAAGGTCACCGGCGCCGCCAAGTACGGGGCTGACATCCAACTGACCGGGATGCTTCACGGCAAAGTGCTGCGCAGCCCCCATGCCCACGCCCGCATCCGCAACATCGATACCAGCAAGGCCGAGGCGCTGCCCGGCGTCTTCTCCGTAGTCACCGCGAAGGACTTCCCCATCATCCAAGACCAGGTAATCGACCTGTCCGAGACCCAGGGTAACTCGCGCCTCATGGCCGAGCACGTGATGGCCAACCAGAAGGCCCTATATCAAGGCCACGCGGTGGCCGCGGTGGCCGCCTCCAGTCCCCACATCGCCGAGCAGGCTTTGGGGCTGATCGAGATCGACTACGAGGTCTTGGAACCGGTGCTCTCCATCGAACACGCCATGCGTGAAGATGCGCCGGTCATCCACGAAGACCTGACCACTCACTTCAAGCTCGATCGCTTCGGCCGGGGCGACGACACCGGCGTTCACGGCAACGTAGCCAGTCACATCCAGCACCGCTTGGGGGACGTCGATAAAGGCTTCCAAGAGGCTGACCTCGTAATCGAGCGCGAGTTTACCACCGGGACCGTCCATCAGGGCTATATCGAGCCTCACGCTTCCACCGCGACCTGGGCTCCCGACGGCCGGTTGACCGTCTGGACTTGCACCCAGGGTTCGTTCGCCATCCGGTCCTCCACCGCCGCCATCTGCGGCATCGGTGAGGACCAAGTGCGTGTCATCCCCACCGAAATCGGCGGTGGCTTCGGCGCGAAGATCACCACTTACTTGGAGCCGTTGGCCGCAATCCTCTCCAAGAAGAGCAACCGGCCGGTGAAGATGGTCATGAGCCGGAAGGACGTCTTCGAGGGCACGGGTCCCACGTCGGCCACAAGCATGCGGACCAAGATCGGGGTGAAGAACGACGGGAAGATCACGGCGGCCCAGGTCTATTTGGCTTTCGAAGCCGGCGCCTTCCCCGGATCGCCTGTGGGCGGAGCCACGCTATGCGCCACCGGTCCCTACAACATCGAGAACCTGCTGGTCGACGGCTACGACGTTGTCGTCAACAAACAAAAGGTGCAGGCCTACCGCGCCCCCGGCCAGCCCCAAGGCGCATTTGCCGTGGAGCCGGTGCTCGACGAGTTGGCCGACATGCTGGGCATGGACCCGGTGGAGTTGCGGCTCCGCAACGTGGCCAAGGAGGGCGACCGGATGCCCAACGGCGTGGCCCACCCGCGCTTCGGCACCCGTGAGCTCGAACAAGCGATGAAGGACCACGACCACTACAACACGCCGCTGACTGGCCCCAACCAAGGCCGCGGCGTGGCCGTGGGCTACCGCTGGCAAGCGGGTCAGATGTCGTCGGCCACGATCGTGGTCAACTCCAATGGCACCATCGGGCTGATCACCGGCTCGGTGGACATCGGCGGCACCCGCACGGCGGTTGCGATGCAGGCTGCCGAGATCCTGGGCATCGCGGCCGAGGACGTGCTCCCCACGGTTGTGGACACCGACACCATAGGCTACACGGCGGTCACCGGCGGCAGCCGGACCGCCTTCGACACCGGGTTGGCCGCGATCCAAGCCTCCGAGGAAGTGAAACAGCAGATGGGAGCACGCGCCGCCCTCATCTGGGAGGTCCAAGAAGAGGACGTCGTGTTCGCCGACGGGGTGTTCACCTGTACCAAGAATCCCGCCGACAGTTTCACCTTCAAGGAGTTGGCCGGGCGGCTGATGCGCACCGGCGGCACGATCACGACCTCGGTCTCGGCGGTCTCCACCGGCGTCGGCCCGATCATCGCTGGCAACATCGTCGACGTGGAGATCGATCCCGACACCGGCAAGGTGGACATCCTGCGCTACACTGCCTTCTTGGACGTCGGCACGGCGGTCCATCCCAGCTACGTGGAGGGCCAGATCCAAGGCGGCACGGTGCAGGGTATCGGTTGGGCGCTCAACGAGGAGTACAACTACGACGACCGCGGGGTGATGCTCAACTCTAGCTTCCTCGACTATCGGATGCCGACCACCCTGGATGTGCCGATGATCGACGCCGTCATGGTGGAGGTACCGAACCCGCGGCACCCCTTCGGACTGCGAGGCGTTGGCGAAGCTCCGATCATTCCTCCGCTGCCCGCGATCGCCAACGCTGTCTCCCACGCCATCGGCGTCCGCGTAAATACGTTGCCCATCACGCCGGCGGTGGTGCTGGAGGCGCTGGAGAACAAGGGCAGTTAAAGTCGTGAGTGCCACCTTCGCCTCGGACCGTTGTCGCATGCGACGCTGAAGGCGAAGCAACAGACTGCTAAGGTCCTGATGCCCCAGAACTTGGCCTTGCGGGTGCATCGGGCCCTTAGCTGGCTTTAATGCGCGGAGAAGGAGATGGCGTCGCAGGACTACATAGACCCCATGGGGTCGGTATACGACGCGAACTGGAAGCGCGTCCGCGAGGAAATCTCCGGTCTCTTGAGGAACCGGTAGGTATATAGACCATCTGGAACGAACAGCTTGGGCGGTCTGGGTACGAGAACTGGGAAGAGCAATTCAAGCAGGACACCGTGAGGATTACCAGCGCATTCAAGCGACACGATAAGGCTAGAATTCTCGATATGCTTTTCGGACGGCTCTACGTTCTCCGCAATCAACTCATGCACGGAGGGTCCGCCTGGAGCGGAGGCGTCAACCGCCGGCAAGTTACCGACGGCGCCAGTATCATGGCCTTTTTGGCGCCCAGGTCTATCGGACTGATGATGGACCACCCAGATGTGCCCTGGGGAACAAATCCATTTCCGGTTATCAAGAAAGACGTTCCCGTAGATGCCCGGTAAGCGACCGGTTGTAACTTGATTCGCGAGTGATCGTGGTCTCCGAGTTCAATGGCTTCGTCTGACCCCAGTCAGCGCGAGTCCACATCTTTCTTGGCTGTTCTCAGCAACCGCGACTTCCGCTTTCTGTGGGCCGCTGGCGGGCTCGACAACTCCGGTCGCTGGATGGAAGCGGTGGTCATGGGCCTCTTGGTCTTGGAGTTAACCAACTCCCCGTTCCAGGTGGCCCTTCTTTTCGTGTTCCGCTGGACCCCCATGCTATTGATGGCCCTGCTGTCCGGGATGTTCGCCGACCGGGCGAACCGGTGGCTGCTGATGGTGACTTCGCGGACATTCATCTGGGCCGTCGTTACCGTCTTGACCGTGCTGGTGGCCACCGGGAACATCCAACCGTGGCATATGTTCACTGCCTCCTTGCTGCTGGGCTGGCTGTACGTGTTGGAGTTCCCATCCCGCCGTTCCTTCATCTACGAACTCGTGGGGGGACGGCAAATAGTCAGCGCGATGTCGCTAGAGACCATCACCGTTACCATAGGCCGCTTTGTGGGCCCGATTTTCGCCGGTTTCATCGTCCAGTTCCACGGCTACACCACCGCGTTCATCCTGTTGACCGTTCTGTACGGGCTGGCCTGGGTATTCACGGTCTTCGTGCAGGCTAGAATTCCTGCTCGCTCCTCGGGTCCGGTCAATTTCTTGTCCACCGCGGTCTCAGGAATCAAGTACGCGTGGAGCAACCGGACCATCCGCAGTGTGCTCGCGTTCACCATGATCATGAACGCGCTGGCCTTCAGCGTGGAGTCGCAGTTTCCAGTCGTTGCCCGGGACCACCTGGGCGTGAGCGAGGGCTTGACCGGGCTGCTGATCGCAGCCCAGTCCATCGGGACCTTTGTGGCCGCGACGATTATCGGAATGATTGGCGGCCGCGTCTATCACGGACGTATCTTCTGCGTTGGTCTGTTCATCCAGCTGCTCAGCCTGGTGATGTTTTCGCTTTCCCCATGGTATCCACTGTCGTTCGTGCTAATGCTGTGTGCAGGCATCGGCAGCGCGGGGTTCAGCGTAATGCAGAGCACGATCATCATGATCGCGGCAACGCCTGAAATGCGCGGCACGTCATTGGGGGTCTTGGGGCAGTGTATCGGCGTGGCCGCGGTGGGCGGACTTGTCGTGGGTCAAGTTGCCGAGGTGTTGGGTGCCAACGTCGCGGTGGGCATCAGCACCGGGCTGGGATTATTCCTGCTCGTAACGCTGCTCCCGTTCTCCCCGCTGGTCCGCCGGCCAGTCGTTCCGCCCGAGGAGGAGGCCAGCGTCGAAGGGACCGCCCCAGCCACGGTGTAGCGGTGGCTAGCGGGACATGCCTCCTACAGCGCACCTTCCGCTTCCAGCGCCTCCAGTTCCTCCGGGGTCAGCCCCGCGATGCCGCATAGAATCTCCCCGTTGTGCTGCCCGAGGGTGGGCGGCGTCTCGGCCGGAGATTCCTGACAACCGGTGAGCCGGACGGGTGTGCGGGGCGACCTGAACAGTCCGCCGAGGGTGTCACCGGTCTCTACGAACATGCGTCGGCCCTCAAGGTGAGGGCAGTTTGCCAGCTCTTCGATCGTCTGGGCCATGCCCATGGAGAATCCGATGTCCACCAAAGCCTCGGCGACCTCCAACTTGGTGCGGTGCACCGACCAATCCTCGATCGCTGGGATGACCTCAGTATGGTAGAACTCGCCCTCCATACCCTGGCCAAGGTAGCGCTCGTCTTCGGCTAGGTCGTGTCGTCCCAACAGGCGCCACAACGTGCGCATCCGCTCCGCAGTGCGAGCACCAGCCAACACGACATAACCGTCTTTGGTCCGGAAGGTCATGCCCGCCGTGGCCAGGCGTTCCCGGGAGCGGCCGGGTACAGCGCCGATGGCTTGGTAGTGGTTCATGTTACTCTCGATATGGGAGACCATGCACTCGTACATGGCCATGTCCACGAATTGGCCGCGGCCTGTCTTGCGGCGGGTTTCCAAGGCAAGCACTATGCCCAAGGCCGTCCAAAGCCCAGGGATCGAGTCGCCGATGTTGTCGCCAATGCTCTGGGGCGGGCCGTCGGGCTCGCCGGTAAGCTCCATCCAGCCAGCCATGGCCTGGATGGCAAGGTTGTTGGCTGGCCAGTTCGAGTAGGGACCGCTAAGTCCAGGGCTGTCTCCGTAGCCGGTGATGCTCGCGTAGATGAGACCAGGGTTGATTTCGCTTAGATGATCGTAGCCCAACCCCAGCCGCCGGAAAGCGCCCGACCCCCAGTTGTCGACCAGCACGTCCGATGCTCGCACCAATCCCTCGAAGGCTTGCTTGCATCGAGGGTTGCGAAGGTCGATGCTGACGCTCTTCTTGTTGCGGTTGACGCCCAGGAAACGGGAGCTCATCTGGTTACCTTGGGCGTCGGAAACCATCGGATGCCTACCGCGGGCGATGTCGCCGGTGCGGGGCCGTTCGATCTTAATCACCTCGGCACCCATGTCGGCCAGAATCAACGAGCAAAAGGGCCCGGCGACAATATGGGTCGCGTCCAACACTCTAATTCCCTCGAGGGGCAAAGGCAGTTGGCCAGCATCAACTTTCATGGCGTCACTCCATTGGTCCCAGGTGTCCTAAGATTCCGTATCATAATAGCAATCACCAAGGAGGAACATTTATGAAAGCTAGGGCTGTTTCCCACATTGCGGTTTGTGTGGCGGACTTAGAGCGGTCGTTGCACTTCTATCGGGACCTATTGGGTTTGACCGTCCGGCTGCATACGACCCAAGAAATGGCACGGCGGCCTGGGGCGGAGTCGCTGAGATGTACCAGCGGTCCCGGCAGTCGCGCACGGTGGCCAACGTCTGGTTCGACGACCCAGAGACGGCCCAACCGTTCTTGGTGCTGACTTCCCATCCGGGAGACCAGATGGACGGCGAGCCGATCAAGCTCGACCAGATCGGCATCAGCCACATCTCTTTCGCGGTGGACAACGTCCGGGCCTACGCCGACGAGTTGGTAGCCAAAGGTGTGCCGCTGGCCGGTGACTTGGCCGACTTCACCGACGGGCAGGGTCTTATGCGGACGTTCTTCGTTTATGACCCCGACGGCATCTTGGTGCAGTTCGACCAATGCCCGGATGAGTAGCGGCGGCTACTCCGGTAGGCCGTAGCTGGCCAGCAGGCCGTCAACCAGTCCGGTGGCCCGCTCCCAATCGTAGGTGCGGTAGGAGTTATTGCGGACCACGTAGCCGGCCCCGGCGTAGAATAATTCGAACTGGATGTGGCGTGAGGCGAACTCGGAGCCTATCGCGTCCCAGGCCAGCTTGAACAGTTTGGTCCGTTCCGGTATTTCCGCTGGCGGCGCGCTCTGGGTGCGGGCGATGTAGTTGGCCAGCTCCGGGTTGTTGAAGTCCTCGGCCGACGACGGCAGCATGATCGGGCTGCCGCCGGCCAGCTCCCGCAGCGTGTGTATGACCTGGGGATAGAGTTCTTGGGCCATGACCTGAGCGGTGTAGAGCGGGTGACGGTCCGGCACGTAATAGGGTCCGACGTAGCGTCCTGCCACCTCCATGCCGTTGACGAGCCCTTCGATCACGCCGGCTTGGGCCGCCAGCTTGCCCAAAGTTTCGACCACCTGGGGGACGCCGATGACGTTGGTTGCTTCGGCGATTTTCCGCGCCAACCCGATGAGGAACCGAAGCTTCACCATCAGCCGTACCTGGGACTGGTAGTTCTGGAGGATATGGGTGGGGGCTTCGTGGAACTGGTCCCTGCAAAGGGCGATGTCCCGGTAGATGAACACCCGCTCCCAGGGCACTTTCACCTCGTCGAAGTAGAGGATGGCGTCGTTCTCGTCGAGCCGGTGCGACAACGGACTGTCGAACTCGGTGTCGGCGAACTTCTCGTAAGATTTGCGGGACAGAATCTTGACGCCCGGAGCGCCCATCGGGACCGCTATCGAAAAGGCATGCTTTTCGTCGCCGGGCCGCAGCGGCTGGATTGTGGTGGCCAGCACCTCGTTGGCCATGATGCTGCTGGTGCCTAGCATCTTCGCGCCCTTGATGGTGACACCCGTCGAGTCCTCGTCGCAGATGCCGGCGACCAAGAATTCGTCGGGCTGTCCGCTGGGGCCGCCCGCCCAGCCCTGGGGATTGGTGATGACGTAGGTGACGAATAGGTCGTTATCGCGCACATAGGTGAAATAGTCGTTAAACGCCCTCGCTCGCTCCTCTCCGTGCTGCCGGAACAGGTCTAGGCGCATCATCATCCCGGCCAAGGAGGAGGCCACGTGGTCCGGTGAGCGGCCCATGAAGCCGTAGGTGCACTCGGCCCAAGCTTCCAGAGCCCGGCGGCGGGCCACCAGCTCATCGTAGGACTCCGGGAGCTGCCAGCAACGGTTGACCCGCCCGCCGCTGGAGGGCGACTCGAAGGTCATCCACTCCAAGTTTTCCGGCGCGGCTTGGAAATCGTAGAGCGCCGCCGTTGACCGCACCGCGTTGCGGTAGGCCGGATGGTCTACGACGTCGGTGATCAGCTTCCCGTCCAAGAATACGTTGCGGCCATCCCGGAGGCTGTCCAAATGTTGCTCGCCAGTCTTGACCATCGCTGTACCTCGATGAGAAATCGTCGTTGCTATAATAACTGCGATTCCCGTGGAAATCAGATAACCAAAAAAATCCTGGTTCGAAGGGGTGTGGTATGCGGTTGGTCTCATGGAACGTTAACGGTCTCCGCGCGGCACACAGAAAGGGGTTTCTGGACTGGTTCGCGGCCGAACAGCCGGACATCCTGTGCATTCAAGAGACCAAATCCACCATCGAACAGCTACCGGACCAGGTCAAGTCGGTCCCTGGCTATTCGGCCTACTTCTCCTCGTCGGAACGCAAGGGCTATAGCGGCGTGGCCCTCTACAGCAAGGAGGAGCCCAAGAGCGTCAGCTACGGGCTTGGCATCGAGCGCTTTGATTCCGAAGGCCGTACTATCGTCGCCGACTACGGCGACTTTGTGCTGTTCGACATCTATTTCCCCAACGGCAAGCGCTCCGAGGAACGCCTGCGCTACAAGATGGACTTCTACGATGCCTTCCTCGAACGGGTGAACGCGCTGAAGGCCGAAGGCCGTCACGTCGTCGTCTGCGGCGACGTCAACACCGCCCACAAAGAGATCGACCTGTCGCGGCCCAAGGAAAACGCCAAGATTTCCGGCTTTCTGCCCGAAGAGCGGGAGTGGATCGACAAGTTCTTGGCCGACGGCTACGTCGACACCTTCCGGGCCTTCAACCAAGAGCCAGGCAACTATTCGTACTGGGACCAGATAACCAGGGCCCGGGACCGAAATATCGGCTGGAGAATCGACTACTTTTTCATAGACCAGGGCTTCGCCGGTATGCTGAACGACGCCTTCATCCACCCGGAAGTAATGGGTTCCGACCATTGTCCGGTGGGCATCGAGATCAGCTAATCCGCCAATGCTATACTGCGGGCAATATTTGCGACCTAAAGGGGGACGATGAAAGACAAAGTAGAGGTCTTCTTCCATTCCCAGCAGCCCTACACCTACTTGAACGAAGAGGACATCAGCCAGTACAACTCGGGCCGCCTCGACTTTCCCAACACCTATTTCGACCCCGAAAAGGCCCACCAGCTCTACAACCAGTACCACGAGCAGTACGCCTTGGCCGACGAGGCGGGGCTCGACGGCATCATGACCAACGAGCATCACTCGTCCTACTGGAACATGAAACCCTCGGCCAACTTGGATGCCGCGGTGATTAGCCGGATAACCAGCCGGGCCAGGATCGCCATCCTGGGCAACATCATCCCGATCAATGACCCGGTGCGCATGGCCGAAGAGTTGGCCATGCTGGACTGCTACTCCAACGGCCGTCTCATCTCCGGCTTCGTGCGTGGCGGCGCGGTCGAGACGCTGCAGGCGGGAATCGACCCGACGGAAAACCGAGACCGGTTCGAGGAAGCCCACGACCTGATCATCAAGTGTTGGACTGAGCCCGGGCCATTCCGTTGGGAGGGGCACTACTACCACCACCGGGTGGTCAATCCCTGGGTGTTGCCGGTGCAAAAGCCCCACCCGCCGGTCTGGTTCCCCGGAGGCAGTAGCCCCGAAAGCGTGATCTGGGCTGCCAGGCATGAGTACGCATACATGAACCTGGGCGCGATCATCAGCTTGACCAAAGAACTAAAGCAGGTGTACATCGACACCGCCCAGGAAGTCGGCTTCACTCCCGGTCCGGAGCACTTCGGCTACCAGGTACGCGCGTTGGTGGCCGACACCGACGAGAAAGCGCAGGAACTGGGGCGCGGCTTCCTTTGGGCTGGCCAGCACCGGATGCGCGGCCCGATCGAGCATGTCGACCCGCCCGGTTATCAGTCCCGCACGGCCAGCCAGTTGGCTTCCCGGCGCATCGGCGGCGCTGGGGGCCCGGCCTTGGGCTACGAGGGGCTGCAGGAAGTGAAGGCCATCATCGTGGGCAGTCCCGATACCGTTACCCGTAAGCTCTCCGAGACCATCGAGGAGTTGAACCCCGGCTACATGATCCTCATCGGCAGCGACGGCAACATCCCCCACAAGGACGTGATGCGCTCGGTGGAGCTATTGGGCAAGGAGGTGGTCCCTGCCCTCCACGAGATCGAACTGCAGCCGTATAACTAGTCTTGATCTAATGGTGAACGCTTAAATGGCGACTGATACGAGAGTCCAACGCGCCGCCCAGACCCTGCTGGAGCAGTTTCACGGAAAGGAGAAATACTTACTGGACGCGGGTTCGTTGCCCGGAAGCATGGCCGAAGCTTACGACGTACAGGGCCAATACCAAGGCGCGCTGACCGCGACCTATGGCGCGGTGGCAGGCTACAAGATTGCCTACACCACCCGCGCGGTACAGGAAGCCACGGGCCTCACCGAGCCTGTGGCCGGGGTGATTCTGGCCAACAATGTCCGCACGTCTCCCGCATCGCTGTCGGCCTTGGACTACCTGCAGGTGGGGATCGAATGTGAGGTAGCGGCCCGGCTCGGCGCGGACCTGCCGATCGAGGGCGCACCCTACGACCGGGACGGCGTCTCCGATGCGGTGGACGCTGTGATGACCGCCTTCGAGGTGGTCGACAACCGGCGCACCGAGGGCCAAGAGCGGCAGACGCAATTGCTCACCACGATCGCCTCCAACATCCTGAACGCCGGGGTGGTGCTGGGCGCGCCGGTAACCGACTGGCGCGGCATTCACTTGGCTGGCTGCCGGGGCACGATGCACATCAACGGCGAGCTGGTCGGCGAAGGGATGGGTTCCGACGTTATGGGCCATCCGCTAGAGCCGCTGGCCTGGCTGGCCAACAACCTGGCAGAGCGGGGCATATCGCTAAAAGCCGGAATGGTCGTAATCACTGGCAGCATCGTTCCCCCCAAGTGGTTGAAGGCCGGAGATTCGGCTACTATATCGATAGATGGACTGGGCGACGCGTCGCTGACGGTCGCGTAAGGAGTTCTTGGATGGTGGTCGTGGCGGACGAGGTCAGAATGGACCCGCGGGGTCTGGAGCGGGTCGCTGAACTTTTCTACCAACAGATTGAGGATGGGACGCATCCCGGCGCGGCCTTGGCTGTTTACCGTTTCGGCAAGCTGGTGTTGGACCTCCAAGGCGGTGCGGCCGACCGCGAGGCGGACACTCCGGTTAGCGACGACACGATGTTTGTCCTCTATTCGTCTACCAAGCCGCTTACCGCCTGCTGCCTCTACATCCTGTGGCAGCGGGGGCAGGTTAATTGGGATGACACCGTCGCCTCTCACTGGCCTGGGTTCGCTAGGAACGGCAAGGAACACGTCACGGTGCGCCAGGTGCTAACTCACCAAGGCGGCTTCCCCGACACGCCGAGTCAGCTCACTTGGGAGAAATGGGGAGATTGGGACGCCGTGGTCTCGGCCATGGAGGCGCTGCGCCCCGATTACCCGCCGGGCCGCGTCATCGCCTACCACCCGCGAAACTTCGGCTGGGTCATCGGCGAATTGGTCCGCCGGATCGACGGCCGGCCCATCGACCGGTTCCTGCGGGAGGAGATTACTGGCCCGCTGGGCATAGACGACGTTCACGTGGGCCTGCCGCCCTCAATGCTGGGCCGGGTCTCCAAGCTCTACGCCATGGAAGACTGTGACCGCCCCTACCAGGTGACCACCTACAACCGCCCGGAAGTCCATTTGTCGGTGCAACCGGCCGGCGGCGGCATCGCATCGGCGCGGGGGCTGGCGCGGTTCTATGCCATGATGGGCGGCGGGGGATCGCTGGACGGCGTGGAAATCCTCTCTCCTAAGACGGTGGAACACGTCACCGCGCCCCAAGCCGAAGGAATGGACCACACCCTGGAGAGGCAAGTCCTCCGCTGCCTGGGAATGTCGCTGGCCGATCCTCGAAGCGGCACGGCGGATAGCCTTGATCCCCGCACGTTCGGCCACGCCGGTTCGGGCACCTCGGTGGGCTGGGCCAATCCAGACAACGGCCTGGCCGTGGCTTACATAACCAACGGCTTCCGCGCCGAGCACACCAACACCCCACGCCTCGCGGCCATCTCGCAGGCGGTGATCGACGCCTGCGGCTAGTTTGCCAGCGGTGTCTCTTCCGAGTAGGTGATCCACCACCGCTCTCCGTCCCAGGCGAACACCTGGTGGACCCGCCTCGGACCGGCGGGAGTGGTCAGGGTGATGTGCAATTCCCATTCGTCCGCTCCGCTCGGTGGATTCGCGTACTCTTCGGACACCCCCGGTTGTAATCGGAACAGCTTCATGCGCCCGATGTCGCCGCACCGTTGCTTCTCTTCGGCAGCGCGATAGGCTCCCAAAACTCCAAGGCTGTTCTCTACCCGGCAAGCGCAGACCGAAAAATATTGCGGCGACGGTTGCAGAGATAACTAACCAAGCCCGCGGCGCCCTCATTGCGTGGCCCGGCAGCATGCACTATCCTGTTTGCGGCTCAAGCCGCATTCCCACAAACGCTGGACACGAGGAAACGAAGAAGATGGCAGGTCCCAAAGAGGCTTACGAGATCGAGTTGAACCCCGACCAGATGGCCTTCATCCGCTCGGCCACCGAGAAGTTCAAGCTGGCCAACGAGAGCAAGGCGGTCCGGGTGATCGTGGACTACCTGATCACCAGCCCGGACATTCACGAGAAGGTGTTTACGGAACCCCGCTGCCTTCGCTGCGAGTAAGCGTCCCGCTACCCAGTCATCTGCTGTACCGCCTCCATGGCGAGACGGTAGCCGTAGATGCCGAAGCCATATACTGCTCCCTTTGAAACTGGCAGGACCTGCGACACGGTGCCGCGGGCGGTCGGATTCGAGACGTGGACCTCAATCACCGGGAACTTCACCTGGGTGATGGCGGCGCGTAGAGGGCCGTTGGCCGTGGTGTAACCACCCGGGTTGATCAGGCAGGCGTCGAAGTCGCGGTCGTGGGCGTCGTAAAGCGCGTTGGCCACTTCTCCCTCGATGTTGGAGTGGAAGACCTCTACGTCGATACCCAACCCTTCGGCGTACCCCTGAATCTGCTCGTTCATTTCATCCAGAGTCATCGGGCCGAAGATTTCGACCTGGGACTTGCCGCGCATGTTCATGCCCGCGCCCTGAATCACCAGTACCTTGCTCATTGCTATTCTCCTGATTTCGCGCTACTCGATTTCGCGCCCATCGTCGGTATACATCGGACCGCCGTCGGTGCGTTCATTGGGGACGTCGATCAAGTATCCGGCGAGCATGATGTCGAGTTGTACCATTAGCATCTTGTTCCAGGCCATGGCCGCAAGGGCCGCTTCTCGGGGGTCGTCCATTTCCTTAATCAGCAGCTCCGCCACCAGAGAGTAGATATAGGACATCGTGCCGATCATGAACCGGCTCGGCGTCGAGCCCAGGTGGGCTCGGTGGGTGGGGGGGTGGCTGTGGACGATGCCGGTGGCCAGCACCCGAATGGGGTAGTCGGCGTCTAGCTTGAAGTCGATCGAACCCCGCAGCCAGCGCAACAGGCTGTGCTTGCGGCGGGTCAGCCTTTCCTCGTTGACCTGGCCGTTCTCGTCGGCAAAGAAGCGACGCGACTCGGGGAACTCCAAGAAATGGTCGTAGACCGCCGCCGTCAATTCCTCTCCGTGGTCCAAGACGAGGTCGCGGGTGGTCTGGATCCGGGCCAACTCTGCTTCATTCAGACCAACAAAGTCTGCCAGCTCCCTCATTCTGGTGGGCCAGTCGATTACTCTTGCCATGACCCGAATATACCCGTTCCGCTATGAGCGGGCAAGGACGGGCCGAATGTTACAGCTAAGTGAACTGGCAGCGGTTAGAATGGGTGGGCCAAATGAAACGGCCCTTCGACACATTCAAAGCCACCGCGGCGTCGGTGATGGGCGATCCCGATTTCCGCCTCATCTGGTTCGTGGGACTGCTATCCGAGTTCGGACGCCGGTTCGAACTTCTGGTGCTGGTCTGGCTCCTTCTCGAGGTCACCGACGACAACTATTTCCAGCTCGGCCTGCTGGTCGTCTTCAATAATATCGCTCGCCCGTTCGTCTCCCCATTCACTGGCTACTTTGCCGACCGGTTCGACCGCCGCCTCGTGCTGCTGGTGTCCCAAGGGATGAATATCGCCATCGGCGCCGCCCTCTTGGGGGCAATGGCCTACGACCTTAGCCTGCTCCAACCGTGGCACATTTTTGCCGTAACCTTCATCGGCGGGCTATCGAAGTCCATCGAGGACCCCTCGCGCCGGACGGCGATAATGGACATCGTTGGCCGTAGGCTCTTGGTCAACGCGGTCTCCTTGGACGTGATCAGCATGAACGCGGGCAAGATGCTCGGACCGGTCGTGGCGGGCATCTTGCTTAAGGTGACAGGCTTTTCCGGGGCGTACGCTTTCCTCATCGCCGTCCACACTTTCAACTGGTTGCTCATGGTCCGCCTGCGCATCCCTGAGTTCACGGTCCGAAGTGCGCTGGAACCGGTGCTGCAAAGCTTGGTCAGCGCGGTCCGCTACACCTGCGGCAGCCCAATGATGTTGGGTATGCTCTATATCACCATCGTGATGAACGCTCTGGCGTTCCCGGTGCAGCAGTTTATCCCGGCCTTGGGCAAGGACCACTTGGGGGTCGGCGTAGTGCTGGTGGGTTTGCTGGCTGCGGCCGATGGGTTTGGACACTTGGCCGGGGCGGGGATGATGTCCTTAGCCCGCAACGTGAGATTCCATGGCCGCTTCTACGCGTTCGGCTCACTCGTCGTTTTGGTCATGGCGGTAGCCTACTCCTGGTCCCCGTGGTACGCCGTGACCTTCACGCTGCTATTGCTTAGCGGATTGGGACAGGCGGGATTTTCGACTATGCAGACGTCGATCACCCTCCTGGCCGCACCGGAAGAGATGCGGGGCCGGATGATGGGGCTGCTCAGCATGTGCATCGGCGTGGGCAATCCGATCGGCGCTTTGGAAATCGGCGCGATAGCATCTTTGTTCGCCTTGCATTGGTCGATCTCGATAAACGCGGTGGCGGGCCTCGTGCTGATCATCCCGGCCATTGCGCTGACGCCTATTGTTCGTCGGCCGCTCACCCAGCCGCCCGCCGCGCCGGTCACCGCGGGTTGACATCCATCGGCATGCTAGGTACCTTCTCTAAAAGTCCACCTAGCATGCCAAGGTAATGGGCCGCGCATTTTCGATAAATTCCGGTATTACGTCTTGGGACATTCCCGCTGGTTCCTTGCACGTTCCGCTGATCATTGCTCACCGCGGCGACGTCACCAATGCCCCGGAAAACACGATCAAGGCCTTCCAGAGCGCCTACGATTTGGGTGCGGACGGAATCGAGCTTGACGTCCGCCTGACCGCCGACGAACAGCTCGTGGTGTTGCACGACTGGAAGCTCTCTCGTACTATCGGCGAAGCTAAAGGTTTCGTGAATCACCTGACCCTTGACCAAATCCGGTCGCTGGACGTCGGGGTCTGGTACTCATCGAGGTTCCGGGGCGAGCAGGCGCCGACCCTGGACGAGGTGTTCGAATCGCTGCCTTCGGGCTTCCTGGTCAACGTGGAAATGAAGGCGGTCATCAAGGGGATGAGGCTTGTGGCTCACCGGGTCGCCGAGGTAGTGCGGCGTCATGCCCGCCGGAACAGCACCCTGGTGGCGAGCTTCAACCCGATTTCCCTCTGGGAGCTGCGCAAGATCGAGCCACGAATCAGCCGCGGCTACATTTGGTCGCGCCGTCATCCCTTTCCAATTCGTTCCCGCTGCTTCAGCCCTCTGGTGAAGGCGGACTGGTACGATCCGGCCAATGACAGCTACAACCCAAGGCTGATGCGAAGCGTACGTGCCCGGGGCACTCGAATGTTGGCCTGGGACGAAGATTTCGGCGGCGACCTGGAAAAGATGGCCTCGGTGCGGTTGGACGCGGCGGTCACCGACCGGCTGGGGCTCCTGCTGGAACAGCGGCGACAGCTGACCCCGCGCTTCGTGTAACACGTCCCCTTATCTCTGCTCCTGTTTCTCTTCTCGCCCTAACCTACGATTACCTAGCCCCGTACAAATACTTCCGCTTGCCCCTAATTGGAGGACTTGATATAATATATTGGGCTGATGCTGTCTTTGAACTACTGCCATCCAGGACTGACGGAGCTGTGGTGTGACCGTTGTAGATGATGTGAAAGCCCGGTTGGATATCCTGGAAGTCGTTTCCCAAAGGGTGCCGCTACAGCGGTCCGGGCGAAGCTACAAAGCCAACTGCCCGTTCCATCAAGAGCGCACCCCGTCGTTTCACGTGTTCCCCGACCGGCAATCGTGGCGCTGCTTTGGCGCCTGCGCGACCGGCGGCGACGCCATCTCCTTTGTGATGCGCGCCGAAAACCTGGAGTTCGGCGAGGCCCTCAGGCAGTTGGCTCAGCAGACAGGGGTGCCCCTCCAAGAACGCCGGAGCGGGCCAACGGCGGACCCATCAGCCTACCAGATTAACGAAAGCGCCAAGGCGTATTTCCAACGACGATTGGCTTCCACCCAGGGCGCGGAGGCCCGGGACTACTTGGGACAGCGAGCCCTCGACCGCCAGGCTATGGAGGCTTTCGAGGTGGGGCTGAGCCCAAGCGATGGCGAATCCCTTCGGAACCACCTGACCCGGGAGGGCTATTCGGCCCAGCAATTGGCCGACGCAGGAGTGCTCCGTACCGGAGACGACGGCTTCCAGCACGACCTGTTTCGCGGTCGGTTGATGTTTCCGATCAGAGACGCCGAGGGGCGTCTGGCCGGGTTCGGCGGGAGATCTCTTGATGGGTCTGAGCCCAAATACCTCAATTCGCCGCAAGGACCGGTATTCGACAAGAGCCGCATCCTTTACGCCCTCGACCGGGCCCGGGATGACATAAGGAAGAACGGCGCGGTCATCGTTGAAGGCTACATGGATGCGATAGCGGCCCATCAGGCCGGTTTCAAGAACGTGGTCGCTTCCATGGGCACCGCCTTGACCGAGCCCCAGGTGGACGCCATCCGGCGCCTGACCAACCGGGTGATCATGGCTCTGGACCAAGACCCGGCTGGCCAGCAGGCAACGCTAAGAAGCCTAGAGTCCTCTTGGCACATCTACCAGAGCCGCGTGACCGGTCGGGCGCAAGGCACCACGCTGCTACAGCGCGCCGAGGTCCCCGAAATCCGGATCGCGGCCATGCCCGACGGCCAAGACCCGGATGAAGTGATACACCGGTCACCAGCGGAGTGGGCAAGGCTATTGGATGAAGCCAAACCCCTGATCGAATACGTAGTGAGTACCGCAGCTAATCATCTGGACGGCTCGACTCCTCAGGGGAAGGCGCAAATCGTGGAGGCCGTGTTCCCTTTGATAGCCGCGGTCAAAGATGCCACCCAGCAAGACCATTACTTTCAGTTGCTCGCCGAGCGCTTGAGCGTTTCGATCGAGACCCTTCGGGCCAGCGTGGCCCGTCCGTCGGTAGGGCGCAGGAACGCCTCACGGCAGACTCCTCAACGAGGAGGGACAGCGACGACATCGCCGTTTGCCCGGTTGGAACACGATCCCGTGGAGGAGTATTGCCTGGCGCTCCTGCTTCGACACCCGGAACTGATTGACGAGGCCGAAGGGTTGCGCCCAGAGGTCTTTGCCCGCCACGAAAACAGGGAAATTCTGTCCAAGTGGCTGGAGGGCCGGGCCAAAGGCGATCCGGAGTCATTAAGAGCAGCCGCGGCGCCGGAAGTCTTGGAACAACTGAAGGCACTGGAGCAGAAATCGCTGCCAGCGCTGGACTTGGTGAAGCGGAAGTGGGCTTTTGCCGACGTGGTAGCCCGGTTGGAAGAACGCGAACTGCGTCGCCTCAAAGCCGAGGAGGAGATACTGTTCTCCGAATCTCCGCCAGACTTGGAGTCCGGCGGACCGCGAAATACGCTGGCTTTAAATCAACGTATCAGAAACAACGAGACCCGGCGCGGGAGTGTTGTTCGAGTATCCTGAGCCGCCGGTCCACATTACCCAAGGTGAGCACCGAGGTGAACATATGGTTAGCCGTAGAGACAGCGCCAGGGAACTGAGTCCGGAGGACTTCCTGGACCCGCAGACCGAGGAAACTGAAGAACGGGACCCGATAATCGACATCTTTCGGAAGGTAGAAACCGGCAGCACCGAGGAGACCGAGGACGGGGAAGAGCTGGCGGGCAATCGGCCGGCCAGCCTCGCGGTCCGCACGGAAGAAGAGCAATGGGACACGCCCGACGGAGAGGCCACTCCCGAGACGACAGACGACACGACCACTGAGGCCGACGGCGAAGAGACCGAGCGCGAACCGGAGACCGAGACCACGGAGGTGCTGGACGATCCGGTCCGTATGTACCTGCGGGAAATCGGCCGGGTCCGTCTCCTCACTTCCGCCGACGAGAGAAGCTTGGCCCGCAAGATAGAGGGCGGAAAACACCTCGCCGGGCTCAAGTCCGAACTGACCGAGGCGACTGGCGGCGCTCCGAGCTCTTGGGAAATAACCCGCGCCTTGTTGGACCGCTTGGTGGCGGCTACCCCTCTGATCATGGGCCTCGGCCAACAGCTGGAACTGCTGCCCGCTAACCCCAAGTTGTCACAGATCACCAGCAACGCCGAGCTCCGGGCTGCCATCGATGCCGAGGTCTCTCTGGACCTCCTGGCCGCGCTGGTAGAGGAGTTGGACGAACCGCAGGAGGATGTCTATCGCAGGGTGCTGGACCTCTCGCTGAGTTCGTGGGTGCTCCCGCCCGAGGCGGTCGATGTTCTACAGGACTGCACCCTGAACAAGATTTCCTCGATGCTTGAGCAAGCAGAGACCCTCGACCGCCTGCGGCGTACCGACGTTGTGTTCAGGCAGCACTTCAACCGGATGGAAGCCGAGAGCAAGCGATCCCAGTCCCACCTGACCGAGGCGAACCTGCGCTTGGTGGTCAGCGTGGCTAAGAAATACATCGGACGCGGCATGGCCCTGTTGGACATGATCCAAGAAGGCAACATTGGGCTGATTCGGGCAGTGGAGAAGTTTGATTACCGGAAGGGCTACAAGTTCAGCACCTACGCGACTTGGTGGATCCGCCAAGCCATCACCAGGGCGATCGCCGACCAAGCGCGGACCATCCGGATTCCGGTGCACATGGTGGAAACCATCAACAAGCTCATGCGCCAGCACCGGCGCCTGCTCCAAGAGTACGGACGGGAGCCCACCCCGGAAGAAATCGGGCTGGCGATGGAAATCGGCCCGGAGAAGGTCGAGGAGATCCTGAAGATCTCCCAGGAACCCGTATCCTTGGAGACACCTATTGGAGAGGAAGAGGACTCTCACTTGGGCGACTTCATCGAGGACCGCAACGCTCCCGCTCCCGCCGACGCTGCATCCTTCCAGTTGTTGAAGGAGCAGGTCGACGAGGTGCTGCATACCCTGACCGAGCGCGAGGCCCGTGTGCTTCAACTGCGCTTCGGGCTGGAGGACGGCCGGAGCCGCACATTGGAGGAGGTCGGCCGAGAATTCGGGGTTACCCGAGAGCGGATCCGTCAAATCGAAGCCAAGGCGTTGCGCAAGCTGCGTCACCCCACCCGGTCTAGAAAATTAAAGGACTTCCTGGAGTAGGCGCTGTAGCCGACCCTGGCCACATGCTGAGCATGTTGGGGCACGAAGGATTCGCTCCAAGTTATGACGAATTCTTGATTATGTTAGGTAGGTGAACAACAAAACTAGTAGTATAGGTAAGTGCTTTGGTTGTTTACAGCGAAATGCCGATGATATACTCGCCACAGCCGCAGCTATGGAGGACGAATTCGTGGGCGAAACCAGCATCACTAAGTGCCTAAAATGTGACATCGGGTATCTTGTGCCGCTTTCGGACTACGGCGGTCAGGGCGCCGCGGTCCATTACAAAGCGTGGGTCTGCGTGAATCCCTCTTGTGGCTTCAACATCAAGATCCGCAACGGGGATATCTATCTGAACGAGCCCATTAGCCCTGGAGCGATGAACGCCCCGCGGCCTCGTTAAGATCCCGGCTTAATCAGTTTCCGGTGCGGTTGGTGGGAGGTTGAATGCAAGCCGGTTACGACTACCTGATTCTCCGCGGTCGGTTGCGCCGCCGTACGGTGCGCGCCGCCGGATTCTCCCTGCTGCTTGCGGGCATCTTTCTCCTCGCCCTCGGCGGCGTGTATTACGCGTACGTAATCAAAGCCAAGTCCGGTTTGGACGAGCTGCAAGCCTCTGCGGGCGAACAGTCCACTCCCGCCCCGGTCGCCGTTGCGCCCCCGCCTAGGGACGTCCCCAGGCTTTCGGCCTCGGACATAGCTAGCATCCCCGTCTATCCCGGCGACTCCATTTCTCCCGAAGCTTGGAGCGCCCCTCTTGACTACAAACCGGCGTCCCTTCAGGAACGGGAATTGCTGCAGGGCTTCACCCCCCTGGCGCGGGACCAAGTCTCGCTCCTCCCCCCCGTAGCCGCCGCGGTCCGCATTGCGATTCCGGCCGTTGGAATTGACTCGACCGTAAACGAACTCTCGATCGTGAATCTGGGTGACAGCCGGGCCTACGAGACACCGAACAACACAGTTGGCCACATCCCCGAGTCCTCGGATGCCGGCGAACCGGGGGACGCTTGGTTCTTCGGGCATACCGAAAGCCCGGTATTGGGCGAAGGATCGGTGTTCTTCAACCTGCAAAAAGTCCCCGAGTTGCTGCGGGATGGGCATGACGTTTACATAATCACCGAGAACGGTACCGAACGCTTCCTGTACCGTGTGACAGAAACAAGGGTGGTCCACGAGAGTGATCTCAGTTTGACTGATTCGGGAGAGGGGCAGATCCACCTCGTATCGTGTGTGCCCCGCTTGGTGTACGACCATCGCCTGATCGTGGACGGCGAGTTGGTCGCTCAAGACTAATTCTGGTCTAGCTTTCAGTCGAAGCCGGAGCGGAGGTGGCCCTCCGTATCCGAAGCCGCCGCAACCTGCGCCCCAGCATCGATACGACTTCGATGTGCAACCGGTCCGTTTCCACGCAGTCCCCGGTATGAGGGAGCCGGCCGAGTTCGTGGTACACGAACCCGCCAACTGTGTCGAACTCCTCGCTGTTCACGCTGGCGCCGAAGATTCCCTCGATGTGTTCCGAGTCCACGCCAGCGTCCACCAGCGCCCCACCGTCGGTCTGCCAGATGACCTGGGCCTCCCGGTTCCTGGAGAACTCGTCTTCGATTTCGCCGACGATCTCTTCGAGCACGTCTTCCATCGTTACCAAGCCATCGATCCCGCCGTACTCATCTACCACCATTGCAATCTGAAGATGGCGTTCTTGGAACTCCTCCAGAAGCTCATCGACCCGCTTCGTTTCCGGCACTATGAAGGCCGGGCGCACCAGACTCCGAAGGGTGCTATCTGGTTCGGGCCAAGCCAGAGCGGCCAGCACATCGCGGGCGTAGACGATGCCGAGAATCTTGTCGATTGTCTCTTCGTACACTGGCAGGCGGCTGTGACCGCGTCCCACGATTGCGTCGACCACTTCCGACAGCGGCGTGTCGGCTTCAACCGCCACCATGTCGAGCCTCGGTACCATGACTTCCCTGACCGTGGTGACGTCCAGCCGGATAATTGACCGCAACATCTCCCAGTCCCGCTGGTCAAGGCCAGTCAGTTCCTCTTCCGTGATGGTTGGCGCATCCGCCGTTCCGTGTGCGGAACCATTGCTGCCTTCGGCGGTCGAATAACCACTGTCGCCGTTGGCTCCGGAAGCGGAGAGTCCGCCCAGCCAGATAGCTCTCAACCGCCGCCCCATGTAGGCGGCAGCGGCGCGGTCAAGCAAGAACAATCCGACCAACAGCGCCATTGCGAGCAGCGACGCCGCCCACCATTCGGATGTAAAGGTGGTTTGGACGAACACCAAGCCCGACAGCACGATGGCAAACAGGCAGGCAGCTTTGCACCAGTAGATAATTTGGGGACGAGAGAGCAACGGGAACCGCAAGTCGCGCTCCAGTGCAATGAACTGCGCTCCCGAGTGTTGCAGCAGACTCAGGCCGGAGAATACTGCGAGAAAGGCCAGAAAGACCAAGCCCGAGGATAAGCTATCTGTATCCAAGCCTCATTGACTCCCGGTAATCCACACTCCCTAAGGGGTCTCCACCATTACCGGGGCGTCACCGGTCTATTTTAGCTCGCGTTTAATAGTAGCAGGGATTCCGACCGCCAGTCTAGCAGGAGGGATGTCTTTCGTGACCACTGCCCCAGCTCCCGTGACAGAGCGAGCGCCGACCGTTACCGGTGCCACCAGCATGGTATCGCATCCGATGAACGCGTCCTCTCCTATGATGGTGCGGTGTTTGTCCTGTCCATCGTAGTTGCAGGTGACCATACCGGCCCCTATGTTCGTTCTGGCCCCGATGGAAGCGTCGCCCAGGTAGCTGAAGTGCCCGATGGCAACGCCCTCCCCAATTCGGCTTTCCTTGACTTCAACGAAGTTGCCGATGTGCACCCCGCTCTCGATGTGGGCCCCTGGGCGCAGGTGGCTATACGGGCCGATGTCGGAACCGGATTCCATCACCGACCCTTCCAACACCGAGGCTGTCACTCGGCAGCTATCGCCCACTGAGGTGTCTCGAATCACCGAACCCGGACCGATCTCGCAGTCCTCACCGATGGTAGAGCGGCCCAACACCATAGTATTCGGCAGAATAACAGTGTCCATCCCGAGAGCGGCGTCTGCGTCAATGAACACCGACACCGGGTCGGTCATGGTCACGCCTTGCGTCATCCAATGATGCCGGATGCGTTCGCGTTGGGCCGTCTCGGCGTTGGCCAGTTGCAGCCGGTCATTCACGCCCATCAACTCGCTGGAGTCGACGACGGCGACCGTTTCGACCCTCGACCCCTCTTGGGCGGCGATTGCGGCCAGTTCGGTCAGGTACCGTTCGCCAGAAGGCTGCAAGGAGACCCGGCTCACCGAATTCCACAGCCAAGTCGACTCGAAGCAGTAGACGCCTGCGTTCAGCTCCGAATGTTGGTCGTCCCCGGTGGACTCAGCGGCTTCGACGATACCCGCCACAAGGCCGTGTTTCCGAGCGACAAGCCCCAAGTCTCGCAGCGCTGGGTCGTGGCCGGTGAGCAAACCCATCTGTCGCCCTTCGCGGCCTTCGATCAGCCGCTCCAGCGACTCCTTGCGCACCAAAGGTGTATCCCCGCCGATTACCACAACGTGCGCCGCCCCCGTTCCAGTGACATCGCGGCAATACTCAAGAGCATCACCGGTGCCCTTCGGCTCGGCCTGCGTGACGTACTCGACAGTGTCGCCCAACACTCCGCGTATTTGCTCCCCATTGGTTGGCGAGACGACCACGAACACCGGTGCGATCCCGCATTCGCGGAGCAGCTCCACCGGGTACCGGACCAACTCCTTGCCGCAGACCTTGTGCAGAGGCTTGGGAAGGCGCGACCGCATGCGTTTGCCGATTCCAGCAGCTAGCACAATTCCCGCGATTTCGTTCATTCTTTTACCTCTCGGCGGTCGCCACTTGCATTGAAGTGGCGTACAAGTGGAACGGTTGGATTATAAACCAACAGGGGCAACGCCTCTCTGAAAGCGACGACCACTTCGGCCGGTTGCCGACGAGGTGACGGCAATGGACAGGACGAATCCAATGGGGCAAAATGGCGCAATCCCGTCTGGTCATGCGAGGAGGACTGAATGGACAAGGGTGAGATACCCTTCTTGAGCGCCACCGAGCTGGCCGGTCTCTATCGCTCCGGAGAAGTATCACCGGTAGAGGCCACCGAAGCCTACCTTGAGCGCATCCAGGAGATCGACTCCAAGCTGAATTCCTATATCACAGTCACCGCCGAGCGAGCCCTCGCCGATGCGCAAGCGGCGGAAGTCGAAATCTCCGGCGGGAACTATCGCGGCCCAATGCACGGGATACCGATTGCGGTGAAAGATCAAGTTTACACCAACGGTATCCTGACTACCGGTGGCTCGTCCATCCTCCGGGACTTCGTGCCCGCCGAGGATGCCACTGTGATGAGTAACCTGAGACAGGCCGGGGCAGTGCTTCTGGGCAAGCTCAACATGAGCGAATATGCAATGGGCGACGCGTTCCATCACCCTTACGGCCGCCCCCGCAATCCCTGGGACCTCACCCGCAATGCTGGCACATCCAGCAGCGGTTCCGGGGCCGCCACCGCCGCCTTCCTTTGCGCCACGTCGCTGGGCGAAGATACCGGAGGCTCCATCCGAGGGCCCGCCTCTTTCTGCGGTCTGGTGGGTATCCGGCCCACCTGGGGCCGTGTCAGCCGATACGGCGTGCTGGGCGCGAGCTGGTCCATGGACGCAGTCGGCCCCATCTCCCGCACCGTCGCCGACTGCGCCATGACCCTTGGCGCCATCGCGGGCGCCGACCCAAACGATCGCTACACCGGGAACGTTCCGGTACCTAACTACCTCGACGGCCTAGACCAGGGCATAGAGGGCTTGAGGGTAGGGATGATAACCGAGCGGGTGCACACCGATTCCGTCGACCCGGACGTGCGCACTAACGTCGAGCAGGCCATCGCCCAACTAGGCGAACTTGGAGCGCTGGTCCAGCAGGTTTCGCTGCCGTTGACCGAACAGTCGGCGGCTATCTCTACGGCGGTAACCTACGCCGACGCCGCTGCGGTCCATCGCCGAGGCATTGAGGAGCACCTGAAAGAGTACGACTTCAACATCCAGGTCCGCCTCCTCGCTGGCAGTATTCTCCCGGCCCAAGCCCAGCAGAAGGCGGCGCGGCTCCGCACCCTGCTTCGCCAGCACATACTCGCAGCCTTGGAAGAGGTCGATGTGCTGGTGATGCCGACATCATCAATCCCAGCCTCCCCGTTGCCGGAATCAGCTGGAATGGGCAACAAGGAGGAATTCTTGCAGATGCTGGGAGGACGGCGTAGCTTCACTGCGCCCGCCAACCTGGCTGGGGTCCCAGCGCTATCCATCAATTGCGGGTTCACGCCGGAGTCGCTCCCGGTGGGGCTGCAGCTCCTTGGCCGGCCATTCGACGAGGCGACGCTGTTCCGTGTCGCTCACGCTTACGAGCAGTCAACCGATTGGCACACCCGTAGGCCGCCAATCTAACCCGGCGGCCAGAGAATCCCGGCACGACGAACCCGCGCCCAGGAGGTCGCATGCCCGAACCGTACGAACTTACGGCGAGCCAAATCGCGCGCCAAATTAGGGCCCGAGAGTTGAGCGCGACGGATGTCGCGGAGTCGCTCTTGTCCCGTTGGGACGCCTTGGAGCCGAGCCTCCAAGCGTGGTTCTACCTGGACCGCGAAACTGTCTTGTCCGACGCCCAGCAACGCCAGCGCGAGTTGGACACGCTGCCCGAGGTGGGGCCGCTGCATGGTGTGCCCATCGGTATCAAGGACATTTTCTACACTGCGGGAGTACCCACCACCGCTGGCTCCAGGCACTACCAGGACTTCGTGCCCACCTACGACGCCACATCGTTGGCGCTGCTCAAAAAAGCCGGCGCGATAATGATGGGCAAGACCGTCACCACCGAGTTCGCTTGTCTCGATCCCTCGGAGGCCAAGAACCCGTGGAACCGGGCCCACACGCCGGGCGGGTCGAGCAGCGGCTCGGCGGTGGCGGTGGCCGCCGGCATGTGTCCCGCCGCCTTGGGCTCCCAGACCGTCGGGTCGGTGTTGCGCCCGGCTTCTTACAACGGCGTCGTCGGCCTGAAGCCCACCTACGGGCGGGTCAGCCGCCACGGTGTGGTGCCAGTAAGCTGGTCCCTCGACACCGTGGGGTGGATGGCCCGATCGGTGGAGGACGCGGCGCTGTTGTTGCAGGTGATGGCCGGAGCGGATTCTGAAGACCCGGTGGCCACCAGCATTCCGCCTGGCGACTACCTGGCCGCCTTGGACTCGCCGTCACCCCCGCGCATCGGTCTGGTCCGTCCCTTCTTCATGGAAGAGGCCGACGCGGAAACCCAGACGAACCTCATGGACGCCGTGCAAAAGTTCGCCGCCGCTGGGGCCGAAGTTGAAGAGGTGACGCTGCCTGAGAGCTTTTACACGGCTCACGAGGACCAGCGCATCATCATGGCCGCCGAGGCTGCCGCCTTCCACCAGCCGATGTACGAGGCCCACGCCGAGCTCTACCGCCCGCTGCTGCGGGAGATGCTGCGCCGCGGGCTTGAAACCGACGCCGCCACCTACTCGCGGGCGTTGGAGCGCCGGTTGCGGTTCATCTCCGACATGGGGGCTCTGGCGGAGCGGGCCGACGTGCTGATCACGCCGTCAACCCCAACTCCCTCACAGCCCGACCTGACCAACACTGGCAACACCGCGTTCCAAGGCCCGTGGACTTCCTGCTGGCTGCCCACAATTACGCTCCCGTCGGGGCTGGCCGAGTCGGGGATGCCCATGGGTGTGCAACTGATCTCAGCCCACTTCCAAGAGGAGCGCCTCCTGGCCGCCGCCCGTTGGTGCGAGCAAGTCCTGGACGTCCACCTTTCGCCACCTGTCCCGGCCTAAGCCAAATCTACGGTCAAGGAGGCTACCAATGCCGCAGGCCAATATTCCCAGCGAAGCAGAGGTACTCAGCTATTTCGACAAGTTCTCCAATTGGGGCCGTTGGGGCGACGACGATGAGCTCGGCGCGCCCAACCTGATCACCCCCGACAAAGTGAAGAGGGCGCTGACCACCGTCCAAGACGGCGTCCGTATCTCGATGGCCCGGACCATCAGCTTCGAGGCCACGGTCGACGCTCCATCCCCTCCGGTCCATTTCATGGTGGAGAGCGGCGAAGGTTGGGCCAGTGGCCAGAAGGTCAGCAACCGGGCCTTTCCCGCCGCCACCGACTACTTCGGCATGATCTTCCACGGCTACACCGTGACCCACGTGGACAGCTTGGCCCACTTCTTCTGGAACAATAAGACCTACAACGGCAAGCCAGCTCACCTGGTATCCACCAGCATGGGCGCCACCTTCGGCTCGGTGGAGGAAGCCAAGGAAGGCATCATCACCCGGGCCGTTTTGGTCGACGTGCCCCACGTCAAAGGCATCGATTGGATAGACCGCGGCGAAGGGGTGATGATTGACGACATTCTCGCCGCCGAGGAGCAGTGCGGCTTTAAGGTCGACGAAGGCGATGTCCTTCTGATACGGACCGGTCAGCTACACCGGCGTAATGTGGAGGGCCCGTGGCCGCGCGAGGCGGGGTCGGCCGCCTGCCAGGCATCCTGCCTGCCGCTGTTCTACGAGCGCGGTATCTGCATGCTGGGCACCGACACCGGCAACGACGTAAGCCCTCCCCAATATGAGAATGTCCCCAGCCCTATCCACCAAGTGGGCATCACCGCCATGGGCCTCTGGATTTTGGACAACGCCAACCTGGAGGAGGTCGCCGTGGCTTGCCGCGAGCGCAACCGCTGGGAGTTCCTCATCTCCATCGGCCCGCTGCGGCTTCACAACACCACCGGCTCACCGGTAAACCCTATAGCCGTCTTCTAGCCGGGCCCATCGCCAATCCGGGTAACTCGCGGCGCTGTCCGGGTCAGACGGCGCCGCTACGCCTATCGGCCCAACCGGGCCAGTCTACGCACCAGCCCGCCCCATCGCCCGTCGAGCATCCGGCCCACAACCACTTCCGACGCCAGTTGCTGCGCTCCTATACCGTAGGTCGGGTAGACATGGATCGTTCGTGCTAGGTCTCCGATCTTTATCCCATGCTTCAGAGCGACACTGAATTCGTGAATCATCTCTCCGGCATGGGGGGCGACGATTGTCGCCCCCAAGAGCCGGCCGTTGGGACGGTGTACCAGCTTGATGAAGCCATCGGTCGCCCTGTCGGTTTGCGCGCGGTCGACTCTCGATAGCGGGAAGTGACTGATGGCAACGTTGGAGCCGTGGCGCTCACGGACTTGCGTTTCGTTCAGGCCAACATGGGAGACTTCGGGGTCGGTGAATGTGGCCCAGGGGACGCTTGGCAGCAACGCCCTTTGGTTGAGGGGCAAGAAGGCGTTGCGGACCGCCATGAAGCCTTGGTAAGCGGCGTAGTGGGTGAACTGGTAGCTGCCGGTGCAATCGCCCGCGGCGTAGATGTTTCTTTGGCTGGTGCGCAGGTCATTGTTCACTGAGATGCCGTTGCGGTCGTAGGCAACACCGGCGGCCTCTAGGTCCAGACCATCCAAGTTCGCCCGCCGGCCAACGGAGACGAGCACCGAATCGGTCTCTACCTGCTCGCCGCTGGCCAGGGAAAGCCGGACGCCCCCAGGAAATTTCGCGATTGAGTCCAGTCCGTCGCCGGTCCGCAGGTCAACGCCATCGTCGGCAAATACGCGGGCGATGATTTCAGATGCCTCCGGCTCGTCTTGGGGTAGCACCCGGTCAGCCGCCCCGATGAGGGTTACCGACGAACCGAGCCTGGCGAAGGCCTGAGCCATCTCACAACCAACCGGGCCAGCACCCACCACGGCCAACCGACGGGGAAGTCCGCCTAGGTCCCAGACGGTCTCGTAGGTCAGGCAGCCAACGTCGGCAATGCCAGGGATGGCGGGAACGACCGGCGACGCGCCAGTGCAAACCAGGAAGCGCCGTGCCCGCAGTGTTTGTCCGGCGGCCTGGATTGTCCGAGGGTCTTGGAAGCGCGCCTCACCACGAACGACATTTACGCCCTCGGTTTGCAGGACTTCGGGCGACTCCGCTTGGTAGATGCGAGCGATCACCGACCTGACCCTGTCCATAACCGTGGCAAGATCGATTTGGGGCGAAACTGAGGGCAGGCCGTAGACGTCGGCGGTACGCATGGTTTGGGCCACACCAGCGGCGCGAAGCAAGGCTTTGCTGGGCACGCAACCGGTCCAGGTGCAATCGCCGCCGGTCCGTGCTTTCTCTACCAGCGCGACCGACAGCCCCAACTGCCGGGCAAACCGGGCAGCGACCAGCCCGGCCGTCCCACCGCCAACCACCACCAGGTCGTGCAGCTGGCTCATGATTTAAACGCGGAGCGCGCCAAGAGCGCCGAGAATTAACCCAATTCCTTTGCGGTCTCGGCGATCTCGGCGTTTAACCGTACCCCGGTGGGACCAAGGAGACTCCCAAGGCTTGCTCGCACCATTGGGACGCTCCTAGGAGCTTGCCTTCTTCGTAGGGGAGACCGCCGAACTGCACCGCCATGGGCAAGCCAGACTCGCTCAGTCCGCTTGGCACCACCACCGTGGGCAATCCACTGGAGGTCCATGGCACCTGGAAGGCGGCATCGCCGGTGGTGTTCAGGTCCTTGGGTGCGGGCGACACGGTGGCTGGCGTCATTACCACGTCCACTTGTCGCGTCATCTCTACCATGTCGTGGCGAAACTGGCGACGCAGCCTTTGGGCTTGCATGTACTTGGACGCCGGCATGATTAGACCCATTTCGATAGCGGAGCGGATTCGCGGGCCATAATCGTCGGCACGCTCCCGGTAGAAGCGTTCGTGGAAGGAGGCGCACTCCACGTGCATCACGATGCGCTGGGCGCTGTGGCAGGAAGCAAACGTGTCCGGAAGGGGGATTTCCACCACTTCCGCCCCGGCGTCGGCCAAGCGTTGGGCTATGCTCTCGGTGTGGGCCCATACTTCGGGAGTGGCGGTCTCGGCATAGTATTCTCGCACCAGGCCGATGCGCGGCGGGCTGTTGTGTTGCACCATCTGCCTGGTGAAGTCGGGCACGGGCAGGTCCAGCGAGCCCGGATCGTTGGCGTCCACCCCACTCATTACGGTGAGCATCAGCGCGGCGTCGGCCACACTGCGGACTAGAATTCCTACGTGGTCCAGCGACCAGCTCACTGGCACCACCCCGTAGCGGCTGATCCGGCCATAGGTCGGTTTGAGGCCTACGATTCCGTTGTACCCGGCCGGACGGCAGGTGGAGCCGCCGGTCTGCGAGCCGGTGGCGGCGGGCACCATCCGGGCGGCGACGGCGGCCGAGGAACCGCTGCTGGAGCCTCCAGGGGTGTGCTCGAAGTTCCAAGGGTTCCGCGTGGGAGAGGGATCGGAAGTGGCGAACTCGGTGGTGACCGCCTTGCCCAGGATGATGCCCCCGGCCCGCCGCACCTTGGCCACCGAGGTCGCATCGAAGCTGGGCACGAACTCGGAGTAGACCTTGGAACCGGCGGCGGTCAACATCCCGGCGGTGTTGAAGATGTCCTTGAGGCCCACCGGGACGCCGTGGATCGGGCCCAAGGGGTCGCCCCGGTCGACTTCGGTTTCACGTCGGCGGGCAGTTTCCAGCACTTCCTCTCGGTCGATTGTCACCCAGGCCCGAAGCTCGCCGTCGAACCGGTCGATCTGGTCCAGCAGCGATTGGGCCAGGGTTACTGGCGAGAGCCTGCCTTGGCGGATCTGCGCGGAGGCCTCGGAGACGGTCAGTTCATTCGGTTCCGGCATCGTTGGTCCTCGAGTTTTATTGATAGAAACCGGGTTCCAGGTCCACGTGGACGGTCATTTGGTCAATGTCCCATATCTGGCGGGCAGTCTGCGTCAGGAAGTCTTCCAATTCGGCGGCGCGGACTTCGCCGAACTCGGAAATCGCTTGGATCCGCAGCTCTTGGAGGATCTCTTCGACGGGGTCTCCGGGCTTCATCGTGACCTCTAATCGGCAATCTGAGCTTAGCGGCATTCTAACAGACGGGGTTTATCGCGCGCTGGTATAATC
Source organism: Dehalococcoidia bacterium (assembly GCA_965249145.1). Classification (GTDB taxonomy): domain Bacteria; phylum Chloroflexota; class Dehalococcoidia; order Lucifugimonadales; family UBA3495; genus VXOI01. Next base: position 3,416,936 of record OZ252223.1, read on the forward strand.
CCGCCATCCACCGACACTCTGGATTTGGAGATAATCCATGCCTGATAGCTTGGACGACATACTAGAGTCCCCCGATCATACCCTGCTGGCCAGCGTCGGCGGCAACACCGAGGGTCCGCTATGGCACGCTGGCGGCTACGTGACCTTCGTCTCGCTCACCGAGAGCCGGCTGTACCGTTGGGACCAGACCGGCGGGGTGAGTGTTGTCCGCGAAGGCACCGGCGAGGGCAATGGCTGCACCTTCGATAAACAGGGCCGCCTGGTCATGTGCGAGGGCGCCGACCACCGGTGCATTACGGCGATGGACGCCGACGGCAACGTCAGCACAGTCGCGGACCGCTGGGACGGCAAGCGCCTCCACAAGCCCAACGACGTGGTCTGCCGCTCCGACGGCAGCCTGTTCTTCACCGACCCGGCCCTGCGACTGCCCGCCGAGCAGCGGGAGTACGACTTCGCCGGTGTTTTCTGTTTGTCACCGGGCGGCCAGGTAAGCGTGGCCACCGACGGGTGTGAATACCCCAACGGCCTCGCCTTCTCGCCCGACGAATCCGTGCTCTACGTGGCCATCAGCCGCCTAGACGATCGGTGCTTCGAGGAAGAGGCTCGGGGCGAAGTCTGCAGCCACCGCAAAATCCGCGCCTTCGATGTTGCCGCTGACGGCTCCTTGAGCAACAACCGCGTCTTCGCCGACATGGCTTCCGCCGAGCCGGGAGTGCCCGACGGCATGAAAGTCGACACCGCGGGGCGCGTGTTCTGCACCGGCTCCGGCGGCATCTGGGTTTTCGACGCCGACGGAACGCACTTGGGCGTCATTCGCGGCCCGGAGATCCCGCGGAACCTGGCCTTCGGCGGTGACGATTTCCGCACGGTTTACACCACACCGGGCACCTCCCTATACTCATTCCGGGTAAAGACTTCCGGTATCCGACCGTACTAGGAGACGACCATGGCTGACATAGTTGGTTCCGGCGACTACACCTACGAAATGCAGGCCGACTGGGCCAAGCTGCCCGAAGGATGGGCCATGCCCACCGCGGCCGTGTTCGGTGACTCGGAAGACCGGGTCTATGCCTTCAACCGCGACCCCGACCACCCGGTCTGCGTGTTCGATAAGGAAGGCAACTTCCTGTCGTCTTGGGGCCAAGGCCTGATCGCCTTCGCCCATTCGATCATCATCGACAAGGACCAGCACGTCTGGCTGGTCGACCGCAATACCCACGAAGTGCACAAGTTCACCAAAGAAGGCAACCACCTGATGACCGTCGGCCAGAAGGGTGTGCGCTCAGACACCGGTGTGGATCCCGAGGACTATAGCTCGACCGCTTTCACGACCGTCACCCACGGCGGCCCTCCCTTCAACATGCCCGCCGGTATCGCCTTCAACGACGAAGGCCAAATATTCATCGCCGATGGCTACGCCAACGCCCGGGTCCACAAGTTCACCCCGGAGGGAGACCTCATCAAATCCTGGGGTGGCCCTGGGGATGGAGCGGGCGAATTCCGGCTGCCCCACGGCGTTTGGATCGACCGTCACGGCCAGGTGTTGGTGGCCGACCGGGAGAACGACCGGGTCCAAGTGTTCACCCAAGAAGGGGAGTACATCTCCACCTGGCCCACCAAGCTCATCGGCCCTGCCCTCTTCTACGTGGATTCCGACGACACCGTCTACGTGCCAGAGCACAACGGAGGCCTGTTCAGCGTGCTCAGCCTGGAAGGCGAGCTGATCACCCAATGGGGTTCCGAGCTGCACCGCTCCTGCCACGGCGTTTGGGCCGATTCCAACAAGGACCTGTACTTCGTGATGCCCGGCGAGTGGGGCCGCGACCGCCGCGTCGTAAAATTCCATCGCCGCTAGAGCGAGGCGAGATGACAACGCGGAATGGAGCGGTCCACCACAACGGACGCAATGGTCGATCATCAGCCGACCGGCGTGACCTGATCCCGGAACTTGGAATGCGGGAATACTGGTATCCTGGCATCCCGGAGTCGAGAGTGGGGCGAAAGCCCACGCTCGTAAAGCTGCTGGGCGACGATGTGATTTTTTGGCGCGGCAAGGACGGCGTCGTTGCCTTTCGCAACTCCTGCCCGCACCGTGGGGCGATGCTGCATATCGCCGATTGCTGGTGGAAGGGCACCATCACCTGCACCTATCACGGCTGGACCTTCGACGAGTCCGGCGAGTGCGTAGCCGTGCTGGGCAAGGGCCCCGACTCGCGGATCCCCGGCAAGCCCGACGCGAGAGCGATAGTGTACCCGACCAAGGTATTGAAGGGCATCGTATTCGTCTGGATGGGCCACGGAGCCCCTGCGCCCATCGGGGAGGACGTGCCCGAGGAGTTCTTCGACCCGGGGAGCGTGGTCCTCTCCAGCAACACCACCTGGCCTTGCAACTGGCGTCCGGCCATGGAGAACATCTACGACGCCCACGTCCAATATGTGCACAAGGACTCGATCCAGTTCATGACCGCGCCAATCCCCCAGGCTGGCCCCACCCGTCCCAAGCCCCAAGTAATCAACGCACGGGCTCTGAACATGCCGTTCACTGCCCGGGGGCGGGCGAAGCTCGAGAGCGGCGAGGACCGGCCCTATCAGGAGCACTACCCCGGCGGTATCGTGTGGCCGCGATACCGTTGGCGCTTGCTGTGGTCTTGGATGTTCTCGTAGATGGGGAAACGGGCCCGGAAGAAGCCCAGGATCGTGGAAAACCCGGAATGGCAGGGCGGACACCACCTGCCCAGCATGTTCCGCTCGTCCTACGGGCCCAACGTGTATACGAGGTGGGCCGTTCCGGTAGACGCAGACAACATCCGGCTAGACAACATCCGGCTGTTTTACTTCCACACCGCCAAGCCGCGGAGTTGGGTCGGCCGGGTGTACGAACGGTTCATCTTCCACACCTGGCACGACTGGTCGCAAAACTTCAACTTTTCGGGGCAAGACGGCCGCCAGATGGTCAACCAGTATTACGACAAACCCGAGAAGCTGTCGGCCACCGACGTCCAGACCATTGAGTGGCGTAAGCTGGTGCTTCAGGCCTGCGGCATTAAGGTGGGAGACGGCGAAGTAAGCTACGATGCGGAGAGCTTCGCCGACGAATTGGCCAAGGAAATGGAACAGACCCTGGCCGACGACTAGGCTGGCACGGTCGTGAAGATTGCCCTAACCGCACCGCGCTGGCTGCTTATACTGACCAGCCCGGCACTCTTGGTCATGGGAGTGCTCGGGATGTTTTTCGAGTGGGGCGCCGGTGATCCGTTAAACGTTGACACCGGGAAGACCGCGGCGTTGATCGCCCTTGGAGCGCTCCTCCTCTGGACTGGAGCGACCTGGTCGTACCGGGCCCGATTGCTGATGACCGGATTTCTGGGCGTACTCTTGTTGCTGGCGGGAGTGCTCGGCGCAGCCATCGGTGGCGATGCGGCGAACATCGGGTTCTCCCAAGTCAACCGCCCTTGGGAGAGTGTGCTCTACGTCCTGCTCGGTGTGAGCTACCTGCTGGCGGCTTCTTGGCCCCGCCCCTTCGACTACCACGACTAGCCAATTCGCTTGCGGCGAAAAGCGCCGGTTTGCTATATTGGATGGGCTGGGGCTGTAGCTCACTCGGGAGAGCGCTTCAATGGCATTGAAGAGGTAGAGGGTTCGATCCCCTCCAGCTCCACCAGATTCGCCGTATTTAGACCTGTTCCTCGGGTGCTCGGACTCGGGAAGCGTACAGGCCCAACTACCCTGTCAGGGCGCACCGTGCTCCGCCTGTCACCTCGTTATCTCATTGAGCCCACCCTCCTGCGGTCCTTGGCTGTCGCAGGAGGCCAGCGGACCGGCTCCCGAACCCTCTCAAGATTGGTCCAAGCCCAACGAACCAGCATGCTATTTGCATCCAATATAAGCAAATCTTACTCGACTCGGACTTTGTTCAGCGGCCTCACTCTAAACGTGGCTGCCGGCGATCGGATTGCTCTGACCGGCGCAAACGGTTCCGGAAAGACC